>NZ_CBDDIG010000006.1:0-7568 GCF_965228755.1 Roseovarius sp.
CTGGGATGGTTCGACCGCAGGAGCGGACTATGGGGCGCGGCCCAGTTCGTTGCTCTTGTGGTCGCGGGCGCATGGGGTGTGTTTCTTCTGGTGCAGTCGGCGACGGAGCGCCGGATCGACAACGCCCTGCAATACGCGACCCAGCTTTCGGAGGGCCGGACCGGCGAGGCGCGGCATCTACTGGACCGGCTTTGGTACTCGCAGCCCGAAAATGTCAGGAAGTTCCGTGGCCAACTGGCCTTACTTCCTCCCGAAATGCAGAATGCCAGTGGGAAGGAGAGGGGGAAACCAGATCCCGTTCGTGCATTTGTCCACCAATGGATCCTTCCCGGAAATGAAGAAATCGGTCCTGTCGATGTGCAACTGGCCATCGCCGACATTGCCGACATGCTGGACCAGGTGGCGCTTTGCGCGAGCGAGTGCGAGGGGCTTTTGTGCTGGCGCGGCGCCCAATGCCACGAAGAAACGACGCGCGATCTGTTCTGCGGGTACACCCGCAGCTTTCACCGGCTTTATGGCGGCGAACTGGAAAACATCCGGGCAACTTACGGCAACGTCGGGCTGGGCCTGGCGTCGGACGCGTTTCAGGAGGATCCGCAATGCGAGCGCTAGTGGGGCTGGCTTTCGGCCTTTGTGCGGCCGCGAGTGCGGCGGCGGCGGCGGATATTTTCCGCGCGGAGCCGATCACGGAGACGTATTTCCACGCCTTTCCCCAGGAAACGATCGGCGATCCCGTGGATATCGGCATGCCGTTCAGCCTTGCCAATTCTCCGCACTTTCGCATCGAGGGCCGGATCGAGCCGGGCGACGACGAAAAGCTGGAAGCGCTGCTTCGGGAAGAGTTGCCCGACCCCAATTTCGACTGGTCGAACAACGTCGTCGTCTCGCTGAACAGCGACGGAGGGGATTTCTACGAGGGACTGGCGCTGGCGGACACGATCGGCGGGTTCGGGGTCATGACCTTCGTCGGCCCCGGGGACCGCTGCCTGTCGTCTTGCGCCATCGCCTTCATGGGCGGCCAGAATGTCATGCTGCGCGGCATGCCCGCCTGGCCCGCGCGCTATGTCCACGACGAGGCGATCGTCGGCTTTCACGCGCCGTTCTCGGAGCTTCCGGCGGCGATCCAGTTGCCGGACGGCACGCCGATGAACGACAGCCTGATGAAGCAGATTTCGCTTCAGTTCTACGGCCAGGCGCAGGCGGCGATCAACGAACTGACGAAGCGCATGTCGGACTGGCAGCTCGATCCGGATTTCGTCTTCGCGATGCTGACGAAGGAGAGTCGGGAGAAGGATGACAGACCGTTATTCGAGCAGTTCGTGCCAATCGCCAGTTTCAACCTCGCACGGCAGACAAAGAGCACGGTCCTTACCTCACGCGTGATCTATCCCGAAACCATCGGGTACCTCGACGCTCTTGGCGCCTGCAATTTCGTGCTGGGTCTCGCAACCGACGGCGAGGCATTCTTCCTTTACGGTCCGAACGGCCGGGATTTCCAGAATCCGGACGTCATCACCGAAACGACGACGCAGCCCTATTTCGAAGAGGGCAAGCTGGAGTATGCTCCGCTTCGGACAAACGGGCAGCGGTTTCCTTCGTTGGAAGAAGTGCACGGCGGAGTGTTCCGGTTGGTGCCGGGCGTCGATCCTGAAGCCTTCTTCTTCACTACGCCGACACGGGGGCTGGGCAAGGCGGAGTGCTCGGTTTTCCAGTTCGACGACGGCCGTTGGTACGTGAAGACGTTCAACCAGAATGTCCATCATCCCGGCAACGAGGGCGAATATCTTGGCAACAAAGTCCTCGATTTCGAATCACCGGTGCCCATCAGCTTGTACATAGCGGTTGGTCCAGACATGACCTGGATGGAGACGCCGGAGCTTGTCTACGTCGAAGCCGACGACCTCGTGGGCAGGTATCCCGAGGAGATACGTGGGATCACCGAGGCAAGCTTCGATTGCGGCGGCACGCTGGATCCGGCAGCAGAGATCATCTGCGAGGAACCCGCGTTGAGGACAGCCGATGGCCGGATGGTGGCGCTGTTCAAATGGGCGCGGGAGAAGGACCCCGAAAGCGTCCTCGCCGCCCAGCGCCAATGGCTCGCGGCGCGGGATCGCGCCTGCCGGCCGGGGCGGATCGATCGCAGCATCCCGACGCTGAGGCGGAGTCTGGCACAATGTCTTCTGGCATTCACCGAAGCCCGTAGCCGAGACCTGATCCTGGGAAACTGACCCGTCAGGCGCTGGCGGCAGAGGTTCGCGCGCCTTGGCGCGCCGACGTGTCGCCGGTCAACTCTTCCACCCCTTCAAGGTCGGCGTAGCTGCTTCTGGGCAGCCATTTGTCCATCGTCCGAGCCAGGACCGGGTCTCCGGACAGGAACAGTTCATCCAGTTCGGTCTCGCGCCGGATGGTCGTCCGCCCCAGCAAGATCGCGGCGAGCGACATGGTCGTGGTCTCGACATAGAGGTCGATGTCGTAGCCGGGGATGGATGTGCATATCTCTATCGGCGCGCCGGGGTTCGCCAGCACCCAGTAGGTGTCGTAGTCAAGGTCTTCGGCGAAATGAAACTGGATCACGACGCGCCGCCGCGGCAGGGCGTCGGGGTCGATCAGCTTGCGCATCTTCCACATCAGGCTTGACGCGCTGGTCGTGCAAAGCGCGGTTATCCCGTCGACGTTCTGCTGGGCCCAATGCGCCAGCGCGTCCAGCGCTGGTTCCAGGGCGATGGCCTTTCCCGTTCTCAGGTAATCTATGTTGCCGGTGGCCCGGTCGTGGATGCGTTCGACCAGCCCCAGGTCTTCGAGTTCGCGCAGGCGCTTTGTCAGTAGCGCGGGCGAGACGCTGCCGATTTCGCGCCGGATGTCGTTGAATTTGGTGTTGCCGGCCCAGAGAGCGACAAGGATCGCTATGGTCCAGCGCGGCTCGAGGATCTCGCAGGCCCGGGTGATGGGGCAGATCATTCCGTAGGGTTTCCTGGTCATGGTTCGGTCTCCTCGGATTGCCGGGAAGGCTACGCCAGGGATGGCCGACCGATCCAGTTCAGAATGTGTAGCGGGGTTGGTTCATTTCCTGCACTCGCCGGTTCCGGCCCGAGAGGAGCAGTCTGAAAGCCATCGAGAACACATGCCCGGGAAAGGATCATCCGATGGCCCTGATCGACACATTCGCCCCGCTTGCCGCCGGTTTCGGGCGGCGCGGGTTTCTGAAAGGCCTGCGGCGGCTCATGGGCGGTGCTCAGATTCAAGCCGGCCCGGCGGAAGCCCGGGCCGCGACCCGCCACGTCCTGCCGGCCACGCGCGACATTCACACGGCGCTGTATATCCGGTCGCTTTCGCGCCCGCCCGGTCAATCCACCCGGCGCACGTGAAGCTGGTTGCCGATCTTCTTGGTCTCGAACCGCTTGAGGCCCTGCACGAGGTCCGAAAGCTTCTTGCGGCCGTAGGTGCGCGGGTCGAAGTCGGGGTTGTCGCGGACGATGTACTGGCCAAGCTGCCCCAGCGCGTACCATTCGTCGTCGGCGTTGATCTTGTCCATCGCCTTCAGGATCAGCGGCGCCGCATTGATCGGATCCTGCTTGCCCGAGGTCGGGGCCGGCTGGCTCTTGTCGGTTTGCGGCGGCTCGTCGATCAGGTTCTCCAGGAGGATGAACCGGTTGCAGACGTTGCGCAGGCTTTCGGGCGCCTTCGCCTCGCCGATGCCGATCACGTCCATCCCCTGCTCGCGCACGCGGTTGGCCAGCGCGGTGAAATCGCTGTCGGAGGAGACCAGCACGAAGCCGTCGAACCGGCCCGAGTGCAGGATGTCCATCGCATCGATGACCAACCCGATATCGCTGGCGTTCTTGCCGACGGTATTGGCGGTTTCCTGATGCGCGACAAGGCCAAGGTCGCGGACGGCCCTGGCCCAGGTGTTCAGCCGCGTCGAGCCCCAGTCGCCGTAGACCCGGCGCAGCGCAGGTTCGCCGAAAGAAGTGATCTCTTTCAGGATCGCGCCGGCGTACTTCGCCGGGATGTTGTCGGCGTCGATCAGGACGGCGTAGAGAGGGCGGTCACGGTCGGCCATTACCCGGGCAGTTCGGCGGCGGTGTGAATGACCTTGCCCAGAAGCCCGTAGTCGATGGCCTCTTGCGAGTTCAGCCAGAAGTCGCGCTCGGTATCCTCGGCGATCTTGGCTTCCTTCTGGCCGGTGGCCTCGGCGAAGATGCGGTGGAAACGCTCGCGCATGATGCGGATCTGCTCGGCCTGGATCCACATGTCGGACGCCGTACCGCCGATGCCGCCGCGCGGCTCGTGCAACAGGAAGCGGGTGTTGGGCAGGCAGAAGCGGTTCTTCTTCTGGGCGCCGACGAAGATCAGGGCACCTGCCGAGGCCACCCAGCCCGAGCCGATGGTGCGGACCTCGGGTTTGATGAACTTGACCATGTCGTGGACCATGTCGCCGGATTCGACGTGACCGCCGGGCGACGAGATGAACAGGTTGATCGGCTTGTCCGAATCCTCGGCCAGTGCGATCAGTTGCGTTGTGATGCGCTGGGCCAGCTTGTCGTTGATCTCGCCCGTGATGATGACGTTGCGCGATTTGAAGAACAGGTCGGCCGCCTTGCCGCCCATGTCTTTCTTGTCGTCGTCGTCGTTTTTCTTGTCGGCCATTGGGCGCTCCGCTCGGTTGTCATGTGTTTGGGGGGAATGTCGTGCCTATGGCCGGGAATGGCAAGGGCCGGTCAGGCGAGAAAGCGGTGCATGACGAGGGCGTCGGTCTCGCCGCCGCCGGACGTGCGGAAGGCGCGCGGGATGCGGCCGATTTCGGCGAAACCCGCCCGGCGCCATGTCTCGACGGCGCGGGTGTTGCTGGCGAGGACGAAGTTGAACTGCATCGCCTCGAAGCCGAGGCGCCGGGCCTCGTCCAGCGAATGGGCCAGCATGGCGCGCGCCACCCCCCGGCCCTCGGCACCCCGCGCGGTGACGTAGCCGCAGTTGCAGACATGGCTTCCGCCGCCCTTCTGGTTGCGGCGGATGTAATAGGTGCCGAGAGGCTGGCCGTCGTCTTCCGCCAGATAGGCATGTTCGGCGGTCCAGTAGGCGAGAGCGTCCTCGCGGGAGATGTCCGGGTCGATGGCGTAGGTGTCGCCCGCGCGGAAGACCGGTTCGAGCATGGACCAGAGGGTATTGTGGTCGCCAGGCGTGGCGGCACGCAGATGCAGCGACATTGCTCTTCTTCTTTTCTGGAAGTACTCCGGGGGTCCGGGGGCAGCGCCCCCGGCGACCCCTCAGTAAACCACCACGCTCCGGATCGACTCCCCCGCGTGCATCAGGTCGAAGCCCTTGTTGATGTCTTCCAGCGCCAGGGTGTGGGTGATCATCGGGTCGATCTCGATCTTGCCGTCCATGTACCAGTCGACGATCTTGGGCACATCCGTCCGGCCGCGGGCGCCGCCGAAGGCGGTGCCGCGCCACGAGCGGCCGGTGACCAGCTGGAAGGGGCGGGTGGAGATCTCGGCGCCGGCGGGGGCCACGCCGATGATGATCGATTCACCCCAGCCCTTGTGTGCCGATTCCAGTGCGGTGCGCATGACGTTGACGTTGCCCGTGGCGTCGAAGGTGTAATCCGCGCCGCCCTTTGTCAGGTCCACCAGGTAGGGCACGAGGTCGCCTTCCACCTCGGTCGGGTTCACGAAGTCGGTCATGCCGAAACGGGTGGCCATCTCGACCTTGGCCGGATTGATGTCGACGCCGACGATCTGGTCGGCCCCCGCCAGCCTGAGGCCCTGGATCACGTTAAGGCCGATGCCGCCCAGGCCGAAGACGATGGCGCGGCTGCCGATCTCGACCTTGGCGGTATAGATCACCGCGCCGATCCCCGTGGTCACGCCGCAGCCGATATAGCAGATCTTGTCGAAGGGGGCGTCCTGGCGCACCTTCGCCAGGCTGATCTCGGGCAGGACCGTGTGGTTCGAGAAGGTCGAGCAGCCCATGTAATGCAGGATCGGGTCGCCATCGAGGGTCGAAAAGCGCGAGGTGCCGTCGGGCATCAGGCCCTGGCCCTGCGTCGCGCGGACCTTCTGGCAGAGGTTCGTCTTGGGGTGCAGGCAGTATTCGCACTCGCGGCACTCGGCCGTGTAAAGCGGGATCACGTGGTCGCCGGGTTTCAGGCTGGTCACGCCTTCGCCCACTTCCAGCACCACCCCCGCGCCCTCGTGGCCCAGGATGGCCGGGAACAGGCCCTCGGGGTCCGCGCCCGAGAGCGTGAATTCGTCCGTATGGCAGATGCCGGTGGCCTTTATCTCGACCAGAACCTCGCCCGCCCGCGGGCCGTCGAGGTTCACATCCATGATTTCCAGCGGTTTTCCGGCAGCGGTTGCCACGGCGGCACGTGTGCGCATCTTGTACTCCCTGATACTTTTGGTTGACCCTGCGCGAGGTGACGGGCGAAATCAATGTCAAAGCCGGGAGTTTTCATGCGCCTATTGATTCTGAATGCATTGGCCGCCGCCATCCTTGTCGCGGGGTGCGCGCCGCCGCCGCCGGGGGGCGGGAATACCATCGTGACCGCAAGCGCGGATACCGGGACCGGAGACAAGGAACCGGGTCTGGCGGATATCGAATTGTGCGATGCGGAGGAGTATCGCCCGCTGATCGGATCGAACATCGCGGCGGTCACGCTGCCGGCGGGTCCGCGGATGCGGGCCTTCAGCGTCGACGACATCGTCACGCAGGAATACATCCCGCAGCGGACCAACGTTCTTTATGAGACCGACGGTCGTATCATTCGGGTCTACTGCGGCTAGCGCGGGCTATTCGCGGTAATTCTCGTGGCAGGACCTGCAGGCGCCGCCGATCCTGTCGAGCGCCGCGCGCAGGTCGTCGGGACCGCCGACCCTGGCGGTCGCGGCGGCGGCAACGAGCGCGTCCGAGCGCTCGACGAAATCGTCCCAGTTCGTCCAGATGACGCCGCGCGCCTCGGATTTCGGATCCTGCGCGGGCGTCTCGAACAGCCCGGGGATCGCCGCGGCGTGGTCCTTGATGTCGTCGAGGGATGCCGCGACGGTTTCGGGCTCGAAGGCCGCCTCGCCCTTCGCGATCCGGCCCAGCGTCTTCGTGGCCCGGGCCAGGTCTTCCATCCCGTGCATCCGGGCTTTCACTGCCGGGTTCTGAACGCCGGTATGCGCCAGTGCGGCCGAGGCGCAGAGGGCGGCCACGATCAGAAGGGGGGCGGTTCTTTTCATGTGTCATGCTCGTTTTTTCGGGGCCAATCTGGCGCGGGTGCGGCGGGGGTCAAGTTCGGCGTCCCCTTCGCGTGCCGGAAGGCGGTGGGTGTTGCGACTCGACACACCGGGCAGGCAGGGTTAGTTTGAGGAGAACAAAAGAAGAACATGGCGGAACGCGCAGGTGCTGGTGTCGCTGTCGGCCGAGGCCGAGGCGGCGGGGCTGGTGCGCGGCCAACCGTTGCGCGATGCCCACGCCATGTGCCCCGCGCTTCAGACCCGGCTGGCGAACCGGCAGACGGACGCGGCCTTCCTGACGGTGCTGCGGCGCTGGGCGGGGAAGTTCAGCCCCTGGGTCGCCGAGGAGCC
>NZ_CBDDIG010000007.1:0-47211 GCF_965228755.1 Roseovarius sp.
ATGGCGCCGCGCTGAGCTCCGGCTGGTTCTGCCAGGGGCGGTTCGCCTGAGCGCGGGGCGTCAGGCCTTGGAGCGGCGCTCGCGCCAGAGGGTGAAGAGCCCCGCCGCCACGATCAGCGCCGTGCCGAGGGCCACGTTCATGCGCACCGATTCGTTGAACACGAGGATGCCGAGGATGCTGGCGAAGACGAGCTGGAGATAGGCGAAGGGCTGGACCGCGCTGGCCTCGGCCAGTTCGTAGCACTTGATCAGCGTGTAATGCCCCAGCGCCCCGGTGATGCAGAGCAGGATCATCCAGGTCCAGTCGGGGCCCGTCATCGGTTCCCAGAACCAGGCGCCGACGGCGGTCATCGCGACCATGCCGACCGTGCCGGTCCAGAAGAAGCTGGTGGCGGCGCTGTCGCGCAGGCCGACATAGCGGGTGAGCAGGCCGTAAAGGGCGAACATCAGCGCGGCGATGAGGGGGACGACCGCCTCGGGCTGGAAGACGCCGAAGCCGGGTTCGAGGATGATCAGGATGCCCAGGAACCCGACGCCGATGGCGACCCAGCGGCGCCAGCCCACGCGTTCGCCCAGCACCGGGCCGGAGAGCGCCGCGATCAGCAGCGGGTAGCAGGCGAAGACCGCGTGGCTTTCGACCAGCCCCAGAAGGGTGAAGCCGAAGACCATGACGCAGATCTCGGCCACCAGCAGCAGCGCCCGGAAGCCCTGCACCCAGGGCACCGCGCTGGCCGCCGCCGCGCGCAGGCCGCCGGCCTTGCGGCTGGCCACGGAAATGACGAAGGCCGCGAAGAACCAGTAGCGGATCATCACCACCATGTAGACGTTGTATTCCGCCGCGAGGTGGCGCGAGAGCCCGTCCTGGGCCGCGAAGATAAAGGTCGTTGCGACCATGAACAGGATGCCGGCGCGGGTGTTCTGTTCGCTCATGGAGGGGCTTTCAGGATGCGGGTTTCACGGCACGGGTCATGTGCCTTTTCCGGCCATAGCCGGGAATGCGGGTGACTTCAAACCCTGCGGATTGCAGTCCGCGGCGGACGAAGCCGGCGGCGGTGTAGGTGGCCGCGGTGCCGCCGGGGGAGGTGTGGGCGAAGACCTGTTGCATCAGCGGTTCCTCCCACAGCTCGGGGTTCCGGGCCGGGGAGAAGCCGTCGAGGAACCATGCGTCGGCGGTGCGCTGCCAGTGGGGGAGCGTGGTGCGGGCATCGCCGGTGACGAGGCGAAAATCGAGGTCTGCCAGGGTGATGTATTCGGCGCCCCAATGCGGGGCGAGATCGGCGGCGAGGGGGGCGAGCTCGGGGAAGGCGCCCTGGGCGCGGCGCATCTCCTCGGGGGTGATCGGGAAGGCCTCGAAGCTGGTGTAGCGCAGCATCCCCTCCTGCCCGCTGGCGCGCCAGGCCTGAAGGGTGGCCAGCAGGTTGAGGCCGGTGCCGAAGCCCAGTTCGGCCACGTGGAAGCCGAAGCGGAAGCGGTCGGGCAGGTCGTTGCCGGAAAGGAAGACGTGGCGGGTTTCCTCCAGCCCGTTCTCGAGGCTGAAATACGGGTCGTCGAAGCGCGTCGAGACCGGCACGTCGTCGCGCCAGTCGAGCGGTGTGGAGGGCTCCGGTGGCGAGGTCACGGGCGTCCTTTCATGGCCCGGGCGGATATACAGCGGTTGGCGCCCGTGCGATACTTGGGGCGACACTGCAAAGGAGCGGCGGAAATGGCAAGGCCGGACGTCACGGTGATGGGCGCGGGCATCTTCGGGCTGTCGATCGCGTGGGCCTGTGCGAAGGCCGGCGCGCAGGTGCAGGTGATCGACCCGCACGGGCCGGGGGCGGGCGCCTCGGGAGGCGTGGTGGGGGCGCTGGCGCCGCATGTGCCGGAGAACTGGAACGACAAGAAGGCGTTCCAGCTGGAGAGCCTGCTGATGGCCGGGGCGTTCTGGGCGGATGTGGCGAAAACCTCGGGGATTTCGCCGGGGTATGGCCGGTTGGGGCGGTTGCAGCCGATCGCGGATGAGCGCGGGCTGGAGATGGCACGGGCGCGGGAGGAGACGGCGCGGGAAGTGTGGGGCGATGCCGCGGTGTGGGAGGTGATCGCGCCGCCCGGGGACAGCTGGGCGCCGGTGTCGCCCACGGGCTACGTGATCCGCGATACGCTGTCGGCGCGGATGCATCCGCGGCGGGCCTGCCAGGCGCTGGCGGCGGCGCTGCATGCGCGCGGCGCGTGGCTGGTGAAGGAGGGGGTGGCCGGGGGAAAGGTGGTGCATGCCACGGGGGTGGCCGGGCTGGAGGAGCTGTCGCGCGAGACGGGGCGCGCCGTGGGCAACGGGGTGAAGGGGCAGGGCGCGCTTTTGCATTTTGCCGCGCCGCATGCGCCGCAATTGTTCGCCGACGGGATTCACATCGTGCCGCACGAGGACGGGACGACGGCGATCGGGTCGACCTCGGAACGGGAGTATGACGATCCGGTGTCGACGGACGAGAAGCTGGACGAGGTGATCGAGCGGGCGATGCGGGCGGTGCCTGTGCTGCATGGCGCACGGGTGGTGGAGCGGTGGGCCGGGCTGCGGCCGCGGGCGAAGTCGCGGGCGCCGATGCTGGGGGCGCATCCGTTGAGGCCGGGGGAGTTCATTGCCAACGGGGGGTTCAAGATCGGCTTCGGGATGGCGCCGAAAGTGGCGGAGGTGATGGCGGCGCTTATATTGGACGGGAAGGACGGGATCCCGGAGGGGTTCCGTCCGGAGGCATCGCTTTGAAGGAGCGTCGCATGTTCCGTTCCCGCGTTATCTGTCTTGGCCTTGCGCTTGCGCTGCCCGGTGCCGGGATGGCGCAGGGGAGCGGGCCGACGGTCTGGGCGGCGGTGTCGGGCGACGCGGTGAGGCTGGATGGCGAGACCTACCGGCTGAGCGGTGTGAGCTGCCCCGATCCGGAGACCGAGGCGGGCCGCGCGGCGAAGGCGCTGCTGAACACCTTCCTGCGGGGCGGGTATATCGAATGCCGGGTGGAGGGCGATCGGGCGAGTTGCAGCAAGGAAGGCCGTGATTTTGCCACCGGGCTGATCCGCAGCGGCTATTGCGAGGGCACGGGCGAGGCGCCGGTGCCGGAGGGCGAGGACGTGCTGGCCCGGGATTTGCGGCCCGGATACGGGGCGGCCGAGGCGCGCGAGGGTGAGTGCGATCCGGGGCGGGCGTCGGGGCGGTTCGTGGCGCAGTCGCAGGCCTTTGCCTGCGATGCGGGCGCGCCCTACAGCACCTGCGACGGGGTGACGGGCAAGCGGCAGTTCGGGCAGCATGTGGCCGGGTCGGACAATTTCAGGGCGACGGGGGAGACTCTGCCGTCCTTCCGGCCGGGCGGGTGTGACTGACGCTGTCCGGCGCGAGGGGTCGAGAAAATAGATCTGGACAGGAGAAATGTTCCTGTGTGACATTAATTGTCATGTGATTCCAGATTCGGGCAGGACACCCATGGACAGACCAGACGCGTCAGACGCGAATACCCAGATCGGCGCCTGCATCAAGGCGGGGCGGACGGCGGAGAAGCTGACCCTGTCGGCACTGGCGGAGAAATGCGGGCTGACCGAGAGTTTCCTGTCGAAGCTCGAGAGGGGCGTCGCCTCGGCTTCGATCGCCAACCTGCTGCAGATCTGTGCCGCGCTGAATATCGAGATCGGCTCGCTGTTCGACGGGCTGGGCGTGGCACCGGCGCGGACGCGGGTGTCGGTTCACCGGCGGTCCGACAATTTCGCCTTCATCCCCTCGACCGGCTATTCGTGGAAGCGGGTCGGCGGCGGGAGCCCGAAGGACGAGATGGAGGTGTTCCACCTCGTCCTGCCCGAGACGGACAGGATGGAGGCCTATGTCTCGCATCCGGGGCAGGAGCATTGCTTCGTCATCAGTGGCGAGGTGCTGTTCGAGGTGGGCGAGGAAAGCTTTCACCTTTCCACCGGCGACAGCATCTTCATCGACTCGCAGCAGCCGCACCGGGCCCGCAGCGCGGGCGGGGCGGACGCGCAGATCCTGATGACCGTGGCGGCCGCCGACGTCTCGCGCGTGGAGTTCGACTGGTGGCGCCCCTCAAGCGCCGCCTTGCAGGAAAGACCACAAAGCTCATCCAACGGGAGGACATCATGAGCAAGACCATTCCTGATACGGCCGAGAACAACGCCAAGCTGCAGGTCAGCAGGGAGGCATCTCGGAAAGACCACCAGCCCTATATCGTGCGCAACCTGAACGACCTTGAATGGGAGACCATCCGCTGGCCGGGAGAGACGGGCAAAATGGCGTTCCACCCGGAGCCGGAGAACCCGACGAACCCCAATGCCGGTATCCTGCGGCTGGAGCCCGGCGCCTATCACCCGGAGCATTACCATGGCTTCGCGCAGGTCTGGCATATCCTGACGGGGGAGTTCGAGATCGGCGGCGAGATGTGCGGCGAGGGCAGCGTGATCTTCCATCCGGACCCGCATTACGAGGGCAAGTTCAAGACCGAGACGGGCGGCGATATCTTCATCGTGCAGTACCCCGGGCCGACCACGGGCGAGCGGCCGATCTATGCCGGGCGGTTCAACATGGAGAAACGCAACGCGGTTGAAGACGAACGGGTGGATGTGTGATCTGTTCCCTGCCCGCCAAGGCGGGCGGGGCAACTTATCGAGGACAGGCAGGCAAAGATGACAGTCGAGACGATTCAGTACCTTACGACGATCCGGTTTGGCGAGGGGGCCTCGGCCCTGCTGGCCGATGAGCTTGCGGGCCTGTCTTTGAGCCGGCCGCTGGTGATCAGTGACGCGCCGCTGGTCGAGATCGGGCTGGTGGACAGGGTCACCGGTTCGCTGGGGGCGGGGGTGCCGGTCTTCGACGGCACGCCGTCGAACCCCACGGAAAGCGCGGCGGAGGCCGCGGCGGAGATGTACCGGGAGCATGGTTGTGATTGCCTCGTGGCCGTGGGCGGGGGGTCGCCCATCGACCTGGCCAAGGCGGTGGCGCTTCGGGTGACGCATGAGGGGCCGCTTGCCGGATATGCCGCGATCGAGGGCGGGGTGGCGAAGATCACCGACCGCTGCGCGCCGGTGATTGCCGTGCCGACGACCGCCGGCACCGGCTCGGAAGTGGGGCGGGCCGCGTTGCTGACGGTGGCGGACGGGCGCAAGCTGGGGCTGCTGAGCCCCTACCTGATCCCGGTGCGGGCGCTGTGCGATCCGGAGCTGACCTACGGGTTGCCGCCCGGCCTGACCGCGGCGACGGGGATAGATGCGATCACCCATTGCATCGAGACCTTCCTCAGCCCGAAGTTCAACCCGGTTGCCGATGCCATCGCGCTTGACGGGCTGGTGCGCGGGTGGGGCCATATCCGGACGGCGGTGGCACAGCCCGGCGACAGGGCCGCGCGGCGGGAGATGATGATGTGTTCGCTGCAGGGGGCGCTGACCTTCCAGAAGGGGCTGGGCGCGGTGCATTCGCTGTCGCATCCGCTGGGGGCGGTCAAGTCGGTGAACCCGCATCACGGGACGCTGAACGCGATCCTGCTGCCGGAGGGTCTTAGGCATAACGAGGAGGCGGCGCGGGAGAAATACGCGCGGCTGCGGGATGCGCTGGGCCTGCCGGAGGGTGCCGATATCGGCGCGGAGGTTCAGGGGCTGACGGCGGAGATCGGGTTGCCGGCCACGCTGGGGGCGCTGGGGCTGCAGGAGGGGATCATCGACGGGATCGCCGAGGCGGCAATGCGCGACCATTCCACGCCCACCAACGCGCGGGAGATAACGGCAGAGGCGTTCCGGCAGATCCTGGTGGCGAGTTTCTGACGCGTTTCAGGCGGCGGTGCCGGTCAGGCATTGCCGCCCGTCGGGCCCGCGCACCCAGACCGTGCCATCGGATTTCCAGCAGATCTCTGCCGCCTCGAAATGCATCAGCGGCGCCGTGGCGCGGAAGGCGAAGCGGGTCAGGGTGCCGAGCTGGCGTTCGGCCAGCAGCATGGCGAGCTGGGCCAGCAGGGGGCCGTGGACGACGAGGCCGTCATAGCCTTCGACCTCGGTGGAATAGGGCAGGTCGTAATGGATCCGGTGGCCGTTGAAGGTGAGTGCCGAGTAGCGGAAGAGCATGGTGGCGTCGAAGCCGGCGGGCTCGGCCACATCCTCGTCGGTGGGGGCCTCGGGCGGGGTGGGTTTCGCGCCCGGCTTGGGGTCTTCGCGGTAGACGATGTCCTGCCATTCGGTGAGGCAAAGCCGGTCGTTCTGCCAGATTTCGTGCCGCATGGTGACGAAGCCCAGCGGGCCGGAGCGGCCGTCCTTGTGGGCGGTTTTCTCGACATGGGTGAGGCGTTGGGCGGGGGTTCCGGCGACCAGGGGCGACTCGAACTGCAACTGCCCGCCGGCCCACATGCGGCGGGGCAGGCCCATGTCGGGGATCACCCGGCCGACTTTGGGGTGCCCGTCGCGGCCCAGCTCGGCGGGGGGTTGGGGATCCCAGAAGTAGAGCTGGTGGAAGAAGGGCGGCAGCGGGTCGCCCGGTTCGATCTGTGGCTGGTGGCCGAGAGTGGCCTGCATCGCCCGGGCGCGGGCCGGGTCGATCATGTCGGTGAGGGTTTGCACGGGGTCGCTCATGCGGGCAAGCTAGGGGGGATTTCCGACCGCCACAACAGGGATGACCATGCCGCAGCTTTCCGCACTCGATCATCTTGTCCTGACGGTGCGGGACGTTGGGCGCACCTGTGATTTCTATCGCGAGGTGCTGGGGATGGAGGTGGTGAGTTTCCGCCCCGCCGATGGCACGGAGCGCAAGGCGCTGGCGTTCGGGGCACAGAAGATCAACCTGCACCAGGCGGGGGCGGAGTTCGAGCCGAAGGCGGAGAGGCCGCAGTCGGGCAGTGCGGACCTGTGTTTCCTGAGCGAGACGCCGGTGGCCGACTGGGTGGCGCATTTCGGGGCGCAGGGCGTGGAGGTGATCGAGGGGCCGGTGCGGCGGACGGGGGCGACGGGGCCGATCCTGTCGGTGTATATCCGTGATCCGGACGGTAACCTGATCGAGGTGTCGAACCGTCAGGGGTAGTCGGCCTCGGCGAAGCCTTCGGCGCAGAAGCGGCGGATATGGAGCGTGTCGCTCCAGTGGTCGCGGGGGAGGCCGGCCTTTTGCTTGAGAGCTGTCAGGAAATCCTGCGGTTCGGGCAGGCTGTCCCAGACCATTGGAAGGAAGACGCCCCGGCGGCCCTTGTCGGACAGGATGAGGCCGTCGCGGCCGGGGTGCAGGCGGGCGAGGAGGTCGGGCTCGTCCTTGACCGGCATCGGCTCGGAGGGGGAGAGGACGGCGATCTTGAGGGTGATGCGGTCGAGCTCTTCGGCGGTGACGGGCGGGAAGCGCGGGTCTTCGGTGGCGGATTTCTGGGTGTTCTCGATGACGTCGTCGATCAGCGGTTGATGCGCGGTGAGCGAGCCGATGCAGCCACGGAGTTGGCCGTCTTTCTGCAGGGTGACGAAGGCGGCGGCGTGGGTGCGGAGGGGCGCGGCGAAGCTGTCGGTGTCGACATGGGGCGGCTTGCCCCTGGTGATGCGGGAGGTGAGGGCCTGGCGCGCGGCTTTCAGGAGGGCGGCGCGGTGGTCGGGGAGGAGGATATCGTCGGTCACGCCGAAGAGCGCCCAGGCGCCGTAGCCGACGGTGCGGGTTTCGTCCTTTGTCACGGCGGCGCTGTTGGCCATGGCGAGGCGGAGGAGGCGGCTGCCCTGCCCGTGATCCGACAGCAGGTAGCCGCGGATGGCGGCGGCGCCGCAGGCATGGGCGCCGGTGAGGTCGCGGGGCTTGGCGGTTTCGATGAGCTTTGCGGTGGTGGCGTCGTGTTTGCGGGCGCCCTGGAGGGTGAGGAAATGGCTGAGATCGCTGGAGAGGACGAAGAGCGTGTCGCCCATCGCCGCCAGTGCGTCGATGGCCTGCGCCACCTGTTCATCCGGCGCGCGGCCGATGACCAATGGCACAACGGGCGTGCCGGAATGCACCTGGTGCTGGAAGGGGAGTTGCGTTTCGACGCCATGCTCGCGGTCATGGGCGGCGTTCTCGACATGGGCGAGGTCGCGGGAGATCAGCAGGTCGCGGGCGGCGGTGTCGAGGGGCACGTCGAAGCCGGGCATGGTGTAGCGGTCCTGCGAGGGCAGGGCGATGCCGGTGAAGGCGTGCTGGTGCGAGGGGGAGAGGATGGCGATGCGGGCCGGGCGGGCGGTTTCGGTGGCGCGCCATGCCATGCCGGCGAGACGGCCCGAGAAGGGGTAGCCGGCATGGGGGGAGATGATCGCTTTCGGCGGGGAGGCGGCGGGGGTGCCGTGGGCCAGGCAGTCGGCCACGGTGCGGGCCAACTCGTCCGCCTCGCCCGGGAAAAAGCGCCCGGCCACAGCCGAGTGTCGCGCCGTTATGTCTGACTGCCGGTTCATCTTGGCCCCTTTGAGACTTACATATGAACCGGACCGACGGAAGGAAAGACCAACCCCATGCACCCCGCGCGCCACTGGACCGAGGAAGAGGATGGCCGGCTGAAATGCACGCTCTGCCCGCGGTATTGCACCCTGCGGGAGGGGCAGCGCGGCATGTGTTTCGTGCGGATGCGCGAGGGGGACCGGATGGTGCTGGACACCTACGGGCGGTCGACGGGGTTTTGCATCGACCCGATCGAGAAGAAGCCGCTGAACCACTTCCTGCCCGGATCGCCGGTGCTGTCCTTCGGGACGGCGGGATGCAACCTGGCCTGCAAGTTCTGTCAGAACCACGAGATTTCGAAAAGCCGGGAGGTCGACAGCCTGGCGCATAGCGCCAGCCCGGAGGCGATTGCGAGGGTGGCGCGGGAGAAGGGCTGTGCCTCGGTCGCGTTCACCTACAATGACCCGGTGATCTTTCACGAGTACGCGCTCGATACCGCCGCGGCGTGCCGCGAGGCGGGGGTGCGCAGCGTGGCGGTGACCGCCGGCTACATCTGTGAAGAGCCGCGGGCGGAGTTCTTTCCGGCGATGGATGCGGCGAATATCGACCTGAAGGGGTTCTCGGAGGCGTTCTATCGCAAGCTGACCGGGGCCCATATCGGCCCGGTGCTGGAGGCGATCGAGTACGCGGTGCAGGAGACCGGATGCTGGGTGGAACTGACCACGCTGCTGATCCCCGGCGAGAATGACAGCCAGGCGGAGCTGGAGGAGATGTGCCAGTGGGTCGCCGAGCGCTGTGGGCCGGATGTGCCGGTGCATTTCACCGCCTTCCACCCCGATCACCGGATGCTGAGCCACCAGCGCACGCCGCTGGAAACGCTGCTCAGGGCGCGGCAGGTGGCGCAGGCGGCCGGGCTGCGGCATGTCTATATCGGCAACGTGCATCATGAGCCCGCGCAGTCGAGCTATTGCAGCGGGTGCGGGGAGAAGGTGATCGGGCGCGACTGGTACGAGCTGTCGGAATGGCGGCTGGATGATACCGGCCACTGCACGGCTTGCGGCACGGCGTTTCCGGGGGTGATCGAGGGGCCGCCGGGCCGCTGGGGGCGCCGGCGGGAGCCTGTGCTGATGCGCGAGGGTTAGGAGACGCGCTCGCGCAGGGCGGTCATCCGGGTGTTCAGCACCTTGAGATAGCGTTCGTTGAGCAGGCGGTCGTTCTCGTCGAACTCGTCACCGGCAGTGGCAACGCAGAGCGTCGGCCCCGGCAGCACGTCGGCCTGGTGCGGCACGAGGCAGTGCAGCACCATGTATTGCCCCGTCTCGCCGCCGGTGCGCCCGGCATTGGCCGACATCACCACCGTCGGCTTGTTCTTGAAGGCGCTGCCCGGGACGCGGCTGATCCAGTCGAGGGCGTTCTTGAGTACGCCGCTGATGCCCTTGTTGTACTCGGGCGAGGAGATCACCACCGCGTCGGCCGCCTTGATCTGCTCGACCAGGGCCTGAACGCTATCCGGCACGCCCTCGGCCTCTTCGAGGTCGCCGTCGTAGAGCGGCAGGTTCAGGTCGGCCTCGGTCACCTCGGCCGGGCCGAAGGCGCGGACGGCCTCGGCCAGGAGCTTGCGGTTGTAGGAACCCTTCCGAAGCGAGCCGGAAATGGTGAGAAGCTTGGGGTCGGCCATGAGGGTCTTTCCTTTAGGTGTCCTGTTGTCCCCCAATTTGCCATTCAGCGCACGGAAGGCAACCGGCAGGGGCGCACAATCCCTGTGTGACGGGGCGGCAGGCGGTAAGGAAAAAAGCCCCCGGATGCACGGGGCACCGGGGGCGAGGCTGTCAGGTGGGTAAAGTTGAAACCGGGCTTACCAGTCGGTCGGGCCCTTGTCGGCGAAGGCGTTGACCAGGAAATCGATGAAGGCGCGCACCTTGGGCTGGGTGAACCGGCCCGGCGGGTAGACCGCGTAGATGCCTTGCGTCTCGAAGGGCAGGTCGGGGATCACGTCGACGACCTGGCCGGATTTCATGGCGTTGGCGTAGAGGAAACTGGGCAGGTAGGCGATGCCGAGGCCGGAGATCGCGGCGTTCAAGAGCGACTGGCCGTCATTGACCGAGAGACCGCCGGCGGTGCGCACCTGCCGCTTTTCGCCCGAGGGGGCGGTCAGCTTCCAGACCGAGCCGTTCGACTGGCTGGAATAGTGCAGGAGCTTGTGTTCGTTCAGGTCGTCGATCTTGCCGGGGCGACCGTATTTTTCAAGATAGCCGGGGCTGGCGATCATCCGCTTGGTGGTTTCCGTCAGCTTGCGGGCGCGGAGCGTGCTGTCTTCCAGCTCGCCGATGCGGATGGCCATGTCGAAGCCTTCCGAGATCAGCTCGACATAGCGGTTGTTGAGCACCATGTTGACGGTGATGTCGGGGAATTCCTCGAGGAACTGGCCGAGCACCGGGCTCAGATGATTGACGCCGAAATCCGTGGCGACCGAGATGCGCAGAAGGCCCGAGGGGTCGGACTGCATCGAGCTGACCAGCGCGTCGGCCTCTCCGGCATCGTTAAGCACGCGCAGGGCGCGGTCGTAATAGGCCAGGCCGATTTCCGTGGGGCTGACACGCCGCGTTGTCCGGTTCAGGAGGCGGGCGCCGAGACGTGCCTCGAGCGACGAGACATGTTTCGATACGGCGGATTTCGAAATCCCCATCTTGCGCGCCGCGTCGGTGAACCCTCCCTGGTCCACGACGGTCGCGAAAGCCTCCATTTCGGTAAGGCGATCCATACTCGATACCTCTGTGCGTTTTTCCTTGAAGCCTTATCCGGGCGAAATCGGGCACAACTGCGGCACATGGCCGACAATATCTAGGTTTTCCTGAGCATCGTTCGTGACGGGGAAACAGGGAAACAGGCGTTTCCCGTCTGTGGAAATCGAACCGTCATGCTATGATGCCCGCACGGCAAGCAGGGAGGATTCGATGAAGGCTTGGATTTTGAGTGTCGGGATGGCGGTCGGGCTGGCAACGGCCCCCGCACTTGCCGGCGACACGCCGGCGCCCGAGGGGGCGGAGGTGTATTTCGTCAATATCGAGGACGGCGCGACCGTGGCGGCGCCGGTGACGGTGATCTTCGGGCTGAGCGGCATGGGCGTGGCCCCCGCGGGCACCGAGAAGGAGAATACCGGCCACCACCATATCCTTGTCGACCGGCCGCCCTTTGGCGACGGGCCGGAGGACGCGGAGATGTCGGAGAGCGGTCTTTACGCCGACGACAACCACGTGCATTTCGGGGGCGGGCAGACCGAGGTGACGCTGGAGCTGGCGCCGGGCGAGCATACGCTGCAACTGGTTCTGGGGGACCAGAACCACGTGCCGCATGACCCGCCCGTGACCTCGGAGCAGATCACGATCACGGTCGAATAGGCCGCCCGGTCAGAGCGTGGCGGACAGCCGCGTGCCCTGGTCTATGGCGCGCTTGGCATCGAGTTCGGCGGCGACATCGGCGCCGCCGATCACGTGGACCTTGCGGCCTTTCTCTTCCAGCGCGTCGGCCAGGGTGCGCTGGCTGAGCTGGCCGGCGCAGAGGACGATGGTGTCGGCCTCGATCAGGGTGGGGTTCTCGCGGGCCTCGCCGAAGGTGATGTGCAGGCCCTTGTCGTCGATGCGTTCGTAATTGACGCCCGCGACCATCTCGACATCCTTCATCCGGAGCGAGGCGCGGTGGATCCAGCCGGTGGTCTTGCCCAGCCGCTTGCCCGGACGCTCGGACTTGCGCTGCAGGAGCGTGACCTTGCGCGCGGCGGGGTCGGGCTGCGGGCCCTCGGGGGCGAGGCCGCCGCGGGTCTCGGCCGGGTCGCCGACGCCCCATTCCTCTTTCCATTCGGCGAGGTTCTCAGTGGGGCTTTCGCCGTCATGGACGAGGAATTCGGCGACGTCGAAGCCGATGCCGCCGGCGCCCACGATGGCGACGCGCTGGCCCACGGGCGCCTTGCCGCGCAGGACGTCGATATAGCTGAGCACGTTGTCGCGATCCTGCCCGGGGATCTGCGGGTCGCGGGGGATGACGCCGGTGGCGATGATCGTCTCGTCGAAACCGTCGAGCGCGTCGGCCGTGGCCTCGGCGCCGAGTTTGACGGTGATGCCAAGCTCTTCGACCATGGTCTGGTACCAGTGGACGAAGCCGTGGAATTCTTCCTTGCCGGGGATTTCGCGGGCCATGTTGAGCTGGCCGCCGATCCGGTCGTCGCGGTCGAATAGGGTGACTTTGTGGCCGCGCTGGGCGGCGGTGATGGCGGTCGAAAGCCCGGCGGGGCCGGCGCCGACGACGGCGATGGACTTGGGTTGGCTGGCCGGTTCGATGGGCAGCTCGGTCTCGTGGCAGGCGCGGGGATTGACGAGGCAGGTGGAGATCTTGCCGCTGAACGTGTGGTCGAGGCAGGCCTGGTTACAGGCGATGCAGGGGGCGATGGTGGCGGCCTTGCCATCCATGGCCTTCTGCACGAAATCCGGGTCGGCGAGGAAGGGACGCGCCATGCTGACCATGTCGGCGGCGCCGCCGGCGAGGACGTCTTCGGCGACTTCCGGCGTGTTGATGCGGTTGGAGGTGATGACCGGGATGCCGACCTTGCCCATCAGCTTTTTCGTGACCCAGGTGAAGGCCGCGCGGGGGACGGAGGTGGCGATGGTGGGGATGCGCGCCTCGTGCCAGCCGATGCCGGTATTGATGATCGATGCGCCGGCTTTTTCCACTTCCTGCGCCAGTTGGACCACCTCGTCAAAGGTGGAGCCATTGGGGACGAGGTCGATCATGGAGAGCCGATAAATAAGGATAAAATCGGGGCCGACGGCCTCACGGACGCGGCGCACGACCTCGATGGCGAGGCGCATCCGGTTCCCGTAGGGGCCGCCCCAGCGGTCTTCGCGTTTGTTGGTGTGGCGGACGAGGAACTGGTTGATGAGGTAGCCCTCGGAGCCCATGATCTCGACCCCGTCGTAGCCTGCCTGACGGGCGCGGGTGGCGGCGGTGACGATGTCGGCGATCTGCTTCTCGATCCCCTCTTCGTCGAGCTCGTTCGGGGGGAAGGGGGAGATGGGGGACTTGACCGGCGAGGGGGCCACGCATTCCTTGCCATAGGCGTAGCGGCCGGCGTGCAGGATCTGCATGGCGATGAGGCCGCCCGCGTCGTGCACGCGGTCGGTGACGATGCGGTGGTTGGCGATGTCCTCTTCGGTGTAAAGCCCTGCGGCGCCTGGGAAAACCCCGCCTTCGCGGTTGGGAGCCATGCCGCCGGTGACCATCAGGCCGACGCCGCCGCGGGCGCGGGTGGCGTAGAATTCGGCGACGCGGTTCCAGTCTTTCGTCTCTTCCAGCCCGGTATGCATCGAACCCATCAGGACACGGTTTTTCAGGGTCACGTGCCCGAGGTCGAGCGGGGCGAGAAGGTGGGGATATTGGGTCATGTACGGCCTCCCGTGTGTCGGGGCCAACATGGCGCGGGGCGGGCAGAATGTCACCCCGGAACGCTGCGTTAAAGAATGGGGGGAAGGGGCCGATCCCAACGTCGGTATAACGTCGGTATTTTGTCGGTATTGCGTCGGTGCGGGGAAAGGTTAACGGGTGGCGGTGCCCGGCATGAGGAAGATTAGTTCGGGTGACGCGGCGCGCGATCTGTGCTTGCCTGACACCGGCGTGTTGCGGAGGTTTGCCCATGTTCAAGTACTGCCTGATGGTCCTGCTTGCGATCTTCCCCGGCATCCTGTGGGCGGAGGACGATGACGCGGCGTTCCGGCGCCAGGCGGACAGCTACATGGTGTGGGACGTGCGCTATTTTCCGGACGGCACACTGGACGCATCGGACGCGCGCATCGTCTCCTACTTTCTGCATGAGATGGAGGAACCAGTTCTGACGAATTTGGCCGCCAGGGGTGAGGAGGTCATTGTGCGCCTGACTGTCATTCCGACGGGCGGTCCCGTCTTCGTGTTCCGGGCTGAGCAGGGGAGCGAGGGCATTTCGGTTTCCCGGAAGGTCGGTCATTTTTCGAACCCGGAAACTCTACAGGTGGAGGTTAGCGACCTGCGCAAGGTCGTGGTTGGGCAGGACCGGTTCGGGACTATCGTGAAGGCCGCCAGCGCACTCGATCCTTGCATGTTCGATTTGCCCGCGATCGGGTTTGACGGGGCGAATTGGGTTGTGGAGATCATACGCGAGGGTCGCTACTGCGCCTTGCGCGAGTGGTCGCCGCGCACGGAGGCGTGGCTGGCGCTGGGGGAGGCGTTTCGGGCTGCGCTGCCAGAGGAGGAGGCCGGGGTCGCGGCGATGATGGAAGCGTGGAGATTGCGCCGGCCGGGACAGGAGTGAGGCGGGCAGTGCTCGTCAGCTCTTGCGGGCTGCCTCGCGATGGAGGGAGGGCCGTGATCCGGTGTCAGGCGTCCTTCATCAGGCGGAGGGCGTCGTAGATCGCGGCGTGGGTGTTGCGGGAAGCGACGGCGTCGCCGATGCGGAAGAGGCGGAAGCCTGACGGGCCGCCGGTGAGGGTTTGGGGTTTGCCCGCGACCAGCGCGTCGTAGTCGACGGCGCCGAGGTTTTCGGACAGGGGCTTCAGTTCGAAATAGAGCTCGTCCATCGGCGTGATGCCGTGGTTGACGACGATCTGGTCGACGGAGCGGTGCCGGGTGGCGTCGGAATAGTCGGAGCCGAGCGTGGCCTTGAGGCGGTTGCCGTCGCGGGCGATGGCGGTGAGGCGCCATGTGACGGTGAAGGTCACGTCCTTGTGCTGCAGCTTGCGGATGAAGGGGACGAAGGTGATGCCGGAGACGTCGACCGAGGCACCCTGGTACGGGCTGACGACCTCGACCGTCGCGCCGGCATCGGCGAGCTTTTCGGCGGCCTGAAGCGCGGCGTAGTCGCCGACCTCGTCGTAGATCAGGACGTTCTCGCCGGGCTTCGCGTCGCCGGAGAGGATATCCCATGCGGTGACCGCGAGGTCTTGCCCGTGTTTCACGATATCGGTGTTGGCAATCCCGCCGGTGGCGAGGACGACGATATCGGGGGAGAGGGCGAGGATGTCGTCGGCCTCGGCATAGGTGTTGTAGCGGAAGGTGACGCCCAGCTTCTCGCATTGGGCGACGCGCCAGTCGATCACGCCGATCATGTCGGCGCGGCTTTTGGTCTGGGCGGTGAGGCGGACCTGTCCGCCGGGCTGGTCGGCGGCTTCGAAGACGGTAACGGTATGGCCGCGTTCGGCGGCGACGCGGGCGGCTTCCAAGCCCCCGGGGCCGGCGCCGACGATGGCGATGGTTTTCGGCGCGTCGGTCTTGGCGATCTCGTGCGGGAGGAAGGTTTCCCGGCCCGTGGACGGGTTGTGGACGCAGAGCGCGGCCTCGCCGTAATAGGCGCGGCCGAGGCAGTAGGTCGCGCCGACGCAGGGCCTGATGTCGTCTTCGCGGTTCTCGGTGATCTTGCGAACGATATGCGGGTCGGCCATGTGGGCGCGGGTCATGCCGACCATGTCGAGCTGACCAGTGGCGACCGCGTGGCGGGCGGTGGCGACGTCGGCGATCTTGGCGGCGTGGAAGGCCGGCAGGCCGACCTCGTGCCGGATGCGGCCGGCGAAATCCAGGTGAGGCGCGGAGCGCATGCCCTGCACGGGGATGACGTCGGCCAGCGCGGCGTCGGTGTGGATGCGGCCCTTGATGATGTTGATGAAGTCGATGAGGCCCGCGTCCTTGAGGCGGCGGGCGAAGGTGACGCCTTCCTCGACCGGGATGCCGCCGGGTTCGCTTTCGTCGGCGACGTAGCGGATGCCGAGGATGAAATCGTCACCCACGCGCTTGCGGCAGGCGGTGAGCACCTCGGTGGCGAAGCGCAGGCGGTTGTCGAAGTCGCCGCCATAGGGGCCGGTGAGGGCGTTGGTGAGCGGGCTGAGGAACTGATCCGGCAGGTGGCCGTAGCATTCGTATTCGACGCCATCGAGGCCGGCGGCCTTCATGCGTTCGGTGGCGTCGGCGTAATCCTCGACGATGCGGGCGATATCCCAGTCCTCGGCCACTTTCGGGAAGGCGCGGTGGGCCGGTTCGCGGGAGGGGCCGGCGCCGATGGTGGGGAGCCAGTCGCCGGTGTCCCAGCGGGCGCGGCGGCCGAGATGGGTGAGCTGGATCATCACCGCGCAGCCGTGATCGTGGCATTCGTCGGTGAGTTTCCGCATCCAGCCCACGACGGCGTCGTCATAGGCGAGGATGTTGCCGAAGGCCGGGGGGCTGTCGGGGGAGACCACCGCCGAGCCGGCCGTCATGGTGAGGGCCAGCCCGCCCTTCGCCCGTTCCACGTGGTAGGCGCGGTAGCGGTCCTTGGGCATCCCGTCCTCGGTATAGGCGGGCTCGTGGCTGGAGACCATCAGCCGGTTCTTCAGCGTCAGGTGCTTGAGCGTGTAGGGCTGGAGGAGGGGATCGGTGCTCATGGATGTCAGGCCGAGGCTGCCCAGTCCCAGTACATGTCGCGCACGCGGCGGGTGACCGGGCCGACCTGGTAGCTGGTGTCGTCGAAGGCGGTGATGGGGGTGACCTTCATCATGTTGCCGGAGAGGAAGACCTCGTCGGCGTCGTGGAAATCCTGGAACGACATGACGGTTTCGTGGACGGTGACGCCATCGGCGCGCAGGTTGGTGATGTGCCGCGCGCGGGTGATGCCCGAGAGGAACGTGCCGTTGGGCACCGGGGTGAAGACCTCGCCATCCTTGACGGCAAAGACGTTCGCGGTGGCCGCTTCGGCGACGTTGCCGAGGGCGTCGGCGACCAGCGCGTTGGCGAAGCCCTTGTCGCGGGCCTCGGCCAGCATGCGGGCGTTGTTGGGGTAGAGGCAGGCGGCCTTGGCGTTGACCACCGCATCCTCGAGCACCGGGCGGCGGAAGCGGGTGCGGGTGAGGGTGGCGGAGGCGTCGGGGGCGGCCATCGGGATCTCCTCGAGCGAGATGGCGAAGCCGGTGCGGCTGTCGTCCTTGGGCACGATGGCGGCGATGCCGCCGTCGATGGCCCAGTACATCGGGCGGATGTAGACGGCGGCGTCCTTGGGGTACATCCTGAGCCCTTCGCGGACGATCTCGACCATCTCCTCGGCCGTGACGGTGGGGGTGACCATGAGGGCGCGGGCGGAGGCGTTGACCCGGGCGCAGTGCTTGTCGAGATCGGGGGTGAGGCCGTGGGCGAAGCGCGCCCCGTCGAACACGTTGGAGCCCAGCCACATGCCGTGATCGGCGGCGTTCATCACGGCGATATCGGCGTCGTGCCAGGTTCCGTTGAAATAGGTCTTGATGTTGGTGCCTGTCGGCATGGCGCTGCCCTCCCTCGGTATTCGGGCGCAGGTTAGGCCGGGCGGGCGGTGGCGTCCAGTGGGGGCGGGGCGCGGAATTGGGGGTGACGGATTGGCCGGCCCGCGGGTATTGGCTATGGTGAGGCACCGGCGGCAGGCCGGGCGCGCGAAGGGTGAGAGATGGGACGAGTGGCGAGGGGCCGGGCGGGCCTTGGTTGGTGGCTGGCCGTGCTCGGGCTTGCGTGGCTGGCGGGCTGTGCCGGGGCGCCGCCGCAGGTGGCGGGCGCGAAGCCGGGCCGGGCCGATTTCCGGGTGGCGACCTATAACGTGCATTACCTCGACCTCGATGCCGGGGCGGGCGAGGAGTGGGGCCTGTCGGAATGGCAGGCGCGGCGCGGGCCCCTGATGGCGCAGGTGCGGCAGATCGGGGCGGATATCGTCGCCTTCCAGGAGCTGGAGACGCGCGGGCAGGGCGCCGGGGCGGATGTGTGGGAGGCGTGGCTGCTGGCGGCGCTGCCGGAGTATCGCGCGGCCGCCACGGATTTTGGCCGCGGGGTGGCGGTGGGGCAGCCGATCTTCTACCGGCCGGAGGCGTTCCGGCTGCTGGATGACGGGTTCGCCTTCTTCTCGCGGCCGGATGCGCGGTTCCGCTCGATCCGGGCGATTGCCGGCTATCCGGACGCGGTGACCTGGGCGCGGTTCGAGCACCGGGAGAGCGGGGCGGCGCTGACGGTGTTCAACGTGCACCTGCATTTCATCGACACGAGCCAGCGGCTGCGCTCGGCTGCGCGGGTGCGGGAGATGGCGGAGGTGGCGAAGGCGCGCGGCGATGCGGTGCTGGTGGCGGGGGATTTCAACGCGCGGCGGAATTCGCGGGCGCTGAAGGTGTTCTACGAGGGCGGTTTCCGGCGGGCGCCGCAGCGGGGGGCGACGTTCCATTTCAACAAGGGGCTGCACCTGTTCGGGGCGATCGACCACGTGCTGCATGGCGCCCGGGCCGTGCCGCTGGGGCGGACGGGGACGGGGAACCGGCAGGTGAACGGTGTCTGGCCGTCGGACCATTACCCGCTGTGGACGGATTTCCGGCTGGGCCGCGGCGGGTGAGGCGCGCGAAGCGTCGCAGGGGGTTGAGCGGGGTGCGGCGGGTGCCTACCTTCCGTGTGAGCCGCGCGAAAAAAGGTTGCAGACCATGTTCAACGCACTCATCGAGAACGCCTTTCGGCGGGCGCAGGAGAATGGCGATCTCGACGATCTGCCCGGCGCCGGCAAGCCGATTGCCGAGAGCAGCCTGAATGCCGACCCGTTCGCGCATGTCTATGCCGAGAGCGGGGCGATGACGCCGTTTTCCGAGCTGCGGCGGAAGATCGAAGCGGCGCGGGCGCGGCTGGCGGCGGCGAGTGATCCGGAGGAGCGGCGGGCGATCCAGACCGAGATTTCCGGGCTGGAGATGCGCAGGGCGGTCGAGATGGAGACGTGGACGCGTTACGGGTGAGCGGCCCGGGATTTCGGCAATGCGACGGGGGGCCGGGCCATGACCATTACCCATGAAGACGAGCTGGACGGCCTGCGGGTCATCGGCCGGATCGTCGCCAACACCATGCAGGTCATGGCGAAGGCGATGGAGCCGGGCATGACCACGGCGGAGCTGGATTTGATCGGGCGCGAGTATCTCGACGCCCACGGCGCCGAGCCCGCGCCGGAGGCGGTCTATGGCTTTCCCGGCGCCACCTGCATCAGCGTGAACGAGGAGATCGCCCACGGCATCCCCGGCGCGCGGGTGATCGCGGCGGGGGACCTTGTGAATATCGACGTCTCGGCCTCGAAGGACGGGTATTTCGCCGATACCGGCGCGACCTTCCGGGTGAAACCGGTGGCGGCGTCGCTCGACCGGCTGTGCCGCGACGGGAGGCGGGCGATGCAGATCGGCATCGCGCAGGTGGGCGCGGGCCAGCCGCTGGCGGGGATCGGGCGGGCGATCGAGGCGTTTTCCTTGAAGCGGGGCTATACGCTGATCCGCAACCTTGCGAGCCACGGCGTGGGGCGGTCGTTGCACGAGTATCCCGAGACGATCCCCACATGGGCGGTGAAGGGAGAGCGGCGGCGGATCGACAAGGGTCTGGTGTTCACGGTGGAGCCGTTCCTGTCGACCGGCGGGCTGTGGGCCGAGGAACGCGGCGACGGCTGGACGCTGTATGCCGAGCCCGCGGCGCTGGCGGTTCAGTATGAGCACACGGTGGTGGCGACGGAGCGCGGGGCCGTGGTGGTGACACTGCCGGGGTGACGGGGGCGCATTCTTGAAAAGAATGCGGAACGAAATCTTTCAAAGATTTCGGGGCGTTGCGGGTTCCTGCTGGGTGATGCAGTGGATGCCGCCGCCGCCGGTGGCGAGCGTGGTGATATCGACCATGCGGACGCGGTGGTTGGGCAGGTGTTCCTCGAAGAGTTCGCGGACCCGCCCGTCTTCGGGCAGGTTGTATTGCGGGACGATGACGGCGCCGTTGCAGATATAGGCGTTCACGTAGGAATCGCAGAAATTGTCGCTGTCGGTGTCGTAATCGAAGGCGTCGGGGCAGTGGACGAGTTTGAGGGGTCGGCCCTTTGCGTCGGTCTGGCCGTCGAGGGTGGCGAGGTTGGCGGCGTGGATGTGGCGCCAGTGGTGGTCGGGGCGGTCGTTGCCCTGCACCATCAGCAGGCCGGGGGCGAGGAACATGGCGATGCCGTCGACATGGCCGTCGGTTTCGGTTTCTTCCACGTTGCCGGGGAGCCAGATGACCTTTTCGGCGCCCAGCATCTCCTTCAGTTCGGTTTCGATCTGCTCGAGCGTCCAGCCGGGGTTGCGGTTGGCGTTGGGAAAGCAGCTGCGCGTGGTGATGATGGTGCCTTCGCCATCGGTGGTGATGCCGCCGCCCTCGGCGATGAGTTGCGAGGTGAAGGCGCGGACGCCGGCGGCGGAGAGGATGGCGTCGGAGGCGCTGTCGTCGCCGTCGTAAGGCGTGTATTTGCCGCCCCATGCGTTGAAGCGGAAGCTGGTACCGGCGCGTTGGCCTGTCGCGTCGGTGAGGAAGCAGGGGCCGGCGTCGCGGGCCCAGCTGTCGTCGATCGGGTGGGGCAGGAGGTCGATGTCGGCGCCGAGAAGGGCGCGGGCGCCGGCTTCGTCCTGCGGCCTCACGAGCATGGTGACCGGTTCGAACTCGCGGATGGCGTGGGCCACGTCGGCATAGTTGCGGCGGGTGGCGTCCATGTCGGCCCACACCTCGGCGCGGCAGGGCCACATCATCCAGGTGCGGGCGTGGGGCGCCCATTCTGCGGGCATGGTGAAGCCCGCGGCACGCGGGGTTTGTCGGTTGGTCATGGTGTCCTGGTCCTGGCCGGTCATCGGGCAAGGGTAGCCGGAGATCGCGGGCTTGGCCATGGCGGTGAGGGGGCCAGGGCGCCCGTCCGGTGTCACAGGACGGCGGGGGTCAGGGCGCCTCGGCCAGCAGCGCCTCGAGGTCGAGCGGGGCGTTGGTCATGGCGAGGTTGCCTTGCGCGTCGCGGGGCCATTCCGCCTCGGGCCGGTCGCGGTAGAGCTCGACGCCGTTGCCGTCGGGGTCGTCGAGGTAGATGGCCTCGCTCACGCCGTGATCGGCGGCGCCGGTCAGCGGGATGCCTGCGGCCACCACGCGGCGGAGCGCGTCGCCCAACTGCGCCCGGTCGGGGTAGAGAAAGGCGGTGTGGTAGAGGCCGGTATGGCCCGGCGGCGGGGGCGTGGCGCCTGCGCTCTCCCAGGTGTTCAGGCCGATATGGTGATGATAGCCGCCGGCCGAGAGGAACGCGGCGGAGCGGCCGAAGCGCTGTTGCACCTCGAAGCCGAGGACGCCGGAATAGAAGCCGATGGCGCGTTCGAGGTCGGCGACCTTGAGGTGGACATGGCCGATGCGGGCGGCGGAGTGGACGGGGGCTGTCATGGGGTGGGGCCTTTCCTTTCGTGCTTGTCAGACAATATGTGCGGGCACGAGGAGCGCGCAATTGCCGGAATACGATCCGTGTCTGTGCATGGTTGCACGGAACGGTGTTCCGGCCTGTGGGCGGAGAAAAGGCAGCATGGCGGGCGGCGGCGTGCTAGGCTGCGGCGGACCGAAGACGGCAATTTCCCAGATGGAGGCGATGATGGCCAAGGACGGAACGCGGACGACGAAGGGGCGCGGCAAGCTTTATGACAGCGTGGTGGACACGATCGGCGATACGCCGGTGATCCGGGTCAACAACCTCGCCCCCGAGGGGGTAGAGGTGTACGTGAAGGCCGAGGCGTTCAACCCGGCCGCGTCGGTCAAGGACCGGCTGGCGATCTCGATCATCGAGGCGGCGGAGAAGGACGGCTCGTTGAAACCCGGCCAGACGGTGGTGGAGGCCACGAGCGGCAATACCGGCATCGGGCTGGCGATGGTCTGTGCCGCGAAGGGCTATCCGCTGGTGGTGACCATGGCCGACAGCTTCTCGATCGAGCGGCGGCGGCTGATGCGGATGCTGGGGGCGAAGGTGGTTCTGACGCCCAGGGCGCAGAAGGGGTTCGGCATGTACCAAAAGGCGGTCGAGCTGGCCGAGAAGAACGGCTGGTTCCTGGCGCACCAGTTCGAGACTGAGGCCAATGCCGACATTCACGAGGCCACCACGGCGCGCGAGATCATGGGCGATTTCGAGGGGCACCGGCTGGATTACGTGGTGACCGGCTATGGCACCGGCGGCACGGTGAGCGGGCTGGGCCGGGTGCTGAAGAAGGAGCGGCCGGAGACGAAGATCGTGCTGTCCGAGCCCGCGAACGCGGCGCTGGTGTCGAGCGGCACGGCGCAGGAACGTGACGGCAAGGGCCAGCCGTCGGCGAGCCACCCGGCCTTCGAGCCGCACCCGATCCAGGGCTGGACGCCGGATTTCATTCCGCTGGTGCTGCAGGAGGCGATCGACAACGGGTATTACGACGAGCTGATCCCGGTGCCGGGGCCGGAGGGGATCGAGTGGGCGAGGAAGCTGGCGGCGAAGGAGGGGATATTCACCGGCGTGTCCGGCGGGTCGACCTTCGCGATTGCCATGCGGCTGGCCGAGAAGGCGGAGCCGGGGACGGTGATCCTGGCGATGCTGCCGGATACCGGGGAACGGTACATGACGACGCCCTTGTTCGAGGGGATACCGGAGGGGATGTCGGAGGAGGAAGAGGCGATTTCCAAGTCGACGCCGGGGTACCAGATGGGGTGAATGTGGGCCCGCCCCGGGCTTGGCCCGGGGTCTCACTTATCAACCTCTTCTACACCGACGTTTGACCCGCCGGGTGAGCGCCGGTCCTTGGGGAGGCGCTGCAACGGATTTGGCAGTTGCTTTATGGCGCCACCCACATCCTCCATCGAGACGTTGCGTTCCGTTGCCAAAGCGCCTGCCCGACGGGACGGGCCGGCGCTCGCCCGGCGGCCTTCGGCCTCGATTCCGGGCGAGTGCCAAACTGCCCCGGGACCTCGATCAATTTGAGGCCTAAGGCGGGTGTCCTTCAGTAGGGGTTCTTGGGCTCGCGGTCGCCCGACAGGCTGGGTTGCGTGCGGTGGACGAGCGTTTCGATGGCGTGGGCGAGGTGTTTTTCCTCGATGTGGGAATCGCCGCGCGCCACGCGGTCGCGGTGGGCCTCGATCATCACGTCGGCATGCGAGCAGCCTCGCGGCGGTTCGAACCGGTAGCAGGCCAGTTCGATCAGGAAACCCAGCGGATCCTTGAAGTAGATCGAGTCCATGAACCCCCGGTCCTTGGGCCCGGAATGGGGGATGCCGCGGGCGTCGAGCCGGTCGGCGACCTGCGAGAAGGTCGCGTGGCTGACGTTGAGGGCGAGGTGGTGGACGCAGCCGGGATCGGTGGGGGTGCGGTTGTGCACCGGCTTGCGGCTCTCGTTGGTGAAGATCGTGATCAGCCGTCCGTCGCCGGGGTCGAAATAGAGGTGCCCCTCGTCGGGATCGTCGAGATTGGGCTGGTCGAAGATGAAGGGCATGCCGAGCACGCCTTCCCAGAAGTCGATCGAGGTCTGCCGGTCGGCGCCGGTCAGCGTGATGTGGTGGACGCCCTGAACCTGTAGCTTGTGCATGGCTGGCTTCTCCTTTGGCCTGGGTCAAGTATGGAGCCTGTGGGCTGTGCGGCAAGGGGGATGTTTCTGCGCCCGGTGCGGGGGATGGTGCGCGGATGCGGAGGCAAGGGCGTTCGGGCTTGCCAAGGGGGTGCGCCGCGATACGGTGCATCGCATGGACAGTCATGTGGATATAAACCGCGATCACTGGAACGGGATGGCGGAGGAGTGGGTCGCGGCGGGCGAGAAGGCCTGGGCGAGCGAGAGCCCCTACTGGGGCATCTGGGAGGTGCCCGAGCGGGAGTTGGGTCTGCTGCCGGAGGACATGGCCGGCATGGACGCGATCGAGCTGGGCTGTGGCACGGGCTATGTCTCGGGCTGGATGGCGCGGCGGGGCGCGCGGGTGACGGGGATCGACCTGTCGGCGGGGCAGCTGGCCACGGCGCGGAGGCTGGCGGGCGAGCATGGCGCCGATATCCGGTTCGAGGAGGGCAATGCCGAGGCGTTGCCCTTTGCCGACGGGGCGTTCGATTTCGCGATCTCGGAATACGGCGCGGCGATCTGGTGCGATCCGCAGGTGTGGCTGCGGGAGGCGTGGCGGGTGCTGCGCCCCGGCGGGCGGCTGGTGTTCCTTGGTCACCATGCCTTCGTCTACCTGACGACGCCTTTGAACGGGGCGCCCTGCGAGCGGGTGTTGCACCGGCCCTATCGCGGCATCGGGCGGGTGGACTGGACGCAGGTGGAGATCGACCCGGGCGGGATCGAGTATTCCCTCACCTTCGCGGACTGGATCACGCTGTTCCGGGAGATCGGCTTTTCCGTCGAGGGGCTGAAGGAGGTCTATGCGCCGGAGGGGGCGCGGGGCGAGGAGTTCGGGATCCCGGCGGCGTGGTCGCGGGATTTCCCGGCGGAGCATGTTTGGTGGCTGCGGAAGGGGTGAGAAGCCGGGCATCGCTGGGCCGCGGTGCGGCGATCCGACGGAAATGGCCTGGCGCTTTATGGCGGCCACGTCAGGATGACGCCTGCGAGCGTGGCGGCCACTTGCCAAATCGCCGGACCGGCGGGGCGGCCCTGCGATGCGCGGCGGGCTGAAGCCCTTGATTCCGCGCGGGGGCGAGGCCCCGGGTCAGGCCCGGGGCGGGGAGTGGTTTCGGGGCCGCGCGGGTTACCTTCGGGCGTCCTGTCTGAACCGGGCTGCCCAGCCTTCGTTCACGGCGTCGGAGAGGCGGGCGGTTTGCTGCCGCGCCTGATCAGTACTTCATCAAGTTCCGGCAGCATGACAATCCCTTCCTGATCGCTTCCCGAGGAGTGGACAACAATCCAGGTGCAGGGGTTTTCACCTTCGTTGCGAGGCGCGTGAGGCACGTCTGCCGCTATGTAGCACTGTTCACCCTCCTTCACCACGAAGCTCTTGGCCAAACCGTCCCCAAAATAGACAACGCATTCGCCGGACAGTATGTAGGCAATCGTTTCGATTCCCTTGTGGTAGTGGACTTTCGCAACGGCCCCCGGTGGCATTGGCATGACGTTCATGCAAACGCTCCTTGCGCCGACCGTTTCGGCAGACGCACCCGCACCATAGGTGATGCCCTGTTTGCCTACATACGTTTTGCCTGGACTTATGACAGCGGCTTCGGGGTGCTCGAGCGAACTCATCTGATGTGTTCCCTTCCTGAAGGCATCGGCCTCACCTTTCCTAGTTTACAGGACAATCCACCCGTCGCCAAAGGAAAGTCCGAAGGGAGGAGCGGTGGGACCTTCGGGTGTTCACGACGCGGCGCGAAGGCGTCGGGCGAGGGTTTGGCGAAGTTTCGCCGGTCGGTTTGCAGGGGCGCAAGTTTTCGTAGGGTAAACCTGGGATCGCGCTATCGTGAGTGGGTCAACCCGTGGTTGCGGGACGGGCCGGGGATGCGGGGGCGCACCGGCCTTGGGGGCAAGGCGGGTTGCCGGATATCGGGTACATGGAGGGACCGTACCATGATCGGCAATGTGAAGCGTTTCGGGAAAGGTGAGGGTATCGGGTGCGTGGCGCTGGCGGCGGTTCTGGCGCTGGGCCTCGGGGTGGTGCCGGGCGGGCCGGCGCGGGCGGGGGAATGCCTGCTGGATACGAACAACAACAACCTGGCGGACACGGGCGTGGATACGACCGGGGGCGCCAACGACAACGGCGTCGCCACGGCGACGGCCTGTGGCACCGACGCCGAGGCGTCGGAGCCGGACACGGTGGCCTTGGGCAACAGCACCGAGGCGAGCGCGCTGGGCGCGGTGGCGATCGGGGGTGATCCGAACGGCACCGGGCTGGGCACGCGGGCGTCGGGAGCTTATGCCGTGGCGATCGGGGGCGACGCGGACGCGGATGCGACGCATGCCATCGCCATCGGCGGAGAGGCGGATGCCGCCGGCCCCGGCGCGGTGGCGATGGGCGGTGACCTGGACGGCAACAACCAGGGCGCGCTGGCCACGACGACCGGGGCCATGGCGCTGGGGGCGGACAGCCGGGCCACGGCGACCAACGCGGTCGCGGTCGGCCGTGACGCGCGTGCCGCCTCGGCCCAGACGGTCGCCCTTGGCGGGGAGGCGTATGCGGGTGCGGCCGGGGCGATCGCCATCGGCGGCGACCGGATGGGCGCAGTGACGGGCGCCGCGGCCTATGGCACGGACTCGATCGCGGTGGGCGCGAACGCGGCCGCCACGGCGACGGATTCGGTGGCGATCGGGCGGCAGGCCGCGGCGAACCACGCCAACGCCACCGCCCTCGGTGCCGATGCGGCGACCACGCGGGACAACCAGATGATGTTCGGCACCGCCGCGAATACCTATACCGCGCCCGGCATCACCACCGCCGCCAGTGCCGCCGCGCAGACCGGGCCGTTGCAGGTGGTGACCACGGACGCGTCGGGGAACCTGGCCACCGATGGCGGTGCCCTATTCGCCGCCGCCGCCGCGATACCGGGGCTGCAGCGGGACGTGGACCGGAACCGGGAAGGCGTGGCCATGGCGATGGCGCTGGACGTGCCCTACGTGCCGCCGTCGGAGCGGTTCGCGCTGGGCGGGGGGCTGGGCTTCTTCGACGGGTCGTCGGCCTTTGCGCTGTCGGGCGCCGTGCGGATCAGCCCGAGCGCGCAGCTTGACGCGGGGCTGGCCTACGGGTTCGACCGGGATACGCTGGGCGGCCGGGTCGGGATGACCTTCAGCTGGTGAGGCGGATGCGGGCAACCTGGCTGGCGATGATCGTCGCGCTGTTGCCGGCCCCGGCCGAGGCGCAGGAGGCTGTGCCGGCGCCCGGCCGGTCGGAGACGGCGCGGCTGGTGTGGTCGACGCTGATCGCGGTGGACCATGCCAACCGGACGGGGAATTACGCCGTGCTGCGCGACCTGGGCGCGCCGGATTTCCGCAATGCCAACGACCCGGCGAAGCTGGCGGCGATCTTCGCGTCGATCCGGGAGAGGGACTTGGGGCTGGAGCGGGTGGTTCTGGCCAACCCGGTCTATGCCGAGGAACCGGGGCTGACCGATACGGGGCTGTTCGAGGTGAAGGGCAGCTTTCCGGCGCGGCCGGAGGGCGTCTCGTTCGAGCTGTATTTCCAGCATGTCGAGGGCGACTGGAAGCTCTACGGGCTGGGGATCTTCGCGCTGGAGGCGGAAGCGGAGGCCGAGGCGGGGGAGTAGGGGGGCGTTCGGGCCGGTATGGCGGGCCCGGAATTTGCGCGAATTCCGGGCAGGAAAATGCGCATTTTCCTGCCCGTTTTCCGCGCGGAAAACGGGCCCTCAGGCCCCGACCATGCCCATGATCTGGTAGGTTTTCTTCAGGATCGGCGCCGCGATGGCGCGGGCGCGGTCGGCGCCGCCCTCGAGGATGCGGTCGATTTCGGCCACGTCTTCCATCAGGCGCGACATCTCGGTCGAGATCGGCGCGAGGCGGTCGACGGCGAGGTCGGCCAGCACCGGCTTGAATTCGGAGAAGGGTTTGCCGCCGTGTTCGGCCAGCACCTGATCGACGCTCAGGTCGGCCAGCGCGGCGTAGATGTTGACGAGGTTCCGGGCCTCGGGCCGGTCGTCGAGCGGGCCTTTCCCGGTGGGCAGCGGCTCGGGGTCGGTCTTGGCCTTGCGGATCTTCCTGGCGATCGTGTCGGCATCGTCGGTGAGGTTGATGCGGGACATGTCGGAGGGGTCGGATTTGGACATCTTCTTCGACCCGTCACGCAGGCTCATGACGCGGGTCGCCGCGCCCTCGATCACGGGCTGGGTCTCGGGGAAGAAATCGACCTCGAAATCGTGGTTGAACTTGCGGGCGATCTCCTGCGTGAGCTCGAGATGCTGCTTCTGGTCCTCGCCCACGGGCACGTGGGTGGCGTGGTAGACGAGGATGTCGGCCGCCATCAAAGCCGGGTAGCCGAAGAGCCCGAGGGAGGCGTTCTCGGCGTTCTTGCCGGCCTTGTCCTTGAACTGGGTCATCCGCTTCATCCAGCCCATGCGGGCGACGCAGTTGAAGACCCAGGCCATCTGGGTGTGCTCGGCGACCTGGCTCTGGTTGAAGAGGATGGATTTCGTCGGGTCGATGCCCGAGGCGATGAAGCCGGCGGCCAGCTCGCGGGTGGCGTGGCGCAGGTCGGCCGGTTCCTGCCAGACGGTGATGGCGTGGAGGTCGACCATGCAGAAGATCGACTCGATCCCCTCGTCCTGGCTGTCGGCGAAGCGCTTGAGCGCGCCGAGGTAGTTGCCAAGATGCAGGTTGCCGGTGGGCTGGATGCCCGAGAAAACGCGCGGTGTGTGGACCACCTCGGTCATGGGGTGTGCTCCGTCTGGAATGCCGTGTTGGCCTCGCTTACTTGCGGGGGCGGATCGCGTCAAGGAGAGCGGGGTGGGGGGCCTCCAGTTAGGTCGCGTGGCCGGATGGGCGGGACGTGCGCGCCAGGGCGTTTCGGACCGGTACCGCGACCGAAGGGCTTACCGGTCGGGTGCGAGATCCTCGACGAGGACGAACCGTTCCCAGATGAGCTGCATGTCCGGTGAAAACCCGCCGTTTCGTTCGAAATAGCCCTTGTGACCGGCGCGCCAGCCCTCGAGGCTGTCATCCTCGCCCTCGGCCAGGGCCATCTCTTCGGTCACCTCGTCGAACCGGCACTGGATCAGTTCGGCGGTCTCGATCACGAGGGCCGGCGTGTTGTCCCAGTTGAGGCAGATGTCGCGCCGGCCGACTTCCGGCAGTGGCTCGTCCTTCCCGAACTCGTGAAGGGCGCTGCAGGTTGCCGTTTTCCGGCCACGTCGCACCAGCGCCACCAGCGCGTCGGAGAGGGCGGCGTTGTCGCCGAACTTGAAGGTGCTGGCGGAGGGGTAGCGCGCCTTCAGCGCGGCCAGGTCGTGGGGCATGTCCGATCTTCTTCTTTCGAGCGTCGTTGCCGGGTATCATCTCGCAGGTTCGTGACCCTTGGCAAGGGCGCCGGGATCAGCGGCGCATGGCGGCCTTGAACTCGGCGATGCGGAAGGCGCCGAGGAGCTGGCCCAGCAGGAAATAGGCCAGGGTGCCGGCGGCGATCAGCCCGAGCAGCGCCAGCCAGCGCCAGCCGCCCAGCCCGAAGGCCGGGGTGAGGAGCGCCGAGACGGCCCAGAGCACCACGCCCATCAGCACCGAGGCCAGCACGATGCGCCAGATGCGGCGGCGGAAGCGGTCGTCGAAACGGGCGACCTCGCCGAAGCGGCGGCCGCCGCGGGCGAGTTGCCAGACCATCACCCAGGCCGCCGCCGTGGTGGCGATGGCCGCCGCGATCCAGCCGATGGCGAAGGCGAGGCCGATGGCGAGGGCGGCGTTGACCACCATGGCGACGAGGGCGTAGCGGAACGGGCTTTTCGTGTCCTCGCGGGCGAAGAAGAGCGGCTGCAGCAGTTTCTGCAGGACGAAGGCGGGCAGGCCGAGCCCGTAGATGGCGACGGCGAGGGCCGTGGCGGCGGTGTCGTCGGGGCCGAAGGCGCCGCGCTCGAAGAGGGTCGACACGAGCGGCAGGGGGATGACCATCAGCGCCACGGCGCAGGGGATGGTCAGCGCCAGCGACAGCTCGCCCGCGCGCGACAGGGCATTGCGGGCGCTCGCGTCGTCGCCCGCCTTGAGCCGGCGGGAGAGGTCGGGGAGCAGGACGATGCCCACCGCGATGCCGACCACGCCGAGCGGGAGCTGGTAGAGCCGGTCGGCCGAGTAGAGCCAGCTGACCGCCTTGTCGTAGTTGGAGGCGACAAGCTGGCCCACCAGCAGGTTGACCTGGACCACCCCGCCCGCCAGCGCGGCGGGTACGGCGACACGGACGAGGTTCTTCATCTCGGGCGTCCAGCGGGGGCGGACGGGGCGGACGCGCAGGCCGGCCTTGTCGGCGGCGATCCAGACCAGTGCGAGTTGGGCGATGCCGGCGAAGGGGATGGTCCAGACCAGCGCCTTGGCCACCGCGCCGCCCATCGCCCAGGCGACCGTCATGGCCGTGACCAGCATCACGTTGAGCAGCACCGGCGCGGCGGCGGCGGCGGCGAAGCGGCCGGTGGCGTTGAGCACGCCCGACAGGAGCGCGGCGAGCGAGATGAAGAGCACGTAGGGAAAGACGATGCGGCCGTATTCGACTGTGACGTCGAAGCGGGCGTCGCCGTAGAACCCCTCGGCCGTGGCATAGACCAGCGCCGGCATGAATATCATCGCGAGCGCCGTCAGCGTCAGTAGCACGAGGCTGAGGCCGGAGAGGGCAAGGCTGGCGAAGGCTTCGGGGTTCTCGTCGGCCTCGAGCCGCTTGGAGAACATCGGCACGAAGGCCGCGTTGAAGGCGCCTTCGGCGAAGAAGCGGCGGAACATGTTGGGCAGGCGGAAGGCCGCAACATAGGCATCCATCAGGATGCCGGGCCCGAGGAATCCCGCGATCAGCACGTCGCGGACGAAGCCCAGCAGGCGGCTCATGAGGGTCCAGCCGCCGACCGTGAGGATGCCGGAAAGAAGGCGGATGGGCTTCATGGGGGCGGCCTTTTCGGCTTGGGGTGTCTGGGGCGAGAAGTAGCGGATTGGCGGAGGCGGGGGAAGAGCGCTCGGGACAGTGTGGCGGCGGGGTGCCGGGGTTTCGGGCGGGGAGGGGTGTATCTGTTTTGGAAACAATCCTTGGGTGATTTAGCCAAAACTCCGGTTATCGGGAAACAATTAGGGGAATTTTAACTGTCCTTAACAAAAGATTAACGCCTAGGTTGATCCGGGTATATTTCCGGGGGCTTTGTTATGCTTGCATTTTTTGGAATCTTGTCGCTGGCCTGTGTCGGGCTGATCGTGTCGGAAGTCTGGGGGGACGACGACGACCCGGCTGTCGCGCCGGATAATGGCGGGGAAGGGGTTAACGGAGATTTGCTCGACCGTCTGGGTGTGGGGGAGGACGGGCCGGACCCGGATGAAGAGCCCGAGCCCGGCACGGACCCCGATCCGGAGCCAGACCCCGAAACCGATCCGGAGACCGATCCCGAAACCGACCCGGACGATCCCATGGCGGGGTACAATGTCATCGTGGCCGAGGGGCCTGAAACCGTCACAGGCACCGGCGGGCCCGACTGGATGACCGCGCCGGGCGATACGCCGATGTTCGGGGCTGGCGGCGATGACGTGATGATCAGCCAGGGCGCGGGCGCGGCCGATGGCGGGGCGGGCGACGACCTGATGGTGTCGGAAGCCGGCGGCGCCCTGTCCGGTGGCGACGGCAACGATACGATCGAGGCGCAGGATGGCGGGGAACACGCCGGCGGCGACGGTGACGACGAGATGAGCGGCGCCGATGCCACCCTCCGGGGCGGGCTTGGCGACGACAGGCTCGAGGGCACGAACAGCCGGCTGACGGGCGATGCGGGCAACGACACTCTGACGGGGCATGACGGCTCTTCCGTGGCCGGCGGGGCGGGGAATGACGAGATCTTCGTCGACAGCGGATCGGAAGGGGCCGGGGGCGCGGGCGACGACCGGGTGATCGGCCGGGCCGACACGGTGCGGATGCCGGGCGAGCCGGAGCCGGAGCGGACCTACGTGGAAGGCAATACCGGCAGCGATTTCGTGCAGGGCAACACCGGCGTCGACATCGTCGGCGGGCAGGATGACAGCGTGTTGCAGGCGGTGATCGGGCAGGAGGATTACTATGGCGTGACCAACAGCCCCGACGGCAGCACGCCCGCCGAGTTGGGGGCGGCGCGGATGATCGGCTATGGCGGGGCGGACCGGTTCGAGGTGAAGATCGACGACCTGGGCGACCGATCGGGCGATATCTGGGAGGATGAAGCCCTTGATATCGTGTCGGTTTTCGCCGACGACCCGCATGTGATCATCAACGATTACACGCCCGGCGAGGATACGCTCCTGGTGGATTCCGAGGAAGAGCCGGAGGGGCTGGACATCACCAGCGACGGGGATGGCGGGACGCTGGTGGTGCTGGACTATGGTACGGCGCTGAACAACCGGGGCGAGAGCGAGGACATCACCGTGACGATCCAGCTTCGCGGCGTCGATCCGGGGGACGTGGACGAGGGCGATATCGTGTTTGGAAGCAGCACGGAATGAGGCTCTGAGCGGCGGATTTCCAACGTCGGTATAACGTCGGTATTTTGTCGGTATCACGTCGGTGCCCGGGGCGGCGCTGGCGGCGGGCGGGCCATGGGAAACGGTTTCTTAGGGATTGCGGGCGATGATCCGGGCCGAGAGCGATTCCGGGGAGACTGATGGCGAAGGGAAAGACGCCGGCGGGCGCCGGGGCCGGTGACCCGGGCAGGCGCGTTTTCGTCGTCGGCGCGGGCGGCGACTGGTGCATCGAGGGGTTCGGGCCCGGCGACGTGATCGCCGTGGATTGCCCCGGGGTCGCGGATTTCGCGGCGCTGTGGGCCTGTCTGAGCGAGGACGGGCAAGGTGGCACGCGGATGAGGCTTCCGGGCGGGCAGGTGATCCGGGTGGCGGGTCTGGATGGCCACAGCCTCGGGGCGGGCAGGGTCCGGTTCGGGCCGGGGCCGGCCGGGTTCCTGCGCGGGACGTTGATCGGGACGGCGGCGGGCGCAAGGCGGGTCGAGACGCTGCGGCCGGGCGACCTGATCCTGACCCGCGATCACGGGGCGCAGCCGCTGCTGCACGTGAGCCGGACGGAGCTGCATTTCGGGCCGGGGGCGCAGGCGATGAAACCGCTGCGCCTGCCGCCGCACGCGCTGGCGCCGGGGGTGCCGGAGCACGAGATGCGGGTGCCGCCGGGGCTGCGGTTCGGGCTGCCGGCGGCGGCGCCGCGGGTGGTGCTGGCGGCGCGGAAGCTGCGGCACCTGGCGGGCGTGTCGGGGCGGCCCAATTGCCGGGTGGCGCGGTGCTATCACCTGCTGTTGGAGCGGCACGAGCTTGTGCGGGCAAACGGGGCCTGGGCCGAGACGCTGCTGCTGACCGGGACGACGGAGGCGCTGGCGGGGATACCGGCGGCGTTGCAGGGCAAGGCGCGGCAAATGGTGCGACCGCTGGCGGTGAGCGCGGCGGAGGCGGCCGGGGATGTCGAGGCGTGAGGCGAGGAAGCGGTGCGCGGTGCCGGGACGGGACGGTCAGGACCGAGGTGTCGGGGCGGGTTTGGTGTGGCCGGGCGAGGTACCGGGACGGGTTCGGTGCGGGGTGATTGCGGCAATGGCCAGGAACGGGCGCCGGCGCGAGGCCCCGGCTCAGGGCCGGGGCGGAAAGAGTAGGGCCACGGTTTGGTGCGGGTTGGATGGCGGTGCAGGTCAGGCCGAGGGGCAGGGCCGGGTTCGCGGGCGGACGGGATTGTGGAGGACGAGGCTCCGGCTCAGGGCCGGGGTGGATTGGTGCGGAAAAGCTTTGGCGCGCGGGTCGAAGTGGCTGGCCTGCCAGCGGGCCAAGGGGCAGGACCGGGCTTGAGGCGGACGGGATGCAGAATGCGAGGCTCCGGCTCAGGGCCGGGGCGGGGAGAGTAGAGCGACGGTTTGGGGCGGGTCCGGTGGCAGCGCGGGGTTCAGGCGCGCGAGCGGGCGGCGAGGAAATCGGCCTCGGACCAGACCCTGGCGAGGTGCTTGCGCCGGAAGTCGATGTGGACGATGCGGCGGGTGCGGTTGTCGTCGCCGACGCGGCGGAAGTAGAAATCGTCCTCGGTGAAATGCCCGTCCTGCATGATCCAGCGGACCATCGAGGCGGTCATCCCCTTGTAGGGCGCCATGATGTCGATGATCCAGAGGCGGTCGCCGCTGTTCCAGTCTTCGGGGCGGAGGTCTTCCCCGGTGAGCAGGCGGCGTTCGGCGTCGCGGCCGAGCCAGCCCCAGGTGTAGAGGCCGCGGGCCACGCCGTCGAACCGGAACAGGCGGAACTGGCCCAGCAGCAGGGGCGGTTCGAGATAGCTGCGGAGCTGGGCCACCGGCATCCGGGCGTGGCGCGGGCTGCGGAAGGCGAGGAACATCATGTCGCCATAGGCGCGCAGGCGGTCGGGCGTGGGCGCCTCGATATCGGGAAGGGTTTTGCCGGTGTCGTCGGTGAGGGCGGTCATGAGGCGATCCTTTTGCCGGGGGCGGGGCCGTTCAGCAGGGCGGTTTCCCACGGGCGCAGTACCATGCGGGCGGTTTCCGGGGCGCCGGTGCCATGGGCGAGCTCGGGGAAGAGCCGGTCGAGCTCGGCGCGGGTGTCCTCGGCCAGGTCGCGCAGGGCGTATTCGCCGGGATGGAAACTTTCGGTGGGCAGGCCCTCGGTCAGCATGATCTCGTGCCGGTCGAAGAGGACGTGGAAATAGTCGACCCAGGGGGCGGCGTGATCGGTGCGGATGGTCAGGTCGTTGACCAGCCCCTTGGCCGGAACGAGCACCTGGGCCGCGCCGAAGAACAGCTCGGCCCGCCAGTCGTCGAGGAGGATGCGGTGCTGGGGCGAGACGGTGAGGTCGCGCGCGGGCTGGCCCGGGCCGAAGGCGCCGGCGGAGATGCGGACGGGCCGGAGCGAGGGGTCGGCGGCCAGTTCGGCCGCCGGGACGTGGCGGCAGCCGATCCAGCGGACGGGCCGTGCCGGGCCGTCGAGGGTGCGGACCATGTCGCCGATGCGCAGGTCCTCGACCGGGACGGGGCCGGATTCGGTGTCGATCAGGGTGCCGCGGGCGACGCAGATGGTGACGTTGATGACGACCGTGTCGGTGTCGGTGCCCTGGCTGTCGCGGCCGGTGACGGAGATCACGATGGTCTGGTCGGAGCCGGAGGCCAGGATGGCCTCGCGGTCGATATGGAACTCGAACTCGCCCGTCGCGGGGTTGTATTCGAGATCGCCGTACTGCCCGCCCTGGGTGACGGTGAAAGTGTAGCCCTGGGTGGCCTCGCTGGCGCCGCCGCCGCCGATCGGGACTTCGTCGAAGTCGCCCGATACGGTGGTGACGTCGGCCCCGGTGAGCGCCACGTCGAATGTCCACGTGTCCATCCCGGACGTGCCACCGCCGGTGGCACCCGTGGTTTCGCTGATGTTGTAACCCACTGCTCTGTCCTGCCTGTGTCAGCTCGTTTCGGCTGATTTGTCGGCAGTTTACCGCGTGTTAGCGGGTTTGTCGACGCGATTGGGGACCTTGGCGGGAAAAGCGTGGCGGTGGGGTCGCAGGGGGGGACGATATCTTGAAAAGATATCGGGTCGAATTCTTCTGAAGAATTCGGGCGGTGGCGGAGGCGGGGATCACTCGGAGGCGCGCTCGGCCCCCTTGTCGATGGCCTCGCGCAGCTTGCGTTCGAGCATGCGCTGCTTGCTTTCCGTGTAGAATTTCAGGCCGAACATGTCCTTCACGTAGAAGGTGTCGACCACCTGCTCGCCATAGGTCGCGATGACGGCGGAGTTGATGTAGACATTGCCCGCCGCCAGCGTGCGGGTGAGGTCGTAGAGCAGGCCGGGCCGGTCGCGGGTGTCGACCTCGATGATGGTGTAGATTTCCGAGCCTTCGTTGTCGAAGGTGATATGGGTCGGCACCTTGAAGGCGCGTTCGCGTTTCTTGAGCTTGTCGCGCGATTGCATGGCGTCGCGGGCGACGACCTCGCCCTTGAGCGTCTTGGTGATCATCTGGCGCAGGCGGGGGAGGCGTTCGGCTTCGTAGGGGTGGCCCTCGCTGTCCTGCACCCAGAAGACCGCCGTGGCGAAGCCGTCCTTGGAGGTGTAGGTGCGGGCGTCGACCACGTTGGCGCCGACGAGGGCCAGCGCGCCGGCGAGGCGGGAGAAGATGCCCGGGTGATCGGCCAGCGCGAAGCAGGCGCGGGTGGCGTCGCGGTCGTCGTCGACGGCGAGGTCGATGGCGATCTCGTCCTCGTGCAGGTCGCGCAGCAGACGGGCGAAAACCACGTGCGCGGTGACGTGCAGCCCCTGCCAGTAGGGCGGGTAGTGGCGGGCGGTTTCGGTCTTGAGGTCTTTCGGATCCCAGTCGGCCAGCGCCTCGCGCAGGTTGCGCTTGGCATCCGAGCCGCGCTGTTCGCGGTTGAGCTCTTCGAGCCCGCCTTCCATGGCGCGGCGGGTCTGGCGGTAGAGCGCGCGCAGGAGTGAGGCCTTCCAGTTGTTCCAGGTGTTGGGGCCCACGCCGCGGATGTCGCAGACGGTGAGCACGCAGAGCAGGTCGAGCCGTTCCTTGGTCTGCACCGCCTTGGCGAAGTCGCGCACGGTGCGGGGGTCGGCGATGTCGCGTTTCTGGGCCATGTCCGACATCAAGAGGTGATAGCGGACCAGCCATTCGACGGTGTCGACCTCCTTGGGTTTGAGCCCGAGGCGGGGCGCGACCTTGCGGGCGATCTGGGCGCCGAGGATCGAGTGATCCTCGTCCCGGCCCTTGCCGATGTCGTGCAGCAGGAGCGCCACGTAGAGCACCCGGCGGTTGACGCCTTCCTCGAGGATCGAGGAGGCGACCGGCAGCGCCTCGTCCAGCTCGTGGCGTTCGATCTTGTCGAGCTGGGAGATGCACTGGATGATATGCTCGTCGACCGTGTAGCTGTGATACATGTTGAACTGCATCAGCGCGCGGATCGGTTCGAATTCCGGCAGGAAGGCCGAGAGCACGCCGAGCTCGTTCATCCGGCGGAGTGCCCGTTCGGGGTTGCCGTGTTTCAGTAGCAGGTCGAGGAAGAGCTTGCGCGCCTTGGGGTCGTTGCGGAAGCTTTCGTCGATCAGTTTCAGGTTGGCGGTGACCAGGCGCATGGCATCGGGGTGAATGAGCAGGCCGGTGCGCAGCCCCTCCTCGAAGAGCCGCAGGAGGTTGATCCGGTCGGAGAGGAATTTCTTCTCGTCGACGATGGCGAGGCGGCCATGCACCTCGGCGTAGTTGTCCTTGAGCTTGCGCTTGCGCTTGAAGAGCCGCTGCAGGAGCGGCTGCGATTTCACGTGCGAGGCTTCCAGCTTGGTCAGCAGGATGCGGGTCAGCTCGCCCACCGCGGTGGCGTGGCGGAAGTAATCCTGCATGAAATGCTCGACCGCGCGGCGGCCGGGCGTGTCGACATAGCCCATGCGGGTGGCGACCTCGACCTGAAGGTCGAAAGTGAGCTGTTCGGTGGCGCGCCCGGTGATCAGGTGCATGTGGCAGCGCACCGCCCAGAGGAAATTGTGGGCCTTGGCGAAGGTGGCGAATTCCTCTTCCGCGAAGAGGCCGAGGGTGACGAGATCGGCCACGTCGTCGACCCGGTGGACATACTTGGCGACCCAGAACAGGCATTGCAGGTCGCGCAGCCCGCCCTTGCCCTCCTTGACGTTGGGCTCGACCATGTAGCGGACGCCCTGTTTCTGGTGGCGGGTGCCGCGTTCCTCGAGCTTGGCCTCGATGAACTCGCGCTCGGTGCCCTCGAAGAGCTCCTCGCGCAGGCGGGTGCGGAGGGTTTCGCCCAGCGCGGCATCGCCGTAGATGAAGCGTTTTTCCAGCAGGGCCGTGCGGATGGTGAAATCCTCGGCCCCGAGGCGCAGGCAATCCTTCACCGTGCGGCTGGAATGGCCGACCTTCAGGCGAAGGTCCCACAGGATGTAGAGGGTGCTTTCGATGACGCTCTCGGCCCAGGGGGTGATCTTGTAGGGCGTCAGGAACAGCAGGTCGACATCGGAAAACGGCGCCATTTCGCCCCGGCCATAGCCGCCGACGGCGAAGACGGCGATGCGCTCGGCCTCGGTGGGGGTGGGCAGCGGGTGCATGTGGCGGGCGGCGAGGTCGAGCGCGGTGCGCACGATGCAGTCGGTGAGCCAGCTGTAGGAGCGGATGGCGGCCTCGGCGGCGAAGGGGTCGGCGGTGAGGCCCGCGGCGATCGTGCCGCGGCCCGATTCCATCGCCGCGGCGAGCGTGTCGACCACCGCCTTGCGCTGGGCCGCCGCGTCGCTGCCCGCGCCGGCGATGGCCGCGTCGAGCGCGCGGCCGACGGCATCCTCGTCGAAGATGCCGCCGGCCGGGCCGATCAGGTCCGCCGGAGGGGGGGCTGCGTCTTTCATTCCGGTCCGGTCAGCGCGGGATCAGAAGCCCGCGCCTTCGAAGCCTTGCGGCGCCGGGCTCAGCACCTTGACCTGCTTGTCCTGGATCGTGGCGACGGCGAGGCCGCGCTCGTTCGAGCCGTTGGGCAGGAAGCGGAACACGCCGTTGACGCCCTGGAAGCCGGCCGGCTGGGTCAGCGCCTCTTTCGTCAGCGCGTTGCGGGCGCCGCCGGTGGCCAGCGCGCCGACCGCGGCGATGCCGTCATAGGCCAGCCCGCTGAGGGCATGGGGCGGGGCGCCGTAGGCCGACTGGAAGCGGCTCTGGAACTGGGCCGAGCGGCCCGGGTCGGGCAGGGCGAACCAGCCGCCCTGGACGCCGGGCAGTTCGAGCGTCTGCGGGGGCGTGTCCCAGCGGGCGAGGCCGATATACTGCACCTTGTCCTGGCCCAGCCCGTTCTCGGGCAGCATCTGCGAGAAGAGCGGCAGGGCGCCGGCGGTGTTGGCGGTGAGGAAGATGGCGTTGGCGTCGGTCTGCTGGGCGGTGTTCTTGATCTTGGGCAGGGCCGAGATCACGCCCTGCTGCGAGAACTCGTAGCTGACCGCGCCCGAGGGGACGGCGCCGTTGCGGGTGATCGCCTCCTGGATCGCGGCGCGGCCGAGGCGGCCGGCGAGGTTGCTGGAATAGACCGTCATGATGCGGTTGCGCCCCTGCGAGGCGGCGTAGCTGACCAGGCGGTTGGCGGTGGTGTCGAAGGTCTGGCCCAGCACGAAGAGGTTGCCGCCGGCAATCGTGGGGTTGTTGGAGAAGGCCAGCACGTTGACGCCCCGGCCGGCGACGGCAAGCGCCGCCGCGTTGGCGGATTCAGCGTGCAGCGGGCCGATGATGATCTTGGCGCCCTCGGCCACGGCCTCGGCCGCGACCTGGCCCGCCTTCTCGGCATTGCCGGCGGTGCCGTAGACGCGCAGGTCGATCTGGACGCCGTTCAGGTCGGAGACCGCCATGCGGGCGGCGTTCTCGAGGTCCTTCGCGAGCTTCTGCTCATTGGTGTCGGCCGAGCCGTAGGGCACGAGAAGCGCCACCGGGACCGGGGCCGAGGGGTTGATCGAGGGGCCGGAGCCGATGATCGGCCCGCTCTGGCAGGCGGCGAGCAGGGCGATGGACAGCAGGGCCAGCGGCCCGAGGATCAGCTTGCGAAGCTTGGTGAAAACGGCGAACATGAACGAGAAGCGCTCCCTTCTGACGGCGGGACAGGGTCCCGTACGGGTTTCGGGCCGATCATAGACGTCATGCGGGAGGGGTCCAGTGGTGATTCCGGTCAACCCGGAGCTGGCTCCGGGGCTTTACCTGATTGCAACGCCGATCGGCGCGGCGCGCGACATCACGCTGCGGGCGCTGGATATTCTGCGCTCGGCCGACATGCTGGCGGCGGAGGACACGCGGAGCCTGCGCAAGCTGATGGATATTCACGGGGTGCCGCTGGGGGACCGGCCTCTGGTGAGCTACCACGATCATAACGCAGACCGCGCGCGGCCAAGGATCATGGCGGCGCTGGAGGCGGGAAAATCAGTGGTTTACGCCTCCGAGGCCGGCACGCCGATGGTGTCGGACCCCGGGTATGATCTTGCCCGGGCGGTGGTGGAGGGCGGGCACGGGCTGATCTCGGCGCCGGGCCCGTCGGCGGCGGTGACCGCGCTGACGCTCTCGGGCCTGCCGGCGGATCGGTTCTTCTTCGCGGGGTTCCTGCCGCAGGGGGGCTCCAAGCGGAAATCCGCGCTTGGGCAGTTTGCCGCGGTGCCCGGGACGCTGATCTTCTACGAATCGCCGAAGCGGGTGGCGGCGATGCTGCGGGACGCGGCGGAGGTGCTGGGCGGCGCGCGGCTGGCGGCGATGTGCCGGGAACTGACCAAGAAGTTCGAGGAAGTCCGGCGCGGCACGCTCGAAGAGCTGGCGGAGGAGATGGCGGGGCGGACGGTGAAGGGGGAGATCGTCGTGCTGGTGGGGCAGGGGGATTCAGGAACTGTTAGCGAAATTGATTTAGATTCGGCTTTGAGCGAGGCGCTGGAGGGGCGCTCGGTGCGGGATGCGGCGGATATCGTGGCGGCGCAACTGGGCATGAAGCGGCGGCCGGTGTATCAGCGTGCGCTTGAGCTGGCGAAGGGGCGTGAGTGACGGGCTGGCTGGCGGAGGTGTTTGCGTGAGAACTGGCTGGCGGCGGTGTTTGAGTGAGGGTTGGTTGGCGAAAGGTCGTGAGGTTTGGACTGGGTTGAGGTTTGTTTGCCGGGCCGGGCCGGGCCGGGCTTTGGCTGTTGGATTGGACGTTGATCTTGGTCCAAGCATTGCATTGCGGAAGGAGAAGGCATGACGAAGCATTTCAGGTTCGACCAGGGTGGCACGGCCACCGCGGTGCCGGCCGCGAAGCGGCGGCGGGGGCGGCGTGCCTACCTGTCGGGCGTCAGTGCCGAGAAGGCGGTCGCGCGGGAATATGACCGGCGCGGCGCCGACCTTCTGGAAACGCGCTGGCGCGGGCAGGCCGGCGAGATCGACCTGATCTTCCTGGATCGCGGCGTCTATGTCTTCTGCGAGGTGAAGAAGGCCTCGAGCTTCGATGCGGCGGCGGAACGGCTGCGCCCCGACCAGATGCAGCGCATTCACCTCGCGGCCTCGGAATACCTGGGCAACACGCCGCTGGGGCAGCTTTCCGAGGTGCGCTTCGACCTGGCCGTTGTGGATGATCGGGGGCAGGTGGACATTCGCGAGGGCGCGTTCAGCCATTTCTGAACGGCGCATTTCGGATTTGCACACCGGCCGGGATTGGCCCATGTAAAGGCTGCACGCAATTGCCGGGGGCAGCCCATGAAAATCGCCTTTCAGATGGATCCGATCGGACCGATCGATATCAACGGGGACAGCACGTTCCGGCTGGCCGAGGAAGCGCAGGCGCGGGGGCATAAGCTCTATTATTACACGCCGGACCGGCTGGCCTATAACCAGGGCCGGGTGGAGGCGCGGGGCTGGCCGCTGGTGGTGCGGCGGGAGAAGGGCAATCACTTCACGCTGGGCGAGGAGCAGCTGTTCGACCTGTCGGAGATGGACGTGGTCTGGCTGCGGCAGGATCCGCCGTTCGACATGTTCTATATCACCACCACGCACCTGCTGCAGCGGCTGAGCCCCGGCACGCTGGTGGTCAACGACCCGTTCTGGGTCAGGAACTTTCCCGAGAAGCTGCTGATCCTCGACTTCCCCGAGCTAATGCCGCCCACGGCGATTGCCCGCGACCTCGACACGATCAAGGCGTTCCGGGCCGAGCATGGCGACATCATCCTCAAGCCGCTTTACGGCAATGGCGGGGCCGGCGTCTTTCACCTGCCCGAGAGCGACCGGAACCTTGCCTCGCTGCATGAAATGTTCACCGGGTTCAGCCGCGAGCCGCTGATCGCGCAGAAATACCTGCCGGAGATCAAGAAGGGCGACAAGCGGGTGATCCTTGTCGATGGCGAGCCGGTGGGGGCGATCAACCGCATCCCTGGCGAGGGCGAGACGCGGTCGAACATGCATGTGGGCGGGCGCCCCGAGAAGGTGGAGCTGACCGAGCGCGACCGGGAGATCTGCCGCATCATCGGCCCGCGGTTGCGGGAGTGCGGGCAGGTCTTCGTGGGGATCGACGTGATTGGCACCTACCTGACCGAGATCAACGTGACCTCGCCCACCGGCATCCAGGAGCTGGAGCGGTTCGACGGGGTGAATGTCGCCGCGAAGATCTGGGAGGCGATCGAGGGCAAGCGGGCGTGAGCCTCGCGCGGCGCCTCCTGAACCCCTACCTGCGGCTGACCGAGAAGCGGTACATGGCGCGGGTGGAGGATCCTGCCACTCTGCGCCGGAATTTCGAGTTCAAGGCACGGCTGTTCTTCCGGGCGCCGTTCGGCACGCGCTACGAGCGCGGCGTGCTGGGCGGGGTGCCGGTGCAATGGGCGCGGGCGAAGGGTGTGCGCCGGGAGGCCGGGCCGCTGGTTTTGCATCTGCATGGCGGGGGCTACGTGTTCGGCTCGTCCAGCACGCATCGGGCGATGCTGGGGCGGCTGTCGGCGCTGGCCGGGCTGCCGGCCTGCCTGCCCGATTACCGGCTGGCGCCGGAGCATCCGTTTCCGGCGGCGGTCGAGGATGCGCTGGCGGTGTACCGGGCCGTCGAGGAGTGGCCCGGTGGGGTGGTGATCGGCGGGGACAGTGCCGGCGGCGGGCTGGCGCTGGCAGTGCTGGCGGAGGTGTTGCGGACGGGCGGCAAGGCGCCGCTGGGAGTGTTCGCGATGTCGCCGCTGACCGACATGGGGTTTTCGGGCGAGAGCGTGCGAACCAATGCCGCGGCCGACGTGATGCTGCCCGCGAGCCGGGCGACGGAGACGGCGGATATGTATCTCGACGGGGCGGATGCGGAGGACCCGCGGGCCTCGCCGCTGTTTGCCGATTTCACGGGCGGGCCGCCGGTGTGGTTGTGCGTCGGGGATACGGAGATTCTGCTGGATGACACGCGGCACATGGCCGAGCGGCTGGCGGCGCAGGGGGTGGAGGTGGAGATGCGGATCGAGCATGACCTGCCGCATGTCTGGCCGTATTTCCAGGGGCTTATGCCGGAGGCGATGGTGACGCTGCGGCAGATCGCGGCGTGGATCAGCTCTCTTTCGCGGTCGAGAGGCGGAAGCTGACGGCCTCGGCCACGTGGGGCCGGCGGATGGCGTCGGAGCCGTCGAGATCGGCGATGGTGCGGGCGACGCGCAGGACGCGGTGATAGCCGCGGGCCGAGAGGCCGAAGCGGTCGGCGACTTTCGTCAGCAGCTCGCGGCCCTCGGTATCCGGCGTGGCGATGTCTGTGAGCATTTCCCCCTCGGCATCGGCATTGAGGCGCATGCCGGGATGGTTGCGGTAGCGGGCGTGCTGGAGGTCGCGGGCGGCCTGGACCCGGGCGGCGACGGTGGCCGAGGGCTCGCCCGAGCCGGGCAGGTCGAGATCGGTATAGGCGACGGGCGGCACCTCGATCCGGAGGTCGAACCGGTCCATCAGGGGGCCGGAAATGCGGCCCATGTAATCATCTCCGCAGGCCGGGGCGCGGGCGCAGGCGCGGGAGGCGTCGGGCAGGTAGCCGCATTTGCAGGGGTTGGCCGCGGCGACCAGCATGAAGCGGCAGGGGTATTTCACGTGGGCGTTGGCGCGGGCGACCACGACCTCGCCCGATTCGACCGGCTGGCGGAGGGTTTCGAGGACGGAGCGGGTGAATTCGGGGAACTCGTCCATGAAGAGCACGCCGTTGTGGGCGAGGGAGATTTCCCCCGGCGAGGCGCGGCGGCCGCCGCCGACGATGGCGGCCATCGAGGCGGTGTGATGCGGTTCGCGGAAGGGGCGGGCGCGGTTGATGCCGCCTTCCTCGATCAGCCCGGCGAGGGAGTGGATCATCGAGGTTTCCAGTGCTTCCTGTGCCGTGAGCGGCGGGAGGAGGCCGGGGAGGCGGGCCGCGAGCATGGATTTGCCGGAGCCGGGCGTGCCGACCATCATCAGGTGGTGGCGGCCGGCCGCGGCGATTTCGAGGGCGCGCTTGGCGCGCTCCTGCCCCTTGACGTCGGTGAGGTCGCGGCCGGATTTGTCGGGGATCACCTCGCCCGGTTCGGCCGGGGGGAGGGGGGATTGCCCGGTATAGTGGCGGACGACGTCGGTGAGGGTGGCGGCGCCGATGACGCGGGCGGCGTCGACCCAGGCGGCCTCGGGTTCCGAGCCCTTGGGGCAGAGGAGGGTGCGGTCGGCCTCGGCCGCCGAGAGGGCGGCGGGGAGGGCGCCGATGACGGGCAGGAGGGAACCGTCGAGGGACAGCTCGCCCAGCGAGCAGGTGCCTTCGACCGCGTCGGCGGGGATGATTTCGAGGGCGGCGAGGAGGGCGAGGGCGATGGGCAGGTCGAAATGGCTGCCCTCTTTCGGCATGTCGGCGGGAGAGAGATTGATGGTGATGCGCTTGGAGGGGAGCGCGATGGCCATGGAGGTGAGCGCCGTGCGCACGCGGTCGCGCGCCTCGGTCACCGCCTTGTCGGGCAGGCCCACGAGGGAGAAGCCGGGAATGCCGGCGGTGACGGCGCATTGCACCTCGACCGTTTTCGCCTCGACCCCCTCGAACGCGACCGTGTAGGCGCGGGCCACCATCGCGCATCCCTTGCGTTGCCCAATTTGGTTAACAGGGTGGGCGGGAATGGTTGAGGATTGGTTAACGGTTCAGGGGCCGCGCGATTGCCAGTCCGCGGGGTGGCGAACCAACCTGGATGGCGGGCACTTTATCCATCAGCTTCCGAAAGACCCGTCAGCCTTGTGCTGCCCTCTCCCAATCGCCAGCCCGGGGGGCGGCCCCCTTTCGGCGATTGCTTGCAATCGCCTGTCGGTCAGCGGGCGATCGCGCGGCGGCGCGCCCTTGGCGCGCCTCGATTCCGCGCGGTGCCTATATTCTTCCGAACACGTCCCTCAGGATGCCGTCGAGACCGGTGCTGTCTTCCTCGGTGAAGGCGTCGGGCTGGTCGCTGTCGATGTCGAGCACGGCGATGATCTCGCCCGCGCCGTTGCGGACGGGCAGGACGATTTCCGAGCGGGTGGAGGCGGCGCAGGCGATGTGGCCGGGGAAGGCCTCGACATCCGCCACCAGTTGCACGTGTCCTGTCCAGGCCGCAGCCCCGCAGACGCCGCGGGAGAAGGGGATGACGAGGCAGCCATGCCCGCCCTGGTAGGGGCCGATCTTGAGCAGCTCGGGTTCGGTCACGCGGTAGAAGCCCGTCCAGTCGAAGCGGTCGTCGGCGTGGTGCAGCTCGCAGACGATCGTGGCCATGAGCGCGACGTCGTCGGTTTCGCCCTCGGTCAGGGCGGCGATGGTCTTGGCGGTGGTGGCGTAGTCGATCCTCATGGGCGTGGATATGGCACGGGCCGGGGCGTTCCGCCAGCCCCGGGCTTGCATCGTCCCCGGGGGATATGGCAGGTGCGGCCCCCGACACGCGATTTCCGGCCGAAGGAGAGACATATGACGACCCTGAGCCTGCGCCATAACGAGGAGCGCGACCTTGCCCCGCTTGCGGGGCTGCTGAAGGACGAGGGCGACATGGCGCTCGTGAACCCGCATGCGCGGTATCCGTTCGACGAGGGCGAGTGGAAGATGCGGTGGTTGCAGGAGGTGGATGACGAGTCGTTCTACCTGCTGGATGGCCAGGGCCGCGAGGTGGGGTTCTTTGCGCTGCGCGTGGGTGTGGGGCCGGAGGTGCGGCACCTGACCTACGTTTTCGTCGAGGAGGCGATGCGGGGCGGCACCGGAGAGGAACTGGCGAAGCTGGCGGAGGAGGCGGCGCGGGACCTGGGGGCGCTGAGCATCACGTTGAAGGTGGAGCTGGAGAACGAGGCGGCGCTGCGGCTTTACCAGAAGTCGGGCTACGAGGAATTGTCGCGCCGCGGTGGCATGGCCACGATGCGGCGCGACCTGGATTAGAAAGCGTACGGAAGCGTAAGGAGGCGCCGCGCAGCGTCGGGACGTGGTGCGGCGATCCGACGTTCATGGCTGTCGATTTATGCCTGCCAAGTACATTTCAGATCTCGAGGTCGCGGCCACATCACCAAATCGCCGTGCCGTCGGTACGGCCCGACGATGCGCGGCGGCGCGCCCCTGGCGCGCCTTGATTCCGCGCGAGCATACCGGCCCGCGCGGGTTTTCGGGTTGCGGTTTTTATACCCTTTCGATGGCGATGGCCGTGCCCTCGCCGCCGCCGATGCAGATGGCCGCGACGCCGCGTTTCAGGCCGCGTTTTTCCAGCGCGTTCAGCAGGGTGACCATGATGCGCGCGCCGCTGGCGCCGATCGGGTGGCCGAGTGCGCAGGCGCCGCCGTTGACGTTGACCTTGTCGCGGGGCAGGCCCATTTCGTGCATGAAGGCCATCGGCACGACGGCGAAGGCCTCGTTCACTTCCCACAGGTCGACATCGTCTTTCGACCAGCCGAGTTTCTTCAGCAGTTTCTGGGCCGCCGGGACGGGCGCCGTGGTGAACCAGCCGGGCGCCTGGGCGTGGCTGGCATGGCCTAGGATGCGGGCACGGACGTTGAGGCCGTTTGCCCTGGCCGCGTCGCCCGAGGCGAGCACGAGCGCCGCCGCGCCGTCGGAGATGGAGGAGGCGTTGGCGGGGGTGACCGTGCCGTCCTTGCGGAAGGCGGGCTTGAGTTGCGGTATCTTGTCGGGGCGGGCCTTGGCGGGCTGTTCGTCTTGCGAGATCGTGACCTCGCCCTTGCGGGTGGTGAGGGTGACGGGGGTGATCTCGCCCTCGAAGGCGCCGGATTTCTGGGCGGCGAGCGCGCCTTCGAGCGAGCCGATGGCGTATTCGTCCTGCGCTTCGCGGGTGAACTGGAACTTCTCGGCGCAATCCTCGGCGAAGGTGCCCATCAGGCGGCCCTTGTCATAGGCGTCCTCCAGCCCGTCGAGGAACATGTGATCCTTGACCTCGGCATGGCCGATGCGGGCGCCGCCGCGCATCTTGGGCAAAAGGTAGGGGGCGGTCGACATGCTTTCCATGCCGCCGGCGATCATCATGTCGGTGTCGCCCAGCGCGATCTGGTCAAAACCGATCATCGCGGCCTTCATGCCCGAGCCGCACATCTTGTTGAGCGTGGTGGCGGGCACGTCTTCGCCGAGACCGCCGTGAAAGCCGGCCTGGCGCGCGGGGGCCTGACCCTGGCCGGCGGGCAGGACGCAGCCCATCAGCACCTCGTTCACGGTTTCGGCCCTGGCGTCGGCCAGCGCGGCGCGGATCGCGGTGCCGCCCAGCAGGCTGGCCTCGACCCCGTCGAAATCTCCCTGGAACCCGCCCATGGGGGTGCGGGCAGCTCCGGCAATGACAACGTCTTTCATGGGTGTGATCCTCCTCGGATTTTGATGCCGCAGAATACCGAATGGTAACCAATACGGTCTAGCCTGCGTCGTATTAGTACCTAAGGCGGAGCGCGCATGGAACTCGACAGCAGGAGCCTGAACGGTGTGCAGGTGATTTCGGTGAAAGCCGAGCGGATCGATGCGG
>NZ_CBDDIG010000008.1:0-531444 GCF_965228755.1 Roseovarius sp.
GGCGGCCTGCAGCGCCTTCATCCGGCGTTCCATCTCCGCATCGGAAATCCCCGCGGGGCGCTTGCTGCCATCGGCTGAGGGCGACTGCGAAGACCCGGGCGCAGACCGACCGGGCGCGCCGCCGGGTTTCGCCGGCTTGACGACGCGCTTGCGCTTGGTTTCCACCACGACGTTCTTGGTGCGGCCATGGCTGAAGCTCTGCTTCACGTTCCCCGACCGGGGACCGCCACGCACACCCAGAGTTTTCTTCCCGTCGTTGTCGCTCATCTGGTCTTTCTTCCTTTCCGATGGCTCTCGTCGCCACCCGAGACGCGCAGGCCTTTCAGCCTTGCCGCATCCTCTACAACACGTTGCGGCAAACCGCCATCCCCCAGTGCGGCATGGATCACGGTTTGTCGCCCGAAGGCCCGGCCCAGCTCATCCGCCGTAAGCCAGCCTATGAAATCGCCGCCATATGGCGTGCTCAGCTTCGATTTTCCCCGCTCGGACCCGTCGCTGGCCTGGATCAGGACACTGGCCTCTTCCTTCTGAAGCCAGTCCTTGACCTTCTCGTATCCACACACGGCCCCGCCGCCCTTCCGGGCAAGGCTGATCAGGTTCGTCACCCGAAGCGCCAGCTGCGCCTCGACGAAATCCACCAGCCCGTCGGGCACCTGCACCGGCTGCTTGGCGGCACGGGCGAACAGGTTCTTCGCCACGGCCTTCTCCAGCGCCGCCCGCTCGGCACTGACCCAGATGCCCCGGCCCGGCAGCTTGCCCAGCAGGTCCGGCACGATCTGGCCGTCGGGCCCGACCACGAACCGGATCATCCCCTCGGCCGGACGCACCTCGCCCGTGGCAATGCACTTGCGCCCGGGGCCTTCCGACCGGTCCTTGGGTTGCCCACCGCGACCCATGAGACTACCGCGAGGCCTGAAAGATCAGGCCTCGCCCTCCTCTTCGACTTCCGCGCCTTCTTCGAGACCTTCCTCGTCGTCCTCGTCACTTTCCAGATCGGCGGGATCGACCCAGCCCAGGCTGATCCGGGCGGTCATCACCAGATGCTGCGCTTCCTCGAGCGACACATCGAAAGGTTCGAGAAGGCCGTCATCCTTGACGCGCTCACCGTCGACCGTGGTCCAGCCGCCTGCCAGTTCCCAGTCGGCGCAGGTGGCGAAGTCTTCCAGCGTTTTCACGCCATCCTCGGCAAGTGCCCTCACCATCTGGGGTGTCAGCCCCTCGAAGTCAATAAGGCTGTCCTCGGCACCCAGTTCGCGCGCCTTGTCCAGCGCCTCGCGCGCCTGCGCCTCCAGAACATCGCGCGCCCGCGCCTGAAGCTCGTTGGCGGTGTCCTCGTCGACGCCGTCGATCACCAGCAGCTCGTCCAGCTCGACATAGGCCACCTCGTCGAGGTTGGTGAAGCCTTCCGACACCAGAAGCTGGGCAAAGAACTCGTCGAGGTCCAGCGCGGTCATGAACAGGTTGGTCCGCTCCTCGAATTCCTTCTGGCGGCGCTCGCTGTCCTCGGCCTCGGTCATGATGTCGATGTCCAGACCGGTCAGCTGGCTCGCCAGCCGCACGTTCTGACCCCGGCGGCCGATGGCGAGGCTCAGCTGATCCTCGGGAACGACAACCTCGATCCGCTCGGCTTCCTCGTCCAGAACCACCTTGCTCACCTCGGCGGGCTGCAGCGCGTTCACAAGGAAGGTCGGCTGGTCCTCGTTCCACGGGATGATGTCGATCTTCTCACCCTGAAGCTCGTTCACCACCGCCTGAACCCGGCTGCCCCGCATACCCACACAGGCGCCCACGGGGTCGATCGAGTTGTCATAGGAAATCACCGCGATCTTCGCCCGGCTCCCCGGATCACGCGCCACGGCCTTGATGTCGATGATGCCGTCATAGATTTCCGGCACCTCCATCTTGAACAGCTCGGCCATGAACTCCGGCGCCGTCCGGCTCAGGAAAATCTGCGGGCCACGGGCTTCGCGCCGCACATCCTTGATGTAACAGCGGATGCGGTCGCCATTGCGATAGCTCTCCCGGCCGATCTTCTCGTTCCGGCGCAGGATCGCCTCGCCCCGGCCCACGTCGACGATGACGTTGCCGTATTCCTCGCGCTTGACCACGCCGTTGATGATGGTGCCCGCGCGATCCTTGAACTCGTCATACTGCCGGTCCCGCTCGGCCTCGCGCACCTTCTGCAGGATCACCTGCTTGGCGCTCTGCGCGGCAATCCGGCCCATGTCCACCGGCGGCACTTCCTCGACGAAGGTGTCGCCCACCTTCGGATCCTCGAGATACTGCTTCGCCTGCTCGACGGTCATCTCGGCCTGGTAATTCTCCAGCTCCTCATCCTCGACCACCGTCCGCACGCGGCTGAACGTGGCCCGGCCCGTCTTGCGGTCGATGCTCACGCGGATATCCATCTCGGCGCCGTACCGGCTCTTGGCCGCCCGGGCGAGGCTCTCTTCCATCGCCTCGACCACCAGCCCGGGGTCGATCATCTTCTCCCGCGCCACGGCCTCGGCGGTTTGCAGCAGCTCAAGCTGGTTTGCAGAGGTAATTGCCATTCTTAGTTCTCCTCCGACCCGTCGGTCTCGATATCGTCAAATTGATCTTCGTTGAGCACGCCCGCATCCTTGCGCGCCTTCAGCATGTCGCGGATCAGCTCGTCGGTCAGCACCAGCTTGGCATCCGCCAGCCAGTCGAACTGCAGCCCCACCGTGCCCTCGTCGAGATTGATCAGCACCTCGTCGCCCTCGACCCCGGCCAGCACGCCCTTGAACCGTTTCCGGCCCTCGATCAGCTCATGCGTCTCGATCTTCGCCTCGTAGCCCTCGAACTCCTCGAAGTCCTTCAGCCGCGTCAGCGGCCGGTCGATCCCGGGGCTCGACACTTCCAGCGTATAGGCATCGGTGATCGGGTCCTCGACATCCAGCACGGCACTCACCGCGTTCGAGATATCGGCGCAATCATCCACCTCGATCCCGCCATCGGGCTTCTCGGCCATGATCTGAAGCGTCGCGGACTTCCCGCCCATCAGCCGCACGCGCACGAGCTCATACCCCATGTCCTCGATGACGGGGGTGATGATCTCGGCCATCCTGCGGTCGATGGCGGACTTGGCGATCAGGGTGTTGCTCATCGGTCCTTCAAACACAAAAAAACGGGCGCGCGGCCCGTCGTAGCTATCCGGTGGAGCCTCCGGTGTGGACCCGAAAGCGCCGCTGTTGAAAGGGCATATACGCCCACCGGCGCGAGTCTGCAAGGGGTGTCTTTGCCCAAGTTCAACTCCCCAGACGCGCGACACCGCTCATTTCGTTCGAAGCTAAGCGATGAGCCGCGCGATCGCCAGGCCGCGGGGTGGCGATCCAACGTGAGTGGAGGGCACTTTATGCCTGCCAAGTCCGAACAACTTCCGCCCGTCACGCTGCCCTCTCCCAATCGCCAGCCCGTCGGGGCGGCCTGGCGATCGCGCGGCGGGCTGAAGCCCTCGATTCCGCGCGGCATTATACCTCAACCGCCAGCACCTCCCGCTCCACGGCCGCAACCGCCAGCCGGATATCCTCCTCTGTCGTCCGGTGATTGACGATCGCCGCCCGAAGGCACTCCCGCCCGTTCAGCGTCGTCGTTGAAAACACCGCCTCCCCCGAAAGCTGCAACGCCGTGGCAACCGCCGAAGCCTCCCCGCGCGTCAGGTAGAAACAGCACACGTTCGCCTGCACCGGCTGTGCCAGCTCCAGCACCTCCGACGCCTCAATCAGCTCCGCCATCAGCGTCGCCTGCCGGCAATTGTCGGTGATCGTCGCCGAAAGCGCCGGCACCCCCGCCGCCTTGATCGCGGCCCAGACCTTCAGCGCCCGGAATCCCCGGCTTAATTCCAGACCGTAATCGGTGAACCACGTCTCGCCCCCACCAAGACCCGCCCCCTGCCCCTCGAGATAGGCGGGCCGGGTCGAGAATGTCCGCCGGTGCAGATCGCCATCGCGTATCAGCACCATGCCGCAATCATAAGGCACCCCGATCCACTTGTGAAAATCCGCCGCGATGCTGTCGGCCCGGTCGACGCCCCGCACAAGCTCGCGCCACGGATCCTCCGCCAGCACCGCCCAGAAACCGAAGGCGCCATCGACGTGAAACCACAGCCCCTCGCGCCCGCACAACCCGGCAATCGCATCCAGCCGGTCGAACGTTCCGGTATTGACCGACCCGGCCGTGCCCACCACCGCCATCGGCAGGATTCGCGCGGCACGATCCTCGGCAATCGCCGCCTCCAGCGCCTCCATATCCATAGCCCCATCCGGCCCCTGCGGGATATGACGCACGGCCCGGCTGCCATGCCCCATCACCTCCATCGCCTTCTCGATACAGGCATGCGCGCCTGTCACGGAATAGACCCTGATACGGCCCAACCCCGCGATTCCGTCCTTGCGCACGGCATCCCCGAACAGCTTCATCCTTGCCGCGCTCAGCGCCAGGATCGTCGCCTGGCTGGTGCCGGTGGTCAGAACCCCCGACGCCCCCTCCGGCAGCCCGGCCTGCCGCTGCGACCAGTCGATCACGGCCTGCTCCACTGCCATCGCCCCGTGGTCCCGCCCGCCGAGGTTCGAGTTCATCGCAGCCGCCACCATTTCTGCGGCCACGCCCACCGGCTGGCCCGTACCATGCACCCAACCGAAGAACCGCGGATGGGTGTTGCCCGTCGCATAGGGCATCACCTCCCCCCGCATCATCGCGAACAGCTCCGCCTCACCCAGCCCCGGCTCATCACTGACCAGCGCGACGGTCTCGGCCATATCCGCAGGCTTCGCAATCCACGGCAACTCCCGCGCCTGCGCCACCCGGTCGAGACAGGCATCGGCCAACTCGTGAAACGCGCGCCGGAACGCCTCCGGGTCGGCGGGGTCGATGCGGTATCCGGGTTTGGTCATGGGGGCGCTCGCTCATTTGAATCCGGCAGGGTATATCCGGATTTTCCACGCCAGCCTGCAATGGCCGGTGTCAGGCTGCAATAGCGGTAGACATATGCGTGCCGGGCAGTGCCCGACCGCGGGTGGGCGCGCCAACGATTGTCATGGTTGATTTATGGCGCAGCCCATCTCCAACGCTGGCTCGGCAAGGTGCCGTTGCAGAAGCGCCCGCCCGGGGGGCGGTCGGGCGCTGCCCGGCGCCACGCCCTTGGCGTGGCTTGATTCCGGGCACCCGCGGCCAGTGACCCTACTCCGCCGTCCACCCCTCGTCACGGTGCGTCCCGTCACAATACGGCTTGTTCCCCGACAAACCGCAGCGGCACAGCACGTATTTCTCCGGCGACATCCCCTCCGCCTGCGCCCCGGCAGGCGAGGTCACGTTCTGCACCCAGTAGGGGCCGTTCTTCTCCACCGTGATATCGTACCGCTCCATCATCCGGTGCTCCCGCCCGCCATCCGCGCGCTTCAGCGCCAGCGCGCCCGACGGGCAGGCGGCCACAACCTCCTCCACCTCGGCCCGCGTGCCCTTGTCGGGCTGGATCCACGGCTTCTGTTCCGGGTTGAACACATGCCCCGCCAGCCGCCCGCACTCGGCGGCATGGGCACAGATGCGCGGATTGAACGTCACCGCCACCTCCGCGCCCTCGTAGCTCAGAAGCTTGTCCTTGCCCGCCGGCTCTCCGACGTCGCTCCTGAACCCCGCCTTCGCGTGGCTGCCATCACAAAAGGGCTTGGTCCCGGAATGCCCGCAGCGGCAAAGCGCCATGGTGGGCTTCACCTCGATGTCTTCCCCATCGGGGCCTTTCATCCGGCGGATGTGCTTGGCGACGAAGGGCCCGTTCTCGCGCGCTTCGATGGCTGGTTTGTCGGACATGATGTACCTCCTTGTCACCGGGAAGGTAGCACAGGTCTCGGTTCCGCCCACCGACGTAATACCGACAAAATACCGACGTTATACCGACGTTGAAATTCCGGGGTTTCAGTCGCGCCCTAGCGCCTGCATCACCCGCACCAGCTCGGCGCTGATTCCCGGCTCCGAAAGCGCATGACCCGCCAGCGGAATCATCCGCAGATCGGCCATTTCCCAGTCCCTCGCCAGCCGGAACGCCGATTCCGGCGGGCAGATCATGTCATACCTGCCCTGCACGATCGTGCCGGGGATATGGGAGATTTTCGGTATGTTATCAAAGATTTGCCCGTCCTTCTCCAGGAAACCGGCATGGGTGAAATAATGGTTCTCCAGCCTCGCGAAGGCCCGGGCATAATCCGGCGGGCTATCCCCGCCCACCCCGCTCGACCCGACGGTGGCCAGCGCATTCTCCCACGCCGCCCAGGCCTTGCCATATCGGGCCTCTTCCGCCCGGTCCCCCGAGAACAGCCTTTTATGGTAGGCCGCGATCATGTCCCCCCGTTCTTCCCGGGGTATAAGCCTCTGAAATTGCTCCCAGGTTTCCGGCCAGAACCGCCCGGCGCCACCACCATAGAACCAGTCCAGCTCGGCCCGGGTCATGGTGAACACCCCCCTTAACACAAGGTGCACCGCCCTCTCCGGATGGCTCTGCGCATAGATCAGCGCCAGCGTCGCCCCCCAGCTTCCGCCGAACACGATCCACCGCTCCACGCCAAGCGCCTCGCGAATTTTCTCAATGTCCGCAACAAGATGCCACGTCGTATTCGCCTCGACACTCGCATGCGGCTTCGACCGGCCACAGCCGCGCTGGTCGAACAGGATGATCCGGTAGACCATCGGATCGAAATACCGCCGCATCGCCGGGCTGCACCCGCCCCCGGGCCCGCCATGCAGCACGACAACAGGCTTCCCCTCCGGGTTCCCCGACTGCTCGACATAGATCGTATGCCCCTCGCCCACATCCATCATCCGCCTGTCGAACGGCTCGACCGGCGGGTACAAATACTGGACTGCGCTCTTTTGGCCTGAGTATTTATCCATGACCGTCCTATATACGAGGGCGTGACCAAAAGAGCATATGGAGAGCAGAATGCAAGCCGCTCAGACCACGATTGACGCCGCCGAAGTCGCAAAGTTCGAGGCGATGGCCGCCGAGTGGTGGGATCCGAACGGGAAATTCAAGCCGCTGCACATGCTCAACCCTTGCAGGCTTGACTATATCACCAGTCAGATTGCTGCCGAGTTCGACCGTGATCTGAACGCGACGTCACCGTTCGAAGGGCTGCGGATTCTCGATATCGGCTGCGGCGGCGGCCTTTTGAGCGAACCGATGGCACGGCTCGGCGCCGAAGTCGTTGGCGCCGACGCGGCCGCGGGAAATATTCCAGTCGCGCAGATTCATGCCGAACAATCCGGGCTCAGCATCGACTATCGCCACACGACCGCCGAGGCACTGGCTGCTGCGGGCGAGCAGTTCGACGCGGTTTTGAACATGGAAGTCGTCGAGCACGTATCCGACCCTCTCTCTTACATCACGGCCTGCCAGCAACTGCTGAAGCCGGGCGGCATCCACATCTGCTCGACCATCAACCGCAACCCGAAAAGCTTTGCCATGGCCATCGTCGGTGCGGAATACGTGATGCGCTGGCTGCCGAAGGGTACGCATGAATGGTCGAAATTCATTACGCCGGACGAACTCTACCAGCTGATTCAGCAAGCGGGGCTCACTCCGGTCGACCGCAAGGGGTTCGTCTTCAACCCTGTCACGTGGACATGGTCGCTTTCGGATCGGGACCTGAGCGTGAACTATGTCACGGCCAGCCTGAATCCGGCCTGACGTTCAGCCGCCGGATTCCATTTTCGTCCGCAGCTCGCGCAATACCGGCAGCGTCGCGCGCACCTTGTCCTCACCGAGTTCGTCAACAAGCTCGGAAATTAACGGCGAAATGGCGGAAATCGCCGCATCGCGCGCCTGTCGTCCGGCCGGGCTGATCGTGACCATCTTCCGGCGAGCGTCGTCCCAATCGGGACGGATATGCACGTAACCGGCCCATTCCAGCTTGCCCAGCGTGTTTGTCATGGCGCCGCGGGTGACATGAAACGACTTGGCCAACTGCGCCGGGCTGCGCTCTCCGCCGATCCGGGCGAGGTGGTTCAACACCGAGAAATGAGAGATTTCCATACCCTTGGGCAACACCCGGCTCAGCTTGTTGCGGATGAGTTGTTCATTGGTCAGGATCTCGCTGAACAGCGTGACCGCAAGGGGATTGCCGGGTTTTTCTGTCATACAGGGTCGTCGAACCGATTGGCCTGCCGCAGGGAAGGAATGCGGCGTCTCGCTTCTTCCACGTCTTTCCTATCCAGATCAATGCAAATCACGCCCGGCGCTTCGCCGGCATCCGCCAGAATGTCGCCCCAGGGCCCGATCGCCAGGGAATGACCATAGGTTTGGCGTTGTTTGCCGCGCGTGGCGGGGTGCGTCCCGGTCTGGGCGGGCGCGAGGATGTAGGACCCTGTCTCGATCGCCCGGGCGCGAAGTAGGGTTTCCCAATGCGCGGCGCCGGTCACTGCCGAGAATGCGGATGGCACGGTGAGGATCTCGGCGCCCGCCTTGGCCAACTGCCGGTATAGATGCGGAAACCGGATATCATAGCAGATGGTCAGCCCAACCGTGCCAAAGGGCGTTTCGGCCGTCACCGCCGTGTCGCCCGGCCGGTACCCGTCGGATTCGCGGTATACTTCGGTTTCGGAAACGCGCACGTCGAACATGTGGATCTTGTCGTAGCGGGCGGCAATCGATCCATCGGGCGCGATCAGGAAGGAACGGTTTGCAAATCGGCCGTCGGCATCGTCGGTTTTCAATGCAAGTGATCCGATGAGGCACCAGACCTGCGCCTGCCGCGCTTTCTCACGCAAAGCGGCAAGCGTTTCGTCTTCGACCTCGGGCTGCAGCACCTCTTTCTGACGTGTCCGGCTCGTGGAAACGCAGTTCGTCACCTCGGGTGTCAGGATGAAACCCGCGCCCAATCCGACCGCCTCGTCGAACTGCGCGCGCACCATCTTTCGGTTCTCCGATGGATCGTCGCCACTCGTCAGCTGGAGCAGGGCCGCTTTCATGCGGCCAGCAGCGGATCCAGTTTCCCTGCGCGTTCAAGCGCGTAGAGCTCATCGCACCCACCGACATGGACGTCCCCCACGAAGATCTGCGGCACGGTGCGCCCCCCGTTGGCACGGTCGATCATCTCGGCCTTGCGCGACGGGTTCTCGAGAACATCGATCTCGGAGAAACTGATGCCCTTCTGGGTCAACAGGCGTTTGGCTGCATGGCAGAAGCCGCAGAGCGGCGATGTGTAGATTTCGACGGGTTTCATCACGTGCTCCCGAAAAATTGCGTTTCAGGAGAACTTAGGGACGCTTGGCCACGCGCGCCAGTACCAGAATGCGCACATCTTCGGCACCGGCCGCGTAGCAGGCCATGGTTGCCGCCGCCAATGTCGCCCCGGACGTCATCACGTCATCGACCAGAAGGACCGTTCGACCATGGGCAAGATCTGTGCGGCCCGGTTTGACGGAAATGGTTCCCGACAGGGTTTCGAACCGCTCCTCGAAGCCTTTGCCTTTGAGTGGAAGCGTTCGGACGTTTCGCTGTAGCAAATCAGGGCAGTGACCGGCATCCAGGTGGCGGGCCAGTCCATTGGTCAGCAAGGCCGACTGATTGTATCGACGGCGGAGCATGCGGGTCCAGTGCAAGGGTACGGGCGCAATGAGCGTATCGGGTGACGCGAGCGACCGCGCAGCATGGGCCAGCCACCGGGCCGCTGGCCGCACGATCTCCTGCCGGTCGCCATGCTTGAGCGCCATGACCAGCTTGCGACCGTTCTCGTGATAAAGCATGGCAGCGCGTCCGGCACTCCAGGGTCGGGCAATCCTGAGACAGTCGTCGCAGGTCACCCTCTCGCCGTCGTTGTCACCGGGAAGCGGTACGCCACACAGGTGACAGGAGAGGCCCGATATGAAGGGCGTATCTCTCCAGCACGGCCCACAGAGGCCGAATTCGCTTTCCACTTGTGTCCCGCACAGGATACATCGGGGCGGATAGATCAACTGCAGTGCAGTTTGAAATGAAACCAACGTCGTCTTACCTTCTGAGCCATGACCCTTCCGCTTACCGATCGCGCGGCCCTGATCCGCAACCGAGCCCGCGCGACGGCCGCGCCGGTCGCGTTCCTGCAAGAAGCGGCTCGCGATGAAATTCAGGATCGTCTGACTCTGGTTAAAAAATCCTTTCGCAATCCGGCCCTGATAAGGGGATTCGGTGATTTTTGGGATGGTTTTTTGCCCGGCGCACACGTGGTTGACGATGAGGAGACCATTCTCCTCGAGCAGAACGCGCATGACCTGATCGTCCATGCCATGTGCCTGCACTGGGCCGATGACCCGGTCGGGCAGCTCATTCAGGCGCGGCGGAGTCTTCGTCCCGACGGGCTTTTCCTCGGTGTCATGCTTGGGGGAGAAACGCTGCATGAATTGCGCGCGTCGCTGGCACAGGCGGAATCGGACCTCTACGGCGGCCTGTCGCCCCGAGTGGCTCCGATGGCAGAGATCCGTGACCTTGGCGCCCTGCTTCAGCGGGCGGGCTATGCCCTGTCTGTCGCAGACAGCGTGAGATTGACGGCAAGCTATGAGACCCCGCTTCACCTGATGAAGGAACTACGCTTCATGGGCGAGGGCAATGCCCTTCATTCACGGCGCCGAACGCTGTCGTCAAAGGCGCTTTTCGCCCGCGCCAGCGAGATTTACGTCGAAAGTTACGGCGACGGGGATGGCCGGGTGCCTGCCACCTTCGAGCTGATCGTTCTGACCGGCTGGGCGCCCGATGCCAGCCAGCCCCAGCCGCTGCGCCCCGGTTCGGCGACCCGCCGGCTTGCCGATGTGCTCGGTGTCGAGGAAACTAGCCTCGAAGATTGACGGCACGGCTGAACCGTTTATGTCCACGGCAGACAGGAACGAGAGATCTTAGCCCATGCCCGACGCCACCCGGCCCGTTCACGCCCCGGCTGACCACCCGGCGATTGCAAATGCGAAAACCGGGGTATTGCTGGCCAATCTCGGTACGCCGGATCACTACAGTTACTGGCCGATGCGTCGGTACCTGGGCGAGTTCCTGTCGGATCGGCGCGTGATCGATTACAGCCCATGGAAATGGCAGCCTTTGCTGCAACTCGTCATTCTGTCGAAACGACCGTTCACCAGCGGCAAGGCATACAAGTCCATCTGGAACGAGGAGAAGGGCGAAAGCCCCCTGATGACCATCACCCGCGATCAGACGGCCAAGCTGTCCAAGGCCCTGACCGAGCGGTACGGCGACCAGGTGATGGTCGATTTCTGCATGCGCTATGGCAATCCGTCGACCCGGTCCAAAGTGCGCGCGATGGTCGAGGCAGGGTGTACCCGCATCCTGTTTTTTCCTCTCTACCCGCAGTATGCGGGGGCGACGTCTGCCACTGCCAACGATCAGTTCTTCCGCGCCTTGATGGAAGAAACATGGCAGCCCACGGCGCGCGTGGTCGAACCCTACTTCGAGCATCCCCGCTACATCGAGGCACTGGCGACGTCGGTCGAGCGGGCCTATGGCGCGCTGACATCGAAGCCCGAGATCCTCGTGGTTTCCTATCACGGAATGCCCAGGCGTTACCTGCTGCAAGGTGATCCGTACCATTGCCAGTGCCAGAAGACGACGCGCCTGTTGCGCGAACGTTTGGGTTGGGACGAGACGCAGATCACCACCACGTTTCAGTCGGTGTTCGGACCCGAGGAATGGCTGCGGCCATATACGGTGGAAGAGGTGGCCCGGTTGGCCCGTGAAGAGGGCAAGAAACGCATCGCGGTGATCGCCCCCGCTTTCTCGGCCGACTGCATCGAGACGCTGGAAGAGATCAACGAAGAGATCCGTGAAAGTTTCGAGGACGCGGGCGGTGAGGCGTTTACCTATATTCCATGCCTCAACGACGACGAGGCGCATATCGGGGCACTGACCGAGGTGATCGCGGCCAACCTGAAAGGTTGGGTAGAAGCCTGAAGGCGCCCGCTCGACCTACCGGTCGTGTATTCCAAGCCCGTCCATGATGCGATCGTAGTGCTTCTCGATCCGCGCGCTACGGGTCTTCGATTGCTTGGCGTCCGAGATATGCAGTATGTAGCCGCGCTGCCGGCCCGGCGTGAGCGCCTCGAACGCGGCTTTGAAAGCCGCATCTCCTGCCATTTTTTCCTTCAGTTCATCGGGGTAAACCAGCTCGCGCTTTGCCTTGAAGTCCACCTTCTGGCCGGACTTGTGTACCGCGATGGCACTTTCGATAATCGCGCGGAGGGTGTCTTCCTGCTCGTCGATCTCGGCGACACTGCGAAACCGCATCTGGCGCGCGGCCTGTGAATTCTTTCCCGGTGCCACCAGAACACCTTTCGGGTCGTCGATCAGCGCCCCGCGCAGAAAGCCCAGACCGCAATAGCTCTTCATTTCATGCAGGATCACGACATTACCGCCGTCATAGGTATAGCAAGGCTGCCGCCATTTCAGCTCTTCCTTCAGAGGATACTCGAGAAGGATCTCCCGCAAACGATTCAGCGCCTCGGGGAAGTGTTTTGCTTTCCGGAAATAGGGATCGAGTCTCATCGTGACGCCTCCTGGGGCAATCGTAAAAGTTGCTCGATAGGGCCACAAGGCTTGCTTCGGAAAGGACAAAGGCGGCGCAACGCGCCGCCCCTCCCCGAAACGGTTATCCCGATCAGGTCAGATAAGCAGCACCTGCGTACCGACCTTCGTCAGGCCGAAGAGTTCCTGGATATGTTCGTTGTAAAGCCCGATGCACCCGTTCGAAGACCGGCGCCCTATCTTGCGGGTGTCGTGGGTTCCGTGGATGCGGTAATAGGTCCAGCTCAGGTAAAGCGCGTGCGTTCCGAGGGGGTTGTCCGGACCCGGGCCGACATAGCTTGGCCAGTCGGGGTTGCGTTCCAGCATCGAGGGCGTCGGGCGCCATTCGGGGCCGACGACCTTCTGGACCACGCTTGTCCGGCCTCGACGGGTCAGTTCCTCTGTCATGGGAACGCTGGTGGGATACAGCTTATAGACCGACTGATCCTCCGACCAGTAATGCAGGGCTCGCGACTGGGTATCTACCAGGACCGCACCGTTGTTCAGGTTCGAAAAGTAAGGTTGCCAATGCAGCGTCCGGAAGCTCGAAATGTTGCGCCGGACACTCTGCGAGATGTCGCTCTCCATCTCGGTCGTCGCGGCGCTGTTCATGCTCTGGGCCAAGGCCGGGGCGCCGATCACCGTTGCCGTACCGGCGAGAAATGCACGTCTGCTCACGCCGCCCGACTGTATTTTCGCCATTGCCATTTCTCCATGAATGCTGGCTTTTACCGGCGCAGACTATAGTGCGCGAATGCCGCAGTCGCAATTCAAACTCATGCAGGGTGGCAAAGTGGCGCCCAAGCGTGTTTGAACTACACGGTATGGCGGGCTAAACGGTTGAAACTTTCGACTCAATAGGTGGCTGAGCTTCATGGCGCGTATAATCGGACTTCTGTTTTCGGCACTTGTACTGCTTGCTGCTTGCAGCAGTTCCATGACCGGTCCGCCAGCCGGCACCGATGGCGGCTCGACCACACGGATTCACCGGATCAGCCCCAGCGAAACCTCGACAATCCAGTATCGTATGCTGGATTCGGTCAATGCCCTGCGCCAGGCCGCCGGAGCGGGACCCTTGACGCTCGATTCGCGCCTGAACGCCGCAGCGGCCACGCATTCACGAGATATGTCCCTGCAGAACCGCCCCTGGCATTTCGGATCCGACGGCTCTTCTCCGATCGATCGTGTCCGCCGCGTGGGCTATGGCGGCATGCTGGTGGGCGAAAACATTTCCGAAACCTACGAGAACGAGCTGGAAACGCTTGCCGCTTGGATGGAGAACGAGAACACGCGCCGGACCATCCTGTCCAAAGAAGCCACGGAGATGGGGTTTTCCTGGGAGCAGGAGGCCAACGGCAAGATCTGGTGGACGCTCGTGACCGGCCGCGGCGCTTCTGCGGCCGGCCCGACCTCCTGAACCACGGGAACGCTTAGGGGGTCAGAACGATCGGCGTTCCGTCGTTGACCATCGCGTAGACCCATTCCATGTGGCGGTTCTTGAGCGAGATGCAGCCCTCTGTCCAATCTTTGCGTTTGTCGCGCGGATTGCCGTTCGGCCGGCCGTGGATGAAGATATCCCCGCCCGGCTTCCTCTCAAGCGACTGGGCGAAGGCCCGATCGCTGGGATTGGGATAGGAGATACCGATCGACAGGTGGAACTTGCTGTTCGGATTGCGGCGATCGATATAGTAATACCCCTCGGGCGTCTTGCCGTCGCCTTCGAACTGCTTGTGCCCCTGCGGGGCAAAGCCCAGCTCGACCGGATAGGTCTTCAGCACGCGGTTGTGATGCATCAGGTAAAGCCGACGCTCATCCTTCTGCACGATGACCTGAGTCACCTCTGGCCCGTTGTACTTCTTGAACTTCGATCCGCACCCCGCCAGCCCGATCGCCAGCAGGAGCACGGTAATCAGCTTGATTGCCTTCATGGCTTGTCTCGATTTCCTTGCCCCGATGCGGCGCATTTTACAGAACTTGGCCGGGTTCGGCCAAGGAAAATACGCAGGTTTACGGCGCGTTCTTCCGAAATTCCGCAACAAGCTCGACATGCACGGACCAGCGGAACTGGTCGACCACTCGCAGGCGGGTCAGCGTGTAACCGTTTTGCACCAAAGTGGCCGCATCGCGAGCGAACGTGACCGGATTGCAGGAGACATGCGCGATGACGGGAATTCGGGATTGTGCAAGCAAGGCGATCTGGGCCTCCGCCCCCGCTCGGGGCGGGTCGATGATGGCGGCATCAAAGCCTGCAAGTTCTTCGGTCTGAAGTGGCTGGCGGAACAAGTCGCGCGTCTCGGTCGTGACCATTTTCAGGCCTTTCGCATGGCGCCAGCCGGAATCGAGCGCCGTCGTCATGGCCCGGTCGCCTTCGACCGCATGAACAGCGGATCGGCGCGCGGCCGGGAGCGCAAACGTGCCGCACCCCGCGAAGAGATCGACGACGGTGGCTGCATCGTTGACTATGTCGAGCACATCCGCGCGAAGTGCGTCTTCTCCCTCCTTGGTAGCCTGAAGAAAGGCGCCCGCCGGCGGCACGACGGAAATGCCGTCGAACCTTTGCTCGGGCGGCAGCCGGGTGGCGACCGTATCTCCATCCCAGCTTAATCGCGCAAAATCATGTGTTTGGCAAAGTTCGGCAAGCGTCATGCGGAGTGAGCCGTCCAGTGGCTTGCCTTCAGTTACCGATACATCCAATCCCGGTTCCGCCATCGTCACCGCCACCCGAAGGGGTGATTTTCGGCTTGCGCCAGCCTCGGCCAGCGCCCCGGCCATGGGCAGCGCCGCGATCAGCCGCGGGTGCAGCAACCGGCAGTCGGGAATGTCCACGATCGTTTCCGACTGCTTGCCGTAGAACCCCGCCATTGCCCCCTTCCTGGTCCGGCGTACGGCGAATGTTGCCCTGCGCCGGGTGTTGGGCGGCGAGATGTGCATGGGCAGGAACTCTGCCTCCAGCCCCTGTGCCTGCAAGGCAGTTCTGACGATGGCGGTCTTCCATTCTGCCAAGGCCGCATCTGCCATGTGCTGCATCTGGCAGCCACCGCAGGATTTGAAATGGCGACAGGGCGGCGCCACGCGGTCGGACGAGGGCGTGACGATCCGTATATCGACTAGCCGGTCACCGACAAGTGTGCCGGTGACCACTTCCCCTGGCAGGGCGCCGGGGACGAAGACCGGGCCGTCGGCAACTCCGTCCCCAAGGTGGCCCAGCCGTCTGATCTTGTATTCCGCCAAGCCTTACTCCGCCGCGGTCTCGGTATCGTCATCGACATCGGCGTTCAAGAAGCCACCCGACTGCCGCTCCCAGAAACGGGCGTAGAGGCCGCCCTTGGCCAGCAGCTCGGTATGGGTGCCTTCCTCGAAGATCCGACCCTGTTCCAGCACGATGATACGATCCATCTGGGCGATGGTCGACAGGCGGTGAGCGATGGCGATGACCGTCTTGCCTTCCATCATGCCGTACAGCGTCTGCTGAATTGCCGCCTCGACTTCGCTGTCCAGCGCGCTCGTCGCCTCGTCAAGCAGGAGTATCGGTGCATCCTTCAGGATCACCCGCGCCAGCGTGATCCGCTGACGCTGGCCACCAGACAGCTTCACGCCGCGTTCGCCCACATGTGCCTCGTATCCCGTGCGACCCTGCGGATCTTCCAGGTCGAGGATGAAATCATGCGCTTCGGCCTTCCGCGCTGCGTCCAACATTTCGTCCTCGCTGGCGTCCGGCTTGCCATAGAGGATGTTGTCGCGCACCGAGCGATGCAAAAGCGCGCTGTCCTGCTGAACCATGCCGACATGATCGCGCAGGCTGTCCTGCTGAACTTGCGAAATGTTCTGGCCGTCGATCAGGATGCGGCCGCTTTCCGCGTCATAGAATCGCAACAGCAGCTTGACGAGGGTCGATTTTCCCGCGCCCGACCGGCCAACAAGGCCAATCTTTTCACCCGGTTCGATGGTCAGCGAGACCCGGTCGAGCCCGCCGGCCCCGCGGCCGTAGTGGTGCGAGACCGCCTGGATCTCGATCCGTCCGTCGGTCATCTTGAGCGGCTTCGCGTTCGGATTATCGACAAGGTCAATGGGCTGGGCAATCGTCTCCATGCCTTCGGCGACGACGCCGAGTTGGCGGAAGAACGTCGTGAGGGCCCACATGATCCATCCGGTCATGGCGTTGAGGCGCAGGGTGAGCGCCGTTGCCGCGGCCACGGCCCCTACGGTCGCGTTGCCCTGCATCCACAGCAGCATGGCCCAGCCGACAACCCCGACAATGAGCAGGCCGTTCAGGACGACAAGGCACACGTCCATGATCGTGTAGATCCGCATTTCCGCCCGAAAGGTGGTGCGCGTGTTCTCGATGGCCTCCTTGGCGTATTCCAGTTCCCGCCGGTGATGGGCAAAAAGCTTGACGGAGTGGATATTCGTATAGGCATCCACCACCCGCCCCGTCACCTGCGAGCGGGCATCCGACGCCGCCTTGGACGCCGGACCAACGCGCTTCATCGTCCAGCGGACGAGAATCCCGTAAAGAACCAGCCAGATGACCATCGGAATCGCCAGTCGCGGATCGGCATCGGACAGCATCAATGCCGCGCCGATCACGTAGGCCAGCGCGAAGGTGATGGCATCGAAAACCTGAAACACGGCCTCGCCCGCAGCGGGCGGGGTTTGCATGATACGGTTGGCGATACGACCAGCGAAATCATTCTCGAACCAGCCTACCGACTGCCTCAGCACGTGCTTGTGAGACCGCCATCGGATCAGGGTGCCGAAGTTCGGTATGATCGTGTTGTTGAGAAGAAGCACGTCGATCGCCTGCACCAGCGGCCGCAGGATCAGGATGAACAACGCCACCACGATGAGTTCCAGACCGTATTGCTGCCAGACGGTTTCCGGCTCGCCCGACAGACGGTCGACCAGCTGCCCCATGTAATAGATCAGCCAGAGCTCGATCATTGCCACGATTACAGAAAAAATGGCGGTGACCCAGAAAACCCTGCGAAACGGTTTCATGTAGTCACGCATGAAGGGCCACAGCCGCGTCGGGGGCGTGTCGGTCTCCGTATAGTCACAATACGGATCGACGAGATTCTCGAAAAACTTGAACATGGAACGACATCCTGATGGGGCGCAAAAGCAACGCGGCCCAGGCCGCGTTCGGTATCACCTTGGGGGGTTAAGAGCTTAGCTCAGCCAGATCCCGTGGTACATTTTGCATCCCTCCTTCGTCAGTCCCGCGAAGATGGCCCGTTTACGATCAGGTTGTCAATTGAAGTCTCTATGACAGGTCGCGGCCGAGCAGGTCTTCGCGGCTGAGGGTGAATCGGGTATCGATCCACGCCTGTTCCAGCTTGGCAAGTTGCCTGCCGAGTTCCGGGCCCTGGTAAGCGGGCATCAGGTCGGCCGCCGATATGGGAAACTCCGCCGCGGCGCCCACCGCGATATCATCCAGGTCTTGCGCCGAGGGCTGTCGGCTCGCTGCTGCAGACTTCAGAAGCAAAACATCGCGCGCCACATCCCCGCCGAGGCGATAGGCGAGCTCACCCATCGATGCGGCGGATGCCATTCCATCCTTGAGTTGACCAAGCCGCTTGGCTTGTGCGCGGCTCAACCTGAGCCGTTCAACCTGATCCTCTCCGCCCAGCGCCGCCAGTCGTCTGATCGGATCGGCGGGTAGGGACAGCGATTGCTCTACATGCACGAGAGGGCCGAGCAGGTTGTCGTCCGCACCGGGCAGCACACGCATAAGAACACCGGAACTCCGCATGGACGCGACAACCTCGGCCGGGTCGGGCGCGGCGAGAAGTTTCAGGAATTCCGTGCCGACACGCTCCTTCGACAAACGCGCCAGTCCCTCGGCAAGATGCGCACATGCAGCAAGGCCGTCAGGGTCAAGCCCGCCTGCTCCATACCAAGCATGGAACCGGAAGAACCGCAGAATACGAAGGTAGTCTTCACGGATCCTCCGTTCCGGATCTTCGATAAAGCGGATATGGCGCGCTTCCAGGTCCGGCATGCCATTGAGCGGGTCGATCAACTGGCCGTCTGAACGGGCGTAGAGCGCGTTCATTGTAAAGTCGCGGCGCCGGGCGTCCTCGAGAACGTCTGTCGAAAAGGCGACCGTCGCACGGCGGCCGTCCGTTTCCACGTCCTTGCGAAACGTGGTTACTTCGTGAGGCAGGCCGCCAGACACCACGGTGACAGTGCCGTGCTCGACCCCGGTCGGGACAGGTTTGAGGCCGGCCGCTTCCGATAGAGCAATCACCGTCTCGGGCAACGCATCCGTGGCAATGTCGATGTCCTGGACGGGCTTACCAAGCAGATCATCTCTTACGCATCCGCCCACGAAAAGGGCCTGATGCCCGGCGACTTCCAGCATGCGGCAAACGGCCTGCGTCGGTTTCGCCTTGATCCAGTCACCGGAAAGTTTCATCGGTTCTCGAGCGCGTCGGCCATGGAACGCAGAATGCGCGCGGTCGCCCCCCAGATGTAATAGGGTCCGAAAGGTACGGTGTAATAGTGCCGCCGGCTGCCACGCCACCGGCGTGATTGAACGCTGAAGTTATCCGGGCTCAGCACATGGTTCAGCGGCACATCGAACACCTCCTCCACCTCACCCGGTTCCGGTACCGGGGTAAACGGTTCTCGCACAAGTGCGATGACCGGGGTCACGTAGAAGCCAGTTACCGTTTCATGCGCGGGCAACAGCCCCAGAACTTCAACATTCTCCGGGACGAGGCCGATCTCCTCGTGCGCCTCACGCAAGGCGGCTGAGGTAACATCGGCGTCGTTATCGTCCTGTTTGCCACCGGGAAAGGCGATCTGGCCAGGATGATGCTTGAGCGCCGACGACCTTTTCGTCAGGAAAAGCCGGGCGGCATCATCCCGGGCGAGCACGGGCACAAGGACGCCCGCAGGCCGCAACTTGCGGTTCTCCGGCAAAACCGTATCCGGGTTCAGGTCGTAATCCGATGACGGTGCGCGCGCGTGAGCGACCGCCTGACGCAGTTGCGCCGCGAAATCACGCGTCATCGCCGGACGACCCGGGGGCGTCGAAACCGAGCGTCACCGGATCGAGCCGATAATGTGCTCCACAGAATTGACAGTCTGCGGTCACGATCCCTTCCTCGGTCGTCATGGTTTCAATGTCGCGGGCCGAATAGATCGACAGGCTTTGGCGAACGCGGTCCTCCGAGCAGGTGCAGCCGAAGCGAACAGGTTGAAACTCGTAAGCGCGCGGGACTTCCTCGTGAAACAGGCGTACCAGAAGATCCGTAGGGGTGACCGACGGACCGATCAGCTCCAGCGCCTCGACCGTATCAAGCAGGATGTTGACGCGGTTCCAGTTCTCCTCGCCCTCTTCGCTGACCACGTCGTCGGCGACAAGCAATCCGCCCTCTCCCGTACCTCCGCTCGAAATTCCGAGGGCGGCCTTGGGCATGTGCTGCACCATGATCCCGCCGGCACGCCAGTGCTCGGCTTCACCCCGCTCGGTCGATCTTCCGAAGCTCAGTGCGAAACGCGTCGGCAATTGTTCCGACTGGGCGAAGTAAGCCTCGGCGCACGCACTCAGGCTGCCGCCGGCGATTGGCGTGATACCCTGGTAAGGGTCCGAACCGGGGCCCTGATCGATGATGATTGAAAAATAGCCTTTGCCGAGCTGGTCGAACGGTCGCTCGTCGGTCACGCGGTCAGGATCGAAACCGGCATAGGCGCGAATCCGGGCCGTTTCGCCTTCATCCTGCGGTGCATAGTAATCCGTTGCGATCATGCGCACCGGTCCATCGGTCTGAACCTGAAGGGAAAGCTTCCAGCGCAGTTTGATCGTCTGCCCGATCAGCGCCGTCAACAGGGCCATCTCTGCCACCAGCGCTTCTACCGCGGGCGGGTAATCATGCTGACGCAGGATACCGTCGAGAACGCCGTCAAGCCGGGCAAGACGGCCGCGCATGTCGGAGGCATCGAGCTGAAACGGCAGGATTGTATCATCCCACGCAATTTTCTGACCAAGAGTCATGGAGTTTCCTTAAGCCGCGGAAATTGGCATACCGCGACTATATATGAACCGCCAGAGATGATCCAAGAGAGGCTGCATGATCCCCAGGTTCGGTCCGGTGCCCCGCCCCGATATCGCCTACTCGCATCGCATGGGCGCCTATGCGATCCTCGCCAGGAAGGGTCAGCTCCTCCTGACGCTTCAACACGAGCCCGAGCCCGAACTTCAATTGCCGGGCGGGGGTATCGATCCCGGCGAATCGCCTCTCAGGGCGTTGCACCGCGAGGTTTACGAGGAAACCGGCTGGATCATCGCCCAGCCGAGGCGGCTTGGGGCGTTCAGGCGGTTTGTTTACATGCCGGAATACGACAAGTGGGCAGAAAAACTATGCCTGATCTACCTGGCGCACCCGGTTCGGCCCCATGGACCACCGACCGAGGCCGGCCACACGGCAATCTGGGCCGCTCCGGATTTTGCCGCCGAGGCATTGGGAAATTCGGGAGACAGACACTTTGTCAGGACGTATCTGCGTGGCCGTTGAATTCGAGCAGGACCGCCGAAACGTCATCGTCGAACTGATCGCTTCCCGTAACCTCCGCCAGCCGCCAGACGAGGGATTCGAGATACCTCGCACCCCGTGCACTACGTAATCCAGAGGCCACCCCGGCGAGGCCGCGCTCTCCCAACATGTCGCCGCCGGGTGTTCGGCACTCGATGATACCGTCGGAATACACCAGCAGACGATCACCCGGAAACAGCGTCAGCTTCCGCGCTTCGTAGGATGCTTCGCCCAGCAGACCAACCGGCAACCCACCCTCTCCGGCGAACTCGATTGTTCCGTCGGCACGCTGAATCAGAGGCGCGGGATGGCCGGCCTGAACGTATTCTACCTCTCCGGTTTCGAGGTCGAGGATCGCGAGAAGGAGGGTCAGGTAATGCTCTGTCTCGATCTCCCCAAGGATAAGTTCGTTCAGTATGGCAGCGGTTTCCTCGGGACATCGCCCTCGAAACCTGCCCTGCTCATCTGCGACAAGGGCGATATTCTGTTCCGGGGTTGTCGCCGAAAGATACCCGGCAAGCCGCGCCGTCATCAGCGCCGAGCTGATCCCGTGCCCTGACACGTCAATGCCGTAGACACCGACCTGTGACGTGCTGATCTGGAACATGCCGACGAGATCACCGCCGACATGCCCGCAGGAATGCAGCATGAGTGAAACCTCCGCACTTCCGAAATCGCGGTACCTCTCCCGAACGAGTGACTGCTGCAGCTTGCGCGCCTCTATGAGATCGCCGTTGATTGCATCATGGATCAGTTGGAGTTCATGCAACGTGGATTGCACTAACCGGTTTTTCTCCGTCAGCTCACGCTCCATCCGGACAACCCGTTCGGCCGCCGTGATCCGGGCGCGCAGTTCCGCCGTATTCACCGGTTTGGTCAGGAAATCATCAGCGCCGGCGTCAAAGCCCCTCGCCATGTCCTGCCTGTCGCTCTTTGACGTGAGAAGGATAAAGTATCCGTACCCTTCTCGCGTCATCTTTCGGAACTCGTGACAGAATTCGAGGCCGTTCATTCCCGGCATCATCCAATCGCTGAACACGAGGTCAGGCGGGTCATCCCGGCACATGCGAAGAGCCTCGCGGCCGGAGGCGGCACCGCGGACCGAATATCCTGCCTGCCGCAGGATCTGCGACAGGGTCAGTCGTTGAGAGGAACTGTCATCGACAACAAGCACTTTGCGCACCGCTGTCGAGATGTCCGGGGGCCTCGAATGAAGGTCTTTTGTCTGCGCCACGCACATCACCGCCAGTTGTCTGGCGACCTGAGTGTCTGATCGAAAATGAGTTGAGTGAATTCAGCAGGTTATGATTCTGTTCGATTGCAACATTGAACGGAGATCATGATGGCCTGGACCGAATTCACCCGCCCGCGATATGAGCGCAATACAGCGCGATATTCAAGTGATGTAACGGACGAAGAATGGGCGGTTGTGTCCCGGCTGTTGCCCGGCCCCAACCCGCTTGGTCGCCCGCGCGAGGTTGATCTTCGGGGTGTCTGGGATGCGATCCAGTACATTGCCGCGGCGGGATGCGCGTGGTCGCTTTTGCCGAAGGATTTCCCGCCCGTCTCGACGGTGCGGTACTATTTCTATCTCTGGCGCGACAGCGGTCTGCTGGCCGAGATCAACCGGTCGCTGGTTTCCCTGGCCCGCGAAAGGGACGGCCGGCAGGATATGCCCACGGCGGGGGTGATTGACAGCCAGAGTGTGAAAACCACTGAAAACACGGCTCTTTCCGGCTATGACGCGGGCAAGCGGATCAAGGGTAGAAAACGCCACATCATAACCGACACCTGTGGCAACCTGATTGCTCTGTGCGTCCACCCGGCCAACATTCAGGACCGCGACGGCGCGCCAGCGGTGTTCGCCCGGCTCCGGCGGGAGGCTCCGAAACTGCGCCATGTCTTCGCCGATGGCGGCTATGCCGGGCCGAAGCTGCGCCGGGCTCTGGCCGACATCGGGCGCTGGACAATCGAGATCGTCAAACGGTCCGATACCGCGCAAGGCTTCGAGGTTTTGCCCCGCAGATGGGTCGTCGAGCGCTCCTTCGCCTGGCTGGGAAAATGCCGCAGGCTGGCGAAGGATTGGGAAAAGACCATCGAAAGCGCCGAAGCATGGATCCTCATCTCGCATATCAGGCGAATGACCCGCCATCTCGCAAGAGCCTGAAAAACATCAGGTCATTTTGAATCGGACACTGAGGTAGCGTCGTGAATTTAAACATTGGTGAAGCCGCAAATTCGGCTTGAATTTGAAGGAACACGTCAATCTTTGATTAATGTCTTCCCTCTAGCTTCGCGGACCAGCACAACCGCAAGGGCCACGAAATGATTGATTGGAAGCGCGTATCCGAACTCCGTGAAGAGGTCGGGGAAGAGAATTTCGACGAGGTCATCGATCTGTTTCTTTTCGAGGTGGAAGACGAACTCGCCCGGCTCACCGCCAGCCATGCCAAGGCAACGTTGGCCGCGCGGCTGCACTTCCTCAAAGGGAGCGCCCTGAACCTCGGATTCACGGCCTTCTCGGCCTTGTGCCAGGCCGGTGAAACGGCCGCGGGCAACGATGCAGGGGCCGATGTGGATATTGACGGGGTCCTAACCTGCTACGATCAGTCGAAGCAGGCATTCATCCGCGGTATGCATCGCATTGCAGCAGCCTAGATCAGGAACTCTGCCAGGACCTCATCATTGGTAATGTCGCGGAAGGCAAAGCCGGCCGTCTGCATCTTGGTTTCGATCTGGGCAAAGTTTCCCGGATCGCCGGCCTCGATACCGATCAGCACAGAGCCGAAGTTCCGCGCAGATTTCTTCAGGTATTCGAAACGGGAAATATCGTCGCGAGGACCAAGGATGTTCAGGAAATCCCTCAAGGCGCCGGGTCTCTGCGGCATTCTCAGGATGTAGTATTTCTTTATCCCGGAGGACCGGAGCGCGCGTTCGCGAACTTCCGGCAGGCGTTCGAAATCGAAGTTGCCGCCGGACGTGACGCACACCACGCGTTTGCCGCTGACATGTTCTCGCAGATCCTTCAGCGCATCGACCGCCAACGCCCCGGCGGGCTCCAGCACGATGCCTTCGACATTCAGCATCTCGAGGATCGTCGTACAGAGCCGATCCTCGTTCACCGTCAACGCACAGGCAGGATCGAGGTCGCTCAGTCGCTCGAACGTCCGTTCGCCGATTTGGGCAACGGCCGCACCATCCGCAAAGGTCAAAACGTGATTCAGCCGAACGGGTCGGCCGGCCTGCAGGGCCGCGCCAAGACACGCCCCGCCCTCGGGTTCGACAAGGGCATAATCGCACGAATTGCCAAGGTAACTGCGCACGCCGGAGGAAAGGCCGCCCCCACCCACTGGCATGACGATCAGGTCCGGGGCGCTCCCGAGCTGTCGTTCGATCTCGACCCCGACCGAGGCCTGCCCTTCGATCACGTCCGTATCATCGAATGGCGAAAGGAAGTGGCCACCCTCCGCCTCGCAATGGGCTATGGCGGCAGCGAGCGTGTCGTCGAAATAGTCGCCGGTCAGTTCCACGGTCACGAACTCGCCGCCAAAGCTTTTCGTCTTCATGATCTTCTGCTGAGGCGTGGTAACAGGCATGAAGACCATGCCCTTGACCCCGAAATGACGACACATGAAGGCCACGCCCTGTGCGTGATTCCCGGCGCTGGCACAAACGAATGACGCCGTACCGGGATGCTCTTCCATTACCTTGCGCATCGCGTTGAAGGCGCCGCGCAGTTTGTACGACCTCACCGGTGTCAGGTCTTCCCGTTTCAGGAAGATATCCGCGCCGAACCGTTCCGACAGATGCTCGTTCCGTTGAAGCGGCGTCGGCTCGAATACGTCGCGCATGGCAGCTTCGGCCGTGCGGGCGAGGGTGCGAAAATCGGTCATGCTGGTGTCACTGTCGCAAACCCCGCCCGCTGACAAGAGGGTGCAGCAAAGTATACCTGGGCATGCAGGCAACCACAGCACCTTGCCCAGAGCCGCAAAAGCCGATAATCGCCTCGCCCAAGACCGTGCAAAGGGGAAAGCGATGTCCGCGCCAAAGAAAGTTGTACTGGCCTATTCCGGGGGGCTTGATACCTCGATCATCCTGAAATGGCTGCAAACCGAATATGGGTGCGAGGTGGTTACCTTTACTGCCGACCTGGGCCAGGGCGAAGAGCTTGACCCGGCGCGCGAGAAGGCCGAACTTCTGGGGATCAAACCGGAAAACATCTACATCGAGGACATCCGCGAAGAATTCGTCCGCGACTTTGTCTTTCCGATGTTCCGCGCCAATGCCGTTTACGAAGGGCTTTACCTGCTTGGCACATCGATCGCCCGGCCGCTGATATCGAAAAGATTGGTCGAGATTGCAGAGGAAACCGGCGCCGACGCTGTGGCGCACGGGGCCACCGGCAAGGGCAACGACCAGGTTCGGTTCGAACTGGCCGCCTATGCGCTCAACCCGGAAATCAAGGTCATTGCGCCTTGGCGGATCTGGGATCTCACGAGCCGCACGAAGCTGATCGACTTTGCCGAGAAGAACCAGATTCCGATCGCCAAGGACAAGCGCGGCGAGGCCCCGTTCTCTGTTGATGCGAACCTTCTGCACACGTCTTCCGAGGGCAAGGTTCTGGAAGATCCCGCCGAAATGGCGCCGGATTACGTCTATCAGCGCACGACCCACCCCGAGGACGCACCGAACGAAGCCGAGTTCATCGAGGTCGGTTTCGAAAAGGGCGATGCGACATCCATCGACGGTGAAGCGCTTTCGCCTGCTGAACTTCTGACCAGGCTGAATGAACTGGGTGGCAAACACGGTATCGGTCGACTGGACCTCGTCGAAGGACGGTTCGTCGGGATGAAATCGCGCGGCATTTACGAAACGCCCGGCGGTACGATCCTTTTGCAGGCGCACCGGGGTATCGAGCAAATCACGCTCGATCGTGGCGCTGCGCACCTCAAGGATGAGCTCATGCCGCGGTACGCCGAACTGATTTACAACGGTTTCTGGTACAGCCCGGAGCGCGAAATGCTGCAGGCCGCCATCGACCGAAGCCAGGAACACGTCACCGGCACTGTGCGGTTGAAACTTTACAAGGGGTCCGCGAACGTCGTCGGACGCTGGTCAGACCATTCGCTTTATTCCGAAGCGCATGTGACGTTCGAGGAAGATGCCGGCGCTTACGATCAGAAGGATGCGGCTGGGTTCATCCAGCTGAATGCACTGCGGCTGAAGCTTCTGGCCGCCCGCGCACGGCGCTTCAAAGGCTGAAACGAAGAAGGGCGGCGGGATCAACCCACCGCCCTTGGCTTTAGGGTGGCGGCGTTTATTCCGCCGTGATGACCGTCATCACCAACTCGCCATCGGGCTTGATCGGACCGTCTTCCGAGGCGCCAAGCGTGTATTCGAAGATACCCGTTTCCATCCCGCCATCTTCGGAATGAATCATCAGCATCAGCATGTCGCCGGAGGCCACCTCTTCGGTCAGAATTGCGGCGACGTCCATGGTTTCACCTTCGCGAATAGGGGCGTGGCCGACGACCGGACCGGGCTTCATCTCGGAGTCGGTGCGGTGCACAACAAGCCACCCGTTCTTCGGCGCCGCGATCATTTCAGCGCTGACGATGCCATTCGAGACATCTTGGTCTGACGCCTTGACCATCGGTGTCATGCCGTCATTTTCAGCGAGAGCGGTACCGGCAGCCAGGATGGTGACTGCTGTAAGGCTGATCAGTGTCTTCATCGAGAATCTCCAGTCTGTTGAAATCCGGCGCTTAAAAAGTGCGCGCGGGTACAGACACGTCTTCCGAGGCAGAAAGTTTCATACTTTCGCTTAGCGCAGCGCCACTTCGCTTAGCGGCAGGTAATAGGGCATGGCCGCGTCGGCCAGGGCTGCCTGGTCTTCGGTGAGCTCAGGCAGATTGCCCTCCGCCGGCGCAAACCCCGTCGACCGATGAACCGCGCCGTACCAGTGCGGCGCCCAGACGCCATCGTCCGTGTGGCCCCCTTCTGGCCATGACAACATCGCGGGATCCCACGAAAGGCCGATCGCATCACAGAGCCGGCGCAGCATCCCCTCCGGATCACGGCGGATGTCTGCAGAGTCGACGACAATGGGGGACTGGCCCGATGTTTTCAGTTGTTCGAATAGGTCCAGTTGCTGGAGAAAGCCGATATCGGTGAGCGTCGGTTTGTCGTACTTCGCCGAAAAGCTGGCGGCGACGCGCGCGGGGTGACGGATGAGGAAGATGTTCGTCACCTTCGCAATCCAGTCACGCGAGATGCCCTCTATCATGTGTTGCGTCATGTGCTTTTGATAGAAATGCGGCTTATCCCCGGGGACCGGCCCGAGAAGACGCGCGACCACGGCCTTCGGGTCGGATGGCTGCGAGGCAATGATCTCGTCGCGCATCGGATGTTCGAGGCCGGTCCGGGTCAGGTAGGCGGAGTAGAACGGCTCATCGACCACGGCAAAGTCGGCCCTGGCCCCGAACGAATACATCATTGCCGTCGACAGGTTGCGCGGCCCGGACCACATGGCGATCCGCATCAAGCCGCTTCCCGCTGGATCAGTGCCTTGTAGAGGCCTTGGATCGTCGAGGTCACGGGACCCTGCTGACCATCGCCGATCAGGCGTCCGTCAATCTCGCCCACGGGCGTCTGGGCGCCGAAAGTTCCCGTCAGGAACGCCTCGTCGGCGCCGTAGGTATCGACCAGGGAATAATTGCGCTCGAACACGGGAATCTGGTTCTCGCGGCACAGGTCGATAACCTTCTGCCGCGTTATGCCGTTCATGCAATAGTCGCCCGTGCTGGTCCAGACTTCCCCCTTTCGAACGATGAAGAAGTTGCATGCATTGGTCGTGTTCACGAAGCCATTCACGTCAAGCATCAGCCCCTCGTCTGCCCCTGCCTTCTCTGCGGCGATACAGGCCAGGATACAATTGAGCTTGGAATGGGAATTGAGCTTCGGGTCCTGCGTCATCGGCAGCCCCCGCATATGCGGCACCGTCGCCAGCCGGATCGGTCGGGCAATCTTAGGTTTGGAATGCTCCATGATGATGGTGACAGTCGGACCCTGCCTTGACAGGGAGGGGTGTTGAAACGGCCGACTTTTCACGCCCCGGGTTACCATAAGTCGCGCATGGGCATCCGTTGTCATCTCGTTTGCCATCTGGGTGTCTTTGACAGCCTGCAAGACTTCGGCGCGTGTCATCCCTATGTCGAGATCAATTGCCTTTGCCGCATCGAACAAACGGTCGAGATGCTCGTCGATGAACGCCCATGTCCCGTTGTAGAGGCGCAGCCCCTCCCAGACCCCATCCCCAAGCATGAAGCCACTGTCATACACACTGACCACCGCCTCGGCTTTGGAGACAATCCTGCCATTCAACCAGATCCGGATCGACTCGTTCCGAGCATCTTCCTCGGCCTGGTGCGTGGTCTGGTGCTCGGTCATCCGTGCTCTCCAATGTTACAGGCGACCACTGCGCCGCCGGTCGCGGGCACGTTATTTTGGGCTGAATCCGGTGCCAAGGGTAAAATCGGCTCACCACTGCGTGACATGACCGTTCCCCCTCTTGGTGAGACTCGCGCCCCCTGCCACAATGAACGCGTTCATTGGGGAGGTCGCTTTCATGATCATGCATCTCAAGGAAGTCAAAGCGGTCATGCTGGCCGCCCTGATCATTGTCGGGATTGGTGTGCAGTGTAACAAGGCGCGCGCTGCTGGCACCGAAGTTCTGACAGTAGCCGGAGGTTGCTTTTGGTGCGTCGAGGCCGATTTCGAAAGCGTCAAAGGCGTGAAGGAAGTGGTGTCAGGCTATACAGGTGGCACGACGAAGAACCCCACCTACAAGGAGGTCACCCGCGGAGGCACCGGCCACTACGAGGCCGTTCAGATTTTCTACGATCCGGCCCGAGTTTCCGAAGAACAGCTGTTGCATATGTTCTTTCGCTCGATCGACCCGACAGATGCGGGCGGCCAGTTCTGCGACCGTGGCGCCAGTTATCGCACTGCGATCTTTGTCAAAGACGCGGCCGGCCGACAAGCAGCCGAGGCGGAAAAGGCAAACGCGGCACAGGCACTCGGCCGAAAGATCGTGACGCCGATCCTGAATGCCGGTCCTTTCTACAAGGCCGAAGACTACCACCAGGACTACTACAAAGGTACGAAGCTGGTGATCACCCGTGGCGGGCCCAAGAAGCAGTCGTCGGCCTACAAGTTCTACAGGGAAGGTTGCAATCGCGACCAGCGCATTCGACAGCTATGGGGATCGGCGGCGCCGTTCATCGGGAGCTAGGCGAGAAACGCCTCGACTTCACGGCTCGTGGGGATGGCATCTGCCGTTCCCGCGCGTGTGACGGAAATGGCGGCCGCGGCGGCGGCGCGACGCAAGGCTGACTGGGGGCTCAATCCACTCGACAGCCCCGCTATGGCGTAACCCGTGAACGTATCGCCCGCCCCGGTCGTATCGACGGCCGTTACCGGAAAAGCCGGTATCGAGACCGTCTGCATCAGCCGCGTATCATGCCAGTCTACGCCCCGTGTGCCTTTGGTTACCAGGACGTTTGCCACCGGCAGGTGCAGGAGCTCGGCGCCCAGCGCCTTTGCCAACTGACCGGCTTCGATTTCATTCATGATGAGCAGCCTCAGATACGGCAGTAATGCCGCCACCGTATCCGCATCGAATGGCGCCGCCGAGTAGGCAACAACCATACCCTTTTCAGCAGCAATCCTGGCCGTTTCCTTCTGATGCGAGGTCTCGTTCTGCAACAAGAGCCAGTCACCCGGCTGAGCCGCCGACAAGGCATTGTTGATCGTTTCCGGGTTTTGATCCTGGTTGGCGCCCGGAAAGATCACGATCTGGTTTTCCCCGTCGCTGTCGACCATGACGATGGCGTGCGCGGTGGGGTAACGGCTCGGATGAATATGCCGGGTATCGACCCCAGCTTTCGCCATTTGATCGACGAGCCATTGGCCGTCGCCACCAACGGCGCCGATATGGCGTACCTCGACACCAGCCCGGGCCATTGCCACGGATTGGTTTGCACCTTTCCCGCCCAGGCCACAGCTCATCGATGTCGCGGCCAGTGTTTCGCCGGGGACAGGCAGGCGTGGTACCTTGTAGAAGTAGTCTGCGTTGATCGACCCCAGGTTATAGATCATCAGTCGTTCAGCCCACCTTGCAAGCCGCCAGCACGGCCATGTTGAGGATATCGCTGGCCGTCGACGTCGACGAGCAGATCTGGATAGACTTGTCGATGCCGGACAGGATCGGACCGATAACCGTGGCACCAGCCAATTCCTGCATCAGCTTGGTCGAGATGGAGGCAGAGTGCCGGGCCGGGACCACGAGGATATTCGCCGGGCCGGTGAGGCGCTGAAACGGATAGTATTCCTGCGCGGCCTTGTTCAGGGCTACGTCCACCGTCATTTCGCCTTCGAACTCAAAGTCGACCCCGCGCGCTTCCAGCACCTTTGGCGCCCGGTGCATCTTTTCCGCCCGTTCCGAGCGCGGATAGCCGAACGTGGAAAAGGAAACGAACGCAACACGCGGTTCAATCCCGAGATTGCGCGCGACATGCGCCCCGCGTTCGGCAATGGTGGCAAGATCTTCCTCGTCCGGCCACTCATGGACCAGGGTGTCGGTGACCATGACGATCCGGCCCTTGTGCAACAGGGCGGTGACACCCACAGCCCCGTGTTCTGCTCCCGCGTCGAACACGTGATTGATGCGGTCGAGAACATGGGCCGACTTGCGGGTGGCCCCTGTCACAAGACCATCCCCATGCCCATGAGCCAGCATCAGAGCCGAGAACACATGCCTGTCGCGGGCCGCCAGGCGGTGAATGTCCTGCTGGTCGAACCCTCGGCGCTGTAGTTTCCCGTAAAGGAAGGATTTGTACTCGTCGAGAAATTCGGTCTTCGCGGCATTCGTGATCTCGATTTCGGAAATCGCATCTCCAAGACCGGCAGCATCGAGCTTGTGCTGAACGTCGTCGTCTCGCCCGACGACGATGGCATGACCGAAACCGGAACGCGTATATTGCACGGCGGCACGCAGAACCCGCGGATCATCCCCTTCGGCAAAGATCATGCGGGCCTGAGCATTGCGGGCCCGCGCGTTGATGGACCGCATGATCGAGGCGGTCGGATCAAGTCTCGACTTCAACGCCTGCTCGTAGGCGTCCATATCGACGATGGGCCGGCGGGCCGCACCCGTGTCCATGCAGGCCCGGGCGACAGCAGGCGGGATCGTATGGATCAGGCGCGGATCGAATGGCGTCGGAATGATGTAATCCCGTCCGAACGACAACTTGCGGCCGTAGGCTATGGCAACCTCGTCAGGCACATCTTCACGCGCCAGCCGGGCCAGCGCGTGAGCGCAGGCAATTTTCATTTCGTCATTGATTGCCCTGGCATGGACGTCGAGCGCCCCGCGAAACAGGTAGGGAAAGCCCAGAACGTTGTTCACTTGGTTCGGATAATCCGACCGGCCTGTAGCCACGATCGCGTCCTGACGCACCTCGTGGGCATCTTCCGGCGTGATTTCCGGGTCGGGATTGGCCATGGCAAAGATGACCGGATCGGGCGCCATAGATTTGACCATGTCCTGGGTCACGGCACCCTTCACCGAAACGCCCAGGAACACGTCTGCGTCCTTCATGGCCTCTTCCAGTGTTCGCAGTTCCGTGTCCACGGCATGAGCCGACTTCCACTGGTTCATGCCGTCCTGCCGGCCCTGGTAAATGACGCCTTTGGTATCACAGGCGATGCAGTTCTCATGCCGCGCACCCATGGCCTTGAGAAGCTCGATACAGGCAATCCCGGCGGCACCGGCGCCGTTGAGGACAATGCGGCATTCCTCGATTTTCTTGCCGGACAGGTGCAGCGCATTTATCAGGCCGGCCGCGCAGATCACCGCCGTTCCGTGCTGATCGTCGTGAAAGACGGGGATATCCATCTGCTCCTTGAGCGTCTGCTCGATAATGAAACACTCCGGCGCCTTGATATCCTCGAGGTTGATTCCGCCAAAGGTCGGCCCCATCAACCTGACCGCCTTGATGAAATCCTCCGGGTCTTCGGTGTCGAGCTCGATATCGATGGAATTGACATCGGCGAACCGCTTGAAAAGCACCGCCTTGCCTTCCATCACCGGCTTCGAACCGAGGGCGCCCAGGTTGCCGAGGCCCAGCACCGCTGTCCCGTTCGAGATGACCGCAACCAGGTTGCCCTTGTTGGTATAATCATACGCCAGCTCTGGGTTCTGCGCGATTTCTTCGCAGGGAACCGCGACACCTGGCGAGTATGCCAGTGACAGATCGCGCTGCGTTGTCATCGGCACGGTGGCCGTCACTTCGAACTTGCCGGGTGTCGGCTCGAGGTGGAAGGCAAGTGCCTCTTCGCGGGTGTATCTGGGTTTCGACATGGTGTCTGCTGTCATTCCTGATTGTGTCCGTTGATCCTTACCGGGGGTTTGCCCCCGGCTCAACAGCGGTGAGAATTGGGTTTCGCCGATCCCTGCCCGTTTGTAAGGTCTGGCAAGGTGAGAACAGGGGGCAACGTGACATCTCAGAAGGCAGCCGTGACGCCGATGATGGCGCAGTATCTGGAGATCAAGGCGCAATATCCAAATGCGCTCTTGTTCTATCGGATGGGCGATTTCTATGAACTGTTCTTCGACGATGCGATTGCGGCCGCCGAGGCTTTGGATATCGCCCTGACGAAACGCGGCAAGCATTTGGGCGAAGACATTGCGATGTGTGGCGTGCCGGTCCATTCCGCCGAAGGATACCTTCTGACACTGATCCGAAAGGGGTTTCGCGTCGCCGTCTGCGAGCAGATGGAGGATCCAGCGGAGGCCAAGAAGCGTGGCTCGAAATCTGTCGTGCGGCGTGATGTCGTGCGGCTGGTTACCCCGGGCACGCTGACCGAGGAAAGCCTGCTCGAAGCGCGGCGGCACAATTACCTGGCCAGTTTCTCGCGCGTTCGAGACGAGAGCGCGTTGGCATGGGTCGATATTTCGACCGGCAGTTTTCACGTCATGCCATTGCCGGAAGTTCGTCTCGGACCGGAACTGGCGAGACTGGCACCAAGCGAGTTGATCCTGTCGGAGGCCGATGAGTTGGAGCTGGAAGACCTGACGTCAGAGGCCGGTATCTCGATCACGCCCCTCGGCCGGTCGGCGTTTGACAGCACCGGCGGACATGACCGACTTTGCAGCCTCTACGGGGTCGAAACTCTGGAGGCTTTTGGAAACTTTTCCCGGCCCGAGATTGCCGCGATGGGCGCCCTCGTCGAGTATCTCGAGATCACGCAGAAAGGCAAACTGCCCCTCCTGCGGACGCCGACCCGAGAGGCACAGGCGCGCGTCATGCAGATCGACGCCGCGACCCGCCGGAACCTCGAACTGACCCATGCGCTCTCCGGTGGGCGGGCCGGTTCCTTGCTGGCCGCGGTCGATCGGACGGTGACTGCCGGTGGCGGGCGTTTGATGGAACGCCGGCTTTCGTCGCCTTCCCGGGTTCTCGATGTCGTGCAGGAGCGTCAGGACTCGGTGGCTTTTGCCGTCGAGAATTCTCGCCTTTGCAATGACTTGCGCGAGGCGCTGCGCCGCGTTCCAGACCTCGACCGGGCGCTGTCGCGTTTGAGCGTAGACCGGGGCGGTCCGCGCGATCTCGCGGCGATCCGAAACGGCTTGACCCAAGCTTTGCAGATCGCTGCCCTGCTGGAAGGGTTGGATTTGCCAGACCTTCTACAGCGTTCCGTAGGGGAACTGTCAAACCATAATGATCTCCTCGCCCTCCTGGACGAGGCGCTGGTTGCCGAGCCTCCTCTACTTGCGCGCGACGGTGGATTTGTCGCAGCGGGGTACAATGACGACCTCGACGAGGCACGTCGCTTACGGGATGAAGGGCGCGGCGTGATTGCCGGCATGCAGGCCGACTACATCGAACTCACAGGTATTCAGAGCCTGAAGGTCAAGCACAACAACGTTCTGGGCTATTTCGTCGAAGTGACGGCCACCCATTCGGAAAAGATGCTGTCGGCCCCGCTGAACGAGACGTTCAAGCACCGCCAGACCACGGCCAATCAGGTGCGCTTCACCACCGTTCCCCTCAGCGAAATGGAAACGAAGATCCTGAACGCCGGCGGGCGGGCACTGGAGATCGAGAAACGGCTCTATGAAAGCCTGAAATCCGCCGTTCTGGATAGTTCACCAACGCTCTCGCAGACTTCGGCGGCCTTGGCCGAGCTCGACCTGACGACGGCTCTCGCTGATCTGGCAAGGTCCGAGAACTGGTGCCGTCCGAAGGTTGACGCCAGCCGTGCCCTACTGATCGAGGGAGGGCGACACCCTGTCGTTGAACGTGCCCTGCGCGCTCAGGGTGGTGACCCGTTCATCGCCAATGATTGCGCGTTGGGAGAAGACAGCGATATCTGGCTTCTCACTGGTCCCAACATGGCCGGCAAGTCGACATTCCTTCGCCAGAATGCTCTGATTGCCGTGCTGGCTCAGATGGGCGCCTATGTTCCGGCCCGTTTCGCGCATATCGGCTTGGTAAGCCAGCTCTTCAGCCGGGTCGGCGCGTCGGACGACCTTGCCCGCGGCCGCTCGACATTCATGGTCGAGATGGTCGAAACCGCGGCAATTCTGAACCAGGCTGACGATCACGCTCTGGTGATCCTCGACGAGATCGGCCGCGGCACGGCAACCTACGACGGCCTCTCGATAGCCTGGGCCACCCTGGAACACCTCCACGAGATCAACCGCTGTCGTGCCCTCTTTGCGACCCATTACCACGAACTGACCAATCTCAGCGAGAAATTGGCCCGGGTCGATAATGCCACGGTGGCCGTCAAGGAACACGAAGGTGACGTCGTCTTCCTTCACGAAGTCCGGCGTGGCGCGGCCGACAGAAGCTACGGCGTTCAGGTCGCCAAGCTGGCTGGGTTGCCCCAATCGGTCGTGGAGCGCGCGCGGGTGGTTCTGGATGCCCTTGAAAAGGGAGAGCGAGAGGGGCGCGGCAAGCGTGAGGCCTTCATCGACGATCTGCCGCTGTTCGCCGCCAGCCCACCTCCGCAGCCCAAGGCAAAATCACGGGAGTCGCGCGCCGAGAAGCGCTTGGGCGAGATACTCCCCGACGAACTGACGCCTCGGGAAGCTCTCGACCTGATTTACGAATTGAAGTGCCTGTTGAAGGACTGATCCGTCAACCTTGGAACGATGACACCCCAACCTGTGCCGGGCGCAGGATGCGATCGTGCAGCATGAATCCCTGCGCCGACACCTGGATGATATCGCCCTGTTTCGTGCCAGGCAGGGGTGCTTCGAACATCGCTTCGTGCTGCTGCGGGTCGAACCGCTCGCCGACCTGGGGGTCAATCACGCGGATGCCGTGCTTTTCGAACACCTTGATCAGCTCGCGCATGGTCAGCTCGATCCCCTCGATGAGAGGGCCGGCTACCTCGCGCTGTTCCTCGGTTACCGACTCGACCGCGCGCTTCATGTTGTCGAACACCGGAAGCATGTCGCGGGCCAGTTTGGAACCGCCGTAATTCTCGGCCTCGGTCCGCTCCTTCGCTGCACGTTTGCGTGCGTTCTCCGCGTCTGCCAGCGCACGCATGAATTTATCCTGCAGCGCGTCGCGTTCCGCCTTCAGCGTTTCGACCTCGTCCTGATCTTCAGGGACATCTTCAGCCATACGGGCTTCTTCCTCGGCTTCCACCTCGGCGATGTCGTCCAGGAACCGGTCTTCGTCACGCTTTGCCATTCTTGCACCTCTAACTTCGGTCCGCGATCAGTTTGCCGACGATCTGCGCCGTGTAGTCGACGATCGGCACGATGCGCCCATAGTTCAGGCGCGTCGGGCCGATCACGCCCACCGCGCCAATAATCTTTCGGTCAGCGTTCATATATGGAGAGACCACCAAAGAGGAACCCGAAAGTGAGAAAAGTTTGTTCTCCGAGCCGATAAAAATCCGCACCCCCTCGCCCTCGTCGGCCAATTCGAGGAACTCGGCAATGTCCCGCTTCCTCTCGAGGTCGTCGAACAGTGTTCGAATGCGTTCGAGATCCTCTTCTTCGGTCTCGGGATTGAGCAGATTTGACCGGCCGCGCACGATCAACCGCTCGTAATTGTCCGATTCGCCTTCCCAGATGGCGAGCCCGCTTTCGACGAGTTGCTGGGCAAGCTGATCGATCTCCTGCCGCCGTGACTCGATTTCCTTCGCAATGACCGATTGCAGGCCAGACAAGGTCTTGCCTTCGACCAGTGCGTTCAGAAAATTCGCCGCTTCTCTCATCGAACTTGGGGTCTGGCCCGGCGGCGGTGTGAATATCCGGTTCTCGACATGCCCGTCGGCAAAGACCAGTACGACCAGGGCCCTGTCATGTCCGAGCCCGACGAATTCGATATGCTTGATTGGCGCTTCATGCTTCGGCGCCAGCACCAGCGAGGCGCCATGCGTTACACCCGATAGGGCTGCACCGATCCGGTCGAGCGCGGTGCCGACGTCATCGGAGTTGCTTCCGAGCGTTGCGTCAATCATCTGGCGGTCGGTCGTGTCGAGATCACCGACTTCCAGCAGCCCGTCGACGAACATCCGCAGCCCTTCCTGCGTCGGTATGCGGCCGGCGGAAACATGCGGACTGTTGAGCAGGCCGAGATACTCCAGATCCTGCATGACGTTGCGGATGGTCGCAGCACTGACCTTCTCGCTCATGTTGCGCGTCAGCGTGCGAGACCCTACCGGATCACCCGTGGCCAGATAGGTTTCAACGACGCGGCGAAACACTTCGCGCGAGCGTGCGTTCATCTCTTCGAGAACCTTGCCTGCGTCGTTCATTCCGAAGGACATCCTTCCTACGTGATCCGCCATTAAAGACGGACAGATGAAAACGTCAATCGGGGTTGCGCATGCCGAGGGCAGCCATGTATCCCCAACGCACCAAATAACGAGGTATTTGCCATGCGGCCTTCCGGGAGAGACTTAAGCGAGATGCGGCCGGTTTCAATCGAAACCGGGGTTACCAAACATGCGGAAGGGTCCTGCCTGATCAAGGTCGGCGATACCCATGTTTTGTGCACCGCCACGATAGAGGACCGCGTACCTCCATTCATCAAAGGTTCCGGCCTGGGATGGGTCACGGCCGAGTACGGCATGCTGCCGCGCTCGACGACCAGCAGGATGCGGCGCGAGGCGACAGCCGGCAAACAGGGCGGCCGCACGGTCGAGATCCAACGCCTGATAGGTCGCAGCCTTCGAGCCGGTATTGACCGGGTGGCGCTCGGTGAACGGCAGATCACGGTGGACTGCGATGTGATCCAGGCAGATGGCGGCACGCGTTGTGCCTCGATAACCGGCGGATGGGTTGCGTTGCGCCTTGCCGTTCAGAAGCTCCTCAAGATCGGCGACGTGATCAGCGACCCGATGATCGATCCCGTCGCGGCTGTCAGCTGCGGGATTTACGCCGGCCAGCCGGTGCTCGATCTCGATTACCCGGAAGACAGTGATGCCGGCGTCGACGGCAATTTCATCATGACGGGTTCCGGTCAGCTGATTGAAGTTCAGATGAGCGCCGAGGGTGCGACCTTCTCTCGGACGCAGATGGAGCACCTGATGGACCTGGCCGAAAAGGGCGTCAAGGAGTTGGTGAACGCACAGAATGCGGCGGTCAATGCGTAAGTTCTCGGGCGATACGCTGCTGGTGGCTACGCATAACGCCGGCAAACTGGATGAGATCTCGAGTTTGCTCAAGCCTTACGGTGTATCTGTCATAGGCGCGGCCGAGAAAGGCTTGCCGGAACCGGAGGAAACCGAGTCCACGTTCGTGGGCAACGCCAGGATCAAGGCTCACGCGGCAGCCAAGGCTACGGGTCTGCCGGCGCTGTCGGATGACAGCGGCATCGAGATTGATGCTCTTCATGGCAAGCCGGGTGTCTGGACAGCGGACTGGGCAGAAACGGGGAACGGGCGTGACTTTGTGAAGGCCATGACCCGGGCTCACGACGAGCTCGTTCAATCCGGCGCGCCGCAACCCTGGACCGCCCGTTTTTGCTGCACACTTGTGCTTGCCTGGCCCGATGGGCACGACGAGGTGTTTCCGGGAAGGGTCGAAGGACGCGTCGTATGGCCGATGCGTGGGAACGAGGGCCATGGGTACGATCCGGTTTTTCAACCCGACGGCTACAGCATCACCTTTGGCGAAATGGATGGTCCGCAGAAAAACCGGATGAGCCATCGCGCCGATGCCTTCGCAAAACTGGTGCAGGGTTGCTTTGACTGAAGACTGGCAGCGCGGCGGCTTCGGCCTCTACATCCACTGGCCGTTCTGCGAAGCAAAATGCCCTTACTGCGACTTCAATTCTCATGTCGCGAAGACGATCGATCAGGATCGCTGGAAGAAGGCGTATTTATCCGAGATCGATCGCTACGCGGAAATGCTTCCGCACCGGGTGCTCAACACGGTGTACTTCGGTGGTGGCACGCCCAGCCTGATGGCGCCGGACGTCGTAGCGGAGGTTATCGAGAAGATTCGAGGAAGCTGGCCGACGGCCAATGATCTCGAGATCACCTTGGAAGCCAACCCCGGATCCGTCGAGGCAAATCGCTTTGCCGGTTATTCCGAGGCCGGGGTTTCGCGCATCTCGATGGGGATTCAGGCGTTGAATGATGGTGATCTGCGCCGTCTAGGCCGTATTCACTCGGTTGCCGAGGCTTACCAAGCTATTGATATTGCAAGGAAATATTTTTCCCGGGTGAGCTTCGACCTGATATACGCAAGGCAGGATCAAACGGTAACCCAGTGGCGTACGGAACTTGAAGAAGCGCTTTCATTGGCCGTCGATCACTTGTCATTGTACCAGCTCACGATCGAGCCCGGCACCGCGTTTGGCGACCGGTTTGACCGCGGCAAGCTGCTAGGTTTACCCGACGACGACCGCGCCGGAGATATGTATGACGTCACGCAAGAGGTGTGCAGCGCGGCCGGCCTGCCCGCCTATGAGATCTCGAACCACGCCATCCCTGGCGCCGAATCCCGGCACAACCTCGTTTACTGGCGATACGGCGACTATGCCGGGATCGGTCCAGGCGCGCACGGGCGTGTGACCGTCAACGGTCAGCGGTACGCCACGGTGGATTACGCCCAACCGGGAAAATGGCTGCACGCCGTTGAATCCGGTGTTTCAAGCGGCACAATCGAGCCAATCGATCAAAGGGATCAAGCCGGCGAGTACCTGATGATGGGTCTACGGATCAACGAGGGTATTGATGCACGGCGCTACAAGGCTATGTCTGGCGAGGATCTGTCAGCCGACGCGCTGGCGCGGCTTGAGGAAATAGGCATGATAAGGCGGAATAGACACGAAATCCGCGCGTCGGAACGGGGTCGTCTCGTCCTGAATGCGGTGATCAAAGACCTTTTGGCCAATTAGGTCATGCGAGTCGTCTGGCTGTGCCTTGGGTTGGTCTGTGTCGTTCTCGGCATGGTGGGTGTGGCTGTGCCTTTGCTTCCAACCGTTCCGTTTATGCTTCTGGCGGCATTTTTCTTCGCGCGGTCCTCCGAGCGAATGCACAATTGGCTCCTGTGCCATCCGCATTTCGGCCCCGCCATTGTCAATTGGCAGCAGAAGGGCGCCATCAGTCGCAACGCCAAGAAGCTTGCAACCGCGTCGATTGCCGTGGTCTTTTTCATCTCCATCGCATTGGGCCTTCGGCCCGTGCTGTTGGCAATACAAGGCCTTGTTCTTGGGTGCGTCCTGATCTTCCTCTGGACACGACCTAATGACTGACGCTTAGGATCCGGCACAGATCGTCAAGCTGTTCGAGCGTATCATACGCAATAACGATCTGGCCGCTTTCCTTGCCTGCCTTGTGCTCGATGGAAACCTTCATTCCCAAGCCGGCGGAAAGATCACCCTCCAGCGCTTTCGTATCAGCATCCTTATCGGGCGCGGTCCTGACCTGTGGCTTAGCCCGCTCGGATGTAACTTTATCTTGGCTGGCCTTGGCAAGTTTCTCCGACTCGCGCACCGACAGACCCTTCTTGATGATCTGTTTCGCCAACGAAACCGGATCCTCGGCCGTGATCAGCGTTCGCGCGTGACCGGCAGAGAGTTTTCCGTTCCGCACATACTCTTGCACTTCCGAAGGCAACGTGAGCAGGCGCACCGAGTTCGCGATGTGACTGCGGCTTTTGCCGAGAGCCGTTGCCAACTTCTCTTGCGTATGGCCGAACTTCTCCATCAGCTGGTTGTAACCCGCAGCCTCTTCCACTGCGTTCAGATCGGCCCTCTGGACGTTCTCGATGATTGCAACTTCGAGCACTTCGGTGTCATCGAACTCACGAACTAGGGCTGGCACCGCGTGAAGCTTCGCCATCTGAGCGGCGCGCCAGCGGCGTTCGCCAGCAACAATCTCAAACTGGCCTTCTGCTCTCGGGCTCGGCCGGACGATCAACGGCTGGATGATCCCCTTTTCGCGGATCGAGGCAGCCAGGTCGTCCAACGCATCCGGATCGAAGGTTCGGCGCGGCTGATCCGGGTTCGGAACAATCATTTCGATGGGTATGACACGGTCGGGCTGTTTGGCTTCCGTGGTCTCGTCGCCGTGCCCCTCGTTGACATCAGCCATCAGGGCCGAAAGGCCGCGACCCAGGCCACGCTTTGGTTTCTTATCTGCCATCCCAACCTCTCATTTCCATCAGGCCGCTACAGGTGCATGATTTCGCAGCATTTCTGCTGCCAGTTCACGGTACGCCTGCGCCCCCTTGGAGGCTGTATCGTACCGCAGCACCGGCACCGAGTAAGACGGCGCTTCACTCACGCGGACGTTCCGCGGGATCAACGTCTTGAATACCAGATCCCCAAGGTTTTCCCGGGCGTCCTCTTCTACCTGTGCCGAGAGGTTGTTGCGCATGTCGTACATGGTCAGCACAATCCCCTCTATCCGCAGGTTCGGATTGGCCGACTGACGCACCTCCCGCACGGTCAGCATCAACTGCGACAGGCCCTCCAGAGCAAAGAACTCGGATTGTAGTGGCACGAGTACAGAATGCGCGGCGACCATGGCGTTAACGGTCAGAAGGTTGAGCGACGGCGGGCAGTCAATCAGGATGTAGTCGAGCCCGAACTGATCTATTGCAGGCTGGCGCAAGGCATCGTGCAGCAGGAAGCTTCGCTTCTCGTTCGATATGAGCTCGATATCCGCAGAGCTCAGATCGACGGTGGCGGGAATGATCTGGAGGTTATCTTCACCGGTTTCCAGAACCACCTCGTCCAGGTCAACTTCGTCCAGGAGAAGGTCGTAAGTCGTAAAGGTTCTCGCATCCGGCTCGATACCCAAGCCGGTTGATGCGTTGCCCTGTGGATCAAGATCCACGATCAGGACACGGCTGCCAGCTTCCGCCAGCGCGGCTCCCAGGTTGATGGTGGTCGTGGTCTTCCCCACGCCCCCTTTCTGGTTGGCAACTGCGATGATTCTTGGTGCTTTTGGCCGGGTCGGGTCAGACACGGGTGACTCCTGCAATGCTCAGAACAACGGGGCCGTCTTCGGTTTGACTTCTAGCAACCTGATGTTCGAACTTCCACGTCTGTTGCGCTTCTTCGAGTTCTTTTTTCCAGGTCTCACCCTTGGGAAAGAGCGCGGTGCCGTTCGGCTGCATATGTCGTTCGGCAAAAGACAGGAGAGTTGACAGCTTGGCCAATGCCCTTGCGCTGAGGACATCGCAATCCAGCGCCGTGGTGTTTTCGATACGTTCCGTAATCACCGCGGCTTTCACGCCAGTTTCGCGGATCACGGTTCGAAGAAAGGCGCATTTGCGAGCGTCGCTCTCGACCAGTGTGACCCGGTTTGGTGATCCATGCTCCATGCCCATGATGGCGATAACCAGGCCGGGAAAGCCACCGCCGGAGCCCAGATCGGCCCAGTGGTCAACCGGATGCGGCACCAAGCCATAAAGCTGCGCGGAGTCTACGACATGCCGCTGCCAAAGGTCATTCAACGTTGACTTGGCGACAAGATTGATGCGCGGGTTCCATTTCGCCAGCAGATTTGAATAGATGGTCAGCCGCTCCATTGTTTCACGTGAAACATCGAGCGGCTTTGCACCGGTCATGCAGACTTCTCTCGTTTCAGGTACCGCAATCGTGCGAGGATAAGCGTCAAGGCCGCAGGCGTCATCCCGTCTATTCGCGCAGCCTGAGCAAGATCACGGGGCCTTGCTGCAGATAGCTTGGACTTGAGCTCGTTCGAAAGCCCGGTAATGGCCGAGAACTCGAACCCGGACGGAATCACCTGGGCTTCGTCGCGCTTCATCATTTCGACGTCACGGTTCTGGCGCTCAATGTAATTGGCATACAGCGCGTCCTTCTCAATCTGGGCCCGCGTGCTTTCATCGACGTCGGCCAGGGAGGGATCCAGATCCGCCAAGGTCGAAAAGTCTACATCGGGAAACGCAAGAAGCTGAAACCCGTTACGCCGAGAGCCGTCTGCGTTCACTTTCAAGCCAATCGCGGCAAGGTCTTTCGGCGTATAGCTTTTCTCTTCAAGCTGATGCCGGGCACGTTCGATCCGCTCCATCTTGTCTTCGAACGCTTTCCTTCTGAACTCGCCGACACACCCAATCGAAGACCCGACGGGCGTTAGGCGTTGATCAGCGTTATCAGCTCGCAAAGACAGGCGGAACTCGGCGCGCGATGTGAACATCCGGTAGGGTTCCGAGACACCCCGGGTGATGAGATCATCCACCATCACGCCGATATAGCTTTGGGAGCGACTGAAGATCAGCGGCTCCACTCCCCGCACGGCCAAAGCCGCATTGATGCCGGCCACGAGCCCCTGCGCGGCGGCCTCTTCATAGCCAGTCGTGCCGTTGATCTGCCCTGCCAGGTAAAGCCCGGGAACGGATTTCACCGCCAGGGTAGCGTCCAGAGCGCGAGGATCGACATAGTCATACTCGATGGCATAACCGGGTTGCAGGATCTGTGCCGCCTCCAGGCCGCGGATCGAATGGACGTACTCCTCTTGAACCTCCTCCGGCAAGGACGTTGATATCCCGTTCGGATAGATCACGTTGTCGGAAAGGCTCTCTGGTTCAAGAAAAATCTGGTGCGAGTTCTTGTCCGCAAAGCGAACCACCTTGTCCTCGATCGAGGGGCAGTAACGCGGGCCGATGCCGTCGATGTGACCGCCATACATAGCCGAGCGAGCAAGGTTGCCGCGGATCACCTGGTGGGTCCGCTCATTCGTATGCGTTATGCCACATGACACCTGGCGCGCAGTCGGGCCTTTGGACAGGAACGAGAACATTACCGGGTGATCGTCGCCGGGTTGATCGTCGAGCAGTCCCCAGTCAATGGTGGTGCCATCCAACCTCGGTGGCGTTCCTGTCTTCAATCGGCCAAGCTTCAGGTCGAACGAGTCGATCCGCTCCGCAAGCTTGACAGAGGGCTTGTCGCCCATACGACCACCCGGCCTCGAGACGTCGCCAATATGTATTACACCGCGAAGAAAGGTTCCGGTTGTCAGAATGACGGCGCTCGCTCTGATTTCACTTCCGTCAGCAAGAACGACACCGGCCACGGCGTCGCCGTTCATGATGAAATCTGCGGCCTCCCCCTCGATGATCGCGAGGTTTGGCACTGCGGTCATCTCAGCGAGCATCTGTTCGCGATAGATCTTGCGGTCGGCCTGTGCGCGCGGCCCCTGGACCGCCGGCCCTTTCCGTCGGTTCAGAAGTCGAAACTGAATGCCTGCCTTGTCGGCGACGCGGCCCATGACCCCATCCAGTGCGTCAATCTCGCGGACAAGGTGGCCTTTGCCTAGTCCGCCAATGGCCGGGTTGCAGGACATGACGCCGATGCCATCGCGCGACAGAGTAACCAATGCGGTTTGCGCACCCATCCGGGCGGCTGCATGCGCCGCATCCGATCCGGCATGCCCGCCGCCAATCACGATGACGTCAAAATGTTTCACGTGAAACACTCCTACTTCCCGATGCAAAAGCTCGCGAAAATCTCGTCCAAGACATTCTCGATATCGATGCGTCCTACCAGAGAATCAAGAGCCCGGATAGCTGTCCGAAGTTCTTCGGACGCAACATCCGCGGTATCCTCGCCGTGTGGCAAAAGAACAATTGCTGACGATAGGGCGGCCAATCCTCGGGCCATGGCCTCCTTGTGCCGAAACCGTGTAGCAATGCTGCTCGTCATCGCCCGGGCAGAAAGCGTCGACGTGATCCGCTCGACCAACTCGGCAACGCCCTTGCCGGTCTTCGCGGATATCCCCGTCTCACAATGGTTCAAGTCTGCCTTCGTAACGACAACGATATCTCCTTCAGACGGTGCGATCTCCGGCGACGTGTCAGGCTCCACGAGGAAAACGCGCAGATCCGCCATTGCGGCCCGTTCGCGCGCGCGATCTATTCCAATACTCTCGACGGCATCGTCGGTTTTGCGAAGCCCAGCAGTATCAAGGAGCGTCACAGGCAAACCGCCCAGGTCCATCCGCACTTCGATCACATCCCGGGTTGTCCCCGCATGCTCGGAGGTAATCGCCGCCTCTCTTCCGGCGAGGACATTCAGCAATGTCGACTTTCCCACGTTCGGCGCCCCGACGATTGCGACCTCGAACCCTGTGCGAATGCGTTCCGAAATCCCCACACCGGCGATCTCTGTCTGCAACTCGGATACCACGCCGGTCACAAGCTCCGTAACTTCCGGTGCAACATCAACCGGAACCTCTTCATCGGCGAAATCGATAGTCGCTTCCAACAAGGCGGCTGCCCGAATGAGTTTCCCGCGCCAGCCTTCCGCTTTCCTCCCAAGGTCGCCCGAGAGAACCCTCATCGCCTGCCGACGCTGAGCTTCCGTTTCCGCATCGATCAGATCCGCAAGGCCCTCGACCTGCGCGAGGTCTAGCTGCCCGTTCTCCAGTGCACGGCGCGTGAACTCGCCCGGATCGGCGGCCCGCAATCCCTGGACATGACCCAATTCATCAAGCAAGGCCGCGGTTATGGCCGTACTTCCGTGGACATGAAACTCTGCCGATGCCTCACCCGTAAAGCTGCGACCGTGTTCGAATGTCAGAACGACGGCTTCATCAAGCTGTCGTCCGTCTCGATCCTTGAGCACGCGAAGCGAAGCGACGCGTGGCGCCGGAACATCCCCGCACAGCAGGCGAACGGCATCATGCGCGGACGGACCCGATACACGGACAATGGCGACCCCGGCTTTCCCCGGCGCCGTCGACAATGCAAAAATCGTGTCCATGAGTGCCCTCCGAGGAGGCTCCCGCTCAGGTGTTCATCGAGTCGAAGAATTCCGAGTTCGTCTTTGTTTGCTTGAGCTTACTCAGCAGGAACTCGATCGCATCGGTCGTCCCCATCGGGTTGAGGATCCGTCGAAGCACAAATGTCTTCTGCAGGTCCCCCTTGTCGATGAGAAGGTCCTCTTTCCGCGTGCCGGACTTGAGGATGTCGATCGCCGGGAAGACGCGCTTGTCCGCAATCTTGCGGTCAAGCACGAGCTCCGAGTTACCGGTACCCTTGAACTCTTCAAAGATGACCTCGTCCATCCGGCTGCCGGTCTCGATCAGGGCGGTCGACACGATTGTCAGCGACCCCCCTTCCTCGATATTCCGGGCGGCCCCGAAGAAGCGCTTCGGTCTTTGCAGCGCGTTGGCATCGACGCCCCCGGTCAGAACCTTACCGGAAGAGGGCACAACAGTGTTGTAGGCCCTACCAAGTCTTGTGATCGAATCGAGAAGTATCACTACATCTCGTTTGTGCTCGACCAAGCGTTTGGCCTTCTCGATCACCATTTCCGCCACTGCGACATGTCGTGCAGCCGGTTCGTCGAAGGTAGATGAAATCACCTCGCCCTTGACCGAACGTTGCATGTCCGTCACCTCTTCGGGGCGTTCGTCAATCAACAGAACGATCAGGTAACACTCAGGGTGATTACGTTCGATGCTGGCGGCGATGTTCTGTAGGATCACCGTTTTACCCGTCCGCGGCGGCGCCACGATCAGTGAACGCTGACCCTTGCCGATCGGCGCCACCAGGTCGATGACCCGGGCCGACTTGTCCTTGATCGTCGGATCCTCGATCTCCATCTTCAGCCGCTCGTCGGGATAGAGGGGCGTCAGGTTGTCGAACGCGATCTTGTGCCGCGCATGCTCGGGGTCTTCGAAGTTGATCTGGCTGACATTGGTCAGAGCGAAGTAACGCTCGTTGTCATCGGGCGCCCGGATTTCACCTTCGACCGTGTCCCCGGTGCGCAACGAGAACTGCCGGATCGTGTCCGGAGAGACGTAGATGTCGTCAGGGCCCGGAAGATAGTTGGCTTCCGGAGAGCGCAGGAATCCGAACCCGTCCTGCAGCACCTCGAGCACCCCATCACCGAAAACCGTCCAGCCTTCATCAGCCCGCTCGCGCAGGATCTGGAACATCATCTCGCCCTTGCGCATCGTCGAGGCGTTCTCGATCTCGAGCTCCTCGGCCATGGCGAGCAGGTCTGCCGCGGTCTGCGCTTTCAGATCGGACAGGTTCAAACGGTCTTGGGACATGGGAAGACACCTTATGGTTCGGCGCAGAACCCGCGCAGCAACCAATTTCATTCATGGAAAACCAGCATCCCGGACGGGAGCCTGCCGGCGGATATAAGGAGACAGGCTTCACATGTCAACGAAAGTCAGAAACGAACGACGACCGCTATAACAATAACCACCATCAGAACCGTCGGAACCTCGTTCATCAACCTGTACTGCCGACCATTCACCGTGTTGCGGCCAGCCGCCAGCTCCTTCCGTCTACGGCCAAGCCAGTGGTGGAACCATGTCATCCCCAGAACGCCCGCTGCCTTGATCCAGGGCCAGGCCGACCCCCAGTCGACGATCCCGGGCGTGAAGACTAGGCAAAGGCCAAACACCCACGTCGCGATCATGGCCGGGTTCATGATCACGCGAAAAAGCTTCTCTTCCATCATTTCAAAGACTGGATCGTTACCACCCTTCTGCTCGACGTGATGGACGAACAGTCTGGGTAGGTAAAATATCCCGGCCATCCAGGAGATCACGGCGATGATATGAAACGCCTTGGTCCACGGATAGGCCAGCGACAGAAGGTCGGTCATGACGAGCCCCGGTTTTGTCTGACTTCCTAATAATAATTAGAGAAAGATAAAAGAATGATGTGTTTGTTGGGGCTCCAAATTCTGTGGATTATGGCTTTCTCAACAGAGATATGAACAAATTCCGAAACTGTGGGAAAACCTGTAGATGAGCAGCCGGACATTCGCCAATTCTCACGGTATTTCGATTATTTTTCAATGACTTGTCATCTTCCATGGCAACAAGTAACTTGTGGACGAAATGCAGGTTGGATCTTTGGTAAGATGAATACCGGCGTTGCCCGGCTTATCCTTTCCCACACCCTGAAAACCATGGAAGAACGCCACGAAAGTGCGGGCCATTCTTGCATGCTGGAAGGTGTCGTGGAAATGTCCGGGTTCAGTCCCCGGAGCATCCAGCAGTAATCCCTCGAATTATCCCCATGTCCCAGAAATTCGTCCTCGCTTCAGCTTCCGAAATCCGCCAGCAGTTGCTTCGCAATGCCGGCGTATCGTTCGACGTCAAGCCTGCCCGCGTCGACGAAGTATCGCTTCGTGAAGCGATGCAAGCGGAACAGGCACCGCCCAGGGATATTGCCGACGCGCTCGCAGAGATGAAGGCGCGAAAAGTTGCGTCGCATGCGGGAGCCGCCCTCGTCCTCGGGTGCGACCAGGTGCTTGCTCATCGTGGCGACATTCTCGGGAAACCGGAAAGCCTTGATGACGCCCGGGAACAGCTGCTCCGCCTGCGCGGCGACACTCATCAGCTCCTTTCGGCTGCGGTGATCTATGAGGACGGCGCACCGGTCTGGCGTCATGTCGGCGTCGTTCGTCTGACAATGAAATCATTCTCGGACGAGTATCTCGAGGCGTATCTGCAGCGCAACTGGCACAGTATCCGTCATTCGGTCGGAGGATATAAGCTTGAAGAAGAAGGTGTCAGGTTGTTTTCTCAGGTCCAGGGCGACTATTTCTGCGTCCTTGGATTGCCGCTATTGGAGCTTTTGGCGTATCTCGGTTTGCGTGGGGTAGTAGAGACATGAGTGAAACGAAAATCCCGCTCGCCGCGGTCATTGGATCGCCTGTGGCGCATTCCAAGTCACCTCAGCTTCACAACCATTGGCTCAAGGTCAATGGTCTGCCGGGGTTCTACATCCCGATGGAAGTGAAAACCGAAGACCTTGAAAGCGTTCTGCGAACGCTTCCCAAGATGGGGTTCGTCGGCGTCAACATCACCGTCCCACACAAGGAAAAGGTTCTGGAAATCGCCGATCTCATCACGGACCGGGCGACGTTGATCGGCGCGGCGAACACCCTGATTTTTCGGCAGGACGGAAAGATCCATGCCGACAACACAGATGGCCACGGTTTCATCAGCAACATACGCCAGAACGCCCCCGATTGGGATCCGACGGCCGGGCCGGCCGCTGTGCTCGGTGCCGGGGGGGCCGCGCGGGCCGTGGTCACGTCCCTGCTGGAAGCGGGCGTTCCCGAAATCCTGATCTCTAACCGGACGAAGGTGCGGGCCGAAGCACTGCGGGCCGATTTTGGCAAGCGTTTACAGGTGATAGACTGGGTTCAGGCCGGTAACATGCTCGAGGACGCCATCACGGTGGTAAACACCACGTCGCTTGGAATGATCGGCAAGCCACCGTTGCGCGTCCCGCTGGATGGTCTTCAGCGAGGGGCAGTCGTCAACGATCTTGTCTACGCTCCCCTGAAAACCCGGTTCCTTGCTGAAGCCGAAGAACTTGGCTGTCACATCGTCGATGGCCTCGGAATGTTGTTGCACCAGGCTGTACCAGCCTTCGAGCGCTGGTTCGGCGTGCGGCCCGAGGTCGATAGTGCGACGCGGGCCGCGGCGCTTAGATGACCTTCCGGCTCGGGTTGACCGGCTCAATCGGAATGGGCAAATCGACAACGGCCCGGCTGTTCGCTGAAGAAGACTGTGCTGTCTGGGATGCCGACGCGGCAGTGCACCGGCTGTACAGCAAAGGCGGGGCTGCCGTGGCACCGATGTCAAAGGCATTCCCCACCGCCATCGAGAACGGCGCGATCTCCCGTCCGCGGCTCAAGGAGATCCTGGCCAAAGACCCGTCCGCCCTCGCTCGGATCGAGGCCATCGTCCACCCGCTGGTCGGTGCGGATCGAAAAACCTTCCTCGAGACAGCCAAATCCGACATTGCCGTATTCGATATCCCGCTGCTCTTTGAAACGGGCGGCGAACGCGCGATGGATGCCGTGGTCTGCGTCACGGCTCCGCCCGATGTGCAGCGCGCCCGTGTGCTCGAACGCGGCACGATGACCGAAGCACAGTTCGAAGCCATCCTGGCCAAGCAACTGCCGGATGCGGAAAAACGACGCAGGTCCGACTACGTTATCGTGACGGACTCGCTTGAGCATGCCCGCGAACAGGTTCAGGATGTCGTACGACAGATAAGAAACAGGCTGGCCAATGCGTGAAATCGTTCTCGATACTGAAACCACCGGATTCAACCCCGACGAAGGCGACCGGATCGTCGAGATCGGGGCGGTCGAGCTGTACAATCACATGCCGACCGGGCGCACGTATCACCAGTACATAAACCCCGAACGCTCTATGCCGCAGGAGGCTTTCGAGGTGCACGGGCTTGGCGATGATTTCCTTCGCGACAAGCCCGTTTTCGCGAAGATCGCCCAGGATTTCGTTACCTTCATCGCCGACGCCAAGCTGGTGATCCACAACGCCTCGTTCGACATGAAGTTCATCAATGCCGAGCTGAAATGGGTCAAGCTACCCGCCATCCCATGGGAACAGGCGATCGACACGCTCGACATCGCCCGAAAAAAATTCCCGGGTTCACCCGCCAGCCTGGATGCCCTGTGCCGGAGGTTCGGCATAGACAATTCGTCGCGGACGCTGCACGGGGCGCTGCTCGACTCGGAGATCCTGGCCGAGGTCTACCTGGAACTCATCGGTGGTCGACAGCCGGATTTCGGTCTTACCGCAGGGCAGGATGTCGCCACCGAGAAACGTGCCGACACCGTCGGCACCTGGCGCCCTTCTCCTCGTCCCTCTCCCCTGCCCTCGCGCCTGACTGAGGCAGAAGCCGCCGCCCACGCTGCCTTTGTCGAAGCGATGGGCGACGCGGCGTTGTGGAATAAGACCGGCTAGGCGTCAGGTGTCTCGGGCTGACCCGAAACCGACTGACGGCGGGCAATCTCGTTCCGATAAAGCTGCACCCAGTCGATATTCTCGAGGTTCAGCGGCGGGAAGCCCCCGTCGCGCGTGACGTCACTGACGATCCGGCGCAGGAACGGGAATGTCATCCGCGGGCATTCGATCAACAGGAATGGGTGAAGCTGCTCGTCCGGCACGCCCTCGATCTGAAAGACGCCGACATACTCGAGCTCAAGCAGGAAAAGATGCTGCTCCGTCCCCTTGTTCTTGGAATTGACGCGCAGCTTGGTGACGACTTCGTAAGTGTCCGGGTTCTGCCGCTTCTTCGCGTCGAGATTTACCGAAACCTCGATATCCGGCGTCACTTCACCGCCGGTGCCCTGTTGGGCAAGGATGTTTTCGAACGACATGTCCCGCACGAACTGGGTCACGATGTTCATCTTGACCTGCGGCGGCTGCTGGGGCTGGTGCGGCTGCGCGCCGCCGTTTTCCTGTTCGGCCATGGAGCTCTCCAAAAAGCGGACTTAAATCGAGAATTGCCTTAGCAGGAAGGCAAACAGGCCTCAATGCCTAGTCCAGCCGGATGACCCTTGCGTGGACCGGTCGCTGTCATTGCGGTCGAGGTCTTCGTACTCTCCCTCGATCACCTCGGGCCTGTGCGGATGCCTGTGCGGCGGCTGACGGCGCGGCCCGTCGGGGCCCATGTCGAACCGCTGCACATGCACCCGCTTGCGCAGATAGTTGAACGCGGCATGCCGCACCGGCGGCATGAGCAGCGCGAAACCCACCGCATCGGTGAAGAACCCGGGCGTCAGCAGCAAGGCGCCGGCAAACAGGATCATCGCCCCATGCGCCAGCGGCTCGGTCGGGTCATTCAGATGCGAAAAGGATGACCGCAATTGGCCAAGTGCCATTGCGCCTTGGGTACGCACCAGCCAGGTGCCGATAATTGCCGTCAGCACCACGATTCCGAGCGTCGGCCACAGCCCGATCGCGCCGCCCACCTGGATGAACAGGGCAATCTCGATCAGCGGAACCATCAGGAACGCCAGGAACAACCACATTGCAAAAATCCTCGTATCGCAGTCCACCCTGTATGGTGGACTTGCCAGCATCAGTCACCTACATAGGTTTGCAGACCATGTGTTACCATGCCCCGCATGCGAAGAGGTGCCTATGAATTCCCCGCTACTGCAGCTTTTGGTGCTGGCAGGTATTGCCATATTCCTGATCCTGCGCCTGAAAAGCGTTCTTGGTACGCGGGACGGGTTTGAAGGACCGCCGCGCCGTGGTGCGCCCGAGCCTGCAAAGAACGATCGACGCCAGGACTTCGAAGTGATCGAGGGTGGACCGGATCACGACATCACCGATCACGTGCCCGAGGATTCCGAGGCCGCGGCGGCATTGGCGGACATGAAGCGCATCGAACCCTCCTTCACGGTGACGGATTTCCTTCAGGGCGCTCGGGGCGCCTATGAATGGATCCTCATGGCCTTCGAGAACGGCAACCTCGACCAGGTGGCGCCGTTTCTCGAAGAGGACGTGTACGAAGCTTTCGCACAGGTGGTGGATTCCCGTCAGGAACAGGGCCTTACCGTCGAGGCAGAGTTCGTGGGCGTTCGGGGCACGACCCTGTCCGACGCCCGTTTCGACAGTACCTCCAACCGTGCCGAGGTGACGGTGAAGTTCATCGGTGAGTTGATCTCCGTCGTGAAGGATCAGAACGGCGAGATCGTCGAGGGCAAGCCGGGCCAATCCAAACGCCAGAAAGACACCTGGACCTTCGAACGGGTCATGGGCTCGGGTGATCCCAACTGGCGGCTTGTTGCGACGGGCGAATGATCCGGCGGTTGTGGGCCGCAATCTGTGTCTGGATGCTGGCGGCCGCGACCGCCGCATCCGAGGACGTGACCCACAAGATTCTCGCTTTCGACGATCTGGAAGGTTGGAATTTCGACACCCATGACCGGGCGCTCGAGGCGTTCCTTGTCACCTGCCCCGACCTGCGCGACCCGGATTGGCGGTCGCTCTGCGCCCTGGCCCAGCAGGAACCCGACGCGAAAACCTTCTTTGAACTGTTCTTTCGGCCGATGCTGATCGAGAACGGCAGCAGGGCGCTTTTCACCGGGTATTTCGAACCGGAACTGGACGGCGCCCTGTCACCAAGTGCGCAGTACCGATATCCCGTTTACCGCGAACCGGAGGCCGCCAAGGCGAACAATCCCTGGTACACCCGCCGCGAGATCGAAACCGGCGATGTGATGCGGGGCAAGGGCTACGAGATTGCCTGGGTCGACGATCCGGTCGAACTGTTCTTCCTGCAAATTCAAGGCTCGGGCCGCATTCGCCTGCCCAGCGGTCGCCGGATCCGGGTCGGCTATGGCGGCTCGAACGGTCACCCCTATCAATCCATCGGTGTGGAACTCGTACGTCGCGGTATCTACAAACCACACCAGGTGTCGGCCGAGGTCATAAAGAACTGGGTCAAGCGCAACCCGCAAGAGGGGCAGGAACTTCTGTTTCACAACCCGTCCTACGTGTTCTTCCGCCGTGTCGACCAGGTGCCGCCCGAGGACGGACCGCTCGGCGCGATGAACAGGTCCGTCACCCCCAAGCGCACGATCGCGGTCGATCCGGCCTATACCCCGCTGGGCGCACCGGTCTGGGTTGAGAAGAAAGGCGCCGACCCGTTCAACCGTTTGATGATCGCGCAGGATACCGGCTCGGCCATCAAGGGGCCGCAGCGGGCCGACGTGTTTTTCGGCACCGGGGATGCCGCCGGCCGGGCCGCCGGGATGCTCAAGGATCCGGGGCGCATGGTTGTCCTCCTGCCGATCCAGCGGGCCTTTGCCACGGCGACGGAGCCGTATCAGTGAGCCGGCGGAAACTTCGGCCGGACGAGCTTGACCTATGGAACAAGGTGGCGAAAACGACAGAGCGGATGCATCCGCCCAAACCCTCTAAAGTCAAGCAGGGGCTTCCTTTTCGGGATGACAAGAAGAAACCTGATCAACCCCGCCCGGAGCCGATGGAGCGGTTCGAGATCGGGCAGAAATCCAAGGCCAGTGGCGCGCGCCACGATGTGTTGCCGGGCCTGCCGGAGCAGATCGCCGCGGCGCCGGTTCAGATGGACCGCAAGGCCTATGATCGTCTGAAGCGCGGCAAGCTCAAGCCGGAGGGGCGGATCGACCTGCACGGGATGACGCTGGACCAGGCGAAACCGGCGCTGCAGTCGTTCATCATGAAATCCCATGCCCGCGAGCGGCGGCTGGTGCTGGTGATCACCGGGAAGGGCCGGCAATCCCCGGATGACGGGCCGATACCGCAGCGGCCGGGTGTGTTGCGCCACGCAGTGCCGCAATGGCTGCGGTCGCCGCCGCTTTCTCAGATGGTCCTGCAGATTGCCGAGGCGCATCTGCGCCACGGCGGGGGTGGCGCCTATTACGTTTACCTACGGCGAAAACGCTAGCAGGGGCCGGGCGCGGGCGACGCCGATCATCATCATGATCGTCGTGAAGACAAAGTAGATCGCGACCAGCATATACTGGGTTTCGAGCCCCAGGCCGAGGTCGATGCCGAGGCCGGTGATGCCGGGGCCGATGGCGGAGCCGAAGACCATGACGGCCGCGGCCATCGCCTTGATCGAGCCGAGGCGGCCGGTGCCGTAGAACTCGGCCCAGAAGGCGTTGGGCAGGGTTGTGTTGAAGCCCGTGGTGAGGCCCATGAACAGGAAGCCCATCAGCACGGCCAGAGGGGTTTCAGCCATCGCGAAGACCAGGAAGGCAGCGATCATCGGGATCTGCATGAAGGGGATCAGGCGGGGTGTGCCGAACCGGTCGAGTGCCCAGCCGGAGGCCATCATGGCAAGGATGCTGACGACCGTGTAGATCGGAAACATCGCAACCAGTTCAACATGTTCGACGGCCTTGATCTCGGCAAAATGAACCTGGTGGAAGAAGAAGGCGGTGACGAAGGCGGAGGGGCCGAGAAGCGCCGGGATCATGAACCAGAACAGGAAGTGGGTGATGGTCTGGTGGCGGGTCCAGTGGCGGCCTTCCATGCCGAGGGACTGGTCGGACTGGGCCCAGGATTGCGGGGTGCGTTCCTGCCGAAGGAGCAGCAAAACAAGGGGGATTCCGAGGATCGCGATAAGTGCCGCGCCGCCCCAGAGCAGCCGCCAGTCATAGATCGCCATCAGCGCGACGAAGCCCAGCGGCAGCAGTGCCTCGCCCACGGCGAAGCCCAACGTGGCGACCGACAGGGCCTTGCCGCGGCTGGCGATGAACCAGCGGGACATGGCCACCACGGCGATGTGGCTGGTCATCCCCTGCCCCGTGAAGCGCAGTGCGAAGATCACCAGGATCAGCCCCCACCACACCGGGTTCAGCGCCATGGAGAGACACGCAAACCCCAGCAAAACAAGGATGATCGGCGCGAGGACCCGTACCCGGAAATGGTCGGTCAAACCGCCCGCCCAGACCATCACAAGGGCCGAGGCGGTGGTGCCCAGCGTGTAGATGCCGCCCCATTGGCCGTGGGAGAGATCGAAGGCTTCGCGGATGTGGCCGGCGAAGATCGAGATGAAGAAAGTCTGGCCGAAACTGCTGAGGAAGGTCAGCAGGACACCGGCGGTCAGCCACGGGGCGTTGTGGCGGAGGAAGGCGAGGATTGGCATGCCCTTTCGTCGCCCGAAAACGGGGGGAAGTGAAGCGAAATCGGCGAGCGGGGCGAATCAGGGGTTAAGACGCGGATTAACAAGGAAAATCCCGTATCGGTATCGCGTCGGTATAACGTCGGTATTTTGTCGGTGTTTTTGGCGGTGGTTGGCCGGGTTGATGTGGCGTGCGTTGGGGGGTGGCACGAGATGTTGTGCGGGGCGCAACGGGGGTTTCGTGGAGGGAGAGTTTCGTTCCGCCATTGAGTTTTGGCGCTCGCCCGGCGGGTGTGCGGTTCGAGGTCCCGGCTCAGGGCCGGGACGGGGCAGTGGTATGGGGGTGGGTTGGCCCCTGCCCTACGACGGCCGGGGTTTCTCCATCACGAGGAAGGTCATCATGCCGAGGGGCGGGATGGTCTTGCGGTCGGTAACGGAGAGGTCGTCGCGCAGGACGGTGTCGATGTGGAAATCGGAATGCCAGCCGAGCACGTTGGCAAAAGGCGCCGAGATGCGTTCGAGGAAGGCGAGCGGGCCCTTCTCGTGCACGAAGTGGTTGGTGATGACGATCCGGCCGCCGGGGGCGCAGACGCGGGCGATCTCGGCCATGCAGCGCTCGGGCTCGGGGACGACGGAGAGCACGTGCATCGCCGCGACGGTATCGAAGCTGTCGTCGGGAAAGTCGAGCGTGCGGGCATCCATCTGGCGGAGCGCCTCGACATGCGACAACCCGCGCGACTTGACCTTGGCGCGGGCCTTTTCGAGCATCTCGTCGGAGTAGTCGATGCCGGTCACCTGGCAGGCCGGGTCGTAGAGCGGCAGGGCCAGCCCTGTGCCCACGCCCACCTCGAGCACCCTGCCCGGCCGTTCGTTGATATACTTCACCGCGCGGCGGCGGCCGGCATTGGTGACCGCGCCGAAGGTGGCGTCATAAACCGGCGCCCAGCGGGCATAGGAGTTTTCGACGGCATTCAGTTCCATGTCAGCGCTTCCTTGTCAGGTGTCGGCGGGAGGCGGTAAGCGCCGCCCAGAGGACTGTGGCGAGGTAGATGCCGCAAAGGACGATCATCGTGACCCATTTGAAGATGAAAAACGCGCCCGCCAGCAGGATGAGCCCGGCGGCGAGCAGCACGGCATTGCCACGGGCAAAGGGCAGGCCCTTGAGCGAGAGCGTGGGGATGCGGCTGACCATCAGCCCGGCGATGAGCAGCAGGTAGACGCAGATCGCGAGGTCCGGCAGGATCGGCCGGTCGGTGAAGGCGAAGGCCATGAACATCGGCACCATGGCGAGCGTGGCCCCCGCGGGCGCCGGGATGCCGACGAAGCGGTTGCCATCGTCCGGCAAGGTGCCGGCGCGGTTGCCGACGTTGAACCGGGCGAGGCGGATGACGCAGCACAGCGCGAAGATCAGCACCACGATCCAGGAGAGCACACGCATTTCCTGCAGCGCCCAGAAATAGACGACCAGCGGCGGGGCGACGCCGAAATTGAGGAAATCGGCCAGCGAGTCGAGCTCGGCCCCGATCTCGCCATCGGTGCCGAGCATCCGGGCAACGCGGCCATCCAGCCCGTCGAGCACCACGGCGACCAGAACGAGCAGGACGGCAGGCCCGTAATGCGCCTCGAACCCGAGGCGGATCGCGGTCAGCCCGGCGCATATCGCGGCCAGGGTCATCAGGTTGGGCAACATCCTGATGAACAGCATTTCGCGTAGGGGTTTTCCGTGCCTGTGTGGCATTCAGTTCCGAATGTCAGCTTTCGATTGGCGTGCCGGTCTCTGCGATGACGGTTTCGCCGGCGATCATGGTCTGCCCCGGTTTTGCCAGGAGCCTTGCGCCCTCGGGCAGGTAGACATCGAGCCGTGACCCGAAGCGTATCAGCCCGAAGCGTTCGCCCCCGTTTAACCGATCGCCTTCCGAATTGAAACTCACAATCCGGCGGGCGACGAGGCCGGCGATCTGTACGGTGACGATATCGCGGCCGTCCTCCATCCGGATGACGAGGCCGTTGCGCTCGTTGTCTTCGCTGGCCTTGTCGAGCGAGGCGTTGAAGAACTTGCCCGGACGGTAGGCCATGCGGGTTATGGTGCCGCTGACCGGCGCGCGGTTCACGTGGCAGTTGAATACCGACATGAAGACGCTGACCCGTGTGAGGGGGGTGTCGGGCAGGCCGAGCTCGGCCGGGGGGATGCCCGGTTCGATGAGCGAAACAATGCCGTCGGCCGGGCTGAGGATGGCGTCAGGGCGGTCGGGGGGGTGACGTTCTGGGTCACGGAAGAAGTAGTAGCACCAGATGGTGAGGCCCACGCCGAGCCAGCCGAGCACGTCCCAGATGAGGAAGAGGACCAAGGTGATGGCCGCGAAGATCGCCACGAAGCGGCGGCCCTCGGGGTGCATCGGCTTGATGAAGGTGGACATCATGTTCATGGCCGGACCTTCCGGTTATGGGCGGGATGAAACACCGGTCAGAGCACGTAGCGGGAAAGGTCGGCGGAGCGGGACAGTTCGCCCAGGTTCGCCTCGACGAAGGCGGCATCGACGGTGATGCTCTCGCCGGCGCGGTCGGGGGCGGTGTAGCTGAGCTCCTCGAAGACGCGTTCCATGACGGTATAGAGACGGCGGGCGCCGATATTCTCGACCGACTGGTTCACCTCGGCCGCGATGCGGGCGAGCGCGGCGATGCCATCCTCGGTGAAGGTGACGGTGACATCCTCGGTGCCCATCAGGGCGGTATACTGGCGGGTGAGGGCGTTGTCGGTCTCGGTCAGGATGCGGACGAAATCCTCCTCGGTCAGGGCGCGAAGCTCGACACGGATCGGCAGGCGGCCCTGAAGCTCGGGCAGCAGGTCGGAGGGTTTGGCGATGTGGAAGGCGCCCGAGGCGATGAAGAGGATATGGTCGGTCTTGACCGCGCCATACTTGGTGGAGACGGTCGTGCCCTCGATCAGCGGGAGCAGGTCGCGCTGGACCCCCTCGCGGGAGACGTCGCCGCCGCGGGTGTCGGTCTTGGCGCAGACCTTGTCGATCTCGTCGAGGAAGACGATGCCGTTCTGCTCGACCGCCTCGACCGCCGTGCGGTTGACGGCCTCGTCATCAAGCAGCTTGTCGGCCTCCTCTCCGATCAGGATCTCGTAGCTTTCGGCCACGGTCATCCGCTTGCGGGTGGTGCGGCCGCCGAAGGCCTTCCCGAAGATGTCGCCGAGGTTCATCATGCCCATCTGGCTTCCGGGCTGGCCGGGGATGTCCATCATGCCCATGGGGTTGGAATTGTCGGCGATGTCGAGCTCGATCATGGTGTCGTCAAGCTCGCCGTTCTTGAGCTTCTTGCGGAACATGTCGCGCGTGCCCTCGCGGGCATCGTCGCCGGCGATGGCGGAGATGACGCGTTCCTCGGCATTGGCGTGAGCCTTGGTCTTCACGTCCTCGCGCATCCAGTCGCGGGTCTGGTTGATGGCGGCGTCGACGAGATCGCGGATGATCTGTTCGACATCGCGGCCGACATAGCCCACCTCGGTGAACTTGGTGGCCTCGACCTTGATGAAGGGGGCGCGGGCGAGTTTGGCCAAGCGTCGGGAGATCTCGGTCTTGCCGACACCGGTGGGGCCGATCATCAGGATGTTCTTCGGGTACACCTCTTCGCGCAGGTCATCGGAGAGCTGCTTGCGGCGCCAGCGGTTGCGCAGGGCGACGGCGGTGGCGCGCTTGGCATCCTTCTGTCCGATGATGAAACGGTCCAGCTCGGACACGATTTCGCGCGGGGTGAGGTCGGTCATGTGGGGCTCCTGTCAGAGGTTGGACGGAACGTAAGCACGGGGGGCGAAAACGCAAGCAAGTGTGTCGGGTTACGCCGATGGCGGCAGCCGGTCGAGCGGCAGGAAGGGCATGAGCCGGAGCAGCCGCGCGCGGATCTTTTCCCAGAAGGCGCCGAGGATCAGCAGGACGATGCCGAGCGAGAGGACGGTCGTGGGGGCGCCGTCGCCGCCGAGGACGGTGAAGGCCAGCGCCACCGAATAGCCGATCGCCGCCAGCAGGAAGGAGCGGCGGTCGATCACGATGGCGACCAGCGCGAAGAAGGCCAGCACCGCCATCAGCAGGATGTTGGAGCCGGCGGTGTCGCGGTCGAGCAGGGTGAGGGCGATGGTGTTGACCAGCGCCGGCGCCGCGACCACGTGCAGCCAGAAGCCGTTGGCCGAGCGGCGGGTGACGCGGTGCGGGTCGCTCATGTCGAACCACATCGCGACAAGGAACACGGCGAAGCCCAGGACCAGCGTGATGAAGGCGAAGGGGCCGCCCGCCGACAGGAGGAACAGGTCGTCGAGGCTGTCGGGCGTGCCGGCGGAGGTGGCGGCGAGTAGCATGGCCACCGCGAAGAGCCCGATGGCGATCATCGCCATGGCGAAGGGCACCCGGAAGCGGAGCCAGAAGACGAAGAGCGCAAGCGTGGCGAGGAATGTGGGGAGCGGCAGGCTGGAGTAATCCTCCTGCGCGAGCATGAAGATTTCCGAGAAGCTGGCCGCCAGCCCGCTGACCGCGTTGCCGAAGAAAAGGATCGACAGCGCGATGGCCGGGGCCACCATGCGGCGGCGGCGGATGAAGTATTCCGACAGGAGCCAGAGCACGCCCGCGCCGACGGCGGCCATGGTGATGACCTGCGTGCGGTAGTTGACGATCTCGGTCAGCATGGTGGCCGCGTTCACCGCGATCCAGCCCGAGGCGAGGATGACGAGGCCGACGACGATGAAGATCTCGTTGAAGCCCTTGAAGAGCTCGAACGGTTCATCACCCGGCGCCAGGTTCTCGCGTGCGCCCCGGCGGCTGTCGGCGAGGCTGGCCAGCGAGGCGGCCTGCGCTTCAGAGACGATTCCAGCCGAAACACCGGCGCGAAGATCGTCGCGCCCGATCATTTGCCGATGGTTTCCACGGTCAGGTTGCCATTGGTGTAGACGCAGATATCGGCCGCGATGGCCATCGCCGCACGGGCGATCTCCTCGGCCGATTTGTCACTGTCCATCATGCCGCGCGCGGCGGCGAGGGCAAAGTTGCCGCCCGAGCCGATGGCGGCGACGTCATGTTCGGGTTCCAGCACGTCGCCCGCGCCGGTGATCACGTAAAGCTGTGCGCCATCGGTGACGATCAGCATCGCCTCGAGCTTTTGCAGGTACTTGTCGGTGCGCCAGTCTTTCGCCAGCTCGACGCTGGCGCGCTGCAGTTGGCCCGGGGTGGCCTCGAGCTTGGCCTCGAGTCGTTCGAGGAGCGAGAAGGCGTCCGCCGTCGAGCCCGCGAATCCGGCGACCACGTCATAGCCGCCCGGGCTGAGCCGGCGGACCTTGCGGGCGGTCCCCTTGATGACGGTCTGGCCAAGGCTGACCTGCCCGTCGCCGGCCACGACAACCTCGTCGCCTTTGCGGACGGCGATGATGGTGGTGCCGTGCCAGCCGGGGAATTCTTTGGTCATGGGGGCCTCCGCTTTGTTCTCGGGGGTATATGGAAGGGGCGGGCGCGGGGTGCAAGGGCGGATCAGCCCAGCAGGTCGCGCGCCACCTGTTCGAAGATACGCACGCCGGGGGCGATCAGGTCGTCGGGGAAGTCGTAATCGGGGTTATGCAGCGCGGCATGGGTTTCGCCTGCGCCGAGGAGGAACATGGCGGATTTGGCGGTATGGCCGAAGCGGCCGAAATCCTCGGACGCGCGCCAGGGCTGGCCGGTGGTGTCGTGGGGAATTTGCAGCGTGTCGAGGGCGCGGCGCAGGAGGGCGGTGGCCTCTTGGTGGTTCTCGGAATGGAGGAAGATGTCTTCGAAACGATGCGACGCGGTGAGCCCGTGCTGATCGGCCGTTTGGGCAATGAGCGTGAGCGCGTCGTTTACGAGGTCGTCCATCCCGTCATCGGTGAGGGTGCGAAGCGTGGCGTAAAGCGTGGCCTCGCCCGGGGCGATGCCGAAGGCGGGCTCGCCCATGCGCAGGTGGGTGACGGTGACGAGCTTGAAGCCGGGCTGATCCAGCGTGCCCTGGCCGAGGGCTGTGAGGGCGGGCATGAGCGAGGCGACCGCGGCCATCGGAGAGGTGCCGCTTTCGGGGTTGGAGGCATGGGCGGATTTGCCGGTGAGGGTCAGGTGCAGCCCGCGCGAGGCGCAGTTGACCGGGCCCTCGGCCAGACCGATCGCGCCGAGGGGCAGGCCGGGCATGTTGTGGAGCGAAAAGGCGTAATCGGGTGAAACAGGGTCGAATTTCGGATCGGCGATGACCGCGGCCGCGCCGGCGCCGGTTTCCTCAGCTGGCTGGTACAGCAGCACGGCGCGGCCCTTTGCGGGCCGCTGGCGGGAGAGGCGGCGCGCGAGGCCGGTGAGGATGGCCATGTGCCCGTCATGCCCGCAGAGGTGCCCCTTGCCATCGGTTTCGGAGCGGTATTCCGGCTGTCCGGTCTCATGGATCGGCAGCGCGTCGAGCTCGCAGCGAAAAAGCACCGTGGGCCCGGGCGCGACCCCTTCGTAGATCGCCGCGATGCCATGGCCGCCAAGGCCGGTGATCAGCGCGTCGGGGGCGAAGGGCGACAGGGCGAAGAGGATACGCTTGGCCGTCGCCGCCTCCTCGCCCGAGAGTTCCGGCGTGCGGTGCAGGTCGCGCCGGAGGGTGATGAGCTCGGCGATATCGGAATTGGTCAGCGTCATGGCCCGTAAAGAACCACTCCCGCCGCCAAAAGAAAAGCCGCCCCCGTGCTTCTTCTGGCCGGAAATATCCCGGGGTCTGGGGCAGAGCCCCAGAAAAAACGGGCCGCCAAAAGGCGACCCGTCTCTGTCCAATCCGTAAAAGGCAGATCAGATGCTGTCTTCTATCCAGCTTTGCAGCGCGGCCTTCGGCGCGGCGCCGGCGCGGTTCGAGATTACCTCGCCGTTCTTGAAGATGAACAGCGCCGGGATGCCGCGGATGCCAAGTTGGGTGGCGGTGTTGGGGTTCGAATCGACATCGACCTTGGCGATTTTCACCTTGCCGCCCATTTCGGCCGAGATCTCTTCCAGCGCGGGGCCGATCTGTTTGCAGGGGCCGCACCATTCGGCCCAGAAATCCACCACGACGGGGATGTCGGAATTCTTCACTTCGGCGTCGAACGTATCGTCAGTTACGGCAACTGTGGGCATTTCGGTTCTCCCGGGAAAGAGGTGAGGCTTGGGATCGCAACCTAGGAAGCGGGACCGGGCGCGTCAAGGTATATGGGTGTTGCACAGGGCGGCCGTCACAAGATCGTGTGGCAGGTGCATGAGCTGGGCGGTTTGCGTCCAGAGCAGGGCCGTTCGGATTTCACGGTCGGGGTAGAGCTGTTGGAGCGCGTGTGCATAGGCGCCCATCTGGCGGAGGAGGCCTTCGGGGCAGGCCTCGGGCGTGGCGGGGACGATGGCGTTGGTCTTGTAGTCGATGGCAGTGACGTGGGTGGGGGTGACGATGAGCCGGTCAATGATGCCGTGGATGCGGGCGCCGTTCAGGGCGTCGAGCCGGGCGGTGATGGGCACTTCGAGCAGGGCGTCGGGTGTGAAGATGTCGGCCAGGGCGGGGGCCTTGAGGACGGTGCCGGCGGCGGTGGTGAGGGCGGTGAGCTCGTCGCCGGTGGCGGCGTCTTCGCCTTGCGAGAGGATGCGGGCCGAGAGATCGGGCCAGCCGTCTTCTGGCGTGCCGGCGAGGGTTTCGAGCAGCAGGTGGATCTGGCGGCCGCGGCGCTTGGCGGTGTCCTCGTCGAGACCGGCTTCGCCCGGAAGGGCCTTGGCGCCGCCGAGGTCGGTGGAGGGGCTGAGGGGGGGTGCCGCGACCTGGAGCTCGGGCGCCATTTGGGTGAAATGGGGTGGAACAGAGACTGTTTCGGTGTCGTCAAGTCGTTCGGTCTCGGTGGACGAGGAGGGCCAGTCGCCGATCTGGTAGCGGAGGCCGGGGCCGTGATCGGTCAGCAACGGCACCGCGCCGGTCTTCTCCAGCCCGGTGCGAACCTTGTCGTGCCAGCTGAGCCCGTCCTTGCCGAGATCACCGGCCGCCGCGACGATGAGCCATTGTTCGGCCCGGGTCATGGCGACGTAGAGCAGCCGGTCGCGCTCGGCCTGCTGGGCGAGCTTCGCGTCGTCATCGGCCGCGCGCTGGGCCGGGGGTGCGTCGGCGGCGCCCATGCGCCAGACGAGGGTGCCGCCGGTGGGTGCCGTCTGATTGCGATGCTGCAGACGCCATTGATTGGTGTCGGGCAGGATCACCACGGGGGATTCGAGGCCCTTGGCGCCGTGGACCGTCATCACCCGTATGCGGTTGCCGGCATTGTCCATCTGGCGCTTGATCTCGAGGTCGTCGGTTTCCATCCAGACGAGGAAGCCGGTGAGGCTGTCGACGGCGTTGCGTTCATAGGCGAGCGCCTGGCTGAGCAGGGCGTCGATGCCGTCTTCGGCCTCCTGCCCGAGACGGGCGAGGAGTTTGCGGCGGCCATCGTGGCGGATGAGGATGCGCTCGATGATCTCGTAGGGGCGGAGGTAGTCGGCCTGGCGGCGCAGATCGCCGAGGATCGCCATGGTGTCGGGGAACTCCGCGGCGCGATTGCGGAGCTCGGCCCAGAGGTAGTTTTCGACCCTGTTATGGGCCAATTCGTAGAGTTCCGCCTCGGACCAGCTGAAAAGCGGCGAGCGCAGGGCGGTTGCCAGCGCGAGGTCATCCTCGGGCGTGGCGAGGAAGGAGAGGAGCGCGGCGAGGTCCTTCACCGCCAGTTCCGCGCCGACCTTGAGCCGGTCAGCCCCGGCGACGGGGAGGCCCAGCGCCTTGCATTCGCGGATGACGTCGTGGAAGAGGGCCGAGCGGCGGCGGACGAGGATGAGGATGTCGCCCGCCTCGATCGGCCGGGCGGTTTCGCCGGTCTGGTCGGGGAGCGGCGTGCCGATCATGGCCTTGATGGACTGTGCCAGCGTCTTGGCCAGAACGCGGGCCGGATCGTCGGGCGCCTTGACGTCGACTGGGTCGAACCAGTCCGGGTCTTCCGGCTTCTCGGGCGCCTCGATCAGCGGCCAGAGGTCGACGCGGCCGGGCATCTGCTCCTTGAAGGCCGTGTGTCCGGAACCGTCACCGAACCCGCTGGATTCGTGATTTTCGAAGGTGGCGTCGACCGTATCCAGAATGGCGCGGGAGGAGCGGAAGGAGAACTCCATCTCCATATCCTGCAGCGGGGTTTCATTGTTCGAGAGACGCGCCGCGAACTCGGATTTCATCCGGTCGAACTCGCGCGGGTCGGCGCCCTGGAAGGAGTAGATCGACTGTTTCTTGTCGCCGACGACAAAGATGGTGCGGGGCGTGTCGGGGCGGGTGCCCTGGCCGCTGGTGAATTCCTGGGCGAGGCGTTCGATGACCTGCCATTGGACGGGCGAGGTATCCTGGGCCTCGTCGACGAGGATATGGTCGAGCCCGCCGTCGAGCTTGAAGAGCACCCAGTCGGCGACCTTGCGATCGGTCAGCAGGTCGCGGGCCTTGAGGATCAGGTCGTCGAAATCGAGCCAGCCGCGGAGGAGCTTGGCCTGTTCATAGGCCGGGAGGAAGACGCGGGCGAAGGCGTGGAGGGCGGCGGTACGGTCCTTGGCCTGAAGCGCGATACGCCGGGTGCGGGCGGTTTCGACGCGGGCCATGAATGGGTCCAAAGCCGTGATTAGAGACGCATTTGCTGTGCGGAAGCCCTGGGTCGGAAACGGCTGTTTAGAATGCTCCGGTGTCTTGGCGCAGAACGCGTTCTCGCCAGACTTAAGAAGAAAGACGTCCTCCAGCACGGCGAGGGCGTCTAAGCCGGGCGCTGTGACAGTGGCGAGTTTGAGGCCCGCTTTCTGGTCGTTCGATCCGCTGGCCGCCAGCGCCGCGCAGAGCGACTCCAGCAGGTCCATTTCGCCGCCAAAGAAGACGCTGGCGGCGATGCTGTCGCGGGTGGTGCCGGGGGGGAGGTCGAAGAGGTTCTCGAGCCATTCGTCGGAGGCGGGGGTCTCGAAAGCGGCCCTGTTGTTGACGATTTCCTGCGTCAGCTCGTCGAGCGTTTCGCCGGTGTGGTGGCGGGCGAGGGTGTAGAGCGTGTCGGCATGGGGGCCGGAGGCGAGGGCCTCGACGATCTCCGCGCGCAGAAGGGTGGCGGCGCGATCTTCCATCTCGGTGAACTGGGGGGTCACGCCGGCCTCGAGCGGGAAGCGGCGGAGGAGGGCGGAGCAGAAGGAGTGGATCGTCTGGATCTTGAGCCCGCCCGGCGTCTCGATGGCGCGGGCGAAAAGCTGGCGGGACCAGTTGAGCCTGTCCTCTGTGATCACAAAATCATGGCCGAGGGTCTGAAGCTCTTCGGTCAGGTCGGAATCGGGCAGCATGGCCCATTTGCCGAGCTTGTCGAAGAGCCGGTTCTGCATCTCGGAGGCGGCGGCCTTGGTGTAGGTGAGGCACAGGATGTGCTGGGGGTCGACCTGTTCGAGGAGGAGGCGGGCGACGCGGTCGGTCAGTACCTTGGTCTTGCCGGAGCCGGCATTGGCCGAGAGCCAGGTGGAGCGGTCGGGCATGGCGGCCCGGATCTGGCGCAGGGTGGCTTCGTTATGGCGGGTCATTGGCCCACCTCCCGCGGGTCGGGGTCGTCGGTGATGTCCCATTCGCCGAAGCGGGCGAGCTGGTCGTAGTCTCCTGTGTCGGCGGTACGTTCCGGGGCGCGGCGGGAGGTGTAGCCGAGGTCGGGGGACATGTAGCGGGCGATCAGCTCGCGGAACTCGTTCCAGACCTTTTCAGGCGGTTCAGTGTCTAGTGGCGCCGGTTCCTCGGGCTTCCCGCTGCCAAGGCTGATGAAGGTGGCGCGGGCGACTTTGGCCGGGGCGATGGGAGCGAAGCCGGATTGGGTGGCGATGGCGGCGGAGAGGAGGAGCTGTTTGTCGAAATGCTTCTGTTGGTCTTTCGAGGGGGCCTTGCCGGTCTTGTAGTCGTAGAGGTGCAGGTTGCCGGCGGGGTCGATGTCGATCCGGTCGGCCTTGGCGGTGAGGCGGAAGTCGAGCTCGGGGATATCGGCGGCGCCTTTGGCCTCGAGCGCGGCGGGCTGGGCGAGTTGGCGGCGGGCGTGTTCGCCCTCGATGAAGGTATCGGCGGCGCGTTCGAGCTTGGCCTGCCACATGGCGCGGGTGTCGGCCCAGGGGACGGCCTCGGCCAGCACGGTGGCGGTTTCGGCGATGAGACGCTCGCGGGTGATTTCCTCGGGGGTGTCGCGGGTGGCGAGGATGAAGCGTTCGAGCGCCTCGTGGATGACGGTGCCGCGGAGGAGGGCGTCGGGCACGCGCATCAGCGGGTCGAGCGGTTTGAGGCGGAGGACGTGGCGGGCGTAGATGGCGTAGGGGTCGCGGATCAGTCTCTGAATCTGCGTAACAGAGAGCTGTTTTGGGCGCGCGGCGGTGGGGGGCCTGGGCGAGGGGCGGGTTTCGGCGGGGGTGGTGCCGGGGTCTTCGAAGGCCTTCGCGAGGTTGAGCCAGTGCCGGCCGCGTTGGCGCATCTGCTCGAGCGCCGCCCTGCCGCCCTGCTCGGGGAGGCCGGAGAGGAGGTTCTGCAGGCGGTTGAGCCAGCGGGAGGGCACGGTTTCGGTGTCGTCGGAGCGGATCGAGCGGGTGATCCAGACTTCGGGGGCGAGGAGGGCCTGCTGGAAGTCGTGCGCGGCGAGGCCGATGCGGCGTTCGGGGAGGAGGAGGCCGGCGGCGGCGCGCATGTCGCGGTTCAGCCAGGGGTCGGGGCTGGGCGCTTCGGGCCAGCTGCCTTCGTTGAGGCCGGCGAGGATGAGGAGGTCTGCGCCCTGAACGCGGGCCTCGAGCGTGCCCCAGATCCTGATGAGGGGGTGGGCCTTGAGGCTCTTGCGGACGTCGCCGCGGGAGAGGATGGCGTGGAACAGGGTGGCGTAGTCGCGGGCGTTGACGGCGCCGCCGTGGGGGGCGTTTTCGGCGAAATCAGAGACTGTTTTCAGGGCTTGCGCGCCATCGTCGTCGGCCCAGAGCTTGCCGGTGGTTTCGCCGCCTGCGCCGCGGGCGATCTGTTCGGCGAGGGCGATGTGGCGGGTGGTGCGGTCGTCCAGCGCGACCTTGCCCGGGAGTTCCTTGTCGGTGAAGCAGGCGATGAGCCAGGCGGCCCAGGGTTCGGCGTGGGGATCCTTGGAGGCGGCGGCCCAGGCGTGGAGGTCTTGTGCGGTCGGGTAGGGCGGGCCGTGGCGGCGGATGTGGAGCTCGAGCTCGCGGGTGAGGCGGAGGTGGGGGCCGCGATCGGTGCCGGTGTGGGTGAGCGGGTGCTTGAGGAGGGTGAGCAGCGCCTCGGCGGAGAGGGGGAGGTGGAAGAGTTCGGCCACGTGGCGGAGGAAGCGGCCGACCGGGGCGAGGTGGAGGGGCATGCCGGCGCTGTCGTCGGGGAGGATGCCCCAGCGGTCGAGCGAGGCGGTGACCTGGCGGCTGAGCGTGCGGTCGGGGGTGATGAGCGCGGCGCTTTGCCCGGTTTCGGCGGCGTCGCGGAGGCGGAGGGCGATGGCGAGGGCCTCGGCGCGGGGGGAGGGCGCTTCGAGGAGGGTGACGGGGGCCATAGCAGGCTCTATTCCCGCCAGGTTCGGCCCGTCGCGGCGCCATTGGTCGGTAATGGGCGCCGGGCGGAGGGCGAGGGAGACGAGGCGGTTGCGCGCCGGGCTGGCGGGGGTGTCGTCGGACCAGTCGGGGATGTCTGAGGGGGAGAGGTCGAGCGCCTGGAGGAAGGCGGCGAAGCGGTATTGCGGGTGGTCTTCGGAGGTTTTCGGGTCGTTGAGGCGATCCCACACGTCCGGGGGCTTGTCGCGGTCGAAGCCGGGGAGGATGACCGCGCCCTGGGGCAGGCGGGCGACGGTTTGCATCAGGAGCTGCGTGGCGCCGCGCGAGCCGGTGGAGCCGGCGACGATGATCGGGTGCTGGGGCGGGTTTTCGGCCCAGAGATCGGCGAGGGTTTCGACGACGAGGCGCTGGCGGGTTTCGACATCCGGCAGGGTGGTGGCATCTTCGAAATAGTGTCTGACAATGCCCAAAAAGGCCTGGATGCGGGCCCAGTGGCCGGATTGGTCGGTGACGTCGAGCGCGGCGATCGTGTCAGGGGAGACGCCTTCGCCGTGCATCTCGTCCATCAGGCCGGCGAGGCTGTCGGCGAGGTCGTAGAGGGCGCTGCGGGGGGCGAGGTCGGGCTGGGCGTCGAGGAGCCTGGAGACCAGTTGCAGGAGTTCGAGCCGACGGCGGAGAGGCGAGACCGGGTCGGGGATATCGGCCATCAGGGCGTGTTCGCCGAGGTCGGTGACAAGGCCGATGCGGGGGAGCAGGCTGGCGGGGCCTTCGTCGTAGATCGAACGGATGCGGCGGGCCATGCGGCGGGTGTTGACGAGGAGGCGGGCGTGGGCGAGCGCCTCGGGCGGGTGGCCGGCGGTGCGGGTGGAGAGGCCGCGGACGAGGGCCGCCGGGAAATCCACCCCGAGCGGGACGGCGAAGACGCGGGGGGTGGTGGACGGCTCAAACATGGCCGTATTGAAGCATGTCCTCGGCCAGTTCGATACCCTCGGGGCGGCCCACGTCGCACCATTTTCCGGGGTAGGTGGTGGCGAAGAGACGGTTGGATTCCAGCATCACGTCCCAGAGGCGGTTGAGGGAGAAATGGGCCTCGGGGATGGTGGCGAGGTCGTCTGTCTTGACGATCTGGAGGCCGGAATAGATGGCGCCGGGGCCGCGGCGGGCCGGGCCGGTGCCGGTAAACTCGAAATCGCCCTTGCCGGTGTGGCCGACCGCGTTCTCGCGGGGGATGCAGAGAAGGAGGCCGTCCATCCTGTCGGGATCCCAGGCCCTGGCGAGATGGGCGAGCGGGTTGGGGCCGGACCAGACGGCGTCGGAATTCATGGTGTAGACGGGACCGGGGCCGAGAAGCGGCAGGGCGTGGCGGAGGCCGCCGCCGGTCTCGAGGATGTCGGGCTGTTCCTCGGAAAACAGGATGTCGGTATCGGAGAGGTATGACCGCAGTTGATCGGGCCTGTAATGCAGGTTCATGACGATACGGGTGACGCCCGCGTCATGGACGAGGCCCAGCGCGTGATCGATCAGCGGCTTGCCGGCGACGGGGATCATCGGCTTGGGCCGGTCCGCGGTCAGGGCGCCCATGCGGGTGCCGAAGCCCGCCGCGAAGATCATCACAGGGAGGGGATCGTCGCGCATTTGTCTTTCAGCCTTTGGAGGATGTCGGGGCTTGGGGCGGGGAGCGTGTCGAGCATCGGGCGGACGGGGGCGAGGGCCGGGTGGGCGAGGTCGCGCTGGAGGAGGGTCCAGACGCGGGGGATCATGTCGACATACCATGCCTTGCCGTCGCGGACGCAGAGGCGGGCGAAGACGCCGAGGATGCGCAGGTTCCGCTGGGCGCCGAGGAGGTTGTAGGCGGTGCGGAAGCTGTCATCGTCCTGCCTCGTGGCCTCGATGTAGCGGGCGAGCATGGCGGCTTCGGTGGCCTCGGCCACGTCGCGGCGGGCGTCCTGCAGGAGGGAGACAAGATCGTAGGCGCGGTGGCCGATCATGGCATCCTGGAAGTCGAGCAGGCCGACGCGGGCGGTGCCGGAGCGGTAGGGGAGCCAGAGGAGGTTCTCGGCATGGTAGTCGCGTTGGATGAGGACCGATTGGGCGGTGTGATCACAAAGGAGCTGGTGGAAGGCCTCGCGGAAGTGCTGGCGGGCCTCTGGGGCCTTTTCGCCGGTGGCGGCGAAGGCGTACCAGTCAAAGGCGAGGGCCGCGAGATCGGTCATCAGGGGCGGATCGTAGGGGTCGAGACCGGCGGGCGGGTCGTTCTCGTGCAGCTCGGCCAGGAGGTCGGTTGCGGTGGAGTAGAGACTGTTTTCGAGCTCGGGCGAGGTTTCGAGGACGCGGGCATAGAGGGCGTCGCCGAGGTCTTCGAGGAGGAGGAAGCCGCTGGTTTCGTCCTGTTCCAGAATCTCGGGTGCGGAGAGGCCGAGGCCGGTGAGATACTGCGCGATCCGGACGAAGGGGCGGATGTCTTCGCCCTTTTCGGGGGGTGCGTCCATCAGGACGGCGGTGCCGGTGTCGGAGGTGAGCCGGAAGTAGCGGCGGTTGGAGGCGTCGCCGGCGAGGAGGGCGCATTGCGCGGCGGACCAGCCGGCCCGGTCGATGAAGGCGTCGATCAGGTCGGAGCGGTCAGACATTGGCGAGGCTTTCGAGTTTGGCAGGCCACTTGGCATCGGTCCAGGTGAAGGTGAGGGTTCGGACATCCTCGGCCCCGGGGGCGGTGAAGGTGATGGTCAGCGCGTCGGGCGGGGTGAGCGGGCCGAGCCGGTCGGGCCATTCGATGAGGCAGATCGCGTCGGTGAAGGCCGCGGAGAGCCCCAGCTCCTCGATCTCGGAGGTGTCGGTGAGGCGGTAGAGGTCGGCGTGCCAGAGCTCGCCGGGCGTGGCGTGGTAGGTCTGGACGAGGGTGTAGGTGGGCGAGGGCACATCCTCGGGCGCGTCGAGCAGGGAGAGGATGGTGGCGCGGGTGAAATGGGTCTTGCCGGCGCCGACATCGCCGGCGAGCAGGATGGTGTCGCCGGGGGCCAGGTGCTGCGCGAGCGTACGGGCGACGCGGCTGGTCGCATCGGGGCTGTTGCAGGTGAGGGTAAGAGGCGCGGCGGACATGGGGGGAAATTACACGCGCCGCCGCTGCCTGCAACAGCGATCAGGCCGGGGGCAGCTCCGGTATGCGCATGGGCGAGACGGAGAGCATGGCGAAGCCGCCGGTGAGCGGGGCGAGTTCGAGTTCGACCTGGCCGGTGGCCGCGTCGCCCGCGTGGCCCGAGAGCGAGGTGTGGCCCGAGCCGGCGAGGAGCTCGGCCCAGAGGGCGTCGTTCGGGTAGAGTTTGCGGCCCTTCTGCACGAGCTCTTCCAGCGTGATCTCCTTGAAGGTGTCGTCGACCACGGCGAAGCGGTCGCGGAAGGGCTGGTTGCAGAGGATGAGCGTGCCGTCGGAACCCAGGACGGCGATGGCGTCGTCGAGCCGGTCGAGCACGGCCTGGCGGATCTCGAGCTGGCTTCGGGTGCGGCGGGTGAGGGAAATCTCGTCGGTGATGTCCTCGAACAGGAAGGCGATGGCGCCGTCGGGGTGGGGGCGTCCGGTGACCCGGTAGGTGAGGCCGCAGGTGAGCGACCAGGCCTCGGCATAGTGGCCGCCCGCGGCGGTTTCGATCATCTCGTTGATCTGGGCGCGCCAGGAGGCGTAGTTCTTGGGCTCCGGCAGGACCTGGCGGTCGCGCAGGCGGTCGAAGAAGTCGAGCAGGCCGGGCCGGGCGCTGAGGAATTCGATGGGCAGGCCGGTGAGATCGACCAGCGCCGGGTTGAAGAGGGCGAGGCGCTGGCCCCGGTCGAAGACGGCGAGGCCGGTGGCGAGGTCGGCGAAGGTCTTGGTGAGGGTCTGGATGAAGCTGCTGCGCATGGCATCGGTGTTGACGAGGTCGGTCACGTCGGCGGCGTAGAGGATGCGCTGGTTGCCGGCGCCGGTGAGCGTCAGGTTGATGTGCCGGGACTGGCCGGTTCCGGGATCGGTCAGGGTAACGGTGTCGGCGCCTGCTTCGTCCGGGTGGCTGGCGGCGTGGAGCAGGCGGGCTTCGTCGGCGTCGGAGAATTCCTGGAACACCGCGTTGCGCCAGGCGATGTTGCCGTCGCGATCGAGGGTGCAGATGGCGATGGGTGCCGTTTCGGCGGCCTTGCGGAGGAGGCGCTTGGCGGCGAGGCGGGTGAGGGCGTCGTGCCAGTCGGCGGGCGATGGCAGGGCCGGGTCGATGAGCGTGATGCGGTGGCCCTGGCGGATGGCGGCGATGGTGACGACGGCGGGATCGTTGCGGTCCTGAGACGGGTAGGTGGTGATCCGGCCGGCCGAGATCGGCGGCAGTTCGGTGGGCAGGCCGGGAAAGCGCGGGTCGAGCCAGCGGCGCAGGTCGGGCCATTCGGTGACGCCGGTGAGCGGATCGTCGGGGCGGCCGGACGGGCCGGTATCGTGGTCGATCAGGACGCCGTCGCGGAACAGGAAGAAGTTCGTCGCGCCGCGGCCTGACCTGCGTTTCGTGCCGGACCTGCGCCGGCGCCACATGGGCCACCGGGCCACCGCCCACATCACCAATCCGGCCGTCAGCCCCGAAAGCATGACGGCGACCGGCATCCCCTGCACGATGCCCTGCATCCCCGATCTCCTGTCTTCCCCGGATCAGGGTTGCGCAAGTCGGTTAACGGGAGGTTAACAGATTCAACCTTTGGCCGAGTACCGTGGCGTCATGCCCGGATCGGTTGGTTCTCTCCGAGCGGCAGGCCGGGCAGCGTGTCGGAGGCGATGGCGGCGCGGGGCCAGCGGACCTCGACGAAGGCGCCGGTGCGCTGGGCCCGGTCGAGCCGGTGGCGGAAGCTGTCGCTGCCGTTGGCGAAGCTGAGATCGGCGCCGGAGCGTTCCAGCAGGGTCTTGGCGATGAAGAGGCCCAGCCCCATGCCTTCGTATTCCGGGCGGCGCGGGTCGCGCCCGCCGCCGCGCCGGCGCATCAGCGGGTCGCCGATCCGGCCCAGCAGGTGCGAGGGGTAGCCGCGCCCGTCATCCATGATCCGCACGGTGACCTCATCATCGGACCAGAGGGTTTCGACCCAGACATTCTCGCGGGCGAAATCGACCGCGTTCTGCACGAGGTTTCGCAGGCCGTGGATCACCTCGGGACGGCGGAAGATCTCGGGCTGGAAGGCGCTGCTTCCCTCGGCGGGGGCATGTTCGAAGTGGATGAACTTGCCACGGTCGATATGCGGGTCGGCGGCCTCTTCCACAACGGCCGAGAGCGGCGCCCTGCGCAGGTGCAGGTCATCCTTGCCGGCGCGGCCCATCGAGCGGAGGATGTCGCGGCAGCGGTCGGCCTGTTCGCGGATCAGCAGCGCGTCGGCGCGCAGGTCGGGATTGTCGTCGAGCTCCTCTGCCAGTTCGGAGCTGGCGAGCTTGATGGTGGCAAGGGGCGTGCCGAGTTCGTGCGCCGCCGCCGCGACCACGCCGCCCAAGTCGGTCAGCTTCTGTTCGCGTGCCAGCGCCATCTGGGTGGCTTGCAGCGCCTCGGCCATGGCGCGCATTTCCGAGACGATCCAGCGGGAATAGACCCCGAGGAAGATCACCGCGATGACGATGGCGAACCAGTTGCCGAACAGGAAGATCTGCGGCACGCGCAGCAGGAACCCCTCGGCCGTGCGCAGGGGCAGGTGGAAGGGGATGAGCAGGGTGACGATGAGGATCGACATCACCCCCAGGAGGAGCGTCGAGCGTGACGACAGCGCCGAGGCCGACACGGTGACCGGCCCGACGATCAGGATCGAGAACGGGTTGTGCAGCCCGCCGGTGAGATAGAGCATCAGCGCCAGCTGCAGCATGTCGAACAGCACGACCAGAAAGGTCTGGGACTCGGTCAGGCGCTTGTTCTCGGGGAAGACGAAGCCGGCGACGAGGTTGGAGATGACCGAGGCGCCGATGGCGAGGTAGCACAGCCCGACCTCGAGTTCGAGATTGTAGAGCCGCTGGGCGACGATCAGGGCCGAGATCTGGCCGATGATCGCCCACCAGCGGAGCAGAACCAGCGTGCGCAGCCGGATCCAGTTGTCGCTGTCGCTCGTGTCGGCCGGGGCCGTTCGATGTTCCGCCATGGGAGACCCGGAGGACGTTGCAGTTTCCACCCGCGATGTTAGATGTGCGGCAACGCGAAAAGAACCCCGGAAATGAAAGGGTCTCCCATGACACGGATCATCGCCATCGGCTCTGCCGTCGTGCTGGCTGTTCTGCTCGGTGCCATCTACTGGATCACGAAGCGGGGCGATGGGGGCGACCAGTTCGCGCAATGCCGGGGCGGCAATGTCGCGGGCGGTGCGGGGGCCATCGGCGGGCCGTTCGAGCTGGTGAGCGAGACCGGCGAGACGGTGACCGAGAAAGAGGTGATCGACCAGCCCGCGCTGATCTATTTCGGCTATACCTTCTGCCCGGATGTCTGCCCGATCGACGTGGCGCGCAATGCGCAGGCCGTTGATATCCTTGAGGAAAGAGGCGAGATGGTGAAGCCGGTCTTCATCTCGGTCGACCCCAAGCGGGACACGCCCGAGGTGGTCGACGACTTTACCGCGAACCTGCATCCGCGGATGCTGGGCCTGACCGGATCGCCGGAACAGGTCAAGGCGGCGAGCCAGGCCTACCGGACCTATTACAGCGCCCATGACGACGAGGATGACGAATATTACCTCGTCGATCACTCGACGATGACCTATCTTGTCCTGCCGGAGACCGGGTTCGTCGATTTCTTCCGCCGGGATGCCTCGGCCGAGGAGATGGCGGACCGGGTGCAATGCTTTCTGGACGCCGGCTGAGCCCGGTGCGATGGTTTGACGCAGCGATTGGCGGGCGATAGAGATGGTCGCCACGCCGGGCGCGTTCACGGGAGGGACCGAATGGCCGAAGATCAGCGTGACATAGGCGAGGACAAATCCCTGTTGCTCGTCGATGACGACGAGCCGTTCCTGAAACGGCTGGCCAAGGCGATGGAGAAGCGCGGCTTCGAGGTGGAGACCGCCGGTTCGGTGGCCGCGGGACAGGCCATCGCCACGGCGCGGCCGCCGGCCTACGCGGTGTGCGACCTGCGGCTGGAGGATGGCAACGGGCTCGACGTGGTGGAGACCATCCGCGAGAAGCGGCCCGATGCGCGGATCGTGGTGCTGACCGGGTACGGCGCGATTGCCACCGCCGTGGCGGCGGTGAAGATCGGGGCGACGGATTACCTGTCTAAGCCGGCGGATGCGACGGATATCACCAACGCGCTTCTGGCGACGGAGGATGAATTGCCGCCACCGCCCGAGAACCCGATGAGCGCCGACCGGGTCAGGTGGGAGCATATCCAGCGGGTCTACGAGCTGTGCGACCGGAACGTGAGCGAGACGGCGCGGCGGCTGAACATGCACCGGCGGACCTTGCAGCGGATTCTGGCGAAGCGGTCGCCGCGCTAGGGCCTAGAGGTCGAAGCGCTTGGAGACGCGGTCGACGGTTGCGCCGCCGGGCAGGGGCACGTTCTTGCGGATATCATAGGTCTCGAACCCGCGGCTTTGGTAATAGGCGAGGCCGCCGGTGTTGTCGGCGCGGATCGTCGCGTTGATCCAGCTGTAGCCGAGGGATCTTGCCGCGTCGCGCGTATGCTCGAAGAGGGCGGAGCCGATGCCGAGCTTGGCGCGGCCGATCTGAACGAAGGTGGCGATATCGCAGGCCTCCGGCGGCAGGCCGTCCCTGGGCTGGATCCACTGGAAGCCGAGGACGGTGCCGGTATCATCCTCGGCGAGGTGCCAGGCGGCGGCGCCGGGCGCGGCCTGCATCCAGTCCTTGAGCATGGCGGAGGTCACCGGGTCGGTCATTGCCGTGGTGCCGCCGGCGGCGATGATGGCGTTCAGGAGGTCGGCCATGGGCGCGGCGTCGATCGGGCCGGCGGGGCGGATATGGATCATCCCATCTCCCTCAGCAGTTCCGCGTGGCGGGCGGTGTAGGCGGCGCGGGTTTCGGTGGGCGGCCGGAGGTGGATATGGAGGCCGTCGGTCATGGCGGGGTCGGGCTTGCCGAAGAAGCGGTTGGCCTCGGGTTCCGAGAAGCCGGCGATCTGCGTGGCTTCCATCCAGGCGCTGATCTTGTCGGCCTTCTTGATCTGTTTCTTGACGGTGACGGGAATCGCGGCGGGCAGGCCGAAACGCAGGTGGACGGCGGCGGCAAGGCGCTTGTCGAGCTCGTCATAGCCGGGCCCGACGGCGGCCTTCACCGGCGAGATCATGTCGCCGATGACGTATTCGGGCGCATCGTGCAACAGCGCGGCAAGGCGCCATTTCGCCGGGGCGGAGGGGGCGAGCCGGGCGTAGAGCCGTTCGACGAGCAGGGAATGCTCGGCCACGGAATAGGCGAAATCGCCCAGGGTCTGGCCGTTCCAGCGGGCGACGAAGCTGAGCCCGTGGGCGATATCCTCGATCTCGATATCGACCGGGGTCGGGTCGAGCAGGTCGAGCCGGCGGCCCGAGAGCATCTTTTGCCAGGCGCGGGGTGTGGCCACTTGGGTCTCCGGTCAGGTGGGTGAAATGCGGGCAGTCATAGCGGCGGGACGGTGAATTTGTAAAGTCTTGCACAGTCGGTCCGGACGCCGGGGGATTCCCGCATTGCCCGCGTGGGAACCGGGTGCTATCTGGCGTGCGACTGTCGGATTTTTAAGGAGCCGCCACATGGCAAAGGATTACCTGGTCAAGGATATCAATCTTGCCGCCTACGGGCGCAAGGAACTGGACATCGCCGAGACGGAGATGCCGGGGCTGATGGCCCTGCGGGAGGAATATGGCGAGGCGAAGCCGCTGAAAGGCGCGCGCATTGCCGGGTCGCTGCACATGACGATCCAGACCGCCTGCCTGATCGAGACGCTGGTGTCGCTTGGGGCGCAGGTGCGCTGGGCGAGCTGCAACATCTTTTCCACGCAGGACCACGCGGCGGCGGTGATCGCCGAGGGTGGCACGCCGGTCTTCGCCGTGAAGGGCGAGACGCTGGAGGAGTACTGGGACTACGCCGACCGGATCTTCCAGTTCGAGGAAGGTGGCGCGAACATGATCCTCGACGATGGCGGGGATGCGACGCTCTACGTTCTCATCGGCGCCCGCGTCGAAGAGGGCGAGACCGACCTGATCGAGAATCCGCAGAGCGAGGAGGAGCAATACCTCTTCGCGCAGATCAAGAAGCGGATGAAGGAAAGCCCGGGCTGGTTCGTCAAGCAGCGGCACATGATCAAGGGGGTGTCCGAGGAGACCACCACGGGTGTTCACCGGCTGTACAAGATGATGGAGAAGGGGCACCTGCCGTTCCCGGCGATCAACGTGAATGACTCGGTGACCAAGTCGAAATTCGACAACAAGTATGGCTGTAAAGAGAGCCTCGTCGACGGCATCCGCCGCGCGACCGACACGATGATGGCCGGCAAGGTGGCCGTGGTCTGTGGCTACGGTGACGTGGGCAAAGGATCGGCCGCCTCTCTGCGCGGTGCGGGCGCTCGCGTGAAGGTCACGGAGGTCGACCCGATCTGCGCCCTGCAGGCGGCGATGGACGGGTTCGAGGTGGTGACGCTGGAAGACGTGGTGAAATCGGCCGATATTTTCATCACCACGACCGGCAACAAGGACGTCATCCGGATCGAGCACATGCGCGACATGAAGGACATGGCGATCGTCGGCAATATCGGCCACTTCGACAACGAGATCCAGGTGGCGAACCTGAAGAACCACAAATGGACCAACATCAAGGACCAGGTGGACATGATCGAGATGCCGAGCGGTGCTCGGATCATCCTGCTTTCCGAGGGGCGCCTGCTGAACCTCGGCAACGCCACCGGGCACCCGTCTTTCGTGATGAGCGCGTCGTTCACCAACCAGGTACTGGCGCAGATTGAGCTTTGGACCAAGGGCGATCAGTATGACAACAACGTCTACATCCTGCCCAAGCATCTCGACGAGAAGGTCGCCCGCCTGCATCTCGAGCGGATCGGCGTTAAGCTGACCGAGCTGCGGGAAGATCAGGCGGATTACATCGGCGTGAAGCCGGAAGGGCCGTACAAGCCGGAGCACTACCGCTACTGAGCCGCGGGTGCGGAACGGAAAAGAGCGCGCTGCCGGAAACGGCGGCGCGTTTCGCGTTTCAGTCGACCCGGCACGACCGCGGGAGCGGGGGAGGCGTTCTTGACATTTCGGCCCCGGTGCGCCGTGACCGATCGCAGGGTCCGGGCATTGACAGGCCGGTTTCGGGCCGCCCGCGGCCGCGCGGGAAAGCGGCGAGGTTTCATAGGGTTGTCGGCTGTGCGGCGAAACCCGTTGCGGACCGCGCGGACGGGGCCGGTTTCGGACGGGTTGCGGCGTTGCATCAACAGGACTTACCGATCGGGCTCAAAAAATCTGTTTCAGGCGGGAACCTGCCTGTCGGAAGTTGGTCAAATGGCGCACAATCGCCGGAAAAATGCTGGATGGGCCGGCACGTATAGGCGACGCCCAAACCCCTCCTATCTCGATTTGCACGTTGTGTGAGAAAAGGAGGCACATCATGACCCTGAGTAAGTTTCTGACAACGGCCGCTGTGGCCGCGCTTCTGACGGGCGCTGCATCGGCGCAGGACACGACCACCGACACCGGCACCGACATGGGCACCGGCACTGAATCCACCGGCATGGCCGATACCGGCACTGGCATGACCGACACCGGCACGGGCTATGCCGAGAGCAATGCAGCCGCCCAGGCGCCGCAGTCGCTTGAAGAAATGACTGTCGGCCAGGTGATCGGCCGTTCCGTCGTCGACCCCGAAGGCAACACGATCGGCGAGATCGACTATGTGATCGAGCAGCCGGAAGGTATTGCCGGGGTGATCGGCATTGGCGGCTTCCTTGGTCTTGGCGAATACACCGTCGCCATCCAGATGGAAGAGTTCGAGTACTCGCCCGAAGAGGCGACGTTCATGCTGGACACCGACAAGGAGACGCTGAAGCAGCGCCCCGAGTTCGATGAATCGAACGCCGAAAGCCTGCCGGATGACACGCAGATGGCGAGCATCCTGCCGACCGAAGACGAAACCTCGGCCGAGGATTCCTCGGACATGAGTTCGGATTCGGCCGCTTCGACCGACACGGAAACCGACACCGAGACCGAAGGTGCCGCCGCCGATACCGAGGCATCGGATGATGCAACGGAAGAAGGCGCCGCCGCCACGGAGTCGGAAGACGCGACGGAAGATTCTTCGGCCGATACCGGCGCTGCTGATGCGACGGAAGAAGACGCTGCCGCCGATACCGGTGCTGCCGATGAAGCCACCGAGGAAGAAGGCGCGAGCGCCGAAGATCCTGCGGCTGATGAAGAGCAGGACGCTGCTGCCGGCGAAGATGCCGACGCGGCAGAAGAAGACGCAGCCGCAACGGAAGAAGTCGAAGAAGAGACGGACGCCGACCAGTCGTAACGACATGGTCCGACCGAACGAAAGGCGCCGGGGCGAGGCCTCGGCGCCTTTTGGTGTGTGTGGGTATCCGGTGCTTGACGGGCAGGGCGCGCCGGCGTCTGATCGGGGCGGGAGATGCCGTTCCGGCAGGAGGGCCGATGCGAATCCAGTCCCTGTTTCGGGCAATAACGGCCATTCTGGTGGCTATCCTGGTCGGCAGCCTGCCGGCGTTTGCCAACCCCACCATCAAGGAAGACTGGGAGACCTACCCGGTCGATGCCACGACCGCGCCGGAGATCCTGCGCCAGATGGAGGAGCGCGGGCCGGACGGGTACTGGGCCTACGCGCGGTGGTACGTGCGCTGGAGCGAGGCGTGCGAGGTGCGGCTGAGGATCGAGTACACTATGCCGCGGCACGTCAACCCGGCGCTTCTGGACGAGCCGCTCAGGCTGAGCTGGGAGAAGATGGTGGTGGCGCTGGGCAAGCACGAGGCGCAGCACGGGGCGCACGGGGTGGGCGCCGCCAACGAGCTTGTCGACGCGGAATGCCACGACGCGGACGCGATCGTCGCGCGTTGGTCGGAGCAGGACCGGATCTATGATCGCGAGACGGATCACGGGCGGTTCGAGGGGGTGATCTTTCCCCATCCGGAGGCCTTGGCCGGGCCGAAAATCTCGGGTGGCGGGCCGGGAGACCCGGTGGCGCAGGGCCGGCGGCCGCCGAAGTGAGCCACGCGGCCCGAGGATTTTTCTTTGTACGTATGCGAACACTCGCTATCGTTGTGGCAGCCATTGAGGGCTGCCAAAAAAACCTTTGAAGGCCGGCGCGGGCGCCGGTGAATTCGGGAGACATATTATGGGACGTCGTGACGAACTGATCGCAACCTATGCCGAGGACCTGCGCAGCAAGTGCGGGATGCAGCCGGACATGGACCTGTTGACCAAGGTGACCATTGGGTGCGGGCCGGCGATTTACGATGCCGACGCCTCCACCGTGGCCGCGGGGCAGGAGCATGAGCTGGAAACGGTGAAGGACAATTTCCTGGTCAAGAAGCTGGGGCTTTCGGACGGGCCGCAATTGATGGATGCGATCCGGCAGGTGATCGAGACCTATGGCGTGTCGGAGCGGAACAAGTACCGGGCGGTGGTGTATTACATGCTGACCAAGCATTTCGGGAAGGAATCGGTTTACGGCTGAGGTCGGGCCGGTTCGGATCTTGTGAAAGCCCGCTCGGTCGAGCGGGCTTTTTGCGTTGGCGCGCTATCTTTGGGCCATGAGCGTGACGAGGGAGCGGATTGCCGAGGAGGTCGTGCGGCTGTGCGAGGCGCGCGGGCCGGGCAAGACGGTGTGCCCGTCGGAGGTGGCGCGGGCGCTCGAGGCCGGTGAGGCGGCTTGGCGGGCGCTGATGCCGGAGGTGCGGGAGGTGGCCGTGGCGCTGGCCCGGGAGGGGCGGATCGCGGTGTACCGGAAGGGGCGTGTCGTGAGCGATCCCGAGGCGGGTGGGCCGATCAGGCTGGGGCTGCCGCGGGGGTAGCCGGGGTCATTGCCAGCGGCTGCACACGCCTTCGGAAATCAGGAGATTGCCGATGTCGCGCCCGTCGGCGAGGTGGCAGGTGCCGACCTCGCGGTCATGGGAGCGTTTGCCGGTGAGATTGCAGGCCAGCGGCCCGGCACTGGCTAGGCGGAGCATCACGCGGGTGGCGCGTTCGCCGTCGGGGGTGCCCTTCTCGGCGCAGTCGAGATTGGCGATGCGGACGGGCACGCCGGAGATTTCCACCGTGTCGCCGTCGCGCACCCTGGTGACGGTGCCGGCGATGCGTTTCCCGGCCAGCGCCAGTCCTTCCTCGCGCGAGACGGGGCGGATACCTGTCATGGCGTTGCCGCCGCGCAGCCCTTCCGGGCGGGTCCGGGTGTCGTCTGTTTCCTGAAATGCCGGGGGCGTGTCCTGCCGTGGTGCGTACCACGCGGAGACATGGGGGACCGTCATCAGGGCCAGCCCGACCAGTATGGCCGATCGGACCGAGTAAATGATGCGCCCCAATACGGAACCCGGGCTTGGTCGGAACAGGAACAACATGCGGAAGAGGGTAGGTTACCTCTTCGGCAAAAGTATGGCCCGGTGCGGAGATTCTTGCGTTGATTGAGTGGGTTGAGAGGCGAGGACGCCGGATTCGCGACTTGCGCGAAGGGGATCACAACCGTAACAATCAGAAGGTATAGACAAACAACCATTGGGGCAACGGCATGATTTTCCTGAGAGTTTTGATGCTATGGGCCATTGCGGCGGGTGCGCTGGCCCTGCCCGGAGAGGCGGAGGCGCAGCGGCGGCTCGACCTCGATCCGAACCGGCATTACGTGATGATGCTCTATACTGGCACGCGCGATCCGATTCTGCAGCACGGGGTCTTTTGCAAGGCCCGCAACGGGGAGGTGCCGCTGACCGCGTCGGCGCATTTCGCCATGTGCGGGCAGAACGAGATGTATGCGCTTGGCGCCCCGTCGACGGGCACGCGGTACCTGGACCATGACGAGTTCATCGGCAGCGCGTCGCTGATGACGCTGTTCTACCGGACCCAGCCGCTGTTCGGGCGGATGTTCCTGCGGGGGATCCGGGGCACCAGCTACGGCCCGCGGAACGGGGGTGCGGTGCTGTTCTTCGATTCCAAGCCCGGCACGATCACGGTGATCCCGGTGAAGCGGCAACCGGCACAGGAGGCGCTGGCCAAGGCGCGCGAGGCGCTGGAGGTGCATGGCTATGCCGACGTGGCGGACCGGTTCAAGCTGGAGCTGATCCGGGCGGCGGTGGTGACCTGCGGGCAGAAATCGGGGCGGGCGGCCTGTGTATTGGGGCAGGAGGTGCCCTATCCGAAGATCGTGATCGTGCCAATCATCATTCCGCTGCCGTTCTGAGGGGGTGATCGGGAGGAGCGCTGATACGGGGATTGCGAGTGCGCGGTGGCTTCGAGGCCAAACCTGACCTATCGATGATGTATTGAACTGCTATTCCTCCCTGGAAAGCGTTCTTCCGAAAGCCTCAATTGCGGGCAAAGACTGCCTTCGCCAACTCCAGTTTGCTGCAACATGGCTCCAAAAAGACCGTTCAGCATTCTTTGCGAAATCCGAGAAATGCTCTTCGGACTTGAAAAGCACTGCATCCGGCTTTGGTTTATACTGAACGAAGGACTGTGCCAGCTGTTCTTCGGCCCATGCGATGTCGTCTTGGTGTCTCTGGCAGATATCTTGGAGTAACTCAGGTTCGATCCCGAACTCATGGGTGCCAAAACTCAAGACTTCCCGACGGCCAAACGAAATCCTTGCGCGCTGGTAAAACGACAAGTTGCCTGCATTCAGCCTTCTGTTCCATAACTGTTGAACGGCTATCGCTTCGGCTGACTGTGCTGTGTTGTGCCTCTCATTTCCGGCACTATCCACGCGAACGCCAAGACGCTCCGCGAAATCCAGAACGACATTGCCATCAGGGAAACGAGACGGATCATATGCGACCAAAGTGACATTTTCGGCGCCCAATGCGTCAATCCAAGGCTGAAATCTTTGCCTGTAATGCGGAGAAACAAGTTCAAGGTCGAACAAGTAGTCCGAAGATTGCATGCATTGCTGCAAAGAACTGACCATGTAGTCCTCTGGCGCTCTGACATAGGCGATGAAGTGAACTTCATCGAAATGGGGCCTCAAGAACTTCAAAAGTTCATCCCGGCCATCCAGTATCCTGAGGCTGGAAAGATACTCTGACGATATCAGGACATCGCGCGTATTGCTTTGCAGGAAGGCTTCAAAATGCTCTGCAAGATTTCGCGCCTTTCGATGAAATTGTTTGGGGATTTGTCGGGCTGGTACCGACTCCAGGCGGTCCTTCCCGTCCTCGCCGAACAAATACTCTATTGCAAAATTATGATTGCCCAGGATCAACGGGGCATAGACAAAATCGGGTGAGCTGGATTCAAAAAAGGTTTCCTGAATTGCGGTTGAACCGGTTTTCGGCATGCCACCATGTAGAATGCACTTTTTTCTCATGTAGGAATCCAATTATCGGGAGATTTACGCCGCGTCGGTACTGAGCCGAGCCATGTCCTCGGTCAGCGCGCTCGCATCAGGTTTGGGATCGGCGCTCTGCACGGCCACGTCGAACGCCTCGTGCTGCGCGGCCCGATTGGCCGTCTGCACGTCCTCGGGAAGGAGGGTCAGATCAAGGGATCTGAGCGCGTCAAACATGACCATTCCCTATCAGAACGGCCCTGTTTTTGCACCGCATTTGGCAAAATTATTGTTGGCCTGAGTTACTCTGCCGCACCCGTGATGATGCCGGAAAGGGTCACTTTTCCAAAGGTATGCGCAGCTTGACAGCCGAGGCGGAGAACAGGCCAAGCACGCGCCAGGGTGGACAGGCGGGTGGCTTGAGGTTCGAAAATCTCGCCCGATCTGTCTTTATGTAAGGATTTTCATTGGGGAACTGGTGCCGCTGAAGGGACTCGAACCCCCGACCCCATCATTACGAATGACGTGCTCTACCAGCTGAGCTACAGCGGCCCCGTGGGGCGGGGCTATAGCACCGGGACGGGGGCGGGGGAAGCCCTAATTTGCGGCTTTTCGGTCCTCTTCCGGGGTGGGATCCTCGACGATTTCGGCGTCGGCGATCTCGGTGTCCGAGGGGGTCCCGGTGGCGTCGGGCGCGGGGTGCGTTGTGTCCTCGCGCGAGCGGTCGTCGAGGGAGCCGACGATGAGGGGCAGCATCTCGACCCCGGTGGAGCTGGAGACGGTGGCCGCCGGGGGCGAGCGCCATGTCAGCGTGTCGAAGGACTGGCAGTTTTCGCAGGCCGGCACCCATTGCGCGTGGATGTGGTGGCAGTTGTCGCAGACCCATTGCGGGCCGCGAGGCGCGGCTAGGGCACGGGTGAGCCAGCCCTTGACCACCGCGTCGGAGGAGCCTTCGCCGCGTTCGATGGCGGCCATCAGGGTGAGGGTGCGGGCATCCGGGTCGTCCTCGGCGAGGGTGCCCAGCGCGCGACGGGCGGCGGGGAAATCCTCGGCCGCGATGTGGAGCTCGGCCTCGACCAGTTTGGTTTCGCGGTGGTCTGGGTTGATCTTGAGCAGCTTGGCGAAGCGCTTGAGCCGGTCTTGCGGGGTTTCGCCCGGCTCGATCTCGGCGAAGGCGGCGGCGAGGTCGGGGTGGGGCTGGGCCTCCCATGCCTTGCGGATCACGCGGGAGGCGTAGCGCTTGGAATCGGTGCGGATGTAGCTGCGGGCGGCCATGACGGCGGCGGGGATCAGGTCTGGCGAGAGGCGGTTGGCCTCGATCGCCTGTTCCTTGGCGGTGATGTCGTTGCCCTCGTCGAGGATGTCCTGCGCCTCCGATAGGGCCAGCACGGCATCGCGGCGCTTGTGCACGTCGCGCGGGAGGGAGCCGTATTTCAGCTTGGCGCGGAGGGTGTCGCGGGCGCCGGACCAGTCGTGTTTCTGGGCCTGCAGCTTGAGCAGTGTATCCTGCACCTCCTCGTGGCGGGGTTTGAGGGCGAAGGCGGTCTGGGCCAGTTTCAGCGCGGTGTCGGTGTCGCCGTCGGAGAGCTTCTGGCGCATGATGCCGCGGACGCCGACGAAGCGCGTCTTCTCGTTGGCGAGCAGGCGCTTGTAGACCTCCTCGGCCTTGCGGCGGTCGCCCGCCATCTCGGCGGCCTGGGCGGTGATCAGGTTGGTGAGCGCCGGCTTGCGGAGGTAGCGTTCGGCGCGGTTGGCCTTGGCCATGGCCACGTTGCCCTCGCCCGAGGCGAGCGCCATCAGCCCCTCGGAAAGCGCGCGGTAGCCTTTTTCCTGCCGGTTCCTGTCGAAATAGCGGGAAATCGCGGTTTCATCGCCGTTGATGAAACGCAGGACGGCGATGAGCAGCGAGGCGAGCTTGAGAAGCAGCCAGATTGCCAGCATCAGCAGGATCAGGGCGATCACCGCGGTCAGGGGCGTGAGGTTGAATTCCTGCCCGGCCATGACGATGCGGACACCGCCCTCGAGTTCGAGGAGGTAGATCGCGGCGAAGCTGGCGCCCGCGACGAGGGCGACGAAAACCGCGATCTTGATGATGGACCATAGCATTGGCACGCGCCCTTTCGGTGTCAGTTCAGTTCTTCGCTCAGTTGCTGTGCCGCCGCGACGGCCTCGAGGCGGCGGGCGGCCTGGCCGGCCCAGTCGGAGAGTTCGGCACGGGCCACTTCCGGCAGCGCCTCGATCTCGGCCAGCGCGTCGGTGAGGCGGCCGGCATTGGTGGCGGCCTCGGCGCGGGAGAGGATGGCGTCGGGGTCGTCGCCCTCGCGCGGTTCGAGCGAGCGGGCGCCGAGCTGGGTGCGGATGAAGGCCGAGAGGCCGCCGGATTCACCGGCCTCGGCAGAGGCGTTGCGGGCCGCGGCCAGTGCGGCGCGGGCGGCGTCGGGGAAGCTTTCCTGAAGCTCGGGCAGGGTGGCGACGCCGCTGTCGGCGCTGCGAGTGAGGGGCTCTGGCACCTCCATGCCGGTTTCCTGCAGGTCGGCCAGCGCGTCGGCATAGCCGCCGCCGGCGTCGAGCGCCGTCAGGATGCGGGAGAGGGCGGCGCGTTTCAGGGTGGCCTGGGCGGTAGTTGCGGCCTCGGTCTCCATGTCCTCGGCGCGGGCGACCATCTGCTCGATCTCGGCGCGCTGGGCGGCCATGGCGTCTTGCAGCTTTTTCAGCTCGGCCTCGTAGGCGGCGGTGGCGGCTTCGGAGGCGCCTTCGGTGAGGGGGCGGGATTCGACCTCGTCGAGGCGGGCGGAGAGGGCGGAGACGGACTCGCGGGTCTCGGCGAGGCGGTCGGAGAGGGTGGTGAGCGTGTCCTGCAGCTCGGCCTGGCCCTGTTCGAGGGCGGAAAGGTCGGGGCCGTTCTCGAGCTGTCCGGCAAGCGCGTCGAGGCGGTCGGACTGGGCCTGGAGGGACTCGTCTGTTTGAGTCCGGTAGGTGTCGAAGGCGGAGGTGTCGGCGGGTTGGGCGAAGAGGTAGTAGGCCGCGCCGAAGCCGATGGCGCCGGCGGCCACGCCCCCGAGAAGCATGGGGAGGAAGCCGCCCTTGCGGACGACGACCTGTTCCGACGGGGTCGGTTTGCCGTGCGGTTCGGGCCTGGTTTCGGTGGGCGCGTCGCCGGTGTCGCCAGCGGTGGCCATGGCGGCGGTGTCCTCGCCCCAGGGGCCGCTGTCGTCGGCCGGGGATTCGGTGGTGCTGTCGCCTGAAGTGGCGGGCTCCGGCGAGGCGACCTTGGCGCCACCGAGGGGTTTGGGCTCGGGCGTGGCGGGTGTGTCGGTGGCGTCGTCGGCCTTCGGCGTGTCGGCATCGTCGACCGAGGCGGAGAGGGCCGCCGACCCTTCGGAGGTATCGGCCGGGGATTCGGGCGTGTCTTCCTTCGGGTCCGGAGCCGCGATTGCCTCGCTCGTCTCCGCCGCGTCCTTGTCGGACGTCTTGCGTTTCGAAGACGTTGTCTTTGACGTTGTCTTTCTCGCCACCTGTCTCACCCCTGTCGATTGTCCGGTGTGTCGGGTCTTGATGTGACCTTACTTTGCCGGATTTCCACTCTCAACCCGGTAGGGGGCTTACGCAAGGGCTTCGACGGCGTCGAGCATCGCGTCGGCGGTGGGGGCGGCGGCGATGGCGATATGCTGCGCGCGGTGGGGCGGGACGGTTTCGGCGACGGCGGGGCTGATGGCGGCGATTTTCAGCCGGGCTGTCGCCGGGGCGGCGTCGAAGAAGAGGCGGGCGCTGCGGGCGGAAAATAGCGGGGCGATCACGGGGGTACCGGAGGCGAGCAGGGTTTGGGCGGCGTCGGAGAGGGGAGTGGCAAGCTGGCGGTAGACCACCAGTTCATCCGTCTCTATCCCGGCCTGAGAGAGGGATTTCGCCAGATCGGCGGCGACATGCTCGCCCCGGAGGTAGAGCAGTTTTCCGCCGGGGCGGTCGGCGATCAGCCGCTTCAGGAGATGCTCTGCCGTGCCGCCGCCGTCGATGGCGTGAAGCCCTGCGCGTTCTGCCGCCGCGGCGGTGCCGGGGCCGACGCAATAACAGGCCTGGCCGCTGGCGTGATGGGCAAGCGCCGGCAGGGCGTGGGCGGAGGTGAGGATCAGGACGTCGGATGCGCTGATCTGTCCCGGGGCGGGGGGGAGATGGTCGATCTGAAGGATGGGGGAGACGAGGATCTCGGCCCGTGCGCCCAGCCTGTCGCGCAGCCTGGCCGCGAATCCGCTGGCGGAGGGTTCGGGCCGGGTGATCAGAATCGTGTTCGCCATGCCTTGCCCGGAGTTGTTTGCGCACCATACTGGTGTTAACCGCCGATGGATCAACGCGCAACGGGCCGGCCGATGGATAAATCTCTGACAATTCTGGGGCTGGAAAGCAGCTGTGACGACACCGCGGCGGCGGTGTTGCGGGTGGCGCGGCCGGGCGAGGCGGAGATCCTGTCATCGGTGGTGTTCGGGCAGGCGGAGCTGCATTCGGCCTTTGGCGGGGTGGTGCCGGAGATCGCGGCGCGCGCGCATGCGGAGAAGCTGGATATCTCGGTGGAACAGGCTCTGACACAGGCGAATACGCGGCTTTCGGAGGTTGATGCCATCGCGGTGACGGCCGGGCCGGGGCTGATCGGCGGGGTGCTGTCTGGGGTGATGTGCGCCAAGGGGCTGGCTGCCGGGGCGGGGGTTCCGCTGGTGGGGGTGAACCACCTGGCGGGGCATGCGCTGACGCCGCGGCTGACGGACCGGGTGGCGTACCCTTACCTGATGCTGCTGGTGTCGGGCGGGCATTGCCAGTTGCTGATCGTGCGGGGGCCGCAGGATTTTTCCCGGCTGGGCGGCACGATCGACGATGCGCCGGGCGAGGCGTTCGACAAGGTGGCAAGGTTGCTGGGCCTGCCGCAACCGGGCGGGCCGGCGGTGGAGCGGGAAGCGGCGAACGGCGACGTGGCGCGGTTCCGGTTCCCGCGGCCTTTGTTGGATCGGCCGGGGTGTGACATGTCGTTTTCGGGGCTGAAGACCGCCGTGCTTCGGGCGAGGGACCAGGTCGTGGCGGAGAAGGGCGGGCTGACCCGGGCCGACCGGGCGGATCTGTGTGCCGGGTTCCAGGCGGCGGTGGCGGATGTGCTGGCCGAGAAGACGCGGCGGGCGCTGGAGGTTTACGCGGAAGAGGCCGGGGAGGCGCCGGTGCTGGCCGTGGCTGGCGGCGTGGCGGCGAACGAGGCGATCCGGGGCAAGTTAGAGGCTGTTTCAGCGGAATTCGACACGCAGTTCGTGGCGCCGCCATTGCGGCTGTGTACCGATAATGCGGCGATGATCGCCTATGCCGGGGCGGAGCTGTTTTTCGCCGGGGTGCGGGATGACATGACGCTGGCGGCGCGGCCGCGCTGGCCGCTGGATGGCGCGAGCCCGACGATGCTGGGCAGTGGCAAGAAAGGGGCGAAGGCATGATCCGGGTGATGGGCGCGGGCGCGTTCGGCACGGCGCTGGCGGTGTCGCTGGCGAAGACGGGCCCGGTGACGCTCTGGTGCCGGGATGCCGAGCATGCGCGGGAGATGCGCCGGGACCGGGAAAATGGACGACGCCTGCCGGGGGTGACCCTGCCGGAGGAGATCGCGATTGCCACGGGCGAGCTGCCGGCGACGGATGTGGATGCGACGCTGCTTTCGGTGCCGATGCAGAAGCTGCGGGCGTTCTGCGAGGACAACCAGCGTTTGCTGAGCTCGGGCGGGCCGTTGGTGGCGTGCTGCAAGGGGATCGAGCTGTCGACGGGCAAGCGGCCGACGCAGGTGATCGAGGATGTGCTGCCCGGGGCGATCTGTGCGATCCTGACGGGGCCGTCCTTTGCCGATGACATTGCCAGGGGGCTGCCGACCGCGCTGACGCTGGCCTGCGAGGGGGAGGCGACGGGCGCGGCGCTTCAGGAGCGGCTGACGACGCCGAATTTGCGGCTCTATCGCAGCACGGACGTGATCGGGGCCGAGCTTGGCGGGGCGTTGAAGAACGTGGTCGCCATCGGCTGTGGCGCGGCGATGGGCGCCGGGCTTGGCGAGAGTGCGCGGGCGGCGTTGCTGACCCGCGCCTTTGCCGAGATGAAGCGGGCCGCGGTGCAGATGGGAGCCGAAAGAGAGACGCTTTCGGGGCTTTCGGGGTTCGGTGACCTGGTGCTGACCTGTACCTCGGGCCAGTCGCGGAATTACCGGTTCGGGGTAAGCCTCGGGAAGGGCGAGGATTTCGAGCCGGGGGTGACGGTGGAAGGTGCGGCAACCGCAGAGGCGGTGTGCCATCACGCCGAGAGCGCCGGGCTCGACCTGCCGGTGATGCGGGCGATCATGTTGCTGGTCACCGGCCAATTGCGGGTGGAACAGGCAATGGATATGCTGCTGTCGAGACCCTTGAAGGAAGAATGAATGCTGATTGCCCTGATTGCCCGCGACAAGCCCGGCGCCCTGCAGACCCGGACCGACAACCGCGAGAAACACCTCGCTTACATCAAGGAGACCGGCGTGGTGAGCCAGGCCGGGCCGCTTCTGAATGAGGGCGGGGAGATGTGCGGATCGCTGGTGATTCTCGATGTCGAGGACATGTCGACGGCGGAGGGCTGGGCCGAGAACGACCCCTATGCCAAGGCGGGCCTTTTCGAGAGTGTCGAGCTGATCCCGTGGAAGAAGGTGATCTGAGCGATGCGCTATTGGCTTTTCAAGTCCGAACCGTCGACCTGGAGCTGGGATGACCAGGTGAAGAAGGGCGACGAGGGCGAGGAATGGGACGGTGTGCGGAACTACCAGGCGCGGAACTTCATGCGCGAGATGGAGGTGGGCGACCGGGGGTTCTTCTATCACAGCCAGTCGGAAAAGGCCGTGGTGGGCATCGTCGAGGTGATGAACGAGGCGCATCCCGACAGCACGACCGATGACGAGCGCTGGGAATGCGTGGACATCAAGGCGGTGAAGCCGGTGGAGCGGCCGGTGACGCTGGACATGATCAAGGAGGATCCGCGGCTGGCGGAGATGGTGCTGGTGAAGAACTCGCGCCTGTCGGTGCAGCCGGTGACGGAGGAGGAGTGGACCATCGTGTGTGAACTGGCCGGGGTGAAGGCCTGACGGAATCACGTATCCGGGGAGGATCGGATGGGATATCTGGGTGTGCTGGTGGCGGCGGTGGCCGCCTATGCCTTCGGGGCGGTGTGGTACATGGTGCTGGCGAAACCGTGGGTCAGGGCGGCCGGTGTCGAGACCGACAAGAATGGCAAACCGGTGAACGCCTCGAACCCGATGCCGTATATCGTGGCGTTCGGCTCGGCGGTGCTGGTGGCCGGGATGATGCGGCATATCTTTGCGCTGAGCGGCATAGATACGGTGGACAAGGGTCTGGTTTCGGGCCTGGGGATCGGGCTTTTCCTGGCCAGCCCGTGGCTTTTGACCTGTTACAGCTTCGGTGGCCGGCCGTTCCGCCTGACGCTGATCGACGGCGGGTACGCGACGATCGGCAGTGCGATCATCGGCGTGGTTCTGACACTGATCTGAAGGGTCGAGCAGATTTTACGGAGGGTACCGACCGGATCGCGCGGCACCCTCCGTCACCCCCAGTGCTCCCACAGCACCGCACGTGTATCTCGAAGGTCGCGGCCATCCTGGCCTGTGACCGGACCTTAGGCCATTCCGGTGCGCGAAGGCAAACGGCAAGTGCCTAGAATCCATCTCAAATCTGCGGGTGTGCCGGGAGTTGACGCCGCAAAGGTTAATCGCCAAAACTTTATCCGTTAAGCCGCCGGTAATACGCCCCGGGCTATGCCTGTCGTCGGGTGAGAGAAAAGGTGGTGAAGATGAGTGCGTCTGGCAACAATGCCGCGCCGGTCATCATCAAACGGAAAAAGATCGTCAAGGGCGACGGGCACCATGGTGGGGCCTGGAAGGTGGCGATAGCATTTTCCTTTAGCCTTTTGGCGCTTTGCGCCAGTGAAACGTCCCGCCCCCCGCGGGAGACGGCCTCAAGCTGTCTTTCTGACATGTGCAGCAGGCGTTCCGGCCTGCCGCGCCACCCTCACTGGAATGCAGGGGCAACATGGCGCCGAGGTGCTAATGGAGTGCTAAGCCGCGCCGGGCATGTCCGGTGGATTTGACACAAATCGGCTCACGCCCGTTTCTCGACCTTCCGCACCACGGCGCCTTCGATCGTGTGCCTGCGCCCGGATTCGTCATAGGTGTCGAAGGAATGGCGAAGCTGCCGAAGCGCGGCCATCCGGCCCGCGACCTGGCGAATCCCCTGTAACGCGCCATCAAGCAGGGTCTGGTTGCGCATGACCTTGCCCCGGATATCCTCGAGGTCGGGCTGCTGTTCCGGTTCGAGCGCGTTCAGGGCGTCGATCAGGTCGGTCTTGTGGCCGAGCAGAACCGCCATCTGGTCAAGGTCGCCCGTCAGCAGAGCAGACCGCTCCTGTTCGAGCAGGTCATCGAGGGCGTGCAGTATGTCGGTTGCGGTTTCAGGTACCATCCGTCTTCTCCGTCATTGCGTTGAAGAAGTGTTCCGCCAGGCCGATTCCGCCAGCGCGGACCATCCGTTCGGCAATCGCCTCTCGGTGGAACGAGGCAAACTGATCCTCCCCCGCGCCGCCCGAGAACGTGCTGACCTGTGTGCCGAATCCCGCGGCCTTCAGCATTTCCGACAGAAAGCTTGCCTCCAATGCCATGGCGGCCTTCCGCGCGCGGGTATTCTCGGCCGACAGGTCGTTTCCGTGGCCCGGCCGGACAGGGGTAAGTGATGAAATTTCCGTCACCCAAACGCCTCCAATTCTATGCAACTCGGGGTCAGTTTGCGGGGAAAGCAGTAAACATTCGGTAACCGGCATCTGTCATGGTCCCCCCGATCGCGGAAGAAATCCCGGAGCATGCGAATGTTTTCCACATTGAACGATTCCATTCTGAAACTCGTCCTGCCTGGCGGCGGGGCGGCCGGGCCTGACGGGATCCGGGCGGCGGCGGACCGGTCTGTAGAAAGGGACTTTCGCGAGGTTCTCGGAAGCCTGGCGCGGGCTGCGGGGCGTGAGGGAGCCGGGCCGGGCGGGACCGGACCGGTCGAATCGGTCGGAGCCGGGGAGGCGGCAGACGAGGGCGATGTGGCCGAGGATGCGGAGGACGCGGATATTGACGAGAATGTTGTACGGTCAAGCGACGCGGACGGGACACCTGATGCCGAGTTCGGTGAGGACATGTTGCGGTCGAGCGATGCCGGCGACGAGGATGGAGTGTTTCAGGGCCGCGTTGGGCCCGGGCCGGACGACGGGGCCGAGGGCGACTCGGACCTTGAGGCCGCGGGCCGGCTGAATTCAGGCCCGATCGATCAACCGGTTGTGCGCTGGTCGGACAAGGATAACAACGACTTTCCCGCCCCGCGTATCGACCGAGACGTGGCGGATCGCGACCGGGGATCGGGCCGCAGTTATCCTGCCGTGGAAACGGCTGAAATGACGTTCGCCGGCACAGGAAGACGTGCTGAGCTGGCGCCGAGCAATGCGGCTGCGGAGGAAGGGGAAACCGGCCGCAAGGCGGCACGGTTGGATCCGGGCCCGGGCGAGGCGCGTCTGCCGCTTGGTGTGGTTGACGCCGCCACCGCCGCATCAGGCCGAGAGGCGCAGCGGGTTATCCCGACCCGGGAAGGGCGAGCGCCACTCCCGACGAAACGGATGATGCCCGAGCAGGCCGTTCTTCCGGTTGGCGCCACGCAGGGTGCTGCAATTGCCGCGGAACGGGCCGCAACCCCGGATGCACCAGGGCCGCTGCATGGTGTTCGTGGCGACGTGCCGACCGGTTCGGGCGAGCAGTTCTTCGGAGCGCCACGCGGGCCTCTGACACCGGCAGATGCGGATGGTTCCGGGCGGGTGCACGTCGAGACGGGATCTGGTCAGCCCCGGTTTGCCGGTTTGCCGGGGGAGGGAGATCAAGACAGGACCGCGCTGCCCGAAGCGCGGGGCGTGGAGCGCCGAACCAGGCTCGAGAGCCCCACGGGCGCCAGTTCTGCGGGTGAAAGCCTTCCGCGTCCGGAGGGGCGGGGTGCCACGGGGATTCGCGTGGAAGCTGGATCGTCGAGAGAGGGCGACAGGCTGATCCTGACCGGGCGAGGCGGCGGCGATTCGACAGAGCGGCCGGTGCCCGAATCGCGGAATGAGCCGGCCGGGCCTTTTGTGCGAAGGTTCGATCCTGCGGACTGGGGGCGTCAGACCCCGTCCGGGCCGGTGGCGGATTCGCCGGGACATGCTGCATCGGAGCATTTGCCTCGATCCGGGGCCGCTGCGGTGCAAGGCGAGGCACGTGTCGGCAATGGTCGAGATGGAACCGAAGTACCGGCTTTGCCGTTCGGCCGGCGCGGGGAACCGTTGATGCGTCAGCAAGGCGAGCATCTGGCCGCGCCTGCTCCGGGAAAACGGGAGGCGGCACCGATTTTCGCTTCCCTCGATCAGCGAGGGACGGGCAGCGCCCCCGTGAACCAGACCAGACAACCGGTCGCCGTCTCCGTTCCTGTTGCGGAACCGGCGGGAAAGACCGGTTTGGTCAGCGAGCCACGGATACCGGCGTTGCCGGGGCAGAACGGGATCCGGCCGGCCTCGCGAGATAATGCGCCGTCCCGATCTTTGGACGGACCAGCACCCCGAGACGTAAGGATCATCCCGGCAGGGCCCGTGCCGCGCGATGCCCCCAGCACCGCCGGACCGAGCGTGGTCAACCCTGTCCTGCGGTCGCTTGGTTCCACGGCAGAACCAGACAGGGAACCGGCGGCCCAGGTTCACGGGGAGGCGCCGACGGTAATGCGCGCAACTGCGGTCACGCCGGGCACTCCGCCTCCGCCGGCCCCGACGCAGGGCACGCCGCCTCAGGTGATGCAGGTTTCGGCCGCGATCCGTGGCGGTCTGGAAGGGTCAGTCGACATTCACCTCAACCCGGCCGAACTGGGCAAGGTGCGGATCCTGCTGACGCCGTCGGAGACCGGCATCCTGGTCAATGTCATGGCCGATCGGCCCGAAACGCTCGACCTTCTGCGACGTCACGTCGACCTGCTGGCACAGGATTTCCGCGACATCGGTTATGACGACGCCTCCTTCTCCTTCGGTGCCGGAGGGCAGGGCGAGGCCGGTGGCCAGCGAGAGCATGCACTGCCCGAACGGGAAGAGGCGGGACGAGACGATGCACATGAGCCGGTGGAGCCACCGGTCGGCCCCGGCGGGCGAATGTCGGGTACCGGCCGGATGGACCTGCGCGTTTAAGAGGGGTTAGTTCTTTGGATATTCAACCAACATCGGGATCAGCGGGTCAGACGGGCGGTTTTGCTGCCGGAGGAGCGCCGTCATCGGGCGGGGGTCTCATCAATTCCGATTTCGAGACCTTCCTGATGATGCTGACGGCCCAGATGAAGCATCAGGACCCGCTGAATCCCGTGGATTCGACGCAGTTCGCGACCCAACTTGCGACGTTCTCCAGTGTCGAGCAGCAGGTCCGCACGAACGAGCTTCTGACCGCGCTCGGGGCTCAGATGGGTGCGCTGAGTGTTTCTCAGCTTTCGGGATGGGTGGGCATGATCGCGAGGGCAGAGATGCCGGTGCATTTTGATGGCCAGCCCGTCACGATAAGCACGCGCGCGGCTGACCTTGCAGACAGGGCGGAACTGGTGGTCAGGGACGAGTCCGGCACAGAAATACAGCGCCTTCCGATCGACCCGGGACGGCAGGAGCTGGACTGGGCCGGTGTCTCTGACAGCGGCGCACCGCTGCCGGCCGGTATCTACGAGCTCTCAGTGGACTCTTACGCGGTGGACGAACTGATTGCGAGTGACGGGGTCTTCGTTCATGCGCGAATCGTCGAGGCGCGCAACGAGAATGGCCGGCCGATCCTCGTCATGGAGAGCGGTCAGGAGGTCGCGGCGGGCGATATCGTGGGTCTCAGACAGGCCCAATAGAACCGCGAAGGGCATAAAAACGCGCCAGAACCACCCATGGCAGGGGGCAATGGCGTTGTATTTGTGCATTACATCGCCGATAGCCGGAGAAGGGCCTTTATCGGTCCGCCCACTTGAAGTAAAGATGTTCTGAACGTAAGTTTCACCCATGGGGCGTAATGCCCCGAAAACGTTTTGGAGATGGCTATGACGAAATTCATGACCCTGATCGCTGGTGCCGCCCTGGCGGGCGCGACCGCGATGCCCGCCTTTGCGAATGATCCGTTTGTGTCGTCGCAAAGCGGTGAAGACAACAGCATCAACACCGAAGGTGCTGTGGCACTCGGTGCGGCCGGTCTTGCCGCTGCCGTCATCATTCTGAACGACGACAGCTCGTCGTCGTCGAGCTCGGGCACGGGCGGCGCCTTTACCCCCGGCGGCAGCTAAGCCCAACAGTCTGTACAATCGAATTTTGAAAGGCGGGCCCACTGTGGCCCGCCTCTTCCGTTTCCGGGGTGCCGTGTTGGCCGCCGCTACCGGAGCAACTGGAACGTGGCGAATCCCAGGGTGGGGCCAACCCATTGCCGTGATTGCAGGATACGGCCGCTGTTGCTGACTAGGAAGAGATCGACAAACTGACGGTTCTGGGCGACGCAGCTCGAGAACATTTGCAGGGCCGGCTGGCGGACCTGGCCGTATTCGACGAATTTCTCAAAACCACGGCTGACGACGCAGCTTGTCTTGGCCTCGATCTCCTGATGGTTGCCGTCGAGGTACCGCTGGGTATAGAGAACGGTCCCTTCCTCGCGGCGCGAGACAAGGGCCAGCACGCCATCGACATCCGCCGACATCAGATCGGGCGGAATGGCCCGGGTGGCGGTGATGATGCCGTTCTTGGTGGTGATGGTTCGCCGATCGGTCGAGCCCCAGGCCGCCCAGGTGCTGTAAGGCCCGTTCGTCTCGATCACCCGCAGCACACTCTGCCCCTTGACCGAGGGAAGCTGTACGGTCGCCAGCGGCTCGTCGGGCCCGGTGCTGGCCAGGGCTTTCTGCGCCGTACGCGACAGCTTGACCGGGTCGAGCTTCAGCTTGGGTGGGCTGATGGCGGCCCTGGCCAGCTTGCCGGCAGACAGGAACGTCAGGTCTGACTTCTGGCTGGTGCAGCCGGGAAGCGCGAGCATTGCAACGACGGCAACGCCAACGAGGAGCCGGGTCACGATCATCTCCAGAATTTCCCCCAGCTTTCGGCGACACTCGGCCGGTGCGCATCGTTGACCACGTCGTAAAGCCGGCCATCGACATTCAGGCGCTGGCCGCCGTCCCGTTGCAGCGGGCGTATCGTATCACTGTAGGTCTGGCGGGTCGGCTGACCGATAAGCCAGGTGAGCGGTATCGAGAAGAAGATGCCCTTGTCGAACGAGCCTTCACCGAAGGTTGCCGAGGACACGTTTGTCTTTGTCGCAAAGGCCCCGAACCGCCAGCCGTTCGAGAAGCTGCGCGCAACCTCCAGCGTGGCGCCCCAGTCGCCAGCGAGGTAGCGGCCGGCGTGGACCGTTGCGTCGAACCCGTTCTGGAAGTCGTAATATGCGGACACATGACCGTTCCAGTGCGGGATCACCCCGCCGGGCGTCTGCCGGGTACGAAGGCCGAAGAGCTGGTCGAAATCACGCGGATGAACGAAGTTGACCTCGGCCCCGAAGGCGAGGCGGCTGTCGACCGGCTTCCAGAGCACCTCGCCCGATACGCCGGCATACATCATTTCGAGATAGCCCGCGGTGAGACGGCTGTAGATGTTGGGCCCGTGGCGCGAGTATTTCGCGATCGTCAGCTGGTCGATCGTCGGACCGGCCTTGGCGTTGTAGAGCGCGGCGTTCGACCGGACATGCGGCATGAGCGAGTTGCTGACCCGCGTGACATGGTCGAGGTTGCCAAACAGCTTGACCGAGCTCGATCCGGTCACGATCCAGCCCTTGCCGAGGTGCCAGTCGGCCCGGGCGCGAAGCCGGACGTCGGCGCGGAACGGCTGGTCGGGGTCGAACGTATAGGTCCGGGCGAACGGCGCGATCTTCCATTCCAGCTTGGGATAGTAACCGGGAAGCGGAGCCGGGATGTCGCCGAATCGCAGGCTGTCCGTCATGACAGCCGCGGCAAGCGCATCGCGGGCCGGGGCGTTCTCGAGCCGTTCCAGATCGGTCCGGCGGAACGTCGTCGTGCTCAGCGGCAGACCGTTGCGGGTGACGGTGACATGCAACGTCTCTACCGAGGCGGGCATCGTGCGGCTGAGCACGCGGAAGGTGCGGCCCAGCGCCTGCGCGTCGGCGATGTAGATATCGTTCTCGATCAGCGCGTGCGCGCTGCGCTCGGAAATGTTCAGACCGATCAGTTCGATCTGTTCCTGCGCGAGCAGGGTTGTGAAATCGCGATAGGATTTCTGCTGCGCGTTCTGGTCGAGCGTCCATCCCAGATCGTTGATAGCTGCCGGGTCACGCACGGCGACCGGCAAGGGGGCCTGTTCCAGGCTGGGCGTCGCCGGCTTCTTCACGTTCAGGGAAAGCGAGACGCTTGCCCCGATCTCCGTGCCGGCGACCGAGTACAGCCGCACGTCCACACCCTCGGCGGCCCGGTAGGTCAGGCCGAAGTTCCACGGCGACTTGTGATTGAAGCTGATGGCGGCGGCCGGGTTGGCCGTTTGCCGTTCTTCGAACTCGTACGCGTCGGAGGAGTATTCCGCCGAGACGCTGATCTTGTCGGTGATGTCGTAGGTCAGACCGCCAAAGAACGCCATCCGGCCGCTGAAATAGTCGGAAAAGCGGAAGTTGCCGCCCGTGCCCACCCCGGCAAAGGTAAAGGGCTGTCGGTTGCGCCAGCTTGCAAAGCTGTTGTAGCTGCCCAGACGGCCCCAGCCTATGCCGCCGGTCACCCGCAGGCGGTTGTTGAGCTGTTTCGTGGCGACGATGTATTCACCCGAAAGAACGCCGGTGCCGAGAAAATCCTGCAGGCCCACGGCGACGGCGGGCAGATAGTCGGTTTCCTCGAGAAGCCGGATGCGCACGTCGAAGCTGCGGTCGTAATAGATGCGGAATGCCGGCGACAGGCCGTCGATGCCCGAATAGCGGAAGCTTCCCGACAGCCAGGGCAGGATCTGGAAGGTTGCCGTGCTCTTGGTGTAGCCGGGCATGTGCGCGACGGTGAGCGAGAATTCCGAGTCCGGTGCCATTTCGGCCGTCGGCATATCGATCAGGCCGCTGGGAACGCCGTAGTTGTTGGTTTTCGTGGTGGTCAGGCTGTCCGCCAGGCTCGCGCCGGGCATCAACAAGGCCGCCAACATGGTCGCAGAAAGAAATTGCTTCCGGATCACGCTCAGCTTCCCCACAAGATATCGTGCTCACTTCGGGTCACTCTAGCGAAACGTATTGCCGGCAACAACGAAACATTCGGCCTTTTTACGCCTGCGGCGGAAGGTTGCGAGCATGTGCGGCGCCGCGGTCACTCAAAACAGTTCGATGGCGGCCAGAACCGTGGCCGCGCCGGCGGCAAATCCGATGATGGCCCATCCCAGGTAGACGAGCCGTGAGGGGCGCTCGGGCGGGTGCGGCGGCTGCGACTGGCGCACGAGGGCGTTCTCGACGATCTGCGGCAGGCGGGGGCCGTACCGGCTGAGCACGGCCAGGGTGCGTGACAGGTCGCGCAGCGCGGCGCGGGGGCCCACGTTCTTGCGGATGTAATCCTCGACCACGGGGCGGGCGACCTGCCAGATGTTGATCTGGGGGTTGAGCGAGCGTGCCACGCCTTCGACCACCACCATTGTCCGCTGGAGCAGGATAAGCTCGGTCCGGGTTTCCATGCCGAAGCGTTCGGTAACCTCGAAAAGATAGCTCAGGATCCCGCCCATCGACATCTTGCTGGCGTCCATGCCGAAGATTGGCTCGCCCACGGCGCGCAGGGCGCGGGCGAATTCGGTGACGTCGCGGTCGGCGGGTACGTAGCCGGCCTCGAAATGCACCTCGGCGACGCGCTGGTAGTCACGGCGGATGAAGCCATAGAGGATCTCGGCATAGACCTTGCGGGTGTACTCGTCGATATGGCCCATGATGCCGAAGTCATAGGCGATGATGTCACCGTTCGGCGCGACCTTGAGATTGCCCTGATGCATGTCGCCGTGAAAGAACCCGTCGCGCAGGGCGTGGTTGAGGAAAAGCTGCAGCACCCGTTCGCCCAGGACCACCCGGTCATGCCCCGCCGCGTCGAGCGCCGCGTTGTCGCCCAGCGGCACGCCGGCGGCCCAGCCCATCGTCATGACCCGGCGGCTCGACAGGTCCCACTTGATCTCGGGCAGCTCGAAGCCGGGGTCGTCGGCCGTGTTGGCGCGGAATTCGGAGGCCGAGGAGGATTCGAGGCGCAGGTCGAGCTCGCCCAGGACGACGCCCTCGAAATGCGCGATCACCTCGGTCGGCCGCAGGCGGCGCGAAGCGGGCGAGAGGAACTCGATCATCCGGGCCGCGAAATAGAAGGCGTCGATATCCTTGCGGAACGCCTTCTCGATCCGCGGGCGCAGCACCTTGACCGCCACCTCCTCGCCGGTGTCCTTTAGCCGGGCCTTGTGGACCTGCGCGATGGAAGCGGCGGCCACGGGCTCGCTGAACTCGAGGAACATCTGGTCGACCGGGCGGCCCAGTTCGCGCTCGACGCTCTGCTTGGCGACGGTGACCGGGAAGGGCGGCAGCTTGTCCTGCAGGATGCGCAGCTCGTTGGCGAGGTCGTCGCCGACGATATCGGGCCGGGTCGAGAAGACCTGCCCGAACTTGATATAGGCGGGGCCAAGCGCCGTCAGCGCGCGCAGCGCGGGCGGCATGTTGGGGTCGCCGCGGTAGCCCAGCCACTGGAACGGCCATGCGAGGAAGCGCATCGTGCCCCGCACCAGCGGCGGCGCGTCCATCGCATCCATGATCAGGCCCATGGCGCCGGTGCGTTCCAGCGTGGCGCCGGTGCGGATCAGGCGCAGAAGGTTGTGCGGCCCGCGCATCGGCTAGATCTTCCAGCCCGAATGCAGACAGGCCACGCCCATCGTCAGGTTGCGGTACTTGGCGTTCTCGAACCCGGCCTGCCGCACCATCTGCAGGAAGGTCTCCTGGTCCGGGAAGCGGCGGATCGACTCGACGAGGTACTGATAGCTGTCTCGATCGTTGGCGATGGCCTGGCCCATGCGTGGGATGATGTTGAAGGAATAGAGGTCATAGACCTTCTGCATCAGGTCGTTGGGGATCTGGCTGAACTCCAGCACCATCAGCCGGCCGCCGGGTTTGAGCACGCGGAACGCTTCGTTCAGGGCATCCTGCGGGCGAGTGACGTTCCTGATGCCGAAGCTGATCGTGTAGACGTCGAACGTGTTGTCGGCGAAGGGCAGTGCCATCGCGTCGCCCACCACCCAGTCGAGGCTGTCGCCAAGGCTTTCCGCCTCGGCCCGTTTCCGGCCTTCCACCAGCATCGGCTCGGTCAGGTCCAGCACGGTGGCATGGCCGTGGCCCGCGCGCTTAAGGAAACGGAAGGCAATGTCGCCGGTGCCGCCCGCCACGTCGAGCAGGCGCTGGCCGGCACGCGGCGCCAGCCAGTCCATCATCGCGTCTTTCCAGACCCGGTGGATGCCGAAACTCATCGCGTCGTTCATCACGTCGTATTTCGACGCGACCGAGCCGAAGACGCCCCGCACGCGGCCGGCCTTCTCGTCCTCGGGGATGTCCTGAAATCCGAAATGGGTGGTTTTCTCGGTCATCTTGGCTTTCCGGCCCTTGCCGTTCTGGGTCACCGCCCTTCTTATAGGGCGCCCGGGGCGGGTTACAATGCGGCGAAACAGAGTATTGGTGAGTTGATGAAATTCCGTACCGCAACTTGGCTGCTGCTCGCTACTCTTGGTGCCGTTTTTGCCGTTTCGACCCTGAAGCATCGTTACGACATTGTTTTAATGGGTCCAATCATCGAAGACGTTTTCTTTAGCATTGCGATTATCCCGTTTTGTTTTTGGTTGTATGCATTGCTGGAAGTCGGACGCAGAAAGGCGGAAGTGCTCCCTTCGGGCGGATTCCGTGGTCGCATGCGGTGGGGCGCTTATCTGATTTTTCTGGGAGGAGGCGGCCTTTTCATTTTTATTTCCCTCATTGGCATTTCCGCAGCATGGCCGCCCGCTTCGTTGGGAGATGCAGGCATTATTGGCATTCTGTTTGGTAGTTTTGGGCTGGTGGGCGCATACTCCATGGCTCAAGCCTTTCTTGGCGAGCTGAGTTGGAACGACAAAATGCTTACGGCAACGACTCGACTGCTTCGGCAAAAGACTCACCGTTGGAGTGATTTGCGTCGAGTGACGGATTCCGACGAGTACGAAACGATCCTCCATTTCGAAGGTACCGGGAAGGCCCGCATCCATAGTTTTTATGAAGGCCACGATGAAGTCCTTCAAAAGGCACGGGACATCCTGAACAATGCCTGAACTTCCCGAAGTAGAGACCGTTCGCCGCGGGTTGCTGCCCGCGATGGAGGGCGCGACGATCACCCGGGCCGAGGTGAACCGGCCCGACCTGCGCTGGCCCTTTCCGGAGCGGATGGCCGAGCGGCTGTCGGGGCAGCGGGTTCTGAACCTGCGCAGGCGATCGAAATACATCCTGGCCGACCTGTCCTCGGACGAGACCTTGCTGATCCATCTCGGCATGTCGGGGCGCATCCTGATTTCGGGCGATCCGCTGGGGCAGTTCGTGCATGACCATCCGGCGCCGGAGAAGCATGACCACGTGGTGTTTCACATGGAGAACGGTGCGCGGATCACCTTTAACGACCCGCGCCGGTTCGGTGCGATGGACCTGATTGCCACGCCCATCGCCGACCGGCACCCGCTGTTGCAGAAACTGGGGCCCGAGCCGCTGGGCAATGCCTTTCACGAGGGGCACCTGGTGGCCGCGCTCAAAGGGCGAAACACACCGATCAAGGCGGCGCTGCTGGATCAGCGAATCGTGGCGGGGCTGGGCAACATCTATGTCTGTGAGGCGCTTTACCGGGCGCGGATATCGCCGAAACGCCGGGCCGGGGCGATCTCTGCCGCGCGGGTCGCGGGGCTGGTGCCGGTCATCCGGGAGGTGCTGAACGATGCCATCGCCGCCGGCGGCTCCTCCCTTCGCGATTACCGGCGGGCGGATGGCGAACTCGGTTATTTTCAACACAGTTTCGACGTGTACGACCGCGAAGGGCAACCCTGCCGCAGCCCGGGATGCAAGGGTCATGTGCGCCGTATCGTACAATCCGGCCGCTCCTCCTTCTATTGCGCGCAATGCCAAAGATAGGTTGAACCGGCGCGTCAAATTGTTAAGGAATCGTCTTTGACCGAAACAAGCGAAAGCAGATTTCATGGCCTATGAGACGATCATCGTCGAAGTAGAAGACCACGTCGCCCTAATCACCCTCAATCGCCCGGATGCCCTGAACGCCCTGAACGACCAGCTTCTCAAGGAGCTGGGGAAGGCGTTGAAGGAGTGCCAGAAGAACGACAAGGTGCGGTGCATCGTCCTCACCGGCTCGGACAAGGCGTTTGCCGCCGGGGCCGACATCAAGATGATGAGCGAGAAATCCTTCACCGACGTGTTCACCGAGGATCTCTTCGGCCCCGAGCCGGAGGTCTTCCAGAGCGTGCGCAAGCCGGTCATCGCGGCGGTGGGCGGCTATGCCCTTGGCGGCGGCTGCGAGCTGGCCATGATGTGCGATTTCATCATCGCGGCTGACACGGCCAAGTTCGGCCAGCCCGAGATCAACCTCGGCGTCATGGCGGGGCTTGGCGGGTCGCAGCGGCTGACCCGGTTCATCGGCAAGTCGAAGGCGATGGACATGAACCTGACCGGGCGCTTCATGGATGCCGACGAGGCCGAGCGCTCTGGCCTCGTGTCACGCGTGGTGCCGGCCAAGAAGCTCAAGGAAGAGGCGCTGGCCGCCGCGACCAAGATCGCCGAGAAATCGCAGATCGCGGTGATGGCGGTGAAGGAGTCGGTGAACCGATCCTACGAAGTGCCGCTGCGCGAGGGGCTTCTGTTCGAACGCCGGGTGTTCCACTCGCTCTTCGCGACGGAAGACCAGAAGGAAGGCATGTCGGCCTTCATGGAGAAGCGCGAGGCGCAGTTCCGCGACAAGTAAAGGCAGGCAGGGCCGGAGACCCGGCGGGATCGTCGTGGTCTGGCCCGGGCCACGGCCGGGCTTGCGCGTGGGCCATCTGCAAGCCAGGGTTGTCGGGATTGCCGGAGGAAGACAGTCCTGCAAGCCGGCCCAGGCATGTTCCAGTGAGTCGCGCGTTTGTGTCCATTGCGTAACAGGTTTATGAAAATCAGCCTGGCACGGGTCTGGATCATGGGGCCGAAGCCGGGGCCGGGGAATCGCCTCTGGCGCGAGTGATATAGCGGTTTGCATTTCCGCCGATTTCGGTTATACGCCCCCGTCATACATGCGCGTGCGGCCCGCTCTGGCCAGAATCATCCCGGTTGTGGACCTGCCGGTTCGGGTTTGCCGACGTGCTATCGAAACACTGAGAACCCGAGTAAAGGTCTGAAATACAATGGCAAATACACCTCAATCCAAGAAGCGCGCCCGCCAGAACACCAGCCGTCTGGCCGTCAACAAGGCGCGCCGGTCGCGCATCCGCACCTATCTCCGCAAAGTCGAAGAAGCCATCGCCTCGGGCGACAAGGATGCCGCGATGGCCGCACTGCGCGCCGCACAGCCCGAGCTGATGCGCGGCGTCACCAAGGGCGTCTTCCACAAGAACACCGCCTCGCGGAAAATGTCGCGTCTGTCGGCACGGGTAAAAGCGCTGGGCTGACGAACCGAGCCTAAGCCGTTGACTCTTAAAGGCGCCCTGAATGCGGGGCGCCTTTTGCTTTTTCCGACCGTTGCGAATGTGACAGATTCTTTTCAGGCAAAGAACCTGTCAAGCGCGAAGATAAGTTGCCGCCGCCGCGGGGCTGTTGCTAATTTTGCAGAGCGATTCCGCTAGGGGGGAAAGGCTGCCACTGCTGCTCCGACGGGCTTAACTGCTGATGCCACCGGTGCAAATCCGTCGTCATTGACGACTGGCCGAAACCCGAAAGTGTGTGTACGCGACATGAACTGACCGGCCCGCATGTGGGGGACATCGTGCGTGGCCGACGGCAACATGTAAACGCGGCACCATACAGGTCCGAAGGTGGACACTTCCGCCCGTTGCCCCGCGCAACGGAACGGATAAGGTGTTTCCGCTCGGTCCCCGGCGTGATCGTCGACGGCGTACAGAGGGGTGCGCCGGCGAAGTTCGAAAGCAATAGTCGCGGAAATGGGGACAGATGACTAAAGAGCAATGGGGCCAGCTGAAACAGGAACTTCTGGGGACCGTCGGGAAGCACAACTTCGCCAACTGGATCGAGCCGCTGGAACTTTCGGATGTCAGTGATGGCGTGGCGACGTTCAACGTGCCGACCACCTTCACGGGCAATTACGTGTCGCGCAACTTCGGCGACCTGATCCTTTTCCAGGTGAATACCGTGTCGCCGGATATCCGCCGGGTGCATTTCAGGGTGCCGGCGAATGTCACGGCCCGCCCGGAACCGGCTGCCCCCAGGCCCAGACCTGCACGCGCCCAGCCGCAGGCGGCGGCGTCGCCCGCCGAGGGGCTGGTGCCGGCCGCCCCGCTCGACGAGCGGTTCACATTCGACAATTTCGTTGTCGGCAAACCGAACGAGCTGGCCCATGCCGCCGCGCGCCGCGTGGCCGAGGGCGGGCCGGTGACCTTCAACCCGCTGTTCCTCTATGGCGGTGTCGGCCTTGGTAAGACGCACCTGATGCATGCCATCGCGTGGGAGCTGCAAAGCAAGCGCCCCGACCTCAACGTCGTCTACCTTTCGGCGGAACAGTTCATGTACCGCTTCGTGCAGGCCCTGCGCGACCGCAAGATGATGGATTTCAAGGAGATGTTCCGTTCGGTCGACGTGCTTATGGTCGACGACGTGCAGTTCATCGCCGGCAAGGACAGCACGCAGGAAGAGTTTTTCCACACCTTCAACGCGCTGGTCGACCAGAACAAGCAGATCGTCATCTCGGCTGATCGCGCGCCGGGCGAGATCGAGAACCTCGAGGACCGGATCAAGTCGCGCCTGCAATGCGGCCTTGTCGTCGACCTGCATCCGACCGATTACGAGTTGCGGCTCGGTATCCTGCAGTCGAAGGTGGATCGGTTCCGCAACGATTACCCGGGCCTGAAAATGGCCGAGGGCGTGCTCGAATTCCTGGCCCACCGGATCAGCACCAATGTCCGCGTGCTGGAAGGGGCCTTGACCCGGCTTTATGCCTTTGCCTCGCTGGTCGGGCACGAGATCACGCTGGAGCTGGCGCAGGACTGTCTTGCCGATATCCTTCGCGCCTCCGAGCGCAAGATCTCGATCGAGGAAATCCAGCGGCAGGTGTCGGAGCATTACAACATCCGCCTGTCCGACATGATCGGCCCCAAGCGGGTGCGCAACTTTGCGCGGCCCCGGCAAGTGGCCATGTTCCTGTGCAAGCAGATGACCAGCCGGTCGCTGCCGGAGATCGGCCGCCGCTTCGGGGGCCGGGATCATACGACGGTGATGCACGGCGTGAAACGCATTGACGAGCTGCGCAACCAGGATGCGCAGATTGCCGAAGACCTCGAGATACTGCGCCGCACGCTCGAAGGGTGATCGCGGCCTGTCCCGAAAATGCAACCGGCCCGGCCTTTGGCTGGGCCGGCCTTGACCCTGCCCCGGAATGGGCCGACAACAGCATGAAAAGGCTTGAGCGTTAAGGGGAGTTTGCTACGGTGCGCTTCCCGGCACGCAGATCAGGGAGCGAGGGCATGAAACTCAGCATCGAACGCGGGACGCTGCTCAAGGCAGTGTCACAGGCCCAGTCGGTCGTCGAACGCCGCAACACGATCCCGATCCTGGCCAACGTGCTGATCGAGGCCGACGGAGACACGGTACAGTTCCGCGCCACCGACCTGGATATCGAGGTGGTCGACAAGGCGCCCGCCAAGGTCGAGCGGGCAGGCGCCACGACGGTGTCGGCCGTGACCTTGCACGAGATCGTCCGCAAGCTGCCCGACGGGGCGCTGGTGACGCTGACCGACGATGGCGCCTCGGGGCGTATGTCGGTCGAGGCGGGGCGGTCGAACTTCTCGCTGGCGACCCTGCCGCGCGAGGATTTCCCGGTGATGGCCTCGTCTGAATATTCCTGCAATTTCAGCGCCGATGCCCCGGTGCTGCGGCGGCTGTTCGACAAGTCGAAATTCGCCATCTCGACCGAGGAGACGCGCTATTACCTGAACGGCGTCTACATGCATATCGCCGATGGCGAGGGCGGCCAGATGCTGCGCTGCGTGGCCACCGATGGCCACCGGCTGGCGCGGATCGACGCGGACCTGCCCGAGGGTGCCGCCGACATGCCCGGCGTGATCGTGCCCCGCAAGACCGTGGGCGAGCTGCGCAAGCTGCTGGACGATGACGAGGCCAAGATCGCCGTCTCGGTGTCGGAGACCAAGGTGCGCTTTGCCACGCCCGACATCACCCTGACCTCGAAGGTCATCGACGGTACCTTCCCCGACTACACGCGTGTCATTCCCACCGGCAACACCCGCCGGCTGGAGGTCGATGCCAGCGAATTTGCACAGGCCGTCGACCGGGTTGCCACCGTCAGCTCGGAACGTTCTCGGGCGGTGAAGCTGGCGCTGGACGAAGACCGTCTGATCCTGTCGGTCAACGCGCCGGACAGCGGCAATGCCGAGGAAGAACTGGCCGTGGCCTATGGCGATGAGCATCTCGAGATCGGCTTCAATGCCAAGTACTTGCTGGAGATTGCCAGCCAGGTCGACCGCGAGAATGCGGTGTTCCTGTTCAACTCCTCCGGCGATCCGACGCTGATGCGCGAGGGGAACGACACCAGCGCGGTCTATGTCGTGATGCCGATGCGGGTGTGATCGGCTTCGCCGATGCCTTCGGCGAGAGTATTTCCGGAAAGATGAAAGGGCTTGTATGCCCGGGCTCTACCTTTCCCGCCTGACCCTGTCGCACTACCGCTCGCACAAGGGGGCGGCGCTGGCGCTGGATGCGCGGCCGGTGGCGATTTACGGGCCGAACGGGGCGGGGAAGACCAACTTGTTGGAGGCCGTTTCGCTGTTTTCGCCGGGACGGGGATTGCGGCGGGCGGCGGCGCAGGAGATGGCGCGGCGGCCGGAAAGCCTTGGCTGGAAGGTCACCGGGCACCTGCATTCCCTGCACCAGATCCACGAGGTCGAGATTTGGTCGGAGGAGGGCCAGCCGCGGCAGGTGAAGATCGACGGCAAGGCGGCGAGCCAGGTGGCGCTGGGGCGGATCGCCAGGGTGCTGTGGCTGATCCCGTCGATGGACCGTCTGTGGATCGAGGGGGCCGAGGGGCGGCGGCGGTTCCTGGACCGGATGACGATGAGCTTCGAGCCCACGCATGCAGATGTTTCAGTGGCTTACGAGAAAGCGATGCGGGAGCGGAACCGGCTGCTAAAGGATCAGGTGCGCGACGGGCATTGGTACGTGGCGCTGGAGCGGCAGATGGCGGAGGCGGGGGTGGCCATTCACCGGAACCGCCAGAAGGCGCTGGAGGAGTTGCGGGCGGCGCAGGAGGCGGCGGAGACGGCCTTTCCAACGGCGGAGCTGGAGCTGACCATGTCGGAAGGCGAGATGCCCGAGACGGAGGAAGATTTCCGCGAAGCGCTGCATGAAAGCCGGTTCCGTGACCTGGCCGCCGGGCGCACGCTGGTGGGGCCGCACAGGGCTGATTTATATGGGGTTTTCGCGGCCAAGGGGGTGCCGGCGAGGGATTGTTCGACGGGGGAGCAGAAGGCGCTTCTGATCTCGCTGATCCTGGCCAATGGCCGGGCGCTGGCACGGGAGTTCGGGGCGCCGCCGATCCTGCTCTTGGACGAGGTGGCGGCGCATCTTGACGCGGGCCGGAGGGCGGCGCTTTATGACGAGGTCTGTGCGCTGGGGGCGCAGGCGTGGATGACCGGGACGGGGGCGGAACTGTTCGAGGAACTGGGCGACAGGGCCCAGATGATCGAGGTGACCGAGGCGGAAAGTATCAGCAAAATCAGTGGGAAAGGCATGGCATGACCAACCCTCAACGCGTGACTCTCATCACTCTTGGCGTGGCTGACCTGGACAGGGCCAAGGCGTTTTATGGCGCTTTGGGGTGGAGGCCGGCGGAGGAGCAGGAGGGGGTCGTCTTCTACCAGATGCACGGTATGGTGCTGGGATTGTTCGGAAAAGAGGCGCTGGCGGAGGACCAGGGGCGGGGTGGAAACGAGCTTGGCACCGGGGCGATGTCTCTGGCGCAGAACTTCCCGACCGAGGCGGAGGTGGATGATGCCTTCGACAAGGCCGTGGCGGCGGGGGCCAAGGCGTTGAAACGGCCGGGGAAAGTGTTCTGGGGCGGGTATTCGGGATACTATGCCGATCCGGACGGGCATGTCTGGGAAGTGGCGATGAACCCGTTCTGGCCGCTGGCGGAGGACGGGAGTTTGACCTTGCCGGGGGCGGGGTAAACGGATCGTTGAGACGGGGCGTTTCGGGCCAATTTCGCGCAATTGCCGACAGGAAGGGTTAACGGCCTTGTTTTACTGGGGTTTCAACGTCGGTATCACGTCGGTATTTCGTCGGTATCGCGTCGGTGCAAGGCACCGAGAGGCGGTTGGTTGATGTGGCGTTCGGTGCGGGGTGCTACGAGATGTGGGATGGGGCGCAACACCAAGGCCGCGGAGCGGAGGGCGTGAGATGAGTGTTTCGGTGCTGCTGCTGCGCGGGATCAACGTGGGCGGGCGGAGGTCGCTACCGATGGCGGAGCTGCGGGCCATACTGGAGGGGTTGGGGGCGGAGGACGTGGCGACCTATATCCAGAGCGGCAACGCGGTGTTTCGCGGGGAGGTTTCGGCGGAGGCCATCGCCGACGGGATCGAGGCGGCGAAGGGCTTTCGGCCGCAGGCGCTGGTGATGTCCCGCGAGCGGCTGGAGAAGGTCATGGCGGCCAACCCCTTCGGCAAGGAAGGGGAGGCGGATGGCAAATCGGTGCATGCCTGGTTCTTCGATGCCGCGCCGAAGGCGCTGGAGGACGAAACGCTGGCGCTTGCAACCAAGACCGAGCGGGTCGAGGTGACGGACACGGCCGCCTACCTGCATGCCCCCGACGGGATCGGGCGGTCGAAGCTGGCCGCGACGCTGGAGAAGGCGCTGGGCGTGCCTGCCACGGCGCGGAACTGGCGCACGGTCATGGCCATCGCGAAGCTGGTGCAAGAGCGCCGATGACGCTGGGCCTGTGGGACGTGGCGCTTTATGCCGGGGCGCTGTTCATCCTGTTCATCACGCCCGGCCCGGTCTGGCTGGCGGTGCTGGCGCGGTCGCTGACCGGTGGGGCGCCGGCGGTGCTGCCGCTGGCGATGGGCGTGGTGGTGGGGGACGTGCTGTGGTCGCTTCTGGCGGTGCTGGGGGTGTCGTGGATCGTGAGCGCCTATGGCGGTTTCATGACGGCGCTGAAGCTGGTGGCGGTGGTGACCTTTGCCGGGATGGGGGTGCTTCTGATCCGCCATGCCGGGCGCAGCATCGTGGCCGACAGCCGGCTGACCCGGCCCGGGGCGCTGGCCGGGTTCATGGCGGGGCTGGCGGCGATCCTCGGGAACCCCAAGGCGATCCTGTTCTACATGGGCGTCCTGCCGGGGTTCTTCGACCTTGGCCGGGTGACGCCGGCGGATATCGCGGTGATTGCCCTTTTGTCGGCCATCGTGCCATTCGTGGGCAACATGGGGCTGGCGCTGTTCCTGGGCCGAGTGCGGCGGTTGATGACCTCTCCGACCGCGCTCAGGCGGACGAACCAGGCGGCGGGCGCGCTGCTGATCGTGGTGGCGGTGGTGATTGCGGTGACGTGAGCGGGACGCATCGGCACGGTCTTGTTGCGCGACGTCATTCGCGGGGGAATAGTGGGGCCGGAACGGATGCCGAGGTGAGGCGGATGGCGCGGCGCACGAGTGAAGAGATCAGGGCGGAGATCGACCGCTGCGACGCGTTCCTGCGGATCGCTGGGGATCTCCGGAAGGTGTTTTTTCCCGAGGAAGCGGCGTTGCGGGAAGCGTTAGTAGGTCTGCCGGACAAGGATGCCTTTGTGGCGAGATGCCTGAGTAACGGCGCCACCCTGTCGGAAGTGTTGAGTGGATTCGAGCAGGCGGTAAACGATCATATGTCCGCGTTTGCCGATACGGCGCCGGATTCGGTGGCGTATGCGGCCGGACTTCGCGCGTATTACCGCGAGCGGACGGGCCGGGAATTGCTGTCGGATTTTCCGCCGCCGACAGGCAAGTTGAAGGCGATCGTGAAGCGAGGGAAGATCCGTAACGACACGGAGTTCTACCTCGTGAAAGAGTGCGTCGATGGCCTGGAGGACAATCCGAAGACCGCCGCCATGGGGCGGGACTTGCGGGCGCTGCTCGGTGCCTACGAGGCCGGTGGCTGAGGTCTGACGGGCCCTATGGGCCGCCGAGCGAGGGCCGCACCCCCGAATGCCGGATTCCGGGTCGGGACCGCGCGGAGATACGCCGTGCGGACACCCGCGAAAACTGCCGCCGATTGCGTGACATTCCCCCCGGAAAATCGTATAAAATCGGAAAGTTAAAAAGGATAGCTTGCATGGCAGAGGCAGTACCGGCGCGGGAAGAATATGGCGCCGATTCCATCAAGGTTCTCAAGGGGTTGGAGGCCGTGCGGAAGCGGCCCGGCATGTATATCGGGGATACCGATGACGGCTCGGGTCTGCACCACATGGTCTACGAGGTGGTCGACAACGGGATCGACGAGGCGCTGGCGGGTCACGCGGATGTCGTGACGGTCACGATTCACGGCGATTCAAGCGTGTCGGTTAGCGATAACGGCCGCGGAATCCCGGTGGAGATGCACGAGGAAGAGGGCGTTTCGGCGGCCGAGGTCATCATGACCCAGCTTCATGCCGGCGGGAAGTTCGACAGCAATTCCTACAAGGTGTCGGGCGGTCTGCATGGCGTCGGCGTCTCGGTGGTGAACGCGCTGTCGGACTGGCTGGAGCTGCGCATCTGGCGGAGCGGCAAGGAGCATGTGGCGCGCTTCGAGGGCGGCGAGACGGTCGAGCACCTGAAGGTGGTGGGTGAGGCCGAGGGCAAGCGCGGCACCGAGGTGCGGTTCCTGGCGTCGACCGACACGTTCTCGAACCTCGAATACAGTTTCGAGACGCTGGAGAAGCGGCTGCGCGAGCTGGCGTTCCTGAATTCCGGGGTGCGCATCCGGCTGCGCGACGAGCGGCCGGAAGAGGCGCTGGAGTCGGAGCTGCATTACGACGGCGGGGTGAAGGAGTTCGTCAAGTATCTCGACCGCCACAAGTCGCCCATGCTGCCGGAGCCGATCTTCATCACCGGCGAGCGGGACGATATCCAGGTGGAAGTGGCGATGTGGTGGAACGACAGCTATCACGAGACGGTGCTGCCCTTCACCAACAACATCCCCCAGCGGGACGGCGGCACGCACCTTGCGGGGTTTCGCGGCGCGCTGACCCGGGTGATGCAGAAATATGCCGCCGAGAGCGGGATCGCGAAGAAGGAGAAGGTGACGTTCACCGGGGACGATGCGCGCGAAGGGCTGACCTGTGTGCTGTCGGTGAAGGTGCCGGACCCGAAGTTTTCCAGCCAGACGAAAGACAAGCTGGTGAGTTCGGAGGTGCGGCCGGCTGTCGAGGGCCTGATGAACGAGAAGCTGTCGGAGTGGTTCGAGGAGAACCCCAACGAGGCGCGGCAGATCGTCGGCAAGATCATGGAGGCCGCTCTGGCGCGGGAGGCGGCGCGGAAGGCGCGCGAGCTGACCCGGCGGAAGACGGCGATGGACGTGAATTACCTGGCCGGGAAGCTGAAGGACTGTTCCGAGAAGGACCCGTCGAAGACCGAGCTGTTCCTTGTCGAGGGTGACAGCGCCGGCGGGTCTGCCCAGACCGGGCGGGCGAGGGGCACGCAGGCGGTGCTGCCGCTGCGCGGCAAGATCCTGAACGTGGAACGGGCGCGGTTCGACCGGATGCTGGGGAGCCAGGAGATCGGCAACCTGGTAATGGCGCTGGGCACCGGGATCGGGCGGGACGAGTTCGATATCTCGAAGCTGCGGTACCACAAGATCATCATCATGACCGATGCCGATGTGGACGGGGCGCATATCCGGACGCTCTTGCTCACCTTCTTCTACCGCCAGATGCCGGAGCTGATCGAGGGCGGGTACCTGTATATCGCGCAGCCGCCGCTCTACAAGGTGTCGCGGGGCAAGTCGGAAGTGTATCTCAAGGACGTGCCGGCGCTGGAGGATTACCTGATCCAGCAGGGGACGGAGGACGCGGTGCTGCGGCTCGGCTCGGGCGAGGAGATCGTCGGGCAGGACCTTGTGCGCGTGGTCGAGGAGGCGCGGCAGGCGAAGCGCATCCTCGAGACCTTCCCGACGCATTATCCGCGGCATATCCTCGAACAGGCGGCGATTGCCGAGGCGTTCCTGCCCGGTCGGGCGGATGCGGACCTGCAGGCGGTGGCCGACGCGGTGGCGAAGCGGCTGGACCTGATCGCGGTGGAGTACGAGCGCGGCTGGCAGGGGCGGCAGACGCAGGACCACGGCATTCGGCTGACGCGGATGGTGCGCGGGGTCGAGGAGGTGCGGACGCTGGACGGGCCGGTGCTGCGGTCTGGCGAGGCGAAGCGGCTGGCGCAGCTCACGCAGGCGTTGCGGGAGGTCTATACGCAGCCCGCGAAGCTGTATCGCAAGGAGCGGGGGCAGGGGATCTATGGCCCGCTGGACCTGCTGGACGCGATCCTGAAGGAAGGCGAGAAGGGGCTGGCGTTGCAGCGCTACAAGGGGCTGGGCGAGATGAACCCGGACCAGTTGTGGGAGACGACGCTGGACCCCGAGGCGCGGACGCTGTTACAGGTGAAGATCGACGACGTGGCCGAGGCGGACGACCTGTTCACCAAGCTGATGGGCGACGTGGTCGAGCCGCGGCGGGAGTTCATCCAGCAGAACGCGCTGAACGTCGAGAACCTGGATTTCTGAGGCGTTGGCCGGGGCGGTCAGCCCTGGCCGGATGCCCCGCGGGGGCCGGTCTCGGCCGCCATGGTTCTCAGGATGTCGCCCAGCCGGCGCACACCGGGGCTGGCGCCGACGGCATCGCGGAACACCAGGAAAAGCTCGGCCGAGCGGCGGGCCCGTTCGGCCAGCGGCAGTTCCTTCAACGTGCCGGCGGCCAAGTCTTCGCCGATCAGCGTTTCGGCATACCAGCTGAATCCGACGCCGCGGCGCGCGGCCTCGAGCGATGTCGAGGTCTGGGAGAAGATGATCCGGTTTTGCGAGACCTGCCACGCGCCGTGCTCGACCCGGCGCACGCCGCTGTCGCGGATGATCAGGTGGTGATGGTCCCGCAGGTCGTTGAGCGACACATGATCGAGCGCGTGGAGCGGGTGGGACGGGGCGGCTACGGGCAGGAACTGGACGCGCATGATCGGCTCGCCCAGGAACCCGTCGGGCACGTCGGGGGCGATGGCGAGGTCGACCTGCCCCTGTGCGAGCAATTGCGAGGAGCCGGCGACGACGGTTTCGTAGATCTCGAGGCGGGTGGTCGGCCGCTCGGCGGCAAAGCGCCCGATCGCGTCGAGGAGCAGGGCCGGCGGGAACATGATGTCGATGGCGAGGCGCAGTTCCGCCTCGTGTCCCACGGCCATCTCGGCGGCGGCTTTCTCGATGCGCCCGGCCTCGGCCAGCAGGTGGCGGGCGCGCTGGTAGAGGGCTTTCCCCTCGGGCGTGAGGACGGCCTTGCGCCCCGCCATGCGGAAGAGGGTGACTCCGGTACGCTCTTCGATCTGGTTCACGGCATAGCTGACGGAGGATTGGCTCTTGCCGAGCACATCGGCGGCCAGCGCGTAGGTGCCGGCGTCGACGATGGCCACGAGGGCGCGCCACTGTTCCAGCGATATCACATTCATCTAATTATCCGATCATAATCCGCGAATCTTTGCGCTATTCTATCTGATGAGGAAATGTATTCTGCCCCCGATCCCGAAGAAAGGGCCCGTGAGCATGAAAACACCCATCGCAGGCTAGGGCCGCGCAGCCAGAGCGCGCCGCCGCCGCATACCCGGAAAACCCAACACCAAACCAACGCATCGGACACAGCTCGCGATGCGGCTGACCCCGCTCGTTTCGAGCGGCCAGGATCACAGGAGAGACCCATGTCGGACACCCCGCTTCACCTTGCCATTCTCGTCGGGAGCACCCGCGAAGGCCGGCTTTCGCCGGTGATCGCGCGGTGGTTCATCGAGCATGTCCGCGCGACCGCCGATGTCACGGTCGATGTCATCGACCTGGCGGAGCTTGCGCTGCCCGCGGCGATGCCGGAGGTGCCGACCGCCGAGATCGTGGCGTATCGCGAGCGGCTGGCGGCGGCGGACGGTTTTGTCATGGTGGTGCCGGAGTACAACCACAGCTTTCCCGCCGCTCTCAAGCAGGCCATCGATTTCGCCCATGGTGAATGGCAGGCGAAGCCGGTGGGCTTCGTGTCTTACGGCGGGTTTGCGGCCGGGCTGCGCGCGGTCGAGCACCTGCGCGGGGTCATGGCGGAACTGCACGCCGTGACCATGCGGGACACGGTGAGTTTCCAGAACGCGTGGGACGCGTTCGACGCGGAGGGGCAGCCCGCCAACCCCGGCGGCAGCGCATCGGCCGCAGAGGTGATGCTGCACCAGTTGACATGGTGGGCAAGCGCGCTGCGCAGAGCGCGGGGCGCCGAGGCCTATACGGTCGCGCCGGACTCGCAGCGGCTTGTGGGCGCTGCCTGATGCCGGGTCAGGGCAATTCGCAGGCCATCATTCACATTGAACGGAGACGATCCCCATGACCGTGGTGGAAAAAATCGAGAGTGGCCGGATTGGCGGGGCCGGGTGGCCCACCGTATTCATCATCGCCGGGGCCGGGACGGTTTCGGCCTTCCAGGTGGGAAAGGCGCCAATGGCGCTGAGCGCCATTCAGGGCGACCTGGGGGTCAGCCTTGCCGTGGTCTCGTGGCTGATTTCGGCCTTTGCCATCGTCGGGGCCGGGTTCGGCGCCCCGATCGGGCTGGTGGTGGACCGGATCGGGGCCAAGCGCATGGTGGTCGGCGGGCTTCTGTGCCAGGCGCTCGGCTCCGGGCTGGGCGCTGTGGCGGAGAGTGCTGGGCCGCTGATCCTGTCGCGTGTGATCGAAGGGCTGGGCTTTGTCTCGGTTCTGGTGGCGGCGCCGACGATCATCCTTGCGACCGTGTCGCCGGGCCTGAGGGATCGGGCGATCGCGGTCTGGGCCACGGTCATGCCCGTGGGCATGACCGTGGTGATGCTGGCCTCGCCCCTGTTCACCTACCTGGAGTGGCGCGGGTTCTGGTTGCTGAACGCGGCGATCCTGTTCGGTTACGGCCTGTTCTTCGCGGCCTGTGTGCCGGCAAGGGGGGCGGCGAAACAGGCCGACCGCATCGGCGCGCAGTTGGTGCATGTCGTGGCGGCGCCGGGGCCTTGGGTTCTGGCTGCGCTGTTCGCGGCCTTCTCCGCCGCCTTCTTTGCCATCTTCGGGTTCCTGCCGGCGATCCTTACCGGTGAGTTCGGCCTGAGCCAGACGCTGGCGAGCACGGTTGCCGCGATCGCGGTGGCGGCGAGCGGGATGGGCAACCTTGCCGCCGGTGCGCTGCTTTCTGCGGGGCGGCGCCCGGTTCAGGTGCTGACGGCGGGGTTCGTGGCGATGACGGTCCTCGGGTTCGGAGTTCTGGGTGCGGGTTTCGCCTGGCCCGTCGTGGCCGGGCTTGCGGTGCTCTTCTCATTCATGGCGGGGCTGGTTCCGGTCGTGCTCATGGGCAGCGTGCAGGAGCTTGCGCCGCGGCCCGACCTTGTCGGCGCGACGATGGGGTTTGCCATCCAGGGCAACAATGCGGGGATGCTGGCCGGGCCGGTCACCGCCGCGGCGCTGGCAGCGAGCTTTGGCTGGGGCAGCGTTGCGGTGGCCATGGCTGTCGTGCTGGTGGCCGCCATCCTGCTTGGCCGGGCAGGGCCGGGGGCGCGTGGGTAACGGCGTTTTCGGTCAGGCCGCTTCGGTGACGTCGAGGTTCAGCCCGGCGAGGTAGTCGCAGTCGCGGGCCGCCATGGTGGCGGCCCAGCTGCGGAAGGCCGCGACCTTGGGCTCGTGCCACTTGTCGCGCGGGCCGAGGATCGAGATGCCGCCCATGGGCGAGGGGCAGACCATGTCGGGAAGCGGCATGACGAGGGTGCCGCCCTCGAACTCCTCGCGGCAGAGGACGATGTCGCCCATGACGATGCCGGTGCCCATGACGGCGGCCTTGGCGGCGATGTCGAGGTTGGGGAAATCGTCGCCCGAGGCCGGGTCGACGCCGGTGACGCTGAACGCCTCGAGCCAGTCGCGCCAGTCGAGATGGGTGGACGTTTCGTGCAGGAGCACGTGGCGGGCGAGATCCTGTGGCGTGTCGAACCAGGGTTTGCCGGCCAGCAGCGCGGGCGCGCAGGCCGGGGTGAGGTAGACCGGGAAGAGGGTTTCCGAGACGATGTCGGGCGCGCGGGTGGGCCAGTGTTCGCAGGAGAAGCCGATGTCGAACTCGGTCATGTCGAAGCCGAGATGGCCGTGGAAATCGGTGGTGAGGCGAACGCGGATCTCGGGGTGGGCGCGGCGGAAATCCTCGAGCCGGGGGATCAGCCAGCGGATCGAGGTGGCCGGTGGGCAGATGATGCGCAGGTCGCCGGTGTCGGCGGTCAGCCGGTCGGTTTCGCGGCGGATCAGGGCGAAGGCCTCGGACAGCGCGGGCAGGAGCTGTCGGCCCGCGTTGGTCAGCCGGACGCCCTTGGACTGCCGGACGAAGAGTTGCACGCCGAGATGATCCTCGAGCTGGCGGACGTGGCGGCTGATGGCGCCGCGGGTGACGTGAAGCTCGTCGGAGGCGCCGATGAAGCCCTCGTGGCGGGCGGCGGCCTCGAACGCGCGCAGGGCGTTGAGCGGGGGCAGGGGCATAAGGCGGGTCCAAGGATCAATTTCTGTGATCCATGGTACGAGAAAGCCTGATTTGATTGCAAGCGTGGCGCTGGGGTAATCTGAGGGCAGGTTCACCCTATTTGCCGGATTATCGCCATGAATACCGCAAACCCTGCCAGTTTCTCGTTCCCCGCCTCGCCCGGATCGCGGCGGAGGTTGCCGTTCGGGGGATGGAGGAAACCTGATCCTAAGACGGGAGCGGTGCGAGGGCTGGCGGAGGCACTGGAACGGCTGGCGCTGACCTCGCCGCATCTGCTGGCCGATATGGGGTTCGAGATGGATGGCGGCGCGGCGAGCCCGACGCGCACGGTGTGGCGGCGGGGGCGGCTGAGCGTGACGATCGAGCGGGGGGATGTGGCGGAGGTGCGTGTCGAGACCGGAGGCTGAGCGCTTGACGGGGTGACATTTGCCCGCGCGCGACGGCGCGTGTCGCAAATGACATGGATTTGCGCCGTGCGCTCCGGAAGGATCGGGGGGAAAGGAGGGCCTGCCATGACAGATGCCCCTGTGTTTCCGACCGTCTTTCTCGTTAATTCCGAAAGGTCCGTGCGATGAACCGCCCGCTGAGCCCGGTGGCCCGGCCCGGGGCGGAGCAGATCGCGCGGATCGCGGGGTTCGCGCTGGACCGTGACCTGGCTGTGCCGGAGCACGTGATGCGCCATGCGGCGACGTTGCTGATCGACACGCTGGGCGTGGCGGCGGGGGCGACGCGGCTGAAGGTGGGGCGGATCGCGCGGGATTACGCGGTGGATTTCCACGGGGCGGGCGCGGGCCGGTATGCCGCGCCGATGCTGTTCGACGGGCGGGTGGTGAGCATGCCGGGCGCCGCCTGGGCGCTGGCGACGCAGATCGACAACCTTGATGGGCATGACGGGTATTACCCGACGAAGGGGCATATCGGCTGTGCCGTGGTGCCGGCGCTGTTTGCCTATGCCGAGCGGCATCCGGAGCTGACCGGGCCTCAGGCGTTGCGGGCGATGGTGATGGCCTACGAGGTGGCGACGCGGGCCGCCGTGTCGCTGCACGGGACGGTGAGCGATTACCATACCTCGGGCGCGTGGAACGGGCTGGGGGTGGCGGCGCTGGGCTGTCATCTGGAGAATGCGGGGACGGAGGTGCTGCGCCACGCGCTGGGGATTGCGGAGTATCACGGGCCGCGCAGCCAGATGATGCGGGAGATCGACAACCCGACGATGCTGCATGACGGCTCGGGCATGGGGGCGCTGGTGGGGGTGAACGCGGCGCTTCTGGCGATGCGGGGCTTTACCGGGGCGCCGGCGATCACGGCGGAGGCGCCGGAGGTGGCGGCGTACTGGGACGATCTCGGGGCCGAGTGGACGGTGGCGGAGAATTACATCAAGCCCTATCCGAGTTGCCGCTGGGGCCATCCGGCGGTGGATGCGATGCGGAAACTGCGGGAGGCGCACGGGTTGACCGCCGAGCAGGTGGCGGCGGTCGAGGTGCGGACGTTTGACGAGGCGGCGCGGCTCTATGCCGGGATGCCGGAGACGACGACGCAGGCGCAGTATTCGCTGCACTACGTGGTGGCGGTGATGTTGCAGCATGGCACGCTGGCGCCCCGGCACGTGGCGGATGAGGGGCTGGTTGATGCGGAGGTTGCGGCGATCATTCCACGGATCACGGCGGTGGCGACGGACAGGCACAATGCCCGCTTTCCCGCGGGGCGCTGGTCGGATATCGAGGTGACGCTGAGGGATGGGCGAAAGCTGCACTCGGGCGATGTGCCCGCCAGTGGCGGCCCCGGCGCGTGGCGCACCGATGCCGAGGTCGAGGCGAAGTTCCACGATTTCTGCGAGGGCGTGCTCTCCCCGGCCCGCATCCGCGCGATCTGGGCGATGCGGGACGCAATGCTGGACGACACGGTGACGCTGGCCGACCTGGCGCGGCTGGTCACCCCGGAAGGAGACGCATGAGCAGGGACGCCCCGAGGGTTATCATCATGAACGACGCCGCCGGGCCGATGGCGGCACGGTTGCGCGAGGCCGTGCCGGAGGCGGAGGTGGCCGTGGTGTCGCGGTACGAGGAGACCGAAGCGGTATTGGCCGAGTTCCGGCCGGACGTGGTGTATTCCATCAAGTTTGCCGGGAATGACGGGTTTCCGGTGGAGGCGCTGTTCGGGCCGGAGGGACCGGAATGGGTGTCGGTCGGGGGGTCGGGGTGCGATCACCTTGGCACTTGGGATGCCGGGCGGGTGACGGTGACCAACTCGGCGGGCGTGGCCGCGCATATGATGGCGGAATATGCCTTTGGCTGTGCGCTGCATTTCAGCCTCGATTTCGCGGGGCTGGCGAAGGACAAGGCGTCGCGGCGGTGGGACAGGGCGCGGATGATGGCGCCGCTGAAGGGGCGGACGCTGCTGATCGTGGGGCTGGGCCAGACCGGGCAGGCGGTGGCCGCGCGGGGGCAGGCGTTGGGGATGCACGTGATCGGCACAAGGGCGCGGCCGGAGCCGATGGATAACCTCGACGAGGTGCATGCGGCGGATGATCTGCCGGGCCTGTGGGGGCGGGCGGACATGATCGTGGTCGCCGTGCCGCTGCTGCCCTCGACGCGGGGCATGATCGGGGCGGCGGATTTCGCGGCGATGAAGCGCTCGGCGGTGCTGGTGGATGTGTCGCGCGGGGGCGTGATCGACGGAGAGGCGCTGTTGGCGGCGTTGCAGGAGGGCGAGATCGCCGGGGCGGGGCTCGATGTGTTCGCCGAGGAGCCGCTGCCGGAGGAGAGCGCGTTCTGGGATCTCGACAACATCATCCTGTCGCCGCACGCGTCGGGGGTGTACGAGGGGTGGGAGCTCAATTCGTTCGACATGTTCATCGAGAATTTGAAGCGGTGGCAGAAGGGCGAGGCGTTGCGGAACGTGGTCGACCCGGCGCGCGGATACTGAGGAGATAAGCCCATGGCAGAGCGGTTTCGCGGCGTGATCACGCCGATCCTGACGCCTTACAACGACGATTACGGCATTGCAGAGGAGCTGTATCTTGAGCATGCCGGCGCCTGCCTGAAGGGCGGGGCGCATTACATCTCGCCGTTCGGGACCACGTCGGAGGCGCTGAGCCAGTCGATGCGGGAGCGGATGGCGATGGTGGAATTGCTGGCGAGTTCCGGCACCGCAAGGCCGGGGCAGATGATGCCGGGCACGGGGCTGTGCAACATGGAGGAGACCGAGACGCTCTGCCGGCATGCGGTGGAGCTGGGCTGTGCGGCGGTGATGGTGCTGCCGCCGTTCTTCTTCGTGAATGCGGGCGACGAGGGGCTGTACCGGTATTTCAGCGGGCTGATCGAGCGGGTGGGGTCGGACCGGTTGAAGGTGTGCCTCTACCACATTCCGCAGATGGCGGGGATCGGGATAACGCCGGCGCTGGCCGCCCGGCTGAACGAGGCGTTTCCGGAGGTGGTGGTGGCCTACAAGGACAGCTCGGGCAACTGGGAAAATACGAAGGCGGTGATCGAGGCGGCGCCGGGGATATCGGTGTTTCCGGGGTCGGAAAGTTTCCTGGTGGAGGCAGGCAAGCTGGGCGGGGGCGGGTGCATCTCGGCCAGTTGCAATTCGAACGTGGCGGCGATCCGGGGGGTGTATGACCTTGTCGAGGCGATGAAGTGGGAGGCGGCCGAGGCGGCGCTGGGGTCCGTGAACGTGCATCGCAAGGCGGTGCAGGATGGCGGGCTGATCCCGGCGCTGAAGGCGTTGAAGGCGTACCGGTCGGGGGATCGGCGGTGGCTGAACCTGCGGCCGCCGCTGGAGAATGCGGACCCGGCGCTGGGCGAGAGGCTGGCGGCGACGCTTTAGGGGGGTGCCGGAATTTTGGAAAAATCCGGGGTAGAAAATTCGAATTTTCTACCCCGTTTTCCGCGCGGAAAACGTGTCCCCGCGCCCCGGTCAGTTGATCGTCGAGTCGAGCCCGTCCGGCTGGCCCACGACCACGAAGGTGAGCTTCTCGGGGTCGAGCCATTCGCGGGCGACGCGGTTCACGTCTTCCAGCGTCACGGCGTTCATCTTGTCGTTGCGTGTGGCGATGTAGTCGCGGGGCAGGCCGTCGACCTGCATGCCGACCGCGATGTCGGCGATGGGGCCGTTGCCGTCGAAGCGGAGGGGGTAGGCGCCGGTGATGTAGGTCTTGGCGTCTTCCAGTTCCTCGGCGGTCACGCCCTCTTCCTTGATGCGGGTCCACTGGTCGCGGATGACCTCGATCGCCTCGGCGACGCGGTCATTGGCCGAGGAGACCGAGCCGATCCAGGTTTGCGCGTTGTCCTTGAGCGAGAGGTAGGAATAGACGCCGTAGGTGAGGCCGCGTTTCTGGCGCACCTCGGTCATCAGCCGGGATGAGAAGCCGCCGCCGCCGATGATGTGGTTGAGGATGTAGGCGGCGAAGAAATCGGGGTCGTCGCGTTCGATGCCGGGCTGGCCGAAGATCACGGCGGATTGCGGGGTCTCGTAGTCGATGACCTTGACGCCGCCGGGCATGTTGGTGTCGGCCGCGCCGGGCAGGGGCGCGCCGGTGGCGGGCAGGTCGCCGAGGAGGTCGTCGAGCAGGGTGGCCAGTTCGTCGGCGGTGATGTCGCCCACGGCGCTGACATAGACCCGGTCGCGGGCGAAGACGGCCTTGTGCGCGGCCTGGATATCCTCGCGCGTGAGGCTGCCGACGCTGTCGATTGTGCCGTCCTCGGGGCCGCCATAGGGGTGATCGCCGAAGACCAGTTCGGAGAAGGCGTGGCGGACGATCTCGTCGGGGTCCTTCAGGCTGGATTGCAGGATCGAGATCACCTGTGCCCGGACCCGTTCGATGGCGGGCGGGTTGAAGGCCGGCTGCACGAGGCTGCCGCGGAGGAGGTCGACGGCCTCGTCGCGGGTTTCGGTCAGGAAGCGGGCCGAAACGCTGACGGCGTCGTCGCTGGCCTGGTACGAGAACTCGGCCGCGAGCGATTCCGCGGCGCGGGCGAAGGCGCGGGAATCCATGTCGCCGTTGCCCTCTTCCAGCAGGGCGGTCATCAGGCTGACCGCGCCGTCCTTGCCCTCGGCGTCGAGCGAGGTGCCGCCGCGAAAGCGCAGTTCCAGCGCGACGAAGGGAAGGGAGTGTTCCTCGACCAGCCAGGCCTCGATGCCGCCGGGGGTGGTGACCTCCTGGATGTCGACCTCGGCCCGGGCGGGCAGGGCCATGGCGAGGGCCACCAGCATCGCCGGGACGAACAGGATCCTTGCAAAGCTCATTGGGTCACCTCCGGTGCCTTCATCCAGCCGGTCACGGCCTTGTCGCGGTTGAATACCTTGCGGGCGGCGGCGAGCACGTCGTCGGCGGTCACCGCCTGGAGCACGTCGGGCCAGGCCTGCACGTCCTCGACCGTCAGCCCCTGGGTCAGGGCCCGGCCATAGCGGTTCGCCACCTGGTTCACGTCGTCGCGGGCATAGATCTCGTCGGCCTTGAGCAGGCGCTTGATGCGGTCGAGCTGGTCCTCGTTGATGCCCTCTTCGAGGAAGCTGGCGATCACGGCGTCCATGGCGTCCTCGATCTCCTGCAGGGTGACGCCGGCGGCCGGCGCGACGATCAGGTCGAAGGTGGTGTCGTCGAGCGACTTGCCGTTGTAATAGGCCGAGGTGTAGACCGCCTTGCTTTCGTCGAACTGCAGCTTTTCGGACAGCAGCGAGGTGATGCCGCCGCCGAGGATCTCGGCCAGCACGGTCAGCGCGGCAGCCTCGTCCTGCTTGCCGCTGTCACGCTCGGGGGCGAGGTAGCTGCGCATCACGTAGGGCTGGCCGACGCGGGGATCTTCGTAGATCAGCCGGCGTTCGGCCATCTGGCGGGGTTCCTGCGGGCGGGCGCGTTCGGGCAGGTTGGGGTTGCGGGGCAGGGCGCCGTAATACGTCTCGGCCAGCGCCTTGACCTCTTCGGGTTCGACATCGCCGGCGACGATGAGGACCGCGTTGTTCGGCGCATAATAGGTCTGGTAGTAGTCGAGCGCGTCGCGCAGGTCGAGCTCGCGCATCTCGTGCTGCCAGCCGATGATCGGCACGCCGTAGCGATGGTTGAGATACTGCGCCGCGGTGGCCTGTTCGCGGAAGAGGGCGCCCGGGTTGTTCTCGACCCGCATGTTGCGTTCCTCGATGATCACGTCGCGTTCGGTGGCGATGACCGACTCGTCAAGCTGGAGGTTCACCATGCGATCGGCCTCCATCTTCATCATCAGTTCGAGGCGGTCGGCGGCGACGCGCTGGAAATAGGCGGTGTAATCGAAGCTGGTGAAGGCGTTGTCGCGCCCGCCGTTGCGGGCGACGGTGGCGGAGAATTCCCCGTCGGCCACCGTTTTGGTGCCCTTGAAGAGCAGGTGTTCGAGGAAATGCGCAACGCCCGAGACGCCGGGCTTTTCATCGGCGGAGCCGGCCTTGTACCAGACCATGTGGACGACCACGGGGGCACGGTGATCCTCGACCACGACGACCTCCATCCCGTTGTCGAGCCTGTAGGACGTGACCTGTTCGTCGGCCTGCGCCGGTACCGCCGCCGTGAGGATCACGGCGAGCATGGCCAGAAATCTCGTCATGGCCTGTCTCCCTGCCATCAATTCGCTTCGCCCCACGCCTATACTAGCGAAGATACGGGCGTACCATCGCAATTCAATCGATCTGAACGGGTTGTGAATGGGGCGCGGAGCCTAGCGCGAAGGCGGCGGTGCCGTCGGCGTGATGACGCCGGCGTTGCGCATGCGGCGCTGTTCGGCCTCCGAATCGAGCCATTGCCGCTTGTAGGCGTCGGTATAGTTGTCGCGCGGCCCGATGCGCAGAATGTTGCGGCGGCCATAGCTGCGGCGGACTTCGCTGTCTTCCACGCGCAGGCGCTGGCGGATCGCCGGATCGGTGCCGTAGCGCGAGGCGTGACGGACGAGGCCGGCATCGTTGGCCGAGATCCCGGTGTCGGCCGTGGCCGCCGGGTTGCCGCCGAGGGCGGCGATGCCGTCGGCCTTGGTATTATGGTCGGTGCGGTTGCCGGCGCCGGGTTGCGGCGTGGGCAGGGCGGAATAGCTTTCGGGGGCCTCGAGCGGCTTGCCGGGGGCGATCGCGAACTCGTCCGGCCCGTCGCCGGTGTTGTTGAACCGGGTCAGCGTGAAATCGCGGTCGCGCGCACAGGCGGCCACGGCCAGCACCAGCCCAACCATCATGATCTTTCGCGGCAAGCTCATTCCGCCAATCTCCTGCAATCGTCGTGCCGTGTCTAACCCATCGCGTGGGAAAGGTCACGCGGCCTTTTTCTCGCCCGTGAATATTACCATACCGACGGCCCCGGCGAAAACAGCGATATCGGCCACGTTGAAGGCATAGGGGTTGTCGATGCCGCAGCAGGACATGTTGAGGAAGTCGGCGACCGCCCCGTAGACCAGCCGGTCGACCACGTTGCCCATCGCCCCGCCGATCAGCAGGCCGGCGGAGATGTGCTGCCAGAGGCCGCCGGGTTCGCGGCGGATCCACCAGATCACCACGCCCGAGATCACCAGCGCGATGGCGATGAGGATCCAGCGGGTGGTGTCGGTGTTGCCCTGGAAGAGGCCGAAATTGATGCCGTAGTTCCACGCCATCCGGAAGTTGAGGAGGGGCGGCAGGATGTCGATCTCGCGCAGGCGGTCGAGTTCGAGGATGTGGACGACCCAGTATTTCGACACCTGGTCGATCAGGAAGGTGATGATCCCGGCGATGATCACGGTGCGCATTGTCGTTCTCCTGCCCTGTTGGCGGGGTTCAGTGCCGGAAGTGGCGCATGCCGGTGAGGACCATGGCGAGCCCGGCCTCGTCGGCGGCGGCGATCACGTCGTCGTCGCGCATCGAGCCGCCGGGCTGTATGACGGCGGTCGCCCCGGCCTCGGCCGCGGTGAGCAGGCCGTCGGCGAAGGGGAAGAAGGCGTCGGAGGCCACCACGCTACCTTGCGTGAGGGGGGCGTCGAGGCCGAGTTCCCTGGCCATGTCCGCCGATTTGCGGGCGGCGATGCGGCAGCTGTCGACGCGGCTCATCTGGCCCGCGCCGATGCCGACGGTGGCGCCGTCCTGAACGTAGACGATGGCGTTGGACTTGACGTGTTTCGCCACTTTCCACGCAAACAGCATGTCGGCCATCTCGCGGTCCGACGGCGCGCGCTTGGTGACGACGCGGAGGTCGGTCACGTCGACCTGGCCGGTGTCCTTGTCCTGCACGAGGAAGCCGCCGGAGACCTGCTTGATGGCGAGGAGGGAGGCGGTGGGGCTGGCGAGCTTGTCGGTGGTCAGCAGGCGGAGGTTCTTCTTGGCGGCGAAGATGGCCCTGGCGTCGTCATCGGCGCCGGGGGCTATGACCACCTCGGTGAAGATCTTGGCGATCTCCTCGGCGGTTTCGCCGTCGAGGGGCTGGTTGAGGGCGATGATGCCGCCGAAGGCGCTGGTGCGGTCGCAGTCGAAGGCGCGCCTGTAGGCGTCGCGGAGGGTCGGCCCCTGGGCCACGCCGCAGGGGTTGGCGTGCTTGATGATGGCGCAGGCGGGGCCCTCGTCGGTGGGGTATTCGCTGACCAGCTCGAAGGCGGCGTCGGTGTCGTTGATGTTGTTGTAGCTGAGTTCCTTGCCCTGGTGCTGGGTGGCGGTGGCCACGCCGGGGCGGGCGGTTCCGTCTTTGTAGAAGGCGGCGGACTGGTGCGGGTTCTCGCCATAGCGGAGGGTTTGCGCGAGCGTGCCGCCGAAGGCGCGACGGCGGGGGGTCTTGTCGCCCAGCGCCTGAGCCATCCAGCCGGAGACGGCCGCGTCATAGGCGCCGGTGCGGGCATAGGCGGTCAGCGCGAGGCGCTGGCGGAATTCGTAGGTGGTCTGCCCGTCATTGGCGTCGAGCTCGTCCAGCAGCGGCTGGTAATCCTCGACATCGACGACGACCGAGACGAAGGCGTGGTTCTTGGCCGCCGCGCGGATCATGGCCGGGCCGCCGATATCGATGTTCTCGATGCAGGTGTCGTAATCGGCGCCCTTGGCGACCGTTTCCTCGAACGGGTAGAGGTTGACGACCAGAAGGTCGATCGGGCCGATGCCGTGCTGTTCCATGGCCGCCACGTGATCGGCGTTGTCGCGCAGCGCCAGCAGGCCGCCATGGACCATCGGGTGCAGGGTTTTCACGCGGCCATCCATCATCTCGGGGAAGCCCGTCACATCGGCCACGTCGCGCACGTCGAGCCCGGCCTCGCGCAGGGTCTTGGCGCTGCCGCCGGTCGAGAGCAGCTCGACCCCGCGTTCGGTGAGGGCCTTGCCCAGCCGGACCAGCCCGGTCTTGTCGGAAACGGAAAGCAGGGCGCGGCGAAGGGGCGCAAGATCGGTCATCGGCAGCATGTCCTTGGTCGGTTCAGATCAGGTTTCGGTCACCGGGTCGAGCCCGTCGCGCGCCAGATCGCGGATCCCGATGGGCGAGTCCTGCGGCTTGGCCAGTGACCATCTCACGCGGGTCGCATACTCCATCATGCGGCCGGATAGAACAATCTGTTTGGTCGCACGTGGCTTCAGGCGCGTTTTTTCGAGGTAAACGCTGCCTTCGATGGACATTTCGACGTTTCCGTCGACCCGCATGACCCAGATTTCGCCGCTCATCAGCGCCATCGAGGCGGCGGTGCCGCCCATGTCGAGCGAGACGTCGACATCCGGGTGCAGGTGAAAGCGGATGTCGAAGGGGATGCCCTCGAGCCCGGAGGCGTCGAGCGCCTTGTCGAAGCGTTCCTTGTCGCCCTCGTCGAGGGTGACGAGCATGTCCTCGCCCGCCAGCCCGCGCCCGTCGAAGGTGAGTTCCAGCTTGCGCACGTGGGTGAGGCCGTAGTCGCGGACATAGCCGTCATGCCCGCCCTCGAAGCGCAGCCCGTCGGAGGCGTGGCTGATCTCGATGGGCACCCGGCGGGGGGCGCTGACGAGGTAGTCGAACCCGTCGCGGGGGGCGCCGAGCCGGGCGCTGGACTGTTCGTTGAGGACGAGGGTGGAATGCGAGGGGGTGGCACGGCCGGCGCGGCGCCATTCCTGCCCGAAATTGACGCCCGAACCGCAATTGACGATCAGCGGGCGGCGGCCGGAGGTCAGCTCGAAGGCGAGGGTGGAGGCGTGGGCCTCGCCCGAGGCCTTGCCCTGGGGCGGCGGGGCGGCATCGACGATGACGCTGGTGCGGCCGGCGCTGAGCCGGAGGAAGCCCATGGAGAGGCCGTTCGCCGCGCGGCTTTTCACGCCGCTGTTGGCCAGCGCGTGGTCGAGCCGGCCTTCCAGCCCCTTGCCGCCGCCGTGGAAGCGGGCCAGCCCGCCATCGGCGTGGCGCAGGGTGCGCAGGGTCGGGGCGATGCGTTCGATGGCCGACCAGTGGGCGTTGCTGACGCCCTTGCCGGATTCGCCCAGCGCGACGGCGGCCCATGTCAGCAGGGTGAAGACCTCGAGCAGTTCCTCGGGGTTGCGGGTGGGAAGGCCGCCCTGGGCGTCGATCTGCTCGGTGCATTCGCGGCCCAGCGCGGTAACGGCGGGGTCGACCTGGCCTTCCATGCCTTCGAGCGAGATGCCGGCATAGATCAGCCCGGTCAGCGCCTCGAAGCGCGGCAGGCCGGGGGAGGTGGCGGACCAGCGGCGGCCGAGGAAGACGGTCTGCGCCGCCATCGACCGGTAGAAGGCGTGGGAGTGTTCGCTGCCCAGCCCGTTGAGCAGGAAGAAGGCGTGGCTGATCCAGCGGATCAGGCGGCGGCCGGTGAGGTTCGGTGTCCAGCCCGGGCCGCGGCCGCGGCCGTAAAGCTCGATCCAGCCGCGGAGCCATTCCTGGGCACGGGCGCGGGCCGTGGCGTCACCGGCGGCGACGAGATCGTCGAGCCAGCCGAACCCGTGCAGCGCCTCGGCGAAGGCGTGGTCGGGCGGGGTGAGCTCCCACATGTCGGTGTCGGGCTGCTGGAGCAGGTGGCCGGCGAAGAGGAAATTGCCGGCGGCCAGCTGGCGCCCGCGGGCATAGCTGCCGATGGTGCGGGGTTCGGGGCGCGAGACGAAGGCCGTGGCGGGCCGGCCCAGCACCGCCCTGCGGGCGGCGACCCGGTTCTGGAACCGCGTCCAGCGCGCGGTCAGCTTTTCCGCTGTTGCCATGCCTTGATGCCTCTTCACGCTCTTCTCGGCGCCGTTTGGCCGAGTATAGCGCGGGAGCGAGGTCAAGTCACGGCGGATTGCGGCCTGCCGGTGGTGCTTTCGGGAAAAGGCCGGTGGCGCGTCAGGCGTTGACCAGCGCCATGAAGATCAGCACGACGACGATCAGAACGCAGTTCCACGCCGTGAAACGGATGAAGCCCTCGAAGGTCTTCTCCTGGTCCTGGATATCCATTTCGCCATGTTTGTGGTCAGCCATCTGGGGTCGTTCCCTGCTTGGAAATTACGCGGTCGGAGGTGTGGATAGCGCATTTGCCGGGGGCTGTCACCACCCTGTGCGCCCTGTGGCCCGAAATGTCGCAAGCGGCGGGGGTCAGGCGGTTTCGAGGTCTTCCACCAGGCGGAAGCCGATGCGGTTGGGCTCGACGTGGTCGATCTTCTTCGGCAGGGCACGCAGCATGACGCTGAGCTGGGTGACGTGCTGGATGAGCTGGGTTTTCACGCCGCCCGCGTCGCTGCCGTAGAAGGTGACGATGTCGGGGTCGAAAAAGCCCATCCCCTCGATCCGGATGACGCCGGTGTCGCCGCCGGCGAAGCCGATGGCGATCTCGTGCTCGTTGTCGAGGGTCTTCTCGAAGTTCTGGATATAGAGGATCAGCCGCTCATAGGCCCATTGCGCCTCGCTCTTTTCCTTGACGGGGGAGAGGCGGACGCCCGCGGTCACGTCGCGCCCGCCCTTGCAGGTCTCGGGGTCGGCATGAACCTCGTGACAGCGCGGGATGGCGGCGTCTTCGGCGGCCTCGGCCGCGGTTCTGATTTCGTCGTCCATGGTCGTCTCACTCCGGGCTGCTCTGCCAAAGCCAGGCGCCATCGTCGCGGCGGCGGCGCGTGATTTCGCCAGCGTGGTGGAGATGATTGAGATGTGCAACCGTCTCGACCAATGCAAGACCGTAGATGCCCGCGTCGATCGGGCGTTTGAAGAGCGGGGGGAAGCATTCGGCGGCGGTGCGGGGCTCGGCCAGGTGGGCGCGGAGGCGGTCGAGCGCGCCGTGGTGGTTCTCGATGAGCTGGCGCATCCGCATGGGCAGGCCGAGGAAGGGCCGCTTGTGGCCGCTGAGAACGAGGTGATGTTCGCGGGCGAGTGAGCGGAAGCGGCCGCAGGCTTCCAGCCAGTCGGCGACGGGGTCGGCCTCGGGCTCGGTGGGGTGGACGCCGATATTGGGGCTGATGGAGGAGATGATCTGGTCGCCGGCGATGACGAGGTTGTCGTCGCGGCTCCAGAGGGTGAGGTGCTCGGGGGCGTGGCCGTTGCCGATATGGATGTCCCATGTGCGGCCGCCGGCGCGGAGCGTGTCGCCTTCCTTGACGCGGGTGTAGCCGACCGGGAGGGGGTGGCAGACATCGGAGAAGTTGAAGGGGCGTTCGGCCTTGCGGCTCTCGTAAATCTCGGGGTCCATGCCGGCGGCGCGCCAGAAGGCGAGGGCCTGGGGGGTGGGTTCCTCCTCGGTGTCGAGGATCAGCATCCGGGAGAAGAGCCAGGCGGTGCGGGTGGTGATCAGCTCGGCCCCGAAACGCTCCATCAGCCAGCCGGCCATGCCGACATGGTCGGGGTGGTGGTGGGTGAGGATGATGCGCGTGACGGGTTTTCCGGCGAGCGGCCCGGTGAGCAGCCCCTCCCACAGCGCGACGCTGTGAGAGGTCTTCATGCCGGTGTCGACCACGGTCCAGCCGTCGCCGTCATCCAGCGCGTAGATGTTGACGTGGTCGAGCGCCATGGGCAGGGGCAGGCGGATCCAGAGCACGCCCGGCGCCACCTCGAGGGCGGCGCCGTTTTCCGGCGGATCGGGAAAGGGGTAGCGCAGGGTCTGGTTCGGGCCGTCCGTCATGCGACGAGGTCGTCCGGTGTCAGCGCGTAGAGGTCTTCCGATCCGGCGGTGGCGTGGGCGATGTGGCCCGCGTGCTCGGGCAGGAGGCGCTTGATGTAGAAGCGCGCCAGCCGGGTGCGCTTGCCCTCGCCGCCCTCGGCCGAGGCGGCGCAGAGGTGGAAATGGCCGCCCAGCACCCGCGCCCAGGCCCGCAGGAAGGGGACGGAGCCGGCGAAGCGGTCGGTCATGTTCTTTTGCGCGACCATCCACTCGGTCGCCTCGCGCAGGGATTCGGTGGCGTTCCACACCGGCTCGGCCAGCTCGGGCAGGGTGCTCCGCGCGCTTTCGGCGTGGCGCTCGATCTCGTCGAGCAGGGCATAGGCGGCTTCGCCCCCGTCCATCAGCTTGCGGCCGGCAAGGTCCATCGACTGGATGCCGTTGGTGCCCTCGTAGATGGCGGTGACGCGGACGTCGCGGGCATACTGGGCGGCGCCGGTTTCCTCGATATAACCCATGCCGCCATGCACCTGGATGCCGAGATCGCTGACCGCGATGCCGGTATCGGTGCCGAAGGCCTTGGTGATGGGGGTGAGGAAGGCGGCGCGGGCGGCCCAGTCGGGCTTGCCGGTGGCGTGGGCCATGTCGATCGCCACGGCATTGGCCAGCGCGATCGCGCGGGCGGCGGCGGTTTCGGCCTTCATGGTGGTCAGCATCCGGCGCACGTCGGCGTGGTCGATGATGGTGCCGGTGCCGTTCTCGACGGGCGTCTTGCCCTGGCTGCGCTCCTGGGCGTAGGTGATGGCGTGCTGCAGCGCGCCCTCGGCCGCGCCGATTCCCTGGACGCCGACGCCGAGGCGGGCGTTGTTCATCATGGTGAACATGCAGCGCATGCCGTCATGTTCCTCGCCGATGAGCCAGCCCTGGGCGCCGTCATACTGCATCACGGCGGTCGGGCTGCCATGCAGGCCCATCTTGTGCTCGAGGCTGACGACCTTGAGGTCGTTGGGTTTGCCGGGGGCGCCGTTCTCGTCGGGGATGTGCTTGGGCACGAGGAACAGGCTGATCCCCTTGGTGCCGGGCACGCCGTCGGGCAGGCGGGCGAGGACGAGGTGGCAGACATTCTCGGTGAAGTCGTTGTCGCCCCAGCTGATATAGATCTTCTGGCCGGTGATGGCGTAGGAGCCGTCGCCGTTGGGCTCGGCCCGGGTGCGAAGGGCGCCCACGTCGCTGCCCGCCTGCGCCTCGGTCAGGTTCATGGTGCCGGACCATTCGCCGGAAATGAGCTTGGGCAGGTAGGTGTCGCGAATCGCGTCGCTGGCGTGGTTTTCCAGCGCCTCGATCTGGCCCTGGGTCATCAGCGGGTTGAGCTGCAGGCTGAGGCAGGCGCCGCTCATCATCTCATTAACGGCGGTGGTCACGGCCATGGGCAGGCCCATGCCGCCGTTTTCCTGAGAGGCGGAAATCGAGACCCAGCCCCCCTCGGCAATGGCCTTGTAGCCCTCGTCGAAGCCCGGGCTGGTGCGGACGACGCCGTTCTCGAGCCGGGCGGGGTGCAGGTCTCCCTCGCGTTGCAGGGGGGCGAGCACCGCTTCGCACATGCGGCCGGCCTCGTTGAGGATGGCGGTGACCATGTCGGGCGTGGCGTCGGCGAAACGCTCGGTCGCGGCGACGTCCTCGAGTTTCACGACATGGGAAAACAGGAAGTTGAATTCCTCGACAGGGGCGCGATAGGGCATCGAAAATCTCCTGATCCTGGCGGTTCCGCCAGCCGGGGCGGCTTGGCTTCGCGGGTGGCGGCCTTTATGCAGTCGGCGTACAGATAGCCTAGCCGGTGCCGGACTTCCATCAACCAAAACGCCGCGTCAGAGTTGATCATGACTGTTGAAACCGCCCTTCTGAATGCCGACCCGGACGGGTACGCAAGCGCCGCCGAGCTGCTGCGCGGCGGGGCGCTTGTCGCCTTCCCGACCGAGACGGTTTACGGGCTGGGGGGCGACGCGACGAACGACATGGCGGTGGCGCGGATCTTCGAGGCAAAGGGGCGGCCGCGGTTCAACCCGCTGATCGTGCATGTGGACGGGGTGGAGACGGCGCAGGAGTTCGTGGAGTGGCCGCACGAGGCAGACGTTTTGGCGAGCGCGTTCTGGCCCGGGCCGCTGACGCTGGTGCTGCCGATCAAGGCGGGGACGGGGATATCGGGGCTGGTGACGGCGGGACTGCCCTCGCTGGCGGTGCGGGTGCCGGCCAACCCGGTGGCGCGGGCGTTGCTGCGGGAATTTGGCGGGCCGGTGGCGGGGCCGTCGGCCAACCCGTCGGGGCGGATCAGCCCGACGACGGCGGCGCATGTGGCGGCCGGGCTGGGCGGGCGGATCGCGGCGATTTTGGGTGGCGGGGCCTGTGACGTGGGGGTGGAATCGACCATCGTCGGGCTGACGGGCGCGCCGGTGTTGCTGCGCCCCGGCGGGCTTCCGGCGGAGGCGGTGGAGCAGGCGCTGGGCGCGCCGCTGGCGCGGCATGGCGCGGGGGATGCGGTGACGGCGCCGGGGCAGTTGGCCTCGCATTATGCGCCGGGGGCGACGGTGCGGCTCGAGGCCGAGAGGCGGGAGCCGGGCGAGGTGTTGCTGGGGTTCGGGCAGGTGGCGTGTGATCTGAACCTGTCGGCCTCGGGCGACCTGACCGAGGCGGCGGCGAACCTGTTCGCGCATCTGCACGCGCTGGACGAGACCGGCCAGCCGATTGCGGTGTCGCCCATTCCCGATCGGGGGTTGGGCCGGGCGATCAACGACCGGCTGCGCCGGGCCGCCGCGCCGCGGGAATAGGAAAGGGCGCGTCACCCGGAGGGGTGCGCGCCCTTGGTACGTTCTTGAGACCTGGCCGGGTCAGGCCGTTACTGGCAGCGTTTCTCGGCCTCTTCGACCGCCGCGGTGAAGCCCAGCAGCGAGAAGGTATCCTTGGTCGTGGTGCCCCGGCTGGAGCGCGCGGTGAGCACCGCGTCGGTGCCGCGCTTGAGGGCGGCGATGATCTTGGCATCGTCCGCCGTGCTGGCCGGCCAGGCCCATTCGCCCTCGGTGAACAGCTCGAACTCGGTGTCGCCGACATTGAGGTTGACGGTCGAGCCGGAGGCGAAGGGATAGCCGCCGGTGAAGGTGAGCTGGCCATCGACGCCGGCATCGGGGCGGTAGAAGGTCATCAGCAGGATGTCGCCCCGCCGCACCGCGACCACGCGGCCATCCTTGGTGTTGACCGTTTCGGTCGGCGAGGACACGGCCCAGCATTCGCGCGGGTCGTTATCCTCGAACACGCTCCATGCCGTGTTCGCGGCGACCTGGTTGGTGCTTTCTTCCTGCGCAGCCGCGCCGGTGGCGGTAACTGCAAGCAGGGCGCCCGCCAGAAGGCGCAGGGCAGTCAGACGTCCTATCGGTGATCCCATTCTATCCAGCCTCCAAAGCTGTCCTTGGCCTCAAATTCTTCAACCGCCCGCGCCGCTTACCGGATTTATCTTGCGGGTCGGCCATTTTCCCTCGACATTGCAATATTAGCCTGAAAGTGACGAGACATGAAAGGATCAATTGGCAAGTTTTCGCGCGCCCTCGCGAGGGTGTGAACCCTTGCCGGAAAGGTGAATGATGACAGGCCCTGCCCCCCTGACCGAAATCTGGCGCGGACCGCTGGCGGAGAGCCGGCATAATGGTCACGCGGTGATCTGCGACGCCAAGGGCGAGATCGTGGAGGCCTGGGGCAACCCGGAGGAGCCGGTGTTGCCGCGTAGTTCGGCCAAGATGATCCAGGCGCTGCCGCTGGTGGAAAGCGGGGCGGCGGCGAAGCATGGGCTGAGCGCCGAGCGGCTGGCGCTGGCCTGCGCCTCGCATAACGGGGCGGCGATCCATACCGAGCGGGTCAACGCGTGGCTGGCGGAGCTGGGGCTGGCGGACGGGGATTTCCGCTGTGGCCCGCAGATGCCGGATGACGAGGAGGCGCGGTACGGGCTAATCCGGGCGCATGAAGAGCCCTGCCAGGTGCATAACAACTGTTCCGGCAAGCATGCCGGGTTCCTGACGCTGGCGCGGCACCTGGGCGCCGGGCCGGAGTATGTCGAGGCGGAGCACCCGGTGCAGAAGGCCTGCCTGGCCGCCTTCGAGGAGGTGACGGGGGAGGCCAGCCCCGGCTACGGGATCGACGGGTGTTCGGCGCCGAATTTCATCACCACGGTGCATGGCATGGCCCGGGCGATGGCGCGGTTTGCCACCGCCAAGGAAGGTGCGGATGCGCGGCAGGGTGCGCAGCACCGGCTGTGGCAGGCGATGGTGGCGCATCCGGAACTGGTGGCGGGCGAGGGGCGGGCCTGTACCGAGCTGATGCGGGCCTGTACCGAGCCGGTGGCCTTGAAGACCGGGGCGGAGGGGTTTTTCGTCGCCATCCTGCCGAGCCGGGAGATGGGGATTGCCCTGAAGGTGGCCGACGGGGCGACGCGGGCGGCGGAATGCACGATTTCGGCGCTGCTGGTGCGGCTTGGCGTGCTCGACCCGCTGCACCCGGCGGCGCGGCGGTTCCTGAACGCGCCGATCTACAACCGGCGGGGGATCGAGACCGGGCGGATCAGGCCGGCGGAGGGGTTGTTGTAAACACACCTGTCGGGGGAGGCTGCCGGGCGAGCGCCTGCCCGTGGGGAGGCGCTGCAACGGTATTGGTTGGCAGTTTATGGTGCCGAGTTCATCTGCCCTAAGAACGTAGCGCTCCATGTCAAAAGCGCCTGCCCGCCGGGACGGGCCGGCGCTCGCCCGGCGCCGCGCAAAAGCGCGGCTTTGTTCCGGGCGTGTGGCAGTTTCAACCGTAAGGGCGTTCGTTTTCGCACCGTGGCTGGTGTGGCCGAGCGTTTCCGCCTATTCCCGCGTGCCCGTTCCGCAGGTTCCCGCCGTCAGGCGCGCTCATAGCGGCTCATGGCAATCTCTTGCTGATCGGAAAGGCCGGTTTGGGCTCTTTCCCGCAGGTTCGGGGGTGTCCTGTCGATCGCCGCAGACAAGTGGCTTTCGGGTCACCATGTTCTGTGGACGAGAGCACCACTCTCGGAAAGCAGAAACCGAAAAGGAACGTTTTCATGTTCAAGAAACTGACATCTGCAGGCCTCATCCTCGCACTTGTCGCGCCGACCGCCGTGCTGGCGGAAGACGCGGCCGCGTCGATGGATGCCGATGGCGACGGCGCCGTCACCATGTCGGAGTTCAACGAGGCCATGCCCGATGCGGGCACCGAGGTCTTTGCCGAGATCGATGCCGACGCCAACGGTGCCTTGAGCGAAGAGGAAATCACGGCAGCGACCGAAGCGGGCGTTCTGCCGGACATGAATTCTCGGGGCTAGGGCGGATACGTTCCTCCTCCCGAGTTCCCGGAGGGAGCGTGCGGTCATCTACGCAGGCGCGCCCAGCCCTGAGGCCGGTCAAGGACACCCCCAAATCCCGACCGGCGAATGGCTTTAACCAGCCAGCGCCTGTGCAGCTACATCTGGTTTGACAGCGCACTACTCCGGGTCGGATGCCGCGTCGCCACTGGCGGCGCGGCATCTTATTTCTGGGCTTGCCGGGGCTCCGGTTTTCCAACATCATCGACCACGTTCTCAGGGCGGGGTGCAATTCCCCACCGGCGGTAAGGGGCATCTGCCCCAAGCCCGCGAGCGCACCGGGGCCTCATGGCTTCGGTGGTCAAGCAGATCCGGTGCGATTCCGGAGCCGACGGTGACAGTCCGGATGGAAGAGAACGCCGGGTTTCAGGGGTTTCCCCTGCCTTTCCCGTCGTCCTGCGCCTTGGGTGAGAAGTGTCGATGATGGAAAGGAGCACCCCATGACACGCACCCGATACGCCTTTATCAAGGCCAACTGGCATGCCGAGATCGTCGATCAGGCGCTGGCCGGTTTCTGTGAGCTTATCCCCGAAAGCGAGGTCGATGTCTTCGACGTGCCCGGCGCGTTCGAGATGCCTTTGCTGGCGCGTGACCTCGCGCGGACGGGGCGCTATGCCGCCGTTGCCGCGGCGGCCTTCGTGGTGGATGGCGGGATCTATCGCCACGACTTCGTGGCGCAGGCCGTGGTGGACGGGCTGATGCGGGCGGGGATGGACAGCGACGTTCCGGTCCTGTCGGTGTCGCTGACGCCGCACCAGTACCAGGAGACGGCGCATCACACCGCGATCTTCAAGGCGCATTTCGTCGAGAAGGGGCGGGAGGCGGCGCGGGCCGCGCTGATGATCGGCAAGACCCGCGAGGGGTTGAGCGCGGCGGCCTAGGCGTCACCCAGGTAGGCGCGCAAGGCCTCGGGCGGATCGGCGAAGAGCCGGTCCGTCGCCACCGGGGGGTGGGCCTTGCCGCCTGTCACCAGGATCACCTCGTCGGCGACGCGGCGGGCGTCGTCGGGTTCGTGGCTGACCATCAGGACGGTGGCGCCGGTTTCGCGGGTCAGTTCCGCCACGAGGTCGAGCATCTCGGTCTTGAGCGCCGGGCCGAGGGCGGCGAAGGGTTCGTCCAGCAGGAAAATCTCGCGGTGCTGCACCATGAGGCGGGCCAGGGCCACGCGCGCCCGCTGGCCGCCGGAGAGCGCGCCGGGTTTGCGGGGGCCGAGGCCTTCGAGGCCGACGCGGGTGAGGGCGGCGTCGATGCGGGTTTTGTCTTCCGGCGAGAGGCGGAGGCGGGGGTCGAGGCCGAGGCCCACGTTCTGGGCGGCGGTCAGGTGGGGGAAGAGGTTGCCGTCCTGGAACAGCATGGCGACGGGGCGCTGGCCGGGTTCGGTGCCGGATAAGGGGTTGGCGTTCCAGGTGATTTCGCCGGAGGTCAGCGGCAGGAAGCCGGCGACGCCTTCGAGCAGGGTGGTCTTGCCGCCGCCGGAGGGGCCGATCACCGCGACGATCCGCCCGGTATAGACCGAGAGATCGGCGGCGAGGTGGAAACCGCCATTGTCGATGGTGCAATCGTCAAACTTCAGCATGGTGGCGGCCTCCCTTGTCGAGAAGCCAGAAGGTGCCGACGGAGAGGAGGAGAAGCAAGAGCGCGCCGCCCGCCGCCGCCTCCATCTGGTAGGCGCCCATGAGGCGGTAGATCTGGAGCGGCAGGGTGGCGATGTCGGGGTCGGCGAAGAGGGTGATGACGCCGAGATCGCCGATGGAGAGGGCCATGCCGAGGCCGGCGGCAAATCCGATCTGCGCCCGCATCCGGGGCAGGAACACCCGCCAGAGGAAGGGGACGTTTGCCATGTCGAGCGAGAGGCCGAGCTTGCCGTAGCGCTCGACGATGCCCCGGGCGCGGGGGACGAGGATGCGCATGGCGAAAGGCAATGAGATCAGGGCGTTGACGAGGGCGGTGACGGGCAGGGCCAGCAGGAACGGGTCGGCGATGGGGCGGATCAGGATGAAGAGCCCGGTGCCGATGACGAGGGGGGAGGCGGCGAGGCCGAGGAGGCCGGCGAGTTCGATGGCGTGGCGGCCGGTGGCGATGGCGGCGGCCATGGGGAGGGCGGCGAGGAGGAGGAGCAGGGTGGAGGCGGTGGCGACGAGGAGGGAGACGCCGGCGGCCTTCCAGACGACGAAGGGCAGGCCCGCAAAGCCGGGCACGCCCGAGGCGACGATGGCCCCGAGCGGGAGCAGCAGGAAGGCTGCTGCGAGGGCGATCCAGACCGTGTCGGTCGTTATCGCCAGTGTCGTGCGCCCGTCCCAACGTCTTAACGAACGGTCAAGGCCGGTGCCGAATCCGGTGCCTTGCGCCAGTCGAATCGCCACCATCGCGGCGCCCGTGGCGAGCAGAATCTGCAGGCCCGACAGCAATGCCGCGCGGCCAAGGTCGAATTCAAACCTGAAGGCCTGGTAAATGCCGAGTTCTATGGTGGTCGCTTTCGGCCCGCCGCCGAGGGTGAGGGCGACGGCGAAGCTGGTGAGGCAGATGGCGAAGACCACGGCCAGCGCGCCGGGCACGACCTGTCGCAGCAGGGGCCATTCGATCAGGCGGAACATGGCGGGGGCGTCGAAGCCCAGCTGGGCGGCGAGGCGGAAGCGTTCGGCCGGCACCTCCTGCCAGCCCTGGAGGATGAGGCGGGTGGCGAGCGGCAGGTTGAGGAAGACATGGGCGAGCACGACGCCATGCAGGCCGTAGATGCGGATCGGGTCGAGGCCGAAGAGGCCGAGAAGCTGGCTGATCAGGCCGGCGCGGCCGAAGACCTCGAGCAGGCCGAGGATGGCGACGATCACCGGCAGGATGAAGGGCACGCCCAGAAGGGCGATAAGGGCCGAGCGGCCGGCAAAGCGGCGGCGGGCGAGCGCGCGGGCGACGGGGATGGCGAGGCCCACGCTGAACAGGGCCGAGAGGGTGGCCTGCAGCAGGGTGAAGCGCACCGCCGCCCAGTCGGCGGCGGAGAGGCCGCCGCCGGGTTCGGCCCGCCATGCGACGGCGGCCAGCGTGCCGAGGACCAGCGCGGCGATGCAGGCCGCCGCGCCGATGCCGGGGCGCGCGCTTACTGGCTGAGCGCGGTCTGCCACTCTGACAGGGCCTCGTCACGGATGGCGGCGGCGTCCTCGGAGGACATGAGCAAGGAGGTCTCCGGCGTGATCAGGGTGTCGAAGCCCGGGGCCAGCCCGTCCTCGGGCATGACGGCGGGGTACATCCAGTTGGTGGTGGGGATGATCGACTGGAACGCGTCGGAGACCATGAATTGCAGGAACTGGTCGGCCAGCTCGGGCTGGTCGGTGTAGGCCAGCTTGGCGGCCACCTCGACCTGCATGTAATGGCCCTCGTCGAAGGGGGCGGCGGCCTTGGTGTCATCCTCTTCCGCGATCAGGTGATAGGCGGGGGAGGTGGTGTAGGAGAGGACCATGTCGGCCTCGCCTTCCATGAAGAGGCCGTAGGCTTCGGACCAGCCTTTCGTCACGGTGACGATGTTGTCGGAAAGGCCTTCCCAGATTTGCGGGGCCTCGTCGCCATAGACGGACTTGACCCAGAGGAGCAGGCCGAGGCCGGGGGTGGAGGAGCGGGGATCCTGGATCAGGATGGTCTGGTCGCTGTCGGCCAGTTCCCGGAAGCTTTTCGGCGCGTCGGTGCCGGCCTCGTGGATGAAGGCGAAATAGCCCCAGTCGTAGGGGACGAAGACCGGGTCGTCCCACGTGACGGGCATGTCGTAGGTGGCGTCGACCGAGTGTTCGGCGAAGAGGCCGGTTTCCTTGGCGGCGGCGGTCAGGTTGGTGTCGAGGCCGAGCACGATGTCGGCGTCGGAGCGTTCGCCCTCGAGGCGGACGCGGGCGAGGAGCGCCGCGCCGTCCTCGACGCCGACGAGCTTGAGGTCACAGTCGCAGACCTCCTCGAACGCCGCCTCGACCTTGGGGCCGGGGCCCCATTCGGCGACGAAACTGTCATAGGTATAGACGGTCAGTTCCGGTGTCTGGGCCGTGGCGGCCGTGGCACTCAGAATTGCCGCTGCAAATGCAAGATGCTTCATGTCATCCTCCTTTGCGGCGCGAGGGCAAGGGCGGATGCGACCTTTACCTTCCCTCCGCCGGTTCTAGCCGGTTCAGGTTCAACGGGTTCGCCGGTGGCATCTCAGCCCTTGGGCCATTGGCCCACGGGCACCCCGAGGTAGGCTGGTAACTAGGGCCAGCGGAGGGGGAAGGCAAGGGGGGCCGGGGGCGCCGGGGCGCCCGCTTCGGCCTTGCGGATCAGGCGGCGGTGGCGTGCGGGGCGGTCATCTCTCCGATCGGCGCGACCTCGACCGAGCCGCCGTCGGCGAGGATCGGGCAGCCCTTGGCGATCTCGCAGGCGGTCTCGATATCTTCGGCCTCGACGATGGTGTAGCCGGCGAGCGGATTCGTGCCGCCATTGTGGGCGATCCCGGCGCTGCGGACGGTCTTGGACCAGCCGACCCGTCCGCCCTCGTCGAGGCAGGCCTGGCCCATGACGTTCTTCCAGTCCTCCCAGCGGGCGTGCTCCTCCTGCTCGGACATCCCGGATTCTGCAGCGTTTCCGCCATGATAGGCGAGAATGTACTTCGGCATATCGTGGTCCTCCTGATGGGGTTTCAGGGGGGCAGGATATCACGGCGGGGGCGCGAGATTCAGGGCAGCGGCCGGGAGGAGGGGTTAACGGCCATATTTTGCTGGGGGATGGGTGTCGGTATCACGTCGGTATTCTGTCGGTATTGTGTCGGTGCGGGGGGGTGTGGAGGCGTTGGTTGATGTGGCGGGCGGTGCGCAACGGGGCAGATGTTGTGGGGGGTGCAACGGGGGGGTGGTTGCGATCTGTTCTCGGTTTGGTGCCGCCGGGCGAGCGCCGGTCCGTGGGGAGGCGCTGCTCCGGTTATGGATGGCATTTTATGGTGCCGAATACATCCTGCCTCTGCAACCTCGCGCTACACCTGCGAAAGCGCCTGCCCGGCGGGACGGGCCGGCGCTCGCCCGGCGCCGCGCTAAGGCGCGGCTCTGTTCCGGGCGTGTGCGATGCCGAACCGATGCGCTCTTCTCGAGCCGGGACCTTGTGCCACCGAGGCCCCGGGTCAGGCCCGGGGCGGGATGTGGAAGTTGAACGGCGGGGTGCGCCTCCGCCGGGTCCGGGGGCCGACCTACTTTTCCGCCCTGCGTGTTTTGCGTCTCCCCGTCCCGGCCCCCGAGCCGGGACCCCGCGGCGGCAGAGGCCCCGGGTCGGGCCCGGGGCGGGGTCACTAAAGGGTCAGCTTTCGCCGTTCTCCGGTTTGCCGTTCGGCTCGGTCGAGCGGCCGACGATGGTGCGCAGGGTGCGCACGTCGATCGGTTTCTGCAGGAAGGGCAGGCCCGCCACCGCCTCGATATCCTCGCGCTGGGCGGCGGAGGCGAAGCCGGACATCAGGATCACCTCGATATCCGGGTAGCGCTGGCGGATGCGGGCGGCGAGGTGGTGGCCCTGCATCTCGCCCGGCATGACGATATCGGTGAGCACGACCTCGGGCAGGGGCCCCTCTTCCAGCAGTTCGAGCGCCCTGGCCGCGTTGAGGGCGGTGCGCACGGTGTGGCCGGCGCGTTCGAGCTGGGTGGCCATGACGCGGGTGAGCGCCTCGTCGTCGTCGACGATCAGCACGCCGCGGGGCTGGGTGGTGTGGGTGATCGTCTCGGTGCTGTCCTCCGGGCCGGGCGTGGCGGTGCCCGGGGCGGCGGGGAAGGCCATGGCGACCAGCGTGCCGGTGCCCGGCGCCGAGTCGATCCGCAGCCCGCCCCCGGACTGGCGGCAGAAGCCGGCGACGGTGGACAGGCCCAGCCCGGTGCCTTCGCCCACCTTCTTGGTGGTGAAGAAGGGTTCGGTGGCCATCTCGGCCACTTCCGGGGTCATGCCGATGCCGCTGTCCTCGATGGCGAGGGTGGCGTAGGTGCCGGCGGGCAGGGTTTCGGTGCCGTGGAAGCCGGTGACGGCGGCGCCCTCGAGATGTTCGCGCCGGCCGGTGACGAGGATGGTGCCGCCCTCGGGCAGGGCGTCGCGGGCGTTGATCAGCACGTTGAGCACCGCCTGCTGCAGCGCGCCGGGATCGGCGCGGATCGTCAGGCCGGGGGTGGCGAACGCCTTGGTGAGGGTGATGTTGGCGGGACAGACCCGGCGGAACATGGCGATGGCGGTCTCGACCTCGGATTCGAGGTCGGTGAGGACCGGGCGCAGCTGCGACTTGCGGCCATAGGCGAGAAGCTGCCGGGTCAGGTCGGCGGCGCGGTTGGAGGCGCCGATCGCCTCGGTCAGGTAGGTGCGGTGCATCTTGCGGTCGGGATCCTCGGCCAGAAGCTCGAGATTGCCGAGGATGACGTTGAGCGTGTTGTTGAAGTCATGCGCCACGCCGCCCACCAGCTTGCCCAGCGCGGCGACCTTTTCGGAGCGGGCGGCGGCCAGCTCGGTCTGCTGGCGCTGCATCTCGCTGCGGAGATAGGCGGCCTCGGCCTCGGTGCTGCGGCGTTCGGCGCGGTTGGTGAGATGGGCGAAGCCGATCACCGCGGTGACGGTGCAGAAGATGATCATGAAGGTGAGCACGGCGAGGCGGAATTCGACCGTCATGATGGCGCGGTCGACCGCCTCGGCCACGACGAGGGCGAAGAACAGCGGCAGGATGATCGCCACAGGCAGGACGCGGCGGGCCATGCGGCTGCCCGGTTCGTGCGAGAGCAGCACCTCGATCCAGCCGCGGCCCGGATCGGTGAGCATGAGCGCCACGAAGATCATCACGTGCCCCAGCGCGGTGTGCAGCGCCATCATCGTGTAGAGCGGGTTGTAGAACAGGGTCTGGGCGCCGAAGACATAGCCGATCAGCGGGATGAAGGCGACGACGAGGCCGAGCGTGTCGACCGTGATCGAGGCCACGCCGAGGCGACGCGCACGCAGCAGCAGGCTGAGCCCCAGCAGGGTGGCGCAGACGGCGCTGGCCAGCGACATGCCGTCGGTGCCGCGATGCGGGTCGGGAGTGAGGCTGATGGTCTGTTCGAGGAGGATGGAGGCGAAGACGACCGCCGCCGCCAGCAGCGGGATCGGCGCCGGGTCGCCGCGGAGAAGCGCCGCGGCGCCGACCCCGCCGGCCAGCAGGGTGATGGCGGTGGCGGGCACCATGGCGGGCAGGCCCGGTGCGATGCGGCGCAGCCAGTCGATGTCGAACCCCCAGCCGAAGACCAGGACAAGCGCCGCGCCGAGCGCCGCCATGACTGCGAGGGCCAGGCCCAGGCGCGGCGGGTCGATGGCGTGGACCGTGAAGCCCGCCGCTGCATCATGTGCCTGATTCGCCATAGAATTTCCTACCACGGAGGAACAGTTCCGCGCAGTGTACAGTCTTAACCCTTGCGAGGAAACGATGTTCCTGCCGGGCGGTTAACCCTCTGCCCGCGCCCCCCCGGATTGGCGCCTTGGGGGCGGGTGCAGGGCGGCAAGGCGGCGTCCGACGGGGCGGGAGACAGCGGCGCGGCGCCGCCCCCGGCATTCGCCAGACCGCGCGGGCAGGCGGGAAACCGCTGAGCTGTCGGAGGGCCAGAGGTGGGCATGGTTGGCGGTCGGGGGGTGGCGGAAAATTGGAATTTTCCGGCCCGTTTTCTTCGAAGAAAACGGGGACGCGCGCCTGGCTCGTCAGGCGAACTCCGCCCGCGCGTAGCCCTGCAGGAACAGCAGCGCCGTCAGGTCGCCGTGGTTGATGCGCACGTCGCATTGGGCGGCGACGGAGGGCTTGGCGTGGAGGGCGACGCCGGTGCCCGCAAGCTCGAGCATCCCGAGGTCGTTGGCGCCGTCGCCCACGGCGATCACGTCTGCCGGCGTGAGGGCGAGGCGGGCGGTGATCTCGTGGAGGGCCTGCACCTTGGCGTCGCGGCCGAGGATGGGCTGGGCGACGTGGCCCGTCAGCGTGCCGTTCTCGATCAGCAGGGTGTTGGCGCGGTTCTCGTGAAAGCCGAGCTCCTCGGCCACTTTCGCGGTGAAATTGGTGAAGCCGCCGGAGACCAGCGCGGCATGGGCGCCGTGGGCCTTCATGGTCGAGAGCAGTTCGCGCCCGCCGGGCATGTAGGTGATGCGGGAGGCGAGCACCTCGGCGATGACGGTCTCGGGCAGGCCCTTGAGCAGGGCGACGCGTTCGGTCAGCGCGCCCTCGAAATCCAGCTCGCCGTTCATCGCGCGGGCGGTGATGTCGCGGACATGGGGGCCGACGCCGGCCTCCTCGGCCAGTTCGTCGATGCATTCCTGCCGGATCATGGTGCTGTCCATGTCGGCGAGCAGCATCTTCTTCGCCCGGTTCTCGGCGGGCTGGATGACGAGATCGGTGGCGCCCTTCTGCAGGTCCTCCCACACTTCCCAGCGGTTGCCGGGGAGCGCCTCCATCGGGAATTCGGCGGCCTCGTCGGGGGAGAGCCATTGCGCGTCGCCGCCGCCCCAGGCGTTGCGCAGGCTGTCGACGAGCGCGGGCTGCAGCGTGCCGCGCGGGGCGATCAGGGTGGCGATGTACATTGGGCGGCCCTCCGTCGGTTCAGGTGTCGCTGCGGGATAGACCACAGGCACCGGCGGAGGGCCAGCGGGTTTTAGCTGCCGCCGGTGTCCACGTCGGGCAGGGGCGGCAGGGTGCGCAGGTAGAGGATGAGGGCGGCGAGGTCGTCCTCGGTCATCTTCGCGAGGTAGCGGTAGGGCATCGGTGGCATCATCGGCGCGCCGTCGGGGCGCTGGCCCCTGGTGATCATCCCGGCCAGGTCGGCGTTGGTGTAGTCGGCCAGCCCGTCGGCATGGCTGGTGAGGTTGGGCGCGACGGAGATGCCCCACGGCCCCTCGAAGACAAAGCCGCCGCGGCCGAGCTCGTCATGCAGCAGCGCCCCCTGCGGCCCGCGCGGGGTGTGGCAGTCGACGCAGTGCCCCACCGCCCCGGCGAGGTAGGCGCCGTATTCCGCCGTCACCCCGCGGGGGATGTCGGCGACGGTTTCGACCGGCGGGCCCCAGGCGGGCGGCAGGGGGATGCGGTATTCGGAGGCCTCGACGGTGTTCTCGACCGCCGGCACGGTGCGGAGATAGGCGACGATGGCGGCGAGGTCGGTATCGGAGAGGTCGCGGTACATCTCGAACGGCATCGGCGGGCCGATCAGCGAACCGTCGGGGCGCAGGCCCTCGCGGATGGCGCGGGCGAGCTCGGCATCGCTCCACCCGGCGATGGGACCGCCGGGGGTGATGTTGGGCGCGCGGGCGGTGAACTCGGGCCGCTCGACGACGAGGCGGCCGGAGAGGGCCTGGCCCGGCAGGGGCTGGCCCGCCTGGTCGATGGGCGAGTGGCAGTTGCCGCAGCCGGCGGGCCCCTCGACGAGGTAGGCGCCGCGTTCCTCGGGCGTTTCGGCATGGGCGGCGAGGGGGAAGGTGGAAAGGGCAAGCGTGGCGATGAGCGTGGGAAGACGCATCTGGCTGATCCTGATGGTCCGGGCCCCGGTTTTCCCTTCACGATTCGGGGCGGGCGGACGTTGCGGTGACGTGGGGGCAGCCTAGCAGGTCGGCGCCCACGCTCTGGCGGGTTTGCGACCGGCCGGTTTCCGATCGGAACCGAAAGCGTCGCAAACTGACATCAAACCGGCGCTGGGGGGCGATTTCTGCGCTTGCAAAGGCCGGGAAAGAGACTTACTCCCATCCGTGGGACACCCCTCCCCAACGAGGGGCGCTTATCTGGAAGGGTAGCAGCAATGGCTATTTCGCAACCGGCAACGCGGCCGGGTAATCCGCGTTTCTCCTCTGGCCCCTGTGCCAAACCCCCCGTTTTCAAGCTCGAGAATCTGAAGGACGCGCCGCTGGGCCGCTCTCACCGTGCCGCTGTCGGCAAGGCCAAGCTGAAGGCCGCGATCGAGGGCACGCGCGAGGTTCTGGGCATTCCGGAAGATTACAAGATCGGCATCGTGCCGGCGTCGGATACCGGCGCGGTGGAAATGGCGATGTGGAACCTCTTGGGTGAGCGCAAGGTCGAGATGCTGGCCTGGGAAAGCTTCGGCTCTGGCTGGGTCACCGACGTGGTCAAGCAGCTGAAGCTCGATGCCGAGGTGAAGACCGCCGAGTATGGCGAGATCGTCGACCTCGAGGCTGTCGATACCGACAATGACGTGGTGTTCACCTGGAACGGCACGACGAGCGGCGTTCGGGTGCCGAATGGCGACTGGATCAAGAGCGACCGGGCCGGGCTGACCATCTGCGACGCCACGTCGGCCGCGTTCGCGCAATACCTGCCGTGGGACAAGCTGGATGTGACCACGTTCAGCTGGCAGAAGGTGCTGGGCGGCGAGGCCGCGCATGGCATGCTGATCCTCAGCCCGCGGGCGGTGGAGCGGCTGGAAAGCTACACCCCGTCCTGGCCGTTGCCGAAGATCTTCCGGCTGACCAAGGGCGGCAAGCTGATCGACGGGATTTTCGAGGGCGCGACGATCAACACGCCGTCGATGCTGGCGGTGGAGGATTACCTGCTGGCGCTCGACTGGGCGCAGTCGGTGGGCGGCATGGAGGGGCTGCGCGAGCGGGCCTATGCCAACCTGGCCGCGGTGCAGTCTTTCGTGGCCGAGAATGACTGGATTTCCTTCCTGGCGAAGGAGCCGGCGATCCGGTCGAACACCTCGGTCTGCCTGAAGTTCACCGACGACCGGATCAAGGACGGTGCCGGCTTCGCCAAGGCCGTGGCCAAGCGGCTGGAGGCGGAAGAGGTGGCATTCGACATCGGTTCCTACCGCGATGCGCCGGCCGGCCTGCGGATCTGGTGTGGCGGGACGGTGGAGACATCGGACGTCAGCGCGCTGATGCCGTGGATCAAGTGGGCCTACGAGGCCGAGATCGCGGCGCTGTCAGAGACCGCGTGAGACCGGTGCCGGGCTGAAGCCCGGCCTACGAGATGTTCCGTAGGGCGGGCTTCAGCCCGCCACACTTCGACCAATTTCAATCTAAAGGACCAGGAAAAATGGCTCCCAAGGTACTTGTTTCCGACAAGCTGTCGGACACCGCAGTTCAGATCTTCCGCGACCGGGGGATCGATGTCGACTTCATGCCCGAGCTGGGCAAGGACAAGGACAAGCTGGCCGAGGTGATCGGCGAGTATGACGGCCTTGCCATCCGCTCGGCCACCAAGGTGACGGCGAAGCTGCTCGAGAACGCCACCAACCTGAAGGTGATCGGCCGGGCCGGGATCGGCACCGACAATGTCGACAAGGAGGCCGCGTCGAAAAAGGGCATCATCGTGATGAACACGCCCTTCGGCAACATGATCACCACGGCCGAGCATGCCATCGCGATGATGTTCTCCGTCGCCCGCCAGATCCCCGAGGCGAGCGCCTCGACCCAGGCCGGGAAGTGGGAGAAGTCGCGCTTCATGGGGGTCGAGCTGACCGGCAAGACGCTGGGCGTGATCGGCGCCGGGAATATCGGCGGGATCGTGTGCGACCGGGCGCGGGGCCTCAAGATGAAGGTGGTGGCCTATGACCCGTTCCTGAGCCAGGAGAAGGCCGACAAGATGGGGGTCGAGAAGGTCGAGCTGGACGAGCTGCTGAAGCGCGCGGATTTCGTGACGCTGCACGTGCCGCTGACCGAGCAGACGAAGAACATCCTGTCGCGCGAGAACCTGGAGAAGATGAAGAAGGGCGCGCGGGTGATCAACTGTGCCCGCGGCGGGCTGGTCGACGAGGAGGCGCTGGCCGATCTGCTGAAGTCGGGCCATATCGGCGCCGCCGCCTTCGACGTGTTCACGGTGGAGCCGGCGACGGAGAACCCGCTTTTCGGCCTGCCCAACGTGGTTTGCACGCCGCATCTTGGCGCCGCGACGACCGAGGCGCAGGAGAACGTGGCGCTGCAGGTGGCCGAGCAGATGTCGGATTACCTTCTGACCGGCGCCGTCAGCAACGCGCTCAACATGCCGTCGGTGACCGCCGAGGAAGCCAAGGTGATGGGCCCCTGGCTCAAGCTGTCGGATCACCTTGGCGGGTTCATCGGCCAGATGACCGACGAGCCGATCAAGGCGATCAACATCCTCTATGACGGTGTGGTGGCCGACATGAACCTCGAGGCGCTGACCTGTTCGGCGGTGGCGGGGATCATGAAATCGGTGAACCCGGAGGTGAACATGGTCTCGGCGCCGCTGATGGCCAAGGAGAAGGGCGTGAAGATCTCGACCACCCGGCAGGACAAGTCGGGCGCCTTCGAGGGCTATATCAAGCTGACGGTGGTGACCGACCGGCGCGAGCGGTCGATCGGGGGCACGGTGTTCTCGGACGGCAAGCCGCGCTTCATCCAGATCAAGGGGATCAATATCGACGCCGAGATCGGGGCGCATATGCTCTACACCACCAACAAGGACGAGCCGGGGATCATCGGCACGCTGGGCCAGACCATGGGCGAGAACGGCGTGAACATCGCCAACTTCACCCTGGGCCGGTCGGCGGCGGGGGGCGAGGCGATTGCTTTGCTCTATGTCGATGCGCCGGTGGGCAAGGACGTGATCGCCAAGCTGCACGCGACGGGCAAGTTCCAGCAGATCGCGCCGTTGCAGTTCGACGTGGTTTGAGGGGGTTTCGTCATTGGACGAGGGAAACGCCGCCTTTCGGGGCGGCGTTTTTTTTGTGGGAGGTTTTCGGCGGGTAAAGGGGCGTGCCCTGCGCGGAATCGAGGGCGAAGCCCGCCGCGCATCGACCACTGGCCGGCAGGCGATTGCCTGCAATCGCCGAGAGGTGGGCCGTACCGTCGCACCAGAGGTGCGCCGCCCAAATCCGGCACGCCTCTGGCGTGACGGCACGGCGATTGGGTGAGGTTAGCGCGACGCTGACAGGACAGAGGTGCACTGCGGGCATAAAGCGGCGGCCGGCGGCGTTGGTTCGCCGCGCCACGGCCCGACGATGCGCGGCTCCTCGGGCGCCCCGTGCCTCTCCTACCCCGCGTGTGCCCCGCGCAGGACCACCACGAGGAAGGCCAGCATCCCCAGCGCCGAGATGACCGAGCCGGCGACGGCAAAGGCCGGGGTACCGCCCTCGATGGCCAGCGCGATGCCGGGGATCATCAGCGCGAGCCCCGCAACCGAGAGCAGGAAATGCACCGTGGGCAGGAGCCCCACATCGGCCCCCGGCACCGCGTGGTAATAGAAGGCGAAGACCGAGAAGGCCACGAAGCCCAGGAGGTTGAGATGGCCATGGGCGGGGGAGAGGGAGTGATCCTCGATCCCCGACATGTAGAGCCCCCAGCTCATCCCGGCGAGTGCCGCGATCAGGCCGAGCACCATGAACCAGAGCGATAATCCCTTCATTGTTCCGTCTTCCCCGATTGTTCCCCCTGCAGCGCAGAGTGCGGCATGACGCCCCGTAAGGCAAACAGGGGCAGACCCGCCGGGCCGGGTTCGGGGCGAGGTGAGACCGCCATGCCATACCCCCCGCCGGGCCGAACCGGGTTGCGCCGCGCCGCGAGACCGGCCACCAATGGCGCATGAGTATCCTCGCCATCCCCGATATCCACGGCTACCGGTCCGAGCTTGACCGGGTGCTGGCCCTGGCCGACGCGCAGTGCGGCGCGGAGGCCCGGATCGTCTTCCTCGGCGACCTGACCGACCGGGGCCCCGACAGCCGGGGGGTGATCGCGCGGCTGATCGAGGGGATGGACGCGGGGCGCGACTGGGTCGTGCTGCGGGGCAACCATGACCAGATGTTCCTCGATTTCCTGCGCGATCCCGGGCCGGGGGCGCGGTGGCTGAACGACAATATCGGCGGGCGCGAGACGCTGGTCTCCTATGGTGCGGGCGAGGCGATGGCGGCGGGCGACTGGGGCGGCGTTGCCGCCTGCGTGCCGCGGGCGCATCGCGATTTCCTGGCCGGGCTGCCCTTCAGCCACGAGACGGAGGCGCAGTTCTTCGTTCATGCCGGCATCCGCCCCGGCGTGCCGCTCGACATGCAGGAGATCGACGACCTGCTGTGGATCCGGCACGAGTTTCATGGCAACACGCGCGATCACGGCAAGCTGATCGTGCATGGCCACACGCCGATCGAGCAGCCCGCGCATTACGGCAACCGGGTCAACCTCGATGCCGGGGCGGGATTCGGGCGGCCGCTCAGCGTCGCGGAGATCGAGGGGCGCGAGGCCTGGCTGTTGACGGCGGAGGGACGGGTGCCGCTGGCCCCCTGAGCGGGTTGCGACGCGAGGTCCTGTTTGCGTCCGGCATCCTGCAGTATACCGTGGGCAACGACATCGAATCCTGCAGGAGCTTCCCATGACCGACATCGTTCTTCTCGACGGCGCGCGCACCGCCATCGGCACTTTCGGCGGATCGCTGGCGGGCACGCCGCCGACCGCGCTGGGCGCGCATGTGGCCAGGGCCGCGATGGAACGCTCGGGCGTCGAGCCGGGGCAGATCGGGCACGTGGTTTACGGCACCGTGATCAACACCGAGCCGCGCGACATGTACCTGTCGCGGGTGGCGGCGATGGAGGCGGGCATTCCCGACACGACGCCCGCGATGAACGTGAACCGGCTGTGCGGCTCGGGCGCGCAGGCGATCGTGTCGGTGGTGCAGGCGCTGATGCTGGGCGATGCCGAGTTCGGGCTGGCCGGCGGGGCCGAGAACATGAGCCGGTCGCCCTTCATCGTGCCGGATCAGCGCTGGGGCGCGAAGATGGGCGACGTGCGGACGTTGGACATGATGCTGGGCGCTTTGAATTGTCCGTTCGGCACCGGGCATATGGGCGTGACCGCCGAGAACGTGGCAGGCGAGCATGATGTGAGCCGCGAGGATCAGGATGCCTTTGCGCTGGAGAGCCAGAAGCGGGCGGCGAAGGCCATCGAAGAGGGATATTTCAAGTCGCAGATCGCGCCGATCGAGGTGAAGGTGAAGCGCGACATGGTGCCGTTCGAGACGGATGAGCACCCCAAGCCGACGACCGCCGAGGGGCTGGCCGGGCTGCGGCCGGCCTTCCAGAAGGATGGCAGCGTGACGGCGGGCAACGCGAGCGGCATCAACGATGGTGCGGCGGCGGTGGTGCTGGCCCGCGCCGACGCGGCGGAGAAGGCGGGTCTGAAGCCGAAAGCGCGCGTACTGGGCTATGCCGTGGCGGGTGTGCGGCCCGAGGTGATGGGCATCGGGCCTGTGCCGGCGGTCGAAAAGCTGATGGAGAAGACGGGGCTGAAGGCGGGCGATTTCGACGTGGTGGAATCGAACGAGGCCTTCGCCGCGCAGGCGATTGCGGTGAACAAGGGGCTTGGGCTGGACCCGGCCAAGGTGAACCCAAATGGCGGGGCGATTGCGCTGGGCCACCCTGTCGGGGCGACGGGGGCGATTTTGACGGTGAAGGCGCTTTACGAGCTGGAGCGGATCGGCGGGAAGACGGCGCTGATTACCATGTGCATCGGCGGCGGTCAGGGTATCGCGCTGGCGATCGAGCGGCTCTGAGCCGGGGCCGGCCCGGGGTTTGACGCGGAGGTCCCGGGTCAAGCCCGGGACGGGTCGTATTGGAGCGCCCCGGCCCTGAGCCGGGGCCTCTTTCGTTGCGCCGAGATCCCGGGTCGAGCCCGGGACGGGGCGGACGGGCCACGCGCGGGGAATGGCCGGTGCGCGGCGGTCCCCTTTCGCGACCGGCCCCGGCCTTCCTATATCGGGCATGTTCTCACCCCCGTTGGAAGGACCATCCCGATGATCGAGACCAAGCAGACCGGCGACCACGGCATCCTCGAGATCCGCATGACGCCGCCCGTCACCGACGCCGACTATACCGACAGCCTGATCCCCGCCATCGACGCCGCCATCGAGCAGCATGACCGCGTGCGCATCCTCGCCATCGTCGAGGCCGGGTTCTCCGATTTCACCCTTGGCGCGATGCTGAAGGACGCGCGCACCGGGCTCAAGCACTGGCGCGGCTTCGACCGGGCGGCGCTGGTGACCGACAACAGCGCCATGCGCAATGCCGTGGGCGCGTTTTCCGTCTTCCTGCCCTGCCCGGTGGGCAAGTTCGCCATGGCCGAGCTGGAGGAGGCGCGGCGCTGGCTGCGCGAAAGCCTCGGCACCATCCAGCAGGAGGAGATCGGCGACGGTATCCTGCATATCAGCCTGCGCGGCAAGCTGGATGGCGAGGCCTATGCCAACGACCTTGAAGACCTCAACCGCTACATGGCGCGGCACGACAAGCTGCGCCTGCTGATCGACCTGCGGGATTTCGACGGCTGGCAGGGGTTCGGGGCGCTGAAGGATCATTTCGACCTGGTGCGCGGCCATGCCTCGCGCGTCGAGCGGGCCGCGATCGTCGGCAGTGCCGGCTGGCAGGAGATGGCCGTGGGCATCGGCAAGCGCGCCTTCGGCTTCGACGCCCGGCATTTCGGCGGGACGGAGTTCGACAAGGCGAAGGCGTGGCTGGCCGGCTGAGCCGCGCCGGCGGGGCCGCTTCACGCAAGGGCAGGCGGCCCGGCCGGAACCTGGGCTGACCGGCAACCGTTGGTTTCGTGACAGATGAGAGAGGCTGACCATGACCGACGACAGGAGAACGCCCCCCACAACCACCGACGCAGGCATCAGGGTTCAGAGCGACGAGCATTCGCTGACCGTGGGGCCGGACGGGCCGATCGTGCTGAACGATCACTACCTGATCGAGCAGATGGCCAACTTCAACCGCGAGCGCATTCCGGAACGCCAGCCCCACGCCAAGGGCTCGGGCGCGTTCGGGCATTTCGAGACCACGCAGGACGTGTCGAGATACACCAGGGCCGGCATCTTCCAGCCCGGCGCCAAATGCGAGGTGGTGGTGCGGTTCTCGACCGTCGCGGGGGAGCGCGGCAGCCCCGATACCTGGCGCGACCCGCGCGGCTTCTCGGTCAAGATGTACACCGAGGAGGGGAATTTCGACATGGTGGGGAACAACACCCCCATCTTCTTCGTCCGCGACCCGATGAAGTTCCAGCATTTCATCCGCAGCCAGAAACGCCGCGCCGACAACGACATGCGCGACCATGACATGCAGTGGGATTTCTGGACGCTGTCGCCCGAAAGCGCGCACCAGGTGACCTACCTGATGGGCGACCGGGGCATTCCGCGCACCTGGCGCGAGATGAACGGCTATTCCAGCCACACCTATTCGCTGGTCAATGCCGAGGGCGAGAAGTTCTGGGTCAAGTTCCACTTTCACACCGATCAGGGCGACGGCAACGCCTATCTCAGCCAGGAGGAGGCCGACAAGCTGGCGGGCAGCGACGGCGACTATCACCGCCGCGACCTGTTCAACGCGATTGCCGAGGGCAACGCGCCGTCATGGACGCTGAAGTGGCAGGTCATGCCCTACGAGGATGCCAGGACCTACCGCATCAACCCGTTCGACCTGACCAAGGTCTGGCCGCATGACGACTATCCGTTGATCGAGGTCGGCAAGCTGGTGCTGGATCGCAACCCCACCGATTTCCACACCGAGATCGAGCAGGTGGCGTTCGAGCCCAACAACATGGTGCCGGGCGTGGGGCTTTCGCCCGACAAGATGCTGCTGGCGCGCGGGTTTTCCTATGCCGACGCGCACCGCGCGCGGCTGGGGGTGAACTACAAGCAGATCCCGGTGAACGCGCCGAAATCGCCGGTGCACAGCTATACCAAGGATGGCGACATGCGCACCGAGAAGGTGGCCGACCCGGTCTATGCGCCGAACTCCTATGGCGGGCCGGCGGCGGAACCGCAGAGGGGCGGCGAGGCCGGCACGTGGCACGCCGATGGCGACATGGTGCGCCAGGCCTATACGTTGCGGAAGGATGACGACGACTGGACCCAGGCGGGCATCCTCGTGCGCGAGGTGATGGACGATGCGATGCGCGAGCGGCTGGTGGGCAACGTCGTGGGCCATCTCTGCGACGGGGTCAGCGAGAAGGTGCTGCAGCGGGCGTTCGAGTACTGGCGCAACATCGACAAGGATGTCGGCGACCGGATCGAGAAAGGCGTGCGCGAGCAGCTCGGCGGCACGTCCGACGCGCCGGGGATGGCCTCGGCGAAGAGTATCGGGGGGTAGCCGTCAGGGGCGTGGCGCGCCCGGAAAATTCGAATTTTCCGGGCCCGTTTTCTGCGCAGAAAACGGGTCACCGCCAGTCGGGAGGCAGTGCGCTCAGATCGCCGCCTTCAGGCTCTCCTCGAGGTAGATCTCCCGCAGCCGCTTCGATACGCGCCCCGGCGTCCCGTCGCCGAGGCTGGCCCCGTCGATCTCCACCACCGGCATGACGAAAGTGCTGGCCGAGGTGATGAACGCCTCGTCGGCCTCTTTCGCCTCGTCGATGGTGAACGACCGTTCCTCGACCGCCATCTGCGCCTCGCGGGCAAAGCGCAGCACGGCGGCGCGGGTGATCCCGTGGAGGATGTCGGTCGACAGCTCGCGGGTGATGATCTTGTTGCCCTTGACGATATAGGCGTTGTTGCTGGTGCCCTCGGTCACCTTGCCGTCCTCGATCATCCACGCATCGTCACAGCCCGCCTTCTTGGCCATCATCTTGCCCATCGAGGGGTAGAGGAGTTGCGTCGTCTTGATGTCGCGCCGGCCCCAGCGGATGTCGTCGATGCTGATGACCTTCAGGCCGGTCTTGGCCGCCGGGCTGTCGGCCAGCCCCGGCTTGGCCTGGGTGAACAGCACCAGCGTCGGCTTGACCTCCTCGGGGTCGGGGAAGGCGAAATCGCGGTCGGCGGCGGCGCCGCGGGTGACTTGCAGGTAGATCAGCCCGTCCTCGATCCCGTTCACCCGCACCAGCTCGCGGTGGATCTCGAGCAGGTCGTCGAACGCCTCGGGCTTCTGCATGTCGAGCTCGTTCAGCGAGCGTTCCAGCCGCTTCAGGTGCCCGTCGAAATCGATCAGCTTGCCGCCCAGCACGCTGGTCACCTCGTAGACCCCGTCGGCCATCAGGAAGGCCCGGTCGAAGACCGACACCTTGGCCTCGGTCTCGGGCAGGTATTCTCCGTTCACGTAGACGGTTCTGGTCATGGGGTCTGGTCCTTTCGTTTTATAGCCTCTTCCGACGATCCGCATCCCGGGTCAAGCCTCTCGCCACCGGTCATGCGCCGCCCTTTATCATGTCTCCGCGTATCCGCACCGCGCCGCCGATCAGAAGTGGCAACGGCGCGCCGGAAATCGGTGCCGCCCCGGGCGCTGCCGGTCGCTGGGCGTGAATATGGAGGTGCGGCTCCATCGTCTGGCCCGAGTTGCCCACCTCCGCCAGCGCCGCCCCGGCTTCGATTCTGTCGCCGGGCGCGACGCGCAGGCTGCCCTGTCGCAGATGCGCCATCACGATCACCGCCCCGTCACAGGCCAGCATCACGTGATTGCCCAGCTTGTTGTCGCTGTCCATCTCCGGCACCGGCAGGTCGGGCCTGTCGTTCTCGACCGCCAGAACCTCGCCGGTGCAGGGCGCCCGCAGCGCCGCCCCGAAGATCGCATAGCGCGCCGGGTCTTCCGGCCGAAGCCCATCGGCCCGCCGCCCGCCGGGGCCAATTCCGAAGACATCGACCGCGTAGGACTGCCCGCGCCAGTCGCGATACCGCGGCACGCTCTCGTCGAGCGTCCGCATATGGGCGTTGAACAGCGGGGCATGGCCGCCATGCGCCACAAGATAGCGCCCCGGCCCGAACGGGTTGGATATCCCGGCGGCCTCGAGGCCCTCGGGCACCTGCCGCGCGTTCATCAGCTGCGCTGCAACCCAGCCGCCCGCCACCACCAGAACAAGCGAAACGCCCAACCCGGCACGCCCGGCAATTCCCCCGGGCCACACCGGCCGCCCCTTCAGCGCCCCGCGCCAAAGGCTCACCAGCGCGGCTATGACGAAAAGCGCCCCCAGCACCAGCGGCATCCACCAGCCCGTCACCGCCCATTGCGCGATCCGCGCGATTGCCCAGACGGCCGCACCGACGCCCGCGAACCGCGCCAGCCAGCCCGCCACGCTGTTCGGCGGCCACAGGACAAGCCAAAGGATCAATGCCAGCGGCGCCACGATCTGCAAAAGGATGGCAGGCAGAACCGGCATACCTCTGCGCGCCCCCGTATCCGCCTCAGCCCCAGAGTGCCGCCGACGGCGGATGCACCCCGGCCTCGTCGAAAGTCAGCGGTTCCTCCCGGTCTTCGGCCAGAAGCAGCGGGCCGTCAAGGTCTGTCACCATCGCGCCCTGCGCCACCAGCACGGCGGGGGCCATGGCGAGGCTCGAGCCGATCATGCAGCCGACCATGATGGCGTAGCCCTCGGCCCTTGCCGCCTGCCGCAGGGCCAGCGCCTCGGTCAGGCCGCCGGTCTTGTCGAGCTTGATGTTGACCACGTCGTACTTGCCCTTGAGCCCCGGCAGGCTGGCGCGGTCGTGGCAGCTCTCGTCGGCACAGACCGGCACGGGCCGCTCCATCCCCAGCAGGGCGTCATCCTCGGCGGCCGGCAGGGGCTGTTCCACCAGCGCCACGCCCAGTCGCACCAGGTGCGGGGCGAGGTCGGCGTAGATATCGGCGCTCCACCCCTCGTTGGCGTCGACGATGATCTTGGATTTCGGCGCGCCGGCGCGGACGGCTTCCAGCCGGGGCATGTCGTCGGGGGTGCCCAGCTTGATCTTCAGAAGCGGCCGGTGGGCGTGTTTTGCCGCCTGTGCGCGCATCTTCTCGGGCTTGTCCAGCGACAGGGTATAGGCCGTCACCTCGGGCCCCGGCACGTCGAGACCGGCGAGATCCCAGGCGCGGACGCCCGCCTGTTTCGCCTCGAGATCCCACAGGGCGCTATCCACCGCGTTGCGGGCCGCGCCCGCCGGCAGCAGGTCGTAAAGCGCCTCGCGGTCGAACTCCGCCGGAAGCCCCTCGATCTCGGCCGTCACGCTGTCGAGCGTCTCGTCGTAGCGGGCGTAGGGCACGCATTCGCCCCAGCCGGTCACGCCGTTCTGGCTGATCCGCACGGTCAGCACCTGTGCCTCGGTCCGGGAGCCGCGGCTGATGGTGAAGACCTGCGCCAGTCTGAAGACGTCCCGCGTTACCGTGAGTTCCATGTCATCCCGTCCCGGACTTGATCCGGGACCTCCCCGTTTCCTGGCCAGAGGCCCCGGGGCAGGCCCGGGGCGCGTAGCATGTGTGTCAGAGCGCCGCCAGCGCGTCGACCAGCTTGCCCGAGCCGAAGCGGTAGGGGTCGGTGGCGGGCAGGCCCATCTCTTCCTCGACCTTGGCGAGATAGGCTTTCGCCTCGTCCTCGGCCATGTGCTGGGTGTTCACCGACACGCCCACAACCTGGCAGGCGGGGTTGGCGATCCGCGCCAGCGGCAGGGCGGTGTCGCGGAGCTGTTGCAGGCTGGGCAGCTGGTAGTCGGGCAGGCCGCGCATATGCGCCCGGGTCGGCTCGTGACACAGGATCAGCGCGTCGGGCTGGCCGCCATGGATCAGGGCCATGGTCACGCCGGAAAAGCTGACATGGAAGAGCGAGCCCTGCCCCTCGATCATGTCCCAGTGATCGTCGTCATTGTCGGGCGTCAGCCACTCGATCGAGCCGGCCATGAAATCGGCGATCACCGCGTCGAGCGGCACGCCTTCGCCGGTGATCAGGATGCCGGTCTGGCCGGTGGCGCGGAAGGTGGCCTTCATGCCGCGCTCGGTCATGTCGCGTTCCATCGCCATCGCCGTGTACATCTTGCCGACGGAGCAGTCAGTGCCCACCGCAAGGCAGCGCTTGCCGCGGCGTTTCTTGCCGTCGGCGATGGGGTACTTGACCGACGGCACGCGCACGTCGTGCAGCTTGCGCCCCGTCGCCTCGGCGACGGCCCTCAGGTCGGGCTCGTCGCGCAGCAGGTTGTGCAGGCCGGAGGCGAGGTCGAAGCCCTCTTCCAGCGCGGTGACCAGCACCTTCTTCCATTCCTGCGAGATCACCCCGCCGCGGTTGGCCACGCCGATCACCAGCGTCTTGGCGCCTGCCGCCTTGGCGTCTTCCAGGGTCATGTCGGTGAGGCCCAGGTCGGCGCCGCAGCCTTCCAGGCGGAACTGGCCCACCGCGTGTTCCGGGCGCCAGTCGCGGATGCCGATGGCGACCTTGGCGGCCAGCATGTCGGGCGCATCGCCCAGGAAGAGGAGGTAGGGGGTCTCGATCATCGCGCGTCTCCTTGTCGACCGGCGGCGGGGCCGCGGGCGGGAATCAGTTTTGCGGCAGTTTCCATGGAAACCGCCGCGATGTCCTCTTTGATTCGGCACCGTAGCCGGGAATCAGCGCAAGATTGTTCGAACTTTCGGCTAAGTGTGCGAAGATTCATCGCTTTCCTGATCCGGCGCGCCCTCGTCTTCGGCATAAACCTCGGCCTGCAGCATGCCCGGCTGGGCGATGCCGATGACACCGGTCGGCCTGACCTCGCCAGTCTCCTCCGGCGCGTCGGAGCGCACCCGCCGCGTCACCGCCAGCAGCACCGTGGCCACGCCCACCACGGCCAGCATCAGCGGCAGGCCCCGCCCGTCGAACAGCTTCAGCGTGTTGGGCCCGATCAGCATCCCGAACACCTGCCCGAACTGCAGAAGGAACGCCATCGTCCCGGCGGCGGGCACCACCTGGCCGGGGCTGAGCTGGTCGTTGGCGTGGGCCGCGAGGATGGAATAGACCGGCAGCGTCACCGCCCCGATCACCGCGAAGCCCACCAGGATCGACATCGGCCTTGTGTCCAGCGCCATCCACAGCGCCGCCACCACCGACACGGCCGCCATGCCGATCACCACGTAGCGCCGGTCGGTCTGGTCCGAGATCCAGCCCAGCGGGTATTGCGACACCGCCGCCGCGACCATCGCCACCACCAGCGCGAAGGAGGCCTGCGCCTCGGAAAACCCGTTCTGCAGCGCGTAGAGCGGCAGCGAGATGAACCACGCCACCACGCCCGCGCCCATGATGACGATGCCCAGCACCGCCATGGGCGAGACCTTGTAGAGCCGCCGGACCGGCATCCGGTCGGGGGCGGTGTATTCCGGTGCCCGGTTGTTCGACAGCAGAAGGGGGACGATCGCCACCGACAAGAGGATCGAGCAGAGGCCGAAGAGCAGGTTGCCCTTGGGGTCGGGCAGGGCGACCATGGCGGTGCCCAGCGCCGGGCCCGCCGACTGGATGATGAAATAGACCGACAGCACCTGCGCCCGGATGCGGTTTTCCGTCTTGGCGTTGAGCCAGCTTTCGGTGATCACGTAGAGCCCCGGGAAGCACGCCCCCGCCAGCAGCCGCATCGCCCCCCAGCTGATCGGATCACTTGTCAGCAGGTGGGCAATCGCCGCCACCGACACCATCGAGGCCAGCGCCGAGAAGACGCGGATATGCCCCACCTTCTCGATCAGCCGCGGGGTCAGCACCGTGCCCGCCAGCGCGCCCAGCGGGTAACAGGCCTGCATCAGCGAGATCTCGAGGTCGGAGAAGCCCAGCACGCTGCCCCGGATGGTCAGCAACGTGACGAGCATCCCGTTCCCCACCATCAGGAACAGCATGCCCAGGAACAGGGCCCAGTTGTCGATCAGGGCGCGTCTCATGCCTCCGCTTTGTCACGGGGCGGAGTGGGGCTGCGCCTGCGTTTCCGACAAACCGTGTCGCTGGGGGGACAGGGTGGGACTTCGGCCCGAAGCCCCGCCCGGCCGCCTTCAGGCCACCGACCGCGCCCCGGCGAAGGAGACCAGCCGCCGGCTTTTCTCGTCCCACAGGTGGAGCCGGGCGCAGCGGATGCTGTCCATCAGCGTCAGCCGCTTCATCTGCGCCAGGATGTCGTGATCGCGCAGCACCTCGGTCAGCCGGTAGAAGGGGATGCGGCTGGCCATGTGGTGCACGTGGTGCACGCCGATATTCGCCGTGATCCAGCGCAGCACGCCCGGCAGGTCGTAATAGGAACTGCCATGCAGCGCCGCCTCCTGGATGTTCCAGTCTTCCTCGCGGTCCCAGTGGGTGTCCTCGAACTGGTGCTGGACGTAGAACAGCCACATCCCCGCCATCGCCGCCAGAAGCGTCGTCGGCAGGTAGATCAGCAGCACCACGTCGGCCCCGCCCAGCCACGCCAGGAGCGCCACCACCGCGGCGATGGCAAGGTTGGTGCCCATCGCGCTGAACCAGTAGCGCCAGCCCGAGCGCATCAGCCCGGCCGGCACCCGGTGTTGCAGGAAGAAGGTGTAGAACGGCACGATCCCGAACAGGAAGACCGGGTTCCGCACGAGGCGATAGCCGGCCCGGCCGAGGCGGGTTTTCTCGCGGTATTCGCGCACCGTCAGCGTCGGCAGGTCGCCCACCCCGCGCCGGTCGAGATTGCCCGAGGAGGCGTGGTGGATGGCATGGGTGCGCCGCCACACGTCATAGGGGGTCAGTGTCAGCACGCCAATGCCGCGCCCGACCCAGTCGCCCAGCTTGCGATCCTTGAAGAACGCGCCGTGGCCGCAATCGTGCTGGATCATGAACAGCCGCACGAGGAAGGCGGCGTTGACCAGCGCCACCGGCAGCGAGAGCCACGGGCTGATCGTGTGCGCCCACCAGGCCAGCGCCCAGAGCCCGAGAAAGGGCAGCAACGTGACGGCGAGTTCGAGAAGGCTGCGCAGGGGGAAGGGCTCGCGGTACTGCGCGAGCGTGCGGGTCCAGTCTGAAGGTCTCAATCCGATACCTTTCCGTGGGAGGATGACGTGAATTTTCGGCCCGGTGAGGCTGAAGGCGGCGCGGCGCCGCCGGTCAGGACGGGCCTGACGTGGCCCGGGCTTTCTTGCGCGCAGTCTTGGGGATCGGGGGCGTCTCGTCAACCGCCGCGTCGTCGGCCGGGTCATTGGCGCGGGCCAGCCGCGCCTCGCGCAGGCGTTCGGTCTTGAGATCGCGCTTGGCGGTCTCGTCGTCGATGATGTCCCACGCGGCGCGCGTGGTCTTTTCCAGAAGCGTTTCGGCCCGCGTCGGTGTCCCGGCGGCCGCTCCGGGCTTGGTGGGTTTCGGCATCGCGTCGTCTCCTGTTCCTGTTGCTCAAATGAAAAGACGGGGGAAGCCGCCTGGCCGCCCCCGTCCCGGTCGTCACGTGTTCACGGCTTATGCCAGGGCGAGGTTGCCCGCCGATTCCCGCCCGTCGCGGCCGCTTTCGATATCGAAGGTCACGGCCTGCCCATCGTCGAGCCGGTGAATGCCAGCCCGTTCGAGCGCGGAGGCATGAACGAACACGTCCTTGCTGCCGCCCTCGGGGGCGATAAAGCCGAAGCCTTTGGATTGGTTGAACCATTTCACGGTGCCATTGGCCATCGTGTCGTCTCCTGTCTGTGGTGTCACCCGCAAGATGCGGTGACCTGGCTCAGTGTCGTCATAAGAACAGCTGAAGCCCAGGGGAAACAGATGGTCGAAGGAAGATGCTTCACCCCTTTGACATAGGGTGCCCCGTGCCGCTCCGCAATGGCGCGGCCCGATTAAACCGGATCGAAGGCGGGCCGCCGCCCGCGCCTATTCCAGCGTGGCGCTGCCCACGTTCACGTCCTTGAAGTAGAGCTGGTACTCGCCCGAAGCGCCCGAGCCGAGGAAATAGAAAGTCCGCTCGATCTGGCCCGAGGTGCCTTCGCCCTGCCAGTTGGTGGTGCTGGAATTGCTGCTCGACAGCGTCAGGCTCCCGCCGTTGTTGCGCGCCTCGCCCACCAGCGCCAGCGGCAGCCCCTCGGGCCCCACCAGCCAGACATGTTTCGAGGTGAAGGCGGCGGCGTTGCTCTCGTTCAGCCGGTCGGCCTTGAGGTCGCGCTTGGGGGTCAGGTTCATGTCGACCTTGACCAGCTTGCCGATCAGCGGCGTGACCCGCCCGGGCACCGACTGCGCGCGAGAGCCGCGGTCGGTCGTTACCTCGTCGGCCAGCGACAGGCCAGTGATCTCGATATCCCACAGGCTGCCGGCCTGCGGAAGCTCGGTCACCTCGCCCGACAGGTCGAGGGGAAACTCGACGGTGGGCTCGTCCCGCTTGCCGATGACCAGGGTGGCTTCCATCGCGTCCGAAGGGACGGTGAAGACGGCCTCGAGGTAGGTGTCGTTGTCGACATCCGGCCATTTCCGGTCACGGTTCACGTTTATCGAGGCGGTCGAGGTGCGCACCTCGGGGAACCAGTCCATCGAGCCCCAGGGCTGCAGGTATTCCTCCGGGTCGGTCTGGCCCGGCAGCTTCAGCTTGATGTCGTTGCCGCCGTAATAGCTGACCCGCTTGATCTCCTCGGTCCATTCGACGTCGAGCAGGATGTGCATGTAGACGAAATCGTGGTCCGGCCCGCTTTCCAGCACCTCGACGGCGCAGCAGACGAGGCTGTCATCGGCGCTGTAGTTGCGCACCTTGTCGAGGCGGGTGATCTCGGTCGACTTGATCGACAGGGGCGGCGGCGCGGCCTCCTGCGACTGGGCGGGGATGGCGAGGGAGAGGGCGGGCAGGGCCGCGAGGATGAGGGAACGCATTGCTGGTATCTCCGAAAAGGGAACAGGTTGTCTGAAATGGTGCGGCCCGTAACGGGCCATGGCACGGCGGGTATCATGCGCCATCCCGGCGACCGGTCAAGCCTACATCTCGTGGGTTAACGCGCCGTGCGCCACATGAACCGGGGTGGGTGCGGTGCAAAACACCGACGAAATACCGACGTTATACCGACGTGAAACCGATGCGCTATGGCCCTTGTTTTACTGGGCTTAACCCCGATTCGTAGCGGAATGGCGGTGCAGCGGTTTTTCTGCACCCGCAAAATGGTTGCGATTGCCCCGGCAATTTTATACCGGTTGCGGCGAACCTGACGCAATTTCCGAACCCTTCGAGAGGTGCCCGACATGAGCTTCCGCCTGCAACCCGCCCCGGCCTCCCGCCCCAACCGCTGCCAGCTCTTCGGGCCCGGCTCGAACGTCAAGCTCTTTGAAAAGATGGCCGCCTCCGCCGCGGACGTCATCAATATCGACCTCGAGGATTCCGTCGCCCCCACCGACAAGGCCGCGGCCCGTGCCAACACCGTCAAGGCCATCAACGAGGTCGACTGGGGCAACAAGACCCTGTCGGTGCGGATCAACGGGCTGGATACCGAGTGGTGGTATCGCGACGTGGTCGACCTTCTGGAACAGGCGGGCGACCGGCTTGACCAGATCATGATCCCCAAGGTGGGCTGCGCCGCCGACATCTACGCCGTCGATGCGCTGGTCACGGCCATCGAAAAGGCGAAAGGGCGCGAAAAGCCCATCAATTTCGAGGTGATCATCGAATCCGCCGCCGGCATCGCCCATGTCGAGGAAATCGCCGCCGCCTCGCCCCGGCTGGTGGCCATGAGCCTCGGCGCAGCCGATTTCGCGGCCTCGATGGGCATGTCCACCACCGGCATCGGCGGCACGCAGATCAACTACTACATGCTGCAGAACGGGCAGAAATACTGGGCCGATCCGTGGCACTGGGCCACCACCGCCATCGTCGCGGCCTGCCGCACCCATGGCGTTCTGCCGGTCGACGGCCCGTTCGGCGATTTCTCGGACGACGACGGCTTCCGCGCCCAGGCGCGGCGGGCGGCCACGCTGGGCATGGTGGGCAAATGGGCCATCCACCCCAAGCAGATCGCGCTGGCGAACGAGGTTTTCACCCCTTCCGACGAGGCGGTTCAGGAAGCCCGCGAAATCCTGCAGGCGATGGAGGATGCCAAGGCCCGCGGCGAGGGGGCGACCACCTACAAGGGCCGCCTCGTCGACATCGCCTCGATCAAGCAGGCCGAGGGCATCGTGCGCCAGGCCGAGATGATCGACGCCCTGTAGGAGGCGTTCCGCCGGCGGCGCTTTCGGGACGCCTCCGGCGGGAGTATTTGGGGAAAGATGAAGCCTGACGCGTGCTTCTTCTGGCCGAAAATATCCCGGGGGACGTTGAAATTCCCCGGAATTTCAACGTGGGGCAGCGCCCCAAGCCACGGTGAGACCAGATGGGAGGGACAGGGATGAAAACAGCCATCGTCACAGGCGCGGCCCGCGGGATCGGGCTGGCGACCACGAAACAGTTTCTCGACCAGGGCTGGCGCGTGGTCATGATCGACCGCGACGAGCCGGCGTTGGCGGAGGAGGCCGGCAGGCTGGCGGAGGTCGACCCGGTGGTCTGCGACGTCTCGCAGCCCGAGCAGGTGGCGGAAATGGCCCGGCATGTCGGCGAGAGTTGCGAGAGCGTCGATGCGCTGGTGAACAATGCCGGCGTCGCCGATTTCGGGCCGATCGGCGAGACCGGCTTTGACCGCTGGCGCACGGTGATGGAAACCAATCTCGACGGGGTCTTCCTGGTCACGCAGGCGCTGACCCCCGCGCTGGCCGGGGCGAAGGGGGCGATCGTCAACATCGCCTCGATCTCCGGCCTGCGCGCCTCGACCCTGCGGGTGGCCTATGGCACGTCGAAGGCCGGGGTCATGGCGCTGACGCAGCAACAGGCGGTGGAGCTTGGCGAAAAGGGCATCCGCGCCAATTGCGTCTGCCCCGGCCCGGTGCGCACCAAGCTGGCCATGGCCGTGCACAGCCAGGCCATCATCGACGCCTATCACGACGCGATTCCGCTGAACCGCTATGGTTCGGAGGACGAGATCGCCAGCGTGATCACCTTCCTCTGCTCGCCCGGTGCCAGCTATGTCACGGGCCAGATCATCGCCGTCGATGGCGGTTTCGAGGCCACCGGAATAGGCCTTCCCGCCCTGCGCCAGTAGATCGCCTTCCATTTCGCTTGCCCTTCGCGGATGAGCCGGGCAATCCTTGGCGCAAGATGGAATTGGGTCCCTACATTCTTCTGGCCTCGCTCGAGGGTGCGGTCACGGCGGCGGTGCTTGCGCTGACGGCCGTGGGCCTCAGCCTCGTGTTCGGCGTGATGCGTGTGGTCAACATCGCCCATGGCGAGTTCTTCATGCTTGGCGCGGTGATCGCGTGGTTCGTGGCCCAGACGGTGGGCGGGCATCCGGCGCTGGGCTTTGTCGCGGCACTGGTGATCGCGCCGCTTGTCGTCGGCGCCATCGCGGCGGCGGCGGACATGACGATCCTGAAGCGGATCGACTATGACCCCGAGCGCACGATCGTTGCCATGATCGGCCTGCTGTACATCATCCAGCAGCTGACGCTGATGACCTATGGCCCCGAGGCGCGCCCGGTCGAGGCGCCGTTCAACCAGCGGCTTGCCCTGCCCTGGTTCGAATGGGGCGAGGAAGGGTTCGAATTCTACTTCCCCTGGGGCCTGTCGACGACCACCTACAAGCTGGCGGTGATCGGCGCGGCGGCGGTGGTTCTGATCGGCGTCTGGCTGATGATGGCGCGCACGCGGATCGGCCTTCTGATGCGGGCCACGCAGGCCGACCGCGACATGGCGCTGGCCTTCGGCATCCCGGTGGAGCGGGTCTACGCGCTGGTCTTCGGCATCGGTGCGGCGCTGGCGGCCTTGGCCGCCGTGCTGATCGTGCCGATCCAGCAGGCGCATTACCTGATGGGGGCCGACCCGCTGCTCTTGAGCTTCATCGTGGTCATCATCGGCGGCTTGGGCAGCCTGCCCGGCACGGTGGTCGCCGCCATCTTCATCGGGCTGAGCGACGGCATCATCTCGGTCTTCTTTTCGCCGACACTTGCCAAGATCCTCGCCACCCTGCTGGTCGGCCTCGTGCTGGTCTTCCGCCCGCAGGGCCTGTTCGGGACGCGCGCGTCATGAGTGCGACGGCGAAGTCCCTTACCCTGCATCTCGGCCTGCTGGCGGTGCTTTTCGCGCTACAATTCGTGCTGCCCGCCTATCACCACGGCAATATCGCCCGGATCATGGTGCTGGCGAGCTATGCGGTGGGGTACAACATCCTCTTCGGCTATACCGGCCTGCTGAGCCTTGGCCACGCCCTGTTCTTCGCCGCCGGCATGTACGGCATGGGGCTGACCATCCAGCACGCGGGGTTCACCCCGGCGCCCGCCCTGATCGTCGGCATCCTTGCCGGCGCGGTCGTGTCGGCCATCCTGGCGCTGCTGGCGCTGCGGACGACGGGCGTGGCCTTCCTGATCGTGACGCTGATGTTCGCGCAGGCCGGGTACCTGACGATCCTCTATTTCGGCGAGTATACGCGCGGCGACGAGGGCTTTGTCATCCAGGCCTTCGACCGGATGCTCTGGGGCATCGACCTCAGCAATCCCGAGAACCGGTATTTCGCCGCCTGGGGGCTGTTCGCCGTTTGCCTGCTGCTCTGCCTCCGCCTTGTCCGCGCGCCCTTCGGCAAGACGCTGGTGGCGATCCGCGAGAACGAGGAGCGGGTCCGGATGCTGGGCTACAACACCTTCGCCCACAAGCTGGGGGCGATGGTGATATCCGGCACGATCTCGGCCGCGGCGGGGGCGTTCTATGGCCTGCTTTTCGGCTATGCCGGGGCGAGTTTTGCCAGCGTGCAGTATTCGATCTTTCCGCTTCTGTGGGTGCTTTTGGGCGGGGCGGGCACGGTGCTGGGGCCGTTCGTGGGCACGCTCTTCATGTTCTACCTGATCGACCTGAGTTCAGGCGTCACCACTGCCTACCTGCTGATCGTCGGCGTGGCGCTGGTGCTGCTGACGCTCTTCGCGCCGCAGGGCCTGACCGGAGAGCTGCGCCGCCGGGTCTGGAGGTGGCTGCCATGACGCTGCTTTCGACGCGCGGCCTGTCGAAGCGTTTCGACGGGCTGAAGGCCGTGACGGATGTGGATTTCGACCTCGAGGAGGGCGAGGTGCGCGCGCTGATCGGGCCGAACGGGGCGGGGAAGACGACGCTGGTGGGGATGATCTGCGGTCGCATCCCGCCGTCTTCCGGGACCGTGCAGTTCGACAAAGCCGACATCACGGCGCTGCCGGCGCACAAGCGCATCTTGCGGGGGATGGCCTATACGTTCCAGATCACCTCGGTCTTCGCCCGGCTTCCGGCGGCCGAGAACGTGGCGCTGGCCGCCCGCCGCCGGTTGCAGGGCGAGGCGGTGGAGGCGGCGGTGGAGGATGCGCTGGCCCGCGTCGGGCTGCGCGACCGCCGCGACGAGGAGGCGGGGAACCTCAGCTATGGCCACCAGCGGCTGCTGGAGATCGCCATGGGGCTGGTGCAGCGGCCGCGCCTGCTGATCCTCGACGAGCCGACGCAAGGTTTGGCCGACAGCGAGATCGAGGCGTTCAAGGCGCTCATCCGCGAGCTTTCGGCCGAGGCCACGATCCTGCTGATCGAGCACAACATGAGCGTGGTGATGGAAACCGCCGACCGCGTCACCGTGCTCAATTTCGGCGAGGTGCTGGCCGAGGGGACGCCGCAGCAGATCCATGAAAACGACGCCGTGCAGGCGGCCTATCTGGGGACGGGATGATGCTGGAGCTGGATGCCGTCAACGCGGGATATGGCCGGGCGCAGGTGCTGCGGGACTTGTCGCTGAAGGTCGAAGCCGGTGAAATCCTCTGTCTTCTCGGTCGCAACGGGGCGGGCAAGACGACGACGATGCAGGCGATCATGGGGTTGCTGCCGCTGATGTCAGGGCGGGTGGTGCTGGACGGCACCGACGTGAGCAAACTGCCCCCGCACGAGGTGCCGCGCCACGGCATCGGATATATCCCGCAGGGGCGGCGGCTCTTCTCCGGCCTGACGGTGGCGCAGAATCTCGAGATCGGCCTGCGCGTGCGCGGCTCGGGCAAGGACGTGCTGGAAGAGGTGCTCGACCTTTTCCCCCGGCTGCGCGAACGGATGGACCAGAAGGCGCAGACCCTGTCGGGCGGCGAGCAGCAGATGCTGGCCACTGCCCGCGCGCTCTGCCTGCGGCCCAAGGCGCTGTTGTTGGACGAGCCGACCGAGGGGTTGCAACCCTCGATGATCGAGGCGATCCGGCAGGTGATCGTCAAGATGCGCGCGGCCGGCGTGGCGATCCTGCTGGTGGAACAGCGGGTCGATGCGGTGCTGTCGGTGGCCGACCGGGTGGCGTTCATCGAGAACGGGCGCAACGGCGAGGTGATGCCGGCCGAGGCGCTGCGCCGCGATCACAGCATCGTCGACCGCTACGTGGGCGTCTGAGGGCGGGGCGCGCGTTGTTGCAGGACTTTGGTTAATCTTTCGGCAGATGGTGCGGGCCACGGCGCAACCCTGTCTTTGTGTTGACTGTCTATCGCGGGTGCCGCACCATCCCCGCCAGCAAGATGAACGGGGAGAGACACGTGGCCGCCTATCACCGGCCCGACACGCTACAGGGCGCGCTGGACGTGCTGGCGGAAAGGCCGGTCACGATCGCCGCGGGCTGTACCGACCTGTTTCCGGCCACGCAGGGGCGCACACTGAGCGGGCCGGTGCTGGATATCACCGGGATCGCCGAGTTGCGCGGTATCACGTGCGAGGAGGGCGCATACCGGATCGGCGCCGCGACGAGCTGGACCGACGTGATCCGGGCCGAGTTGCCGCCGGCGTTCGACATGCTGAAACAGGCAGCACGCGAGGTGGGGTCGGTCCAGATCCAGAATTCCGGCACGGTTGCCGGGAATATCTGCAACGCCTCGCCGGCCGCCGACGGGATGCCCTGTCTGATGGCGCTGGATGCGCAGGTGGAGGTCGCCTCGGCCCGTGGCACGCGCACGCTCCCGCTTTCACACTTTGTTAACGGTCCGCGCCGAACGGCGCTGGAGGCGGGGGAGATGGTGACCGCGATTACCATTCCGGAGGAGGCCACCAAGGGCACTTCCCGCTTCTTCAAGCTGGGGGCGCGGAAATACCTGGTGATCTCGATCGCCATGGTCGCGGTGCGGCTGGATATCGAGGGCGGAACCGTCCAAGGTGCCGCCCTCTCGGTCGGCGCCTGTAGCGCCGTCGCCACCCGCCTTCGCGACCTCGAAGCCACTCTCGCCGGCCAGCCCGCCGAGGCGCTCGCCGACCGGATAACCGACGCCGCCGTCGCCGCCGCCCTGTCGCCCATCGACGATATCCGCGCCGATGGCCCCTATCGCACCCATGCCGCCGCCGAACTGCTGCGCCGGGCCGTGGATGACCTCACCCAACCCGCACAGGCCGCCGCATGAACCGCGCCACCGCCACCATATCTCTCACCGTCAACGGCGACCCCGTCACGCTGCCCGCCGACCCGTCCCGCCGCCTCTCCGAGGTGCTGCGCGAGGGGCTTGGGCTGCGCGGCACGAAGGTGGGCTGCGACGCGGGGGATTGCGGGGCCTGCACGGTGCTGCTGGACGGTGCGCCGGTCTGCGCCTGCCTGACGCCGCTGGCGCAGGCGGGCGGGCGCGAGGTGCAGACGGTGGAGGGGTTGCAGGTCACCGCGTTGCAGGCGGCGTTCCTCCGCCATGGCGCCGCTCAATGCGGCATCTGCACGCCGGGGATGCTGATGACCGCGACGGCGTTCCTGCAGGAGCGGCCGGAGCCGATCCGGGCGGAGGCCGAGGAGGCGCTGGGCGGGGTGCTGTGCCGGTGTACGGGGTATGCCAAGATCATCGACGCCGTGCTTGACGCGGCCCCCGGATCGCCCGCGCAAATGCCCGAGGCGGGCAAGGCGGTGGGCGCGCGGGTCGAGCGGCTGGACGGCGGGCCGAAGGTGGCGGGGACGGAGATCTACGGCGCCGATGCCTGCCCGGAGCATACGCTGCTGGTGCGGGCGGTGCGGGCGCCCAAGGCCCCGGCGCGGTTCACCCTTGGCGATATCGAGACCTGGCGGGCGGCGCAGCCCGGCGAGGTGCAGGTGTTCACGGCCGAGGACATCCCCGGCGCCAATATCTTCGGCACCATCCCGCCCTTCGCCGACCAGCCCGCGCTGGCCGAGGACCGTGTGCGCCTGCGGGGCGAGGCGGTGGCCATCGTGGCGGGCGAGGCGGGGGTGATCGAGGCGCTGGACCTCTCCACCTTCCCGATCACCTGGCAGGAGGCCGACGCCGGCGCCTTGGTGCATGACAACCGCCCCGACAACCTGCTGATCGCCGGCGTGGTCCGGCGTGGCGATGCCGAGGCGGCGCTGGCCGGGGCCGTTCACGTGGCCGAGGCGCAGGCCGAGACGCCCTATATCGAGCACGCCTATATCGAACCCGAGGCGGGCGTTGCATGGCCGGAAGGCGACACGCTGGTTATCCAGGCCTGCACCCAGGCGCCGGTGATGGACCGCGACGATACGGCCCGCATCCTGGGCCTCGACCCGCAGCAGGTGCGGATCATCCCGGCGGCGGCGGGGGGCGGGTTCGGGTCGAAGCTGGACCTGTCGTTGCAACCGCTGATCGGGCTGGTCGCACTGAAGACGGGGCGGCCGGCGCGGATGATCTATACCCGCGCGGAATCGATGGCCTCGACCACCAAGCGGCACCCGGCGAAGATGAGCGGGCGGGCCGGGGTGGATGCCGAGGGGCGGATCACCGGGCTGATCTTCGACGGCGATTTCAATACGGGAGCGTATGCAAGCTGGGGGCCGACGGTGGCGGGGCGGGTGCCGGTCCATGCTTCCGGCCCCTATTACACGCCCAACTATGCCGCCGAGGCGCGGGCGATCCATTCCTACCAGCCGATTTCCGGCGCGTTCCGCGGCTTCGGCGTGCCACAGGCGGCGATCCTGCAGGAGGCGCTTTACGACGACCTCGCCATGAAGGCCGGGATGGACCGGCTGGCGTTCCGCCGGTTGAACGCGTTGCGGGATGGGCAGTCGACGGTGTGCGGACAGGTGCTGCACGGTGTCGGTATCGCGGCCTGCCTCGATGCGCTGAAGGCCCCGTGGGAGGCGGCGCTGGCCAGTGCCGACAAGGCCAATGCGGAAGGCGGCCGGTTCCGGCATGGTGTCGGGGTTGCGTCGTGCTGGTACGGGTGCGGGAATACCGGGTTGCCCAACCCCTCGACCATCCGGGTTGGGATCACCGCGAAGGGCGAGCTTATCCTGCACCAGGGCGCCACGGATATCGGGCAGGGCTCGAACACCGTCATCACCCAGATCTGCGCCGATGCGCTGGGCCTGCCGGTGGGGCAGTTCCGGCTGATCGGGCCGGATACCGGGGTGACGCCGGATTGCGGCAAGACCTCCGCCTCGCGCCAGACCTACGTGACCGGCAAGGCGGCGCTGTTGGCGGGGCAGGCGTTGCGGGCCCGCATCCTGGCGCTGAGCAACATGGGCGAGGATGCGCGGATTGCGTTGGAGGGCGACACGCTTACCGTCACCGACGACCGGGGCGAGCGGCATGTGGCGCTGGGGGATCTGGATGCTGACGGGCATGGCTATGTCCTCGCCGCCGAGGAGACCTACGACCCGCCCACCAGCCCGCTGGACGAGAACGGGCAGGGCAGCCCCTATGCCGTCTACGGCTTCGGGGCGCAGATGGCGGAGCTGACGGTCGACATGCAGCTCGGCACGGTGAAGGTTACCCGCATCACCGCTGCCCATGACCTTGGGCGTGTCATCAACCCGCTGTTGGCCGAGGGGCAGGTGGAGGGTGGCGTGGCGCAGGGCCTCGGCCTCGCGCTGATGGAGGAATACATCCCCGGCCGCACCGAGAACCTGCATGACTACCTGATCCCCACCACCGGCGACATGCCGGAGGTGAAATCCATCTTCGTCGAGGTGCCCGACCCGGAAGGGCCGATGGGGCTGAAGGGGCTGGGCGAGCACGTGCTGATCCCGACGGCGCCCGCCATCCTCAACGCCATCCGCCATGCCACGGGGGCGCGGGTCACGAAACTGCCCGCCCTGCCGCACCGGGTGCTGGCCGCGATCCGCGAGGCGCGTGGATGACCGAGAAGCGCCGGGAGACCCAGGAGAAGATCCGCTGCGATGCCTGCCCCGTGATGTGCTACATCGCCGAGGGCAAGGTCGGCGCCTGTGACCGCTATGCCAACGAGGACGGGCGGATCGTGCGTTGCGATCCGATCACCATACTGCACCGTAGGGTCGAGCAGGGCGGCGAGATCCGCCCCTTCCTTGCGACCGAGTGGGACGGGCAGGTTCTGGCGGGGGACGACGTATTCGTCTCGGGCGTGGGCTCGGGCACGACCTATCCGGATTACAAGCCCGCGCCGTTCATCGTCAGCCGCGAGGTCGAGGGCGCCGATTTCATCACCGTGGTGACCGAGGCGATCTTTTCCTATTGCGGGGTGAAGGTGAAGATCGACACCGACCGGCACCTGGGCCACGAGGCCGCCATCGTGCGGGCCGAGGGCGAGGCGATCGGGCATGTCACCACGTCGGAATACGGCTCGCAGATGCTGTCGCTGGGCGGGGTCGAACACCTGACGGGGGGCAGCAAGGCGGAGGGGCGCGTGACCTGCGATGCGCTGCTGCGGCTCTGCAATCGCGAGGCGGTGGAACTGACCATCGACGGGGGCGCGACGGTCGAGGTGCAGGCGGGGCAGCCGCCGGTGGTCGATGGCCACCGGGAGGAGCGGATGCGGGTCGGCTGTGGTTCGGCCACGATCGGGATGTTCGCGTCGCAATGGCAGGGGCTGGTCGACGAGGTGGTGGTGGTCGACGATCATATCACCGGCGTGGTCAGCGAGCACCAGGCGGGCAAGGTGCTGGGCTGGCCCGATACCGGCATTCGCATCAAGGGCCGGCGGTCGACGCCGGGGCGGTATTTCCAGGTGGCGCAGCCGGGGCGCGGCTGGGGCGGGACGGATATCGAGGACCCGCTGACCATCCTGAACCCGTGGCTGGAGAAGAAGGGCGCGCGGCCGGGGCTGACGCTGTTGATGGTGTCCACCACGGGCGAGCAGTACGGGTATTACGTGCTGGACGACGATCTCGAACCGCAGGCGGCGCCGTTGCCGGAGGCGCTTCGGCCCTCGGTCGACCTGATCGCCGAGAATTGCGAACCGGCGCTGTGCACGGTGATGTTCCAGGCGGGGGCGGGTGGATCGCTGCGGTCGGGGGTGACGAAGAACCCGGTGCAGTTGACCCGTTCCGTGCAGGCGTTGAAGACGCATGTCACCTGTGGCGGCGCGCCGGTCTATGTCTGGCCGGGCGGGGGGATCACGCTGATGGTGGACGTCACGAAGATGCCCGACGGCTCGTTCGGTTACGTGCCCACCCCGGCGCTGGTGGCGCCGCTGGAATTCACGCTGGAGCGCGAGCATTACCGCGCGCTGGGCGGGCATGACGCGCAGGTGCGCAGCGTGGCCGACGTGCTGGCGACGGGCGGCGAATACGGCGCGGCGTTCCGGGCGGTGGGCGATACGCGGGGGCGGGGCTGATGTCCGGCGCGCAGATCACCTTCCTGCCGGACGAGCGGCGGCTGCACCTGCATCACGGGCCGATCGACATGATCGCCGACGTGACCGGGCCGGGGAGGGAATCGGCGCTGGAGCGCGCGGCGAAACGGTTCGAGACGTTGCTGGAGGAGCTGGCCGCCGAACTGCCGCGGCTGCGGTCGCGCTGGGGCCAGATGCCGGAGGGGGAGACCGCCCGCCGCATGGTGCAGGCGACCTTTCCCTTCGCCTCGATGTTCATCACGCCGATGGCGGCGGTGGCGGGCGCGGGGGCGGAGACCATCCTGGCCGCCATTTGTGACGGGGACGGGGTGGACAAGGCCTATGTCAACAATGGCGGCGACGTGGCCTTTTACTTGGCTAAAGGCCAGCAGATGCAGGCGGCCGTGGCCTCGCCCACCGGCGGCTCGATCAATATCCGGCGGCGCGACCCGATCCGGGGGATCGCCACCTCGGGGCGTGGCGGGCGGAGCTATTCGCTGGGGATTGCCGACAGTGTCACGGTGCTGGCGCGTTCCGCCGCGCTGGCGGATGCGGCGGCGACGCTGCTGGCCAACGCGGTCGACCTGCCGGGGCATCCGGCGGTGACCCGCGCGCCGGCCAGCGAGTTGTCGCCCGACAGCGACCTGGGTGATACGCCGGTCACCACCGACGTGGGGCCACTGACCGACAGCGAGATCACCGCGGCCCTTGCCGCCGGTGCCGCGCTGGCCGATACCTTCCATGCCCGTGGCCTGATCCAGGGCGCGCTGCTCAGCCTCAGCGGCGTCGTGCGCGGGCTCGGGCCACAATTGCTTCCACATATGAAAGACACTGCCCATGCCTGACTTCACCCTGCGCAAGACCGCGCTGTTCGTCGAGGACATCCACAACGACGGCGGCCCGGCGCCGGACCAGCCGCGCCGCCGCGCCGCCATCGCGACGCTGGTCGCCAACCCCTTCGCGGGCGGCTACACCGCCGAGCTGCAGCCGGCGATGGAGGACCTCAAGCCGCTGGGCCTGATGATGACCGAACGGCTGATCGAGGCGATGGGCGGCCTTGAGGGGATCGACGGCTATGGCAAGGCCGCCATGGCGGGTGAGGGCGGAGAGCTGGAGCATACCGCGCTGTGGCACGTGCCGGGCGGCTATGCCATGCGCGCGCGGCTGGGCGAGGCGAAGGCGATCGTGCCCTCGGCGATGAAACAGGGCGGGCCGGGCACGCGGATCGACGTGCCGCTGGGCCATATCAACGCGGCTTACGTGCGCAGCCATTTCGACGCGATGGAGGTGGGCCTGCCCGACGGGCCGCGGGCGGGGGAGCTGCTGTTCATCCTCGCCATGTCGCGCGGCGGGCGCGTGCATGACCGGATGGGCGGGCTGACAGTGGCCGAGGTGAAGGGCGAGGACGGGTTGCGCTGATTGGGGGCCAGCCCATTTCCCGGGGCTTCGCCCGTTCACAGGCTTCCCGGGATATTGTAGCCAAGAAGAAGCTTGAAGCGTCATGGGCTTCTTCTTGGCTCAAATACTCCCGCCGGAGGCATGAAATCTTGGGCTGACCTTTCCGCCGGAACCCACTATAGGCGGGCCGAACCACATTGAAGGCCGTGCATGACCGACAAAGCCAAGACCAAGCGCCAGCCGATGTTCTCGCCCCAGGACCGGGTGAACCTGCGCTGGCTCTGGCGGACCTATCTCAGGCAGCGCGCGCCGTGGCTGGTGCTGGTGCTGGTGATGATCCTGTTCCAGGGGCTGGTCTACCAGCAGTTCCTGTCGATGACCGAGAGCGGCCTTCGGGTGATCTTCGAGAGCGGCGAGGTCGGCCGGCTGGTGATGGTCTGTGTCGGCGTGTTCTTCCTGTTCACCGTGCGCGGGCTGATGTCCTACCTCGTGCCGCTGGTGACGGTGCGGCTGTCGAACGATGCGGTCTACGAGATGCGACGCGACCTGATCGGGCACATGATGTCGCTCGACCTGGCCTATTTCGAACGGACCAAATCGGGCGAGATCATTCACCGGCTGGTCTCGCAGACGCAGCAGCTTGGCTTGTTCTTCGGCCTGGCCACGGCAGGGGCCGTGCGGGACGCGGTGACCGTGGTGATCGTGTCGGGCTACCTGATCTGGAAGAACCCGATCCTGTTCACCACCGCCGTGGTGGTGTTGCCCTTCATCATCTGGGTGATGAATTTCGTGTCGGACCGGGTGAAGGTGGCGCAAGGGCAGGCCCAGCATGCGCTGGCCGATTACATGAACGGGATCGAGGAGACGGTGAACGGCATGCGCACCGTCAAGATCTCCAGCCAGGAGCAGGTCGAGGCCGGGCGGCTGATGAAGGGCACGGGCGCGATCCGCGATCTGATGAAACGGGTGCAGATCACGCAGGCGCTGGTGATGCCGTCGATCGACCTGAGCTCGGCCTTCGTCTACGTGCTGGTGATCGGCGGCGGCGGCTACATGGTGCTGTCGCCCGATTTCGACGTCGATGGCGCCGGGATCATCACCTTCCTGCTGGGCATGGTCATGGTGTTCGACCCGGCGCGCCTGCTGGCGCAGTATTTCGGGACGCTGCAATCGAACCTCGTGCTGCTCGACCGGGTGCGGAACCTCTATGACGAGAAGCCCGGCATCAACGATGCCGAGGGCGCCGTGACCGAGTTCGACACCGGCGGGGATATCGTGCTGGATGACGTGACCTTCTCCTATTCCGACGATCAGCCGCTGTTCGAGGGGCTCGACATGACGTTCCGGGGCGGGCAGGTCTCGGCCATCGTTGGCGCGACCGGGTCGGGCAAGACGACGATCCTGTCGCTGCTGTCGCGGCTTTACGACGTGAAGGGCGGGCAGATCCGGATCGGCGGGCAGCCCATCGAAACCCTGAAAGTGGCCAGCCTGCGCGGGGCGTTCTCGGTCGTGGCGCAGGATATCGTGATCTTCAACAACTCGATCTGGGAGAATATCCGCTACGTGAACCCCGAGGCCAGCGACGAGGATGTCTGGCGCGCCGCCGAGGATGCCGAGATCGCCGAGCTGATCCGCCGCCGGGGCGATGCGCCGGTGGGGCCGAAGGGGGCGCAGCTTTCGGGCGGGCAGAAACAGCGGATCGCCATCGCCCGCGCCTTCCTGCGCGACGCGCCGATCCTGCTTCTGGACGAGGCGACCAGCGCGCTCGACCAGGCGACGGAGGAGCGGATCAAGTCGGCGCTGGCGCGGCTGACCAAGGGCAAGACGACGATCGTGGTGGCGCACCGCCTGTCGTCGGTGGCCGATGCCGACCGGATCTTCGTGCTGGAGGCCGGGCGGCTGGTGGAACAGGGCCGCCACGACGAGCTGCTGGAGGGCGACGGGCTTTACTCGCAGCTCTACCGGGCGCAGAAGAAGGGCTATGACGGGCGGTAGCCCGTCAGCCGGCGAAATAGAGCCCGAGATAGAGCGCCGCCGCGCCGGCCGCGATGGTGACCAGCAGGTTGCGTGTCCAGAGCCCGACGGCGACCGTCACCAGCGCCGCCGCCAGCCGGGGCGCATCGGTCTGCCCGTCGGTGGCCGGCGGCCAGACCACCAGCGGGGCCACGAGGCCCGGCAGCACGGCGACGGCGGTATAGCGCAGGTGCCGCAGCACCCATGCCGGCAGGGTCCGGTCGCCGATCAGGCCGATGAAGAAGAAGCGGAAGAAATAGCTGCCGACGCCAAGCGCGGCGATCACGATCCAGATGGTTGCCGTGTCGATCATGCTGCAGCCTCCACCGAGGTGCGCCGTTCGACCTCGGCGCCTGCCATCATCCCGGCGATGCCCGCGACCAGCAGCCCGAGGTTGTAGGGCAGGAAGGCCAGGCACAGGGCGACGGTGATCGAGACCATCGCCGCCGCCACGTGCGCCCGCGTGCGCAACGCCGGTGCGATCAGCGCGATGAAGGTGATCGGCATGGCGAAATCGAGTGCCAGCCATTCGGGCACCGAACTGCCGATCAGCGCGCCTGCCAGCGTGGCGAGGTACCAGAACGGGCAGACCGGGGCGATGGTGCCGAAGAAATAGGCCATGCGCTGGCGTACGGTCCATTGCGGCTCCGCCTCGTATTTCACCGCGGCGAGGCCATAGCTCTGGTCGACGAGGAAATAGGCGGCACAGGCGCGCTGCCACAGCGGGGCCGGGCCGATATAGGGGGCCAGCGAGGCGGAATACATCGCCATCCGCAGGTTCACCGCCAGCGCCGAGATGATCACGATGATGGTGGGGGCGTTGTCGGTCATCAGCTGCAGGGCCGTGAGCTGGGCCGCGCCGGCGATGACGAGGATGGAAAACGTCATCGTTTCCAGAAGGTTGAGCCCGGCCTCGGTGGCCACCACCCCGAAGAGCAGGCCGAACGGGCCCACCACCAATATGAACGGGGAGGCGTCGCGCACGCCCTGCCGGAAGGTTGATTTCGTGGTTTCCGTCGGCACCTGAAAATCCTAGATTGCCCTCGATACGCTTGCCCTATCGCCAAGCGGGAGGAGTTGCAATTGCCCGTAACCGACGATCTTCCGGCCTACATCATCGCGCCCGACCCGGGCGCGCCGCGATTGACCCGCAAGGTGGAGGGGGTCGACCATGACGGCCAGCCCGCCGAGATTGCCGTGGTCGAGGAGCGGCCGCTGACGATCTTTCTCAACGGGCAGGAGATCGTGACAGCGATGACGATCGGGGATTATCCCGAGTACCTGGCGCTGGGGTTCCTGCGGAACCAGGGGATGCTGGGGGCCGACGAGACGGTGACGGGCGTCGATTTCGACGAGGATCTCGAAACGGTTGTCGTGCGGACTGATGGCCAGACGAATTACGAGGAAAAGCTGAAGAAGAAGACGCGCACCAGCGGCTGTGCCGTGGGCACCGTCTTTGGCGACATGATGGAGGGGCTGGAGCAGGTGCGCCTGCCGGACCTGAAGGTGAAGACCTCCGACCTCTACCGGCTCGCCTCTGTGATCAACCGGACGCCGTCGCTGTATCTCGAGGCCGGGGCCATTCACGGCACGGTGCTGTGCCGGGGCGGAGAGCCGCTGGTCTACATGGAGGATGTCGGGCGGCACAACGCGGTCGACAAGATCGCGGGCTGGATGTTCTCGGAAGGGGTGAGGGCCGAGGACAAGCTGCTTTACACCACCGGGCGGCTGACCTCGGAGATGGTGATCAAGACGGCGCTGATGGGCATTCCGGCGCTGGCCTCGCGCTCGGGCTTTACCGCGTGGGGGGTTGAGATCGCCCGCGAAGTGGGGCTGACGCTGGTGGGCCGGATGCGGGGGCGGCGGTTCGTGTGTCTGGCCGGGGAAGAGCGGCTGGTGCGGGATGTCGACCCGGGCAGCGTGCCGGAGGAGGACAGGAAGCACCGGCGAAAGAGTGCGGGCGCATGAGGCAGCCGTTGGGCGTGATACTGGCCGGGGGCAAGGCGACCCGGATGGGCGGGGGCGACAAGGGGCTCTTGCCGCTGGGGGAGGGCACGATCCTCGACCAGGTGATGGCCCGGCTGGCTCCGCAGGTGGCGGGGATGGCGTTGAATGCCAATGGCGATGCGGCGCGGTTCGCGGCGCTGGGGATGCCGGTGCTGGCCGACAGTATCGAGGGTCATCCCGGCCCGCTGGCCGGGGTTCTGGCCGGGCTCGACTGGGCCGCCGGGCAGGGGGCGGAGAGCATCGTCACCGTGGCCGCCGATACGCCGTTTTTCCCGTGTGATCTGGTGCCGCGTCTGCAACTGGCGGCGGAGGGCATGGCGCAGCCGCTGGCGCTGGCCGCGACGCCGGACGGGCGGCAGCCGACCTTTGGCCTGTGGCCCGTGGCGCTGCGCGATGACCTGCGGGCGGCGTTGCAGGAGGGGCTGCGCAAGGTGGTGATGTGGACCGACCGGCATGGCGGGCGCGAGGCGCTGTTCGACGAGGCGGGCGAGCCGTTCTTCAACGTCAACACGCCCGAGGATCTTGGAAAAGCGCAGGCGATGGTGGGGGGCAGAGCATGAGGCTGTACGGCGTGGTCGGCTGGAAGAACGCGGGCAAGACCGGGCTGATGGAGCGGCTGGTGTCGGAGATCACCGGGCGGGGGATCAGCGTTTCGACGGTCAAGCACGCGCATCACACGTTCGACGTGGACCATCCCGGCAAGGACAGCCATCGGCACCGGGTGGCCGGGGCAAGGGAGGTGCTGCTGGCCTCGCGCAAGCGCATTGCCCTGATGCACGAGCTGCGCGAGGAGGAGGAGCCGACGCTGGAGGTGCTGTTGCAGCGGCTGGGGCCGGTCGACCTGGTGCTGGTCGAGGGGTACAAGCGCGACGCACACCCCAAGATCGAGGCGCACCGGGCCGAGACGGGCAACCCGCTGATCGCCACCGATGACCCGACGGTGCGGGCGGTGGCCTCGGACACGCCGCTGGAGCTGGATCGGCCGGTGTTCGATCTGGACGACACCAAGGCGATTGCCGATTTCATCCTGCGCGAGGTTGGCCTGTGAGCCAGTTCGACACGGTCGCCATGGTCGATTGGTCAGGCGGCAACGACACCGGGGCGCGGCCGCGCAAGGATGCGATCTGGTTGGGGGTGACGCGGGACGGGGTGGACGCGGCGCCGGTCTACATTCGCAACCGTATGGAGGCGGAGCGGATCGTTGCCGGGCTGATCGAGCAGGAGCTTGCGGAGGGGCGGCGGCTGTTCGTGGGGTTCGACTTTCCCTTCGGCTTTCCGGCGGGGTTCGCCGAGGGGTTGACGGGGCGGGCCGATCCGTTTGCCGTGTGGGACTGGCTGGAAGAGCGGATCGAGGACGGGCCGAGGGCGAATAACCGGTTTGACCTTGCCGCGGAGATCAACGCGCGGTTTCCCGGGACCGGCCCGTTCTGGTTCAACGGATTGAAGCGCGACATTCCCGGCCTGCCGCGGAAGGACAGCCGGGAGGGGCATGGCCTGCCCGAGCGGCGCGTGGCGGAGGAACGCACGCCGGGGGCGTTCACCTGCTGGCAGCTGGGCGGCGCCGGCGCCGTGGGCGGGCAGGTGCTGACCGGGTTGCCGGTGCTGAACCGGCTGCGGCGGCGGTTTGCGGGGGAAGTGGCGGTCTGGCCGTTCGAGGCTTCGGACAGGCCGGTGGCCTTCGTGGAGATCTGGCCCGGACTGATCAACCCGGCCGTCAAGCGGGCCGAGGCGGCGGGTGGTATCCGGGATGCCCACCAGGTGCGGCTGCTGGCGCGGGCGGTGGCGGGTTTGCACCCGGAGGAGCGCGATGCCATGCTGACCATCGACGCGCCGGAAGAGGGCTGGATCATGGGACTGGACCACGAAGACAAGCTGAACCGCGCGGCGGGCGGGACGCTGAAACCGCCGCCGCTGCGCGACGATTGCTTTGCCCTGCCGGCGGGGGTGGCCTGGACACCGGTGGACGAGGCGCTGGCGCTGCTGCGCGACCGATTGCAGCCGGTGGTTGGGATCACGCGGCAGGGGCTGGGCGAGGCGCGCGGCCGGGTGCTGGCCGAGCCGGTGGTGGCGCGGCGGGCCAACCCGCCGCAGGCGAATACGGCGGTCGATGGGTACGGGTTTGCCCATGCGTCGCTGGGCGAGGGCGACCAGGTGTTGCCGCTGGTCGAGGGGCGGGCCGCTGCGGGCAAGCCGTTTCCGGGCGTGGTGCCGGAGGGGTCTGCCGTGCGGGTGTTGACCGGTGCGGCTCTGCCCGAGGGGGTCGATACGGTGATCCTGCAGGAAGACGTGCGGGTGGGCGAGGGCGAGATTGCCTTTCGCGGCGGGCTGAAGCCGCGGGCGAACACGCGGAAGGCGGGGGAGGATGTGGCGGAAGGCGACACGATCCTGACGCCGGGCCGGGTGCTGACGCCGGCTGATCTGGCGCTTTGCGCGGCGGTGGGGGTGGCGGCGTTGGCCACATATGAGCCGCTGACGGTGGCGGTGATTTCGACCGGGGATGAGCTGGTGGAAGCCGGCGGAAAGGCCGGCGAGGGGCAGATATACGATGCCAACCGACCGATGCTGACCGCGCTGGTGGAGGAGTTCGGGTATCGCGCGGTCGATCTGGGCCGGGTGCCGGACGATCGCGCCGCGCTGCGAAAGGCGCTGGACCGGGGGGCGGCGGAGGCGGACGTGATCCTGACCTCGGGCGGCGCGTCGTCGGGAGACGAGGACCATGTCTCGGCCCTGCTGAACGAGGCGGGCGCGATGGCGGAATGGCGGATCGCGCTGAAGCCGGGCCGGCCACTGGCGCTGGGCGTCTGGGGCGGCACGCCGGTCTTCGGCCTGCCGGGAAACCCGGTGGCGGCGATGGTCTGCACGCTGGTTTTCGCGCGGCCCGCGATGGCGCTGATGGCCGGGCAGGGCTGGGTCGAGCCGCAGGGGTTCGAGGTGCCGGCGGGGTTTTCGAAAGCGAAGAAACCGGGGCGGCGGGAATACCTGCGGGCGCGCATGCGCGACGGGCGGGCGGAGGTGTTCAAATCCGAAGGTTCGGGCCGGATCAGCGGGCTGAGTTGGGCCGAGGGCTTGGTGGAACTGCCCGACGGCGCCGCGCAGATCGAGCTTGGCGATCCGGTGCGCTACATCCCGTTCGGCAGCTTCCGCTAGGGTTTGCGCAGGACCGCGATGTAGAACCCGTCCATCCCGCCAAGCTCGGGCCAGTAATCGGGGCGCAGGCGCAGGCCGCCTTCCTCGGTGATCCATTTCGGGTCGATGCCGGGGTGGTCGAGCGCGGCGCGGTCGACGGCCAGGCCATCGTGGCGCTGGAGGGCCTCTTCGACCTGGCACTCGCCCTCGTCGGGGAGGAGGGAGCAGGTGCAGAAGACCAGCCGCCCGCCGGGTTTCAGGAGGGTCAAGGCGTGGTCGATCATCCGGGCCTGAAGGCCGATGAGTTCGCCGAATTCGGAGCCGTCCTTGGCGAAGGGCAGGTCGGGGTGGCGGCGGATGGTGCCGGTGGCGGAGCAGGGGGCGTCGAGCAGGATGGCGTCGTAGGGCTCGGCCTGATGTTCCAGCGCATCGCCGGTGATGAGCGCGGCGGTCAGGCCGGTGCGGTCGAGGTTTTCCTGCACGCGAGCCATGCGGCGTTCGGAGATGTCGAGCGCGGTGACCTCGGCGCCCGTGGCGGCCAGTTGCAGCGTCTTGCCGCCCGGCGCGGCGCAGAGATCGAGCACCCGCTCGCCTTGCTGCGCGGCGAGGAGTTTGGCCGGCAGGGCGGCGGCGGCGTCCTGAACCCACCAGTCGCCCCGCTCGTAGCCTTCGAGGCGCGAGACCTGGCCGGCGTTCTCGATCCGGACGGAGCCGGAGGGCAGCACGGTGCCGCCGAGCTTCTGCGCGACTTTGGAGGCGTCGCCCTTGACCGTCAAATCCAACGGCGCGCCCGCGAAATGCGCCTTTTCCATCGCATTGACCGCGCCCTTGCCCCAGGCCTGCACCAGCGGATCGCGGAGCCAGCCCGGCAGGCGCGGGATGCGCAGATCGTTCCAGCGGCGCACGTCTTCCTCCGCCACCTTGCGCAGCACCGCGTTGATCAGCCCGCGATAGTTGCCGCGCCCCTTGGGCGGAGGCGCCAGCGCGACCAGCTCGTTCACCACGCCATGCGCATCGCCGCCGAGGCACAGCTCGACCGTGCCCAGCCGCAGGATGTTCTTGATGCCGAGCGGAAGGCGTTTGCGCAGGTGCCGGTCGAGGATGCGGTCGGCCCGTTCCAGCCCGCGCAGGGTTTGCGTGGCCAAACGCTGGGCCGCTGCCCGATCCTGTACTTCCAGGCGCTGGAACGCGCGGCGCTCGGTCAGGTCCGACATGAGCTGACCCTCGCCCGTGATCTCGTCAAGCAGGCTGACCGCGGCGGCGCGGGGGGAGCTGGGTTTCGGTGACATCGGGGCGGTCCTTGGCCTTTGCACAGGCGGGGGCTATATCAGGGGGGCCAAGTCGAAGGAAGCCAAACCATGGATCCCGAGAAGAAAGACCTGCCCCCCGAAGCGCTGCGTGCGCTGGCCGAGGCCGAGGAGCGGCGGAGGAAGGCCGGGGAGCTGGACCTGCCCAAGGAGCTGGGCGGCCGCAAGGGGCCGGAGCCGGTACGTTACGGCGATTGGGAGAAGAAGGGGCTGGCGATCGACTTCTGACCCGGCTCAGCGCAGGGTCAGGTCGGCGTATTCCCCCGTGCCCTGATCGGAGATGAAGCGCACCGTCTGGCCCTGCACCTTGACCGCCTGGCAATTTGGGCCGAGGTTCTTCGACCCCCAGTAGAGGTCTCGGCAGAAATAGCCCGATTGCCAGCGCCATGCGCCGCTGACGTCGCGCCCGAAGGCGCGGCCGTCGATCCGGCCGTCGGGGGTGACGGTGAGGCTGATCCCGAGGCGCGTCAGCTGGCGGTTCTGCATCAGCGAGACGAAGCTGTCGCGGCTGGTGACCGGCTTGAAGCTTTCGGCAAGGGCCGGGGTGGTCAGGAAAAGGGCGGAAACTAGGGCAATCATACGCTGCATTGGCTCGGGTCCATTGTTGCAATGTACCCGGTGTTACGCAGCGTCCGCCCGTCCGGATCAGTTTTCGCGCAGGCCCAGCACGTCGAGCATGTCGTATTCGCCCGGTTTCCGGCCCTGACCCCAAAGCGCGGCCTTGAGCGCGCCGCGGGCAAACACCGCCCGGTCGGAGGCGACATGGCGCAGGGTGATCCGCTCGCCCGCCGCGGCGAAGAGCACATCATGCTCGCCCACGATGTCGCCGCCGCGGATGGCGTGAAAGCCGATATGCCCGCGTTCGCGCTTGCCGGTCATGCCGTCGCGGCCCCGGTCGGAGACGGCATCGAGCGACACGCCCCGCCCCTCGGCCGCGGCTTCGCCCAGCATCAGGGCGGTGCCGGAGGGGGCGTCGACCTTCTGGTTGTGGTGCGACTCGATCACCTCGATGTCGAAATCCTCGTCGAGCGCGGCGGCGACCTGCTTGGTCAGTTGGACCAGGAGGTTCACACCGAGGCTCATGTTGCCGGCCCGGATGATGGTGGCGTGGCGGGCGGCGGGTTTGAGCTTGGCGAGGTCGTCGTCGGTCAGGCCGGTGGTGCCGATCACGTGGACGCAGCGCGCCTGTGCCGCCAGACCGGCGAACGCGACCGTGGCCGCCGGGGTGGTGAAGTCGATCACCGCGTGGGCCTTGGCGATCACTTCGAGCGGATCGTCGCTGACGGTGACGTCGAGCGGCGCGCCGCCCATGGCGGTGCCCACGTCCTGACCGATCCAGTCATGGCCCTCGCGCTCGATCGCGCCGACCAGCCTGGCACGATCGCTTTCGGCCACGGTGCGGATCAGCATCTGGCCCATCCGCCCCGAGGCGCCTGTCACCACTATGCCCGGCACATCGCTCATCTTCGTTTTCTCCCGCTTGCGTCGATGCCTTCCCTAGCGCACGGATCATCGCTTGGCAAAGCATCCCCGAAGGCTTAGATGCAGGGCATGGCAAAGAACAAGTTTCATGATGGTCCCGGCCCGTCGCAGCGCCAGCTGCGGGTGGGCGAGCTGATCCGGCGGACGCTGTCCGACGTGCTGATGCGCGGCGATATCCATGACCCCGAGCTCAACCGCCTGTCGGTGACCGTCGGCGAGGTGCGCACCTCGCCCGACCTGAAGGTGGCGACCGCCTATGTCCTGCCGCTGGGCGGCGAGGGGCAGGAGGACGTGATCGGCCTGCTGGCGCGCAACAAGGGCGAGCTTCGGCGGATCATCGGCAAGAAGCTCGAGCTGAAATACGCGCCCGACCTGCGGTTCCGCATCGACGAGACCTTTGACAAGATGGATGAAACCCGCCGGTTGTTCGAACAGGACAACGTGCGCCGCGACGTCGAAGGGTAGGCAGAATGCGCTGGCTGTTCGCGCTGTTCATGATGGCGTCGCCCGCCGCCGCGCTCGATTGCGGGAGTGTCGAGCATGGCGGGCATGATTACACGGTTTGCCGGTTCGATGCCTCCAAGGCCGACCTGCGGCTGTTCCTCAACGATCCCGGCAGCGGCAAGCCGCTGGGCAGTTTCCGCAATGTCGAGAATTTGCTGGCGGACGAGGGGCTGCGCCTCGAATTCGCGATGAACGCCGGGATGTACCACCAGGACAGAAGCCCGGTGGGCCATTACGTCGAGAAGGGGGACGAGGCGCGTGGCGTCATCACCTCGGACGGGCCGGGGAATTTCGGGCTTCTGCCCAACGGGGTCTTCTGTATCGGCGACGGCTGGGCCGACGTGGTGGAGACCCGCCGGTTCCAGGCGGACCCGCCGGCCTGTATCTATGCCACGCAGTCGGGGCCGATGCTGGTGATCGACGGGGAGCTGCATCCGAAATTCCTGGAAGAGAGCGACAGCACCTATATCCGCAACGGGGTGGGCGTGTCGGGGGACGGCAAGACCGTCTGGTTCGCCATTTCGGAGGACGCGGTCAACTTCCACAGCTTCGGCTCGCTTTTCCGCGACAAGCTGGGCACGCCGCAGGCGCTGTATTTCGACGGCAACATCTCGCGCCTCTACGTGCCGGGGCTGAAGCGGCATGATGGCGGGTTCCCGATGGGGCCGATCGTGGGCGTGGTGGCACCGGCCGGCAATTGACGCCGGGCGCGGGCCTTGGTAGCTCGCGTGTCTCAATCGGACGCAACGGGGCGCAGGGCGCATGGCACGCAAACGCAAGGGTCGCGACATTTCCGGCTGGCTGGTGGTCGACAAGCCCGCGGGCATGACCTCGACCGCCGTGGTCAACAAGGTGCGCTGGGCGCTGCAGGCGAAGAAGGCGGGCCATGCCGGCACGCTGGACCCGGCGGCGACCGGGGTATTGGCCGTGGCGCTGGGCGAGGCGACCAAGACGGTGCCGTATATCACCGACGCGCTGAAGGCCTACGAGTTTTCCGTGCGCCTCGGGCAAGCCACCAATACCGATGACGAGGAGGGCGAGGTGATCGCCACCTCCGACACGCGCCCCGACGACGAGGCCATCAAGGCGGCGTTGGGCGCCTTCATCGGCGAGATCATGCAGGTGCCGCCGAAATACTCCGCCGTGAAGATCGACGGCCAGCGCGCCTACAAGCTGGCGCGCGAGGGCGAGGAGGTGGAGATCGAGGCCCGCCCGCTCTGGGTCGAGGAGCTGGTGATGACCGACCGGCCCGATGCCGATCACGTGACGCTGGAAATGGTCTGCGGCAAGGGCGGTTACGTGCGCGCCATCGCCCGTGACCTGGGCGAGGCCTTGGGGTGTTACGGGCATGTCGCCTGGCTGCGCCGCATCTGGTCGGGGCCGTTCGAGGCCGAGGAAGGGATCAGCCTCGAGGAGATCGACAGGCTGGCCCATACGCCCGAGCTTGACGCGCGGCTGCGGCCGCTGGAGGACGGGCTGGAGGGGCTTCCGCAGGTGAGTTGTACCGAGGAGGGCGCCGTGCGCCTGCGCAACGGCAACCCCGGCATGGTGATCGCGCGTGACGTGGAATACGGCGATGAATGCTGGGCCGCGCACAAGGGGCGGGCCGTGGCGGTGGGCCGGTTCAAGGGGGGCGAGCTGCACCCCTCGCGCGTGTTCAACACCGGGCCGCTGGAGGGGTAGCCATGGCCGAGGCACCCCACGACCCCGGCGGCAAGGTCCGCCTTCGGCTGCCGGACGGAGTGATCGGCGGGGCGACGTTTTCGGACTGCGGCCGCTATCGGCAGGCGCTGACGCGGGACTGGACGCCGGAAGGGGCGGCGCCGCGCACGGTGCTGTTCATCGGCATGAACCCCTCGGTCGCCGATGCCGCGGCGTCGGATCCGACCTGCCACCGCGAACTGATGTTCGCGCAGGACTGGGGGTTCACGCGTTACCTGAAAGGCAATGTGCTCGACTGGCGGGCGACCTCGCCCAAGGATATCCCGGCCGATCCGGCGCTGGCCTGCAGCCCGGCGAACATCCCAGCGCTGGTGGAGATGGCGGGCGAGTCGGACCTCGTGGTGATGGCCTATGGCAAGCTGCACAAGCGGTTCGCGGGGCTGGTGGCCGAGATGATCGCGGAGGTGGCGGCGACGGGGCGGCCGGTCAAGTGCCTGGGGCTGAACCTGGACGGGTCGGCGAAGCATCCGCTTTACCTGCGGAAGGATACGCCGCTGAGGGACTTTCCGCTGCCGGGTACGTGAGGCAGGCGTCGGATTGGGGGCCAGCCCCCAAGCCCCCGGGATACTTTTGGCCAGAAGAAACCTGGGGCCCTTCAACGGGGCGGTTCGATAAGGATCGCGCGGAAGTCGTTCACGTTGGTGAGCGTGGGGCCGGTGACGACCTGATCGCCGATATTGTCGAAGAAGCTGTGGGCATCGTTGCGGTCCAGCGCGTCGGCGGCGTCGGGGCCCTTGGTGAGCGTGTCGGGGCCGATCACGGCGCCCGCGACCTCGGCCGCGCCATCGACGCCGTCTGTGTCGCAGGCGATGGCGTGGATGCCCGGCGCGCCATCGAGCGCGAGGGCGAGGGCGAGGGCGTATTCGGCGTTGGGCCCGCCGACGCCGTCGCCGCGGCGGGTGACGGTGAGTTCGCCGCCGGAAAGCAGGAGGAGCGGGGCGGCGTTCTTGGACCGCTTCACCTGCGCGCCGAGGGCCTGGCGGGCGTGATCGGCGGCGACGTCGCGGGCCTCGCCTTCCAGGGCGTCTCCGAGGATTTCCACCTCGCAGCCTTCGGCGCGGGCCAACTCGGCTGCCGCGTCGAGTGATTGCGATGGTGCTGCGTAGATCACGTTTTCCACGCGGGAGAGGCGGTCGTCGTCGGGCGCGAGCGGGTTGCCGCCCTGTTCGAGATAGGCGGTGATCGAGGCGGGCGGCGTGACGTTCCAGCGGGCGAGCGTGTCGAGGGCGCGCCGGGCGTCGCCGGTATCGCCCACGGTCGGGCCGCTGGCGATATCGGCGGAATTGTCGCCGGGTACGTCGGAGATCATCAGCGCCAGCATCCGGGCGGGGTAGGCAGCGGCGGCGAGCTTGCCGCCCTTCACGTCGGAAATCTGCTTGCGGATGCCATTGATGTCGCCGATGGGCGCGCCGCTGGCCAGCAGCGCTTCGGTCAGCTGGCGTTTCTCGTCCAGCGTGATGCCGCCGGCGGGGGCGTTGAGCAGGGCCGAGCCGCCGCCGGAGATGAGGGCCAGCACGGTATCGCCCTCGCCCAGCCCGGAGAGCATGTCGAGCATCCGGCGCGTGGCACGGGTACCGGCCTCGTCGGGGACCGGGTGGGCGGCCTCGACGATCTCGATCCCCTTGCAGGGGCGGGCATAGCCGTAGCGGGTGATGACCAGCCCCTCGCAGGGGCCGTAGACCGCCTCGACCGCCTCGGCCATCCGGGCGCTGGCCTTGCCGGCGCCGACCACCACCAGCCGCCCTTCGGGCTTCGGCGGCAGGCAGGCGGCGAGGCTTTGCATCGGGTCGGCCACCTCGACCGCCCGGTCGAACAGGCGGCGCAGGAAGGGGAGGGGGTCTTGCATCGGCGGGGTCTCCTCGGGCTTGCGTTGGCGCACCCTAACGTGGCGGCGGTGGCGCTAACAGTGCAAAGCCGACAGGATGGGGGCCCGTGTCGTCAAAACGGTCTCGGCAAAAAGGGGGCGCTGCCCCCTCGGCCTGCGGCCTCACCCCCGGAGTATTTCCGGAACGGTGAAATGGCAGGGGGCGCACCCCGGCCGGCGTTGGGGCCTCCGCCAGCTTGACAATTGCAGGGTGGCAAGCGACAGACGCGGCCATGATGACGACCCTTCTGCACGTGGCCCTGGGCGGCGCGATCGGCGCCTCCGCCCGCTACCTGACCTCGGTGGCGGCGATGCGGCTGATCGGGCCTGGGTTTCCGTGGGCGACGCTGTTCGTGAACGTGGCGGGGTCTTTCCTGATGGGGGTGATCGTGGTGCTGCTGGCGCGCGAGGGCGGGACGAAGGCGGCCGGGCCGTTCCTGATGACCGGGCTGCTGGGCGGGTTCACCACGTTTTCGGCCTTCTCGCTGGATGCGCTGGCGCTCTACGAGCGCGGGCAGGTGGCGCTGGCCGGGGCCTATGTGCTGGGGTCGGTGATCCTGTCGCTGGCGGCGATCGTGCTGGGCATGGCGCTGATGCGGGCGGTGTGGGCATGAGCGGCGTGCAGACCCTGAGCGTGGTCGAAGGCGATGCCGGGCAGCGGTTGGATCGCTGGCTGAGGCGGCAGTTTCCGCACGTGCCGCAAGGGCGGATCGAGAAGATGTGCCGCAAGGGCGAACTGCGCGTCGATGGCGGGCGGGTCAAGGCCTCGACCCGGCTGGAGGCGGGGCAGCAGGTGCGCATTCCGCCGCTGCCGGAGCCGGGGGAGGCGCGGGTCGCCGAGAAACCGGCGGTGTCCGATGCGGATGCGAAGATGATCCGCGCGGCGGTGATCTATCGCGACGATCACGTGATCGCGCTGAACAAGCCGCCGGGCCTGCCGGTGCAGGGGGGCAGCAAGCTGACCCGGCATGTCGACGGGATGGCCGAGGCGCTGCGTTTCGGGCTGGAGGAGAAGCCGCGGCTGGTGCACCGGCTGGACAAGGACACGTCGGGGGTGCTGATCATGGCGCGGACCCGGGCCGTGGCCGCCAGCCTGACGGAGGCGTTTCGGCATCGGGATACGCGCAAGATCTACTGGGCCGCCATTGCCGGCGTGCCGACGCCGCGGGCCGGGACGATCAAGTTCGGGCTGGTGAAGGCGCCGGGCCACGGCAAGGGGGGCGAGGGGGAGAAGATGCTCTGCCTGCACCCTGGCGAGGTGGAGCGGACGGAAGGCGCCAAGCATGCCACGACCGATTACATCGTGATCGAGCCCGCCGGCACGCGCACCGCGTGGGTCGGGCTTGTGCCGGTGACGGGGCGGACGCACCAGCTCAGGGCGCATATGGCCGAGCTGGGCCATCCGATCGTGGGTGACGGCAAGTATGGCGGCTCGGGGCAGGAGAACCTGGGCGATGGCTGGGGCGCGCAGCTGGGCGGGGAGGTGAGCCGCAAGCTGCACCTGCATGCCCGGTCGCTGACTCTGAGCCACCCGGTGACGGGGGCGCGGCTGCACCTGACGGCGCCCTTGCCGGAGCATATGGCCAGGACCTGGGAGATGTTCCAGTGGCAGCCCTCCGACGCGCCCGAGGATCCGTTCGAGGAGATCGTATGACGACCGCGCTGAAACTGGTGATCTTCGATGTCGATGGCACACTGGTCGACAGCCAGGGGGATATCGTGGCGGCGATGGCGCATGCCTTCGACCGGGCCGGGCACCCGGCGCCGGCGCGCGAGGCGACGCTGGGGATCGTGGGCCTGTCGCTCGATGCGGCGTTCCCGCGGCTGGCGCCGGAGCTGCCGGCCGAGATGCATGGCGCGATGGTCGAGTGGTACAAGGAGGCCTATGTCGAGTTGCGCAGCCGCGCCGGGGCGGCGGCGTCTTCGCCGCTTTACCCGTATGCGTTGGAGACGCTGACCGCGCTGCACGCGCAGCCCGAGACGCTTCTGGGCGTGGCGACGGGCAAGTCGCGCCGGGGGCTCGACAAGCTGTTCGAGGCGCATGACCTGGGCCGGTTCTTCGTGACCTCTCAGGTGGCCGATCATCACCCGTCGAAGCCGCATCCGGCGATGTTACGGGCTGCGCTGGCGGAAACCGGGGTGGAGGCGCATGACGCGGTGATGATCGGCGATACAACATATGACCGCGACATGGCGCTGGCGGCAGGCGTGCCGTTCATCGGCGTGTCCTGGGGCTATCACGACGCGGACGACCTGACCGGGGCGGCGGCGATCCTGCGGGATTTCCGCGAGTTGCCCGAGGTTCTGACCACCATCCGGGAGGCGGCGGCATGAGCGAATGGAAGGCCAAGCGGTTCTGGAAGGAGGCGCAGGTTGTCGAGGCGGATGGCGGCTTTGCCGTCGAGCTGGATGGCCGGCCGGTGCGGACGCCGCTGAAATCGGCGATGAGCCTGCCGTCGCGCGCCATGGCCGAGGCGGTGGCGGCGGAATGGGATGCGCAGGAGGGCGAGATCCGCCCGCTGAGCATGCCGGTCACCCGCGCCGCCAATGCCGCCATCGACAAGGTGACGGTGCAGCGCGAGGAGGTGGCCGAGATGCTGGCCGCCTATGGCGACAGCGACCTGCTGTGCTATCGCGCCGACAGCCCGCAGGAGCTGGTGGCGCGGCAGGCCGAGGCGTGGGACCCGCTTCTGGACTGGGCCGACGCCACCTTCGGCGCGCGGCTGATCCCGGTGCAGGGGGTCATGCATGCGCCGCAGAATCCGAACGCCCTGGAGCGCCTGGCGGAGCCGGTGCGCGCGATGGAGCCGTTCCGCCTGACCGCGTTTCACGACCTCGTGGCGATCTCCGGCTCGCTGGTTCTCGGCCTTGCGGCGATCCGCGGGGAGAGGGAGATCGGCGAGCTCTGGCGCCTGTCGCGGGTCGATGAAACCTGGCAGGAAGAGCAATGGGGCGTCGACGAGGAGGCCCGGGCGCAGGCAGCGGTGAAAGAAAGTGATTTCTACGCCGCCAAGCGGTTTCATGATCTTGCGCAACAGGCATAGGTCAACGCAACCCGTTGGGTGACGCACCGGAAACCTCATGATTTCCCCATCGTTTTTCGTGATCCGGGGCTTGACGTACGTCGATGAATCCACACAAACTTGCGGGCACTGACGGGGACTCTCCCCAAATACAGTATCGCTCCGGCCTCCGAGGGGCCGTTTAAACCGTTCTGGATAGAGCGGACAATCAGGAAGAGGTAAAAATGAAAAAATCCGTATTTCTAGGTGCGCTGACTGTCGCCGGCCTTGCTGCTGGCGCTGCTGCTGCCGGCACGTTGGATGACGTAAAGGCACGCGGTACGCTGAACTGCGGCGTAACCACCGGCCTCGTCGGTTTTGCGGCACCGGACGCCAACGGCGTCTGGGAAGGGTTCGACGTCGGCGTGTGCCGTGCCGTCGCTGCGGCGGTTCTCGGGGATTCGACGGCTGTCGAATTCGTGCCGACCACCGGCAAGACGCGCTTTACCGCGCTGGCTTCGGGCGAGATCGACATGCTGGCCCGGAACACGACCTGGACCTTCTCGCGCGATGTCGACCTGAAGTTCGAATTCACCGGCGTGAACTACTATGACGGCCAGGGCTTCATGGTGCCCTCCTCGCTGGGCGTCAGCTCGGCCAAGGAACTCGACGGCGCCACGGTCTGCATCCAGACCGGCACCACCACCGAGCTCAACCTGGCGGATTACTTCCGCTCGAACAACATGAACTACGAGCCGGTGCCGATTGAAACCAACGCGGAAGCGCAGCAGCAGTACCTTGCCGGCGCGTGCGACGTCTACACCACCGACCGTTCGGGTCTCGCGGCCACCCGTGCCGCGTTCGAGAACCCGGGCGACCACACCATCCTGCCCGAGACGATCTCGAAAGAGCCGCTCGGCCCGCTGGTGCGTCATGGCGACCACGAGTGGGGCGACGTTGTTCGCTGGACCCTGAACGCGCTGATCGTGGCCGAGGAAATGGGCGTTACCAGCGCCAACATTTCGGACATGGCCAGCACGGCGGGCGACAACCCGGAGATCAACCGTCTGCTCGGCACCGAGGGTAACCTCGGCGAGATGCTGGGCCTCGAGGCCGACTGGGCCGTGAAGGCCATCTCGGCCGGCGGCAACTATGGCGAGCTGTTCGAGCGCCACATCGGCGAGAGCACCCCGATCGGGCTGGCCCGCGGGCTGAACGCCCAGTGGAAAGACGGCGGCCTGCTCTACGCACCGCCCTTCCGCTAAGACAGACCTTTGAAAGGGCGCGGATCACTCCGCGCCCTTTCATCACTTTCCTACGGGATAAGAACATCGGCCCACGGCGCGGCACGCCGCCGGAAAAAAACAAACCGGGCTGAACAACGGGGACTTCCAGATGACATCAACGACCGACCCGCATACGGAGTCGTTCCGCCTGTCCATGCTGATCTACGATACCCGGTATCGGTCGACCACGATCCAGGTCGTGGCACTGATCGGGTTTCTGCTTCTGATCGGCTGGCTCATTTCCAACACCGCGCAGAACCTGCAGGATCTTGGCAAGGAACCCTCCTTCAGCTTCCTGTTCGAACCGGCCGGGTATGATATCAACCAGCGGCTGATCGAATATACCTCGCGCAGTTCGCACCTTCGGGCGGCCTTTGTCGGGCTGCTGAACACGCTGCTGGTCGCCGTCATGGGCTGTGCGCTGGCGACGGTGCTGGGCGTGCTGATCGGTGTGCTCCGGCTGAGCAAGAACTGGCTCGTTTCGAAGATCATGACGGTCTATGTCGAGATGTTCCGCAACGTGCCGGTGCTGCTGTGGATCGTGCTGTTCATGGCGATCCTGATCGAGACGCTGCCGCCGCCGAGCGCCTTCCGCGGCGACGACCCCGAATCGACCATGAAGCTGTTCGAGACGGTCGCGCTGACCAACCGCGGCATCTATGTTCCCGAGCCGCTGTTCTCGCGCAGCCTGGGCGACGTTCACCTGCTGGGGAACTCGGCCCTGAACTTCGATGTCAGCCTCAACCTCCTGGCGATCGTCGCGGTCCTCGTGGCCGGGCTGTTCATCTCCGGCCGCATCCGCGACCGGGCCGACGCCATCCAGAACCGGACAGGCGTGCGGCCGACGACGTGGTACCTGCGGCTGGGCGTGGTGTTCGTGCCGCTGATCATCCTGCTGATCGCGCTGGGCTTTCACCTCGGGTATCCCGAGCTGAAGGGGTTCAATTTCGGCGGGGGCACGCATATGCGCAACTCGCTGATCGCGCTGTGGCTGGCCCTGTCGCTCTATACCGCGGCCTTCGTGGCAGAGATCGTGCGCGCCGGGATCATGGCCGTGAGCCATGGCCAGACCGAGGCCGCAGCGGCGCTTGGCCTGCGGCCCCGGCGGATCATGGGGCTGGTGGTGCTGCCGCAGGCGCTTCGGGTGATCATCCCGCCGCTGATCTCGCAGTACCTGAACCTGACCAAGAACTCGTCGCTGGCGATTGCGGTGGGCTACATGGACATCACCGGCACGCTGATGGGGATCACGCTGAACCAGACGGGCCGCGAGCTCGAGACGGTGCTGCTGGGGATGCTCATCTATCTCACGATCTCGCTGTGCATCTCTCTGGTGATGAACTGGTACAACAATCGCGTCAGACTGGTGGAGCGGTGATATGAGCGAAATGCATGCAGAAACCGTGGGTTACGTTCGCGACACTATGCTGCCCGAACAGGATCCGCCGGCGACCTCGGTGGGGGCCATCGGCTGGCTGAGGGAAAACCTGTTCTCGGGATGGTTCAACACCGCCCTGACGGTGGTGTCGCTGATCTTCATCTACTGGACGCTCGCCGCGATCCTGCCGTGGTTCTTCTCTCCCACGTGGGAGGCGACGTCGCTCAACGAGTGCCGCGAGATCCTGAGGGAAATGGGCCGCGAGGGGCATTTCGGCGGCGCCTGCTGGGGCGTCATCCGTGACCGGTGGGTGCAGCTTCTGTTCGGGTTCTACCCGAGCGGCCTGTACTGGCGGCCGATCCTGGCCTTCGTGCTGCTGTTCGTGGCGCTGGGGCCGGTGCTGTTCAGCGAATACGTCCCGCGCAAGCTGATCTGGTTCTCGGCGCTTTACCCGTTCCTGATGCCCTGGCTGCTGTGGGGCGGGTCGATCTGGACGCCGATCCTCGTCGTCGCCGGGCTCGGCATCGGGTATGGCGTGTTCCGGGTGGTCGCGGCGGCCACCGGCAACCTGGCCGGGCTGATCGCGGCGGTGGTCGCGGCGCTGGTCTGGTGGGTCTTCATTGTCGGACCGCTCTCGGGGCTGATCCATTCGGTGATTTCCCTCGGCATCAACCAGGTCGACAGCCGCAACTTCGGCGGCTTCATGCTGTCGCTGACCATCGGGGTGGTGGCCATCGCCATCTCGCTGCCGCTGGGGATCGTGCTGGCGCTGGGCCGGCGGTCGAACCTGTTGATCGTCAAGGCGCTGTGCGTGGGCTTCATCGAGTTCATCCGGGGCGTGCCGCTGATCACGCTGCTGTTCGTGGCCTCGACGCTGCTGAACATCTTCATGCCGCCGGGCACGAATTTCGACATCATCCTGCGGGTCATCATAATGGCGACCCTGTTCGCCTCGGCCTACATGGCGGAGGTGATCCGGGGCGGCCTGGCCGCGCTGCCGAAGGGACAGTACGAGGGCGCCGACAGCCTTGGCCTCGACTACTGGCAGTCGCAGCGGCTGATCATCATGCCGCAGGCGCTGAAAATCTCGATCCCCGGGATCGTCAGCACCTTCATCGGGTTGTTCAAGGACACGACGCTGGTGTCGATCATCGGCCTCCTGGACCCGCTGGGCCTGTCGAATGCCATCCGGGCCGATTCGGACTGGAACGGTATCGTGTGGGAGCTTTACGGCTTCATCGCGCTGCTGTTCTTCATCTTCTGCTTCGGCATGTCCCGCTATTCCATGTACCTGGAGCGCAAGCTTCAGACTGGCCATAAATAAGAAAGGATCACGCCTATGTCTGACTTGGCCGTAGATACCGAAATCGACCGCTCGCAAATGACGGTGTCCGACGACGTCGCCATCGAGATCAGCAACATGAACAAGTGGTACGGCGCGTTTCACGTGCTGCGCGACATCGACCTGACCGTGAACCAGGGGGAGCGGATCGTGATCTGCGGGCCCTCGGGGTCGGGCAAGTCGACGCTGATCCGCTGCATCAACGCGCTGGAGGAGCACCAGCAGGGCAAGATCGTGGTGGATGGCACGGTGCTGTCGAACGACCTGAAGAACATCGACAAGATCCGCCGCGAGGTGGGGATGGTGTTCCAGCACTTCAACCTGTTCCCGCACCTGACCATTCTCGAGAACTGCACGCTGGCCCCGATCTGGGTGCGCAAGGTGCCCAAGAAGGAAGCCGTGGATACGGCGATGCATTTCCTCGAGAAGGTGAAGATCCCCGAGCAGGCCCACAAGTATCCCGGCCAGTTGTCGGGCGGTCAGCAGCAGCGGGTGGCGATTGCCCGGTCGCTGTGCATGAAGCCGCGGATCATGCTGTTCGACGAGCCGACCTCGGCGCTCGACCCCGAGATGATCAAGGAGGTGCTCGACACCATGATCGAGCTGGCGCAGGAAGGGATGACCATGCTCTGCGTCACGCACGAGATGGGCTTTGCCCGGCAGGTGGCGAACCGCGTGATCTTCATGGACCAGGGTCAGATCGTGGAACAGAACGAGCCGGAAGAGTTCTTCAACAACCCGCGGAGCGACCGGACCAAGCTGTTCCTCAGCCAGATCCTCGGGCACTGAAGCGATCGACATTTGTTGCGAAGCCCCGGCCGATGTGCCGGGGCTATTGCCGTTCGGGGGTCAGCCGGTCAACTCGCGGGGGATGACGAAATCCACCGCCTTGCCCAAGCCGGTGCCGACCTCCTCCCAGCGTTCGATATCGAATTCCGCCACCAGCGTGGCGCAGGTGGGATAGTCGAAGAAGCGCGGATGCGGGGGCGGCACGGCGACGAGGGTCTGGGCGAACCAGCCGATGCCCGGGTTGTGGCCCAGCATCAGGACCGTGTCGCCCCTGGCCTTGCGCAGCACACGCAGCATGTCCTCGGGGCCGGCATGGTAGAGCTTGCCGAGGAACTCGGTATCGCAGGCGATCTTGAGCCGGGCGAAGGTTTCGCGCGTGCGGACCGAGTCGGAGCTGAGCGTCTGGTCGGGCAGGTAGCCCTTGTGGCGCAGCCAGTCGCCCAGCACACGGGCCGAGACCTTCCCGCGGCCGTTGAGCGGGCGCGCGTGGTCGTCTTGGCCGGGGGTGGCCCAGCTGGATTTCGCGTGGCGCATCAGGATCAGCCGTTTCATCGGAAAGCCCTCATGTGAAAGGCGGATTGCGCCTCGAGCCTGCCATGGCCTTGGCTGACGGGGCAAGCGCGGCGGACGGCGCAGCCGCTGGTCATGCAGTCGTTGCCGGGGCGGTCGAGGTCGGCCTTGCAGGCGGCGACGTCATAGCTGCCGCTGGCGAAGGCGTCGACCGGGCAGGCGGTGAGACAGGGGCGGGTATCGCAGCTCTCGCAGGGGCTGGGGGGCGGTGCGGGCGCGTCGATGTGATCGGCAAAGGCGAGGGCGCCGCGGTAGGAGATCATCAGCCCCGCCGTGTCATGGACGAGAAGACCCACGGGTGAGCTATGCGCCCGGCCGCTGGCCTTGGCCCATGCGATGAAGGGCTGGTAGGGCGGGCCGCCGAAGGGGAAGAAGGGGGTGGCGTTCAGGGCCTCGGCCATGCCGGTGATCACCCGGTGCGACCAGCGGTCGAGCGGGTCGGGCGCGCCGTCGAGATACTCCGGAGACGCGGTGAAGGCGGGCCAGAAGCCGGGCTCGAGCGGGCCGAGCAGCACGAGCGATGCGACGCCGTCCGGCAGGTCGTCCTGCACCACGCCCATCACGCCGAGCTGTCGCCCGGCGGCGGCGGTTTCTATGTCGGACAACCTCATTTGCGCTGAAACGGCAGGCCGAGCGACCAGCCCAGCTTCGAGGGCCGGTCATCCTGCCATTCGAGGCCGACGGTCATCCCGTCATGCCCCTTGTCGGGCTGTGCGATGTAGGTGCCGAACAGCCTGTCCCAAACCGACAGGGCAAAGCCGTAATTGGCATCATGCTCGCGCCGGTGGATGGAGTGGTGAACGCGGTGCATGTCGGGGGTGACCAGCAGCTTGCGCAGCACTGCGTCAAGGCCCAGCGGCAGGCGCATGTTGGCATGGTTGAACATGGCGGTGCCGTTCAGCACGATCTCGAACAGGATCACCCCCAGCGCGGGCGGGCCGAGCAGGTAGACAAGGCCGATCTTGAGCAGCATCGAGAGGGCAATCTCGACCGGGTGGAATCGGATCGCGGTGCTGACGTCGATATCGCGGTCGGCGTGGTGGACCCGATGAAACCGCCAGAGCAGCGGCACCTTGTGGGTGATCAGGTGCTGCGCCCAGATGGCGAAGTCGAAGATCAGCACGGTCAGGGCGACCTTGAGCCAGTAGGGCCAGCCGACGCCGTTCATCAGCCCCCAGCCCTGCGCCTCGGCATCGAGCGCGGCGCCCACCGCCAGCAGCGGCAGGGCAAGCGCCAGCGCCCGTAGCGCCAGCGTGTCGAGGATCACGATACCCCAGTTGGTCAGCCACCGCGTGCCGCGCGGCTGAAGCCGGGGGCGCCGGGGCGCCAGCGTCTCGATCCCCGCGAAGAGCAGGAAGAGGCCGAGAAACACCGACAGCCGGATGAGGGTTTCGTTTTCCATGGGCCGGAGCCTAAGCCAAATCCGGGCGCTGGCAAGCATCCCCGGATGGCATTCGCGTGATCAGCCCTTGCGGATGAGAGAGCCGGCGCCGTGTTCGGTGAAGAGCTCGAGCAGCACGGCGTTGGGCGCGCGCCCGTCGATGATCACCACCGCCCGCACGCCGCCCTCGATGGCATTGAGGGCGGTTTCGGTCTTGGGGATCATGCCGCCGCCGATCACGCCTTCGCGGATCATGTCGTGGATCTGACTGGCAGTGAGCTCGGTCAGCACGTTGCCGTCGGTATCCTTCACGCCGTCGACATCCGTCAGCAGCAGCAGGCGGTCGGCCTTGAGCGCCGCGGCGATGGCCCCGGCGGCGGTGTCGCCGTTGATGTTGTAGGTCTCGCCATTGCGGCCCCCGCCCAGCGGCGCGATCACCGGGATCGTGTCGTCGCCGAAGAGCGTGCGCAGGATCGACGGGTCGACCTCGGTCGGGTCGCCCACCAGCCCCAGCGCCGGGTCGGCCGGATCGCAGGTGATCAGGTTGGCATCCTTGCCCGACAGGCCAACGGCCTTGCCGCCCTGACGGTTGATGGCCTGCACGATGCGCTTGTTGACGCGGCCCGAGAGGACCATCTCGACCACTTCCATCGTGGCCGCGTCGGTCACCCGCTTGCCGTTGACGAAATCGGACTTGATCTGGAGCTTCTCGAGCATCTCGTTGATCATCGGCCCGCCGCCATGGACGATCACCGGGTTCACGCCGACCTGCCGCATCAGCACCACGTCGCGGGCGAAGGTTTCCATGGCCTCGTCGCTGCCCATGGCATGACCGCCCAGCTTGATGACGACGATGGCGCCGTCATAGCGCTGAAGGTAGGGCAGAGCCTCGCTGAGGGTTCTGGCGGTGGCGATCCAGTCGCGGTTCATCTCTCGTGTCTTCATCCCGTGGTCCCTTGCTGGGGCCGGGTTATCCCCGCAACGGGGCCCGGCATCAAGAGATTATCCGCGCGGTGTCTACTCCACCGGTTCGCAGCCCTCGCCCTTCATGCAGCTGATCACCTGGTCGAGCATCTTCCGGTCGGGCTCGGGGATGGTGACGCTGTAACAGGGGTCGAGGGTCAGGACGGGGCCGCTTTCGCGCAGTTCTACAAAGCCCAGCACCTCGGTGCCCGACGCAACGCCGGCGCACCACGGGCCGTAGCACCGCACATCGAGCGTGACCGGCCGGTCGAAGGGTGTCGTGAACCCCTCCGGCGACAGGGACATGCCCCGCAGCCGCGCGGGCAGGGGCGTGCTTTCCGGGGTCGAGCCCTGATCCTGCAGGTCGGTCTCGGGCAGTTTGGTCTCGTCGAAGGTCAGCTCGCCATGGACGGCGATGTAACGCTCTTCGGCCGCGTCGAGCTGCTGGTAGGTGCGGGCAGCGTCGGGGCGCATGCAGCTCAGCCCCAGCGCGGGGCCGGCAAGCAGCAGCGCGAGGGCGGCGGGGGCAAGGGTTCGATAGAGTGTCATAGGCGGTCTCCGAATTCTTTCAGAACCTGTTGATAGACCTCGCGCTTGAAGGGCACGATCGCGTCGACCAGCTCTTCCGGCGGAAGCCAGCGCCACTCGGAAAACTCCGGGTGTTGCGTGGCGATGTCGATGTCGCTGTCGCTGCCCTGGAAGCGCAGGAGGAACCATTTCTGCGACTGGCCGCGGAACTTGCCGCCCCAGATGCGCCCGGCGATCTCGGGCGGGAGGTCGTAGGATATCCAGTCCTTCGTCTCCGCCTCGACCTTGACGAGCGAGGGCATGACGCCGGTTTCCTCCCAAAGCTCGCGCAGGGCGGCGCGCTGGGGGTCCTCGTCTTCATCGACACCGCCCTGGGGCATCTGCCAGGCGGGGCCTTCGTTGTCGATCCGCTGGCCGACGAAGACCTCTCCGGCGGTGTTGGCGAGCATCACGCCGACGCAGGGGCGATAGGGCAGGTCGTCTTTCGTGTCCTCCGTCATGCCGCGAGCCCCCGGCCCTTGAGCAGCGCCTCGACGCCGGGCATTCGGCCGCGGAAGGAGGTGTAGAGCGCCTCGGCCTCGCGCGAACCGCCGGTCGAGAGGATGTTCTCCTCCAGCGATTTCGCCGTGTCGGCATCGAAGGCGTCGCCCGCTTCGCGGAATGCCTCGAACGCGTCGGCATCCATCACCTCGGACCACATGTAGCTGTAATAGCCGCTGGAATAGCCGTCGCCGGCGAAGACATGGGCGAAATGCGGCGTGGCGTGGCGCATGGTGATGGCGTGGGGCATGCCCAGTTCCGCCAGCACCTCGGCCTGTTTCGACATCGGGTCGGCGGGGGCTTTCCCCTCATGGAACGCCAGGTCGACCATGGCGGAGGCCACGTATTCCACCGTCTGGAACCCCATATCGAAATTCGCGGCCTCGAGCACCTTGTCGAGCATCTCCTTCGGCATCGCCTCGCCCGTGTCGGCATGGGTGGCGAATTCCTCGAGCACGCGGGGCACCTCCAGCCAGTGCTCGTAAAGCTGGCTGGGGAGCTCGACGAAATCGCGGGCGACGTTGGTGCCCGAGAGCGATTCGTAGGTCACGTTCGAGAGCATCTGGTGGAGGGCGTGGCCGAACTCGTGAAACAGGGTGCGCGCGTCGTCATAGCTCAGGAGCGCGGGGTTGCCCTTGGCGAAGTTACAGACATTGATGACGACCGTGCCCTGCTCCTCGGGGAATTTCGCCTGCCCGCGCATGGCGCTGCACCACGCGCCCGAGCGCTTGGAGGCGCGGGCGAAGTAATCGCCGATGAACACCGCAACGTGGCGGCCGTTGCGGGTGACCTCCCATGCCCGGCAGTCGGGGTGGTAGAGCGGCACGTCGAGCCGCGCGAATTCCAGCCCGAAAAGGCGGTTGGCACAGGCGAAGGCCGCCTCGATCATGCGGTCGAGCTGGAGGTAGGGTTTCAGTGCGGCCTCGTCGAGGTCATGCTCGGCCTTGCGCCGCTTCTCGGCGTAGTAGCGCCAGTCCCACGGCTCGAGCGGGCCGTTCACGCCGTCGCGCTGCATCATGTCGGTCAGCACGGCGGCGTCGGCCTCGGCCTGTGCCTTGGCCGGGGTCCAGACGTCGTTCAGCAGGGTTTTCACCGCCTCCGGCGTCTTGGCCATCTCGGTCTCGAGCTTGTAGGCGGCGAAGCTGTCATAGCCCAGCAGGCGGGCGCGTTCCTCGCGCAGCTGCAGGATTTCGGCGGCGATGGCGCGGTTGTCGGTCTCGCCCCCGTTGGCGCCGCGGGCTTCCCACGCGCGGAACGCCTTTTCCCGCAGGTTGCGGCGGGGCGAGAACTGCAGGAAGGGCACGATCAGCGAGCGTGACAGGGTGATGACCGGCCCGTCTTCGCCTTTCTCCTGCCCGGCCTCGCGGGCGGCGCGGACCAGGAAATCGGGCAGGCCTTCGAGCTCGTCCTCGGCCAGCACCATGTGCCAGCCCGCCTCGTCGGCCAGCAGGTTCTGGGTGAAGGCGGTGCCCAGCTCGGCCAGCCGCGACATGATATCCCGCATGCGGGCCTCCTCGGCCCCTTCGAGCGCGGCGCCGGCGCGGATGAACCGGCGGCGGGTGAGGTAGAGCAGGCGGTCCTGTTCGGGTGTGAGGTCGAGCGTGTCGCGGTTTTCCCAGAGGGTCTCGATGCGCTGGAAGAGCGGCTTGTTGGCATAGACCTCGGAGGAATAGGCGGCGAGCCTGGGGCTGAATGCGCGCTGCAATTCCTGCCGCTTGGGGTTGGTGTCGGCCCCGGCCACGCTGAAGAACACCGACAGCACGCGGCTGAGCGGTTTGCCGGCGATTTCCAGCGCCTCGATCGTGTTGGCGAAGTCGGGCTGTGCGGGGTCATCGGCAATCGCCGCGATTTCGGCGCGCGCTTCGGTCAGGGCGGTTTCGAAGGCGGGGGCGAAATGCGCGTCCTCGATTCGGTCGAAGGGGGCGATTTCATGGGGGGTGGACCAGTCGTCCAGCAACGGATTCGTCATGGGACATCTCTCCTTTGAGGGGAAGCTAGGCAGTTCGACCCGGTTCGGCAATGGCACGTGGCGCAGAAGTGAGGGCGTCAGGCGCCTTTCGCCGGGGTGCCGCAGACCGGGCAATCGGCACGCCGCGACAGGCCGATCTTGCGGGTCTCGCCGAAGAGCGCGTCGTGGATCAGCATCTCGCCCCGCAAGGGCGCGCCCGCCCCGGTGATGACCTTGATCGCCTCGGCCGCCATCATCGTGCCCAGCACGCCGGGCAGGGGGCCGAGCACGCCCGCCTCGGCGCAGCTGGGGGCCAGTTCGGCGGCGGGCGCCTCGGGGAAGACGCACTGGTAGCAGGGGGTGCCTTTTGCCGTGTCGAACACGCTCAGTTGCCCTTCCCATTGCGAGAGGGCGCCGGAGATCAGCGGCTTGCCGGTGGCATGGGCGGTGGCGTTCGACAGGTAGCGGGTTTCGAAATTGTCGGTGCCGTCGAGGATCAGGTCATACTCGGCAAAGAGCTCTGCCGCGATATCTTCGGTCAGCTTGCGGTGATAGGGGCGCACCACCACGTTGGGGTTCTGCGCGCGCATCGCGTCGGCGGCGGAATGGGCTTTGGGCCGGCCGATATCGGCGTCGCGGTGGATCACCTGCCGTTGCAGGTTGGAGTTCTCGACAAGGTCGTCGTCGATCACCCCAATGGTGCCGACGCCCCCGGCCGCGAGGTAGAGCAGCGCCGGAGAGCCGAGGCCGCCCGCGCCGATCACCAGCACGCGCGCCTCCTTGAGCCGCTTCTGCCCCGGCCCGCCGATTTCCCGCAGCACGATATGGCGGGCGTAACGGTCGAGCTCGGCCTCGGAGAAGAGGCCCTTGCGCTCGGGCTCCGGCGTGCCTTCCGCCTTCTGCCGCAGGGCGCGCAGGCCCTTGCGGTAGACCAGCACCAGCGCCACGAACCCGGCCAGCAGCAGCCACAGCGCCGGGCTTTCCCCCGTCGCCATCCGCAGCGGGTGGGCATCGGGCAGGACCAGGTGCAGCAGCACCACCCCGAGCCACAGCACCAGGATCATGCCCCAGCGCAGCCGGTGCGGCGTGCCGAGCATCGCGCCCAATCCCCAGAGCGCCGCCGCGATGACCAGCACCAGCAGCATCAGCCGGCCCCGGTGGAGCCGAACCCGCCCGCCCCGCGGGAGGTGTCGTCGAGGCTGTCGGCCAGTTCGAATGCCGCCGTCACCACGGGCGACACCACCATCTGGGCGATGCGCATGCCGTGCTCGATGCGGAACGGCTCCTGGCCTGCGTTCATCACGATCACGCCCAGCGGCCCGCGATAATCGCTGTCGATCGTTCCGGGGCTGTTGGGCAGGGTGATCCCGTGCTTGAGCGCCAGCCCCGAGCGCGGGCGGAGCTGCACCTCGTAGCCTTCGGGGATCGCCAGCCGGAGCCCGGTGGGCACCAGCACGCGCGCACCGGGTGCCAGGTCGACGGCGCCGCGTTCGGGGAAGTTGGCGCGCAGGTCGGCCCCCGCGGCGCCGGCGCTTTCATAGGACGGCAGACCAAGGGACCGGTCCGCGCCTTCCTCCCAGACAAACCTGACTGTCACCATGCCCGCTCTTTCATCTTTCCGAAAATACTCCCGCCGGAGGCGCCCTGCCGGTCAGGCCAGCGCATCGGCGATCTTTTGTGCCAGCCGGTCGGCGACCTGTGCCTTGGTCATGCGCGGCCAGTCCTCGGCGCCGTCGGCGGTGATCAGGGTCACGGCGTTCTCCTGCCCGCCCATGATGCCGGTGGCGGGGCTCACGTCGTTGGCGAGGATCCAGTCGCAGCCCTTGCGCCAGCGCTTGGCGGTGGCGTTGTCGATCACGTCGTCGGTTTCGGCGGCGAAGCCCACGACAAGCGCGGGGCGGCCGCTTTGCATGCCCGAGACGGTGGCGAGGATGTCGGGGTTCTCCTCGAACTCGAGCGCGGGCATGCCGCCCTTGGTCTTTTTCAGCTTCCTGTCGGAGGCGCTCTTGACCCGCCAGTCGGCCACGGCGGCGGCGAAGATGGCGGCGTCGGCGGGCAGGGCGGCCTGTGTCGCCTCGAGCATCTCGCGGGCGGAGCCCACGCGCACAACTTCGACCCCTTCGGGGGGCGGAATGTCGGCGGGGCCGGTTACGAACACCACCTCGGCGCCGAGGCCGGACAGCGCCCGGGCGATGGCGGTGCCCTGGGCGCCCGAGGAGCGGTTGGCGATGTAGCGCACCGGGTCGATCGGCTCGTGCGTGGGGCCGGAGGTGACGAGCACCCGCTTGCCCGCCAGCGGCCCGGCGCCAAGGCGGGCCTGCACGGCCGCCACGATCTCCAGCGGTTCGGCCATGCGCCCGGGGCCGTACTCGCCACAGGCCATGTCGCCGTCATTGGGGCCGACGAAGGCGATGCCGTCACCCTTCAGCGTGGCGATGTTGCGCTGGGTCGCGGCATGTTCCCACATGCGTACGTTCATGGCCGGTGCCACCAGCACGGGGGTGTCGGTGGCCAGAAGCAGGGTCGAGGCAAGGTCGTCGGCCTGCCCCGTCGCCATCTTCGCCATCAGGTCGGCGGTGGCGGGCGCCACGACGATCAGGTCGGCGCTGCGGCTGAGTTCGATATGGCCCATCTCGGCCTCGTCGGTGAGGTCGAAGAGGTCGCGGAAGACCTTGCGGCCCGCCAGCGCCGAGACCGACAGGGGCGTCACGAATTCCTCGCCCGCGCGAGTGAGCACCGGCGTGACCGATGCGCCGCGTTCGCGCAGGCGGCGGATCAGGTCGAGCGCCTTGTAGGCGGCGATCCCGCCGCCGATGATCAGCAGAATGCGTTTTCCAGCCAGCATTCGCACCCCCGGTGTTCCTGTCTGCCCGACAGTAGGGTCTGCCCCATGGCGATACAAGAGCGCCCTACCGGAACGCGGCGCAGGGGTCGTCGCGCTGGGCCGGCGGGGCCGAGAGCACCTCGTCGAAGCCGCCGACCAGCGGCATGCCGTTCTCGGTCTGGCCGACCACGTGCAGATCGAGTTCCGGCGCGGCCTGCCCCAGCAGGGCGGGCATGCCCCAGTCGCGGCGGGCATGGCCGTTGCCGGTGATCACCACGACCGGGCCGCCGGTCTCCTCGTGCGCCTGAAGGGCGGTGCGGGCGAGCATGGCGTCGCGCAGTCGCTGGATGCGGACCATGCCGGGCAGCATCTCCTCGGGGATGGCGTTGCAATGGGCCTCCATCTGGAGCGCCTCGCGGGCAGCCTGCTCGTTCTCCGGCAGGGGCTCGTCCAGTCCGAAGCGGGCGGCCTCGCCTTCCATCGGCCCGTCGAACCCGCCCTCCATCGCGGCGCGGGCCTCCTCTCGGCCGACGCCGGCCCCGTAGATGCGGGCCGCGGGCGCGGCGGCGAAGATCGGGTGGTACATCGCGAAATCGGGCCAGCCGCTGTCCTCCCATTCCAGCGCCGTGGCCAGGGCCGCCGGATCGCCAAGCAGGTCCGGCGTCACACGGGCCGCCTGTTCCGGCGTCAGCATCTCGAAGACGATCGCGGCAGGGGAGATGGCGGCCACCCTTTCGGCCTGGGCCACGTGGTGGGCCGGGTTGTCGTGCACCTCCCCCAGAACGGAGATGTCCTGCGCCGAGGCGGCACAGGACAGCATCGAGAACAGTGCGAATGCAAGGCTTCTCATACGAGAAGGTTCTGCACCTCCGAACCGTGACGTTCAAGGTGCTTGCGCATTTTCTGGAACGCCGCCGCCTCGAGCTGGCGGACGCGTTCCTTGCTGAGGCTCAGCTCGGTGCCGAGGCTTTCCAGCGTGCGCGGGTCGTCGCGCAGCTTGCGCTCGCGGACGATGAAGCGTTCGCGGTCGTTGAGGCGGGCCATCGCGTCGCCGAGCCACAGGCGCAGGGCGACGTTGTCATGGTCCTTCTCGACCAGCTCGTCGCCGCGGGCGCCGTCATCCTCGATCGTGTCGATCCATTCGCGGCCTTCCTCTTCCGTGGACTGTGTGGCGTTGAGCGAGAAGTCGGTGCCCGACAGCCGGCCCTCCATCATCTCGACATCGCGCAGCGGCACGCCGACCTCGTGCGCGATCATCTCGCGAAGCTGGTGGCCGTCAAGCTCTTCTCCGCGGGCCATCGCCTCGCGTTCGATCCGGGCCTGCACCCGGCGCATGTTGAAGAACAGGGATTTCTGGCTGCTGGTCGAGCCGGTGCGCACCATCGACCAGTTGCGCATCACGTAATCCTGGATCGAGGCTTTGATCCACCAGACGGCGTAGGTGGAAAAGCGGACCCCGCGATCGGGGTCGAACTTGTCGGCGGCCTTCATCAGGCCCAGCCCGGCTTCCTGGATCAGGTCGTTCATCGAGGCGCCGTAGCGCCGGTACTTTGCGGCCATCGAAATTGCGAGGCGCATGTAGGCGGTGATCAATCGGTGCAGCGCGGCTTCGTCGCGCTGGTCGCGCCACGCGTAGGCGAGGCTCAGCTCGGTTTCCGCGTCCAGCAACTCGGCTTTCATCGCGGCCCGTGACATGTCTGTGGGTTGGTCTGCGTCAAGCGGCATAATATTCCCCCTGTAGGGCAGACCTCGGTGATCTGCTCTTTTGTCGACATTCACCCGGTGCTACGGACATAGGGAGGGTTCGGATCAATAAAAAGAGGCTGGGATGTCATGCTTCCGGGGTTGAGCCTTGTTCTGGGGGGTGCCGCATCGGGAAAATCCCTTTTCGCGGAAGGGCTTGTACGAGCGACGGGCCGCAATCTCATTTATTTTGCGGCGGCGCGCGCGCATGACGACGAAATGCGCGCGAAGATCGAGCGGCACCAGCGGTTGCGGGGTTCCGGGTGGCGCACGATCGAGGAGCCGCTGGAGGTGGGCCGGACGCTGGCGGGGCTGAGCGGTGATACCGCTATCCTGCTCGATTGCGCGACGATGTGGCTGAGCAATCACCTTCTGGCAGAGAACGACATCGAGGAGGCGGAGGCGGGGCTGATGGCCGGGCTGTCGCTATGTGCCGCGCCGGTGGTGATCGTGTCGAACGAGGTGGGCCTGTCGGTGGTGCCCGAGAACGCGCTGGCCCGCCGGTTCCGCGAGGAACAGGGGCGGCTGAACCAGAAGCTGGCGGCGAAGGCCGGGCTGGTGGTGAACGTGGTGGCGGGCCTGCCGCAGGTGCTGAAGGGCGAGCTGCCGTGAGCCGCCTGCACTGGGTGCGGCACGGGCCGACCCATGCGAAAGCCATGGTGGGCTGGTCCGACCTGCCCGCCGACCTGAGCGATACCGAGCGGGTAAGCCGTCTGTCGCAGCACCTGCCGGCGGAGGCGGTGGTCGTCTCGTCGGACCTGTTGCGCGCGGTGCAGACGGCGGACGCGATTGCCGGCAGCCGTGCCCGGCTCGACCCCGATCCGGAGCTTCGGGAGATCCATTTCGGCGACTGGGAGCTGCAGGGATTCGAGGGCGTCGAGGATCAGCCCCTGCTGCGTGCTTTCTGGGAAACGCCGGGGGATATCTGCCCGCCGGGCGGGGAAAGCTGGAACCAGGTTTCCGCCCGGGTCGACCGGGCCATCGGCCGGGTGCTGGAGGCGCATCCCGGGCGCGACGTGATCGTGGTGGCGCATATGGGGACGATCCTGACGCAGGTGCAGCGGGCGCTTGGTCTGTCGGGGTATGACACCTTCGCGCACCGGATCGACAACCTCTCGGTCACCGAGTTGCACTGGCAGGGCGGTCGGTGGGAGGCGGTGAGGATCAATCACTGTCCGTGATGCGCATCCACACGAAATAGCGTTTCCCGGTGCGGCCGGCACCGAGTAGCGTGCGCGCCATGACATATGACCTTTTCATCGGCGATCGCGCCTTTTCCAGCTGGTCCCTGCGGGGCTGGCTGATGTTCGAGAAATTCGGCCTTCCGGTGCGGACGCACCTGGTGGGCCTGTACGACGGGACCATGCAGGCGGACCTGGCGGAGCTGGCGCCCGCGCGGCTGGTGCCGGTGATGCGCGACGCCGATGGCGTGGTGGTGGGCGATACGCTGGCCATGGCCGAGACGCTGGCCGAGCGGCACCCCGAGGCGGGGCTGTGGCCCGCCGACGCGGCGGCGCGAGCGCTGGCCCGCTGGATGGTGGCGGAGATGCATTCGGGCTTCGGTGCTTTGCGCGGTGACTGCCCGATGCAGTTGCTGCACCGGGTCGAGGGGTTCGTGCCGTCCGAGGCGGTGCGGGCCGACGTGGCGCGGATCGAGCAGCTTTGGGAAACCGCGCGGTCCCGGCACGGACAGGACGGCCCTTGGCTGTTCGGGGCGTATTCGCTGGCGGATGTCTTCTATGCGCCCGTGGCGGCGCGGATCGCGGGCTACGGCCTGCCGGTGGGCGGGGCGGCGCAGGCATATGTCGACCTGACGCTGGCGGAGGGGGCGTTCCGGCGGTGGCGGGCGCTGGGGCTGACCAAGAGCTACGATCCGGTGCCCTACGAGATGGATCTGCCGAAGGGGGCATGGCCCGGCCCGACGCCACGGCCGGCCCGGCCCGTCGAGAGCGGACGGCCGGAGAACGACGCCTGCCCCTATTCCGGCGGGACGGTGACGCACCTGCTGGAAACGGAGGGCCGCATCTTCGGGTTCTGCAACGCCACCTGCCGCGACAAGACGGTGAATGATCCAGACGCATGGCCGGCCTTCGTGGCGCTGCGGGATGCCGCGATGCGGCGTGAAAAATAGATTGAAATTTTCACGGAATCGCCACACGGTGAAATTTGGACAGATAATTTCACGAAAGGCGTTCCGTTGGACCATAGCCATCCCAGCCAACTGCGCACACTCGGGGCCGACCTGCGCGCCCTGCGCAAGGCGCGCGGGCGGACGCTTTCGGACCTGGCCGAGACGCTGGGCCGGTCGGTCGGCTGGCTGAGCCAGGTCGAGCGTGACCTGTCGGAGCCGTCGATTTCCGACCTGCGCCAGATCGCCGAGGCGCTGGGCGTGCCGATGTCGCTTCTGTTCGGCCATGCCAGCGCGCCGGCGGATGAACAGGGATATGTCGTGCGCGCCGGGGCGCGGCGGCCCATGGGCTCGGGCGAGGAAGGGCTGATCGAGGAGTTGCTGTCGCCCGACCTGACCGACGATTTCGAGGTCATCCATTCCACGTTCCGTCCCCGCTCGCGCATGCAGACCCCGGCCAAGCGCCCGACGCAGGAGGTGGGCTATATCGTTTCCGGCAGGCTCGACCTGACACTGGGCGGGCGGCAGTTCACGGTGGGCCCCGGCGACAGTTTCCGCTTTCGCGGCGAGGAATATTCCTGGGCTAACCCCTACGATGAACCCGTGGTTGCGATCTGGGTGATCGCGCCGCCGGTGTACTAGGAGGCCGGAATGATGACCGGCGGTTGTCTTTGCGGGGCGGTGCGGTTCCGGGTCGATGCAGAGCTGCGCGACCCGATCGCCTGCCATTGCAAGCAGTGCCGCCAGCAGTCGGGGCATTTCTTCTCGGCGGTCCCCGCGCCCAAGGCGGCGGTGCAATTCGAGCGTGACGAGGGGCTGCGCTGGTACCGTCACACCGAGATCGCCGAGCGGGGCTTCTGCTGGATGTGCGGATCGACGCTGTTCTGGCGCGGCGACGAGGGCCCGGACGTGATGGTCGCGATGGGCGCGCTCGACGAGACTGGCGACATGAGATTGTCCGGCCACTACTGGGTCGATTTCATGGGCGACTATTACGACATCGACGATGGTCTTCCACAGCATGAAGGAATGGAGACATGACGACGGGACGCTGCCTTTGCGGGGATATCATCTTCACCGTGAACACCAAGCTTACCGATGCCTCGGTTTGCCATTGCGGCCAATGCCGCAAGCAGTCGGGTCATCTCTGGGCCTCGGCGGTGGCGCCACTGGCCAAGGTCGAGATCGAGGGCCCGGTGCACTGGTACGAGGCGAGCGGAAGGGCCAAGCGCGGCTTCTGTCCGCGCTGCGGGTCGTTCCTGTTCTGGAAGGCGCATGACGAGGACACGATCGGTATTGCCCTGGGCGCGCTGGACGAGCCGACGGGCATCACGCTGGAGCGGCATATCTTCACCGCCGACAAGGGCGACTATTACGACATCGCGGACGGGCTGCCGCAGAGATGATCACCGGGGCCTGCCTGTGCGGCGCCAACGCCTTCGAGCTGGCCGCCGGGCCGGGCCCGGTGACCGCCTGCCATTGCGGGCAGTGCCGGCGCTATTCGGGCTTTCACGCGGCCAGCATCGACTATGACGGCAGCAGGATGCGCTGGCTGCGGCAGGGGCATGTGACGCGGTTCACCCATCCGGGCGGGAGCACGCGGGTGTTCTGCGGCCAGTGCGGCACCAAGCTGTGGTTCGAATACACCAATGGCGGCCTGAGCCTCGAGGCCGGGGTGATGGACGCGCCGACCGGCGCGCGGCTGGCCGGGCATATCTTCGTCGCCGACAAGGGCGACTTCTACGACATCGCGGACGGGTTGCCGCAACAGCAGGGATGGGAAGACTGACATGGCGGATTTTCCGAACACGGCACGGGTGGTCATCATCGGCGGCGGGGCGGTGGGCGCATCGGCGCTCTATCACCTCGCCAAGGCGGGCTGGACCGATTGCGTGCTGCTCGAGAAGAACGAGCTGACGGCGGGCAGCACGTGGCACGCGGCGGGCAACGTGCCGACCTTCTCGACCAGCTGGTCGATCATGAACATGCAGCGCTATTCGACCGAGCTTTACGCGCGGCTGGGGGCTGAGGTCGACTATCCGATGAACTATCACCAGACCGGCTCGATCCGGCTGGCGCATTCGAAGGAGCGGATGCAGGAATTCGAGCGCGCCAGGGGGATGGGGCGCTACCAGGGGATGGACCTCGATATCCTCGGGCTGGACGAGATCAAGGACAGGTATCCGTTCATCGAGACGCATGACTTGCAGGGCGCGCTCTATGACCCCAACGATGGCGATATCGACCCCGCGCAGCTGACCCAGGCGCTGGCCAAGGGGGCGCGTGACATGGGCGCGCGGGTGCTGCGGTTTACGCCGGCCACCGGCGTCAGCCGCGAGGGTGACGAGTGGATCGTGCAGACGGAAAAGGGTGATATCCGCTGCGACTACGTGGTGAATGCCGCGGGGTACTATGCACAGCGCGTGGGTGAATGGTTCAAACCCTATGGCGGGCGGACCGTGCCGATGATGGTGATGAGCCATCAATACATGCTGACCGACGAGATCCCGGAGCTGGAGGCGTGGAGCAAGGAGGCCGGGCACAAGCTGCCGCTGTTGCGGGACGTCGACAGTTCCTACTACCTGCGGCAGGAGAAGTACGGCCTGAACCTCGGGCCCTACGAGCGGAACTGCAAGGCGCATTGGGTGCAGCCCGACGACCCGATGCCCGAGGATTTCAGCTTCCAGCTCTACCCCGACGATCTGGAACGGCTGGAATGGTATGTCGAGGATGCGATGGCGCGGGTGCCGCTGCTGGGCACCGGGGGCGTCAACAAGGTGATCAACGGGCCGATCCCCTATGCGCCCGATGGCCTGCCGCTTCTGGGGCCGATGCCGGGGGTGCCGAACGCGTTCGAGGCCTGTGTCTTCACCTTCGGCATCGCGCAGGCCGGGGGCGCGGGCAAGGTGCTGGCCGAGTGGATCACGGAAGGGGCCACCGAGTGGGACATGTGGGCCGTCGATCCGCGGCGCTACACCGATTACACCGACCGTGATTACTGCATCGCCAAGGGGATGGAGGTGTATGGTCACGAATACGCCATGCATTTCCCCTGGCATGAATGGCCGGCGGGGCGCGACCGGAAGCTGTCGCCGGTGCATGACCGGGTGAAGGCGCTGGGCGGCGTGATGGGCGCCTATAACGGCTGGGAGCGGGCCAACTGGTTCGCCAAGCCGGGCGACGATACCTCGGAAGAGGCCACCCAGACGTGGAACCGCGCCGGTCCGTGGGAGCAGCGCATCCGCGAGGAATGCGAGGCGGTGCGCGACGGCTGCGGCGTGCTCGACCTGCCGGGGTTCACCCGGCTGTGGGTGTCGGGCGCGGGGGCCGATGACTGGCTGCGCGGCTTCGTGACCGGCGGGTTGCCGAAGGTGGGGCGGATGAACCTCGTCTACGTGGCCGATACGCGCGGGCGGATCGTGACCGAGTTCTCCTGTGTCCGGCTGGCCGAGGACAGCTTCGTTCTGATCACCGCCGCCACGGCGCAATGGCATGACGGCGAGCTGGTCCGCAACGCGCTGGCCGAGGGGCTGAGCCTGCGTGAGACCACGACCGAGCGTGACGCGCTGCTGCTGGCCGGGCCGAAAAGCCGCGAGGTGCTGGAGGGGCTGACCGATGGCGACCTGTCGCTGCCTTGGCTGAGCCACCAGCATTGCACCGTGGCCGGGCAGAAGGCGTTCCTGATCCGGGTGAGCTTTACCGGCGAGCTGGGCTGGGAGATTCACGGCGAGTTCGATGCCATCCCGGCGATCTATGACGCGCTGATCGAGAAGGGGGTGAAACCCTTCGGGATGTACGCATTGAACAGCCTGCGGGTCGAGAAGGGGTATCGGGCGTGGAAGGGCGATTTGTCGACCGACTACTCGATGCTCGAGGCCGGGCTGGAGAGGTTCGTGAAGTTCGACAAACCGCAGGATTTCACCGGCAAGGCGGCGCTTCTGGCGGAGAAGCAGCAGGGGCGGAAAAAGGCCTTCGTGACGCTGAAGGTCGACGCGGGGGAGGCGGATGCGCCCTACATGTCGACCGTCTGGCATGACGGCAAGATCGTGGGCGAGACCACGTCGGGGGCCTGGGGCTACCGGGTGGGCGCGAGCGTGGCGCTTGCGATGATCCGGCCGGAGCTGGCGGAGGCGGGCACCGAGGTGGAGGTCGAGATCTACGGCGAGCGCCGCCGCGCCGAGGTCCAGCCGGACGGCTCGATGTGGGATCCTGAAAATGAAAGGCTGCGGGCGTGAGCATCGAGACCTACCTGCTGTATCTCGGCGTATTGGTGGCCTTCTTCGCGACCCCGCCGGATACCAGCCAGTTGCTGATCATTTCCAACAGCCTGCGCCACGGGATGCGGCGCAGCATGGCGACGGTGGCGGGCGACCTGTCGGCCAACGCGTTGCAGATGACGCTGGCGGCGTTCGGGCTGACGGCAGTGATCGCGGCCTCGGCCGATGCGCTCTGGGTCGTGAAATGGCTTGGTGTAGCCTACCTCGTGTGGATCGGGTTGAAGCTGATGCTTTCGAAGGCCGGTGCGGACACCCCGGCGGAGTCAAGGCACGGGCGGCTGTTCCGGCAGGGTTTCGTCACCTCCTCGGCCAACCCTTACGCGGTGGTGTTCTTCGGCGCGCTCTTCCCGCAGTTCATCGACCCGGCACTGCCGGTCTGGCCGCAACTCCTGATCCTCGGGGTGACGTACCTCGTGGTCGACGGATTGATCCTGCTGCTCTGGGGCTGGGCGGCGACGCATACGCTGGGCCGGGTGAAGCAACTGACGGGCGTCTGGCTCAACCGGGTGTCCGGCGCGCTGATGTTGGGGGCGGCGGTGCTGCTGGGCCTGAAAGACCTCGACCGGACGGCGGAACGGTAGAGCCGTTGGAAACAAACAGGATCGGGGAGAGAGACCCATGACCAAGATCACGTTGCTCGACGGCTCGATCGGGCAGGAACTGGTGAAACGCTCGGGCGACCGGGCCACGCCGCTCTGGTCGACCCAGGTGATGATCGACCATCCCCATATCGTGCGCGAGGTGCATGACGCTTATTTCGCCGCCGGCGCGACGGTGGCTACGACCAACACCTATGCCGTGCTGCGCGACAGGCTGGTGCGGGTCGGGCTTCACGAGGAGGTGGGGCGGCTGACCGAGACCGCCGTGACCATGGCGCGCGAGGCGCAGCGGCATGCCGGCAAGGGGCTGGTCGCGGGGGCGCTCGGGCCGCTGGGGGCGTCGTACCGGCCGGACCTCTGCCCGCCGGTAGCCGACGCGGTGCAGCTTTACGAGGAGCCGATTGCCAACCTGCGCGACCATGTCGACCTGTTGCTGTTCGAGACGATGGCCTCGGTCGAGCAGGCCGAAGGGGCGCTGGTGGCGGCGGCGCAGCATGGCAACGGCTTGCCGGTCTGGCTGGCGGTGACGGTCGAGGACGAGGACGGCACGCGCCTGCGCTCGGGCGAGAAGCTGGACCTGCTCGCGCCGCTGGTGGAGCGGCACAAGCCGGCGGCGGTGCTGATCAACTGTTCGCCGCCCGAGGTGATCGCGGCGGGGTTGGAGATCATCGGGACCCTCGGCCTGCCTTATGGCGCTTATGGCAACGGGTTCACCCGGATCAGCGAGGGGTTCCTGAAGGATGCCCCGACGGTCGATGCGCTGGAGCAGCGGACCGACCTGACGCCCGATGCCTATGCGGGGTTTGCTATGGGCTGGGTCGACCAGGGCGCCACCATCGTCGGCGGCTGCTGCGAGGTCGGGCCGGATCACATCACGGAACTGGCAGGGCGGCTTCGGTCGGCCGGGCACGAGATCGTTTGACATCAATAGACAGAGGCGGCCCGCCTCGCGAAGGAGAGTGTAAGATGGAGCTTCCCGACAAGGCCCGCGTGGTGATCGTGGGCGGTGGCGTGATCGGCTGTTCGGTGGCCTATCACCTGACAAAGCTGGGCTGGAAGGACGTGGTTCTGCTGGAGCGAAAGCAGCTGACCAGCGGCACGACGTGGCATGCCGCCGGGCTGATCGGCCAGCTGCGGGCGACCGCCAACATGACCAAGCTGGCGCGGTATTCGGCCGAGCTTTACCTCGGGCTGGAAGAGGAAACCGGCGTCGCCACGGGAATGCGGCAGGGTGGCTCGGTTTCGGTCGCGCTGACGAAAGAGCGGCTGGAGGAGCTCTATCGCAGCGCCGCCATGGCGCGGGCCTTCGGCGTGCCGGTCGAGGAGCTGAGCCCCGACGAGGTGAAGGCGCGGTACGAGCATATCAACCTCGACGGGGTGACCGGTGGCGTCTGGTTGCCCACGGACGGGCAGGCGGACCCTGCGAATATCGCGCTGGCTTTGGCCAAGGGCGCGCGGCAGCGCGGCGCGCTGGTGAAGGAGCGGGTGAAGGTCACCGGCATGGCGCGCGATGGCCGGCGGATCACCGGCGTCGACTGGGCCAGCGATGACGGCGAGGCGCAGGGGCACATCGCCTGTGACATGGTCGTCAACTGTGCCGGCATGTGGGGCCGCGAGGTGGGCCGGATGGCCGGTGTGAACGTGCCGCTGCATGCCTGCGAGCACTTCTATATCGTGACCGAAGGCATCGAGGGGCTGGGCCAGATGCCGGTGCTGCGGGTTCCGGACGAGTGCGCCTATTACAAGGAGGATGCCGGGAAGATCCTGCTGGGCGCGTTCGAGCCGAATGCCAAGCCGTGGGGGATGAACGGCATTCCGGACAGCTTCGAGTTCGACCAGCTCCCCGAGGATTTCGACCATTTCGAGCCGATCCTCGAGGCCGCCTGTCACCGGATGCCGATGCTGGCGGAGGCGGGGATTCACACCTTCTTCAACGGGCCGGAGAGCTTTACGCCCGACGATGCCTATCACCTCGGGTTGGCGCCGGAGATGGACAATGTCTGGGTCGCGGCCGGGTTCAATTCCATCGGCATTCAGAGCGCGGGGGGCGCGGGCGTAACGCTGGCGCAGTGGATGGAGGACGGCGAGAAGCCCTATGATGTCGGCGATGTCGACATCAGCCGGATGCACCCGTTCCAGGGCAACCGGCATTACCTGTTCGAACGCTCGAAAGAGACGCTGGGCCTGCTGTATGCCGACCATTTCCCCTATCGCCAGAAGGCCACCGCGCGGGAGGTGCGGCGTTCGCCTTTCCATGCGCAACTGCTGGAGCAGGGGGCCGTGATGGGCGAGGCCGGCGGCTGGGAGCGGGCGAACTGGTTCGCGACGGACGGGCAGACGCCGGAGTATGAGTATAGCTGGAAGCGGCAGAACTGGTTCGAGAACTCGGCCGCCGAGCACAAGGCCGTGCGCGAGAACGTGGGCATGTACGACATGTCCTCCTTCGGCAAGCTGCGGGTCGAAGGGCCGGAGGCCGAGGCGTTCCTGAACCATGTCTGCGGCGCGAACATGTCGGTGCCGGTGGGCAAGATCGTCTATACGCAGTTCCTCAACACCCGCGGCGGGATCGAGGCGGATGTGACGGTGACGCGGCTGTCGGAAACGGCGTATCTGGTCGTCACCCCGGCGATGACGCGGCTGGCGGATGAGACGCGGCTGCGGCGGCATGTGGGCGACCGGCGGGTCGTGATCACCGATGTGACGGCGGGCGAGGGTGTGCTGGCGGTGATGGGGCCGAAATCGCGGGAGCTGCTGAAGAAGGTCTCGCCCAACGATTTCTCCAACGCCGTCAACCCGTTCGGCACGGCGCAGGAGATCGAGATCGGCATGGGCCTCGCCCGGGCGCACCGGGTCTCCTACGTGGGCGAACTTGGGTGGGAGATCTACGTTTCGGCCGACATGGCAGGGCATGTCTTCGAGACGCTGATGGAGGCCGGGCAGGATGTGGGGCTCAAGCTCTGCGGGATGCACATGATGGATTCATGCCGCATCGAGAAGGCGTTCCGCCATTTCGGGCATGACATCACCTGCGAAGATAACGTGATCGATGCCGGGCTGGGCTTCGCGGTCGACCTGTCGAAAGAGGATTTCATCGGCAAGGCGGCGGTGGCGGCGCGCAAGGAAAGCGGGCCAGAGAGCCGGATGGTGCAGTTCCTGCTGGAGGATCCGGAGCCGCTTCTGTTCCACAACGAGCCGGTGATCCGGGACGGGGAGTACGTGGGCTACCTCAGCTCGGGCAATTACGGCCACTACCTCGGCGCGGCGGTCGGCATGGGCTACGTGCCCTGCAAGGGCGAGAACGCGCAGGATGTGCTGGGGTCCACCTACGAGATCGACGTGATGGGTACGAAGGTGAAGGCGAAGGCCAGCCTGAAGCCGATGTACGACCCGAAATCGGATCGGGTGAAGGCCTAGGTCAGCCGAGCAGCGCCGCCACCTCTTCGGCGGCGCGGAGGCCTTCCTTGTGCGCGCCGGAGACGGTGCCGGGTTCGGCGTCGTGGGTGGCTTCGCCGGCGAAGAAGACCCGCTCGGCATGGGGCTGGCGCAGGACGGGGCGTTTGTGGGCCTGCCCGGGCAGGGCGCCGGAATAGGAGCCCTTGAAGAGCGGGTTGCGGCCCCAGGCGGTGGCGGCGCCCTTGAGGAAGGCGGGTTTCAGGTCGGTGCCGAAGATCTCGATGAGGCGCGCGAGGGCGTAGTCGATGGCCGCCTCGGGGCCAGCGTTTTCCAGTTCGGTGGCGAAATCTCCTGCGTTTTCAAAGGCGCAGAGGCCGGTGCCGGAGATGTTGCAGAGCGCCCCGCCGCCGCGGAGGACGCCGTCTTCGGGTGGCTCGATCTTGTAGGTGACCCAGGTGTCGGGCTGCACCGGCAGGGCCTCGGGCCGGAATTGCAGGGCCACGTGGTTGTAGGCGCCGAGGGTGATGGCGTTGATGGCGTCGAGATGGGCGGTATCGAGGGGCGGGTCGAAGCGGATGTCGCCGGCGGCGAGGATGCCCTGGGAGACGGTGACGATGGCGGCCTTTGCGGTCAGGATGCCCTTGTTTGTAAGGACTTCTACCCCGTTGGCCGTGGTGGTGACCTGCTGGGCGCTGGTGTTCAAGGTGACCGGAATGTCGGCGGCGGTCATGGCGACGAGTGTGCCGTAGCCCTGGCGGCAGAACCAGTCGGGGCTTTCCTGGTAAGCCGCGAAATCCCTGGTGGAGATCTCGTGCAGGTTCCGGCCCATGGGCAGGACATGCATCATCGCCGCCGTGAAGGACCAGTCTGTCAGAGGCTTGAAAAGGCTGGACAAAGCGGCGTCGGCCTCGCGGCGCATGGCGTCGCTGATGGCGTCGACCTCGGCCCAGAGGGCGGTGCCGTGGGGGTCGTCTCCGGCAGTGAGGGTGTGGTCGGGCGCCGGGTAGAGGTCGAGCCCGAGGGCCTTGCCCTTGTCGATGAAGGCGTTGATGGCGCCATTGTGGAGCCAGTGCGCGCCACGGTCGAAGGGAAGGCCGAACGTCTCGGTGTCGGTGAAAACCCGCCCGCAGATGCGGTTGCCGGCCTCGATGCAGGTGACGGTTTTGCCAAGGGAAACAAGGGCTTCGGTGGCCGCCAGACCGGCGGCGCCGGCGCCGATGACGATGACGTCGGGTGAGGGCATGGGCTTTCCTTTCGGGCGAACCATAGGGATGGGGCCGGGAGGGTCCAGCGATTTTCGGGTGTGGTGTGGCCCTGCGGGCATGGCTGGTGTAAGCGGGCGGCATGGATGAATACGCCCCGCCGACCGAGCCGATCAAGGTGCTGCACGAGGATCACGAGATCGTCGTGGTGGACAAGCCGTCGGGCCTTTTGTCGGTGCCGGGGAAGGGCGAGCACCTGGCGGATTGCCTGCTGTCACGGGTGCAGGAGGCCTACCCGATGGCGCTTCTGGTGCACCGGCTGGACCGGGATACATCGGGCGTGATGATCTTCGCGCTGAGCCCCCACGCGCAGCGGCATCTTGGCCTGCAGTTCGAGAAGCGGCAGGTGAAAAAGACATACGTGGCAAGGGTTTGGGGGAAGCTGGAGCCGCGGAAGGGGACGGTCGATCTGCCGCTGATCGTGGACTGGCCGAACCGGCCAAAGCAGATGGTGTGCCACGAGACGGGGAAGGCCGCGGTGACGGATTGGCGGGTGCAGCGGTATGGCGAGGGAGAGACGCGGGTGAGGCTGATGCCGAAGACGGGGCGGAGCCATCAGTTGCGGGTGCACATGCTGGCGATGGGGCATCCGATCCTGGGGGATCCGTTCTATGCGGAGGGGGCGGCGCGGGATTTTCCGCGGCTGATGCTGCATTCGGAAGAGCTTCGGTTGAGGCATCCGGACGGGGGGGCGGGGATGACGTTCCGGTCGGTGGCGCCGTTCTGAAAAGCTCTTTGTTTGCTGGAAAATCAACGTCGGTATTACGTCGGTATTCTGTCGGTATTACGTCGGTATTCTGTCGGTATTACGTCGGTGCGTCAGCGAGAGCGGTCGGTGAGGTTCTGGCGGGCGGCGACGATGGGTTTCAGGGTGGCCGCGAGGGCGGGGTCGGGTTTCTGCATCTCTTCCAACTCGTCGAGCCGGTTGGTGGCGACGAGTTGTAGCGCGTCCATGCGCGGGGTGCCGTCGGGGTGGCGCGGCAGTGTTGCGACGGGCTGGATGTGGTCGGGCTTGGGGTCGGGGGCGAGGGCGCGGAGGTCGGGTTCCGCGAGGTCGGTTTCGACGAAGGCGTAGAGGCCCACGCCCTTGGCCGGGAGGGCGAAGGTGCAGAGGGCCACATCGGACACCCGGTCATGGGCGAGGAGGGCGGCGCGGAGGCCGGGGCCGTCGCGCTCGATCCGGTCCTCGGTGCCTTCGCCGTCGGACCAGTTCATCAGGCGGCGGGTGATGAAATTGTAGAGCTTCTTGCCGGTGGCCATCCAGAGGCGGGAGGGGAGCGCCTTGCGGGCGAGCATGGCCTTCTCGGAGGGCGTCAGCAGATCGGGCGCGTAGGCACGTTTCTGTTTCAGCAGGTGGCGCAGGTCTTCGCGGGCCATGGTGCGGAAGAGCGGGCCGCGGCGGCGGTGGACGGAGGCGAGCTGAAAGTCGATGACGGCGGCGCGGCCCTCGGGCGTCATCAGCCAGTTCTGGGGCTTGGCGATGTCGTTATGGGTGACCCCGGCGCGGCGCATTTCGCGGAGGAGGCGCTTGGCGTCCTTGTACCATGCGGCGTCGGTTGGCTTGGCGAGGTGGAGGGGGGTGCCCTTGGTCCAGCTGCGCAGCAGGCCGGTGCGGTCGACGCGGACGAGGACGGGGCAGCCTTCGATGCCCTGTACTGCCCTGAGCCCGCGAATTTCGCGGCGGGCGAGTGCCCAGGCGATGGGCTTGGCCCAGAGCGGCACGCCATCGAGCTTGCGCAGGACGACGGGGAAATCTTCGACTCCGTCGAGGGTGCCCGAGACGGTTTCCGAGAACACATCGCGCTTGTGGACAGTGTCGGGCCGGAAGCGGGCCTGCGATATGTCGGGGGCGGGGCTCATGCTGGGGGGTTTAGAGATTTTTGGTGGCGTGGGAAAGCGTGCTCGCCAGCCCTTGCGGGGTGGCTTGGTTTTGGTGGGTGTTGTGCCGAAAAGGGCATGGATGCTCAGAGGCGGACCCAGTCGGGCGGGCAGAGGTCGGCGTTGCCGGGTTTGCCGGGGGCGAACCAGTTTTTCGGCGCGATGACGATCTTGGAGGGGTTGTCGTTGAGCCAAGCGCCCCACCACGAGAAGGTCGAATTGGCGATGATATTGTGGTCGCAGAGCGATTGCAGGTGCATGTCGAAATGGCCCTTCGTCTCGTCATTGATGTCGACGACGACGGTCTGCTGCCCGAGGGAGAGGTTGTCGCGCGCCCAGGCGGGATCGTTCGAGAAGACGAAGCAGGTGAGGGGCTGGCCGAGCTTTTGCGTCAGGTGGTCGACGGCGGCGCTGTAATATTCCGGCGGGCAGGCCGCGAAGCCGCCACCCGAGAGGTAGTCGCCTCGGCGGACATGGACGGAGACGGCGACCGGGGCGGCGACGATGCTGTCGGCCATGTCGGCATTGGCGGCGTCGAGGGGCGTGGTGAGCGTGAGGTCGCGGCGCAGGCGGTCTGCGGAGGCGCCGAAATAGCGGGGCGATTGCCAGTAGCCGTGCAGGTAGGTGTTGTCGGGGAGGTCGAAGAAATCCTCGTTGAAGCCGAGTTCGCCCTCGCGGTGGAAGCGGGGCTTGCGGCCGAACCAGCGCCAGAGGGCGTAGCGCGGGAGGCTGTCCATCTTGGTGGGGGGCAGGGCGGCGGCTTCGATGAAGCGGGTGTTTTCGTAGTGCGGGAAGCAGTCGCCGCGGGTCTCGTCCCACAGCACCATGTAGCGGCGGTCGAGGGCGAGGTCGGTGCCGATATGGTCGGCCAGGGCGCGGCCGGCGGCGTATTGGAACATCTGGTTCCCGGCGCCGCCGAAGAGGCGGGTGATGATCATTGCAGGCCCTCCGGCAGCGGCACCGTACTTTGCTGCGCGTGGCGGGCGAGGGCGCGGCGGTAACGGAAGCGGGCGGCTTCGCGCCAGAGCTTCTCGGGGAGGGATTTGCGGCCGCCCTGGATGGTGGAGCCGTCGAGCTGGTCGGCGATGGTGCGGATGCCCGCGGGGTGGATGGCGGCGGGGCGCAGGCCGGTGTGCCAGTGGCATTGCAGGAAGGCGTCTATGGGGCGGTCGATCACGTCGGAGGTGTCGAGCAGGCGGCGGGCGGTGTCGCGGCTGACGAGCTGGGCCGAGGTGCGGAGTTGGGGAATGTCGGCCAGGGTCAGGCGGGCGGGGCCGGACTGGTCGATCAGGCGGGGGTTGCCCTGCGGGGGTCTGTCCTGAAGCTGGATGTAGCCGCAGGCGGCGATATTGGCGGTGGCGAGCGCGAGGGCGCGCGGGAAAGTGTCGCGGTCGAGCGTCACGTCATCCTCGAGGATGAGGGCGTGATCGAGGTCGCGGCGGAGGATCTCGGCCCAGATCTGGCGATGGCTGAGGAAGCAGCCGATCTCGCCCGGTTTGAGGGGGAAGGGGTAGGCGGGCGCGAAGAGCCGCGTGCCGGTTTCGGCGGCGAGGTCGGCCGCGTCGAGTGCCGCGCCGTCGACGGCTGCCCAGAGTTCACCGGGCAGGCCGCAGGTTTCCTTGAGCGCATGCGCATTGTCCCGCCGTTTCCGCGCGCGGGTCAGGTGCAGGACGAAGGCATGCGCCTGCATCGGCCCGCGCTCAGGCGTCCGGGGTCCACCCGGAGACGGCCTTGACCTCGAGGAAGTCCTCGATGCCCCACTTGCCGCCTTCGCGCCCGTTGCCCGACTGTTTCATGCCGCCGAAGGGCGAGCCCATGCCGCGCGACTGGCCGTTCATCTCGACCATGCCCGAGCGCAGGGCGCGGGCCACGCGGTTGGCGCGGGCGCTGTCCTGGGTCTGGACGTAGTTGGTGAGGCCATAGGGGGTGTCGTTGGCGATGCGGATGCCGTCTTCTTCGCTGTCGAAGGGCATGATCGACAGGACCGGGCCGAAGATTTCCTCGCGCGCGATGGTCATGTCGTTGTTGACGTCGGCGAAGACCGTGGGGCGGACGAAGAAGCCCCGGTTGAGCCCGTCGGGGCGGCCGGTGCCGCCGGCGACGAGACGGGCGCCTTCGTCGATGCCCTTCTGGATGAGATCCTGGATCTTGTTGAACTGGACTTCGTTCACGACGGGGCCGATGTGCCGGCCTTCCTCGTGCGAGGAGCCGACGGTGATCTTGTTCGCCACCTCGGCGGCGGTTTCGACGGCCTGGTCGTAGACCTCGCGCTGGACGAGCATCCGGGTGGGCGCGTTGCACGACTGGCCGGAGTTGTTCATGCAGTGCAGCACGCCGCGCTTGACGGCCTTTTCATCCGCATCGGCGAAGATCAGGTTGGCGCCCTTGCCGCCCAGCTCGAGGCTGACGCGCTTGAGGGTGTCGGCGGCGGCCTTGGAGATCAGCTTGCCGGCGCGCGAGGAGCCGGTGAAGGAGATCATGTCGACATCGGGGTGCGCGGAGAGCTGCGAGCCGACGCCGGCACCGTCGCCGTTGACGAGGTTGAAGACGCCCTTGGGCAGGCCGGCCTCGTCCACCATCTCGGCGAAGAGCATGGAGGAGAGGGGGGATTCCTCGGAGGGTTTCAGCACCATGGTGCAGCCGGCGATGAGGCCCGCGATGACCTTGAGCGTGACCTGGTTCATCGGCCAGTTCCAGGGCGTGATCATGCCGACGACGCCGATCGGTTCGTGGATGATCCGGTCATTGGGGGCGTGGTCGCCCAGCGGCTCGTCGAAGTGGAAGGTCTTGGCGGTTTCGAGGAAAGCCTTGATGTGGCCGATGCCGGCGCCGACCTGCTGCTGGCGGGAGAGGTCGATGGGGGCGCCCATTTCGAGGCTGATCGCCTGCGCCATGTCCTCGGCCCGGGCCTTGTAGGCCTGGTAGAGCTTCTCGACATAGGCGATGCGTTCGGCCGGCGGCGTGGCCATCCAGGCGGGGAAGGCGGCCTTGGCGGCGGCGACGGCGGCGTCGGTGTCGGCCTGGCCGCCGAGGCTGATGATGGCGCAGGGATCCTCGGTGGAGGGGTCGATGACGTTGTGGTCTTTCCCGTCTTTCGGGTCGACCCAGGCCCCGTCGATGTAGAACTGGCGTTTCTCGATCATGGTCTCTGGCTCCGTTCCTTCAGAATGGCGGACGGCCGGAGCAGGCACGCCCCGGCCGGATTCGGCGTTACATTGTCACCGGCGCATGGCGGCTGCAAGGGAGAGGGCTTCAAATTCGGCGGGCAAGGCGTATCTTGCAGGGGAATCCCGAAGCTCGAAAAGGAGATCATCATGGGACTTCGCATCAACGACACCATCCCCGACCTGATGGTCGAAACCGACCAGGGTACATTCTCGCTGCATGAATGGATCGGCGACAGCTGGGCGATCCTGTTCTCGCACCCGAAGGATTTCACCCCGGTCTGCACCACCGAGTTCGGGGCCGTGGCACGGCTGGCCGACGAGTGGGAGAAGCGCGGCTGCAAGGTGATCGGCGTGTCGGTGGATGGCGTCGAGGACCACAAGAAGTGGAAGGGCGACATCGAGAAGGTGGGCGGCGCCAAGCCGGGCTTCCCGATCATCGCCGATATCGGCCTCGAGGTGTCGAAGGCCTTCGACATGTTGCCAGCCGAGGCCTACCTGCCCGATGGCCGCACGCCCGCCGACAGCGCCACGGTGCGCAGCGTCTTCATCATCGGGCCGGACAAGCAGCTCAAGCTGAGCATGACCTACCCGATGACCGTGGGCCGCAATTTCGGCGAGGTCATGCGGGCGCTCGACGCGCTGCAGACCAGCACGGGCAAGGGCGTTGCCACCCCCGCCGACTGGCAGGTGGGCGAGGACGTGATCATCCCGGCGGCGGTGAGCGACGAGGACGCGAAGGCCAAGTTCGGGTCGTTCGAGACGGTGCTGCCGTATCTGCGGAAGGCCAAGCTGCCGGGGTGATTGTTCGGCCGGTGTGATGGGGGCTCTGCCCCCGACGTTGAAACCCTGCGGGGTTTCAACGCCTCCCCCGGGATATTTCCGGCCAGAAGAAGCGGGGCGTGGCGGGTGAGCCTGGGCCGGGTGGGTGATTTCGGCCAGAAAGACGCCCGGTGTGCGGCCCCGGGGCCGGGGTGAGATGGACAGTTGTACGGTTTTTGCCTATGGCATCCGGTAAAGGTTCGGAACGGCGACGGGCATGAGCGGCCGCGAGGCATTCAAGTTGAACGGGCACGTGATCGAGGTGGGCACCCGCCGGACGGTCGACGTGCCGGTGAGCACCCTGTCGGATCATACGCCGGTGAACCTGTCGGTGCATGTCATCCACGGCCGCAAGCCGGGCCCGGTGATTTTCGTTTCGGCCGCCGTGCATGGCGACGAGGTGATCGGGGTCGAGATCGTGCGGCGGCTGTTGCGGGCCAAGGCGCTGAAATCCATGGCCGGCACGCTGATGGCGATCCCGATCGTCAACACGTTCGGGTTTCACAACCATTCCCGCTACCTGCCCGACCGGCGCGACCTGAACCGGTGTTTCCCGGGGGTGAGCGAGGGCTCGATGGCGTCGCGGCTGGCGCATATCTTCATGGAAGAGGTGGTGCGCCGGGCCGATGTGGGGATCGACCTGCATTCGGCGGCCATTCACCGGCTGAACCTGCCGCAGATCCGGCTGACGCCCGGCAACGGGCGGCTGGCGGAGCTGGGCCGGGCGTTCGGCGCGCCGGTGATGCTGCCGTCGAAGCTGCGCGAGGGCTCGCTTCGGATGGCGGCGGAGGCGGCCGGGGTCGACGTGCTGCTCTACGAGGGCGGCGAGGGGCTGCGGTTCGACGAGCTGGCCGCTAGGGCCGGGGTGAGCGGCATCCTGCGGGTGATGCAGCACCTGAAGATGATCGGCGGCAAGGGCGTGCCCAAGGTGCGCCACGCGCCGGTGCTGGCCAGCGAGTCGCACTGGTACCGGGCGCCCGCCGGCGGGGTGTTCCGCGGCTACGTGCCGATCGGGGCGGCGGTGGTGCCGGGCACGGTGCTGGGGGCGATTTCCGACCCGTTCGGCGAGGCCGAGAGCGAGGTGGTCTGTGACCGCAACGGCATCGTGATCGGGCGGTCGAACATGCCGACGGTCTACGAGGGGGATGCGCTGTTCCACGTGGCCGATACGCCGCGGGCGGACCACGCGGCGGAAGGCGTGAGCGCGCATATGGAGGCGGCGCCGCTGTTCGACGAGGACGAGATTATCTAGGCGCTGTGTGTGGGGCGCGAGGCCCCGGCTCGGGGGCCGGGGCGGGGTGGCGTGTGGTGCGAGGCCCCGGGTCAGGCCCGGGGCGGAGGATTGTCAGCGGGTGGCGTGGCGGTTCTGGGGCATCAGGAAGATCGAGACCATCAGCAGGCTGAAGATCAGCTCGTAGACTTCCCATTTGCGGTTCTGGTCGCCCATCGCGACGATCACCAGGCTGGCGCCGATGGCGAAGAGCGTGTGGCGCAGGCCCGGCACCGGAATGGCCAGCCGGTCGGCCAGCCGGCGGATGACACCGACGCGCGGGTAGAGCAGCGGCAGGCCGATCAGGTAGAGCAGGATCACCGCCGTCAGCCCGGTGCCGAAGATCGTCTTGGTCAGGTGGGTGCCGCCGACCACGAGGTTGTGGAAGTTGGTTTCCATCTGCTTGTTGTTTTCCTGGAAGAACTCGCTCGATTCCCAGCCGAAGATGCGCTGGCCCCAGGACACTTCCTCGCCCGCGCCGAGGAAGAAGAGCAGGGCGTAGAAGGCGGTGAGGATGGCGGCAAGCGTCAGGCCCTTCGCCTTGAGCGACAGGGCGTTCGAGACGAGGATTCCGCTGGCCACCAGCAGGAAGAGCGCGGTGCCGTATTCCACCAGCCTGTCCTCGAAGGCGTAGACGGCGGCGAAATAGACCGGATCCCAGAGATGGATGGCGAAGGAGATCACGCAGATGATGGCGATGGCGGCCAGCAGGGTGCGGTCGATCAGGAGGTCTTTGGGCATGGGGCGGGTGTCCGGCAGGTGGCGTATTCGCCCCCGGATAGGCGAGCGGGCCGGCGGCATCAAGCGTTATCGGTGGTCAGAGGGTGATGTCGACGGTGGCCTGCGGGTCTTTGCCGGTGTCGGTGAAGCGCATGGAAACGGCCTCCTGCTCGGCTTGCGAGAGGCGGCGGAAGAGGCCGTCGCGCTGGTTGGCGGGCTCGTCCGCGAGGTAGAACTGGGTGGTGATCTCGCGCCCCTCGGCGAAGGCCTTGACGTGGATATGGGGTGTGCGGCCCGGGTAGGGGACGGGTTTTATGGTGCGGAAGCTGTAGCGGCCCTCGGCATCGGTGATGTCGTGGCCGAAGCCCTGGAAGGCCGGGTCGTGCATGTCGCTGCCGCGGTCGCGGGGGTGCATGTAGTTGCCCCACGCGTCGCATTGCCAGATTTCGACGCGGGCCTCGGGGATCGGCCGGCCGGATCGGTCGAGCACGCGGCCCGTGAGGCGGATGATGTGACCCCCCGCCTGCCGCACCGCGCCGGCGATGCGGACGAGGTCGTTGTCGATGTCGGCGCGGCGCATGGAGCCGGTGGGGTAGAAAGGCCCCTCGGTCTGTCGTGGTGTGAGTAATGCGGCCTGCGCCGGCCGGGAAAGGACGCCCATGGCCGCAAAGCCAGCGGCAGTGCGGAGGAAGCGGCGGCGGGGGGTCGGTTTTGACATCGGCTTACCTTTCCTGTGGAAAAGGTAGGGGCTCGGGCGCTCTCGGGCCGTAAACGATTTCGTGAGGTGCGGGAACCTGCCGGCGGGCGTTTGCCGCGCTGCGGAAATGACAAACCCCCGGGCGGGTGCCGCGGGGGTCGTCTTCGATGTGTCGCAAAGAGCTGCGGTGCGGGTCTTAGAGGAGACCTTCGCGCTGGGCTTTCTTGCGCGCCAGCTTGCGAGCACGGCGGATGGCCTCGGCCTTCTCGCGTGCGCGCTTTTCGGACGGTTTCTCGAAATGTTGCCGAAGCTTCATTTCACGGAACACGCCTTCGCGCTGCAGCTTTTTCTTCAGGGCGCGGAGCGCCTGATCGACGTTGTTGTCGCGAACACTAACCTGCATGTGGTGTCACCACCTTTCTAAGTTGGAGTTGCATGAGAATGCAGGAGGTGGCCGTATAGCAAAGGCGATTTAGTTTGTCTAGGGTGACGCAGGCGAAAACGGAGGTGCCCGATGAGTGACGGCGACGACGTGAAAACGAGGCTGCTGGAGGCGGCGAAACCCCATGTGCCGTTCGATGGCTGGAGCGAGGCGACCTATCGCGCCGCGGTGAAGGAGGCCGGGGTGGCGCCGGGGCTGGCACGGGCGGTTTGCCCGCGCGGCGCGGTCGACCTGGCGCTGGCCTATCACGAGGCGGGCGACATGGAGATGATCCGGCGGATCGAAGAGACCGACATGAGCGAGATGCGGTTCCGTGACAAGGTGGCGACGGCCGTTCGGCTGCGGCTGGAGGTGTGCGAGGACAAGGAGCTCGTGCGGCGGGGGATGACGCTGTTTTCGCTGCCGCATCATGCGCTGGACGGGGCGCAGGCGGTCTGGCGGACCTGTGACCGGATCTGGACCGCGCTGGGCGACAGTTCGGACGACGTGAACTGGTACACGAAGCGGGCGACACTGTCGGGGGTGTATGGCTCGACCGTGCTGTACTGGCTGGGCGACGACAGCGAGGATCACGCGCGGACCTGGGAGTTCCTCGACCGCAGGATCGACGACGTGATGCAGTTCGAAAAGGTCAAGGCGCAGGCCGCCGAGAACCGGTTCGTGAGCGGGCTGATCAACGGGCCGCTGTCGTTCCTGAACAGGATCAAGCCGCCGAAAGGTCCGCACCAGACCGGGATGCCCGGGCGCTGGTCGGGGCCGGGCTGAGCGCTGTTGCCATTGCAGGAGGCAGGTGGGAAACAGGGGGCCGAGACAGGGCCGCCGAAGAAGGAGATGCGCGCATGACCGGGACGATGAACGCCGTTGAGATCAGCGAGGCCGGCGGGCCGGACGTATTGAAGCCGACGACCCGGCCAGTGCCGGAGCCGCGCCATGGCGAGGTGGTCATCAAGGTGGCCTGGGCCGGGGTGAACCGGCCGGATGCCTCGCAGCGGGCGGGCGCGTACCCGCCGCCGAAGACGGCGAGCGACCTGCCGGGGCTGGAAGCCTCGGGCGAGGTGGTGTCGGTCGGGGCCGGCGTGAGCCGCGTGAAGGTCGGCGACAAGGTCTGCGCATTGCTGCCGGGCGGGGGGTATGCCGAGTACGTGGCGACGCCGGCCGCGCATTGCCTGCCGGTGCCGCAGGGGATGGGGATGAAGGAGGCCGCCTGTCTTCCGGAGACGTTCTTTACCGTCTGGACCAACGTGTTCATGCGCGGCGGGCTCAAGGCCGGGGAGCGGTTCCTGGTGCATGGCGGCTCTTCCGGGATCGGGACGACGGCGATCCAGTTGGCGCGGGAGTTCGGGGCAAGGGTGTTCACGACGGCCGGGTCTGACGAGAAGTGCCAGAAATGCCTCGACCTCGGCGCCGAGCGGGCGATCAATTACAAGGACGAGGATTTCGTCGAGGTGCTGAAGCCCGAGGGTGGGGCGCACCTGATCCTCGACATGGTGGCGGGCGATTACCTGCCGCGGAACCTGAAATGCCTGGCCGATGACGGCCGGCTGGTGCAGATCGCCGTCATGCAGGGGCCGAAGGTGGAGATGAACCTCGCGCAGGTGATGGTGCGGCGGCTGACGATCACCGGCAGCACCCTGCGCCCGCAGAGCGACGAGGCGAAGGCGAAGATCGCCCAGGGGCTGCGCGAGCACGTCTGGCCGCTGCTGGAGGCCGGGAAGGTCGCGCCGGTGATGGATTCGGAATTCCCGCTGGCGGAGGCGTCGAAGGCCCATGCGCGGATGGAGTCGAGCGGGCATATCGGCAAGATCGTCCTCAAGGTCGGGTAGGGCATTGGGCGCGGTTCAGCTTGCGATCGTCGGGCTGGGGCTGGTCAGCCTGTGCCTGAGCGTCTGGGCGATCCGCGCCGATGCCGCGCTGAGCTGGCGGTTCGTGGTGCCGGAGGTGGTGGCGCCCGAGGGCGAGCCGGTTTTCGAGACGGTGTTCGATTATACCGCCGAGACCGGGCAGGCGCATTCGCCCGGCATCCTCGTGCGCGAGGAGGGGTTCACGATCATCTGGTTCGAGGGCTCGGAAGAGGCGCAGGCGGATGTGGACATTCACTATACCGGGTTCGAGCGGGACACCGAGGGGTGGCTGCGGGGTACGACCGGGCTGCTGGTGACGCGCGGCGGGCTGGCGCGCGTGATGGCGCCGCGGCAGATCGTGGTGACGCTGGGCAACACGATCGAGAACGAGGCGGTACGGGACGGCTTGTACGCGACGGTGGCATCGGTGGGCGGCTGGGCAATGGCCTCGGTCGTCGATGTTCGGGCGCCGGGGGGGCAGCCGAGCCGGGCGCGTAAGCTGGACCTGTCGCCGGTGCTGGGCCGGTCGAACCTGGTGAAGTCGCCGATGGTGGAATACGCGGACGGGAGTTATGGCCTGCCCGCCTATTTCGAGATGGGCAGCACGTTTGGGGTTCTGGCGCGGCTGGACAAGGCGGGCCGGGTCAGGGACACGCGGCGAATGAACGGGTTCGGCAAGCCGATCCAGCCGATGGTGGTGCCGCTGAGCGAAACGCGCGCCGTGGCGTTCCTGCGGGATTTCGACCCGAGCCGGAAGCTGCTGGTAAGCCGGACGGAGGATGGCGGGCAGAGCTGGTCGCGCGTCGCGCCGATGGCGGTGGAGAACCCGAGCTCGCCCGTGGCGGCGCTGGGGTTGGGCGAGGGGCGTATCCTGTTGGCGGTCAACGATGACGGGGACCGGCCGGAGGTTCTGCGGCTGGTGCTGAGCGAGGACGAGGGCGAAAGCTGGCGGGTGCTGGAAGAGTTCGAGGGCGATGGCGCGTTGCGCTATCCGATGCTGCGGCGGCTGCGGACCGGCGAGATCGTGCTGGCCTATTCCAAGGGCACCAAGCGGGGGCTGGTGGCGCATGTGTTCAACCAGGCTTGGGTGGCGGCGCAATGACCGGGTTGGGGGTGATGGCGGCGTTGGCTGTCCTGGTGGGGTGGGTCGTGTTTGCCCTGCTGGGCTGGGTGGCCTCGCCTGCCCTTTCGGCCGGTCTTGGCGCGGTTGTCGGTGTGCTGGCTGTGGCGCTGTTCCGGGAGAGCATGGCGGTGGGCGGTGCGGTGGCGCTGCTGGCGCCGTTCGGGGTGATGCTGCCGGCGCTGGCGCTGCGGCACGTGGCGGTGTCCTTGGGCGTGCCGATGGCGGGGGTCGCGACGTGGGAGCTGCTGGTTTTCCTGGTGCTCTACGCGGTGTTCCTGGCGGCGGCGTTCGGGGTGGTGCCGTTGGACATGTACCGGTGGGGCTATGCGCCGGTGCCGGTGGCGGTGATGGTGCTGGCGGTGTGCGGATACGGGTTTGCCACGGGGAACTGGTTCCTGCCGCTTGTGGCCGTGCTGGGGCAGGCGGCGTGGGTGATGGGCTGGGGCAGCAGCAACTGGTTCGATTACGTGCTGCATGTGCTGATGTGGCCAGTGGCACTGGTGGTGCTGGTGGGGCGGATTTTCTGACGGTTGCGCGTTTGGCGGGCGTCGGGATTTGAGTATTTTTGGAAAAGTGAAAGTTGGGGTGCGCCTTACTTGATGGGGTCGAAGAGCGCGTTGTCGAGTTGGCAGTCCTTCACCACGTCGCGGCCGCAGGGGACCGGGGTGAGGGATTTGGAGAGGCAGAGGCGGGCCTCCTGGATGCGGCCCGCGCGGCAGGTGATGGTGAGCATGTCCGGCTCGAGCCCGGGGTTGGCCTCGAGGAAGGCCTGTTCGACTACGGAGGCCGGGAGCTTGACGGGGTCTTTCAGTTTGCGGAAGACATCCGGCCGGGTGAGGCTGTTGTAGGCGTCGCGGGCGAGCGCGTAGTAGGCGGGCGCGGAGAGGCCCGAGCAGGACCCGTGTTTCTTCCACTGGTACCAGGCGAGGCCGGAGGAGCCCATGATATCGGTCATCTCTTCGGTCATGGTGCGCGTGGGCGGGCGTTCGGCGGTGGGGCAGTGGGCCGGCCAGCCGCGGTGGTATTGCGGCCAGAGCCCGTGCAGGATCCAGCCGTAATCGGCCGAGGCGTCGCATTGCGGGGAGTTCCGGGCGTCGCCCTCGAGCGCGCACCAGGTGGGCGACCAGCTGAGCGCGAGGACGTAATAGTCGAACTTTCCCGCCTTTTCGCCGTCGGCCAGGGCCGTGGAGGCCCAGAAAAGAAGCACGAGGAGCACACGCATTATTCGGACTTTCATTTTATTCGCATGGGGACTATATAGCCCGTCAGTTCCCCGACAACGGAAACTCGTCCCCCAGCGGGACAGCCATTTCAGGCGGCGGGGAAGATATGCGTGAAGGAGACGTAAGGAAATGTCAGGACCGCTTATGGCCAAGGCCACCGCCGTCTGGCTGGTGGACAACACGACGATCAGCTTCAAGCAGATCGCCGATTTCACGGGGATGCACGAGCTCGAGATCCAGGGCATCGCCGATGGCGACGTGGCGGCCGGCGTGAAGGGGTTCGACCCGATTGCCAACAACCAGCTGACGCAGGAAGAAATCGACAAGGCCGAGAACGACCCGCTGCACAAGCTGAAGCTGAAGTTCAACCCGGCCGCCGTGGGCGAGGAAAAACGCCGCGGGCCGCGCTATACGCCGTTGTCGAAACGGCAGGACCGGCCGAACGCCATCCTGTGGCTGGTGAAATTCCACCCCGAGCTGGCCGATGCGCAGATCGCCAAGCTGGTGGGCACGACGAAGCCGACGATCCAGACGATTCGCGAGCGGACGCACTGGAACATTTCCAACATGCAGCCGATCGACCCGGTGGCGCTGGGCCTGTGCAAGCAGTCGGAGCTGGACGCCGCCGTGCAGAAGGCCGCAGCCAAGAAGGCCAAGGAAGGCGAGCCGATGGATGACGAGGCGCGCCGCCGCCTGCTGAGCACCGAGCAGAGCCTCGAGATGGACCCGGAGCCGAAGATGCCCACCGCCATCGAGGGGCTGGAGACGTTCAGCCTGTCCGGGGACGACGCGGAAGAGCGCGACGACAACGAGAAATACGACGCGGACAGCTTCTTCAACCTGCCGGACAGCTCGGATGACGAGGACGACGAGGAGGACGACAGCGACGATCCGCGCCGCTGAGGTCTTTTCCTGAAGGATGTGAAGCGCCCGCCGGGGGAATCCGGCGGGCGTTTTTTCTTTTGGCATGTCGGGTTGGCAGCCGCTTTACGGGGCACGTGCCCGGCGGGGAAACGGCGGCGAGAGGCCCCGGGTCAGGCCCGGGGCGCGGGGTCAGTGGGCCTCGGCCCAGTTCCTGCCCTGGCCGGCGTCGACCACGAGCGGCACGTCGAGGTGGACGGCCGGCTTGGCGGCGCCTTCCATGATCTCGCGGGCGGCGGTGATGACCTGTTCGGCGGCGCCGGCGTCGACCTCGAAGAGCAGTTCGTCGTGGACCTGCAGGAGCATCTTGCAGGGCAGCCCCTCGATCGCCGCGGGCATGCGGATCATGGCGCGGCGGATGATGTCGGCGGCTGTGCCCTGAATGGGCGCGTTGATGGCGGCGCGGCGGGCAAAGCCGGCGCGGGGGCCCTTGGCGGCGATTTCGGGCGTGTGGATCTTGCGGCCGAAGAGGGTCTGGACGTGGCCGTGTTCCTTGGCGAAGGCGACGGTGTCGTCCATGTAGGTCTTGATGCCCGGGAAGCGCTCGAAATAGCGGTTGATGAAGTCCTGCGCGTCGCCGCGGGGGATGCGGAGCTGGCGGGCGAGGCCGAAGCCGGAGATGCCGTAGATCACGCCGAAATTGATCGCCTTGGCGCGGCGGCGGATTTCCGGCGTCATCTCGGCCAGCGGCACGTCGAACATCTCGGACGCGGTCATGGCGTGGATGTCGAGACCGTCGGCGAAGGCCTGCTTGAGCTGCCCGATATCGGCGATATGGGCGAGGATGCGCAGCTCGATCTGGGAGTAGTCGAGGGAGAGCAGCGTCTTGCCGTCGGGGGCGACGAAGGCCTCGCGGATGCGGCGGCCTTCCTCGGTACGGACGGGGATGTTTTGCAGGTTGGGATCGGTCGAGGCGAGGCGGCCGGTGCTGGCGCCGGTCTGGACGTAGGAGGTGTGGACGCGGCCGGTGTCGGGGTCGATGTGATCCTGGAGCGCGTCGGTATAGGTGGATTTCAGCTTGGAGAGCTGGCGCCAGTCGAGGATGCGGGCGGGGAGTTCGTGCAGGGTGGCGAGGTCTTCGAGCACATCCGCCCCCGTGGCATAGGCGCCGGTCTTGCCCTTCTTGCCGCCTTCGAGCGCCATCTCGTCGAAGAGGATTTCGCCGAGTTGCTTCGGCGAGCCGACGTTGAACTTGCGGCCTGCCAGCGTGTGGATCTCCTCCTCGAGCTGGGCCATCTTCTGGGCGAACTTGCCGGACATGCGGGAGAGCGTGTCGCGGTCGACCTGGATGCCGTGGCGTTCCATCTGGGCCAGCACCGGCACGAGGGGGCGTTCGAGGGTTTCGTAGACGGTGGTGACGCGGGCCGCGTGGAGCTGCGGCTTGAAGATGTGCCAGAGGCGGAGGGTGATATCGGCATCCTCGGCGGCGTAGCCCACGGCCTTGTCGATGGCGACCTTGTCGAAGGTGATGGCGGATTTGCCGGTGCCGAGCAGCTCCTTGATGGGGATCGGCACGTGGGAAAGGTAGCGTTCGGAGAGCGTGTCCATCCCGTGGTTGTGAATGCCGGAATTGAGGGCGTAGGACATCAGCATCGTGTCGTCGATCGGCGCGATGGAAATGCCGTTTCGGGCGAAGATCTTGGCGTCGTATTTCATGTTCTGGCCGATCTTGAGGATGGCGTCATCCTCGAGGATCGGTTTGAGGGCGGCCAGGACGGTGTCGGGGTCAAGCTGCCCCTCGGCGCGGGTCTCGGAGTTGAAGAGGTCATCGGCGCCGCCGGAGCCGCCGTCGGTATGGCGCAGCGAGATGTAGCAGGCCTCGCCCGGGGTGACGGCGAGGGAGATGCCGACGAGGGCCGCCTGCATCTCGTTGAGCGAGGTGGTTTCGGTGTCGATGGCGACATGGCCGCGGGCGGTGATACGGTCGATCCAGACCTGCAGCGCCTCCATCGTCTGGACGTGCTCGTAGGCTGACGGGTCGATGGCGGGCCAGTCGGGGGCTTCCTCGGCCGGGTTGGCGCCGGCGGGGTTGGTGTCTGGGATGACCGGGGCCTCGACATTCAGCGTGTCGGCGATGCGCTTGGTCAGCGTGCGGAATTCCATCTGGGTGAGGAAATCCATCAGGGTCTGCGGATCGGGCTCCTTTATCTCGAGGTCGTCGAGGGTGAAGGTGAGGGGCGTGTTGCAGTCGAGCTGGACGAGGCGTTTGGACAGCTCGATCTGCTCGCGCTTCTCGATCAGGGTTTCACGGCGCTTGGGCTGCTTGATTTCCCCGGCGCGGTCGAGGAGCTCTTCCAGCGAGCCGAACTCGTTGATGAGCAAGGCGGCGGTCTTGATGCCGATGCCGGGGGCGCCGGGCACGTTGTCGACGCTGTCGCCGGCGAGCGCCTGCACGTCGACCACGCGGTCGGGCTTGACGCCGAACTTCTCCTCCACCCCTTCCACGTCGATGCGGCGGTTCTTCATGGCGTCGAGCATCTCGACCCCGTCGCCCACGAGCTGCATCAGGTCCTTGTCGGAAGAGACGATGGTGACACGCCCGCCCAGGTCGCGCGCCTGGCAGGCGAGGGTGGCGATGATGTCGTCGGCCTCGTATCCTTCCATCTCCTCGCAGGCGATGTTGAAGGCGCGGGTGGCGTCGCGGGTGAGCGGGATCTGCGGGCGCAGGTCCTCGGGCATCTCGTCGCGATTGGCCTTGTAGAGGTCATACATGTCGTTGCGGAAAGTGTGGCTGCCCTTGTCGAAGATCACCGCCACGTGGGTGGGTGCATCGGCGCCATGATCGTCGGAGACGTAGCGAAAGAGCATGTTGCAGAAGCCCGAGACCGCGCCGATGGGCAGGCCGTCGGACTTGCGCGTGAGCGGCGGCAGGGCGTGGTAGGCGCGGAAGATGAAGGCCGAGCCGTCGATCAGGTGCAGGTGGCAGCCTTTGCCGAATGTCATGCGCGCGCTCCGTGGTCGGTGGGTTGGTTGCCCGCAGATATGCCACGGGCGCGGGCCGGGGGCCAGTGGGCAATCGGGCGGGGGCGTGGGGGGCTGACAGGGGGTGTCAGGGGGGAGATTTACCTTCGGTTTACCTCGGCGGGGCATGTCCGGGGTCAGGACAGGAGCCGGGACAGGAGAGAGAGCATGGCCCGAAACATGATTGCGGACCGCACAGAGCGGAGCAGGCCCGGCGGGAGGTCTTTCCGGGATTTCGCCGAAACGCTGCACGCGCTGGAGCTTGTGGACAGCCCGCCCGAGGAGGTGTTCGACAAGTTCACCCGGCTGGTGGCGCGGGTGCTGGCGGTGCCGGTGTCGCTGGTTTCGATCGTGGACGAGGCGCAGGGGCGGCAGTTCTTCAAGAGCGCGCTGGGCCTGACGGGCGAGTATGCCGAGCGGCGCGAGACGCCGCTGTCGCATTCCTTCTGCCGGCTGGTGACGGGCGACAACCGCCCGCTGGTGGTGGAACATGCGCCGAGCGATGCGCGGGTCTGCGACAACCACGCGGTGCCGGAGCTGGGGGTGAGGGCCTATCTGGGCGTGCCGATCCACGGGCCGGGGGCGCGGCCGGTGGGGGCGCTTTGCGCCATCGACACGGTGCGCCGGACATGGCGGGAGGCGGACGTGGACGTGATGGTGGATATCGGCGCCTGCGTGTCGGACCTGATCCGGCTGCGGGCGATGATCGAGCGGCGGTTCAGGACGCGGTAGGGGGCGCGGTCAGGCAAGGAATTTCTCGTAGAGCGCGGCCAGCCAGAGCAGGCCGGGAACCAGGGCGGATAGTGCCACGGCAAGAGATCCGAGGTCCTTGGCGACGCGCGACAGCTCGTGGCGGTCGGGGCCGATCCGGTCGATCGCGGCCTCGATGGCGGTGTTGAGCACCTCGACGATCAGCACCAGCAGGACCGAGGCGATCAGCAGGGCGATGTGCAGCGGGTCGCGGGCGATCCAGATGGCGGCGGGGATCGAGAGCAGGAGAAGGGTGACCTCGATGCGGAACGCCTCTTCCCCGCGCCAGGCGTCGCGGAACCCGGCCAGCGAATTCCGCGCGGCGGCGGCGAGGCGCGGCAGGCCGCTGAGCTTCTTCTTTTCCATGCCTGTCCTTCGGATGACTGCGCGATCTGGCGGCAGGCTAAAGTGTTCCGGCGGAATACTGAATCCCGGAATGTCTAGATGGCCGGTGTAGGCGGGCGGTGTTGCACGGAAACCTGCGGCGTGTGCCGGGGCGGGCGGCGTCAGCCCGGCGCGGCGGGGGCGAACCGCGCGAGCGAGAGGGTGACGGCGTAGGGCGTGGGCGTCCAGGCGCCGAAGCGGAGGCCGGCGGCGCGGAGCATGGCGGCGACCCAGGTGTTGCAGGTGCGCAGGATGTCGAACCGGCCGTGGGAGGCGAAGAACCGGTCGGTGGACCCGAAACCGGCGGCGTCCAGCGGGATCGGGGCGCCGGTGTCGTCGCGGCGGAAACTGCCGGAGATGGCGGCGAGGAGCCGGGTGTACTGGCCGGCGGTCAGCGTTAGGGCGGGCAGGTCGAGCCCCTCGCGCAGGGGGCCGATGACGTCGGCCCGCAGGACCGAGGCATCGCCGGTGAAGCTGCGCCAGATGGCGGTGAGGCTCAGGTCGGCATAGCTGCCGGTGGTGGTGTAGAACTCCTGCGCGCCCCAGCCGATGATCAGCCAGCGGGCACCGGCGGCATCGACTGGCAGGCCGTGGTCGGCAAGGGGCACGAAGGCGGCGCGGGTCTCGGGGGTCAGCGGCAGGACGAAATCGTAGTGGATCGGGCCGGAGACAAGGTGGATGGTGACGGGCGGGCCGGGCCGTTCCGGCGCCTCCTGCATCGGGCCGGGGATCAGCGCGCCGGCAATGGCCGCCAGCAGGTAGGCGGCCAGCAGCGCCACGAGGGCGAGGAGGACGTTGCGGATCAGGCGCATGGGGCCGGGGCCGGTATGCCCGGGGGGCTGGCGGGGGTCAGGGGCGCTGCCCCTCTTGGCCCTGCGGGCCAATTCACCCCGGGATACTTTCCCAAGAAGAAGCAAGGGTTTCTTAACCACGGGATGGTTGAATTCAGGGGCGGTACAGGCTGGGAAGCCGATGACCGCCCAAGGAGAAGTCGCGCCCGGCTTTCCGGCCCGCCGCCGGAGGTCGGGCGCGCACACCCTGTTTCTTCTTGGTTTAAATATCCAAATCCAACAGTGGCCACGCGACGCCCCGCCACAGGTCAAGCCACCGTCAGATCAACGCTTCCGCGGCAAAGAGCGCCTTCACGTCCTTTTCGGGCCGGGCGCCGTAATGGCCGATGACCTCGGCCGCCGCGATGCAGCCCATCCGCCCCGACACCGCCAGCGGCTGGCCCGTCGCCACGCCGTAGAGGAACCCGGCCGCGAACTGGTCGCCGGCGCCGGTGGCATCGACCGGCGTGACCCGGTCGACCGGCACGGTCACCGTCTCGTCGCCCTCGACCAGCACCACGTCCTCGCCCGACCGGGTGCAGACGATCAGCCCGCTGTCGGCGGCCGCCTGTTCCAACGCCGCGCCGAGGTCGTCGGTCTGGTAGAGCGCCAGCCATTCGTGCTCGTTGCCGATCACGTAGTCCAGCTCGGTCACCAGCCGGCGGAAATCGTCGCGGTGCCGGTTCACGCAGAACGGGTCGGACAGGGCGATCCCCGCGCGCCCGCCCCCGGCCCGGCAGGCCCGCGCGGCGGCGAGGAAGGCCTCTTTCCCCTTGTCCTTGTCGAAGAGATACCCCTCGAGGAACAGCAGCCCCGCCTGCCCCGCCACGTCGTCATCCACGTCCTCCGGCCCCAGCTCGGTGGAAATGCCCAGGTAGGTGTTCATCGACCGCTCGCCATCCGGCGTCACGAAGATCATCGAGCGCGAGGTCGGCAGCTCGCCACCCGCCACCGGCGTGTTCACGAAATCCGTACCCACCCCGGCCATCTCGTCGGCATAGAACCGGCCCAGCTCGTCATCCTTCACCCGCCCGATGAAGCCGGTCTTCAGCCCAAGCGCCCCGAGCCCCGCGATGGTGTTCGCCACCGAGCCGCCCGACATCTGCGTGCGGTTCTGCATCCCGTCATAGAGCAGCTCGCCGCGCTCCTGCTCGATCAGCTGCATGATCCCCTTCTCGATTCCCATCGTCGACAGGAACTGGTCGTCGCATTGCGAGATGACATCGACAACGGCATTGCCGATGCCGACGGCCTGGTACTTGGTCATAGGGTCTTTTCCTCGAATTGGCAGAGGTCCCGGATGAGGCAGGCGGGACACATGGGTTTGCGGGCCTTGCAGGTGTAGCGCCCGTGCAGGATCAGCCAGTGATGCGCATGGGGCTGGAAGTCGACCGGCACGTGATCCTCGATGGCGCGCTCGACGGCGTTGACGTCCTTGCCGGGGCAGATGCCGGTGCGGTTGCCGACGCGGAAGATATGCGTATCCACCGCCTGCGCCGGGTACTGCCACCACATGTTGAGCACCACGTTCGCCGTCTTGCGCCCCACGCCGGGCAGCGATTGCAGCGCCGCGCGGGAATTGGGCACCTCGCCGCCATAGTCATCCACCAGGATGCGCGACAGCTTCATGACGTTCTTGGCCTTGTTGCGGTAGAGCCCGATCGTCTTGATATGGTCGATCAGCCCTTCCTCGCCCAGGGCCAGCATCTTCTCGGGCGTGTCGGCCACCTTGAACAGCTCGGCCGTGGCCCTGTTCACCCCCGCATCCGTCGCCTGTGCCGACAGCGCCACCGCCACCACCAGCGTGAAGGCGTTGACGTGATGCAGTTCGCCCTCGGGCTCCGGCTCCGCCTCCTGGAACCGGGTGAAGATCTCGCGCATCGTGTGATAGTCTAGCTGAGCGGCCATGCCCCCCTCATGCCCGCATTCCCGGCAATGCGCAATATTCGGGTCGCATGGCAGGGGGCCAGGGGATAGATTTCCTGCCACGAGCCGAAGGAATGCCCCGATGAATGCAGAACCGCAGCACAGCTATCACTACCACGTCATGCGCCGCGCGATCGACCTGATCGATACGGCCGACGGCCAGCTTTCGCTGGGCGAGCTCGCGTCGGAGATGAACATGAGCCCCGCCCATTTCCAGCGGCTCTTCACCCAGTGGGCCGGCGTGTCGCCCAAGCGCTACCAGCAATACCTGGCGCTGGGGCAGGCCAAGGCGCTGCTGGCCGAGCGCTTCACCACGCTGGAGACGGCACACGAGCTGGGTCTTTCGGGTTCGGGCCGCCTGCACGATCTCTTCCTGCGGTGGGAATGCATGAGCCCCGGCGATTTCGCCCGCCGGGGCGAGGGGCTCACCATCTTCTGGGGCTGGTTCGACAGCCCCTTCGGCCTCGCCCTCGTCATGGGCACCGAGAAGGGCATTTGCGGCATCGGCTTCGCCAGCGAAACCGGCGAGGCGGCGGCGATGGAGGACATGATCTCGCGCTGGCCCGGCGCCCGCTTCGTGGAAGACCCGATGATGCTCCGCCCCTGGGCGCTCGCCGCCTTCGGCGCCAACGGGCAGGAACGCGAGGTGGCGCCGCTCTACCTGATCGGCGCGCCGTTCCAGATCAAGGTGTGGGAGGCATTGCTGCAAGTGCCCTCGGGCCACGTCACCACCTATTCCGAGATCGCCCAGGCCATCGGTAAACCCCGCGCCGTGCGCGCCGTCGGCACCGCGGTGGGCCGCAACCCGATCAGCTTCCTGATCCCCTGCCACCGGGCGCTGCGCAAATCCGGGGGCCTTGGCGGCTATCACTGGGGCCTGCCGGTCAAGCGCGCCATCCTCGCCTGGGAAGCGGCGCGGGCCGAGGCGGGCTGACGGCGCGCGCGCCCGAGCCGCTGTGCAAGGGGGTCAACAATTCGTGCGCGGGTAGCCGCCGAAATTCGCCGGAATCCGGTTGGGAACCGGCGTGTTATTGCATATCATTGCCACAAATCCGATCTAGCGGGTGATCATAAATAGTCGAGGCGCGCACATGAGCTGCACAACCAAACCGATTCTCATCTTCTCCGCCGTTTCCCTGCTGGCAGTGGCGGCCTGTACCGACCCGGGCGCAATGGGCCCGAACGATCCCAACCGGCAGACCAAGCAGGGCGCACTGCTGGGCGGCATCCTCGGCGCCGGCGTGGGGGCCCTGACCGCTGACGACAAGGGCAAGGGCGCCGTCATCGGCGGTCTCGCCGGCGCGGCCACCGGCGCCATCGCCGGCAGCTTCCTCGACCAGCAGGAAGCCGACCTCCGCCGCCAGCTCGAGAATGACCGCATCGGCATCCGCAACACCGGCGACCGGCTGATCGTGACCATGCCGCAGGACATCCTGTTCGCCGTCGACAGCTCGACCGTGAACAGCTCGCTGCGCGGCGATCTGCTGACCGTGGCCAGCAGCCTGCGCGAGTATCCGCGCTCGCGCGTACAGGTGGTGGGCCATACCGACAACACCGGCAGCGCCGCCTACAACCAGGGGCTTTCCGAGCGCCGCGCCGGCGCGGTGGCCGATGTACTGATGTCGGGCGGTGTCTCGTTCGACCGGATCCAGGCCTTCGGCCGCGGCGAGGATCAGCCCGTCGCCTCCAACCTCACCCCCGAGGGCCGCGCCCAGAACCGCCGGGTCGAGATCGTCATCCTGCCGACCTCGTAACGCCCCGGACCTACCCATGGACGGCCCCGGAGAACAGGATTTCCCGGGGCCGTTTTCTTGTGGGAGCGCTTCAGGCAAGGCGACCCGCACCAGCTTCTTCTTGGGGGTCAATATCCCGGGGGGAGCGTTGAAACCTGCAGGGTTTGAACGCGGGGGGCAGCGCCCCCTGACACCTTACCCGATTTCGCGCACCAGCGCCGGCAGCCCGCCCAGGTGTTCGAGCGCTCGAAAGCGGGGGTCGTCTTCGGGCGCGTCGTCATGTTCTATTTCCCAGGTCAGGTCGTGGGGCACGTAGACGCCCCAGCCGCCCGCCTCGATCGCCGGTTTCACGTCGGAGCGCATGGAATTGCCGACCATCATCGCCTCTGACGCGCCATTGGCGTGGCGGGAGAAGATCTCGGTGTAGACCGCCGGGGTCTTGCTGCTGACGATCTCGACCCCGTCGAACAGCTCGCCCAGTCCGGATTGCGCCAGCTTGCGTTCCTGGTGCAGCAGGTCGCCCTTGGTGATCAGCAGCACCCGGTGGCTTTCGGCGATCTCCACCACCGCCTCGCGCGCGTGGGGCAGCAGTTCGATCGGGTGTTGCAGCATGTCCTGTCCCGCCGCGATCAATTCGGAGATGACGCCGGCCGGCACCTGTTCGTCGGTCACCTCGATGGCGGTCTCGATCATCGACAGGATGAAGCCCTTGATGCCGAAACCGTAATGCCCGAGGTTGCGCCGCTCCGCCGCCAGAAGGCGGTCATACAGGTGGTCGCCATCCACGTAGTCGGCCAGCAGTTCGGCGAATCTCTCCTGTGTCAGGCGGAAGAAGCGCTCGTTCTGCCACAGCGTATCGTCGGCGTCGAAGCCGATTGTCGTCAGAATCCGTGTCATGAGACCTCGTCTTGGGGGTTCCCCCTCTTTTCACTCATGCTCCCGAGGCTATATACTTGGTTCACGATCGGCCATGCCAGAAGAGACCGGGCAGGATATGACGGACCCAATCTTTCACATGACGGGGCAGAACACCAACGATGACGACGGCGACGCGTCCGTCATCGTCGAGACGCGCAGCAAGACGCGGCGTCCGCCGCTGTACAAGGTGTTGCTCCTGAATGACGATTACACGCCGATGGAGTTCGTCGTGGCCGTTCTGGAGCGGTTCTTCGGCATGTCCCATGCGCAGGCCTTCGAGATCATGCTGACGGTTCACAAGCGGGGCCTGGCCGTGGTCGGCGTGTTCAGCCACGAGATTGCCGAGACCAAGGTGGCGCAGGTGATGGATTTCGCCCGCCGCCACCAGCATCCGCTGCAATGCACGATGGAAAAGGAATAGCTTGAGCGCTCCCTCCCGCCTGTCGCTGGCGCTGGGCTCGGGCGAGGTGACGCTGCCCGAGGCCGGGCGCATCGCCGTTTTCGCCCCGCGCGCCGGCATGGACCTGTCGGCGCTGCCGGCGGACCTGTGCCATGTCATCACCACCTTCAAGCCGGACCGGGACCATTTCGCCGGGCTGGGGTTCGCTTGCGGGAAGGAGCCCGAAGGGCGCTATGCCGCGTCGGTGGTCTGCCTGCCGCGGGCCAAGGCCCTGGGCCTGGCGCTGGTGGCCGAGGCGGTGGCGGTGACCGACGGGCCGGTGATCGTCGACGGCGCCAAGACCGACGGGGTCGAATCGGTTCTCAAGGCCTGTCGCAAACGGGCCGATGTCTCGCCCGCGCGGTCGAAGGCGCATGGCAAGCTGTTTCATTTCGCCGCCGGCCCCGGCTTCGAGGACTGGGCCCAAAGCGCCCCGCAGGAAATCGAGGGCAGCTTCGTCACCGTCCCCGGCATCTTCTCGGCCGACGGGATCGACCCGGCCTCGGCCCTGCTGGCCGATCACCTGCCAGAGAAACTGGGCAAGCGGGTGGCGGACCTGGGCGCCGGGTGGGGGTACCTGTCGGCCCGCGCCCTGGCCCGGGAGAGCATCGGGGAGATGCACCTGGTGGAGGCCGATTTCACCGCGCTTGATTGCGCCCGCCGAAACGTGCTCGACCCCCGCGCGCATCTGCACTGGGAGGATGCCACGCGCTGGCGACCCGAGGAGCCGCTCGACACGGTGATCACCAACCCGCCCTTTCATACCGGGCGCAATCCCGACCCGGGGCTGGGGCTCGACTTCATCCGCGCGGCCGCCCGCGTGCTTTCACCAAGAGGCCAGCTTTTTCTGGTCGCGAACCGCCATCTGCCATATGAATCGGAGATGGCGCGCCAGTTCGGAGAGGTGAAGGAAATGGGCGGCGACAACCGGTTCAAGCTTTTGCACGGGGCGCGCCCGGTGCGTCGGCCCGGCTGATCCCCCGGATGACTCCCGGGCGACATCCCACAGGCACAAAAGGGTAAACCATGTCATTTTCCATTTCCGGGAAGACCGCGATCGTGACCGGCGGGGCGAACGGCATCGGCCTCGCCATCGGGCGGCATTTCGTCGACAAGGGGGCGAACGTGATGTTTGCCGATATCGACGAGAAGCAGCTCATCAAGCAGGTGGGCGAGAACGAGGAAGGCAGCAACAAGCGCTATTTCGCGGGCGACCTGCGGGAGAAGCTGACGCTGGCGAACCTGTTGTCAGCCACGATCGACGCGTTCGAGCAGGTCGATATCCTGGTGAACGCGTCGCGGCAGATGCTGGTCTCGGACCCGCTCAACCCCGACGACGACGCGGTGGAGCAGTTGTTGAGCCAGAACCTGATGACCGCGCTGCGCACCAGCCAGCTTGTCGCGAAGCGGATGATCAAGCAGGCCGAACAGCGCGAGGGCGGACCCGTGGGGACGATCGTGAACCTGTCGTCGATCGCGGCGCGGCGGACGCATCCCGACCTGCTGGCCTTCTCGGTGTCGTCGGCGGCGCTGGACCAGATGACGCGGAGCCTGGCGGTGGCGCTGGCGCCGCACCGGATCCGGGTCAACGCGGTGGCGTTCGGTTCGGTGATGAGCGCGTCGCTGCAGGGGACGTTGAAGGAGAACCGCGATTTCCGGGCGGATATCGAGGATCACACCCCGCTGGGGCGGATCGCCTCGGCGACGGAGCTGGCGGAGGCGGTACAGTACCTGGCCTGCGACAGTTCGGGGTTCATGACCGGGCAGATCATGACGGTGGATGGCGGGCGCACGCTGCTTGATCCGGTGGCGGCGCCGGCGCATTGAACGGGGGGCAGATGACCGGAGAGATGACGGCGGAAAAGGCCCGCGCGGCGGCGTGGTTCCGGGCGTTGCGCGACGAGATCGTGGCAGCGTTCGAGGCGCTGGAGGACAGCCATGCCGAAGGGCCGTTTGCCGCGGAGGCGCCGGGGCGGTTCGAGGTCAAGACCACCAGCCGGACCAGCGATGACGGCACCGACGCCGGCGGCGGGCTGATGAGCGTGATGCGCGGCGGGCGGGTGTTCGAGAAGGTCGGCGTGAATATCTCGGAGGTGTACGGCTCGCTGAGCCAGGTGGCCCAGGCCTCGATGGCGGCGCGGGGCGTGCCGGGGATCGAGGAGAACCCGCGCTTCTGGGCCAGCGGGATCAGCCTTGTCGCGCATATGCAGAACCCGCACGTGCCGGCGGTGCACATGAACACGCGGATGTTCTGGACGCCGGGGGCGTGGTGGTTCGGCGGCGGGTCGGACCTGAACCCCTGCATCGAGTATGACGAGGATACCGGCCATTTCCATGCCACGCAGAAAGCCTGGCTCGACCCGCATGGCGAGAGGGAATATCCGCGGCTGAAGGCCTGGGCGGACGAGTATTTCTATATCCCCCACCGCCGCCGTGCGCGGGGCGTGGGCGGGATATTCATGGACGACCAGAATTCCGGCAGCTGGGAGGCGGATTTCGCCCTGACGCAGGACATCGGGCGGGCGTTCCTGCCGGCCTTCGTGCCGCTGGTGGAGAAGCGGCGGGTGATGGATTTCGGCGAGGCGGAGAAGGACGCGCAGCTGGTGCATCGCGGGCTCTACGCCGAGTACAACCTGGTTTACGACCGGGGCACAAAGTTCGGGCTGGCGACGAGCCATGACCCGGAGGCGGTGCTGATGAGCCTGCCGCCGATGGCGAAGTGGGTGTAGGCATTTCGCATTTGGTGCGGGGGGCGAGTCGAACTCTTTAAAGAGACCTCAGCGAAACTTTGAGGATTCTTCTGTTTCGGTCGAAGTGGTATGATTGGCCATGAGACAGAGCTTCACCACCCAGCCCGCCCTTTTCGCCTCCCATGAGCTGTTCGAGCATCCCGCGCTTGGGGCGCTGGACGCGGTGGAGGAGGTGATCGACTGGTCCCGGATCGAGGCGCTGTTGCCGCGGGGCGAGGAGCGGCGGCAGACGGGGCGGCCGGGCTATCCGGCGCAGACGCTCTTTCGGGCGCTGCTGCTGGGGCTGTGGTACGACCTGAGCGACGTGAAGCTTTCCGCGCAGCTGGCGCGGGACCTCCTGTTCCGCAAGTTCTGCCGGCTGGAGCTGGACCAGGGGGTGCCCGAGGCCTCGACGCTGGGGCGGTTCCGGGCGCGGCTGGGCGACCGGCTGGAGGCGGTTCTGGCCGAGGTCGTGGCGATGCTGGAGGACGCCCGCGTGGTGCTCGCCGAGGGGCGGATCGCGATCATCGACGCGACCGTGGTGGAGGCGGCGCAGAGCGGCTACGACCGCCGCGACCCGGAGGCGGGCTCTGCGGTGAAGCTGACGGTGAAGGGCCGTCGGCGGGCGGTCTGGGGCTGGCAGGCCTTCGTCAATGCCGACGAGGACGGGTTCGTGCGGCGGGTGGCGGTGAGCCCCGGCAACCGGGCCGAGGTGGACAGCCTCGAGGATCTGGTGGTGGGCGACGAGGCGGCGCTCTATGCCGACGGGGCCTATTCCAGCCCGCGCAGCCGGGCGCTGGTGGCGCGGACGGGCATGGCCGACCGGGTGCAGCAGCGCGGCGCGAAGCACAAGCGGCTGGGCCCGCAGGACAAGGCCCGCAACGTCGAGATCGGGGTCACCCGTGCCCGGGTCGAGGCGATCTTCGGGCACTGGAAGCGGCACTGGGGCCTGCGCCGGACCCGGTTCCTGGGGCTTGCGAAGATGCGCATCCTGACCGGGCTGGCCGCCGTCGGCTGGAACCTGTGGAAGGGCGCGCGGTTCCGAACCCTTTACGGCTGAGCGACCATGGTTATCTCCCGAAGCCTCACAGGCCGGGTCGACCGAAAACCCCGACAGAGCCCTGGCCAAAGCGGTAGCCGCATCAGAACCACCTCGGACATCCACCTGCGAGAGAGGCGTGCGTTTCGCTGAGGTCTCTTTAAAGAGTTCGAAGCGATTTCTTTTCAAGAAATCGGGGCGTTGGGGTTCTCGGCGAGCTTCGCTTCGAGGATTTCGAGCTCCTTCGCACGCAGCTCGCCCACCGCGTTGGCGCCGTCTTTCCAGCGGCGGTGAATCCAGAACCACTGTTCCATGTTCTCGCGCACGACCGCCTCGAGACGGCGGTTGAATTCGCGGGTCATGGTGAGCGGGTCGGAATGGGGGATGGGTTCTTCGAAGGTCATGCGGAAATCGAGCCCGTTGGGCTCGCGCAGGGCCCAGAGCGGGACGAGCGGCGCGTCGTACTTCAGCGCCAGTTCGGCCGCCGAGAGCGAGGTCAGCGCCGGGTGGCCGAAGAACTCGAGCGGAAGCCCGTCATGGGTGTTCAGATCGTTCATGATCGACACCACGCCGCCCTTGCGCAGGTGGCGGACCATCTGGACCAGCCCCTGCCGGCTTTGCTCGATGACCGGCTGGCTGATCCGTTCCATCGCCTCGGCGTAATGGGCGTTGAAGGGGCGGTTCGTCATCGGGCGGTAGAAGCTGGCGCTCTGGATGCCCTTGGCCGCGATGCCGGTGCGGGCGGCGTTGAAGCTGCCGATATGTGCCGAGATGATGATGCCGGGGCGGCCGGCGTCGCGGGCGTCCTGCAGCACCTTCACGCCGGGGCCGGTGATCGGCATGCGCTCGCGGACGCGGGGGGCGAATTCGGGCGAGTAGAGCTCGACCATGTTGCGCCCGGCATTGTCGGTGACGCCGCGGGTGATGCGCTCGACCTCGGCCTTGGGAAGGTCGGGGAAGGTGAGGGCGAGATTGTCGCGGACGCGCTGGGAGTAACCCGCCAAGGGGGCGAGGATGCGGGAGGTGAACCAGCCCGCGAAGGGCACGCGCCAGCGATAGGGGAGCAGACGGCTGAGCCGCACCGGCAGGAACAGCATCTCGCCGGTCAGCCGTTCGGAGAACGGGATGGTGTCCTTGTTGGCGGTGTCGCTCATCCGGGTGGTCTTTGACTTGGTCAGGTGCGCGTCACATACGCCGGGGGCGGCGGCTGGGCAAGCCCGTCAGGGTTTGCGGGGCAGGCCGGTGCCGACCATCGAATCGCGGGTGACGAGGGCGGCGAGCTGCTCTTCGGTCATGCCATCGGTGCCGGCGGGCCGGGCGGGCAGGACGATGTAGCGCATGTCGGCGGTGCTGTCGTGGACGCGGACGGCCATGTCGTCGGGCAGGTCGAGGCCGAATTCGCGGAGCACCGCGCGCGGCTCGATCACCGCGCGGGAGCGGTAGGCGCGGGTCTTGTACCAGTCGGGCGGCAGGCCCAGCAAGTTGCGCGGGTAGCACGAACACAGCGTGCAGACGATGAGGTTGTGGGTGGTGGCGGTGTTCTCGACCGCGATCAGGTTGAGCGGGCCGATGTCGAACCCCATCTCGCGGCTGGCGGCGGAGGCGTCCTGCAGCAGGCGTTGCTTGAAGGCCGGATCGGTCCAGGCGCGGGCGACGACGGCGGCGCCGTTGGCGGGCGAGCGGGCATCCATCGCGTCGATCTGGCGGGCGATCTCCTCTGGCGTGACGAGGCCCTTTTCGACCAGCAGCTCGCGGACGGCGATTTCCATCTGCTGCCAGTAGGTCAGCGGGCCGTCATTATCCTGGCGGTAGGGGTGGCCGGAGGGGCTCATGCCTTCGTGAGAGTGGGAGGGGTGGTCGTGCGGCATGTCTCAGAGCCTTTCGAGCCAGTGGCCGTAGATCTCGGCGTCGACCGTGTCGGCGGGGTGTTCGGCCCGTTCGCCCCAGATTTCGGCCATGGTGAAGCGGACGCGGTAGAGCGGTTGCTTCTCGGCCTCGAGGCCATAGGCGAGTTGTTCGGGATTGGCGAAGGGGCCGAGCTCGCGCTCGATCTCGCCGGTCTTGCCGCGCAGGTAGGCGGGGGCGCGGACGTGGCCGGGGGGCATCATCGCCTTGACGCGGACGCGGTCAGCCATCCTGCGCCTCGCCGTAGGTCGGGCCGCGGCTGGCGACCTCCGCCATCTTCTCGCCGAGCTCCTGCAGGGAATAGGCGCCGGCCTCGACCAGGTTCTGGTTGGTGGCGGCGATCCATCGTTCGTAATAGGTCATGGTTTCGAAGGCGTCCTCGCCCATGTCCTCGAGCGCGCGGCGGAGGCCGTCGACGGTGAAGAGGCCCTTCTGGCCGCACAGGACCATCAGCGCGTCGATGCGCTTTTCCCACAGGGCGAAATCGTGCTGGTCGAAGGAAAGGGGGCCGGCCTCTTTCCCGCCCATGTCGTGCCAGCGGCGTCCATCGGTGGTGCTCATGAGGGGGAAGGTAAGGGGGTTGGTTGGTCATGTCCATCGGGTTTGAGGCGACGATTCAAACGGCCCCGCGGGGCCGGCTTTACCCTGGGAAATGCAACGTCGGTATTTTGTCGGTATCGCGTCGGTATCGCGTCGGTGTTGACGGGCGGAAGGGGATGGTTGGCTCCCGCGCCACCATTCTCACGCACCGGGCGACCGTGGGCGCTAGTCCTCTTTTTTCGCCGGCACGCCGATGTAGAGGATCATGGCAACGCAGAGGGCGGCGGCGGTGGCGATGAAGACGACGGGAGAGCCGATGCAGCCTTGGGCCATGCCCTCGGTGCGGCCGCCGTCGAGGAAGGCGTAGACGGAGACCAGCGCGCTCCAGCCGACGCAGGCCGCCAGCGTGCCCCACTGGCTTTTGTAACGGACGGCCAGCAGGCTGGCCGCGAGCAGGATCAGGGCGGCGGGGGAGGTGAAGAGGAGCAGCGCCTCGGACCACGCCGAGACGGGCGTGCCGTCCCATCCCGGGCGCAGCTCCTCGCAGACCTGGGCCCAGGCGGGCGCGGGCAGGAGGAGGGCGGCGATCAGTCCTCCTCGAAAGGATCCCATTCTTCGTCCACTTCGGGCAGGGCTTCGGCCTGTGCCTCGGCCTGCTGTTCCTCGGGGGTGCGGATGCCGGTGATCTTCGCGCCGGGGAAGGCGGAGAAGACGGCCTGCACCATGGGGTGGGTCTTGGCCTCGTCCTCGAGCGCGATACGGGCGGCGTCGCGGGTGGCGGCGATGGTGGGCTTGCCGCCCTCACTGACCACCGAGACGCCCCAGCGGTTGCCAGTCCAGCGTTGCAGGGCGGCGCCTAGGCGCGGTGCAAGGTCGGCGGGGGCGTCGTCGGTCGGGCAGAATTCGATCCGGCCGGGGCGGTAGGCGGCGAGCTGGACGCAGGTTTCGACCTCGACCAACAGCTTCACGTCGCGGTGGGCGCGGATCAGCTCGACCACGTGGTCGAAGGTGGGGTAATGCGCCAGCGCCGTGTCGGATTGGGCGGCGAGCGCGGTGGTCTGGCCGGACGGGCCGGAGGGGCCGGGCTGGGCGGTGACGCCGGTGGTGTAGGCGGAGGTTGTGCCAGTGGGGGCCGGGGCGTGGCCGCCGCCGCCGGGGCCGCCGGGGGCCGGGCCACCAGCGGGGGGCTGGGGTGGCGGGCCGTCCTGCAGCCGGCGGACGAGGTCTTCGGGCGCGGGGAGTTCGGCGACATGGGTCATGCGGATGACGGCCATCTCGGCGGCCATCATCGAATTGGGGGCCTGGGCCACCTCCTCCAGCGATTTCAGCAGCATCTGCCACATGCGGGTGAGGACGCGCATCGGCAGGGCCTCGGCCATGGCGCGGCCGCGGTCGCGTTCGTCGGGGCCGATGGTGGGGTCTTCGGCGGCCTCGGGGGTGATCTTGACGACGCTGACCCAGTGGGCGATCTCGGCGAGGTCGCGAAGGACCGCCATAGGGTCGGCGCCCTCGGCATACTGGCCGGAAAGCTCTCCGAGCGCGCCGGCGGCATCGCCTTTCATGATCAGGTCGAAGAGGTCGAGCACGCGGCCCCGGTCGGCCAGGCCCAGCATGGCGCGGACCTGTTCGGCGGTGGTTTCGCCCGCGCCGTGGGAGATGGCCTGATCCAATAGCGAGGTGGCATCGCGGGCCGAGCCTTCGGCGGCGCGGGTGATCAGCGCCAGCGCGTCATCGGCGATCTGCGCCTTTTCGGCCTCGGCGATGCGGCGGAGCATGGCGATCATCTGCTCGGGGTCGATGCGGCGCAGGTCGAAGCGCTGGCAGCGGGAGAGCACGGTGACCGGCACCTTGCGGATCTCGGTCGTGGCGAAGATGAATTTCACGTGGGCGGGGGGTTCCTCGAGCGTCTTGAGCAGCGCGTTGAAGGCGCTGGTCGAGAGCATGTGGACCTCGTCGATGATGTAGATCTTGTAGCGGGCCGAGGCGGCGCGATAGGCGACGCTGTCGATGATCTCGCGGATGTCGCCAACGCCGGTGCGGGAGGCCGCGTCCATCTCCAGCACGTCGACATGGCGGCCTTCCATGATCGCCTTGCAGTGTTCGCATTGGCCGCAGGGGTCGGTGGTGGGGCCGCCCTGGCCGTCGGGGCCGACGCAGTTCATGCCCTTGGCGATGATCCGGGCGGTGGTGGTTTTCCCGGTGCCGCGGATGCCGGTCATGATGAAGGCCTGGGCGATGCGGTCGGCCTTGAAGGCGTTCTTGAGGGTGCGGACCATGGCATCCTGACCGACGAGATCGGCGAAGGTCTCGGGCCGGTACTTGCGGGCCAGAACCTGGTAGGCGGCTTGGGAGTCGGCGTCGGTCATGGGGGTCCTGTTCTGGGCTTCGAGGGGCAAGGTAAGGGGAGTTGCGCCCGGCGTCCACCGGGGGATTGGTGCGGGGTGTCCTGCCTTGCCGGGGCTCCCGCCCGCCCACCCCGCCCCGGCAAGGCAGGACGGGGATGAATGGCGGCGGCGGTGCTTGGGGCGGGCGTCGGGATATGAGTATTTTTGGAAAAGTGAAAGTTGGGGGGTGCGCCGGGTGGCTGGCGGTGTAAGATGAGGGCACGGCCTTTTGCAGGGGGCCGCCTGATCCGCGGAAAGCGTGCGCACCTGCCTACGACGGACGACCGTATCATATTTCGGTTTTCTCTTGCCCGGACTGGCGGATCGCGGGCCCCTGATCGAGAGGAACCCGGATCATGGATGATCTTTCCCTGGAAGGGCTGCGATTCGCGGCCAAACGTTTGCAGCGCGCCCATGCGGCGGGCGAGGCCTGGGCCGTGGAGCGGCTGAAGCAGTACGGGCCGGGCAAGCCGGCGGAGGCGCTGGTGCGCGCCGATTTCCTGCACGCGGTGGCGCGGGAGGCGGGGTTCGAGAGCTGGCCCCGGCTGAAGGCGGCCGCCGAGGCGATGGGGATGGACCGGGCGGCGGCGTTGCAGCAGCTGAAGATCGCGCTGTTTCGCGGGCAGCTGGCGCGGGTGGAGGCGTTGCTGGCGCGGTTTCCGGATTTGGCGGACGGGCAGTTCGGGCTGGAATGTGCGCTGTATCGGCGGGAGGCGGTGGAGGCGGCGCTGGCGCGGGAGCCGGGGCTGGCGGTGGCGCGGCTGGGGCCGAGGACGCCGATGTTGCACCTGGCGTTCTCGCGGTGGATCCATGCGCGGCCGGAGCTGGAGGCGGATATGCTGGGCGTGGCGGAGGCGTTGCTCAAGCACGGGGCGGATGTGAATGACGGGTTTGCCGAGGCGCCGGGCGGGCCGATCCTGTCGGCGCTTTATGGCGCGGTGGGGCATGCGGACAACATGGTGCTGGCGGAGTGGTTGCTGGCGCAGGGGGCCGATCCGGACGATGGCGAGTCGCTCTACCATGCGACGGAGCTGGGGCATCATCGGGCGCTGAGGATGCTGTTGTCGGCGGGGGCCGATCCGAAGGGGACGAACGCGCTGTTGCGGGCGATGGATTTCCACGATCACGCTGCGGTGGAGATGCTGCTGGCGCATGGGGCGAAGGCGGATGAGGGCGAGGCCGGGGGTGCGATTTCGGCGCTGCACCATGCGGCGCGGCGGATGAGCGATGCGCGGATGGTGGGGCTGTTGCTGGACGCCGGGGCGGACACGGCGCGGCGCTGGCAGGGGGTGAGCGCCTATGCGATGGCGCGGGTTTACGGGAACCGGGCGCTGGTGGAGGCGCTGGAGGCGCGGGGGGTGGATACGGCGTTGAGCCGGGAGGAGGCGCTGCTGGCGTGTGCGGCGGAGGGGGGTGAGAGCCCGGGGGAGTTTATCGACCCCGAGACGCTGCCGCGTGCGTTCCGTGGGGTGTTGCGGGAGCTTGTGCATCTGCCCGACCGGCTGGATCACATGCGGCGGCTGGTGGCGCTGGGCCTGCCTTATGATGCGCCGGACGGGCCGGACCGGATCACGCCGACCCATGCCGCCGGGTGGGAGGGCAAGCCGGAAGTGCTGGCGTGGTTCCTGTCGCTGCGGCCCGACCTGGGGTTCGTCAACGGCCATGGCGGCACGCTGCTGTCGGCCATCCTGCACGGGGCGGAGACCAACCTGGCCAGGGCGGAGCGGGACCATATCGGCTGTGCGCGGCTGGCGTTGGAGCAGGGGGTGGCGCTGCCGAGGGCGCTGATCGCCGCCTGCGGGCGCGAGGACATGGCGGCGTTCCTGCGGGAGTGGGCCGAGGCAAGGCCGGGGCAGGTGGTGGGCGCCGGCCCGGGCTGAGCCGGGGCGTGTGCATCGGGCTTTTACGGTTGCCTCAAAGCTGCTTATAGTGGTTTTCGTGTTCCTTTTCTGGGGGAGACCATGCGGCTGAGAGGGATCCGGCGGAGCCGGAATGTCGAGGACCGGCGGCGGTCGGGCCGGGCGGGTGCCGGGATCGGTGGCGTCGGCCTGCTGGTGGTGGTGGCGATTGCCTATTTCGCGGGGGTGGACATCACGCCGCTGCTGGAGGGGCAGGACCCGTTTGCGCAGGGCGAGGCGCCGCGGGAATTGTCGGCCGAGGAGCAGGAGGCGGGGCAGTTCGCGAGCCAGGTGCTGGCCACGACCGAGGAGGTCTGGACCCAGGTTTTCCCCGAGGCGTTCGGGCAGGAGTATGTGCCGCCGGTGCTGGTGCTGTTTTCCGGCGTGACGCAGAGCCCCTGTGGCGGGGCGTCGGGGGCGACGGGGCCGTTCTATTGCCCGGCGGACCGGAAGGCGTACCTGGATACCGCGTTCTTCGGGACGCTGAGCCGGCAGCTGGGCGCGAAGGGGGATTTCGCCGCCGCCTACGTCATTGCCCACGAGGTGGCGCATCACGTGCAGAACGAGCTGGGCATCCTGCCGGAGGTGAACCGGATGCGGCAGTCGGTGGACAAGGCGCAGGCCAACGCGCTGACGGTGCGGCTTGAGTTGCAGGCGGATTGCCTGTCGGGTGTGTGGGCGCGGAACGTGGACGGGCTGCTGGAGCCGGGTGACGTGGAGGAGGCGCTGAACGCCGCGCGGCGGATCGGCGACGATTACCTGCAGAAGCGCGCGGGCCGGGTGCCGCAGCCGCATACCTTCACCCATGGCACGTCGGAGCAGCGGGCGGGGTGGTTCGCGCGGGGCTACGAGAACGGCGATCCGGGTGCCTGCGATACCTTCGCGGCGGACGGGATCTGAGGTGGAGGCGATGTCGGGATTCGTGATCTTCGCCCTTCCGGTGGCGCGCGGCATCCTTGCCATCGCGCCGATGCCGGGGCGGGGCGGGCATTACGCCGAGGACATCGCCCACATGAAGGACTGGAAGCCGGCGCTGGTGATCTCGATGGTGACCGAGGTCGAGATGGTGGCGGCGGGGGCCGGCGACCTTGGCCAGGAACTGCTCAATTCCGGGGCGCGGTGGCATCACATCCCGTGCCATGATTTCGGCGTGCCGACCGGCGAGTCCGGCGCGTTGTGGGAGGCCGCCAGCGAGCGGGCCTGTGCCGCGCTCAAGGGCGGGGGCCGGGTGCTTATTCATTGCATGGGTGGCTGCGGGCGGTCGGGGACGGCCGCGCTGAAGCTGATGGTGGCCTGTGGCGAGAAGCCGGGGCCGGCGCTGGAGCGGCTGCGGGCGGTCAGGCCCTGTGCGGTGGAGACGGCGGCACAGTATGACTGGGCCCGCAAGCGATAGTCCCCGTTGCATGTGGCGGCGGCGCCGATAGAGTGGCGGGCGGCGGCGCCGGTGGCGGGGCCGGGATCTTGAGTATTTTTGGAAAGATGAAAGCCGGGGGCGGGAAGCCTTCGCAAGGGACAAGGGGACAGGCATGGGTCTTGTGGGCAACTGGTCGTATCCGACGGCGGTGAAATTCGGAGCGGGGCGGATCGCGGAACTGGGCGAGGCCTGTGCCGCCGCCGGCATGAAGCGGCCGCTGCTGGTGACCGACCGGGGGCTGGCCGGGCTGCCGGTGACGCAAGGCGTGCTGGAGCGGATGGAGGCGGCCGGGCTGGGCCGGGCGATGTTCTCGGAGGTGGATCCGAACCCAAACGAAATGAACCTTGCCGCCGGGGTGGCCGCCTATAACGAGGGCGGGCATGACGGGGTGATCGCGTTCGGCGGCGGCTCGGGCCTCGACCTTGGCAAGCTGGTGGCGTTCATGGCGGGCCAGACGCGGCCGGTGTGGGATTTCGAGGATATCGGCGACTGGTGGACGCGGGCCGATGCCGAAAAGATCGCGCCGATCGTGGCGGTGCCGACGACCGCCGGAACCGGGTCGGAAGTGGGGCGCGCGGGCGTGCTGACCAATTCCGAGACCCATGTGAAGAAGATCATCTTCCATCCCAAGGTACTGCCGGCGGTGGTGATCTGCGATCCGGAGCTGACGGTGGGGATGCCGAAGGCGATCACCGCCGGAACGGGCCTCGATGCGTTCGCGCATTGCGTGGAGGCGTTCAGCAGCCCGCATTACCACCCGATGAGCCAGGGCATCGCGCTGGAGGGGATGCGGCTGGTGATCGAGAACCTGCCGCGGGCCTATGACGATGGCGGGGATATCGAGGCACGGGCGCACATGATGAGCGCCGCCGCGATGGGGGCCGTGGGCTTTCAGAAGGGGCTGGGGGCGATCCATGCGCTGAGCCACCCGGTGGGGGCGCATTTCGGCACCCATCACGGGACGACTAACGCGGTGTGCATGCCGGCGGTTCTGAAGTTCAACGGGCCGGTGATTGCCGAGCGGTTCGAGCGGGCGGCGCCGTACCTGGGCATCGAGGGCGGGTTCGACGGGTTCCGGGCCTTCGTGGACGGGTTCAACGACCGACTGGGGATTCCGAAGGGGCTGGCGGCGCTGGGCGTGACGGAGGAAAGCATTCCGGCGCTGGTGAAGGATGCGGTGACGGATCCGAGCTGTGGCGGGAACCCGGTGGAGTTGACCAAGGAGAACCTGGCGGAGCTTTATCGCGCGGCGATGTAAGGGGTTTTGGGCGGCCCGGTGACGGTCCCGGAGGGGACCGCACCGACCGGGCCGGGTGCCGTCCGGCGGTGGCCGGGATTTGGCCCGAAAGATGACGCAACGTCATAGACGGATTGGCCGCATTTTCGTGTTTGAGGCGACTATCCACACAAAATTGCACGTATTGTGTCGGGGTTTTGCCATAAGTTGCTCTTAGCTTCGGTCTCCGGTCGATCGGCCGTCGGACTTCAAGAGGCATTGCAATTGCCCTTCCGGCAAGCCGGTGAACGGAATTGGGTTGCGCGTTGCGGCGCGGGGCCCGGGTGTGTGGAAGGGGAAACGGGTGCGCGGGCGGTTCTACAGGCGACTGGTGTCGAAGATCTATCTGCTTCTGGCCGTGGTGGCGTTCGTGAGCGCCGTGGGGATCGGCTATACGATCATCAAGTCGGATTACGAGCAATACACCCGCGCCACGCGGGCGGACGTGGCGCGCGAGCTGGACACCGCGACCGGACAGCTGCGCAACTCGTTCTTCGAGTTCGAGCTTGTCGCCAACCGGATCGAGAGCTTCCTGGCGGTGTCGCCGCAGGCGCCGATGCCGGAGATTTCCCACGTGGTGCAGGACCTGCTCGAGCATAACCCCCAGGTTTTCGCCGTGGCCCTGGCGCCGGGGCTGAGGATCACCCATTCCTATCCCGAGACGGCGAACCGCAAATCCATCGGCCTGAGCTATTGGGAAATGCCGGAGCAGATGCCGGGGGTGGCGCGGGCGTATCGTGACCGGTCCCCGGTGCTCGACGGGCCCGTGGCGCTGGTGCAGGGCGGGCAGGGATACCTGCTGCGCTATCCGGTGCTGATCCCGCGGGCGGGGGTGCAGCTGGACAAGTTCTGGGGCATCGTCTCGGTCGGGATATCGGCCGAGAGCCTGTTCGGAGAGCGTACCGCCGGCGGAGAGGAGGCCGCCGCCGGGTACAGTTTCGGTTTGAGGGAGCTTTATCCGGACGGCCGTGTTCGCCATCATCTGCATGGCGACCCGGCCCTGTTCGAGGGCGACGCGGTGATCCGGGAGATGAACATGCTGGGCAGCCGCTGGCTGGTGGCCGCCGAGCCGCGCGAGGGCTGGCCGCGGTATTCGCCGCAGAGCCCGAAGCTGATCGCTTTCACGCTGATCGGGGCGCTCGTGCTTCTGGTCGTGCTTCTGACCCTGCGGCAGGTGACGGCGCGGGGCGAGCGCGCGCATGCGCTGTTGCGGGAGGCGATCGACTGTATCGACGAGGGGTTCATCGCCTTCGACGAGCAGGACCGGCTGGTGACGGTGAACCAGAGATATATCGATTACCATCCCAAGCTTGGCGACCTCGTGCAACCGGGCATTTCGTTCGAGGCGCTGATCCGGGAGGGCGCGCGTCGCGGGCAGTTTCCGGAGGCCGTGGGGCGCGAGGACGCGTGGGTGGCCGACCGCCTGGCCCGGTTCCGTTCGCCGGGGACGTCGTTTCACCAGCAATTGCCGGGGGATCGGTGGATCAAGGTGACCGAGGCGCGCACGCCGCACGGCTATACCGTGGGGGTGCGGACCGATGTCACCGCCGAAAAGCGGGCGCAGGCCGAAGCGGAGGCCACGGACCGGGAGAAGACGGAATTCCTCAACAACGTCTCGCACGAGCTGCGCACGCCGCTGACGGTGATTTCCGGGCGGGCCGCGTTCCTGCAGCACGAGGGGATGCCGCAGACCCGCCGGCTGATGGCCGCGCTGGCGGCCGAGGAGCGGGACGCGGAGGAGATCGCCGCGGCGGTGGACGCCTATCGCCTGTATGTCGAGGAGCAGAGCGGCCGGGTGCTGACCTCGTCGCAGCATATGCTGCGGCTGGTCGAGGACCTGCTGGACTGGACCCGGGTGGAGCGTGGCCAGCTTGAGCTGGACAAGGGGATGGTGCAGGTGGTCGATATCGCCAAGGGCGTGGTGGACGACCTTCGCTCGGAGGCAGAGGCGAAGGGGCTGAAGCTGACCTACCGGAGCACCGGCGCGGCCGAGGTCGTGGCCGACCGCATCCGGCTGACGCAGGTGCTGTACAACCTAGTGTCGAATGCCATCAAGTTCACCGAGGCCGGGCGTATCATGCTGACCGTGGATGTGGCGCCGGAGGCGGTATATTTCTCGGTCGAGGATACCGGCTGTGGCATCGCGCCGGAGGATCTCGAGCGCATTTTCGACCGGTTCCGGCAGGTCGATGGCTCGGCCACGCGTCAGCGGGGCGGGCTGGGGCTCGGGCTGGCGATCGCGCGGAAGCTGGCCGAGTTGCATGACGGCAGCCTGTCGGTGGAAAGCGCGCCGGGGGAGGGCAGCGTGTTCCGCCTGAGCCTGCCGCGAGCGGAGGCCGAGATGCGCGCGCCGTGCTCGGCGTGAGGGCGCGGGGGGTTGGTGTTCCCCTTGCCTCATGGGCCGGGACGGGCAAGTCGATCCCGGCAGGGCGGCCAAGAGGTGGGTTGGCGCCCACCCTACGTTTTGGGGATAAGGTGAGAGGCTGGACAACGACCCAAGCGGGGCTCGTTACGGCTGCTTCCTTCCGGACCTGACCGGGTTGGCGAGGCGCTTGCCCGCGCCAACCTCTCGAGGCGTTACATAGGGGTTACGTGGCGGATTCGCAAGGCGCCGTGTCGAGTGGCATGCGCAGGCAAAGGAAGCCGTCGGGCGACAGGCCGAAATCGGTCAGATCGTGGGCCGCCATGTCGGCGGGATGCTCGCGCAGGCCGGGGCCGGACCAGATCAGAACCGAGGTTTCGGGCATGGGCAGAAAGCGCCAGGCCGGTTCGGTGACAATCTCGTGATGCCCGCCGTCGCGGAAGAAATCCGCGAGCAGGTCGCGCACGGGCGTGCGGCTGGCATGGACAAGGCGGTCGTCGGGCAGCACCGGGTAGGGGCCACCGCCGAAGGCGCGGTAGTTGTTGACCGCAACGATGAAGTCATCGGCCGGGGCGACGGGCCTGCCGTCATGGGCGAGGTCGCGGATGCGGCCGGGGCCGATATTACCCGGCGCGGGCCGGCCGCTTTCGTCGTAGCGGGGCGGGGCCGACAGGTCGATCCGGTAGCTGAGGCCGGCGATGGTGTCGGCGGCATGGCCGGGGAAGACGTTGTTCCAGAGCGGCTGGTCGGCATTGCCCGGCGTGATCCGGTGAAAGCAGGAGTTGGCGCGTTCGAGCCAGTCCTTCACCTCGGCCCCGGTGAGGCGGAGCGCGCAGAGCGAATTGGGGAAGGGTTGCAGGTCGGCGGCGTTGCGGAGGGTGAGATTGCCCGCGGGAATGTCGGTATAGGCGCGGGGCCCGGCGCGGCCGCCGGTGTTGAAGGGCGCGGTGGCGGCGAGCACGGGCAGGCCGGCCAGCGGCGTGCCGGTCAGGGCGAGCCGGACCGCGCGGCGCTTGGCCTCGGCCACCAGCAGGACGGGAAGGTCGGAGCGGTAGAGCGACAGGTAGCTGTGAATTGGTCGGTCGGTTGCGCCCAGCGGGGCGTGCATCCGGGCGAGCGTGGCGGTGTGGCAGGGGCCGATCGTGTCGGTGATCGCGGGGTCGGCCGGGGTGGCAGGCGTGACCGGGACGAGCCGGGCGTGGTGTCGGGTGACGGACCAGCCGCCATCGCCGACGGAAAGCTCGAGGTCGATTTGCCCGAGATGGGAGCCGCGATAGCCCGGCAGCACGGCTGGCGTGCCCGACAAGGTGCCCGCGAGATGATCGGCCTCGTCCTCGCCGCGGGGCGCGTCGGCATGGGGGAAGATTTCGTGGCTGTGGCCCGCGACGATGGCATCGACCCCGGGAAGGCGGGCGAGCGTGAGGGCCGCGTTCTCCATGTCCGGCCCGGCGGGGCCGGTGTCGATGCCGGTATGGGCGAGCAGGATGACGATATCGGCGCCTTGTGCCCGCAGCGCCTGAACGTGGTGGGCGGCGGTTTCGACCATGTCGCGCGCCGTGACCTCGCCGCCGAGGTGGAACCTGTCCCAGAGGGTGATCTGCGGCGGCAGCAGGCCGATCAGGCCGACGTTGAGCGTGCGGGTCTTTCCCGCCGCGCCGGTGACGGTGCGGGTGACGATGGTGGTCGGGCGCAGGAGGGTTTCATCCTCACCGGGCGTGGCGCCCCTGCGGGTGAGGGTGTTGGCGCTGAGCACCGGGAAGGCCGCTTGTTCCACCGCCGCCCGGAGCGTGGGCAGGCCGAAGTTGAACTCGTGATTGCCGAGATTGGCCGCGTCGTAGCCCAGCCGGTTCATCGCCGCGATGACGGGGTTCGGCGTGCCGGAGGCCGGATCGTGCAGGTCGCTGAGCGGAGAGCCTTGCAGGAAGTCGCCATTGTCGACCAGCAGGCAGGCGCCCGGCGCATCGGCGCGGGCGGCGTCGACGAGGCTGGCGATACAGGCAAGGCCGTAGCCGCTGTCGGCCCGGTCGCCGGCATAGTCATAGGGCAGGATGGCGGCGTGGATGTCAGAGGTGGCAAGCAGGCGCAGGTGAAACGACCCGGAGGGCGTCTGGCCGGCCGCGGCCTGGGGTCTGGCGGGCGTGCTCATCCCGTTACAATCATAACGTCTGCAACTCGTCTCGGGTTTCCGGCTCTATGGCACTGGGTGCCTAAAGTTTGGGCGCTTGGCGTAAAATGCAGGTTAATTCGGCACTTATAGATTGTAAACATGCGCATGGAAAATCGTCTACCGTGAACGGTCTGTTTCGGCCGGGCCCGGCGCGGCAGGCAAGAGAGCCCATGCCGGGCCGGGTGGTGAGACGGTCTCTTGCCCGGCGGGGTGGAACGTGGCACCCCAAGGGAAAAGGAAGATCGCATGAAGCACGCCGAGACGGTGACATTCGGGGGATCGGGGCTGGACCGGGCGGCCGAGCTGCGCGGAGACGAGGCGGCGCTGGCCTATCGGCGGGCCGAGGGCGCGGTGGACGTGGTTCTGCTGTGGCGCGGCAAGCTGCTGGTTGCGGCGCCCGAGCTGGACCGGCTGGTGCGGCTGCCGGCCGATCACCCGGTTCTGGAGGGCGCGACGCTGCCGCCGGTGCTGCTGGGGCGGGAGGAGAGCGGGCGGCTGGTGCTGGCGCAGGATATCTCGGGCTGGGTGCCGGAGGACCTGGACGAGGCCGAGATCAACCGGTTTCACGACACCAGCCTGCAGCAGCATCCCGACCTGCCCGGGGACAGCGCCTTTGCCGAGCTGCGGCGGATCATGATCCGGCTGGACCCGCGCGACGCGGAGCTGGCGGCGACCGCCAAGGCGATTGCCGGCTGGCATGTGAGCCACCGGTTCTGTGCCCGTTGCGGCGCCGAAAGCCGGATGATCCTGTCGGGCTGGCAACGGTCCTGCGATGCCTGCGGCGGCCAGCATTTCCCGCGGACCGACCCTGTGGTGATCATGCTGATCACGCGGGGCAACCGCACGCTTCTGGGCCGGTCGCCGGGCTGGCCGGAGGGGATGTATTCCTGTCTTGCCGGCTTCGTGGAGCCGGGCGAAACCATCGAGGCGGCGGTGCGGCGCGAGGTGTTCGAGGAGGCGCGCATCCGGGTGGGGCGGGTGGATTACCTGTCGAGCCAGCCCTGGGCGTTTCCCAGCTCGCTGATGTTCGGCTGCCGGGGCGAGGCGCTGGACGAGGAGATCCGGATCGACCCGGCGGAGATCGACGATGCGATATGGGTGAGCCGGGAGGAGGTGATGGACGCCTTCGCCGGGCGGAACCCGCGGATATTGCCCGCGCGGAAGGGGGCGATCGCCCATTTCCTGTTGCGGAACTGGCTTGCGGATACGCTGGATTGACGCCACAAGCGGGGCGTGGCGGGGCGCGGAAAGTGTGCTAACAAGCGCCGGGGCACAGGCAAAACCGGGACGATCGAGGGACAGGCATGGAATTCGGAACACGGGAAGATATCGAGGCACCGATCGCGTTCGTTTTCGAGCAGATGACGGATTTCAAGGCGATCGAGCGGGCCGCGATGCGGCGCGGCGCCGAGGTGCAGCGCGTGGACAAGATGTCGGGCAAGGGCGTCGGCATGATGTGGGACGCCGCGTTCGAGCTGCGCGGTAAGACCCGCGAGATCGAGCTGGAGCTGACCGAGTACGATCCGCCCAACGGGCTGGTGATGGCGTCGCGCTCGTCCGGGCTGGGCGGGAAGATGGTGGTCGACCTCGTGGCCCTGTCGAAGACCCGCACGCGGGTGACGATGAATGTCGAGCTGGAACCCAAGAACCTGACGGCCAAGCTGCTGGTGCAGTCGCTGAAGTTGGCGCGGAAGAGCATCATGAGCCGGCTGAACGAACGCATGATCGCCTATTCGAACGAGATCGAGCGGCGGTACAAGCAGACCGCGTGAGGGCCGGGGAAACCTTTACAAAAGGGGTGTAGGCCCGGGGGCGGAGAACGGAGGGCGACGATGCACACGGCTTTTACCGCGCCGGGGCGGTTTTTCCGCGGCAACCTGCACACCCATTCGACCCTGTCCGACGGGCGGCTGGCGCCGGAAGAGGTGTGTCGGCGCTACCGGGCGGAAGGGTATGATTTCATCGCGCTGACCGACCATTTCATCGGGCTTTACGGTTACCCGGTGGCCGATACGGTGCCGTTCCGGGGCGAGGGGTTCACCACGATCCTCGGCGCCGAGCTGCATTCGGGGGCGATGCGGAACGGGGAGATCTGGCATATCCTGGCCGTGGGCCTGCCGGCGGATTTCGCGCAGGCCAACGCGCCGCATTTCGCGCCCGTCGAGGGGCAGGAGAGCGGGCCGGAGCTTGCGAGGCGGGCACGGGAGGCCGGGGCGTTCGTGACGGTGGCGCATCCGCTATGGAGCGGTATGCATTTCGAGGACGCGATGTCGATCGAGGCGGCGCACGCGGTGGAGATCTACAACCACGGCTGTGCGGTCGAGGCGGGCCGGGGCGACGGGTGGCACATGGCCGACCTGATGCTGTCGGCGGGCCGGCGGCTGACCGCGATTGCCACGGATGACGCGCATTTCGCCACGCCCGACGCGTTCGGCGGCTGGGTGATGGTGAAGGCGGAGGAAAACGCGCCGGAGCCGTTGCTGGCGGCGCTGAAGGCGGGGCAGTTCTATGCCACGCAGGGCCCCGAGCTGCGCGATGTGCGGGTCGAGGGCAAGGAGATCGTGGTGGAATGTTCGGCCGTGGAACGGGTGATCGTTCAGGGCCATGGCAGCGCGGCGCTTTGCGAGACCGGGCGGTCTCTGACCGGGGCGCGGATCAAGCTGGCGAAATTCGCCGGCAGTGACTGGTTGCGTGTGACCGTGCTGGATGCCGCGGGGCGCGCGGCGTGGTCAAACCCGATCTGGCGGGAGTGACGGGTTGACCCCGGCCAATGGCCGGGGTCAAGCATGCCGGCTGGCTTATGCGATGCCGGGCTTGCGCTCTTCGTCGCTCAGTTCGGCGATGTCGGTTTGCCGCTCGCGTTCGCTGAGTTCCGCGATGTCGGTTTGACGCTCACGCTCGCTGAGTTCGGCGATATCGGTCTGCCGCTCGCGTTCGCTCAGTTCTGCGATGTCGGTTTGACGTTCGCGTTCGCTCAGTTCCGCGATGTCGGTCTGACGTTCGCGTTCGCTCAGTTCCGCGATGTCGGTCTGCCGTTCGCGGTCGCTGAGTTCTGCGATGTCGGTTTGCCGCTCGCGGTCGCTGAGTTCCGCGATGTCGGTTTGACGTTCGCGGTCGCTGAGTTCTGCGATGTCGGTTTGACGTTCGCGTTCGCTCAGTTCCGCGATGTCGGTCTGCCGTTCGCGGTCGCTGAGTTCGGCGATGTCGGTTTGCCGCTCGCGGTCGCTGAGTTCCGCGATGTCGGTTTGACGTTCGCGGTCGCTGAGTTCTGCGATGTCGGTTTGACGTTCGCGTTCGCTCAGCTCGGCGATGTCGGTTTGACGTTCGCGTTCGCTCAGTTCCGCGATGTCGGTTTGGCGTTCGCGTTCGCTCAGTTCGGCGATATCGGTCTGCCGCTCACGCTCGCTCAGTTCGGCGATGTCGGTCTGGCGCTCACGGTCACTCAGTTCGACCAGATCGAGGTATTCCGTCTGGGCGGTTTTCAGAACGAGGCTGTGCAGCGGGGCCGGCCCCGTCGCGGAATAGGCGGCAAGAGCGGGCAGTGCGGCAGCGGTCGCGATGGCGATCAATTTAAAGCTTTTCATGGCGTCCTCCTTTGAGGTGTGTTGGTTTCCATTCACTCAGCGGCGGACTGTTCCGTCGTTGCGTGACGGTCAAATAGGGTGCGCGCCTGTGCAGTGAAACGCCGATGCCGCACGAGTTACTGTGCGCGTGTGCAGGGACAAATCGACGTGAGGGGACTTGTGCGAAAGGAACAGGTTCCTAACGTACATTAATGGCAAGCCCCTGAAACGAAACCGTTTCCCAATTGGGGGCAAGCGCCGGAACGACGGTTGCGTTTCCGGGGCGCCGGGCGGGAGAATGATCCGGCCCGGCCGGCCCTGCCGGAACGGCCCCGGCCGGCTAGTGGCGCTTGGGATCGGCGGGGTAGACGCCCAGCATGGTGATGTCGGAGGTGAAATAGTCGAGCTCTTCGAGCGCGCGCTGCACCGCCGGATCGTCGGGATGGCCCTCGATATCGGCATAGAACTGGGTGGCGGAGAAGGTGCCGCCCAGCATGTAGCTTTCCAGCTTGGTCATGTTGACGCCGTTGGTGGCGAAGCCGCCCATCGCCTTGTAGAGCGCGGCGGGGATGTTTCGGACCTGGAAGACGAAGGTGGTCATCATCCCGTCTTCGCCGCGGCGGGACCAGTCGGGCTCCTTCGCCATGACGAGGAAGCGGGTGGTGTTGTTGCCTTCGTCCTCGATCTCGCGGGCGAGCACGTCGAGGCCGTAGATTTCGCCCGCAAGCTCGCTGGCCAGGGCGGCGGTGTGGGGGTCGCCATCCTCGGCCACCTGCCGGGCGGAGCCGGCGGTGTCGGCGCCGGTGACGCGGTGGATGTTGTGTTCGCTCAGGAAGCCGCGGCACTGGCCGAGCAGCATGGTGTGGCTCATGGCGTGGGTGATGTCGGACAGCGGCGTGCCGGGGATGGCCAGAAGGTTGATGCGGACGCGCACGAAGGCCTCGCCGACGATGTAGAGGCCGGATTCGGGCAGCAGGTGATGGATGTCGGCGACGCGCCCGAAGGTGGAGTTCTCGACCGGCAGCATGGCAAGCTCGGCCACGCCCGAACGGACGGCCTCGATGGCGTCCTCGAAGGTGCGGCAGGGCATGGCCTCCATCTCGGGGTAAGTCTCGTGGCAGGCCTGGTGCGAATAGGCACCCGGCTCGCCCTGGAAGGCAATGCGTCTGGTCATTTCTTGTCCGTTTCTGTCCCTTGCCGCCGCCCGTGCGAGGTGCGGTCGTTTGGTCGCGCAAACTACACCTTGCGCCTTCGTAGTGGAAGCGGATAGATACCGCCCGAGAGATAAATGGGATCGAGGCACATGTTCGATACGATGACATTCACCAAGATCGTCGGCGGTCTCTGCGGCGCGCTGCTGATTTTCCTTTTGGGCAAGTGGGCTGCGGAACTGATCTATCACGGGCCCGGCGGCCATGGTGAGGATCACGCGCAAGGCTACGTGATCGACACCGGCAGCGAAGGCAGTGAAGGCGGCTCGGAAGGCGAGTCCGGCCCGAGCTTCGCGGAGCTTTTCGTGTCGGCCGATGCCAGCAAGGGCGAACGTGTTTTCAACAAGTGCAAGGCCTGCCACAAGCTTGAAGAGGGCGCCAACGGGACGGGCCCCTACCTGCACGGTGTGGTCGGGCGCGACGTGGGCTCGGCTGACGGGTTTTCCTATTCCGGCAACCTTGTCGCGGTGGCCGATGTGTGGACGCCGGAGAACCTGAACGCCTTCCTCGAAAGCCCTGCCGGTTTCGCGCCGGGTACGACCATGGGCTTCTCGGGCCTGGGCAGCATCGAGGATCGGGCGAACGTGATCGCCTTCCTCGACCAGACCGATGGCGACACTTACGAGATGGACGTGCCCGAGGAAGAAGCGTCGGACGAGGGGGCTGAACAGGCCTCTGCCGAGGGCGAAGCTGCCGAGGAAGGTGCCACGGACGAGGGTGCTGCCGAGGGTGAGGCTGCCGAGGAAGCGCCGGAAGAGGGTGCTTCCGAGGGTGAGGCTGCCGAGGAAGGTGCCACGGACGAGGGTGCCGCCGAGGGTGAAGCTGCCGAAGAAGGTGCCACGGACGAGGGCGCTGCCGAGGGTGGAGCTGCCGAAGAGGGTGCCGCGGACGAGGGTGCCGCCGAAGGTGAAGCTGCCGAGGAGGGTGCCACGGACGAAGGTGCTGCCGAAGGTGAGGCCGCCGAGGAGGGTGCCGCGGACGAAGGTGCCGCCGAGGGCGAAGCTGCCGAGGAGGGTGCTGCGGACGAAGGTGCTGCCGAGGAAGAGCCCGCCGAGGAAGGTGCTGCGGACGAAGCCACCGAGGAAGAGGAAGCCTCTGCCGAGGAAAGCGGGTTTGCCGCGATGGTCGCCTCGGCCGATCCCGCCGATGGCGAGAAGGTGTTCCGCAAGTGCAAGGCCTGCCACGTGGTCGAGAGCGAGCAGAACCGCGTCGGGCCGCACCTGGTTGGTCTCGTGGGCCGCGATGTCGCCAGCGTCGAGGGTTTCCGCTACTCCGAAGCCCTGCAGGCGCTTGGCGGGCAGTGGACCGAGGACCGGCTGAACGAGTGGCTGGAGGATTCCAAGGGCATGGCGCCGGGCAACAAGATGGCGTTTGCCGGTCTCAAGGACGAGGAAGACCGTGCCGCCGTGGTCGCCTATATCGAGAGCGCCTCGAACTGAACACGGCAGAAACATGCGATGAAGGCCACCGACCCGGGCGGGACGGTGGCCTTTCGCTTGTCACGCCCCATATTGGGACGAAACGGATGTATCAGCGCTTGAATGTCGCCGGTGGCCTTGATTAGCCTTGCGGCAACGACAAGCGCCAGATCGCAGATCGGCAGGAGGTACGACCAGATGATCCGATACAACAGCCGGGCCCGCGCGGCGCGCTTTACCCCCCGCGCGATGATGGCGGCCCTGACTGGGCTTTGCATCGCGGCGCTGATGGCGCAGATGGCGCTGGCGCAGGAGGACGGCGAGCAGACCATCATCAAGAGCCACGGCTATTCGTTCTTCGGCGATCTGAAATACCCCGAGGATTACGAGCATTTCGATTACGTGAACCCGGATGCGCCCAAGGGGGGCGAGATTTCCCTGGCGCTGTCAGGCAGTTTCGATTCGATGAACCCCTACACGCGGAAGGGCAAGGCCGCGGCGCTGTCGACGGTGATGTACGAAAGCCTTCTGGGGCAGGTTCTGGCGGGCAGTGGCGCCCTGCCGGCGGATGATTACGACGAGATGTACGGGCTGCTGGCGCACACGATCGAGTATCCCGAGGACAAGTCGTGGGTGATCTTCCACATGCGCCCCGAGGCGGAGTTTTCGGACGGCACGCCGGTGACCGCCCATGACGTGCTGTTCAGCCATAACCTGTTGCTGGACGAAGGGCTGAAATCCTATGCCGAGGCGGTGCGCAAGCGCATTCCCAAGGCCGAGGTGATCGACGATCACACGATCAAGTTCTACTTTGCCGACGGCATCTCGCGCCGGTCGCTGATCGACCAGGTGGGCAGCGTGCCGGTGTGGTCGCAGAAGTGGTTCGAGGAGAGCGGCGCGAAGCTGGACGAAAGCCGGCTTGAGACATCGCCGGGCTCGGGGCCCTACGTGATCGAGGATATCGACGTGAACCGCCGGGTGATCCTCAAGCGAAACCCGGATTACTGGGGCTGGGACCTGCCGATCAACAAGGGGCGGCACAATTTCGATACCATCCGGCTGGAATACTTCGCCGACAGCACCGCCGCTTTCGAGGCGTTCAAGGCGGGCGAGGTGACGTACCGGACGGAAGCCGATCCGAAGAAATGGGCCAGTGGCTATGACTTCCCGGCGCTGAACCGGGGCGACGTGGTGCGCGAGGAACTGCCGGACGGGATGCCGCCCAACATGACCGGGATCGTCTTCAACCTCGGGTCGGAGCCGCTGAAGGACAAGCGGGTGCGCGAGGCGGTGGCGCTGGCGCTGAATTTCGAGTGGACCAACAAGTCGCTGCTTTACGGTCTCTATGAACAGCAGCGGTCGTATTCCGACGGCACGGAGCTGGAGGCGACCGGCCTGCCCGAGGGTGACGAGTTGGAATTCCTGAAGTCGCTGGGCGACGTGGTGCCCGAGGAGATCTTCACCGAGGAGCCGTGGGTGCCGCACGAGTCGGACGCCGACCGGCTGAGCTCGCGCAAGAACCTGCGGCAGGCGCTGAAGCTGTTCGAGGAGGCGGGCTGGACCGTGGGCGAGGGCGGACGGCTGCGCAATGCCGAGGGCAAAACGCTGCGGCTCGATTTCCTGTTCAACGCGTCGAACGAGGCGACCAGCCGGGCGATTGCCGAGAACTTCATCGTGAACCTCAAGGCGATGGGCGTGGATGCGCGGTTCGAGTCGGTTGATTCGTCGCAATATTCCCTGCGAGAGCGGGACCGGGATTACGATCTGGTCTTCGATGGCTACCCGGCGCTGCTGGGCACCGGCACCGGGCTGGCGCAGCGGTTCGGGTCGGAAGCGGCCGAGTACAGCCTGTTCAACCCCGCCGGGCTGGCCAGCCCGCTGGTGGACCGGATCATCGAGGAATCGCTGTTGACCGAAAGCCAGGAAGAGGAAAACATGACGATCCGCGCGCTCGACCGGGCGCTCAGGCACGAGTTCATCGTCATCCCCGACGGCTACAAGCCCGATCACTGGGTCGCCTACTGGGACATGTACGAGCATCCCGAGACGCTGCCGCCCTATGCGCTGGGCACGCTGGATTTCTGGTGGTTCAACGAGGAGAAGGCCGAGGAGCTCAGGGCGTCGGGGGCGCTGCAATGACCCCACGCGGTTTCGCGGCCAACCTGACCCCGCGCCGGAGGGCTTGCTGACGTGGGTGCCTATATTCTTCGCAGGATACTGCTGATCATCCCGACGCTGTTCGGCATCATGGTGATCAACTTCGTGCTGGTGCAGTTCGTGCCCGGGGGGCCAGTCGAGCAGATCATCGCCGAGATGCAGGGCGAGGGCGACGTGTTCGGTGCCTTCGCCGGCGGGGGGGAGGACGCCACGCTGCAGCAGAGCCAGGGCGAGGGCTATATGGGGGCCCGGGGCCTTCCGCAGGAGTTCATCGACGAGCTGGAGGCGCAGTACGGGCTGGACAAGCCGCCGCTGGAGCGGTTCGTCAACATGATGTGGAACTACATGCGGTTCGACTTCGGTGAGAGCTATTTCCGCTCGATCAGCGTGACCGACCTCGTTCTGGAAAAGATGCCGGTGAGTATCTCGCTGGGGCTGTGGTCGACGATCATCGCCTATCTCATCTCGATCCCGCTGGGCATCCGCAAGGCGGTGCGCGACGGGACGAGCTTTGACAGCTGGACCAGCGGCGTGATCATCGCGGCCTATGCCATCCCCGGCTTCCTGTTCGCGGTTCTGCTGGTGGTGCTGTTCGCGGGCGGGAGCTATTGGCAGATCTTCCCGCTCAGGGGGCTGACCTCGGACAATTTCGCCGACCTCAGCGTTTTCGGGAAGATCGTCGATTACCTGTGGCACATCACCCTGCCGGTGCTGGCCACGACGATCGCGTCCTTTGCCACGCTGACGCTGCTGACGAAGAACTCGTTCCTCGACGAGATCAAGAAGCATTACGTGATGACCGCGCGGGCGAAGGGGCTTTCCGAGCGCAAGGTCCTGTACGGCCATGTCTTCCGCAACGCGATGCTGATCGTGATCGCGGGCTTCCCGGCGGTGTTCATCGGGGTGTTCTTCGGCAGCAGCCTTCTGATCGAGACGATCTTCTCGCTCGACGGGCTGGGGCGGCTGGGCTTCGAGGCGGCGCTGAGCCGGGATTACCCGGTGATGTTCGGCACGCTGTTCCTGCTCGGGCTGATCGGGCTGCTGGTGAATATCGTGAGCGACCTGTGCTATGTGCTGGTCGACCCGCGGATCGATTTCGAGACGCGGGAGGGGTGATGCGAGCGATGCGTTCTTCGCGGTGTGAAGAGGGGCGCTGCCCTACGTTGAATGCCTTGCAGGCATTCAACGCTCCCCGGGATATTTCGGGCCAGAAGAAGCGGGGGCGTGCGTGAGATGAAACTGTCGCCGCTCAACCGGCGCCGCTGGCGCAATTTCAAGCGCAACAAGCGGGCGCTGTGGTCGCTGATCATCTTCTCGGTGCTGATGGTGATCACGCTGCCGGCCGAGTTCGTGGCCAATGACCGGCCGATCCTGGTGCGCTACCAGGGCGAGTTCTATACGCCGATCTTCAATTTCTATCCCGAGACGGCCTTTGGCGGGGATTTCGCGACCGAGGCGATCTATGCCGATCCGGAGGTCGAATGCCTGATCGTGTCGGGAGGGCGCGAGGATTGCTTCGACGACCCCGAGGGGGTGATCGAGGATGCGCAGGACGGCGAGATCGGCGGCGAGGCGATCACCAGGGGCTGGACCCTGTGGCCGCCCATTCCCTACAGTTTCGACACGCCGGTCGACCGGCCCGGCGCGGCGCCGCTGCCGCCGAACGAACAGAACTGGCTTGGCACCGACGGCACCAAGCGCGACGTGCTGGCGCGGGTGATCTATGGCTTCCGGCTGTCGGTGCTGTTCACGCTGATCGTGACGTTCCTGTGCAGCGTGATTGGGATATTCGCGGGCGCGGTGCAGGGGTATTTCGGTGGGCTGACCGACCTGATCTTCCAGCGGATCATCGAGATATGGTCGGCGACGCCGCAGCTTTACGTGATCATCATCCTGTTCGCGATACTGCCACGAAGTTTCTGGCTGCTGGTGGGGATCATGGTGTTCTTTGGCTGGATGGCGCTGGTGGGGGTCGTGCGGGCCGAGTTCCTGCGGGGGCGGAACCTTGAATACGTGCGGGCGGCCAAGGCGCTGGGGGTGGGGAACCTGACGATCATGTTCCGCCACATGCTGCCCAACGCGATGGTGGCGACGCTGACGCTGTTGCCGTTCATCGTGACCGGCACGATCGGCACGCTGGCGGCACTCGACTTCCTCGGGTTCGGCCTGCCGTCGTCGGCGCCGAGCCTGGGCGAGATGACCCTGCAGGCCAAGCAGAACCTGCAGGCGCCGTGGCTGGCCTTCACGGCGTTCTTTGCCTTCGCGATCATGTTGTCGCTGCTGGTGTTCATCTTCGAGGGTGTGCGCGATGCGTTCGACCCGAGGAAGACCTTCGAATGAGTGTCGTGGTCACCTCCCCCTGGCTGGGCCGGGCCTTTGTCGCCGCGCTGGTGGTGCATGGCGCGATCGTGGCGGTGCTGGCGGGCGCGGCGCTTTGGGTGGCCCGGGTCGGCGTGGGCGCGGATTCGGCGCCGGGCGGCGTTGGTCCTGCGCTGATCGCGGTGCCGGTGCTGCTTGCGGCGCTGCCCTCGGGCGTGGCGCTGTTGTCGGCGTGGCTGTGCCGGCGCCACGGGTGGCGGCCCTCGGCCACGCATATGGCGTTGACCATCGGGGCGGCGGCGCTGCTCCCGATTCTGTACCTGGGGGCCCTCTGACATGAGCGATGCCGTTCTCGACGTGCGCGACCTGACGGTCAGTTTCCTGCAGGATGGCCGGACCATCGAGGCCGTGAAGGGCGTTTCGTTCTCGGTCGGGCGGGGCGAGACCGTGGCGCTGGTGGGCGAAAGCGGCTCGGGCAAGTCGGTGACCGCGCTGTCGACCGTGGCGCTGCTGGGCTCGTCGGCCAGAGTGGGCGGCAGCGTGACCTATGACGGGCAGGAGATGATCGGCGCGCCGGAGAAGCGGCTGCGCAAGGTGCGGGGCAACGACATCAGCTTCATCTTCCAGGAGCCGATGACGTCGCTGAACCCGCTGCACACGCTGGAAAAGCAGATCCGGGAGAGCCTGGAGCTGCACCAGGGGATCGTCGGGGACGAGGCGCGGGACCGGATTGTCGAGCTTCTCGACATGGTGGGCATTCGCAACCCGGAAAGCCGGCTGAAGGATTATCCGCACCAGTTGTCGGGCGGGCAGCGGCAGCGGGTGATGATCGCCATGGCGCTGGCCAACAAGCCCGATATCCTGATCGCCGACGAGCCGACCACGGCGCTCGACGTGACGATCCAGGCGCAGATCCTGGAACTGCTGGCGCGGATCAAGCGGGACGAGGGGATGGGCCTTCTGTTCATCACCCATGACCTGCAGATCGTCGAGCGGATCGCCGACAAGGTCTGTGTCATGAAGGATGGCGAGATCGTCGAGGCCGGGCCGACGAAGGAGATCTTCGCCAACCCGCAGCACGCCTATACGCAGAAGCTTCTGGGCGCGCGGGCCACGGGCGAGCCGGCGCCGGTGCCCGAGGGGGCGCGGACCGTCGTCGAGACCGAAGGGCTGCGGGTGTGGTTCCCGATCCAGCGGGGCCTGCTGCGGAAGACCACGGGCCATATCAAGGCGGTGAACGACGCCACCATCTGGGTGCGCGCGGGCGAGACGCTGGGGATCGTCGGCGAAAGCGGGTCGGGCAAGACGACGCTGGCGATGGCGGTGATGCGGCTGGCGGCCTCGCAGGGGAAGATCACCTTCGACGGCGAGGATGTGCATGGCTGGTCGACGCGGCAGTTGCGCAAGCGGCGGGCGGACATGCAGATCGTGTTCCAGGACCCGTTCGGCAGCCTGAGCCCGCGGATGACCTGCGAGCAGATCATCGCGGAAGGGCTGGGGGTGCATGGCAACCCCGACGGGCGGTCGCCGCGTGAGCTGGTGGCGGAGGTGATGGAGGAGGTCGACCTGAACCCCGCCACGATGGACCGCTACCCGCACGAGTTCTCGGGCGGGCAGAGGCAGCGGATCGCCATTGCAAGGGCGATGATCCTGCGGCCGAAGATGGTGGTGCTGGACGAGCCGACAAGCGCGCTCGACATGACGGTGCAGGTGCAGATCGTCGACCTGCTGCGGAAGCTGCAGGAGAAATGGGGGCTGGCCTACCTGTTCATCAGCCACGACCTGAACGTGGTGCGGGCGATGAGCCATAACGTGGCGGTGATGAAGGACGGGGATATCGTCGAGTACGGCTCGGCGCAGGAGATCTTCGACAACCCGCGCACGGCCTATGCCAGGACGCTGCTGCACGCGGCGCTGGACCTGAAGGCGTCGGTACCGGCGTAGGGCGTGAGGCCCCGGGTCGGGCCCGGGGCGTGCGGACGCCTCAGATTGCCGAGCTGTGACCGGCCTTGTCGAGATCGTAGGCGTCAAGGCTGCGGGCGACCATGCGGGTCAGCGGGCGCGCCTCGGGCGGGATGGACAGGCCGTCGGGGCCGACGCGGAGCAGGTTGTCGAAATCGCGGTTGATTCGTTCCAGCAGGGACGACAGCGCCGGGGCCGAGATGCCGAAGCGGCTTCGGATCTCAGTGGCGTCGATGCGGAACTCGCACATGAGCTGTTCGATCATCCGGCCGCGCATCCGGTCTTCGGGCGTGAAGGCGTGGCCGCGCGTGGTGGAGAAGCGCCCCTCGCGGATGGCCGCGGTGTGGGCGCCGGTGGCGGGCGCGTTCTGGGCATAGCCCTGCGGGAAACGCGAGATCGAGGAGGCGCCGACGCCGATCAGCACCTCGGCGGTGTCGTCGGTATAGCCCTGGAAGTTGCGCCGAAGGCGGCCGGTTTTACGGGCGATGGACAGGCCGTCATCCTTGGTGGCGAAGTGGTCGATGCCGATCTCGTCGTAATGATCCCACAGGAAGAGGCGGCGGGCGGTGTCGAAGAGCTCGAGCCGTTCGGCGGGGGTGGGCAGCGCGTCGGAGGGGATCATCTGCTGGCGCTTGGCCATCCACGGCACGTGGGCATAGCCGTAAAGCGCCACCCGGTCGGGGTTGAGCGAGAGCAGTTTCTGGACGCTTTCGGTGATCTTCGCGCGCGACTGGTGCGGCAGGCCGTAGAGGATATCGGCGTTCAGGCTGGCGACGCCGCGGGCGCGGATTTCATCCACTGCGTCGCGCGTGATGTCGTAGCTTTGCATCCGGCCGATGGTGGCCTGGATATCGGGGTCGAAATCCTGCACGCCGATCGAGGCGCGGGTCATCCCGGCGCGGGCCAGCGCGTCGAGCCGGGGGCCGTCGATTTCGTTCGGGTCGATCTCGACCGAGAACTCGGTGCCGTCGGCGAAGGGCGCGACCTCCCTGATGGCGCCGGCGAGGTCTTCCATCATCTGAGGCGACAGCAGCGTCGGCGTGCCGCCGCCCCAGTGCAGGCGGGACAGTTTCACGCCTTCGGGCAGGTGTTCGGCCAGCAGGCGAAGCTCGGTCTTGAGGGTTTCGAGATAGGCCGCGACGGGCTTGTCGGTTTGCGTCCCCTGCGTGCGGCAGGCGCAGAACCAGCAGAGCCGCCGGCAGAAGGGCACATGGACATATAGCGATATCCTCGCCCCCGGCGCGATGGCGCCGATCCAGCTTGCGAACCGATCCGATCCCACGTCCCGCCCGAAATGGGGGGCGGTGGGATAGCTTGTGTAGCGTGGCACCTTAGCGTCAAAAAGACCCAGTCTGCCCAGTTGAGATTTCGTAACCATGGAATTACCCTTAGAGGAGGTCAACGAGACGATCTTTGACGCAGATCAACCTTCTGGCGCGTGTGAGCACCCATGCTGAATGAAACCTTGAAAGCTGTCCCGCGGGAGTGCGGGGATTGCCCGATCAGGCATCGGGCGGTCTGTGCGCGCTGCGAGGCGGATGAGCTGGAGCAGCTCGACCGGATCAAGTATTACCGCAGCTTCGAGGCCGGCCAGACGGTGATCTGGGCCGGGGACAAGATGGATTTCGTGGGCTCGGTCGTCACCGGCATCGCCACGCTGACGCAGGCGATGGAGGACGGGCGCACGCAGATGGTTGGCCTGTTGCTGCCGAGCGATTTCGTCGGGCGGCCGGGGCGCGAGACAGCGGCTTATGACGTGGTCGCGACCACCGACATGGTGATGTGCTGTTTCCGCCGGAAGCCGTTCGAGGAGATGATGGCGGTGACGCCGCACATCGCCCAGCGGTTGCTGGAGATGACGCTCGACGAGCTGGACGCGGCGCGGGAGTGGATGCTGGTGCTGGGCCGCAAGACGGCGCGGGAGAAGATCGCCTCGCTTTTGGCGATCATCGCGCGGCGCAATGCCTCGCTGACGGTCGGCAAGACGTCGGGGCCGATGGTGTTCGACCTGCCGCTGACGCGGGAGGCGATGGCCGATTACCTCGGGCTGACGCTGGAGACGGTGAGCCGGCAGATCTCGGCGCTGCGCAAGGACGGGGTGATCGTGCTGGAAGGCAAGCGGCACGTGACGGTGCCGGACTTCAACCGCCTGATGGAAGAGGCGGGCGACGACAGCGATGGCGGATTGCTGGCCTGAACCGGGCCGCGACCGGGTTGATCCGAACAGGGTTGAACGTGGCGCCCGCCCCGGGGATTGGGGCGGGATGTGTTGCGTCAGTGGGCCATCAGCACCGGTAGCGTGGCCTCTTCCAGCATCGAGCGGGTGGCGCCGCCGAAGATCGCCTCGCGGAAGCGGGAATGGCCGTAGGCCCCCATCACCATCAGGTCGGCATCCATGTCGGTGGCGTGGCGGACGAGGATGTCCGAGACCTTGGGCAGGGTCTTCGACAGCACGTCGATCTCGACCTTCACGCCGTGGCGGGACAGGTATTGCGACAGCATGCCGCCGGGGTCCGAGCGGGTCGGCCCGTGGGTGGGCGGATCGATGATGGCGAGGTTGACGTCTTCGGCCGCCGCCAGGAGCGGCATCGCGGCGCGCACCGCCGCCAGCGCCTCGGCGCTTTCGTTCCAGGCCACGACGATCCGCCGGGGCGTGGCGACGGGCGCGGCCGAAGGCGGCACGACCAGCGCCGGCGTGCGACCGTCGAAGAGCACCGATTCGGTGGCCGGCTCGAGCTCGGCGCCGCGACCTTCGCCGTAGGGTTGCGGCAGGATCGCAAGGTCCGAGAACCGGGCCCGGGTGGCCACGTGGCGGGCGAGATCGGCAAGCTGGCAGACGCCCTTCTCGCTGGCCCAGAGGACGCCCTCGCGGCCAAGCCGCTGGCGCACCCGGGCGTCGATTTCCTCGGCTTCCTCCTGGGCACGGGTGATGGTGTCCTGCAGCACGACGGCGCTGGCGCCGGCGTAGTAATAGCCGGTCTGGCTGCGGTCGACGCCGAGGCAGAGCAGGTCGAGATGCGCGTCATGCGCGGCCGCCATGGCGATGGCGTGGTCGAGGGTTTCGTCGACCAGCGCGGTATCCGTCAGGACGGAAAACAGGCAGTTGTAGGACATATCACCTCTCCTTCACAGAGCTTTCCTGATCCGATGCTAGGGCGGACCGGGCGGCCCTGCCTTGATGCGTGTCAAATGGGCCGGACGTTTGGGGCGAATGTCGGCGGGGCAGGTTTCATTGATGTAGATCAAGGCGGGTAATCGGCGGGCGCAGCATTACGGCACCAGTACAACGCGCCTGCGCGGTGATTCCATTTCCCCGCAGACGAGGACGAAGGGACGTAGAGTTATGGCGAACTACATCAAGCTGATCGCGCTTGGCGTCATCGTGCTTCTGGCATTGATGGCGGCGAACTTTGCGCGCGATCTGGCCTATCTGGTCAATGCGCTGACCGTGGCGCTGGCCGCCGGGGGGCTGTTCATATGGGTGCTGCGAAACACCGACGAACCGGTGATCCGGCGGGACCTGTCCGGGGAATACATGGACGAGGTGATCCGCTATGGCGTGATCGCGACGGCGCTCTGGGGGGTCGTCGGTTTCCTGGTGGGGACGTTCATCGCCTTTCAGCTGGCCTTTCCGCAGCTGAACTTCGAGTGGTCGCAGGGATTGCTCAACTTCGGCCGGCTGCGGCCGCTGCATACCAGCGCGGTGATCTTCGCCTTTGGCGGCAACGCCCTGATCTGCACGTCCTTCTACGTGGTCCAGCGCACCAGCGCGGCGCGGCTTTGGGGCGGTAACCTGGCGTGGTTCGTGTTCTGGGGCTACCAGCTTGTCATCGTGCTGGCCGCGGTGGGCTACCTGCTGGGCGCGACGCAGGGCAAGGAATATGCCGAGCCGGAATGGTATGTCGACTGGTGGCTGACCGTCGTCTGGGTCGCCTACCTGCTGGTCTTCGCCGGTACGCTGATGAAGCGGAAAGAGCCGCATATCTACGTGGCGAACTGGTTCTACCTGTCGTTCATCCTGACCGTGGCGATGCTGCATATCGTCAACAACCTGAGCATCCCGGTGTCGATCTTCGGGTCGAAATCGGTGCAGGTCTTCTCGGGCGTGCAGGATGCGATGACGCAGTGGTGGTACGGTCATAACGCCGTGGGCTTCTTCCTGACCGCCGGCTTCCTGGGCATGATGTACTATTTCGTGCCGAAACAGGCCGAGCGGCCGGTCTTCAGCTACAAGCTGTCGATCGTCCACTTCTGGGCGCTGATCTTCATCTATATCTGGGCCGGCCCGCACCACCTGCACTATACCGCGCTGCCCGACTGGGCCTCGACGCTGGGCATGGTGTTCTCGGTCATCCTGTGGATGCCGTCCTGGGGTGGCATGATCAACGGCCTGATGACGCTGTCGGGCGCGTGGGACAAGCTGCGCACCGACCCGGTGATCCGGATGATGGTGATCTCGATCGGCTTCTACGGGATGTCGACCTTCGAGGGGCCGATGATGTCGATCCGCGCCGTCAACTCGCTGTCGCACTATACCGACTGGACGATCGGGCACGTGCATTCCGGCGCGCTTGGCTGGAACGGCATGATCACCTTCGGCGCGCTCTACTTCCTTGTGCCCAAGCTGTGGAACAAGGAGCGGCTTTACAGCCTGAGCATGGTGAGCTGGCACTTCTGGCTCGCGACGATCGGGATCATCCTCTACGCCGCCGCCATGTGGGTGACGGGCATCATGGAGGGCCTGATGTGGCGCGAAGTCGATGCCAACGGTTTCCTCGTGAACTCGTTCGCCGACACCGTGGCCGCCAAGTTCCCCATGTACGTGGTGCGTGGCCTGGGAGGGGTGCTCTACATCAGCGGCGCAATCATCATGTGCTACAACCTTTACATGACCATTCGGCGGAGCCCGGCCACCCAAGCGGCTGCAAGTTCCGCGGTCCCGGCTGAATAAGGAGGGCCGGACAATGGCAAACGAAACCAACAAGAAACCCCCTATGCCGGCCTCGGCCACGGGTGTCGGCGACCGGCCGAAGAAGAAGACCTTCCTCGACCGTCACCAGATCCTCGAACGGAACGTCACGCTGCTGGCGGTGCTGTCGCTGATCGTGGTGTCGATCGGCGGGATCGTCCAGATCGCCCCGCTGTTCTGGCTTGAGAACACGATCGAGGATGTGGAGGGCATGCGCCCCTATACCCCGCTCGAGATGGCCGGGCGCAACATCTACATCCGCGAAGGGTGCTACGTGTGCCACAGCCAGATGATCCGGCCGATGCGGGACGAGGTGGAGCGCTATGGCCATTACAGCCTTGCCGCGGAAAGCCAGTATGACCACCCGTTCCAGTGGGGCTCGAAGCGGACGGGGCCCGACCTTGCCCGCGTCGGCGGCCGGTACTCGGACGAGTGGCATGTCGACCACCTGCGCGACCCGCAGGCCGTGGTGCCGGAATCGGTGATGCCCAAGTACGGCTATCTCGAGGATCGGCTGATCGAGGGTGAGCATATCGGCGACGTGCTGGCTACGAACGCGATGGTGGGCGTGCCCTATACCGAGGAGATGATCGAGAACGCGCAGGCGGATTTCGTGGCGCAGACCGATCCTTTCGGTGACATCGACGGGCTGATGGAGCGCTATGGCGAGACGGTCAACGTGCGCAACTTCGACGGGGCGGCCGGCATATCCGAGGCCGACGCGCTGATCGCCTATCTGCAGATGCTGGGCACGCTGGTCGACTTCTCGACCTTCACGCCCGTGGCCAGCCGGTAAGGGAGGATATCATGGAAACCTATTCCCTGCTCCGCGAGTTCGCCGACAGCTGGATGCTTCTGTTCCTGTTCCTCTTCTTCATGGGGGTCGTTGTCTGGGTGTTCCGGCCCGGCGCCTCGAAGACCTACAGCGACACGGCCAGCATTCCCTTCCGGCATGAAGACAAGCCCGCGCCCGACAGCGCGGAGAGCGCCAAGGAGGCGTGAGGACAATGGCAAAAGAACCGCAAATCCAGGACAACGATCCGGAAACCACCGGTCACGAGTGGGACGGCATCCGCGAGTTCAACAACCCGCTGCCGCGCTGGTGGGTGTGGGTGTTCTACCTCACCATCATCTGGGGCATCTGGTACTCTGTCGCCTACCCGGCATGGCCCGGTATCAAGGAGGCCACCGCCGGCTACATGGGCTGGTCGACCCGCGCCAACGTGGCCGAGGAGATTGCCGCGGCTGAGGCGGCCAATGCCGGGATCAACGAGAAGCTGGCCTCGGTCGAGCTGGCGGCGATCCAGGGCGATGACGAGTTGCAGGGCTATGCCACCTCGGCCGGGGCCGCCGTGTTCCGCACGTGGTGCGCGCAGTGCCACGGATCGGGCGCCGCCGGGGCCAAGGGCTATCCCAACCTGCAGGACGATGCATGGCTCTGGGGCGGCACGATGGAGGAGATCCACACGACCGTCACCCACGGGATCCGCAACGAGGAAGACCCCGACGCGCGGTATTCGCAGATGCCCGCCTTTGGCGAGCTCCTCGAAAAGGAAGAGATCGGCCAGGTGGTCAACTATGTCATGGCCCTGTCGGGCCAGGAGCCACGCAATGCCGAGGCTGCCACGGCCGGGGAGCAGGTGTTCGTCGACAATTGTGCGGCCTGCCACGGCGACGACGGCACCGGCGACCGGACGCAGGGAGCGCCGAACCTGACCGACGCGATCTGGCTGTATGGCGGGGATTACGACACCCTGCACGACACCGTGACCTACAGCCGGTTCGGCGTGATGCCGCCGTGGAACCAGCGCCTCTCCGAGGCCGAGATCCGCGCCGTCACGACCTATGTCCACCAGTTGGGCGGCGGCGAGTAGGCCGCAGACGAGAAACTCGCGGGCGGAGTGAGTGCTGCCCGCGAGCCCTGGCACCGGCCGTTCCGTCCTGTTCGCGCGTTTCCTGGAACGGTCGGTGCCTTTTTACCAGAGATCGAGGTGAACGGAAGTCCGGCCGGTGGCCGGGCCTGTGCCGTTTCAGGGGTCGAGATACCCGGTGAGCGCTTGCAGCACGGCCTCGGGCGCTTCGAGCTGGGGCAGGTGGCCGATGCCGGGCAGGGTCGTGAACCCGGCCCCGGGCATCAGCCCGTGCAGGGCGCGGCCGCGGGCGAGCGGGATCCACGGATCGGCCTCGCCCCAGAGGATTTGCACCGGACAGCGGACATCACCGAACATCGGCTCGACCTCGGCGGTGAAGATTTCGTCGGCCTGGGCGAACTGCCGGTAGAAGCTGGTGCGCCCGGCCTCGTCGAGCCACGGGGCGACCAGCGCCTCGGTATCCTCGGGGGGCAGGGCCGTGACCAGCGCGCCGCCGATATAGGCGCGGACGATGGCCTCGTGGATATGCGGGGGCAGGGCGGTGAAGGCGTCGACATGGCGGCCGACATGGTCGAAGAACGCCGACCCCCAGGGCCGCATCGCCACCACGTTCATAAGAACCAGGCGGTCGAATTCCGCCCCGTGGAGGAGATGCGCGCGCAGCGTGGTCGCGCCACCGAAATCATGTGCCACCACGCGTGGACGGTCGAGGTTCCAGTGGGTCAGCATGTGGGCGAAGATCTCGCCCTGTATGTCGAGGCCGGTGGGCTGGTCGGGGCGCTTTTCGGAGCGGCCATAGCCCGGCATGTCGTACCAGTAGACGGTATGGCTGCGGGCGAGGGCGGGGATGATCCGGTGCCACGAGACGGACGACCACGGCCAGCCATGCGCGAGCACCAGCGGCGGGCCGTCGCCGGCGCTGCCCCAGGCGACGGTGCCGGCGGGGGTGTCGGCGGTGTGGGTCAGGTGCCATTCCATGAGGGGCCTTTCGGTACGGTCAAAAAAAGCCCGTGGCGCGGCGATGATGCCGGGGCCACGGGCCAGTCAGGGGAGAGACCGGGGCGTGCGGGGCGCGCGCCCCTATTCGGGATCAGCGAAGGCGGTGCGGCCGACGCCGCCCGCGCCACGGCCAGCGCTGGGTCTGGCGTTCGCGAGCGGCGAGGCCGGGGTGGAACAGGAGCGTGTCCATCAGAAGCGGCGGCCGGCGAGATGGGCCTCGATCTCGGCGTTGCGGCGGTTGTCGAAGCGTTCGCCGCGGATCCAGTGCGACGGGGCGCTCCAGTGATCGCGGGGTTCATTACGGGTGGCAGTTCTGAAAGTATTTGCGAAGATATGGAACATGGCGTTTCCTTTCTTTAGTCTGCTGCATGCCTTGGAATATGGGGTAATCCGGGTCATGATGCGACTCAGGAAAAATTGGTTTATGTAAGGTGGGATTACATGATTGACTGGATCGCCCTGCCGCCCCTTTCGGCGCTGCGCGCCTTTGCTGCCCTGGCGGAAAGCCGGTCGGTGACGAAGGCGGGCGAGCGGCTGAACGTGAGCCACGCCGCCGTCAGCCAGCAGATCCGTACGCTCGAGACGCATCTGGGCCTGTCGCTGGTCGACCGGTCGGGCCGGCGGCTGGAACTGACACCGGAGGGCGCGCAGCTGGCCGAGGCGCTGACCGAGGGGTTCGGCACGATCCATCGCACCGTCCAGCTGCTGACCGGGGCCGATGCAGCGCGGCCGCTGCAGATTTCCACGACCCAGCTTTTCGCGAGCACCTGGCTGATGCCCCGGCTGCTGGATTTCCAGACCCTGCATCCGGGCGTCGACCTGATGGTGCATCCCACTGCCGAGATCAGTGACCCGGCGCCGGGCGGGATCGACCTTTGCCTGCGGTTCGGCGACGGTAACTGGCCGGGGCTGGAGGCCGAGATGCTGGTGCCGGCGGATATCGTCATCACCGCAGCGCCGTCGCTGGTGGGGGAATGCGACGTGGTTGAGCCGGCGGACCTCTTGCGGTTTCCGTGGCTGCAGGAGCTGGGCACCAACGAATCGATGGACTGGCTGCGCTCGCACGGGGTGACGGAGGGGTGCGTGAAAAGCCTGACCCATGTGCCCGGCAACCTGATGCTGGAAGGTGCAAGGGCCGGGCAGGGGGTGATCTGCACCGCGATGTCGTCGGTCGAGGAGGACGTGCGGACCGGGCGCCTTCGCATCCTGTTCCGGGATGCGGGCGAAACGGGCTATCACGTCGTGACCCGCCCCGGCATCCTGCGCCCGCCGGCGAAGGCGTTCGTTCAGTGGCTGAGGCGGCAGGGCAAGGAGGCGGTGGCGCTGGCGGAGGTGTAGCCGGGCGGGGTGCCGTGGGCGGGAATTGATCACTTTCAGAGTCAGAAATTGATGCAGGTCAAAGCCCGGCCCCGGCCGGTCTGGGAGAAGAGTGGAAAACCCGCCACAACCAGTGGAGTGATTCCCCTTGGCAGACTCCCAGCCGAGCGCACCGCCCAGCCTTTATGCCGCGCGCGAGCCGATCTTTCCCAAACGGGTCTACGGCAAGTTCCGCAACCTGAAATGGGTGATCATGATCGTCACCCTGGGCATCTATTACCTGACCCCGTGGATTCGCTGGGATCGCGGGCCGGAACTGCCCGACCAGGCGGTCCTGGTCGATCTGGCGCATCGGCGGTTCTTTTTCTTCTGGATCGAGATCTGGCCGCACGAGTTCTATTTCGTGGCCGGCCTGCTGGTGATGGCGGGGCTGGGGCTTTTCCTGTTCACCTCGGCACTGGGCCGGGTGTGGTGCGGCTATGCCTGCCCGCAGACGGTGTGGACCGACCTTTTCATCCTTGTCGAACGCTGGATCGAGGGCGACCGCAACGCCCGCCTGCGCCTGCATCGGCAGAAGAAGCTGGACGGGCGCAAGGTGCGGCTGCGGCTGACCAAGTGGGCGGTGTGGCTGCTGATCGCGGTGGCGACCGGCGGGGCCTGGGTGTTCTATTTCACCGACGCGCCGACGCTGCTGGTCGATCTGTTCACGCTTCAGGCGCATCCGATCGCCTATACGACCATCGCCATCCTGACCGGCACCACCTTCTTCTTCGGCGGCTTCGCGCGGGAGCAGATCTGTATCTACGCCTGCCCGTGGCCGCGCATCCAGGCGGCGATGATGGACGAGGACACGCTGACCGTGGGCTACCGCGAATGGCGGGGCGAGCCGCGCAAGCATTCCGAGGCGGTGAAGGCGGGCGAGCCGCAGGGCGACTGCATCGACTGCATGGCCTGCGTGAATGTCTGCCCGATGGGGATCGACATTCGCGACGGGCAGCAGATGGAATGCATCACCTGCGCGCTGTGCATCGACGCCTGCGACGACATCATGGCCAAGATCGGCAAGCCGCGCGGGCTGATCGACTACATGGCGCTGACCGACGAGCAGCGCGAGCGCGAGGGTCAGCCGCCCAAGCCGGTGATCAAGCACATCCTGCGGCCGCGCACGATCCTTTACACGTCGCTGTGGTCGCTGGTGGGCGTGGGGCTTCTGTTCGCGCTGTTCATCCGGGCCGAAATCGATATGACCGTGGCGCCGGTGCGCAACCCGACCTTCGTGATGCTGTCGGACGGTTCGGTGCGGAATACCTACGAGGTGCGGCTGCGCAACAAGCATGGCGAAACGCGGCCATTCACCCTTTCGGTGCGGGGGGAGGAGCCGATCCGGCTGGAGCTTGAAGGGACGGAGGATACAACGGTGGACGTGGGCGCGAACGCCCAGCGGCTTCAGCGTGTCTACCTGATCGCGCCCGCCGGATCGGAGGCGGCCCAGGCCGAGCGCAGCGACGTGCGCCTGTGGGTCGAGGACGAGATCAACGGCGACCGGGTCTACAAGGACACCATCTTCAACGGAAAGGCGAACCAGTGATGGCTGAAAGACAGATCACGGGGAAACACGTGCTGATCGGCTTCGTCATGGCCTTCGGCGTGATCATCGGGGTGAACATCCTGCTGGCGGTGTCGGCGGTTCGGACCTTTCCGGGGCTGGAGGTGAAGAACTCCTACATCGCCAGCCAGACGTTCGACGATCGCAAGGCGGCGCAGGAGGCGCTGGGCTGGACGATCGGGGCGCACCACCACGAGGGTGTCCTGACCCTGTCGATCACCGACGAGACCGGCGCGCCGGTGCGCGTGGCCAAGCTGGATGCGACGGTGGGCCGGGCCACGAGCGTGGCGCAGGACGTGACGCCGGAATTCCGGTTCGACGGCAACGCCTATGTGGCGCCGGTCGAACTGGGTGGCGGCAACTGGAATATACGGATGGAGGCGATTGCCGGCGACGGCACGCCGTTTCAACAGCGCGTCGTGCTGATCAAGGACTGACGGGGATGACTGGAATATCGGCAATGCTGGTAATACGCGCTCCGGGCATGACCCGGGGCCTTGCGGCTGGCGGGGAGGGCCCGGCGCGGGGGCCGGGACGGGTGGCACCATGACCGCCACGATGCGCCCCTCCGCCTCGGCCTGTCCGGCCTGTTCGGCCGCGCCCGCCGCCGAGGCGCTCGCCCGGGCGGGGGCAGACGAGGCGCAGATCGCGCTGAGCCTGCCGACGATCCATTGTTCGGCCTGTATCACCAAGATCGAGAAGGCGCTGAACGCCGATCCGCGGGTCCATTCGGCGCGGGTGAACCTGACGCTGAAACGGGCCAGCATCGCGGCCGACGAGGACGTGACCGCGCAGGAGATGCAGGCGCTGGTCGAGGGGCTGGGTTACGAGGCACACGAGCTGGACCCCGGCACGCTGAACGCCACGGCCAATGACCGGGTCGGGCGCAACCTCTTGATGCGGCTGGCGGTTTCGGGATTCGCCTCGATGAACGTGATGCTGCTGTCGGTGTCGGTCTGGTCGGGGGCGGAGGATGCGACGCGGGACATGTTCCACTGGATCTCGGCCGCGATCGCCCTTCCGACGATTGCGTTCGCGGCCCAGCCGTTCTTTGCCAATGCCTGGGCTGCGCTGAAGAATTGGCAGCTCAACATGGACGTGCCGATCACGCTGGCGATCCTGTTGGCGGTGGTGACATCGCTGTGGGAGACGTCGCTGTCAGGGGAGCACGCCTATTTCGACGCGGCGGTGGCGCTGACGTTCTTTTTGCTGGCGGGGCGGTATCTCGATCATCGGACGCGGGCGATTGCGCGCTCGGCGGCCGAGGAGCTGACGGCGCTGGAGGTGCCGCGTGCGGTGCGGTTGAGTGACGGGGCCGAGCAGACGGTGGCGGTGGCCGAGCTCGCCGTGGGAGACATGGTGCTGGTGCGCCCCGGCGGGCGGATGCCGGTCGATGGCGAGATTGTCGAAGGCACGTCGGAGATCGACCGGTCCCTGCTGACGGGCGAGACGGTGCCGGTGTTCGCGGACACGGGGCAGGCCGTGTCGGCGGGGGAGGTGAACCTGACCGGGCCGCTGACGGTGCGGGCGACGGCGGTGGGTGGCGATACCTCGCTGCACCGGATGGCGGACCTTGTGGCCATCGCCGAGTCGGGGCGGTCGCGTTATACGTCGCTGGCCGACAAGGCGGCGAAGCTCTACGCGCCGGGGGTGCATATCCTGTCGGCCTTCGCCTTCCTCGGCTGGTACCTCTACACATTGGACGTGCGCACGGCGATCAACATCGCGGCGGCGGTGCTGATCATCACCTGCCCCTGTGCGCTGGGGCTGGCCGTGCCGGCGGTGACCACGGCGGCAAGCGGGCGTTTGTTCCGGCGCGGCATGCTGATCAAGCACGAGACGGCGCTGGAGCGGCTGGCCGAGGTCGACGCGGTGGTGTTCGACAAGACCGGGACGCTGACGGAGGGGACGCCGGAGCTGACCAATATGGCCGACCTGAAACGGGCGGATGTGGAGCTTGCGCTGGCGCTGGCACAGGGCTCGTCGCACCCGCTTGCGCAGGCGATCACGCGGGCGGCGCGGGCCGGGGGCTATGCGCCGGCGCATGTGAGCGCGATAGCCGAGGTGCCGGGCTACGGCACGCGGGCCACGGTCGACGGGCAGGAGGTGCGGCTGGGCCGGGCAAGCTGGACCGGGGCAGAGGGGCTCGCGGTGACGGCGACCTTCCTTCGGCGAGGCGATGCCGCGCCGGTGTGTTTCGTCTTTGCCGACCGGCTGCGCGCCGGGGCAGAGGCAGCCGTGGCGGAGCTGCAGGCGGCGGGCAAGCAGGTTTACCTGATATCGGGCGACACCACCGCGGCGGTCGAATCGTTGGCGCAGAGGCTGGGCATCGAACGCTGGATGGCCGAGGCGCTTCCGGCGGACAAGGCCGCGCGGGTGCGGGCGTTGACCGAAGAGGGCCGCAAGGTTCTGATGGTGGGCGACGGGCTCAACGACACCGCGGCGCTGGCGGCAGCGCATGTGTCGATATCGCCCGCCTCGGCACTGGATGCCGCGCGGGTGGCCAGCGACATCGTGCTGTTGGGTCGTGACCTTTCGCCCATCCCGGCGGCCTGTGGCACGGCGATTTCCGCGACCCGGCGGATTAGGGAGAACTTCCGCATCGCCACGGTCTACAACATCGTCGCGGTGCCACTGGCGGTGGCGGGGCTCTGCTCGCCCTTGATCGCGGCCTTGGCCATGTCGGTCTCGTCGATTACCGTTTCCCTGAACGCATTGCGCCTGAGGTAGCCATGACCATTCTCGCCTATCTCATTCCGATCTCGCTGATCATGGGCGGGCTGGGGCTGGCCTTTTTCGTGTGGACGGTGAAGACCAACCAGTATGACGACCCCGAAGGCGACGCCCGGCGCATCCTGTCGGACGAGTATGACGACAAGCCGAAGCAGTAGGGGAAGGCCATGACCGTCAAGCGGATCGTCGCCAACATCGCCACGGAGCGGGTGGCGGAGGTGCGCGCGTTCTATGCCGAGCTGCTGGGGCTGGAGACGGCGATGGACATGGGCTGGATCGCGACGCTGGCCTCGGGCGAGAATGCGCTGACGCAGGTGAGCATCATGTCGGAGGGCGGGTCGGGGACGCCGGTGCCGGATATCTCGATCGAGGTGGAGGATGTGGACGCCATCCATGCAAGGGCGCGGGGCATGGGGTGCGATATCGCCTATGACCTGACCGACGAGCCGTGGGGTGTACGGCGGTTCTACCTGCGCGACCCGGCGGGGAAGCTGGTCAACATCCTGTCGCACAAGGGGTAGGGCCACGGGTCACTTGCAGGAGGTGATCGCCTCGTCATGCGCCTCGCGCGCGGCGTTCATCCGCTCGAGCAGGTCGGCCTGGTCGGTATCGTTCTGGCCCGCGACCGTTTCGATCGCCGCGTCCCACGCGGCCTCCTCTTCCTGACCGTTGGCCTTTCCGTCGAGGTAGAGCACGCCGACCGCGTTGTAGATGTCGGCGTCTTCCTCGCCGATCTTCTCGGCCAGGGTGTCGGTCGCGCATTGGCACTGGGTGTCTTCCGTGCCGCTCTGGTCGAGGCACATGCTCGTCGTGTCGGCGGCGGCGACCTGGCCGGATGCGGCGATGGTGAAGATGAGAAAAAGCGGAAAACGTGTCGGCATGGCAACCTCCCAGCGGCATACAGCTAAGAGATAGAACGCCGGGGGGATAAGCAAAGTTCCCGGACGCGGCGGTGGGGGCCGCGTCCGGGAGGTGCACATCCCGGTTAGGGGAGGTGTGGTCGTCACCCGGCCCTTCGTATGGGGGACCGGCGCGACCGACGGAGGGTTATCCCGTCGGTTCGATCATGAAACAGGTGATCTTCTTGGCCTGAAGCCGGCGGCAGGCCAGTTCGGCCGTCTCGCGGGTCATGCCCATGAAATTGGCGTCGTAGCCGCTGCTGCGCTTGAGCACCTTGCGCAGGCTGCCGTCGAGCGTGGACATCTCGTTCAGCGCGATCTGCAGCAATACCTTGCGCGCCTTGTACTGGCTCGGATAGCGGCCCACGGTGATGCCCCAGTGCCGCCCGCCGGAGGTCGAGACGCGCTCGACGATCTCCTGCTCGGGGTCGCCCTTGGGCGCGCCGATCTCGCGCGAGGCGAGGACGATGCTTTCGGGGCGCAGTTCCGGCGTGATGTCGGGGTTCACGTCGAGCGCGGCTGTCAGCACATCGGCCTCAGGCACCAGTTCGGCCTCCTCGGCCTCGGCGGTGTTGCGCTCGGGGTCGTCCAGCGCCACCTCCTGCGCCGCGAGGATCGCGTTCTCGATATCCGCCTTGTCGGCGACCAGCACGGGCACCGGTTCCTTCACGGGGCGAAGCACCGGCCGCAGGCTGCTTTTCACCGCCGCGGCGCTGGCGAGGCGGACCACCTTGCCGACGCCACCCGGCGTGTCGTCGCCATTGATCTTGCCCATGTAGGGGGGCTTGGAGGGCTTGTTCACGGCCACCCGGGTCTTCGACCGGGCGAACCCGAGGTCGAGCAGTTCAGCCACCTTGGCATTGCGCGAGGCGGTCGAGCGGCCGCCGTAGACGGTGGCGATGATGCGCTTGCCGTCCCGCTCGGCGCTGGCGGTCAGGTTGAAGCCGGCGGCGCGGGTATAGCCCGTCTTGATGCCGTCGGCGCCCCGGTAGCTGCTCAGCAGCTTGCGGTTGGTGTGGTAGACCTTGCGCACGCCGGCATCCGCGGTGATCCGCGAGAACAGGTTGTAGTACTCCGGGTAGTCGTAGAACAGGTGCCGCCCGAGGATCGTCATGTCGCGGGCGGTCGACTGGTGCCCGGATTCGGTCAGCCCGTGGGCGTTCTTGAAGGTGGTGTTTGTCATGCCGAGCGCCTTGGCGGTGCGGTTCATCCGCGCCGCGAAGCGCGCCTCGGACCCCTCGATCGCCTCGCCGAGCGCGGTGGCCGCGTCATTGGCCGACTTCACCGCGGCCGCGCGGATCAGGTAGCGCAGGCGGATGTTCTGCCCGGCGCGCAGGCCCAGCTTGCTGGGCGGCTCGCTGGCGGCATGGCTGGATATCTTGACCTGGTCGTCGAGCCCGATCTCGCCGTTCTCGACGGCCTCGAACACGATGTAGAGGGTCATCATCTTGGTGAGGGAGGCCGGGTGAAGCCGCGTGTCCGCGTTGCGGGCATGCAGCACTTCGCCCGAACGGGCATCCATCACGAAGGCGGCGTAGGGGGCCGCCGCGGCGCTTAGGGGGACTATGACCATCATCCAGAGGGCGGCCAACGCCACAAGCCCCCACCGGACCGGCTGTTTGTTCCGGGCTCTCATGAACCTGCTCTTCTCTGCCTCGTCCCGCACTTTTGGCGGGTTTTTTGCTTTATGAGACAATTGGTAACACAAGGCAGAATTCGAATAAAGCCGTCATTTAAAAGAGTTAGGCGGCTGTGAGAGTGCTGCGACACAACATATGGTGTAGTTGATGGCGCGTGTCGCAATCCGTGCCATTGTGGCGGGAATGTGACGGGCCGGCGCCGCACAAAAAACGGGCCCTGAGCCGTTTCCGGCCAGGGCCCGTCATGGTCATGGCGGAATCACGCTTTAGTTGAGCGCCTCGTCGGTGATGGCGTGGGTCCAGGCGTCATCGCCCGGGTGCTCGGTGATCACCGGAGCCGAGCCGCCCGACAGCAGCGATTCGACGGTCCGCTCGAAATCGGCCGGATCGAGCGCACCGTTAGAGCCGGCGGTCAGCTTGGCGACCTCTTCCATCATCCGCTTCTGGTGTTCTTCGGTCTGGGCGCCGGTGGCATCGTTGTCGAGCACGATCATTGCCGCCTCGTCGGGGTTCTCCTCGGCCCATTTCCAGCCCTTCATCGAGGCGCGGACGAAGCGCACCATCTTGTCGGCGAATTCCGGATCCTCGAGGTTCTCGCCCAGCACGTAGAGCCCGTCTTCCAGCGTGGCGACACCCTGGTCCTCGTACTTGAAGACGACCAGCTCCTCGGGGGTGAGGCCCGCGTCGATGACCTGCCAGTACTCGTTATAGGTCATGGTCGAGATGCACGCCGCCTGGCCCTGAAGCAGCGGGTCGACGTTGAAGCCCTGCTTGAGCACGGTCACCCCGTCATCGCCGCCCTCGGTGGGAATGCCGAGCTGGCTCATCCAGCTCAGGAACGGGTATTCGTTGCCGAAGAACCAGACGCCCAGCGTCTTGCCCTTGAAGTCTTCCGGGCCTTCGACGCCGGTATCCTTGCGGCAGGTCAGCATCATGCCCGAGCTCTTGAACGGCTGGGCAATGTTGACGAGGTCGAGCCCCTTCTCGCGGCTGGCCAGCGCCGAGGGCATCCAGTCGACGATCACGTCGGCACCGCCGCCGGCGATCACCTGCGCGGGGGCGATATCGGGGCCGCCCGGCTTGATCGTGACATCGAGGTCTTCCTCTTCATAGAAGCCCTGGTCCTGGGCCACGTAATAGCCCGCGAACTGGGCCTGGGTGACCCATTTGAGCTGGATCGTGACCTCGTCGGCGGCCTGCGCCATCCCGGCGACAAGCCCCGCGGCCGCGAGGCCGATTGTGGTGGCAAGTTTCTTCATTGTTGTCGTCTCCCTTGTTGTGGTTTCCGGTTATGCCCGGCCCCTTTGTGATGGGTGCCAGAATGTCATTGCCTTCTCGATCAGCGCAACCCCGCCGTAGAAGCCCGAGCCCGCCAGAGCGGCGACCACGATCTCGGCCCAGACGAGATCCATCGAGAGCTGCCCGACCGAGGTCGAGATGCGAAAGCCCATGCCCTTGATCGGCGAGCCGAAGAACTCGGCCACGATGGCCCCGATCAGCGCCAGCGTGGTGGCGATCTTGAGCCCGTTGAAGATGAACGGCATGGCGGCGGGCAGGCGCAGCTTGAACAGCGTCTGCCAGTAGCTTGCGGCATAGGTGCGCATCAGGTCCCGCTGCATCGCGTCGGTGTCCTGCAGGCCCTGCACGGTGTTCACCAGCATCGGGAAGAACACCATGACCACGACGACCGCCGCTTTCGACTGCCAGTCGAAGCCGAACCACATCACCAGGATCGGCGCGGTGCCGACGATGGGCAGGGCGGCCACGAAATTGCCCACCGGCAGCAGGCCGCGCTTGAGGAAGGGCGAGCGGTCGATGGCGATGGCCAGCAGCACGGCGGCGCCACAGCCCAGGATATAGCCGGTCAGCGCGCCCTTGATGGCGGTCTGCACGAAATCCTGCCACAGAATGCCGGTGGAGGCGGCGAAACGCGCGGCGATCTGCGTCGGCGCGGGCAGCAGCACGGTCGGGATGTCGAACCCCCGCACGATGCATTCCCAGACCACGATCACGGTCACCCCGAAGATCACCGGCACCGCCAGCCGGGTGAAGCGGGTGCGCGGCCGGTGCGACAGCACGTGGTTGAGCCACCACCCCAGTGCCCACGCGGCGAGACCTGCGATCACCCACATCATTCAGCCATCCCCATCCGTTTGAGCGTGAACCGCTGCATCAGCCCGATCAGCCCCACCAGCACGGCCGCCAGCGTCGCCGCCATGATCAGCGCGCTCCAGATCTGGATGGTCTGGCCGTAATAGCTGCCGGTCAGCAGCCGCGCGCCGAGGCCGGCCACCGCGCCGGTGGGCAGCTCGCCCACGATGGCGCCGACGAGGCTCGCTGCCATGGCGATCTTGAGCGAGGTGAACAGGTAGGGCATCGACGAGGGCAGGCGCAGCTTCCAGAAGGTTTGCGACGACGAGGCGTTCCACGTGCGCATCTGGTCAAGCTGCATCGGCCCGGGGCTGCGCAGGCCCTTCACCATGCCGACCACGACGGGGAAGAAGCTGAGATACATCGAGATCATCGCCTTGGGCAGCAGCCCCGAGATGCCAATGGCGTTCAGCACCACGATGATCATCGGTGCGATGGCGAGGATCGGGATGGTCTGGCTGGCGATGACCCAGGGCATGACGCTCATGTCCATCGTCCGGTTGTAGACGATCCCCACCGCCAGAGCGATGCCGAGGCCGGTGCCCAGCAGGAACCCCAGCATGGTCGAGGAGAAGGTGACCCAGGCATGATAGATCAGCGACCGCTTGGAGAAGGCGCGGCCGTCCTTGATCATTTCGCCGGTGGTGTTCCAGATTTCCACCGCCACCTGGTGCGGCGCGGGCAGCTTGGGCTTGTCCTGGCTCCAGGTGTCGACCACGAGTTCCGAGAATCCCAGCGTCACGTCGGCGCGCTTGGCCTTGTCATAGGCCCATGGCGCGTTCAGCACGACCGCCGCCCCGTACCACAGGGCGAAGATCACGGCGACCACGGTCAGGACGGGCACGGCATTCCGCATCAGGTTGCCTCCGCCCGGTGTTTCATCTTTCCACAAATACTCGAATTGCTCCGCCTGCCGAGAGCGCGGATTTTGAGTATTTTTAGAAAGATGAAAGGATTGGGTGCTTTTCTGACAAAGCGGTACAGGCTGGAGAGCCGATGACCGCGAAAGGTGAAAGTCCTCCGCCCTGTCACAGGGGCGGGGGCACTGCCGCGAATGGAGGAGCGGGCGCTACACATCATAGCTGTGCCCCGCGCGCAGCCCCTCGCGGACGCGATGGGCGACTTCGAGGAATTCCGGTGTGTCGCGAATGTCGAGCGGGCGTTCTTTCGGCAGCGGGCTTTCGATCACGTCGCTGATCCGGCCCGGCCGGGGCGACATGACGACGATGCGCGTGGAAAGATAGACCGCTTCGGGGATCGAGTGGGTGACGAAGCAGATCGTCTTTTCCGTTCGGGCCCAGAGCTGCAGAAGCTGTTCGTTGAGGTGGTCGCGCACGATCTCGTCCAGCGCGCCGAAGGGCTCATCCATCAGCAGGATGTCGGCATCGAAGGCCAGGGCACGCGCGATCGAGGCGCGCTGCTGCATCCCGCCCGACAATTGCCAGGGGTATTTCTTCTCGAACCCCGCGAGGTCGACCAGTTCCAGCACGTCCTTCACGCGCCGGTCCTGCTCGGATTTGCCGTAGCCCATGATCTCGAGCGGCAGGCGGATATTGCCGCCGATGGTGCGCCACGGGTAGAGCCCCGCCGCCTGGAAGACATAGCCATAGGCCCGCGCCATCCGCGCCTCGGCGGCGCTCACGCCGTTGACGGTGATGGTGCCGCCGGTGGGATGCTCGAGATCGGCCATGCATCGCAGGAAGGTGGTCTTGCCGCAGCCCGAGGGCCCGATGAAGGACACGAAATCGCCCTTCCGGACGTCCAGCGTCACATCCTTGAGCGCGTGAACCGGCCCGTCATTCGTTTCGAAGGTCAGCGAGAGGTCGTTCGCGCTGATGACCGAATTTCCCGTCAAGTGTCTTCCCCCGCTTGCACCGCGCAGATTGCGCCCATGCTGGCCCGGTGTTGTCAATGGGCTGTGCCCGCCTGTTGGCGGGAACGGCCGGTTCGTCTCAGATACCCGCCGGAATGTTCATCGGGTCCCGGTGGATCTGTTTCGGCGCCGTCAACTCCTTCCACTTCGACAGCGCGGCATGCGCCGAGGGGAAGGCCGGGCGGGGCACGAAACGGCCGCGGCCGGGCTGCGGCTGCGAGTTTTGGCCCCAGGCCCAGATCACCTCGCCGCGCGAGATGGTGTAGCGGGCGTTGGCCGTGACCTCGAACCCCTCGAAGACGTTGTAATCGAGGATCGAATGATGGTTGGCCGCCGAGATCGTCTTGGAAATCTTCGGATCCCAGACCACGATATCGGCATCGGCCCCTTCCACGATCGCCCCCTTCTTGGGGTAGATGTTGAGGATCTTGGCGACGTTGGTCGAGGTCACCGCCACGAATTCCTGCGGCGTCAGGCGCCCGGTTTCCACGCCCTTGGTCCAGAGCACCGAAAGCCGTTCCTCCAGCCCGTTCGAGCCGTTGGGGATCTTGGTGAAGTCGTTCACGCCCATCCGCTTCTGCTCGGTCGAAAAGGCGGCGTGGTCGGTGGCCACGACCTGAAGCGACCCGGCGGAAAGCCCGTTCCACAGCCCGTCCTGGTTCTCCTTGTCACGGAACGGGGGCGACATGACGCGGCGGGCGGCGTGATCCCAGTCCTTGTTGAAATACTCGCTCTCGTCCAGTGTCAGGAACTGGATCAGCGGCTCGCCATAGACCCGCATCCCCTTCTGCCGGGCACGGCGGATGGCTTCATGCGCCTGCTCGCAGCTCACGTGCACGATATAGAGCGGCACACCCGCGGCATCGGCGATCATGATCGCGCGGTTGGCGGCCTCGCCCTCCACTTCCGGGGGGCGCGAATAGGCGTGGCCTTCGGGCCCGGTGATGCCCTGTTCCAGCATCTGCTGCTGCAGGTCGGCGACGATATCGCCGTTCTCGGCATGCACCATCGGCAGCGCGCCCAGCTCGCGGCAGCGCTTGAACGAGGCGAACATCTCGTCATCCTCGATCATCAGCGCGCCCTTGTAGGCCATGAAGTGCTTGAACGAGTTGACGCCCATCTCCACGGCGTCCTTCATCTCGTTGAAGATGGTCTCGTTCCATCCGGTCACGGCGATGTGGTAGCCGATGTCGGAGCAAATTTGCGGCCCCGACTTGCGGTGCCACTCGTTGATCGCGTTCTTGAGCGAGCCGTCGGCGCCCGGCAGGCAGAAATCCACCAGCATGGTGGTCCCGCCACAGGCCGCGGCCCAGGTGCCCGTCTCGAAGGTCTCGGCGGCGGTGGTGCCCATGAAGGGCATTTCCAGATGCGTATGCGGGTCGATGCCGCCGGGGATGACATAGGCGCCCTCGGCGTCGATATACTCGTCGCCCGAGAGGTCCTCGCCGATCTGCTTGATCGTCTCACCCTCGATCAGGACGTCGGCCTTCCACGTCCGGTCTGCCGTGCAGACGGTGCCGTTCTTGATGACTTTGGTGGTCATAGGGGGTCCTCCTGTCGTCACCCGTCCCGGCCTTGAGCCGGGACCTTGCGGCGGCTCAGGACGGGATCAGGTATGTTAAGTCTTGCCAGTTCGGATTGTGCTCGGTGACCAGTGCAAGTTTCCAGTCGCGCCGCCACCGTTTGATCGATCTTTCGCGGCGAAGGGACGTTTCGAAAACCTCGTGTTCCTCGAACCAGACCAGCTTTCTGATGTTGTATTTCGCTGTATGCTCCGAGAGCCCGGCCTGATGCGCGACCACCCGGTTTCGCAGATCGTGCGTCCGGCCGGTATAGAGCGCACCGGCGGGGCGCGAGGCCATGATATAGACGAAATGTGGCACGCCCCGACCTTGCTGCGCCAAGGTTAGCGAAACGTGAATCCCGCCCCGGACCTGATCCGGGGCCTTGCTTCAGGCCTGCCCAGAGGTCCCGGGTCAAGCCCGGGACGGGGAGAGCGTGGGGCAAGCTCACTCCACGATCTCCGCCGTCTCGACCACGGCATGCATCAGCACGTCCGTCCCCGCCGTGGCCCATTCCTTGGAAATCTCCTCGGCCTCGTTATGCGACAGCCCGTCGACGCAGGGGCACATCACCATGGCGGTGGGGGCCACGCGGTTGATCCAGCAGGCGTCGTGCCCGGCGCCCGAGACGAGGTTGCGGTGGGAATAACCCAGCCGTTCGGCCGCGTTGCGGATGGCGGTGACGCAGCCCTCGTCGAATTCCACCGGGTCGAACCCGCCGGCCTTCTCGAACTCCACCTCGCAGCCCATGTCGGCGCAGATTTTCTTGGCGCCCTCTTTCATCCGGGCCACCATGTCCTCGATCACGTCAAGCTGGGGCGAGCGGAAATCGACGGTGAAGACCGCCTTGCCGGGGATCACGTTGCGCGAGTTGGGGTAGATGTCGATATGGCCCGCCGCGCCAACCGCGTCGGGCGCGTGCGACAGGGCGATCTCCTCGACCAGTTCCAGCACGCGGGCCATCGCCAGCCCGGCGTTCTTGCGCATCGGCATCGGGGTCGAGCCGGTATGGGCATCCTTGCCGGTGATCGTCACCTGCGTCCACGACAGGCCCTGCCCGTGGGTGACGACGCCGATATCCTTCTCCTCGGCCTCGAGGATCGGGCCCTGTTCGATATGCAGCTCGAAGAAGGCGTGCATCTTGCGGTCGCCGACCTTTTCCTCGCCCTTCCAGCCGATCCGTTCCAGCTCGTCGCCGAAGCTCTTGCCCTCGGCATCCTTGCGCTCGTAGGCAAACTCCTGCGTGTGCATGCCCGCGAAGACGCCCGAGGACAGCATGGCGGGGGCAAAGCGGGTGCCTTCCTCGTTGGTCCAGTTGGTCACTACGATCGGGTGTTTCGTCTTGATGTTGAGGTCGTTCAGGGTGCGGACCAGTTCCAGCCCGGCCAGCACGCCCAGCACGCCGTCATACTTGCCGCCCGTCGGCTGGGTGTCGAGGTGAGAGCCCACGTAGACCGGCAGCGCGTCGGGGTCGGTCCCCTCGCGCCGGGCGAACATGTTGCCCATCTGGTCGAGCCCCATGGAACAGCCCGCCGCCTCGCACCATTTCTGGAACAGGGCGCGCCCCTCGGCATCTTCGTCGGTCAGGGTCTGGCGGTTGTTGCCGCCCGCCACGCCGGGGCCGATTTTGGCCATCTCCATCAGGCTGTCCCAGAGCCGGTCGCCGTTGATCTTCAGGTTTTCGCCCGGTGCCGCCATGGCATCATCCCCCTTGCTATTGACCGCTCCAAGGTGCCCGAGTCGCGCCGGATGCGCAAATTCGGCGGCGGGCTCTTGCGGTCATGGCTTTTTTACCATTTGGTCAAGTTACGATTGCGGAGGAGGCTTGCCCTGTCAAGGCGTGAGTGCGGCGCCCGGCCGATCTGGCCAGCGGCAAGCCAATGATGCTAGAGATTCAGGCAGAGGACGAAAGGAGCCCTGATGCAGGACAGCTCGCCGGCGGCGACCCCCAAACCGAGCCGGATTCAGCGCCGGAACCGCAAGCGCATTCTCGACGCGGCGCTGGAGGTGTTCTCGCAACATGGATTCCGCGGAGCGACGCTTGACCAGATCGCGGCGGAGGCCGGGCTGTCGAAGCCGAACATCCTGTACTACTTCTCGGGCAAGGAGGAGATTCACGTCACGCTGCTGAATGCGCTGATGGATACGTGGCTTGACCCGCTGCGCGAGATCGACCCTGATGGCGACCCGCTGGAGGAGTTGCTTCAATACGTGCATCGCAAGCTCGAGATGAGCCGCGAGTATCCGCGCGAAAGCCGGCTTTTCGCCAACGAGATCATCCACGGCGCCCCGCGCATGGGCCCCGATCTGGAGACTGTGCTGAAGCCGTTGCTGGAAGACTCCGCCGCGATGATCGACGGTTGGGTGGCCGAGGGCCGGATCGCGCCGGTCGACCCGCGGCATCTGATCTTCTCGATCTGGGCGACGACGCAGCATTATGCCGATTTCGACGCGCAATTGCAGGTTCTGATGGAAGGCCGGGATGTGCATGACGGCGCCAGCGCCTATCTCGACACGCTTTACCGGCGGCTGCTGACACCCTGACGCGACAGTGGACAGGCAGGACCGCCGCCCTATGTTTGAGCCTCACTGAACGGAGATTCCGACATGCCTGACACCCGTCCGAAACTCGTCGGCATCAACCATGTGGCCCTCGAAGTGGGCGATATCGAGGCGGCGCTCGCGTTCTACGGCCAATGGTTCGCGTTCGAGCTGCGCGGACGCGGCGAAGGGGCGGCCTTTCTCGACATGGGGGACCAGTTCCTGGCGCTGATGGAGGTGGAGGAGATCACCACCGACAACCTGCGCCATTTCGGCCTCGTGGTGGATGACCGAGAGGGGCTGCGTGCCCGGATGGAGGAGGCGGGTATCACATTCGTTTCCGACAAGCGGTTCGATTTTCTCGATCCGTGGGGCAACCGGGTGGAGGTGGTGGCCTACCCGGATATCCAGTTCCTCAAGTCTCGCGAGGTGCTCGACGCCTCGGGGCACGAGGGGTTGCGCAAGTCGGAGGAGGTGCTGGAGGAGCTGCGCGAGAAGGGGATCGACCCGCCAGCCGGTGCCTGACCCCGCTTGCCGGGTCATGGGCCCGCTGCTAGGCTCTTTCCAGCATGTTCAGGACCTTATCCTATCCGGCGGCCGCGTTGCTGGCGCTGTTTTGTGCGCCGCTATCCACCGCGGCGGAGGGCCTGTCGGACACGGCCGCGATCCTGGCCGATTTCGGGGTGGATGTCAGCCATGGCGACGCGCCCGGCTACGTGCCCGACGCCACCTGCGCGGAGTGCCACGCCGACAAGGCAGACAGCTTTGCCGAGATGGGCATGGCCCGCAGTTTCTACCGCCCCGCCGCGGACAAGGTGATCGAGGATTTCGACCCCGGCACCTATTTCCACGCCCCATCGAACCGGCATTACAGGATGGAATGGCGCGACGGCACCTACTGGTTCCACCGTCACCGGATTGCCCCGGACGGGACGGAGATCGACCGGTTCTCGGTCGCCGTCGACTGGGTTCTGGGGTCGGGCAACCATTCCCGGGTCTACCTGTACCAGACGCCCGACGGCGCCCTGCACCAGTTGCCGCTGGCATGGTATTCGCAGGACCGCAAATGGGCCATGGCGCCGGGATACGAGTTCGCCGATCACGGCGGTGTCCTGCGCGAGGTCAGCCCGCGTTGCATGGGCTGCCACAATGCCCATGCCGATTATCCGGAGGGCAGCGGGCGCGAAGGGATGGCCTCGCTCTATCCCGCGGACCTGCCCGAGGGGATCGGCTGTCAGCGCTGTCACGGACCGGGGGCAGAGCATGTGCGTCATGCCCTGACCGGCGATACCGATATCGAAACGCTGCGGGCCGCCATCGTCCAGCCGGGCGAGCTTGACCGCGATCGGCTCTACTCGATCTGCTACGGCTGTCACATGCAGCCCACCGTGGCGGTGAACGGTCCGCTGCGGCTGGGCCGGGGGCATTACTCCTTCCGTCCGGGGCAGGACCTGAGGGATTTCATCCTGCAACTCGACATCGTCGACGGGCACCGCGAACAGGGGGAACGGTTCGACATCAACCACCACCCCTACCGGATGGAGCAGAGCACGTGTTTCACCGCCAGCGAGGGTGCACTGGGCTGCCTGACCTGCCACGACCCGCATGTGAAGATCAAACCCGAGGAGCGGGCGGCGCATTACAGAAAGGCCTGCCTGAGCTGCCACGAAACCGATGCCGACGGCCTGCCCGAAATGGTGCTGGCGGAGGGGCCGCACCCCGACATTACCGCGACGGAGGATTGCACCACCTGCCACATGCCCGAGCGGCGTACGCAGGATGTGATCGAGGTCTGGATGACCGATCACCGCATCGTGCGGCGCCCTGGTACCGGGCTGCTGGACCCGATCGAGAAGCTGCCGGCGCAGGTGCTGGAGGTCTACCTTGCCGATCCCGATGCGGCCGTGCCCGAGGAGGAGGCGCTGGCATTGAAGATCGGAGCCGTCCTGCAGCACACGGGCTATCTGGCGGGATACGCGGCAAACGCGTTGCGTGATTTGCTGGCCGAAAACCCGATTGCCGCGCATGAGCCGTGGATGCACCTGTTACGTGCTTACGTGACCCAGAACCGTTTCGTCGAGGCAGCCCGCATCGCCGAGCACACCCTGTCGCTCGACCCGGTCAATCACACCAGCGTCAACCTCGCCGCCTCGGCCTTTTTCAAGACCGGTCAGCAGGGACGCGCCATCCGCCTGCAACAGGATCGGCTGGAAGCGGACCCCGGCGTTGCAAGCGGCCATGTGAACCTTGCCGGGATGCTCTATGACAGCGGCGATATCGAGGGTGCCCGGGCGGCGGCGGAACAGGCGCTGGCCCTGCGCCCGGTGTCGTGGCGGGCGATGGCGCTGCTTGGCCGGATCGCCGCCGATGCCGGAGAGACCGAGGCCGCCATCGGGCACCTGACCCGCGCGCTCGACCTCGTGCCCGAGGCCGACGATCTGCGCCGCGACCTGATCGTACTGCTGGAAGCTGCGGGCCGTGCCGATGAGGCCGCCCGCCATGCGGCGATGCTCGACTGAGCCGGGTTACCCCAGTAGCCGTCGCGCGATCACCTGCGCCTGGATCTCGGCGGCACCCTCGAAGATGTTCAGGATCCGCGCATCGCACAGCACCCGGCTGATCGCATATTCCAGCGCGAAGCCGTTGCCGCCATGGATCTGCAGCCCGTTATCGGCCGCCGCCCACGCCACCCGGGCACCCAGCAGCTTGGCCATCCCGGCCTCGAGGTCGCAGCGGTGGCCGTTATCCTTCTCCCACGCGCTGTAATAGGTCAGTTGCCGGGCGATCATGATCTCGACCGCCATCATCGCCAGCTTGCCCGACACGCGTGGAAACTCGATCAGCGACTTGCCGAACTGCTTGCGGTCGATGGCATAGCGCATGGCGATGTCGAGCGCCGACTGCGCCACGCCGATGGCGCGGGCGGCGGTCTGGATGCGGGCGCTCTCGAAGGTTTCCATGAGCTGCTTGAAGCCCTTGCCCTCTTCGCCGCCCAGAAGGTTCTCGCCCTTGACCTTGAAGTTGTCGAAGCCAAGCTCGTATTCCTTCATGCCGCGATAGCCCAGCACCTCGATCTCGCCGCCGGTCATGCCCTCGGTGGGGAAGGGGTCTTCGTCGGTGCCCGGCGTCTTCTCGGCCAGGAACATCGACAGGCCCTTGTAGTCGGTCGTCGACGGATCGGTCCGCGCCAGAAGGGTCATCACGTGGGTGCGCGCGGCGTGGGTGATCCAGGTCTTGTTGCCGGTCACGCTGTAATCGCCGTTCTCGTCCTTCACCGCGCGGGTGCGCAGGCTGCCGAGGTCCGAGCCGGTGTTGGGCTCGGTGAAGACGGCGGTGGGCAGGATTTCCCCGCTCGCGATCTTCGGCAGCCAGTGTTCCTTCTGCGCGTCCGTACCGCCGGCCAGGATCAGCTCAGCCGCGATCTCCGACCGGGTGCCGAGCGAGCCCACACCGATATACCCGCGCGACAGCTCTTCCGAGACCACCACCATCGACGCCTTAGACAGGCCCAGCCCGCCGAGGTTCTCGGGAATGGTCAGGCCGAAGACACCCATCTCGGCCAGCTCCTCGATGATCTCCATCGGGATGAGTTCGTCCTTGAGGTGCCAGTCGTGGGCATGGGGTTCCACCTTGTCGAGCGCGAAGCGGCGGAACTGTTCGCGGATCATCTCCAGCTCTTCATCGAGGCCGGTGGCGCCCACCGTGATCTCGGCGCTGCGCTCCTGCATCAGCTCGACGAGCCGGGTGCGCGCGGCCTGGCTGTTACCGCTGGCCATCAGGGTCTGCACTTCGCTGCACTGGAAGCCCGAGAGTGCATCCCAGCCAAGGCCCATCTCCTGCAGGCGCACGACTTCGCCCTGGTTCATGGCGATGCCGCCGGCGATCTGGTGAAGGTACTCGCCGAAGGCGATCTGGTGGATGAGCTGCTCGACCTCGCCGAACTTGCCGGCCTGCGTCAGCCCCTCGGCCCATTTCTGCATCTGCCGCAGCGCTTCGACGTAGGTCGCCAGCCATGCCAGCCCGTGCGCCGCGCTCTGGTGCGCCTCGACGGCGCGCGACGAGACGCGGCCATCGACCACGACCATGGCGCGCACGGCCTCCTTCGCGGCTTCCAGCACGGTTTCGGCGGGCGCCACGGCGGCGCCGGTGAGGGTCAGAAGATCGTCCAGCACGACCGGGTCCGCGGTGACGCTGTCCTGTCCGTCATGAGCCATGAATCAGTTCCCCTTCTCGAAGTCGCCCCGTCCTAGCCACTTTGCAGGTGCAGCGCAACTATTATGCCGAATACTCGCTGGTTTTGTTCTAATCTTGCGCCTTCATGCCGCAGGTGCAGCACGCCCCGCGGCCGCAAACCTGAATTAGCCCGTGCGCCTGGCCGGGAAAGTGCTAGGAGGGGCCGATGGACGCATTAACGCCTGAACTGGTGGTTATCGCTTGCGCGGTGGCCCTGCTGGCCGGCCTCGTCAAGGGGCTGGTGGGGTTCGCCATGCCGATGATCCTGATTTCCGGGCTCAGCATGATGGTGCCGCCCGACGTAGCGCTGGGCTGGCTGATCCTGCCGACGCTGGTCACCAATCTCTGGCAGGCGCTGCGGCAGGGGGCGGGGGCGGCCTGGGCCTCGGTCCGCCGCTTCCGGCGGTTCCTGCTGGCAGGGTTCGTGCTGATGGTCTGCGCGGCCCAGCTTGTCACCTCGATCCCCAGCGGCCTGCTGTTCCTGGTGATCGGCGTGCCGATGACGCTGTATGCCGGGCTCACCCTGGCCGGCCGCCCGCTGCGCCTGCCCAGCCCGCCGGGGGCGCGGGTGGAGTACGGTGCCGGCGCGGTGGCGGGGTTCTTCGGCGGCATCTCGGGTGTCTGGGGACCGCCCACCGTGGCGCTGCTGACCGCGCTCGACACCGAGAAATCCGAGCATCTGCGGGTGCAGGGCGTGATCTATGGCGCGGGCGCCGTGGTGCTGATGGGGGCGCACATGGCCTCGGGCGTGCTCAATGCCGAGACGTTCAAGGTCTCCGCTCTGCTGGTGCCGCCGGCGCTGCTGGGCATCTGAGCGGGCTTTGCCATCAACGACCGGATCGACCAGGCCGCCTTTCGCCGGCTGACCCTGATCCTTTTGCTGCTGGCGGGCCTCAACCTTCTGCGCCGTGCCCTCTTCGCGGGGTGACATGGCCCTGCGTCTTTCAACGGCGAGCCATAAAAAAACGGAGGCCGCTTGCTGCGGCCTCCGTCTCGGTAAGGATGGGTCGTTTCAGGTGTGGCGGATTTCCGTGCCGAGTACCTTCAGGCATTCCCGCATGAAAGCGGCCAGCGCGGTCCAGCCTTTGGCAGAGACCATGGTGCCGTCGACATAGGCCTCCTTGGGATCGGCATCGTAATAGGTTCCGCCGACAGCCGTGACCTCGGGCGCACAGGCGCCGAGCCCGGCGACGGTCTTGCCCTTGAGAACCCCCGGCACCGCCATCAGGATCTGAACGCCGTGGCAGATGGTGAAGATCGGCTTCCCGGCGTCGTGGAAGTGCTTGACCATCGCCTGGATGCGCGGATCGGTGCGGATGTATTCCGGGCCGCGACCGCCGGCCGCATAGACCGCGTCGTAGCTGTCGAGCTCGGCTTCGGCCTCGGAAAAGGTCTTGTTGATCTCGGCGTTGTGGCCGGGCTTTTCGGTATAGGTCTGGTGGCCCTCGAAATCGTGCAGCGAGGTGGCGATCATGTCGCCTGCCTTCTTGTCGGGGCAGACCACGTGGACCGTGTGGCCGACGGCCTCCATGCCCTGCTGGTAGACGTAGATCTCGTATTCTTCGGTGAACTCACCGGTGAGCATGAGGATTTTCTTGCCGCTCATCTGTGCCTCCTGGCGTCTTGGGTGTATCCGCCCGGCCCCAATCGGGCCGGACGGTGTTCGGGATGATCAGAACGGGGAGTCCGGGAAATAGAACTGGTCCGCGTTCTCGGGGGTGATCAGCGGCGCGTCGAGCTTGAACGAGCCGCGCATCGGCGCCTGGCCCGCGAACTGTGCCGCGGTCATGTACATCGCCGAGGCGATCATCGACGGCGGGTAGGGGGTCGAGATCGGCGTACGTTCGTCGCCGGCCTTCACCATCTCGATCACCTGCTTCATGCCGTTGCCGCCGAGCATGTATTTCACGTCGTCACGGCCCGCCTGGTCGACGGCCTCGATCACCCCGAGCAGCATGTCGTCGTCGTTCGCCCAGACCGCGTCGATCCGGGGGTACTTGCCGAGGTAGTCCTGCATCAGGGTGAACGCCTCGTCCTGGTTCCAGTTGGCGTACTGGATGTCGAGGATCTTGATGTCGGACTGGTCGATGACGTCCTGGAAGCCCTTGATGCGCTCATCGTCGATCACGGTCGGGATGCCGCGCAGCACGACGATCTCGCCTTCGCCGCCCAGTTTCTCGACGAGCCACTTGGCGGTGTTCGCACCGACGGCGATGTTGTCACCGGCGACGTAGAGATCCTGAATCGACGGGTCGGCGAGCCCGCGGTCCACGACGGTGATGAAGGTGCCGTTCGAGGCGACCTGTTCCACCGGGCCGGTCAGCTCTTCGGAGGTAAAGGGCAGGATCACCAGCGCGTCGAGCTCGTTGGTGGCCGAAAGGTCCTCGAGCGAGGACACCTGCGCCGTGGCCGAGGAGGCCGTCGACACGATCACGTCGATGTTGGGATAGGCGGCTTCGAGCTGCTTCTCCGCCTCCTCGGCGTGGTAGACCACGCCGCCGGTCCAGCCGTGGGTCGCGGCCGGGATCGAGACCGCGATGGTGAATTCCTTGTCCTGGGCCTGCGCGGCTGCGCCGGTCAGCGCCCCCGCAAACACCGCGGCTGACAAGAGTGCCGCACCTTTCGTCCTCAGTTTCATTGTTCCCTCCTCCGTTGGGTAAGTTTCGCCCCGGCCCGTTCAGCGGGAGCTTGTGAAGCGGTGAGCCAGCATGGCGATGATGATGAACGCCCCCTGGACCGCGGCCACGAGGTATTCCGACACCATGTCCGACAGGACCATGACGTTGGCGATGACCTCGAGAATGAGTGCGCCGGCGACGGTGCCCCAGATATGGGCCTTGCCGCCGCGCAGGAGTGTGCCGCCGATGACGACGGCGGTGATGACCTGCAGCTCCCAGAGCTGGCCCGTGGTGGGTGTCGCGGCGCCGAGACGCGGCACGTAGCAGATCGCGGCGACCGCGACGCAGAAGCCCTGGATCACGAAGGCCATGGTCCGCACCCGGCCGACATGCACGCCCGAGAAGCGGGCGACGTCGGCGTTGGAACCGACGGCGGTGACCCGGCGGCCGTACTTCGTCCGGTAGAGGATGAAGGCGCCGAGAAGCGATATGATCAGCGTAATGATGACAGGGTAGGGCACGCCGAGAAATTCGCCGAAATAGACCGGACGGTAGGCGCTGCGCAGGCTGCGGTCGATCGAGAGTGAGCCGCCATCGGTCATGTAGGTAATAAGCGCCCGGAAGATGCCCATCGTGCCCAGGGTCACGATGAAGGGCTCTATTCGCCCAACGGTGACGATCAACCCGTTCATCAACCCGCAGAGGGACCCCACGACCAAGGCCACGAGTGCGCCCACCGGGATTGCCCAGGGTCCGAGCGCGGGCACCAGCGCGTTCATCGCCATGACCATGATGCCCACGACGAAGGCCAGCATTGAGCCGATCAACAGGTCCAGCCCGCCGGTCGCGATGACGAAGGTGGCGCCGACGCCGATGATCGCGATGAACGCGCTGCGCGTGATCACGTTCAGCATGTTGTTTGCCGACATGAAGTTGGAGTTGATCATCGTGCCCAGCAGGATGATCACGCCCAGGGCAATGAACGGGGCGAGGTCGCCCCAGCGGATCTTGAAGCCCTCGTTCTCCGGAAGCGTTCCGATCTCGGCACTGCTCATGCGCGTTTCCTCCCCTCGGTGTCGTGGCCGCTGCTTGCGGCGGCGTAGACGACGTTCTGCTCGGTGATGTCTTCGCCTGTCAGCTCGGCCACGAAGCGCCCGCCGCGCATCACCAGCACGCGGTCGGACAGGCCGACGAGTTCAGGCAGTTCGGACGAGATCACGACACAGGCCTTCCCGGCCCGGACGAGATCGTCGATGAAGCGGTAGATCTGGCTCTTGTTGCCGATGTCGATGCCGCGCGTCGGCTCGTCGATGATGACGACCGTTGGATCAGCCTGCATCACTTTCGCAAGCAGCAGCTTCTGCTGGTTGCCGCCCGAAAGCTGCCCGGCCTCGACCGACAGGGACCGGACGCGGATGTCGTATTCCGTCACGGCGTCCCTGACGGCGCCGGCCTCCTTCTTCCGGTCGAGGCGCAGCCCCGGATTGATCATGTCGAGCGCCTGGAGGATCAGGTTCGGCCCCAGCCCCTCGTTCAGCAGCAGGCCCTTTCCCTTGCGGTCTTCCGTCAGGTAGACGACGCCCGCCGCCATCAGGGTTTGCACATCGGGCTTCGTGACAGGTTGGCCATTGACCCGGATCGCGCGGGCCTGTGCGGGGCGCAGGCCCATCAGGCCCTCGATCAGTTCGGTGCGGCCGGCGCCGATCATGCCGCCGATGCCCAGCACCTCGCCGGGCCTGACGTCGAAGGAACCGGTGATCTTGCCATGGTCGACGCTGAGCTCCTCGACGGAAAGCGCCGCCCGGGTCGTCGGGGCCTCGCGTTTCGGGGGATAGAGCATCGAGAGTTCGCGGCCCACCATGAGTTCGGCCATCTGGCGCTGATCGAGATCCTCGGCCGGCCAGGTGCCGATCATCTTGCCATCGCGCAGCACGGTGACGCGGTCGGCCAGCGCCTCGACTTCTTCCAGCCTGTGCGAGATGTACAGGACGGCCACGCCCTGTGCGCGCAGGTTGCGGACGATGCCGAGCAGCGCGTCGACCTCGTCGTTGGCGAGCATCGCGGTCGGCTCGTCGAGGATGATGACCTTGCGGTCGTCGAGCAGCGCGCGGGCAATCTGGACGAGCTGGCGCTGTGCCAGGGGCAGGTCGCGCACGACGGTCTTGGGGCGCGCCGTCGAACCGACCCGCGCCAGCACCTCGGCGGTGCGCCGGTTCATCTGCCTGTCGTCGACGGCGAAGAAGCGTGACAGCTCTCGACCGAGGAAGAGGTTCTGGGCCACGGTGAGATCGGGTGCGAGCAGGATCTCCTGGTGTACCAGAACGATTCCCGCATCCTCGGCCTGGACGGCGTTGGCGAACGTGACATCCGTGCCCTCCATTGCCATCGTGCCGCCGGTCGGTTCGGCGTGGCCGGATAGAAGCTTCATCAGCGTCGACTTCCCGGCCCCGTTCTCGCCGATGATCGCGTGGACTTCGCCTGCGCGGATGTCGAGCGTCACGTCGCTGAGCACGGTGATCGGGCCATAGGCCTTCGACAGGGCCCCGGCGTGAAGGACCGGCGGTCCGGATGCTGTCCGAACGTCAGCGTTATCGGACATTGTCAGACTCATTCAAAGGCCGCTGCCAGCCGGTCCCGGGACCGCTCTATGTGATCGTGCATGGCCGCGTATGCCCCGTCTGCGTCCCCCGCGCGGAAGGCGGCGAGCAGTCGTTCGTGTTCTTCCAGCGCCTCCTGCGTGACGCGGCTGTGGAACATCAGGCGGAAGATGTGCAGGTGAATGTGCCGGTCGTTGAGCGCCTGCCGCACGAAGTTGTTGTCGGCGATGCGCAGGATCTCGTCATGGAAATGCGCGTCTGCCCGGGCGAAGCGGGAATACCGGCTGTTGCGGTCCACCGGGGGCTCGCCCTTCTCCATGTCGGCCGCGGCCGCCTCGAGACGTGCGAGCGTGGTTGGCGTCAGCTTGAGGCAGGCCTGGCGGGCGCTCTCGGGTTCCAGCATCAGCCGGAACTTGTAGAGATCGTCGAACTCCTTGTGCGTGAGCTGGGGCGAGGCGGAGTAGCCGATCAGGTGCGCCTTCCGCACCAGGCCCTCGCGCTCGAGCCGGGTGAGGGCTTCCCGTACGGGAGTTTGCGACACGTTCAACTCTCGCGCCAACCCGTCGATGGGGATTCGCGCCCCGGGGGGAATCTCCAGCGACATGATGCGCTCGTAGATTCGTTCGTGAACGCTTTCGGCAATGCTCGAAGGTCGCACGAACGCGCCTTTCTGGTCGCGATCCGTCGTGACTGCCATGCGTTCCTCCCAGTTCAGCATTCTTGACAAGCCCGAACTTAACACTGATAGGATGTCGTATGTCAAATACAATATCATATACGATCTGATTTAGGAGATTGTGCTTGCTGGTGCCGGCGGGAAAAATACGCAAAATGGCGGAAAATGCCCTTCTTGCGCAGGGTGTTACCCCGGCCAACGCGCATCTTCAGGCGGACCTGCTGATCGAGGCTGAGCTGCGGGGCCTGCCCTCCCACGGTGTGCAGCGGCTGCCGCGACTCGTCGCGCGGCTGCGGGCCGGCCTTGCCGATCCGGTCGCTTCCGGCGTGGCCCGTGAAACCCGGCCGGCCGTCTTCACGGTGGACGGGGCCAGGGGCCTCGGCCCGGTCGTCATGATGCAGGCGATGGAGTGCCTTGCCAGTGCGGTCTTCACCCAGGGAATCGCCCTGGCCGCGATCCGGAACGCCAATCACATGGGGATGCTGGCCTATTACGCCGAGGCCGCCGCCGCGCGGAACCTGATCGGCATCGTGCTGACCACCAGCGAGGCATTGGTCCATCCATTCGGCGGGACCGATGCGATGCTGGGGACGAACCCGATCGCGATCAGCATCCCGACCGGGACCGAGCCCTACATCCTCGACCTCGCCACCAGCCAGGTCTCGATGGGCAAGATTCACCACCACGCGCTGACCGGCACTCCGATCCCCGAGGAATGGGCGGTCGATGCCGGGGGGCGGAGGACCACCGATCCAGAGGCGGCGAAGTCCGGGGCCATCGCTCCTTTCGGAGAGGCGAAGGGCTATGGCCTCGGTCTCGGGGTGGAGCTGCTTGTCGCCGCGCTGGCCGGTTCGGCCTTCGCGCCGGAGGTGGGTGGCACGCTCGACGCGACCGAGGTGGCGAACAAGGGCGACGTCCTCATCCTGATCGACCCGGCATCGGGGGAGGGCAGCGCCGCCGGCCTGGCGGCCTACCTCGACCGGTTGCGCGCCTCGCGGCCTGCGGACCCTGCGCGGCCAGTGGCCGTACCCGGCGACGGGATGCGGGCCCGGCGGGCGCGAGCGCTCCGCGACGGCATCGATCTGCCCGACGCGCTGCACGACGAACTGAAGGCCCTCGCCGAGGGCTGAGACCCCATGACAGGAGACGAAATGACCCTATTCGGCACACTCAGAGCCCCGCGAGAATTGATTTTCGGCAGCGGCCAGCGCGATACCCTCGGCAAGGTCGCGGCGAAACTCGGCAAGCGGGCGCTGGTGGTGACCGACGAACGGCTTGCCGGGGACGCCGATTTCCGGGCCATGGTCGCGCAGGTCGAGGCGGCGGGGCTGTCGGTTCGGGTGGATGGCTCGACCTTGCCGGACGTGCCCGTGGAGTCTGCCGTGGCCAGCACCGAGGCGGCGCGGGACTTCGCGCCCGACGTGGTGGTCGGGGTCGGCGGCGGCTCCTGCCTCGACATGGCGAAATGCGTGGCGGTGCTGCTGAGCCATGGCGGCAAGCCGCAGGACTATTATGGAGAGTTCATGGTGCCCGGCCCGGTCATGCCGCTGATCGCGGTGCCGACCACGGCGGGCACGGGCTCGGAGGTGACGCCGGTGGCGGTGCTGTCGGATGCAGGCCGGCAGCTGAAGGTCGGTATTTCCTCGCCCCACATCATCCCCACCGTCTCGATCTGCGATCCGGACCTGACGCTGACCTGCCCGCCGACGCTGACCGCGATCGCCGGGGCGGACGCGCTGACCCACGCAATCGAGGCCTTCAGCGCGATCCGCCGCGCACCAACGCCGGGGCTGGCACAGGAGCGGGTCTTCGTCGGCAAGAACGCGACCTCGGACCATTTCGCGCTGACCGCCATCGGCCTGCTGTGGGAGGGGCTCGAGCTGGCCTGTACGGACGGCGGCAACGCCGAGGCGCGGGCCAGGGTCATGATGGGCGCGACCATGGCGGGCCTCGCCTTCGGGGTGGCCGGCACGGCCGCCGCCCACGCGATCCAGTATCCGGTCGGCGCCCTGACCCACACCGCGCACGGCGCGGGGGTGGCCTGCCTGATTCCCTACGTCATGGCCTGGAACGCCACCGAAATCGGGCCGGAGCTGGACCAGATCGCCACGGCCATCGGCCTGCAGTCTGGCGCGGAGGTCATCCCGGCCATCTCGGCGCTCTTCGGACGGATCGGCATTCCCCGCACACTCCGGGATCTCGGGCTGGCCGAAGACAGGCTCGGCTGGGTGGCCGAGCAGTCCTGCGGCATCGCCCGGCTGATCCAGAACAACCCGCGCCCGCTGCCGCCAGAGGAAATGCGGCGGCTGGTCGGCGCGGCCTTCCACGGCGAGCTCGCCGAACTCGAAAGCAATTGAGGGAGATTACAGGATGACACTCGACACCGCGTTCACAGGCTACGCAGAGCCCTCTCTGCACAGCGAAGGACTGTATATCGGGGGCAAATGGGAGGCCGGAAGCGGCATCCCCGTGATCGACCCGTCGACCGGGACCACCCTTGCCGAGGTGCCCGATGCCGGGATCGAGGACGCGATGCGGGCGGTGGATGCCGCCGAGGCCGCCGCGGCCGACTGGCGCCGCACCCCGCCGCGCCAGCGCTCCGAGATCCTGCGCCGCTGGTTCACGCTGATGACCGAGCACGCCGAGGAGCTGGCTCTGCTGATCAGTCTCGAGAATGGCAAGGCGCTGGCCGATGCGCGCGGCGAGGTCGCCTATGCCGCCGAGTTCTTCCGCTGGTACGCCGAGGAGGCGACGCGGATCGGCGGCGAATTCCGGCACACGCCATCGGGTGCGCACAACATTCTGGTCGACCACGAGCCGATCGGGATCGCCGTCCTCGTCACGCCGTGGAACTTCCCGGCAGCGATGGCCACGCGCAAGATCGGCCCGGCGCTGGCCGCGGGCTGCACCGTGATCCTCAAGCCCGCCTCGGAAACCCCGCTGACGGCCTATGCCATGGCGCGGCTCGGCGCGGAGGCCGGTGTGCCGCCGGGTGTCGTGAACGTGCTGACCACCTCCGATCCGGGGCCGGTGACGGCGGCGATGCTGGCCGATCCGCGGGTGCGGAAGCTGTCCTTCACAGGCTCCACGGGCGTCGGGCGCATCCTGCTTTCCGAGGCGGCGAAGTCGGTTGTGAACTGTTCGATGGAACTGGGTGGTAACGCGCCCTACGTGGTTTTCGACGATGCCGACCTGTCCGCCGCGCTGGACGGGGCGATGGTGGCCAAGATGCGCAACGGCGGCGAGGCCTGTACGGCGGCGAACCGGTTCTACGTTCAGGCGGGTATCCACGACGCCTTCGTCGAGGGGCTGACACGGCGCATGGCCGCGCTGAAACTGGGCGCGGGGTATGACCCGGAAACCCAGTGCGGGCCGATGATCACCACGAGAGCGGTGGACAAGATCGACCGGCTGGTGAGGGAGGCCATATCGCGCGGGGCGCGGGCCACCACCGGCGGGGCGCCGGTGGACGGCAGCGGCTATTACTACCCGCCGACGGTTCTGGAGAACGTGCCGACGGACGCTGCGCTTGCGCATGAGGAGATCTTCGGCCCGGTCGCCGCCGTCTACCGCTTCGAGACGGAAGAAGAGGCGATCCGGCTGGCCAATGACACCGAGTACGGGCTTGCGGCCTATGTCTATTCGCGGGACATCATGCGGGCGATGCGCGTCGGGCGCGGGATCGAGACCGGGATGGTCGGCCTCAACCGCGGGTTGATGTCGGACCCGGCAGCCCCGTTCGGCGGCGCGAAACAGAGCGGACTGGGACGCGAGGGCGGAGTGACCGGCATCCTCGAGTTCATGGAGCCGAAGTATTTCGCCGTCGAGTTCTGACGGCGGGAAAGGATGGAAGATGGCGGAGCGCGACCTCTACCGCAACCGGGACTTCATCCCCGATTTCGACGCGATCATGGCCGAGACCGAGGCGCGCAGCCGCGCCTTCGCCGAGACCGCGCGCGTCGAGCGGAGCGTGAGTTACGGCGAGACGCCGCGGCAAAGCTTCGACCTGGTCTTTCCGCCGGACCCGGCCCCCGGGGCGCCGCTGCACATGTTCATCCATGGCGGCTATTGGCGTGCGGGCAGCAAGGAGGCGCATACCCTCGTTGCGGCGCCTGTGCTCGGGGCCGGGGGGATCGCGGCGCTGGTCGGCTACGACCTGATGCCCGGCACCCGGCTGGCCGGGATCGTCGCGCAGATCCGTTGTGCCGCGCGGCACCTTGTCGCGATGGCGCCCGAACTCGGCGCCGACCCGGCCCGCTTTACCGTGAGCGGCCATTCGGCCGGGGCGCATCTGGCCTCGCTCCTCGCCTCCGAGGCACCGGGCGACGCGGGGCCGGTCGATCTGCCGGAGGTGCGTGGCATGCTGCTGGTCAGCGGGATTTACGACCTGTCCGGCATCCCGGGGTCGTTCCTGAAGGACGAGGCGAAGATGACCCACGAAGAGGCGCGCGACTGGTCGCCCCTGCTGGCGGGGCATCGGCGCGGCTCGCTGCGGATCATCACCCGCGGTGGGGAAGAGACCCTGCCGTTCCAGCACCAGGCCGTCGCCCTGAACGCCCTGCTTGAGCGAGACGCGCAGTCGACCGAGCTCAGGAGCGAGCGGGGCCTGAACCACCTTTCGATCGTCTTCGATCTGGCTGATCCCGGAGCACCGCTTGGCCGAAGGCTGCGTGACCTCGTCGCGTCCTCCTGAAGAATTTCGGCCGTAGTGCCAATGGTTGGCGGCGGCTGTTCGGCGGCGCGATCCGGCAAAACCGGGGCCACACGGGTGTCTTTCGGCAGCTTTGCGGAGACCAAAGCGCATATGCTGTGGTATCCGGGCCAGAAACCGCAGAAAAAACCGTGACGATTGGTCGATACTGTGTAGGAAGTTGTACCCGACCCTGCGCGGTCCGGGCTGACGTGCCTTCGCAGCGGAAGAACAGGGATGTGCGCGCACATGGTGAGACAGTTTGGCGAGCCCGACAATGACGCGTTGCCCACGGACAAAACGGCGGGCGACAGCTTTCGCGTGGACAAGTTCGTCGCGACCGCCCACCGGATCAGCCTCGCTGACCGGGCGCTGCTGCATGAACTGACGGTTGGGGTTTTCTGGCCGCATCGCTGGCGCGACCTGGACGTGTTCATTTCGCTGGGCGAGGGATACCTGGCGGTGGACGAGATCGGCCGCGCCATGGGATCGGCGATGTGTTTCCGGGCGGAGCCGGATTTCGCCATGCTGGGCATGATGGTCACCGCGCCGCGGCTTCAGACCATGGGCACGGGCCGCTGGCTGTTGCGGCGGGTGATGAACGAGTGCCGGAAGATGGATCTGCGGCTCAGCGCCACCCGCCAGGGCTATCGGCTTTACAAGGAGGCGGGCTTCGTGCCCCTGGCGACGATCTGGCAACACCAGGGGACGACCCGGCGGGTTCAGTTGCCCGATGCGGTGCCGGGCGTGACGGTGCGCGGGATGGAGCCGGACGATGCGGCCGGGATCCTGGCGCTGGATACGCAGGCGTACGGGGCCGCGCGGGACAGGGCCATGCGGGAGATGCTGCGCCTTTCCGACGGTATGGTCGTGGAGCGGGACGGCGCCCTGTGCGGCTTCGCGCTGCGCCGCCGATTCGGACGCGGCTGGGTCGTGGGGCCCGTTGTCGCCGAGACCGAGGACATCGCGATGATGCTGGCCGCCCCGCTGATCAAGCGGAGCGAGGGCGAATTCGTGCGCCTCGACACGCCGGTGGAAAGCGAGAAGTTCAGCGCCTTCCTGTCTGCCGTGGGCATGGGCCTCTACGACACGGTCACCGAGATGTACCTGGGCCGCCAGCGCCGCCCGCTGGACGGCGCGCGCATGTTCGGGCTGACCTCCCATTCGCTGGGCTGAGCGCGGCTGCGGTCACGACAGCCGGTCCTTGAGCGCAAACCACATGCCCACGAATGGCAGGAACCAGGGACGACCCGAATAGCCGGGCACCGTCGGCCAGTCGAGCCCGGCCAGCGGATTGGTGTCCTCGCGCCCCATGGCGATGTCGGCGAGCGATGCGCCCACCAGGGTCGACATTTGCGCCCCGTGGCCGGAATAGCCCATGCCGTAGATCATGCCGTCCATCTCTCCGGCGCGGGGCAGCCTGTCCTTGGTCATGCCAACGAGCCCGCCCCAGCAATAGTCGATCTTCACATCGGCAAGATGCGGAAAGATCCCGGCCATGCCGGCGCGCAGGATGGCGCCCGATTTGGCGTCCGAGCGCTGGTCGGAGGTGGCGGAGAACCGCGCCCGTCCGCCGAAGATCAGGCGGTTGTCGGGCGACAGGCGGAAATAATTGCCAATGTTGAGGGAGGTGACGCAGGTGCGGTTGCCGGGCATCGTCGCCTTGACCTCGGTATCGTCGAGCGGGCGTGTGGCGACGATGAAGGAGCCGACCGCGATGATGCGTTTGCGGAACGGCTTGAGCGGGGCGCCGGGATGGGCGCCGGAATAGGCGTCGGTCGCGGCGATGACGCGGTCGGCCTGGAGGTGGCCGCGCGGAGTGTCGAGGCGCCAGCCACCGTTCTGCTTGCGCCGGCCCGTCACCGGTGCCCCTTCCCAGATCCGTGCGCCGTGGCCGGTGGCGGCGCGGGCCAGACCCGCAACATAGCGGCCCATGTGCATCATCGCGGATTTGGGTTGCAGCGTGGCGCCGTGGAAGGCGCGCGAGCCGATCTCGTTACCTAGCTCGGACGGTTCGAGCCACCGCGCCTCGGGGTCGACCTCGCGCGCAATCAGCTCGCAATTGGCGCGCAGGCCGGCGACATGCCCCGGTTTCGAGGCGAGTTTGAGCTTGCCCGAGCGGCGGAAATCGCAGGCGATGCGTTCCTCGGCGATGATCTCCTCGATCATGTCGATCGACCGGTCATAGGCCTTGTAGAGGGCGTGGGCGCGCGTGGCGCCCAGATGCGCCTTGGCCGCGGCATAGCCATGTGACAGGCCATTGTTGAGATGCCCGCCATTGCGACCCGACCCGCCGGCCCCGACATGCTGCGCCTCGAGCAGGGCCACCGACACGCCCGCGCGCGCCAGCCGCAGCGCCGCGCTGAGCCCGGTGAAACCGCCGCCGATGATGGCGACGTCAAACCGCCCCTCGACCGGGCCTTCCTGCCCGCCCTCGAACCGCGGGGCGGTGTCGAGCCAGTAGGAGGTGTATTTCATATCCGTCTCCGCGTGCATCAGAGCCCGACCAGCGCGGGCAATCCGGAGATGTCGGGTATCTCGGTATAGCCGTAATAGGGATTCGCGGGTTCGTGGCCGCGATTGACCCACGCCTTGTGGGTGATGCCGAGATCATGCGCCGTCATCAGGTCGTAGCGGAAGCTCGAAGAGACGTGCAGCACGTCTTCGGGTCCGCAACCCAACTGGTCGAACATGTACTCGAACGCCTGCATCCGCGGCTTGTAGGCCTGGGCGTCTTCGGCGGTGAAGACATGCGTGATGGGCACGCCGAGATTGGCGATGTTGTGCGGGATCTGGCTGTTCATCGCGTTGGTGAGGGCAACCAGCGGGATCTTTCCCGCGATCTTCGAGAGGCCGGCGGTGACATCGGGATGCGGCCCCCATGTGGGCACCCGCTCATAGATTTCGGTGGCGACATCCGGGTCGAACGCCACGCCGTTGCGCTTGCAGGTGCGCTCGAGCGCGTTGTGCACGACCTCGGCATAGGGTTTCCATGCGCCCAGCACCTCGTCCAGGCGGTAGGCGGCGAAATCGCGGATGAAGACCTCCATCGCGTCGGGGGACAGCACCTTTTCAAAGTGGTCGCGCGCGGCCTGGCCCATGTCGAAGAAGATCATGGTGCCGTGGCAGTCGAAGGTTATGAACTTGGGGGTGAAGGGCATGGGAGTCTCCGAAGGGTCCTAGATATCTTCATCCTGGCCGTATCCGGACGGAATGGATTGCCGGGTTTCCCGTGCTTGCCGCAGGATATCGCGTTGATCGGGCGGGAGGCGGCAAAAGGTGCCGCGGGACGCCATGGATGCGACGCCCCGCACCTATCGTTGTCGGGCAGGATCGGCCCATGCAGGATCCTACGCCAGTATAAAGGGGCACGACATCATGACATTCTCACGCATACCCGAGGAGATGCTGGGCACGCTGGTCGGTTTCGAGACGGTCGTGGGGCGTTCAAACCTGTCCCTGATCGACGCGGTGGCGGATTGGCTGGACGGTCACGGCATATCCTGCCGCGTCCTTGTGGGGCCGGAGGGCGACCGGGCCAACCTTTTCGCCACGATCGGGGATGCCGACCGGCCGGGATACATCTTGTCGGGGCATGTGGATGTCGTGCCGGCGGGAGAGCCGGAGTGGCAGGCCGATCCGTTCCACCTGCGCCGTGAGGGGGATCGGCTGATCGGGCGGGGCGCGTGCGACATGAAGGGGTTCGTCGCCGCTGTCCTGGCCGCGGCGCCTGACCTGGCGGCGATGAACCCGGCCATCCCGATCCATATCGCGCTGTCCTATGACGAGGAGGCCGGGTGCAAGGGGGTGCCGCACATGATCGCGGCAATGCCGGAGCTTTGCGCGCCGCCACTTGGCTGTATCGTGGGCGAGCCCACGGGGCTGGTGCCGGTGCTGGCGCACAAGGGCAAGGCCGCGCTTCGGCTGCGGGCGACGGGGATGGCGGGCCACTCTTCGCGCCCCGATCTCGGGGTGAACGCGATCCATGCGATGCTGCCGGTGCTGGTGGCGGCGCAGGGGCAGGCGCGTGCGCTGGAGGCCGAAGGCCCACGGGACGCCCGCTTTGCGCCGCCATGGTCCAGCCTGCAGGTCGGGACGGTCACGGGCGGCCAGGCGCTCAACATCATTCCCGAGCGCGCCGAGGCGGAGATCGAGGCGCGTGCCATCGCGGGTGTCGAGCCCCGGGCGCTGCTGGCGCCGGTGATCGAGGCGGCCGAAAAGGCGGATGTCGGCGTCGAATGGCTGTCCAGCTACCCGCCACTGGCGCTGGATGGAAACGACCCGCTGGTCACACTCGTGAGAGAGCTGACGGGCAAAGCGCCCATCGGTGCGGTGAGCTTCGGGACGGAGGCGGGGCTCTTTCAGCAGGCGGGCATTCCCGCGATCATCTGCGGGCCGGGCGACATCGCTCGGGCACACCGGCCCGAGGAATACCTGACGCTGCCCGAGCTGCACGCCTGCCACGCGATGATTCTGAACCTGGGCCGCCGCTGCGCTGGTTAGGCGCGGCATTTCCTGCGGCGGCGCCCTGCGAGCGCAACAGAAAACTGCCGGACGGATTTCGCATCAGGCGGAACATGCCGGGCCGCGGGGCCTAGGCTTCGGAAAAATCAGCAAGAGTGAGTTCATGTCAGAGGCACACGCGCAGACCCAGCCCGAAGAAAGACTGGAAATTCGTCCGTTTGGTCCCGAACACATGGCTGCGGCGCTGACCTTGTCGCGCCAGGTCGGTTGGCCGCACCGGAAAGAGGACTGGGAGCTGGCCATGGCCGTTTCGGACGGTGTCGTCGCCACACAGGGCGATCGGGTGGTCGGCACCGCCTGTTGCAGCCGGTTCGGCGCCGTCACGTTCTACAACATGATCATCGTCGACGCGGCGCTGCGCGGGCAGGGGCTTGGCCGGCGGTTAATGGAGGCGGTGATGGAGCCTGGCGCCGGGAGCGAGATGCGTCTCACGGCGACGCGCGAAGGGTTGCCGCTTTACGAGAAGCTCGGGTTCGCGGCCACGCACGAGATCCTGCAGCACCAGGGGATCGCCCGCACGACCTCGCCGGACCTGCCCGTTCGTGACGGCAGCGTGGCCGATATCGGCCGTCTTGCGGAAATGGACCGGAACGCCAGCGGGTTGGAGCGGCGTGACCTGCTGGAACGGATCGCCGTGCAGGGCCAGGTGCTTCTGGCCGATGGCGGCTTTGCGCTTGTGCGTGAGTTCGGGCGCGGGCATGTGATCGGGCCCGTGGTGGCCGAGGATGCGGCCGTGGCACGCGCACTGATTGCCGAGGGCGCGCGCAGGATCGCCGGCCGATTCCTTCGCATCGACCTGCCCGAAGCTGCCGGCCTGTCGGAATTCGTCGAGTCGCTGGTGCTCGAACACGTGGGCGGAGGGACCGCGATGGTCCGCGCGCCCGGCCCCGCGGTGGACGGGGACTATCAGACATACGCGCTTGTTTCCCAGGCGCTTGGATAATCGGAGATGAAAATGCTGGCAAATTCCCTTGTCGAACTCGACCGTCGGCACCTCGTGCACCCGCTGTCTTCGTTCCGCGGCCACGAGGCACGCGGCGTGCGCGTGCTGCGCTCGGCCCAAGGGGCGCGCGTGACGGACAGCGAGGGCCACGAGCTGATCGACGGGTTCGCCGGGCTCTGGTGCGTCAACGCGGGCTATGGCCAGGAGACCGTGGTCGAAGCCGCCGCGCAGCAGATGCGCGAGTTGCCCTACGCCACCGGGTATTTCGACCTGGGTGCCGAGGCGCCGATCCGGCTGGCCGCGGAGCTGGCCGAACGTGCGCCGGGCGACCTGGAGCACGTCTATTTCAGCCTTGGCGGGTCAGACGCGGTGGACAGCGCGATCCGCTTCATCCGCTATTACTGGCACGCGCAGGGCAAGCCGGAGCGGGATCAGTTCATCTCGCTCGCGCAGGGGTTTCACGGCTCGACCTCGGGGGGATCGGGGCTGACGGCGCTGCCGGTCTTTCACGAGGGTTTCGGCGTTCCCTATGACTGGCAGCACAAGATCCCGTCGCACTATGCCTATCGCAATCCCGTCGGACCGGACGACGCGGCCATCATCTCCGCCTCGGTAGCGGCGCTTCGGGCCAAGGCGGAAGAGCTGGGGCCCGAGCGTGTCGCCGCCTTCTTCGTCGAGCCGATCCAGGGATCGGGCGGCGTCCTGGTGCCGCCCAAGGGCTGGATCAAGGCGATGCGCGAGGTGTGCACGGAACTCGGGATCCTGTTCGTGGCCGACGAGGTGATCACCGCGTTCGGCCGGACCGGACCGCTTTTCGCGAGCGAGGAGGAGGGGATCGTGCCCGACCTCATGACCGTCGCGAAGGGCCTGACCTCGGGCTATGCGCCGATGGGGGCGGTCCTGATGCGAGATCATGTCTACCAGACGATCGCCGAGGGCGCCGGCCAGAAACTGATCGGGCACGGGTTCACCTACTCGGCGCACCCCGTGTCGGCGGCGGTGGGGCTGGAGGTGCTGAGGCTTTACGAGGGCGGGCTGCTGGAAAACGGGCGCCGCCAAGGCGCGCGCCTGCAGGCGGGGCTGGCCGGGCTTGCGGATCATCCGCTGGTGGGCGACGTGCGCGGGCGCGGGATGCTGGCGGCGGTGGAGCTTGTCACCGACAAGGAAAAGAAGACGCCGCTGCCCGCCGCGTTGGAAGCCGGCACCCGGCTGTTCGACCGTGCCTACGAGAACGGGCTGATCCTGCGGGCCTTTGCGCAGGGTATCCTTGGCTTTGCCCCGCCGCTTTGCTGCACCGATGCCGAGATCGACCAGATCGTCGAGCGCACGCGCCGGATTTTGGACCTGACGCTGGAAGATCCCGAGATCCGCGAGGTGCTGCGCGCATGACCCTGCTGTTGCTTGGACCACCGGAACGGGGGCAGGTCTGGGGCCAGGTTTTCGAGGAGGCCGGGGAGGCAATGGTGTTTGGCGAGGATGCCGTGGACGACCCGGCAGCCATTGTGCACCTGGCCTGCTGGAACCCGCCGGACGATCTCGGGCGATATCCAAACCTGAAAACCGTGATCAGCACGGGCGCCGGTGTCGACCAGATGCCGCCCCTGCCGGAGGGGGTCGCCCTTGTGCGGACCCTGGCACCCAGCGTCGACGAGATGGTGCGGGACTGGGTGCTGATGGCCAGCCTGATGCTGTACCGGGACATGCCGCGCTATCTTGCGCAAGCGGCGGAGGGCGAATGGCTGGCCCATCCGCCGCAACGGGCCAGCGCCGGCCGCGTGGGGATCTTGGGCCTGGGACGGATCGGACGCGCGGTCGGGGAGGTCATGGCATCGCTGGGCTTCGAGGTTGCGGGCTGGAGCCGATCGGGCGCGCCTGTTCCCGGCATCGAGGTTTACGGGCAGGACGAACTGGAGCCTTTCCTGGCGCGGACCGACCTGCTGATCTGCCTGCTGCCGCTGACCGGGCAGACGCGGGGGCTGCTTTCGGCCTCGCTGTTCGGAATGCTGCCCCGGGGTGCTGCGCTGATCCATGCCGGACGCGGCGCGCAACTGGACATGGAGGCGATGCGTGCCGCGCTGGACGACGGACACCTGCGGGCAGCGATGCTTGACGTGACAGAGCCTGAACCCCTGCCGCAAGACCATTGGGCATGGCGCGACCCTAGGGTCATCGTCACGCCCCATATCGGCGGGCAGACGGACGCGGAAGAAGGCGCGGGCCATGCGCTGGCCGTCATTCGCGCCAGCCGGGAAGGCCATGATCTGCCTGGTCTCGTCGATCAAAACAACGGGTATTGAGGCAAGTGAACGCTGCGGCATTTCGCGCTGCGCTATCCGACAAAACGAAAGATTCTGCCGCCCCGCACGCACATTTCGACCCCACACCGCACGCCGATCCGGCGAGTATCGAAAAATCGGGAGCGCCATATCCGCAAGTCCCCCGATGGCAAGGAAGGTAAGGTTCACATGACCCAGAAAACAGCGACAAAGCCGTTGACCGCTTTCAACTACGTGAGTTTCGACGTCGTCGGCACGCTGATCGATTTCGAAGCCGCGATCACCGGCGCTGTTGAGGGGATCGCCGCAGAAAATGGCCTGGCGATCGACCGCGAAGAGGTTCTGGTGCATTACCGCGGCGCGCGTCGCGAGCCGGAGGCGGGCCTTTTCCCGGACGACTTGGGCCGGTGCTATGCCGGCATGGCGGCCGCGTTCGGGCTGCCGGACACGCCCGAGCTGCGCAGCCGGGTCGTCGAGGCCGTGGGCGAGGCCGCGCCGTTCCCCGACAGCGCCGAAGCGCTGGCGCGGCTTGGGGGGCGCTACAGGCTGATCGCCATGACCAACGCCCGCCGCTGGGCGTTCGAGAAATACGAGGCCAAGCTGGGCTTTCCGTTCTGGGCGAGCTTCACCACCGACGATACCGGCACGGAAAAACCCGATCCGGCGTTCTTCCGGAAGGTCTTTGCCCATGTCGAAGCGAATGGCGGAGCGCAGGGCGAGATCCTGCACACGGCGCAAAGCCAGTACCACGATATCGGCATCTCTCGCCAGCTCGGCATGACGAATGCCTGGATCGAGCGCCGTCACGGGCAAGCAGGCTATGGCGGCTCGATCGAGCCCGAGTCCTTCACCGAGCCGGATTACCACTTCAGATCGCTTGCGGAACTGGCCGATGCGGCCGACCGCGCCGCCGGAGCCTGATCCCGGCAACCCGCCTCGAACCGGCCACCAGAGCCGGGCGGGGCCTCACCTGAACCAGAAACCGAAAAGCAACAGGGAACACACGACATGACCCACACGAAACCCACCAACTGGACCGGGCGCGACGACGCCATGGTCGAGAACGCCATCCGCCGCGGGGCGTCGCGCCGCGACCTTCTGAAAATGCTCATGGGGTCAGGCGTCGCCGTCGGCGTCGGTGGCAGCCTGCTGATGAGCGCAAGCCGCGCCATGGCGGAGACGCCCAAGACCGGCGGTCACCTCAAGGCCGCGGGCTGGTCCGCCTCGACCGCCGATACGCTCGACCCCGCGAAGGCGTCGCTGTCGACGGACTACACGCGCTGCTGCGCGATCTACAATCGCCTGACCTTCCTGAACGAAGCGGGCGAGGTCGAGATGGAGCTGGCCGAGGCGGTCGAGTCGGATGACGCGAAGACCTGGAACATCAAGCTAAGGCCCGGCGTCACCTTCCATGACGGCAAGACGCTCAGCGCGGCGGACGTGGTGTTCACGCTGAAACGCCACCTGGACCCGGATGTCGGTTCCAAGGTCAACTCGATCGCGTCGCAGATGGCGGAGATTTCGGCTGTCGACGATCTGAACGTGAAGATCGTCCTGGCCGAGCCCAACGCCGACCTGCCGACGATCCTGTCGCTGCATCACTTCATGATCGTGGCCGACGGGACCACGGATTTCGCCAAGGGCAACGGCACCGGCGCGTTCAAGGTAGAGGAGTTCGAGCCGGGGGTCCGGTCGATCCTGGTGCGCAATCCCGACTACTTCAAGGAGAGCGGGCCTTACCTGGACAGTTTCGAGTACTTCGCCATCCCGGACAACAACGCGCGGGTGAATGCGCTTTTGTCTGGCGACATCCACCTTGCCGCGGCGGTCAACGCACGGTCGCTGCGGATGATGGAAGGCCAGCCCGGCGTCGAGACCATGATCAGCACCTCGGGCAACTATACCAACCTCAACATCCGGCTGGACCTGGAACCGGGCGCCAAGGCCGGGTTCATCGAAGGCATGAAGCACCTCGTGCGCCGGGAGCAGATCCAGAAATCCGTTCTGCGCGGCCTGGCCGAGATCGGCAACGACCAGCCCGTCTCTCCCGCGAACCGCTATTACAACAGCGAGTTGCAGCCCAAGGCCTATGACCCCGAGAAGGCCAAAGCGCTGTTCGAGAAGGCCGGGCTTCTGGGTCAGACGATCCCGATCATCGCGTCCGACGCCGCCAACGCCTCGATCGACATGGCGACCGTGGTCCAGCAGGCCGGGGCGGAAATCGGCATGACCTTCGACGTGCAGCGCGTTCCCTCGGATGGCTACTGGTCCAACTACTGGCTGAAGTCGCCGGTCCATTTCGGCAACATCAACCCGCGACCAACGCCCGACATCCTGTTCTCGCTTCTGTATCATTCCGAGGCCCCCTGGAACGAGAGCCAGTACAAGTCCGAGAAGTTCGACAGCATGCTGGTCGAAGCCCGTGGGCTGCTGGACGAGACCAAGCGGACCGACATGTACTGGGAGATGCAGGAGATGGTCGCCAACGAGGCCGGCACGATCATCCCGACCTACATCTCGAACGTCGACGGCATGGCGAAGGAAGTGAAGGGGATGCGCCCGAACCCGCTGGGCGGGCAGATGGGCTATGCCTTCGCGGAATACGTCTGGCTGGACGCCTAGGCCGCGACTGCGCCGAGCGCCCGCGCGTGGTATCATGCGCGGGCCACATTCATTCCTGACGCGCGAGGCGTTCCATGCTCCGATCCTTCACCACATGGAAACTAGTCGGCAAACGGCTGGGAATCGCGTTCCTGACGCTGATCATCGTGTCCTTCGCGGTTTTCTTCGCCACCGAGATGCTGCCGGGTGACGTCGCCCAGATCCTGCTGGGGCAGGCGGCAACCCCCGAGGCGGTGGCCGGCCTGCGCGAGGCGATGGGCCTCGACGAGCCGGCGCTGCAGCGGTTCCTCGGCTGGATGGCGGGGCTTGCCACGGGCGACATGGGGCGCTCTTACGTCAACGGGATCGACGTGGCCGACCTTTTGGGCGGCCGCCTGCAGAACTCCCTGCGGCTGGCCGGGATCGTGACGGCGATCTGCGTGCCCGTGGCCCTGACCCTCGGGATCATCGCCGCGATGTATCGCGGCTCCTGGCTCGACCGGGCCGTGTCGGTGGCGACGATCTCGGTCATCTCGGTGCCCGAGTTCATGGTCGCGACGCTGGCCGTGCTGGTCTTTGCCGTTTGGCTCGACTGGCTTCCGGCGCTGAGCTATGGCGTCAACGTCGACAGTATCGGCGCGATGCTGCGGGCCTACGCGATGCCGGTCATCACGCTGAGCTTCGTCGTGTCGGCACAGATGATCCGCATGACCCGCGCCGCCGTGATCGAGACGATCGAGACGCCGTATGTCGAGATGGCCTTGCTCAAGGGCGCCTCGCGCCAGCGGATGGTTCTGGTTCACGCTCTGCCGAACGCGTTGGGCCCGATTGCCAACGCGGTGGCGCTGTCGCTGTCCTACCTCGTGGGCGGGGTGATCATCGTCGAGACCGTCTTCAACTATCCCGGTGTCGCCAAGTTGATGGTGGATGCCGTCGCGACGCGGGACCTCCCACTGATCCAGTCCTGCGCGATGGTTTTCTGCGTCAGCTACCTGACGCTGATCACGCTGGCGGACATGGTCGCAATTCTCTCGAACCCAAGGCTACGCCAGTGATGACGACAACCAACGGCTCTTCCCGCAAGCTTCGCCTGCCGACGCCCGGCAACATGGGCTATACCTTTAGCTGGGTCGGCCGGATCGGCGCCGCGATCATCGCCTTCTGGGCGGTCGTCGCGCTGATCGGCAACTGGATCACCCCCTATCCCGTGGGCGAGATCGTCGATTGGGACTATTTCAGCGGTGTCAGCGCGGCCCACTGGATGGGCACGGATTACCTGGGTCGCGACATACTCTCGCGCGTCCTGATGGGCGCACGCTATACCGTGGGCATCGCCCTGGCATCGGTCGCGCTGGCCTGTTCGATCGGGGTGATCCTGGGGATGATCGCGGCGGTGATCGGCGGCTGGTTCGACACGCTTCTGTCGCGCCTGCTGGATGCGTTCAACGGCATTCCCTCGCTGCTCTTCGGCCTCGTGGTCGTGGCGGCGGTGGGCTCTTCCATCCCGGTGCTTATCCTCACTCTGGCGGCGATATACATGCCCGGCTCCTACCGGTTCGCGCGGGCGCTTGCGGTCAACATCAACACGATGGATTTCGTGACCGTGGCCCGCGCCCGGGGGGAGGGCACACCCTACATGATCGCGCGTGAGATCTTTCCCAACATCCTGGGCCCCGTGCTGGCCGATCTGGGGCTGCGTTTCGTCTTCATCGTGCTTGTCCTTTCCGGCCTGTCGTTCCTGGGGCTTGGCGTGCAGCCGCCCTATGCGGACTGGGGCGCGCTCGTGCGGGAGAACATCGAGGGGCTGAGCCTTGGCGCGCCGGCGGTGATCTTTCCCTGCATCGCGATCGCGTCGCTGACGATCTCGGTCAACATGTTCATCGACAACCTTCCCACCAAGATCAGAGACAGGGCAGACTGATGGCAGACACACCACTCGTTTCCGTCCGCGACCTGCGCATCGGCGCGGTGACCGACTCGGGCCGCAACGTCGAGATCATCCGCGGCGTCGATTTCGATATCGCGCCTGGCGAGATGCTTGCCCTGATCGGTGAATCCGGGTCGGGCAAGACGACGATCGCGCTTTCGCTCATGGGCCATACGCGCCGGGGCTGCGCCATCAACGGCGGCACCATCCGCGTGGGCAAACATGACATCACCGGGATGAGCGAACGCAAGAGGGCGCGGCTGCGCGGGTCCGACGTGTCCTATGTGCCGCAATCCGCGGCGGCGGCGTTCAACCCGTCGAAAAGGATCATGGACCAGGTGGTGGAAGCCACGCGAATCCACGACCTGATGCCGGTGGAGAAGGCGCGCGAGCGCGCGAGGTCGCTGTTTCGGGCGCTCGCGCTGCCCGATCCCGACACGATCGGCGAGCGGTATCCGCACCAGGTGTCGGGCGGGCAGCTTCAGCGCCTCTCGGCGGCCATGGCCCTGATCGGCGATCCGGAGCTGGTCATTTTCGACGAACCGACGACGGCGCTGGATGTCACGACGCAGATCGAGGTCCTGCGCGCGTTCAAGCGGGTGATGGCGGATGGCGGGATTTCCGGGGTCTATGTGAGCCACGACCTGGCCGTGGTCGCGCAGATCGCGGATCGGATCGTGGTGCTCAAGAATGGCGAGATCCAGGAACAGGGCACGACCGAGCAGATACTGAAAGAACCGAAACACCCCTATACCAAGGAATTGCTCGCAGCCTTCGACCCGGTTCCGCACGAGCCCGTCGCCCAGGTCGAGCCCGAGAAGGAAACGCCGATCCTTGAGGTGCGGAACCTTTGCGCGGGCTACGGCCCGATGAAAGACGGGGAGCCGTTTGCCAAGGTGATGCGCGACGTGAGTTTCGAGCTTTATCGCGGCCGGAACCTCGGTGTGATCGGCGAGTCGGGATCCGGCAAGTCGACGCTCGCGCGGGCGGTCGCCGGTATCCTGCCGGCCTATCGCGGCGAGGTGCTGCTGGACGGCAAGACGCTGGCCCCGTCACTGGCGCAGCGCAGCAAGGCGGAATTGCGCCGTGCGCAGATCGTCTTTCAGCTGGCCGATACGGCGCTCAACCCGGCACATTCGGTCGGCGCGATCATCGCGCGGCCCCTGAAGTTCTACAAGGGCCTGCGGGGCGAGGCCTGCGAGAAGCGCGTGATCGAGCTTTTGAACATGGTCCATCTTCCGCCCGCGCTGAGGCACCGCCTGCCGTCGGAACTGTCGGGCGGGCAGAAACAGCGCGTGAACCTGGCCCGCGCGCTTGCGGCCGAGCCCGAGCTGATCCTGTGCGACGAGATAACATCGGCCCTCGATACGGTCGTGGCCGCCGCGATCCTGGACCTGCTGAAGGAACTGCAACAGGAGCTTTCGCTCAGCTACATGTTCATCAGCCATGACCTTTCCACGGTCGAGGCGATCTGTGATGACGTGCTGGTCATGTACAAGGGGGAGGTCGTCGAGGCCCTGCCGGCCGCGCGGATGTCCGAGGAGGCGACCCACGCCTATTCGCGCCTGCTTGTATCCTCGGTGCCGCAGCTCGATACCGGCTGGTTGGCCGGGCTGGAGCAGGATCCGGAACTGCTGGCCGCCTTCTCGGACCGCTGACGCGCGGGCGCAGAGCGTCAATCGGTGTCTGCGAAGAGCCTCGTCAGGGGCAGCTGGCGCTTGACGAACGGGGTTTTCATCACGACGAAGCTGAAATAGCGGTCGATGACATCGCAGCGGTCGATGAGGTCTTCCATGATCTCCTGGTAGTCGCTAATGCCCGCGGTGACGAATTTCGCCAGATAGTCGTAGCCGCCGGAGATCAGGTGGCATTCGACGCAGTTGTCAATCTTTTCAAGGGCTTCCTGGAAGCGGGCAAAATCGATCTGCCGGTGGTTCTTGAGCGTGAACTCGGTGAAGACGGTCAGCGTTTCGCCCAGCTTGGCCACGTTGATCAGCGCGGAATATCCGGTGATGTAGCCCGATTTCTGCAGTTTCTTCACCCGGGTCAGGCAGGGCGAGGGCGACAGGTGGACAAGATCGGCCAGTTCGACATTTGTGATCCGGCCGTTGCGCTGCAGCTCGGCCAGGATCCTGACGTCGATGCGGTCCAGCTTCTGCGAATTGCTCATCGGTCCTGTCCTTGCATGAAACGGCGCGACACGCGCCGTGGTCCGCGCGCCCATGATACCCGGAAAATACGCAATGATCTGCCGGTCACTTTCCCGTATGCGGCACAATCCGCCGGAACTCTACAGCTAGGTTTCGAGAAACAACTGGAATAATCATGCCTGCACCTTTGCTTGAAATCGAAACGCACACCGACCTTCCCGAACAGGCCGACTGCGTGGTCATCGGCGGTGGAATCGTCGGCGTCAGCGCCGCCTACTGGCTGGCCCGCGCGGGCCAGCGCGTCGTGCTGCTGGAGAAAGGCCGGATCGGCGCCGAACAGTCGAGTCGCAACTGGGGCTGGTGCCGCCAGCAGAACCGCGATGCTCGGGAATTGCCCCTGTCGACCCGGAGCCTCGGGCTTTGGGAAGAGATGGGCGCCGATATCGGCGAAGATCTCGGGTTTCGCCGATGCGGGCTGCTTTACCTGTCCAATGACGCCGCGGAAATCGAGACCTGGGCGCGCTGGGGCCGTTTTGCCCGCGGTGAAGGTGTGGATACGAGGATGCTGACCCCGCGGGAGGCGACGGAACGCGGCGCGGCCACGGGCCGAAGCTGGCAGGGCGGGGTCTGGTCGCCCAGCGATGGCGTGGCGGACCCGTCCCGGGCCGCGCCGCTGATCGCGAAGGGCATCATGCAAAATGGCGGTATTGTCGTGCAGGGCTGCGCCGCGCGCGGGCTCGAGACCGAGGCCGGGGCGGTCTCCGCCGTGATCACCGAGCGCGGCACGATCCGCACCCGAATGGCCGTGATGGCCGGCGGGGCTTGGGCCGGAAGTTTCATGCATCGGCACGGTATCGGTTTTCCGCAGGCCTCGGTACGAAGCTCGATCCTGTCCGTGGCGCCGGGCGCCGAGGGCTTGCCGGATGCGATGCATACCGCCGCGGTCTCCGCCACCCGGCGCAGGGACGGCGCCTATACCCTGGCGGTTTCGGGGCTGGCCAATCTCGACCCCACGCCGCGGGCCATCGCCGGGGCGCGCCATTTCCTGCCGATGTTCGCCAGACGCTGGCGCGTCCTGCGCCCCGGCGGCGCGCAGGCGTGGCGCGCCGGTTTCGAGACGCGCAAGGCCTGGGACTATGATCGCGAGACGCCAATGGAGCGTGTGCGCATCCTTGACCCCAAGCCCAGCAAGGCGCTGGTCGAACTGACGCTGAAACGTGCCCGCACCCTCTTGCCCGCGCTGGCCGAGCTGCCGGTGCAGGCGCAGTGGGCCGGCTATATCGACAGCACACCCGACGGCGTGCCGGTGATCGACGCCGATATCGGAACGCCCGGTCTGGTGCTGGCCGCCGGGCTCTCGGGGCATGGGTTCGGCATCGGCCCCGGGGTCGGGCATCTGGTGGCCGACATGGTGCTGGGACGCACGCCGATCACCGAGACCCGGCAATACAGGCTTGACCGGTTCGGCATGGGGCAATGGGGCAAGGTTGCGGAGTTCTGAATTCATGCCGCGAACCGGGTGATGGCGAAATCTTCGAGCGGTGTCTCGCACTGTCCGGTCGCGATCAGCTCTGCCATGGCGGCGCCGACGCCGGGCCCCAGTTGAAATCCATGCCCGCAGAACCCGAAAGCGTGGAACAGCCCCGGTGTCGTGCCCGAGGCCCCCATGACGGGCAGCGCATCGGCAACGTAGCCTTCGCAGCCCGACCACTGGCGGATCACGGCCACATTCGCCAGCGCCGGGACCAGTTTGAGAACCGCGGCGACCTGCGCGGGCAGGCGGGCCGGATCGGGGCTGGCGAAGCCTGGCTCGGCATCGACGCGCACGCGGTCGACCGCCCCGCCGAAGACCACGTTGCCCCGTTCGACCTGGCGCAGATAGGGCCCGTGCGCCCGGGACCAGACGCCGACCACGGGCGCAATGCGATGGGGCAGGGGCTCGGTCACCGCCATCTGGGGGCCCCAGGTTTCCAGCGGCACGTCCTCGCCGAAGCGCGCGGCCACGGCGCGACCCCACGCGCCGGCACAATTCAGCAGGGTGGCGGCCCGGAAGGTGCCCTTGGCCGTATCGACCTCGAAGCCGGCATTGGTGGTGCGGATGTCGGAGACCGGCGCCTCCTCGACCACCGACGCCCCGGCGCGCGCTGCCGCATCCGCGAAGGCGGGGGAGATAAGCCGGGGATTCGCCGAGCCGTCGCGCGGCGAAAACGAGGCGGCGATGGCGTCCGGCCCAAGCCCGGGAAACCGGGTGCGCAGCTCCGCCGGGGCCAGTTCTTCAAGGCTCAGGCCCTGTGCCCGCGCTGCCTCGGCATAGGCGCGCATGTCGTTCAGGCTGTCGATGTCGAAGATCAGGCGCAGGTGGCCGGTCGGCCGGAATTCGACGTCTCGCCCCAAGAGCGTCTCCGCTTGGTTCCAGATCGCCAGGGACCGGGCGGCAAGGGGAAGCTGCGCGAGGTGGCGCCCGCTGCGGCGGATATTGCCGAAAGAGGCCACGGTGGCGCCGGCCCCGATCCGGCCGCGTTCGATCAGGGTGACGCGGATGCCGCGACGGGCCAGGAAAAAGGCCGAGGCCGTTCCCATCAGACCGCCACCGAGAACGATTGCATCCATGTCGTCCTGACCTTTCGCCAAAGGAATTTCCACAATCAGACGCCGTGCGGCCCCTTGTGTCAAAGACCGGATACGTGGCACGCTATAAGTCGCACCTATGGGGTATGAACGATGCGGGCACGCCAACTCGAGGTCTTCACCGCAGTCATGCGGGCCGGAACCGTCACCGGTGCTGCGCGGCTGCTCAACATTTCGCAGCCGGCGCTGAGCCAGATCCTGATCCACACCGAGGCGCAGCTGGGCTTCGACCTTTTCGACCGCGAGAAGGGCCGCTTGCGGCCCACGCCGGAAGCGTTCGAGATCTATCCCGAGGCAGAGCGTTTGTTTGCCGGGCTAGAAGGGTTGCGGCGCAAGACGTCGGACCTGCGGCTGGGGCGGGCCGGGCTGGTCCGGATCGCGGCCTCGCCGCCGCCGGGGATGTCGTTGCTGCCGCGGGCCCTGAAAGCCTTTCGCGCGGATCATCCCGAGGTGGTGCTGCGGACCCATGTTGCGCCGCTGGCGGCGATGGTCGACCTGCTTCGGACGGGCGATGCATCGATGGCGCTGGCGCTGGATGACGACCTGCCGCCCGACATCACGGTGGAACATATCGGAACGACGCAATTCTGCTGCCTGCTGCCCGAAGATCATGCGCTGGCCGGGGTGGAGGCGCTCGATTACGCCGATCTGAAGGACGAGACGATCATCTCGTACCGCAGCCAGACCCGGCCGCATGAAGAGTTGGACATGGCCATGCGCAGGCGGGGCGAAAGCTTTGCGCCGCAGATCGAGATCGACAGTTCGATCTCGGCGGCAGGGTTCGTCCGCGCGGGGCTGGGGGTGGCGCTGGTCGATTCGCTTTTGCCCTGGGCGCAGTTTCCCGGCATCGTGACGCGACCGTTGAACGACACGCCAAGCCTGCCGGTTTCGTTGCTGGTTGCGCGGGACAGAAGCCTGTCGCGTGCCGAGGAGGCGATGCGCAAGCTGTTGCACGCCACGCCCCTGACAGAGGCATAAGCTCCCCTTATACGCCGCCGCGCGATCGGTCTTGGACGGCGCGCGGCTTATCTGGTCCTCTCCGGGCAAATGACCGAAAGGACCAGGCAAGATGGATGGCACACCCGCCCCGGCGGACTGGAAGGTCGGCGTCGATATCGGCGGCACCTTCATGGATTTCTGCGCGCTCGACACTCGCAGCGGACGCATCGCGTCGCTCAAGGTTCTGACCACTCCGGATGATCCGGGGGCCGAGTTGCTGACCGGACTCGACCTTCTGGCCGAGCGCGAGGGGCTGGACCCGGCCAGCGTGACGCGGTTCGTGCACGGGACGACGGTGGGCATCAACACCATCCTTCAGCGCAAGGGCGCGCGGCTGGCCCTGATCACCAACGAGGGTTTCGAGGACGTGATCGAACTGGCGCGGCTTGCCATGCCGGACATGTACTCGCTCTTCTGCCACCGGGCCGAGCCGCTGGTGCCGCGCGACCGTGTCTTCGGCATACCGGCGCGGTTGCGGGCGGATGGCAGCGAACCGCTGGCGCCAGCGCCCGAGGCGGTGCAGGCGGCCGTGGCGCAGGCGCGCCGGGCCGGGGCCGAGGGGATCGTCGTGTCGTTCCTTCACAGCTGGCGCAACGGCGCGCAGGAGGCGACGGTGAAGGCCATGATCGAGGCCGAGGCGCCCGATCTCTTCGTCTTCACCTCCTCCGAGGTCTGGCCGGTCATTCGCGAGTACGAGCGCAGCTCGACGGCGATCCTCAACGGATATGTGCACCCGCGCGTGGCCGGCTATCTCGCGGCGCTGGAAGCCCGGCTGGAGGGGCGCGGGGTGCCTGCGAAGGCGCTGCTGACGAAATCCAATGGCGGGCTGATGAGCGCCTTCGAAGGGCGGCGCGACTGTGTCTCGATGCTGCTTTCGGGCACCGCCTCGGGCGTGATGGGCGCCGCGTGGCTGGCCCGGCAATCGGGCGCGTCGCGGGTTCTGACACTGGATATCGGCGGCACGTCGGCCGATTTCGCGCTGATCGTGGATGCCGAGGTTCAATACGGGACGGATGAACGGATCGGGGATTTTCCCCTGCATATCCCTTCGGTTTCTGTAAGTTCCATTGCCATCGGCGGAGGCTCGATCGCCACTGTCGACAGCCATGGCGTGCTGCGGGTCGGGCCGGAGTCCGCCGGATCGACTCCGGGCCCCGCCTGCTACGGGCGCGGCGGCACCGAACCCACGGTGACGGATGCGATGGCCGTTTGCGGATGGCTGGGGCAGGTCGAGCTGGCCTATGGCCAGTTGAACATCGACCGCGACCTGGCCCGCGCGGCGGTCGCACGCCTTGCAGGGCCGGCGGGCCGCAGCGTGGACGAGACGGCACAGGCCATTCTGGATATCGCGGTGTCGGAACTGTTCGTCGAGGTCGAGAAGCTGGGCTCGCGCGCCGGGGTCGACCTGCGGGACTTCACGCTGATGCCCTTTGGCGGCGGCGGGCCGATGCTGGGCGCGTTCCTGGCGCGCGAACTGGGGATGTCGCGCGTGCTGGCGCCTCGCCGGCCGGGCGTGGTGTCCGCGCTGGGCGGGCTGGTGGCGGACATGCGGGGGGATTTTCTGCAAACCGTCTTCACCGCGTTGGATGCCGGCGCCGTGCCGCAACTGGGCGCCGCGTTCGACGCGCTGCGGACCGAGGGGCAGGCATGGCTCGCGGCCCAGGGCCACGACGGCCCGGCGCAGATCCGCCTTTCGGCAGACATGCGCTATGCCGGGCAAAGCTACGAGATCGAAACCCCGTTGGAGCCCGGCTGGCTGACCGATCCGGGCCGGATCGCCGCGGCCTTTCACGAGACGCACCGCCAGATCTACGATTTCGAGGACAGGAGCGGCGCCATCGAGATCGTCAACCTCCGGCTTTCGGCGATCGGCATCACGCCCAAGCCGGACATGGCGGAAGAGGTCGCTGTCGGCGCGTCACGGGCCACCCCTGCGCGTCACGTGCCGGTCCACCTGCACGAGGCCCGGGACATCCCCCTGTTCCAGCGGGCCGATCTCATGCCCGGGGCGGAATTCAACGGTCCGGCCGTGGTCTGCCAGGAAGACACCACACTGGCCATTCCCGACGGCGCCACCGCGCATGTCGACCGGCATCTAAACATCCACCTCGAATTCGCGGAGTGATCCCTTGTCCGACAAGATGACCCTTCAGGTTCTGGCCAACCACGCCCGCGCGGCGGCCGAGAACATGGCCTATACGCTGCATCGCACGGCGCATTCCGCCTTCGTCAAGGAAACCCAGGATTTCACCGTCATGAACATGGACCGCGCCGGCGATACCTTTGCCGTGCCGATGGACCTTGGCGCCACGTGGTATCCCGGCCTGACCTACGGGCGGGCCATCGACATGATCGACGACTACCGCCCCGGCGACGTGGCCTTTACCAATGACCCCTATTCCGGGCACGTCGCCACCCACGCGCCGGACACGCATCTTTGGAAGCCCGTCTTTCACGAGGGCGAGATTGTGGCCTGGACAGGCGGGCATATTCACAACACCGACATGGGCGGCGCGGTGCCTGCGTCGCTGTCGCGCTCGCTCACCGAGATTCACCAGGAAGGCGTCCGGTTTCCGCCGATGAAACTGGTGAACGAAGGGGTCTTCGACGAGCAGATCCTGCGGATCATGGAAACGAATGTCCGCAAGCCCGGCCTCAACATCGGGGATATCAAGGCGCTGGTGGGCGCGCTCAACACCGGCGAACGCAAGGTGCATGCGATGCTGGCGCGCTTCGGACGGCAGAATTTCCTGTCGGGCGTGGCCGCGCTCAAGGACCAGGCGGAAGCCCAGGCGCGCGAGATTCTGCGGGCCATACCCGATGGCGACTACTGCTTTGCCGATTACGCGGACGAGGACAGCGATTTCGCCAATCCCTGCCGGCTCAACCTGACCCTGCGCATCCGCGGTGACAGTGCCGAGCTCGATTTCACCGGGTCCGACCCTCAGCTTGGGTCGTCGCTCAACGTGCCATCGGGCGGTGATCCGCGTCACACCATCCTGATGGTGGGGGTCTACTACGTGCTCTACACGCTCAACCCGCGTCTGTTGCTGAACACCGGGCTGACGCGACCCTTCACCTGTATCGCGCCGGAGGGGACCGTGCTGAACCCGGTCGCGCCCGCGGCTGTGGGGATGCGGTCGCTGACCTGTGCGCGCCTGCGTTCGGTCATTTTCGGCGCGTTCAGCCAAGCGGTGCCCGAACGGATGCCCGCCGCGCCCGCGGGCAACAATTGTATCGTCAATGTCATGACCCATGACGAGCGCAGCGGGCAGAAGATCATCGCCGCGGTGAACCCTGTGGTTGGCGGTGGCGGCGGGATGCCGGACCGCGACGGCACCAACGGGTCGGGCGCCGATGCGGCCTATCTGCGCAACACGCCGATCGAGATCACCGAAACCGAGGTGCCGGTGGAGTTCGTGAAGTACGGGCTTGCCCGTGACACCGGCGGCGCCGGGCGCTGGCGCGGGGGGCTGGCCACGGAAATGGCGTTCCGCGTTTTCGCACCCGACACGCGCATCACGGCGCGCAACCGCGACCGCTCGCGCTTTCGCCCCTGGGGTGTCCTGGGCGGGCGCGCGGCGGGGCTGGCCGAGATGGTGGTCAATCCCGGCACGCCCGAGGCCCGCCGGATGGGAAGCGCCGACACCGCCATATTGCAACCGGGTGACGTGCTGTCGCTGCGGTCGGCCGGCGGAGGCGGGCGCGGCGATCCGATGGAACGCGAGACCTGGCGCGTCGCGCTGGACGTGCAGCGCGGGCACGTATCCGAAAAGGCGGCACGGACCGAGTATGGCGTGGTGCTGGGAGCCGGAGAGGTGGACGAAGAGGCGACCGCCAAGCTGCGCGCCGCGTCGCGTGCGCATGAGGGACATTTCCATTTCGGCCCCGAGCGCGAAGCGTTCGAGGCGCAATGGACCCCCGCGGCCTATGCGCGCCTGACCGATATCCTGATGGCGCTGCCCGTGCATTGGCGCTTTTTCGTCAAGACGGAGATTTTCCGTCGGATGGAGGCGCGATCGGGCGCCGAAGGGGTCGCTGCCGCCTTCGACGAGACCTGCGCGCGGTTTCCCGATATCCCGCACGCGCAGGCCACCGCCGAGGCCGCGGAATGAGCCAGACCGGCACCACGGAACCAGGTCGCCTGCAGAGACTGGCCGAAACGGAACGTCCCGCGCTGGCCTTCACCTTCGAAGGGCGCGCCCTGACCGGCCTCGAAGGAGACACGGTGTTGACCGCCATCCTGGCGGCGTCGCCCTATCTGCGCGAGGCGGAGTTCGGGCCGGAACGGCGTGCGGGGTTCTGCCTGATGGGCGCGTGCCAGGATTGCTGGCTCTGGCAGGAGGGCGGCCCGCGTCTGCGCGCCTGTTCGACCTTGCTGCAGGAGGGGATGCGCCTGCGCGCGGCCCCACCCGACGGCTGGCCCGGGCCGCGGCCATGACGCGCGTTCTGATCGTGGGGGCGGGCCCTGCGGGGGGTCGCGCGGCGGAAACACTCGTCGCCGCCGGTCTGCGCCCGGTTGTCGTGGACGAGGGCGCGCGCGCGGGCGGGCAGATATATCGTCGACCGCCCGAAGGCTTCCAGCGGCCGCCCCGCACGCTTTACGGGTCCGAGGCCGGGAAAGCCACTCGGTTGCATGAGACCTTCGATGACCTCGTGCGGAACCGGCTGATCGACTATCACCCCCGGTGCAGCGTTCTGGGCCTGCGGGACGGGGCCGCGCAGGTGCTGGGCCCCGAGGGCGTGTATTCGATGGCCCATGATCGCCTGATCATCGCGACCGGGGCGACGGATCGGCTGGCGCCCGTGCCGGGCTGGCAGATGTCGGGTGTCTACACGCTCGGTGCCGCGCAGATTGCGCTCAAGTCGCAGGGGGTCGCGCTTGGCCGTCGCATTGTTCTTGCAGGCTCCGGGCCGCTTCTGACGCTCGTGGCATCCCAGCTGATCGCCGCGGGGGCCACGGTTGCGGCGGTGCTGGATACCGCGCCCTGGCGCACGCAGGTCCGGGGCGGGATCGGCATGGCGCTGTCCCGCCCTCGGGTCACGCTGCGCGGTCTGCGCCTGCGGGCCGGCCTGGGCAGGCTGTATTCGGCCGGCGTCACCCTGACCGGGATCGAGGGAGACGGCGGCAGCCCCGGCGCCGTCACCTGGAAGGACGCGCGGGGCCGGGGGCACCGGACGACCTGCGATACGGTGGCGCTCGGGTGGCATCTGCGGGCCGAAACCGCGCTGGCCGAATTGGCGGGCGCAGAGTTCGCATGGTCGGAAGCCTGGGCCCAGTGGCTGCCCCGAACGGACGCGGCGGGGCGGGCCCATGACGGGCTTTACCTGGCGGGGGACGGGATGGCCCTGCTGGGCGCCGATGGGGCAGAAATTGCCGGGCGCCTGGCCGCGCGGGCCTGCCTTGCCGATCTCGGCTATCGCACGGATGCGGGCGGCCATGCCCGCGATCTGCGCCGGATGCGGCGCATGGGCCGTTTCGCCAGCGCCGTTGCCCATGCGTTTCCCTGGCCCTCGGATATGGTCCGGGCCTTGCCCGATGAGGCGGTGCTTTGCCGCTGTGAAGGCATCACCGCGGGCGAGCTGCGCCGGAGCCTGGCCCTGTCGGGACCGGAGGCGAACCGCGCCAAATCCCTCAGCCGGGTCGGGATGGGGCGCTGCCAGGGTCGGTACTGCCAGATCGCGGGGGCCGAGGTTATCGCGGCCCGTTCTGGGTGTGATCTTGCCGGTGTCGGGCGCCTGCGGGCGCAACCGCCGGTGCGCCCGGCGCCACTTGGCCTGCTCGCGGCGGGCGTCGAAGCGCGCGAGTGAGCGACACAATCTTCTGCGCCCGACGCCGGCGCTGGCAGCGAAAAATGCCGCCAGTCGAGCGCTTTCGGCAAATGGTATCAGGCCGTTCGCGCCAGACTGCGGGCAACTGACAAGAGGTTCCCATGACACTTGCCTTCGATCCTGCGGTGGTGACGTTGCCGCGCGGGCATCACATCGGCGGAAAATACGTGCCCGCTCGCGAAGAGATTGACGTGACGACCCCTTCGAACGGTGCCGTCCTGGGGGCGGTGCCCCGGGCCGATGTGTCGATCGTCGACCGTGCGGTCGAGGCCGCGCGGACCGCCTTGCGCACATCCGGATGGGGCCGTGCGGCCCCGCGCGACAGGTTGCGGGCACTGCTACGCTGGGCCGACCTGATCGAGCAGGAGGCCCCGGCGCTCGCCCGGCTGGAAGCGGTCTGTTCGTCGCGCCCCGTGGCCGACGTGGTGGCGGGCGATATCCCGGTCACGGCCGAGCAGATCCGCTTCTTCGCGGAATTCGCCGACAAGGAATGCGACGCGCTGGCGCCCACCGCAGAGGGCCACCTGGGCATGATCACCTCGGAGCCGCATGGCGTAGTGGGTGCCATCACGCCCTGGAACTTTCCGATCTCGATGGCCGGTTGGAAACTGGGGCCCGCCCTGGCCGCCGGCAACGCGGTGGTGCTGAAACCGTCCGAGATGACGCCGTGGTCGGCCCTTTACATGGCCGAGCTCTCGGTGCGGGCGGGTCTGCCGGAGGGGCTGGTCAACGTGGTTCTGGGAGATGGTCCGCAAACCGGCGCGGCGATCACCGGGCACCCCGGCATCGACAAGATATCCTTTACCGGCTCGACCCGCGCAGGTGCCGCGATCATGGAAAACGTCGCCCGTTGCGGAATAAAGCCGATGACGCTGGAGCTTGGCGGCAAGAGCCCGATGGTGGTTTTCGAGGATGCCGATCTCGACCTCGCCGTTGACTGCCTGGAAAAGGGCATCCTGCCGAATGCCGGGCAGTTCTGCGTGGCCGGGTCGCGCATGATCGTGGCCCGCGGTATTGCCGACGCATTGGCGCAGCGCCTGACCGAAAGGTTCAACCGGCACGAGCCCGCGGCCACCTGGGCCGAGCGTTCCGGCTTTTGCCCGATCATTTCCGAGGCGCAGCTCGACCGGATCGACAGCCTTGTGCGCGCGGCGTGCGAGCAGGGCGCCGAGGCGCTGTGCGGGGCTGCGCGGTTTGACCGCGAGGGCAGCTATTACCGGCCCACGCTTCTGACAGGGCCGTCGCCCGACAACCCTGCCGTCACCGAGGAGATCTTCGGGCCGGTCGCCACCTTCCAAACCTTCGAGACCGAGGACGACGCCATCGCCATGGCCGCGCATCCGACCTACGGGCTGTGCGCCGGCATCTTCACCCGCGACCTCGGCCGCGCACTGCGCGTGTCGCGCCGGATCGAGGCGGGAACGGTCTGGATCAACCGCTACGGCCGCTCGCGCGATCACATCCTGCCCACCGGCGGGTGGAAGGCCAGCGGGCTGGGCAAGGACCTTGGGCGCGAAGCCTACCACGCCAACCGCCGCACGAAATCCGTGCTGGCGACGATCTGAATGACCGACACGAAGGAATTTCCATGAGCGATCACCATATTGCCCTGATCCCCGGTGACGGGATCGGCGTCGACGTTACCGAAGCCGCCATGAAGGTGATGTACGTGGTCGCCGAGCTGGAGAATTTCACGCTGCGCACCGAGACGTTCCCGTGGTCCTGCGCCTATTACCACGAGACGGGCGCGATGATGCCGCAGGACGGAATCGAGACGCTGCGCGCCTTCGACGCGATATTCCTGGGGGCAGTCGGCTGGCCCGAAACGGTGCCCGACGCGGTCTCGCTGCACGGACTTCTCCTCCCGATACGGAAGGCTTTCGACCAGTACGCCAATATCCGTCCGCACCGCCTGTTGCCGGGGGTCGAGGGGCCGTTGAAATCCGAGGCGTTCGATATTCTCTGCATCCGCGAAAACACCGAGGGCGAATATTCCGGCGCGGGCGGCCGCGTGCACCAGGGGCGGGAGAACGAGGTGGCCGTGCAGACCTCCGTCTTCACGCGCAGCGGGGTGGAGCGCATCCTGCGCTTCGGGTTCGAGCAGGCACGCGCGCGGCGCGGTCACCTGACCTCGGTCACCAAGTCGAACGCGCAGCAATACTCCATGGTCTTCTGGGATGACGTGACGCGCGCTCTTGCCGCCGACTATCCCGACGTCACGGTCAGCCATGTCCATATCGATGCCATGGCGGCCAAGATGGTGATGAATCCCGAAGAGCTTGACGTGATCGTGGCGTCGAACCTCTTCGGAGACATCCTGACGGATCTTGGCGCGGCCATCCAGGGCGGGCTTGGCTTTGCCGCGTCGGCCAACATCTGCCCCGACCGGTCGGCACCGTCGATGTTTGAGCCCGTGCACGGCTCGGCCCCGGATATCGCGGGCAAGGGTATTGCCAATCCCATCGCCGCCATCTGGTCCGGCGCGATGATGTTGCGCCACCTGGGCGAAAGCGCCGCTGCCGACCGGGTGGAGCGGGCCATCGCGGCAGCGACGGGCGAGGGAATCGGCATTCGCCCCGGCAGCCACGGCACGGACGAGATTACCAATGCGGTGATTGCCGCGATGAAAGGTTGAACGATGAAGCTCTCTGATCCCGATCTCTTTCGCCAGGCCGCGCTGATCGACGGCGCGTGGGTCGCCCGCCCTGACATGCAGGTGACGAACCCCGCGACCGGGGCCGTCATGGGCACGATGCCCGACATCACCGCCGCGGAGACCGAGCGCGCGATCGTGGCCGCCGAAACGGCGATGCGGGACTGGCGGGCACGGACCCATGCCGCGCGTGCCGATATCCTGATGCGCTGGCACGACCTGGTTCTTGAGAATACCGAAGACCTCGCGCGTATCCTGACCGCCGAACAGGGCAAGCCGCTGGCCGAGTCCCGCGGCGAGGTGGCCTATGGCGCGTCGTTCATCCGCTGGTTCGCCGAGGAGGCCCGGCGCATCGACGGTGCGATCATCCCGTCCCCGGTTCCCGGGAAGAAGATCCTTGCGATGAAGGAACCGGTGGGTGTCTGCGCGATCATCACGCCGTGGAACTTTCCCATCGCGATGATCACGCGCAAGGTGGCGCCCGGCCTGGCGGCAGGATGCACCATGGTGGTCAAGCCGTCCGACTTCACGCCTTATTCCGCGCTTGCGGTGGCAGTCCTGGCCGAGCGGGCCGGCATCCCAAAGGGGGTGCTGAACGTCTTGACCGGGCGGCCGGAGGACATTGGCAGGGCGCTGACGGCCTCGCCGGTGGTGCGAAAGCTGTCCTTCACCGGCTCCACCCGTGTCGGTGCGCTTCTGGCGGAGCAATGCGCCCCGACGTTGAAGAAGCTTTCGCTGGAACTGGGCGGCAACGCGCCCTTCATCGTGTTCGACGATGCCGATCTCGAGGCAGCTGTCGAGGGCGCGATGCTCTCGAAATTCCGCAATGGCGGGCAGACCTGTGTCTGCGCGAACCGCATCCTCGTGCAGTCGGGGATACACGACGCGTTCGTGGCGGCGCTGTCAGAGCGCGTGGATGCCCTCAGGGTCGGGCCGGGGGACGAGGACGGCACCGACGTGGGACCGATGATCAACGAGGCCGCGATTCAGAAGATCACCAGCCATGTCGAGGATGCCCTGTCGAAGGGGGCGAAGCGCAGCACCGCCGCGCGTGATCTGGCACCACATTACGCCGATCCGATGGTGTTGACCGACGCCACGCCCGACATGAAGCTTGCCAGCGAAGAGACCTTTGGCCCCGTCGCGCCGATTTTCCGTTTCGACAAAGAGGACGAGGCGATAACATTTGCCAACGGGACGCCATTTGGACTTGCGGCCTATTTCTACACCCGGGATCTGGCGCGTGCGTTCCGCGTGGGCGAGGCGCTGGAATTCGGTATCGTGGCGCTGAATACCGGGGTGGTCAGCCATGCCGAAAGCCCGTTTGGCGGCGTCAAGGCATCGGGGCTTGGCCGCGAAGGGGCGCGGGAAGGGATCGAGGAATATCTCGAGACCAAGGCGTTTCACGTGGGCGGACTTGCCGGTTCCTGACAGCGAACCAGGCGCGGACACGGCACCGCCCGTTTCCGCGCCACGCACGACCCGTGATGCCACCTACAAATCGAACCTTGACAAAGGCAGCATTTTACATACAGGCTGGTCGGTATGTCCAATCGCGTGAAGCCACCCAGACGAACCCAGACCGAGCGCAGCGACCGCACGCGCAAGCTGTTGCACGAGGCGACCATAGCCCTGCTCATGGAGACGGGCTATTCCAACACGACCTCCCTCGGTATCGCCAAGCGCGCCGGGGTTTCGCGGGGCGCCCAGACCCATCATTACCCCGAGAAGATCGACCTGATCGTGGCCGCGACCGAGGATATGTTCGACACGTTTGCCGAAGGCCTGGCAGAGCAGGCGCGCCACCTGCGCTCGGGCAAACTGAGCCTCGATGCGTTCCTGGAACTGGTCTGGCTCCGGATGCTGGACGGCGACTGGTTCTACGCCTCGCTCGAGATCATCGTGGCCGCGCGCGGGGACGCACAGCTTCGCCAGCGGCTTCAACCCGCCATCTTTTCGCTTCACAACCGGTTCGAGGCGATCTGGCGGGAAACCTTTACCGCGGCCCCGGATTCGGATGCGGATCCCGTGATCATCATGAACATCTTTCTGAACGTGTTCCGCGGCATGGCCGTCCAGGCCGTCCTGCGGCCAGACAAGGCGTTTCTGCAAGATATGCTGAAAGTGACATCCGGTCTTTTGCGCGAGCAGGTCAGACCGGTCGTGGAGTAACAATTTTACCCCGTAAAAAACAGACTGGCTCGTTTGTAAAATAAAAAACAGTCCACCCGACAGGAGATCAAACAATGAAGACAAGATTGAAACTGATCGCGGCCATGATGATGGCAGCGCTGCCCGCCACGGCACAGGAGGTGCCCGGTGTCACCGATGACAGCATAACCATCGGGGTGATGGGCCCGTTCTCGGGCAATGCCTCCTCCTACAGCAAGGCGCTGGTCGGCATGATGGCCTATTACGACAAGGTCAATGCCGAAGGGGGCGTGCACGGCCGCAAACTCGTGGCCATTCCCGAAGACACGGCTTGTGATCCGAACAAGGGTTTGGCCGCCGCGAAGAAACTCATCTACCAGGACGAGGTGTTCATGCTGCACGGCAACTCGTGCTCCGGCGTTGCGGTCGCCGTGCGGCCGGTGGTCGAGGAAGCCGGGCTGCCCTGGCTGGTGGCCCACGCGGTGAGCGATTCCATTTCGACCCCGCTGGCGCGCAACATCTTCCATGGCGTTCCGACCGGCTCGGCCAACGGGCGGGCTATGGCCCAGTTCGTGCTGTCGAAGCCCGATACCGAAAAGGTCGCCATCATCGAGCATTCCAACGACTGGGCGCACAGCTATTCCAACCCGGCGCGCGAGTACCTGACGGAAAACGGGGTGACACCGGTGGCCGAGCTGACCATGGAGCGCGGCCAGACAGACGCCACCGCCCAGGTGCTCAAACTGCGCGAGCAGAAGCCCGATTTCGTCATCGCCGCCCTTTACGAGGCTGAAACCGCGATCTTCCTGCGGGATCTGAAGAAATACGGGCTGGGTGAGATCCCCGTGATGGGTACGGCCGGCACCGACCTGGAAAATACCCTCAAGCGCGTGGGCGATTTCGAAACGGTCAAGAACTACTACGTGATTCATTCCTACGTGGACAATCTCGACGGGCCCAAGCTTCAGCCGGTGCGCGACATCCTGGCCGAATATGCGCCCGACGAGGAACTGTCGACCTTCAGCTTCGTCTCCATCGGCTCGGCCAAGGCCCTCGTGGCCGCGCTCGAGGCCGTCGGGCCGGACCTGACCCGCGAAAAGCTGATCGCCGCGATGGAAGGCATCGAGAATTTCGAGACGGGCGTCCTGTCGGCGCCGATCACGTGGAGCGCGACGGATCACCAGGGCGTCAAGGGCTCGGCCGTTGCCGGCTTCGTCGACGGGAACCCCACCGTCCTGAAATCCTGGAATACCCCCTACTAAGCCACTCTAACCAGGGCCGAGGGCGAACGCCTTCGGCCCCTCCCCGGGAGTTCTTGAAATGTTGATGCAGCTCACGATCAGTGGGGTCTCTCAGGGTGCGATCTATGCGCTGATCGCCCTGTCCCTCACCGTGGTCTACCGCTCGACCACGATCGTCAACTTCGGGCATGGTGATTTCGTCATGGCCGGCGCCTTCATCAGCTACGTGCTGGTGGTCCTGCTGGGCGTGGCGTTCGTCCCGGCGGCGGTGCTGGCGGTGGTGGCCATGTTCCTCCTTGGCCTTGCCTTCAGCCGCGGCCTGATCCGCCCGATCCGGGGCGGGCCGCATATCGGTTTCGCCCTGATGTGCATTTCCGCGGGCTACGTGTTCCGCGGTATCGCCCGCATCGTGTGGGGCCGCGAAGTGCTTCCGATGCCCCGCGTCTTCGATATCGACCCGATCTTCGTCGGCGACCTGATCATCACCGGCGACGCGGTCTTCATCCTGTCGACCACCGCCATCATGCTTGTGGTGTTCTTCGGCGTGCTGGCGCTGACCGATATCGGGAAGATGGTGCAGGCCGTCTATCAGTCGGCGCGCGGCGCGCAGCTGATCGGTATCAATGTCGACCGCTTCAAAGACTTCACCTGGGGGATCGGTGCCGCCCTGGGCGCCATTGGCGGCATTCTCATCGCGCCGATCTCGCTGCTGCATCCGGACCTGGGGGCCAGCTTTCTCATCAAGGGTTTCGCGGCCATGACACTCGGCGGGTTCGGCTCGCTCTACGGTGCCGTGCTGGGCGGGCTGATCCTGGGTCTCAGCGAACAATACGCGGGTGCCTATATCGATTCCGCGCTGATCGACATCACCGCTTACCTCGTGATCGTCCTTGTCCTGTTCTTGCGGCCGCACGGGCTGTTCGGGCGCAAGGCCGTTGTGAAGGTGTAAGCCGATGATGCCGACCGCTTCACAGCTCCGCTTCCGCACGGCCCTGTTCTGGGCCGTTCCCCTGCTGCTCCTGGCGCTGCCGATGGGCACCAACGCCTATGTGCAGTTCATCGCCAACAGCATCGTGATCTTTGCGCTGGTCGCGCTGGGGTTCAATTTCGTCATCGGCAACCTGGGTCAGCTGGCCTTTGCCAACACCGCGTTGTTCGGCCTCGGGGCCTATGGCTCGGCCATTCTCGTCAACAGCTTCGGCCTGCCCTGGATCCTGTCCATCCCGCTGGCGGGGCTGGCCGGGGCGGCGGGCGGCTTCCTGGCCTCGGCCGCCGCGCTGCGGGGCATCCGCCTTTATTACCTGGCGATCATCACGCTGGCCTTTGGCGAGCTGATGCGCTGGCTGTATGTCCACGGCAAGGCCGTCACCGGCGGCACCGATGGTATGGCCATAGCGGCACAGTCGCTGTTCGGCATCTCGCTGAGCGACGATCGCGCGAAGTTCTACATCTTCCTCGCCGTTGCCGTGCTGTTGTTCAAGGCGACCCTGAACATCCTGCGCTCGCGTGTGGGGCGCTCCGTCATGGCGGTGCGGGAAAACGAGGTGGCCACGGCCTCGCTCGGCATCCCGACAGCGCGGATCATCGTCTTTTCCTTCATGTGGTCGGGCTTCGTGGTGGGCTGCGCGGGGGCGCTGTTCGCGCTCCACACAAGCTACGTCTTCCCGGAAAGCTTCGGAATGCTGCACCTGATCGTCAGTTTCGCGATGGTGCTGGTCGGCGGCCTTGGCTCGGTGCTGGGCGCGGTGCTGGGGGCGGCGGCGCTGACCATCCTGCCGGAATACCTGCGCAGCTTCCCCGGCATGGAAGAACTGTTCTTCGGCCTGATCGTCATCGGGGTGTTGCTGGTGCTGCCTGACGGGCTGGCCAGCCTGCTGCGCAAACTGTCACCGATCTTCGTCGAACGCTATTACAGGGAATGAGACCATGACCCAACTCCTCGACGTCGAGGGCCTCGATGTCCGCTTTGCCGGCCTCCACGCCCTGCGCGATGTCTCGCTGACATTGCAGCCGGGCCAGATCATGGCTGTGATCGGCCCCAACGGAGCTGGCAAGACAACGCTTTTCAACGCCATTTCGGGATACGTTCAGCCCAGCAGCGGCAGCGTGCGCCTCCGGGGCCAGGATGTCGCCCGGCTGTCACCGCACCGGATCGCCGAACACGGCATCCGCCGCACCTTCCAGAACGGCGGGCTGTTCCCGGCGCTGACGGTTCTGGAAAACGTGCTGACCGGCCTCCACGCCCAGACCGAGGGCAGCATCCTGGACGTGATCCTCGGGCGTAGCCGGGCCCTGGCGTCGGAACGCGACATGATCGCCAGGTCGCGGGAGCTTCTGGCACTCATGCAGATGGACCACATGGCCGACACCCCTGCGAAGGACCTCTCGGGCGGCCAGCAACGGATCGTCGAGATCGTCCGCACCGTCGCGTCCGATCCGCCCGTGCTGCTGCTCGATGAGCCGGCTGTCGGCCTGTCCCCGCTGGCCCGCGACCAGATGATGGACATCATCAACCGCATGGCCGGCGAAAAGGGCGTCGGCGTCCTGCTGATCGAACATGCGGTCGAACTGGTCATGGCCGGCGCCGACCGGATCATGGTGATGGCGGCAGGCCAACGCATCGCCGAGGGCACCCCTGCCGAAATCCGCGAAGACCGCGCTGTGCTGGAGGCCTATCTTGGACATGCCTGAAACGTTGATGACAATCCGCGACCTGAACGTCGCCTATGGCAAGAAGCCGATCCTGCGCGACGCGACATATGACATCGTCAAAGGCGAATGCCTGACGCTGCTCGGGGCCAACGGATCGGGCAAGTCCACGTCGCTCAACGCGATCTGCGGCTTCGTCCGGCCGGTCTCCGGCTCGGTCCGGCTGGGCGACCAGGAACTGGCCGGCCTCGCGCCACACCAGATTTTCTCGCACGGGGTGGCCCAGGTCAGCCAGGCGCGCGACCTGTTTCCCGACCTCTCGGTCGAGGACAACCTTCGGCTCGGGGCCATGCGCCGCGGCTCGAAAGACTCGGCCAACACCCTGGCCGGCATCTACGACCGCTTTCCCCGCCTGGCCGAGCGCCGGAAACAGCCCACCCGCACGCTCTCGGGTGGCGAACAGCAAATGGTCGCCATCGGTCGCGCCTTGATGTCACAGCCTCGGCTTCTGCTTCTCGACGAACCCTCTGGCGGCCTGTCGCCCGAATTCTGCGAGGAGATCGCCGTGCTCATGGACGGGCTGAAAGGCGAGGGCGTGACCATGCTGATGGTCGAGCAGAACCTCAAGCTGGCCTTCCGGGCGGCGGACCGCTTCATCGTGCTGCGCGACGGGGCCGTCGTCGATGGCGGCGACGTCAAGGCGATGGAGCATGACCACGATGCGATCATCAAGAATATCTACCTCTGAGAATGGAATGGAACATGACCGACAAGAACCTGCACGACGATCTGATTGTCTTTGACGGGCTGATTATCTCGAACTGGGGCGGGGATATCTTCGATGCCATGCGCAAGGGCGGCCTGACCGCGGCCAACTGCACCTGTTCGGTCTGGGAGAACTTCCGCGATACGATGCTCAATATCGCCGCGTGGAACGGCATGTTCTCGGAATTCGGCGACCAGATCACCAAGGCGGTCACCATCGCGGATATCCGGCGTGCAAAGGCAGAGGGCAAAACCGCCATCGTCCTGGGCTTTCAGAACACCTCGGCGTTCGAGGACCGGGTGGAATTCGTCGAACTGTTCAAGCAACAGGGCGTCGGCATCGTTCAGATGACCTACAACACCCAGAACCTCGTCGGCAGCGGATGCTACGAAAGCACCGATAGCGGCCTCTCGGATTTCGGCCATGACATCGTCGCCGAGATGAACCGCGTCGGCATGCTCTGCGACCTGTCCCATGTCGGCCCGAAAACGTCGGAGGACGTGATCCGCGCCTCGAAACGGCCGGTGGCCTACAGCCACTGCCTGCCGCACGGTCTCAAGGCGCACCCCCGCAACAAGACCGACGACCAGCTCCGCCTGATCGCCGATCATGACGGCTTCGTCGGCGTCACCATGTTCCCGCCCTTCCTGCCGCGCGGCAATGACTCGTCGGTCGATGATTACGTCAGCGCCATCGACTACGTGGTGAACCTCGTGGGCGAAGACCGTGTCGGCTTCGGCACCGATTTCACCATGGGCTATGGCAAGCCGTTCTTTGAATATCTCAACCGCGACAAGGGCACCGGCCGCCAGTTGACGGAAATCTGGGACGTGGAATTCCCCGACGGGCTTGAAAGCATCGCCGATTTCCCCAACCTCACCGCCGCGATGGAACGCGCCGGCTGGTCCGAGGGCAAGATCCGCAAAGTCATGGGCGAGAACTGGCTCTCGCTCCTCGACAGGGTGTGGTGATGCGCCGGTGAGGCAGCCGCCAAGGCTGCCTCAGAGCCAACGGTTGTTGTCGTGGGGTGATCGCAGCGTCGGGGACAGCGCCCCCTTCCAACACCGCGGCTTATCCGCTAAAGCCCGCGTAACTTCGAAAAACCGGCGGAAGACGCACGATGAAATTCACCCTGTCCTGGCTCAAAGACCACCTTGATACGACCGCCACGGTCGACGAGATCGCCGAGGCGCTGACGGATCTCGGTCTCGAGGTCGAGGAAATCTCGAACCCCGCCGCCCGCCTGTCGGCCTTTACCATCGGCAAGGTCGTCAAGGCCGAGCAGCATCCCGATGCCGACCGGCTCCGCGTCTGCCAGGTGGAAACCGACGAGGGCGAGAAGCAGATCATCTGCGGCGCGCCCAATGCCCGCGAGGGGATCACGGTCGTGATCGCCAAGCCAGGCGTCTACGTGCCCGGCATCGACACCACGATCGGCGTCGGCAAGATCCGCGGCATCGAGAGCTTCGGCATGATGTGTTCCGAGCGCGAGATGGAACTCAGCGAGGAACATGACGGCATCATCGAGCTGCCCTCGGGCGAGGTCGGCCAGAGCTTCACCGACTGGCTGGCCGAGAACGACCCGGCCAAGGTCGACCCGGTGATCGAAATCGCCATCACCCCCAACCGCCCCGACGCGCTGGGCGTTCGCGGCATCGCGCTCGACCTTGCCGCGCGCGGCATCGGCACGATGAAGCCGGCGCCCCAGGCGCATGTCGAGGGGCAGTTTCCCTGCCCGATCGAGGTCACCATCGACCCCGACACCCGCCAGGACGGCTGCCACGTCTTCGCCGGTCGCCTGATCCGGAACGTCAAGAACGGCCCCAGCCCCGAATGGCTGCAGGACCGCCTGCGTGCCATCGGCCTGCGCCCGATCTCGGCGCTGGTGGATATCACCAACTTCTTCACCCATGACCGCAACCGCCCCCTCCACGTGTTCGACGCCGACAAGGTCAAGGGCAACCTCCGCATCCACCGCGCCAAGGGGGGCGAGACGCTGACCGGGCTCGACGAGAAAACCTACACCTTCTCGGAAGGGCAGGTGGTGATCTCCGACGACGAGGGCATCGAGAGCATCGGCGGCATCATGGGCGGGCTCGCCACGGGCTGCACCGAGGAGACGACCAACGTCTTCCTCGAGGCCGCCGTCTGGGACCACATCCAGATCGCCCATACCGGCCGCGCGCTCAAGATCAACTCAGACGCCCGCTACCGCAACGAGCGCGGCATCGACCCGGAGTTCAACATGGAGGGCCATGAACTGGCGACGCAGATGATCCTCGACCACTGCGGCGGCGAGCCCTCGAACGTGATCGTCGCCGGCGAGGTGCCGGATGTCAGCCGCGCCTATCGGCTCGACCCGGCGCGGGTGCAATCGCTCGTCGGCATGGACATCCCCGAAAGCGACCAGCGCCAGACGCTCACCCGCCTCGGCTTCCGGCTCGAGGGCAACATGGCCCACGTGCCCAGCTGGCGCCCCGACGTGATGGGTGAGGCCGACCTGGTGGAGGAGGTGGCCCGCGTCGCCTCGCTCACCAAGCTGCAGGGCAAGCCCATGCGCCGCATGACGGCCGGCGTGCCCAAGCCGATCCTCAGCCCGATCCAGAAGCGCGAACAGATCGCGCGCCGCACATGTGCGGCGCTGGGCTACAACGAATGCGTCACCTACAGCTTTATCGACAAGGCGGCGGCCGAGCTCTTCGGCGGCGGCACCGATGCCGAGATGCTGGCGAACCCGATCAGCTCGGAAATGAGCCATATGCGCCCGGCGCTGCTGCCCGGCCTGTTGCAGGCCGCCGCCCGCAACCAGGCGCGGGGGATCATGGATATGGCATTGTTCGAGGTGGGCCACGCCTTCCAGGGCGGCGAGCCCGGCGAACAGCACCTGCTCGCCACCGGTATCCTTGTCGGCCGCACCGGTCCCAAGGACGTGCACGGCCAGTCGCGCGCCGTCGATCTGTATGACGCCAAGGCCGATGCCGAGGCCGTGCTTTCCGCCATCGGCGCCCCGGCCAAGGTGCAGATCCTGCGCGGTGCCGAGGGCTGGTGGCACCCGGGCCGCCACGGCAAGATCTGCCTTGGCCCCAAGAAGGTGTTGGCCGTCTTCGGCGAACTTCACCCCAAGGTGCTGCGCGAGATGGACGTCAAAGGCCCCGTCGTCGGCTTCACCATCTGGCCGGCCGAGGTGCCGCTGCCCCGCAAGGCCGGCGCCAATCGCGGCGCGCTCGAGGTCAGCGGGTTGCAGGCGGTCGAGCGTGACTTCGCCTTCGTGGTCGATGCGAATGTCGAGTCGCTGAACCTCGTCAACGCCGCCGCCGGGGCCGACAAGGCCCTGATCGAAGACGTGCGCGTCTTCGACGAGTTCATCGGCGGCAGCCTCGGCGAGGGAAAGAAAAGCCTCGCTATCACCGTGCGCCTGCAACCGACCGACAGTACGCTGAAAGAGGCCGATATCGAGGCCGTCTCGCAGAAGATCGTCGAGAAGGTCGAGAAGGCCACCGGCGGCGTGCTGCGCAAGTGACGTGACCCGCCGGTCACAGTTTCCATGGGTGAAATTCAGAAGGGCTTGAGGCGACTCGGGCCCTTCTTCTATTCAGGCGCCTTACGCAACGACTCCCCAATTGGCTGGAGAGAGACATGTCTGCACACGGCTGGCGGCAAGGACCGCCCGAAAAGACCCTCTAGTTGCCCGCGGCCTGACCTGCGGGCGCGATGGCGCATACCCCAGGATCAGACCCATGACCCCCGAAGAGATCTTCCGCCTGCGGCAGGACCTGCCGAGGGCGGAGCCGTTCAACTACTACACCGACCGCGAAAGCGCGTGGCTGCTTCAGGCATTGCTGCCCGAGGACACGCCCGTGCGCGCCCTGCGGCAGGGCCGGCTGGCCAGGCTGCTCGACCGGCCACTGGTGAAACCCCTCACCGCCGCGGGCGACGGGATCATCCGGCGCGCCGATCTTCAGGTGTTGGCCCACGCCGACGGCAGCTTTCTCTACGACAGCCTCTCCCCCGCCACGCTCACCGCGCTGGAACGGGCCTTCGACCTGCCGTGGCTCGATTTCGAGTTGAGCTTCACCGTCTGGGGCAACAACAACTGGCACTGGGCCCAGACCAGCCGCCCGGGGGTCAACGTCGTCCTCCAGCTCAACTTCCCCGGCGATCACGCGGCCCTCCTGGAACGCACCGTTGGGCTGCAGGACCGTGGCAAGTTCGAATGCTCCCGCCACCCGGTGCGCCGCACCGGGCGGCCGACGCTGGCATGGGCGCGGCTCGATATCGACCACGGGGCCGGGGTGGCCCTGATCGAGGAGGTTCAGTCCGACTGGCTGCGCTTCGTCCGGTGGGAGCTGGACGACCTGCGCCGCCTCCGCCCCCGCTCGCGCGCCCTGCGCGATACGCAGGCCTACGAGGCGGCACTGACTGCGCGCTACGGGAAGGTCTGGCCCCGCGCCATGCTTCTCGCCGCGCTCATGCTGCTGCGCGACCGGTTGGGGATTGCGGAAATCTATTATCACCAGCCGGGGCCGGGGGCGGTGCTGAAACACTGCAAGCCGCCTGTCTCGCTGTACTCGTCGCTGCCCAAGGCGTTCTGTTTCGAGCCCACGCGTGACGTCCCGCCCTTCCTGCGTCCCAAGCGGCGCAAGCACCTGTCGCGGCTGCCGAAAGACGGGCCGCTTTTCTGGAAGATGGCCTTCTAGGGGCAGGCGAGGGGTTGCCCCCGCCTGTCCCCACGCTATCCCTTGGGCGGATCAAGAAGGAGGAATGACCCATGGGGCTCAAAGTTTACCTGTCCGGTGAAATCCACACCGACTGGCGCCAGCAGATCGTCGACGGGGCCCACGGGCTCGACATTTGGTTCAATTCACCGGTAACCGATCATGGCGCTTCCGACGATTGCGGGGTGGCGATCCTCGGTGCCGAGGACGACAAGTTCTGGCACGACCGCAAGGGCGCGCTGGTCAATTCCATCCGCACCCGCAAGGGGATCGAGGAGGCCGATGTGGTCGTCGTCCGCTTCGGCGACAAGTACAAGCAGTGGAACGCCGCCTTCGATGCCGGTGTCGCCAGCGCGCTGGGCAAGTCGCTGATCATCCTGCAGCCGCCCGAGCACGACCACGCACTGAAGGAGGTCGACGCCGCCGCCATGGCCGTGGCGCGCGAGCCGGGGCAGGTGGTCGATATCCTGCGTTACGTGCTGGAAGGCACGCTGCCGGGCTGAGGCTCAGCGCCGGAGCCCGTGCACCAGCAGCGCCTTGCGCTCGATGCGAAGGCCGTGGCCGGCGCGGTACCGGTCGTGCAGGGCGATGAATTCCTCGCGGAAATCCGCCCGCCGGTCGGCCGACAGCCCCTCCGCGGTGGCGCGGACCGGCCCGAAACCGATCAGGTACTCCTCCCAGACCGTCTCGGCGTCGGGCGCGAACAGCGTCGTGGTGAGCGGCTGACAGGCGAGGTCGAAATCGCCCGCCAGGGTCTGCTCGATCCAATCCTCATCGCCCCAGTCCATAGGCGAGACCTCGGGCGGCGGTGCATCGGAATAGCGTCCGGCCAGCCCGAAGAAGGTCGCGATGTAACCTTCGGGATCGTCGAGCCATGTCAGCAGCACCATCCGCCCGCCCGGACGGGTAACCCGCGCCAGTTCGGCGGCAGCGGTCTTGGGCTGCGATGCGAACATTACCCCATAGGTCGAAAGCACCCCGTCGAACGCCGCGTCCTCGAAGGGCAGCGCCTCGGCTTCGGCCTGCCGGAACGAGAGCCGCCCGCGCAGATGCGCCGACAGCTCGCGCGCCGCCTCGAGCAGCGGCGCGGCGATGTCGACCCCGGTCACCTCGGCGCCCATCTCCGCCGCCATCCGCGCGGCGCGTCCGGTGCCTGTGCCGATGTCCAGCACACGCTCGCCGTCCCGCGGCCAGAGCGCCTGAACCGCATGGCCAAGCCCGTCGTTCAGGCCGAAACTGATACGCTCATAGGCCGCGCCCGGTGAACCCCAGAGGGCCGCGGTGGGGGAAATGTCGTCCTTGGGCATGGCATGCCTCCTCTTGTAAACGGTGATCCACGGCAAGTATCCCCGGCGCCCGACGCGCAAGACAGTGCAGAATCTGGAGTGTTTTTCCGGGCCTGCTCCTGTACCATCGCGGGGGCGAGGAGGTGCGCCCATGAAGGGATACGGCCAGTTCTGCCCGATCGCCAAGGCCGCCGAACTGTTCTGCGAGAAGTGGACGGCGCTGGTGATCCGCAACATTTCCGCCGGGGCACACCGGTTCAGCGACATCCACCGCGGCGTGCCGCTGATGTCTGCCACACTGTTGTCGAAACGCCTGAAGCACCTGGAAGCCGAGGGAATCGTGACCCGCCGCCGGGCCGAGCGCGGCAAGCACTGGCGCTACGAGTTGACGGAGGCGGGCGCCGAATTCGTGCCGCTGGTCGGGCAACTGGCCGTGTGGGGTCGCCGCTGGTCACGGCGCGAGCTGGACGAGGGAGAGCTGGATCTGGGCCTGCTGATCTGGGGTCTGGAATACACCGTCGATCCGGCGGCGTTCGGGGCGGGCCGGACGGTGGTCGAGCTTTGCTTCACCGACCAGCCCCGCCACAAGTCAAGGGCGTGGTTCGTGAACGAAGGCGCCGAGTGTACGCTCTGCATGACCGACCCGGGCTTCGAGATCGACCTCTACCTTGCCGCCACGCTGGCGAACATGATCCACGTCTACCGCGGGGATATCGGGCTTGCGGCGGCCATCGGGTCGGACAGGCTCGAGGTGATCGGCGACCGGCGGCTCGCGGCCCGCCTGAAAGACTGGCTCAATCTCGGGCCGCTGGCGGAGATGCCGCCGGCACGCCCCGCACCGGCTCAGGACACGAAATCAGGCTCGTTGCAGCCCATCGCGTCGGTGGCCGAGCCCATCGGCGCGACCACGTCGAAAGTCACGGAATAAATCACCCGGCCATTGGAGGTGGCCGACATCGTCCATTTGCCCGGCGTCACCTCGTATTCGGCATCGAAGGAAAAGCTGGCATAGCCCATGTCGTCGGCCCGCAGGTAGGTCTGCCAGCTTTCGTTGGTGATACCGGCGGCGCCGTGCGGCGGGTGTTCCACATGCACGGTGGCCGGCCCTTCGAACTGCGGCAGCACCTGCACACGCACGCCGAATTCGACCCCGATCTCGGCCGGTACGGTGGTGCCGCGATAGGTGAAAGGCGGCGGGTCGGTGACAAGCGAGACGGTGCCCGAGATCGTATCCTCGGCCAACATCTCCTCCTCCGTCTGCAGCTTGCACATGTACCCGAATTCAAGCTGCGCCACCCCGTCGGTGACGGGGTTCGCCGCCATCGGCGTGCCGCAAACGAAAAGGGCCATGCACAGGGCCGCTTTCGCGAAACCGGTATGCATGGCCCGAAGCATCGGAGAGCGCCGCCCCTACCCGATCGCCGCCGCTTTGACGTCGTCGTCGATATAGGGCTGGTACTGTTCGAAGTTGTCCGCAAACATCTTCACCAGCTTGGCGGCCTGCGCGTCGTAGCCTTCCGGGTTGCCCCATGTCCGGCGCGGGTCGAGCAGGACCTCCGGCACGCCCGGCACCTTGATCGGAACCTCGAAGCCGAAATTCGGATCCTTGCGGAAATCGACCTTCGACAGCGACCCGTCCAGCGCGGCGGTCAGCAGGGCGCGCGTGGCCTTGATCGGCATCCGCGAGCCGGTGCCATAAGCGCCGCCCGTCCAACCGGTGTTGACCAGCCAGCAGGTCGCGCCGTGCTTGGCGATCTTCTCGCGCAGCAGGTTGCCATAGGCTTCCGGCCGGCGCGGCATGAAGGGGGCGCCGAAGCAGGTCGAGAAGGTCGGCTGGGGCTCGGTCACGCCGCGCTCGGTTCCGGCCACCTTGGCGGTGAAGCCCGACAGGAAGTGGTACATCGCCTGCGCCGGCGTCAGCCGCGCGATCGGCGGCAGCACGCCGAAGGCGTCGCAGGTCAGCATGATGATGTTCTTGGGATGCCCGCCAAGCGCGTTGGACGAGGCGTTCGAGATATACTCCAGCGGATAGGCACAGCGCATGTTCGCGGTCAGCGAATCGTCGGCGAAGTCCAGCTCCAGCGTGTCCTCGTCATAGACCATGTTCTCGATCACGGTGCCGAACTTGGAGGTGGTGGCGTAGATCTCCGGCTCGGCCTCGGGATCGAGGTTGATGGTCTTGGCATAGCAGCCACCCTCGAAGTTGAAGGTGCCGCGATCCGACCAGCCATGCTCGTCATCGCCGATCAGGATCCGCTCGGGGTCGGCCGACAGGGTGGTCTTGCCGGTGCCCGACAGGCCGAAGAAGATGGCGGTGTCGACCGGGTTGCCGCGAGCGTGGTTGGCCGAACAGTGCATCGGCATGATGCCCTTTTCCGGCAGGATGTAGTTGAGCAGGCTGAAGACCGATTTCTTGTTTTCGCCCGCGTATTCCGTGCCGCCGATCAGGATGACCTTGCGGTCGAAGTTCAGCGCGATCACCGTGTCCGACTGGCAATCGTGCTTCTTCGGGTCGGCCTTGAAGCTGGGGCAGTTGATGACGGTGAAATCGGCCACGAACCGGTCGAGCGCCTCGCGCTCGGGGCGGCGCAGCATGTGGCGGATGAACAGCCCGTGCCAGGCCAGCTCGGTGATCATGCGCACATTGATCGAATGCGCCGGGTCGGCGCCGCCGATGAGATCCTGAACATAGTAGGTGCCGCCGCTCTTCGACATGTGGGCCAGCATGTCGTCATACAGCCTGTCGAAACCCTTGGGGCTCATCGCGGCGTTGTTTTCCCACCAGATGCTGTCGGCGACGCTGTCGGTCTTGACGACGTGTTTGTCCTTGGGCGAGCGGCCGGTGAACTTGCCGGTCGACACCAGGAACGTGCCGCCGCGGCCCAGCCGCCCCTCGCCGTTGCGCAGCGCCGCCTCGATCAGGGCCGGTTCGATGAGATTGTAATGGACATTGTCCAGCCCCTTGATGCCTTGATCCTCAAGCCGGAATTGCGGGTTTACCCGTCCGAATGCCATGTTCTGCAAACTCCTTGGTCGCGGTGGCCGTGCCGAGGCCGGCCCAGAAAAACTCGCCACCGGTGACGCCCCGGTGTGGCGATGCGCGTCGCCTCGCGATTTGGCTCATAACATGACGGTTTCTTGATTGAACAGGACGCTTTCGCGCAGTTAGCGCAACCAACGTCAAGTTAGCGCAACCAGAGCGGCAGACCGCCAGATCCGCCAGATTGATTGCGGCGCGGGTGAGTCAATTTAGCCATTCCTAAGCATTTTCGGCCTCAAATACCGGCGTGCCGGAGGCTGATTCGCACTTTGGGATTGATTAAAAATGGCGAAAAGGCGCATAATGCCGAAAAAAGCAGGCAATTTGGGCAGCTAAAGGGATCACATCATGTCAAGAATCGCCCTTGTGGACGATGACAGAAACATTCTTACGTCCGTTTCCATGACGCTCGAGGCCGAGGGTTTCGAGGTCGATACGTACAATGACGGTCAGCAGGCGTTCGACGCCTTCAGCAAGAAGCTGCCCGACATGGCCGTGCTCGACGTCAAGATGCCGCGGATGGACGGGATGGATCTGCTCCAGCGCCTGCGCCAGAAAACCTCGATGCCGGTGATTTTCCTGACTTCCAAGGATGACGAGATCGACGAGGTGCTGGGCCTGCGCATGGGCGCCGACGATTACGTCAAGAAGCCCTTCTCGCAGCGCCTTCTGGTCGAGCGCATCCGCGCCCTGCTGCGCCGGCAGGAGGCGAACGCCGGCGAGATCGTCGCCGACACCGAGGATACCAAGGTGATCGAACGCGGCGAGCTGCGGATGGATCCTCTGCGCCACGCCGTCGCCTGGAAAGGGCAGGACGTGTCGCTGACCGTGACCGAGTTCCTGCTGCTGCAGGCCCTGGCACAGCGCCCCGGTTTCGTCAAAAGCCGCGACCAGCTGATGGACGTGGCCTATGACGACCAGGTCTACGTCGACGACCGCACCATCGACAGCCATATCAAGCGCCTCCGCAAGAAGATGCGGATGGTCGATCCGGAGTTTTCGGCCATTGAGACGCTTTACGGGATCGGGTACCGTTATAACGAAGAATAATGGCGCTGGCCGAGGGGATAAACGTGCGCGATCAGTCGCTCTCTGACGACGATGGCGTCGTCCTCGGAGATGATTTCGTAGCCCCGGAAAACGTGGTCGAAGACGAGGTTCGTATTCGCCGCGAGAAGCGGGGCTATTTTTCGCGTGGCGGCGCGTCGCTGACCCGCAAGATCATCACCTTCAACCTGATCGCCCTCAACGTCCTCGTCGCCGGCATTCTCTATCTCAACTCGTCGCGCGACGGGCTGGCGCAGCAACGCGCCGACAGCCTGGCCAGCGAGACCGAATTGATCGCCGACGTGTTCGAGGCCCAGCTTCCCGCGGCCGCGCCGGTCAGCCTTGCCACCGGCGACGGCATCGATGTCGACGCCACGCTGGAGGGGATCGACCTGCGCCCGGGGATCGAGGTCTATGTCTTCGACCCCGACGGCCGCCTGGCCGGCCATGTCGAAAGCAGCGCCGACGGCTACGAAACGCCGGCCGACCGCCACCCGACCTATATCACCGACGCGATTTCCTGGGTGTGGGACAGGGTCTCCGCCCCGTTCTCGCCCGAGTCCGAGCGCCGCCCGCCCCCCAGCGTCGAGGAGCAGGTGCGCGCCCTGGTCGCGCCCACGCTCCAGAACGGCTCCAGCGTCGGCCGGGGCCAGAACGTGCACAGCTCGGTCTTCTCCGTCGCCTCGCCGATCATCCAAGGCGACACGCCCGTGGGCGTGGTCGCCGTCGCCAACACAACCGGCGAAATCGACCAGCTTGTCCGGGTCGAGCGCGAGCGCGTGCTGCAGATGTTCCTGGTCGCGACGCTGGTTTCTGTGGGTCTCAGCCTGATCCTTGCCTCGACCATCGCCAACCCGCTGGCCGAGCTGGCCGCCGCCGCCGAAGTGGGCGGCGCCCGCAACCGCGCCAAGGGCGGGCAGGGCGGGCGCATCCGCATCCCCGACCTGACGGCGCGCCCCGACGAGATCGGCCGCCTCTCTGGCGCGCTGCGCGGCATGGTCGCAGCGCTCTACCACCGGATCGACGGCAACGAACAGTTCGCCGCCGACGTGGCGCACGAGATCAAGAACCCGCTCGCCTCCCTCCGCTCCGCCGTCGGCACAATGCGGCTCGCCAAGCGCGAGGATCAGCGTTCGAAACTGCTCGACGTGATCGAGCATGACGTGCGCCGCCTCGACCGGCTCGTCAGCGACATCTCCAACGCCTCCCGCCTCGACAGCGAGCTGGTGAAGGAGGAACAGGAAGCCTTCGACCTGATCGGCATGCTGACCAACCTGTCGCAATACCTGGGCGAAGAGGCCGAGAAAAAGGGCGTCGAGTTCATCACCGACTTCCCGAAAGAGCCGATCATCATCACCGGGCTCGAAGGGCGGCTGGCGCAGGTCTTCGTCAACCTGATCACCAACGCCATCAGCTTCTGCGAGGATGGCGACGCCATCCGCCTCTGGGCCCGCAAGCGCGAGAACCGCGTCGTCGTCGTGGTCGAGGATACCGGCCCCGGCATTCCCGACCAGGCGCTCACCAAGATCTTCCAGCGCTTCTATTCCCAGCGGTCCGAGAAGGATTTCGGCAACAATTCCGGCCTCGGCCTGTCGATCTCCAAGCAGATCGTCGAGGCGCATGACGGCGTCATCTGGGCCGAGAACATCCGCCCCACCGATGCCGACCTGACCTCCGACCCGCTGGGCGCCCGCTTCGTCGTCGGCCTGCCGGTCTGACCCATGCCGCGCGGCGAGAGCCACCCTTCCTGCACGGTCCCTTCGACTGGCGAGACGATCCTGCACGCCTCCTGCGTTGCACGCGACGGGCGCGCGGTTCTGATCCTCGGCGCCTCGGGCAGCGGCAAGTCGGGGCTGGCGCTGCAGCTCATGGCGCTGGGCGCTGGGCTGGTCGCCGATGACCGCACCCGTCTCTGGCGCGAGGGCGACGCGCTGATGGCCGATGCCCCGCCTGCGCTCCGCGGTCGGATCGAGGCGCGCCAGGTCGGAATCCTGACCGCCCCGCCCGCCGGCCCGGCCCCGGTGGCGCTGGTCATCGACATGGACGAGACCGAAACCGACCGCCTGCCGGATCACCGTTTGGTCACATTGTTGGGAGCAGACATACCGCTTGCCAGAAAATCCGAACTGGCGCATTTTCCCGCGGCGATCCTGACATATCTATGCGGGACACGGGACGCATGACGGAAAGGCGCGCATGGCACAGGATGCCGTGACAAATCGGGTTATTCTTGTCACCGGCCCCTCGGGCGCGGGGCGGACGACCGCGATCCGCGCGCTGGAGGATATCGGCTACGAGGCGATCGACAACCTGCCGCTCTCGTTCCTGCCGCGCCTGCTGGACGGGCCGGTCTCGGACAAGCCGCTGGCGCTGGGTATCGACGTGCGCAACCGCGACTTCTCGGCCTTCGGCCTGATCGAGGCAATCGACCGCGAGGGCGGCGAAAGCCCGGTGGGCATGCAGGTCCTCTACCTCGACTGCAGCACCGACGTGCTGCTGCGGCGCTTCTCCGAAACCCGCCGGCGCCACCCGCTCGCCCCCGCCGAAAGCCCCGACGAGGGCATCCAGCGCGAGGCCGACCTGCTCGGCCCGATCAAGGCGCGGGCCGACATGCTGATCGACACCTCCGAGATGACCCCGCACGACCTGCGCGCCGAACTGGCCCGCTGGTTCGCCCCCGAGGGCAAGACGCGGCTGGCCGTCACCGTCCAGTCCTTTTCCTACAAGCGCGGCCTGCCGCGTGGGCTCGACATGGTGCTCGACTGCCGCTTCCTGCGAAATCCCTATTGGGACCCGGCCCTGCGCGGGCGTGACGGTCGCGACGCCGACGTGGCGGCCTATGTCGCCGCCGACACCCGCTTCGCGGCCTTCCGCGACAAGGTCGCCGACCTGGCTCAGCTTCTGCTCCCGGCCTACGAGGCCGAGGGCAAGGCCTATCTCTCCATCGGCTTCGGCTGCACCGGCGGCCAGCATCGCAGCGTCGCCATGGCCGAAACCCTCGCCAAGGCCCTTGCGGACAGCGGCTGGCAGGTGTCTATAAGGCACCGCGAGCTAGAGCGGCACGCCCCCGCAGGTCCGCCGCCCCGCTCCGCACAGGACGCCGTCGCAACGAAGGGAGGCGACAAGCTTTGATCGGGATCGTGATCGTCGCGCATGGCGGTTTGGCCCATGAATACGTGAAGGCGATCGAGCATGTCGTCGGCGCCCAGCCCGGGCTGCGCGGCATCACCATCGAGAACGATTGCGACCGCGCCGGCAAGCAGGCCGAGATCTGTGCCGCGGCCGACGAGGTCGACACCGGCGGCGGGGTGGTCATCGTCACCGACATGTTCGGCGGTTCGCCCTCCAACCTTTCGCTCAAGGCCTGCCAGCCTGACAACCGGCGTATTCTGTACGGTGCCAACCTGCCGATGCTGATCAAGCTGGCGAAAAGCCGCCACCTCGACGTTGCAGAGGCCGCCCGGGCCGCTATGGATGCCGGGCGCAAATACATAGACAGCCACAACGTGACGACCGAGTGAGCTGGAAGCCAGGAAAAGACGAAGACCCGATGAGCGAAGCGATTTCACGGCATCTGAAGATTGTGAACGAGAAAGGGCTGCACGCCCGCGCGGCAGCCAAGCTCGTCGAGGTCGCCGAAGGATTCGACGCCTCGGCCGAAGTCACGCTCGACGGCCAGTCCAGCGGCGCCGACAGCATCATGGGGCTTTTGATGTTGGCAGCGTCGAAAGGAAAGACTATTGACGTGCGCGCGTGGGGTCCGGACGCGGAAGCCCTGGCTGACGCGGTCGAAGCGCTTGTCGCCGACCGCTTCGGCGAGGCGATGTGACGCGCGCCCCGCACAAAAGCGGCATGGGACGGGATTGAACCACGTGGCGGACGCAAAGGACCAGGCCCAGCAGCCCCCCGGCGAAACGGTGAATTTCACCAAGTACGACCGGCGCAGCCTGACGTATGCCAATTCCTTCGATTCGCCCGGCACCGCCTTCACCATCCGCGCGATCGAGTGGTTCACCGGCAAGCTGACCATCATCAAGATGATCCGCGAGTTCGAGAAACGCGGCGCGCCGACGGGCCAGCCCTTCTGGCGCGCGGCCCTCGACACGATGGGCATTCCGCTGGAAACCCCGCAGGAAGAGATCGACAACATCCCCCCCGACGGCCCGGTCGTCGTGGTGGCCAACCACCCGCACGGGCTGGTCGACGGCATGATCCTCGCCGACCTGATCGGCCGCCGCCGCACCGATTACAAGATCCTTACCCGCGCCCTGCTGACCGGCATCGACGAGGTCGCGGCCTCCTACATGATCCCCGTGCCCTTCCCGCATGAACCCGACGCCCAGCGCAAATCGGTCGAGATGCGCGCCAATGCCATGGCGCATCTCAAGGAAGGCGGGGTGATCTCGGTCTTCCCCTCCGGCGTGGTCGCCTCCTCCGACACCATGTTCGGCCCAGTGATCGAACGGGAATGGAACGTCTTCACCGCCCAGATGATCCGCCGCTCGGGCGCGACCGTGGTCCCGATCTTCTTCCCCGGCTCCAACTCCCGCGTCTACCAGGCCGCCAACCGCATCTCCGCCACCCTGCGGCAAAGCTTCCTGCTGCACGAGGTGGTCAAAAGCTGCAACCACCCCCAGCGGCCCGTGGTCGGAAAACCCATCGACGCCGAGCACATGGAAATGCTCCATTCCGACCCGCGCGGCTTCATGGCGTGGCTGCGTGAACACACGCTGAAGCTGGGGGAAGGCACACGGTAGCATCGCCGCATTATTGATTTCTGAAGAAATAAATACTATATTCCTTTCCATGGAAAGGAATGCGCCATGACCACCCTCGCACAGCCCCGCGTAGACCAAAGCAGACAGCCCGGCCGTGTGCTGGCCAAGGCCGCGTTCAACGCCGCCGGCGAACTGGGTCTCAGCCAGAAGGAACTTGCACGCATCATCGGCGTGAGCGAGGCGACGGTGTCGCGCATGAAGGGCGGCGGTTATGACCTCTCCGGCAAGTCCAACGAGCTGGCCATCTGCCTCGTCCGCGTCTTCCGCTCGCTCGACGCCATCTCCGGCAGCGATCTGGCCACCATGCGCGGTTGGGTGCGCAACCCCAATACCGATCTCAACGCCGCCCCGGTCGAGCTTCTGCTGACCGCGCCCGGCCTGATCACCGTCATGAACTATCTCGATGCCGCCCGCGCCCCGCTCTGACGGGCCGGTCACGCCCTACCGCAACGCGGCGTGGCGGCTGATCGAGGGGCAGTTCCGCGCCTCGACCACGCGCATCGTCGACACGATCGACGAACAGCAGGTGCTGGAAAACCTGCTGGAAGAGAGCAAGCCGCCGGTGCCCGAACCCTGCCGCCATCTCGACTACCAGCTCTGGTCGCCCTTCCGCTACGGCCGTTACCCGCGCGCCTCCCGCTTCCGGCGCGCGGGGCCCACACCCGGCGTCTGGTACGGGGCCGAGCAGGTGCTCACCGCCGTCGCCGAAAGCATTTGGGGCGCCCTGCGCTTCTTCGCCGCCTCGCCCGGCACCCCCATGCCCCGCAACCCCGTCGAACACACCGCGATCAAGGCCGAACTGCACACGCCCTTCTGCGCCGATCTCACCGCACCCGGCTGGGCGGGTTTGGGCAATTGGACCGATCCCGATGACTATACCGATTGCCTCGCGCTCGCCGAGGCCCTTCGCGTCCGGGGCGTCGAGGCCATCCGCTACGCCTCGGCCCGCGCCCCCGACCATGCGCCCAATATCGCCGTCCTCGCCTGCGCGGCCTTCGCCAAACCCGCGCCCGTCTCCCTTCAGACCTGGCGCATCCAGCTCACCGAAACCCGCGTCCGTGCCCATTGCGACACCCTGCGCCAATGGCACGAATTCACTGTCGGCCCGCACGCCCTCGCCCGGGCCTGACCGCCCCGCCTTTCATCTTTCCCAAAATACTCGAATAACCCGGCCGCGCCGCTCAGCGCGTCGGCACCGGCGTCTCGCCCCGGTAATCGTAGAACCCGCGGCCCGTCTTCCGGCCCAGCCAGCCGGCCTCGACATACTTGGTCAGAAGCGGGCAGGGCCGGTACTTGGTATCGGCCAGCCCGTCATGCAGCACGTTCATGATCGCAAGGCACGTGTCCAGCCCGATGAAATCCGCCAGCTCCAGCGGCCCCATCGGGTGATTGGTGCCCAGCTTCATCGAGGTGTCGATCGAGGTGACGCTGCCCACACCCTCGTACAGCGTATAGACCGCCTCGTTGATCATCGGCATCAGGATGCGATTGACGATGAAGGCCGGGAAATCCTCGGCGCTGGCCGCCGTCTTGCCCAGCTTCTCCACCACGGCGTGGCACGCGTCGAAGGTCTCCTTGTCGGTCGCGATCCCGCGGATCAGCTCCACCAGCTGCATCACCGGCACCGGGTTCATGAAATGGAAGCCCATGAACTTCTCCGGCCGGTCGGTGCGGCTGGCCAGCCGGGTGATCGAGATCGACGAGGTGTTCGAGGTCAGGATCGTGTGCGGCTGCAGATGCGGCACGAGATCCTCGAAGATCGCCTGCTTCACCGTCTCCCGCTCGGTGGCGGATTCGATCACCAGGTCGGTCTGGCCAAGGTCCTTGAGCTCCAGCGTCGTGGTCAGCCGGCCCAGGGCGGCGTCCATCTCCGCCTGCTCCATCTTGCCGCGGCCCACCTGGCGTTCCATGTTCTTGCGGATGTTGCCGACGCCCTTGTCCAGCGCCTCCTGCGTGATGTCGGTCAGCAGCACGTCATAGCCCGCCTGCGCCAGCACATGCGCAATGCCGTTGCCCATCTGACCCGCGCCCACCACGCCCACTTTCCGGATATCCATCGGCTCGCCTCTGTCCTTCGTTTCGGCGCCACCATAGGCCCCCCGGCGGCCGGGCCGCAAGGGGCCGCGCGCCCCGCGAACCCCGCCGATTCCCGTAAAACTCGCGACGATTTCGCCCTTTAGCGGTTTCTCAACGCCCATCGGCGAATCCTGTCCGCGGGAAAACGAAAACGTGGTGGGAAACATGTACCAGGAAAATGCGGGGCGCTTGCCCTCGGGTGTCGATCAATGCCGGTATGACGGGTCGCGTCTGCTCTTTCGCGGGCCGCGCCGCACGCTCGAGGGCGATTTCGTCGCCTGTCTCGGCGGCACGGAAACCTTCGGCAAGTTCATTTCACAACCCTATCCCGACCTGCTGGAGGGGATGACGGGCACGCCTTGCGTGAATTTCGGCTGGCCCAATGCCGGGGTCGATGTCTTCGCCAAGGATGGCGCGCTGCTCGATTGTGCCGGGCGCGCGCGGCTCTGCGTGCTGCAGGTGCCCGGCGCGCTCAACATGTCGAACATGTACTACCGCGTGCACCCGAGGCGGAACGACCGCTTCCTCCAGGCGACCGACGCGATGAGAGAGCTGTTCCCCGAGGTCGACTTCACCGAGTTCAGCTTCACCCGGCACATGATGCGCCACCTGCACGCCCTCTCCGGCGAGCGGTTCGGGTATGTCCGGCGTGAGCTCGAAACCCTCTGGGTGGCGGGGATGAAGGACATCCTTCAGCGCATCAAGACCCCCGTGGCGTTGCTCTGGCTCTCGGCCCGCGCGCCCGAGGCCGCCGGCGGGGCAGACCCCTGGGACGACCCGGCGCTCGTCACCCGCGACATGATCGAGGCGCTGCGAGGACAGGCCCATGCCATCATCGAGCCGGGGCTGAGCGCCGCCGACCGGGGCATCGACCCCGCGCCGCAACATTCGCCGCAGGTCCGTCGCATCGCCCAGGAAATGCTGAGCCCCCGCGCCCACGAACGCGCCGCCGAGGCGCTGCGCCCGGTGCTGGCAAGCATCCTCGAGACCTGAAACGCAAAAGGGCCCGCCAAACCGGCGGGCCCCCTTCCATTCCGCAGGTGCGCGGCCTCACAGCTTCTCGGTCAGCTCCGGCACCAGGGTGAACAGGTCACCCACCAGCCCGTAATCGGCCACCTGGAAGATCGGCGCCTCCTCGTCCTTGTTGATCGCGACGATGATCTTCGAATCCTTCATGCCCGCAAGGTGCTGGATGGCCCCCGAGATGCCGACGGCGACATAGAGGTCCGGCGCCACGACCTTGCCGGTCTGACCGACCTGCCAGTCGTTCGGCGCAAAGCCCGAGTCGACAGCCGCACGGCTCGCGCCAACGGCGGCGCCCAGCTTGTCGGCCAGTTTCTCGATGATCGCGAAGTCCTCCTTCGAGCCCACACCGCGGCCGCCGGAGACGACGATGCCCGCGCTGGTCAGTTCCGGACGATCGCTCTCGGCCACCTTGTCCTCGACCCATTCCGACAGGCCGGGGTTCTCGGCCGCCGAAGTGGTCTCGACCGGTGCGGCCGATTGCTCGCCCGCCGCGTCGAAATTGGCGGTCCGGATCGAGACGACCTTCTTGGCGTCCTTCGACTTCACCGTCTGGATCGCGTTGCCCGCGTAGATCGGCCGTTCGAACGTGTCGGCATCGACCACGCCCGCCACGTCCGAGATCACCATCACGTCCAGCAACGCGGCCACCCGGGGCAGCACGTTCTTGGCGTCGGTGGTGGCAGGGGCGACGATGTGGTCGTAATCACCCGCAAGGCTCACGATCAGCGCCGCGGTGGACTCGGCCAGCCGGTGCCCCAGCGAGGCATCCTCGGCCACCAACACCTTGCTCACACCCTCGATCTTCGCGGCCGCTTCGCCCGCGGCGGCGGCAGAGCCCCCGGCACAGAGCGCGGTCACGTCGCCCAGGTTGGCACAGGCGGCCACGGCCTTCGCGGTGGCGTCCAGCGCCAGTTCACCGTCATTGACTTCGGCAAGAAGAAGAACAGCCATCACACGACCCCCTTTTCTTTGAGTTTGGCCACCAGCGTATCCACGTCCGGCACGATCTCACCGGCCTGGCGCGCTTCCGGCTCTGTGGTCTTGACCACCTCGAGGCGCGGGCTGACATCGACGCCGTAATCCTCGGCGGTCTTCTCGTCGAGCGGCTTCTTCTTCGCCTTCATGATGTTCGGCAGCGACGCATAGCGCGGCTCGTTGAGGCGCAGATCGACGGTGACGATGGTCGGCATCTTGACCTTGATGGTCTGCAGACCGCCATCGACCTCGCGGGTGATCTTGGCATGGTCGCCCTCGATATCCAGCTCGGAAGCGAACGTGCCCTGCGACCAGCCCAGCAGGGCCGACAGCATCTGCCCGGTGGCGTTCATGTCGTTGTCGATTGCCTGTTTCCCGGCGATCACCAGGCCCGGCTGCTCTTCCTCGACCACTTTCGCGAGGATCTTGGCCACGGCCAGCGGCTCGATGTCCTGGTGCACGTCATCCGCAGCCACCACGAGAATCGCCCGGTCCGCGCCCATCGCCAGCGCCGTGCGCAGCGTCTCCTGCGCCTGCTTCACGCCGATCGAAACGGCCACGACCTCTTCGGCCTTGCCCGCTTCCTTCAGACGGATCGCCTCTTCCACCGCAATCTCGTCGAACGGGTTCATCGACATCTTGACGTTGGCGAGATCGACACCCGATCCGTCCGCTTTCACGCGGACCTTCACGTTGTAGTCGATCACGCGCTTGACAGGTACCAGCACCTTCATCGCGTTCTTCTCCTTAAAGTGGTTGAAGAGCCGCAATGCGGCCCCTCATCAAACGGTCTCCCGCGCGTTGATATATGTTTGTGATGGCGGGAAACAGGGGAAAATCGTCACGTTTGCGGCCACAGACGTCGCGTTTTCGCAGTTTCCCGCTGAAATCGGACAGGACGCTTTTGAAAACCGGCAGGCGGGCGCACGAAAGATTCTTGCCCTGCCAACCGGCCGTTTACCTAGCGGTTCTTGCCCGGCACCCAGAGGATATCGGCCTTGCCCCCGTCATTGGCGATTCGGGCGGCCACGAAGAACCAGTCGCTCAGCCGGTTGAGATACTTCACCGCCGCCGGGTTCACCGCCTCGTCCACCGCCAGCTCGGTCGCGTGCCGCTCGGCCCGGCGCGACACGGTCCGGCACAGGTGCAGGTAGGCGGCAAGCTCCGACCCGCCGGGCAGGATGAAGCTGCGCAGCGGCTCCAGCTCGCCGTTCATCGCGTCGATCTCGGCCTCCAGCCGCGCCACCTGGGTGTCGGATACGCGCAGGGGCGTGTATTCCGCTTCCTTGTCCTTCTCCATGTCCGGCCGGCACAGGTCGGCGCCAAGGTCGAACAGGTCATTCTGGATCCGCGCCAGCGCCTCGTCGCTTTCGCCGCTGGTCTTCAGCCGGGCCAGGCCCACCGTGGAGTTCACCTCGTCCACCGTGCCATAGGCCATCACCCGCATCGAATGCTTGGCCACCCGCGCGCCGTTGCCCAGCGCGGTATCGCCGGCGTCGCCGGTCCTGGTGTAGATCTTGTTCAGAACGACCATGTCACTGCCCTCCCTGTCGGCGGATGTAGACGAAAAGCAGGATCAGGACGACCGCCACCGCCTGCGCGATGATGCGCCAGCGCATGAGCTTGTTCGCCCGCTTGCTGTTCTCCAGCCCTTCCTTGCCGAACGTGCTGATCCCGAACAGAAGGATGGCGGCGACAACGCCACAGGCCAGCGCCACCAGGATGAAAAGCGGGTCGTCGAGCATGGGGTCGGCCTCCGTTGCGGTCCTGCCCGCCCATGTAGAGCGGATGCGCCGTCAGGCGAAAGGGAAAAACCGTCGCGGGGGGCGTCACCCCTTCGAGATCAGCCAGTCCAGCGCCCGCGTCGGCAGCACCCGCTTCAGCGCCCCCATCAGGTAGGTGGGCGTCGTCACGTAATAGCGCGGCCTTGGCCGGGGCGATTCCAGCGCATGGATCAGCTTCTTCGTCACCGCCGAGGCCGGCAGTTCGAACGTGTCGCGCCCCCGGTCCTCGTAGAGCCGGTGCAGAAGCCCCTCGTACTGCTCCCGCCGGGCCGAGCCCTTCCAGTCGATCCAGCGCTCGAAATGCGGGATCGAGTTGACCCGGATCTTCGAGGTCACGGGCCCCGGCTCGATCAGGATGACGTGAATACCGGTGCCCCGCATCTCGATCCGAAGCGTGTCAGTCAGCCCCTCCAGCGCCCATTTCGAGCTCACGTAGGCCCCGCGCCACTGCGCCACCACGAATCCCAGGATCGAGGAGTTCTGCACGATCCGCCCGTGCCCCTGCCGCCGCATCACCGGGATCACCTGCCGCGTCAGCTCGTGCCAGCCGAAGAAATTCGCCTCGAACACCTCGCGCAGCCCGTCTGTCGGCAGGTCCTCCACCGCGCCGGGGCAGGCGAAGGCGCCGTTGTTGAACAGCGCGTCGAGCGTGCCGCCGGTGGCGTCGAGCACCTCTTTCAGCCCCGCGGTGATGGTCGCGCTGTCCTCGTAATCGATCCGCGGGCTCTCGAACCCCGCCTCGCGCATCCGGGCGCAGTCTTCCTCTTTCCGGCATGACGCGAATACCCGCCAGCCCCGCGCGCGCATCCCCTGCGCCGCATCCCACCCGATGCCCGAGGAACACCCGGTAATGAGAAGTGATCGGTCGGACATCAGCGCCGCGCGGCCCGGGTCATTCCGGCTCGGTCACCAGCCACTCGGCCAGCCACCCCGTCTCGTAGGATTCCACGATCCGCACGTTGAGCCAGCCGTGGCCGGGATCCTCCAGCACCGCCACCTCGGTGCCCTTGGTCACCTGCGCCACCCGGTCGAAGGTCAGGCCGGGGCCCGAGCGCAGATCGACCATGCCCTCCTTGACCCAGCGCAACTGCGACGGGTCGAAGCTCGGATCGCCCAGCGCGGCAGACACGGCGGCGTCGATCGATTCCTGCGTCTCGAAATTCCGGTCGTCGATGTTCATCTGCAGAAGCTCCGCCTTGGGGCGGCTCGCCTCGGCCTCTATGACGCCCAACCCGTCGCTGCGGGTGGCGGCCAGCGTGACGGAAAGCTCCTCGGTCTCGGCCTCGGTCTCTTCCATGCCGTCCATCATCGCCTCGACCTGTGCCAGCGTCTGCAACTGGCGGTTCAGGTCTGCCTGCCGGGTGTCCTCTTCCGGCTCGGACTCGGGCTTTTCGATCTTCGATTGCACCTGGATGGAATTTTCGACCGGCGCGTAGTCGGCCCCGCCGCTCAGCACGTAGAACGACCAGCCCAACGCCACGAATGATACCAGTACGAAACGCCACATGGCGTACGATTCTCCCCAAGTGTTCAGGCAACGAACGTCAAACTACATGATTCGGTTGCATCCATCACAGGAAAAGGCGCACAAGGGGCCCGCTTGACGCTTTACGACCGTTCCCGCCGAAGCTATCACAGCATCTATGAGTGATTTGCTCGACGACCCCAATATAGACCCCGAAGCTGTGGCAGAACCGCTACGCCGTGCCATCGGCGAGCGCTACCTGACCTATGCGTTGTCGACGATCATGCACCGTGCGCTGCCCGATGCGCGCGACGGGCTGAAACCCGTGCACCGCCGCATCCTCTTCGCCATGCGCGAGCTGCGGCTCTCCTCCACCGGGGGCTTCCGCAAGTCGGCCAAGATCTCGGGCGACGTGATGGGCAACTACCACCCCCATGGCGACGCCGCGATCTACGACGCCATGGCGCGGCTGGCACAGGATTTCGCGGTGCGCTACCCGCTGGTCGACGGGCAGGGGAACTTCGGCAATATCGACGGCGACAACCCCGCCGCCAGCCGCTACACCGAGGCCCGGATGACCGCCGTCGCCGAGGCGATGCTCGACGGGCTGAACGAGAACGCGGTCGACTTCCGCGACAATTACGACGGCACCCTGCGCGAGCCTGTGGTGCTGCCGGCCTCCTTCCCGAACCTGCTGGCCAACGGCTCCTCGGGCATCGCGGTCGGCATGGCCACCAACATCCCGCCGCACAATATCGGCGAGCTGGTCGATGCCTGCCTGCACATCATCGCGACACCCGACTGCCGCGACGACACGCTCCTCAATTTCGTCAAGGGCCCCGACTTTCCCACCGGCGGCGTTGTCGTCGAACCGCAGGAAAGCATGGCCCAGGCCTACCGCACCGGCCGTGGCGCCTTCCGCCTGCGCTGCCTGTGGAACACCGAGGATCTCGGCCGCGGCCAATGGCAGATCGTCGTCACCGAAATCCCCTACCAGGTTCAGAAATCCAAGCTGATCGAGAAGCTGGCCGAGCTGATCCAGACCAAGAAAGTGCCGATCCTCGCCGACGTGCGCGACGAAAGCGCCGACGACGTGCGCATCGTGCTCGAACCCCGCTCGAAGAATGTCGAGCCCGACGTGCTGATGGGCATGCTCTACCGCAACTCCGACCTCGAGGTGCGGTTCTCGCTCAACATGAACGTGCTGATCGACGGGGTCACGCCCAAGGTCTGCTCGATGAAGGAGGTGCTGCGCGCCTTCCTCGACTTCCGGCGCGAGGTGCTGATCCGCCGCTCGCGGCACCGGTTGCAGAAGATCGACCACCGGCTCGAGGTGCTGCAGGGCCTGATCACGGCCTTCCTGAACCTCGACCGGGTGATCGAGATCATCCGCTACGACGACGATCCCAAGGCGGCGCTGATGTACGAGGACTGGAGCAAACCGCACCAGGCCTCGCTCATCCGCGCGATGGATGAGAGCCAGTATCGCTCGCCCCTCGCCGGTGTCGATACCGCGTCGCTGACCCTGATCTCCGAGGCCGACGCGGCGGCCACCGGCATCCTCGCCGAAACCGCCCCCGAACGGGAAATGCCGCAGATGTACGAGGGCCGCGAGAACGGCCTCTCGGACGTGCAGGCCGAGGCCATCCTCAACATGCGCCTCCGCAGCCTGCGCCGGCTCGAGGAAGAGGCGCTGGTCAAGGAACGCGACGACCTGATGGCCGAACGTTTCCAGATCGAGGACCTGCTCGAAGACGAATCCGTGCAGTGGACCGCCATCGCCAGCCAGTTGAAAGAGGTCAAGAAGACCTTCGGCAAGGACTACGAGGGCGGCGCCCGCCGCACCCGCATCGAGGAGGCCGGCGAGGTCGAAGAGGTGCCGCTCGAGGCCATGATCGACCGCGAGCCGATCACCGTGGTCTGCTCCAAGATGGGCTGGATCCGCGCCATGACCGGCCATATCGACCTCACCCGCGAGCTGAAGTTCAAGGATGGCGACGGCCCCCGCTTCATCTTCCACGCCGAAACCACCGACCGCCTGCTGGTCTTCGACTCGAACGGCCGCTTCTACACGCTCAGCGCCGCCAACCTGCCCGGCGGGCGCGGCATGGGCGAACCGCTGCGCCTGATGGTCGACCTGCCCAACGAGGCCGAGATCATCTCGCTCTTCATCCACCGACCGGGCGCCAAGCTGCTCGTGGCGTCCTCGGCGGGCGACGGCTTCCTCGTGGGCGAGGATGACGTGGTCGCCCAGACCCGCAGCGGCAAACAGGTGCTCAACGTGCGCGGCGACGTCCGCGCGCATGTCTGCAAGCCCGCCACCGGCGACCACGTCGCCTGCGTCGGCGAGAACCGCAAGGTGCTGGTCTTCCCGGCCGACGAACTGCCCGAGATGGGCCGCGGCAAGGGCGTCCGCCTGCAGCGCTACAAGGATGGCGGGCTCTCCGACGCCACCACCTTCAACCTCGCCGAGGGCCTCAGCTGGCTCGACCCGGCCGGCCGCACCCGCACCGAGACGAATCTCGAGGAATGGCTCGGCAAACGCGCCGGCGCCGGCCGCATGGCCCCCCGCGGCTTCCCCCGCGACAACACCTTCACCTAAGGCTTGAAGCCGCGTAGGCGCCCCCGTTTCTTCTGGCCCGAAATATCCCGGGGAGCTTGAGGGGCTGGCCCCTCAATCCCTCACCCTCCACACGCGCAACGCCCGAACCCTAGGCCGCCTCGCGAGACGGGCTGCCGGGCCCGGCGAGCGGCGCGGCCTCCAGCCACACCCCGCCCTCGGGCCTCAGCGTCAGGATCATCACCGGCTTCGGCTCCTTCCCCGCCACCGGCGTGAACCGGAACCGCGCCAGAAGCGTACCAAGGATGATCACCGCCTCCTGTATGGCAAAGGACGCCCCGATACAGATACGCGGCCCGTCCCCGAAGGGCAGGTAGCCATAGCGCGGCACCGCCTTGCGGTCGCTGAACCGCTCGGGCCGGAAGGCGTCCGGATCCTCCCACAACAGGTGATGCCGGTGCAGCGCATAGATCGGGATCATCACCGTATCCCCGGGCCGCACCTCCCGCCCGCACAGCTCGTCCTGCGCCATGGCGGTGCGCGACACCATGCCCGCCGGCGGGTAGAGGCGCAGCGCCTCGTCCACGATCATCCGGATGTAGGGCAAGTTCGCCACGTCCTCGCCGGTTACCGTCTGCCGGTCCCCCAGCACCTCGGCCAGTTCCGCCCGCGCCTTCTCCTGCACCCGCGGATCGAAGGCGCAGAGGTACAGCGCCCATGACAGTGTCAGCGCCGTCGTCTCATGCCCCGCCACGATGAAGGTCAGCAGGTTGTCGCGCAGCTCGGCCGTGTTCATCTGCCGCTTCGTCTTGGGGTCTTCCCCCTCAAGCAACAGGTCCAGCAGGTCGGGCACGCCCTCGGGGCCCCGTTCCCGCCGCGCCTCGATCGCCTGGTCCGCGATCCGGTGCATGTCCCGCACCGGCCCGCGCGAATAGATCAGCCGCCCGGGCCGCGGCACCCAGTTCGGCGCGCCCAGCACGTCGAGCAGGGAAATCCGGCCCGCCTCGGCGATATAGGCGTCGATCCCCTGGTGCACCCCCTCGGCATCGAACATCCCGTCGCCCGAAAACGTCACGTCGGCGATGACGTCGAAGGTGGTGCGCACCATATCCTGCGCCACGTCCACCGCCCGGTTATGGGCCGCACCGATCCGCTCGGCGCTGCGTTCCGCCGCTGCGCTCATGACGGGGGCAAGGTTCATGACGTTGCGGTGCGAAAAGACCGGCGCCGCCGTCCGCCGCTGCCAGCGCCAATGCGCGCCCTCGGCGATGAACAGCGACTCGCCGATCGCCGGCTTCAGCAGGTTCTTCGTCACCAGCGATTTCGGATAGCTGTCGAGGTTCTCCAGCAGCATCCGCCGGATGGCATCCGGGTCCATCACCATGTGCCAGCGCTTGGCTGTGCGCCCTGACACCATCGGCTGTCTCGTGGCAATCTCGGGGATGATCGACAGGATGTTGCTGCGCGCCGCGTTCAGGCTGCCGAGGATACCCAGCGGCCGGGTGCCCAGCGGTACCTTCACCGGGGTCGGGGCGTCCTTGAGGCTCATGGCATGGCTTCCTTTCCGCTTCTCCGGATATAGGCACAAGGCCCGCCCGGGGCAAATGCCGCGGCCCGCGTTGCGATGGCGGCACCGCTGCTGTATCCAGTCGGGACGCATTCTACCGGAAAGGGCCGCGGATGCCGCGTCTGATCGTTGTCTGTCTTTTCGCGCTGGCCCTCGCCGCCTGCACCGATGCCGGCGATCTCGACGCCCCCCCGGCGGATCTCGGCGACTTTCACCTCGGTCACAACGTCGTGGTCGCGCCCAAGCTCTTCAAGGGCCCGTTCTCGCGCGAGGCCAGCAAGGCGGAATGGATCGCGGTGATGAAGGCGGCGGTCGACGAGCGCTTCGGCCGGTACGAGGGCACGCGCCTCTATCACCTCGGGATCAGCGTCGACGGCTACGTGCTGGCCCAGCCCGGCATCCCGGTGGTCGCCGCGCCGAAATCCCTGCTGATCCTCAACGTCAATCTCTGGGACGATGCGGCGGGCAGGAAGCTCAACCCCGCCCCCAAGCGGATCACCGTCGCCGAAAGCTTCTCCGCCGATACCGTGGTGGGCTCCGGCCTGACCCTGACGCGCGACGAGCAGATGCAGAACCTCGCCCGCAACGCCGCCAAGCAGATCGAGACATGGCTGCGGAAGGAGAAACGGGCGAAGGGCTGGTTCGACAGCGGCCCGGCGCGCAAGCCGCGCACACCGGCCAAACCGGCACCGGAACCGGCACCCGCCCCCGAGGAACCGCCCGCCAGGACCGCGCCGAAACCGGCGCCGGCCCCGGCCGCCGAGGCCGGCGAAAGCCCCGGCGCGGCCCCATCCGACCCTGCGGACGCCCCGCGCCGGCGTTCGCAGGAAGCGCTTGATTTCCCCCGCGCAACCCAATAAATGCGCGCGGAGTATCAATTCGGGCCGTCTGGCCCCCCAACAGCATGAGAGCGCCCCGAGATATGGCAAAGGAAAAGTTTGACCGTTCGAAACCGCACGTGAACATCGGCACGATTGGGCACGTTGACCACGGCAAGACGACGCTGACCGCGGCGATTACCAAGCAGTTCGGCGAGTTCAAGGCGTATGACCAGATCGACGCGGCGCCGGAAGAGAAGGCGCGCGGGATCACCATCTCGACCGCGCACGTGGAGTACGAGACCGAGGCGCGCCACTATGCCCACGTCGACTGCCCCGGCCACGCCGACTACGTGAAGAACATGATCACCGGTGCCGCCCAGATGGACGGCGCGATCCTGGTGGTGAACGCGGCCGACGGCCCGATGCCGCAGACCCGCGAGCACATCCTGCTGGCCCGCCAGGTGGGCGTGCCCGCGCTGGTGGTGTTCCTCAACAAGGTCGACCAGGTCGACGACGAGGAGCTGCTCGAGCTGGTGGAGATGGAAGTGCGCGAACTTCTGTCGGCCTATGACTTCCCGGGCGACGACGTGCCGATCGTGGCCGGTTCGGCCCTGGCCGCGCTGGAAGACCGCGACGACAACATCGGCAAGGACAAGATCGCCGAGCTGATGGCCGCCGTCGACGAGTACATCCCGACGCCTGAGCGCGCCGTGGACCAGCCCTTCCTGATGCCGATCGAGGACGTGTTCTCGATTTCCGGCCGCGGGACGGTTGTGACCGGCCGTGTCGAGCGTGGCGTGATCAACGTGGGCGACGAGATCGAGATCGTCGGCATCAAGGACACCAAGAAGACGACCTGCACGGGCGTCGAGATGTTCCGCAAGCTGCTCGACCGCGGTGAGGCCGGCGACAACATCGGCGCGCTGCTGCGCGGTGTCGACCGTGACGACATCCAGCGGGGCCAGGTGCTGTGCAAGCCGAAATCGGTGACGCCGCACACCAAGTTCGAGTGCGAGGTCTACATCCTGACCAAGGATGAAGGCGGCCGTCACACGCCGTTCTTCGCCAACTACCGCCCGCAGTTCTACTTCCGGACGACGGACGTGACCGGCACCGTGACCCTGCCCGAGGGCACCGAGATGGTCATGCCCGGCGACAACCTGAAGTTCGGTGTCGAGCTGATCGCCCCGATCGCCATGGAAGACGGCCTCCGCTTCGCCATCCGCGAAGGCGGCCGCACCGTGGGTTCGGGTGTCGTGTCCAAAATTATCGAGTGATCGCCGCGCAGGCATCGCTTCAAGACTTCGAAAGGGCGCCCCTTGCGGCGCCCTTTCCTTTTCGCCGCCCCCCTGCTATCAGCCTCCCGCAGCCAATGGAGGGAACCATGGACCAAGCCGCCTGATCGCCTAACCCGACCCCGGACCGATCTATCGCGAGGCTTGCCATGCACCGCCCCTTTCCCGGCGCCGATACGCGCCATCCGCTGACCCTTCCCGACGGCCATGTCCACACCGGCACCGTCTTCCTGAAAAACGCCATCGACCATCCGCGCATCGAGGTGGGCGATTACACATACGCCAGCGCCCATGTCCCGCCCGAGGACTGGGCGGCGCACCTGGCGCCTTACCTCTACCCGGGCTCGCCCGAGCGGCTGCAGATCGGCCGTTTCTGCCAGATCGCCGATGGCGTCACCTTCATCACCGCCTCGGCCAATCACCGGCGCGACGGGTTCTCGACCTTTCCCTTCGCCGTCTTCGACGGCGGGCTCGAGGCGGGCCGCCCCTCGCTGCCGCAAAAACCTGATCCGGACACCGTAATCGGCCATGACGTCTGGCTGGGGCAGGGGGTGCGGGTGCTGCCCGGGGCCCGGCTTGGCCACGGCGTCATCGCCGGGGCGGGGGCCGTGGTGGCGGGGCATGTCCCGCCCTACACGCTGGTCGCCGGCAACCCGGCACGCCTCGTGCGCACCCGCTTCGACGCCGCCACCATCACCCGCCTGCTCGCCATCGCCTGGTGGGACTGGCCGATCGACCGCATCCTCGCCCACGAGGCGGCGATCTGCGGGGCCGACCTTGCCGCGCTCGAGCGCGCGGCGACCGGGTAATCCGCTCCCGCCCGGAATCCCCCGCCTTCCCCGAAATCGGGCTTGAACTTTCGCAGGCGTTGCCGTATCCGGGGCTTCGCTTGCGAAGGGGTATAGCTCAGCTGGTAGAGCGACGGTCTCCAAAACCGTAGGTCGCGGGTTCGAGCCCTGCTGCCCCTGCCATTCCTCCAGACACACCGACCCTCCGGAAACGCCCCTTTTGCGGGCGTCCTCACGCATGCGCACCCGCCATGGATGAATACGATTCGAATCGAATCGTGGATAGTCTCGACAGGGGAAATTTCCCATCGTCCCGGCACCGGAAACAGTTTTTTCCCAGCGAAATCAGTGTTGCCGAAAATGGGGCCGAAACGGGGCGAAAATGCGGCGCTCCACAATTCAGTCCGATAAATGCCACATTTGCGCCATAATTGAACCACAGAAAAACCCCCGTTCCCGGCGCGGCCCGAATGGGCGCCGGCACCGGGGCAGGCGTGGGGGCGTCAGACAAGTTGAACGAGTGCTGCCATGACCAAGTTTGTTGTCCTTTCGAAAACGAACCCGCACCTGCCCCACGATTCCGTCGAGCTGCAAAGCCCGCCGCCCGAGGACGCGTCGAACGACGATGTCGCGCAGAAGAACGCCGAGCTTTACATCAGCCAGCTGATGCAGGGCGACGGCCGTGCCGAGCCCGCGCTTGCCGACGCAACGCCCGAGCCCGCCGCGCAGCCGACGCCCCAGCCGAAGGGCGCCCGGTCGCTGCCGCCGCTCGAACCCCAGGAAGACCTCAGCGAGGAGCAGCGCCTGCGCGCCGCCTTCTCCGCCGAGGAGGATGAAGAGGCCGAGGCACCCCGCACCGGCCCGCTCTCGCGCATCCGCCCGCGTCACGCGGCCACCGTCGCGCTGGTGCTCATCGCCTTCTTCTGGCCGATCCACCTGGGCGGGGCCATCCTCGTCTTCGCGTGGTTCGCCGTGCTGGCGATTCACACGCTGCGCTACCTCGTGACCGCCGGGCACTGGCACCGCTTCGCCCGCCGCCGCCCGGTCTCCGCGGAACGGATGCGCCGCGCGATCGACCGCGCCGCCCTGCGGCTCGACACCGTGCTCGACTACCTTCCCGACAGCCTGGCCGAAAGCCTCGCGCTGCCCGACATGTCACAGCCGGTCGCCCGGGCCCGCGCCCCCCGCCACGGCGGCATGCGCACCTCCTGAACCCTTCCACTGGCACGCCTCAACGGGTCACACCCGCCCGGTTTCCCGGGCGGGTCTTGTCTGGACACTTGAATTCGCGCGGGGCTGCGCGTATGTCCGCCCGCAACGCGCATTCAGCTACAGGCATATCCGCACATGGCAATGACCAATCCGCTTCAGTTCATCCAGCAGGTCCGCTCGGAAGTCGCAAAGGTCGTCTGGCCCACCCGGCGCGAGGTGTTCCTGACCACGGTCATGGTCTTCATCATGGCCACCCTGACCGCGATTTTCTTCGCCCTGGTCGACCTGCTGATCCGCACCGGGCTGACGGGTGTCCTGGGCTTCTTCGGCTGAGCCTCAGAAATTCACCCCCTTGCCCTTGATTTCAAGGCGGTTTGGGGGTAGGCCAGCCGACACTCCGATACATGGCGCGCGGCGATTCGTGTTGCGCGCCGCTTTTTGTTTCGGGGACTTCGGGCCAAGGGCCTGAAAACACGAATATATCCGGCATCGCGCCGGGCTTGACAGGACTTGGTTGAACGATGGCAAAACGGTGGTACTCGGTTAGCGTTCTCTCGAATTTCGAGAAGAAGATTGCCGAGCAGATCAGACAATCCGTTGCCGAGCAAAGCCTCGAGGACGAGATCGACGAGGTTCTCGTGCCGACCGAGGAAGTGATCGAGGTGCGCCGCGGCAAGAAGGTCACGGCCGAGCGCCGGTTCATGCCGGGCTACGTGCTGGTCCACATGGAAATGTCGGACAAGGGCTATCACCTGATCAACTCGATCAACCGCGTCACCGGGTTCCTTGGTCCGCAGGGCCGCCCGATGCCGATGCGCGACGCCGAGGTGAACGCCATCCTGAACCGCGTCCAGGAAGGCGAGGAAGCACCGCGCACCCTCATCTCCTTCGAGGTGGGCGAGAAGGTGAAGGTCAACGACGGCCCGTTCGAGGATTTCGACGGCATGGTCGAGGAAGTCGACGACGACAACCAGCGCCTCAAGGTGATGGTGTCGATCTTCGGCCGGGAAACCCCGGTCGAGCTGGAATACACGCAGGTCACCAAGCAAGGCTGACCGCGCCCGAAATGCCCGGGTCTCCCGGGATGCCGAAGTGGAAGGCGAGCGCATCGCGATGCGCGGACCGGACCACACAACAAAGATCCCGCAGGGGCGCGCCCCCGGGAAGTTGGAAGTAAAGGAGAGGCCTCATGGCCAAGAAACTCGCAGGCACGATGAAGCTGCAAGTGCCCGCAGGTCAGGCGAACCCGTCCCCGCCCGTGGGTCCGGCGCTTGGTCAGCGCGGTATCAACATCATGGAATTCTGCAAGGCGTTCAACGCCAAGACGCAGGAGATGGAACCGGGCGCACCGTGCCCGACCGTCATCACCTACTATCAGGACAAGTCCTTTGAAATGGACATCAAGACGCCGCCGGCGTCCTATTACCTGAAGAAGGCCGCCAAGCTGAAATCCGGCGCCAAGACGCCGGGCCGCGAGTCCGTCGCGACCGTGTCGCCGAAACAGCTGCGCGAAATCGCCGAGGCCAAGTGGAAGGACCTCAACGCAAACGACGTCGAAGCCGCGATGAAGATCATCGCCGGTTCCGCACGCTCCATGGGCATCGAGGTGAAGTAAGATGGCAAAGCTCGGAAAACGCACCCGCGCCGCCCGCGAGGCCTTTGAAGGCAAGATGAACGTGACCGTCGAAGAGGCCGTCGCGCTGGTCAAGAACAACGCCAAGGCCAAGTTCGACGAAACCGTCGAGATCGCGCTGAACCTCGGCGTCGACACCCGCCACGCCGACCAGATGGTCCGCGGCGTCGTCGGCCTGCCCAACGGCACCGGCAAGGATGTCCGCGTCGCCGTCTTCGCCCGCGGCCCCAAGGCCGAAGAGGCCGAGAAGGCCGGTGCCGACATCGTCGGCGCAGAGGACCTGATGGAAACCGTGCAGTCGGGCAAGATCGACTTCGACCGCTGCATCGCCACGCCGGACATGATGCCGATCGTCGGCCGCCTGGGTAAGATCCTCGGCCCGCGCAACCTGATGCCGAACCCCAAGGTCGGCACGGTGACGATGGACGTGGCCGACGCCGTCAAGGCCGCCAAGGGCGGCGAGGTGCAGTTCAAGGCCGTCAAGGGCGGGATCGTTCATGCCGGCATCGGCAAGGCCTCCTTCGACGAGGCGAAGCTGGTCGAGAACGTGCGCGCCTTCGTGACCGCGGTGAACAAGGCCAAGCCGGCCGGCGCCAAGGGCACCTACATGAAGAAGATCTCGCTCACCTCGACCATGGGGCCGGGCGTTTCGATCGACGTGGGCGACGCGGCCAGCCTGGCCGACGCCTGAGAATTTGCCTCCGGTCTCTAGGGGCCGGGGCGAATGGCGGGGCCGCCAAGGTGGTCTCGTCCTGTCCGAGATGGAGGGTTGGGCATCCGCCCAATAATTCCTTCCTGAGATGGGGAACGAGTTGAGATTCCATGCGAAGGCCCTGCCTTCGGGTGATCTTGGTCTCGGGACCCTGAAATTGGACCCGAACGGCGGGGCAACCCGCCAGAACTGAGCCGGGGGGCAACCCCCAAATTTGGAGTGAAACTGTGGATAGAGCCCAGAAAGAGAAAGTGGTCGAGGAACTCGGCCAGATCTTCGAAAGCTCTGGCGTTGTAGTGGTCGCCCACTACGCGGGTCTCACGGTTGCAGAAATGCAGGATCTTCGCGCTCGCGCCCGCGCGGCCGAAGCATCCGTTCGCGTTGCCAAGAACAGGCTCGCCAAGATCGCCCTTGAGGGCAAGCCGTGCGAAAGCATTGCCGATTACCTCACGGGCATGACCGTGCTCACCTTCTCGGAAGACCCTGTGGCAGCAGCCAAGGTCGCCGAGGACTTCGCCAAGGATAACAAGAACTACGAGATCCTTGGCGGGGCAATGGGCTCGGATCCCCTGGACCGGGCCGGTGTCGAAGCCGTGTCGAAGATGCCCTCGCGCGACGAGCTTATCGCTCAGATCGCAAGCTGCATCGGCGCACCCGCTTCGAACATTGCCGGGGCCATTGGCGCACCTGCCTCGAACATCGCGAGCATCCTTTCGACCATCGAAGAGAAGGCCGAAGCTGCATAAGCGCAACTGGAACATCCCGCGTGTGGGGCAATCGCCCGACGTTGGAACACAAACTTGGAAAACGGAAAGAGCTGTAAAATGGCTGATCTGAAGAAACTCGCCGAAGAGATCGTTGGTCTGACGCTTCTCGAGGCACAAGAACTGAAAACCATCCTGAAAGACGAGTACGGCATCGAGCCCGCCGCTGGCGGCGCCGTCATGATGGCCGGCCCGGCCGGTGGCGACGCCGGTGGCGACGCTGGTGAAGAGCAAACCGAATTCGACGTGATCCTGAAGTCCGCTGGCGCTTCCAAGATCAACGTCATCAAAGAGGTGCGCGCAATCACCGGTCTTGGCCTGAAAGAAGCCAAGGAACTGGTCGAAGCCGGTGGCAAGGCCGTCAAGGAACAGGTTTCCAAAGACGAAGCAGAAGACCTCAAGAGCAAGCTGGAAGCAGCTGGCGCAGAAGTCGAGCTCAAGTGATCAGGCCCGGCGGTGCGACGGATCACGCCGCGCCGCCGGTTCCCGGTTCATCTGCAAAGGCACGCCCCCCGCGGCGTGCCTTTGTGCATTGAAAGGGCAGGGGACACGCTCCCGCCTCCATGTAACCCCAGGCCGATCCGTCCCGCATGACCGCCCGCCGCACATATCTCTTCCCGCTGCCCGAGGTGGCCAAGCCGGTCGGCGGCGTGAACGTGCTGCTCCAGATCATCGAGGTGCTGCGCCGTGCCGGCTATGACGCCGCGCCGCTCTACGCCTCGCCCGGCTATACCTACCGCTTCTGGCCCTACACCGGCGACGCCTTCCACGACCCTGCGCTCGCCTCGCTCGCCAACCCGTTCGAACGCCGCCTGACCCGCCTGAAGCAGAAGCTCTCCGGCCTGCTGCCCCGCAGCGGCGCCAACCCTTTCCGCCGCCCCGGGCCGGGCGATGTCATTGTCGCCCCCGAATTTTGCCTGACCGAAATCGCCCGCGTCTATCCCGACAACCCCCTCGTGCTGGCCGTGCAGAACGGCTTCGGCCTGCTGCTGGCCCGCCACTGGGACAAGACCGGCAATGTCATGGGCAAGGTCGATGCCGCCTTCTCCATCTCCGAGGCCTGCCACGCCGCCCTCCGCCACGCCTATCCCGGCCCGGCCGAGCGCATCACCCTCCCGGTGGACCAGCCCGGCCTCGACTATACCGAGGCCAAGCAGCGCCGCATCGCCTACATGCCCCGCAAACGCCCCGAACAGGCCCGCTTCGTCGCCGACACGCTGGCCGCCCTGCCCGAACTCAAGCGGTGGGAGCTGACGCCGATCGACGGCCTGCCCCCCGGCCAGGTCGCCGCCGCCCTGCGCGAGGCGCTCATCTTCCTCTCCTTCTCGGAACAGGAGGGCTTCGGCCTGCCCCCGGCCGAGGCGATGAAGGCCGGCTGCATCACCATCGGCTATGCCGGCATCGGCGGAGAGGAATTCTTCGACGCCACCACCGGCATCAAGGTGCCCGACGCCGATTTCGCCGCCCTGATCGACGCCACCCGCGCCACTGTTACCGAGTATGACCGCGACCCGGCCCGCCTTGATTCGCTCCGCCGTGCCGCCTCGGCCGTGATTGCCAGGAAATATTCCCGCAGCGCCTTCGAAACCACCGTCAAATCCGCCTGGGCGGGCCTCGATGCCGCCCTCGGTCCCGCTGAAAACCCGAAGGGAAGCAAGGTAAACCATACGTGAGCGAGAAACCGCCCTTGACGCCCTTGCGGTCCGAACAAATATGATGCTACGAGATCACCTCACTTAACGCATCTTGCCAAACCTGTACGTACGCAGGTTTGGCTAGGTGCGTTTCGATGTCCGAGCGTTCAGCCTGGCACGCTGCACAGGAATGGGACACCGAACCGCCTGAACAGTCACTTCGCCGGTTGCCGCCCCGCGAAGTGGCGTGAGTACAAGGACAGCGCCCTTATGCCCGCGAGCTATCTCGGCCAGAAACGTCTCCGCAAATATTATGGCAAAATCCGCGAAGTGCTGGAGATGCCGAACCTCATCGAGGTTCAGAAATCCTCCTACGACCTTTTCCTGAACTCCGGCGACCAGCCCGACCCGCAGGACGGCGAAGGCATCAAGGGGGTTTTCCAGTCGGTCTTCCCGATCAAGGATTTCAACGAAACCAGCGTGCTGGAATTCGTCAGCTACGAGCTGGAAAAACCCAAATACGACGTCGATGAGTGCATGCAGCGCGACATGACCTACAGCGCCCCGCTGAAGGTCACCCTGCGCCTGATCGTGTTCGATCTCGACGAGGATACCGGCGCCCGCTCGGTCAAGGACATCAAGGAACAGGATGTCTTCATGGGGGACATGCCGCTCATGACCCCGAACGGCACCTTCGTCGTCAACGGCACCGAGCGCGTGATCGTCTCCCAGATGCACCGTTCGCCCGGCGTGTTCTTCGACCACGACAAGGGCAAGACCCATTCCTCGGGCAAGCTGCTCTTCGCCTGCCGGATCATTCCCTATCGCGGCTCCTGGCTCGACTTCGAATTCGACGCCAAGGATATCGTCTTCGCGCGGATCGACCGTCGCCGGAAACTGCCGGTGACCACCCTGCTCTATGCCCTCGGGCTGGATCAGGAAGACATCATGAACGCGTATTACGATACGGTCGACTACAAGCTGAAAAAGAAGAAGGGCTGGGTCACCAAGTTCTTCCCCAACCGCGTGCGCGGCACCCGGCCGACCTATGACCTGATCGACGCCGCTTCGGGCGAGGTGATCGCCGAGGCCGGCAAGAAGATCACGCCCCGCGCCGTCAAGAAGCTGATCGACGACGGCAACGTGAAAGAGCTTCTCGTTCCCTTCGAGCAGATCGCGGGCCGTTTCGTGGCGCGAGACATCATCAACGAGGAAACCGGCGCGATCTATGTCGAGGCCGGCGACGAGCTGACGATCACCCGCGACAAGGACGGCGAAATCACCGGCGGCACGGTGATGGACCTGATCGAGGCGGGCGTCACGGATATTCCCGTGCTCGACATCGACAACATCAATGTCGGCCCGTACATGCGCAACACCATGGCGCAGGACAAGAACATGAACCGCGAAACCGCGCTCATGGATATCTACCGCGTCATGCGCCCGGGCGAGCCGCCGACGGAAGAGGCCGCCTCGGCTCTCTTCGACACGCTGTTCTTCGATGGCGAGCGCTACGACCTCTCCGCCGTGGGCCGCGTGAAGATGAACATGCGCCTCAACCTCGACAAGCCCGACACCCAGCGCACGCTGGACCGCGAGGATATCGTGGCCTGCGTCAAGGCGCTCGTGGAACTGCGCGACGGCAAGGGCGACATCGACGACATCGACCACCTCGGCAACCGCCGGGTGCGCTCGGTCGGCGAGCTGATGGAGAACCAGTACCGCGTCGGCCTCCTCCGTATGGAGCGCGCCATCAAGGAGCGTATGTCCTCGGTCGAGATCGACACCGTCATGCCGCAGGACCTGATCAACGCCAAGCCGGCGGCGGCCGCGGTACGGGAATTCTTCGGCTCCTCGCAGCTGTCGCAGTTCATGGACCAGACCAACCCGCTGTCCGAGGTCACCCACAAGCGGCGCCTCTCGGCGCTCGGGCCGGGCGGCCTGACGCGCGAACGCGCGGGCTTCGAGGTGCGCGACGTTCACCCGACCCACTATGGCCGGATGTGCCCGATCGAGACGCCGGAAGGCCCGAACATCGGCCTGATCAACAGCCTCGCCACCTTCGCCCGCGTGAACAAGTACGGCTTCATCGAGACGCCCTACCGCCGCGTGAAGGACGGGCAGGTCACCGACGACGTGACCTACATGTCCGCCACCGAGGAAATGCGCCACACCGTCGCCCAGGCCAACGCCACGCTCGACGACAACGGCAAGTTCGTCAACGAGATGGTCAACACCCGCCAGTCGGGCGAATACATGCTGGCCCCGGTCGAGCATGTCGACCTGATCGACGTCTCGCCCAAACAGCTGGTCTCGGTCGCGGCCTCGCTCATTCCGTTCCTCGAGAATGACGACGCCAACCGCGCGCTGATGGGCTCGAACATGCAACGTCAGGCGGTGCCGACGCTCCGGTCCGAGGCCCCGCTCGTGGGCACCGGCATCGAAGGCGTCGTCGCGCGCGACTCGGGCGCCTCGGTGCTCGCCCGCCGCGCCGGCGTGATCGACCAGGTCGACGCCCAGCGGATCGTGATCCGCGCCACCGAGGATCTCGAAATCGGCGATCCCGGCGTGGATATCTACCGCATGCGCAAGTTCCAGCGCTCGAACCAGAACACCTGTATCAACCAGCAGCCGCTGGTGAAGGTGGGCGACACCGTGGGCAAGGGCGAGGTCATCGCCGACGGCCCGTCGACCGACCTGGGCGAACTGGCACTCGGCAAGAATGTGGTCACGGCATTCATGCCGTGGAACGGCTACAACTTCGAAGACTCGATCCTGATCTCGGAACGCATCGCCCGCGATGACGTGTTCACGTCGATCCATATCGAGGAATTCGAGGTCGCCGCCCGCGACACCAAGCTCGGACCGGAAGAGATCACCCGCGACATCCCCAACGTCGGCGAGGAAGCCCTGCGCAACCTCGACGAGGCGGGCATCGTCTATATCGGCGCCGACGTGCAGCCGGGCGATATCCTCGTGGGCAAGATCACCCCCAAGGGCGAAAGCCCGATGACGCCGGAAGAGAAACTCCTCCGCGCCATCTTCGGCGAAAAGGCCTCCGACGTGCGCGACACCTCGCTGCGCGTGAAGCCGGGCGACTACGGCACCGTGGTCGAGGTTCGCGTCTTCAACCGCCACGGGGTCGAGAAGGACGAGCGCGCACTCCAGATCGAGCGGGAAGAGGTCGAACGCCTCGCCCGTGACCGCGACGACGAGCTCGCCATCCTCGAGCGCAACATCTACGCCCGTCTGAAGGACCACATTCTCGGCAAGGTCGCCGTGAAGGGGCCCAAGGGCGTCAAGGCCAACTCGGAAATCACCGAGGAGCTGCTGGAAACGCTTTCGCGCGGCCAGTGGTGGCAGCTTGCGCTGAAGGAAGAGAAGGACGCCCAGATCGTCGAGGCCCTGAACGAGCAGTACGAGGCGCAGAAACGCACCCTCGACGCCCGTTTCGAGGACAAGGTCGAGAAGGTCCGCCGCGGCGACGACCTGCCGCCGGGCGTGATGAAGATGGTCAAGGTCTTCATCGCCGTGAAGCGCAAGCTTCAGCCGGGCGACAAGATGGCCGGCCGTCACGGCAACAAGGGCGTCATCTCCAAGGTGGTCCCGATGGAAGACATGCCCTTCCTTCAGGATGGCACCCCGGTCGACTTCTGCCTCAACCCGCTCGGCGTGCCGTCGCGGATGAACGTCGGCCAGATCCTCGAAACCCACATGGGCTGGGCGGCCCGCGGCCTCGGCATCAAGATCGACGAGGCGCTGCAGGAATACCGCCGCTCGGGCGACCTGACCCCGGTCCGCGAGGCGATGAAGATCGCCTATGGCGACGATGTCTACGAAGAAGGCATCGCTCCCATGTCCGAGGAAGGGCTGGTGGAAGCCGCCGGCAACGTCACCCGTGGCGTGCCGATCGCGACCCCGGTCTTCGACGGTGCGAAAGAGCCTGACGTGAACGACGCGCTGAAACGCGCGGGCTTCGACGAAAGCGGCCAGTCCATCCTGTATGACGGCCGCACCGGCGAACAGTTCAGCCGCAAGGTGACCGTCGGCGTCAAGTACCTGCTCAAGCTGCACCACCTTGTCGACGACAAGATCCACGCACGCTCGACCGGGCCGTACAGCCTCGTCACCCAGCAGCCGCTGGGCGGCAAGGCCCAGTTCGGCGGCCAGCGGTTCGGCGAGATGGAGGTCTGGGCACTGGAAGCCTACGGCGCGGCCTACACCCTGCAGGAAATGCTGACGGTGAAATCCGACGACGTGGCAGGCCGGACCAAGGTCTACGAGTCGATCGTCAAGGGCGAGGACAATTTCGAGGCCGGCGTGCCCGAAAGCTTCAACGTGCTGGTGAAGGAAGTCCGCGGCCTCGGCCTCAACATGGAACTCCTGGACGAGGAGGAAGACGAGTAACGGCGCACTCCGGTGAGTTAGGCCCACCCTGCGATCCGTAGGGGGGGTGCCAACCCACCACCGCCGAACGGCTTCCTCCTTACCCGATCAAAGGATTTGAACATGAACCAGGAACTCACGAACAACCCGTTCAACCCTGCGGCCCCCGCCAAGGTGTTCGACGAAATCAAGGTCTCGCTGGCCAGCCCGGAACGCATCCTCAGCTGGTCCTACGGCGAGATCAAGAAGCCCGAAACCATTAACTACCGCACGTTCAAGCCCGAGCGTGACGGCCTGTTCTGCGCGCGCATCTTCGGCCCGATCAAGGACTACGAATGCCTGTGCGGCAAGTACAAGCGGATGAAATACCGCGGCGTCGTCTGCGAGAAATGCGGCGTCGAGGTCACGCTCCAGAAGGTCCGGCGCGAGCGCATGGGCCATATCGAGCTGGCCGCCCCCTGCGCCCATATCTGGTTCCTGAAATCGCTGCCCTCGCGCATCGGCCTCATGCTCGACATGACCCTGCGTGACCTCGAGCGCGTGCTCTACTTCGAGAACTACGTCGTGATCGAGCCGGGCCTGACCGACCTGACCTACGGCCAGATGCTCACCGAAGAAGAGTTCATGGACGCCCAGGACGCCTACGGCATGGATGCCTTCACCGCCAATATCGGCGCCGAGGCGATCCGCGAGATGCTGCAGAACATCGACCTCGAATCCGAGGCCGAGCAGCTCCGCGCCGACCTGGCCGAGGCCACCGGTGAACTCAAGCCCAAGAAGATCATCAAGCGCCTCAAGGTCGTCGAGTCCTTCCTCGAATCCGGCAACCGCCCGGAATGGATGGTCATGACCGTGATCCCGGTGATCCCGCCGGAACTGCGCCCGCTCGTCCCGCTGGACGGCGGCCGCTTCGCGACCTCCGACCTCAACGACCTCTACCGCCGCGTGATCAACCGGAACAACCGCCTCAAGCGGCTGATCGAACTGCGCGCGCCCGACATCATCGTCCGCAACGAAAAGCGGATGCTGCAGGAATCGGTCGACGCGCTCTTCGACAACGGCCGCCGCGGCCGGGTCATCACCGGCGCCAACAAGCGCCCGCTCAAGTCGCTCTCCGACATGCTCAAGGGCAAGCAGGGCCGCTTCCGCCAGAACCTTCTCGGCAAGCGGGTCGACTTCTCGGGCCGTTCGGTCATCGTGACCGGCCCGGAACTCAAGCTGCACCAGTGCGGCCTGCCCAAGAAGATGGCGCTCGAGCTGTTCAAGCCGTTCATCTACTCACGGCTCGAAGCCAAGGGCATGTCCTCGACCGTCAAGCAGGCCAAGAAACTGGTCGAGAAGGAACGCCCCGAAGTCTGGGATATCCTCGACGAGGTGATCCGCGAGCACCCGGTTCTCCTGAACCGCGCGCCCACGCTTCACCGCCTCGGCATCCAGGCCTTCGAACCCGTGCTGATCGAAGGCAAGGCGATCCAGCTTCACCCGCTCGTCTGCTCGGCGTTCAACGCCGACTTCGACGGTGACCAGATGGCCGTCCACGTGCCCCTCTCGCTGGAAGCCCAGCTCGAGGCGCGCGTCCTGATGATGTCGACCAACAACGTCCTGTCGCCCGCCAACGGCGCCCCGATCATCGTGCCGTCGCAGGACATGGTCCTCGGCCTCTACTACACCTCGATCATGCGCGAAGGCATGAAGGGCGAAGGCATGGTCTTCTCCTCGATCGACGAGGTGCAGCACGCGCTCGACTCGGGCGAGGTGCACCTGCACGCCAAGGTCACCGCGCGCCTTCCCCAGATCGACGAGGAAGGCAACGAGGTGGTGCAGCGGTTCGAAACCACGCCGGGCCGCGTCCGTATCGGCGCGCTCCTGCCGCTCAACGCCAAGGCGCCCTTCGAACTGGTCAACCGCCTCCTTCGCAAGAAAGAGGTGCAGCAGGTCATCGACACCGTCTACCGCTACTGCGGCCAGAAGGAGAGCGTGATCTTCTGCGACCAGATCATGTCGATGGGCTTCAAGGAAGCCTTCCGCGCCGGCATTTCCTTCGGCAAGGACGACATGGTCATCCCCGACACCAAGTGGACGATCGTCGAAGAGACCCGCGAACTCGTGAAGGGCTTCGAGCAACAGTACATGGACGGTCTGATCACCCAGGGCGAAAAGTACAACAAGGTCGTCGACGCCTGGTCGAAATGCAACGACCAGGTGACCGAGGCGATGATGGGCACCATCTCGGCCGAGATCACCGACGAGAGCGGCGCCGTGCAGGAACCCAACAGCGTCTACATGATGGCGCACTCGGGCGCGCGGGGCTCGGTCACGCAGATGAAACAGCTGGGCGGCATGCGCGGCCTGATGGCCAAGCCGAACGGCGACATCATCGAGACGCCGATCATCTCGAACTTCAAGGAAGGCCTCACCGTGCTGGAGTACTTCAACTCCACCCACGGCGCCCGTAAGGGTCTGTCGGATACGGCACTCAAGACCGCCAACTCCGGCTACCTGACCCGCCGACTCGTCGACGTCGCGCAGGACTGCATCGTGCGCCAGCACGATTGCGGCACCGAACGCGCGATCACCGCCGAGGCCGCCGTCAATGACGGCGAAGTGGTGGCGTCGCTGGCCGAGCGCGTGCTGGGCCGTGTCGCGGCCGAGGACATCCTCGACCCGGCAACGGGCGAGGTGGTCGTCGCCAACGGCCAGCTCATCGACGAGCGCCTCTCCGACGCAATCGACCAGGCTGCCGTGCAAACCGCCCGGATCCGCAGCCCGCTGACCTGCGAGGCCGATGACGGTGTCTGCGCCATGTGCTACGGTCGTGACCTCGCCCGCGGCACCATGGTCAACACCGGCGAAGCGGTCGGCATCATCGCCGCCCAGTCGATCGGCGAACCCGGCACCCAGCTGACGATGCGGACCTTCCACATCGGCGGCGTGGCGCAGGGTGGCCAGCAGTCGTTCCTCGAAGCCAGCCAGGAAGGCACGGTCGAGTACGAGAGCGCCCAGACGCTCGAGAACTCGTCGGGCGAAACCCTGGTCATGGGCCGCAACATGAAACTGCGGATCATGGGCGACAACGGCGCCGAGCTGGCCAGCCACAAGATCGGCTACGGCTCCAAGCTGTTCCTCAAGGAAGGCGACAAGGTCAAGCGCGGCGACAAGCTGTTCGAGTGGGATCCCTACACCCTGCCGATCCTCGCCGAGAAGAGCGGCACCGCCCGTTTCGTCGACCTCACCAACGGCGTCTCCGTGCGCGAGGTGACCGATGACGCCACCGGCATGACCCAGAAGATCGTGACCGACTGGCGTGCCGCCCCCCGCGGCAACGAGCTGAAGCCCGAGATCCTGATCGCCGACGCCGATGGCGAGCCGGTGCGCAACGATGCCGGTCACCCGGTCACCTACCCGATGTCGGTCGACGCCATCCTGTCGATCGAGGACGGGCAGGAGGTCAGCGCCGGCGACGTGGTCGCCCGGATCCCGCGCGAAGGCGCCAAGACCAAGGACATCACCGGCGGTCTGCCGCGTGTGGCCGAACTCTTCGAGGCACGTCGCCCGAAGGATCACGCCATCATCGCGGAAATCGACGGCTACGTCCGCTATGGCCGCGACTACAAGAACAAGCGCCGGATCAGCATCGAACCGGCCGACGAGTCGCTGGAGCCGGTCGAGTACATGGTGCCCAAGGGCAAGCACATCCCCGTTCAGGAAGGGGATTACGTGCAGAAGGGCGACTACATCATGGACGGCAACCCCGCGCCCCACGACATCCTGTCGATCATGGGGGTCGAGGCCCTGGCCGATTACATGATCAACGAGGTGCAGGAGGTCTATCGTCTGCAGGGCGTGAAGATCAACGACAAGCACATCGAGGTGGTCGTCCGCCAGATGCTCCAGAAGTGGGAGATCCTCGACAGCGGGGAAACCACGCTTCTCAAAGGCGAGCATGTGGACAAGGCCGAATTCGACGCGGCCAACGAAAAGGCCATCGCCAAGGGCAAGCGCCCGGCACAGGGCGAGCCGATCCTTCTCGGGATCACCAAGGCTTCGCTCCAGACCCGGTCGTTCATCTCGGCGGCGTCGTTCCAGGAAACCACGCGCGTGCTGACCGAAGCCTCGGTCCAGGGCAAGCGTGACAAGCTGGTCGGCCTCAAGGAAAACGTCATCGTCGGCCGCCTCATCCCGGCGGGCACCGGTGGCGCGACCCTCAAGGTCCGCTCGATCGCCCAGGGCCGCGACAACGTGGTCATCGAGGCCCGCCGCGAGGAGGCCGAAGCGGCCGCCGCGCTCGCGGCCCCGGATGCCAACGACGTGGTCGGCGGCGACGAGTTCGACAACTTCGTCGAAACGCCGGAAAGCCGCGAAGAATGAGCATCGCTCTGACGGAAACAAAGAAAGGCCCCGCCACCCAGCGGGGCCTTTTTCGTTTTGGGGCATACATTGCTGTCGGGATATCGCCCGGAATCAAGCCGAAGGCGCCGGGCGAGCGCCGGCCCGTCCCCACGGGCAGGCGCTTTGGCGGGTGTTGCGTGACGTTCTCAGGGAACATGTGCTCGGCACCATAAACCGCCCACCAATCCCGTTGCAGCGCCTCCCCACGGGCCGCCGCCCGCCCGACGCCCCCCAACCCCTCTCGGAAAACCACCACCGTAAGGTGGGTGAAACCCACCTCCCCACCTTCTCAAAACCCGAAGATGTAAAGCACCCTTGACATAGCGGCCAACCTTCCCCAAATGTAAAGCACACTTTACAAAAGGAGGCCGCCCGATGAAACGCAACCTCGCCCTCATGCTCGTGGGCTTTGCCGCCTACGCCTTCGCCCTGGTCTTCTCGCAGAAGCTCCTGCAAACCGGCCCCCACGGCGATACCGCCCGCATCCTCCTCTCCCTCGCCCCCATGTTGCCGGCGGTCTTCATCTGCGGGGTCATCATCCGCACCATCCGCCACCTCGACGAGATGCAGCGCAAGCTGCAGGTCGAGGCGCTGGCCTTCGCCTTCGCCGGAACCGCCCTCCTCACCTTCGGCTACGGCTTCCTCGAAGGGGCGGGCCTGCCGACGCTGTCGATGTTCGTGGTCTGGCCGCTGATGGCAGCGCTCTGGGTGATCGGCACCGTCATCGGCCGCATCCGCTACGGATGAAGAACCGCATCCAGGAACTGCGCCGCCAGCGCGGCTGGTCGCAAGCCGACCTTGCCAGCCAGCTCGGCGTCTCCCGCCAGACGGTCAACGCCCTCGAACGCGGCCGCTACGACCCCAGCCTGCCGCTGGCCTTCACCATCGCCCGCCTGTTCGGCGCCGCCATCGAGGAGGTGTTCGAGCCCGATCCGGACTGACCCGCAACGCCCGGCGCGTTAACCCGGCCCGACGGGCCGGGGTGTCGGCAAAAAATACCGACGTAATACCGACGTGATACCGACGCGATACCGACATCGCGTTTCGCCATGTTTTCAGTGAATTAACCGTGATTCGCCGCGAACAGGGGATTCACCCCCAGGTGGGGTGGAATTTACCCGCTGTCGACAGCGTGAAGATCTCGCACCCGTCCGCCGTCACCCCGATGGAATGCTCGAACTGCGCCGAAAGCGACTTGTCCCGCGTGATCGCCGTCCAGTCATCCGACAGCACCTTGGTCTCCGGCCGCCCGAGGTTCACCATCGGCTCGATGGTAAAGAACATGCCTTCCTCCAGCACCGGCCCCGTACCGGGGCGGCCATAGTGCAGCACGTTGGGCGGCGCATGGAACACCCGGCCCAGCCCGTGACCGCAGAAGTCCCTGACAACGCTCATCTTATGGCCTTCGACGAAGCTCTGGATCGCGTGGCCGATATCGCCGAACGTGTTGCCCGGCTTCACCGCCTCGATCCCCTTCATCAGGCTGTCATGGGTCACCTGCATCAGCCGCTCGGCATAGGGCTTCGGCTGGCCGGCCACGAACATCCGGCTGGTGTCGCCATACCAGCCATCGACGATCACCGTGACGTCGATATTCAGGATATCGCCATCCATCAGCGTGTCATCCGTGCGCCGGTTGGTGTCATTCTTCCACTTCGGCAGCTTGCTTCCCGGAATTCCGTGGCAAACCACGTGGTTGACGCTGATACAGCTCGCGTGCTGGTACCCCTTGTACCCGATCGTCGCCGAGGTCGCCCCGGCCTTGTTGACATGGCCCTCGATCATCCGATCGAGCGCGCCGGTGGTCTGGCCCACCTGCACATGCGGCGCCACCTCGTCGAGGATACGCGACGCCAGCTCGCCGGCCTTGTGCATGCCGGCAAAGTCGTCCCGCTCATGGATGCGGATCCCGTCGCGTGTCAGCTTGCCGCGATGTTCGTTCTTCACGGTTGGCTCCCGTAACTACCCGTTCCGCGTCTATCTATGACAGATGCCCCGGATGCGCCAGAGGGCCCGCCTGCGGCCTTCTGCGCCACGCGGTTCCGGTGTAATCTGCCATCATTGTCAGACCAAAGGTAGTGCCATGAATGGATTGTCCAAGCTTTTTCACCTGTTAGCCTCTGCCCTGCTTGTCTCTGCGGCGGCCCCGGTCCGGGCCGATGACTGCCTCGCCGAGGTTCAGGCCCTCTGGGCCACCGGCGCCCCGCTCGACGCCTACCAGCGCCCGCAGCACCGCCACGTCAACACCGTGCGCGATGCCGACGGGAACGTGACACAGGTCTACCAATCAATCATCGAAACGCCCCTGCGCACCATCGCCGGCGTCGAAGGCGCCCATATGACGATGGCGATCGACAACGATATCTGGACAGGCCCGGGCGAAAACGGTCCCTGGACCCCGCAACAGGGCTTCACCGGCGACCGCCGCGCCCAGCACGAGGCCGACCGGCAGCAGCGACAGGCCAACGTGACCGCTGTCACCTGCCACGGCACGGTCAAGGTCGACGGCGCCAGCTACCACTCCTACAGCTTCACCACCAAATCCGACCCGAACGAGGAGATGGGCGGCATCTGGTACGGCTCCTCCGACACGGTCTATATCGACCCGGAGAGCCGACAGGTGATGATCTGGGAGATGGGCACGTTCGTTTCGTCCTGGGCGCCGGAACCCAACGGCGAACAGCACCGCGTGGTCTATACCTACGACCCCTCGGTCAAGCTCACCCGGCCGGAGTGAACGCCAGCGGCCCCGCCACGTCCACGGCGTCGGGGGTGATCGCACAGCCAAGGCAGATGGTCTCGACCCCGGCCGCGCTGGCCGCTTCGTAGGCCGCGGCATAGGCCGGGTCGATATCCGCCGCCAGCGTGACCGCCGCGCAATCCGTCCTCTGAACCAGGAACAGCATCACCGCCCGGTGCCCGGCCCGCGCCATTTCCGCCAGTTCCAGCAGGTGCTTGCGCCCCCGCGCCGTCACGCTGTCGGGAAACTCCGCCAGCCCCGCCTGCCGCGACAGGGTGACCGACTTTACCTCCACGTAGGCATCCGGCAACCCCTTCTCCTGCAACAGGAAATCAATCCGGCTGCCGGCGCCGTACTTCCGCTCGGGCAGCACCGTGCCATAGCCTTCCAGCCCCGGCACCGCCCGCGCCTCCAACGCGGCTTTCAGCGCCCGGTTCGGCAGCCCGGTATCGACCCCGGTGAAATGCCCATTGCCGTGATCCACCAGCCGCCAGCCATAGTTCAGCTTCTTCCTCGGGTCGTCATTGGGCTCGACCCAGATGCGCATTCCCGGCTCCGCCAGCCCCATCATCGAGCCCGGATTGGCGCAATGCGCCACCACTTCGCGCCCGTCCGCTTCCAGCCGGATATCGGCCAGGAACCGTTTGTACCGGCGAAGAAGCCGCGCCGGCTCAAGAGGGGTTTGAAAGCGCATGAATCAGGGCCTATACCGATCTGACGACCCGTTCAAGAAAGGCCGCCGATGCCCAACCCCACCGCCGCCATGCTCGTCATCGGGGATGAAATCCTCTCGGGCCGCACGCGCGACGCCAACATGCACCACCTCGCCAAGGTGCTGACGGAACGCGGCATCGACCTGCGCGAGGTGCGCGTGGTCAGCGACGACCCCGACGCCATCACAAACGCCGTGAAAACGCTGTCGGACACCTACGATCACCTCTTCACCTCGGGCGGCATCGGCCCCACCCATGACGACATCACCGCCGACAACGTGGCCCGCGCCTTCGACACCCCGATCGACGTGCGCGAGGATGCCCGCGCCCTGCTTGCAGCCCATTACGAGAAAAGCGGCCAGGCCCTGAACGAGGCCCGCCTGCGCATGGCCCGCATTCCCGAGGGCGCCACGCTCATCGACAACCCGGTCAGCATTGCGCCGGGCTTCACGCTGGGCAACGTGCATGTCATGGCCGGCGTCCCCCGCATCTTCGAGGCGATGCTGGAAAGCGTCCTGCCGACCATCACCGGCGGGTCGCCGGTGCTGTCGCAAACCCTACAGATCATGCGGCCCGAGGGCGACATCGCGGGCCCGCTGGCCGAGCTGGCACAGCGCTATCCGGACCTGTCCATGGGCTCCTATCCGTTCCAGCGCGAGGGGGCGTTCGGCGCCAATGTCGTGCTGCGCGGGCCCGATTCCGAAAGGCTCGACGCCGCGATGGCCGAGCTGCAAAAGGCGTTCCCGGAATGACCCCCGACATCGAAACCCTCTACGGCGTGATCGACGCCACATGGGCCCCCGCCGCCATGACGCAGGCCGGTCCCTGGACGATCCGCGAAGGGCAGGGCGGCGGCCAGCGCGTCTCGGCCGCCACGGCGAACGGCCCGGTCACCGAGGGCGACTTGCCGCAAGCCGAAGATGCGATGCGCGCGCTTGGCCAGACACCGCTTTTCATGATCCGCAGGGGGGATGACGCGCTCGACACGATGCTCGATGCGCGCGGCTACAAGGTGGTCGACCCCGTGAACCTCTGGATCGGCCCGGCCCAGCCCCTCGCCGACGAGGCCGGCCCGCGCGCCAAGGCCTACGCCGTGTGGGAGCCGCTGGCGATCCAGATCGACATGTGGGCCGATGGCGGCATCGGCCCCGGCCGCATCGCGGTGATGCACCGGGTCGCCGCCACCAAGACCTCGATCATCGGCCGGTTCGAACACACCCCCGCCGCCACCGCCTTTGTCGGCCTGCATGCGGGCGTCGGCATGATTCACGCACTCGAAGTGCCAAAGGCGATGCGCCGCAAGGGCGTCGCCGTGCGCGCCTGCCGCCAGGCCGCGCTCTGGACGGTGCAGAACGGCGGCACGTTCATCTCGGCCCTCTGCACACAGGCCAACACCGGCGCCAACGCCCTCTATGCTTCCCTCGGCCTTGGGGTTGTGGGACAGTACCACTACCGCAAACTACAGGAAGACAGCCCGTCATGAGCCAAGACGATCAGCCCACCGCCCTCGATCTGCCGATGGCCGACCCGCTGCCGCCCGAGACGCGGAAATACTTCGACGTCTGCATGGACAAGCTGGGCATGGTGCCGAACGTGCTGAAGGCCTACGCCTTCGATATCGACAAGCTCAACGCCTTCACGGCCATGTATAACGACCTGATGCTGGCCGACAGCGGGCTGACCAAGCTGGAGCGCGAGATGATCGCGGTGGTCGTCTCCTCCATCAACCGCTGCTGGTACTGCCAGGTGGCCCATGGCGCGGCCGTGCGGGCGCTCTCGGGCAAGCCCGAACTGGGCGAGGCGATGGTGATGAACTGGCGCATGGCCGACCTCGATGCGAAACAGACCGCCATGCTGTCCTTCGCCGAGAAGGTGACCAAGGCCAGCGCCGAGGTGATCGAGGATGACCGGCAGGCCCTGCGCGATGCGGGCTTCTCCGACCGCGATATCTGGGACATTGCCAGCGTCGTCGGCTTCTTCTCGATGTCGAACCGCGTGGCCAGCGCGACGGGGATGCAGCCCAACCCCGAACACCACGCCCAGGCGCGCTGACGCCGTTGGCCGGGCTGAAGCGCCTCCTTCTCCTGTTCCCGCTTCTGGCCGGGGGCGCCTGCATGGCGCAGGCGCTCGACCTGACCGTGCCGGGCGATGCCGACCTGACCCGCGAAGAGCAGAGCGCGGCCGAGTCCTACCTGCTGCCCACCGGCCCCTTTGCCGACGGAAAGGTCCCCTCGATCGACGTCGAAGGCCTTGTCACCCGCCAGGCCTGGCGGATCGAGGGCGAGGGGCTGACGACGCTCAAGCTGCTGACCCCGCTGCGCGACCAGCTGCAGGAGGCGGGCTACGAAATCCTCTTCGACTGCGCCGACCGGGAATGCGGCGGCTTCGATTTCCGCTTCAACATCAGCGTCCTGCCCGCGCCCGACATGTTCGTCGACCTGTTCGATTTCCGCTTCCTGTCCGCCCGCAAGAAGGACGGGGCCGCCGCGGAATACGTCTCCTGCCTCGTAAGCCTGACGGGAGAGACCGGGTATCTCCAACTCGTCACCGTGGGCGGCGGGCAGGCCCCCACCATCGAGATCGGCGAGATCGGTGCCGTGACGCCGGCCACACCGCCGCAACCGGTGGAGGCGGCGAAGCTGATCGAACAATTGCTGGGCCAGGGGCACGTCGTGCTCCCCGACCTCGAATTCGACAGCGGCTCGGCGGCATTGGCGGAAGGGCCGTACGATTCTCTCGCCGCGCTTGCCGCCTTCCTGAATGCCGATGCGGCGCGGCGCATCGCGCTGGTCGGCCATACCGACACGGTGGGCGGGCTCGACCCGAACGTCGCCCTCTCCCGCCGCCGCGCGGCATCGGTGCTGGAACGGCTGGTGTCGCGCTATGAAGTGCCCCGTGCGCAGATGGAATCGAACGGCATGGGCTACCTCTCGCCCGTGGCCCCCAACACCACCGAGGCCGGGCGCGAGACCAACCGCCGGGTTGAAGCCGTCCTGCTGAACGCCGAATGACCGGGATGTCCGGATCCGCCTCGCTACGCCTGCTCGCCTGCCAGATCGACGTGCCGCCCATGACCCGCGCCGAGGAGCGTGACGCCCACCTGTCCCGGACAACCCGGCTGGTCTCCGACGCGCTGTCCGAGCGGCCCGCCGATCTTGTCGTACTGCCCGAACTGTCCAGCATCGACTACTCCCGCCCCGCCTTCGATGCGCTGGATGCACTGGCCGAACCGCTGGAGGGCCCGTCTTTCCAGGCATGGGCAAGGGTGGCACAGATGCATGACGCTCATATCGTCTTCGGCTTTGCCCGACAGGCCGGCCCCGACAGGTTCATCAGCATGGGTGTCGCCGCCCCGGATGGCACCTGTCTCGGCGCCTATGACAAGCTGCATCTCTGCCAGTACGGCGCCTCGATGGAGAAGGAATATTTCACCCGCGGCGATCACGTCCTGACCTTCGAGGTCAACGGCCTCACCTGCGCCCCGATCGTCTGCTACGACATCCGCATCCCGGAACTGTCCCGCAGCCTGACCCTGAAGCACGGGGCCGACATCATCCTGCACAGCGGCGCCTATTACCGCGACGAGAGCTTTGCGACCTGGCATGACTTCATCACCGCCCGGGCGCTGGAGAACCAGGTCTACCTGCTCAGCCTGAACCGGGCGGGCACACATTTCGGCGGCTCGGCCTTCTGCCGCCCGTGGATGGATGGGACCCGGCCGAAACACCTGTTCGACCCCCACAAGGAAGACCTCCGCTGGTTCGACGTGACCAGAACCGAGATCGCCGAGGCGCGGGAGGGATACACATTCCTGAAGGACCGGCTGCCGGATTACGATGCCCTGCCGCGCGACTAGCCAATGCGCAGGAATCGGGGCGCACGGCCCCCCGAAACGCGCTATCCTCCCCGGCAACGCCGAAGGAGGCCGCCCATGTATTCCGCAACCCTGCCCACCCCGGTCGGCCCGCTGACCGTCACCAGCAACGGCACCGCCATCACCCGCGTCACGTGGGACGCGCCCGAAGGCCATGACAATCGCCCCGAACTAACCGAGGCCCTGTCACAGCTCGACGCCTATTTCGCCGGAACGCGCAAGGAATTCGACCTCCCCCTCGCTGTCGAGGCGCCCGATTTCCAGGTCGCGGTCTGCGAGGTCATGCAATCCATCCCCTTCGGCGAAACGCTCACCTACGGCGATATCGCCAAGCGACTCGGCGTGCCCGCCCAGGCCGTGGGCCAGGCCTGCGGCGGCAACCCGATCCCGGTGATCATCCCCTGCCACCGTGTGCTCGGCGCGACCTCACTTGGCGGGTACTCGGGTGAAGGCGGGGTGGAAACGAAGGTCTGGCTCCTGCGCCACGAGGGCGCGGCGGGCCTGCTGCTCTAGGCCTTGCGCCGTTCCGGGATGATCTGCTGCACGATCCCGGCAAACAGCAGGTAGACGCTCGTCGTCACCAGCCCCCAATGCGCCCAGCTTTCCGGGTGGAAATCGACCCACGCCGCCCAGCCGGCAAAGAAGGTCCACGCCACCGCGATCGGCAGCGTCACGACCCGCCAGCGTTTGGTCCGCGCCGGGTGCACGAATTTCAGCGGCAGGAACATCGCCACCGCCATCGACACCACCAGCACGAGGATCAGCCAGAAGTTCGGCTCGACCGCGAACAGCACCAGCACCAGCATGTTCCAGCAGCCGGGAAAGCCGTGGAACGAGTTGTCCTTGGTCTTCATCTTGGTGTCGGCGAAATACATCGCGCTGGCATAGGTGATCACGATGATCGCGAACCAGCCCGTCCAGCCCGGCAACAGGTCGGAGCTGAACAGCGCGAAAGCCGGGATGAAGACATAGGTCAGGTAGTCGATGATCAGGTCGAGCAGCACGCCGTCGAACCGGGGCGAATACTTCTGCACCTGGTAATGCCGGGCCAGCGGCCCGTCGACCCCATCGACGGCAAAGGCCACCACCAGCCAGAGGAACATCAAGTCCCATTTCTCGTCCACCGCCGCCAGCATGGCCAGCATGGCGAACACCGCGCCGGTCGCGGTCAGAAGGTGAACGAGGAGGGCCTTGAACCTGTCCGTCATGGCGTTGTCATGACGCAAAACGGCCTGCGGCGCAATCAGGCTTTGGGGTGGGCACGACGATAGACCTCCATCAGCCGCGCGGTGTCGACGGCGGTATAGGCCTGCGTCGTGGAAAGCGACGCGTGGCCAAGCAGTTCCTGGATCGCCCGCAGGTCGCCGCCGGCGTTCAGCAGATGAGTGGCAAAGCTGTGGCGCATGGCGTGCGGCGTCACGCTGGCGGGCAGGCCAAGCTGCATGCGGACCTGCTCGACCACCTTCTGCACCGCCCGCGGCCCCAGCGCGCCACCACGTACGCCGCGGAAGACCGCAGCACCCGGCTCGGCGGGGTAGGGGCAAAGCCGCAGGTACACGGCGACGGCCTCGCGCGCCGGCGCGATGACGGGCACGATCCGCTCCTTGCCGCCCTTGCCGATGATCCGCAGCACCTCGCCCAGCGGCAGGTCGGCACCTTTGAGGGCAAGCGCCTCGGATATCCGCAGCCCGCAACCGTAAAGCAGGGTCACCACCGCCTGATCCCGCGCCGCGACCCACGGCTCTTGCGATTGCAGGTCGAGCGTGTCGATCACCCCCTGCGCGGCATCCTCGGCCAGCGGGCGGGGCAGCTTCTTCTGGAACTTGGGCGCCTTCGCCGCCATCACCGTGGTGGCGTCGAAATCCTCGCGCTCGGACAGCCAGCGATAGAAGCTCTTCACCGCCGACAGTTTCCGCGCCAGAGACCGCGCGCCAATCTCCTGCCCGCGGCAGCGCGCCATCCAGCTTCGCATGTCTGACAGGGTGACGGACTTGAGCGCGCCAATGCCCTGCAAGCCGCCCTTGTGCTCTGTCAGGAAGCCCAGGAAGCCCGACACGTCCCGCCGGTAGGCATCAAGCGTGTTGTCCGAGGCGCGCTTCAGCGCCTTCTGCGATTGCAGCCAGCCCTGAAGCGCGGACTGTGCGGCGTCGGAGATCATGACAGCCAGCGGCGCATCGCCCTTTCGAATACGCCGGTGAAAAAGGCCAGCAGGTCGGTGCCCTGCTGCGGGCTGAACTGGTGCGGATCCTCGGCCCCCATGGCCAGCATGCCGGGCAGGCGGCCTTTGCCGAAATCGAGCATCAGGCAGGCCTCCGACCGGATGAACTGCGCCCGCGCGCCATAGATTCGCGCGTCGCCCTCGCTCAACTGCCGCAGGGTGACCTGCCGGGGTTGGCCGGGCCGGCCCGCGGTCAGGTAATCCTCGATGAAACCGGGCTCGGCCACCGACAGCACGTCGCCCAGCTTGCGCACCGCCGGATCCTCGTCATCCTGCACCGTTTCCAGCACCAGCTTGACGCAATCCACCCGCAGGATATCCGCCACCTCGCCGCCGAGGTCGCGCAGGAAGGTCTCGAAATCCGTCGGGTCCAGCATCCGCAGGATGGCGCGATGCACCTGGTTGGTGCCCGACAGGTTCTCGTATGCCGCCGCGATCACGCTGCGATGCGTATCCTCCAGCCGGGCAAGCCGTGCCTCGAGCCGTTCCATCGCGATCCCGCGCAGATCGACGATATTTCCGCCCATCGCGCGCTCGTTGGCCGCGATCAGGGCGCGCATAAGGTCCTGATCCTCAAGGATGACATCGGGTTGCGAGATGATTTTCTCGCGCATCTGGTCGTTCATGGCTGGGCTGCTGCTCATTCCTGCCTCTTTATCTTTTTCGATTTTATAGCACGCCCTACAGGATTTTCTGCCCTGTTTTTTCCCAATCACTCAGGAACGCCTCGAGCCCTTTGTCGGTCAGCGGATGCTGCGCCATTTTCTTGATCACGTCCGGCGGCGCGGTCATCACGTCCGATCCGATGCGCGCGGCCTCGAAGGCGTGATTCACCGTGCGGATCGAAGCGGCGAGGATTTCGGTTTCGAAATCGTAATTGTCATAGATCTGCCGGATATCCGCGATCAGTTGCATCCCGTCGAGGTTGATGTCGTCCAGCCGCCCGATGAACGGGCTGATGAAGCTCGCCCCCGCCTTGGCCGCCAGCAGCGCCTGGTTGGCCGAGAAGCACAGCGTCACGTTGACCATGTGCCCCTCGTTGGTCAGCACGTTGCAGGCCTTCAGCCCGTCCCATGTCAGCGGCACCTTCACGGCGATATTGTCGGCGATCTTGGCCAGCTTGCGGCCTTCCGCGATCATGTCGTCGGCCTTCAGCGCCACCACCTCGGCGCTGACCGGGCCGCTGACGATCTCGGTGATCTCCTTGGTCACCTCGAGGATGTCACGCCCCGATTTCAGGATCAGCGAGGGGTTCGTGGTGACCCCGTCGACGACGCCGAGGTCGTTCAGTTCCTTGATCGCGTCCACATCTGCGGTATCTACGAAAAACTTCATGGCGCACCCTTTCAAGCGGCTTGGGTCTGGTTGGCTTTGCGTTTACCCCATAGATTGATTTGCCGAAACCCTTGAAGGAGCGATTGCGTGGCCGAAGCGCCGGGATTCTTTGCCGAAGGCGAGCTGGTGGGCGTGCTGACCACGCAGCCGCTCGACCGGCTGCTCGACTACAAGGCGCCCGAGGGCGGCTGCCATCCCGGCGCCTTCGTCGAGGTGCCGCTGGGCCCGCGCAAGGTGCTTGGCGTGGTCTGGGGGCCGGGCAAGGGCGATTTCGACGCCTCGAAGATCCGCTCGGTGATCCGGGTGCTCGACGCGGCGCCGATGCGCAAAGAGTTGCAGGCCTTCCTCGAACGGGCCGGCGACTACACGCTCACCTCCATGCCCGCGATGCTGCGGCTGGCCACCCGCGCGCCGGGGCTGGGCGACCCGCCCTCGATGCGCAAGGTCTATCGCCTCGGCGATGCCGAACCCGAGCGCATGACCGATGCCCGCCGCCGGGTGCTCGAGGTCCTGCGCGACTATGGCGGGCTGTCCTTCACGCTCAAGGAACTGGCCGAACAGGCCGGGGTGACCTCCTCGGTGGTCAAGGGCTTGGTGAAGCACGGCGCCGTGCGGGAAGAGGACACGCCGCGCGACGTGCCCTTTCCGACGCTGCAACCCGATATCGCCGGGGTGGACCTGACCGTCGAACAGGCCGAGGCGGTCGAGGTTCTGCAAGAGGGTATCCGTTCCGGCGCCTACGGCACGACGCTGCTGCGAGGGGTGACCGGGTCGGGCAAGACCGAGGTCTATCTCGAAGCCGTGGCCGAAACCCTGCGCCAGCGGCGTCAGGCGCTGGTGCTGCTGCCTGAGATCGCGTTGACCACCGAGTTCCTCACCCGGATCGATGCCCGCTTCGGCGCCCGCCCCGCCGAGTGGCATTCCGGCGCCACGATGACCGAACGCCGACGCATCTGGAAGATGGTGGGGCAGGGCGGCGCGCAGGTCGTCGTCGGCGCCCGGTCGGCCCTGTTCCTGCCTTTCCGCGACCTTGGCCTGATCGTCGTCGACGAAGAACACGACACCTCCTACAAGCAGGAGGACGGCGTGCTCTACAACGCCCGCGACATGGCCGTTCTGCGCGCCAGCCTGTGCGGCGCGCAGGTGGTGCTGGCCTCCGCCACGCCCAGCCTCGAAAGCTGGGCCAATGCCGAGGCGGGCAAGTATCGCCGGCTCGACCTGACCTCCCGCTTTGGCGAGGCGGTGATGCCCGAGATGCGCGCCATCGACATGCGCGCCGAAACCCTGCCGTCACAGCGCTGGGTCTCGCCCACCCTGCAAAAAGCGGTCGAGGCGCGGCTGGCGAAAGGGGAACAGGCGCTCCTGTTCCTCAACCGCCGCGGCTATGCCCCGGTGACGATCTGCCGGGCCTGCGGCCACCAGGTGGGCTGCGACCATTGCGACGCGCGGATGGTCGAGCACCGCTTCCTCAAGCGCCTGATGTGCCACCAGTGCGGCGAGACCAAGCCGATGCCGCAGGTCTGTCCAAGCTGCGGGGCCGAGGACCGTATGGCCGCCGTCGGCCCCGGTGTCGAGCGGATGTCGGAAGAAGCCGCCGCGATTTTCCCCGGCGCCCGCATCGCCACGCTCTCCTCCGATCTTTTTGGCTCGGCCCGCGCATTGAAAGAGCAGATCGCCGAAATCGCCGAGGGCGGGGCCGATATCATCATCGGCACGCAGCTTGTCGCCAAGGGACACAACTTCCCCAACCTCACGCTGGTGGGCGTGATCGACGCCGATCTCGGGCTTCAGGGCTCCGACCTGCGCGCCGCCGAGCGCACCTTCCAGCTCATGCGCCAGGTGGCCGGCCGCGCCGGGCGCACCGACAAGCCCGGCACGGCGCTGCTCCAGACCTTCCAGCCCGAACACCCGGTGATCCGCGCCATCCTGTCGGGCGACGAGGAAGGCTTCTGGGCCGCCGAGGCCGACGAGCGGCGTCAGGCGGGCGTACCCCCCTATGGCCGGATGGCCGGCATCGTCCTCTCCTCGACCGACATGCAGGAAGCCTTCGACATCGGCAACCATCTGGCCCGCAACGATGGCCCCCTGCGCGCCGCCGGCGCACAGGTCTTCGGCCCGGCCCCGGCGCCCATCGCCCGGGTGCGCGGGCGGCACCGGGTGCGGCTGCTGGTCAAGGCCCCCAAGGGTGTGGCGCTGCAAGGTCCGGTGGCGCAATGGGTGGGGCAGGTGCGCGGCTCGAACCAGTTCCGGCTGAGTGTCGATATAGACCCGCAAAGCTTTTATTGATCCACCCCGCTTGACCGGGCGACGGGGCACCCGTCCAATGCGGATATGGAGGATGTCATTGTCATAGGCGCGGGGCCCGCGGGGCTTGCGCTGGGCGCCTGCCTGAAGGGCGAAGGGCTGGCGCCGCTGATCCTTGAACGCGAAGATACCGTTGGCAGCGCATGGCGCCGCCACTACCGGCGGCTCGCGCTGCATACCGACAAGAAACGCTCGTCCCTGCCCGGCCTGCCGTTTCCCGAGGAGGCGCCCCGCTACGTGCCGCGGACCCAGGTTGTCGCCTATCTCGAGCGCTATGCCGAGGCGTTCGGCCTGCACCCCCGCCTTGATGCGGAAGTGGCCAGGGCGGAACCAATGGAAACCGGTTGGCATGTGACGCTGACCACGGGCGAGTCACTCGCCACCCGCGCCCTCGTCTTTGCCACCGGTGTCTCGGAAACCCCGCATTTTGCCACGTGGCCCGGCCTCGACAGCTTCCCCGGCCCGGTCATCCATTCCCGCGCCTACCGCGCGCCCGGTGACCTGCCGGGCGAGCGGGTGCTGGTGGTGGGGTTCGGCAATTCCGGGGGCGAGCTGGCCCTCGACCTGTCCGAGGCCGGCCGCAAGGTCGACATCGCCGTGCGTAGCCCGGTCAATCTGCTCCCGAAGGAGCTGTTCGGGCGGCCCATCGGCAACTGGGAGGTGCTGCAACGCATTTTCCCCTACCGCGTGGCCGACGCGATCACCGCCCCGATCCTGCGCTGGAAGATGGGCGACTATGCCCGCCTCGGCCTGCGCAAGTCCGACAAGGGCCCCATCGCACAGGTGCGCGAGGACGGGCGTATCCCGCTGATCGACATCGGTACGCTCGACCTGATCCGCCGCGGCCGGATAAAGGTACGCCCCGGCCTGTCGCGCATCGAGGGCGCGCTGGTCACGTTCGACGACGACACCAGTGCGCAGTACGACGCGATCCTTCTGGCCACCGGCTACGAGGTCGACCTGCGCCCGATCCTCGGGGCCATGCCGGACGTGCTCGACGAGACCGGCCGCCCCGTCGCCTCGGGCGAACAGCTGGCGCCGGGGCTGTGGTTCTGCTCCTATCACACCGTGCCCAACGGCCAACTCCGCGAAATCTCGCGGCAGGCGCCGGAGATCTCGCGGGCCGTCGCGGCATATCTGTCGGCACGAACGGCCTGACGCACAGGCCATTGTGCGTCAATAGCGCTCGCCATTCCCGGCGCTACGGCGTAAAGCAGCGGCATGACCCGCACCGTCCCCCTTGCCGAAGCCCACAACCTGCCCGTCTGGCGGCGCCCGGTGACGCTTCTCTTCCTGATGGCCGCCGCCATGCCGGTGGCGTTCGCCACGTGGTCGGCGCTGCTCAACAATTTCGTCATCGAGGTGGCGGGATTCGACGGCAAGGATATCGGCTGGCTGCACACGGTGCGCGAAATCCCCGGCTTCCTCGCCATCGGCGTGATCGCCATCATCATCTTCATGCGCGAACAGGTGCTGGGGCTGGTGTCGCTCCTGCTTCTCGGCGTGGCGACGGCGGTGACGGCGTGGTTCCCGAGCCTTGGCGGCATCCTGACCATCACCATGCTCAGCTCGATCGGCTTCCATTATTACGAGACGGTCAACCAATCGCTGCAACTGCAATGGCTCGACAAGCTGCGCGCGCCCAAGATGCTGGGCTGGTTGCTGGCGGCGGGGTCGGCGGCGACGCTGGTGGCCTATGGCCTGATCGTCGCCCTGTGGGAGCCGCTGGGCCTGACCTACAACATCGTCTACCTACTTGCGGGCGGTTTTACCGCGGCCGTGGCGATCTTCTGCATGTTCGCCTATCCGCAGTTCGAGGCGCCCAATCCGCAGATCAAGAAGATGATATTGCGGCGCCGCTACTGGCTCTATTACCTGCTGCAATTCATGGCCGGTGCCCGGCGGCAGATCTTCGTCGTCTTCGCCGGGTTCATGATGGTCGAGAAGTTCGGTTTCGAGGTGCACGAGGTCACGGCGCTGTTCCTGATCAACCTCGTCGCCAACATGATCTTTGCCCCGCTGATGGGCCGGGCGGTGTTCCAGTTCGGCGAGCGTGCCACGCTGATCTTCGAGTATGCCGGGCTGGTGATCGTCTTCCTGGCCTATGGCGGCATCTACTATTTCGGCTGGGGCGTGCTGCTTGCGGCCACCCTTTACGTGGTCGACCACATGCTCTTCGCGCTCGCACTGGCGCTGAAGACCTACTTCCAGAAGATCGCCGATCCGGGCGACATCGCGCCCACCGCTGCCGTCGCCTTCACCATCAACCACATCGCGGCGGTTTTCCTGCCGGCGCTGCTGGGTTATCTGTGGCTCGTCTCGCCCGGGGCGGTGTTCCTGCTGGCGGCCGGCATGGCGGGCACCTCGCTGTTGCTGGCCATGCTGATCCCGCGTCACCCCGAACCGGGGCACGAGACGATCCTGTCGGGCGCGGCCCCCGCCCCGGCCGAGTGACGCACGACAAGGACGAGGCCCCATGCCCACCTACACCGCGCTGACCACCCTGTCCGGCAAGGCCCCCGCCGAGGCGCTGGGCGAGGATCTCGATCGCCTGACGCCCGAGCCCACCGGCATCGGCACGTTCGAGATCGAGGACGGCTCCGGCCTGTGGGAGGTTGGCGCCTATTTCGACGAACAACCCGACGAGGCCGGGCTGGCCGTTCTGGCGGCGATGCATGGCGCCAAGCCCTTCGTCGTGTCAGAACTGCCCGAGGTCGACTGGGTCGCCAAGGTCCGGCGAGAGCTGGTGCCAGTCGAGGCGGGCCGCTTCTTCGTCTATGGCAGTCACGATGCCGACAAGGTGCCGACCGACAGCGTGCCGCTGCTCATCGAGGCGTCGATGGCCTTCGGCACCGGCCACCACGGCACGACGCAGGGCTGCCTGCGGGCACTCGACAAGCTCGCGAATGACGGCTTCACGGCCAGCCGCGTGCTCGACCTCGGCTGCGGCACGGCGGTGCTCGCCATGGGCGCGGCGCGTATCTGGCCGGAGGCCACGATCCTCGCCAGCGACATAGACGAGGTGGCGGTCGAGGTGGCAGAAGCCAACCTTGCGGCAAACGGGCTGAACGGACGGGTCGGTTGTCTCGAGGCCGAAGGGCTCGACCATCCGGGCATCGCCGGGGCCGCGCCCTTCGACCTGATCTTCGCCAACATTCTCAAGGGCCCGCTCATCGCGCTGGCGCCCTCGATCACCGAGGCGCTCGCGCCGGGGGGATTCGTGATTCTCTCCGGCATCCTCAACGAACAGGCCGACGAGGTGATCGCGGTCTATTCGGAGGCTGGAAACAGTCTTTTCGACCGCTCCGAGATTGGTGAATGGACCACGACAGTTTTACGCAAACCTGTCTGAAAAGCAGTGAAAAAGCGGTCTTTTCAAGGCGCGCGCCCAAGTTTCGCCACATTTCCGACCTAGTTCTCGCCGCAATGTGGTGGGGGCCACGTTGAAAGAATACTGGTGCTGTCATGAGTAAATGGTTCGAGAAATCGCGCGGTCTGCAACAGGCGGCCAAATCGCTTCAGGTATGGTCCGCCCGCGACGGGCAGGCTGATACCGGCGACGATGGCGTGATCGTTCTCACCAGCCCCCGACCCGAAGCCGCGATTACCCTCAAGGGGTTCACGCTACTGGTGGCCGGGTTCCTTGCCTTCAAAGGGGTCGTCATTGCGCATCTCGGCCTTGCCGTCTACGCCGAGGCCATTGCGGTGCTCGAACAGGGTTCGATGCTGGAACAGGCCGGCGCCTTCATCATGCGCCCGGATGTCGTCTCGCAGGCCGTCGCGGCCCAGCTTCTCCAGTTCGTTCAGTAAGCTTCGTTCATTATCTCGTACGCCCCGTTCGGGCACACTCTCTCAAAACGAAAAAGCCCTGTGCCGATGGTCCCGGCGCAGGGCTTTCACGTGAGTGGCGGCCCCTCAACGGGGGCTGCGGAACACTCAGAACGTGATCCGGTCGATGTCGCCACGAATCAGGCCGATGTCGTCAAGCTCACGGTCGCTCAGTTGCGACAGCGCCTTGCGGGTCATGCGGGCGTCGTTCCATGCAGCAACGGTGCCGAACAGTTTGAACAGGCCGCCGAAAAGGCCGGCATGCGATGCGGTACGGGTGGTGTCCAGGACAGCCATGGGAGTCTTCCTTCTAAACGCGCGGATTGCGGATATGTGTGATTTATAGAGCGCCAGATAATTGGGCATTCGTACAACAGCAAGCTGGCTTCCTGCATAGTCCATATGCAATTCCTGCAAGGCTCGGGTGGCGGATAAACGCCTGTTAACAAGACGTTTTTGTAAAGGCCGGCCGGCTGACGCTGCGTCGCGGCATGAATCCGACATCCGCCGGTCCGGAAACGCCTCCCTGCCGGGCAGAACCGCAATCCGCTTGGCGTATGTTCCCGTTTCGTGCTATGGGTTCGGGAAACGACAAGAACGGGCAGTGGAACATGCGGGTAGTGGGCATCGACCCCGGGTTGCGAAACCTCGGTTGGGGCGTGATCGACGCGGAGGGCAGTCGCCTGACGCATATTGCCAACGGCGTGTGCAAGTCGCAGGGCGCGGATCTGGCGGAACGGCTTCTTTCCCTGCATCGGCAGCTGACCGAAATCCTCAACCGGTTCTCGCCCCAGGCCGCGGCCGTCGAACAGACCTTCGTCAACAAGGACGGTGCCGGCACGCTCAAGCTGGGGCAGGCCCGTGGCATCGCGATGCTGGTGCCCGCGCAGTTCGGGCTGGCGGTGGGGGAATACGCCCCCAACACGGTCAAGAAGACAGTCGTTGGCGTGGGTCACGCCGACAAGGTCCAGATCGCCCATATGGTGAAGGTGCAACTGCCCGGCGCCGAGATCGCGGGGCCTGATGCCGCCGACGCGCTGGCCATCGCCATCTGCCACGCCCATCACGTGCGAATGCCGGCGATGCGGAGGGTCGGCACATGATCGGGCGCCTTGCCGGCCGGATCGACTATCGCGCCGCCGACCACGTGCTGATCGACGTGCGCGGCGTGGGCTACCTCGTCTATTGCTCCGAGCGAACGCTGCGTGCACTGCCGGCCACGGGTGAGCACGTGGCGCTTTATACCGACCTGCTGGTCCGCGAGGATTTGCTGCAGCTCTATGGTTTTACCACGCTGGCCGAGAAGGAATGGCACCGCTTGCTGATGAGCGTGCAGGGCGTGGGGGCCAAGGCCTCGCTCGCCATTCTCGGCACGCTGGGGCCCGATGGGGTGGGCCGGGCCATAGCGCTGGGCGACTGGAACGCGGTGAAGGCGGCCAAGGGGATCGGGCCGAAGACGGCGCAGCGGGTGGTCAACGAGCTGAAGGACAAGGCGCCGGAAGTGATGGCGATGGCGGCGGTCTCATCCCAGACTGCCCCCGCGCCGGACACCGACGGCGACGTGATCGAACCCGCGATACCTGCTACACCCGCTGCCGCCCCGTCCGGCCCGGGCGCGCAGGCCGAGGCCTTGTCGGCGCTCACCAACCTGGGCTATGCCCCGGGCGAGGCCGCCGGCGCCGTGGCGCAGGCGGCGGGCGACGCGCCCGAGGCCGAGACGGCGGAACTGATCCGCCTGTCGCTCCGCCTGCTGGCGCCGAAAGGGTAGGTAGATGGCACCGCTCACCGGACGTTACAGCCCGTTTCGCGACAAGGCCCCCGCATGACCGGCCCCGACCCCACCCTGCGGCCCGATCCGCTGCCCGAGGATGCCGAGCGCAGCCTGCGTCCGCAGGCGTTGCAGGAGTTCATCGGCCAGCAGGAAGCCAAGGCCAACCTGCGCGTTTTCATCCAATCGGCCCGCCAGCGGGGCGAGGCGATGGATCACACGCTCTTTCACGGGCCCCCAGGTTTGGGCAAGACGACGCTGGCCCAGATCATGGCCAAGGAGCTTGGCGTGGGCTTCCGCATGACCTCTGGCCCGGTGCTGGTCAAGGCGGGCGATCTGGCGGCGATCCTGACCAATCTCGAAGCCAATGACGTGCTGTTTATCGACGAGATCCACCGCCTCAACCCGGCGGTGGAGGAGGTGCTTTATCCGGCGATGGAGGATTTCGAGCTGGACCTCGTGATCGGCGAGGGGCCGGCGGCGCGCACCGTGCGGATCGAGCTGCAGCCCTTCACTCTGGTCGGCGCCACCACGCGGCTGGGCCTGCTGACCACGCCGCTGCGCGACCGGTTCGGCATTCCGACGCGCCTGCAATTCTACACCGAGGACGAATTGCACGAGATCGTCACACGAAATGCCCAGCTGCTCGGTGTGCCCGCCGACAATGACGGCGCGCGCGAGATCGCCCGCCGCTCGCGCGGGACGCCGCGCATCGCCGGGCGCCTGCTGCGCCGGGTGGTGGATTTCGCGGTGGTCGAAGGCGACGGGCATATCACCAAGGCGCTGGCCGACGGGGCGCTTACCCGATTGGGTGTCGACCACCTCGGCCTCGATGGCGCCGACCGGCGCTATCTCGCGTTGATCGCCGAGGCCTACCAGGGCGGGCCGGTCGGCATCGAGACCATGAGTGCGGCGCTGTCGGAAAGCCGGGATGCGCTGGAGGAGGTGATCGAGCCCTTCCTGCTGCAGCAGGGCCTGATCCAGCGCACGCCGCGCGGGCGGATGCTGGCGCAGCGGGGCTGGCGGCACCTGGGGCTCGAGGCGCCGGGGCCGAAGGGGCAGAACGACCTGTTCGGCAAGTGAGATCGCCCGTGCCGGGCGATGCCTTCGGCGAGGATATTTGGAGCCAGAAGAAGCCGGGCGGGATTGCGCCGGGGGGCGCGGCTGCGTAAGTCGGGACCATGGCAGAGACGATGACCCCGCAAGAGATCGAGGCGCTGTTCACCCGCGCTGATGGCAGCTATCTTTTCGCCCGCTGGGGCCGGCCGATCGTGCCGGTGGTGTTCGGGGTCGACGACAAGACGCTTTCCACCGTGAAGGGCGCGATCGAGGCGGTGGTCGGGCTGGCCGGGCACCAGATGGCCGAGACCGACCCGGAGCTGGGCGTCAACTGCATGTTCTTCTTCTTCCGCGACTGGGACGAACTGCTGGAGGTGCCCGATCTCGACCGGCTGATCGAGGGGCTGGAGCCCTTGGTGGCGAAGCTGAAGGAGGCCGATGCCAACCAGTACCGCGTCTTCCGCTTCGACGAGCAGGACGCGATCAAGGCGGCCTTCGTCTTCCTTCGGATGGATTCGGAACTCAGCAGGATCCCCGCCGAAACGCTGGCGCTGGGGCAGGTGGTGCAGACCATCCTGCTGTGGTCGGACACGGCCTTTACCGACAGCTCGCCGCTGGCGCGGGTGCCCGAGGGCGACCGGGTGATCCTGCGGCCGGATATCGCCGGGGTGATCCGGGCGGGTTATGACCCGGTGATGCCGGCGGTCGCGCACGACCCGAGCCATGCGCTCAGGCTGGCGGCAAGGCTCGGGCGGGAGCAGTAGAGGCCGCGGCGATGCGCAGTTTCCTCGCCGTTCCCGTTCCCGAGGAGCAGGCCGAGCCCCTGCTTGACGTGCAGCATGCGCTGGAAGTGGGCCGCCCGGTGCCGCCCGAGAACTGGCATGTCACGCTGGCCTTCCTCGGCAACCAGCCGCAGGACGTGCTGGAGCATCTGCATGACCGGCTTGCCGAACTGGAAGCCCCCGCCTTCGACATGCGCATCGCCGGGGCCGACATCTTCGGCGGCCGCAAGCCCAGCCTGCTTTACGCCGGGGTCGACATGTCGGAGGCGCTCGGCCACCTGCGCAAGAAGGTCCGCCAAGTGGTGCGCAGCGCGGGCATCGACCTGCCCCGCGAACGCTTTCGCCCGCATGTCACGCTGGCGCGGTTCCGCAAGCGGATGACCATGCTGGAAACCCAGCGGATTGCAGGCGTGCTGGAAGCCTGGGGCGATCTGGAGGCCGGGGTGATCCCGGTCGGGCATTTCACCCTGTACCGCTCGATCGCCGGCCCGGATGGTATGATCTACGAGTCGCTGGCCGAATACCCGCTCGGCCAGCGACCCGAAGGTGATTAGCTTTCCCGCTTGATCTCGACCGAGTGCGGATAGGGGATCGAGATGCCGCCCTTGTCGAAGGCTTCCTTCACCGCCTTCGTCATGTCGAACTTGAGGTTCCAGTAATCGGCGGCATTGCACCAAAGGCGCACGCCCAGGTCGACGCTGCTGTCGCCCAGGTTGGTGACCCGCACCCACGGTTCGGGGTCCTCGAAGACGCGCGTGTCGGCCTTCGCGAGATCGAGGATGATCTGCATGGCCTTGTCGGGGTCGTCGGCATAGTCGATGCCGAAGGACAGGTCACAGCGCCGGGTGTCGTGATGGGAATAATTGGTGATGATCGACCCCCACGCCTGGCCGTTGGGCACGATGATCTGCACGTTGTCGGGCGTGACAAGCTCGGTCACGAATAGGTTGATGTCGACGACCGTGCCGGCGGTGCCGCCGATATCGACGAACTGGCCGTTCTTGTAGGGCCGGAACAGGATGATCATGAACCCCGCCGCCAGGTCGCCCAGCGTGCCCTGAAGGGCCAGCCCGATGGCCAGCGTCGCGGCGCCCAGCACGGCGACAAGGCTGGTCGCCTCGATCCCGAACAGGCCGAGGATGGCGGTCAGCACCATCAGCAGGATCACCCACTTGACGATGCTGGCGATGAAATTGCCGATCGTGTTGTCGATCTTGGGGTTGGCATTGACGCGGCGGCGGATCAGCCCGCTGACGGCCCCGGCGACGATCCAGCCGAGGATCAGGACGATGACCGCCTTGACCGCGTTGATCACCAGCGGGGCGTACCCGTTGGCTGTTTCCATGATGCCTTCCATCTGTCCCTCCTGCGATGCCCGTCGGGCCGGGTTGGTACGAAAATTGCATTCCCGACATTGAAATCGTTGCCAGAGCACGAGGGGGAAATAAAGCCCGGGCTGGGCTGACGCCGGAAAATACAGCCGCCGGGGCGCGGAATCGGGTTTCGGGCGCAGAGGTCACGGGTTAACGTCCGCGCCATGACACATCGCTTCGCCATTCGCGTATACTACGAAGACACCGACATGGGCGGCATCGTCTACCATGCCAATTTCCTGAAGTTCATCGAACGGGCCCGCAGCGAGTGGGTCGCCGGTCTTGGGCTGGATCAGAACGCGATGCGGGAAAAGGGCGTGGTCTTTGCCGTGCGCCGGGTCGAGGCGGAGTACCTGCAGCCCGCGCGCTATGGCGATGACCTCGAGGTGCAGACGACCACCGCTTCGGTCTCCGGCGCGCGGCTTGTGATGGATCAGGTGGTTCTGCGCGGCGGCCAGCGCCTGTTCGAGGCACAGGTGACCGTGGCATGCATGAACCTGGCCGGACAGCCCGTCAGGCTGCCGGCGGAGGTCCGCAAACGCCTTCATTAGAAGCGGAAAACGGCAAATATCCGCCACAGCCCGCCCCGGCGCCACCGCTGACGCGGAAGTGATGGCTTTCCTTATGGATTTCCGCTAGGTTCCGGGGCAATGAGGCCGGTGAACAAGGCCCTTCGGGACGAAACGACGTCAAAAAGAGCAGGCAGATGGAAGCAGAAACCCTGGCAATGGCACAGGAGATGGATTTCTCCCTGTGGGCGCTGTTCGCGCGTGCCACGATTGTAGTCAAACTCGTGATGATGATGCTGATTGTCGCCTCGTTCTGGGCGTGGTCGATCATCATCCAGAAACTCATCACATATCGCCGCGCCCGGGCCGAGGCCGAACGCTTCGACGCCCGGTTCTGGTCGGGCGATCCGCTGGACGAGCTTTTCGACGAGATCGGCCCCGATCCCAACGGCCAGTCGGAACGGGTCTTCGCCGCCGGCATGATGGAATGGCGGCGCTCGCATCGCGACGATGGCGGGCTGATCCCGGGCGCGACGGCGCGGATCGACCGGAACATGGACGTGGCCGTCGCCAAGGAGGCGGATTCGCTGCAAAGCGGTCTGTCGGTGCTGGCCACGGTCGGCTCGACCGCGCCGTTCATCGGCCTGTTCGGCACGGTCTGGGGCATCATGCACGCCTTCATCGGCATCGCCGAGCAGCAGAACACCAACATCGCCGTCGTGGCGCCCGGTATTGCCGAGGCGCTGCTGGCCACGGGCCTTGGCCTGCTGGCCGCCATTCCCGCGGTGATCTTCTACAACAAGCTCAGCGGCGACAGCGACCGGATCGTGGCGGGCTACGAGGCCTTCGCCGACGAGTTCTCGACCATTCTCAGCCGCCAGCTGGACAGCTAACCCATGGGCGCAGGTGTCGTTCAGAAAACCGGGGATCACGGCCGCAGGCGGCGCGGCCGCGGCCGGTCGCGCCCGATGGCCGAGATCAACGTCACGCCCTTCGTCGACGTCATGCTGGTGCTGCTGATCATCTTCATGGTCGCGGCGCCGCTGATGACCGTCGGCGTGCCGGTGGAGCTGCCCAAGACCGCCGCCAGCGCCCTGCCGACCGAGCAGGAGGAGCCGCTGACGGTGACGATCACGCCCGAGGGCACGGTGATGCTGCAGACCACCGAGATCGCCACCGAGCAGCTTGTCACGCGCCTTCGCGCCGTGGCCGCCGAGCGCGAGAGCGCGCGGATTTTCCTGCGCGCCGACGGCAACGTGCCCTATTCGCTGGTGATGCAGGTCATGGGCGCGCTCAACCGGGGCGGATTTTCCAACATCGGCCTCGTGACCGATACCGGCGGGCCGACGCTCGACGAGGACGGCTGACGCGTGTGGCATGAACACCGGTCAGATCATATCCGGGGCCGGACACGCTGGCCTGATCTTCTGGGCTCTGTTCGGAGGGGTGTTTCGTGACGTGCCCCCGCCAAATGAAGTGACCGAGGTCACCGCCATCTCCGCTGACGACTTTGCCGCGCTGATGGCGCCGGAGCAGTCGCCCGAAGCCGTCGCCAATGTCGACACGCCCGAACCGCCCGAGGCGGGCGAAGCGCCGGGCATGACCTCCGAGGCAGATGCCGTTCCCGAAACGGCCCAGCCCGAGGCGGCCGAAACCGCCGAACCCGATACGCCCCCCGAGGTGACCGAGCCCGACCCGCCCGCACAGGCCGAGGTCAGCGAGGAACCCCCCGTCATGCAGCCCCCGCAGGAGGATACCGCGGCGCTGGTTCCCGACCGCTCGCCCGAGACCCGCCCGCGCGAGGCCCCGCGCGTGGCCCCGGAACCCGTCGCCCGGCCGGAACCGGACGTGCAGATCGACGATGTCGACCAGCAGGAGACGGCGCCCGACGAAAACGCCGAACCGGTCGAGGAAGACCAGGAAGAAACCGCCCGCCAGGAGGCCACGACCGAGATCGTGACCGAGGCCGACGACCCGGCAGATGCCGCGCCCAGCCGCTCGCTGCGGCCCCGGACGCGCCCAACCCGTCAGGCCCAGGCCGAACCGGAACCGGAGGCCCAGCCGCAGCCCGAGCCACAGGAGCCGGAACAGACCGAAACCGCGGCACAGCAAAGCCCCGAGACCGACGAGAACGCCGTCGAGAACGCCCTTGCCGAAGCCCTGGGGGGCAGCGAAACCAAACCCGACAGGACCCCCTCCGGCCCTCCGCTGACCGCGGGAGAGAAGGAAGGGCTCCGCGTCGCCGTGCAGCAATGCTGGAACGTCGGCAGCCTGTCGTCCGAAGCGCTCGCCACGACCGTCGTCGTCGGCGTCTCGATGTCGGAAGATGGCCGTCCGATCACCGCGTCGATCAAGATGCTGGGCTCGTCGGGGGGAAGCAACTCGGCCGCCCAACAGGCCTTCGAGGCCGCCCGCCGCGCGATCATCCGCTGTGGCGCGGACGGCTACAAATTGCCACCGGAGAAGTATGATCAGTGGCGTGACATTGAAATGACATTCAATCCGGAGAAAATGAGGATCAAATGATGCGATACATGCTCAGCCTCCTTGCGGCCCTTTTCATTCTGGCCGCGCCCGCCCTCGCCCAGGACACGGCCGAGAGAGAAGGGCCACTCCGGATCGAGATCACCGAGGGTGTGATCGAGCCCTTGCCCTATGCCGTTCCGTCCTTCGTGGCCGATACCGCGGCAGCCTCGGAATGGGCCGACAAGATTTCCCGGGTGGTCGCCTCCGACCTGAACGGCACCGGCCTCTTCCGCGAGATCCCGGCCGAGGCGCATATCGCCCGGATCAGCAACTTTTCCAGCCCGGTGCAGTTCTCGGACTGGAAGGCGATCAACGCGCAGGCGCTGATCACCGGCGCGGTCAGAACCGAAGGCTCGGGCCGGATCGTGGTCAGCTTCCGACTTTACGATGTCTTCGCCGGGCAGGAGATGGGGCAGGGCCTTCAGCTTGTCGGTACCGAACAGGGCTGGCGCCGCATTGCCCACAAGGTCGCCGACCAGGTCTACAACCGGCTGACCGGGGAAGACCCGTATTTCGACAGCCGGGTCGTCTTCGTGTCGGAAGACGGGCCGAAGGACGCGCGCCAGAAGCGGCTGGCGATCATGGATTACGACGGTGCCAACGTCACCTACCTCACCGACAATTCCTCGCTTGTGCTGGCGCCCCGGTTCTCGCCGCAGGGGGACCAGGTGCTGTATACGAGCTACGAATCCGGTTTCCCGCGCATCTACGTGCTCAACGTCGAAACCGTCGGCCGGCGGGTGCTGGAAAGCCAGGACGGCACGATGAGCTTCGCCCCGCGCTTCGCCCCGGACGGGCAGACCGTGGTCTACAGCCTCACGCGCGGCGGCAATACCGACCTCTACTCGATCCAGATCGGCTCGGGCCAGACCACGCGGCTCACCAACGCCCCTTCGATCGAAACCGCCCCCAGCTTCAGCCCGGATGGCAGTCGGATGGTCTTCGAAAGCGACCGTTCCGGCACGCCGCAGCTTTACATCATGCCCGCCGGCGGCGGCGAGGCGCAGCGGATCAGCTTCGGCCAGGGCCGTTACGGCACGCCGGTCTGGTCGCCGCGCGGCGACCTCATCGCCTTCACCAAGCAGTCGAAGGGCCGCTTCCACATCGGCGTCATGCGCACCGATGGCAGCGAGGAGCGCCTGCTGACCGCGTCGTTCCTCGACGAGGGGCCGACGTGGGCGCCGAACGGCCGGGTCATCATGTTTTCGCGCGAGACGCAGGGCGCACAGGGCAGCACCAGCCTCTATTCCGTCGACATCACCGGCCGGAACCTGAAACAGGTGCCGACGCCCTCCGGCGCATCCGACCCCTCCTGGTCGCCCCTGCAGAAATGAACAGCATCGCCAAAGGCCCGCGTTTCCAACGCCGCACCGCTGTGCTAGAAGGTGCAAGAGGGCCAGGATCAACATTGGACCGAGACAAATCTGATACGTGAGGCATCGACATGACTTTTCTCAGCAAGACAATCCTGGTGGTCGCGGGGCTGGCCCTGGCCGCCTGCAGCAACCCTGACCGGTTCAACGACTCGGCATCGGCCAACGCCGCCAACAGCGCCGTTGCCGGGACCGCGCAAGACCCGACCTCGCCGCTCTATTTCCAGCAGTCGGTGGGTGACCGGGTACTGTTCGAAGTCGACCAGTCCAACCTGTCGCCGACCGCGACGGCCACGCTGGACGGCCAGGCCCAGTGGCTGATGCGCAACGCCGATTACAACGCGGTGATCGAAGGCCACGCCGACGAGCAGGGCACGCGGGAATACAACGTGGCCCTCGGCGCGCGCCGGGCCAATTCGGTGCAGGAATACCTGATCACCAAGGGTGTCGCCGCCAGCCGGCTCAAGGTCGTCTCCTACGGCAAGGAACGCCCGATCGAGATCTGCAGCGAGGAAGCCTGCTATGCCAAGAACCGCCGCGCGGTGACGGTGATCTCGGCCGGGCCGACGAGCTAAGGGAGAATGGCCGTCATGCGCCCGGTTTGGATTGGATTTCTGGTTGCCGTGCTGGCTTTGGCCGGTGCGGCCCAGGCACAGAACAGGGATGAAACCCTCGCCGACATCCGACAGGAGATGTCGGTGCTGTACGTCGAGTTGCAGAAGCTCAAGCGCGAGCTCAGCACCACCGGCGGGGTCAACGACGCACAGGTCGGCGGCTCGGTGATCGACCGTGTCGGCGCCATCGAAAGCGAGCTTCAGCGCCTGACCTCGAAAACCGAGGAGCTGGAGTTCCGCATCGACCAGGTCGTCAACGACGGCACCAACCGGCTTGGCGACCTCGAGTTCCGCCTCTGCGAGCTCGAAACCGATTGCGACGTGGGTCAGCTCGGTCAGAGCACCACGCTGGGCGGCACCGCGCCCTCGACCGGCAGCACCGCGGGTTCGCAATCCGGGACGAGCGGCAGCATCGGCAGTGACAGCTCCTCCAGCAATACCGGCGCCAGCACCGGCTCGGAAACGAGCGGCGTGCAGATGGCGGTGGGCGAACAGGCCGATTACGACGAGGCCGCCAAGGCGATGGAAGAGGGCGATTACGCCGCCGCAGCCGACCAGTTCGCGCTGTTCATCAAGAACTATCCCGGCAGCCCGCTGGAAGCAGAGGCCGGGTTGAAACGCGGCGAAGCGCTCGAGAAGGCCGGCGAGACCTCCAAGGCCGCGCGCGCCTATCTCGACACGTTCAGCGCCGCGCCGAACGGGCCCAAGGCCCCCGAGGCGCTGTTCCGGCTGGGTCGGGCGCTGGGCCAGCTCGGCCAGACCGACGAGGCCTGCGTGACGCTCGCCGAGGTCGGTTTCCGCTTCCCCAACACCCAGCCCGCCCAGAACGCCCAGGCCGAGAGACAGGCCCTCTCCTGCCAGTGACGGACCTGGCTGCGCGCCTGCGGCAGCAGATCGCCGGTGCATTCGGCGCGGACCGTCCGGAACGTCTTGGCGTTGCTGTCTCTGGCGGCAGCGACTCGTTGGCCCTTCTGACATTGCTGAATGACTGGCGCGCCACGGGCGGGCCCGATCTGCATGCCGTGACGGTTGACCATGGTCTGCGGCCCGAGGCGGCGGAGGAGGCGCGCATGGTCGGGCGCATCTGCGATGACTGGGCCATGCCCCATACCATCCTGCAATGGGCCGGCTGGGACGGAAATGGCAACCTGCCCGACGCGGCAAGACGGGCACGATACAGGCTCATGGCCGAATGGGCGGTGGACAAGGGCATTCCCGCCATCGCCGTGGCCCATACAGCCGATGACCAAGCGGAAACCTTCCTGATGCGGCTGGCCCGCGCGGCCGGGCTCGACGGGCTGTCGGCCATGGCGCCGCGCTGGCAGCAGGGGGGCGTCACCTTCCTGCGTCCGGTCCTCAATGCCACCCGGGACGACCTGCGCGAAGTCCTGCGCGACCGTGGCATCGCATGGGCCGACGACCCGACCAACGTCGACCCCGCCTATGAACGCGTGCGGGCTCGGCAGGTGCTCGAAACCCTCGCCCCGCTTGGCATCGAGGCGGCCACGCTGGCCGAGGTTGCAGGCAACCTTGCCGACGCCCGCGGTATCGTCGACACCCAGGTGGCCTTCGCCGCGCGGAACGTGGCCCGGATCGAGGCGGGTGACGTGCTCATCGACCGCACAGCGCTGGCCCGGATCGAGCCCGAGATCACCCGGCGCCTGCTGCAGAAGGCGATCCTCTGGATCAGTGGCGCCGATTACCCCCCGCGCGGACACGCCCTCAAGCGGATGATGCGTACCATTGACGCAGGCGACAGCGCGACCCTGCACGGCTGCCGCCTCATCACCCGCGCGGGCACCCTTCGCATCACGCGGGAGGAGAAGGTCGTGGCCGGGCTCACGGCGCCTCCGGGCGCGCTTTGGGATGGCCGCTGGCGCCTCTCCGGCCCTGAAGCAGAAGGCGCCGTCGTTGCAGCATTGGGCGAAAACGGGCTCAGGCACTGCCCGAACCGGCGAGATTCCGCATTGCCGGCCGCCTCCCTGCGCGCCTCTCCGGCCGTCTGGCAGGGCCAGACCTTGCTGGCCGCACCGCTGGCCGGGCTCGAAAACGGCTGGACGGCAGAGCTCGTGCGCCGGGAAAACCACGACTTTGCCGCACTAATATCGCATTGAACCGCCAGAGATGATGGCTATTTAAGACGGGTAGCGCTTGTGCTAGAGCAGGCCGACCCCCCTTCTGTAAGGAGAATGTCCTTGGGTAACGCGAGAAACATAGCCTTCTGGCTGGTGCTCTTTCTGCTGATACTTGCGCTGTTCAACCTGTTCAGCGGCTCAGGCAGTACCCTGCAAAGCAAGCAGATACGTTACTCGGAATTCGTCGAGGCGGTCGAGGACGAGACGGTCAGCCAGGTCACCCTGGATGGCGAGAACGTGCGCTTTCGCAGCACCGATGGTCAGGACTACGTGACCATCAAGCCGGAAGACGCCGAGCTGACCCCGATGCTGATCGAGAAAGGCATCCCGATCACCGCCGAGCCGCAGGAACAGTCGGGCTTCCAGACCTTCCTCATCTCGCTCCTGCCCTTCGCGCTGCTCATCGGCGTGTGGATCTACTTCATGAACCGCATGCAGGGCGGCCGCGGCGGCGGGGCCATGGGCTTTGGCAAGTCGAAGGCGAAGATGCTGACCGAGAAGCATGGCCGCGTGACGTTCGACGACGTGGCCGGCATCGACGAGGCCAAGGAAGAGCTCGAAGAGATCGTCGAGTTCCTTCGCAACCCGCAGAAATTCTCGCGCCTCGGCGGCAAGATCCCCAAGGGCGCGCTTCTGGTTGGCCCTCCGGGCACCGGTAAGACGCTTCTGGCCCGCGCCATCGCGGGCGAGGCGGGCGTGCCCTTCTTCACCATTTCCGGCTCGGACTTCGTGGAAATGTTCGTGGGCGTCGGTGCCTCCCGCGTGCGCGACATGTTCGAACAGGCCAAGAAGAACGCGCCCTGTATCGTCTTCATCGACGAGATCGACGCCGTCGGCCGCCACCGCGGCGCCGGCTACGGCGGCGGCAATGACGAGCGCGAACAGACCCTCAACCAGCTCCTGGTCGAGATGGACGGGTTCGAAGCCAACGAAGGCGTGATCATCATCGCGGCCACCAACCGCAAGGACGTGCTCGACCCCGCGCTGCTGCGCCCCGGCCGGTTCGACCGCCAGATCACGGTGCCCAACCCCGACATCAAGGGCCGCGAGAAGATCCTCGCCGTCCACGCCCGCAAGACGCCGCTGGGCCCGGATGTCGACCTCCGGATCATCGCCCGTGGTACGCCCGGCTTCTCGGGTGCCGACCTTGCCAACCTCGTGAACGAGGCGGCGCTGATGGCAGCCCGCGTGGGCCGGCGTTTCGTCACCATGGACGATTTCGAGAACGCCAAGGACAAGGTGATGATGGGCGCCGAGCGCCGCTCGATGGTCCTGACCGACGACCAGAAAGAGAAAACCGCCTATCACGAGGCGGGCCACGCCATCGTCGGCCTTGCCCTGCCGAAATGCGACCCGGTCTACAAGGCCACGATCATCCCGCGCGGCGGCGCGCTGGGCATGGTGGTCAGCCTGCCCGAGATCGACCGCCTGAACTGGCACAAGTCGGAATGTGAGCAGAAGCTGGCGATGACCATGGCCGGCAAGGCGGCCGAGATCATCAAGTACGGCCCTGACAACGTGTCGAACGGCCCGGCCGGCGATATCCAGCAGGCCAGCGGCCTGGCCCGCGCCATGGTCCTGCGCTGGGGCATGTCCGACAAGGTCGGTAACGTCGATTACGAACAGGCCCACGAGGGCTACATGGGCAATGCCGCCGGTGGCTTCTCGGTCTCGGCCCATACCAAAGAACTGATCGAGGGAGAGGTCAAGCGCCTGATCGACGAGGCCTACGAGCACGCCCATGCCATCCTGACCGAGAAAAAGGACGAATGGGAACGCCTGGCCCAGGGGCTTCTGGAATACGAGACCCTCACCGGCGAGGAGATCGAACGGGTGATCCGGGGCGAGCCGCCCGAGTCCGATGACGATGGCAGTGCCCCCGAGAAGGAAGAAAAACCCTCGGTCACCGCGATTCCCAAGACCAAGCCGAAATCATCGCCGGGTTCCGGCGAAGGCGGAATGGAGCCCGAACCCTCCACGTGACGACGAAGGCACGCAGTTCAGACTGGAACCCGGGCGCCTATGCCCGGTTCCACGATTTGCGCCTGCGCCCCGGTCTCGACCTGCTGAACGCGGTCAGCCGGATGGGGGCGGGCGACATTGTCGACCTCGGCTGTGGCAACGGGGCGATGGGCGACGCACTCCGGGCCCGTGCCGGCGGCCGCGAGGTGATCGGCGTCGACGCGTCCCCCGCGATGCTCGAGAAAGCGCGCCAGTCCCAGGCCTACGCCAAGCTGCAACAGGCCGATATCCGCGACTGGCACCCGACGCGGGCGCCGGGGCTGATCCTGTCCAACGCCGCCCTGCACTGGGTGGGCGGGCATGAGAAACTCATGCCGCGTCTGGTGTCGATGCTGGGCAAGGGCGGCACGCTCGCCGTCCAGATGCCGCATCAGAACAAGGCCCCCTCGCACCGGGTCTGGCTGACCCTCGTGGACGAGCTGTTTCCCGGCCGGGTCGAGAAGATGGGCACACCCGGCGTGATGGCCCCCGTCAAGTACGAGGAACTGCTTGCCTCGAAGGGGCAATTCCGGATGTGGGAAACCGAATACTACCAGCGGCTCGTGGCCGAGGGCGGCAGTCACCCCGTGCGACGTTTCACGGAAAGCACCTATGCCCGTCCGGTGCTGCAGGCGCTCGAGGACGACGAGAGGGCCGAACTGATCCGCCGATACGAAGATGTCATGCGCGCGGCCTACCCGGCGCGCAAGGACGGTTCGGTGCTGTTCCCCTTCCGGCGGCTGTTCTTCACGCTGACCGTCTGAACCGCCCGTCGGGGGCGATTGTGCCGGTCACAACTTACCGATTGACCCCCGGTGCCGCTTTGCCGAAGCTGCGCGCGAATTGCCGCTTCGGAAAGGACAGGCCATGCCCGCGCTCAAACCCACCGAATTCAAAGGCACAGTCACATGGCTGGGCGTCGTGGGAGAAGAGCGCGAGGGCATCCGCTCGGCCCCCAATCCGAAACTCTTCGCCAGCTTCGCCGGGGTCGAAGGAGAGATTCACGGCGGGCTGACCCGACCGTCCTGCGTTCGGGTAAGAACACAGTATCCCGAGGGCACCGAGATCGCCAATGTTCGCCAGTTCACCATCGTGTCGGCCGAGGAACTGTCGGCGATTGCCGAAGCGATGGAGATGGACGAGATCAAGCCGGAATGGCTCGGTGCCTCCATCGTCGTCGAGGGGATCCCGGATTTCACCCATGTGCCGCCCTCGGCGCGGCTGCAGAACGAGGCGGGCACCTGCCTTGTCATCGACATGCACAACCGGCCCTGCATCTTCCCGGCCAAGGAAATCGAGAAGGATCACCCCGGCCTTGGCAAGCGTTTCAAGCCCGCCGCCGAGGGGCGACGCGGCGTGACCGCGTGGGTCGAGCGCGAGGGGCCGCTGGCAGTGGGCGACGTGATGCGCCTGCACGTGCCCGACCAACGCGCCTGGTCGATGCTGGACGAAGCGCGGCAGGCCTGAACCATAGCCATGCCGAACACGCTGCCGCCTTTCCAGACGGTCTCGACCGGCTTCGTCGTGGCCATGGTCGGGTTCTTCAGTTCCTTTCCGATCTTGTTGCAGGGCGTTCAGGGCGTCGGTGCCAACCCCGCACAGGCCGCCTCGGGCCTGATGGCGGCGGCGGTGTCGATGGGGCTGGCCGGCATCGTGCTGAGCCTCTGGACACGGGCGCCCGTTTCGGTCGCATGGTCGACCCCGGGTGCCGCGCTGCTGGCCGTGACGGGCACGGTCGAGGCCGGGTTTGCCGGCGCTGTCGCGGGGTTCCTGACTGCCGGGGCGCTGACGGTTCTGGCGGGGTTGTGGAAACCCTTGGGCCGGTTGGCCGCGGCGATTCCCACGCCGCTCGCCCACGCGATGCTGGCGGGGGTGCTGCTGCCGATCTGTCTTGCCCCGGTGGTGGCCCTGGCCGAGACGCCGGCGGTCATCGCGCCGACGATCCTGACATGGTTCCTGCTGGGTCGGGTCAACCGCCTGCTGGCGGTGCCCGGCGCCGTGGTCGTGGCCGCCCTGACGATCGCGGTCACCGCAGACCTGTCCGCCTGGGCACCGGGCGCGTTGCTGAAAGCGCCCGAACTCGTCATGCCGCAATTCTCGTTGCCGGCCGTGATCGGCATCGGCCTGCCGCTTTTCATCGTCACCATGGCCACCCAGAACATCCCCGGAATCGCCGTGATGCGCAGTTACGGCTTCACCCCGCCGCCCGGCCCGCTATTCGCCTCTGTTGGCGGGTTCTCGATCCTGTCGGCCCCGTTCGGCGCGCCGGCCACCTGCCTTGCGGCGATCACGGCCGCGATGTGCTCGAACGAGGACGCTCACCCCGATCCCGCAAAACGCTACTGGTCGGCGGTCATGGCCGGCGTGTTCTATTGCATCCTCGGCCTCTTCGCCGGGGTGATCACCAGCTTCGCGGGCCTCGCGCCGCCGATGTTGATGACGGCCGTGGCGGGGGTGGCCCTGCTGGGCGTCTTCGCCGGCTCGGCCGCCGCCGCGCTGGAGCCCGATCGCACGCGCGAGGCCGCGGCGATCACCTTTGTCGTCACGGCCTCGGGCGTCACCGTCTTCGGGCTGGGGGGCGCGGTCTGGGGGCTGCTGGCGGGGGGCATCGTGCAGATCCTGCGCGAGACCGGATGGGGCAAGCAGTAAACCGGGGCTTCCCCCGCGCCCCGGCTTGCGGCATCAAGACGGCATGACACCGGATGATCTTGTCCTGACCCCGCTCGGCCTGCGATTTGGAGGTCGCCGCTATCCCTGCAGCATCGGTCGCGGCGGGCTGAGCACGGACAAGCGCGAAGGGGACGGGGCGACGCCGGTCGGGACGCATCGAATCGTCGGCATGCTCTACCGTCCCGACAGGATGTCCCGGCCTGCCGCCTGGGCGCGGCCGATCCGGCCCGGCGACCTCTGGTCGGATGCGCCGGACGATCCGGCGTACAATCACCTTGTCACCCGGCCCTACGCTGCCTCGCACGAGGTGATGCGCCGGGGCGACCCGCTGTACGATCTCTTACTGGTGACCGACTGGAACTGGCCGGAGGCGACCCCGGGGCGCGGCTCCTGCATCTTCCTGCACCGCTGGCGGCGGCCGGGCTATCCGACGGCGGGATGCGTGGCGTTCCGCCCCGATCACCTGCGCGAGATCGCGGGGGCGATCCGACCCGGCACGCGGCTGATCGTGCGGCCGGGGTCGTTCCGGTAGCCTCGGAGGTAAGCTCAGCCGGTCCGCTCTCCGAAGATTGCGCTGCCCACACGCACATGCGTCGCGCCGAAGGAGATCGCCTTCTCGAAATCCCCGCTCATGCCCATCGACAGGCCGCTCAGCCCGTTACGCTCGGCAATCTTCGCCAGCAGGGCAAAGTGAAGGCTGGCCTCCTCGTCCACCGGGGGGATGCACATCAGGCCCTTCACCGGCAGGTCGAGCGCCTTGCACTCGGCGATGAAACCGTCCGCCGCGCCGGGCAGGATGCCGGCCTTCTGCTCTTCCTCGCCGGTGTTGACCTGAATGAACAGATCCGGACAGTGCCCCTCTTCCTGGGCCAGCCGGGCCAGCGTCTTCGCCAGCTTGGGGCGGTCGACCGAGTGAATCGTCTGGAACAGGTCAAGCGCCTGCCGCGCCTTGTTGGTCTGCAATGGGCCCACGAGGTGGAGGTCAATCCCGTCGAACCGCTCGCGGAACTCCGGCCACTTGCCATCGGCTTCCTGCACGCGGTTCTCGCCGAAGCAACGGTGGCCCGCCTCCAGAACCGCCGCCACGCGTTCGTTCGGCTGTTTCTTGGAAATCGCCACCAACTGCACGCTTCCCTCGGCGCGGCCGGCCTGGCGTTCCGCTTCCGCGATCCGGGCTTTGATGGTTTCAAGGCTCACGGGCAGATCCCCCCCCTTCGGCGTCTCTCACAGGTCTGCCACAGGGCGCACGACTGCACAATCTCTGCCGCACTCGCTCAAGGGTTTGGCGGCACTGGGGTAAACTCCTTGCCCCGGTCCCAGTGGTTGGATAGTAGAGGAAGGGAAACAGTGACGGGCGACTATGATGATCCACCTCCGTTTGAAAACAGCGCTCCTCGTGCTTCTGTGCGCCGGGCTGGTCGCATCGTGCAGCGGTTTCCGCGACACCAAGATCCGCGAAAGCGCGTTCGAAGTCGAAACCGGCCCGAATGCCGGCAGTGCGGTCGACGACGGGTCGAGCCTGCTCGACATCTTCCGCGATGGCGGGGCGAAGGTGAAAGTGAACCGCTACCTCTGGAACGCGGCGCTTCAGACGCTCGACTTCCTGCCCGTCCAGAGCGCCGACCCGTTCACCGGCGTGATCACCACCGGCTATGGCCGCCCGCCGGGCGGCGGACGCGCCTATCGCGCGACCATCCTGATCAGCGATCCGGCGCTCGACGCCCGCTCGCTCAACGTCGCCCTGCAAACGCAGAGCGGCCCGGTCAGCGCCGGCACCCAGCGCGCGGTGGAGGATGCGATTCTCGCCCGGGCACGGCAACTTCGGGTCCAGGCCGGGAAATTCTGATCGACAAGGTTTGAGCGTCAGTCGCGCGGCGGCCCGGGAGGGGCGCTGCGCATCACCGTGTCGACCCACGAAAGCTGCCGCGGCAGGCAGGTCTTCTGAAGGTCGTACTCGCCGATCATCAGCCGCCGCGCCGCCTGGCCCAGGGCACGGCGCTGCGCCTCGTCCTCGAGCAGCTCGCACACCCGCTCCACCAGCCCGTCCTGATCGAAGAAATCCACCAGCCGTCCGGTCTCGCCATCGCGAATCACCTCGCGCACCGGCTCCGTGCCGCTGGCCACGATGGCCGCTTCGCAGCTCATCGCCTCCATCAGGCTCCAGCTCAGGACGAAGGGGTAGGTCAGGTAGACATGCACCCGGCTGACCTGCAGCAGTTGCACGAACTGGCTGTAGGGGATGCGGCCGAGGAAGTGCACCCGGTTCCAGTCCTTCGTGGCGATGCGCCCGCGCACTTCGTCGATGAAGATCTGCTTCCACGTCTGCCCCTTTGGCGGCTGGGCGCCATAGCTCACCTCGTCACCGCCGACGATCAGCACCGTGGCGTTCGGCCGTTCCTTCAGCAGGCGCGGCAGGGCACGCATGAACACGTGATAGCCGCGATAGGGCTCGAGGTTGCGATTGACGAAGGTGATCACCTCGTCGTTGCGGCTGACGTCCAGATCCCCGATCTGCAATCGCACGTCCGGATTCGGGCTGGCCGTGTCGGTGTCGATCCCGTCATGGCAGACGGTGATCCTGTCGCGAAACTCGGGCGGGAAGGTATCCGCCTGGAATTTCGTCGGGCTGATCCCGGCCGTGGCGGCGGGGAAATGCAGGTGATTGTTGATGTTCTTCATCCGGATGCGCAGCGGCTGAAGCTCCGCATCGCCGGTCTCGAATTCCGGGTCGAAGGCCAGATGCGGATAGCCCGACCGGTGATAAAGCTCGCAGTAAAGCCCGATGCGGGCCGAGGGCCAGACATCATGCAGGAACATCGGCTCGCCCCAGCCGGGATGGGCCAGGATCAGGTCGGGCACGAACCCGTTGTCGCGCAATTTCCGGGCCGCAAGGAAACACGCCTGCCCGCGCGTGACCTTGCTGTCTAGGTCCAGCAGCCACGGGTGCACCTTTTGCCCGCCCCGGTCGGGCAGGGCGTAGGGCAGCACCTTGACGCCCTTCCATGTGGTGGGCTCCTTGACCCGCAGGGTGAGCGACACGCATTGATGCCCTTTCGATGCCAGCAGCGGCGCCAGGTGCTTGTACTGGCCCGGAAAATTCTGGTGAATGAAAAGAATATTCATCGTGAATGCTGCCCGCTCGACTTTTTCCCCTTATAGGCCGGCGGTTTCCGGCTGCAAAGACGCGCATTTTTCGCGCCCCCGCTCTGGACGCTCGCGCGCTCTGGCCCTATCACCCCAGAGGATCAGACAGATGCAAGGACGGGCAGGCCATGTCGCGCTATTCCGCCGGTGAAATCGAAGCCAAGTGGCAAGAGGCCTGGGACAAGGCCGGGGTGTTCCGCGCCGAGCGGTCACAGGACAAGCCCAAGTATTACGTGCTCGAGATGTTCCCCTACCCCTCGGGCCGCATCCACATGGGTCACGTGCGCAACTACACGATGGGCGACGTGATCGCGCGTCACAAGCTGGCCACGGGCCACAACGTGCTGCATCCGTTTGGATGGGATGCTTTCGGGCTGGCTGCCGAGAATGCAGCCATCGAGAAGGGCGTACACCCAGCCAAATGGACGTATCAGAACATCGCAGACATGAAGGAGCAGATGAAGCCCTTGGGCATCTCGCACGATTGGTCACGCGAAATCGCCACATGTCACCCTGAGTATTATCGTCACCAACAGGCGATGTTCCTCGATTTCCTCGAGAAGGGCCTCGTCTACCGCAAGAACGCCGTGGTCAACTGGGATCCGGTCGACATGACCGTGCTCGCCAACGAACAGGTGATCGACGGCAAGGGATGGCGCTCGGGCGCCGAGGTCGAGCGGCGCGAGCTGACACAGTGGTTCTTCAAGATCTCCGACTTCTCGGAGGAACTGCTCGAGGCGTTGGGCGGGCTCGACAACTGGCCCGCGAAGGTGCGGCTGATGCAGGAGAACTGGATCGGCAAGTCGCGCGGGCTTCAATTCAGCTTCGAGCGTACCGATGGCGGCGAGATCGAGGTCTACACCACCCGGCCTGACACGCTTCTCGGCGCGTCCTTCATTGGCATTTCGCCCGATCATCCGCTTGCGAAGGAGTTGGCGGAGAGCAACCCCGACGTGGCTGCCTTCCGAGCCGAGTGTTCCAAGGGCGGCACCACGGAAGAGGCGCTTGAGAAGGCCGAGAAGCTGGGTTTCGACACCGGCCTGACCGTGAAGCACCCGCTCGACCCGAACTGGGAGCTGCCCATCTGGATCGCCAACTTCATCCTTATGGATTACGGCACCGGCGCCATCTTCGGCTGCCCGGCCCATGACCAGCGTGACCTCGATTTCTGCCGCAAGTACGACCTGCCGGTGATCGACACCTTCTTCGCGATTGATGACCAAACGCCGGTCGCGACTGAGGCTTTCGTGCCGCCCAAGACCGACAAGGTGAAGTGGGTGAACCACTTCGCCGGCATCGACGTGGCCACCGGGCAGGAAGCGATCGACGCCACCATCGACTATGCCGAAAAGCAGGGTTGGGGCACCGGCGTCACCAAGTACCGCCTCCGCGACTGGGGTCTCAGCCGCCAGCGTTACTGGGGCTGCCCGATCCCGGTGGTGCATTGCGAAAGCTGCGGGGTCGTGCCCGAGAAGAAGGAAAACCTGCCGGTCGAGCTGCCCTATGACGAGGACGGCAAGCCGATCGACTTCGCCACGCCCGGCAACCCGCTCGACCGCCACCCGACATGGCGCGACTGTGCCTGCCCGAAATGCGGCGCGCCGGCGAAGCGCGAGACCGACACGATGGACACCTTCGTCGACAGCTCGTGGTACTTCGCCCGCTTCACCGCGCCGCGTGCCGAGACGCCCACGGACATGGTCGAGGCCGAGTACTGGATGAATGTCGACCAGTATATCGGCGGCATCGAACACGCGATCCTGCACCTGCTCTATTCCCGTTTCTTCGCCCGGGCGATGCATATCTGCGGCCACCTGCCCGAGAAGGCGATCGAGCCGTTCGATGCGCTGTTTACACAAGGCATGGTGACCCACGCGATCTACCAGACCAGGGATGACAAGAACCGCGCGGTCTATCACTTCCCGGAAGACGTAAAAGAGGGCGAAGGCGGCATGCGCCTCAAGGCGACGGGCGAGGCGGTGGAAATCGTCCCCTCCGCCAAGATGTCGAAATCGAAGAAGAACGTGGTCGACCCGGTCAACATCATCCGCGAGTTCGGCGCCGATACCGCGCGCTGGTTCGTCCTCTCCGACAGCCCGCCCGAGCGCGATGTGGAATGGACGGCGGCCGGCGCCGAAGCGGCGTTCAAACACCTTGCCCGCGTCCATCGCATCGTCTCCGAGATCGCCGAAAGCGACGCGCCGGCCAATGCCGAGGCCGACACCGCCCTGCTGCGCGAGATGCACAAGACCATCCATGACGTAACCGGCGGGGTCGAAAGCTTCGGCTTCAACGCCGCCATCGCCAAGCTTTATGCCTTCACCAACACGCTGGCCCGCTCGCAGGCCGGGGCGGAGGCCAAGCGACAGGCGGCGGTGACGCTGGTACAGCTCATGTCGCCGATGACGCCGCACCTGTCCGAGGAACTCTGGTCGACGCTGGGGCAGGAGGGGCTTGTCACCACCGCCAAGTGGCCCGAGGCCGACGACGCGATGCTGGTCGACGATACCATCACGATGCCGATCCAGATCAACGGCAAGCGCCGGGCCGAGATCGAGGTGCCCAAGGACATGGACAAGGCAGAGGTTGAAAAAGCCGCCCTGTCGAACGATGCTGTGATCAGGTCGCTGGATGGGGCCCAGCCCAAGAAGGTTATCGTCGTCCCCGGTCGGATCGTGAATGTCGTCGTTTAGCCGCCGTCTCTTCCTCTTGTCGGGTGCCGCGCTGGCCGGCTGTGGCTTCACGCCCGCCTATGGGCCGGGCGGGGCAGCGACGAAACTCCAGAACGCGGTGCTGGTGGACGAGCCCGACAGCCGGCGGGGATACCTCCTGACCCGCCGGTTCGAGGAACGGCTGGGCCGGGCCGATCCGGGGCGCTATGCGCTGTCCTACTCGATCCAGATCAACGAGAGCGCCATCGCGATCTCGTCGAACAACGTCATCACCCGGTACAACATGCTGGGCACGGTCACCTTTGCACTGCGTGACATCGCCACCGACCGCGTGTTGACCAGCGGCAAGGCCGACAGTTTCACCAGCTATTCCGCCTCTGGCACCACGGTCGCCACGCAGGCCGCCCGGCGCGACGCCGAGGCGCGGCTGATGACCATCCTCACCGACATGATCATCACCCGGCTGACGGCCGAGGCCGCCACCCTTCCGGCATGAAACTCTCCCCGCGCGACGCGCCCGGCTATTTCGCCCGGCCCGAGCCAAACCGGGCGGGGCTGCTGATCTACGGCACCGACGCGATGCGTGTGGCGATGCGGCGGCAGGAGGTGATCAAGGCGCTGATCGGTCCGCAGGGCGAGGAGGAGATGCGCCTGACCCGGATGAACGGGGCCGAGCTGCGGAAAGATCCGGCGATGCTGCTCGACGCGGTGAAGGCGCAGGGCTTCTTTCCGGGGCCACGGGTGGCCTTCGTCGAGGATGCGAATGACAACGTGGCAGGCCCGGTGACGGATGCCCTGACCGAGTGGCGGGAGGGCGATGCTCAGGTGGTGGTGACCGCCGGGCAGCTCAAGGCCACGTCGAAGCTGCGCAAGCTGTTCGAGGGGCACAAGAACGCCTTTGCCGCCGCCATCTATGACGATCCGCCCTCGCGCGCCGAGATCGAGGAGGTGCTGAAGAAGGCGGGGCTGAAGGATATCGGTTCCGACGCGATGCGCGACCTGACCGCCTTGTCGCGAGAGCTCGACCCCGGCGATTTCCGTCAGACGGTCGAGAAGCTGTCGCTCTACAAGCTGGACGACGATCAGCCCCTCGGCCCCGAGGATGTCGCCGCCTGCGCGCCCGTATCGACCGAGGCCGAGATGGACGACGTGCTGCATATCGTGGCCGAGGCCCGGCCGGGAGAGATCGGGCCGGTGATGAAGCGCCTCCGGGCACAGGGGGTTCAGCCGGTCGGCCTCTGCATGGCCGCCTCCCGCCATTTCCGCACGCTCTACGCCGCCGCCTCCGACCCGAACGGCCCGGCCCAGGGCATCGCCCGCGTGCGCCCGCCGGTCTTCGGGCCGCGTCGCGACCGGATGCAGCGGCAGGCCCAGGCCTGGGGGGCGGCGAAGCTGGAGGAAGCCGTGACCCTGCTGACCGACACCGACCTTCGCCTTCGCTCGGCCGGGCAGACGGCCCCGGACATGGCGCTGGTGGAACGGACACTGATCCGGCTGGCGATGATGGTCCGGCGCTAGGCGGGCTCCACCCGCACCCGCCTGGCCGCCAGCACCAGCCCCGCCAAAACCACCACCCCTACCAGCACCGACCAGCCCAGCACCGTCTGGATACCGGCGTGATCCATCTCCTCCGTGCCTGCCATGGTGCGGGAGACGAGGTAGAGCGTGCCGGCGAAGGCGAGCCTTCCGCAGAAGCTTTGCAGGGACAGGTAGGTGGCCCGCCCGCCGTTGGTCAGGAGCGACTGGACGCGGGCGAGGAGGAAGGGGCGGGAGAGGGAATCGGGGACCATGCGCAGGAAGAGGAACGCGATGACGATGAGCGAGTCGCTGAGGGCCAGCACGCCGCAGAGGGCGATCTGCATGGCGAAGGCCAGCAGCAGGATGGCGGGCAGGCCGAGGTATGCCCTGAGGCGCGGGACGAAGAGAGAGGCCGCGACCGAGATCACCATCATCGCGGAGGTCACCCCACCGCTGACCACCGGCGCCTCGGCGGCGAGGCCGGCCTTGGTGAGGGCGTCGAGGATGAAGGGCTGGCCGAAGACGAAGGGCAGATGGCTGAAGCCGTACATCGCCACGCTGAGGACGAAGAGCCAGGCCAGCACCGGCTGGCGGAGGGCGGCGCGCAGGGTGGCCAGTTGCGAGAGGGGGGTGGCCTCGTCGATCTCCTGCGGCGGTTCGCGGAAGGACATTGCCAAAGCCAGAACGACCAGCCCGGCAAGCATGCCCAGCCAGAAGGGGGCAGTGATGTCGCCCCGGTAGAGCAGGCCGCCGGTCACGGCGGAAACCGCCAGCGCTGTGAAGGAGAAGCGCCAGGCGACGAGCTCCTGGTGCTCGACTTCACCCTCGCGGCCGGTGGCCGCGAGGGTTTCGTAGAGAAAGGCGCTGTCGGTCCCGGAGGAAAACGCCATCGCTGCGCCGATCAGGACCTGTGCCAGGCAGAACGGCAGAAAGCCGTCTCCGGTGGCGAGCAGGGCCGCCCCGCTGACGCCCGCCAGCCCCGAGGCGATCAGCGTCACACGGCGGCCCAGCCTGTCCGACATCCAGCCCGAAGGCACCTCGAGCGCCGTGGTCGCCACGTCGAAGACCGCGTAGAGCAGAACCGCCTCGGCGGCCGACAGGGTGGTCTGGAAATACAGGAACCAGACCGCCTGCCAGAAGATCAGGCCCTGGAAGAAGCGGAACCAGCGGTAGAGACGGATGTTCCGCGCCATCGACGCGGGCAAACGGTCAGCCTCCGGGCGCGAACTGCGCGATGACCTCGGCCCCGGTCATTTTGTGCGTGTCGCCCGCGAAGGCATAGCCTGCGGGTTTCTCGTCATAGAAGACCTCTTCCGTCAGGGTCACGCCGGAGGGGTCGTCGAGCAGGCCGAGGCAGACGAACATGTCACCCTGGTGCGGGCCGGGGGCGGTGAGGCGGTAAAAGAGGTTGGTGCCGCAGGTCTTGCAGAAGGCGCGCTCGGCCCAGTCGGAAGAGGGGTAGCGGGCGATGCTGTCCTCTCCTTCGAAGGTGGCCTTGCCGGCGGCAACGGGGATCGCGAGATAGACCCCGCCCGACCATTTGCGGCACATGTTGCAATGGCAGGCGCCGGTTTCCTTCGGGGCTTCGGCAAACTCGATCTTCACGGCGCCGCAGAGGCAGGATCCGGTGCAGGTCATTCGGGGGTATCCTTTGATTGGGTGTTTCGGGATCACCCTAGCGGAAGGCCCTGAAAGTTTCTGTCAGGAATGGCCCGCCGGGATTGTCACGGCCACGGTGGCGGGGCAGGGTGGCTCCCGGTGACCGAAAGGAGAGGATCGGGACATGTACAAGGTGATCGGCAGCCGCGCGTCGCGCGGGCTTCGGGTGCTGTGGATGCTGGAGGAGCTGGGCCAGCCCTACGAGCATGTCCCGGCCAAGCCGCGCAGCGACGAGGCATTGGCGGCGAACCCCTCGGGCAAGATCCCGGCGCTGCAGGTCGACGGCGAGACGATCACCGATTCGGTGGCGATCATGACCTACCTGGCCGACCGGCACGGGGCGCTGACCTATGGCGCCGGAACGCTGGAACGGGCGCGGCAGGATGCGCTGACGCTGATGATCCTCGACGAGGTGGAGGGGCTGGTCTGGATGGCGGCGCGGCACAGTTTCGTGCTGCCCGAGGCGCAGCGGATGCCGGAGGTTAAGAAATCGTTAAAGTGGGAGTACGAACAGGTTCTGCCGAGGCTGGAGGCGGCCCTGACCAGCCCGTTCCTGACGGGCGAGATGATGACCATCCCAGACATGCTGCTGGCCCATTGCCTGAGCTGGGCCGAGCGGGCGGGCTTTGCCGAGGCGCCGGCAAAGCTGGCCGACCTGCGTTCCCGGATGGAGGCGCGGGATGCCTTCCAGCGGGTGCTGGCGCTGCCGTGAGGGTGCGCGGCGGATCGTGTCACGCGGCCTCCGGCTTGCCCGCCGGTGTGACTGCCACAGGTTAACGCGGTATGGATGACCCGATCTGCCCGCTCTGCGGCCGCCCGATCCCGCCCGAGGCCCGGCAGAGCCTGCATCACCTCGTGCCCAGGCTGAAGGGCGGCAAGGGCGGGCCGGTCGTGCTGTTGCACCAGATCTGCCATAACGAGATCCACGCCACGCTGACCGAGGCGGAGCTGGCGCGGGAGTATGCCAGCATCGACGCGCTGAAGGCGCATCCGCGGCTGGCGAAGTTCATCCGGTGGGTGGCCAAGCGCCCGCCGGGCTTTCATTCCAAGACACCGGGGGCACGGCGCAAGCGCTAGGCGGTGGCGGGCGTTTCGGCCAATGCTTCCGTGATCCGCTGGGCCATGAAGTCGATCAGCAGGCGTGTCTTTGGGTCCTGGTGGCGGCGGTGGGCGTAGAGGCAGCCGAGCTGTACCGGCACCGGTGGGCAGTCTTCCAGCACCGGCACGAGGCGGCCCGCGGCGAGGTGATCGGCCACCTCGAACCGGGGTTTCAGGATGATGCCGTAGCCGTCGAGCGCCCAGCTCGTCAGCACGTCGCCATCGTCGGATTCGAACGGCCCCTTGACCGAGTAGCGCTCGACCCCGTCGGGGGTTTCCAGCGGCCACTGGAATTCCTGCGCGCCGGGATAGCGGAGGTTGAGGCAGTCATGGGCGCCCGAGGTCAGGTCGGTCGGGCGTTTCGGGTGGCCCTTGTTTTCGAGGTATGCGGGCGCGGCGCAGAGGATGCGGGGGCAGTCGGCAATCTTGCGCATCTTGAGGGTGGAATCGCGCGGCAGCCCGAGGAAGAAGGCCACGTCGAGCCCTTCGCCGGGCAGGTCGAGCGCCCGGTCGGACAGGCGCAGGCGGATGTTGATGAGCGGGTAGGCTTCCTTGAAGGCCGGCACGTGCGGCGCGATCAGGCGGCGGCCGATGCCCAGCGGCGCGGCGATGAACAGCGTGCCGCGCGGCGTGCGGGTGACGGAGGTGATTTCGGCCTCGGCATCCTCGACCGCCTCGAGGATCTTGCAGGCGCCGGGATAGAACAGGCGGCCCTGTTCCGTCGGGTTCAACTGGCGCGTGGTGCGCTGGAACAGGCGGACGCCCAGATGCTCTTCCAGTTGTGAAATCCGGGCCGAGGCGACGGCCGCCGAGATGCGCTGATCACGGGCGGCGGCGGACATGTTGCCCAGTTCGTAGACACGCACGAAGGTCCGGATATTGTCGAGATAGGCCATGGCTCGGTGATCTTCAGGTTCTGTTTGAAACTGATCTGTTTTTTCATTCAATAGAGAAGAATATGCAGGCGCGCTAGGGTGGTGCCGTCTGAAGGAGTTTTCGGCCAATGTACGAACTGACGATCATCTGGGACTGGCTTGGCTTCGCCATCCGCTGGCTGCATGTCATCACGGCGATGGCGTGGATCGGGTCTTCGTTCTACTTCATCGCGCTCGACCTTGGCCTGCGCAAGGCGCCGGACCTGCCGGAGGGGGCGCATGGCGAGGAATGGCAGGTGCATGGCGGCGGGTTCTACCATATCCGCAAGTACCTCGTGGCGCCGGAGCGGATGCCGGAGCACCTGACATGGTTCAAGTGGGAGAGCTATTCGACGTGGCTTTCCGGCGCCGCGCTGCTGGCGGTGGTCTACTGGGCCGGGGCGGAGCTGTACCTGATCGACCGGGCCAAGGCGGATCTGGCCGTCTGGCAGGGGATCGCGATTTCGGCGGCCTCCCTGGGCGTTGGCTGGCTGGTCTATGACCGGCTGTGCAAATCGCCGCTGGGAGAGCGGCCGACGCTGTTGATGGTGCTCTTGTTCGGGCTGCTGGTGGCGATGGGGTGGGGCTATACGCAGGTCTTCACCGGCCGGGCGATGATGCTGCACCTGGGCGCCTTCACGGCAACGATCATGACGGCGAACGTGTTCCTGATCATCATCCCGAACCAGAAGATCGTGGTGGCGGATCTGAAGGCGGGCCGGGTGCCGGATGCCAAGTACGGGAAGATCGCGAAGCTGAGGTCGACGCATAACAACTACCTGACTTTGCCGGTTATTTTCCTGATGTTGAGCAATCATTACCCGCTGGCGTTTGCGACCGAGTGGAACTGGGTCATCGCGGCGCTGGTGTTCCTGATGGGGGTGACGATCCGGCACTGGTTCAACTCGCACCATGCCGGGACGGGCAACCCGCATTGGACATGGGCGGTGACGGTGGTGCTGTTCCTGGCGATCATGTGGCTGTCGACGGCGCCCCTCCGGCAGGGGGATATCGAGGCGGCGGAGGCAAGGGAAATGTCTGCGGCTGAAAGGGTTTACGCCGAGGCCGAAGGGTTCGAGGAGGCCCGCGATATCGTGCTGGGGCGGTGTTCGATGTGCCATGCGCGGGAGCCCGTGTGGCAAGGGGTCAGGCGGGCGCCGAAGAACGTTTTGCTGGAGACGGAGGCGGAGATTGCGGCCCATGCGACGCCGATTTTCCTGCAGTCAGGGGCGAGCCATGCGATGCCGCCGGGGAACGTGACATGGATGGAAGAGGACGAGCGGCGGGCGATCGTTTCGTGGTATCGGGGGGCGAACGGGGGGTGAGTTTCGGCCTGAAATCGACGTCGGTATAACGTCGGTATTTTGTCGGTATTACGTCGGTGCGCGGGGAGGCCCGATATCTTGAAAAGTTATCGGTTCGAAGTCTTTTCAAGACTTCGGTTGGGGGCCTCAGAGGATGTCGAGGGCCTTTTCCGGGGGGCGGGCGATGATGGCCTTGTCGCCGGAAAAGATGACGGGGCGTTCGATGAGTTTCGGGGCCTCGGCCATGGCCTTGAGGAGGGTGTCGTCGGGGTCGGATTTCGACAGGCCCATTTCCTTGAAGACGGCTTCGCCGGTGCGGATCATCTCGATGGCGGGTAGGCCGAGTTTCGACCGGGCGTCCTGGAGTTCGGCGAGGCTGGGCGGCTCGTCGAGGTAGCGGCGGATGGTGATCTCGACGCCGCGTTCCTCGAGCAGGGCGAGGGCCTGTCGGGATTTCGAGCAGCGCGGGTTGTGCCAGATGGTGATCATAGCCAGTCCTTTGTCTTGGTGCCGACGGCGTCGGCCACCGATGCGAAGCCGTCCTGTTCGAGGAGGCGGTCGAGGCCGCGGGCGATGTCTTTGACCAGCGAGAGGCCCTCGTAGACCATGGCGGAGTAGAGTTGCACGGCGGAGGCGCCGGCGCGGATCTTGGCGTAGGCGTCTTCGGCGGAGCTTATGCCGCCGACCCCGATGAGGGGGATGTCGCCGTTGGTGAGTTGCGACAGCTTCGCTAGTACGCGGGTGGATTTCTCGAAGAGCGGGCGGCCGGAGAGGCCGCCGGCCTCGCCCTTCGCGGGGCTTGTCAGGCCCTCGCGGGACAGCGTGGTGTTGGTGGCGATGATGGCGGAAAGGCCCGACTGGCGGGCGACGTCGGCGATCTCAGAGAGTTCTGCGTCGGTCAGGTCGGGGGCGATCTTGAGGAAGATGGGGATCTCTTTCGGCAGGGTGTCGCGGGCGGCCATCACCCCGGCGAGGAGGGAGGCCAGCGCCTCGGCGCCCTGCAGGTCGCGCAGCTTCTCGGTATTGGGGCTGGAGACGTTGACGGTGGCGAAGTCGAGATGGGGGCCACAATGGGCCAGCACGCGGGCGAAATCCTCGGCGCGGTCGGCGCTGTCCTTGTTGGCGCCGAGGTTGAGGCCGATGACGGCGTCGCGGGGGCGGGTGGCGAGGCGGAGGCCGACTGCCTCCATGCCGTCGTTGTTGAAGCCGAAGCGGTTGATGACGGCGCGGTCCTCGGTGAGGCGGAAGAGGCGGGGGCGGGGGTTGCCCGGCTGGGGGCGCGGGGTGACGGCGCCGGCCTCGAGGAAGCCGAATCCGGCGCGGGAGAGGGGGCTGAGGGCGGTGGCGTTCTTGTCGTAGCCCGCGGCAAGGCCCACCGGGTTGGGCAGGTGGAGGCCGGCCAGTTGGGTGCGTAGACGGGGGGAGGTGACGAGGCCCGGCAGCGGCACGGCGCCGAGGCGGAGGGCCTGCAGGCTGAGCCCGTGGGCGGTTTCGGGGTCGAACCGGTGGAGGAGGGAGAGGCCCGCGCGCTCGAGGAGGTTCATCCGAAGGCCCCGCCTGCCTCGGTGGGTTTGCAGCGGATGAGGCGCGAGGTGCGCACGGCGGCCCGTCGGTGGATCACGGCGTCGCGGTACACCGGGTCGGTGACCATTTCGAGGAAGGCGTGGGCCGTGGGGTAGCGGGCGATGAAGGCGTGATTCCACGCCTCCGTCGCGGGGCCGATGAGCATCGCCTGCATCTCGCCCCGCCAGAGGATCGACGCGCCGAGGCGGTCGATGATAGGGGCGGTTTCGGCGCCGTAGCGGCGGTAGGCCTCGGCGCCGGTGAGGCCGGCATTGGCGAGGTCGTGCCCCTCGGGGTAGGCGGCGTGGGAGCGCAGCGCGACGAGGTTGAGCATCTCGATCGGGTGGTCGCGGTCGAGATCCTTGAAGAGCTGGAACTGCGGACGGGTCGGGTCGACATGGCCGGCAATGTCTTCGGGGAAGACGTGCACGCCGCCCGCCAGCGGCAGGGGCTCGACGCGGGCGATGTCGGCAAGGTGCAGCGCGCGGTAGAGATGCGGGAAGAGGGCGCCGCCGCGGGAGGGCTCCCATTTCAGGGCATCGCCCATCTCGTCGGCCTCGACCGAGATGAGAATGAGGTCATCGGCCCCGGCGAAGTGCTTCGCCGCGGTCTCGGCGGCCTGCTGCGGCGTCGAGAAATGGATGTACCCGTCGGCCAGGTCGACCGGCGCTCCGGCGGTTTTGCCGTCGCGGCGCAAGACCTGCCATTCGTCGGCGCGGAAAATCTTGAGGATCAGCATGGCGCGGTGATGCCCCGCCGTCATGCGCCGGTCAAGCGGGAAGGCTTTGACGGATGGCGAAAGGGCGGGCAAACTCCGGGATATACCAACAGGAGATTGAGACCATGCTGACCCGTCTTGCCCTTGCGGGCGTTTTCGCAGCAGCCGCCGGGATGGCGCAGGCCGATTACGTGCTGACCATCCTGCATACCAACGATTTCCACGCCCGGTTCGAGCCGATCAACAAGTACGATTCGACCTGCGGCGAAGAGGACAACCAGGCCGGCGAATGCTTTGGCGGCTCGGCCCGGCTGGCCACGGCGATTGCGGATTTCAAGGCGCACGCGATCAACCCGATCCTGGTCGACGGGGGCGACCAGTTCCAGGGCACGCTGTTCTATACCTATTACAAGGGGCAGCTCGCGGCCGAGATGATGAACCGGCTGGGCTATGACGCGATGACGGTGGGCAACCACGAATTCGACGACGGACCGGAGGTGCTGCGCGGTTTCATGAACGCGGTGGAGTTCCCGGTGCTGATGTCGAACGCGGATGTGAGCGGGGAGCCCCTGCTGGCCGATGTGCTGATGAAATCGACGGTGATCGAGCGCGAGGGCGAGAAGCTGGGGCTGATCGGCCTGACGCCGCAGGATACGGACGAGCTGGCAAGCCCGGGGCCGAACATCATCTTCACCCCGCCGGCCGATGCCGTGCAGGCCGAGGTCGACAAGCTGGAGGAGCAGGGGGTCAACAAGATCATCGTGCTGAGCCATTCGGGCTATGGCGTCGACCTGGCGGTGGCGAAGGCCACGACGGGCGTCGACGTGATCGTGGGCGGGCATTCGAACACGTTCCTGTCGAACGACGACGCTTCGGCTGCCGGTCCCTATCCGACGATGGTGGGCGACACGGCGGTGGTGCAGGCCTATGCCTATGGCAAGTACCTGGGCGAGCTGGTGGTGACCTTCGACGACGCCGGCAAGGTGGTTGACGCGCGGGGCCAGCCGCGGCTGATGGATGCCGCGGTGGCCGAGGACGAGGGCGTGAAGGCGCGGATCACCGAGGCCGCGCAGCCGCTGGAGGAAATCCGCAACAAGGTGGTGGCCGAGGCCGCCGCGCCGATCGGCGGCGACCGGGTGAACTGTCGCTCGGGCGAGTGCGAGATGGGCAACCTGGTGGCCGACGCGATGCTCGACCGGGTGAAGGGGCAGGGGATCGAGGTGGCCTTCATGAACGGCGGCGGCGTTCGGGCCAGCATCGACGCGGGTCCGATCACCATGGGCGAGGTGCTGACGGTGCTGCCCTTCCAGAACACACTGTCGACCTTCCGGGTCAGCGGCGCGGTGCTGAAGGAGGCGCTGGAGAACGGGGTGAGCCAGTTCGAGGAAGGCGCCGGGCGGTTCCCGCAGGTGGCGGGGATGAGCTTTGCCGTGGACCCGACCAAGCCGGTGGGCGAGCGGATCTCCGACGTGATGGTGGGGGGCGAGGCGCTCGATCCGGAGAAGCTCTACGGCGTGGCGTCGAACAACTACATCCGCAATGGCGGGGACGGCTATGCGATGTTCGTCGACGCGCAGGACGCCTATGATTTCGGGCCCGACGTGGCGGACGTGACGGCGGAGTACCTGGCGGCGAACGGGCCTTACACCGCCTATACGGACGGGCGGATCAAGGTGGGGATGCAATAGGAGGCTTGCGGCGGTTCCTGGGGGCCAGCCCCCAGACCCCCGGGATATTTCCGGCCAGAAGAAGCAGGGGCGGGTGCCCACTTTCGGCCGGGTGCCGATGCGGCGGCGAAGCTAGGGACGCGCCGGGAATAACCTGCATTGAGCTGTCAGCCATTTCCCCGCCGCCATGCGTTTCTGAACATGACGGCGATAGGTGTCAGGAGGCAGGGGGTGACTGCGCCGGTGGCGCCGGGAATTGCAGAACCAGCAGGCCGCCACGATGTTGGCGGAGGCGTCCCTCCCCCCTTCGCAGCGTGGAAGGAGATGTTCGGCGGTACAGCGCAGGGCCTTTGGTGGGCGGGCCTGGAGTGAGGCCGCTGGCGCATCCCACATCGGCAGGTCGCAGTAATAGCATCGGCCGTTCTGAGCGATCATCTTTGTTCGGCGGATATCCTTGAGATTTCCCATGCGGTGGGTCCTTTCTTCGACTTCGTGAGAAGCGAATGCGCGGCGCCGCTGTGGACGCTCCCCGGCAGGAAGCTTTTGCTCGCGCGAGACCCGATTGTTCGTGGTTCCGCAATCCGGATGGCGACATCTGGGGGAAACCCCGGCAGATCCGATCAGGCCATGACGAGATCGGGATGGTGAACACCATCCATCGCTTCTCGCAGGGTAGGCGCTGGTATTGTGGCTGTCAATGAGCCCGGCGCGAGTTGCGCCCCAAGGTGATGGATGACGGGCAATTTATCCCGTCTGGCGCGTGGTGCGATTGCCTGGCGTTCTGGCCGCGTGGTGCGTGGCCGTCAGTCTTCTCGCCAGCGACGGGTGGCTGCGGCGATGCGGGCGCCGAAGTGGCGGGCGGTTTCGAGGTCGTGCGCGTCGACCATCTGCGACTTGTCGCGGGAGGAGGTGGCCATCAGGCCGAGATAGCTGCCCGGGGCGTTGAGGCCGGGCTTGTCGGGGTGGACGGGCGCGCCGATCTCGGCCTGGCCGACCCAGATCATGCCCATCTGCGCCGCGTAGACCGCAAGGCGGATGAGGGTGGAGAGCTTGTCGCCCGAGGCGTAGGTGGCGACAGTCAGGCCGCCCGCGATCTTGTCGCGCCAGGGCAGGTCGGGCCAGCGGTCTGCGGCGTCTTCGAGGAAGCGGTCGAAGCCTGCGGCGGTGGAGCCCATGTAGGTGGGCGACGCGAAGAGGATGGCGTGGGCCTGCTGGAGGGTGTGCCAGTCGGCCTCGGTGATCTGTTCCACGTCGATGAGGGCGCCGCCGCCCGCGCCGTCGGCCACCGCTTCGGCCAGTACGCGGGTGTGGCCGTTGCCGGTGAAATAGGGGATGGCGATCAGGGGCGTGTCTGTCATGGCGCGCAGGCTGCGCCGGAACGGGGGCGGGCGCAAGGCGGATTGCGCACAGATGTCTTTGCATACCTGCACCAAAGCGGCCTATCCTGCGGTCGGGACAGGATAATCCGGGGGGCAGATGAGCAAGGTCAGGGAGCAGTACGAGGCGTTTCCCTATCCCGAGAGGGACCCGGAGGAGGAACGGAAAAGGCTGATCACCGGTTCGCCCTCGCTGCCGCAGGAGATCGACCATTTCGTCTTTGGCGGGCAAAGGGACTGGTCGCGGCCCTTGCGGGTGCTGGTGGCAGGGGGCGGGACGGGCGACGGGCTGATCCAGTTGACCACCTTGCTGACGCAGTATGGCAAGCCCTTTGAGGCGGTCTACGTGGACCTGTCGGAGGCCTCGCGCCGGGTGGCGGAGGCACGGGCCAAGGTCAGGGGGCTGAGGAATATCCGCTTCGTCACCGGGAGCCTGCTGGACGCCGGAGAGTACGGCGAATTCGATTACATCGACTGTTGCGGGGTGTTGCATCACCTGCCGGAGCCGGAGGCCGGGTTCGAGGCGTTGAGGGCCGCGCTGGCGCCCGGGGGCGGGATGGGGTTCATGGTCTATGCGCCCTATGGCCGGTCGGGGGTCTACCCGTTGCAGGCGGCGTTCGGGACGCTTTATGGCGACCTGCCGCCGGGGGAGCGGATCGCCAAGGCGCGGGAGGTGTACGAGCGGCTGCCGGAGGGGCATCCGTTCAAGGCGAACCGGAACGTCAGCGATCACAAGAGCGGGGATGCGGGGTTCTACGACCTGCTGCTGCACACGCAGGACCGGGCGTATGACGTGCCCGATCTGCTGGATGTGCTGGAGCGGACGGGCTGGGCGCTGAGCGGGTTCACGGTGTCGGCGCTCTATGACCCGTCGCGGCTGGCGGAGGTGCCGGAGGGGCTGGGCGAGGGGGCGCGGATGGCGCTGGCCGAGCAATTGCTGGGCACGATCCGGACGCATACGGGCTATGCCGTGCCGAAGGCCGAGGCGCGGGGGCCGGCCAGCGGCAGGAACCGCACTCTGGTGCCGCAGATCAAGGGCGTGCAGGCGGCGCAGTTGGCCCGGGCCGTGGCGCAGGGGCAGAAAGTGACGCTGGGCTCGGAGGGGCTGACCGAGGCGCTGGTGCTGCCGAGGGAGGCCGCGCCGCTGATCGGGGCGGTGGACGGGCGGCGAACCCTGTCGGAGATCGCCGCCGCCTGCCGGGCCGACCCGATCGGGTTCGGGGCGCTCTGGGGGAAGGTGGAGGCGAAGCTGATCCCCTGGGGGATGCTGCTTTATTCCTCGGTGCTGCGGTAAGGGCGGCTGCGGTCACGCGCTCGTGCGGGAGTGTTTGTTGATAGGGCCGGGGGTGGCCCTTTAGGCTGACCGGATCGACAGAAGGAGAGCCGATGACGGGGACCAGGGCGCGCAAGGGCTGGATCGACGCAATCATTTTCGACCTCGGCCGACAGGTGCGATGGTCATTCCTGCCGCCGCTGATGGTCTATTTCGCCTACGGGTTCACCGGGCTGACGGCGATCGTGGGCACGTTCTTCGTCAAGGATTACCTCGACCTGTCGGCCGCCTACCTGGCCGGGCTCGCCTTCTGGGCGGGGCTGCCCTGGGCGCTGAAAATGCCGCTGGGGCACCTGGTGGACATCATCTGGAAGTGGAAATGGCTGCTGGTCTGGATCGGGGCCGGGTTGCTGGCGGCGAGTGTCTTCATCATGTACCTCGTGCTGACCGAGCGCGAATTGATGGCGGCGGTGATGCCGCTGAGCTCGTGGTACGTGACGAGCGTCTTGCTGGCGCCTTGCGGCGTGGTGCTGCAGGACGCGGTGGCCGATGCCATGTCGGTCGAGGCGGTGCCCAAGGTGGACGAGGCGGGCAACCCCATTTCGGACGAGGACGAGAAGGCGATGCATGTGACCATGCAGACGCTGGGGCGCTTCGCGCTGATATCCGGCACGGTCGTGGTGGCGGCGCTCAACATCTACATGTTTCGCGATATCGGCGGGCTGAGCCCGGCAGCCAAGGCGGAGATTTACGCGGATATCTACCTGGCCGCGCTGGCGATCCCGGTGATCTCGGTCTCGGGCGTGGTGCTGGCCGGGGTGCAGAAGGCGGTGAAGAAGCGGCGGCTGGAGCGGCAGGGGCTGGCGCGCGAGGAGGTCGAGGCGGCCTTTGCCCGGCCCGACGAGGAGACCACGCCGAACATGTGGTATTTCATCGGCGGCGGCGCCTTCGTGGCGCTGACGCTGATCTTCGGGCTGGGGCAGGTGCCATACGGGCAGGAGATCATCTTTGCCGGCTCGCTGATCATCGTGATCCTGCTGATGCGGCAGCTGGTGGCGGTGCTGCCGGAGGCGCAGGCGAGGACGCTGATCGGGACGGCGGTGATCATCTTCGCCTTCCGCGCCGTGCCGCGGCCGGGCGACGGGCTGGCGTGGTTCAACATCGACGTTCTGGGGTTCGACCAGCAGTTCCTGTCGGTGCTGTCGCTGATCACCTCGGTGCTGACGCTGGCGGGGATGGTGGTGTTGCGGCCGCTGATGGCGCATCGGTCGATCGTCTATATCGTGGTGCTGCTGACGCTGGCGGCGGGGGTTCTGACCCTGCCGAATATCGGGCTGTATTACGGGATACAGGAGATCACCGCGCCGCTGACCGGGGGCGTGGTGGACGCGCGGTTCATCGCGATCCTCGATACGGCGATCGAGTCGCCGCTGGGGCAGATCGCGATGATCCCGATGCTGGCCTGGATCGCGAAGAATGCGCCGGGGGAGTTGAAGGCCACGTTCTTCGCGGTGATGGCGTCGTTCACCAACCTGGCGCTGTCGGCGAGCACGCTGGGGACCAAGTATCTCAACCGGGTCTACGCCATCCGGCGCGAGGTGACCGACCCGGAAAGCGGGGCGGTGACGATGCAGCAGGACTATTCGGAGCTGGGCTGGCTGCTGATCACGGTGGCGGTGGTAACGGTGGTCGTGCCGCTGGTGGTGGTGGCGATGATCCAGCGGAGCCGGCTCAGAAGCGTGGATTAGCGCTTGCGGAGGAGGGCGGGGTGTCAATACTCCGTGGGTATGATGGGATTGATCACACGATTTGTGGCGGTCGCGCTGGCGGCCCTGCTGGCGGGGCCGGTGGCGGCGGATGAAATCACGGTCTTCGCGGCGGCGAGCCTGAAGACCGCGCTGGACGAGGTGGCCGCCGGGTTCGAGGCGGCGGCCGGGCACGAGGTGACGGTCTCCTATGCCGGGTCGTCGGCGCTGGCGCGGCAGATCGAGCTGGGGGCGCCGGCGGATGTGTTCATCTCGGCCAATCCCGACTGGATGGACCGGCTGGAGGAGGCCGGGAAGGTCGAGCCCGGTACGCGGATCGACCTGCTGGGCAACCGGATCGTTCTGATCGCCCACGGGCAGGGGGAGCCGGTGGAGATCGGGCCGGACATGGACCTTGGCGCGATGCTGGGCGAGGGGCGGCTGGCGATGGCGCTGGTGGATGCGGTGCCGGCGGGGATTTACGGCAAGGCGGCGCTGGAGAGCCTCGGGCAGTGGCAGGCGGTCGAGGAATCGGTCGTGCAGGCCGACAACGTCCGCGCCGCGCTGAAGCTGGTGGCGATCGGCGAGGCGCCGATGGGCGTGGTCTATGCCACCGATGCGGCGGCGGAGGCGGGCGTGAGCGTGCTGGGTGAGTTCCCCGAGGACAGCCACCCGCCCATCGTCTACCCGGCGGCGGCGATGAGCGGGCAGGTCGGGCCGATGGTGGCCGAGTTCCTAGGCTACCTGCAAAGCGGGGCGGCGCGCGAGGTGTTCGAGCGGCACGGGTTCACCGTGCTGGCGGACTGACCGGCATGGGATGGCTTGGCCCCGAGGAGTGGCAGGCGGTGGCGCTGTCGCTTCGGGTGTCGTTCTGGGCGACGCTGGTGGCGCTGCCGCTGGGTATCTTCACAGCCTATGCGCTGGCGCGGTGGCGGTTTCCGGGCAAGCAGGTGGTGAACGGGCTGGTGCACCTGCCGCTGATCCTGCCGCCGGTGGTGACGGGGTACCTGCTGTTGCTGACCTTTGGCACGACGGGGCCGGTGGGGGGGGTGCTGGAGAAGGTGGGAATCGTCTTTGCCTTCCGCTGGACCGGGGCGGCGCTGGCGGCCGGGGTGATGGCGTTTCCGCTGATGGTGCGGGCGATAAGGTTGTCGATCGAGGCGGTGGACCCGAAGCTCGAGGAGGCGGCGGCGACTTTGGGGGCGTCACGGGCCTGGGTGTTCGTGACGGTGACCTTGCCGCTCATCCTGCCGGGGGTCTTGGCCGGGGCCATATTGGCCTTCGCCAAGGCGATGGGAGAGTTCGGGGCGACGATTACGTTTGTCTCCAACATTCCGGGTCAGACGCAGACCTTGCCCTCGGCGGTCTATGCCTTCCTGCAGGTGCCGGGCGGCGAGGGGCCGGCGATGCGGCTGGTGATCGTGTCGGTGGTGATCGCCATGGGCGCGCTGTTGTTGTCCGAAGTGGTGGCGCGGCGCGCGGCGGCACGGGTGGCGGGCGGATGACGCTGGCGGTGGATATCGGGCATACGCTGGGCGGGTTCCGGCTGGAGGTGTCCTTCGAGGCGCCGCCGGGGGTGACGGTGTTGTTCGGGCGGTCGGGGTCGGGGAAGACCTCGGTGGTCAATGCCGTGGCGGGGCTGTTGAAGCCCGACCGGGGGCGCGTGGCGGTGGACGGCGCGGTGCTGGTCGATACGGACGCGGGCCGGTGGCTGCCGCCGCATCGGCGCAGGCTGGGCTATATCTTCCAGGAGGGGCGTCTCTTCCCGCATATGACGGTGAAGCAGAACCTGTCCTATGGACGGTGGTTCGCCGGAAGGGATGCGACCGAGAGCATGGATCACGTGATCGACATGCTGGGGATCGGGCATCTGCTGTCGCGGCGGCCGGGCGGATTGTCGGGCGGCGAGAAGCAGCGGGTGGCGATTGGCCGGGCATTGCTGGCGGGGCCGCGTTTGTTGCTGGCGGATGAGCCGCTGGCGGCGCTGGACGAGGGGCGGAAGGCGGAGATCCTGCCTTATTTCGAGCGGCTGCGGGACGAGGTGTCGGTGCCGATCCTCTATGTCAGCCATTCGGCGGCGGAGGTGGCAAGGCTGGCAACCACGGTGGTGGTCTTGCAGGACGGCTGGGTCGTGCGGCAGGGACCGGCGGGCGAGGTGCTGAGCGATCCGGAGGTGATGCCGACGGGGGTGCGGGGCGCCGGGGCGCTGCTGGTGGCCAGGGTGGCGCGGCATCACGAGGACGGGTTGACCGAGCTGGAGGCGGGCGGCGCGGCGCTGTTCCTGCCGCGGCTCGCGCAAGAGGCGGGGCGCGAGGTGCGGGTGCGCGTGGCGGCGCATGACGTGATCCTGTCGCGGGAGAAACCGGTGGGCTTGTCGGCGCTGAACCTGCTGCCGGGCACGGTCTCGGCGGTTCGGCCGGGGGAGGGGCCGGGGATGCTGGTGTCGCTGGACACGCCCGCCGGCACGGTGCTGGCGCGGGTGACGCGGCGCTCGGCACAGGCGCTGGGGATCGAAGCGGGGGCGGAGTGCTACGCGGTCATCAAGACGGTGGCGATCGCGCCCGAGGATGTGGGCGGGCTTTGACCGGCAGGGCGGGCGCCGCACAGATTTCTTGACGCGTGCCGCCGCGATGGCCGACAGTGGCAGGACCGAGACCGTCGAAACAGGGGCCGGCTGCGATGTCAGGCCGTGACCGGCGGGAAGGGCAGATTGCAGGCGAGACAGGGTCGCGGTGGCGATGGCCACCTCTCCTTTGTTCGGGCAGCGCAACGCTGGCTTGAAACAGGGAGGAACATCATGCGGGTCTTTACGGTTCTCGGACCATCGCAATCCGGTAAATCGACATTGGTGGAGGGGCTGATCGGGTTGGAGGAGCAGCGCGCGCAGGTGCTCGACATTCCCGGCGTGGCGAAGGTGAGCCAGTTCGGTTTCATGGGCGATGACTGGACGGCGGTGGATATTGCCGGTGGCGCGGAAAACCTCTCGACGGCGGGGCCCGCGCTGGCGGGGAGCGATGCGGCGGTGCTCTGCGTCGGGGCCGATCCCGAGGCCGCGGTGCTGGCGGCCCCCTATTTCCGGGTGATCGAAGAAGCAGGGGTTCCCTGCTTTCTTTTTGTGAACCGGGTGGATGCGGCGGCGGGCCGGATGAGCGAGGTGATCGCGGCGTTGCAGGTGTACTGCCGGCACGGGATCGCGTTGCGGCAGGTGCCGATACGCGAGGACGGGGTGATTGTCGGGGCGGTGGACCTGATATCGGAACGGGCCTGGCAGTACCAGGAGGGCATGCCCTCGGCGCTGGTGGAAATCCCCGACAGCGTGGCGAGCCGCGAGCAGGAGGCGCGCGAGCATCTGCTGGAGGCGCTGGCGGATTTCGATGACGGGCTGATGGAGCAGCTGATCGAGGACAAGCAGCCGCTGACCGAGGATGTCTATCATACGGCGACGAGCGTGTTGCAGCATCATGACCTCGTGCCCGCATTGATGGGCTCGGCCGAGCATCGCAACGGGATGCTGCGGTTGATGAAGTCGCTGCGGCACGAGGCGCCGGGGGTCGAGGTGGCCCGTGAGCGGCTGTCGGAGGGCGCGAAGCCGGTGGCCGTGGGGCTGCTGGCCGATCACGTGAAGCACTTGGGCAAGACGGTAATGATACGGGCGCTGGGCGACGGCCTGGGCAATGGCAAGAACCTTGGCGGCAAGGCGGTGGGGAGCATCACCGGGCTCGATGCCAAGTCGCCCCTGCCGGAACTGGCGCCGGGGGATGTGGGGCTGACGATGAAGTCGGACCACCTGAAGGCGGGAGAGGTTTACGAGGCCGGGGCGGCGCATCCGTTGCCGGGCTGGGCCTGTGCGCATGAGCCGGGTTATCGGCGGCTGATTCAGCCGGCGCATGAGCGGGACGAGGCAAGGCTGTCCTCGGCGCTGGAGCGGTTGTCGGAGATAGATACCGGGATACGGGTCGAGCAGGATGCGCAGTCGGGTCATGCCGTGCTTTGCGGGCAGGGGCCGCAGCATTTCCGGCGGCTGGCCGCGAAGCTGGCGGACGGGTTCGGGATCGAGGTGACGGAGCATCACGTGCCGCCCGCCTATCGCGAGACGATCCGCAAGCCGGTGTCGTGCCATCACCGGCACCGGAAACAGTCGGGCGGGGCGGGGCAGTTTGCCGACGTGGTGATCGACGTGGCGCCGCTGGGCCGCGGCGGTGGGGAAACCTTCGACGAGGTGGTGAAGGGCGGCGCCGTGCCGCGCAACTATATTCCGGCGGTGGAGGCCGGGGTGCGCGATGCGCTGACCGAGGGGCCGAACGGGTTTCCGGTGGTCGATGTGAGCGTGACGCTGAAGGACGGCAAGCACCATTCGGTCGACAGTTCCGACTTTGCCTTCCGCACCGCCGGGAAGAACGCGATGAAGGAGGCGATGGCGGAAAGCGGCGCGACGGTGCTGGAGCCGATCGCGCAGGTGCTGATCCACGTGCCCTCGGTCTATGCCGGGGGGCTGGTGCCGACGATTTCCGGCATGAAGGGGCAGGTGATGGGGTTCGAGGGCCACCCGACCGCCGCCGGGTGGGACGTGTTCCGCGCGATGCTGCCGATGACGGCGCTGGACGAACTGACCCATACGCTGGCGAGTGCGGCAAGGGGAACGGCGTGGTTTACGGCGGAGTTCGATCACTACACCGAGGTTCGGGCGGAGGAGTTGGCGAAGGCTTGATCAGCTTGGGGTGATTGTGGCGCGAGGCCCCGGCTCGGGGGCCGGGGCGGGTGTTATGGTTTGAGGGCGGCGAGGGCCGTTTTCAGGTCGAGCGCGCCGTCGTAGAGGGCGCGGCCGGAGATGGCGCCGTTGAGCGGGGCGCCGCAGTCCCGGAGGGCCAGCAGGTCGTCGAGGCTGGAGACGCCGCCGGAGGCGATGACGGGGATCGAGACGGCGTTGGCCAGTGCCGCCGTGGCCTCGATGTTGGGGCCCTGCATGGCGCCGTCGCGGTTGATGTCGGTGTAGATGATCGCGGCGACGCCGGCGTCTTCGAAGGAGCGGGCGAGGTCGGTGACCTGCACGTCGGTTTCCTCGGCCCAGCCGCGGGTGGCGACGAGGCCGTTGCGGGCGTCGATGCCGACGGCGACCTGGCCGGGGAAGGCGCCTGCCGCCTCGCGCACGAGGGCGGGGTTTTCGACGGCCACGGTGCCGAGGATGACGCGGCGCAGGCCCTTTGCCAGCCAGCGCTCGATGGTGGCCATGTCGCGGATGCCGCCGCCGAGCTGGGCGGGGACATTGACGCGCTCGAGGATCGCCTCGACCGCCGCGGCGTTCACCGGCTCGCCCGCGAAGGCGCCGTTCAGGTCGACGAGGTGCAACCATTCGCAGCCCGCCTCGACGAATTGCGCGGCCTGGCTGGCCGGGTCGTCATTGAAGACGGTGGCCTTGTCCATCTCGCCTTTGAGCAGTCGGACGGCCTGGCCGTCCTTGAGGTCGATCGCGGGGTAGAGGATCATCGGCGCGGGTTCCTTTCGTTGCCGTGCCGGGCTTTGGCATGACGCTGCGAAAAATGCAACGCGACCCGACGTCAGACTTGATCGGTTGCGGGAAGGGCCCTCAAGCTGGGGCCATGTTTTCAAGGGAGGAGAACCTATGCGAAAACTCGGAATGATGATCGGCGCGCTTTGCGTGAGCGCAGGCGCGGCCTTCGCCGACCCGGTGGAAGGCACGTGGAAAACCGAGCCGGGCGACAGCGGCGGATACCTGCATGTCAGCGTCTACAGCTGCGGCGAGGCGATCTGTGGCGCGATCCGCAAGGCGTTCAATGCCGAAGGCCAGTCGAACGACAGCTACGAGCATCTCAACAAGCGGATGCTGTGGGACATGCAGGCGGAAGGCGGCGGCCAGTATGGCAACGGCAAGATCTGGGCGCCGGACCGGGGCAAGACGTACAATTCGAAGATGTCGCTGAACGGGAACACGCTGACAGTCGAAGGGTGTGTCGCGGTGTTCTGCCGGGGACAGACCTGGACGCGGGTTCAGTGATCTGAGGCACGGGAGGGGGCGCTGCGCCTAGCGTTGAATTTCCAGCGGAAATTCAACGCCTCCCCCGGGATATTTCGGGCCAGAAGAAGCCGGGGCGGTGTGCTCCGGCTTTCACTTTTCCGGAAATACTCCCGCCGGAGGCATGAAAGTTCTTCTGGTACTCACGGCGCCCAGCGGAGGAAGTTAGCGATCATGCGGAGGCCGGTGGACTGGCTTTTCTCGGGGTGGAACTGGGTGCCGACGATGTTGTCGCGGCCGACGACGGCGGTAACGTCGCCGCCATAGTCGCAATGGGCGAGGCGGTGGGCCGGGTCGGCCACCTGGAACTGGTAGGAATGGACGAAATAGGCGTGGTGGCCGGTGTCGATGCCCTCGAAGATCGGGTGGGGGTGGTCGAGGATCAGATCGTTCCAGCCCATGTGGGGGATCTTGAGCGACGGGTCCGAGGGCGAAATGGCGGCGACGGTGCCGGGGATCCAGTCGAAGCCGGCGGTCTCGGTGTATTCGAGGCCGCGCGTCGCCATCATCTGCATGCCGATGCAGATGCCCATGAAGGGGCGGCCGCCCTTGATGACGGCTTCCTCAATGGCTTCGAACAGGCCGCGGTGGTCGTAGAGTTCCTTCTGGCAGGCCGGGAAGGCGCCGTCGCCGGGCAGGACCACGCGGGAGGCGCGGCGCACGGTGTCGGGGTCGGAGGTGACCACGACCGCGCCCGCGCCGGTCTCGGCCGCCATGCGCTGGAACGCCTTCTCGGCCGAGTGCAGGTTGCCGCTTTCGTAATCGACGATGACGGTGGTCATGGGGCTACAGCGCGCCCTTGGTCGAGGGGATCGCGTCGGCCTTGCGCGGGTCGGTCTCGACCGCGTCGCGCAGGGCGCGGGCGACGGCCTTGAAGGCCGCCTCGGCGATGTGGTGGCTGTTGAAGCCGTGCAGCGCGTCGACATGGAGGGTGATGCCGCCATGGGTGCTGAGCGCCTGGAAGAATTCGCGAACGAGCTCGGTGTCGAACGTGCCGATCTTCGGCGTGGGCAGGTCGACGTTCCAGACGAGGAAGGGCCGGCCCGAGAGGTCGAGCGCCGCGCGCACGAGGGCGTCGTCCATCGGCAGGAGGCAGGCGCCGTAGCGGGTGATGCCTGTCTTGTCGCCCACCGCCTCGCGCAGGGCCTGGCCGAGGGCGATGCCCACGTCCTCGACGGTGTGGTGGTCGTCGATATGCAGGTCGCCGGTGCAGCGGACCCGCATGTCGATGAGCGAGTGGCGCGCCAGCTGGTCGAGCATGTGGTCGAAGAAGCCCACGCCCGTTTCGTTGTCATACTGGCCGGTGCCGTCGAGATCGACGGTGACGTCGATCTCGGTCTCGGCGGTTTTCCGGGTGATCTGGCTTTTGCGCATCCGTGGAATCCGTCAGTGGTTTCGCGCCCTTATAGGGGCGCGCGGGGCGCAGGCCAAGGGCGAGTTCGGGCGGCGGAGGTCAGGCGGCGGCGGGTTGGGCGCGCATGTCGGTCAGGATCTCGGCGGCGATCTCGAAGGAGCGGAGGCGGGCGGCGTGATCGTGGATCATGCCGGTGATCATCAGCTCGTCGGGCTGGAAGGTGTCGATCAGGGTGCCGAGCTGTTGCCGCACGCGGTCGGGGGAGCCTGTGGCCGAGCAGGAGAGCGCCTCGCGGACCTGGGCCAGGACCGGCGCGGGGATCTCCGCTTCGACATTCTCGACCGGGCGGGGCAGCTTGCCCGGCTTGCCGGTTCTGAGGCGGGCGAAGGCGAGGAGTTGCGAGGAGCGGTGATAGGTCGCCTCCTCGTCTGTATCGGCGGCGCAGACGCCGGCGGCCATCATCAGGTGGGGTTTGTCGAGGAATTCCGAGGGGCGGAAGGTCTGGCGGTAGGTCTCGATCGCCTGTTCCAGCATCGCGGGCGCGAAGTGGGAAGCGAAGGCGTAGGGCAGGCCGAGATAGGCCGCGAGCTGCGCGCCGTAGAGGCTGGAGCCGAGAATCCAGACGGGCACATGGGTGCCGGTGCCGGGGATGGCGCGGACGGTAGCGTTCTCGGGCATGTCGCCGAGATAGGCGATCAGCTCCTGCACGTCCTGCGGGAAGCTGTCTTCGGGGGCCATGTGGCGGCGGAGCGCGCGGGCGGTGGCCATGTCGGTGCCCGGCGCGCGGCCGAGGCCGAGGTCGATGCGGTTCGGGTAGAGGGTGGCGAGCGTGCCGAATTGCTCGGCGATCACCAGCGGCGCGTGGTTGGGCAGCATGATGCCGCCCGCGCCGATGCGCATGGTGCTGGTGGCGGCCGCGACCTGGCCGATCACGAGGGAGGTGGCGGCGCTGGCGATGCCGGGCATGTTGTGATGCTCGGCCAGCCAGTAGCGGTGATAGCCGAAGCGCTCGGCGTGTTGGGCGAGATCGACCGTTCCGGCCAGCGCGTCGGCGGCGGTTTTCCCCTCGGGGACGGGGGAGAGGTCGAGGAGCGAGAAATTCTGCATGGGAGGGCCTCCGTTCCCGGTGAAGCTAATCATCGCCGGGGGAGAGGCCAAGGGTGGAGGTGGGGAGAAAACCGGCGACCCCACGGCACGCGGGCCGGGGTGGGCCTAGTCTGATCTGTGGGAAGAAGAATTGGAGCGGGTGATGAGATTCGAACTCACGACATTTACCTTGGCAAGGTAACGCTCTACCCCTGAGCTACACCCGCATCCTTGGGTGAGGCGTGAGATATAAAGACTCAGGCGCCGCTGCAAGGGGAAAATGCAGCAGGGTGCAGGATTTTTCGGCGGAAAGCGGCAGGCTTCAGAAGAGCGCGTGGCCGATCAGGCCGAGGGCGGTGGCCATGAACATGGTGAAGGTGAGGACCATGCCGGCCTGGCGCAGGCGCAGGATCTGGGGGGTGGAGCCCATGCCGACGGCATGAAGCAGGCGGCCGGCGACGAGCGTGCCGCCGAGCAGGTGCAGCGCCCAGAAGGGGGCGCCCTGAAGCTCGGCCAGCAACAGGAGGATCACGCCGAAGGGGGCGTATTCGGCGCAGTTGGCCTGCACCCGGATGCGCTTGCGGAGGTTCTTGTCGTCCTCGTCGCCAAGGGAGATGCGCGCCGAGAAGCGGTAGAAGATGACCCGGAAGCTGAGGAAGACCAGCAGGAGGGCGAGAAGGCCCGCGTAGAGGGGAGTGGCGGTGAGGGGCAAGGGGAGGCTCCTGTTCGGGGTTACCAGCCGGGTGGGATCGGCTGGTCGGACAGCATCGCGCGGACCTGTGCGCGGGTTGCGGCATCGAGATCGTCGAGGATGACGCGGGTAGTGTAGTTGCCGTAGGCTTTCCCGCCCATGTAATACGCCCAGTCGAAGATCTGTTCGCGAGAGAAACGGACCGCGTCACCATAGGCGAACCCGTCCATGTAGAGCGGGTCGTTGTCGAGTTGGCCCGTCCATCTTGCGCCGGCCTTCGCAAGGTTCCTGACCCAGATCACCTCGACCCCGTGCCGTCCGACGTCGAAGCCGACCTTGACCGACGCGTCCGGGGCGGCGCTGCCCGAGCTGTCGAAGGTGTTGCGGACGAAGAGATCGAGCGTGTTCTGCGCGTCTTCGACCGCCGCGTTCATGTGGGTGTCGGTGTTATGATAGGGCGTCACGCCTTCGACGGCTTCCAGCGCGGTGGCCGAGAGCAGGAACAGGGCCAGCAGGGCGGAAAGGTGTTTCATGGCAAGACGTTGGCTCCGACAACAAACCCCGCAACCATAGGTCGCGGGGCTCGCCTGGTAAACAGGGATGTGGCCGTCACTCCAGCTCGATCATGAGGTCCTTGGCGTCGATCTGGCTGCTGGGCTGGACGTGGATGGCTTTGACGGTGGCGTCGCGTTCGGCATAGATGCCGGTTTCCATCTTCATCGCCTCGATGGTCAGGAGCGCGTCGCCATCCTTGACCTTCTGGCCGACCTGCACCGAGACCGAGGCGACGACGCCCGGCATCGGCGCGCCGACATGGTTGGGGTTGCCCGCCTCGGCCTTGGGGCGCTGGGTGGTCTGCGACTTGACCATGCGGTTGGGCACGCGGATGACGCGGGGCTGGCCGTTCAACTCGAAGAACACGCGCACGTCGCCGTCCTCGTTGGTTTCGCCCACGGCCTGGAGCAGGATCTCCATGGTCTTGCCCGGGTCGATCTCGACGCTGATCTCCTCGCCCGGTTCCATGCCGTAGAAGAAGGTCTTGGTGGGCAGGGTGCGGACTGGGCCATAGGTGCGGTGGCGGCCCATGTAGTCGAGGAAGACCTTGGGATACATGAGGTAGCCGTTGAGGTCCTCGTTATCGACGGACTTGCCTTCCAGCTCCTTGACCAGCCTGGCGCGGGTTTCCTCGAAATCGACCGGTTCGAGGTGCTTGCCGGGGCGTTCGGTGTTGGGTTTCTCGCCCTTGAGCACCTTGGCGACGATCTTGTCGGGGAAGCCGCCCGGGGGCTGGCCGAGGTTGCCGCGCATCATGTCGATGACGGAGTCGGGGAAGGCCACGTCGGTGTCCGGGTCTTCGACCTGGTCGCGGGTGAGGCCCTGGCTGACCATCATCAGGGCCATGTCGCCGACGACCTTGGAAGACGGGGTGACCTTGACGATATCGCCGAACATCTTGTTCACGTCGGCATAGGTCTGGGCCACTTCGTGCCAGCGTTCCTCGAGCCCCAGCGAGCGGGCCTGGGCCTTGAGGTTGGTGAACTGGCCGCCGGGCATTTCGTGCAGGTAGACCTCGGAGGCCGGGGCCTGAAGCCCGGATTCGAAGGCCACGTACTGGGCGCGGACATGTTCCCAGTAATTCGACAGAGCCCGGACATGGGCGATGTCGAGCCCGGTGTCGCGCTCGGTATGGGCCATCGCCTCGACGATCGAGCCGAGGCAGGGCTGGGAGGTGCCGCCGGAGAAAGCATCCATCGCCGCATCGACCGCATCGACGCCGGCATTGGCCGCGGCGAGGATGGTGCCGCCGGCGATGCCGGAGGTGTCATGCGTGTGGAAGTGGATCGGGATCGAGACCTCGTCCTTGAGCGCGGTGATGAGCTGGCGGGCGGCGGCGGGTTTGAGGAGGCCCGCCATGTCCTTGAGCCCGAGGATGTGGGCGCCGGCCTTCTCCATCTCCTTGGCCATCGAGACGTAGTACTTGAGGTCGTACTTGGCGCGGTCGGGGTCGAGGATGTTGCCGGTGTAGCAGATCGTGCCTTCGCAGATCTTGCCGGTGTCGATGACCGCGTCCATGGCGACGCGCATATTCTCGACCCAGTTGAGGCTGTCGAAGACGCGGAAGACGTCGACGCCGGTTTCCGCCGCTTGCCGTACGAATTCCTGTACCACGTTGTCGGGGTAGTTGGTGTAGCCCACCCCGTTGGAGGCGCGCAGCAGCATCTGGGTCAGCAGGTTGGGCATGGCGGCGCGCAGCTCGCGCAGGCGCTGCCAGGGGCATTCCTGCAGGAAGCGGTAGGCCACGTCGAAGGTGGCCCCGCCCCAGCATTCGACCGAGAAGAGTTGCGGCACGTTATGGGCATAGGCGGGCGCCACCCGGATCATGTCGATCGAGCGCATCCGCGTGGCCAGAAGCGACTGGTGCCCGTCACGCATGGTGGTGTCGGTCAGCAGCAGGCGATCCTGCGCCAGCATCCAGTCGGCCACCGCCTTGGCGCCCTGCTCTTGCAGCAGGGTCCTGGTGCCGGGCGGCGGCGTGTCGGTGTCGAGCTTCGGCGCCTTGGGCACCGGCGCATCTACCTTGGGCTTGGCCCTTCCTTGCGTTTCCGGGTGACCGTTCACCGTGATGTCGGCGATGTAGGTCAGCACCTTGGTGCCCCGGTCGCGCCGCTTGGCGAACTGGAAAAGCTCCGGTGTCGTGTCGATGAACTTGGTGGTGTATTCGTTCGACAGGAAGGTCGGGTGCTTCAGCAGATTCTCGACGAAGGCGATATTGGTCGAAACACCCCTAATACGGAATTCACGCAACGCACGGTCCATCCGGGCGATGGCGGCCTCGGGGGTTTGCGCATGGGCCGTGACCTTGGTCAGCAGCGAATCGTAGTAGCGGGTGATGACCCCGCCGGAATAGGCGGTGCCGCCATCGAGCCGGATGCCCATGCCGGTGGCCGAGCGGTAGGCGGTGATGCGGCCATAGTCGGGGATGAAGTTGTTGAGCGGGTCCTCGGTGGTGATCCGGGTCTGGAGGGCGTGGCCGTTCAGGGTGATCTCGTCCTGGCTGGCCTTGCGGGTGGCCTCGGCCAGGGTTTTGCCCTCGGCGATCATGATCTGGGCCTGCACGATGTCGATGCCGGTCACCTCCTCGGTGACGGTGTGTTCGACCTGCACCCGGGGGTTCACCTCGATGAAGTAGAACTGGTCGGTTTCCATATCCATCAGGAATTCGACCGTGCCGGCGCATTCGTAGTTCACGTGCTTGCAGATCTTGTAGCCAAGCTCGCAGATCTCGGCGCGCTGGGCGTCGGTGAGATAGGGGGCGGGGGCGCGTTCGACGACCTTCTGGTTGCGGCGCTGGACCGAGCAGTCGCGCTCGAACAGGTGGTACATCTGGCCGTGCTTGTCGCCGAGGATCTGCACCTCGACATGGCGGGCGCGGGTGATCATCTTTTCGAGATACCCTTCGCCGTTGCCGAAGGCGGCGAGCGCCTCGCGGCGGCCTTCGAGCACCTTTTCCTCGAGCTCTTCGGGCTTGGTGACGGGCCGCATGCCGCGGCCGCCGCCGCCCCAGGAGGCCTTGAGCATCATCGGGTAGCCGATCTCCTCGGCCTGCTTGCGGATGACGTTCATATCCTCGCCCAGCACCTCGGTGGCGGGGATGACGGGCACGCCGGCCTCGACCGCGACGCGGCGGGCGGAGGCCTTGTCGCCCAGGGCGCGCATAGTTTCGGCCTTGGGGCCGATGAAGGTGATGCCGTTGGCGGCGCAGGCATCGACGAAATCGGGGTTTTCCGACAGCAGGCCATAGCCCGGGTGGATGGCGTCGGCGCCGGAGTGCTTGGCGACGCGGATGATCTCGTCGATCGAGAGATAGGCCTGGACGGGGCCCATGCCCTCGCCGATGCGGTAGGCCTCGTCGGCCTTGAAGCGGTGGAGGGAGAGCTTGTCTTCCTCGGCGAAGACGGCGACCGTGCGCTTGCCCATTTCATTGGCCGCGCGCATCACGCGGATCGCGATCTCGCCACGGTTGGCGATGAGGATTTTCTTGAAGTCAGCCACCGGCCCGCCCTCCTGACATGCAGTCCATTCCCGGTGGTGCCGCCCTGCGCGCAATGAAATTGCCGCAGTGCAGCACCACTTTGCGCATCTTGTAAGATTTGTGAAAGCTTTGCGCAATGGTGGTGCGCGGGGAATTACCCTTTCGCGAGAATTCCTGCCCGATCGGGGAGGGGGAATTACCCGGTCCGGCGCCGGGGAAGTGATGATATATCAGGAGGTTGGCGGGGGTTGCAGGGCGGACCTTGGAGGGGTGTCGGACGGGGCGACCACCCGGTTGCGCACCTCCTCGAGGGTGCGGATGCCGAGCTGGCCCATGTTGGCCTGAAGGTCGGATTTGAGGATCTGGGCGAGGTGGCCGGGGCCGGTGGGGCCGAGGGCGGCCAGCGCATAGTGCCAGCCGCGGCCCATCATCACGTAATCGGCGCCGAGCGCGATGGCGCGCAGGATGTCGAGCCCGCCCTCGACGCCGCCGTCGAAGACCAGCGGCAGCGAGGTGGCGGCGCGGACCAGCGGCAGGGCGTCGATGGTGGCGGGCGCCGCGTCGAACTGGCGGCCGGCATGGTTGGAGACCCAGAGCGCGTCGACGCCTTCTTTCTCGAGGCGTTGCGCGTCGTCGGGGTTGAGCACGCCCTTGACGATGAAGGGCCCCTCCCACGCGTCGCGGAGCCAGCGCAGGTAGTCCCAGTCGGGGGAGGTTCGCAGCAGGTAGCCCGCGTGCTTGTTCGAGGGCAAGCCCTTGGTATTGGGGGCATAATCGTCGATCATTCGCATCCTTGGCATCCCGCGTTTCGCCATGCCGAAGGCCCAGGCGGGGCTGGTGGCGATGTGGGCGAGAAGGCGGGGGGTGATCCGGGGCGGCTGGGTCAGGCCGGAGCGGACCTGGCGTTCGCGGCGGGAGCCCACGGGGACGTCGACGGTGAGGATCAGGGTGCGGAAGCCGGCGGCTTTCGCGCGTTTCAGCATGTCGGTGCGGATCTCGGGGTCGCGGGGCGGGTACATCTGGAACCAGCCGTGATCGCCCAGCACGGGGGCGACATCCTCGGGGGTCTGGCTGGCGACGGTGGAGAGGCCGTAGGGGATGTTGGCGGCGGCCGCGGCGCGGGCGAGGTGGCGCTCGGCATCGGGCCAGACGAGGCCCGACATGCCGACCGGCGAGATGCCCGCGGGGAGGCCGTAAGTGGTTCCGAGGAAAGGGATTTCCGTGGAGCACTCGATCTCGCCATGGAGGATGGAGGGCATGAGCTGCACCGCGTCGAGGCCGGTGCGGTTGCGGCGGGTGGTGGCCTCGGTTCCGGTGCCGCTGTCGAGAAATTCCCAGACGAAATGCGGCAGGCGGCGGCGGGCGCGGGCGCGCAGGTCGGAGAGGGCGGGATATGCGGTGTCGAGGCTCATGGGAGAGAGCGATAGCAAGCGGCGGCGGGGGGCGGAAGAGGGAATGGTGACGGCGGCGGTTTCTGCGATGCGGCGCGAATCATGGTTAACGGCGTTGTTTTGAAGGGATTTGGACGTCGGTATCACGTCGGTATTTTGTCGGTATCGCGTCGGTGTCCGGGTCTGTGGGGCGAAGGGTTGATGTGGCGTACCGGGCGCAACGGGCGAGATGTTGTGGCGGGCGCAACGGGGCGGGGGCGGAATTTTGGAAAATTCCGGGTCGGAAAATTCGAATTTTCCGGCGCGGGTGGAGAGGTGGGGTGGCGCGGAATTTGCGCATATTCCGGGGCTGGAAAATGCGCATTTTCCATATCGTTTTCCGCGCGGAAAACGGGTGGGCGGAAAGGGGGCTGGATGCCCGGCGGGGTGGCGCCCGTGGCGGGCGGGGGATTGGATATTTTTGCCAAGAAGAAGCGGGTGCGGAGTGAGGGTTGGAGAGGTTGGCGACGGGCTGTTCCGTGGGCCGGGGCGATGCGTGGAAAAATTCATCGGCGACGGGCGGAACACTTGGAGAACATCGGCTTTCCCTCGGTGGCGTTGCGCGCTATTCTGGGGGCATGAGCAGTTTCGACGAGTCCGACGCCTTCGAGGGCGCTTCGCTGGCCGCCCGCGCGATGGCGGCACGGCCCGCGCCGTACCTGGATGACCTCAACCCCGCGCAGCGGGAGGCGGTGGAGGCGCTGGATGGCCCTGTGCTGATGCTGGCGGGCGCCGGGACGGGGAAGACCAAGGCGCTGACGACGCGGCTGGTGCATCTGCTGAACACCGGGCGGGCGCGGCCCAACGAGATATTGTCGGTGACCTTCACCAACAAGGCGGCGCGGGAGATGAAGCTGCGCGTGGGCCGGCTGCTGGGCGAGACGGTGGAGGGGATGCCGTGGCTGGGCACGTTCCACTCGATCTGCGTGAAGCTTTTGCGGCGGCATGCGGAGCTGGTGGATTTGAAGTCGAACTTCACGATCCTCGATACGGATGACCAGTTGCGGCTGTTGAGGCAGCTGGTGCAGGCGGCGGGGATCGACGACAAGCGCTGGCCGGCACGGCAGCTGGCCGGGGTGATCGACCACTGGAAGAACCGGGCGTGGACGCCGGAGAAGGTGCCGGCCGGGGAGGCCTCGGCCTATGACGGGAAGGGCATGGCGCTGTACCGTCAGTACCAGGAGCGGCTGCGCGAGCTGAACGCGGTCGATTTCGGCGACCTGCTGTTGCACATGGTGGTGATTTTCCAGACCCACGAGGACGTGCTGAAGCAGTATCAGCGGTGGTTCCGGTACATCCTGGTGGACGAGTACCAGGATACCAACGTGGCGCAGTATCTGTGGCTGCGGCTTCTGGCCGGGGGGCACAAGAATATCTGTTGCGTGGGCGATGACGACCAGTCGATCTATGGCTGGCGGGGCGCCGAGGTGGGCAACATCCTGCGGTTCGAGAAGGATTTTCCAGGTGCCACCGTGGTGCGGCTGGAGCAGAATTACCGCTCGACGCCGCATATCCTGGCCGCCGCCGGGGGCGTGATCTCCGGCAACAAGGGGCGGCTTGGCAAGGAGCTGTGGACCGAGGTCGACGAGGGCGAGAAGGTTCGGCTGATCGGCCATTGGGATGGCGAGGAAGAGGCGCGCTGGATCGGCGAGGAGATCGAGTCGATGCAGGGCGGGACGCGGGGGATGCGGCCGTTTTCGCTGGACGAGATGGCGATTCTCGTGCGGGCGAGCCACCAGATGCGGGCGTTCGAGGATCGGTTCCTGACGATCGGGTTGCCCTACCGGGTGATCGGGGGGCCGCGCTTCTACGAGCGGATGGAGATCCGCGATGCGATGGCCTATTTCCGGCTGGTGGTTTCTCCGGCGGATGACCTGGCGTTTGAGCGGGTGGTGAACACGCCGAAGCGGGGGCTGGGGGACAAGGCGCAGCAGAAGATCCAGGTGACGGCGCGGCGGAATGGCGTTTCGCTGGTGGAGGGCGCCGCGATCCTGCTGGAGGAGAAGGGGATTGCCGGCAAGGGGGCGGCGGAGCTGTCGAAGCTGATCGAGGGCTTGCGGCGCTGGGGCCGGATGGCCGGGGACCCGAGCATGAGCCATATCGAGCTGGCCGAGGTCGTGCTTGACGAGAGCGGCTATACCGAGATGTGGCAGAACGACAAGACACCCGAGGCGCCGGGGCGGCTGGAGAACCTCAAGGAACTGGTGAAGGCGCTGGAAGGGTTCGAGAACCTGCAGGGGTTCCTGGAACATGTCAGCCTGATCATGGACAACGAAAGCGAGGAGCAGGGCGAGAAGGTGTCGATCATGACGCTGCACGCCGCCAAGGGCCTGGAGTTTCCGGCCGTGTTCCTGCCGGGCTGGGAGGACGGGTTGTTTCCGTCGCAACGCTCGATGGACGAGAGCGGGCTGAAGGGGGTCGAGGAAGAGCGGCGGCTGGCTTACGTGGGGATCACGCGGGCCGAGGAGCTGTGCACGATCTCCTTTGCCGGGAACCGGCGGGTGTACGGGCAGTGGCAGAGCCAGATGCCGTCGCGGTTCATCGACGAATTGCCGGAGGAACATGTCGACGTGCTGACGCCGCCGGGTTTGTATGGCGGGGGCTATGGCGCCGCCGGGCTGGGCGGCAGCGGGATCGAGACGCGGGCGGCGGAGGCGGACGGGTATAACTCGCCCGGATGGCGGCGGTTGCAGGCGCGGGCCGGGCAGCGGCCGCTGAGCCAGCCGCGGGAATCGAAGGCGAGCGTGATCGATGCGCAGGCGGTGAGCAGCCATACGGTGGGCGAGCGGGTGTTTCACCAAAAGTTCGGTTACGGGGCGATCATCGCGATCGAGGGCGACAAGCTGGAGATCGATTTCGAGAAGGCGGGGGTGAAGAAGGTGGTCGCCAAGTTCGTCACCGGGGCGGATGATATTCCGTTTTGAGGTGGTGTGGTGCGGTGCGGTGGCACCCACGCTACGTCCGTTGTTCGAGCGCGTGAATAAAGTTTTCCTTACAGGAGCGGCGGGGGTTGAGATACCCTGGACCGGGTGCCGCGCGGGCGGTTTGATCGGGATCAATGCAAAGGCGGCCCCGGTGGCGCATGATGGCGCGTCAATCGGAGGGTGAGCATGTCGACCGTACGCGAGGAATTCGAGATTGCCCGCCGGCACACGCCGGATTTCGGTGGGCGGACCTTGTGGCTGGAGGCGGGGATGTTCGCCTTTGCCATTGCCGCCACGTGGCTGACGCTGGCCGGGCATATCCCGATTTGGGCCGGGATGGTGGCGAACACGGTGTTTATCTACGGGATCTACACGGTCGCGCACGAGGCGGTGCATGCCAATATCAGCTCGCGCCGGAAGGGGTTGCGCTGGGTCGATACGGTGGCCGGGACGCTGGCCTGTGCGCCGCTGTGGCTGTTCTATCACCAGCACCGGCGGCAGCACATGGCGCATCACGCGCATACGAACGAGGCGAGCGATCCGGATCTTTATGCCAAGGGATCGTTCCCGGTGTGGATCTTCGTCAAGTTGCCGGTGGCGCTGATCAACTATTTCAACCCGGTGGCGCAGTACCGGGAGTGCCGGCGGTTCGGATGCCCGAAGCGGGAGGTGGTCTATACCTTCGTGACCTTCGCGATCTACAGCGCCGCGGTGATCGGGGCGGTGGTGGCCGGGTACTGGAAAGAGGTGCTGTTGCTGTGGTTCGTGCCGTGGTGGGTGGGGCAGACGGTGATGCTGACCTTCTTCACCTGGACGCCGCACCATGACCATACCGAGACGGGGCGGTACCGGAACACGCGGGTGTCGCTGTTTCCCGGGGCCAATGTGCTGTTGCAGGGGCAGAATTACCACCTGATCCACCACATGGCGCCGAGCGTGCCCTATTACCGTTACAAGCCTGTCTTCGACGAGATGCGGCCGCTGCTGGAGCGGAACAACGTGCGGATCGAGGGGATCTGGCCCGACCCGGCGAACGAGCATCCGCCGGGCGCGCATCCGGCGGAGTGAATGTCATGAAGGTCAAGGCTGTGGTTATCACCGGCAAGGGCGGGCCGGAGGTCATGAAGCTGCAGGACGTGGCACTGGCCTGGCCCGGGGGGCCGGGGGACGTGCTGGTGGAGCTGCGGGCCGCGGCGCTGAACCCGGCGGATACGTTTTTCCGGCAGTTGGGCGGGTATATCGACGCCGGGCCGTTCGTGCCGGGGCATGACGGGATGGGCGTGGTCAAGGCGGTCGGGCCGGAGGTGACGGAGGTCGCCGTGGGCGACCGGGTGTGTTTCTGCAATGGCGGGATCGGGGGCACGCCGGGGACCTATGCCGAGGCTGCCGTGGTGCCGGAGTGGCAGTTGGCGAAGGTGCCGGATGGGGTGGATGACCTGACCGCCGCCGCGCTGCCGCTGGTGGCGATCACCGGGTGGGAAGCGCTTGATGAACGGGCAAGGCTGGCCGAGGGGGAGCACGTGCTGATCCATGCCGGCGCGGGTGGTACGGGGCACATGGCGGTGCAGCTGGCGGCGTTGCGCGGGGCAAAGGTGGCGGCGACGGTGAGCGGGCCGGAGAAGGCGCGGCTTGTCGAAGGGTTCGGGGTGGAGCTGGCGATCAATTACCGCGAGACGGATTTCGTGGCGGCCGCGCGGGCGTGGTCGGGCGGGCTGAACGTGGCGCTGGACAACGTGGGCGAAGAGGTGATGACGCGGACTTACGGGGCGATGGCGGCCTATGGCCGGGTGGTCACGCTGATGGGGGTGGCGCCGGATGACGGGGATGTCACGGCCTACAACATGAACCTCGATATCCTGAACGTGATGATGCTGACGCCGATGTGGCTGGGGCTGGAAGGGGCCCTGCGGCGGCAGGCGGGGATCGTGCGGGAGGCGTTGGGGCTGGTGGCCGATGGCAAGCTGCGGGTTCAGCATGCCGAGACGTTCGACCTGGACCGGGCCGGGGAGGCGCATGGGTTGCTCGAGAGCGGGCAGGCGGTGGGGAAGGTCACGCTGCGGATCGGGTAGGGGCGGTGGGTTGGCATCCGCCCCACGGGTCGGGCGTGGCGCTTTTGGCGGGCGTCGTGAGTGAGTATTTTCGGAAAGATGAAAGCCGGGGGTGTCGCCCGGGCGTAGAGAGGCCGGGGCGGGTGGTTTCGGGTGGCCAGGTGGTGGGTTTCACCCACCCTATGGGTCGGACGAAAAAGTGAGTGTTTCTAGAAAGATGAAACCGGGGGGCGGTGGCGTGGACGCTCCCCGGCTCTGGCCCCGGCGCCGGTGAGGGTCAGCCGCGGAGGGCTTTGATCAACTCGTCCTTGGTCATGTCGCTGCGGCCCTCGACGCCGATCTCCTGGGCCTTGTCGTAGAGCTCGTCCTTGGTCCAGTCCTCGTAGGGCGGGTTCTTGCCGCCTTTCTTCGAGGGTTTCTGCTTGTCATTGGCCTGGGCGTTGGCGATGCGGGCGGATTTTTCCTTGGAGTAGCCCTGATCGCGGAGTTCCTGGTACGTGTCTTCGTCCTTGATGCTCGGGTTGGGCATGGGGTGGCTCCTTTGGTGGGGGGTTGAAGGGGTAACGCGAGCGGGCAAGGTTGGTTCCGGTGCGGTTTTGACGGGAAAGGCGGGACGGATGGAGCGGTTGGAAAGCCTTGTCGGCTGTTTTCATGAGGACCTCGAGATACTCGGGGACAGCCTCGAGGAGATTGTATTCGTCGAGGGGACGAGGCTTGCGCAGGCGGGAGAGCTGGAGGCGTTGATCCGGGAGGTCGAGGCGGTTCTGGATCGCGGCAGGTGGGCGGAGGTGAGAGGGATTTTCGACAGGTCGAGTGCCGTGGACGTGTGCGAGCCGGGGCGGGAGCGGGATTTCCTCGAGCGGGTCCGCTTTATCCTGGTCCAGGTCAGGGACGGGAACCACGAGGATTTCGAGGCCCTGGCCGGTGAGGCCGGGTGGACGGCAAAAGACCTTCGGATGGTGGTGTGATCGTACGGGAAGGCGGATTCGAGTACCTGGAGCATGGTGAGTTGGCACCGTCCATCATGGGCAAACGAAAAACGCGGCCGGGGTTCCCCGGCCGCGCTTGTTGTTCTGACGATCCGGTGACGGATCAGGCGATGTCGAAGCGGTCGGCGTTCATCACCTTGGTCCAGGCGGCGACGAAGTCGCGGACGAACTTCTCGTCGTTGTCGTCCTGGGCGTAGACCTCGGCGTAGGAGCGCAGGATCGAGTTGGAGCCGAAGACGAGGTCGACGCGGGTCGCCGTCCAGAGCAGGTCGTCGGTCTTGCGGTTGCGGATCTCGTAGGGGCCGCCCTCGACGACAACCCACTTGTTGCCCATGTCGGTCAGGTTGACGAAGAAATCCGTGGTCAGCGCACCTTCGCGATCGGTGAAGACACCGTGCTTGGTGCCGCCGTGGTTGGTGCCCATGACCCGCATGCCGCCGAGCAGGACGGTCATTTCCGGCGCGGTGAGCCCGAGGAGTTGCGAGCGGTCGAGCAGCAGTTCCTCGGGGCTGACGGAATAGTCGTCCTTCAGCCAGTTGCGGAAACCGTCGGCCAGCGGTTCGAGCGCGTCGAAGCTGTCGGCGTCGGTCATCTCGGCGGTGGCGTCGCCGCGGCCCGGAGAGAAGGGCACGGAGACGGTGTAGCCCGCCGCCTTGGCCGCCTGTTCGACGCCCACGTTACCGGCCAGCACGATCACGTCGGCGAGCGAGGCGCCGTATTCGTCGGCGATCGGCTGCAGGGTCGAGAGGACGCGCTGCAGACGCTCGGGCTCGTTGCCTTCCCAGTCCTTCTGGGGGGCGAGCCGGATGCGCGCGCCGTTGGCGCCGCCGCGCTTGTCGGAGCCGCGATAGGTGCGGGCGCTGTCCCATGCCGTCGAGACCATCTCGGAGAGCGACAGGCCGCTGGCCGCGATCGTCCGCTTGACGGCGCCGATGTCGTAGTTGACCGGGCCGGCGGGGATCGGATCCTGCCAGATCAGGTCTTCTGCCGGCACGTCGGGGCCGATGTAGCAGGCCTTGGGGCCCATGTCGCGGTGGGTCAGCTTGAACCAGGCGCGGGCGAAGGTGTCGCGGAAATACTCCGGGTCGGCCATGAACTTTTCGCAGATGGCGCGATAGGTCGGGTCCATCTTCATGGCCATGTCGGCATCGGTCATGATCGGGTTGTGCCGGATCGAGGGGTCGGTCGCGTCGCGCGGCTTGTCCTCTTCGGCGATCTCGACCGGTTCCCACTGGTTGGCGCCGGCGGGCGACTTCTTGAGCTCCCACTCGTGGTTGAAGAGCATCTTGAGGTAGCCGTCGTCGAACACGGTCGGGTTGGTCGTCCAGGCGCCCTCGATCCCCGAGGTGATGGCCTTGTTGGCCGAGCCGCCGAGGTTGGGGTTGAGCCAGCCGAAGCCCTGCGCCTCGAGATCGGCGCCTTCGGGTTCGGCGCCCAGCGTTGCGGCGTCGCCCGCGCCGTGGCATTTGCCGACGGTATGGCCGCCGACGGTGAGCGCGGCGGTTTCCTCGTCATCCATGGCCATCCGGGCGAAGGTCTCGCGGACCTGTGCCGCCGTCTTGAGCGGGTCGGGTTGTCCGTTGACGCCCTCGGGGTTCACGTAGATCAGGCCCATCTGCACGGCCGCGAGCGGGTTCTGCATCGAGTCGGGCTGGCCGACATCGTCGTAGCGCTCGTCCGAGGGGGCGAGCCATTCCTTCTCGGCGCCCCAGTAGGTGTCTTTCTCGGGGTGCCAGATGTCTTCGCGGCCGAAGGCGAAGCCGAAGGTTTTCAGCCCCATGGTTTCATAGGCCATGGTGCCGGCGAGGATCATCAGGTCGGCCCAGGAAACCTTGTTGCCGTACTTTTTCTTGACCGGCCAGAGCAGGCGGCGGGCCTTGTCGAGGTTGCCGTTGTCGGGCCAGGAGTTCAGGGGGGCGAAGCGCAGGTTGCCGGCGCCGCCGCCACCGCGGCCGTCGGCGAGGCGGTAGGAGCCGGCCGAGTGCCACGCCATGCGGATCATCAGGCCGCCGTAATGGCCGAAATCGGCCGGCCACCAGTCCTGGCTGTCGGTCATCAGGTCGGCCACGTCTTTCTTGAGCGCCTCGACGTCGAGCTTCTTGAGCTCGTCGCGGTAGTTGAAATCGGGGCCCATCGGGTTGGTCTTGGCATCGTGCTGGTGCAGGATGTCGAAGTTGAGGGAGCTGGGCCACCAATCCGTGACGCTGACGCCCGTATGGGTCATCCCGCCGTGCATGACCGGGCACTTGCCGGTCGATTTCATGTCATTTCCATCCATAGCTCTCTCCATCGGTGGCTTTGTCGTTTGGGATCGGGGCAGGGGCCCCGGCCCGGGAATATCTGGCCTGTCGGGATCGGGAGATAACAGGGGATTCATGTCAGAATGCTGACAGCCGGCAGGGTTTTGCCGGGGCTCTGTTATCGGTCCTCCCCTCCAGATTCTGGAATGGTTCTAACAAATCCGTTCGATTGATTTAAGTTGAATTTTCGGATTGTGGCGATAATTTTTTGTTATGGCGAACATCACCCTGAGACAGCTGAAATATTTCGAGGCGCTGGCGCGGCATGGCCATTTCGGGCGGGCGGCGGAGGCCTGTGCGGTGTCGCAGCCGGCCTTGTCGGTGCAGATCCGTGACCTGGAGGAGGATATCGGCGCGCAGCTGTTCGAGCGGGGGGCGCGGCAGGTGCGGCTGACCGCGTTGGGCGAGCGGTTCGCGGACCGGGTGCAGGAGATCTTGCGGTCGGTGGACGAACTGGAGGACCTGGCGCGGGCGAGCGAGGACAAGCTGATCGGGCGGCTGCGGATCGGGGTGATTCCGACGATCGCGCCCTACCTGTTGCCGCGGGTGATCCGGGCGCTGTCGGAGACGCACCGGGGGATCGACATCCATGTGCGCGAGACGCTGACCGACCGGCTGATAAGGGAGTTGCTGGACGGGCGGCTGGACACGGCGATCGTGGCGCTGCCGATTTCCGAGCCGGGGCTGGCGGAGGTGGCGCTGTTCGACGAGTCGTTCATGCTGGTCAGGCCGGGCGCCGAGGCGGGGCAGCCGGTGCCGAGGGCCGAGGACCTGGCGCGGATGCGGCTGTTGCTGCTGGAGGAGGGGCATTGTTTCCGCGACCAGGCGCTGTCGTTCTGCAATATCCGGCCGGCGGTGCCGGGGGACGGGCTGGACGGGTCGTCGCTGTCGACGCTGGTGCAGATGGTGGGCTCGGGCATTGGCGTCACGCTGATCCCCGAGATGGCGGTGCCGGTCGAGACACGATCGGCCGATGTGTCGGTGGCGCGGTTCGGCAAGCCGGAGCCGTCGCGGACGGTGGGGATGATCTGGCGGCGGTCGAGCCCGCTGGCGCCGCAGTTGCAGCGCATCGCCGAGGTGGTGGGCCGGGCCGGGGAGGAGCAGAAAAAGGCACAGGCGGCGGCGGACCATAGTTTCTCCCAGATTGATCCATAATTTACCCCCAATTCGCCTCTAATTCTCAGGATGACTGAAACCGGCCGGAGCGTGGTGCCGGGGCCATGCCCCGTCGCGATTGCGGACCCGGCCGGAGCGAGGCGGGAGCGAGCAGCCCCAAGCCTTTCAAACAAGCGGGTTTTGCCCGTCGGCCTGATGCCGGGACACCGGTGTCGGGGTGGCACAGACGTATTCGAGGACCGCCATGACCGTCTATGTGGTCACGACAGAGAATTGGGACAGCGCCGCTTTCTGGTCAGGGATCAGCGAAGGCGCGGCCGGGCACGGGCTGGATTTCTCGGCGCTGCCGCCGGGCTATTCGGTGGATGTGGACGCCGCGACCGGCGTGATCACCATCAGCGACGGGACGGACAGCTTCACCGTGGGCGAGGCCGGGGTGACCGGGACGGATGCTAATCTCGGCGGCGGCACGCAGCTCGATTACTTCATGTTCGCCTATGGCGGGGGTGGTGGCGACGTGCTGGACGGCACGGGCGGCGCGGACGTGATGGACGGCGAGGACGGCGCCGACACGATCGACGGCGGCGCGGGGAACGATTCGCTGGATGGCGGCGGGGGTGGTGACAGCCTGATCGGCGGCGAGGGCGACGACACGATCACCGGCGGGATCACGGCCGAGGATACCGAGCTGTTCCTCGACTGGAGTGCGGCGGGCAGTGACGGCCAGAGCATCGGCACCGGGTTCACGCAGGATACCGGCGGCATCGACGTCACCGTCACCTATACCGACGAGGGCAACGGCCAGAGCGCCAATGTCGAGACGACGACGGGCCAGTACGTGGGCACGGGCGAGCCGTTCGACGGCAATTCGTCGGTTGAACTGCGCGGGGGTGGCACCACGGGGGATACCGCGACGCTGCGGATGGATTTCTCGGCGGTCGAGGGGTCGGGCTTCGAGGACGAGGTCACCGATGTCAGCTTTCGGATCAACGATGTCGACCAGTCGGGCAGCAGCGGCGGCTGGGAGGACGGGATCACCATCCGGGCCTATGACGAGGAGGGCAACCAGCTTGACGTGACGGTCACCTACCAGGGGGTGAGCGAGACCGGGCCGGATATCCTTGTCGATGGCGAGGGATCGCAGAGCTCGACCGGGGCCAACGGTTCGTTGCTGGTCGAGATCGAGGGGCCGGTGGCCTATGTCGAGGTGGATTACGACCAGCTTGGCGGCAGCGGGCAGGTGATCTGGGTCACCGACGTGCATTTCACCGCGCAGGGCCGGAGCGATGGCGACGACACGATCGAGGGCGGCGCGGGGGACGATTACCTTGTCGGCAACCTCGGCTCGGACGAGATCAGCGGCGGGGCGGGGAACGACACGATCCTGGGCGGTGACGATACGCTGACCACGGGGACCGCCGAGATCGAGATCGTCAACAGCAGTTTCGAGCAGACGAGCCATGGCGACGGTGGCTGGTCGGAGGGCACGCCGGGCTGGGAGACGAGCGGCACGGAAGTGGGGGATTTCAATCCCACGTCGGGCCAGATCGACGAGAGCGACATCGACGGCAGCAACGTCGCCTTCCTCTATGCCAATGGCGACACGCTGAGCCAGACGCTGTCGCAGGAATATACCGACGGGGAGACCTACGAGTTCAACGTCGACCTGGGCGATGCGACCTATGCCGGGTCGGTGAGCTACACGGTCAACATCTATGCCGGCGATACGCTGATCGGGACGCAGAGCGGGACGACCGGGGATATCGACGGGCTGGAGACCGTGACGGTCTCAACCGACGGCTATTCCGACCCGAGCCTGAACGGCCAGCCGATCACCATCGAGATCGTCAACACCGGGGGGACGGACCTTCTGGTGGACAATGTCACCGGGACGGTGACTGGGATCGCGGGTGGCAGCGATACCGACACGAGCGGCGATGTGCTTGACGGTGGCGACGGGGCGGACCTTGTGTTTGGCGGGGCCGGGAACGACACGATCACCGTCGACCAGGGCGACACGGTGGAGGGCGGCGACGGCGACGACCGGTTCGAGCTGGCCGATCTGGACACCACGGGCACGGGCAACGATTCGATCTCCATCACCGGCGGCGAGGGGGACGAGACGGGCGGTGACACGCTGGTCCTGACGCCGGACGTGACCTATGACGACATCACCTTTACCAACACCGATGACAACGCGGCCGGGCTGTCGGGCAATTTCACGATGGCCGACGGGACGTTCGTGGAGTTCTCGGAGATCGAGAACATCATCTGTTTCACGCCCGGCACCAGGATCCTGACCGAGGTCGGCGAGCGGCCGATCGAGAGCCTGAAGATCGGCGACCGGGTGGTGACGCGGGACAGCGGCTTGCGGCCGATCCGGTGGATCGGCAAGCGGACGGTGCCGGGGCGGGGCCGGTTCGCGCCGGTCTGGGTGGCGCCGAACGTGATGGACGGCTCGCGCACGGGCCTTCTGGTGTCGCCGCAGCACCGGATCCTGTTCGCGGGCTACCAGGCGCAGCTGCTGTTCGGGCAGGACGAGGTTCTGGTGGCGGCGAAGCATCTTGTCGACGATGCCGACGTGAAGGTCAGGGAGATGCCGGAGGTGACCTATATCCACGTGATGTTCGACCATCACGAGGTGATCTATGCCGAGGGGATCGCGACAGAGAGTTTCCATGCCGGGGATGTGGGCCTGAGCGCGATCTGCGAGGAGGCGCGGGAGGAGCTGTTCGGGCTGTTCCCGGAGCTGCGGAGCGCGCCGCGGCACATGGGCGATACGGCGCGGCATTGCCTGAAGCGCTACGAGGCGCGGCTTTTGCGGGATTACGACACGATGCAGCGCAAGCGGGTCGGGGTGAGGTAGGCCGGCCCCCGGCCCTTACGTGATCGCCTCGAGCCGTTCCTTGGACAGGTCGCCGGGCACGATGGTCAGCGGGATGGTCAGCGTGCCGGAGTTCTTCGACAGCTGGGTGACGAGCGGGCCGGGGCCCTTCTTGTCGGTGCCGGCGCCAAGGACGAGGACGCCGATTTCGGGGTCTTCCTGGACCTGGGCCATGATCTCGGTCACCGGTTCGCCCTCGCGGATGACCAGTTCCGGGTCGACCCCCTGCTTGTCGCGCATCCACTTGGCGAAGACCTCGAAATGGGCGTGGATGCGCTCGCGCGCCTCTTCCCGCATGATGTCGCCGACGCCGATCCAGTGGTTGAATTCCTCGGGCGGGATCACCGCCAGAACCTCGACCCCCGCGCCGGTATGGGCCGCGCGCATCGCCGCGAAGCGCATGGCGTTCAGGCACTCCTTGCTGTCGTCCAGAACCACAAGAAACTTGCGCATGGTCTCTCTCCTCGCCCGGGGGCATGATGCCCGGAAGACCGGGTGCTGGCAATATCAGGAAACGCGGCGCCGGTTTGCGCGCGTCAGTCGAAGGTGCCGGTGACCCGCCCGAGCAGCATGAAGGCGCGCGACGTGCGGGTGTTCGACAGCTCGGTCAGGTCGGAATCTCTGGCGGTTTCGGTGAAGGCCGAGATCATCCGGTCGAAGATCCGCAGGAAGTGGTGGACGGCGTCGCGGAAGATCGGGTCGTTCTTCATGCGCGCGGCGGTGAGCGCCAGGGACGCGCGGTCGCGGATGCCGCCAAGCTGGGCGATGGAGCGGCCGCGTTCGCCGGCGGCGAAGCGGCGCCAGACCTCGGGGCGGGCGAGGTCGGGGCGGAGGTCGTCCATGTAGATGCCGTCATGCGACATCAGGGTGAGCACGTCCTGCGCCGCCTGGATCAGCTGGGCGGTGGGCCGGTCCTTGAGCGCGCGGCGCAGGGCGGCGAAGCCTTCCTTGTCCTCGGCGGTTTCGGGAAAGTTGAGGGCGCGGATGAAATCGGAGCTGGCCAGCGGCGGCTGCATGTCCTCGGCCGGGGTGCCGAGGGGCAGGGCGACCTGGTCCTCGCCCTGGGGCGAGGCGGCCTCGATCTGTTTGGGGGCCTGCGGCGGGGCGAGCGCGTGGCGGGTCGAGGAAAAGGTGGCGAGCGCCGTTTCGGTCTTGCGCTGGGCGGCGGCGATTTCCTCGAGCTTCTTGGTCACCGACGGCTCGCTGACGGCGTTGCGGTTCTGGCTCTGGGTGATGTAGGCGTGGCGCATGGCGTCGACGGCCACCTGCAGCCGCTGGCTTTCCTCGCGCATCATCCGGGAGGAGCGCGCGGCGGTGGCCGCAACCCAGATCATCGCCACGGGCATGAAGACCACCAGCATCACGAGGATGAACCACACCGCGCCGCCGGCGCCGCCGGTCAGCGCGCCGGTATCCATGAACAGGAAGAACGCCGCCGCCAGGACCAGCCAGACGACAGAGAGGGCCGCGGCGGCCACCTCGACCCCCGTGACCCGTTCGCTGCGTGACTTGTCGTAGATCCCCAGCGGCGTGGGCGGGGTCTGTTGACGGTCGGCCATGGTCTGGACCTGCTAGATATAGGCGATCTTTAGCACTTCGTAGGCCTTGTCGCCACCGGGCGTGCTTACCTCGACGCTGTCGCCCTCTTCCTTGCCGATCAAGGCCCGTGCAATGGGCGATTTGATGTTCAGCAGGCCTTTTTCAATGCTCGCCTCGTATTCGCCGACGATCTGGTAGGTCTTTTCCTCGTCGGTGTCCTCGTCGACCAGCGTGACGGTGGCGCCGAACTTGATCGGCCCGGACAGCTTGGCGGGGTCGATCACGTCGGAGAGGCTGATCGCGCCCTCGAGCTCCTTGATCCGGCCCTCGATGAAGGATTGCTTCTCCTTGGCGGAATGATACTCGGCATTCTCCGACAGGTCGCCATGCTCGCGCGCCTCGGAGATCGCCTTGATGATGGCAGGGCGTTCCACCGACTTGAGCTGTTTCAGCTCGGCTTCGATGGCCTCGTAGCCCTTGCGTGTCATCGGGATTTTTTCCATTCGGAGTGCCCTTCATACTGACGGGGCCGCGCGTGTCGGCCCCGGCCTATTCCCGTTTCAGATGTCGCGACAGATTGCCCCGAGGGCGCCGGACTTTGCAATAGCGGATGCGGGCGGCGCGGGCATTACGTGACCCGAATCGCGGCAATTTGCCGTTTTTAACCATCTCTAACGTCGTGTTCCAATTGACGCGGGCGTTTCCGAGACGATAACCACGTGCGGAGCGAATTCCGGCGGCCGCGTGCCGCGCCTTTGGAAGGAAGACAGATGTCCGAGATCGAACGCGAAGCCATGGAATACGATGTCGTGATCGTGGGGGCGGGCCCGGCGGGCCTGTCCGCGGCGATCCGGCTGAAGCAGCTCGACCCCTCGCGTGAGGTGGTGGTGCTGGAGAAGGGCTCGGAAGTGGGTGCGCATATCCTGTCGGGCGCCGTGCTCGACCCGTGCGGCCTGAACAAGCTGATCCCGGACTGGAAGGAAAAGGGCGCGCCGCTGAACGTGCCGGTGAAGGACGACAATTTCTTCATGCTGGGCGAGGCGGGCAAGATCCGCATTCCCAACTTCCCGATGCCGCCGCTGATGAACAACCACGGCAATTACGTCGTGTCGATGGGCAATGTCTGTCGCTGGATGGCCGAGCAGGCCGAGGCGCTGGGCGTCGAGGTGTTCCCGGGCATGGCGTGCTCGGAAGTGATCTATGGCGAGAACGGCGAGGTGAAGGGCGTGGTGGCCGGCGAGTTCGGCAAGAACCCCGACGGTACGCCGGGCCCGTCCTACGAGCCGGGGATGGAGCTGCATGGCAAGTATGTCTTCCTGTCGGAAGGCGTGCGCGGCAGCCTGTCGAAGGAGGTGATCGCCAAGTACGACCTGTCGAAGGGCAAGGAGCCGCAGAAATTCGGCCTTGGCATGAAGGAGATCTGGGAGATTGACCCGGCCAAGCACAAGCCCGGCAGCGTGACCCACACGATGGGCTGGCCGCTGGGCTCGAACGCCGGGGGCGGGTCGTTCATCTACCACCTCGACAACAACCAGGTCTACGTGGGGTTCGTGGTTCACCTGAATTACAAGAACCCGAACCTGTATCCCTACATGGAGTTCCAGCGCTTCAAGCATCACCCGATGGTGAAGGAGCTGCTGGAAGGCGGCAAGCGCGTGGCCTATGGCGGCCGGGCGATCACCGAGGGCGGGTACCAGTCGATGCCGAAGATGGTGGCGCCGGGCGTGGCGCTGCTGGGCTGTTCGGTGGGCATGGTCAACGTGCCGCGGATCAAGGGCAACCACAACGCGATGCTGTCTGGGATGGCCGCGGCCGAGGCGGCCCATGCCGCGATCGAGGCCGGCCGGGCCAGCGACGAGTTGACCGATTACGAGACCGAGGTGCGCGAGGGCCCGATCGGCAAGGACCTAAAGAAGGTCCGCAACGTCAAGCCGCTGTGGTCGAAATACGGCCTTCTGGCCAGCCTCAGCCTTGGCGGGCTGGACATGTGGACCAACACGCTGGGCTTTTCGCTGTTCGGCACGCTGGGCCATGGCAAGACCGATGCCGAGGCGACCGAGCCTGCCGACAAGCACAAGGTGATCAACTATCCCAAGCCCGACGGCAAGCTGAGCTTCGACCGGCTGACCAATGTCAGCTTCTCGATGACCAACCACGAGGAAAACCAGCCCTGTCACCTGCGGCTGATGGATCCGAGTATTCCGATCGCGCACAACCTGCCCAAGTTCAACGAGCCGGCGCAGCGCTATTGCCCCGCCGGGGTATACGAGGTGGTCGAGAAGGAGAGCGGGCCGGAGTTCGTGATCAACTTCCAGAACTGCGTGCACTGCAAGACCTGCGACATCAAGGACCCGCCCCAGAACATCAAGTGGGTCACGCCGCAGGGGGGCGACGGGCCGAACTATCCGAACATGTGAGCCGTTGAAATCGTGATCGGCCGGGGCGCGGCAAACCGCCTGCCCCGGATTGCCTTGGCCGGGCCGGCAGTCTACGTTTGGGCGGCAACAGGAGCTATAGAAGGCAGGCAACCCCGTGACTCGTACAACGCTCTCGGTACTCGCACTCGCAGCCGCCCTTTTGCAGGGGGGCGCACAGGCCGCCTCGGCCGACGAGGCGGTGGGCTCGTATCTTGCCGCCCGCCAGGCCAGCCTCGACAACGACTATATCGCCGCCGCCGAGTATTTCACCAAGGCGCTGGCCGAGGATCAGTCGAATCCGGCCATCCTGGAAAGCGCGGTCGTGGCCCATGTGTCGCTGGGCCAGTTCGACCAGGCCATTCCCATCGCGCGGAAGATCGAGGATGACGAGCTGTTGAGCCAGGTCGCCTTCATGGTGCTGGTGGCGGACGAGGTGAAGCGCGAGGCGTATGACGACCTGCTCGAACGGTTCGAGCAGGAACACGGGATCGGCTCGCTGGCCGACGGGCTGATCGCGGCGTGGGCGCAGCTTGGCATGGGCGACATGAGCGCCGCACTGGAGCATTTCGACGAGGTGGCCGCCGAGAAGGGGCTGCGCAGCTTCGCCATCTATCACAAGGCGCTGGCGCTGGCTTCGGTCGGTGATTTCGAGGCTGCCGAGCAGATTTTCGCGGGCAAGTCGGACGGCCCGATGCAGCGCACCCGCCGGGGCACGGTGGCCTGGGCCGAGATTCTCAGCCAGCTCGAGCGCAACGACGAGGCGGTGGCGCTGATCGACGATGCGTTCGGGGCCGACCTCGACCCGGAAATCAGCCAGCTGCGCGAGAAGCTGGTGGCGGACGAGCGGGTGCCCTTCTCGCTGATCTCCGGCGCCGCCGATGGCGTGGCGGAGGTGTTCTTTTCGCTGGGCCGGGCGCTGGTCTCGGACACGAGCGAGGATTACGTCCTGCTGTATTCGCGCGTGGCCCAGTATCTCAACCCCGAGCATATCGATGCCGTGATGATGACGGCCGAGTTGTTCGAGGCGCTGGGGCGCTACCAGCTGGCGACCGATACCTACAAGTCGGTGCCGCGCGATCACCCCTCCTTCACCGCCGCCGAGATGGGCCGGGCCGAAGCGCTGCGCCGCGACGACCGGAGCGATGCCGCCGTGGAGGTTCTGGAACAATTGTCGGAGTCGCATCCCGAGCTGCCGATGGTGCACGTGTCGGCCGGCGACCTGTACCGCCAGCTCGAGCGGTTCGGCGACGCCGCGGCCGCCTATGAACGCGCGCTCGACCGGTTTTCCGAGGATGCCGAGGAACAGTGGTTCGTGCATTATGCCCGGGCGATCTGTTACGAGCGGCTGGGCGAGTGGGAGAAGGCGGAATCCGATTTCCGCCGGGCGCTGGAGCTGAACCCGGAACAGCCGCAGGTGCTGAACTACCTGGGCTATTCGCTGGTCGAGAAGCAGATCAAGCTGGACGAAGCGCTGGACATGATCGAGCGTGCCGTCGCCAAGCAGCCCAACAGCGGCTATATCGTCGACAGCCTGGGCTGGGTGCTGTACCGGCTGGGCCGCTACGAAGAGGCCGTGGACCACATGGAACGCGCCGCCGAGCTGATGCCGGTGGACCCGGTGGTGAACGATCACCTGGGCGACGTTCTGTGGGCCGTGGGGCGCAGGAACGAGGCGGAGTTCCAGTGGAAGCGTGCGTTGTCCTTCGTCGACCAGGAGAAGCCGTCGCCCGATATCAAGCCCGACCGCATCCGCCGCAAGCTCGAGGTGGGGCTGGACGTGGTGCTGGAGGAAGAGGGCGCGCCGGCGCTGGAGATCGTCGATGACGGTGGTTGAGGCCTTTGTTCCGGCAAAGGTCAACCTGACGTTACACGTGACCGGCCAGCGCGAGGACGGGTTTCACACGCTCGATTCGCTGGCGATGTTCGCCGATATCGGCGACCGCATGACCATCACCATGCCGGGCGACTATCGCCTGACGGTCGAGGGGCCGATGGCCGAGGGCGTGCCGGCGGACGAGAGCAACCTGGTGCTGCGGGCGGCGCGGATGATGCGGATCAACGCGGATATCCGGCTGGAGAAGCACCTGCCGAATGCGGCCGGCCTTGGCGGCGGGTCCGGCGACGCGGCGGCGACGCTGCGGGTGCTGTCGGGGTTTTCCGGCAAGCCGGTGCCGGGCGACGGGATCGAGCTGGGCGCCGACGTGCCGCTGTGCCTGCAATCGGATGCGGCGCGGGTGACCGGGATCGGCGAGACGGTGACGCCGGTGCCGAACCTGCCGCCGCTGGATGCCGTGCTGGTGAATCCGGGCCTGCCGGTTCTGACGGCGGAGGTGTTCAAGCGGTTGCGGCACAAGGTCAACCGCCCGATGCCTGCCGAGATGCCGTCGTTCGAGACGTCGGCGGAGCTGATCGACTGGCTGCGCGGGATGCGCAACGACCTGCAGGAACCGGCGATCGAGGCCGAGCCGGTGATTCGGCAGGTGTTCGAGACGCTGGAGCGGACGCCGGGCTGTCAGCTGGCGCGCATGTCCGGCTCGGGCGGGACGTGTTTCGGGATCTACCACGATGCGGAAACCGCCGGGTCGGCGGCCGGACGGTTGCAGGAAAGCTTTCCGTCGTGGTGGGTGCGGGCGACGCGGCTGAACGCGCCGAACCTGTTCGGCTGACCGCTCAGGTCAGGCGCGCGACCACGTAATCCGCCAGGTCGATCAACATCCGCCGCACCTCGTGCTCCGGCACTTTGGCCATGGCCGTCTTGGCGCGTTCGGCCCAGGCGAGCGCGTCGTCGCGGGTGCGGTCGAGCGCGTCGTGGAGGGCGAGGATGGCGAGCGCTTCCTCGAGGTCGCCGTCGCGCTGGTCGCCCTTCTCGATGGTGCGTTTCCAGAAGGCGCGTTCCTCGTCCGTGGCACCCGCCACGGCCTTGATCACCGGCAGGGTCAGCTTGCGCTCGCGGAAATCGTCGCCGACATTCTTGCCGGTGGCCTTGGCGTCGCCCTGGTAGTCGAGCAGGTCGTCGGCAATCTGGAAGGCGATGCCGAGCGCGTCGCCGTAATCGTAGAGTGCGCCGATCCGGTCTTCGCCGGCGTTCGAGATCACGCCGCCCACCTCGGTCGCGGCCGAGAACAGCGCCGCCGTCTTGCCGCGCACGACCTGGAGGTAGATATCCTCGTCGGTGCGCAGGTCGCGGGCGGCGCTGAGCTGCAGCACCTCGCCCTCGGCAATGGTGGCGGCCGCGTTGGACAGGATGTCGAGCACCCGCAGGTTGCCGGTTTCGACCATCAGCTGGAAGGCCCGCGCGAAGAGGTAGTCGCCCACCAGCACGCTGGACTTGTTGTCCCACAGCAGGTTCGCCGTGGGCCGGCCGCGGCGCTGCTGGCTTTCGTCGACCACGTCGTCATGCAAAAGGGTGGCGGTGTGGATGAATTCGACCGTGGCGGCGAGGTTGATGTCGAATTCGCCGTCATAGCCGCACATGTCGGCCGTCGCCAGCGTCAGCATGGGCCGCAGCCGCTTGCCGCCCGCCTCGACCAGGTGTGCGGTGACCTCGGGGATGCGGGGCGCGTGGCGTGAGGCCATGCGTTCACGGATCAGGGTGTTGACCGCCTCGAGCCGCCCCGCGAGATGGCGCGCGAGTTCCTCGTGTGGTTTGGTAGAGGCGTGATCCAGTCCCATTCAACTCACCATCACACGGCTCGACAAACCGTGCCCCCTCGCCTTATCTCTTGGCCATGAAACAGCTTTTGCGCACCAACGACCCGGCCTCGATCGCCTTTGCCAAGGCGCTGCTTCAGGGCGAGGGTATAGACTGCTTTGAAATGGACGTAAACATGAGCGTTCTCGAAGGGTCGATCGGTATTTTCCCGCGGCGGATCATGGTCGCGGATTCGGATTACGAGGATGCCGTGCAAGCCCTCACCGACAACGGGATAGAGGTGGATGACGGGGGGTGAGCCGGACGAGGTGACGGCTGACGACTTTCTCGGGGGGCAGCTGCGGATTTACCAGCCGAGGCGTGGATACCGGGCGGGGATCGACCCGGTGATGCTGGCGGCCGGGGTGCCGGCGAAGCCGGGGCAGAGCGTGCTGGACCTTGGCTGTGGCGTTGGCGTTGCGGCACTGTGCCTTGGCCGGCGGGTGCCGGGGCTTCGGCTGACGGGGCTGGAATTGCAGGGTGAGTACGCCGCACTGGCGCGCCGCAACGGGGCGGAGAACGGGCTGGAGTTCGAGGTGGTGGAGGGCGACCTGTCGGACATGCCGGGGACGCTGAGGGAGCGGCAGTTCGATCATGTCATCGCCAACCCGCCCTATTTCGACCGCGCCGCCAGCACCGCCGCTGCCGAGCCGGGACGCGAAACCGCGATGGGCGAGCGGACGCCGCTGGCGGAGTGGGTGAAACAGGCGGCGCGGCGGTGCATGCCCGGCGGACATGTCAGCCTGGTCCACCGGGCCGAACGGCTGCCGGAGCTGCTGGCCGAGACGGCGCGCCGGCTGGGGAGTGTCGAGGTGCTGCCGCTGGTGCCGCGCGAGGGGCGGGAGGCCAGGCTGGTGCTGATCCGGGCGCGAAAGGGCGGACGTGCGAAGTTTCGCCTGCATGACGGCTGGATCCTGCACGCGGGGGTTGAACACCCGGGAGACCGAGAAAACTATACCGCGGCGACCGCCTCGGTTCTGCGGCAGGGCAAGGCGCTGCCGTTTTCCGGCTCATTTTAACAGCATTTGAATCGCATAGTTCCGCTTATGCTGCGCGCGCAGCGTGACAGAGTCATAAATCTGTGATGCACTGAAAAGGTGCATAACGCACATCAGCAACGAGAGGAGACGCCAATGAGCTTGAGTTCACATGTCGAGGAACTGAAGAAGAAACACCAAACCCTCTCCGACCGGGTCGAAGAAGTGCAGCGCTCTCCGGGCGCGTCCGACTTCGAAATCGCCGAACTCAAGAAACAGAAACTGCGCCTCAAGGAAGAGATCGCACGCCTGTCGGAAGACGCCTGAACGACGTCATCCGCCCCTGAATTTCCGAGGTTGATGACAGCTGTCATGGCGTGAATTCACGGGCCTGATCAATCAGATAGCGAGTTGCGTGTCGACGCGACCAGCGAGCGTTTTGTGCGCCGCCAAACCTCACGAAACACCATCGAACGACGAAAAAAGGGGCCGGTCAGCGTGACCGGCCCCGTTGTGTTCGTGGCGCTTTGTCGGCGGAGGATCAGCCGAAGAACTGGGCGCCGTTGGCCGAGATCGTCGAGCCGTTGATGAACTGCGCATCGTCGGAGGCGAGGAAGGTGACGCAGCGGGCGATCTCTTCGGGCTCGCCAAGGCGGCCGGCGGGGATCTGGGCGATGATCTGTTCGCGCACCTTTTCCGGGACGGCCATCACCATTTCGGTGGCGATGTAGCCGGGGCAGACGGCGTTGGCGGTGATGCCGGCGCGGGCGCCTTCCTGGGCGAGGCTGCGGACGATGCCGATGTCGCCGGCCTTGGTCGCGGCGTAATTCACCTGTGCGAACTGGCCCTTCTGGCCGTTGATCGAGCTGATCACGATGACCCGGCCGAACTTGCGCTCGCGCATGCCGGGCCAGACCGGGTGAACCGTGTTGAAGACGCCGGTCAGGTTGGTGTCGATCACCTCCTGCCATTGCTCGGGGCTCATCTTGTGGAAGGGCGCATCGCGCGTAATGCCGGCATTGGCGACGACGATGTCGATCGGGCCGACCTCTTCCTCGACCTTGGCGATGCCGGCCTTGCTGGCCTCGTAATCCGCCACGTTCCACTTGTAGGTCTTGATGCCGGTGGCCTCGGTGAAGGCGGCGGCCTTCTCGTCATTGCCGGCATAGGTGGCGGCGACGTTGTAGCCTTCGGCCTTCAACGCCTTGGAAATCGCCTCGCCGATGCCCCGGCTGCCGCCGGTCACGAGTGCAGTTCTTGCCATGGTTCTCCTCCAGTCTTGTCTTTGCTGTCGGTAACACCGTTACCTTTCGGATTTCGTTCGCGCAATAATGTTGCTCAAAGATCGGCGGCAGGTGCAAGGGCAAATGAAAAGGGCGCCCGAGGGCGCCCTATCCTGCCGGTGTCCGGTCAGTCGCGTTCGACGCACATGGCGACGCCCATGCCGCCGCCGATGCAGAGCGTGGCGAGCCCCTTCTTGGCGTCGCGGCGCTTCATCTCGAAGAGCAGGGTGTTGAGCACGCGGCAGCCCGAGGCGCCGATCGGGTGGCCGATGGCGATGGCGCCGCCGTTGACGTTCACGATCGACGGGTCCCAGCCCATGTCCTTGTTCACGGCACAGGCCTGGGCCGCGAAGGCTTCGTTGGCTTCGACGAGGTCGAGGTCTTCGACGCTCCACCCGGCCTTTTCCAGGGCCTTGCGGCTGGCGCTGATCGGGCCGACGCCCATGATCGACGGGTCGAGCCCGGCGGTGGCGTAGGAGGCGATGCGGGCGAGCGGTTCGATGCCGCGTTTCTCGGCGTCGTCGGCGCTCATCAGCAGGACGGCGGCGGCGCCGTCGTTGATACCCGACGCGTTGGCGGCGGTGACGGAGCCATCCTGTACGAAGGCCGGGCGCAGCTTCTGCATGGCGTCGATGGTGGCGCCGTGGCGGATGTATTCATCCTTGTCGACCACCGTCTCGCCCTTGCGGGTCTTGACCGTGAAGGGGGTGATCTCGTCCTGGAACTTGCCGGCGTTCTGGGCGGCCTCGGCCTTGTTCTGCGAGGCGACGGCGAACTCGTCCTGCATCTCGCGGGTGATCTGCCACTGGTTGGCGACGTTCTCGGCGGTCTGGCCCATGTGGTAGCCGTTGAACGCGTCCCAGAGGCCGTCGCGGATCATGGTGTCGATGTATTTCACGTCGCCCATCTTGTGGCCGGCGCGCAGGTGGGCGGCGTGGGGCGAGAGGGTCATGTTTTCCTGGCCGCCGGCGGCGACGATGCTGGCATCGCCGAGCTGGATGTGCTGGGCGCCAAGCGCGACGGCGCGCAGGCCCGAGCCGCAGACCTGGTTGATGCCCCAGGCGGCGCTTTCGATGGGCAGGCCGGCGTTGACATGCGCCTGGCGGGCCGGGTTCTGGCCCTGGGCGGCGGTGAGCACCTGGCCGAGGATGGTTTCGGAGACTTCGGCCTTGTCGATGCCCGCGCGTTCGACGATGGCCTCGAGCACGGCGGTGCCGAGATCATGGGCCGGGGTGTTGGCAAAAGCGCCGCTGAACGAGCCGACGGCGGTGCGCGCCGCGGATGCGATAACTACGTTGGTCATGTCTTCCTCCACCAGGTGACTGCGTGACCGGAGGCGCCCCGGCGCCCGCCATGGGTGCCTGTGCGGACTCCTCCGCCTTGGCTGGCGTGATACCGCATGGGTGGTGGCCCGGCAACGGTTGGATTGTCACAGGCGGCGGTCAGGCGGTGGCGCTCTCGCCGGCGTCGGTATCCCAGGGCGGGCGCACGGTGGGGGCGCCGAAGAAATAGCCCTGCAGGCAGTCCATTCCGATGCCCTGGAGAAAGGCCGCATCCTCGGCGGTTTCGACGCTTTCGGCGACGCAGACCATGTCGAACTGTTCGGCGACGGACATGAGCGCGCCGGCGAGAACCTGGTTGTCGGGGTCGCGGGCGACGCCGCGGATGAACTGGCCGTCGATCTTGAGGATGTCGAAGTAGAATTGCTTGAGATAGCGGAAGGAGGTGTAGCCGGAGCCGAAATCGTCGAGCGCGAAGCTGACGCCTTCGGACTGCATTTCGGTCATGAAGCTGATCACCAGCTCGGGCACGACGATGGCCGAGCTTTCGGTGATCTCGAGAATCAGGCGCTCGCCCGCCGTGGGGTCGGCGCGCAACCCGTCGCGCAGGATCCGCATCCAGCGCGCATAGCCGACCGAGCGGGCCGACATGTTGATGGCGAGCCGCAGGTCGGGATAGTCGTGCATCGCTTTCAGCCCCTGTTCGAGCGCGATGCAGTCGATCAGGCGGCCGGTTTCCGTCGTCTCGATCTCGGTAATGAAGTCGCACGCCGGAATGATCCGGCCGGTGCTGTCCATCACCCGGATTAATCCTTCGTAAAAGGCGGGCTTGTTCGGCGCGCCGGCGGGCACGATGGCCTGGTAGGCCAGCATCGCGCGATCGTTCTGCACCGCATCGGTTACCATTTCGATAACCGTCCGGTCCCGGCTGGTTACGGCGAAGTTCAGCGGGTTGTCATGCCCGGCCGGAATGTCGGCCCAGAAAGTCGGGTCTTGCCCCATTTGCGCGCTCCTGATTGCACCCGCTTCACAGGGTGGGGCGCAGCCGCTAAGGAAGGCTTAAAGAGCGAATTTGAGCGACCGGGCCGGTCGGGGAGGCATTCCATGGGTGACAGATGTGGCTGGGTGGGCAATGACCCGCTTTACGAGGCCTATCACGACACCGAGTGGGGCGTGCCCGAATGGGACAGCCGGGCGCTTTGGGAGAAGCTGATCCTCGACGGGTTCCAGGCGGGGTTGAGCTGGATCACCATCCTGCGCAAGCGCGACAATTTTCGCGAGTCTTTCCAGGGGTTTGACCCGAACATCATCGCCGGCTGGGGCGAGGCGGAGGTGCAGCGGTGCCTGGCCGATCCGGGGATCATCCGGCACCGGGGGAAGATCGAGGCGACGATCGGGAACGCCCGGGTCTGGCAGCAGATCGAGGCGGAGCAGGGGTTCGACAGGTATCTTTGGGCCTATGTCGGCGGCCGGCCGATCCAGAACCGGTTCGAGAGCCTGGCCGAGGTGCCGACGGAGACCGAAATTTCCCGCGCAATTTCAAAGGATTTGAAGAAAAGGGGCTTCAAGTTCTGCGGGCCGACCATCGTCTATGCCTTCATGCAGGCGGTGGGGATGGTGAACGATCACCTGGTCACCTGTCCCTGTCACGAGCCGGTTCGGAAGCTGGGCTGAAGCCCCGGAATTTCAACGTCGGTATAACGTCGGTATTTTGTCGGTATTGCGTCGGTGCGACATGCCGACCCCGCCCCGGTCAGTCGGGGGCAGGGGCTTGCAGGAACGCCTCGATCATCGGCAGCAGCGCGGGCTGTTCGAGGATGTCGAGATGCGTCGTGCCGGGCAGGATCGCGAGCTGTGCCTCGGGGATCGTGCGGTAGAGGTGGAGGGCGTGCTCGGGCTCGATGAAATCGGTGTCGCCATTGACCACGAGGACCGGCGCGGCGATGGCGGCGATGCGGTCGTCGGGCCAGCCCCAGTCGGAGGTGATGAAGGCGGTGATCTTCTGCATGGTCTGGGGGATCGTGGCGGCGCCGCCGGGGTTCTTGGCCGCGATTTCGGCCGCCATGTCGGCGAAATCCTCTTCGCTGGGCATGAGGGCCAGCACTTCCGGAGAGGGCTGATAGTTCGGATCCTTCTGCATCTCGATCATGCCGGGCATGAAGCCCGAAGGCTGTGACGCGGCGGAGATGGCCACGACCGAGGCGACGCGCTCGGGGGCGTTCACGGCGAGTTCCAGCGCCAGCATTCCGCCGGCGGAGAAGCCCACCACGTGAACGCGGTCGACCGAGAGCGCGTCGAGCACGCCGAGCGTGTCGCGGCGCATGGTCTCGGCGGTGAGGGGGCCGTCATGCAGGGGCGTATGGCCGTGACCCTGCTGTTCGACGCCGATCACGGTATGGGTTTCGGTCAGCGCGGGCAGCATGGCGCCGTAGCTGGCCTCGAAGCTCATCATGCCGCCGTGGAGCATGAGCACCGGCACGGTGTCGGGGGTGAGTTCGCCGTGGACCTCGTAATAGATGTCGTGCCCGTCGACGGAGGCCAAATCGGCCTGTGCGGGGGCGGCAAGCGTGAGGAGGGCGAGCGGCAGGGCGGCGGCCCGGGATAAGCGTTCGATCATGGAATGTCCTGTAGGTTGCGATGCCCGGGGCCGGGGCCCCGGGCAATGTGCCGTGAGGTCAGCCGCGGCGGGCGGCCTCGATGGTGGCGACGTCGATCTTCTTCATCGGCATCATCGCCTGGAAGGCGCGGCTGGCCTCTTCCCCGCCGGCGGCGAGCGCGTCGGTCAGGACGCGCGGGGTGATCTGCCAGGAGATGCCCCACTTGTCCTTGCACCAGCCGCATTGCGATTCCTGCCCGCCATTGCCGACGATGGCGTCCCAGTAGCGGTCGGTTTCTTCCTGGTCATCGGTGGCGACCTGGAAGGAGAACGCCTCGGAATGGGTGAACATCTCGCCGCCGTTGAGGCCCAGGCACGGGATGCCCATGACCGTGAAGGTGACGGTGATGGTGTCGCCCTTCTTGCCGCCCGGATAGTCGGTGGGGGCCTTGTGGACGCCCGTGACCTTGCTGTCGGGGAAGGTCGCGGCGTAGAAATTCGCGGCCTCCTCGGCATCGTTGGTGTACCAAAGGCAGATGGTGTTCTTCGGAGTGGTGGTCATTGCGTTGGTTCCTGGGCCGTCAGGCCGTTTCGGTTTCGCGGGCCGCGTCGGCGGCCTGCCAGTGGTCCATGTGATCGCGCAGGGCGCGCTTGAAGGCGGGCCGGGCGGTGGCGCGGTCGATATAGGCGGTGAGCGCCTTGTGCTCGGCGAGCCCGTCTTCGGACGCGACGTTGCGCAGGGTGTCGATCGTGGCGATGTCGGCGATGCTGAACTCACCGGCGATCCACTCCCGCTCGGCCATCCGCCTTTCGAAGGCGTCGAGCCGGGTTTTCGCGAAGGCGAAGGCGTGGTCGATGACCTCGCCAGCCGGGGGCGGGCCGAAGAAATCGGGGAACTTCCGCGCCAGCAGCATCACCTGCCAGTGCATCGTCGCCATTTCGAGCGTGTTCAGGGCGGCGAAGAGCCATTGCGTGATCTCGGCGCGCCTGTCGTCGGGGAAGAGCGCGCTGCCCTGGGTGACGTGCTGAAGGATGGCGCCGGATTCGAAGAGGATCAGGTCGCCGTCCTTGATGATGGGCACCTGGCCGAAGGGCTGCATCGCCAGGTGCGCCTCGGTTTTCGGGTGCGAGGGCACGGTGGCGGTGTCGTAGGGGCGGCCGATCTCCTCCAGCGCCCAGCGGATGCGGAGATCGCGGACGAAGCCACGGGGGAAGTCGGGTACCCAGTCGAGGGTGTAGAGCGTCAGTGTCATGCCGCCCTCGCGATCTCTGCGGAATCGAAGAGCGGCTCGAACCCGGCATACATCATGCGCGAGGCGTCGAAGGGCATTTTCGACATGTCGAAATCCGACATCTGTTCCTGCATCTTCTTGGTGGCGGCGTCGCAGGTGGCGCGATCGGGCCAGGTGATCCAGCTGAAGAGCGGCATTTCCCCCTTCTCGGCCTTGGTGGCGCGGAAGAAGTCGGTCACCTTGCCCTCGGGAACGAAATCGCCCCAGTTCTCGACCATGCCGGTGGCGCCGAACTGTTCGAACATCTGCCAGCCTTCATCGGCCATCTCGGCATAGGCCTGGCGGTTCTTTTCCGGCACGGCGAGGACGAAGCCCTGGTAATAGCCCGCATCGGTGAGCTTGCCGCGTTCGTAGACGGGTTCGAAGCCGCCATAGATCATCCGGCTGCCGTCGAAGGGCATTTCCGACATGCTGGCCATGGCCGGGTCGGACATGATCTTTTCCCAGCCGGCTTCCGCGGCCGCCTTGTCGGGCCATTCGATCCAGGCGAAGACGACGGTTTCATCCTCTTTCGCCTGCACCGCATCGTGGAAATCGGTGTTCATGCCCTTGGGCACGTCGGCGCCCCAGGTCTCGATCATGCGAAGGGCGCCGTGGGGTTTGAACAGGGTCCATGCCTCGGCGCAGTGGTCGATATAGGCCTGCTTGTTGGCGGTGGGCACGGCCGCGACGGAGGCGGTGTAATAGGTCATCTCGCGTTTTCCTTTGTCCTGAACGGGGCGGCCCGAATCGGGCCCGCTGACCTAGCGTGACACTTGCAGTATGAAAAAACAACTGCTAGTATCAAAACATGACTGAACAGGCGAAAACCCCCCGCCTTCGCTATGACGAAGGCTGTCTTGCCGCCCACGCGCTGAACCTGATCGGGGATCGCTGGGCGCTGCTGGTGGTGCGCGAGCTGGTGTTCGCGCCGAAGCGGTTCCAGATGATCCGGGCCGGGCTGCCGGGGATCACGGCGAGCGTGCTGACCGGGCGGCTGGGCCAGCTGGTCGAGGCCGGGGTGGTGGCGCATGATGCGCGGCTGGGGATCTACAGTTTGACGGAGGCCGGGCACGGGTTGTTGCCGGTGCTGGAGGCGTTGTGCCGCTGGGCGCTGATGGTGCCGGGGCATGACCCGAGCCGGTTCATCAGCCCGACGGCGCTGATGATCTCGATGGGGGTGAACCTGTTGCCCGAGAAGGCCGGGGAGGCCGTGGCCGGGTTCGATTTCGGCAGCGAGGCATTCGAGATGCGGGTTGGGGAGGGCAAGGTGGTGACGCGGGCGGTGGAACGCCCGGAGGCGCCTTTCTTGCTGAAGGGCCACGGGAACGGCATGGCCTCGGCCGTCTATGGGCGGCTGTCGCTGGCGGAGCTGGAGGAAAACGGGCGGGTGAGCGTGCGGGGCGATGGTGCCGCGGCGCAGCGTTTCGTCGACATGTTCGGCCTCCGGCGGGAGGGGGCGGCGACGTAAATGCTTGACATGCGGGGCGTTTGCCCCCATGTGAGCGCTGTCGCTGCGCAGCCGCGTGAGCTTGCCGTGCCCCGATACCGGGCCATCAGCGACACCATACTTTCTAGGTCCCCATCACGCAGGGTTCTTGACGCGACGGCCGGATGGCGCGGGAGACGCCCGCCCGTTCCGAGGCCAGCGCAAACCCTCGACGGCCGCGATGTGGCCAGACGCAAAGGCCGCAGGGACGCGGCCCAAGAAGGATACCCTTTGCAAGATTTTTCCGAATTCGGCCTGTCGCCGAACATCATCGCCGCGCTGACCCGCGCCGGCATCGACAAACCGACCCCGATCCAGACCAAGGCGATTCCGCCGGCGCTGGAGGGGCATGACATCATGGGGCTGGCGCAGACCGGCACCGGCAAGACGCTGGCCTTCGGCCTGCCGCTGGTGGAGCATCTGCTGGCCAACCCCGGCAAGCCGCTGCCGAAGACGGTGAAGGCGCTCGTTCTGGCGCCGACGCGTGAGCTGGTGAACCAGATCGCCGACAACCTTCGCCCGCTGACCGAAGGCACCAAGCTGCGGGTCTTTACCGTGGTGGGCGGCCAGTCGATCAACAAGCAGATCGCGGCGCTGGGCCGGGGGACGGATATCCTGGTGGCCACGCCGGGCCGTCTGATCGACCTGATGGATCGCGGTTCGGTCGACCTGAGCCAGGCGAAATCGCTGGTGCTGGACGAGGCGGACCAGATGCTCGACATGGGGTTCATCCATGCGCTGCGGAAGATCGCGCCGAAGTTGGGCACGCCGCGGCGGACCATGCTGTTCTCGGCCACCATGCCGAAGCAGATGGAGGAGCTGTCGGGCGCCTACCTGACCAACCCGGTGAAGGTGCAGGTGGCGCCCCCGGGCAAGGCCGCCGACAAGATCACCCAGTCGGTGCATTTCCTCGACAAGGGCGACAAGCCCGGCAAGCTGCGCGAGATCCTGACGATGAACAGCGACGCGCTGACGCTGGTGTTCGCGCGCACGAAGCATGGTGCCGAGAAGCTGATGAAGGGGCTGGTGCGTGACGGGTACAACGCCGCCTCGATCCACGGCAACAAGAGCCAGGGCCAGCGCGACCGCGCCATCAAGGCGTTCCGCGAGGGCACGGTGACGGTTCTGGTGGCGACGGACGTGGCCGCGCGGGGGATCGACATTCCCGACGTGGGCTATGTCATCAACTACGACCTGCCAGAGGTGCCGGACAATTACGTGCACCGGATCGGGCGGACCGCGCGGGCCGGCCGCGAGGGCGAGGCGATTGCCTTCTGCGCGCCGGAGGATGCGGACCTGCTGCACCAGATCCAGCGGCTGATGAAGATCGAGGTGCCGGTGGCCAGCGGCGAGAGCCCGCTGCCGGCCAATGGTGCGCGCGGACCGCGCCGGGGTGGCGGGCAGGGCCGGCGTCGCGGCGGCGGGGGCGGAGGTGGCAACCCGGGTAAGGGAAACCTTTTGGAATCGGCGTGCAGATCGTATATCTGCACGCATCTGAGAACAGGACTGCCAGAGCCATGACCGACAGTGCCCCGATCACCCAGGATGTGCTGACGATCCCCCGGAAGCTTCCGGAGGGGCCGGTGAATATCGTCGGGCTGACCCGTGACGGCCTGCGCGAGGCGCTGATTGCCAATGGCACGCCCGAGAAGCAGGCCAAGATGCGGGTCAACCAGATCTGGCAGTGGGTCTACTGGTGGGGCGTGCGCGATTTCGAGGCGATGACGAACCTGTCGAAGGCGTATCGCGCGCAACTGGCCGAGAAGTTCGTCATCGAGATTCCCGAGATGGTGAGCAAGCAGGTGAGTGCCGACGGGACGCGCAAGTATCTCGCCCGGATCGCCGGCGGTCACGAGGTCGAGGTGGTGTATATCCCCGAGACCGACCGGGGCACGCTGTGCATTTCCTCTCAGGTGGGGTGCACGCTGACCTGTTCCTTCTGTCACACCGGCACGCAGAAGCTGGTGCGGAACCTGACCGCCGGGGAAATCGTGGGCCAGGTGATGATGGCGCGCGACGACCTGGGCGAGTGGCCCAAGCCCGGCGAGGGCGCGGGGGAGAAGCCGCGCCTGCTGTCGAATATCGTGCTGATGGGGATGGGCGAGCCGCTTTACAATTTCGACAACGTGCGGGACGCGATGAAGATCGCCATGGATGGCGAGGGGATTTCCCTGAGCCGCCGGCGGATCACGTTGTCGACCTCCGGCGTGGTGCCGGAGATTGCCAAGACGGCCGAGGAGATCGGCTGCATGCTGGCGGTCAGTTTCCACGCCACCACCGACGAGGTGCGCGACAAGCTGGTGCCGATCAACAAAAAGTGGAACATCGCCACGCTGCTGGAGGCGCTGCGGGAGTATCCCAAGGCGTCGAATTCCGAGCGGATCACGTTCGAGTACGTGATGCTGAAGGACGTGAACGACAGCGACGAGGATGCGCGGCGGCTGGTGCAGCTGATCAAGGGCATTCCGGCGAAGATCAACCTGATCCCGTTCAACGAATGGCCTGGCGCCCCGCACCAGCGGAGCGATTGGGAGCGGATCGAGCGGTTCGCGGATATCGTCTACAAGGCGGGCTATGCCAGCCCGATCCGGACGCCGCGGGGCGAGGATATCATGGCGGCCTGCGGGCAGCTCAAGTCGGCCACCGAACGGCAGCGGAAATCGCGCAAGGCGATCGAGGCCGAGGCGGGGATGGGCTGACGGGGTTCCGTCCCGGCGCGGGCGGAATTTTGGAAAAATTCCGGGGTAGAAAATGTGTATTTTCTACCCCGTTTTCTGTGCAGAAAACGGCGCGGTGGCGCCCGGGATCAGCCCGCCATGCGTTGCAGCACGTCGTCGCGGCGGATGAGGCGGTGCCAGATCACCGCCATGGCGATATGGCCGAGGATCAGCAGCGCGAGCACCCAGCCCATTTCGCCATGCAGTTCGGCGGGGGCCTGCATCCAGGCGATTTCCGCCTCGCGGGGTGGGAAGATCTGTAGCCCGAAATAGGAGAAGCCGCGTTTGCCGCCGGCGGCGGCGAGGAGGCGGGTGAAGGGCACGATGACCATCAGCGCGTAGATCGCGACGTGGCCCGCCACCGCCGCCCGGCCGATGAGGTCGCCGGTATGCTCGGGCCGGCGGGGCAGGTTGGCGAGGCCCCACGCGCCGCGGAGCAGCACCAGCAGGAAGAGCGTTGCGCCGAGGGTGTAATGGTAGCTCCAGAGCAGCTCGCGGGTGGCGTTCTCGCGCGGGAGCGCCCAGTGGGCGGCGGCGGAGAGGAACTGAGCCGCGAAGAGCAGGGCCATGCCCCAGTGCAGGATCCGGGTGATCAGGCCGTAGCGGTGGGGGGTGTCGGTGAGGGGGGGCATGTGCGCTCCGGTTCTTCGTGGAATGGATGGTCTGAAATCGGCAGGGCTGGGCCGGGTTAGATCAGGTAATACGTTGATGCTGAACGGGATTGTCGCGCGTTCACGGAAATGTAACCGGCAGGGCGCCGCAGGGCGCCGAGGATTGGGGCACGGCGCGAGGCACTGCCGGGAAAACGGGCCGGTTTGTGATTGCGTCGGGCCGGGCGGGGCCTAGATTAGCCTCATGGTTTCGCCCGAGAACAGTTTTGCGCCCCTGCCGCAGCCGGAGACCGCCGAGGGCGGCCCGCGCCTGACCGGTGTGGAGATCGAGCTGGGCGGGCTGGACGAGGCGCGCTGTGCCGATCTGTGCGCGCGGCACCTGGGCGGCCGGGCGCGGCAGGTGGACGAGGCGATCTGGCAGGTCGAGGACAGCCGGATCGGGGGGCTGAAGGTCTATCTGGATACCGCGCTGCGCCATGCCGACAAGACCGCGCTGCGCGACGCGGCGCTGAGCCTGGGGCGGGAGGTGATCCCGGTGGAGATCGTGACCGACCCGCTGGACCGCGACGGGCTGATCGCGCTGGACGGGCTGCGCGAGGCGCTCAGGCAGGCCGGGGCGCTGGGCAGCGGGGGCGGGCTGTTCTTTGGCTTCGGGGTGCATCTGAACGTGCAGGTGGCGTCGGACCGGGCGGAGGCTATCGTGCCGCCGCTTCTGGCCTATGCGCTGATCGAGGACTGGCTGCGGATCGCCAACCCGATCGACCAGATGCGCCGGGTGCTGCCGTTTGCGGCGGCCTATCCGCGGCGGCTGGTGCGGCGGCTGATCGCGCTGGGGCGCGGGGCGCGGCTGGGGCACGTGATGGATGCCTATGTGCAGGAGGCGCCGTCGCGGAACTTCGGGCTGGACATGCTGCCGGTCTTCGCATGGATCGACGCGGAGCGGATGGGCTCGGTGCTGACCGGGGCCACCTCGGCGCGGCCGACCTTTCATTTCCGACTGCCGGACTGCCGGATCGACGAGCCGGGCTGGACGCTGGACAGCGAATGGCGGCGCTGGCGGACGGTGGAGCGGGTGGCGGCCGAGGCGGATGTCCTGGCCGAGCTGTCGCAGGGCTGGGAGGCGGCCAATGCGGGCGTGCCGATGCCGCGGGCGTTCTGGGCCGAGCGGTGTGGCGCCATCCTGACGCAGCGGGGGCTGGCGGATGCAGGCGGGGGCCCGGCATGAGCCGGCCGGTGATCGCGGTCACCACCTCGCGCCGGTCGGGCTGGCGGATCTTCCCGCTGGTGGCGCTGAACGTCTGGATCGCCGGGGGCCGGTCGGTGCGCTGGGACGAGGCGGGCGAGGTCGACGTGCCGGCGGTGGACGGGGTGATCATCGGCGGGGGCGACGACATATCGCCCGACCTCTATGGCGGGCAGATCGTGACGTCGGCGCGGCTCGACCCCGAACGGGACGCGATGGAGCGCGGGATCGTCGAGGCCTGCTTCGAGGCGAAGAAGCCGGTGCTGGGGATCTGCCGGGGGAGCCAGATGCTCAACGTGGCGCTGGGCGGAACGCTGCACCAGGATGCCTACCAGGTGTACGAGCGGAGCCGGAAGCACTGGACCGTCCTGCCGCGCAAGACGGTGCGGGTGGAGCGGCACACGCGGCTGGCGTCGATCGCCGGGGAGCACGCGATGCGGGTCAACGCGCTGCACAGCCAGGCGGTGGACGAGCTGGGCCGGGGGATGCGGGTGGCGGCGCGCGATCCGGGCGGCATGATCCAGGCGGTGGAGCGGGTGCGCGACCCGTTCGCGCTGGGGGTGCAGTGGCATCCGGAGCATTTGTTCTATGCGCGGCGGCAGAGGCGGTTGTTCCGCGCGTTGGTGGCCGCCGCGGGGGCGCGACGCGAGCAGGAAGCGCAGTTGCAGCGGGTCGACGAGGTGATGTGAGGCGGGCTGTGCCAACGGGTTGCGGAGGAGTGACATGACCGAGACCGAGCGACACCTTGCGGCGCTGTTGCGCGTCGAGCTGACGGCGGTGCATCAGCAGTTCCTGCACATGCTGGTCCTGCGGGCGCTGGGGGACGAGGCGCATTTGGCCCGCGTGACCGCCATCGACGAGGTGGATTTCGCCAACGCGATGGACATTGCCGCGCTGCTGGTGGGGCGGGGTGTTCCCCTGCGGCTTCCGGCGCATCGGGTCCGGCCGGGGCGGGACGTGCCGTCGGTGCTGCGGGCGGAGCGGGAGATGGAGGAGGCCATGGCGACGGTGCTGGGCGCCGCGCGGGCAGAGGATGACGCGGCGCGGGCCTGCATCGCGCGGGCCGCGGCGCCGAGGTCGGATTACCGGGCATGGCTGGAGGCGCGGCTTGCGGAGGCTGGCGCGCCGGGCCCGGATGTCGAGACGGCGCCGGAGCTGGAACGGGTGCTGGCGCTGCTGACCGCGCTGGTGGAACAGGCGTTGCTGCATGCCTTCCTGTCGCGTGTGAAGGCCGATACGGCCGGGGCGGATAACGCCTGGCGGCTGAGCGGGGCGGCGATGCTCTATGCCACGGCGATCGTGCGGGCCGGGCTGGCGGACGGGCAGGGCGTCGTGCCCGGAGAGGTTCCGGGTGTGGGCATGGCGGAGACACCGGAGGCGGCGTTCGAGGCCGACGTGGACCTGACCCGGCAATGCGCCGAGGCGGCGCGGCGGGCCGCCGGGGTGCAGGCGGGACCGGAGATGGGCCGGCTTTGCATGCGGATTGCCGATGCCTGCGACCGGATCGCCGGGATGGAGCGGAACGGCACCTTTCCGGACGGGTTCGGGCGGGCCCCGATGTTCGACGATTTCGAAGCGACCTGTGCGAGGTTCCTGAGCTGAAAGCCCGGCTCAGGCCGCCGCGAAGATACCCGCGCCCTGCCCCAATTCGGCACGATTGTTGCCACAAGGCGAAATTATCCCGGTTTCAGCAACATTACTGTCCGAGGGAAGGAAACAGATATGGAACCGATGAACCCGAACAAGATCCGCGACCTTGTGATGCGCGAGCGCGCGCTGGCCGTGTCGGAACGCGAATGGCAGCATCGCCTGCGCGGCTACGGCTATGGCATCCGCGACACCGACGAGGGGCGCGTGGTGATCTCGCTGGTGCAGGGCAGCGACCTTTGCGCGCTGGGCGCGGCGGCCTGAGTCAGCCTTCCGCCCCGCCAAGCACGCCGGTGCGCACGCCGTAATCCACGGCCAGCTGGTAATCCGGGTCGTCGTCGCTATCGACGACGAGGTGGCCGGCCTTCTTCAGAAGGCGGTGGCAATCCGGGCTGAGATGGCGGAGCTTGATGCGCTTGCCCGCGGCCTCGTATTTCGCCGCGATGGCTTCGATGGCCTGCAGGGCCGATTGATCGACGACGCGGCTGCGCGCGAAATCGGCGATGACGGCATCGGGGTCGTTCTCGATGTCGAAGAGTTCGGCAAAGCCCGCGGCCGAGCCGAAGAACAGCGGCCCCTGGATTTCATAGACCTTGGCGCCGGTTTCGGTGACCGAGTCACGCGTATGGGCATGGATGCGGGTGGCGTTGTTCCACGCGTAGGCCAGCGCCGAGACGATGACGCCCACGACCACCGCGATGGCGAGGTCGTATTGCACCGTGACGATGGTGACGAGCACGATGACCAGCGCATCGGTCAGGGGGACCTTGCGCAGGATCGTGAAGGAGTTCCAGGCGAAGGTGCCGATCACCACCATGAACATCACGCCGACCAGCGCCGCCAGCGGGATTTGCTCGATCAGCGGCGCGGCGAAGAGGATGAAGACCAGCAGGAAGAGCGCCGCCGCGATGGCGGCGATGCGGGTGCGGCCGCCGGATTTCACGTTGATCATCGACTGGCCGATCATGGCGCAGCCGCCCATGCCGCCGAAGAAGCCGGTGACGGTGTTGGCGACGCCTTGCGCGATGCATTCCTGGCTGGCGCCGCCGCGCTTGCCGGTCATCTCGCCCACGAGGTTGAGGGTGAGCAGGCTTTCGATCAGGCCGATGGCGGCGAGGATCACCGCGTAGGGCAGGATGATTTCCAGCGTCTCGAGGGTGAACGGGACCATCGGGATATGCAGCGAGGGCAGCCCGCCCTGGATCGAGGCGAGATCGCCCACGCGGGGGACGTCGAGGCCGAGGGCGATTACGAGCCCGGCGACGATGGCGATGCCGGCGAGCGGTGCGGGGATCAGGCGGGTGATGCGGGGCATGACCCAGATCAGCGCCATGGTGAGCGCGACGAGGCCGAGCATGGTGTAGAGCGGCATGCCCGAGAGCCACTCTCCGCCCGACATGCCGTGATCGGTTTGCACCATGGTGCCGGGCACCTTGAACTGGCCCAGTTGCGCAAGGAAGATCACGATGGCGAGCCCGTTGACGAAGCCCAGCATCACCGGGTGCGGCACGAGGCGGATGAACTTGCCCCAGCGCAGCACGCCGGCGGTGATCTGCAGGATGCCCATGAGGACAACGGTGGCGAAGAGGTATTCGATCCCGTGCTGGGCGACGAGCGAGACCATGACGACGGCCAGCGCGCCGGTGGCGCCCGAGATCATGCCGGGGCGGCCGCCGATCAGCGCCGTGATCAGGCCCACGAGGAAGGCCGCGTAGAGGCCGACGAGCGGGTGGACGCCCGCCACGAAGGCGAAGGCCACCGCCTCGGGCACCAGCGCCAGCGCGACGGTGAGGCCCGACAGGAGCTCGATCCGGAGGCGGGCGGGGGTGAGCGGTTCCTGCGGGTCGGGGCGCAGGTGGGGGATGGCAAGACGGCTGGCTACGGCGGCCTTGAGGTCGCGTGTCACGGGGCGGTTCTCTCTGAGATTTTTCGTTCGCGTTGCGGGGCTGATACTGCAGCGCAGCATCGGACGCCACCCCCCTGGCGGGAAAGGTGCCTTGTGGTGGCTGCATGGATACACCGGGCGGCTTTCCATTCGGGGCGGCGCGGGGCAAAGTGCGGGAAACTCAGGCAGGGAGCGCGACATGACGGAGACGATGATCGGGGTGATCGGCGGATCGGGGCTGTACCAGTTCGACGGGCTGGAGGGCGCCGAGTGGGTGAGCGTCGAGAGCCCGTGGGGCGCGCCGTCGGACGAGGTTCTGTGCGGCCGGGTGGGGGGCGTGAAGATGGCGTTCCTGCCGCGGCACGGGCGGGGGCATGTGCATTCGCCAAGCACGGTGCCCTATCGGGCCAATATCGATGCGTTGAAGCGGCTGGGGGTGACGGATGTGATTTCCGTTTCCGCCTGCGGGTCGTTCCGCGAGGAGATGGCGCCGGGGGATTTCGTGATCGTCGACCAGTTCATCGACCGGACCTTTGCGCGGGAAAAGAGCTTTTTCGGGACGGGTTGCGTGGGGCATGTGAGCCTGGCGCATCCGACCTGTCCGCGGCTGGGCGAGGCGTGCGAGGCAGCCGCCCGGTCGGCGGGGATCACGGTGCACCGGGGCGGGACATACCTGGCGATGGAGGGGCCGCAGTTCTCGACGCTGGCGGAATCGAAGATGTATCGCGAGGTGTGGGGCTGTGACGTGATCGGGATGACCAACATGCCGGAGGCCAAATTGGCGCGGGAGGCGGAGCTTTGTTATGCCTCGGTGGCGATGGTGACGGATTACGACAGCTGGCATCCGCATCACGGCGAGGTGGATATCTCGGCGATCATCGCGACGTTGCAGGGCAATGCCGACAAGGCGCGGGCGATGGTGAAGGGCCTGCCGGGGTTGCTGGGGGCGAAGCGGGAGGCCTGCCCGCACGGGTGCGACCGGGCGCTGGAGTTCGCGATCTTGACGGCGCCGGAGGCAAGGGATCCGGACCTGGTGGCGATGCTGGATGCGGTTGCGGGGCGGGTTTTGTCTTCGCGGTGAGGGCGCTCGCCCGGCACCGCGCCAGGGCGCGGCTTGTTCCGGGCGGGGATGGTGCCGGGCGTTGACGTGGGGGCGGGTTCGGGGTTGGGTATCTCGGGAGAGGTGCCGGGCTGAAGCCCGGCCTAAGGATTGAGAGGGGAGAGTTCCATGCCATTCGATCTCTGGCTGGCCTTTGCGGCCGCGTCGACCGCGCTTTTGCTGATCCCGGGGCCGACCGTGCTTCTGGTGCTGAGCTATGCGCTGAGCCAGGGCAAGCGTGTTGCCGTGGCGAGTGCGACCGGCGTGGCGCTGGGCGACCTGGTGGCGATGAGCGCCTCGCTGATGGGGCTGGGGGCGCTGGTGCTGGCGTCGGCGACGCTGTTCACCGTGCTGAAATGGGCGGGGGCGGTGTACCTGGTCTGGCTGGGGATCAAGCTGTTGCGGAGCGCGCCGGCGGGCGGGCTCGAGGAGGTGCGCGGTGCGCAGGTCAACGGGCGCGGGGTGTTCTGGCACGCGGCGGCGGTGACGGCGCTGAACCCCAAGTCGATCGCGTTTTTCATCGCCTTTGTCCCGCAGTTCGTGACCGTGGGTGAGCCGCTGGCGCCGCAATTCGCCATCCTGATCGCGACCTTCGTGGGGCTGGCGACGGTGAATGCGCTGGCCTATGCGCTGCTGGCCGACAGGCTGCGGCAGACGATCCGGAAACCCGGCGTGATCACCTGGCTGACGCGCGGGGGCGGCGTGGCGCTGATCGGCATGGGAGTGATGACCGCGACCCTGCGCCGGAGCGCATGAGCGGCCATTCCGGCAAGGTTCTGATCCTCGGGGCCGATGGGTTCATCGGGCGGCATCTGGCGTTCGGGCTGCGGGCGGCGGGGTGGCAGGTTGTGGCCTCGGCGCGGCGGTGCGGGCGGCTGGCGCGGATGGGGTTCGAGACGCTGGAGGCCGATCTGGCGGCGCCGGAGGCGGCGACGGTGGATTTCTGGCAGGGGCGGCTGGAAGGTGTCACGCATATCGTGAACGCGGCGGGCGTGCTGAGCGCGTCGGAGGGCGTGGCGGAGGCGGTGCATGTGCGGGCGCCGGGGGCGGTTTACGAGGCGATGGGCGATGATGCGCGGGGCGTGCTGATCTCCGCCGTGGGCATCGACGACAGCGAGACGGGGTTTGCGCGGCACAGGCGTGAGGGCGAGGCGGTGGCGCTGGCGCATGGGATCGTTCCGCTGCGCGCCGGGCTGGTGCTGGGGGAGACGTCCTATGGCGGGTCGTCGCTGGCGCGGGGGCTGGCGGCGTTGCCCGTCGTGATGCCGGTGGTGGGGCAGGGCGACCAGCCGTTCAACCCGGTGCATGCGGCGGACCTGACGCGGGCGGTGGCGCATTTGCTGGTGCATCCGGTGGAGGGGGTGCAGGAGATCGGCGGGCCGGAGGTGGTGACGCAGGCGGAGATGTTGCAGGCCTTGCGGCGCTGGCTCGGGCTGTCGGCGGTGCCGGTTCTACGGCTGCCGGTCTGGCTGTGCCGGGGGATGGGGCGGATGGGCGACGCGATGCGGCTTGGGCCGATCTCGCTGACGGCGGTGAGGCAGTTGGAGGCGGGGGTGCTGGCAGAGCCGAGCGCGGCGGTCAGGGATATGCCGGAGGGGCCGCGGGGGTTTTCGGAGTTCTCGGGGGCGAGGCCCGCGGGGACGCAGGATTTGTGGCATGCGCGGCTGTACCTGATGCGGCCGGTGCTGCGGGTGGTGCTGGCGGTACTGTGGCTGGCCTCGGGGGTGATTGGGCTGATCCTGCCGGCGGCGGAGTTCCTGCCGCTGATCGAGGGCAGCGGCGTGACGGATTGGCTGGCCATCGGGTTCGCGCGGCTGGGGGGTGTGGCGGACCTTGCGATTGCAGGCGCGTTGCTGCGGGGGTGGCGGCCGAAGCTGATGGCCGGCGTGCAGGCGGCGATGGTGCTGGGATACACGGTGGCGTTCAGCGTGCTGGCGCCGGTGTTGTGGCTGTTGCCGCTGGGCGGGTTGTTGAAGAACCTGCCGGTGCTGGCGCTGATCGCGGTGGTCTACGTGCTGGAGGAAGAGCGGTGAGCGTCGATCCGTACCTGCTGGCGAAATGGCTGCATATCCTGAGTGCGACGGTGCTGTTCGGCACGGGGATCGGGACAGCGTTCCAGATGGTGTGGGCGATGCGGACGGGGCGGCTGGAGACGATCCACTCGGTCGCGTCGGGGGTGGTGGTGGCGGACTGGCTGTTCACCCTGCCGGCCGGGATCGTGCAGCCGTTGAGCGGGCTGTGGCTGGTGTACCTGGCGGGGTATGGCGCGGGGGAGCCGTGGCTGGTGGTGACCTACGGGCTCTACCTCGTGGCGCTAGCGGCCTGGGTGCCGGTGGTGCGGCTGCAGATCAGGATACGCGACATGGCGGGCGAGGCGCTGCTGCGCGGCGAGCCGTTGCCGGAGGCAGCGCGGCGGGCGTTTCGGGTGTGGTTCGTGCTGGGCTGGCCGGCGTTCATCGCGCTGGTGGGCGTCTTCTGGCTGATGGTGGCCAAGCCCGCGCTGTGGTGAGGGGGCGGGTCAGCCGTTCTTTTCCACGAAGCCGCGGATGAAGGCACGGATTTCGCGGGCGGCGCTGGTGTCCATCTCCTTGCAGAGCTTGATGAATTCATCACGCTCCTGCTTGTCGAGGCGAAGGATCAACTGGCTGTCTTTCTTGCCCGATTTCTTCTTGTCCTTCTTGTCGTCTTTCTTGGTCACGCTGTTTTCGCCCCTGCCATCTTGACTTTCTGCCAATACAATGTATATACATTGCATATGCAACCGAGGCTAACATAGCGGCCAAACGGCGGGAAAGGAACTGAAAAAATGACACTCGATACGGCAAAGTACTATCTCGTGCGCGAACGGATGGACTGGAAACGCCCGCACCTGCGCTGGGTGCCGAACGCGCTTTACACGCTGATCGTCAGGACGCGGAACGTGCGCTGAGACCGCGCGCCCGGCGGGGCGCGCCCGACCCGGCCCTTGCGAACGGGGCCGGGATCGGCGAAACCGGACCACGGAACCGACATCATCCCGGGGGCCGGACATGCCGAAATCCACCAATGTGAAAGACTATATCCGCACGATCGCCGATTTCCCGCACGAGGGGATCATGTTTCGCGATGTGACGACGCTGTTCGCCGATCCGCGCGGGTTCCGCATGGCGGTGGACCAGATGCTGCACCCCTATGCCGGGCTCAGGATCGACAAGGTGGTGGGGCTCGAGGCGCGGGGGTTCATCCTTGGCGGCGCGATGGCGCACCAGCTTTCGGTGGGGTTCGTGCCGATCCGGAAGAAGGGGAAGCTTCCGGGGAAGGTGATCTCGGAGGATTACCAGCTGGAATATGGCGAGGCGGTGGTCGAGGTGCATGACGACGCGATTGCGGCGGGCGAGACGGTCTTGCTGGTGGATGACCTGCTGGCGACGGGCGGCACGGCGGAGGCCGGGATCCGGCTGATCGAGCGGCTGGGGGGCGAGATCGTGGGCTGTGCGTTCATCATCGACCTGCCGGAGCTGGGCGGCCGGGCGCGGCTGGAGAAGCTGGGGATGGATGTGCACGCGCTTTGTGCGTTCGAGGGGGCTTGAGCGGGGGCGCTTGCGGTGCGATGGCCCGGCTTGTGTGTGGCGCTAGGTCCCGGGTCAGGCCCGGGACGGGTTTTCGGGTGACGGCGTAAACGGGGAATTAACCTTGACGCTCTAGTAGGGAACCAGCCGACCCAGGTCGGCCTTGCTTGCGGGCCTTTCCGTAGGATCGTGCCGGTGCCCCGTTCCCTCCCTCCTAGAACGGGGCGCCAATACGCGGGTCAGGGGTGGGGGATCTCGCCGCTCCAGTTCTCGATGATCTCCATCGCTTCCTTCGCCGTCTCGACGAACTGGAAGAGGTCGAGGTCTTCTGCCGAGATGGTGCCGGCCTCCGACAGCGCCTCCCAGTTGATGATGCTGCGCCAGAATTCCTCGCCGAAGAGCAGGAAGGGGACGCGGTTCATGCGGTCGGTCTGGATCAGGGTCAGCGCCTCGAACATCTCGTCGAGCGTGCCGAAGCCGCCGGGGAAGCAGCAGATGGCGCGGGCGCGCATCAGGAAGTGCATCTTGCGGATGGCGAAATAGTGGAAGTTGAAGCAGAGGCCGGGCGTCACGTACTCGTTGGGTGCCTGTTCATGCGGCAGGACGATGTTGAGCCCGATGGACGAGCCGCCCGCGTCGGCCGCGCCGCGGTTGCCGGCCTCCATCACGCCGGGGCCGCCGCCGGTGGCGATGACGAATTCTTTGCCGTAGGACCCCATGGATTTCATCGTCATCAGCCGGGCGAATTCGCGGGCCTCGTCGTAGAAGCGCGAGAGGCCCGCCAGGGTTTCGGTGCGGGCGGTGTCCTTTTTGGCCGGTTCGGGGATGCGGGCGCCGCCGAAGAGGACGACGGTGCTTTCGATGCCGCGCTCGTTGAGGATCATCTCGGGCTTGAGCAGCTCGAGCTGGAGGCGCACCGGGCGCAGTTCGTCGCGGCAGAGGAAGTCGTCATCGGCAAAGGCAAGGCGATAGGCCGGGGCCCGGGTCTGGGGCGTGTCGGGCACCTGTTCGGCGGTGTTGCGGTCGGAATGGGCGTCGCGGAACTGGCTGTAGCGTTCGTCTTGCATGAAGCGTGTCTTCCCTGCTTGGGTCTGGCCTACTAGGGGTATAGGGTTCGCCCGGATTTGACCAGCGGGAGGGACGCGCGATGGACTGGAAAACCGGGATAGAGGCGGCGTGGCATCGGGTGCGCGGCCATGTGCGGCGGACGCCCGTGGTGGAGGCCCGCGGGTTCGGGCTGGGCTATCCGGTGGAGATGAAGCTGGAGCAGGCGCAGCACACCGGGAGTTTCAAGGCGCGCGGGGCGTTCAACACGCTTTTGTCGATGGAGGTGCCGGCGGCCGGGCTGGTGGCGGCGTCGGGCGGCAACCATGGCGCGGCGGTGGCCTATGCCGGGGCGAAGCTGGGCCATCGGGCGCGGATCTACGTGCCGGAGATGGCGGGGCCCGCGAAGATCGGGCTGATCGAGCGGCTGGGGGCCGATTTGCAGGTGGTGCCGGGGGCCTATGCCAACGCGCTGGAGGCGGCGCGGGCCTACGAGGCCGAGACCGGGGCGATGCAGATCCATGCCTATGACGCGGAGGCGACGGTGGCCGGTCAGGGGACCTGCATGGCCGAGTGGGAGGACCAGGGGCTGCAGGCCGACACGGTGCTGATCGCCGTGGGCGGCGGCGGGCTGATCGGCGGGGCGCTGGCGTGGCTTCAGGGGCGGCGCAAGGTGGTGGCGGTGGAGCCCGAAACCTCCTGCGCGCTGCATGACGCGTTGAAGGCCGGCGGGCCGGTCGATGTGGAGGTGTCGGGCGTGGCGGCCAACGCGCTGGGAGCCAGGCGGATCGGGGAGATCTGTTACGGGCTGGCCGAGGCGCAGGGGATCCAGAGCGTATTGGTTGGTGATAGCGCTATCACCGAGGCGCAGACGGCCCTGTGGCAGGAGATGCGGCAGCTGGTGGAACCCGCAGGCGCGACGGCGCTTGCGGCGCTGATGGCGGGGGCCTACGTGCCAGAGCCCGGCGAGCGGGTGGCGGTGCTGCTCTGCGGCGGAAATATCGCGCCTGACCCGCTTTCGGCGGGATGATGCCCATTTCCGGTGTGGTGGAGACTGACGGGGAACGGATGCGCCGGACAGGCGTTTTTAACCCCAGCTTACCGGCGGTGACTCTGCCGGACAGCGCAGTCTTTAACAGCCACAAGGATTCGAGCCATGAAGACGCAAATTCTGACCATGACCCTGATCGGAACAATGGGTGCCGGTGCCGCATTTGCGGAAACCAGCGCCACCGCCGTGACCGACCTGAACCTGCGTGCTGGCCCCGGGCCGCAACAGAACATCGTCGGCGTCATCCCCGCCGAAGGGGCCGTGAACGTCCACGGCTGCCTTGCCGAAAATGCCTGGTGCAAGGTCAGCTTCGACGGCGTCGAGGGCTGGGCCTACGGGGATTACCTGTCGGCCTCGCTTGACGGCGAACAGCTGATGATCGCGCCGAACCGTGACCAGATCGAGGTGACCACGGTGACCTACGAGGACAACAATGCCGACGACGTTGCCGCGGGCGGTGCCGCCGGTGGCCTCATCGGCGCGATTGCTGGCGGCCCGGTGGGCGCCGCGGCCGGCGCTGTTGTCGGTGGCGCGCTTGGCGGGGCCAGCGATCCGGGCGAAGAAACCATCGTCTATGTCCGCGAGAACCCGGTCGAGCCGGTCTATCTCGAAGGTGAAGTCGTGACCGGCGTGCAACTGCCCGTGGCGGTGACGCTGACCACCGTTCCGACGTCGGAATACCGCTATGCCTATGTCAACGGCGTGCCCGTTGTTGTCGACCCGGCCGAGCGGCGCGTGGTCTACATCGTGCGGTAACACCGCACACCCGACAAATGCGAATACCGGCGGGCGCAGCATGGCGCCCGCCGGTTTTTTCGTTCCGGCGAGGGGCCCGTGCCGCGAAAGGCCGGTGCGGCGTCGCATTGCGATCTGACCGGCGCCCCCGTATAGGGCATGGCAGCGAGAACCAGACCTGTCACGGAGACGCCCGATGTCGAACGCCCAACTTGAACAAGCCATCGAAGCCGCGTGGGATTCACGCGACAGCATCACCCCCTCGACCGGCGGCGAGACGCGCGAGGCGATCGAGGACACGCTCAACGCGCTGGACAGCGGCAAGCTGCGCGTGGCCGAGCGGCAGGATGACGGCGAATGGCGCGTCAACCAGTGGGCCAAGAAGGCCGTTCTGCTGGGCTTCCGCATCAAGGACATGGAACAGCATGACAACGGCCCGCAAGGCGGCGGCTGGTGGGACAAGGTCGACAGCAAGTTCAAGGGCTGGGGCGACAACCAGTGGAAGGCCGCCGGGTTCCGGGCGGTGCCGAACTGCATCGTGCGCAAGTCGGCCTATATCGCGCCGGGCGTGGTGCTGATGCCGTCCTTCGTGAACCTCGGCGCCTATGTCGACGAGGGGACGATGGTGGATACCTGGGCCACCGTGGGCTCCTGTGCGCAGATCGGCAAGGGCGTGCACCTGTCGGGCGGCGTGGGGATCGGCGGCGTGCTGGAGCCGATGCAGGCCGGCCCGACGATCATCGAGGACAACTGCTTCATCGGGGCGCGGTCGGAGGTGGTCGAGGGCTGTATCGTGCGCGAGGGCTCGGTGCTCGGCATGGGGGTCTATATCGGCCAGTCCACCAAGATCGTCGACCGGGAGACCGGCGAGGTCTTCATGGGCGAGGTGCCGCCCTATTCGGTGGTGGTGTCGGGCTCGATGCCGACGAAGAACAACCTCAACCTCTATTGCGCGGTGATCGTGAAGCGGGTGGACGAGCGGACCCGCTCGAAGACCGGGATCAACGAGCTGCTGCGGGATTGAGACCCATACCCACATGACGCGCATCTTTCGCCGTGGGCAGGCGGTGGCCGATCTGGTCGCACTGCTGCATCCGGTCGACGGGCCGCTGGCCGTGGCGATGTTCGGGGTGGGGGGTGTGTCCGCGACGCGGCTGCGGGACTGGTTCGAGGGGATGGCGCGCGATCCGTTCGGGCTTGACCCTTTCGACGGGATTACCGCCCTCCCGGCGCGCATCCTGCGGGAGGGTGGGACGGAGGGCGGGCCTGCCCTTCCCGTGTTTGCGATGAACCTTGCCGCCTCGCTTGCCGCAGGGCGGGACGAGGTGGGGCTGGCGGATCTTTGGCCAACGGTTTCCGGGGAGGTTGCCCTTCAGCCGCGTCCGGTTCGTGCGGCCTTGTTCAACGGCATGCGCGAAGCTGTGGCGGGGCTTGGGCCGGCACATCCGTCGATTTCGGAGGCGGAGTGCCTGTCGCGATCGCGGGCGGAGGTCTGCGCGGCGTTGTGCGCCCTGGCCCGCGCCGCTGGTCCTGAAGAGCGCCGGGCCGTGGCGATGGCGGATTACGGCAATGGCTGGGAACAGCACCTGTCGCGGTTGAACGACGTGATCGACGCGCGGGCCTGTGTCATCGCGGAACAGGACGGCGGCTGGTTCCCGCTGGAAACGGTGCAGCTCAAGTCACACTGTCCGGGTGAGCCGGGACATGTTCCGGCGCTGGCGGTTCTTCTGGTGACGTCCATTCACAACGGAGACCAGTTTGGCGACATCGCGTTCCGGTGGGGATGCCAGGCGGCCGAATGGCGGGCTCTGCCAGAGGTGGAGCGCCGCGCCCTGATGGACGGGGTACGACATGTCTATGAAAGCCTGCCCGATTGGGAGCCCGACGCTGGCCTTGACACGGCCTCGGTGATTGATGCGCCGGAGCCGGCCTAGCCCGTCGGCATGACATGGACTTCTCGCACTTCGGTGCGGGGGTCTTGCGTGAGCGCGAAGATGACCGCCCCGGCAATATCCTCGGGCTTGAGCTTGTCGGGTTTGGCCTCGTCGAAGAAGGGCGTGTCGACCATGCCGGGCGAGATCAGGGTGCAGCGCCCGCCCCAGTCGCGCATTTCCTCGGACATGTTGCCGGCATAGCCGTGGACGAACCACTTGGAGGCCGAGTAGATCGAGCCCTTGATGTGGTTGCGGCCGGCGGCGGAGCCGGTGAGGAGGAGGTGGCCGCGCGTCTTGCGCAGTTCCGGCAGGGCGGCACGGGCGGTGTAGAGCACGCCCATCACGTTGAGATCAATGAGCTTGCGCCATTCCTCGGGGTCGCCGCCCTCGGTGCCCGGTTTGTCGAGCCCGGTGCCGGCATTGGCGAAGGCCGCGTCAAGGGTGCCGAAGCGGTCGACGGTGCGGCGCACGGCGTCTTGTTGCGCGGCGAGGTCGGTGGCGTCGCCGGGGAGGGCGAGGGCGGCCTCGCCCAGTTCGGCGGTGAGGGTGTCGAGCTTGTCGGCGGAGCGGGCCATGAGGCCCACGTTCCAGCCCGCCTTGACGGCGGCGCGGGCGGTGGCGGCGCCGATACCGGTGGAGGCGCCGGTGATGAAGAGGGTCTTGGGCATGGGGGGCTCCCGTTCGGTCTGCGTTGGGGCGGGAGGTGTGGCGTTGTGCGCGGTTGGCAAGGGGGGCGAGATCTTTAAAAGATCTCGATCCGTTTTCTTTCAAACAAAACGGTTACTTGGAGCGGCCGGGCTTTTCGCCGACGGGGCCGCCGGCCTTCTTCCAGCCGGAGAAGCCGTCGTCGATATGGCTGACGTTATCCAGCCCCATCTCCTGGGCCGTGCGGGCGGAGAGGGCGGAGCGCCAGCCGGAGGCGCAGTAGAAGACGAAGCGGTTGCCGGTCTGGAACTGGTCCTTGGCGTAGGGCGAGTCGGGGTCGATCCAGAACTCAAGCATGCCGCGCGGGCAGTGGAAGGCGCCGGGGATCATGCCCTCGCGGTCGAGTTCGCGCGGGTCGCGGAGGTCGACGAAGGTGACGCCCTCGGCGCCGTGCTGGTCGAGGTAAGCGGTGGCGGGGGCGTGGTCGACCATGGCGTTCGCCTCGGCGACCATGTCCTTGATGCGTTTCATCGGTGCGGTCCCTTTGCCGTTTCCGGGAAGGTATGGCCCGCGGTCGGGAATGCAAGCGGGATTGACTTGGGGGCCCGCGTGGCGCAGGGCAGGGCGGAACGGAAAGGGTGACGGTCATGTCGGGAAACAGCAAGACGCCGCCGCGCCGGCAGCAGGTGTTCACGCTTCTGGTCGAGGTCGGGCGGAAGGCGGGGGACGGGCTGCCGGAGAAGGCCACGGGTGCGGCGCTGGTGGTCTATGCCAGCGGCGTCGACGAGGCCGAGGCGGTGCGCGAGACGGTGGCGATCCTGAAGCAGGCGGATACCGCGCCGCTGGACGTGTCGGGCTATGGCACGCTGGAGGAGCGGGAGGCCGAAGGCCATGACATCAGCGACGAGGAACGCGCGCTGATGCAGCGGGCGCTGGACGAGAACGCGGTGATCGTGGCGCAGATGACACCGTTCTACGACTAAAGCACCCCGTCTTTAACCTGAGACATATCCGGCAGCCTTGAAGTAGTTCCAGCACTCTTCGGTTGAGTAGAGGTCGCAGATGTCGGCGAGTGCGTTGAACATGTCGGTGAAGCTGCGCGCGCCGATCCGGCGCAGGTGTGCTTTGAGCTTGGAGAATGCCATTTCGATGGGGTTGAGGTCGGGACTGTAGGGCGGCAAGAATAGGAACCAGCATCCTGCCCTGCGCATCGCTTTTTCCGCTTCGGCGTTCTTGTGCGTGGCGAGATTGTCCAGAATGACCACGGTTCCAGGTGAGAGTTCCGGCACCAGCACCTTTTCGACGTAGGCGGTGAAGGCCGCGCCATCCATGGCCCCTTTTATCACCCAGGGTGCGATCATCGCATCGGCGCTCAACCCGGCGATGAAGGTCTGGGTGCCCCATGACCCGAACGGGGCGTCCATGATCAGGCGCTCTCCACATCGCGACCATCCCCGCTGTCTGGCCAGGTTTGTCTTCACGGATGTTTCGTCAATGAAGACAACGCGTTCCGGCTGCGCCATCACGGCCGGAATACGGTGCCTGAACCAGTCTTCGCGCTGCCGCCTTACCTTGGCACGGCGGCGCTCGGTGGCGACCAGTGACTTTTTTTGTATGTGTAGCCGAGCTTGCGAAGGAACTTTCCAATCGCGTTGGGATGCGCGCTGACGCCCGTCGCATCATACAGCGCCGCGCTCAGCTCAGGCATCGTTATATCGCCATCATGCTCGATGATTTCGGCAAAGAAGGACCGATGAGGGTCCAACTTGCCCTTGCCTTTCGGCCGGCCCTGAGGTGCAGCCGCCGCTCGGCCTGTCCGCCGGATCGCAAGCGCCCAGCGGGCTCCAGTGGCTGGCGACAGCTTCAAACGCAACGCCGCCGCGCGACCGCTCAACCCTTCCTCAATATATCGCTGAAACCGCGCCCGGAGCGCCGATGGCAAAGGTGCTGACATGATCCATCCTCCCAAACAGGATGAATCACAAAATCATGCGCGTGGGAATCGCCGCGATTCAGGTTAAAGGCGGAATGCTTTAGGTCTTCACAGATCGACGGTGATCCGGGTGCCCGGCCCCGCCCCGTCGACCGTGAGCGTGGCGCCGAGGGAGTCGGTGAGCGCGGTGACGATGCTGCCGCCGACGCCCGGTACGCGGTCGTGCCCGGTTGTGTCGAGCCGGCCGTCGCCGTGTTCGGCGCGGTCGCGCTGTTCCCTGATGGTGGCGGCGCCGTAGGGCCAGTCGTAGCCCTCGGGAATGCCGTTGCCGTCATCCTGTACGATCAGGCGGACGGTGCCGTCGTCCAGCCGCGTGAAGCGGATATCGACGGCGCCGGTGTCCCGGCCCTCGAAGGCATGTTCGAAGGCGTTGGTCACGAATTCCGACAGCAAGAGGCCAAGCCGGGCGGCGTGATCGACGGGCAGCGAGATGTCGTCGCACTCGACGTTGAGGCGGATCGAGCTGCGCGGCTCGAGGCTGGCGACGACCGAGGCGATGCGGCTGAGATAGGCGCCGGCGGCGAGGTTCGTGTCGGAATCGCCCGTGGCATTGGTGTTGAGCAGCTCGTCGTAGAGAACCGACAGCGCCTCGATCCGCCGGCTGATGGCCTTGAGCGACTCGGCCGTGACCTCGCGCCGGGCCTGGATGCGGATCATGCTGACGATCATGGAAAGGTGGTTCTTCACCCGGTGCTGCAATTCGCGGAGCAGCTGGAGCGACGTGTCCTCGGTGATCGACTGCGCGCCCTTGTCGGGCACGGGGACGCTGCGCTGAAGCCCGAAGAACCCGTTGAGCTGGCCCTGCGGGTCGTGGATCGGGGCGAGGAGAAGCTGGTTGCGGAAGGTGGTGCCGTCGGCCCGGTGGTTGGTGAGGATGACCTCGAATTCCTCTTCGCCGCGCAGGCCCTGGCGAATGCGTTCGACGGCCTCGGGCTCGGTTTCCGGGCCCTGGAGGAACCGGCAGTTCCGGCCGACCGCGTAGTCGCGGCTGTAGAGGGTCAGCGCCTCGAACGCGCTGTTTACATAGGTGATCGGGTTGTCGGGCAGGCGGGGGTCGGTCAAAACCATCGCGAGCGGTGACCGCCGGATTGCCGTCGTTATCATTTGGTCGTCATCGCCGAGCCGTTCCTGATCCATCCGCAATATCCCCTGAGATCGGCCGGACAGTTCACTGTGCACCGGTCAGGCCGACCGACTAATGTTAACGTCTCTAAAGGTTGTGATCTGTACGATATCGTACCAACGCTGCCATGAAATAGTCCATTTTACCCCTCCGGCAACAATGTTGCATAGGCGCCGCGGACCCGGTCGTAGCATTCGCAGCTGGCCTTGCGCAGGCCCTTGTGGTCGGTGACGGCCATGCGACCGTGAGAATAGGTGATCAACCCTTCCTCGCGCAGTTCGGCCGCCACCTTGGACACCGTCGCGCGGCGCACGCCCAGCATGTGCGACAGGAACTCGTGGGTCAGGTTCATGTGCCTGCCATCGGCGCGGTCATGCATGGTCAGCAGCCAGCGGGACAGGCGCTGGCGCGCGTCATGGGCGCCGTTGCAGGCGCCGGAGACCATGACCTGAAACAGCACCGCCTGCACCGTGGCGAAGAGCACGTGGCGGAATGCGTCCTTCTCCAGCAGGCTGACGAACCGTGCGGCGGGCAGCCGCAGCGCCGTGCCGCCGACCTGGATCTCGTTGGCGGTGAGCTGGGCCTCGCGGCCGAGGGTGAGGTTGATGCCGGTGCAGGCCTCGCGCCCGATATTGGCCATCTCGATGGTCGACCCGTCGCCATAGGTCGCGAGCACCGAAATGACGGCGGATTCGGGAAAATAGACGGCCTCGGTTCGTTCCCCCACCTGATGCAACACCGTGCGGGCGTCGAACTCGACCAACTCGCAATGCCCCTGCACCTCCTGACGTGTGGCAGGCGGCAAAGCCCTCAAAACCCTGTTCTGTGTCTCCTGCACCATGCGTTGAGAACGCGGGCAGACGAATTTGGTTCCTGCCGCTCAAGCTGCCCGGCTGCTGGCCAGTGTCACCGCCTCGAAGGGCTTGAGGATGGGCCAGGCGGGCTGGGCGTGTTCGGGCAGGCGGGCGCGGTCGAACCCGGCGAGTACGCTGGCAGCCAGCGCGTCGGGCTTGCGGCGGATGCGGCCGATGAGCAAGCTGGAGACGGCGCAGCCCGAGGCGATCACCGCATCGTGGCCGGGCAGGAGGACCTGGTAGTAGGTGACCATTTCCGGCCCCTTGGCCCAGAAGGCCGAGACGTTGTTGACGAGATGCCGGGCGGGCACCAGCACCGCCTCGCGGCCGAACATGTACTCGACATCCGAGCCGCGCATCACCAGCTTCTGGTTGGGCGAGACGGCAATGTCGCGGGTCAGGCCGAAATAGCCGGCGCGCAGGCGGATCGGGTGGAAACTGCCCTTGGCGGGCACGGTGCGGCGGACGACCTGCAGCACCGGCACCTGTTCGCCCCGGTCGGTGATCACCACGTCGCCGCGGCGGATGCGGTGGACGGGGGTTTCGCCCATGCTGGTCAGGATCCGGGTCTGCGAGGTCAGGCCCGGCATCGGGCCCACCGGCTCGACCGCGTCGGAGACGGCGTGGAAGGTGACCTCGCGGTCGGTCTCGGACTGGCCGCGGCGGAGGGTGAGTTCGCGCAGGTCGTCGAGCACCATGGGCCGCGAGTTGGGCAGGTCGACGGAATGGGTGCTGTTGGGGTAGGGCCGCTCGATGCTCAGCCGGCCGGTGCGGCCGGGGGCATCCCAGCTGTAGCTCAGGCGCACCACGTCGGTGCGGTCGTTGTAGGGGCAGGGCAGGATGGCGGTGCGGGTGTCACCCTCCTGCGCCTCGATCAGCACGACGCTGCCGCCGGGCAGGGCCTGGAGCGAGAAGGTGCCGGACCAAGGGTGCGAGCGGCGGAAGGCCAGCAGGGTCTGGGGCCGGTTGTCGGGGGAGAGGCGGGTTTCGACCAGCAGGGTGCCGCGGGGCAAAAGGCTGTCGGGCGGAAGGCGTTCGCCGGTGTCGGGCGCGCCGCCGGCACCCTGAAGCGAGAACCATGCGGAGGTGCGATCGCTGACGCCGATCCAGGTCATGCCCGGGCCGCCGTGTCATCTGTCGGACGCTCGACATTCCTGCTCATGCCTGCCTGTCCCGCCTCTTGTTCGGTCGGGGCCGGACCCATGCGCGCGGGGGAAGACGGGCGGTGTGCCCGTATCCTGTGGGACAGGTTGTCGACTGTCCGCCCGGTTCGCGGCCTGTTGCGGCCGCCATGGTATGCCCTGCCTCGGGGTTTTTATTGGGGGTTGCGTATCAGATTTGTCCTTGATTGTTAAGCGTTATTCACGAGGGTGAAGAAACCGGCCAGAGCCTGTGGCCGAGACCCGACCCAGCCGAAAGGACCTTGCATGACCCAGCCCATCGACCCTGTCGCCCTGACCGCCGACCTGATCCGCTGCCCCTCGGTGACGCCCGAGGAGGGGGGCGCGCTGGCATTGCTGGAGGCGCGGCTGAGCGAGGCGGGGTTTGCCTGTGCGCGGGTTGACCGGAACGGGGTGGCGAACCTCTTCGCCCGCTGGGGCGAGAAGGGGGCGGCGAAGAGCTTTGGCTTCAACGGGCATACCGACGTGGTGCCGGTGGGGGACGAGGCGGCGTGGACCGTGGCGCCCTTCGGGGCGGAGGAGAAGGACGGGTTCCTGTGGGGGCGCGGGGCGACCGACATGAAATCGGGCGTGGCGGCCTTTGCCGCGGCCGCCATTGATTACGTGACGCAGACGCCGCCGGAGGGGGCCGTGATCCTGGCCATCACCGGCGACGAGGAGGGCGACGCGGTCGATGGCACGGTGGCGCTGCTCGACTGGATGGAGCGGGAGGGCGAGCGGATGGACGTCTGCCTTGTGGGCGAGCCGACCTGCCCCGACCGGATGGGCGACATGATCAAGATCGGGCGGCGCGGGTCGCTCTCGGCGTGGTTCACCATCACCGGGGTGCAGGGGCATTCGGCCTATCCGCACCGGGCGAAGAACCCGCTGCCGGCGATGGCGCGGCTGATGGACCGGCTGGCGAGCGAGGTGCTGGACGAGGGGACCGAGCATTTCGATCCCTCGACGCTGGCGGTGGTGACGATCGACACCGGGAACCCGGCGACGAATGTCATTCCGGCGCAGTGCCGGGCGACGGTGAACATCCGGTTCAACGATGCGCATGAGAGTTGGGGGCTGATCGACTGGATGCAGGGCGAGCTGGACCGGGTGGCCGACGCGTTCGGCGTGACCGGCGAGATGGAGGTGAAGGTGTCGGGCGAGAGCTTCATCACCCCGCCGGGGGCGTTGTCGGACATGGTGGCGCAGGCCGTGGAGGCCGAGACCGGCGTGGTGCCGGTGCTGTCGACCACGGGCGGGACATCGGATGCGCGGTTCGTCAAGGATCACTGTCCGGTGGTGGAGTTCGGCCTTGTGGGCCAGACGATGCACCAGGTGGACGAGCGGGTCGAGGTGGAGCAGATCCGGCAGTTGAAGGCGATCTATGGCCGGATCCTGCGGGAGTATTTCGGGTGACGCTGACGGTCGGGCCGACGGAGGATATCGCCGCCTGTGTGGCGCTGCGCCGGGCGGTGTTCATCGAGGAGCAGTCCGTTCCCGAGGACGTGGAGCAGGACGGGCGTGATGGCGAGGCGCATCACGTGCTGGCGGTGCTGGACGGGGTGCCGGTGGGGTGCGGGCGGATATTGGTCGACGGGGCGACGGGGAAGATCGGGCGGGTTTGCGTGCTTCGCGAACATCGCGGGCAGGGGATCGGGCTGGCGCTTGTCGGGGCCTGCCTGGAGGTGCTGCGCGGGGTGCCGGGGGTGACCCGGGCGGAGCTGGGGGCGCAGAGTTATGCGATCGGGCTTTACGAGCGATTAGGGTTTACGGCCTATGGCCCGGAATTCGCCGATGCCGGCGGGCAGCCGCACCGGATGATGGGCCGCAGCCTGTGAAGGCGCGGCGGCAGGTCGTGGTGATGCTGAAGGAGCCGCGGGCAGGGCGGGTGAAGACGCGGCTGGGCCGGGAGATCGGGATGGTCGAGGCGGCGTGGTGGTTCCGGCACCAGACGGCAAGGCTGTTGCGGCGGGTGGAAGACCCGCGCTGGCGGCTGGTGCTGGCGGTGGCGCCGGACCGGGGCGGGATGGCCAGCCGGGTTTGGCCCGCGCATTTGCCGCGGGTGGCGCAGGGGCGTGGCGACCTCGGGGACCGGATGGGGCGGCTGCTGAGGGCGATGCCGCCGGGGCCGGTCTGCATCATCGGGGGGGATATCCCGGGGGTGCGCAAGGCGCATTTGGCCAAGGCTTTCAGGATGTTGGGTGAACGTGACGCGGTCTTTGGACCGGCGGAGGACGGCGGGTTCTGGCTGGTCGGGATGAAGCGCGTGGCGCGGCCGCCGGCGGGGCTGTTTTGGGGGGTGCGGTGGTCGACGGGGGCGGCGCTGGAGGACAGCGTGGCGAGCCTTTCGGGGTGCCGCGTGGGGTTCTGCGACACGTTGCGGGATGTGGACCGGGCGGCGGATTTGGTCGGGTAGGGGGGTGATTTTCCAGCGGGGTGAGAGGTGGCTTTCACCCACCCTACGGGCCGATTTCCAACGTCGGTATTACGTCGGTATTACGTCGGTATTGCGTCGGTGCGGGGGGCCGGGCGGCGGGGTCAGGGATTGGGGTGGTTTTGCTTTGTCGCGGGTCCGGGCCGGGGACTCATGCGGGGCGAGGTCCCGGCTCGGGGCCGGGACGGGGTGTGGTTGTCTGGGGGCGAGGGGTTTGGTTTTGCCGCCGGTGCGGTTTGGGACGCGCCCGGAACAGGGCCGCGCCTTGGCGTGGCGCCGATGGCGGGACGGGACCGAAATCGGGGTATCGTTGCCGGTTGGCAGCGGTTCCTGATCTGCCCGCCCCGGGCCTGACCCGGGGCCTCTGGAGGGGCGAGGTTCCCGCTGGGGCGCCGGGGCGGAGGCAGTGTGAGGCGAAGTCCCGGCTCGGGGGCCGGGACGGGTGGGACAGGGCGCGCCGGGTGGGCTTGCGCCTTGCCGGTGTCCGTGCGACGTAACCGCGACCACAAGCGGAGTTGACGATGCGCGTGCGGCTTGCCGTTCTTTGCCTGGCCTACGTGCTGAGCCAGTTCTTCCGGGCCTTCCTGGCTGTTCTGAGCGAGCCGCTGGGCCGCGACCTGGGGGTGACGGCGGAGGATTTGTCCTTTGCCTCGGGCCTGTGGTTCTTCACGTTTGCCCTGATGCAGCTGCCGGTGGGCTGGGCGCTGGACCGGATCGGGCCGCGGCGGACGGCGTCGGTGCTGCTGGGGATCGGCGGCGGCGGGGGGGCGGCGCTGTTCGCGGTGGCGACGCAGGGCTGGCATATCGACGTGGCGATGGTGCTGATCGGGATCGGGTGTTCGCCGGTGCTGATGGCGTCCTATTACATCTTCGCCCGGCAGTTTCCGCCCGCGCGGTTCGCCACGCTGGCAGCGCTGATGCTGGGGGTGGGGTCGGTCGGCAACCTCGTGGCCTCCTACCCGATGGCCTTTGCGGCGGAGACGATGGGGTGGCGGGCGTCGCTGGCGGGGCTGGCCGGGGTTTCGCTGATCGTCTCGCTGGGGATCGGGGCATGGGTGCGCGACCCCGAGGCGCCCGAGGGCGAGGCGAAAGGGTCGCTGGCCGACCTGCTGCGGATGCCGGTGCTGTGGGCGATCATGCCGCTGATGTTCATTGCCTACGCCCCCTCGGCGGCCATCCGGGGGCTGTGGATGGGGCCGTACCTGGCGGATATCCACGGGCTGGATACCGGGCAGGTGGGGCAGGCGACGCTGGTGATGGGGATCGCGATGATCGCGGGCACGCTGGCCTATGGCCCGCTGGACCGGGTGTTCGGGAGCCGCAAGTGGGTCGTGTTCGGCGGCAACCTTTTGGCGGCCGGCTGCCTGTTCCTGCTGGCGGCGATGGCCGAGGGCGGCGTGGCCGCCGTGGTGGTGCTGTGCGCGGCGATCGGGTTTTTCGGCGCCTCCTTCCCGATGATCATCGCGCATTCGCGCGGCTTCTTTCCCCCGCACCTGGCGGGGCGGGGCGTGACGCTGATGAACATGTTCGGGATCGGCGGCGCGGGGGCGGCGCAGTTCGGCTCGGGGCCGCTTCATGCCGCGGTGACGGCGCAGGCCGGGGCCGGTGCGGCCTATGCGACGCTGTTCGCGGTTTTCGGTGCGGTCTTGATTCTCGGCCTGGTGATCTATCTGTTCAGCCGCGACTCGATGGACTGAGATATCCGCTTTCACTCGGGCCGCTGACACTGTATGGAAGCCGCCGTTGATCCATTCCGATCAGGAGTCTGAATTATGGGATACAAGGTCGTTGTCGCGGGTGCCACGGGCAACGTGGGCCGTGAAATGCTGAACATCCTGGCCGAGCGCCAGTTTCCGGTGGACGAGATCGCCGCGCTTGCGTCGCGCCGCTCTCTGGGCACCGAGGTGAGCTTTGGCGACAAGACCCTCAAGACCCAGGATCTCGACACGTTCGATTTCACCGGCTGGGATATCGCGCTGTTCGCCATCGGGTCGGACGCGACGAAGACCTATGCGCCCAAGGCCGCCAAGGCCGGCTGTGTAGTGATCGACAACTCGTCGCTCTACCGCTACGACCCGGACGTGCCGCTGGTGGTGCCGGAGTGCAACCCCGAGGCGGTCGAGGGCTATGCCAAGAAGAACATCATCGCGAACCCCAACTGTTCGACCGCGCAGATGGTGGTGGCGCTGAAGCCGATCCATGACCGCGCCAAGATCAAGCGCGTGGTGGTAAGCACCTACCAATCCGTCTCGGGCGCCGGGAAGGAAGGGATGGACGAGCTTTGGGACCAGACCAAGGACATCTACAACCCGACCCGCGAGATCGCGCCGAAGAAATTCCAGAAGCAGATCGCGTTCAACGTGATCCCGCATATCGACGTTTTCATGGAAGACGGCTCCACCAAGGAAGAGTGGAAGATGGTGGTCGAGACCAAGAAGATCGTCGACCCGTCGATCAAGGTGACCGCCACCTGTGTGCGGGTGCCGGTGCTGGTGGGTCACGCCGAGGCGGTGAACATCGAGACGGAAGAGTTCCTCGACGAGGACGAGGCGCGCGACATCCTGCGGGAGAGCCCGGGCATCATGGTCGTCGATAAGCGCGAGGACGGCGGCTATGTCACGCCGATCGAGTGCGTGGGCGATTACGCCACCTTCATCAGCCGCATCCGGCAGGACCCGACGATCGACAACGGGCTGAACCTGTGGTGCGTCAGTGACAACCTGCGCAAGGGCGCGGCGCTGAACGCGGTGCAGATTGCCGAGACGCTGGGCAACCGGGTGCTGAAGAAGGCGTGAGGGCCGACACAGCCAAGGATTATGGAAGGGCGCCTTCGGGCGCCCTTTTTCGTGGTGCCGGGTGGGTCGGGGGGCCGCCGCAGGTTCGATCCGAGCCGATCGGGACAAAAAATGCGTAAAGTTGCGCAGCCCCGCCAAGGAGCTTGTCTTGGGCCGCGTCTAACGGAGATAGTCGATACCAAACACTCAGGAGCTTTCCCCATGCAACGTCTCGCTTTTGCCCTTGCCCTGTTGCCCTCTGCCGTGCTGGCCGAGGATATCCCGCTGATCAGCGACGTCACCGGCGTCACGCTTTATCCCGACGGCGCGACCGTGACCCGCGAGGTGCCGTTCAGCGCGCCGGCCGGGTCGCACCAGTTGCTGCTGACCGACCTGCCGCGCAACACGCCGCTGGCCTCGGTCCGGGTGGCGGTCGAGGGGGCGCAGATGGGCAGTGTCAGCACCCGCAACGATTTCGTGCCGCCGCGGACGGAGGAGACCAATGCCGCCATCGAGGCCGCGGAGGACCGGGTCGAGCTTCTGGAAGAGGAGTTGCGGAACCGGCAGGCGGCGATCGAGTCGATCCGGCTGGAGGCGAAGGCGGCCGAGGCGCGGGTGGAGTTCCTCGAGTCGCTCGGCAAGGGCGAGGGGGTGGCGGCGCTGGATGTGGAGAAGCTGATGGCGCTGTCGGAGATGATCGGCAGCGAGACGCTGGCCGCGTTGCAGACGGCGCAGGGTGCCCGGCGCCGGGCCGAGGCGGCGGCGCGGGAGTTGACGGACCTGCAGGAGGATCTGAAGCGGGCACGGCAGGCGCTGGCCGCGCTGGTTCCGGAGCGGGAGGACCGCGCGATGCTGGCCGTGGCCGTTCGGTCGGATGCGCCGGCGGAGGGCACGCTGACGGTGACCTACAATATCTACGAGGCGGGGTGGCAACCGGTCTATGACCTGCGGCTGGAGCGGGAGAGCGGCGAGCTGGACATCGAGCGCGGCGCGCTGGTCTACCAGCAGACCGGCGAGAACTGGAACGACGTGGCGCTGACGCTGTCGACCACGCGGCCCTCGGGGCAGGTGGTACCGGGCGAGGTGTGGCCGTGGCTGCGGCGGATCTTCGACCCCGAGGCGCCGGTGCCGATGCCCAAGCCGCTGGTGCGGGCCGAGCCGCAGGCGGGCTATGCCGCCGACGAGGCAATGGAAGAGGCGGCGATGGCGCCGGCGCCGGTGCAGGCGATTGCGCAGTTCGACGGGCTGTCGGTGACCTACAGCTATCCCGAGACGGTGGATGTCGCCTCGGGCGCCGACAACCTGCGGATCACGCTGGGCACGCTGGAGACCGAGGCCGAGCTGGTGGCGCAGGCGGTGCCGCTGACCGATACGAACGCCTACCTGATGGCGGAGTTCACCAACGAGGCCGAGGAGCTGATCCTGCCGACGCACGAGGCGAGCTTCTACCTCGACGGGCGGTTTATCGGGACGCGGGCGCTTGAATTGATCCCCGCCGGCGGCGAGGCCGAGCTGTCCTTCGGGCCGATCGAGGGGCTGCGGCTGGAGCGCACGGTGCTGGGCCGGAACGAGGGGGATCGCGGCATGATCTCGCGCTCGACCGAGCTGACCGAGGAGGTGCGGATCGAGATCGAGAACCTGACCGGGGAAGCCTGGCCGATGCGGGTGCTGGACCGGGTGCCCTATTCGGAGCAGGAGGACCTCGAGATCGAGTGGAACGCCGCGCCGCATGCCTCGGAGATGGACGTGGACGGCAAGCGTGGCGTCCTGGCGTGGGATTTCGAGATCGCGGCGGGCGAGGAGAAGGAGATCACCCTGACGCATACGCTGGAATGGCCGGAGGGGATGGTTCTGCAGTGATCTGAGAGAGGGTTGTCGGTCACCAGCTTCCGAAGACGGTGTCGGGAGTTGGTGGCGATGGATGTGGGCCGGGTGGAGCTTTCAGCCGTTCGCCACATGTGCTCGATTTACGCTGCAACTGCGAAACCACGTGTAAGGAAGGGCGGAAAGCGTGAGTTCGCTGCGAGTGCAAAGTATTATGCAAGCTTATTGAAAGCGGACATTGCAGCACAGCCTTTAGACGTTTTCACCTATGATTGGATTGGTCGGGCGTCTTTGTCGCCGTCAATCCACAAAAGGAATACCTGCAAAGCGCATTACTGGTTAAATAAAGGCGATGTGTTCTGGTGCCGCGACAGCAAATGTGAAAGACGATGAACTTAAAGAGCTTGCAGTTGCCAATGCTCTTCAAAGTCGGGCAGTGACGCAAATGTTTTCGTACAAGATGCTTTCATTTCATCTGTGGAGATCAAGAGCAAAAATGATCTGCCATGAAGGTCTGAGACACTCTTAGCACGCGACAAGCCTTCGATCAGTGTCGAACGCACGGTCCAGGTGTCTACAGACTCACGATGAGCTATCCAACTTACTGGTGCATGTACATACTCAACTCGCGACTTTTTAAAGTGATCTAATGCGGATTTGGTAGATTTATAAAGTCCGAAAAAATCAGGATATTTTCGAGTGTCTATGATTGATACTGGCTTTTGGTTGGCAAGCAGATTTGAAAAACCGAAATAATCCATCTCGCTCATAGGTACAACGAACAAGTAATCGCGCTCGAATTCGTCAAACAGACTCAACTGCTTGGCGTTCTCAAAACTCCATTGTTCGCGTGACTGCGAAGCGTCCTCACCCTCAGATGCGTCGTGTACGAGCGTTAGGTTCGCTCTACGCATCTGACACCTCCCGACCCAATCTGCTCTCCAATGTCACGTACGAGACTTTATAGTTGTCTAACGGCCCGCCCCAAGCCGGCGATCCGCTTAGTCGCTTGCCTGTGATCTTATCTTTGTAGTCTCTGTCTTTCAAGAAAACTCGCCGGTACATACGGGGAGAGACACCTACGAAAGGCTTAAAAAGTACCTTTGGTGTCGTTTCTGATCGAGTGACATCGTCGCTCGGCAACCCAGCTTGCCCACGAGATTTCCTGCTCTCTACCGCAGAGGGGGCCACCCAATCGTCGGACTCTGTGGTGATTGCATCGGAGTGAAGCGCAGTCGCTCGACTCTTTGGGTACGGTTCAATGAACTGGACCTCATCGATGCCTGCCGCCACAATGTGGCGCGCACAGTAGTGACAAGGATAGGTTGTTACAAACAGTCTACAGCCTTTCGGTGATACCCCTGCTAGCGAAGCAGAGAGGATGGCATCCATTTCAGCATGCACAGCCCGGCTGAATTCAATCAAACCCCCCAGTCGCGTACCACGGATTTTCTTTAAAACGTCACCCCTCGTTGCTGACGAAGTCAGTTCAGGAAAAGCGTCTATCAGCTCCTCGATGATTTGATTTTGCTCGTTGTTACTGCTGCAGTACACGGTTTCTCTGAAAGCGCATCTATGATCACTGTGGTCCGACGGCTCAAAATCTTCCCCGTAAACTCCTCCACCTGCCTTAGGCGCTTCGTTCGTGCCTGTGGAGACAATAGTTCCCGATTGGTTAACGAGTGCTGCACCCACCTGTCTTGAAAGGCACGCGCTTCTCATTTGAGCGCTTCTCGCATGGTGCATAGCTGTTTCTGAGATGGTTGGCCTCACGATGCGGTCTTGCGCGACCAAGGATACGAACCGCTTCAATTGGTCATTCATCCCAGTGATGCTGAGATCGTCTTCCCCAGCGGCGGAGTTATCTACAAAGAAATCAGCTTCATGAAACGTGTCAGACACATGCTGTCCAAATTTTTCTGGTGCGTCTTCATCCCTGTCTAGGAAAAGGCGAACACTCTCCTTCGTCTCGGTGGAGCCCCACTCAGCGCGATCAAATAGGTTCTCTCGGATGCGTTTTTCGCGCACCACCGGGTCGCAAACGATCCCCACCAAGGCAAACGCGTCCTGGTACACTCGACGCAAGAGGTTCGCTTCCGCAGGGTGACGAAGCGAATCGATAATGTAAACGCGTTTGCGCCCGTCGGGTTCGACCCCGCCTTCCAGGGCACCCTCCACCTTCTGCATCCTCGCTCGTTCGCTAGTGATCTTCTTCAGAATGTATCGCGCGACTGCGGAATGATCTTCCGTCCCTCCAAGGTAATTTCCTTTTCTTAGGTCATCCCCTCGGTCTTGCATAATGGTAATGCTATCAAGGCTTTTCCTGGCTCCGCTTTCTGGAGCTTTCAAGCCAAAGCTCAACGCTGCATCGCGAATGAGCGAACTCGCTTTGATGATCACTGCCTCATAATGATAGTCATCTTCAAAGAAAGACTGGATACGTTTAGCAGCGGTTCCTGATCCAGCACCGGCAGGACCTACGATAGCGACAAAAAGTTCGTTGCTGTGGTGTTTTGCAAGTAGCGTCTGCCCAGACAGCCCATCTCCAGTTTCTACCAAGTTCGAAGCAGCACTTGTCTCAGCCATCTGAAATTCAACCTCAAATACAACTAGTCTTTTCTAATCCATTGTTAAGTCGTGCCTTTGTAGATTGCTATAGCGTTAAGGTAATGGGCAAAGGATAATTCTATCGCAAAGCACCGAACCTAGAAGACAGTTGGCCATGGTAGGTGCCGCGAATGACTGATAAGCGGGCTGCGGATGCAGCATGTCAAGATGCTTCCCGATGACCGGTATGGGCCGAGATCCCCACCGTGATACCAATTGCAAAGAGCCCCGAAAGGAAGACCGCCGGCAGCATTTCCCCTGTGCGCCCCCATCGCAGCGCCACGGTGAAGACAGCAAAACCCAAGGCCGATCCAAGCGCGGCGAGGCTGCCCCTCAGAACGACGCCCCCAGACTTGTCGGCAACCATGATCGCGATCCCGCCGACGGCGGCGGCAATCGCTATCCACGTTGCGGCGCGCACGGGCTCTCGGAGCACGATCCAGCCAAGCACTGCCGCCATGAACGGCGCTGTGGCGAAGAGCAACATGGCATTGGCAACTGAGGTAAGCTGGATCGCGTAGATCCCGCCGGAATAGGCCGCCACCAACGACAAGCCGGCAATGACGCCCGGAAAGCCCGCCCGGCGCACCTGGGCGAACGGACTTTCGCCCGAGCGAATGCGAATGACGATGTAGAGAAACAAAGACAGGCTGATCGACCTGTAGAGCAGGATCTGCCAGACAACGGCCTCCTCGATGAGGCGGATGCCGAGGCCGACAGTGGACCACAGCACGCCGGCCGCAAACACAAAGAACACGCCATGCTTGTGACTCTGCGCTACGGAAGCTGGAGGGGTTGCATCTGTCATTCGGTACCAATCCAGTACGTTCGTTTTTCAGTCTGTCGATGCAGAAGCTATCCCCACCCTCTCATCTGCGACCTGGACGACCTGAGTGCGCTGTTCCTGGCCTCAACCATCCGCAACCACCCGGTTTCCAGTTACTGCCATTAAAGCACGACAGCATGTCAATAGGTCCGTGGATGCAAGTCGGCTCACGATGGAACTGAATGCGCATTTCGCACCTCGCATGCGCCAGGCAATCTCTCACCCCCACCGACATAGCAAAGGGGAGCCGTGTTCCCACGGCTCCCCTTGCTGCTCTGATGCTCAAATCACGCGCCTCGATCAGGCGACCAGCGACAACCCCGCGCTCACGTCCCGGGGCTGCTCCCCGCTGTCGATGAACGGGATGATCGAGAAGGTCTTGCCGCCTCGCTGTTCTTCGTTCTGGACGGCGTTGACGCGCAGATCGCCATCGGGCGTGTTGATCAGGAGCGACAGGTAGTCGTTGCCCGTGCGACTGCTCCTGGCCATCCAGGCGGAGCCGACGCGGATTGCCTTGCCACGGGGCGAGCTGACCTCGATCCGGTAGTCGGGATGGGTCTCCTCGGTCTTGAACTCGTTCTCGATGAGCATGAATTCGAGGTCGAACATCATGTTGGCGATGTAGCCGGCAAAAGCGTTGTCGGCATCCATCGCGGTCAGCTCGCCCGAGATTGAGCCGGACTTCATGACGCCGTTCGAAACCAGCGGGATGATCTCGAACTCGCCGCTCTGCGCGGCACGCGCGTCCTGGGTTTGCACGGCATTGGCGCGGAACGGCCCGAGGCCGACATCGATCTGCATCGAGATATATGGATTGCCGCTGGAATTGCCGGTTTCGTTCCAGGCCGTGCCGATACGCACCTTGCGGCCCGACTTGTTCACCGCGGTCACGTCGAAGTCCGGGCTGCGCTCTGACATCTTTGGACGGGTTTCAAGCTGAATGGCGATATCGAATTGCGTCGAGTGGATTGTGCCCGAATATTGCGCGGCTGCGGTTTCGGCGTGGCGGGTCAGGGTTCCTGCGAACATGGGATGGTTCCTTTTGGGTTGGCCGGTGCCTGGCGGTCTTGCCAGCGCATCCGGGATTGCGTTTTCGACCCCTCATGGGACCACAAACCAGAAAGCCTGCTTTCCTTTCTTCCCGGCCTGTCGGTCAGCGCTGCCCGCCGGTGCGATCGTGTCGCCTCTCGGCCCGGAGCGACGCCCCTCCCCTGCCCGTCTGCCCTCAGATGGCGATACGGGTTTTCCGCGTCGTTACCTTCCGTCCCTGCGGCAAAAAACTCTGCCTCATTTCCATTCAACCGTTGCCCGCTCCGGTCAGTAAGACCGATGCTGCTGCCATTGGGCCAGTAGATGATCAGGAACTGGCCCAGGCGGTCCTTGTGCACACGGTAGCCGGTATTGGCCCAATGGACGGTTTGACCCGCATCGATGGCGGCCTTGATTTCATCGAGTGTCATGATCTCCCCCTTGCCTATTCTGCTGCCACTGAAGCGGCGTCTGGCAGCTGCCCCACGATCCGGGCCAGAATGCCCGCTGTGTCGACCCCGTCCCCATGCGGCAGAAACACCCGCAGCTGGAAAGCGATGATCTCGGTGAAGCAGCCGAGGGCCTTGAGGCCTTCGATCATGCCCCGATCCGCACCGCACAGTTCGAGGCGCATCTCGCCTGCGACGCGCCGACGTCTCAGGGTCAGCCCCCGGCCCAGGTCGACCGGCGCGGTGGTGCCCAGGGCTGCGGTCAGCATCTCCTGCGGCGTTCGCGGGTTGGAGACGAGGAACCGCGCGCGCAAAGCCGCCGCGCCTTCCTCGCTCAACGTGCGCCCGATCATGCTGGATCCGCCATCCGGCGTGACCCGGTAGATGCGTTCGTTCGTGGTCGGAATGTCCTTCCAGATCGGCAGCAGCAGCCCGGTCAGCAGGTAAAGCCTGGTCGTTGTGGTTTTTGGGAGGGCGGTGGCCTCGGCGTCCCAGACCCGAATGAACTCGTGCGGCCCGATCCCTTCCCAGGCGGAGGCCTCAAACCGGGACTCCTCGAGATAGCTCGAGCCGTTCGGCCGCACCGCCTTGCGCATCGACGTGACGATATCCTCGTCATACATCTGCATGGGGCGCGTCGAGATCAGCGCCACGCGGCCGGAGGCGCGGTTGATCATCATGGTCTTGTCCGGATTGCGCGACAGCGCCTCTTCCCCGGTCAGCACATGCACCGGGTCGGTCACCTCGAGGCCGACGATCCGCGTCACGGCACCGGATTTCGGACAGGTCCAGAGATCTTCGGTCGAGACTTGCTCGATCTTCTCGCCGCGCAGGGTTTCGACGCCGACATCGAGCGTGCCCGCCGCGCGCGCCCGTTCGGTCTGGTCGGAGATCCGCCTCATGAACTCCGCGAATAGCGCGTTCTGCATATGGATCGGCAGCGCCAGAACCCGGTTGAGGAAACGTTGAATCGGCGGAAGCTCTTCAAGCAGCACCCCGTCCTTGTCGATCAGGCGCAGCGCGATCCAGTCGGTGAAGCTCTCATAGCTCATCGCCTCGGCCCGCCCGGCGGCGAGATCGGCGAAATAGCCGCGCAGCGCCGCACGCGCGATCGGGCTTTCGAGATTGTCCTCCTCGCGGAACATGCCCTGCGAGCCGGTCTCGCGCTGGCCCTTGGTGAGCGCTCCCAGCTGATCGAGACGTTTGCTTATCGTGGACGTGAAGCGCTTCTCGCCATGCACGTCCGAAGTGCAGACCCGGAAAAAGGGCGCGCTGAGCTGGGCCGAGCGGTGCGTGCGGCCAAGCCCCTGGATCGCCCCATCGGCGCGCCAGCCAGGTTCCAGCAGGTAATGCCGCCGCCGCTTCTGGTTCTTCGCCGATCTCGAGGCATGATCGGAGCGGCCCGTCCCGCCTGCATCCGAGAAGATCAGGATGTCCTTCTCGCCATCCATGAAGGCCTGCGTCTCCGATGAATTGCTGCTGGCGCTGCGTTTCTCGATGAAGAGGTGGCCGTCCTCTGCCTTCAAGGGTCGGATGGAGCGCCCGGTCACTTCAGCCACGACCTCGTCTCCAAAGGTCCAAAGGATCTGGTCGAGCGCCGAGGGGATCGGCGCCAGTGTCATCAGTTCCATCATCGCCGCGTCGCGCAGGGCGAGCGCCTCGCGCGAGACAACCAGCGCGCCGGTCTCGTCGCGCAAGGGTTCTGCCACCGTGTTGCCGTCGATCTCCACGAGCGTTTGCGCGTGGATCGGGAAAGCCTGTTCGAGGTAGGCGAGAACGTAATCTCGGGGGGTCAGGGCGCCCGCGACCAGTTCGTCCTGCGGGTCCATCGCGTCGAGCCGGCGCTTCAGCAGGCTCTCCCCCGTCGAAACCACCTGGACAACACAGGCATAACCTTCGGCCAGATCGTCCTCGATGGCGCGGATCACGGTCGGGGCCTTCATGCCCATGAGAAGGTGGTTGAAGAAGCGCTGTTTCGTGCTCTCGAACCGGGACTTGGCCGAAGCGCGGGCGGCAGAGGCGTTGGTCTCGCCCGAGGCGTCGTTGACGCCGGTGGCGGTGAGGGCCGCCTCGAGATTGTGGTGGATGGTGCGTAATCGCGAGGACGCGATAATGCGAAGGTGTCCAGGATTCATTTGTGTTTTCCTTGGCTTCTGGATATCGGCGCGGCCTTTGCTGCGCATTATTTTGATTGCAAACCTCGGCGGCTTTCCAACCGTCTGAGGAGACACTCATGTTGAAGTTGCACGACGAGCTGATCGCCGAGCTCGCGAAATCGCTCACGGAGCAGAACTACAATCCGGTGGTCGTGACGAACCATCGGCTCTACGCCCGTCGGTTCCTGGACTACCTGGCCGAGCGCGACATGCCGGTGGCGATGGTGACGCCAGCGCAGGTCGATCAGTATTTTCTCCACGCAGTCCATTGCTTTCATGATCGCTACGGTCGGCCGCCCAGCTCGCGCTGGCACAGGCTACCAAATACGGCGATCGGCAGGTTGCTCCGGCTGGCCCAAGGCACATGGCCGCCAGAGGCTGAAATCGAACCCGTTAAGATGCTCCGGCACGCCATTTGCCATGATTACGAAACTTGGATGCGCGACGAGCGCGGGCTGGCAGATGAAACTATCGACGCGCGGCTCCGGGAGGCGCGGCGCTTTCTGGACTGGTATTTCGGCCGCAGTGGTGCCGACGGTCTCCGAAGCTTGGCCGTACGGGACATCGATCGCTACATGGACATGCGCGCGGTCGGACTGCGACGGATATCGCTCGCGGCATCTGCTGCGTGGCTTCGGTCCCTGCTGCGCTATCTCCACCTGTCGGGGCGGGTTCCGACCGATTTGAGCCCGCAGGTCATCGGCCCGATGCTCTATGCCTATGAGGATGTTCCTTCGATCCTGGACCGCAGCCAGATCGACATGGTTCTGAAGGCCACCGCCAGGGACAGATCGCCGAGGGGGCTGCGCGACCATGCTATTTTGCTGATGCTCGCCATCTACGGACTGCGAGAAGGCGAGATCTGCAGTCTCCGGCTCGAAGACATCGACTGGCACGCGGACTCGCTGCGCATCCGTCACACCAAGACCAATGCCTGTTCCTACATGCCGCTGCTGACGCCGGTCGGCGATGCGGTGCTCGACTATCTGCGCCTCGGGCGCCCGCAGGTCGAAAGCCGGGAGGTCTTCATCCGCTCCCTCGCACCCTATACCAGGATGAAGAACCTCTATGGCATGGTCGACGGGCGCCTGGCGGCCGCAGGCGTTGTGCCGGTGGGAAAGCGTGGCCCACATGTCTTCCGCCACGCGCGTGCGGTTGAACTGCTGCGGGCGTCGGTTCCGCAAAAAATCATCGGCGACGTGCTCGGGCACCGATCAACCGAGTCCACCAACGCCTATCTCAAACTTGCCACCGAAGATTTGCGGGCTGTAGCGCTCGACGTGCCCGGATCGGAGGTGCTGTCATGAGCGCCTGGCACGATCCCGATTTGCTTGCCGTCGAGGACTTTCTCCGCATCTCCCGGTTCGGACAGAGAAGCAGTTACACTTACCGGTGGATCCTTCGCAGCTTCGAGGATGTTGCGCGCCGGCACTCAGCAGTGGATCGCCAGATGCTCGAGGACTGGCTGGGGGACATGGCAACGCGGTGGAAATTGTCGACGCTGTTGAACCAGGTCTGCATCGTTGACCGCTTCCTCGACTATCTGGTCCAGAACGAGTTGATCCCCGGCAATCCCGTCGCCGAGCTTCGCAGGCAGCACAATATCAAGCAGAACAAGCCGATCTGGCGGGCTCTTGCCTCCCCCAATCCCGACGAGGCACTTGCCGCGTTGTGCCAGCCTGCGCCCTACGGCAGCGTTCTGGGCGACTTCATGCGTGACCATGTCGCGCTGATGCGAAACCGGGGATACCAGTATGAGACGCAGGCTCACTGGTTGCTGCGGTTTGACCGGTTCCTGCAGGCTCATCCGGAACTGGCGGACGAGCCGCTCGAGACGATGCTGTCCCATTGGGCAGCGGCCAAGTCCACCCGCAATCACGCGGCGGAATGCCAGAAGCTGGGGCGCATCCTGACCAAGGCGCGGCACCGGCTCGATCCGAACATTCCGCCGAAACGCTTCAACCCACGACCGGAACGAGAGGTGGCTCGGGAGCACCGGCAACCGCATATCTTCAGCCCGGCTGACATCCGGCACATGCTCGAAGTTGCCCGTTCCTATCCGTCGCCGCATGCCCCGCTGCGGCCGTGGACCCTCTACACCATGATCCTGCTTGCCTATTGCGCCGGGCTTCGACGTAGTGAGATTGCGCGGCTCGATTTGGGCGACGTCGACCTTCAATCCGGCACGATCACGGTCCGGGAAACGAAGTTCTACAAGACCAGGATCCTGCCTCAGTCGGACAGCGTCATGACCGAACTACGTGCCTATCTCGATGCGAGGCGGCGCGCAGGTGCTCCACAAGACAAGCAATCGGGGTTGTTTTGGCAGGGCCACTTCAAGGGCCACCATACTCCGGAGACGGTCACCACGATGATCACCAACGTCATGCGCCGCGCCGGATTCAAGCCACCCTCCGGACGGACGGGGCCACGTGTGCATGACCTGCGGCATTCGATGGTCGTGAACCGGATCCTTCAATGGTACCGGATCGGCATCAACCCGCAGGACCGCCTGCACTTCCTCTCGACCTATCTGGGTCACCGGGACATCAACTCGACGCTGGTCTACATCACCGTCACGCAGGATCTTCTGCAGGAAGCCAGCGAGCGGTTCCGCGCCGTCGGCGCCCCCTGTCTCAACGGGGAGGCGCTGTCATGAAAGCCACAAATCCCTTCCCCGAACTGTTGCGGGCCTTCTTCCAGGAATGGCTGGCGGAACAGCGTAGCGCCTCGATCCATACCATCAAGTCCTATCGGGACACCTGGCGGATGTTGCTCCGGTTCGTCGCGGAGCGAAACGGCGGCGGTGTCGCACGGATCACGCTGGCCGACGTCTCCGCCAGCGAGGTGCGCGCGTTCCTTACCCATGCCGAGCATGGTCGCAAGGGCACGATCGGCACGCGCAATTGTCGGCTTGCCGCGATCCGCAGCTTCTTCAGCTTCGTGGCGGACAAGGACCCTGAATATATCGCCCAATGCGCCGAGGTCCTCACGATCCCGCTCAAGCGAAAACCTACCGCCGCGCCCTGCTACCTTGAGCCAGGGGAGGTCGAGGCCATTCTCGCGCAGCCCGACCGGTCGACCATTGAAGGGATGCGAGACCATGTGCTGCTGTCGCTGCTCTATAATAGCGGTGCGCGCATCCAGGAGGCGCTCGATCTGTGTCCCGGCGCGATCCGTTTTGAAGCACCGTATTATGTGCGTCTTTACGGCAAGGGGCGAAAGGAACGCATCTGCCCGCTCTGGCCGGAAACCGTGGCTTTGATGAAGAAGCTGCTGGAGCGGCAGCCACGCGCGCCGGATGAGCGCATCTTCGTCAATCGCTACGGCGAGCCACTGGGAGCTTCGGGCGTGCGGTTCAAGCTGGCGGCCTACGTCGCGGCCGCGGCGAAAACGACGCCCTCGCTGCGTTTGAAACATGTGACGCCGCACAGCTTCCGGCACGCGACGGCCGTCCACCTCGTCGCGGCGGGCGTCGACATCACCGTCATCCGCAGCTGGCTGGGGCATGTCAGCCTCGACACGACCAACCACTACGCTCAGGCCAATCTCGAAACCAAGCGAAAGGCGCTCGAACAGGTCGGCGTTCCGGCAGAAGGAAATCGACCCGCGCGATGGAAACGTGACGCGGACCTGCTCGCCTGGCTCGATACTCTCTGACCCCAACCGAAGGAGAAATAATGTGAAGGACGCAGCCCCGATATCCCCGAAAAATAGCGATGGTGCCGCGTTCCTTCGCATTATCGCGTCCTCGCGATTACGTACGTTATGCGCAGCTGCGCATAAGGTGCGGAAGGCGCCTGCATAGGCGTCGTAGATCCTGGTCTGGGCCGGCGTGAGTGCGTGTTCGAGCACGTCATATTCCACCCCTTCGAAGCTGAGCGCGCGGGCGGTGTAGAGCCCGAGCGTCTTGAGATCGCGTGCCACGACCTCCATGGCCGCGACGCCGCCCGCTTCCATCGCCGAGACGAAGCTCTCGCGGCTCGGGAACGGGTAGTCCGGCCCCTGCCCCCAGAGACCCAAGCGCGCGGCATAGGCGAGGTTGTGCACACTGGTGGCGCCTGTCGCCGAGACGTAGAAGACCCGGGCTCGCGGGGCGGCGAGTTGCAGCCGAAGACCCGACAGGCCCTGCTGCGAGGGTTTGACGCCCCTGCCCTGCTCGGATCCCGCAGCATTCTGCATGGCATGGGCTTCGTCAAAGGCCAGCACGCCGTCGAAGTCCTCGCCCATCCAATCGAGGATCTGGCTCAGCCGCGTGGTGCCACATTTGCCCGCCGAGCGCAGCGTGGCGTAGGTGACAAAGAGGATGCCGTCGCCCATGGGGATGGGCTGATCCGGTTTCCACTTGGAGAGTGGCTGAATATCGGCGGGCGAGCCACCAAGGTCGGTCCAGTCGCGGATGGCATCTTCGATGAGCGTGGCCGATTTGGAGACCCAGAGCGCCTTGCGACGCCCGGCGAGCCAGTTCACCAGGATGAGCCCTGCGCATTCCCGTCCCTTCCCGCAGCCGGTCCCGTCGCCGAGGAAGTAGCCAAGGCGATAGGCGCGCGCGTCCGGATCCTCGTCCGCGCGCGTCAGCTTGGTCTGATCCTCATCGATGGTGAACCGCCCCGGCAGGTCGCGCCCATGGGCATCGTTCGCCATGATGATGGTCTCGAGCTGCGCCTCGGAGAGGTGCCCTTCTTCGACCAGCTTGGCGGGCAGGCGCAACTCTTCGGCGGGTGCGCTTGAGGGCGCGGGCGGCGCGACCGAGGCCATGGCGATGCTTTCCACGAGCGGTGTGGGGTGTTCCTGCGCTCCAGGGATCTCGATCCGCTGCGGGCGATACCTGGCGTAGATGTCCGAGACTGGCGTGTTGTCGCGCGGGGTCTCAAGACCCTTGTATGTGAGCGGGATGGCGGCATTGGTCCGCGGCTTGGACGCGGCGCGCGCCACAGCGGCCCGCTTGCGTCTGACAGGCCCAGGAACGCCCGTGGACGCATGCGAGGTCGTCGCAACCGCCTGGGACCGCCGCGACTTCGGCCGCGTCGCCGCCACGTCATCAACATGGGCCAGGGCCTCGTCCAGATCGCGCACGCGGGCGCGGATAAGCTCTGAACTTTCCTGCATCTTGTCGAAGACCATGAGCTGGGTCTCCACGGTGGTGCCGAGCTTGCGGTAAACCTGTCCTGGCATCGTCAATGCGAGGCGCGGGCTCAGGAGCCCGCAGGCGCGCGTCCAATGGGCAGCGTCACGCTCTGGGCAGAACCCCGGCGGCATGATCGCCACTAGCCGCCCGCCGGGTGCGAGGCGCTTGGTAGCCGCGATAAGATGCTTGGCCGAGATGTGCTTGTCCCGGGATCGATCGACCGAGGAGGCAAAGGGCGGGTTCATGACGACCACATCGGGCAGGATCTGGGTCTGCAGCAGATCGTCGATATGCTCGCCGTCATGGCCCGTCACCTCGCCACCGAAGAGGGCCCGCAGGAGGCGCTGGCGAAAGGGAGCGATTTCATTGAGCAGAAGCGTCGCACCGGCCCGGGCAGCGAATAGGGCCAGGGCACCGGTGCCAGCCGAGGGCTCCAGCACGGTCTCGCCCTTGCGGATCGCGGCCGCCCGCACGGTCAGAGCCGAAAAGGGCAGCGGCGTAGAAAACTGCTGGAGCCGGATCTGCTGCTCCGAGCGGCGGGTCTCCGTCAGGAGCCGCGAAGCAAGGAGTTTTGCAGCAGAGTAATCATCCTCACCGCTGTCGCCACGAAGCAGCGCCTGCACAGCCGCCGCCTGCATCATGTCATAGGCCATGCGCCAGTCCCACGCGCCACTGGCATCGCTGCCGAGGAACGTCGTGCGCATGATGCGCGCGAGCGCTGAACTGCGCAGGGGTTGGCTGTCGATCTCCGCGCCGATCTGCGCCAGTGCAGTGGCGAGATCAACGTCGGATTCGACAGGATTGGGGAGCGTTGAGCGGGGCTTGGCCATGGGGATTTTCCTTTGGATCAGGGTCTGAGTTCCAAAGGACAAAAAGCCCGCTTTCGCTTTTCAGGGTGACGAGGTCAGACAGCGCTGGCCACAGTTCTTATCCATGACGACCTCTGCCGCCAGAATCTCTTCGGGCAGAGTCATCCAGGCAAAATTACAGGCATGCGGATCTTAAGTGCGATCAGGGGCCCGCGCAGCGCTTGAATTGGCCCTGGCGCTTTGCATCAATCAAAGCCTGGGCAGCCTGCATCACTTGAAACTGTGATGTTCCCGCGCGTGCATCCTCGAGCGCGGCCTGTACCCTCGCGCGTAACCACGCGTCATACGAAGTCGCTTCAACGGCCACGGAAGTGTTCCTCGAGACCTTTGTCCAAAAGTTTGCCAAGGCCATCGGGCATGTCTGCAACGCGCACCGCAATTGGGAAAGGGCTCCGCTTCATCTGAGGTGCGCGTTGCTCATCGAGTCCGAGGTGCGGTCCTTCCTTTCCCGTTGGGTCCATTGCGCTTTCTCCGACCGTGTCGCGGGCCGATGCTACATCACCTTGCGTGGTGCCGTAAACGGCACTGCCGTAGGGGTCACAGCAAGCCTTCCATGGGCCACTTACCGCCCAGGCGCCGCTTCAAGGGACGTCTCGAAACGCTTGTCTGCCGCCGCGGCTTCTTTCAAAAGCGCGTCGAAATTGTCAGGAGGATTGCCATTGTCCAACATCCCTTTGAATGTCGCATAGGCATCCGTCTTGCTGCCGTAGGCGCGCAGGGTCTTGTCGTCGTTCACCCATGCCAACACGATGACCTTCGCGTCGCTATTGAACCGGTAGAACAACCGGTGTTGTTGGAAGAACTTCGCCCGGAACCAATGCTTACGGTGATCGCCGAGCGTACCGCCTTGCCGGAATGCCGAGGCACCCGGATCCGCCGGTATGGCCTCGGTCACCAGCTTGAAGATGGCGGCCAGCCGCTTCGTGCAGTTTTTCTTGCGCCAAGTCTTTGGGTCGCGCGTTCTACGCGCCTCGACCTCCTCGATCAGCCCTTCAAGCTGATCAAGAAAGAGCGGATGCGCATAGATCGACCATCCGTTTACGACGAGTGGCGCCTGGGCGGGCATAGTTAAGCCGGTCATTCATCCTCGAGCGAAAGCGGCGCATCGAGATCAACGTCAACGTCTCCGACCAGCGCCACAAGACGGTCATGCAAAGCCCCATCGAACGCCCGAATGCGGTCCGGATGCGCCTTGATATCGGCTTCGACGAAATCCAGAAACGCGCCGAGCGCAGGATCTTCCTCCTCTGTGCGCACGGGCTCAATATAGACCCTGCCACTCGGCTCCGTGCAGTAGCGGATCTGATCGCCCTTGCCCAGCTTCAGCTGCTTGCGCACACCCGCCGGCACGGTCGTCTGATACCGATCCGTGAGCTTCGATACATCTTGTGCGAGCGCTGTCATGGCAGTCTCCTGAACAAAAGGGGCCTTTGCTACTCGTGCTAGGTAATGCATTTGCATTGCCGTGTCAAGACAAGCCGCAGGATATGCCGTCGCCGGAGAGGTCGGTCAACCCTCCGGCGCAGCACCTATTCTCGCCCCGCCAGGAACTCGGCCAGC
>NZ_CBDDIG010000009.1:0-303885 GCF_965228755.1 Roseovarius sp.
CAGGGGCCGTTCGAGCAGATGATGCCGTCATCGAGCTTGTGCACGCTCATGTCGGGATCGACCCGGTAGAGCGCGCCGTTGGCGCCCTCTTCCATCGTGTCCATCGAGCCCGCGAAGAACCGGCCGCGCCGGTCGCACTTGCCGTCGTTGATGCGGTTCTGGTCCTTGCCCGCTTCGGGGTCTTCCAGCAACTCGCAGTCGCCGGTGGCGAAGTCGAGCAGCCAGAAGCCCTTGTCGAGCGAGACGATCGCGCCCTCGCCATCCTTGCGGAGCGCCATCGAGCCGATCTTGCCGGGCACGTCCCAGGCGCGGATCTCGGTGCCGTCGGCGGTGCAGCGGAAGACCCGGCCATCCATCGAGTCGATGAAGTAGAGGCGCTGCTGGTCCACGTCCCAGACGGGTCCCTCGCCGAGGGTCGTCTTCACGTCGAGCAATATGTCGATCTGCATGGTCTTTCCTCCCTGTTCCAGACCTGTTCAGAAATTCACCCGGTCGCCGCCCTTGAGGGCCAGCATCTCGCGCGCCTCGTCGGGGGTGGCGACCTTGAGGCCCAGCCCCTCGACAAGGCGGCGGGCCTTGTCGACCTGCTGGGCGTTCGATTCCGCCAGCTTGCCGCGTTCGATCCAGATGCTGTCTTCCAGCCCGACGCGGATATTGCCGCCCATCGAGACGGCCTGGGTGGCGATGCGGAACTGGTCCTTGCCGGCGCCGAGGACGGACCAGCGGAAATCGTCGCCGAACAGCCGGTCGGCGGTGCGTTTCATGTGCATCACGTCCTCGGGGTGGGTGCCGATACCGCCGAGCAGGCCGAAGACGGATTGCACGAAGAAGGGCGGTTTCACCAGCCCGCGATCGGCGAAATGGGCGAGGTTGTAGAGGTGCGAGATGTCGTAGCATTCGAACTCGAACCGGGTGCCGTTGCCGTAGCAGGTTTCGAGCACGTACTCGATATCCTGGAAGGAGTTGCGGAAGACGAGGTCGCGGGAGTTCTCGAGATGCTCGCGCTCCCATTCGTGCTGGAACTCCTTGTACTTGGCCAGCAGTGGGAAGAAGCCGAAATTCATCGAGCCCATGTTGAGCGAGGCGACCTCGGGTTGCCAGTGGGCGGCGGGGGCGGCGCGTTCGTCGACCTTCATGTAGGGCGAGCCGCCGGTGGTGATGTTCACCACCGCGCCGGTGGCCTGCTTGATGCGCGGCAGGAAGCCGGCGAAGGCCTCGACCGACTGGTCGGGGCGGCCGGTTTCGGGGTCGCGGGCGTGCAGGTGGAGGATGGCGGCCCCGGCCTCGGCCGCGCCGATGGCGGCCTCGGCGATCTCGTCGGGGGTGATCGGCAGGTGCGGGGTCATGGTGGGGGTGTGAATGGCGCCGGTGACGGCGCACGAGATGATGACCTTGTCGGGGGACGGCATGTTCAGTCTCCTATGTCCTTTGCGGCGCTGGCCTTGTGGGCGGCGAGCGCCATAAGCCGCCTGTCGCGCCACGCCTGGCGGCGGCCGAGCGCCTCTTCCGGCAGGGCCGCGCGGCGGTCTGCCTCGATCTTGTCGAGCACTTCCCCGGCCCAGTCCACCCCCGGCTGGCCGGCCATGTCGGTGTAGATGCCGGCATAGCGGGCGACGTAGTCGCGGATGCCGCCGGGGGCGTTGAGGTCGATGGTTTCGAACGGGCCGATGAAGGACCAGCGCAGGGCCAGCCCCTCGCGCAGGCCGATATCGACATCCTCGGCGCTGGCATAGCCGGCCTCGACCAGCCGGAACGCCTCGTGCAGGAGGGCGCCCTGCAGGCGGTTCATGACGAAGCCGTCCACCTCGCGCTGCATGACGATGGGGCGCATGCCGGCGGCGCGGAGCATGGTGGCGGTGCGCTCCATCAGGGCCGGATCGGTCCAGGGGGCCGGAACCAGTTCGGCGGCCGGGACGAGGTAGGCCGGGTTGATCGGGTGGTTGACCATGCAGCGGTGCCGCCCCTTGAGCCCCTCGGAGATGGCCGAGGGCAGCAGGGCCGAGGAGGAGGAGGCGAGCACGGTGTCGGGCGCGGCCAGGGCGTCGAGCCGGGCGAAGATCTCGCGCTTGACGTCGATCCGCTCGAAGGTGCTTTCCTGCACGTGTTGGACGCCGTCGAGCGCCTCTTCCAGCGTCGCGGCGGGGGTGATGCGGGCGAGCGCGTCGGCGGCGGTGCAATCGATGAGGCCGAGGCGTTCCAGTACGGGCAGCATCTCGGCGGCGAAGGCGCGGGCGGCGGCGGGGGCGTCGGGGTTCTCGTCCCAGAGGCGGACCTGATGGCCCGCGCGGGCGAAGACGATGGCCCAGGCGCGGCCGATGAGCCCTGCGCCGATACATGCGACGGGTGCGGTCATCCGAGTGTCTCCAGGTTGCCGTCGACGGGGAAGGATTGCCCCGACAGGTTGCGCCCGGCGTCGGAGATGAGGAAGGCCACGATATCGGCCACGTCGTCGGGCGGGGTCATGCGGCGCAGGGAGATCTGCCCGATATATTCGGCTTTCATCTCGTCATGGGAGACGCCCTTCTGCTCGGCTCTCCTGGCGATGACGTTCTCCATCCGCGGGCCTTCGATGATGCCGGGCAGGATGGCGTTGACGCGGATGTTGTCGGGGCCGAGTTCCTTGGCGAGGCTTTGGGTGAGGCCGATGACGCCCCACTTGGCCGAGGAATAGGGCGTGCGGAAGGCATAGCCGAAGCGGCCGGCGGAGGAGGACATGTTGACGATCGCCCCGCCGCCCGCCTGCTTGAGCAGGGGGACGCCGAAATGGGCGCAGAGGAACTGGCCGGTCAGGCAGATGTCGAGGCAACGGCGCCAGTCGGCGGGGGTGATGTCCTCGACCCCGCCGGTGGGGCCGGCGATGCCGGCATTGTTGACCAGCGCGTCGAGCCCGCCGAGCGTGTCGGCGGTCTGGCGGAAGAAGTCCTCCATCTGCGCCTCGTCGGAGACGTCGGCGGGGAGGGCCAGCTCTGCGTCCAGTTCCGCCTTGGCACGGTCGAGCGCGCCGGGGTCGACATCGCAGATGGCGAGCCGCGCGCCCTGGGCCTTCAGTTGCCGGGCGATGCAGAGCCCGATGCCCGCCGCCCCGGCGGTGACGACGATGCGCTGGCCGGCGATGCCGGGAAGGGTCAGGGTGTCGGTGGTTGGCAAGGTTGTCTCCTTTACTCGCGAAGGGCCAGCACGGCCGCGAGGATGACGAGGCCGAAGAACACGGACCGGAAGGCGAAGGGCAGTGCCGTACCGGCCAGAAGGGTCTGCATGGCGGTGAGCAGCAGCGCCCCACCGACCATGCCGAGGTAATGCCCGCGCCCGCCGGTGATGAGCGTGCCGCCCACGACGACCACGGCGATGGAGGGCAGGAGGTAGTCGTCGCCCATCCCGAGGCTCGCCTGGCCCGAGAAGCCCGCCAGCAGGATGCCGACGATGGCGGCGCAGAGGGCCGAGAGGATGTAGACCGAGACGATCACCCGCCCGGTGCGCACGCCCGAGAGGCGCGCGGCAAGTTCGCTGTTGCCGACGGCGTAGACCCGGCGGCCGAAGGCGGTTCGGCCGAACAGCAGAAGGGCGAGGATGACGAAGATCGCCAGCCCGAAGATAATGGGGGTGACACCGGCGATCTTGCCGGTCATCAGCCAGCGCAGCGCCGGCGGGGCGAAGCCCGCGGGCGTGCCGCCCGACCAGAGCAGGGCGGCGCCTTGAAGGAGGCCGTTCATCGCGAGCGTCACCACGATCGGCGAGAGGCCCAGCGCCACCACGCCCAGCCCGTTCAGGAGGCCGATCACCACCGCCACGCCGAGGACCACGGGCAGCGCCGTCCAGAGGCCCATATCGGTGCCGCCCACCAGCCCGGTCAGCAGCACGCCCGAGAGCGCAATGCACCATGGCAGCGACAGGTCGAGCCCGCCGGTGAGGATCACGGCCCCCTGCCCCAGCGCGAGGATGGTCAGGAAGCAGGACAGCACCAGCAGTGAATCCCAGTAGCGCCAGCCGCTGAAGACGTTGCCCAGCACGATCTCGGTCGCGATCAGCACCAGCACGAGGCAGACGAAGCTGGGCAGCACGTAGCGCATGGTGTGGCCGTGGCGTTGCAGGAAGGTGGGGCGTGGGGCGGCATCGGCCGGCCGGGTGAAGGCGAGGCGCCGGTCCTCGCGCGGGCGCTGGGAGACGAGCCAGCCCTTGCCGCGTGCCCGAAGCGCCTCGGACAGGTCGCGCAGGCGGTGCGACAGGGTGCTGTCGCGCGAGAGCGATCCGGCGAGGACCGCGATGAGCAGCACCGCGCTTTCCGCGATGGTCGAGTAATAGGCCGAGATGTTGAGCGAGAGCAGCAGGTTGACCACGATCATCAGAACGTAGGCGCCGATCAGCGTGCCGATCACCCCGCCCTTGCCGCCGCCGAGCCGCGTGCCGCCGATCACCACGGCCGCGAAGGTGGGCAGCAGCAGGGAATTGCCCACCAGCGGATCGCCCGAGCCGGTCTGGGCGCTGACGAAGACGCCCGCGAGCCCGTAGAGCCCGCCCGCCAGCACGTAGGTCAGGAAGGTCGTGAGCCGGGTATGAAGGCCGGTGGCGTGCGCCGCCTCGGGGTCGCTGCCCACGGCGTAGAGGGTGACGCCGTAGCTGGTGCGCTTGAGCCAGAGCCAGAAACCCGCCAGCACCAGCAGCAGGGTGATGGGCGCGGGCAGCAGGCCGGGGATGGTGTCGCCCAGGTAGACCGCGCCGAGCGTGGGCGAGACGAAGCCGCCGGGCATGTCCATCACCAGCAGGGTGAGCCCCTGCACGATGAACATCACCGCCAGCGTGACCACGATGGGCTGCAGTCGCATGACCGCGACGAAGAAGCCGTTGACCGCGCCGACGCCCATGCCGATGGCGATGCCTACCGCCGTCCAGAGGAGGACCGAGGCCTCGGGGTTCATCGGGTCCATCGAGGTGGCCAGCACCGCGTTGACCAGCGAGACGACCGCCCCGGCCGAGAGGTCGAAGCCGCCGGAGAGGATGACCAGCGTCTGCCCCGCCGCGGCGATGGCCGTGGTGGCGCCGCCGCTGGCCATGAACGAGATGTCGAAATAGCTGAGCGGATAGGGGCTGAGCGAGGCGCTGACGGTCATCAGCAGGGCGAAGACCAGCGCCGCGACAACGACGGCCTGTCCGCGCCGGGCGAGGCGGAGCCAGCGGGGGGCCCCTGCCCCGTTTGCATACTGCGATGAGGTGGTATCGGTCACGTGGCGGCCCCCGTTCCTTCAAGTTCCTGTGCCTGGCGGAGGACCATGGGATCCTGCCCGCCGAGCATCGCTTCGAGCACCGCGCCCTCGGTCAGGGCGTCGCCCTCGAACCAATCGGTCAGGCGCCCTTCGTAGAGCACGCCGACGCGGTCGCACATGTGGACCAGTTCGGGGATCTCGGTGGAGTGGAACAGCACCGATCCGCCCGCATCGGCGTAGTCGCGCAGGAGCTTGTAGAGCTGGGCCTTGGTGCCGACGTCGATGCCGCGGGTAGGATCGAAGAGGAGCAGGATGCGGCTTTGGGCGACCAGCCACTTGGCGATCACGATCTTCTGCTGGTTGCCGCCCGAGAAGGCGCCTGCCGGCAGGTGATGGGCGCGGGCGTCGACATCGACCGAGTCGAAGGCGCCGGCGGCGGCGCGGGCCTCGGCCGTGCCGTCGATGAGCGGGCCGCGGTGGAAACTGGCCAGCACCGGCAGGGTGACATTGGTGCGGCCGGTGAGCTTGAGGAAGAGGCCTTGGGTCTTGCGGTCTTCCGGCACGAGGCCGATGCCGACGGCGGGGTCGAGCGCGTCGGCGGGGTTGCGCAGGTGCAGCGGCGCGCCGTCGAGCTCGATATGGCCGTGGCGGAGGTTCTCTTCGCCGAAGAGCGCGGAAAAGAGCGCGTCCTGGCCCATGCCCTGAAGCCCGGCGATGCCGAGGATTTCGCCCCGGTGCAGGGCAAGGTCGGTCTCGCGCAGCTTGGGCCCGGCCGAGAGGGCGCGGGTGGCCAGCACCGGGGTTTCGCCCGCATGGTCGCTTGCGGGGCGCAGTGGCGGGAAGGCGTTCTCGACCGAGCGGCCGATGATCATCTCGACCACCTCGGCATCGGTCACGTCCTCGACCCGGGCGGATTGCACGGCCTTGCCGTTGCGCAGGATCGTCATGGTGTCGCAGAAGGCGCGCACCTCGGGCATGCGGTGCGAGATGAAGAGCACGGTTATGCCGGCGGCTTTCGCATCGGCGATGATCCGGCCGAGCCAGTCGACATCCTCGCCCGAGAGCGCCGAGGTGGGCTCGTCCAGCAGCAGGATCGAGGGCTTGCGGAAGAGCGCGCGGGCGATCTCGATCTTCTGGCGGGTGGCGAGGTTCAACTCGCCCGCCAGCGCGTCGAGGTCGACGGCGAGGCCCAGATCGGCGAAATGGGCGGCGACCTGGCGGCGGATGCGGGCGCGGTTGAGCGTGCCCAGCGCCGTCCACGGCGCGCGGGGCAGCAGCATGTTGTCGAGCACGGTCAGGTCGGAGACGAGGGTCAATTCCTGGAACGCGGTCTGGATGCCGACGGCATGGGCGTCGCGGGCCGAGTGCAGCCGGACTTCGTTCCCGGCGATGCGGATGGTGCCGGCATCGGGGCGCACGAGGCCCGAGAGCAGCTTCATCGTGGTCGACTTGCCCGCGCCGTTCTCGCCCAGCAGGGCGTGGACGGTGCCGGGGGCGACCGTGAAGCTGACCTCGCTGTTGGCGATGGTGGGGCCGTAAGTCTTGGTCAGGCCCTCGACCTCGACCGCGGGCACACCGGCGGGAGCGGACGACATGGCGTCTCCTGTTCGGTCGTCGGAAAACGGGTGAGCCCGGCGGCGGGACGGGCCGCCGGGCGAGGTGGGTGTCGCCTCAGTTCTCGGCCTGGCCGACGAGGGCGGCGTTCAGGCCGAGCTGCGGCAGTTCCTCGGAGAAGATCGAGGCGAACCAGCCGGGGTTGGAGACGAGCGAGGGCTGGAAGGCGTTGCAGCCGGCCTTCTGTTCGTCCCAGCTGCCGGTTTCGCACAGCATGATCGTTTCGTTGGTGACCAGCGGCAGCGGCAGGGTGGTGTGCTTGTCCACTTCCTTGCCGTCGAGCACGTCGACCGCCAGCTTCAGCGCCAGCGCGCCGGAATAGGGCGGCGAGGCGTAGGAGATGCGCGGCGCGCCCATCGGCTCGTAAGGCGAATTGGCGCCCTCGACCTCGGTGCCCGCCGGCAGCATCTGGATGCGGCCGCCGTTCGAGCCTTCGCCGGCGCAGGGCAGCAGGTTCTCGGGCGAGCTGCCGCTTTCGATCTGCATGGCGTTGGCGGTGTAGCAGCCGACCTGCATCCACAGCCCGTCGATATCCGACCAGTCGCGGGTGGCGAGCAGCTTGTTCAGCTCGGTCCGGGCGACGGCCTGGCTCCACATGCCGACGGCCTCGCCGACGATGTTGATTCCTTCGTGCTGCGAGAAGACCTCCTTGGCGGCGGCGGTGCGGGCGGTGTCGACCGAGGTGCCGGGCACGCCGGTGACCACGATGATGTCGCCGCTGCCGCCAAGCTGTTCGACCAGCCATTCGGCCGTGGCGCGGCCCGCTTCCGTCTGGTCGATGGTGACGTTGTAGGCGCAGGGCTCGGTGATCTCGCCGTCATAGGCGATGACGGTCACGCCCCGGTCGCAGGCGCTTTTGACGACGCTGTTCAGCGCGGTGGGCGAGATCGGAAAGACGACGATGGCGTCGGCGCCGGCCTGGACCATGGCGTTGATCTGCTGGATCTGGCGCTGGGCGTTGGGGCCGGCGACCTGGACCTGAAGGTTGACGCGGTCGGCATAGTCGCTGCTGCCGGCCAGCGCCTTGACCATGTTCGAGGCCTCGGCCTGCCAGTCGTTCCCGATATAGCTCATCGAGAGATAGACGTCATAGGGCTCGTCCTGGGCCAGTGCGCCGGTCGCGGCCATTCCGGCGAGACCGAAGGCCGCGCCCGTCAAAAATTTCTTCGCAAACATATTTCCCTCCCATAGGTGGCGGCGTCTCCTTCGCCGCGATCACGAATCCACGATCCAATATCTTTGATCAAAAGTCAAAACATGTTTTAATGGCCCCGAGAAGGCGCTACTTCTCTGCGGTCAAAACAGGTGTGTTCCATGTTCGAAAGCCTTTCCCCCGTCAAACGCGAGACCCTGCAGTCGATCGTGCACGGCCGGCTGTGCGATCTGATCCTCGAAGGCGAGCTGGCGCCGGGGGAATCGGTAACGGTGGCCAGCATCGCCAAAGCGCTCGACGTCAGCCCGATGCCGGTGCGCGACGCGATCTCGCGGCTGATGGCGCTGGGGGCGCTGACGGTGGTTTCGGGCCGGTCGATCGGCGTGCCGCGGCTGGGGCTCGAGGAGCTGGACGACATGCTGCGGGTGCGGCTTGAGATCGAGGCGACGGCGGTGCGGTGGGCCGCGGGGAACGTCGACAAGGCCTTCCTAGGCGCGCTGGAAACCGTGCTGGAGAAGATGGAGGAGGCCGAGAGGTCGGACCGGGTGAAGGATTTCATCCGGTCGAATTACGACTTTCACTTCACCATCTACCGGCAGGCCGCTTCCCCCCTGCTGCTGCAGTTGATCAGCAATATCTGGCTGCGCATCAACCCGCATTTCCACCTTTTGCACCGGCACGGCCATTACCGGGTGTCGAACCGCCAGCACCGGAAAATGTTCGAGGCGTTGCAGAATGGCGACGGTGAGACGGCGGTGGCGGCCCTGCACGAGGACATCGAGAGCGCCTACAAGGTGATCTCTGCCACGCTGAGCGAGGGCGACGCGACGGGGTAACCCTGGCGTACGGGCTGGCGGGACCGGACGTCCGGGTGTCCGGTTCGCGCAAGTTTCTGCCGGAAGTTGCGAGCTGCCACAATCTCTCCACATTCGGATGAGAGCCATGGGAGCGGTAACGATGATCGCCGTCACCCGGCGGTGCCCGACAGAAATGGAGGACACGTGGTTATGTTCAGCCGAGGACCGGCCTTCCTGCTTGCCGCAGTGATTGCCCTGCCGATCCAGCCCGCGATGGCGGAAACCAGCGTTTCGATCGAAGTGGTCCGGGAAGTGGAGACCGAGGAGGGAGAGCGGGAGCTTCAGCCGGTCGAGACCGCCGTGCCGGGCGAGCCGCTGATCTACCGAATCGAGCTGGAGAATACCGATCCGGTGCCCGCCACCTCGATCGGGTTGTCGCTGCCGCTGGACGAGAGCCTTGCCATCGACCCCGAGTCGGTCTCGGCGGAGACGGATATCGGCGTGGTCTTCTCGGCCGATGGCGGGGAAAATTTTGCCGAGTTCTCGGAGCTGTCCGTCGAAGAGGGCGGCACCGAGCGGCAGGCGCAGCCGACCGACCTCACGCATATGCGCATCGAGATAGAAGAGATCGCCGCCGAAAGCACGATCGCGGTCGAGTACGACGCCGTCGTCCGCTGACACGCCCGGCCCCGCGCCCGCCTGACAACGAGCCCAGGAACCGAACATGCCACTTACTCACATCCCAAGAGCGCTTGCTGTCGCGGCGCTCCTCTCCCTCACCGGCGGCGCCGCACTGGCCGCCGGCACCGAACCCGGCACCAGCGTGTCGAGCACCGTCAGCATCTCGTATTCGAGCGGCGGCACGACGATCACCCAGGACGACGCGGCCAGCGTCGAGTTCGTGGTCGACCGCAAGGTCGACTTCAGCTTCCAGGGGCAGGATGCGGGCGGCACCGTGCTGGCCGACCAGGGCGCTGCCGAGCAGGTGATGGTGTTCCGGCTGGAGAACGAGGGCAATGACAGTTCCGGCTATGATATCGACGTGGCGAGCGCCGGGGATATCGGGCTGACCCATGACCCCGCGGGGAGTGGCGAGCCGGGGACCTATTCGGTCTATGTCGGCACAGAATCGGACCTCGCGCCGGAGGATGCGGTCTATGACCATGACGGCACCACGACGATCGGCGACCTGCCGGCCGACGCGGTGCGCTTCGTCAAGATCGTGGCGCATGTACCGGGCGACGCGAGCGACGCGGCGACGGATACGTTCGACGTGACCGCGACGGCGCTCAATGCCGGGACGAATACGGTCACGACCGAGGTGACCGGCCAGGGCCTTCAGGGGATCGACACGATCTTCACCGACCCCGGCGAGGACGGCACGGAACAGGCGACCGAAAGCTACGTCATCCAGGCGCCGCAGCTTACCGCCGACAAGACCGCCGCCGTGGTGTCGGAGAACCTGTCGGGCGATTTCGACTGTGGCGGAGGCGCCGCCGAAGCCGGGGCCGAGGCCGCCGTGCCGGGCGCCTGCGTCGAATACGTGATCAGCGTCAGCAATGCCGAGGAGGCCAGCACCGACGCCGTCAACGTGACCATCACAGACGAATTGCCCGAGGGCATCACCTTTGCCGGGATCGCCGCGAATACCGGGTTCGACACGGTCAACGAGGCCGGCGGGACAGTGACGGCCGAGCTGGCCGCCCTGCCCCCCGGTGCGACCGCGAGCGTGCGCATCCGCGCGACCGTCAACTGAACCCTGACCCGACCGACCCGCCGACCAGACCGAAGACAAGCCGGAGGACACCATGCCACGCGACACCCGCTTTCTGCTTTCGGCGGCCGCGATCCTGAGCGCCCTTGCCCAGCCCGCCCTTGCCGCCGGCGCCCCGCCGGGCGAGATCGTCTCGAACGCGATGACGCTGAGCTACGACACCGGCGGCGACACGATCACGCAGGAGGAGGTCGCCGAGGCGAGCTTCACGGTGGACCAGCGGCTGTCCTTCACCTTCGCCTCGCTCGACGAGGGCGGGACGGTGAACGTGGAACCGGGCGCGGCGGCGCAGGAGATCCGGCTCATTCTGACCAACACGGGCAACGAGGCGGTGCCGTTCGACATCAATGTCGCGGCGGTGGCCGACCAGCTTGGCCTGACGCTCGACCCCGCGGGGGGCGGCGAGGAAGGGACCTATTCGGTGTTCCTGCTCGACGAACCCGGCGGCACGCCGGTGGCCTATGACCCCTCGGGCGTGGTCTCGACCGGGCCGATCCCGGCGGACGGCTCGCGGATCGTGGTGATCCAGGCGGCCATTCCGCGCAGCGCTGGCGATGGCGCGCTGACCTCCTTCGAGGTGAGTGCCGCGCCGCTGACGCCGAATGGCGGCGGGACGCAGGGCGCCGTGCGCGGACAGGGGCTCGACGCGGTGGATATCGTCTATGCCGACGAGGGCGAGGATGGCAGCGAGCTGAGCGAGACGAGCTACCAGGTGCTGGCGCCGCAGCTGACCGCCGCCAAGGACGTGGTCGTGGTGTCGGAGAACCGGTCGGGCGACTTCTCGTGCTCGGGCGGATCGCCGGACCCGGAGGCGGAGGCATTCATCCCGGGCGCCTGCATCGAATACACGATCACGCTCAGCAACGCGCCCGAGGCCAGCAGCCCGGCGACCTTCCTTCAGTTCAACGATACCCTGCCCGAGGGCGTGACCTTCGACAGTGTCGCGGTCAATAACGGGTTCGACGAGCTGAATGTCGAGGGGGCGATGATCAGCGGCGCGGTGGCCACGCTTGCGCCGGGCAGTTCGGCCTTCGTGCGGATACGCGCCACCGTGGATTGACATGCCGAAATGCCCTGCATCGTTCCGGATAGCGGCGACGGCCCTTCTGATCCTTGCGGGCGCACCGCAGGCCCAGACGCCTGACCAGACCCTGGCGGGTGGCGAGATCACCAACCGCGCGGTGATCGAGTTCGGCACGGGCGACATTCCCCCGATCGAGGCGGAAAGCACCATCACGGTGGTTGCGCCGGACCTGCCGGGGGAGTTGTCGGCCTATCGCGTCTCGGGCGCCGAGGCCGGCGCGGTGGAGCTGGACATCCCGGTGCCCGAATACAGCACGACCGCGCGGGCGGACGGCCCGTTCCAGCCGGTGCCGGATGCCGCGGAGGCCGCCCCCGCCGCCGAGTCCATGCGCAACCGGCTGGCCAGAACGGGCCGGGTCCGGGCCGGGGAGCAGGTATTCTTCGTGCTGGACGATCCGCTGATCAACAGTGATCCGCAGCGGCGCAATACGGCCCTGCTGGAGGTGCAGGATTCGGTGAGCGGCGATACCGAGGTGTTGCGGATCCACGAGACGGGCCCCGACACCGGGATCTTTGCCGGGGGGCTGTGTGCCTGTGCCGACATTGGGCGGACCGCCGACGGACGGCTGGCGACGCGCGAGAACTCGCGGATCATCGCGCGGGCCACCAATCCGCGGTTTCCCAACCGGCGGTTCGAGAACAGCGTCACGGTCGGCCCGGTCTCACCCACCGGGCGGGTGTTCGACAGCCGCAGCGGCACGGCGCTGGACGGGGCGCGGATCACCATCGTCAATGCCGATACCGGGGCGGTGGCGGATGTCTATGGCGAGGACCTGGTGTCGCCCTTCCCGTCGACCGTGACCAGCGGAGGGCGGCCTAGCGATGCCTCGGGGCAGAGCTATGATTTCCCGCCGGGGGGCTACCGGTTTCCCTATGTCGAGCCGGGCCGCTACCTGTTCGTTCTGGAGCCGCCCGACGGCTATGTCGCGCCCAGCCGGCTGACGCCCGAGCAGATCGGCAACACGGTCAGCGCCGAGGCGCGGGTGACCGGCGCCTCGTACCTTGAACCCTTCGACATCGCGCCGGGGCAGACGCTGCTGTACGACATCCCGCTCGACGGTGGGGCGATGCTGGATCTGACGCGCACCGGCTCGACCGACGAGGCCGAGGCGGGAGAGGCGTTGCGGTTCACGGTCACGGTTGGCGCGTCGGTGCCGGGCGATACGGAGGTCGATCTCGAGGACCGACTGCCGCAGGGGCTGAACTATGTGCGCGGGTCGTTCCGGATCGACGGGCAGCGGGCGCCGGGGCGGCTGGAAATGTCGGCGGACGGGCGCAGGCTTTCCATCGAGGACCTGACGCTGTTGCAGGGCGAGCGGCGGCGCGTCAGCTACCTGGCCCGGGTCACGCCCGCCGCGCCGGACAGGGGCATACTGACCTCACGCACCACCGCCTCGGGCGATGATTTCGCCACGCTTTCCACCGCGCACCGGCTGTCCATCGTGCCCGCCTTCGAGCGGGACGAGAGCGCCGTGCTGGGCCATGTGCAGGTGGGCTGCGGCCCGCCGCGCCGGGCCGAGCGTGACCTGTCGGGCATCCGGGTGATGCTGGCCAACGGGCGGTTTGCCGAAACGGACGCGCGCGGGCGCTTCACCTTCCGGGGGATCGTGCAGGGCACGCATGTGCTGGCGGTCGATCCGCTGACCCTGCCGCGCGGGTACGCGCCGGTCCTGTGCCGCAACAACACGCGGCGGGCGGGGTCGGCGGAGTCGATCTTCGTCGAGACGCGGGAAGGGTTCGTGCGGAACGTGCGGTTCTACATCCGCGAAACCGGGATCGCCGAGCCGCCTGAGCCGGAGATCGCCATGCCGCCGGGGATCGAGGCCTATGACGCGGATTGGCTGGACGCCGCGCCGCGCCGGACCGGGATCGCCTATCCGCCGGACAATCACCTGCCGCCCACGCGCAGCCTGTCGGCGGCGATCGTGCGGGGCAAGGGGCAACGGACGGAGCTGATCCTCAATGGCGAGCCGGTGCCGGAACTGTATCGGCGCCCGGCGATTGCCGGGGAGGACGGCGAGACGTTCCTGGAAATCTGGCGCGGGGCGGAGCTGGAGGGTGGGGTGAACCGGCTGCGGCTGGTGCTGCGGGATGCCAATGGCAACGTGGTAAAGGAGGAGACGCGGCGCATCCGGTTTGCCGACACGCCCGCCGGGCTGGAGGTGGTCGAGGAGATGTCGGACCTGACGACCGACGGGCGCAGCCGGCCGAGGGTGGTGTTCCGGGCGACGGATGCGGAGGGCACGCCGCTGCATCCCGGCGCGATCGTCACGGTGTCGGTGGCCCGCCCCTTCGCCTTTGCCGCCGACGAGCGGATGCATGACGCGCGGCAGGGGGCCGAGCCGATGCAGCGCACGACCGCCACGGTGGATCCGGACGGGTATTTCCGGATGCGTCTTGCGCCAAGCCGGCGGTCGGGGTTGGCGCGGTTCGCCCTCGAGGGGGCCGAGGAGCGCCCCACCGCGACGGCGCGCATCTCGGCGTCCGAGCGGCCGTGGACGGTGGTGGGGCTGGCCGAGGGGACGCTGGCGGGGAAACCGGTGGCCGACGCCATGGCCGACCCCGGCGACCGGCGCATCCTGTCCTTCGGTGACGTGGCCATCGACGGGCGGGCGGCGATCTATGCCGAGGGGGTGGTGAAGGATGACTGGCTTCTGACCCTGCGTTATGACAGCGCAATCGACCCCGACGAGCGGGATTTCTTCGCCGAGGATCCCGACCGCGACTACATCGTCTATGGCGACGAGAGCCGCGAGGGGGATGCCGCCAGCAGCAGGAGCCCGCTGTATTTCCACCTCGAGCGCGAGGGGATCGACCTGCTGTATGGCGATTTCGACACCGGGATCGGCAGTGACCGGCTGGCCGAATACACAAGGCGGCTGACCGGCGGACGGGCGATCTTCGAGAACGAGCGCCAGCGGCTGACCCTGTTTGCCGCCCAGACCAGCCTCGGCTTTGCCGAGGACCGGTTCGCCGCCGACGGCACGTCGGGGCCGTTCGACCTGCGCCGGTCGGATATCCTGCCGAACTCGGAAACCATCGTGATCGAGACCACCGCCCGGAACGACCCGTCGCGGGTGATCAACCGGGTCCAGCTGCGCCGGGGGTCGGATTACACGATCGACTACGTGGACGGGCGGATCTTCTTCTCCGCCCCGATCCTGTCGCGCACGCCGGAGCTGGACCCCAACACCATCGTCGTGACCTACGAGACCGAGACCGACCGGAGGAGCGGGTTCATCCTTGGCGGGCGGTACGAGGTGCAGGTGAACGACCGGCTGCGGGCGGGCCTGACGCTGGTGCACGAGGATGACATTGCCGATACCGACGGGGCGGGCCGGTTGCTGGGGGTCGATGCCGAGTACCGGGTGAGCGATACGCTGACCTTCGGCGCCGAGGTGGCGATGTCGCAGCAGGAGGCGTCGAACGTGCTGGGGGCCGGGCGGGAGGCCCATGCCGCCGAGATCACGCTGCGCTATGACGACGGGGCGAGCGTGGTCGATGCCTATGTCCGGACGGAAAGCACCGGTTTCGGGATCGAGAACATCGTCGAGGGGCCGCAGACGATCAACAGCGCCGGGCTGACGGCCAGCGTGGTGCTGGCCGACCGCAGCGAGGTGGACGAGGACGGCGAGACGCAGACCGATATCCTGCGCTTCGAGGCGAACGCGCGGACCGAGCACAATGTCGACACGCGCGAGACGCTGACGCTGGCCGAAGGGCTGGTGCTGCGCGAGGAGAACCGGCGGACGCGGGGCATCGGGCTGCGGTTTGCCGAGCGGCGGAACGCGCCCGACGGGCCGGACGGGCGGGCGCTGAAGGCCGTTGGCCGGTTGACTTATGAAAGCGAGGACGGGCGGTTCCGCATGGCCGCGGGACAGGAGGTGAGCCTGTGGGAGGAAGGCGGGCTGGCCGAGGCCGACCGGGGCACGCTGACGCTGCAATACGATGTCAGCGACAGGCTGACGTTGTGGGGCACGAACGAGGTGGCGCTGGGGCGGGATTTCCGGGTCGATATCCTTGCCGCCGGGGCCGATTACCAGGTCTGGGAGGGCGCGGTGCTGACGGGCGGGCTGGTCAACGCGATGACCCGCAGGAACGCGCAGACGGTGGGGCATCTGGGCCTGCGGCAGGATCTGGAGATGAGCGAGTACGCCACCGGCTACCTTGGCGTCGAGGCGCAGGATTCGCTGGCCGGCAACCTCGAGGATAGCGGGCCGTTGCAGCGCGCCGGCCTGACCAACCCGCGCCTGTCGGAGGGGTTCGTGGTCTACCGCGCGGGGTTCGAGCGGGTGACGGAGGCGTGGAAGGCCTCTGTCGATACCGAGCTGGGCTATACCGACGAGAACGACCATTTCCGCCTTCAGGCGCGGGCCACGACACCGCTGACCGCGAACCTGTCGATAGGGGCCTACGCGAATTTCTACCGCGCCTTGCGCGAGGACGGCACGCGGGAGCTGGACCACGAGATCCGGTTCAGCTCGGCCTGGCGTCCGGAGGACCGGCCGATCATCTTGCTGGAGCAGTTCGAGGTGATCCGCGAGCGCGACGAGATCGTCGACGAGACGCGGGTGGTCAATTCGCTGCTTTATACCGAGGAGCTTGACGAGCGGAACGAGGTGACCCCGCGGCACGGTCTGAAATATATCGAACAGTCCTTCGACGGCGAGACGGTGACGGATTTCCTTATGCTGGTGGGCGGCGAGTACCGGCATGACCTGACCGAGAAGTTCGATATCGGCCTGCATGGCGCGGCGCTGTGGTCGGCCGAAAGCGAGACCACCGATTTCTCGGCCGGGGTTTCGGTGGGGCTGACGCCGTTCAAGAATGGCTGGCTGTCGATCGGCTACAATTTCACCGGCTTCCGCGACGAGGATTTCAGCGAGAACGGGTACACCAACGAGGGGGCGTTCGTGCAGTTCCGGTTCAAGATCGACCAGGAGAATTTCAATGAGATTTTCTGAGGCGGTGCAGGGGCTGGTTCTTGTGGCGGCGCTGGCCCTGCCCGCCGGGGCGCTGGCGCAGGCCTGTGGCGCCGGGGGCGAGGCGCTGCGGGTGGACTGGTCGGATGCGGGCTGGAAGCGCGGCGGCCTGTCGAAAACGGTTCAGGCGGGCCGGGTGGATGCGACGGGCGACGGGCCGACCGAGCCGGTACAGGTCAGCGTCACCGGGTCGACCAACCGGCTGGAAAGCGGGTATCCGGCGGTCAGCTCCGAGTATACCGGCGGCCGAGGTGGTGGGGAGGAGACGCTGGCGATGCAGGTCGATTTCGGCAGCAACAGCCAGTCGATCACCGTCCAGTTCGATTTCGAAATGCCGGTGGACGGGCTGTCTTTCGACATCTTCGACGTGGATTTCCTGCCCTACCTGGTCTTCCAGCGGGGGTTTCGCGACGGGGTGACCATCACCGGCGTGACGGAGGATGGCGGCACGGTGAGGCCCACGCTGCGCTCGCCGCACGTGCCGGCCGGGCAGAACACCGCGTCGCGGGCGACGGTGTACCTGGGCGCGCCGCTGGCGGCGAACCAGGTGGTCGGCTACAGGGAAAACGCCGATGCAGGGTCGGATGCGGGCAACGTGATGGTGCGGTTTGGAGCGCCGGTGACGTCGGTGCGGCTGGAGTATACGAACGGCCTCTATGCCCCCTCCCCCAACCCGCAGGCGCAGGCGATTGCCCTGTCGGATATCGATTTCTGCGTGGCGCTGGCCGCCAACCTGGAGGCGACCAAGACGCAGGAGGTGATTTCGGAGTCGCCGCAGGCCTGTGGTGATTTCGGATCGCGCGCCGCCGGCGGGGCCGAGGCGGCGGTGCCGGGGGCCTGTATCGAGTACCGGATACGGGTGACGAATACCGGCGGCGGCACGGCGGATGACCTGACGCTGTCGGACGAGCTGGACGACAACCTCGTCTTTCGGGCGGCGCGGATGGAGGGGTTCGCTTCCGGGGGGCCGGGGTTCGGCCTGACGATGCCGGCGGCCGGGCAAGGCTGTGGCGGGGGGCAGTGCCGGGTCAGCCTGGCCGATGCCGCCCTGCCCGCCGGGGCGACGGGCGAGGTGGTGATCCGGGCGACTGTCGAGTAGCCGCGTCAGGCGAGGAAGCCGGGGAGATCGTCCATCGCCACGACGTGGCAGTAGATCATGTTGATGATCTCGAGCTCGCGTTCGTGCAGATCATCGGTGGCGGCGGCGCAGGCGTCGTGGACCACCAGCACCTCGAAGCTTTCGTCGGCCAGCGAGCGGACGGTGGAGCTGACGCACTGGTCGGTGAAGATACCCGCGACGATGACATGGCGGATGCCGATATTGTGCAGCATCAGCCGCAGGTTGGTGCCGGTGAGCGCGCTGTCGGTGGTCTTGGTGACGACGATCTCGTCGCCCTGGGGCGCGAGGGCATCGACGAGCTGGCTGTCCTCGCGGTCCTTGGGCAGCAGGAGGTAGTTGAAGCCCGGCTTCTTCTGGCTGAGCGAGCGGTCGCGGCCGTCCTGTGTCTGGCAGGCGATGCGGGCGAACATGACCTCGAGCCCTTCCTTGCGGGCCCAGTCGATGAGCCGCGCGTTGTTGGGGATGACGATGTCGTTCATCCGGTCGAAGAAGGGCTGCCAGCGGCGGGCCTCGGCGTCGTCCTCGGGCGGTTCCAGATAGGTGTTCTGGATGTCGATCACCAGGAGCGCGGTGCTGGCCGGGTCGAGGGTAATGTCCTCGGGCTCTTCCGCGGTTGCGTAGTAGAAGCTGCGGAAGGCGGTTTTCCAGTTCCAGTCGCTCATTTCCGGCCCTTTCCCGGTTGGCTATGCGCCGATCCTGTCCATGTAGGCCTGGCCCAGCCGCGCGGTGGTAGCGGCGAAGCCGGGGGCCAGTTCCTGGGGTTCGGGCGCCTCGATATGGCTGCCGATCCAGGCCAGAAGGGCCATGCGGCGGAGCATGATGAAGGTGTCGATCTCGGCCTCTTCCGCCTCGCTCATGGGGCGGACCGAACGGTAGCCGCGCACCCAAGCCGCGCGCATGGCGGGGATGCGGGGATCATCCTCGATGAAGCTGATGGCGGCGGCGAAATCGTAGAGGAACCAGCCCCAGCCGCAATCGTCGAAATCGATGAGTCGGGTGCCGTTGCCGTCGACCAGCAGGTTGGCGAGCCGCATGTCGGCGTGGATCAGGTTGAAGCGGTCGGGCGCCTTGCCGAAGGCGTCGAGCCGGTTGCAGATGGTCTGCTGCACCTGTTCCAGCACTTGGGCCACCTCGGGCGTGACCTCTGGCGCGTCGCGCCAGTCGCCCCAGGTGGCGTTGGGGCCGAAAACGGCGGCGGCATCCCATGTGAGCCGCTCGAACCCGTCGGGCTTCTGCCAGTTCAGCACGTGGTCATGACAGCGCGCGGCGATGGTGCCCAGCTCCTCGAACCCGTCGGTCATGTCGCCGCTTTCATCCGGTTCGGAGCCTTCGACGAAGTGGAAGAGCACCATGTAGCGCGGGTCGGCCAGCCCCTCGGTGCGGCCCTGCTGGATGGGGTCGCCGTTCTTGCCGACGTAATAGCCGGGCGTCGTGACCACGCCATCGCGGTCGAGCGCCTCGAGCCAGGCAAGTTCGCATTCGATGGCGCGGTGGGAGTGGTAGTTCTCGCGGTGAATGCGCAGGACGGACTTGTAGCCGCCCGGCGCTTCCACGAGGTAGGTCGCGTTCTCGGAGACGTTGATCAGCCGCGCCGTGGCGCCCTCGGGCACGTCCCACAGCGACAGCGAGTCCTGCGCCAGTTTTTCGAGATGGCGCAGCAACTCCTCCAGCGGCATGTCCGATCCTGACATCGCGATCCTCCTTCGGCTGTGGTGGTCAGATTTCTTCCATCGCCTCGAGGGATTCAGGCAGGATCTGGCCGCCGTCAATGACAATCTGCTGACCGGTGATGTATCCGGCCTCGTCGGAGGCGAAGAACAGGGCGGCGTTGCCGATGTCTTCCACGTCGCCCAGCCGCTTGAGCGGGATCGAGGCGGCCATGGTGTCGAGGTAGTCCTGCCCGAGGTCCTGCAGCCCTTCGGTGTAGATGTTGCCCGGCATGACGGCGTTGATCGTGGTGTTGTAGCGCGACAGTTCCATCGCGGCAGTCTTGATGAAACCCAACTGGCCGGACTTGGAGGCGCCGTAATGCGACCAGCCGGGGAAGCCGGTGTGGGGCCCGGTGATCGAGGAGGTGATGACGACACGGCCCTTGCCGGCCTTCTCGAAATGCGGGATCGCCGCCTTCACGCAGAGGAAGGAGGAGCGCAGGTTGGTGGCCATCACCTGGTCCCATTCGGAGGGGTCCATGTCGACCATCTTGGTCTGCGGGAAGGCGCCGGCATTGGCGCAGAGCACGTGCAGGCCGCCCTGGGCCTCGGCGGTGCTGTCGATCATCTTCTTGACCGAGTCCCAGTCGGAGACGTCGCAGACCTCGTAGCGCACGTGGCCCTCGATCTCGCTTGCCGCCTTCTTCAGGTCGGCCTCGTTCCGGGCGGCGAGGGTGACCTTGGCGCCCTGGCGCGCGAAGACCGTGGCGATGCCGCGGCCGATGCCCTTGGAGCCGCCGGTGACGATGACGCTTTTGCCCTTGAGTGACGTAAGCATGGTTTTTCCTCCGTGTTGGTGTGTTCTCTGGTTTTTAGTCCTGGGCCGTTCTGGCCTCTTTGTTTGCCCGCATCAGCCAGACCACCGCGACCGCGAAGAGGATCAGCAGGAAGGAACCGACGACCGACATGATGCCAAGCGTGGGCACCAGCGGCGAATAGCCCGAGACCATCTTGGCATAGAGCCATTCCGGCAGGGTCGAGTCGGCCCCCGTGGTGAAGAGCGACAGCGGGAAGTTGCCCCAGCTGAGCAGGAAGGCGAAGAGGCCGGCCGAGACGATGCCGGGCATGAGCAGCGGCAGGGTGATCTCGCGCAGGACGGTGAAGGTACCGGCGCCCATGTCGCGGGCCGCTTCCTCGAGCGCGGGGTCGAAGCTGTAGGCGCGAATGGCGACGATCAGCGTGGCGATCGGCGTGATCCAGACGAGGTGGGCGACGACGGCGGTCTTCCAGGTGGGAATGATGCCCAGCGAGTTGAACCACATCAGCAGCGCCAGCCCCAGTACCGTCTGCGGGAAGAAGATCGGCAGCAGGATGAGCTTCTGGAAGGTGTTCCGGAAGCGCCACTGGTAACGGGCGAAGGCCAGCGCGCCGAAGAAGGCGAAGACAAGCGCGATCACGGTGACCAGCAGCGCGACCGACAGCGAGGTCAGGAGCAGCTCGCTGACCGTGCTGCTTTCCAGCGCCTCGCCGTACCACTTGGTCGAGTAGCGTTTGATCGGGAAGCTGAGGTAGCGCGCCCGCGACACAGAGGCGAAGCCCACCGACACGAGCGGCAGGTAGAGGAAGACAATCATCAGAATGCCGTAGATGAACAGGACGGTCCGGGTCAGGCGGCTGGGGTTCATCAGCGTTTCCTTCCCATGATGGCGTCGAGATCGACCTTGGAGACGCCGAACAGCGCCAGCGTGCCGATGATGACGATGAGGATCATCGAGAGCGCCGAGCCGAGCGGCCAGTTCTGGCCGAAGGTGAAGGCGGTTTCGATGTCGTCGGCGATGGCGATGACCGCCTGCCCGCCGAGGATCTTCGATTCCGCCAGCGCCCCGGCCGCCAGCACGAAGCTGAGCAGGGAGCCCACGACGATGCCGGGGGCGGCGAGCGGGATCTCGATCTGCCAGAGCACCTGCCAGCGGGTGGCGCCGAGGTCGTAGGCGGCCTGCCTTGTGTCATCGGGGACCATGGATATGCCCTGTGCCAGCGGGAAGAGCATGAAGGGCAGGTAGACGTAGACGAGGCCGAAGACGATGATCGGCACGCCGTAGAGCGGGCTGTCGAAGCCGATGCCCGTGAGGGCGCGGAAATGCCCCTCGATCAGCCCGCCCTTCATCAGGGTCAGCACCCAGCCGAAGAGGCGGATGTTTTCCGAGACGAACAGGCTCATGACGATGGCGATGGTCAGCACGATGGTGAAGCGCTTGAAGATCTTGGCCATGGCGTAGGCGAGCGGCCAGCAGACGATCAGCAGGATGACGGTGGAAGCCAGCGCCATGCCGAGCGACCACAGGAGCGACTTGTAGTAGCCCTGCTTGAAGAACACCGCGTAGGCCGAGAAATCGGGCGTGTTGGCCAGCGAGAAGACCTTGGGCGGCATGATCGAGAAGATCGCCACCACGACCAGTGGCGCGAGGAAGGCCAGCACCATCAGCAGGGTCACCGGCAGGGCCGACAGGAGCCCCAGTCTGCGGTCGAGGGTCTTCATGCGGCCTCGTCGATGAAATGGGTGTTGGCGGCGTTGAAGCCGACGGTGAGCTGTTCGCCCTCGGCGACGGCGCGGCGGTCCTCGCGCAGCTTCTCGACGGTGACCATGCCGGCGGCGGTCTCGATCTCGTACTGGATGCGGGAGCCGAGCGCGTACTCGCCGTGCAGGGTTCCGGTGAGGGTGAAGTCGAAACCCGCGCCGTCATCGGCGAAGCGGACGTATTCGGGGCGGACCATCAGGAGGCCGCGTGCGCCCGAGGGCGCCTTGGCCAGCGTGGCGCCGGGGCGGACGGTGAGCACGTCGCTGGTGACGGTGCCGTCGCCGGCGGCGGTGACGCCGAAGAGGTTCACCTCGCCCATGAACTCGGCCACGAAGCGGCTGACCGGGGCGCCGTAGATCTCGTCGGCTTCGGAGATCTGCTCGATCCGGCCTTCCTTCATGATGGCGATACGGTCGGACATGACCATCGCCTCTTCCAGCGAGTGGGTGATGTAGACGAAGGTCTTGCCGGTGCGGGCGTGCAGGTCTTTCAGCTCTTTCTCGAGGGTCTTGCGCAGGCGGTAGTCGAGCGCCGAGAGGGGTTCGTCGAAGAACAGAATCTCGGGGTCGAAGGCCAGCGCACGGGCCAGTGCCACGCGCTGTTTCTCGCCGCCGGAGCATTGCGAGATGCGCTTGTCGTAATAGCTTTGCGGCAGGCGCAGGAGGTCGAGCAGTTCGAGGGCGCGGGCCTTGCGGCGGTCGGGCGCCTCCTTGCGGAGCTTCAGCGGAAACTCGATGTTCTGGCCCACGGTCATGTGCGGGAAGAGCGCCAGCGACTGGAACACCATGCAGGTCGGCCGCAGGTTGGCCGGCGTCTGGTCGATGCGCTTGTCGCGCAGGCGGATTTCGCCGCCGGTCAGGTCGTCCATCCCCACCAGCAGGCGGATCAGGGTCGACTTGCCGCTGCCCGAGGGGCCGACGATCGTGAAGAATTCGCCCTCGTTGATATCGAGGTCGATCCGGTCGAGTGCGGTGAACGTTCCGAATGATTTCACGACGCCGCGCAGGCGCAGGAATGGCGAGGAATCCATGCTCTACCCTTGGAAACTGGAAATTCTGGCGGATGGCCCCGGCGCGGGTGGCGCCGGGACCGGCCGGATCACGACCGACGTTCTTCGGTGTAGATGTCGATCAGCGTGTCGTAGGAGGCGACGACCTGGTAGTCGAGCGAGCGCTCCATCTCCTCGGCGAGGGTGTCCATCTGGATCGCGTCCAGCTCTTCCTCGTCGAACAGCGCCATCACCGCCTCGTCGCCCATCTGGCTGACCGGGTTGTAGGTGCCCTCGGTGAAAGCGACGGCCTTGGAGATTTCCGGCTGCTGCACGAATTCGAGGAATTCCTGCGCCAGGTCGCTGGGATCGGGGTTGTTGACCAGCGAGGTCAGCTCGATCCAGACCACGCCGCCCTTGCCGTCGACCGGGCCCGAGCGGGGCGTGATGCCGCGCACGTTGGTGGCGCCGTCATAGCGCGCCGGCGATGCGGTGTAGGTGCCGCCGGTGAAGTAGGCGTCGATCTCGCCGTTGATGAGCGCGGTGTTCATCGCCACCAGATCGTCGGTCATCAGCTTGGCGCCGCCGAAGATGGTCTTGGCGGTTTCGCGGAACTTCTCGACATCCTCGCCCTCGATCGGTTCGAACGGGTTGAGGCCGGCGGTCAGGCACATGTGCATGACGTTCCAGTTGTCGTAGGTCAGAACGCCGTAGCGGCCCTGCATTTCCGGGTCGAGGAACAGGTTCCAGCCCTGGTCTTCGGCCATGTCCTGGCTGATGACATCGGTGTTCACCACGAAGCTGAACGGGCCGTAGCGCTGGGGCATGCCGATCAGCTCGCCATCGTCGGCAAAGGACAGCTCGTAGGGCGGGTTCTTGAAGGACGGCAACATCTTGTCGAAATACGGCATGAAGCGGTCCTTGTTGAGCGGCTTGATCAGCCCCTCGGGATAGAGCCGGTCGCGCGCCCAGGGCTGGTTGACGTTGATCAGGTCCCAGACCGAGGTTTCCCCGGCGCGGAGCTTGTTGATCATGTCCGGGTCGGATGTGCCGCTTTCGGCGCGGATGGTGGCATCGGGGTGCGCGTCGCGGAACGGCCCGAGCACCTCGTCGGAGTTGTAGCCTTCCCAGCACAGGATGTTCATCCGGTCACTGCGGGCGGCGAATGCCGGGCTCAGCGGGCCCGCGGCTGCGAGGCCTGCCAGGACGGCAGAGCGGCCCATGAACTGTCTTCTGGAAAATCTGTTGGTCATATTCAGTTACCTCCGGTTGGTTGGTTTGGTTATATTGCGCCCCGTTCAGGCGGAGCGGCCTTTTATTTTTTCTAGCGTCTGAGTGATTTTATCTCTAGCCGTTTGCATGTCCTCGAGGGTGCCGGACATGAAAATCCGCCCCGTGGCGCCCATCATTTGAACATCGTTGATCACGGCCTGGGGTGCGGCCTTCTCGGCCTCGTTGGCGGCAACGCAGGCGAAAAGCGCCGGCGTCATCTCGTAGATCAGGAGCGCCACGCCCGGCACCAGGATCGAGCCGTCGCGCGAGCGGTTGAGGATGATCGCATGCTGGTCGGAGAGATCCTCGATGATGTCGTGGTAGAGGATCTTCGGCGCAAGCTGGTCGGTGGCCTTGGCGCCGATGCCCTTGAGGATCGCCTTGCCGGCGGCGTCGAGGTCTTTCATGTCGTCGGCGTGCAGCTCCAGCAGGCCGAACTGGCGCTCGGTGAAGAGGATGCCCGGCTCCATGTCCGGCGCTTCCTTGAGCGCGAGGTCGGCGATGCGGTGGATGCTGAGCGCCGGGGCCACCTCGATGATCAGCGAGTTCTGGCCGCGGAAGGGCGGGTAGGCCCGCGCCCGCAGGGGGGAGGAGAGATAGGCCGCGAATTGCGGCTGCAGATCTTCGATCGGAAGATATACGCGAAGCTCTGTCATGATCCGGTCCGGTCCCCCTGCGGTGGTGCGGTTACTTGGAGACGGCCGCGGCCGAGAAATGCTTGCCGAGATCGGCATGCGGGCGCGGGATGACGTGGACCGCGGTGACTTCGCCGACCTGGCTTGCGGCTTCGGCGCCGGCTTCGGTCGCGGCCTTGACGGCGCCCACGTCGCCCTTGACGACGACGGAGACGAGACCGCCGCCGACTTCGTTGCGGGCGACGATTTCGACGTTCGCGGCCTTGACCATGGCGTCGGCCGCGGAAAGCGCGGGCACGTAGCCTTTGGTTTCGATCATTCCGATTGCGAGATTAGCCATGGGTGTGTTCCTTCATGGTTGACTGTTACTTCGTTTCGTCGATTGAGCCGATGATCAGCGCGTCCACGGGCACGGTCTGGCCCTGGAAATAGCCGGCGGCGACCGAGCCCTGGGTGACCAGCACGGTTTCGCCCGTGTCGCAGCCCAGCGGGTCGAAGGCGATCAGCTTGGAACCGCCGTCGGTCTCGACCTCGAGCAGCGCCCCGCGCGGCAGCGAGGGCACGCGGCGGGTCGACCAGACCTTTCCGATGACACGGCCTTGTATCATGTCTTATCCCTTTCGATCCGGATGCCACGGCGGCGCGCCTCGTCCCGCGCGAGCGGGGTGAGCCGGCTGGCCGGCCCGATGCGCAGGCTGCGGGCGGAGGGGGCGAGCGCGTTGATGTCGCGCTCGGTGATCAGTGATTTTTCCAGCCGCTCGGGGGCCTTGCGGGCCGGGCCGGTGACCATTGGCATGGAAGGGGCCGATGGTGCGCGGGTGGGCGTGGTCAGTTCGAAGACCAGCTCGCCCCGCGCCACACGCTCGGCGAAGCCCGGCTCGGAGGCGCGTTGCAGGAGATCCTGGGCAAAGCGCGTCAGGTCGGCGCCCGAGGTGATGCGCACCTGTTCCGTGGCCGGCGCGCCCTGCCCCGCCTCGGACCGCAGCGCAGCGATTTCCTCGCGCAGGATGGCGCGAATCTCGTCCCGGAGGGCTGACATCACGACGCTCCTGCATCACGTAACGCGCCTTCGGCCGCGTTTCTGGCGTTGCGCACGTCGGCCTCGGTGCCGGCAAGGTAGAGCCGGCCGTTGGCGCCGATCATCCGCATGTCGATGAGCTTGACGTCGGCTTCCTTCTCGGCCTCGTTGCAGGCGAGGATGGCATAGGCCGCCGACTGGCATTCGAGCAGGTAGATGCTATCGCCGCCCAGCACCATCGAGCCCAGCTTGTTGCGGTTCATCAGGAACGCGTGCTGGTCGTCGACATTGGTGACGAGCTTGGAGGCGAGAATCTTGGGCGGGGCGACGTCGTTGGCCGTCTTGCCCAGCGCCTCGAGGATGGCGGCGGCGCCGGAATGGACCTCTGCCGTCGAGCGGGAGTGGAATTGCAGCGTGCCGAACTGGCGTTCGACCACCAGGAGGCCCGCGTGGACATCGGCGCTTTTGAGCACGGTGTCGGTCAGGGCCTCGACATCCAGCCCCGGCGCGATCTCGACGATCTGGGCGGCCATGCGCAGGCGCGGCAGGGTGCCGCGCATCCAGGTGGAGATGTAGGCCAGCGTCTGCGGCTGAAGCTGGTCGATGAAGATCGAGGCGCGGAGTTCGGTCATGCCTCGCCCCCCTTCAGGCTGCGGAGTTCTTCGAGGATCAGGCGGCGGAGTTCGTCGCGGCTGACATCGCCGGAGGATTGGGCCGGTTCGGGCGGCGGGGCGGCGGGTTTGGGGGCCGCGCGGCCGGAGGAGACGGCCGAGAGGTCGATGCCGGCGAGGTTGGCGGGCAGGTCCTTGGCATAGGCGATGCGGGTCCATTGCACGAGGTGCTGTGGCCCGAGATTCTCGCCGATGGAGGAGCGGCCGGCGAAGCCCGTGCCGATGGTGAAGGAGGGCGGCAGGTGGGTGGCGAAGCCCGCCGCGCCTTGCGAACAGGGGGCGTTGACGACGACGCGGTAGACCGGGACGCCCTGGGAGAAGGCGACGAGGCGGTCACTGTCCTCGCCATGGAAGGCGGCGGAGTGCCCTGCCCCGCGGCGCGCGGTGTGCTTGGCGAAAGTCAGCGCCTGCTGGAAATCGGTGGCCGCCGTCAGGGTCAGCACCGGGCAGAGCTTTTCGCGGAAAAAGAGGTCATCCTGCCCCGGGGTGGCGACAACCGGCACGAGCACCTTGGTAGAGGGGTTGACGCGCAGGCCCGCGCGTTCAGCGATCCAGGTGGCGCTTTTGCCGATGGCTTCGAGGTTGAAGCCCTTGTCGGTAAAGAGATAATCGCGCAGGCGGTCGGTGTCGGCCTCGTTGCAGACATGCGCTCCCGCCGAGCGCAGGGCGCGTTCCATGTTGCCGCGGTTGGATTCGAGGGTCAGGGCCACGCTTTCGTTGGTGCAGAGCACCGAGTTGTCGAAGGCCTTGCTTTCGACAAGGCAGCGGGCGGCGGCGTCGACCTTGGCGGAGGGGTCGATATAGGCGACCGCGTTGCCCGGCCCCACGCCCATCGCCGGGTTGCCCGAGGAATAGGCCGCGCGGACCATGGCGGTGCCGCCGGTGGCGAGGATGACGTTGATGCGGTCGGAACTCATGATGTCCTGCACCAGCGGGATCGAGGGATCCTCGACGCATTGGATGAGGCCCGCGGGGGCGCCCGCCGCTTCTGCCGCCTGTGCGAGATGCCGGGCGGCGGCGGCGGAGACGGTTTTCGCCGCCGGGTGCGGGCTGAGGACGATGGCGTTGCGGCTGAGGATGGCCAGCATCGCCTTGTAATACACGGTGGCAACCGGGTTGGTGGCTGGCGCCAGCGCAAAGACCACGCCCGCGGGTTTGGGCAGTTCGATGATCTTGGCGTCCTCGTTCACGCGGGGGGTGACGAGGTCGAGGTCGCGGTAGTAGTCGAGCAGCTCGTGGGTGCAGAGCTTGTTCTTGATGGTCTTGTGTTCGACCACGCCGAAGCCGGTTTCCGACACCGCTTCATCGGCGAATTGCGCGGCCTTGTCGTGGCCGGCTTTTGCCACGGCCTCGGCGATGGCCAGCACCGCCTCGCGGCTGAAATCCTTGTAGTAGCGGGCGGCCCAGGCGGCGCGGCCCACCTTCATGCGGGCGCGGGAGAGCTCCCTGTCGGGGACCGCGAGGCGGGGGGCGTCAAACGTCGCGTGTTCGGTCATGCCGCGCGCCTCATGGTCTTGAGAAGTTGCCGGGCGCGGGGCATGGCGGCGTCGAACCGGTCCATGATTTCCTGGCAGGTGTCGACGTCGAGCACGACGCCGGGCTTGAATTGCAGCACCCGCTTGTCGAGCGAGGAGAAGATCGCCCAGACGCCGTTTTCATAAAGCGCGCGGGAGACGGCGACGGCGCCCTCGGGGTGGTCGAATTCCAGCCCCAGCACCACGCCGCGCTGGCGGACGCCGACGAAGATGTCGCTGTGGCGTTCCATCATCTCGGCCATGGCCTGCGAGAAGAACTCGGCGACGAAATGGACGTTCGAGACGACCTCGGGGCGTTGCAGCATCTCCATCACGTGATGGCCGACGAGGCAGCCGAGTTCGGCACCGCCGGAGGTGCTGATATGGGCCGCGCCGTCCTCGACCAGCCACTGGCCGCATTCCTCGGTCGTGAGGCAGGCGCTGATCGGGTAGATGCCGCCGCCCAGCCCCTTGCCACAAACGAACATGTCGGGGGTGACGCCGTAGCCCTGCCAGCCCCACATGACGCCGGTGCGCATCAGGCCGGTCTGGACCTCGTCGGCGATGAACTTGGTGCCGTACTTGCGGCAGAGGTCCTGGCAGGCCTTGAGGTAGCCGTCATCGGGCATAGGGAAGCCGTAAGTGGCGGGGATGGTTTCGACGATGAAGCCGGCGACGTCGCGGTTCTTGAGCACCTGTTCGAGCGCGTCGATGTCGTTGAAGGGGACCTGCAGGAACTCGTCGGGCTTGTCCGAGAGGAAGATCTTGGAGAAGCGTTCATCGCCGGTGGCGACGGAGAGGCCGGAATGGCCGTGATAGCCCTTGATGATCGAGACGATCTTGCGCCGCTTGGTGGCGTAACGCGCTGTTTTCAAGGCGATTTCCACCGCCTCGGCGCCGCCCGACCCGAAGATCGCGTACTTCATGTGGGGCGCGGTGTTCACCAGCTTCTCGGCAAAGGCCGCGCGGGCGACGGAGGGGAACCAGTGGTTGCCCATGTCGAAATAGTCGAGCCCGGATTTCAGCACCTCGACCAGTTCCGGGTGGCGGTGGCCGAAATTGTAGGTGCCGCCGTTGAGGTGCAGGTCGATCAGGCGCTTGCCGGACATGTCGTAGAGGAAATACCCCTCGCGACGGTCGATGACCATCGGCGTGCCGGCCTCTGTCCAGAAGCTGACCTTGCCGGGATTCCAGTATTCCGCGGCCTTTTTCAGGAGATCTTCCTTCGAGTCGAAGGAGAAGTAACCGTAGTTGAACACGCGATTCCCCTTTGCAGATCACCCGGAGATTAGCAGGAAATTAACGTGTCACAACATTTTTTGACCGACTTCGGTCATTTTACCTTAGATTTTTGAGGCAACTCCCGTATATTGCGTGCAATTCAGCAGGGCGCCGACCGCGAAATGTCTAAGAAAACACAAAGACATGACCAGATTCTCAGCATCCTCGAGGTGAACCCCTCGATCCGGGTGGCGGAGCTTGCAGAAGAACTGGGCGTGTCGAGCGAGACGGTGCGGCGCGACCTGAGCGAGCTGGACGAGACCGGGCGGATCAAGCGGACCTATGGCGGCGCCGTGCGCACCAAGACGTTCGAGCCGGCGCTGGCCGAGCGGTTGCAGCTTCACGTCAAGGAGCGCGAGCAGATCGCCCAGCGCGCGCTGGAGCGGGTGGGCGATGCCGGAAGCCTGTTCATCGGCGGCGGGGCGACGACGCTGCATTTCGCGCGGGCGCTGCGGGGGATCGACCGGCAGCTGACCGTGCTGACCCCGGCTTTCAGCATCGCGACCGAGCTTTCGGTCAACCCGCTGATCCAGGTGATGTCGCTGCCCGGCGTGGTCGAGCCGCGCGAGGGGCTGGTCTATGGCGCCGAGACGATCAAGTGCATCAAGCAGTTCCGCACCCCGATCGCGGTGACCGGCGCCTCGGGCGTCGACGAAGAGGGGATGAGCGAGGCGCTGCTGCACGCCGGTCAGGTCTACTCTGCAATGATCGAGGCGGCGGACGAGGCGCTGATCCTGGCCGATGCGTCGAAGTTCGGGCACCGGTCGCTGCAGCGAATCATCGACTGGCAGCCCGGCGTGACGCTGATCACCGATGAACGCCCGCCGCCGCCGCTGTGGGATGCGATCCGTCAGGCCGAGGCGGATATAATCGCCGGCTGAACGATTTCTTAAGGCACAGGGAGGTGCCGCGGACGATGAGCAACAGCTACGACGCCAACCGCTGGAAACGGTTCGACGACTGGGACGCGCGCCCGCTGCGGCATGACCAGTTCGCGGTAGAGGACCCTGAGAACGGGTTTTCCGCCTTTGCCGGGGCCGCCGACCCCAAGCCCGGCCTGACGGTCGGGAACGGGCGGGTCGCGTCGATGGACGGGATCCCGGCGGCCGAGTTCGACATGATCGACGCCTTCATTGCCGCGCATCACCTCGACATGGACGTGGCGGAGGAGGCGATGGCCATCCCGTCGGAGCGGCTGGCGCGGATGCTGGTGGACATGAACGTGCCGCGCGAGGAGCTGGTGCGGCTGGCGCGGGGCTTGACGCCGGCGAAGCTGGCCGAGGCGGTGGCGCAGCTCAACGCGATGGAGATCGCCTTTGCCTATTCCAAGATGCGGGCGCGGAAAACGCCGGGAAACCAGGCACATGTGACCAATGCCAAGGATGATCCCCTGCAGCTTGCGGCGGATGCGGCGATTGCCGTGGCGCTGGGGTTCGACGAGATCGAGACGACGATGCGGGTGGCGCGGAACTCGTGGTCGAACGCGCTGGCCTGTTGCGTGGGCTCGGTCGTGGGGCGGGCGGGAACGCTGTTCCAGTGCTCGAGCGAGGAGGCCGAGGAGCTGGAGATCGGCATGGCCGGTTTCACCTCCTATGCCGAGACGGTATCGGTCTATGGCACGGAAAGCGCCTTTGTCGACGGGGACGATACGCCGTGGTCGAAGGCGTGGCTGGCCGCCGCCTATGCCTCGCGGGGGATCAAGATGCGCTGTACCTCGGGGGCGGCGTCGGAATTGCTGATGGGGTATCACGAGGCGAAATCGCTTCTGTATCTGGAGGCGCGGTGCCTGTGCCTGCAGCGGGGCATGGGCTCGCAAGGGACGCAGAACGGCGGGATCGACGGGGCGCCGCTGGCGTCCTCCATCCCCGGCGGCGTGCGGGAGATCTGGGCGGAGAACCTGCTGGCGGTGTGGCTGGACCTTGAATGTGCATCGGGCAACGATGCGCGGCACTCGGAATCCGAGATGCGGGTGGCGGCGAAGGTGTTGCCCTTCCTGATCGGGGGGTCGGACCTGATCTGTTCGGGGTTCGGAAGTATCCTGAAATACGACAATTCGTTCAACCCGTCCTCGTTCAACGGCGAGGAGCTGGAGGAATTCCTTGTTCTGCAACGGGATTTCGAGGCGGATGGGGGCCTGACCCCGATCGAGGATGCCAGCGCGCTCGGTCTGCGGCGGCGGGCGGTGGATGCGCTGAGCCATGTGCTGAAGGACCTGGGGCTGGCGGAGCCGACGGAGGTGATGAAGCGTTCGGTGGCGGTGGCGTCTGGGTCGAACGACACGGAGAGTTTCGCGCCGCGCGACGTGGCGGTGATCAGCGACCGGATCAGCAGCCGGGGGATCACGGTGATCGACGTGATCCGCTCGCTGTATGGTGGCGGGTTTCGGGAGGAGGCGGAGAACCTGCTTTTCCTCGTGAAACTTAGGGTGTCGGGGGATTATTTGCAGACTTCGGCGATCATTCGCGACGGGCATGTGATCAGCGCGATCAACGATCCGAATGACTATACCGGCCCCGGCACCGGCTATCGGGTGAGCGAGGCGCGGCGGGCGGAGCTGGCGGCGATACGGAACGTGCTGGACCGCGAAGAGGTGCTGCGGCGGGAGGCGGCGAGCGAGGCCGGAGAGGCGCGCGCGGTGGAGTATCGGACGATGGGGCCGGCGGAGCGCGGCGACGATCCGGGCGAGGTGGTGGTGGGCGTAAGCCCCGGATTTGGCACGAAGATTTTCCGGACGCTGGCCGGGCATCCGCTGAGCGCGGTGCTGCGGGCGTTGAGGGACGGAATCGAGGCCGGTGGCGGGCGGATGCGGGTGCTGCGGATCCGGCATACGGCGGATACGTCTTTCCTGGGGCTGAGCGCGGCGCGGCTGTCGGGGTCGGGCATCGGGATCGGCATCCAGTCGAAGGGGACGGCGGTGATCCATCAGAAGGACCGGCTGCCGCATAACAACCTCGAGCTTTTCTCGAACGCGCCGGTGACGACGCTGGCGCATTACCGGGCGCTGGGGGAGAACGCGGCGGGCTATGCGAAGGGCGATTTGCCGGCGCCGGTGGTGGTGCCGACGCAGGGCGAGGCGCTGGGGGCAAGGTTCCATGCGCGGGTGGCGCTGACCTATGCGATCGAGACGAAGATGTGCGAGAACAACGCCTCGCCCGAGGCGTTGGAGATCGATTTCGCGGAGGGGGCCGATGGGGGATAAACCACTGGGCGTGAAGGATTATCCGCTGGCCGAGACCTGCCCCGAGCGGGTGACGGGCCATCGTGGCAAGGCGCTGGATGCGCTGACCATCGAGGCGGTACTGAGCGGTGAGTTGCAGATGGAAGACCTGCGGATCACGGCGGAGGCGTTGAGGCGGCAGGCGGAGATTGCGCGGGATGCCGGGCGGGCGGCGCTGGGGCGGAATTTCGAGCGGGCGGCGGAGATGACGCGGGTGCCGCAGGCGGTGGTGATGGAGGTCTACGAGCTGCTGCGGCCGGGGCGGGCGCCGTCGAAGGAGGCGCTTTTGCAGGCGGCGCAGGGGCTTCGGGAGGAGTATGGAGCGGAGGCGCTGGCCGGGCTCGTGGAAGAGGCGGCGGAGGTCTACGAGAAACGGGGGCTGTTCCGGACGCGGTATTGAGGGGCGGCGATTCGTTGGTTAACGGCTTTGTTTCGAAGGGATTTCGACGTCGGTATCACGTCGGTATTTCGTCGGTATCGCGTCGGTTTCGGGGTCTGTGACGGCGAGGGTTGATGTGGCGTCCCGCGCGCAACACGCGATATCTGGGGGGTGGCGCAACACCCACGGTGGCAGGTCGCCCGACCGTCAGGGCAGGCCGTCAGAGCACTCGGTCGAGCATGGCATCGACCATGAACGCGACCACCTCCCGGGCCTGGTCGGGGGAGGCGCCGGCGACGTCGATCAACGCGATCAAGGCTTCCATTCCGGTCGAGGCCGACAGGGCGCAGACGAGCGTTTCCTTCTGGTCGTCCCTCAGCCCGGTGTCATGTTCCGAGAGCGCGCGGTGGAACATGGCGACGCGGCGACCGCCCCGCGCGGCCACCCTGCTTTCGGCGGACCATGCGCGCATCGACGCGGCGAGGAACTGCCGGAACTCGGGTTCGTTCTCGAGCGCGAGATCGAGGAAGTACAGGCAGATCGCCTTGAGCTTGCCGCGCAGGTCCGGGGCGCCGCTGACGACGGCCTCGTAGGGCTTGACCGCGATGTCGAGCACGGCTTCTGCCACGAGGAGGTCGGCGTCGGAAAAATAGCGGTAGCTGGTGGCCTTGGAGATGCCGGTTTCGGCGGCGGCGGCGGCGACGGTCACGGGTTTGCCTTCCGACAGCAGTTTACGGGCCCCGTCCAGGATGGCCTGTCGCGTGCGCGCGCGTTGTGCGGATCGGCCTTTGGTCTTGGGCATTGCGGATTCCGTGGCTTGCCGTTCGTGAGACTATTGTCTTATTTTGAGACATGTGTATCATGAATTCGATATTGCTGCAAACAAGGATTGTCGACATGGCACCGCAACCGCGCACCTATGATGTCTTGAATATTCTGCTGAAATTCCATGCCTTTCCGGAAGAGACCGACGGGAAGTACTGTCTCGTCGAGTGCCTCGTGCCCGTGGGGGCCGGTGCGCCGCCCAACCATCATGCCGGTGAGACGGAGGGGTTCTTCATCATTGACGGACAGGTTGCCTTCAACATCGGCGGAACGGACAGGGTCGCGGGGCCGGGTGATTTCGTTGCGGTGCCCGACGGCGAGACCCACGCGTTCCAGGCCATTGGCGACGGCCCGGCGCGGCTGCTCATCCTGAATGCTCCCGGGCATATGCACAAAGCCTTCTTCACCGGCATCGGCAGGCCGCTTCCGGAGGACCAGACGACATTGCCAACGCCGTCGGAGCCGGACCTGGGGGCGGTCCTGAAGGTTGCGGAACAGGCGGGGATGACGATCTCGGTGCCGCAGTAGGGTTCTGCTTGCGCGAAGCGGTGGAGTGTTTGGGAGCGCGCGATGTCTCCCGACGGTGAGGAGCCGCGCATCGGCGGGCCGTGGTGCGGCGAGCCGACGGGGGTAGCTGCCGCTTTATGGCTGCCGAGTACGTCCATCATGGGAGCGTGGCACTAAGGCTGCCAAATCGCCGTGCCGTCAGGACGGCCCACCTCTCGGCGATTGCAGGCAATCGCCTGCCGGCCAGCGGACGATGCGCGGCGGGCTTCGCCCTGGATTCCGCGCGGGGACTTCGTGGATAGGTGAGGTTTTAGCCGGAAACGAACGAGCGCACTGCGGAGCGGGCGTTGCAATGCCGGGGACAGCATCTAGACTGCCCCCGTACCGCACGCATCGGGATGGGCATGAGTGAAGCAATCGACCTCAGGCGGCACGTAGAACTGTGCCTCGAAGCCCTTGAAGCGATCGTGCCGCTGGCCGACGCTGCCGGGATTGAGACCGGTTATGACGACGCTTACGACGAGTGGGAAGAAATCGTCGAAGCGCTGTACCTCTCCTTCGTCGTCCGGCCGGTTTGCGACGACTTGCCCGATCGGGGTATCCGACAGTTTCACCGGCCCGGCTTCGAGACGGATGGCGAGGCAGGAGCGGCGATCCTCGTCGATCATGACGCTCGCGCATATTTCCTGTTTAACTTCGCCAAGGGCGACGGCAACCGGATGCGGCTGGTTCTTCGTCCGGTGGACGGGGTGGGTGAGGATGTTCTTGCCGGTGCCGAAGATTGCGTGAACTTTCGGGTCGGTGTGCTCGGCAAAGGTTGAACTGAACCCTCACGGTTTGTTGGAGGGAGCCATCTTTCCTGACGGTGAGGAGCCGCGCGTCGGCGGGCCGTGGTGCGGCGAGCCGACGGGGGTAGCTGCCGCTTTATGGTTGCGACGTACATCCAACCCTCCAGCGTGGCACTTCACCTGACAAATCGCCGTGCCGTCGGGGCGGCCCGACGATGCGCGGCGGGCTGAAGCCCTTTGTTCCGCGCGGGGGCTAGCCTCTCCCCCCTGCCCTTACCCCTGATCCGCGAGCACCATATCCGCGGCCTTCTCGCCCAGCATCACCACCGGCGCGTTGGTGTTGCCGGAGGTGAGCGTCGGGAAGACAGAGGCGTCGGCGACGCGGAGGCCGGTGATGCCGTGGACCTTCAGGCGGGCGTCGACCACGTCGGTGGCGGGGTCGGGGCCCATGCGGCAGGTGCTGACCGGGTGGAAGACGGTGCCGGCGCGGGCGCGGATGTCGTCGATGAGCTCCTCGTCGGTTTGCACCTCCGGGCCGGGGGCGATTTCGGCCTCGATGATGCGCCGGAAGGCCGGGGTTTCGGCGAAGCGGCGCATGAGCTTGGAGCCTTCGAGCATGTCCTGCATGTCTTCCTCGGTGGCGAGGTAGTTGGGGAAGATGCGCGGCACGTCGAACGGGTCGGGCGAGCGCAGGGCGATGTGGCCGCGGCTGGTGGGGCGCGTGGGCTGGGCGCCGAGGAGGAAGCCGGGGAAGGTGTCGGGGTTCATCAGGGCGCGCTTGCCGGGGACGGCCTTGGTGTAGCTGACGGGTGAGAAGAAGAGCTGCATGTTGGGTTTCGCGAGGCCCGGCCGGGTGCGGACGAAGCCGCCCGCCTGGTTGACGCCGAGCGAGAGCGGGCCGCGTCTTGTTAGGATGTAGCGGGCGCCGTGCCAGAGCTTGCCGTACCATGGCCCGAGCTGCTGGTTGAGCGTGGGCACGCGGGAGCGGAAGAGGTAGTCGATGCCGAGATGGTCCTGCAGGTGCTGGCCGACGCCGGGGCTGTCATGGACCACCTCGATGCCGTGCGACTGCAGGTCGGCGCCGGGGCCGATGCCGGAGAGCTGGAGAAGCTGGGGCGAGTTGACCGCGCCGGCGGCGACGATCACCTCGCGGCGGGCGCGGGCCTCTTTCATCGTGCCGCGCTGGCTGTAGGCGATTCCGGTGGCGCGGGTGCCGTCGAAGAGAAGTTTCGTCGCGTGGGCATGGGTTTCGACGCGCAGGTTGGGGCGGTGGCGGGCCGGGCGGATATAGGCGCGGGCGGTGGACATGCGCATCCCGTCACGGGCGGTGTTCTGGTAGGTGCCGACGCCCTCCTGCCGTGCGCCGTTGAAATCGCGGTTATGGGGGAATTGCAGTTCCTCCCCCGCCTTGATGAAATCGGCGCAGAGCGGGTGGAGGTCGCGGTCCATGGTGCAGACATGCAGGGGACCGTCGCCGCCGCGCCATTCGTCGGCGCCGCGGTCGTTGGTTTCGGCCTTGCGGAAATAGGGCAGCACGTCGTCCCAGCCCCAGCCGGGGTTGCCCATGTCGCGCCATTCGTCGAAATCCTCGGGCTGGCCGCGGACATAGACCATGGCGTTGATCGAGCTGGAGCCGCCCATCACCTTGCCGCGCGGCCAGTAGGAGACGCGGCCGCCGGTGCCGGGGTCGGGTTCGGTCCGGTACATCCAGTTGACGGATTTGCGGTAGAAGGTCTTGCCGTAGCCGATCGGCATCCAGATCCAGAAGTTGAGATCGCTGCCGCCGGCTTCGAGCAGGAGGACGGTGTACTTGCCGTTTTCGCTGAGGCGGTTGGCCAGTACGCAGCCCGCCGAGCCGGCGCCGACGACGATGAAGTCATGGTCTGACATGGGGGTGCCGGGCGTTCAGATATCGGGAGAGGCGCTGATGACGAAGAGCTTGCGCATGTGTTCGTGGATGACCCATTCGCCTGTCCAGCCCTGCGGCAGGATCAGCAGGTCGCCGGGGCCGATGTCGCGGCTTGCCCCCTGCCCGCCCGGGCCCGAGACCGTCGCCCGGCCCGAGATGATGTGGCAGTATTCGCCCGCCGCCGTGCGGTCGGCGGTGAAGTGGCCGGGGGTGCATTCCCAGACGCCGATCTTGGTGTGCCCGTCGGCCGAGGTCCAGAGGAGGCTGGAGGCTTCCTGCTGCCCTTCGGTGAGGGTGGTGGGCTTGGGGGCGAAATCACCGAGCGGTTGCTTGGCGAGGTTTTCGAAGGTCTTGAGGTCGATCATCGGGGGCTCCGGTGGTTGGAAGGAAGGACGGGGCGGGAGGCCGGCGCCCCCTGCCCCGTCCTGCGTGTGGGGTGTGGTCAGGGCTTTCTCTGCTGTCCGAAGACCTGGGCCAGCACCATCATCACCGTGGTGACGAAGATCATCAGGGTCGAGATGGCGGCGATCGTCGGGTCGATCTGGTCGCGGAGCGCATTGAACATGTTGCGGGTGAGCGTCGGGTTGTCGCCGCCGGAGATGAACATGGCCACGACCACCTCGTCGAAGGAGGTGAGGAAGGCCAGCAGCGCGCTGGTGACCACGGCGAAGCGGATCTGCGGCAGGGTGACGGTGAAGAACGCCTTCCAGCGGGGGGCGCCGAGGCTGCGGGCGGCCTGTTCCTGGCTCATGTCGTAGCCCTTGAGGGCCGAGCCGGACACGATGACGACGAGCGGCAGGGCCAGCACGGTATGGGCCAGCACGAGGCCGGTGACGGTGTAGAGGATGTTGAGCTGGACATAGGCGTAGAAGGCGCCGATGGCGACCAGCACGAGGGGCACCATCATCGGGGTGATCATCATCACGAAGGCCATGCGCACGAAGGGCACGTTGGAGGTGTGCAGCCCGTAGGCCGCGGCGACGCCGACCGGCGTCGCGACCAGCATGGTCAGCACCGCCGTCTGCAGCGAGGTGCGGGCGGCCTGCATCCATTCCTCGGAGCCGAAGAAATTGTCGTACCAGCGGGTCGACCAGTGTTCGGGCGGGAATTCGAGGTACTGGCTGTCGGAGAAGGACATCGGGATCACGATCAGCGTGGGCAGCACCAGCAGGATCATGGTGATGACCGCGAAGACATAGAGCCAGAGGCGCTGGCCGTGGGTGACCTGGGTTTCCGAGGCGGGGGATTTGAACCAGCTGGCCATCAGTGCCCTCCCGAGGTGATCTGGTCGAGGCGGAGGAAGCGGGAGGCGATCCAGAGGATCACGAGGGTCATGATCAGCAGGACCACGCCCATGGCGCTGGCCGCGCCCCAGTTCACGAAAAGCTCGATGTTGGAGACGATCTTCATCGACACCATGATGACCTTGCCGCCGCCCAGCACCGCCGGCGTGACGAAGAAGCCGAGGCAGAGGATGAAGACCATGAGGGAGCCGGCGAAGAGGCCCGGCGTGGTGAGCGGGAAGAACACCGTCCAGAAGGCCCGGCGCGGGTTGGCGCCGAGGTTGGCGGCGGCCTTGAGATAGTCGCGGTCGATGGCCTTCATCGCCCCGTAGACCGGCAGGATCAGGAAGGGCAGCATGATGTGGACCATGCCGATCAGGGTGCCGGTCATGTTGTGGACGATCTTGAGCGGCTCGTCCCAGAGGCCGAGATTCATGGCCCACTGGTTCACCAGCCCCTGTTTCTGAAGGAGGACGAGCCAGGCGTAGGTGCGCACGAGAAGCGAGGTCCAGAACGGCAGGAGCACGGTGATCAGGCAGAGATTGGCCAGCCGGTTGGGGAGCTGCGACATGAAATAGGCCAGAGGATAGCCGATCAGGATGCAGAGGCCCGTGGTCAGCACGCTGACCTGGAAGGTGGTGATGAAGATGCGGATGTAGGATTTCCGCTTGATCATCCGTTCGTAGTTTTCCAGCGAGAATTCCCCGGTGGCGCCGATGAAGGAGACGTAGAAGAGCCAGCCCACGGGGATGACGAGGATGATCAGGATGAGCAGCATCGCCGGTGAGCTGAGCCCGAAGAGGCGGAGGCGTTCGAGGCGGCCGTCGGCGCGGAGGCCGGCCTCGTTGGGGCGGAGGGCGGTGGTGGTCATGCTCAGACCTCGCGCCCGTCGATGAGCACCGTGTCCTCGGGCGCCATGGTCAGCGTGACGGTATCGCCCACATGCGGCAGCGAGGTGGCCCGGTCGCCGCGGACGGCACCGCGCATGACGATCTGTTGCCCGTCCTGAAGGCGGGCGTGGAGGAGGAAGCTGTCGCCCTGGTAGACCACGTCGCTGGCGGTGGCGGTGAAGTTGTTGGCGCCCTCGACGGGCCCGGTGTCGGAGAGGAGCACGCGCTCGGGTCGGATCATCAGCTGCAGGTCGGGCGTGTCGGGCAACTCGCCGCTGTAGCGCAGGGCGGTGTCGCCGTAGCGCACGTCCGATCCCGTGCGGCTGACCGGCAGGAAGGTGGATTCGCCTATGAAGTCGGCGACGAAGCGGTTTGCGGGGCGTTCATAGAGGTCGCGCGGGGTGGAAAGCTGCATGATGCGGCCATGGTTCACCACCGCGATGCGGTCGGACATGGTCAGCGCCTCGCGCTGGTCATGGGTGACGTAGACGGTGGTCATGCCGAGCTGTTCGTGGAGGTGGCGCAGTTCGATCTGCATCTGGTCGCGCAGTTTCTTGTCGAGGGCCGAAAGCGGTTCGTCCATCAACAGGATGCGCGGTTCGAAGACGATGGCGCGGGCGACGGCGACGCGCTGTTTCTGGCCGCCGGAAAGCTGGTCGATGCGGCGGTCGCCGTAGCCGCCGAGCTGGACGGTTTCGAGCGCGCCTTCGACCCGCTCGGCAATCTCGGATTTGGGCACTTTGCGCAGGCGGAGGGGGTAGCCCACGTTGCCCGCCACGGTCATGTGCGGGAAGAGCGCGTAGCTCTGGAAGGTCATGCCCACGTCGCGCAGGTGGGGCGGCTTGCGGATCACCTCGTCGTCGCCGAATTTCAGGCTGCCGCAATCGGGCCGGGTGAAGCCCGCAAGCACCATCAGCAGCGTCGTCTTGCCCGAGCCGGAGGGCCCCAGAAGGGTGAGGAATTCGCCGCTTTTGACTTCGAGCGAGAGATCGTCGAGCGCGTGGACCGGGCCGTAGGTCTTGGTGACGTTGCTGATCGAAATCGGCAGGGCTTCGGTGGCTTGGGTGGTCAAGGTGTGGTCCCCCGGCGTTCTGGCTGGATGATGCGGGCGGGCGCCGCGATGGACGCCCGCCCTTTCGGTTGTCAGGCCGGACCTATTCGGTCAGCATTTCCTGGTACATCTCGGCCGCGGTCTGTTCCCATTCGGCGTACCATTCGAGCGAGATGGGAAGCTGCTTGGCCGCGTTCTCGGGCGAGGACGGCAGGGAGGCCGCGACCTCTTCGGAGATTTCGCCGGTGTCGTAGGCGCCCTTGTTGGTGGGGCCGTAGGTGATGTATTTCGGCAGGTCGTCCTGGTATTCCGCCTTGGAAATCTCGGCGAGGAATTCCATCGCCAGATCCTTGTTCGGCGCGCCCTTCGGGATGGCGAAGCAGTCATAGTCGAGCAGCGCCTGGTTGAAGGTATAGGAGACCTTGCCGCCATCCTTGGCGGCGTTGTCGAAGCGGCCGTTCCAGCCGGTGGTCATGTCGACCTCGCCATCCTTCATGAGCTGGGCGTGCTGGGCGCCCGAGGACCAGTAGACGGCGATGTTGGGGCGCAGCTCGCGGATCTTGTTCAGCGCGCGCTCGATGCCTTCCTCGGAAGAGAGCACCTCGTACACCTCCTCGGGCGGGACGCCGTCGGCCATGAGCGCGGGTTCGAGCGCGCCGGAGACGGTGTTGCGGTAGGCGCGGGTGCCGGGGAATTTCTCGGTGTCGAAGAAATCCGCCCAGTTCTGGGGCCCGTCCTCGCCATAGGTGTCGGTGTTCCAGGCCGCCACGACCGAGAACACGTCGCCGCCGACGCAGTATTCGGAATAGAGCGTCTCGTAGAAGTTCGACACGTCGATCACGTCATAGTCGAGCGGTTCGAGCAGCCCCTCGGCGCCGGCGCGGGCGGCGGAGCCGGAGCCGCTGGCGACGAGGTCGAAGGTGACCTGGCCGGTCGAGACCTGGAGGCGGACGTCGGCCATGCCGCCATAGGTTTCCTGTTTCACGGTGATGCCCATGGCCTCGGAGGCGGGTTCGAACAGCGCCTTGCTCTGCGCCTCCTGGTAGGAGCCGCCCCACGAGGCGACGGTGATTTCCTTGTCCTGGGCCAGCGCGCTGGTCGAGGCCAGCAGCGCGACCGCGAGGGGTGCGGCGAGTGTGGGTTTCATGGTTGGTGTTCCTCCTGTCAGAGTTGGATATGCCGCGTTTCCCGCGACGGTTGCCGGTTGTTGTTGTCTTTCGCAGGCTCGGCGCGCACCGGCGAACATCTCGGTCAGGCGTGGGCGGCCCTCCGGTATTGGCGGGTGTCCTGCCAGCGGTACCAGGCGACGGCGGCGGGCAGGAACCAAGGCTTGCCGGTGTATAGGGGGCGCGTGGGGAACGGCAGGTCGTCGAAGGCGGTGGCGCCCTCGGCGAGGCCGAGGATCTTCTGGCCCGTGCGCATGCCGAGATAGCTGGCCATCGACACGCCGGAGCCGCAGTAGCCCATGGCGTAATGGATGCCGTCATGGGTGCCGGTGTGGGCGAGCTCGTCGAAGCTGTAGGCGACGGTGCCCATCCAGGAATGGGTGATCTGGCGGTCGCGCAGTTGCGGGAAGATGCGGCACATACTTTCGAACAGGCGCGGGCCGGAGATATTTGGATCGGTTTCCGCCGCCGAGACGCGGCCGCCGAAGAGGATGCGTTTCCGGTCGGGCGAGGCGCGGTAGTAGTAGAGCACCTTGAACGTGTCGCTGGCGATGCGGTCGGTGGGGAACAGCTCGTTCACGAGGGATTCGGGCAGTTCCTCGGTGGCGATGATGTAGCTGCCGATGGGGATGACCCGGCGTTGCAGCCACGGCGTGAGGCCGGTGGTGTAGCCGTTGGTGGCGACCACGACCTCGCGCGCCTCGACGGTGCCCTTTTCGGTGGTGACGCGGAAGCCGTTGACCTGCCGTTCGATGCCGGTGACGCGGCAATGGCCGAGGATCTGCGCGCCGGCGTCGGTGGCCAGCCGCAAGAGGCCGCGGTGGTATTTCGCGGGGTGCAGAGAGCAGTGGTTGGGGTAGACGAGGCCGCCGTAATAGGTGTCGGTGCCCAGTTCCCGCTTCTGTTCGGCGCGGGGGACGGTGAAGCACTCGATCCCCTCCTGCGCCTGCAGTTTCTCGACGTCGCAGGCGAGGGTTTCGTAGGCGTCGGGGGAATGGGCGGCGTGGAAGCGGCCGACCTTGCGGAAATCGCAGTCGATGCCTTCGGTCTTGACGAAATCCTCGATCCACGAGAGGGCCGATGCCCCCTCGCCCCGGATGGCGCGGGCCTTCTGCTTGCCGTGCTTGGCGGCGAGCTTTTCGAGCGAGGGCTTGATGCTGGTGCTGATCTGGCCGCCGTTGCGGGTGGAGCAGCCGTAGCCGGGGTCGTCGGCGTCGAGCACGAGGGTGGAGCGGCCGCCGCGCGCCGTCTGGATGGCGGCGTTGAGGCCGGTATAGCCGGAGCCCACGATGACCACGTCGACGGATACCGGCAGGTCGCCGGAAAAGTCCGGCGCCGGGCCGACATCGTCGAGCCAGTAGACTTGGTGGCGCGGTGCCGTCGATGTCGATGTTGCCATCGGTATCCTCCAGACGCGCGGGATGCGGCGAGCGCCGCCCTGCGCGGGTTATCGTCAAAACGCTAGGGCAGGATTGGCCCGCACCTCATATCCAATTTGATAAATTGGTCAGACCAATTTGCCCCGCCATGCCGGCAGGTCGCGGATCGCCTCGATGCCGCGGTGGATGTCTTCCGGGGCGACGCTGCCGAAGCCGAATACGAGCCCCGATCGGCCGATCGGGTCAAGGCAGTATCGCGAGAGCGGCGCCAGGGTGACGCCCTTTTCGGCAGCCTGGGCCACAAGCGCCTGTTCATCGACCGCGCCGGAGATGAAGGCGGGGGTGTGGAAGCCGCTGGCGGTGTCCTGCAGCGCCACGCAGTCGGGGAGCGATTGCGCCGCCTCGACCAGCGCCTCGTAGCGGGCCTTGTAGAGGCGGCGCATCAGGCGGATGTGGGTGGCGAAATGCCCCTCGTCCATGAAATCGGCGACGATGGCCTGGGTGGCGGTGGGCGGGCCACTGGCCCAGAACTGGAACATCCGGTCGAACACGTCGGTCATGCGTTCGGGGACCAGCACGAAGCCCAGCCGGAGCGCCGGGAAGAGCGACTTGGAGAAGGTGCCGACATAGAGCACGCGGCCGGCATTGTCGGTGCCGCGCAGCGCGGGCTGGGCGGCGCTGCCGTAGTAGAATTCGCCGTCGTAATCGTCTTCGATGATGAGCGCCTGCGCCTCTTCCGCCGCCTGCAGAAGCTCGAACCGGCGGGAGAGGGACATGACGTGGCCCAGCGGCTGCTGGTGCGAGGGGGTGACGAAGGCGAGGCGGAAATGCGGGGCCTTGGCGAGGCCATCGGCGACGATCATGCCTTCCTCGTCGACGTCGACGGGGACCAGTTCGGCGCCTTCGGAGAGGAGCGCGTTGCGGGCACCGGAGGCGCCGGGGTTTTCCATCCACACGCGGTCGCCGGGGTTGAGCAGCAGGCGGCCGATGAGGGAGAAGGCGTGCTGGGCGCCGCAGGTGATGAAGATCTGTTCGTGGTGGCAGCGGATGCCCTTCAGCGCGCTGAGATGGGTGGCGATGGCGCGGCGGAGCGCCTCGAGCCCCTTGGGCTGGCCGTAGCCCATCACGTCGCTGCGGGCGCCGCGCAGGTGGCGGGCCGACAGGCGCGACCAGTGGGCGATGGGGAAGGCATCGAGCGCCGGCAGCGCGGTGACGAAGGCGCGGGGCTCGTGCGGGAGCCAGGTGCGGGTGGCGTAATCCTTCTCGGCATGGCTGATGGCGTAGGAGAGGCGCGGGTTGGGGCCGGAATGGGTGGCGTCGGGCGGGGCCGTGGGCGGGCGCTGGTTTTCCAGCGTCTCGCTGACGAAAGTGCCGGCACCGACGCGGGAGACGAGCATCCCTTCGGAGACCAGCCGGTCGATGGCGTCGATCACGGTGGTGCGGGAGACGCCCAGTTCGCGGGCGAGCGTGCGGGTGGCGGGAAGGCGTTCGCCGGGCGGCAGGCCGCCCGACAGCAGGATGTCGCGGAGCGCCATGTAGAGCTGCACGCTGACGGATTTGCGCGATTTGCGGTCGATCTGGATGGACGACAGCAGCGCCCCGGCAGCGTGTTTCATGGGCCCTCCGGACCAATTGGTCTGGCCAACTTGCCGAAATGGATATACCGGACCGGCCAATTATTTTCCAGCCTGCAATCCGACACTTCAGCGCCAAGGCCCGGTTGACCCAGATGAAACTGCAAAAACTCGAGACTTTCACCGACAGCTTCGTCTGTTTCGTCAGGGCCACCGCCGAGGATGGCGCCGAGGGCTGGGGGCAGGTGGCGCCCTATTACGCCGATATCACCGCGCAGGTGCTGCACCGGCAGGTGGCGCCCTATGCGCTGGGTATGGATTGCGGGGATATCGACGGGATGCTCGATATCGTGCGGGACCGTGAGCACAAGTTCCCCGGTTCCTACCTGCGGCGGGCGATGGGCGGGGTGGATACCGCGCTCTGGGACATGCGGGGCAAGCGCGAGGGCAAACCGGTCTGCGAGCTGATCGGGGGCAGCGCGGGACGCGTGCGCGCATATGCGTCGTCGATGAAGCGGGACATCACCCCGAAGGACGAGGCGGAGCGGTTCCTGCGGCTGCGCGATGCGCACGGGTTCGATGCGTTCAAGTTCCGGATCGGGGCCGAGGTGGGCCGCGACCGTGACGAGTGGGAGGGGCGCACGGAGGAGATCGTGCCGACCATCCGCCGGGCGCTGGGGGACGGGCCGGCGTTGCTGGCCGATGCGAATTCCTGCTACTCGCCCGCCAAGGCGATCGAGGTGGGCAGGCTTTTGCAGGATCACGGGATTTCGCATTACGAGGAGCCCTGCCCCTATTGGGAGTTCGAGCAGACCCGCGAGGTGACCGAGGCGCTGGAAATCGATGTCTGCGGCGGCGAGCAGGATTGCATGATGGCCAACTGGAAAGGGATGATCGAGGGGCGGATCGTCGACGTGCTGCAGCCGGACGTGCTGTATATCGGCGGCATTGCCCGGACCCTGCGGGTGGCGCGGATGGCCGAGGCGGCGGGGATGCCGGTGACGCCGCACGCCGCGAACCTGTCGCTGGTGACGCTGTTCACGATGCACCTGCTGCGGGCGATTCCCTGCGCGGGCAAGTACCTGGAGTTCTCGATCGAGGGGGCGGATTACTATCCCTGGCAGGAGGGGCTGTTCCGGAACGATCCTTACGAGGTTGTCGACGGGCACGTGACGGTGACGGATGCACCGGGCTGGGGGGTGGAGATCTGCCCCGACTGGCTGGACCGGGCCGAGTACCGGGTGAGCGAGGCGGGCTGAGACCGGTTTCACCGCAGCGTATCGCTGCAACCCTTGGTTCATCGGGGCCCGTGCCCGACCGGTGACGCCGGCGGGCGGGCGGAGAGAATCCGGCCCCGGAAACCGGGCCGGAGCCCTTGCCGATTCCGCATGGGGACGTAACGCGCGGCGGGCATTCCGGCGGCGTCATGCCGATATGTGCCCAGCGAGGCGGCAGGTATACGCCAGCCTCGGCCACGTTTCGCTCAATTCGCACGGTTTGGACGGAAAGCCGTGAGATACCAGTTTTTTAGCCCGGCGAAATGTGTAAACCGAACAAAAGTCGAAAGCCCGCGCGGCTGCTGCGCGAGAGCTCGAATCAGAATTGGATGCGGTCCCGCATGACGACAAAACCTTTCCACCTTACGCGGCGCGGTGTGCTGCTTTCCTCGTCGGCGCTGATGCTGCTGACGGCGGGCGGCGCGCTCTCGCAGGAGGCGAATGACGAGGCGGCCGCCGAGGCGCCGGATACCGATGCCGACGCGTTCAGCTTCGAACGGCTGGTCGAGGAGATGCGCGCCGGCGCCCAGCGGGCGGACGCGCCGAACACCGTCGAGAACAGCTTTCTCAACACGCTCAATTACGACGATTACCGGCTGATCCGCTTTGTGCCGGAGCGGGCGCGTTTCGGCGCGATCGACCACACGCGGTTCGAACTGCACGCCTTTCACATGGGCTGGCTGTTCAACCGGCCGGTTCACCTGTTCGAGGTGGCGGACGGGCGCATCCGGCCGATGGAGTTCGACACCGACGATTTCGTCTACGAGCGCACGGCACGCGAGAAGGTGCCGGAACATGCCCCGCTTCCCGGGGTGGCGGGGTTCCGGCTGCACAACCCGATCAACCGGCCCGACATCATGGACGAGCTGATCGCGTTCCAGGGCGCGTCGTATTTCCGGGCGCTTGGCCGGGGGTCGACCTATGGCCTGTCGGCGCGGGGGCTGGCGGTGAATACCGGGTCGGACGTGCAGGAGGAGTTTCCGCGCTTCACCCGGTTCTGGATCAGCCGGCCGCAGCCCGGCTCGGACGTGATCACCGTGTGGGCGGCGCTGGAGAGCCCGTCGCTGACCGGGGCCTACGAGTTCGTCATCTCGCCGGGCCGCGACACGCAGATGGAGGTGACGGCGCGGCTGTTCTTCCGCAAGGATATCGCCCAGCTGGGCGTGGCGCCGCTGACCTCGATGTTCCTGTATGGCGACCGGAACCGGGCGAAGTTCGACGATTTCCGCCCCGCGGTGCATGACAGCGACGGGCTGGCGATCGTGCGGGCCGACGGGCACCGGGTGTGGCGGCCGCTGTCGAACCCGCCGCGGCTGGCGTCGAGCTTCTTCAAGGAGGACACGCCGCGCAGTTTCGGCCTGTGCCAGCGCAACCGGGAGTTCGATCATTACCAGGATGCGGCCGCGCTCTACGAGCGGCGCCCGTCCTGCATGGTCGAGCCGATCGGCGACTGGGGACACGGGTCGATCCGGCTGGTGGAGATCCCCTCGGACCTCGAGATCAACGACAACATCGTCGCCTTCTGGGTACCGACACAGCCGGCGAAGGCGGGCGAGGAGATGACCCTGCGCTACCGGTTGCACTGGGGCGACCTTCCGCCCGAGGAGAAAGGGGACCTCGCCTATGTCAAGGCGTCACGCGCCGGGATCGGCGGCGTGTCGGGCGTGGAGAACGAGGACGGCTCGCGCAAGTTCGTGATCGATTTTTGTGGTGGGCCGATGGAACCTTTGCCGCCGGAGGCGGTTGAGGACCTGACGGTCGTCGCTTCGGCGGTCGGAGCACGTATTACTTCGCAGGTTCTTCACCGTATCCCGGGTAACAATATGTGGCGTCTGGTGCTTGACGTGATCGGCGAGGGCGAGGTGATCGAGCTGTCGGCGCACGTAGAGGGTTACGGTCAGATACTCACGGAAACATGGCTTTTTCAATGGCTTACGGGACAATAGCAACAGACGAGGCAATCGCCTGTATCGGCGTCGGCGCGGGTGAGGTGCGTGCACCTTTCCACCGCTCCGGCTTTTCCGAGGAGGCCTGCACGCTGCCTGCGGCACCGCTGGCGATGCCGCTGCAGACGATCGAGGCCGAGGCCGGCATCATTCACAGGATGCTGCGGCGGCTGCGCCCCGGGGGGCAGTCACGGACGTCGATGGACGTCGGCGCCTGATCCTTGGCATGGGGTCGTCGCGCAGGACACTGGCGGTGCTGTACTCGCTGAGATCGGTGATGATCCTGGCGAGCCTGCTGGCCGGGCTCGGGGCGTTCATCCTTTTCCTGGAATTCGGCGAGGCCACGGGCCTGACATGGATCGACGTGTTCCGCGCGGTGCTGATCCTGATCTCGACCATGTGGCTGGCCTGGGGGGCGATGCTGGCCTTTGTCGGCATGACGTCGCGCGCGCGGCCGCCCGACGGGGTGGACGATGCGCCGATCCGGGGGCGGACCTGCATCCTGATGCCGGTCTATAACGAGAACCCGCGCGAGAGCTTTTCCCGGATCGCCGCGATGGAGACATCGCTGCGGGAGATCGGCGACCCGGCGGAGATACATTTCGCCATCCTGTCGGACACGCGCGACGAGGCGATTGCCGCGCAGGAGCGGGCCGTGTTCCGGCGGATGGTGGAAGAATGCAACGGCGTGGGCCGGTTCTTTTACCGGCGGCGGGAGAAGAACACCGGCAAGAAGGCCGGTAACATCCAGGATTTCATCATGACGTCGGGGGCGGCCTATGACTATGCCGTGATCCTCGACGCGGATTCGCTGATGGAAGGCGAGACCATCCTGACGATGATCCGCCGGATGGAGGCCGAGCCGCAGCTTGGCCTGTTGCAGACGCTGCCCAAGATCATCAGGGCGGAATCGCATTTCGGGCGGGCGATGCAGTTCTCGGCCAGCTTCTTCTCGCCGGTCTTTGCCCGCGGCCTTGCCATGGTGCAGGGGCGGACAGGGCCGTTCTGGGGCCATAACGCCATCGTCAACGTGCGGGCCTTCGCGCAATCCTGCGGGCTGCCGGAGCTGAAGGGCGCGCCGCCCTTCGGCGGGCACGTGATGAGCCACGACTATGTCGAGGCGGCATTGCTGGCGCGGAACGGGTGGATCGTGCGGCTGGATGACGACCTTGAAGGCTCGTTCGAGGAAGGGCCGGAGAATATCGTCGACCACGCCAAGCGCGACCGGCGCTGGTGCCAGGGGAACCTGCAGCACCTGCGGATCATCGGCGCGCCCGGGCTGAAGCCGTGGTCGCGATTCGTGTTCGCACAGGGGGTGATGGCGTTCATCGCGCCGCTGTTCTGGATGGGATTCATCGCCGCGTCGATCGCGGCGCCGCTGTTGGTGACGCCGCCGGATTACTTCCCCGTGCCCGGCTGGCCCTTCCCGCAATTCCCGCAATCGGCCGCGTCGATGGCGATCAGCCTGGCCATCGGCATCTTCGGACTGCTGTTCCTGCCCAAGCTGCTGGTCACGGCGCGCGCCATCCTGTCGGGCGAGGCGAGGCGGTTCGGCGGGCCGGTGCGGGTGGTCCTGTCGACGTTGTGGGAGCTGCTGCTGTCGTCGCTGACCGCGCCGGTGCTGATGATGTTCACCATCCGGTCGGTGCTGGAGGTGCTGATGCGGCGCGACGGGGGCTGGCCCACCAACAACCGGGGCGATGGCATCCTGCAATGGCCCGAGGCGGTGGCCGCGTCGTGGTGGATCATCGTGGCGGGATGTATCGGGCTGTTTGCCGCGTGGTTCCTGACGCCCGAGCTGTTTCTGTGGCTGTTGCCGGTGGGGGTGCCGATGATCCTTGCGCCGGCACTGCTGCGATGGGGGTCGCTGCCGTCGCGCGGGCAGCTGATGATCACCCCGGCCGAGCAGGCGCCGGGGCGGGTGATCCAGCTTTACGATGCCGTGCTGACGCGCTGGGGTGTCGATGCGCAAAGCTCGATCCCGGTGGTGCCGCTGCGCCTGCCGGAGAAGGACGGGCTGAAGGCGTGAGGGCTCAGGCGCCGCGCTGCCACGGGGTTGTGGGGTAATCCGCCTCGCCCTTGGGTTCGTGGAAGGCGAGGATGCGGGACAGGTAGTCGAGGAAATCCGACTGTTCCTGCGCGGTCAGGGGCGAGAGCAGGTAGTGCTGGCTTTCGGTGATGCGGTCGCGGAGCCGGGCGAGCAGCTGTGCGCCGTCCTCGGTGATGTCCACCACGCGCGAGCGGCGGTCGCTTTCCTTGACGGTGCGGCGGAGGAGGCCGCGCTTTTCCAGCCGGCGCAATACGTCGCCGGTGGTGGAGGCGTCGAGATAGGCGAGCGCGGCGATGGCCGTCTGGTCGAGTTGCCGGTTCTGGGCGAGGATCTGCAGGATGGTGTACTGGACCGGGGTGATTTCCGCCGTCTCGAGCGTTTCGTGGAAAAGCGAGATGGCCACCTGTTGCAGCCGGCGGATCATGAAGCCGGGCTGATCGGGCAGTTTGCGGATGGTCATGCGGGGGCCATGGGTGGTTCCGGGTGTCTTGCGACGAGAGCATTCGGGCGGGGGGCTGTCAACCGCTCCCTCCGCCGAGATCGCCGGTCTGGAGCATGCCGGAGGCGAGGTAGCCGCCATCGACCGGCAGGGTTATGCCGTTGATATAGCGGGAGTCTTCCGAGAGCAGGAAGAGGATCGCCGGGGTGATGTCGTCGACGCCCGCGAGTTTGCCGGTGGGGATCATCGGCAGGACGGCGGCGCGGGTGGCCTCGGTGTAGAGGTCTTCGGTCATGGCGGTGACGGTGGGGCCCGGGGCGACCGCGTTGGCGGTGACGCCCGCCCGGCCGAACTCGAGGGCGAATTGCCGGGTGAGGCCGATGATGGCGGATTTGGAGGTGCCGTAGGCGGCCCGGCCGATCCCTGCGCGGTAGCCCGAGACCGAGGAGAGGCTGACGATGCGGCCGTAGCGGCTGGCGCTCATGGCCGTGGCGGCGCGGCGGCCGCAGAGGAAGCTGCCGCGCACGTTGACGTCGAGCACTTTCGAAAAGGTGTCGCCGGACATTTCGGCCATTGGCGCGACCTGGAGGATGCCGGCGCTGCTGACGAGGCCGGTGATCGGGCCGGCCCAGTCTTCGGCTTTGGTGAAGGCGGCGTCGACGGAGGCCTCGTCAGTGACGTCGAGGGTGAGGGGAAGCGCCTGCCCCCCTGCCCCGGTGACCTGGGAGACGGTGGCGGCGACGCGGGCTTCGTCGATATCGGCCACGGCGACGGGCACGCCTTGAGCGGCCAGGGCGATGGCCGTGGCCTGCCCGATGCCAGAGCCGCCGCCGGTGATGACGGTGACGCCTTGCTTGAAGCTGAACATGATCCGGTACCCTCGGTTGATATGCGTCAGGCCGGAACGGTCGCGTCGCGGACCATGTAGCCCTTGGTGGCGAAGGTGCCGTTTTCCTTGCGGAATTGCGACATGTAGTCGGGCCAGATGGCGGTGAGCTTGCCGCTGCGGGGGTGGAGGTACCAGCTTTGGCAGCCGCCGGCGATCCAGACCGTGCGTTCGGCGCGGTCGTGGATGGACTTGACGTAGGCGGCCTGGGCCTCGCGGTCGGGTTCGATGACCTTGTCGCCTTCGAAGAGGTAGTCGAGCGCGCCGCGGATGTATTCGATCTGGGTTTCGACCATGTAGATCATCGTGCCGGCGCCGAGGCCGGTGTTGGGGCCGAGCATCATGAAGAAGTTCGGGTAACCGTGCACGGTGGTGCAGGCGAAAGCCTGTCCGCCGTCCTGCCACTGGTCCGAGAGGCGGCCCGTCTTGCCGTGGATGACCTCGGCGATGGGCAACTCGGTGGCCTCGAACCCGGTGGCGAGGATCAGCATATCGAGCGCGACATGGGTGCCGTCGGTGAGGACGACGCCGGTTTCGTCGACGCGGGCGATGCCGGTGGTCTCGAGCGTCACGTTCTCGCGCTGGATGGCGGGGTAGTAGTCGTTCGAGATCAGGATGCGCTTGCAGCCGACGGAATAGGGCGGGGTCAGTTTCTCGCGCAGGGCGGGGTCGGCGACCTGGTCTTCGAGATGGCCGCGCGACATCTCCTCGATCTGGGCGAGGAAGGCGGGGATCTGCAGGCGCTGGGGGAAGCGGCTTTCGTTGCCCCAGAAGAGCTCCTTGCGGAAGTCCTGAAGCATCTCGGGGAAGCGGGCGAACATGCCCTTCTGCGCCTCGGAATAGGGGGCGTCGCGGCGGGGGACGATATAGGGCGCCGTGCGCTGGAAGACGGTGAGGTGGGAGACGTCGGGCGCGATTTCCGGCGCGATCTGGATCGAGGAGGCGCCGGTGCCGATGATGCCGACGCGTTTGCCGGTGTAGTCGTAGTCGTGATCCCATTGCGAGGAGTGCATCATCTTGCCGGTGAAGCTGTTCAGCCCCTCGATATCGGGCATGGCGAGGTCGGAGAGGTGGCCGGTGGCCGAGACGAGCGCGCGGGCGCGGTAGGTGCCGGTGGTGGTCTCGACCTGCCAGAGGTCTTCGGCCTCGATCCATTCGGCGCGGGTGACGGTGGTGCCGAAGCGGACCTTGGGATAGATGCCCTCGTCTTCCGCCGTGTCCTGCAGGTATTTCAGGATTTCCGGCTGTTTGGAGTAGGTGCGGCTCCAGTGCGGGTTGGGGCGGAAGGAATAGGAATAGAGGTGCGAGAAGACATCGCAGCCGGCGCCCGGGTAGTGGTTGTCGCGCCACGTGCCGCCGACGTCCTGGCCGCGTTCGAGCATGAGGTAATCGCGTGTGCCCTCGCGTTCGAGGATGACGGCGAGGCCGAGGCCGGAGAAGCCGGTGCCGACGATCAGCACCTCGGCATCGACCTGCTGTTTCGGGGTGGTGGTCTGGATGTTCATGGGGACCTCGGCTGTGGGCTCAGGCATGGATGGGGGCGTGGACGGTGCCGGGCGCGTCGCGCTCGGGCTCGTCGATGAAATCGCGAATCAGCATCAGCAGGTGCGAGGGGCGTTCATGGGCCACGGCGTGGCCCGAGGGCACCTCGGCGAAGCGGGCGTTCTCGATAGCGCCGAAGAGCAGCTTGGAGTGGTAGATGGGCACCATCTGGTCGTGACTGCAGCCGATGACGAGGGTGGGCGCGGTGATGTTGGCGACGGCGTCGGTGATGTCGACGGTGCGATTGAAGACCATCTTGGCATAGCGGTCGGAGCCGTCGCCGATCTTGTCGACCAGCGCGTCGACCTCACCGGGCAGGCGCATGGTGAGGAAGGCGTGGCTGAAGGCGGTCATGACCATGAAGCCGGGCATGGCGGCGCTTTTCTCCTCGTGCAGCTTGAACCAGACGTCGTAGCGCAGGTGCTGGTGGATGTCGGTCTTGATCCAGCCGGCGATGAGGGTGAGGGATTTGACGATCCCGGGCGTGGTGCCGGCGAGATGCGCGGCGACGACGGCGCCGAAGGAGCAGCCCGCCAGGTGCACCGGGCCGTCGCAAAGGGCGGCGATGACGGCGCGGGCCTGGGCGGCGTAGGTGTCCGCGGTGGCGCCGTCGGTGTCGACGAAGTCGAAGGCCACGACGCGGCGGCCGTCGGCGAGCATCGGGAAGAGCGCCCAGTAGGTGCTCTGGGCCGAGCCGCTGGTGCCGTGCAGGAGGACGATGGTGTCCTCGCCCCGCCGGTGCGGCGCGGAATCGTAGGTGCGAATGGTGCGCCCGTCATGGGTGATCTCGCCGTCCACGACATCGGGTGTGAATGCCATAGGTCCCTTCCCTGCCCGGGTCTTGCCGGATATTCATGAGTATACTTAGTATTATCGTAGAGGGCGGCAATACCCCTTGTCAACCGGCCGTCTCAAGCCGGGCTCCGCGGGTCGGTGCGCGGGCGCTGCCGGGGTCAGATCACCCCGAGCGCGCGGGCCCGTTCGATCAGTTGCAGGGCGGAGGTGTAGCTGGGCACCTCGACGAGGTGGCCGTCGAGCTCGGCGCGGTCGCGCCCCTTTTGCCGGGCCGCTTCGAAGGCGGCGATCACCGCCTGCGCCTGGGCGATTTCCGCCGCGCCGGGCGTCAGGACCTCGGTGACGATGGGGGCCTGGTGCGGCGCGATGGCGGCCTTGGCGCGGTAGCCCAGCGACCGGCCATAGAGCGTGTCGGCCCGGCAGCCATCGGCATCGGAGAAGGTGTAGGGGCAGTCGATCGACAGGGCGCCGGCGGCGGTGGCCTCGACATGCATGCGCTGGCGGCAATAGGCCAGCTCGCCCCCGTCGCGCGTGCGGGGGGCGCCGAGGTCGAGCGCGAGATCCTCGGTCGCGCACAGGAGCGCGGTGACGCGCGGGCTGCAGGTGGCGATGGCGTAGGTCTGCATGATGCCGCGGGCGGTTTCGAGGTTGGGGACGATCTTCGTGGTGCCGGGGGCGATGCCGAGGGTGTCTTCGAGCCGGGTGATCCCGGCATCGAGCGCGATGATGTCCTGCGGGTCGCGGACCTTGGGCAGGTGGACGGCATCGGGCCGGCCCTTCATGACGGCGGCGAGGTCGTCCAGCCCGTCGCCCGCCAGCGGGTTGATGCGGACGGTGGCCAGCACCCCCGCCGCGCGCCAGGTGTCGTAGAGCCGTTCTGCCCGCGAACGGGCATGCGGGCGGAGGTCGGGCGGGGTGAAATCCTCCAGCTCCTGTATCAGGACGTCGGCGCCGCTTTCGGGGGCGACGTCGAGGGCGGCATCGTCGCCGCCGGGGACGAACAGCCATGTTCTTGCGCGTGTGTACATGCCGGGGTCTCCTGGGCTGGGAGCGGGGTATGTTTCGTTTAACGCAAGTCGGGGCGCGGCGCGACAGTGGCCGTTCGGGCAGGTTTCGCGCTTGATGAATTGGGCCGCAGGGAACATCCTGCGGGGACTGTTCGCGAGGGAGGAGCGCGCGCCGATGAAGGGTGAGGCATCACGGGAGGACGGCGCGGAGGTGGCGGCGGCGATGCTCCGGCTGGGGCTGGTCGGGCGCGGTATCCAGTTGTCGCGCACCCCGGCGATGCACGAGGCGGAGGCGGCGGCGCAGGGATTGCGCTGTCGGTACGAGCTGCTGGATACCGAGGCGGGCGTGGCGGATGACCTTGCCGACATTCTGGCGCGGGCCGAGGCGAAGGGGTTTGCCGGGCTGAACGTGACCTATCCCTACAAGCAGGCGGTGATGGCACATCTCGACGGCGTGTCGGAGGCGGCGGCGCGGATCGGGGCGGTCAATACGGTGGTGTTCCGGGATGGCGGGCGGTTCGGGCACAACACGGATTACTGGGGGTTTTCCGAGAGTGTGCGGCAGGGATTGCGGGGCGCGGCGATGGGCCGGGTGCTGTTGCTGGGCGCCGGCGGCGCGGGGGCGGCGCTGGGGTTTGCGCTGGCCGATCTTGGCGTGCGGCGGCTGATGATCGCGGACACGCGGGAGGGGGCGGCAGCGGCACTGGCCGGGGCCGTGGGCGCGGTGGCCGAGGTGGTCGAGGATGTGGCGGAGGCGGTGCAACTGGCAGACGGGGTGGTCAACGCGACGCCGGTGGGCATGGCCAAGCTGCCGGGCACACCGATCCCCCCTGCCCTGCTCGAGCCGCGGCACTGGGTGGCCGATATCGTGTATTTCCCGATGGAGACGGCATTGCTGCGCGCGGCCGGGAAGCGGGGCTGCCGGGTTCTGAGCGGGGCGGGCATGGCGGTGTACCAGGCGGTGCGGGCGTTCGAGCTGTTCACTGGGCGGGCGGCGGATGCCGGGCGGATGCGGCGGACCTTCGAGGCGATGGCGCCGGAGGGTGCGTGAAAAAGTTGGGGGCTTGAGGTAGCCGTTTGCATTTCGAGGAGCGACTTGTGGCCGAGATCCCTGCGGGACCGACTTTAGGTTCAATAATGCGCCGGAGGGCGGCTTTGCGGGACAAAGTTGCCGTTTGGATCGTCCGCTGTATGATGATCCTGATGCAGGTTTAGTGAGGCGTCGATGCAAGAACCTTTTGTCGAAAGAGTCTTCGAGATTGACGGGCAAAATGTCGAGTGTCGCTTCTACCGGCCCGCACGAGATGGCACGGACTTTCTTTGCAGATACACCATTAACCTTCCAGGCAAGCCAAGGGAGAGCCACGGCTACGGTGTCGATGCCATTCAAGCGTTGCTGCTCGCGATGAAGAAAGCTCATGTGGAAATGTTGGTCCTACGCAACAAGAAAGGTCACCGCGTCGAATGGCTCGATGATGCGAACCTTGGTCTCCCGATTGACGAATTACTCCGCGACTTGTCACCTAAGAATAGCTATTAGAAAGTCGTCACTCTGGGCTCGAACCGGCACTTCGCCGCGCCGTGCAATAAGGTCAGGTGCGCGAACAGAGTGGTCACTGAATCCCGACGGTGCGAAGCCGCGCATCGACGGGCCGTGGTGCGGCGAACCGACGGTGGTGCTGGGCAATTTATGCCTGCCAAGCACATCCAACATGGGAGCGTGGTACTCCAGTTGCCAAATCGCCGTGCCGTCGGGGCGGCCCGTCGATGCGCGGCGGGCTGAAGCCCTTTGTTCCGCGCAGGCGCTTCATTGACAGGTCAGCTTCGGACTCAAACCGGCCATCGCGATCCGAGCCCTTGGCGCTCATTTGCACCACGAAATGGAAAACGCCGGGTGCGCGTGGCCCCCGGCGTCTTTACTGCCCGTTCTGGTCTTGCCTACGCGATGTCGGCGGGGAGCACCGCTTCCGGCAGGTTCTGGTAGCAGACCGGCCGCAGGAAGCGGCGGATCGAGAGGGTGCCGACGGATGTGGCGCCGAAATTGGTGGAGGCCGGGTAAGGGCCGCCATGCACCATGCTGTCGGACACCTCGACCCCGGTGGGGAAGCCGTTGGCCAGAAGCCGGCCGGCCTTGCGTTCGAGGATCGGCAGCAGTTCGCGCGCCGCGCCGGCGTCGCCGTCATCCATGTGCAGCGTGCAGGTGAGCTGGCCGCGCAGGCTGCTGGCCACCTGCTTCATCTGGTCCATGTCGGCGACGCGGACGACCAGGCCGAGCGGGCCGAAGACCTCTTCGCCCAGCTCCTCGTTCTCGAGCCACGTGGTGCCGTCGGTCTCGTAGAGGTAGGGCGTGGCGTTGCGCTGGTCGCAGGTGGAGGTGAGCACCTCCTGCACGCCCTTGGAGGCGGCGACGCGGTCGCGCCCGTCGCGATAGGCCTTGGCGATGCCGTCGGTCAGCATGACCTGCGGGCCGGTACCGGCCAGCGCGTCCTTGGCGGCATTGGTGAAGGCGTCGGCTTCCGGCCCGTCGAGCAGGATGGCGATGCCGGGGTTGGTGCAGAACTGGCCCGCGCCCATGGTGAGGGAGCCGGCCCAGCCCTCGCCGATCGAGGCGCCGCGGGCGGCGACGGCCTCGGGCAGGAGGAACATCGGGTTGACCGAGCCCAGTTCGCCGAAGAAGGGGATCGGTTCGGGGCGTTGGGCGCAGAGGTCGAAGAGCGCCCGGCCGCCGGCGAGCGAGCCGGTGAAGCCCACCGCCTTGATCAGCGGGTGTTGCACGAGGGCCTGGCCGACCTGCCGGTTGCCGCCCTGCACCAGGCTGAAGGTGCCCTTGGGCATGTTGCACTTGCCGATGGCGGCGTGGATGGCCTCGGCCACGATCTCGCCCGTGCCGGGATGGGCGCCGTGGCCCTTGACGACCACGGGGCAGCCGGCGGCGAGCGCGGCGGCGGTGTCGCCCCCGGCGGTGGAGAAGGCCAGCGGGAAGTTCGAGGCGCCGAAGACGGCGACCGGGCCGATGGGCCGCTGCATCATCCGCAGGTCGGGGCGGGGCATGGGGGCGCGGTCGGGCAGCGCCTCGTCATGGCGGCGGTCGAGGTAGTCGCCCTTGCGGATATGCTCGGCGAAGAGGCGGAGCTGGCCGGTGGTGCGGCCGCGTTCGCCCTGCAGGCGGGCCTCGGGGAGGCCGGATTCGGAGGTGCCGATCTCGGTGATCTGGTCACCACGCGCCTCGATCTCGTCGGCGATGGTGTCGAGGAAGGCGGCCCGCTCCTCGCGGCTGGTATAGCCGTAGGTGAGGAACGCCTCCTCGCCGGCCCTGGCGGCCTGATCGACAAGCTGGGGATTGCCCACCGAGAAGCTGTGCGCCTCGCCGCTGGCGGGCTCGGAGGTGAAGGTGTCGTCGGTGGCGATCCACTCGCCGGCGATCAGGTGCTTGCCGTGCGGTTTGAATGTCATTCGGGGTCCTTCCGGGCTTGGTCGTGGGTTTGGTTGGCAGGGGCGCGGGCCGTCAGCGGCCGGTCCGTTCGCGCCATGCGTCGAACTTTTTCTGGTTCTCGTCCCTGGTGCAAGGGTAGAGCCCGATGATCGGCGCGCCACCCTCGACTTCTTCCAGCACGAAATCCTCGAAGGTTTCCATGCCGGTGCATTCCTCGGCGATCTCGTCGGCGAGGTGGGCGGGGATGACCATGACGCCGTCGCGGTCGCCAACCAGCACGTCGCCGGGGAAGACCGCCGCATCGCCGCAGGCGATGGGCACGTTGATGTCGAGCGCCTCGTGCAGGGTGAGGTTGGTGGGGGCCGAGGGGCCGGCGCAATAGGCGGGCATGGCAAGCTGGCCGATGCCGTGAGCGTCGCGGAAGCCGCCGTCGGAGACGATGCCGGCCGCGCCGCGCTTGGCCAGCCGGGTCACGAGAATCGAGCCGGCGGTGGCGGCGCGGGCGTCCTTGCGGGCGTCCATCACCAGCACGTGGCCCTCGGGGCAGGTTTCGACCGCGACGCGCTGGGGGTGGTCGGCGTTGCGGAAGACAGTGATCGGGTTGCGGTCTTCGCGCGCCGGGATGTAGCGCAGGGTGAAGGCGGGGCCGACCATGTTCTCGTCCTTGGGAGAGACGGGCGTGACGCCCTGGATGAACTGGTTGCGCAGGCCGCGCTTGAAGAGCGCGGTGGCGATCGAGGCGGTCGAGACCTTTTTCAGCTTGGCGCGGGTCTCGTCGGAGAGCGTGTGTTCAGTCATGGGGGATCCTTCAGAAGATGTCGGGTTCGCCGGCGGTGCGGCCGAAATCGGATTGCAGGAAGTCGAAGTCACAGCCCTGGTCGGCTTGCGTGACGTGTTGCAGGAACATCCAGCCGTAGCCGCGTTCGAACCTGGGTTCGGGGCGCTTGAGGGCCTTGCGGCGGGCGTCAAGCTCGTCCTCGTCGACCAGCATGTCAAGCCGGCGGTTGGCGAGGTCGAGGCGTACGGTGTCGCCGGTTTTCAGCAGTGCCAGCGGGCCGCCCACATGGGCCTCGGGCGAGACGTGCAGGACGCAGGCGCCGTAGGAGGTGCCGGACATGCGGGCATCCGAGATGCGCAGCATGTCGCGGTGGCCCTGCTTGATCAGTGCCTTGGGGATCGGCAGCATGCCCCATTCGGGAAAGCCCGGCCCGCCCTGCGGCCCGGCATTGCGCAGGACCATGACGTGATCGGGGGTGATGTCGAGGCTCTCGTCATCGACGGCCTTCTTCATCTCGGGGTAGCTGTCGAAGACCAGTGCCGGGCCTTGGTGGTTGTAGAATTTCGGGTCGCAGGCCGCCGGTTTTATGACCGCGCCGGAGGGGCAGAGATTGCCCTTGAGAACCGCCAGCGAGCCCTCGTGATAGACCGGGTTCGAGAGCGGACGGATCACGTCGTCATTGTAGACCTCGGCGCCTTCGAGATTCTCGCCCATGGACTTGCCGGTGACGGTGAGGGCGGAGGTATCCAGCATCTCCTCGATCTGTTTCATCAGGGCGCGCAGGCCGCCGGCGTAGTAGAAATCCTCCATCAGGTAGTCCTTGCCGGAGGGGCGGACATTGGCGATGAGCGGCGTGGTGCGGCCGAGGGCGTCGAGGTCTTCGAGCTGCATGTCGACGCCGGCACGCCGGGCCATGGCGATCAGGTGGACGACCGCGTTGGTCGAGCAGCCGGTGGCCATGGCGACAATCGCGGCGTTGCGGCAGGCCGCGTCGGTGATGATGCGGTCGGGGGTGAGGTCTTCCCACACCATGTCGACGATGCGCCGCCCGCAGGCCGCCGACATCCGCTGGTGGCCGCTGTCGACCGCCGGGATCGAGGAGGCGCCGGGAAGGGTGAGGCCCATGGCGTCGGCGATGGCGGTCATGGTCGAGGCGGTGCCCATGGTCATGCAGGTGCCGGCCGAGCGGGCGATGCCGCCCTGCACGCCCAGCCATTCCTCGTCGGAGATGTTGCCGGCGCGGCGTTCGTCCCAGTATTTCCAGGCGTCCGAGCCGGAGCCGAGGATTTTCCCCGCGTAGTTGCCGCGCAGCATCGGGCCGGCGGGCAGGTAGATCATCGGCACGCCGGCCGAGATCGCGCCCATCACCAGCCCCGGCGTGGTCTTGTCGCAGCCGCCCATCAGCACCACGCCGTCGAGCGGGTGCGAGCGGATCGTCTCTTCCGTCTCCATCGCCAGCATGTTGCGGTAGAGCATCGAGCTGGGCTTGGTGAAGCTTTCGTCGACCGAGAGCGAGGGCATTTCGACGCCGAAGCCGCCGGCCTGGGTGATGCCGCGTTTGACGTCCTTCACCCGTTCGCGGAAGTGGGAGTGGCAGGTGTTGAGCTCGGACCAGGTGTTCAGCACGCCGATCACCGGGCGGTCGCGGAAATCCTCCTCGTTGTAGCCGAGCTGCATCATCCGCGAGCGGTGGCCGAAGCTGCGCAGGTCGTCGGGGGCGAACCAGCGGGCCGAGCGCAGGGTTTGCGGGTCTTTCTTGGTCATTCCTGTCACCCTGTGAAGCTGAAGCTGTACCAGATCACGGCGGCCGCGACGGCCAGCCCGACGAGGTCGGGCCAGTTGCCGAAATGGTGGGCGTCGCGCATCTCCTCGGCCGCGAAATGGGCCGCGTCGATGTCTTCGTCCTGGCGGGTGAGATCGTGGTCGTCGTCCTGTGACATGGGGACGGTCCTCCTCAGTCAAGCATGTTGGGCAGCCACATCGCGATCTCCGGGATGAAGAGCACGAGGGCGAGGCCGATGGCCTGCAGCGCGATGAAGGGCAGCACGGCGACGAAGATATCCTGAAGCTCGACGCCCTTTGGCGCCACGGATTTCAGGAAGAAGCAGGCTGGCCCGAAGGGCGGCGAGAGGTAGTAGATCTGGATGTTCATGGCGAAGAGCACGCCGAACCAGACCGGGTCGAAGCCCAGCGCGACCACCACCGGCGCGAAGATCGGGACGGTGATGAAGATGATCGCGATCCATTCCAGGAAGGTGCCGAGCACCATGACGATCAGCATCATTACCAGCACGATCATGATCGGCGCCATGTCGAGCCCGGTCAGCACGCCGCGCAGGAAGTCGCCCCCGCCGATGCGATTGTAGATCCCGATCAGCGAGACCGCGCCCAGCACCAGCCAGATGATCGAGCCCACGGTCAGCACCGTCTGGCGCATGGCGTCGCGCGCCATGGTCCAGTTGAGCTCCTTGCGGATGCCGGCGACGACCAGCGCGCCGACCGCACCGATGGCCGCGGCCTCGGTCACCGTGGCGATGCCGGAATAGATCACCCCCAGCACCGTGAAGATCAGCGCGGCGGGCAGGATGATGCCCTTGAGGAACTTCAGGCGCTGGAAGAACGGCATGCCGGTTTCCGGGATGTCGTAGATCGGCGCCATCTCTGGGCGGAGCCGCACGCGCACCAGGATATAGGTGATGTAGAGTGAGGCCAGCATGATCCCGGGGATGGCGGAGGCCGCGAAGAGCTTGGTGATCGAGACCTGTGCCGCCAGCCCGTAGACGATGAGCACGACCGACGGCGGAATGAGCGTGGCGAGCGCGCCCGCGGCGCAGATGATGCCGATCGAGAGCTTCTTGTCATAGCCCAGCCGCAGCATCTGGGGCAGCGCGATCAGGCCCAGCATGACGATCTCGCCGCCCATGATGCCGGACATGGCGGCCAGCAGCACGGCCACGACACAGGTCTGCACGCCGACCGAGCCGCGAAAGCGGCCGCCGGCGATGGCCATCGAGTCGAAGAGCGACTTGGCGATGCCGGATCGTTCGAGCACGTTGGCCATGAAGACGAAGAACGGCACCGCGATGAGCTCGTACTTGTGCAGCACCTCGCTCACGTTGGCGGCGACGATGAAGAAGCCGGCGCGTTCGCCGAAATAGAGGATCGCCGTGACCAGCGAGACGGTCAGCGTGGTGATGCCCAGCGGCACGCCCACGGCCATCAGCCCAAGAAGGGCGACGACGATCAGGAGTGTGATCAGTTCAATGCCCACCGGTCACGTCCTTTTCTGTGTTCTGGAACCAACGGATGATGTTGGCCAGCAATTGTGCCATGTAGAGACCGCAGCCCACGACGATCAGCACCTTGAGGTATGTCGGCTGGGGCGAGTTGAAGGCGGTGCCGGAATGTTCGGTCCGGCCCAGCACCTTGACCGCCGGCCCCCAGAGCGCCATCGCCAGCACGAGGATCGCGCCGAAGGCGATGCAGAGCTGGGCGAGGCGGAAGTAATGCCAGACCCGCGGGCTGACCAGCAGCTCCATCATGGTGATCGAGATGTGGCGGTTGCGCTGGGTGACGTAGCCCACCGACAGCACCCAGACGGTGGCGCAGAGGGTCATCGCCAGTTCAGTCGACCAGACCGTCGGGCTGTCGAAGCCGTAGCGCAGCACGACCTCGAGCGCCGAGACCGCGATGCAGGTGAAGAAGAGGGTGGAACAGGCATGGCCGATGAAGACGCTGAACCGGTCCATCACCTCGGCATAGCCCGCGAGCAGGCGTTTCATGGGGTCTCTCCCGTTGGCCTTGGAAAGCGGCGGGGCGGCGCGCGTGACGCCGCCCCGGCCAGAGCGGAGATTACTCTTTGAAGAGACCGATTTCGGTCATGTAGGAAATGTGCGCGTCGAGCGCTTCCTGTGCCAGGTCGGATTTCTGGGCATAGGCTTCCCATTCCTTGCGGGCCACTTCGCGCAGCTGGTCGCGGTCTTCCTGGGCCCAGTCGATCACCTCGATATCGTCGGTGGCGTCGTCACGCTCTGCCAGTTCCTTGTCGAGCTTGGTGACCTCGTCGGCCATGGCGTACATCGCTTCGTACCACCAGGTGCGCAGCGCTTCCTGGTCCTGCTCTTCCAGCCCTTCCCAGACCTCGCGGTTCACGGTGAACTGCATGGCGGGCATGGAGTGGATGCCGGGGTAGAGCGGGTACGGCGCCACGTCGTGCAGGCCGGTCGCGTCGTTGTTGACATAGGCCGAGGCGTCGGCGGCATCGACGATGCCTTTCTCGAGCGCGCCGAACACTTCCGAGAAGGGTATCGCGACGGGCGAGGCACCGGCGGCCTGGAAGACGGCGGCGGCCAGCCCCTCGGGCGAGCGGATCTTCTTGCCTTCGAGGTCTTCGAAGGTGCGGATCGGTTCGCGGGCGACGAGCGCCTCGCGTGAGTAGGGCCCGCAGGCCACAACCTTGACCTCGCCGCCGGTTATGGCGTCGGCGGCCTTCTGCATCATCTCCTCGCCCGGGCCTTCCTCGCAGAAGCCGATCATCTGCTGGGGCGTGTCGTAGCCCGAGATCAGGTCGCCCAGCAGGGCAAAGGCGGGTTCCTGGCCGGAGAAGTAGTTGACGGAAGTGAAATCACCGTCGAGCGCGCCGGCGGCCACAGCCTCGGGCGTGTCGCGGGCGGGCACGACCGAGCCGTTGGGCGTCAGCACGATGGAGATGCGGCCCTCGGTGCGTTCCTCGATCTTCGGCAGCCATTCCTCGGTGATGTACTTGGTCGAGAAGTCGCCGGCGTTGAACGAGGTCTGGATGTTGAGCGTGTCGGCCTGGGCCAGCCCGGCCAGCATCGAAACGGACGCGGCCAGCGTGGCGGTTCTGGAAAAGGTCATTCGGGTCCTCCCTGAATATCGCCGGGGGCCTCCCCCCGCGGCTGATTGATGTACTAATATATTAGTGTATTGTTGGCAAGCGAAGCTTATGTTGCCACCGACACCGAAGAGAGGCCCAGCGGAACCCGATGACCGAAACGCCTGACCTGTCTGGAAAATTTGCCGCCGCCCCTGCCCCGCACGGCCGGCCGATCAAGCGCGGCTCGGCCAGTGCGCAGATCCATGATGCGCTGCGCGAGCGAATCATCGCGCTGGAATTCGCGCCGGGCGCCTTCCTGTCCCGCTCGGAAATCGCCACCTATTACGGGGTCAGCCAGACGCCGGTGCGCGACGCGATGATGCGGCTGGAGGAGGAAGGGCTGCTGATCATCTATCCGCAGTCCAAGACGCTGGTGTCGAAGATCGACGTGGCCCATGCGCAGGAGACGCAGTTCCTGCGCCTGTCGATCGAGCTGGAGGTGACGCGGCGGCTGGCGCAGGAGAGCGCGGCCGACCGGATCGGCCGGGCGCGGACCTGCCTGAGCCTGCAGCGGGCGGCGCTCGAGTCGGGCGACCTCGACGAATTCGGCCGGCTGGACCGGGAGTATCACGGCGCGCTTTACGAGGCCGCGGGCGTGGCCAACCTGTGGCAGATCGTGACCGCGCGGTCGGGCCATATCGACCGGCTGCGCAAGCTGAACCTGCCCGATCCGGGGAAATCGACCTCGATCCTGTCCTGCCATGACCGGATCCTGAAGGCCATCGAGTCGGGCGACGTGCCGGGCGTCGAGGCGGTGGTGCGCGAGCACCTGTCAGGCACACTGGCGCAGGTGCCGAAAATTACCGAGAAGTATCCGGAGTATTTCTGAGGCGCGCCCTGCCCGGTTGCCTCGGACAGGGCGCGATCAGGCCTCAGCCATGCCCGCCGCAGCAATTGCCCGGCAGCCCGCCGCCGGTGACGCCCGAGTGGTTGCAGCAGCCGCCCTTCCACCACTCGGCGCCCGCGCCGTGGCAATACTTGCCGTCCGCCCCGGTCATCTTCATGAACAGCGGGTGGTAGTTGCGGCAGACCTCCAGCTCGGTCTTGACCCAGTGCAGCGGGTCGCGGCCGTAGTGATCCCAGTAGTCGCCTTCCATGTTCAGCCCCGGCACCGCCGGGTTCCAGCTTTCGTCCAGCCACAGGTCGACATCGCCGTACTTGGCGCAGAGCTTGCGGATCTCCGGGTCGTCCAGCGCGCCGAGGCGACCGTTCTCGATCAGGGTCTCGTTGTCGCCTTCCCGCTCCATCGTGTAGGTCGGGAAATAGAGGTGCAGGTGCCAGTGGCCCACCGGGTGCCCGGCCCGCGCCGCGCGGCGTTCCGCCATCGACGAGATGATCGTGCCGAAGCCCATGTGGATGACGCCCGAGCGCACCCGCTCGTAAAGACAGTTGACGAAGCCCGACGGGAAATCCTTGCGCGGGCGGTGGACGTGGGGGTTCGTCCCGATCGAGGCTTCCCACCAATAGAGCAAGCCCTTGCCCGGAAACTCGGGGTATTCGAGGTGGTCGGTCTGCTCCTTCAGCTCGCGCAGCCGGTCGCCGAATTCGCCGCCCTCGTTGATCTGGGTGATCTTCGAGTTCTCGACGATCAGCTGGGTCCAGTCACAGGGCGCGATGTGGTTGGTGGTGCCGGCGATGACGCCGTTGCCGTCTTCCTTGCCGGGCAGGAACATCCACGGGCGGCCGGTGACGTGGCCGGGCAGGTATTGCTTGCCGAAATGCTCGTTCGTGGTCCATGTCCGCCCGGTCAGCTCCGGGTCGTAGAACTCGCGCTTGCTGTCCCAGTAGCCGGCATGGTTGGTGAACTCGATATCGGTGCCTTCGGGGTCGACGATGCGGGCGCGTTTGCAGGTGCGCACGCGGTCCCATGTCCAGCGGTCGATGGCGTTCAGCACCTCGATCGGCATGGTATGCGCCGGCGAGGCCAGGATTTCCGGCGTGATGAACGGCATGCGCTGGATCTTGATGTGCCGCTCGGCCAGAACCGGGCCGCCATAGCCCATCAGGATCTTGTCATAGGCCTGTTCCTTCTCGGCCTCTTCCCACCAGTCCATCCACTCGGCCAGCTCGCGGGTGCGGAACAGGTAGTAATCCACCTCGTCCGTGCCGATCCACTGGGGCACGGGGCCGCGGTCGATCTTCTTGATCTCGTACTTCACCCCGTATTTCTCGAGGATCTTCTGGCAGGCCCGGATCACCAGGTCGGAATGCCAGTTGTCGACCCGCAGAAGCACGCGCTCGCCCGGTTTCAGATCCCAGCAGGCATTGAGCCCGTGGTTGTAGGGGCGCTGCGCCACGTGTTCGAGATAGGGCAGCAACTGGTCGGGGTCGGTGACCTCAACAAAGGGCGGACAGCGCGGCGGGCGCGTCTCGATCAGCGGCGGGCGGTCGAAGCTGGGCACGGCCTTGGGGCGCGCGGCGATCCGCTCGCGGCCCGGCGTGGCGCCGAGCGCATGAGGCGGGCGTTCGGCGGCGATACGGGTGAAATCTTCTGGCATCCTGGTCTTCCTTAACTCATTCCGCGGCGCTGGCCCGGATATCCATCAGCAGGAACTTCTCCTGCTGGTTCTCGATTTCCTCGAACCCGATGAAGGTTTTGAAATCGCCCATGCTCATGACCGGATGCGGCAGCGCCCCGGTGTTCAGGTCGGCCATCAGCCTGGCGTAATTGTCCTGCATCGCCTGCGCGGCGGACATCAGCCCGACCAGCGGATAGGTCGCCAGCCCCGCAACTTCGCGGATCTGGTCGGCGTCGAGGTCCTTCTCCAGCCAGCCGAGGATCTGCAGCGAGAGGGGCACGCCCGCCGCCTCGCGCAGTTGCCTGAGGCTGTCGAGATCGGTGAAGGTCTTGCTGATCGGCTGGACGAGGTCGGCGCCGGCCTCGACATAGAGCTTCGCCCGTTCGATGGCGCCCGAGACGGTGGGCGCGTCGGTGCGGGCGATGATCAGCGTGTCGGGGTTCCTGCGGGCCGACACGGCGGCACGGATCTTGCCCGCCTGCTCATGCGCGGGCAGGATTTCCACCTGGTTCGCCACGGCGGGGCAGCGTTTGGGGGCGAGCTGATCCTCGAAGATCATGGCGGCCACGCCCGCGTGCTCGAACTCGCGCACGGTGCGCATCACGTTGATGGCGTTGCCATAGCCGGTATCGGCATCGGCAATGACCGGGATGTTGACGGCATTGGCCACGTTGCGCACCACGCCGAGATTCTCGGTCATGGTGTAAAGCTCGACATCCGGGAAGCCGAAATTCGTGGCCGAAAGCGCGAAGCCCGAGGTCATGACCGCCGGCGCCCCGGCCTTCTCGGCCAGCATGGCCGACATGGCGTCGAAACAGCCAGCCACGAACTGGGTCTCGCCCGCGCGGGCCTTTGCCGCGAAATCGCGTTTCACGTCATCTTCAATCATGGATCAGGCCTCCTCGCCTTCACGTGCATGCAGGTATCCCACGATCCCGCCGGCCTCGAGCATTTGCCGGTCGCTCTCGCTCAGCGGTTCGATGGGCAGTTCCGTACCGGCCGTCAGGTTGCGCAGCACGCCCGCCTCCCAGTCGACCTCGATCTCGTCCCAGCGGCTGACCGCGCCGATGATGCCGGGGCAGACCACCTGCGGAAAGCCCATCGCGATCTCGCCGCGCCAGTAGCCAGGCGAGAAGCTTTCGCCGATCACCCCGCCGATCCCCAGTTTCCGCATGCCGATCATCGGCGGGTAATGCGGGTGGCCGTAGCCGAAATTGTGGTTGCCGATCAGCAGGTCGCCGGGCTTCACCTTCTCGGCGAAATCGGGCTCCTCGGCGGCCATGCACAGCCTGGCCAGCTCGTCGGGGTCCTTGATCTTGATGTTCTTCACGCCGACGATCTGGTCGACGTCGAAATCCTCGTCCTCGAAGATCCAGGCCACGCGGCCCCGGAGATTGGCCAGCGTCATGACGGCACCTTTTCCTTGGCCAGGTAGGGGCGCGGATCGGCGATCTGGCCCTCGATGGCCGAGGCCGCGACGGCAGCGGCGTTGACGATGTAGATATCGCTGTCGGGCGAGCCCATGCGCCCGCGCACGTTGAGCGTGCCGGTCGAGACGGCCTTCTGCCCCTCGCGCATCGCGCCCATGCGGCCGAAGCAATAGTCGCAGGAGGACGAGCTGATGAAGGCGCCCGCGTTGATCAGGCGGTTGAGGATGCCCTGCCGGGCGGCCTCCTCCATGATCTCCTGGCTGGTGGGGATCACGTAAAGCTGGAAGCCGTCCTTGATCCGGCGGCCTTCCAGCACGTCGGCGGCCAGTGCCAGGTCCTCGACCCGGCCGGAGGCGCAGGAACCGAGATAGCCCACCTGCACCTCTGTGCCTGCCACCTCGCTCAGGTCGCGGGTATTGGCGGGGCTGGGCGGGATCACGGCGACGGGTTCGAGGTTGGTGATGTCGATCTCGTGCCGCGCGTGATAGGTGGCGTCGGGGTCCGAGAAGAGCGGCTCGATATCCAGCTTCTGGCGCTCGCGCATGTAGGCCAGCGCCTTCTCGTCGGGGTTGTTGATGGCGGTGATGGCGCCGGTGAACATGGCCAGGCAGTTGATCGTCTGCCGCGCCTCCAGCGACATCGCCTCGATCGCCGGGCCGCCGATCTCCATCACCATGCCACGGCAGGCCCGCGGGCCCAGTTCACGCACGATATGGTGGAACACGTCGCGCGAGGTCACGCCCATCTGCAACTCGCCGGTGATGTCGATGCGCACCGTCTCGGGCACCTGGAACTTGATCCGTTCCTTCACGAACGCCTCGAGCAGGTGGCGGCGGACACCGATGGCGAGCGTCCCGAACGTGCCAAGCTGCGAGATATGCCCGTCGAAATGCACCACGAAGGCGCCGGGCGTGGCATAACCCAGCTCGGCCGCGACCTGGTGGCCGATGCCCTTGCGCTCGTAGACGGGTACGTTGTTCTTCTTGCCCCAGCTTCGCGTGTTCTCGTGCAGGTCCTCTTCCGCCGCGGTGGCGGTGGGGACCATGTGATCGATGAACAGCGCGTAGCGGTCCGGTTCGGCGACCTTCTCGATGCCGAACTCCTCTTCCATCTGGCGGAAGATCACGTCGGTGTAGCCCGGGAAATCATAGGCGATGACGAAATCCGGCTTGGCGAGCAGCTCGTCGCCCGCCCGCGCTTCGGTTTTGCCCGAGACCCGGGCGAGAATCTTTTCGGCTATGGTGAAGCCCATGCTCCGACCTCCCTTCGGATTGGGTTTGCGCGATGGTGAGCCTTCCGGCGCGGCAAGTCAACCAACAACTCTGATTTCATCTGGTGAAACGATCAGACCGCCAGGCCGCGCACCGCGTTGCGCATGTCCGATACGGCCGTCTGCATCTTCTCCAGGTGCTCCGCCTGCGCGGCGCCCACGTAATTCGGCGTCAGCCCGCCCGAGGAGATCGCGCCCAGCAACTGGCCGTTGTCATCCAGCAACGGCACCGCCATGGCCGATATCCCCTCGACGATCTCGTCATGCTTGACGATGAACCCCTTCTTGCGGGCGCGGGCAATCTCGGCGCGCAGGGTCTTCTCCTCGCCCGGCTCCAGCTTCAGCGGGCCGGACAGGATGCGCTCCTGCTCCGATTCGGGCAGGTAGGCGAGCAGCACGCGCGGCCCGGTGCCCCGGTCGAACGCGCGGATTTCCCCCACCGCCCACCAGCGCACCTCGATCGCCTGCCCGCCGTTGTGACAGGCCTGGCAGATCGCCACGTCGTTATCGACCGTGGACAGGTAGATCGTCGTCTGGGTGTCGCGGGCAAGTTGAAGCAGCCGGTCGTTCACGAGGCTGACAAGCGTGACCGTTTCCGGCACGGCGCGGGCCAGTTCAAGCAGGCCGGCCGACGCGCTGTAAAGCCCGTTCACCGGATCCTGGAAGACCAGCCCCTCGTCCCTCAGGGTGACCAGAATCCGCCGGGTGGTCCCCGCGTCCAGCCCGGTCTCGCGCACGATTTCATTGAGCGCCCGGTGCGGGTGCGTCGACGAAAAGGCCCGGAGAATCGCCACCGCGCGGGAGATCGACCGGACCCGCGGAAGGGTGGCGCCCTGCTGGCCTCGCAACTTTACCGCGTCATTTGCCATTTTATCTCCCTTTCATCTAGTGAAATATAAATTGACTGTTGACACAACGCAATCCTCTCGTGCGATATTCGGCACGACTGGCCGGCATCGGCCTGAACAGGGAGGAATACCATGAAACACATGCTCAGGGGGCTTGTGGTCCCCGCACTCGTATCGGCCGGCCTCGTGTCCGCGGCCCTGACCACCGCGGCAGAGGCGCAGACGCGCGAGCTGCGCTTTGCCGAGTTCGGCCCGAATGCCGGCGCCCGGGCGGGCGGCCTCGTCTGGCTCGACGAGGAGCTGCGCAAGCGCACCGACGGCGAGCTTGGCCTCGATATCATCTGGGGCGGCGCCCTTGTCGGCGCGGCCGGCGCGGCGCAGGCGATTTCCGACGGCGTGGCCGACATGGGCTCGATCGTACCGGTCTATGCGCCGGGCGAGCTGGTGGTCTACGAGGTCGTGGATACCGGCGAAATCGCCGACGAATACGCCGGGATGATGGCCGCCTACGAGCTGATGACCACGCACCCCGACGCGCTGAAGGAAGCCGAGGATTTCAACGTCAAGTATTTCGGCAACTACACCACCGGCCCGACCCAGCTTCTGACCCGCGACAAGCCGGTGCGCAGCCTCGAGGATCTCGAGGGCCTGACCATCCGCACCACCGGCGCCCACGTGCCGGCGCTCGAGGCCCATGGCGCGGCCACCGTGTCGATGTCGCAGCCCAAGGTCTACGAGGCGCTGTCGAACGGCTCGGTCGACGGCTCGACCACCTATTACTACGTGGTCAACGGCTACAAGCAGTACGAGGTCGCCGACTACATGACCGAAACCGCGCTCGGCCAGACGCTGGGCTTCGGGATCATCATGAACAAGCAGACCTTTGACAGCCTGTCGCCCGAGCACCAGGAAATCGTCGAGGAGCTGGGCCGCGACTTCACACTCGAAATGGCACAGATCATGGCCAACTCGCGCGTCGAGACCAAGGCCATGCTGGCCGAGGGCATCGACGGCAAGAAGGTCGAGATGATCGACGCGCCGGAAGAGATGCGCCAGGCGCTGATCGAGGAAGCCCTGAAGGACAACGTCAACTGGGTCGAGAAGGCGAATGCCAAGGGCCTGGATGGCGAGACGATCTCGCAGGACTGGCTCTCGCTGGCCGAGAAGTACCGCAAGGAAGTCGAAGAGAACGGCTACCCCTGGGACTGATCCCAGCTCTCAAACGGCACATGGCGCCGGGCACTCGATCGAACGGGTGCCCGGCGTTTTTGAAATCCCTTCCCTTTCCGCACAGCTTCAAGGTGTCGCCCCCATGACTTCCGTAGGCACGCATGTTCGCAAGGCGCAGTCGCTGCTCGAAACCCTCGCCATGATCCTTGCGGGGATCGTCCTGCTGACGATGGGGCTGATCATCGTCGCCTCGATCCTCGGCAAGCTCCTGTTTCTCCGGCCGATCCCCGACGACCTGCTGATGGTGGGCCTGCTGAACGTGGCGGTGATCGTCCTGCCGCTGGCCTATGTCGAGCGGATGCGCGGCCATATCACCGTGACCGTCACCACCGACTGGCTCGGCACGCGGATGCTGGGGGCGCTGCGGGTGTTCGGCGCGCTGGCGATGGCGGTGTTCTTCGGTGGGATCGGCCTCATGGTGGCCGGGCGGATGCCCAACGAGATCGCCAAGGGTGCCTATTACGACGGCGTGCTGCAAATCCCCACATGGCCGATGAAGGCGGTGTTCGGCGCCGCCATCCTGCTGTTCGTCGCCCGCCTTGTCCTGAGCATGATCGACGGCATCCACACCGTCATCACCGGCCGCGACGAGACCGCCCCCGAAACCCCGAACGAAGAGGTTTGACCCATGGATCCGCTTATGGTCGGCCTGATCGCGCTCGGCATCACCATCCTGCTTCTGGCCATCCGCGTGCCCATCGCGGCGGCGCTCGGCATTTCCGCCTCGGTCGGCGTGTTCATCATCTTCTCGTGGCGCCCCGGGGCCGAGTTCATGCCGGAATACGCCTGGCGCCCCACCCTGTCGCTGATTGCGAACGGGCCCTATGACTTCCTCAAAAGCTACAGCCTCGCCACCGTGCCGCTTTTCGTGCTGATGGGGCATCTCGCCTACGAGGCGGGGTTCACCACCGATGTCTACCGCGCCGCGCGCCTGTGGCTGGCGAAGCTGCCGGGCGGCGTGGCCATGGCCTCGGTCGTGGGCTGCGGCGGGTTCTCGGCGATCACCGGCTCCTCGGTCGCCTGCGCGGCGGCGATGGGGCGGATCGCGATCCCGGAAATGCTGAAATTCGGCTATTCCAAGCCGCTCGCCACCGGGTCGGTCGCCATCGGCGGCACGCTGGGCTCGCTGATCCCGCCGTCGATCCTGTTCATCCTCTACGGCGTCTTTGCCGAGCAATCCATCGCGCGGCTGTTCATGGCGGCGATCGTGCCGGGCCTCCTGTCGCTGCTGGCCTACCTGATGGTGATCTTCCTCTGGGCCAAGTTCAAACCCTCCGCCGCGCCGCGCCCCGAGGAGACCATCTCGGCCCGCGACCGCTGGCAGAGCCTCGGGAACTGCTGGTCCATCGTGGCGCTGTTCGTGGTGGTGATCGGCGGCATCTATGCCGGCTTCTTCACCCCGTCCGAGGCCGCCGGCGTCGGCGCCATCTCGGCGCTGGTGCTGGGCCTTCTGCTCGGCCGGCTGAACTTCCAGCGCATCGTCTCGGCCCTGCGGGAAAGCGTGTTCCAGTCATCGATGATCTTCGCCATCGCCGTGGCGGGCAAGATCTACGTCAGCTTCATCGCGCTCACCGGCCTGTCGGGCGCCATCGGCGACTGGATAGCCGCGTCGGAGGTGTCGATGGTCGCGGTGCTGCTGCTGATCGTGCTGTTCTACCTCGTCCTCGGCATGTTCCTCGACCCGATCGGGATCATCCTGCTGACCCTGCCGCTGACCATCCCGATCGTCAGCGGCTACGACCTGTCGCTGATCTGGTTCGGCGTGCTGGTCATCAAGCTGCTGGAAATCGGGCTGGTGACGCCACCCATCGGGCTGAACGTCTTCGTGATCAAGTCGATCCTGGGCGAGAAGGTGCGCCTCGAGTCGATCTTCGCGGGGATTTCGCTGTTCCTGATCGCCGAGGTGGTGGTGCTGGGGCTGATCGCGGCGATACCGGCGATATCGCTCTGGCTGCCCGGCATCCTGATGTAACCATGGCCCCGCCGGCGCCAGAAATCAGGCGCCGGCAAGCGCCTTCTGCGGCATCGGCCGGTACGCGAGATAGCCCTCGCGCGTGGCGATGTGGTCGGCGATGTACCTGGCGTCGTGCCACACGCCCCAGATGAACGACGACCCCCGCCGCGACAGCCACGGCAGGCCGACGAAATAGACCCCCTGTTCGGGCGAGACGCCGCGCTGGTGGCGGGGCTTGCCCGAAGCTTCGAAAACATCGACATCCAGCCAGCCGTAATCGAGCGTGAAACCGGTGGCCCAGATGATCGATGTGATCCCGGCCCCGGCAAGGTCAAGCTCTTGGATCGGATCGGTCACGCAGTCCGGGTCGGGGCCGATCTCTCGCGCCGACGGCTCCTTCGGCAGGTCGAGCCCGTTGCGGGCGATATAGGCATCCGCCTCGTCCAGCACCGACAGGTAATTGCTGTCGCCATGGGCGATATTCCCGGCAAGGTCCGCCGCGAAGCTCAGCTTGCCGCCCTTGCACGCCTCCGTCCGCCCGACCAGCACCATGCCCTGCGCCGCCAGCCTGCGGAAATCCACGGTCTGCCCGCCATTGGCACCGCTCACGGCAATCGTCACGTGCTCGGTGCCCGGCCCCGGCGTGGACAGGTCCCACTTGCCCAGCACGCCCAGCCACCAGGTGAAATCCCGCCCGCGATAGCTGCGCGGCGGGCGGTCATGCGGCCCGACCGACAGGTAGGTCTTGCGCCCCGATCTCAGCAGCTCTTCGGCGATCTGCGAGCCCGACGATCCGGCGCCCACGACCAGAACCGCCCCCTCGGGCAGCTGGTCGGGGTTGCGATAGCCGGTAGAATGCATCTGCACCACCCCCGTCTCCTCCGGCACGATCTGGGGTATCACGGGCCGCTGGAACGGCCCGGTCGCCGCCACGACGTTCTCTGCCTCGATCACGCCGGCCGAGGTCTCCGCCCGGAACCCGGGCCGCCCCTCGTTGCGCCGGACATGCGTCACCTCGACCCCGCAGCGCACCGGCGCGCCGATCATCTTCGCGTAGTCCACGAAGTAATCCGCCACCTCCTCCTTGCCCGGAAAGTCGTCCGCCACCGAGCGGGTGAATTCCATGCCCGGAAACCGGTCATGCCAGGCCGGCCCGTTCGCCACCAGCGAATCCCACCGCTCCGAGCGCCAGCGCTCGGCGATCCGGTGCCGTTCCAGCACGATATGGTCGATGCCGTTCTTCGCCAGGTGCTCGCTCATCGCGATCCCGGCCTGTCCGCCGCCGACGACGAGCGTGTTGGTTTTCTCGGGGGTCATCTCTGCGTCCTGTTCTCGTGTCCTGTTGCGTCCTGTCCAGAAGACTAGGCGAGCGGCCGGCGTACAAAAACGATGATCTCTCTAACCGTTGCTTGGGCCCAGCCTAACCCCGTCCCTTAGCTTGCGCCTAATCCGCGATGAGGCATAGCGTGCTTTTGCAACGGCGCCCCGCGTGACAGGATCGCGCCACCGCCCGGCGCACGTGAATCGGAGAGACCCATGGCCCATACCCGCATCCGCAAGTTCAACACCAAGGACACCTACCCCGAACAGAAGCTCGACAACGATCTCTGCCAAGCCGTGGTGACGGAAGGCGGCCGGATCGTCTGGCTGCGCGGGCAATGCCCCCAGAACCTCGACGACGCGAAGAACATCGACAGCCACGACCCGGTCGAACAGACCCACAAGGTGATGCAGAACATCCAGCAGCTGATCGAGGAGGCCGGCGGGCGGATGGAACACCTCGTCAAGGTCGTGGTCTACATCACCGATGTCCGCCACCGCGAGGCCGTCTATCGCACCATGGGCGAATACATCAAAGGTGTGCATCCCGTCTCGACCGGGCTGGTGGTGCAGGCGCTGGCGCGGCCCGAATGGCTGGTGGAAATCGACGGCACCGCCGTCATCCCGCAGGGGGACGCATGACCTTTTCCCTCGTCGCCCGCTGCGCCGAAACGGGCATGTTTGGCGTGGCGATCTCCTCCTCCTCCCCCGCCGTCGCCGCGCGCTGCTCCTATGCCCGGGCGGGCGTGGGCGCCGTCGCCTCGCAGAACGTCACCGACCCCACGCTCGGCCCGCTGGCGCTCGACCTGATGGAACAGCGGATGAACGCGGCGGAGGCCATCGCCGAGGTGCAGAAACGCGGCCGGTTCATCGAGTACCGGCAGGTTCTGGCGATCGACCCCCAGGGCGGCACCGCCATCCATTCCGGCCCCAACTCGCTGGGCATCTGGACCCAGGCCCAGGGCCGTGACGTGGCCTCGGGCGGCAATCTTCTGGCCAATGACGGCGTGCCGTCGGCCATCGTCGAAGGATTCGAAACCGCCACCGGCCACCTTGGCGACCGCCTGATCGCCGCCATGCGCGCAGGGCTGGCGGCGGGCGGCGAGGCCGGGCCCGTCCACTCCGCCGGCATGATGCTGGTCGACCGCGTGCCATGGCCCGTCGCCGACCTGCGCTGCGACTGGACAGAGGATTGCCCCGTAGAGGCCATCGCCACCGCATGGGCCGTCTACAAACCCCAGCTCGACGCCTATATCCAGCGCGCCCTCGACCCGCGCGAGGCGCCCTCCTACGGCGTGCCGGGCGACGACTGACGCCCGGCCCCTCCCTTCCATGTACGCGCCCCGTCGCTATAATCCCGCCCCAGCGGCCCGGATGCCCCACCCCTCCCCGGCCGCCGGAGGCGCGCGCATGCTGGGATACACGCTCAGGCAACTGGAATATTTCGTGGCCGTCGGCGAAACCGGCAGCATCGCCGCGGCATCGGAAAAGGTGAACGTCTCCTCGCCCTCCATTTCCGCCGCCATCGCCCATCTCGAAGCCGTCTTCGGCCTGCCCCTCTTCGTCCGGCAACACGCGCAGGGCCTGTCGCTGACCTCGGGCGGGCGGCGGATGCTGGAACAGGCCCGCACCGTCCTGCGCGAGGCCGACGCGCTGATGGACCTTTCCGGCGACATCTCCGGCCTCATACGCGGGCCGCTGGCCGTGGGCTGCCTGCTGACCTTCGCGCAGGTCGTCCTGCCCCCCGTCCGCCGCAGCTTTCAGGATGCCTTCCCCGAGGTGCGCGTCGAACAGCACGAACTGAACCAGGCCGATATCTTCAGCTTCCTGCGCCGGGCCGAAATCGACGTGGCCCTCACCTACGATCTCGACCTGCCCGCCGACCTTTCCTTCGAGCCGCTGATAGAACTGCCCCCCTACGCCATCGTCGCCGAGGATCACGTGCTGGCCGACCGCAAGACCGTCGCGGTCGAAGACCTGCTGGGCCTGCCCATGGTCCTGCTCGACCTGCCGTTCAGCGCGGAATACTTCCTGTCCTTCTTCACCCGGATCGGCGCCAAGCCGGTGATCGCCGAGCGCACCCGCGACATGGCTGTGATGCGCGGGCTGGTGGCCAACGGCTTCGGCTATTCGCTGGCCAATGTCCGCCTGCTGAGCGATGTCTCGCCCGACGGCAAGCCGCTGAAATTCATCCCCCTCGAGGGCGACGCCCGCCCGATGCGGCTGGGCCTGCTGATGGCCGAAGGCGCCGGCAGTGCCAGCGTGGTGCGCGCCTTCGTCGAGCATTGCAAGGCGCGCGTCACCCCCGACCACCTACCGGGTGTGAAGATTTGAGCGGCGCGATATGACACGCACGTTGGAGCATCTCGAGAAGCTGGTGAGCTTCGACACGGTCAGCCACCGCAGCAACCTGGCGATCATCGACTACATCGAGGGCGTCCTGCAAACCCTCGGCCTCCGCACAACCCGCCTGCCCGATGTAAGCGGGCAGAAAGCCGGGCTCTACGCCGAAACCGGGCCGGGCGATGGCGGCATCCTGCTCTCCGGTCATACCGACGTGGTGCCCGTCGAAGGTCAGAACTGGACCCGCGACCCCTTCCGCCTCACACCCGAGAGCGACCGCCTCTACGGTCGTGGCACCACGGACATGAAGGGCTACCTCGCCTGCATGCTCACCGCCGCGGAACGGGCCGCCGGGCAGAACCTGCGCGAACCGCTGAAACTCGTCTTCTCCTATGACGAGGAAATCGGCTGCGTCGGGATACAACAGATGGCCGAAACCCTCGCCCCCCTCCTCGGCCAGCCCCGCGCCTGCATCGTGGGCGAGCCCACGCAGATGCGGATCGCCACCGGCCACAAGGGCAAGGCCGCGTGGCGCGCCACCTGCCACGGGCAGGCCGGCCATTCCGCGCTGGCGCCGGGCTTCGTCAACGCGCTGCATCTCGCGGGGGATTTCATGGCCGAACTGCGCGACCTGCAGGCATGGCTTGAACGGACCGGCGCGCGCGATCCGGGCTATGACATTCCCTACAGCACCGTGCATGTGGGCCAACTTTCGGGCGGGCTCGCCGTCAACATGGTGTCGGACCGGGCCGAGATGCGCTTCGAACTCCGCCACCTCGCCGCCGACCCGGCCGACGAGATGTCCCAACGGATCGCCGAGGCGGCAGAGCGCGTCGCCGACCGCTACAAGGGCACCTTCCCCGAGGCCCGCATCGAGCTTGACCAGACCACCGCCTATCCCGGGCTCGACGTGGCCGAGGATGCCGCAGTCACCCAACTCGCCCGCAGTCTTGCACAAACCGAGCTCACCAAGGTTGCCTTCGGCACCGAGGCCGGCGTGTTCGACCGGCTGGGCATCCCCACCATCGTCTGCGGTCCGGGCGACATGGCCGGCCAGGGCCACAAGGCCGACGAATACATCACCACCGCACAGCTTGACGCCTGCGACCGGATGATGACCCGGATTGTCTCGGAAATATCCAACTAGGGTCAGGCCCCGCACCACCGGCGGGGCCTGCCAGTCCTTACGCCGCGGGCAGCGAGATCGCCTGCGCCGCCGCCCCGTTCCGGGCGCCGTAATGGGTCAGCACGCGCGCGGCCATCTCGGCGCCGCGCCTGCCGGCCTCTTCGACCGTCTCGCCCCGCGCCAGCGCGCCGAGGAAGCCGCTGGCATAGGCATCGCCCGCGCCGGTCGTGTCCACGACCTTCGCCACGGGCGCGGCGGGAATGCGGTAGACGCCGCTGGCATCCGCCACCATCGAACCCTCGTCATGCAGCGTCACCGCCGCCACCGGCGCGTTGCCGATGGCCCAGCCCATCGCGCTGTCGGCGTCCTCCGTGCCCGCCAGCTGCCCGACCTCGGCCAGGTTGCCGACAAGGATATCCACGTGCCGGGTGATGAAGTTCCACATCACGTCGCGGTTGCGCTCGACACAGCCGGCATCCGACGGGGTCAGCGCGATGCGCGCCCCCGCCGCCTTGGCCTTCTGTGCCGCATCCTCGATCACCGCGGCCCCCTGCGGGGCGTCCCACAGGTAGCCCTCGATGAACAGGATATCCAAGCCCTCTGGCATCGCCTGCGCCAGGTCCGAGGGCGCCATCGTCACGGCGGCGCCGAGGTAGGTGCTCATCGTCCGCTCGCCATCCGGCGTCACCAGCACGACACAGCGGCCCGTGCCGGTGCTGGCATCCGGCGACGGGGCCACCGGGGCGGCGATCTTCAGCCCCGACATCTCCTCGCGGAAGGTCTGGCCAAGGTCGTCATCCGCAACCTTGCCCAGGTAGGTGCCGGTGACCCCGGTTTCCGACAGGTGGGCGATGGAATTGGCCACCGACCCGCCCGATTGCCGCACGCCGGGGCCGACCTCGTCGAACAGCGCCTGCGCGGCGCCGGCATCGACAAGGTGCATGCCGCCGGGGGTCAGGCCGTGGCGGTCGATCACGGCGGTCTCCACCGCCGCGACCACGTCGACAATCGCATTGCCGAGGCCCACGATATGGGGCGTCTTGTTGCTCATGTCAGCCATCCCTCAGTACCTGTAGTGTTCCGGCTTGTAGGGGCCGTCCTTCGGCACGCCGATATAGTCGGCCTGGTCTTCCCGAAGTTCGCTGAGCTTAACGCCGATCCGCTCGAGATGGAGCCGCGCGACCTTTTCGTCGAGATGCTTGGGCAGGATGTAGACGTTGTTGTCATACTGATCGCCCTTGGTCCAAAGCTCGATCTGCGCCAGTACCTGGTTGGTGAACGACGCGCTCATCACGAAAGACGGGTGCCCGGTGGCGTTGCCGAGGTTCAGCAGGCGCCCCTCGGAAAGCAGGATGATCCGAGCTCCGCTCGGCATCTCAATCATGTCCACCTGGTCCTTGATGTTGGTCCATTTGTGGTTCTTCAAGTTCGCCACCTGGATCTCGTTGTCGAAGTGGCCGATATTGCCAACGATCGCCATGTCCTTCATCTCGCGCATGTGCTCGATGCGGATCACGTCCTTGTTGCCGGTCGTGGTGATGAAAATATCGGCCGATTTCACCACATCTTCCAGCGTCACCACCTCGAACCCGTCCATCGCCGCCTGCAGGGCGCAGATCGGGTCGACCTCCGTGACCTTCACGCGAGCGCCCGCACCGCGCAGAGAGGCGGCCGATCCTTTGCCCACGTCACCGTAGCCACAGACCACGGCCACCTTGCCGGCCATCATCGTGTCGGTCGCCCGCCGGATGCCGTCGACAAGGCTTTCCTTGCAGCCGTACTTGTTGTCGAACTTCGACTTCGTGACAGAGTCATTTACGTTGATCGCCGGGAACGGCAGGTGCCCCTTCTCCATCATCTTGTAGAGACGATGCACGCCGGTGGTCGTTTCCTCGGAAACGCCCTTGATCATGTGCCGCTGCTTGACGAACCAGCCCGGGCTTTCCTTCATCCGCTTCTTGATCTGCGCGAAAAGGTATTGCTCCTCCTCGCTCTGCGGATTCTCGATCAGGTCGGTCTCGCCCTCTTCGACGCGGGCGCCGATGAGAACGTAGAGCGTCGCATCCCCGCCATCGTCGAGGATCATGTTGGCGCCACCCTCTTCGAACTGGAAGATCCGGTCGGCGTAGTCCCAATACTCCTCCAGCGTCTCGCCCTTTACGGCGAAAACCGGCGTGCCACCCTCGGCGATCACCGCCGCCGCGTGGTCCTGCGTGGAAAAGATGTTGCAGCTCGCCCAGCGCACCTGCGCCCCAAGCGCCACCAGCGTCTCGATCAGGCAGGCCGTCTGGATCGTCATATGCAGCGACCCCGCGATGCGCGCGCCCTTCAGCGGCTTCGCCTCGCCATACTCTTCCCGCAGGGCCATCAGCCCCGGCATCTCCGTCTCGGCGATGTCCAGTTCCCGCCGGCCAAAGCCGGCGAGGTTGATGTCGCGGATCGCGCTGTCTTCGGGTGCAAAGCTTTCCGGCTTGTTCATGTCCCGTGTCCTTTCTTTTCAGTCCGTGTTCCGTCTCACTCGGCCGCGGCAGAGGCGCCAAACGTGCGCGCCAGCTCGTCGGCGAGGTCGGTGCGTTCCCAGCTGAACCCGCCATCCTCGGCCGGCACCCGCCCGAAATGGCCATAGGCCGCGGTGCGGGCATAGATCGGCTTCAGCAGGTCGAGGTGATCGCGGATGCCGCGCGGGGTCAGGCGCACCATCTCGCGCAGCATCGCGGCCAGCTTGGTCTCGTCCACCCGGCCGGTGCCCAGTGTGTCGACATAGACGGCCACCGGTTCCGGCACGCCGATCGCATAGGCGAGCTGGATCTGGCACTTGTCGGCCAGCCCGGCGGCCACGACGTTCTTCGCCATGTAGCGCGAGATATAGGCCGCCGAGCGGTCGACCTTCGTCGGGTCCTTGCCCGAGAACGCCCCGCCGCCATGCGGTGCCGCCCCGCCATAGGTGTCGACGATGATCTTGCGGCCCGTCAGGCCCGCGTCGCCATCCGGCCCGCCGATCACGAAATTGCCGGTCGGGTTGACGATGATCTTGTCCTGCGACGGCAGGCTCCAGCCCTCTTCCTTGAAGCAGTCGGTGATATAGGGCTCCACCAGCTTGCGCACGTCATCCTGGCTCAGCCCCTCGGCATGCTGCGTGGACACGACGACCGTGTCGATCCCCACCGGCTTGCCGTTCTGGTACTTCAGCGTCACCTGGCTTTTCGCATCCGGCCCGAAATTCGGCTGCTTGCCGGATTTCCGGTCCTCGGCCATCGTCCGCAGGATCTTGTGGGCGAACTGGATCGGCGCCGGCATCAGCTCCTCGGTCTCGTTGCAGGCATAGCCGAACATGATGCCCTGGTCGCCGGCACCTTCCTCGCCCTTGTCGCCCTCGTCGACGCCCATGGCGATATCGGCCGATTGCGCGTGCAGGCGGCAGACGATCTCGGCGTTCTTCCAGGAGAACCCGTGCTGGTCATAGCCGATATCGCGGATCGCATCCCGCGCGATCTGCTCGACATCCTTCAGCACGCTTTCCGGCCCGCGCACTTCGCCGGCGATGGTCACGTGGTCCGTGGTGGCCAGCGTCTCGCAGGCCACGCGCGATTGCGGATCGGCGGCCAGATAGGCATCGAGCACCGCGTCCGAGATCCGGTCGCAAACCTTGTCGGGGTGCCCTTCGGACACCGACTCGGAGGTGAAAAGCCATGACTTGTCGCTCATGATTGGTCCTTTCTCCACTGTCGTGGGGTTGGGTCGCTTTTGGCAAAAACCGTATTTTTGCGGGGGTCAGGCGATCTTGCGATCGGCCGATGACTTGTCGGGCGTGTAGGACAGGCTGGGCTGCAGCCAGGCCTCCACCTCGGCAATCTTCATGCCCTTGCGCTCGGCGTAATCGGCCACCTGGTCGGGGCCGATGCGGCCGATCCCGAAATAGGCCGAGTCCGGGTGGGCGAAATACAGCCCCGACACCGCCGAGGCCGGCCACATCGCGCAGCTTTCGGTCAGCGTCACGCCGGTATGCTCGGGCGCATCGAGCAGGTCGAACAGCGTGCGTTTCTCGGTGTGGTCGGGGTTGGCCGGATAGCCGGGCGCGGGGCGGATGCCGCGATACTGCTCGCTGATCAGCGCCTCGTTATCCAGCGCCTCGTCCGAGGCATAGCCCCACAGGCTGCGCCGCACGCGGGCGTGCAGCGCCTCGGCAAAAGCCTCGGCGATCCGGTCGCCCAGCGCCTGCACCATGATCGAGTCGTAATCGTTGCCCTCGGCCTTCATCCGGTCGGCAATCTCGTGCACCTCCGGCCCGGCGGTGACGGTGAACCCGCCGACCCAGTCGTCGGTGCCCTCGGGCGCCACGAAATCGGCAAGACACATCTGCGGGCGGCCGTTCGACTTGCTGCGCTGCTGGCGCAGCTGCGGCATCCGGGCGCTCACGTGCTTGCGGCTCTCGTCGGCCCAGACCACGATGTCGTCGCCCTGCGCATTGGCGGGCCAGAGCCCGACAACACCCCGCGGGCTGAGCCAGTCCTCTTGCTCGATCCGGTCCAGCATTTTCTGCGCGCTGTCATACAACTCGCGCGCGGCGGGCCCCTTGTCGGGATCCTCGAATATCTTGGGGTACTTGCCCTTCATCTCCCATGTGTTGAAGAACGGCGTCCAGTCGATGAACTCCCGCAGCTTGGCGATGCCCATGTCGTCGATCACGGTCAGGCCCGGCGTCTGCGGCGCGGGCGGGGTGTAATCCTCCCATCCGCCGTCGAACTTGTCCTTCCGCGCCTCGGCCAGCGGGGCGGTCGGGCGGTCGCCCTGCCCGCTCATGCCGTCGCGCAGGGTCTCCTGCTCCTGAACGATGCCAGCCAGGTACTCGGGCCGCGCCGTCTTCGACAGCAGCCGCGAGACCACGCCCACGGCCTTCGACGCATCGTCCACGTGGATCACGCCGTGCTCATACTCCGGCGCGATCTTCAGCGCGGTGTGCTTCTTCGAGGTGGTCGCCCCGCCAATGAGCAGCGGCAGGTCCATCCCCTGCCGCTTCATCTCGGCGGCCACGTCGACCATCCGGTCGAGCGAGGGCGTGATCAGCCCGGAAAGCCCGATGATATCGGCCTTTTCCTTCTTCGCGGCGGCCAGGATATCCTCGGTCGGCACCATCACGCCAAGGTCGACCACGTCGTAATTGTTGCACTGCAACACGACGCCCACGATGTTCTTGCCGATATCGTGCACGTCGCCCTTCACCGTGGCCATCACCACCTTGCCCTTGGCCGAAGTATCGCCCGACTGGCGCTTTTCCTCTTCCATGAAAGGCAGAAGATGCGCCACCGCGGCCTTCATCACCCGGGCCGATTTCACCACCTGCGGCAGGAACATCTTGCCGTCGCCGAACAGGTCGCCGACCACGTTCATCCCGTCCATCAGCGGCCCCTCGATCACGTCGAGCGGCTTCTCGGCGCGCTGGCGGCACTCCTCGGTGTCATCCACCACGTAATCGGTGATGCCATGCACCAGCGCGTGCTCGAGCCGCTTCTCGACCGCCTGCTCGCGCCATTTCGGGTCTTCCTTCTTCGACGCCTCGCCCGAGCCCTTGTACTTGTCGGCAATCTCCAGCAGCCGCTCGGTCGCATCGTCGCGCCGGTTCAGCAGCACGTCCTCGACCCGCTCGCGCAGCTCCTCGGGAATGTCGTCATAGACGGTGATCTGCCCGGCATTGACGATCCCCATGTTCATGCCCAGCGGGATCGCGTGATACAGGAACGCCGAATGCATCGCCTCGCGCACGGCATTGTTGCCACGGAAGCTGAAGGACACGTTCGACAGCCCGCCCGAGACATGGCAATGCGGCATCGCCTCCTTGATCATCCGGGTCGCCTCGAAAAAGGCGTTGGCATAGTCGTTATGCTCCTCGATGCCCGTCGCCACGGCAAAGATGTTGGGATCGAAGATGATGTCCCAAGGCTCGAACCCCGCCTTTTCCACCAGCAGGTCATGCGAGCGTTTGCAGATTTCGAACTTGTGCTGCGCGGTCTCGGCCTGCCCGTTCTCGTCGAAGGCCATGACCACCACGGCGGCGCCATAGCGGCGCACGGTGCGGGCCTGTTCGAGGAACGCCTCCTCGCCCTCCTTGAGCGAGATGGAGTTGACCACGGCCCGGCCCTGCACGCATTTCAGCCCGGCTTCGATCACCTCGAACTTCGAGCTGTCGATCATCACCGGCACGCGGCTGATATCGGGCTCCGAGGCGATCAGGTTCAGGAAGGTCTTCATCGCCTCTTCCGAGTCGAGCAGCCCCTCGTCCATGTTCACGTCGATGATCTGCGCGCCGTTCTCGACCTGCTGGCGCGCCACGTCGAGCGCGGCGGCATAATCGCCGTCCATGATCAGGTTCTTGAACTTGGCGGACCCCGTCACATTGGTGCGCTCGCCGATATTGATGAAGCTGGAAACGCCTGTACTCATGCCGCGCCCTCCTTCGTGTCGGCGCCCTGCGCTTCGAACATCTCCAGCCCGCTCAGGCGCATCCGGCGCACCTTCTGCGGTATCTTGCGCGGGCTCTTGCCCTCGACCGCCTGCGCGATGGCGCGGATATGATCGGGCGTCGTGCCACAGCAGCCGCCGACGATATTGACCAGCCCCGACCGGGCCCACTCTTCCAGGTGCTCGGCGGTCTCCTCCGGCGTCTCGTCATAACCGCCCATCTCGTTGGGCAGGCCGGCGTTGGGATAGGCGCTGATGCGCGTGTCCGCCACTTCGGACAGCGTGCGCACGTGCTGGCGCATCTCGCCCGCGCCCAGCGCACAGTTCAGCCCGATGGAAAACGGCCGCGCATGGCTCATCGACACCCAGAACGCCTCGGGCGTCTGCCCGGTCAGCGTGCGCCCCGAGCGGTCGGTAATGGTGCCGGAAATCATCAGCGGCGGAATGGCCAGCCCCTCGTCCGACAGGCTGTCGATGGCGAAAAGCGCGGCCTTGGCGTTGAGCGTGTCGAAGATCGTCTCGATCAGCAGCAGGTCGGCGCCCGCCTCGATCAGCGCGCGGGCGGCCTCGCCATAGGCTTTAGCGAGATCGTCAAACGTCACCCCCCGGAAGCCGGGATCGTTCACGTCCGGCGAAATGCTGGCGGTCTGGTTGGTCGGCCCGATCGCACCCGCCACCCAGCGGGGTTTCTCGGGCGTCGCCACCGCGTCCGCCGCCTCGCGCGCCAGCTTCACCGACTCGACATTCATCTCGACCACCAGGTCGGTCATGTCGTAATCCGCCTGGCTGATCGCGTTGGCCCCGAAGGTGTTGGTGCCAAGGATATCGGCGCCCGCCGCCAGGAAGTCATCGTGGATCTTCCGGATCATGTCCGGCTGCGTCAGCGAGAGCAGCTCGTTGTTGCCGCCCACGTCGCTGGGATGATCCTTGAACCGCTCCCCGCGATAGGTCGCCTCGTCCGGCTTGCCCTGCTGGATCATCGTGCCCATGGCCCCGTCCAGCACAAGGATACGGTCCTCGATCGCGGCTCTTATGTCGTTGGTCTTGGTCATGCGTCTTTCAGTCCTTCAGGCAGCGTCTTCCGCAGGTATATCCGGTGTCAGCCCCAATGTCCTGCACACGGCCAGGGTCACCTTGGGCTGGTTGAGCGTGTAGAAATGGAACTCGGTGATCCCCGCGTCGATCAGGCGCCGGCATTGCTCGGCGGCCACGCCGGTGGCCACCATGGCGCGGGTCTCGGGCGCATCGTCCAGCCCGTCGAACATCTGGCCCAGCCAATCGGGGATCGACGCGCCGCACCCTTCCGAGAACCGCTTCAGCCCGGCAAAGTTCGACACCGGCATGATCCCCGGCACGATCGGCGCCGCGATACCGGCCGCCCGGGCCCGGTCGATGAACCGCAGCACCGTGTCGGTATCGAAGGCATATTGCGTGATCGCCCGTGCCGCGCCGTTGTCGATCTTGCGCTTGAGATGGTCAAGGTCTCCCTTCGCATCGCTCGCCTCCGGATGCACCTCCGGATAGGCCGCGACGGAAATGTCGAAATCCCCCACCCGGCGCAGCGCCCCGACCAGCTCGGCGGCATCGCGATAGCCGTCCTCGGGCACCGTCTCGCCATCGGGCAGGTCCCCGCGCAGGGCGACGATCTTGCGGATACCGCTCTCCCAGAACCCCTCGGCCTGCCGGTCGATCTCGGCCCGGCTGGCGCCGACACAGGTGAAGTGATGCGCCACGGGAAGGCCCGTCCGGTTCGCCACCATCTCGACCATGCGCGCGGTGCGGTCGCGGGTCGTGCCGCCGGCGCCATAGGTGACCGAGAAATACTTCGGATCGGCCGCGCTCAGCTGCGTCACGGTATCCCGCAGGCGGGTGACGCCGGCCTCGGTCTTGGGCGGGAAAAGCTCGAAGGATATCGACAGATCGTCGGACATACCTGTCATGTGCGGGGTCTCCATCTCGGGGATCGGGAAGGACGTAAGCGGGCGGCGGCGGGGGTGATCAAACACCCCCGCCCCGTCGGGTCAGTGCCGCACGGGTTTGCGGAACTGCTGGATGCCCCAGGCAAGATGCCCGTCATCCGCGGCCTTGACCCAGTTCTGCAGGCCCGTCGCCATCTTGTCGAGATACTCGGCCGAACAGCCCTTCTCGCGAAGCTGCTCGTAATGGGCCAGAAGCTCCTCGCGGACCCGGTCGTAATGCGTCCGCAGGTCCGACACGGCGTCTTCCTGTTTGACCGTCTCGAAGCCCAGCTTCTCGGCCGTCTCGCGATAGAAGGCGGGCGAGCCCAGGCTGTTGAGCTGAAGCCGGTCATAGACGGGCTGCAACACGCCCTCGGGCACGTCGTCGGCCTGCATCGGGTCGGTAAAGATCAGGTGCCCGCCGGGCTTGAGCACGCGGAACGCCTCGGCCAGGACCTGGTCGCGCTGGTCGGAATGCAGGAACGCATCCTGGCTCCAGACCACGTCGACGCTGTCGTCGGCCTCGGGCACATCCTCGAACACGCCGTGGCGGATGCCGATCTTGCCGGCCAGCCGTGCGGCCCGGACCTTGCCCAGGTTGTACTCGTTCTGCGTCTCGGAAATGTTCAGGCAGACGGCCTCGCACCCTGTCTTCTTCACCAGTTGCCGCATGGCCCCGCCATAACCGGCGCCAAGATCCAGCACCCGCGAGCCCGATTTCAGCTCCGGCAGCGCCTCGATCATTGCGTCGATCGACAGGTCGCTCGCCTCGCGGATGTTCTTGGTGGTCTCGTACCGCCCGATATGCAGGTCCTCGCCACCCCAGATGGTGGAATAGAACGTGTCGGCATCGTCGCTGTCGTAATAGGTCTCGGTGATATCGCGGATATCGGCCTCGCCATCGGCGCCGTTGCCGCCCCAGCGCGCCACGTGCTCGGCCGATTTCTCGGCGACGTGGATGAAGAAGTCGGGCTCCTCCTCGGCATAGGTCTCCTGGAAGTCGCCATAGGTGCGCACCCGCTCGAACCCGGCCTCGCGGAACAGGCGGCGCATGTAATCCTTGCGGATCGGACACAGGTTCAGCGTGTAGGACGCCCCGTCGGGGAAGTCATAGCGCATCCGGCACAGCCCCTCGTCGATATGCTCGGGCTCGGCGCTCACGTCGTCGCCGCAGTAATAATACTTGTGCTTGCTCGAGAACCCGTGGTCGAGCATGTGGTCGTAATTCCGCTGGTCGAGGATCAGCACCCCGTCATGCTTGAGCGCGGCATAGAACTCGGCCAGCGCGCGGCGGCGGTCCTGTTCCTTGTGCAGGTGGGTGAAGGAATTGCCCAGGCAGATGATCGCGTCATACTTGCCGTGAATGTCCCGGTTCAGCCAGCGCCAGTCGGCCTGCGAGGTCTTCAGGATCAGGCCGCGGCTCTGGCCGTTCTCGAAGGCCTTGGCGACCATCGCGGCGTTGCCGTCCGACGCCGTCACGTCGAACCCCGCCTCGGTCAGCCGGACCGAATGGAACCCGGTCCCGCAGGCCACGTCCAGCACCCGCTCCTTGCCGCGGGCCTTGAGGATGTCGATGAAGAACTGGCCCTCGCTCTCGGCCCGGCCATCCCAGTCGATCAGCTCGTCCCACTTGTCGACGAAGGGCGTGACGTATTCCATCCGGTAGTGCCCGGTCTCACGATCCTCCAGCGGATCCTTGCTGTAAGCCTGCTGGGTCATGGTGAGTTCGGCATTGCCGGCGAGGTCGCTGGTCATGTGTTTCTCTCCGCTATCTGGCTGGCGACAACCCCGGTCCGGGCGCTGGTCAGCCCCCCGCAAACCGCAATGCGGAGCACGGAAGCGTCGCCAATGGTGTCGTTGTTTTCGCCCTGCACCTCGGGTCGGATGCACGGCCTGTCAGCCCGCGCGGCCGGTGTCATCCACCTCGCCGCCGAGGGTCGGGATGCTTTCCTTGTCGAAGCATTTCGGTTCCCGACTCGATGTGCCTAGTGTTATCACCGGCAAGTTACGACTATTCAAGGTTTGTATGCGACTTTTTCATGAAGTTTGGTACTTTGGCGCACAAACCATTCTTCTTGCCTAAAAATCCGTCTGCGCAATCGGTAGGCATCAGGTGCACGTCACACTTAAAGGTTGTGCGTAGATCACACCAAACTACCGTAAGATGCAAATCACCAGGCTAAGTTTTCCTGCACCTGACGCCACGGCAGCCTCGCGCCGCCGGTCGCCGTCCCCGGCCCCGGTGTCGTCACCGTTTGGCGGCCTCTTCCGCCTCCAGCTTGCGGAACCGGCCCACCACCGTCTCCCTTGCCACGCCGATATGGTAATCCAGCGCCGCGCGCGCCTCGTCCTCGTCGCCCGACAGAAGCGCGTCGATGATCAGGTAATGGTTCCGCGCCACCAGCCCCGGCTCGTCGAACACCGTCTCGATCATCGCCGTACAGGCCTGGATTTCCGACGCCAGCTTGTCGAAGGCCGCAAGGAACCGCTTGTTGCCGCTGCTCTCGACGATCAGCCGGTGAAACTGAAGGTCCACCCCGATCTGCAGGATAAGCTGGTTCTCCTCGGACATGCCCACCATGTCCTCGATCTGCGCCCTCAGCCGGTCGATGATTCCCGCCACCTTGCCCTCGCGCACCACGCGCGCGGCGGCCTCTCGTTCGATGCACAGGCGCAGCTCGTAAAGCGAATCGAGGTCCTCTGCGTCGATCGTCCGGACAAAGAACCCCCGGTTCGCATGCGACACCAGCAGCCCCGCGCTTTCCAGCAGGCGCGCCGCCTCGCGCACCGGGGCGCGGCTGACCCCGAACTCCTTGGCAATCACGGATTCGGCGACCCTGGCGCCCGGTTTGAGCTTCCCCGACACGATCGCATCGGTCAGCATCTTCGCGATCTGCTGGGACAGCGCGTCGCGCGCCAGAGGCTGGAAGAGGGGGCCGGGTTTCGTCGTCATGATCTCCAAATTAGCCACCAAACTGTCGGTTGTCGACAATTCGGCTTGACTCGGCGCCAGCCAGCCGCTGAACATGGCCCCCGTGATGGCCGGCAGCGACACGTTGCCCGGCCACGAGACAACCTGCGCCGCAGACCGGGCCAACCGGCAGGGCGCGCAAGGACGAACGAAGCGGGGCCGGCGCACACCATCGGCGCATGGCACTGGCCGGACAAACCGGCACCCGCGCAACCAAATCAGGGAGCCACAGATGAAGAAACTACTCACAGCCTCGATCCTGGGCCTCGGGCTGGCCATGCCGGCCGCCGCACAGGACGCGGGCGGACGTCTCGACATCGTCGTTCAGCCCGAGCCGCCCAGCCTGATGCTGGGCCTTGTGCAGAACGGCCCGACCCAGCTTGTCGCGGGCGACATCTACGAAAGCCTGCTGCGCTACGACACCGACCTCGAGCCGCAGCCCTCGCTCGCCAAGTCGTGGGAAGCCTCGGATGACGGGCTGACCTATACCTTCACCCTGCATGACGGCGTGAAATGGCACGATGGCGAGCCCTTCACCGCAGAGGACGTGGTGTTTTCCGTCGACACCTTCCTGCGCGAAACCCATGCCCGCCTGCGCGTGAGCCTCGAGCATGTCGAGTCGGTCACGGCCCCCGACGACACCACCGTCGTCTTCAAGCTGAAGAACCCCTTCGGGCCCTTCATGGGCGTCTTCGAGGTCGGCACCATGCCGATCGTGCCCAAGCACATCTACGAAGGCACCGATTTCGCCAACAACCCGGCCAACAACACGCCCATCGGCACCGGCCCCTTCAAGTTCGAGGAATGGGAAAAGGGCAGCTACATCCACCTGGTGAAGAACGAGGATTACTACCTCGACGGCCAGCCCTACCTGGATGAAGTCTACTACCGCGTCATCCCCGACGCAGCCTCGCGCGCCGTGGCGTTCGAGAACGGCGAGGTCGATGTCCTCCCCGGCGGCTCGATCGAGAACTGGGACGTCAAGCGCCTGACCGAGATGGAAGGCGTCTGCTCGACCGGCGAGGGCTGGGAATACTTCGCCCCGCACGCCATGGCCTGGATGAACAACCGCGAGGGCCCGACCTCCGACAAGCTGTTCCGCAAGGCGGTCATGTACGCGATGGACCGGAACTTCGTGAAGGACGTGATCTGGAACGGCTTCGGCACCGTCGCCACCAGCCCCGTGTCGTCCAAGACCAACTTCTACTCCGACGACACGATCATGTACGACCACAACCCCGAGAAGGCGAAAGAGCTGCTCGAGGAAATGGGCTATGACGGCGAAACCGTCCGCATCCTGCCCCTGCCCTATGGCGAAACCTGGCAACGCTGGGCCGAGGCGATGAAGCAGAACCTCGAAGAGGTGGGCATCAGCGTCGAGATGGTCGCCACCGACGTGGCCGGCTGGAACCAGAAACAGGCCGAGTGGGACTTCGACATCGCCTTCACCTACCTCTACCAGTACGGTGACCCGGCGCTCGGCGTAGCCCGCAGCTACCTGTCCTCGAACATCGCCAAGGGCAGCCCGTGGAACAACGTCGCCGGCTACGAGAACCCGGAAATCGACGACATGTTCGCCGAGGCCGCCGTCGCCGCCAGCGCCGAAGAGCGTCAGGAGATCTACACCGAGATCCAGAAACAGCTCGTCGACGACGTGCCCGTGGCCTGGCTGCTCGAGATCGAGTTCCCGACGATCTACCGCTGCGAGGTGCAAGATCTCGTGACCACCGCGATCGGCGTCAATGACGGCCTGCGCGACGCGTGGATCGAGCAATAACTCCGAAAAGATCGCGGCCGGCCCCACCTCACGCGGGCCGGCCGCTTTCGGCGACCGACGTCCTCAACAAACCGGGTAGCCTGATCTCATGACACTTGCCGCCGCCATCCTCGGGCGCCTTGCCAAGGCGGCGATCACGCTCCTGCTGATCGTCATCCTGAACTTCTTCCTGATCCACGCCGCCCCCGGCGACCCGGCCATGGTCATGGCGGGCGAAGCGGGCGCCGCCGACGAACAGTTCATCCAGCAATTGCGCGAACAGTTCGGCCTCGATCAGCCCCTCTACGTCCAGTTCTGGAACTACGTCTCCGGCGTGCTCCAGCTCGACCTCGGCTATTCCTATCGCCAGCAGATGCCGGTCCTCGACCTGATCCTCGACCGCCTGCCCGCGACCCTGCTGCTGACCCTCACCGCCTTCTTCATGTCGCTCCTGCTCGGCATCGCCTTCGGCCTCGCCGCCGCCGCGCGCCAGGGCCGGATGGGCGACACCGCGATCACCTCGATGGCGCTTCTGTTCTACGCCACGCCGCTCTTCTGGGTGGCGCTGATGGCGGTGGTGCTCTTCTCGGTCAAGCTCGGCTGGTTCCCCGCCTTCGGCTACGAGACCGTGGGCGCCGGCTATACCGGCCTCGACCTAGTCCTCGACCGGCTCAAGCACCTGTTCCTCCCCGCCCTTACGCTCGGCCTCTTCTTCATGGCGGTCTACCTGCGCATGACCCGCTCCTCGGTGCTCGAGGTCAGCCAGATGGATTTCGTCAAGACCGCCCGCGCCAAGGGCCTGGGCGAAGGCACGATCCGCCGCCGCCACATCCTGCGCAACGCGCTCCTGCCGGTGGTCACGCTCGCCGGCCTTCAGGCGGGCCAGCTGGTCGGCGGCGCGGTTTTGACCGAGACGGTCTTCGCCTGGCCCGGCATCGGCCGGCTCATGTTCGAAAGCCTCACCGCCCGCGATTACAACACCCTTCTCGGCGTGTTCCTTGTCTCGGCGGCCATGGTCATCGCCTTCAACATCATCACCGATATCGTCTATCGGCTGATCGACCCGCGGATATGAGGAGCCAGCCATGATCGACTTCCTCAAACGCTTCTCCCGCAACCGCGGCGCGCTCTTCGGGATGATCATCCTGATCGTGGTGATCCTGCTCGCGGTCTTCGCGCCGCTGATCTACCCCGACAGCCCGTGGAAGATGGTCCAGCGCCCCTTCCTGCCGCCCTTCTCGACCGATGGCCTGCCGCTCGGGACCGACACGCTGGGCCGCGACGTGGCGGCGGGGCTCGTCCACGGCGCCCGCGTCTCGCTCATCGTCGGGCTGGTCTCGACCCTCGTGGCCCTGCTGATCGGCGTGCCGCTCGGCGCCTTCGCCGGCTTCTACGGCGGGCTCGTCGATGACGGCGCAATGCGCTTTACCGAGTTCTTCCAGACCATCCCCAACTTCGCGCTGGCCATCGTCCTCGTCGCGATCATGGAACCGACGCTCCCCACCATCACGCTGGCCATCGCCATCGTAAGCTGGCCCCCCGTCGCCCGCCTTGTCCGGGCCGAGGTGCTCTCCTTGCGAAAACGCGAATTCGTCGATGCCGCGCGGCTGGCGGGCCTGTCGAACATCCGCATCCTCTTCGGCCACGTGCTGCCCAACGCCATGTCGCCGATCATCGTCATGGCCTCCCTCATGGTCGCCACCGCCATCCTGCTGGAAAGCTCGCTCTCCTTCCTGGGCCTCGGCGATCCGAACATCATGAGCTGGGGCTACATGATCGGCGCCGCCCGCACGGTGATCCGCACCGCCTGGTGGCTCAGCTTCATCCCCGGCGTCGCCATCCTGCTGACGGTGCTGTCGCTCAACCTCATCGGCGAGGGGCTCAACGACGCCCTGAACCCCCGGCTGGCACGGAAGGGGCGCTGATCATGACCACCCCCGTTCTCGCCATCCGCGACCTCGCGATCTCGCTCCCCCGGGGCGCCGACCGCGAATTCGCCGTCCAGAACATCGATTTCGACCTGAACTCCGGCGAAATCCTCTGCGTCGTGGGCGAATCCGGCTCGGGCAAGTCGATGACCGCCAACGCGCTCATGGGCCTCCTGCCCGACCAGGTCGAGGTCGCCAAAGGCTCCGCCGAGTTCGAGGGCCGCGACCTGCTCGCCCTGCCCGACAACGAACGCCGCAAGCTGCGCGGCGCCCGCATCGGCATGATCTTCCAGGAGCCGATGACGGCGCTCAACCCGCTGATGCGCATCGGCGACCAGATCGCCGAGGTGTTCGAGGCGCACAACCTCCACACCACCTCCGAACGCCGCCAAAAGGCGCTCGCCCTGATCCGCGAGGTCGGCCTCCCCGACCCCGAGAAGATCATCCGCGCCTACCCCTTCCAGCTGTCCGGTGGCCAGCGCCAGCGCGCCATGATCGCCATGGCCCTCGCCCTCGACCCCGCGATCCTCATCGCCGACGAGCCTACGACCGCGCTCGACGTCACCACGCAGGCCCAGATCCTCGAGCTGATCAAGTCGATACAGTCGAAACACGGCATGGCGGTGATGTTCATCACCCACGATTTCGGCGTCGTCGCGGAAATCGCCGACCGGGTGATCGTCATGCGCTACGGCGAGATCGTCGAACAGGGCGCGGCAAGCGAGGTGCTGGAAAACCCCCAGCACAGCTACACGAAGGCCCTGCTCGAGGCGATTCCGTCCGACCACGTCCCCGAACCCACGCCCATCACCGAACAACCGGTGCTCGAGGTCCGCAACCTCCGCAAGACCTTCGTCACCTCCGGCGGCCTCTTCAAACCCAAGCGCAGCGTGACGGCCATCGACGACATCTCATTCACCATCGCCAGGGGCGAGGTGCTGGGCATCGTCGGCGAATCCGGCTCCGGCAAGTCCACCGTCGGCCGCGCCATCGTAAGGCTGGTCGAGGCCGACAGCGGCGAGATCATCCTCGACGGCAAGGACATGAATTCGCTCACGACCGAGGAACTCCGCTCCGCCCGCCGCCGCGTCCAGATGATCTTCCAGGATCCCTACGCCTCCCTCAACCCGCGCAAGAAGATCCTGCACGCCCTCTCCGAAGGGCCCATCGTGCAGGGAGTGGCAAAAGAAAAGGCCCACGCCCGCGCCCGCGAGCTGCTGGAGATCGTCGAACTCGACGCCGGCGCCGCCGACCGCTACCCGCACGAGTTTTCCGGCGGCCAGCGCCAGCGCATCGGCATCGCCCGCGCCCTCGCGATGGACCCCGACCTGATCATCGCCGACGAGGCGGTCTCCGCCCTCGACGTCTCGATCCAGGCGCAGGTGCTCGAACTCCTCCGCGACCTGCAGACCCGACTGCACCTGTCGCTGATGTTCATCACCCACGACATGCGCGTCGCGGCCCAGCTCTGCGATCGCGTGGCAGTGATGCAAAAGGGCCAGCTGGTCGAGATCGGCCCCGTCGCCGAGGTCTTCCTGCGCCCGCAGAAGGACTACACCCGCACCCTTCTCGCCGCCGTGCCGGGCACGGACTGGCAGATCGGCAGCGCACAGGCGGGCTGAGGCCCGCCGGTGCGGAGCCGCGCATCGACGGGACGTGGTACGGCGAACCAACGATGGTAGCTGCCCCTTTATCCCCGCCAAGCACATCCAACCCAAGAGCGTGGCACTCCGACCGCAAAATCGCCGTGCCGTCGGGGCGGCCCGTCGATGCGCGGCGGGCTTCGCCCTTGTCCCGCGCAGGCGCTTCACGGATATGTCCAGTGGGCCGGTAAAGCCCCTATCCCGCCCTCAACACCGCCACCTGCTGCTCCACATACTGCGCCATCAGCGCCTCGGCCGAGGCGCCGAACATCCGGATCCGCCCGGTGTGCAGCAACAACAGCAAGCCCGTCGCATGGGCGAAGATATTCACCATCGACAGCCCCGCCGCCTCCTCCCCGGCACCCATATCCCGCGCCGCCGCCGCCAGCGGCATCAACGCCCCCTCCAGCGCCGCGTTCAGCTCTCGGTCGGTGTCCCGGTCCAGCCCCGCGGGCTTCATGCCCCCGCGAAACAGGTAGAACCCCAGGTCCAGCTCGCTCGGGTTCGCCGCGTAATACCCGAAGAACCCCATCCCCGCCGCGCGAAACCGCGCCTCTGCCGTGTCGGCCCCGTCCACCGCCGCTGCAACGCTCTCGCCCAAAGAGTGCAAGGATGTGCGCAACAACTCTGCATAAATCGCTTCTTTCGACGAAAAATGGAAATACAGCGCCGCCGGCGTATACCCCGCCTTCGTCGCAATTGCCCGCAGGCTCGCCTTCTCCAGCCCGTCCTCCGCGAACGCCTCCCGCGCCGCATCCAGGATGATCTGCCGCTTGCTCTCCGCCAGCCGTCTCTGTCGCGCCGCCTTCCGATCCTCCACCGGGCATCCTCCAATTCGAACACTTGACGCAAAATCTAACAGTGTTTAATTTTCGCCGCAACCCACGGGAGGACCACCACATGCTCATGACCGCCGAAGCCTACCGCGACTCACTTCGCGCCTATTCTCCCCGCGTCTTCATCGACGGTGACCGCATCGACAGCGTCGCCGACGACCCCCGCCTCGCCCCCGGCATCAACGGCGTCGGCATCACCTACGATTTCGCCCACCGCCCCGAATCCGAACGCCTGCTGACCGCCACCCAGTCGACCAGCGGGAAGACGGTCAACCGCATGCTCCACATCAACGAGAGCAGCGACGACCTCCTGCAAAAGCTCGAAGCCGTCCGCCTCGTCTGCAAGGTCTCCGGCTGCGCCCAGCGCTACCTCAGCCACGACGCCCTGAACGGCATCTACCAGGCCACCCACCGCACCGATGCCACCCACGGCACCGACTATGCGCAACGCTTCATGGCCTACCTCCACGACGTGCAGGACCGCGACCTCACCCTCGGCGTCGCCATGACCGACGCCAAGGGCGACCGCTCCAAGCGCCCCGGCCAACAGGCAAACCCCGATGTCTATGTCCACATCAAGGAACGTCGCCCCGACGGCATCGTCATCCGCGGCACCAAGGCCATCGTCACCGGCGCGCCCTACATGCACGAATTCCTCGTCATGCCCTGCCGCACCCACACGGCGGAAGACGCCGACTACGCCGTCTGCTGCGCCGTCCCCGTCGACGCCGAGGGCGTCACCATCGTCGCCAAGCCCGCCGGCCGCCCCGGCGAGGCTGCGGCGAAATTTTCCGCCCGCTACGGCCAGTCCACCGGCGTGGTGATCTTCGACGACGTCTTCGTCCCGCACGACCGCGTCTTCCTCGCCGGCGAGACGACCGAGGGCGGCTTCCTCACCACCTCCTACGCCACGCACCACCGCCATTCCTGCATCGGCGCCCGCGCGGGCTTCGGCGACCTCCTGATCGGCGCCGGCGCCATGATGGTCGACGCCAACGGCCTCGACGTCGACCGCCACGCGCATATCCGCGACGCCATGGTCGACCTGATCACCATCACCGAAAGCTTCTACGCCTGCGGCGTCGCGGCCTCGGTCTATTGCGAGGCTGACCCCGCCGGCTCGGTCATGCCCGACGCCGTCTTTTCCAACATTGGCAAGCTGCTGCTCGCCACCAAGATCTACGACATGCACCGCGTCGCCCACTACGTCTCCGGCGGCCTGATCGTCGCCCTCCCCGGTCCCGACGAGGATCACAACCCCGAAACCCGCGCCGACCTCACCGCCGTCCTCGGCGGCCGCCCCGACATCCCGGCGGAACGGCGCATGGAAATCTCCCGCATGATCGAAGACCTCACCGTCTCGAACCAGGGCAACTGGTACTCCGTCATCTCCCTCCACGGCGGCGGCTCGCCCGAGGCCATGAAGCGCGAGATCTGGCGCAACTACCCCGTCGCCGAACGGCAGGAGCTGGTCTCCGATCTGATGGATCGCGGCGTTCTCGCCGAAGGGCGCAAGGTCTCGCGCCAGCCCGGCCGCTGCTGTGCCACCGGCTGCCAGCCGCCCGAGAAAATCTCCACCACCGAAGCCGCGGAATGACCCCCATGCCCGACACATTCGCCACCCACGAGGTCCGCAACCAGGCCCGCCCCGCCACCGGCTTCAACGCCTTCACCGGCGACACCGTCCTGCGCGAGGCCATCGCCCGCGAAGCCCCCTGGGCCGCCGACAAATGCGCGGCCCTCGGCGCCATGGCCGGAGACGAGCACGTGCAGGAGCTGGCCTACCTCGCCAACCGCCATGCGCCCGAGCTGAAGACCCATGACCGCTTCGGCAACCGCATCGACTGGGTCGAGTTCCACCAAAGCTGGCACGACCTGATGGCGCTCGCCTGGAAGCACGAGGTGCCCAACCTCGCCTGGCGCACCAACCAGCAGAACGGCCACTATGCCCGCGCCGTCCTCTCCTATGTCTGGAACCAGGTCGAACAGGGCACCGGCTGCCCCACCGGCATGGCCTATGCCTCCTATGCCGGGTTCGAAGCCGAGCCGGCCCTCGGCATCTGGGCGGAAAAGGTGAAAGGCACCGAGTACGAGTACAGCCGCCGCGAAGTGGCCGACAAACCCTCCGTCGTCATCGGCTACGGCATGACCGAGAAACAGGGCGGCTCCGACCTGCGCGAAACCCAGACCACGGCCCGCTTCCTCCATACCGAGGACTACCACGGCAAACCCGCCCACTGGTACGAACTGACCGGGCACAAGTGGTTCTGCTCCGTCCCGCAATCCGACGGCTTCTTCACGCTGGCCAAAGTGGGTGGCGGCGTCACCTGCTTCTTCCTGCCCCGCACCCTGCCCGACGGCAGCTACAACCGCTTCAACATCCAGCGGCTCAAGGACAAGGCCGGCAACCGCTCCAACGCCTCCTCCGAGGTGGAGTACAACGGCACCCTCGCCATCCGCGTGGGCGAAGAGGGCAAGGGCATCCGCGAGATCCTCTCCCACTCCCACCTCACCCGCCTCGACTTCGCCATAGGCTCCGCCGGGCTCATGCGCCAGATGCTCACCCTCGCCATGACCCACACCTCCACCCGCACTGCCTTCGGCACCTCCATCGCCGACCGGCCGATGATGACCAGCGTGCTGGCCGACATGGCGGTCGAGACCGAGGCCTGCACCCTCATGGCGCTGCGCGTCGCCAAGGCGACCGACCGGCTGGCCGAGGACGCGCATGACCGCCTCCTCGCCCGCCTCGCCACGCCCGCGGCCAAGTATTTCAACTGCTCCCGCGTGCCCGCCATCGCCAACGAGGCGCTGCAATGCCACGGCGGCAACGGCTTCATCGAGGAAAACCCGATGGCCCGCCTCTACCGCGAGGCGCCGCTCAACTCGATCTGGGAAGGCACGGCCAATATGATGTGCATGGACGTCCGCCGCGCCATGCTGAAAGACCCTGCCACCATTGACGCCCTGCATGACGAGGTGGCGCCGCTCAAGGGCAATGACGACCGCTTCGACGCCATGATCCGCCACACCGAAAGCCTGATCGACGCGGCCCGGGAAGACGAATTCTACGCCCGCCCCATGACCGAGGCCGTCGCCCGCCTCCTGCAAGGCGCCGAACTTCTCCGCGCCAGCACGCAGGAGGTGGCCGATACCTTCCTCACCACCCGCACCCCCGGAAGCCCTGGCACATGGGGCGCGCATTTCGGCACCCTCGCCCGGCCGGTCACGCAGGCCACCGCGAAAGCCATCATGGACCGCGCCATGGTCACCCCCTGACCCCTCAGGTCAGGACCAGCCCGTAAAGCAGCACCCACCCGGTCAAAATCGACGTCGCCACGAGGAAATACACCCCGTTCCAGCGCACCCCCACATGGGTCGCGCTGACCCCGCCGAACGACCCGATCAGCAGCGTCGTCGCGGTAAAGGGCGAGGTCGCCCCGCTCATCGCCCAGCCGGCGGCAATCGCCGCCACCATCGCGCCGGGGCTGATACCCAGCGCCTCGGGGCTGGGAAACAGCGGCGAAATCAGCGTCACGGCCAGGATCGGGTTCATGCCCACCTGCCCCAGCGCCGGCACGATCCAGACAAGGATCACCAGCACCAGCCACGTGGGCAGCGCCTCGGGCGAGAAGCCCGCCGACATCAGCAGCGGCTGCAAGACCGGCGCGCCCACCGTGCCGATATACCCCGCCATCATCAGCAGCACGATTTCGCCCCGATAGCCCGGCAACTCGCCCGTCACATATCCCCGCACCCGTCCGCGCAAGCTGCCCTCCCGGCCCAGCCCGATCCGCTGGATCACCGCCCAGACCGCGGCAATCGCCGGCACCACCACCATCACCACACCCACCACCCGGATGCCTGTCAGGACATGCGCCCCCGACACCGACACGGCCAGCAGCGCCAGCAGGACCAACAGCGGCAGCATCAGGCTCCAAGACCCCTCCACCTCCCGCTTGGGCGGCGGCCGGCCCAGCCGCGGCTTGAAGATCGAATCCATCGCCCAGCCGGTCATCGTGATGATCACCGCCGTCACCAGCCCGGGCAGCGCCGCCCCGGCCCAGCTCGCCCCGGGGATAAGCGCCGTGGTGATGGCCAGCGAAAACGCCAGCGGCGACCACGGCAGCGAGGCGATGAACCCCCGCTGGATCGCCAACAGCATCCGCCGCGTCCGGTGGCCCCGGATCACCGGGTCGGCCTCGGCCCGCGCCGCGTTCGACGCCAGGCTCCCCAGAAGCGAGATCGAGCCGTAATTGATCAACAGCGCAAAAAGATGCCCGCCCACCGTCAGCGCCCCGTAGCGCCGCCCCGGCGGCTGCGCCGCAAGGAACGCCCCGCCCTTCCGCAGCGCGGGCGAGGTCTCGGCCACGTTCCGCAATGTCGACAGCGCCACGAAGAACGCCGCCACGAAGGCCGCCTTCTCCAGCCCCCGCCGCGCATGGCCCAGCCAGTCCTCCCCCGCCAGCGCCAGCCACAGCGTCAGCGCAAGCCCCACGAGGATGAACGCCTTCCGCGTCAGCCGGACATTCACCCCCAGCAGCCCCAGCACCGCCAGCGTCAGCCCCTCGACGATCTCCCCCGGCACCGCCGCGCCCCATTCCCGCGCCGCGAACAGCGCCGTCAGCACGATCAGCAGCCCGGCGGCGGCACGGTCGATGAAGGCATTGGGGGGCATCAGGCTCGGGGATGTCGCGACAGGGGCATGACCCGGTTTAATCCGCCCGTCCGGCATCGCCAAGGGGCTGGCGGCCCGAAGGTGCTATCTGCCGGATTTATGGGCAATCATGCCCGCCGGTCACGACGCCGGGCCGGCTCGGCCGCCCGAACCGGCCAACATCGCGCCCGACAGGTGACGGGGCGGCAATTCGGGCTAGGTCCAGCCCAAAGCCGGGCCGCAGGGAACAGCCGTTGAAGAAAACCGCCTTCTGGAAACAAGCCCTCGTCTCCGCCGTCCTGATCGGCGGCGCCGTGCTGGCATGGCAGAACCGCGACGCGCTGCGCACCTTCTGGACCTCCGCCACCGCCCCGGACCAGCGGCAGACCGAGACCGAAGCCCAGGGCCCCGGCACCCCCGTCATCGTCGCCGAGGTCCGCTTCGTGCAGGACGACCTCGCCTTCTCCGCCATCGGCACCGGTTTCGCCCTGCGCTCGGTCACCCTGCGCGCCCCCTCCTCGGGCGAGGTTACGGCGCTGGAAATCGCCCCCGGCGCCAGGTTCGCCGCCGGCGACACGCTGATGCAGCTCGACGACACCGACGAACGCCTCGCCGTGGCGTTGGCCGAGGCCCGCCTCTCCCGCGCCACCTCCGAACGCGACCGCTACCAGGCGCTGCAGGACACCGGCGCCGCCGCCACCGCCCGCTTCGAACAGGCCCAGACCGATTTCAAGGTCGCGCGGATCGAGCTCGACCAGGCCCGCGCCGACCTCGCCCGCCGCACCCTCCGCGCCCCCTTCGACGGCGTCACCGGCCTCGCCTCGGTGGAAACCGGCGACCGGATCGCCACGGATGAAACCGTCTCCAGCTTCGACGACCGCAGCCGCATCCTCGTCGAGTTCGACCTCCCCGAGGCGCTCCTCGGCCGCGTCGAGATCGGCCAGCCCGTCACCGCCAGCACCCCGGCGGTCGAAGACCGAAGCTTCGACGGCGAGATCACCGCCATCGACAGCCGCGTCGACGTCGCCACCCGCACCGCCCGCATCCGCGCCGCCATCGACAACGCCGCCGACATCCTCCGCCCCGGCGCCTCGTTCAGCCTCCGCATCGACCTGCCCGGCAAGACCTACCCGGCCGTCCCCGAGCTCGCCCTGCAATTCTCCCGCGGCGAGCTCAACCTCTGGCGCGTCTCGGGCGGCACCGCCGAGCAGGTCACCGTCCGCCTCGTCCGCCGCCGCGAGGGGCTGGTCCTCGTCGACGGCCCCCTCGCCGAGGGCGACCACATCGTCGTCGAGGGCACCCAGCGCCTGCGCGAGGGCGCCCCCGTCAACGTCCTCAACACCGCCACGGATGGCAGCTCATGAGCCCCGGCGGCCGCGGCCTCTCCGACATCAGCGTCCGCCGCCCCTACCTCGCGGCGGTGATGAGCCTCTTGATCATGATCGCCGGCATCGGTGCGCTCTGGGGCATCGAGGTGCGCGAGCTTCCCGATGTCGACCGCCCCATCGTCTCGGTCCGCGCCAACTACCCCGGCGCCTCCCCCACCACCATGGATGCCGAAGTCGCCTCGCTGGTCGAAGGTGCCGTCGCCCGCGTCGCCGGCGTCGACTCCGTCCGCACCTCCTCGGAAGAGGGGAATTTCCGCATGCGGGTGGAATTCAGCCCCTCCCGCGACCTCGCCAACGCCTCCAACGACGTGCGCGAAGCCGTCAGCCGTGTCGAAAACCGCCTCCCCGACGGGGTCGAGGACCTCTTCGTCGTCAAGTCCGAGGAAGACGCCGACCCCGTGCTCGACGTCACCGTCTGGAGCAACGAACGCTCCATCGACGAGCTCACCCAGCTAGTCGAGGACGCCATCGCGACAGAGTTCACCGCCGTCGACGGCGTGGCCGAGGTGGTGCTCTTCGGCGACCGCCAGAAGGTGCTCCGCGTCGAGGTCAAACCCGACCGCCTCGCCGCCTTCGGCCTGTCGATCGGCGAGGTGGCCGACACGCTCGACTCGGCGCAGTTCGACGTCCCCGTGGGCAGCTTCGCCTCCGGCCCGCTCGAGGTGCTGGTGCGCGCCGACGCCACCGTCGCCGACCCCCGGCGCATCGAGGACCTGATGCTGCGCGAGGGCGTCCGCCTCGGCGATGTGGCCGATGTCTATTTTGGCCTCGCCACCCCCGACAGCGTCGCCCGCCTCAACGGCCGCCTCGTGGTCAGCCTCGGCATCGTCCGGCAGGCGCAATCCAACACCGTCCGCATCTCCGACGAGGTCAACCGCGCCATCGACCGGCTCGAAACCCGCTTCCCCGACCTCGGCTTTCAGGTCACCAGCGACGACGCCGTCTTCATCCGCGGCGCCATCATCGAGGTGCTCAAGACCCTCGCCGCCGCCTTCTGCATCGTCATCGCGGTGATCTGGGTCTTCTTCGGCCGCTTCACCGCCACGCTCATCCCCGCCGTCGCCATCCCCATCGCGCTCGTCGGCTCCGTCGCGGGCATCTGGCTGATGGGCTTTTCCATCAACCTCATCACCCTCCTCGCCCTCGTCCTCGCCACCGGCCTCGTGGTCGACGACGCCATCGTCGTGACCGAGAACATCCAGCGCCGAAGACAGGAAGGCATGGGGTCAAGGGCCGCCGCCGTCCTCGGCGCCGGGCAGGTCTTCTTCGCCGTCATCGCCACCACCCTCACCCTCGTCGCCGTCTTCGTCCCGATCTCCTTCCTCCCCAGCGACGCGGGCCGCCTCTTCACCGAGTTCGGCTTCGCCCTCGCCATCACCGTCATCATCTCCACCTTCGTGGCGCTCACCATGTGCCCGATGCTGGCCTCCCTCTCCGACAGCCTCGGCCGCTCCGGCGGGCTCTTCACCGGGCTGGGCCGCCGGCTGATGGCGCTCTATGCCGCCATGATCGGCCCGATGATCCGCGCGCCCCTCGTCACCATCGTCTTTGCCGGCGTCCTCGCCGCCGGCGCCGCCCTCTTCTACGGCGAGCTGGGAGAGGAACTGGTCCCGCCGGAAGACCGCGGCATGGTCTCGGTCTGGCTCCAGGGGCCAGACGGCGCGGGGCTCGACTATACCGACCGGCAGGTCGTGAAAGTGGAAGAGATGCTGCGCCCGTATGTGGATAACGGCACCGCCGAGGGCCTCTATTCGATAACCGGCCGCTACGACCTCAACCGCGGCAGCATCGGCGTCCGCCTTATCCCGTGGTCCGAACGCACCACCACCCAGGCCGAGATCGAGGACGCCCTCCGCGACCGGCTCGACAGCCTGCCCGGCGCCGATTCCCGCATCCGCAGCGGCAACAGCCTCGGCCTGCGCGGCGGCTCGGGCGGCGGGCTCAGCATCGCGCTGACCGGCCCCAACTACCCCGACATCGCTGCCGCCGCCGACACCTTCGCCCGCGACCTGGCCGAGGTCACCGGCCTCTCCGGCATCCGCGTGCAGTACCAGGCCACCCAGCCCCAACTGTCCATCAGCGTCGACCGCGACCGCGCCTCCGACCTGCGCGTGCCGATCTCCACCCTCTCGGGCACCCTCCGCGCCCTGATCGACGAAGACGAGATCTCCGAGCTCACCATAGATGACGAGGCCGTGCCGATCCTCCTGCAATCCGCCGCCGGCGCGGTGCGCGACCCGGCCGACCTGATGAACCTCTACGTCCGCGCCGACACCGGCGATCTCGTCCCCCTCAACCAGATCGTCTCGCTCACCGAGGAAGGCGTCGCCGCCGAGCTTGACCGCCACGCCCAGCGCCGCGCCATCGAGATCGACGCCTCCGTCGCACCCGAGGTCACGCTGCGCGAGGTTATCGACGACGTCCGCGCCCTGTCACAGGACCGCCTGCCCGACGGCATCGGCCTGATCTTCCTCGGCGAAGCCGCCTCGCTCGACGAAACCTCCACCGCCATGACCGCCACCTACATCATCGCGCTGCTGGTGGTCTTCCTCGTCCTCTTGGCCCAGTTCGAAAGCCTCACCAGCGCCCTCGTCGTCATGACAACCGTCCCCTTCGGCGTCTGCGCGGCGATCTACGCCATGCTGCTCACCGGCACGACCATCAACATCTACAGCCAGATCGGCGTGCTGATGCTCATCGGCGTGATGGCCAAGAACGGCATCCTGCTGGTCGAGTTCGCCAACCAGCTCCGCGACCAGGGCCGCTCGGTCCCCGACGCCGCCTACGAGGCCGCGCTGGCCCGCCTGCGGCCCATCGCCATGACGCTGATCTGTACGGTGATGTCCGGCCTGCCCCTCATCCTCGGCACCGGCCCGGGGGCCGAGGCGCGCGCCTCGATCGGCTGGGTCATCGTCGGCGGGCTTGGCATGGCCGCGATCTTCACCCTCTTCCTGACCCCGGCCGCCTACGCGCTGGTCTCCAGCACCACCCGCTCCCGCGCCTCCTCCGCCCAGGCGCTGGAGGAAGAGCTTCGCACCGCCGGCAACTGACCCGCTTCCCGCCCGGCGCCTCCCCGGTTACGCTCAGGCCAAACCACGCCGGAGCCCGCCCATGAACCTCGACCAGAAAACCGTCATCATCACCGGCGGTGCCAGCGGCATCGGCGCCGCCATGGCAACCCGCTTCGCCGCCGAAGGCGCCCGCGTCGTCGTGGCCGACCTCGACGCCGCCGCCGCTCAAGCCACCGCCGCCACCTTCGGCGGGCTGGGCCTGCCCTGCGACGTCACGAAGGAAGACGACATCCAGGCCCTCGTCCAACGGACCGAGGCCGAACACGGCCCCATCGACCTCTTCTGCTCCAATGCCGGCCTCGCCGTGGGCGAACCCTCCCACGCCGCCTCGGCCAGCAACGCCGACTGGTCCCGCGCATGGGAGGTGCATGTCATGGCCCATGTCTACGCCGCCCGCGCCGTCCTGCCCGGCATGATCGACCGCGGCCAGGGCTACCTGCTGCAAATGGCCTCCGCCGCCGGCCTCCTGAACCAGATCGGCGACGCCGCCTATTCCGCCACCAAGCACGCGGCGGTCAGCTTCGCCGAATCCCTCGCCATCACCCACGGGCGCGACGGCATCAAGGTCTCGGTCATCTGCCCGCAATACGTGGCAACACCCCTGCTGGGCTATTCCACACCGGACGAGGCCGGCGATGCGCCGGGGCTTCTCTCCCCGGAAGAGGTGGCCGAAACCGTCCTGCAGGGCGTGGCCGAGGAACGCTTCCTGATCCTGCCCCACCCCCAGGTCGCGCAATACCTGCAATTCAAATCCGCCGATCACGACAAGTGGCTCGAAAGCATGCGCCGCCTGCGCGACAAGGTGACGGGCGAGGCCGGCACCACCGACCTCCGCCGCATCCACCGTCACATCTGACGAAAACGCCTCAGCGCACCACCAGCACCGGCCGCGTGGCATGCCGCACGACCTTGCCAACGTGCGAGCCGACAAGGAAGGTCCGCAGCTCGCTCGGATGCGCGGCGATCACGATCAGGTCGGCCGCCACGTCGTCGGCCGCCGACAGGATATGCTCCGGCACATGCCCGTGCCCCACATGCGCCACCGCCTTCGTGCCCCCGGGCACCTCGTTGGCGACAAAGGCATCGAGATCCGCCTTCGCCCCCTGCAGCGCCTTCTGCTCGAAATCCTTCGGCAGGTAACTGGCCACCATGGCAGAGCCCACGTCATGCACGATCGCCAGAACGTGCAGCGTGCCACCCTCGCCGCACATCTTCACGGCAAGCGGCAGGGCCTTTTCCCACGATTCCGGATGGGTCAGGTCGATGGGCAGCAGGACGTTATCGAACATCTCTCACACCTCCTCAGGCCGGTTGCGCCTGCGGCACCGGCTTCCGCCGCCGCTGCAGGACCACCACCAGCGCCAGCAGCACCAGCGCGGGAATGAACATCCAGTATTTCGACGGCTGCGGCGCCGGCGCCTTGACCGCGACGATCTCCTGGTCCCAGTCGAGCCCCGCCTTCTGCGCCACGCTGTCGAAGGTGACGTTGTCGATGATCACCTCGCCGTCATTGTCGATCCACTCGATCCCGGCGGCCAGCACGCGGTCGGCCCCGGTCTCGCCCGCCGGCACCGGGATCAGCGCCGTAAAGGTCACCGGGTCGCCCACGGCATTCATGCCGTTGACCGTCATCCGGATATCCTGCCCAACCTGCGCATCACCGAACGCCTGCTCGATCTGCGCGGGCGGCACGTCCTCGAAGGGCGGCACCACCATGTCCATCCAGAAGCCGGGCCGGAACAGGGTGAACGCCACCAGCAACAACAGCACCGTCTCGTAAATCCGGTTCCGCGCCAGGAACCACCCCTGCGTCGCCGCCGCGAAGAGCAGCATGGCAATCGTCGACACCACGAAGACGAAGATCCCCTGCGCCCAGTTCACGTCGATCAGCAGCAGCTCGGTGTTGAAGATGAACAGGAACGGCAGCGCCGCGGTCCGCAGGCTGTAGAAGAACGCCACCACCCCGGTGCGGATCGGGTCACCCCCCGACACCGCCGCCGCCGCGAACGACGCCAGCCCCACGGGCGGCGTCACGTCCGCCATGATCCCGAAATAGAACACGAACAGGTGCACCGCGATCAGCGGCACGATCAGCCCGTTCTGCTGGCCCAGCGTCACGATCACCGGCGCCAGCAGCGCCGACACCACGATATAGTTCGCCGTCGTCGGCAGCCCCATCCCAAGGATCAGCGACAGGATCGCCGTCAGCACCAGGATCGCCATGATGTTCCCGCCCGACAGCACCTCGACCACGTCCGCCAGCGCCGAGCCCACGCCGGTCTGGCTGACCGCGCCCACGATCACGCCGGCTGTCGCCGTGGCGATGCCGATGCCGATCATGTTGCGGGCACCGGCTTCCAGCCCCTCGAGCAGCTCTCGGAAGCCCCGTTTCACCGCCCCGCCGAAATCGCCCTCGCCGCGGAACATCGCCTCGATCGGGCGCTGCGTGACAAGGATGAACACCATGAACGCCGCCGCCCAGAAGGCCGACAGGCCCGGCGACAGCCGGTCGATCATCAGCGACCAGACCAGCACCACCACCGGCAGCAGGAAGTGCAAACCCGACCGGATCGTCGGCCCCGGCACCGGCAGCTTGGTGACCGGCGCGTTCGGGTCCTCCATCTTCAGCCGCGCCTCGCGGCACGAGACGTAAAGCAGCCCCAAGTAGACCGCCACCAGCAGCGCGAACACCACGTACCCCGCCGAGGCGCCGAAGGCCGGCCGGATCCAGCCCATGCCGTAATAGACCGCGAAAGACAGCGCACAGATCGCCGCGATGGTGAACGCCAGCGAGATCAGCCAGGCCACCAGCGGCTTGGGCTCATAGGCACGCGGCAAGCCTTGCATGTTGGCCTTCATCGCCTCGAGATGCACGATATAGACCAGCGCGATGTAGGAAATCACCGCCGGCAAAAAGGCGTGTTTCACCACGTCGAAATACGGGATGCCCACGTATTCCACCATCAGGAAGGCCGCCGCCCCCATCACCGGCGGCATGATCTGCCCGTTGACCGAGCTGGCCACTTCGACCGCGCCCGCCTTTTCCGAGTTGAACCCCACCCGCTTCATCAGCGGAATGGTGAAGGTGCCGGTCGTCACCACGTTGGCAATCGACGAGCCCGAGATCAGCCCGGTCATCGCCGAGGACACCACCGCCGCCTTCGCCGGCCCGCCCCGCATGTGGCCCATCAGGCTGAACGCCACCTGGATGAAGTAATTCCCGGCCCCCGCCTTGTCGAGCAGCGAGCCGAACAGCACGAACAGGAACACGAACGAGGTCGACACCCCCAGCGCGATCCCGAAAATCCCCTCCGTGGTGATCCACTGGTGGTTCACCACCTCCGACAGGTTGTTGCCCTTGTGCGCGATGATCGAGGGCATGTGCGGCCCGAGGAACGTGTAGATCAGGAAACACGACGCCACGATCATCAGCGCCGGGCCCAGCGCCCGCCGCGTCGCCTCCAGCAGCACCATGATCCCGATCGCCGCGATCACGAAATCCTGCAGGATCGGCGCGCCGACCCGTTGCGCGATGCCCTGGTAGGCGAAATAGATGTAAAGCGAGGCGACGGCGCCGGCGATGGCCAGCCCCCATTCCCACGGCGGCACCCGGTTCTTGGGCGAGCCCAGCAGCACGGCGGCGATCACCGCGACCCCCACGATGGGAATCCACCAGATCGGCGTGCCGTCCTTGGCGCCGTAGATGAACAGGAAGGTCAGCAGCGCCGGCACACCCACCGCCAGCACAAGCTGGAACGGGCTCCGCGCCGCCGGATAGGCCAAAAACGCCAGGAACAGCGCAAAGGCCAGGTGGAACGACCGCGCCTCGGTATCGTTGAACACGCCCCAGCCCAGCATGAAGGGCAGCGGGCTCGCGATCCACAGCTGGAACAGCGACCAGACGATCGCCACCACCATGATCAGCCTGGTGATGAAGGGCCCCGCGCTGCGCCCGCCGGTATCGGCAGAGGCGACAAGCTCGTCCAGCTCTTCCTGGCTCAGCCCGCCCCGGCCCGCGGCCGCCTGTTCGACGGCAGAGGCCTCGAACTGCTTGTCATCATCGGTCATCGCATGTCCCCCGTTGGTTGTCTCGCATCCCGGTCATGGCCGGCACGTCGCTTGTTATGGGCGGACCCGCCCGAAGGCGGGGCCGCAAGGGTGCGTCACGAACGCCGGATCACTCGATCCAGCCGCGCTCGCGATAGTATTTCTCCGCACCGGGGTGCAGCGGCGCCGACAGGCCGGCGGCGATCATGTCTTCCTCGGCCAGGTTCTCGAAGGCCGGATGCAGCCCCTTGAAGCGGTCGAAATTCTCGAACACCGCCTGGACCACCGTGTAAACCACGTCTTCCGGCACGTCCGCCGAGGTCACGAAGGTCGCCTTCACGCCGAAGGTCTCGACGTCCTCGTCGGTGCCGGCATACATGCCGCCCGGAATGGTCGCCTTGGCGTAATAGGGGTTCTCGTCGACCAGCGTGTCGATCGCCTCGCCGGTCACCGGCAGGATCTTCGCCTCGACCGTCGATGTCGCCTCCTGGATCGAGCCGTTGGGATGGCCCACGGTGTAGACGATGGCGTCAACCTTGTTGTCGCCCAGCGCCGCCGACTGCTCCGCCGGCTTCAGCTCCGAGGCCAGGACGAAATCGTCCGTCGACTTGCCCATGGCGTTCAGCACCACGTCCATCGTCGCGCGCTGCCCCGAGCCGGGGTTGCCCACGTTGACGCGCTTGCCGAACAGGTCCTCGAAGTTTTCCGCCCCGGAATCTGCGCGGGCCACCACGGTGAACGGCTCGCCATGCACCGAGAAGACGGCGCGCAGCTTGTCCACCTGCTTGCCCTCGAATTCCGAGCTGCCGTTATAGGCGTGGTACTGCCAGTCCGACTGGGCCACGCCCATGTCCATGTCGCCCGCCGAGATGGCGTTGATATTGGCAATCGAGCCGCCGGTCGACGGCGCGGTGCATTTCAGGTTGTGCTCAGACGTGCCACGATTCACCAGGCGGCAGATCGACTGGCCGACGACATAGTAAACGCCGGTCTGCCCGCCCGTGCCGATGGTGATGAACCGCTCCTGCGCCGTGGCGGCGGTAGCGGTCATTGCGAGAATCGCGGCCGTGGCCGATTTGATGAAGATATTCATGCTGTCTCCCTGGTTGCATGTCAGTTCGCCGCTCGGTCGTTCCTGGCGCCTGCCTCAAGTTTACTGCCACGTTAGCAGCTTGTTGATAGCGTTCAACTTTTAATCGCCCCGCTCCGCAAATCAACAAGATTGCGCACAACCCCGGCGAGTCGGACGGCAATCGGCACGGAGGCCGGTTATGCCTCCCCGGCCTCCGCCGCGGGCAGCCAGACGCGGAATTCCGCCCCGCCCTCGGCCAGGTTGCGATAGGTGATCCGCCCCCCGGCCCGCTGGATCAGCGTCTGCGAAATCGACAGTCCCAGCCCCGTGCCCTCGGCCCGCTTGGTGGTGAAGAACGGGTCGAACATCTTGTCGATCAGCGTGTCCGGCACCCCCGGCCCGGTATCCCGCACCGACAGCAGCGCCCCCTCCCGGCCGTCGCGCATCTCCTCCCGAAGCGCCAGCCGGATCATGCCCGCTTCCTTCATCGCCTGCGCCGCGTTCACCAGCAGGTTCACCACCACCTGCTGCATCTCCCCGGCCTCGATCCTCACCCGCGGCGCCTCCGCCAGGTCGGTCTCCACCTCGATCTCCGCCTTCGACAGCACATGCTCGACCAGCACCAGGCAATCCTTCACCAGCGGCCCCAGGTCCACCGCCTCCTCCGCCCCGGAGAACTCGTGCGGGCGGGCGAACTGCAACAGCTTGCCGACGATGGCGTTGATCCGCGCCACCTGCCGGTCGATCAGGTCCAGCTCCACCGCCACGCTGTCCGCGCGCTCGCCCAGGCTCTCGCGCATCACGTCGAGATTGCCCTGGATCACCGCCACCGGGTTGTTGATCTCATGCGCGACCCCGGCCGTGATCTCGCCGATCGAGGCCAGCTTCTCGCTCATCACCAGCTGCTGCCAGGTATCCTCCAGCTTGGCATTCGCATCGCGCAGCTCGGCGGTCCGCTCCTCCACCCGCTGCTCCAGCTCGTCCGCCCAGGCCCGCAGCTTGGCGTCCCGGTCCTGCAACTCGTCCAGCAGGTCATCGAGGTGCCCCGCCACCTGCCCGATCTCGTCCGTCGACCGCGTCTCGCCGTTGCGCGCGTTCAAATCCCCCTCGCCCACCCGGCGCATCGTCTGGTTCATCTTCTCCAGCGGCGCGAAAATCCCCTTCGCCATCCACAAAAACAGCGGCACCGACAACAGCAAAACCCCGCTGAACGCGGCGAATATCACCAGCACCGCCTGCCGCTTCGCCGCCGTAAACGGCGCCTCGAGGAAGCCCACATACAGCATCCCCACGGCATTCCCGAAACTGTCGCGCAGCGGCAGGTAGCCGGAAATATACCAGTCATTCACCACGAAGGCCCGGTTCAGCCAGGTCCGCCCCTCGTCCAGCACCGCCTCGCGCACCACCGCCGACACCCGTGTGCCCAGCGCCCGCACATCCTCGAAAAGCCGCACGTTGGTGGACACCCGCACATCGTCCAGGAACAGCGTCGCCGTCCCCTGCCGCTCGCCCCCGGTCACGGCGTTGAGGTAGACCAGCGCGTTGATCGTATCGATGAACTGCAGGTTCCGGTTCAGCAGGATACCCCCCACCAGCACCCCCTCGAACCCGTTCCGCCGGATCGGTGCCGCGGAATGCACCACCATGCCCCGCTCCTCGACCACCCGGTCGGTCGGCACGGCGGCCCGCGTCGGGATCAGGTCGATCCGCGCCTGGTCGGCCAGGTCCGCGTCGAACGCCGCCAGCTCCGCCGACCGGAAAATGTCGATCTCCGTCGCCGGCCGCCCGCCCAGCGCCGCCTCCACCACCGGCCAGCGCTCGGCAGTGGGCCCCGCCTCCGCCACCGGCAGGATATACAGGAAATCGAGGCCCAGCCGCGCCTGCGTCTCCTCCAGGAACCGCTCCCGCGCCGCGCCCTCCGCCGCCAGCACCTCGGCAAACCGCACCGATTCCGCCACGCCGGTCAGCTCCTCGCCGGTCGTCTCCATGATCCGCGCAAGGTACTGCTCGGCAATCCGTAGGTCGGATTCCACGTTCGCGATCAACACCTTGTCATAATCCGCCGTCCACCGGGTCATCCCCAGCAAAAGCAGCAGCGGCATCAGCACCACCAGCGGCGCCAGCGCAAGGAAAAGCAGGCGTACCCGGATCGAACGGAAGACGCCCAGCGCCCTCACTCGTCCAGCGATCCGTGAATCGCGAATTGCTCCAGCCCGGCATCCTGCGGCTCGATCACCCGGAACACCTCCCGCACCCCGGCCTCGGTCAGCTCCCGCGCCACGGTCAGAAGCGTGTTGGGGTCATGCTCGTCACACAGCTCCGCCATGTGCCCGATCTCCTCCCGTGCCACCGGCAGGGCCGCCTCCGCCGAAGGCGCGCCGTAATAGACCACGAAATGCTCCGCCAGCGCCCGTTCCAGCACCTCGACCTCCGCCGTCTCCACCTGTGTCACCGCCACGAAGGTGACCCGCCCGAACGTCTCCAGCCCCAGCCAGCCATTGGCGAAGGCCTGCCGCGCCTTGCCGACAAGGTCACCCTCGCCCCAGTCGGAAAACTCGAAGCCCCCCGGCACGCACCATTCCCCGGTGCGCGCGGGCTTGGCGAACACGTTCATGTCGCTCTCGTCGAAATGGATCGCACGGGCCAGTTTCATGGGCTCTCCTCCAGGTTTCTCGTCAGCGGGATCAGCACCGTCTCCTCGCCCTGCCGCAGCAGCATGCCAAAGCTCTCGTCCAGGCCGAGGAACGTGCCGGATACCCCGTCCACGCTCACGGTTTCGCCCATGCCATGCGCCAGCCCGCGCCACTCCCCATGCAGCGGCCCGGCGCCGGAATCCTCCCACTTGGCAATCCAGTTCAGCGTATGCCGTGCCCAGGCCTCCACCAACTGCCCGGGGTCCACATCGGCACAGCCTTCCACGTAAAGCGCCGTCTCCTCCGGCGTCAGCCCGGTCTCCTCGCCCGGCGGCAGAAGCGGCATCTCCCACCCCACGACCAGCCAGTCCGGCACTGCCTCAACGTCATCGCCCGAGGCAAACGCCCGGAACCGCCCGCAGCCCGCGCCGTTCACCCGCACGCCGCCCGACCACTCCAGGTGCACCGCCACCTCCGGCGGCGCCAGCGCACCCAGCGCGTTCTGAAACCCCACCTGGCACAGCGGCAGCATCACCATCGCCTGCGCCAAGGGAACCTCCGGCGCGAACACCAGCGCGGCCCCCACCCGGTCGGCGGCCACCCGGTACACGACCAGCCCCGCATCGACCCCCTGGATCGCCCGCAGCACCGCCGCCTCCGCCGGGTCGCCCGACACCGCCTCCCCCGCCATCGCGGGCGGAAAGACCAGCGTATCGAGCGCGGTGCTCATGCCGCCCCCGCCTCCACCAGCGCGCGGGCCACGGCATGAAACGCCTGCGCCTGCGCGCTGTCCGGTTGCGTCACGACAATCGGCGCCCCCCCGTCCGAGGCCAGCCGGATCTGCAGATCGAGCGGCACCTCCGCCAGCAACGGCACGCCAAGGCCAGCCGCCTCCTTCGCTACGCCGCCATGGCCGAACACATGCTCCTCGTGCCCGCACTTCGAACAGATATGCGTCGACATGTTCTCGATCATGCCCAGGATCGGCACGTTCAACTGCTTGAACATGTCGATCCCCTTGCGCGCATCCAGCAGCGCCACGTCCTGCGGGGTAGACACGATCACCGCGCCATCCACCACCGCCTTCTGCGCCAGCGTCATCTGCACGTCCCCGGTGCCCGGCGGCAGATCGACGATCAACACGTCGAGCGCCCCCCACTGCACCTGCATCATCATCTGCTGCAACGCGCCCATCAGCATCGGGCCACGCCACACCACCGCCTGGTCCTCGTTGGTCATCAGCCCGATCGACATCAGCGTGACGCCATGATTGCGCAGCGGCAAAATCGTCTTCCCGTCGGGCGACGCCGGCCGCCCGGAAACCCCCATCATCCGCGGCTGCGACGGGCCATAGACATCGGCATCCAGCAAACCAACCCGCTTGCCCTGCTGCGCCAAGGCGCAAGCAATATTCGCCGACACCGTCGACTTGCCGACCCCGCCCTTGCCCGAGGCAATGGCGATGATATGCGCCACGCCGGGGATCCGCTCCGGCCCCGTCTGCGCGGGTCGCTGCGGCTTCAGCTCCGGCGGCGCCTTCTCCACGTGGCCGGTCAGCGCAATCGACACCTCCGCCACGCCCGCGCCCTTCAGCGCGCCTTCGGCCTTCTGCCGCACGGCCTCCCACGCCTCGGCCTCCTTCGGCGGCACCTCCATGACAAAGCGCACCGCGCCGCCCTCGCCCACCGTCAGCGCGCGCACCACGCCCGCCGACACGATATCGCCGCCGCGCGGCGCCTCGACGCCCTTCAGAAGCTCCAGAACCTCGTCCCGTGTTGCCAAGCGGATTACTCCTGACCCTTGATTTCGCCCGTCACCTCGTGGTGCAGGTCCAGCTCCTCGATGGTCACGACCGCCTTGATCGCATAGGTCTTGCCGGCCGTGTCGGCCTCCCGCATCGCCTCCTCGATCGCCTGCTGCGAGGTCACGCCGACCTGCTTCAGGAACTTCCGCATCGACATGTTGAAATCGTCGCTCATCGTCTCTCTCCATTGAACGTTGACGCCCGCACGCCCCGCCCCGTAGGCTTGGGGCCATGCGATGGCTTTTGCTGATACTGGCTCTTTCGCTCGCGCCCTTCAAGGCAGCGGCGGAGGACGGGCCGGTCCGCCTCCATGCCCCGGCAGCCCTCGTCGACACCGGCCTCTTCGACTACATCCTGCCCCGCTTCACCCTCAAACACCGGGTCCGCGTGGCCCTCGTCGACACGCCCGCCGACGCGCATATCATCCTCGGCCCGGACGGCCGCCCGCTCTTCACCGGCCCCGCGCAGACCTGGGCCATGGACATCCGCGACGCCGACCACCCCGGCACCGCCACCCTCGCCGACTGGCTGACGGACGAGATCGGCCGCAACACCATCCTCGCCTACGCCCCCGAGGGCGACGCCCTCTTCTCCGAGGCCGAAACCATCGAACCCGAAACCGCGACCGCCGATCTCTCCGGCGACCCGGCCCTCGGCCTGCGCATCTCGAAAGCCAAATGCACCCGCTGCCACGCCGTCGACGACAGCACCCGCATGGCCGGCATCGGCTCCACCCCGTCCTTCGCCGTGTTGCGCAGCCTGCCCGACTGGGAACAGCGCTTCGCCGCCTTCTACGTCCTCAACCCGCACCCCAGCTTCACCCAGATCGCCGAGGTCACGCCGCCCTTCGACGACCAGACCCCAAGCCCCATCGTGCCCATGGAAATGACCCTCGACGAGGTCGACGCCGTGCTCGCCTACGTGGCCGCGATGGACGCGGCCGACCTCGGCGCCCCCCTGCAACATCAGTGATCCCGCCGCTTCGACAGGTAATCCTCCGTCGTGCGCACCTTGGGCCGCTCGCCCACCGCAAACGGGTTGTCCTCGCTATGAAACTGCGCGTTCACCCGGCAATCGTCGCACATCTGGATCATCCGCAGCTTGTCACCGCCGAACATCGAATGCCCCTCCAGCTTCGCCGTGATCCGCTCCACCGTGCTTTTGACGCCGAACAGCGCCCCGCACTCGATACAGGCAAACGGCTCCTCTTCCTTCAGCACCCGTTGCCCCAGCGCCGCATCCGTCAGGTCCAGCCGCGGCTCGTATGAAATCGCATCCTCCGGACAGACATTCGCACAGAGCCCGCATTGCAGGCACGCATCCTCCTGGAACCGCAGCTCCGGCCGGTCCGGATTGTCCCCCAGCGCCCCCGAGGGGCAGAGCGACACGCAGGACAGGCACAAGGTGCAACTGCCATCATCCACCACCACGGCCCCGTAAGGCGCCCCCTCCGGCAGCGCCAGAACCTCCGTGCCCGGATGCAGCGCCTTCGCCGCCTGCCGCGTGATCTGCCGCCGCGTCCCCATGGGCCGCACCGGCGTCGCCACCGTGCGCGGCTTCTCCTCGCCGTACAGCTCATCCGCCATCACATCCGGATCCGGCGTGTCGATCACTGCAACGGCCTCCCCGCCAATCGCCTGTGCCAGTTCCACCTGCGCCCCGATCGCGTCCATATCCGCGCCCGCGCCAACCAACAGCCGAACCGACGCAAACCCGGCCGCCAGGGCCGCCACCATCTCCGCATGGCCGAACGCCCCCACCTTCGGCAGTTCCATCGGCACAACATCCGCCGGCAACCCGCGCCCGTGCCGCGCACACAACCGGATCATCTCCGCCCCATGCGCATCATGCACCAGCAGCCGCGGCGCCTCGCCCCCCGCCTCCAGATAGGTCTTTGCCAGCACCTGCACCCGCCGCATCACCATGTCCACCGGCGGCGCGTCATAGGAAATCGCCCCCGACGGACAGACCGCCGAACACGCCCCGCACCCGGCGCACACCATCGGGTCCACCGTCACATGCTCGCCCGCGGGCAAAATCGCCCCCGTCGGGCACAAATCAAGACACCGCGTGCACCCCGTCTGCTCGGCCCGCGAATGGGCACATAGCAGCGGCTCCATCTTCACATGCAGCACCTTCTCGAACGTGCCCACCATGTGCGAGGCCGCCATCACCGCCGCCGAAACCGATGGCCCATGCCCCGGATCGGCCCTGAGATACCCCTCCCGCTTCTCATGCGCCGGGAACAAGGGCACCTCCCCCCGCAGATCCAGCAGGATATCACACTCCGACCGCCCGCCGTCCTTCGGCGCGCTCAGGCCAAAGCTCCCGCGCCCGCCCGGCTCCACCATCCGCAGCGCGTCGATCACCACCTCGAACTGCCCCAGTGCCCCCCTGGCCTGCCGCAGCCGCCCGGTCACCACGTCATAACCCCGCGTATCCGGCACCTCGGCGCCCTCGGGCAGCAACACCGTCACCCCCAGGTGCTCCTGCAACTGCTCCGCCGCCGGCAACGCCACCTCCGGCGCCCCGACGATCAGGCACAAGCCTTCCGAAATCACGTCCATCGTCTTCTCGCCCGCCGCCGGCAATTGCGCCTCGGCGATCAGGGCGGACATTTTGGGCACATTCGACGCGGGGTCATCGCTCCATCCGGCCCGGTCGCGCAGGTCCAGAACCGGGGGCGCCTCCACCCCCACCTCCTCGGCCAGCGCCTCGAAAACCCGCGCCTCCTGCGTGCAGCAGAAAATCGTCTCACCCTGCGCCATCGCCTCCGCCGCGCGGTCGAGCTGCCGGGTGCAAAGCGCCGAACAGGGGGTCTTCACCTCCAGCCCCGTCACCCGCGAAAGCGCCTCGGAATCGATGCGCTGACTCCCCTCGCAATCACATGTTATCAATGACTTGGCCATGGTGTCCTCCCTGCGTTCACCGGCGCTTGCAGACGCCCTCCAAGCGTGCCCGCACCGGTTAGCTACACATGATTCGACCACGCTCACAACCGGTTTCGGACCGCGCGATTCGCCACACCCCGCCCGCCCGGCGAGGTGATTCGCACCCCGTCACGCTCCGAACCGCCCGATCCCGATTCCCGACCAAAACGGTCAATTTGGACAAAAAGACGAGTTGGCCACCCCCGCCCCCCGCAACCCGGTCAAAATGACTTGATCGGGCAGTTTGCAGGCCACCCGGCGCAAAAACCCTTTCGCGTCAAAGCCCCGCTCGGCCATCCTGAAGACCAGGGAGGATAACGTGATCTACAATCCGAACGCCTATCGATCGATGCCGGTGGGGGTGGTCATGCGCCGTGCCCCCGGTGTGACCCGGTGGGCCAAATGGCACTGGACGGCCGTCGCCGTCCTTCCGGGCGCCGGCCCCGCCGACTGGCGCGAGCTGCGGCGCGAGGGCGAAGCCGTGGAATACCACGCCGCCACGCCCCTCCTCGAACTCCACGGCGCCGAGACCGAGGCCTATCTCCACGGCATCAGCGCCGAGATCCCCAGCGTCTACGTCGTCATGCGTGAAACCGGCACGCCCGGCCCCGTCCCCTACGAGGTGCTGCTGATCACCGCCTCCCCCTACCAGGCCCAGGATTACACCGACAGCGGCGAGGAGCTGGTCGGCAAGATCCCCATGCCCCACGGCCTTGTCGCCTGGGTCCGCGACTTCGTCGAGGAACACCACCAGGACGAGGTCTTCGTCAAACGCAAGCGCGACCGCAAGCGCATCGACGAGGTGCAGGACGGCATCGGCGACCCGCGCATCGGCAAGCCGGGCGACGTCTACGCCTCCCCCGCCCTCAAGCGGAGGCGCGTGCAATGACCGCATCCACCGGATTCTGGACCCGCCGCAAGGCCGCCGTCGCCGCCGAGGAACAGGCCGAGATCGCCGCCCGCGACGCGGCCGAGCGGCAGGCGCAGGAACAGGCCCTGGCCGAGCGTCCCGATGCCGAGCTTCTGGCCGAAGCCGGCATGCCCGAGCCCGAAACCCTCACCACCGCCGAGGAGGTGCAGGAGTTCCTGAAAACCGCCCTGCCCCAGCGCCTCAAGGCCCGCGCGCTCCGCCGCCTCTGGCGGCTGAACCCGGTGCTGGGCAATCTCGACGGGCTGGTCGATTACGGCGAGGATTACACCGACGCCACCCGTGTCATTGAGAACATGCAAACCGTCTACCAGGTCGGCAAGGGCATGTTCGACAAGTTCGCCGAGCCCGACCCGGAACCGGAGCCCGAGGAAGAGCCCCTGCTCGCCGAGGCCGAGGAAGAGACCGAAGAAGAGGTCGCCCCCGAAGACCCGGTCGAGCCCTACAGCTACACCTTCACCGACACCGACGACACCGAACCGGCCCCCGCCGCCAACACGCGGCGGATGCGCTTCCGGTTCGAGACCGAGGAAACCGCATGACCGCAAACCCCGCCACACCCCCCATTGCCGAGGAAGACCGCCTCCGCGCCGACCTCTACAACTACCTCGGCGTCCTCCTCTCCGGCCCGCCCGACGAGATGCTGCTGTCGCAGACCGCCGGCCTCTCCGGCGATGACGGCCCGCTGGGCCAGGCCATCACCACGCTGGCGCGCATGGCCAAGGTCACCAAGCCGAAAACCGTGGAAAGCGAGTTCAACAAGCTCTTCATCGGCCTCGGCCGGGGCGAGCTTCTGCCCTACGCCTCCTACTACCTCACCGGCTTCCTGAACGAGAAACCCCTCGCCCTCCTCCGGCAGGACATGTCGCGCCTCGGCCTCGCCCGCGCCGACACCGTGTTCGAGCCCGAGGACAACATCGCCAGCCTGATGGAGATGATGGGCGCCATGATCGTCGGCCGCTTCGGCACGCCGGCCCCGCTCGCCACCCAGCGCGACTTCTTCAACCGCCAGATCGCCCCCTGGGCCGGCCATTTCTTCGCCGACCTCGAGGCGGCGAAGAACTCCGTCTTCTACGCCCCCGTCGGCACCGTCGGCCGCCTCTTCATGGAGATCGAGACCGAAGGCTTCCGGATGAGCGGCACCTGACATTCACCGCCCGGGCCGGGCCCGGGCATCCAACGGGCGGCACCATCCGCCCCCAACCCAGAGAGAGGAGGCTCTCATGAAGAAGGAAGACGGCGCCACGCGCCGCGATTTCCTCAAGCTGGCCGGCACCACGGCGCCCATCGCGGCGGTCGCTGTTGCCTCCGGCACATCGGACGCGGAAGCGGCCGAGCCCGACCTGTCATCCGACAAGATGCAGGACACCGCGCATACCCGCGCCTACTTCGCCTCGGCGAAGTTCTGAAACCGACCGCCGGCCCGCATCCCGCGGACCTGCTTAACCGACCGAAGGCGACTGGTTGCGTGACGCCCGACTGTCCAAGGTCACCGTAAGTGCCAAGCAAGCCGGGGCGGGGATGCCCGGGCGAGCAAGGGAGAGAGAAACATGCTTAGGAAAAAGACCAACGGGGTTGCGCGACGCCCCCAGCGGACTTCGATCCTGTCCGAGGTGGCGCAAACCTCGGTTGACCGCCGCGCCTTCCTGCGCGGCTCGGGTCTGGCCATCGGCGGCCTCGCTGCCGTCGCCGCAACCGGCGGAACGGTCCAGAAGGCCAACGCCGCCTCCACCGCGGCCGGCGCCGTCGATCTCAAGAAATCCGTCTGCACCCACTGTTCCGTGGGCTGCACCGTCATCGCCGAAGTGCAGGATGGCGTCTGGACCGGCCAGGAACCCGGCTGGGACAGCCCGTTCAACCTCGGCGCCCACTGCGCCAAGGGCGCCTCGGTGCGTGAACACGCCCATGGCGAACGCCGCCTCAAGTACCCGATGAAGAAAGAGGGCGGCGAGTGGAAGCGCATCTCGTGGGAACAGGCGATCGACGAGATCGGCGACGGCATGATGTCGATCCGCGAGGAAAGCGGCCCCGACAGCGTCTACTGGCTCGGCTCGGCCAAGCACAGCAACGAACAGGCCTATCTCTTCCGCAAGTTCGCGGGCTACTGGGGCACCAACAACGTCGACCACCAGGCCCGGATCTGCCACTCCACCACCGTGGCGGGGGTTGCGAATACATGGGGCTACGGCGCCATGACCAACTCCTACAACGACATCCACAATTCCAAGGCCATCTTCATCATCGGCGGCAACCCGGCCGAGGCGCACCCCGTCTCGCTGCTCCATGTCCTGCGGGCCAAGGAACAGAACAACGCGCCGCTCATCGTCTGCGACCCGCGCTTCACGCGCACCGCGGCCCATGCCGATGAATATGTCCGCTTCCGGCCCGGCACCGACGTGGCGCTGATCTGGGGCATTCTGTGGCACATCTTCGACAACGGCTGGGAGGACAAGGAGTTCATCCGCACCCGTGTCTGGGGCATGGACCAGATCCGCGAGGAAGTCGCGAACTGGACCCCGGAAGAGGTCGAGCGCGTCACCGGCACCCCCGGCGAACAGCTCAAGCGCGTCGCCCGGACCATGGCCAACAACCGTCCCGGCACCGTGATCTGGTGCATGGGCGGCACCCAGCACACCAACGGCAACAACAACACCCGGGCCTATTGCATCCTTCAGCTCGCGCTGGGGAACATGGGCGTGTCGGGCGGCGGCACCAACATCTTCCGCGGCCACGACAACGTGCAGGGCGCAACCGACCTCGGCGTGCTCTCGCACACCCTGCCGGGCTATTACGGCCTGTCCAAGGGCGCGTGGGAGCACTGGTCCCGCGTCTGGGGCGAGGATTTCGAGTGGCTCAGCGGCCAGTTCGCCTCGATGAAAGGGTCCGACGGCAAGGACAAGAACCTGATGAACGAGACGGGCATCCCCGTGTCGCGCTGGATCGACGGTATTCTTGAAGACGCCGAGAACATGGACCAGCCCAACAACGTGCGGGCCATGGTGCTCTGGGGCCATGCGCCCAACTCCCAGACCCGCATGGTCGAGATGAAGAAGGCGATGGAAATGCTGGACATGCTGGTCGTGATCGACCCGTATCCCACCGTCTCCGCCGTTCTGCATGACCGCACCGACGGGGTCTACCTCCTGCCGGCGGCCACCCAGTTCGAGACCTATGGTTCGGTCACCGCATCGAACCGCTCGCTCCAGTGGCGCGAGAAGGTGGTCGACCCGCTCTTCGAGTCGAAACCGGATCAGGAGATCATTGGCCTCTTCGCCAAGAAGTTCGGCTTCCACGACCGCATCTTCCGCAACATCTCGATCGAGGATGACGGCGTGACGCCCAATGTCGAGGACACGCTCCGCGAGATCAACCGCGGCATGTGGACGATCGGCTATACCGGCCAAAGCCCGGAACGGCTGAAAAAGCACATGGAGAACCAGCACACCTTCGACAAGACCACGCTTCAGGCGATCGGCGGTCCGGCCGACGGCGACTTCTACGGCCTGCCATGGCCGTCATGGGGCACGCCCGAGATGAACCATCCCGGCACGCCGAACCTCTACGACATGTCGAAACCGGTGGCCGAGGGCGGCCTCACCTTCCGCGCCCGCTTCGGCGTGGAACACGAGGGCGACAACCTGCTGGCCGAGGGGGTCTTCACGCCCGGCTCGGAAATCCAGGACGGCTACCCCGAGTTCACCATGCAGATGCTCGTCGACCTCGGATGGGACGGTGACCTCACGGACGAGGAACGCCGCACCATGGCCGGTGTCGTCGGGCTCGACCTTGACGGCTCGGTCGGCGAAAGCGACGACGGCGACACCGACGCGGCGCAGGGCCTGACCTCCGGCGAAGGCACGCAAGGCGCGGACGAGGAGGTCGGAGAACAGGCGATGTCGCCCTTCCCCTCCGACTTCAACGAGAAGACCGCCTCGATCAACTGGAAGACCGACCTCTCGGGCGGCATCCAGCGGGTGGCCATCGAGCACGGCTGCGCGCCCTTCGGCAACGCCAAGGCCCGCACCGTGGTCTGGACCTTCCCCGACCCGGTGCCGGTCCACCGCGAGCCGCTCTACACCAACCGCCGGGACCTGGTGGAGGATTATCCGACCTACGAGGATCGCAAGTTCTATCGTCTGCCGACGATGTACGCCTCGATCCAGAAACAGGACTTTTCCAAGGATTATCCCATCATCCTGACCTCCGGCCGGCTGGTCGAGTACGAGGGCGGGGGCGACGAGACGCGCTCCAACCCCTGGCTCGCCGAGCTGCAACAGGACATGTTCGTCGAAATCCACCCGCGCGACGCCAACAATATCGGCGTGCGGGACGGCGCACAGGTCTGGGTCGAAGGGCCCGAGGGCGGCAAGGTCCGGGTCATGGCGATGGTCACCGAACGGGTGGGCGAAGGCGTGGCCTTCATGCCCTTCCACTTCGGCGGCCACTTCCAGGGCGAAGACCTGCGGTCCAAGTATCCCGACGGCGCCGATCCGTATGTCCTCGGGGAATCCACCAACACTGCCCAGACCTACGGGTATGACAGTGTCACCCAGATGCAGGAGACGAAGGCGACTCTCTGCAAGATCATGCCAGCGTAAGGAGGAAAGAGAATGGCTAGAGCGAAGTTTCTCTGCGACGCCGAGCGCTGCATCGAATGCAACGCCTGCGTCACGGCCTGCAAGAACGAGCACGAGGTGCCGTGGGGGATCAACCGCCGCAGGGTGGTGACGATCCAGGACGGCAAACCGGGTGAACGCTCGATCTCGGTGGCCTGCATGCACTGCTCGGACGCGCCCTGCATGGCCGTCTGCCCGGTGGATTGCTTCTACCAGAACGAGGAAGGCGTGGTGCTCCACTCCAAGGACCTCTGTATCGGCTGCGGCTATTGCTTCTACGCGTGCCCCTTCGGCGCGCCGCAATACCCGCAGGCGGGCAATTTCGGGTCCCGCGGCAAGATGGACAAATGCACCTTCTGCGCCGGCGGCCCCGAGGAGAACAATTCCAACGCGGAATTCTCCAAGTACGGCCGCAACCGGATCGCCGAGGGCAAACTGCCCATCTGCGCCGAAATGTGCTCGACCAAGGCGCTGCTTGCCGGTGACGGCGATGTCGTCTCGGCAATCTACCGCGAGCGTGTCGTCGCCCGCGGCTTCGGCACCGGCGCCTGGGGCTGGGGCACCGCCTACGACCAGAAGGGCGGCTGACCGAACACCCCGCCCGGCCCGCTTCACCGCGGGCCGGGCGGACCTTCCGACCACACCCGACGTCACGGACGCACGACCCATCCGCCCTCTCGCGGATCGGTGATGCGCCCCACCGGGGCACAACAGACACCGAAACGTTCCTCACGAGTTTGGAGAGACGGATGCGCTACCTTGTCCATGTCCTGCTGATCCTGATGCTGGCCCTGCCACTGGCGCCCGCCGCCACGGCGCAAGAGGCCGAAACCGCACAGCCCGACCGCTCCGCCACCGGCGGCGCGACCACGCTGGAAGACATCCTCGCCCGCCAGCGCGGCGAAAAGGTCGATGACAGCTACCGCTCCGGCAACACCGGCGACCCCGACAGCGCCGCCGCCATGGCCGAACAGCTCGGCACCCTCGGCGGCGCCTCCGACCCCGACCTCTGGCGCGCCCTGCGCTACAACGAGACCGACGTGAAGGTCTCGGCCGGCGGCGACGTCGCCAAGGTGCTGGTCCAGGACGGCGGCATGCGCTGGTGGACCTTCCGCGAGGGCCCGCTCGCCAAGTACGGCGGCTGGCTCCTCCTCGGCACGCTGGCCTTCCTCGCCGTCTTCTTCCTCCTCCGCGGCCGGATCCGCATCGACGCCGGCCGGACCGGCCACACCGTCACCCGCTTCGCCGCGTTCGAGCGCTTCTCCCACTGGCTGCTCGCCGGCTCCTTCATCCTGCTGGGGCTGACCGGCCTCTTCACCCTCTTCGGGCGCAAGTTCATCGCCCCCTACCTCGGCAAGGAATTCAACGCCTCGCTGCTGACCTATTCCAAGTTCATCCACAACAACGTGGCCTGGGCCTTCATGCTGGGCCTCGTCCTCGTCTTCGTCCTCTGGGTCTGGCACAACCTGCCCAGCCGGACCGACCTCACCTGGTTCCGGCAGGCCGGCGGCATCATCGGCAAATCCCACCCGCCCGCGAAGAAATTCAACGCTGGCCAGAAAATCATCTTCTGGTCCGTCATCATCCTCGGCAGTTCCATCGCCGTCTCCGGCCTCTCGCTGCTCTTCCCGTTCGAGCTGCAGCTCTTCGCCAAAACCTTCGGCATCATGAACGACCTCGGCCTGCCCGGCCTCTTCGGCTACGATCCCCTGCCCACGGCGCTGGCCCCGCAGGAGGAGATGCAGCTGGCGCAAGCCTGGCACGCCATCGTCTCCTTCGTGCTGATGGCCATCATCCTCGCCCATATCTACATCGGCTCCCTCGGGATGGAGGGCGCGTTCGATGCCATGGGCTCCGGCGAGGTTGACGAGAACTGGGCCGAACAGCACCACTCGATCTGGTACGAGGAGCTGAAAGAGAAGAACGAGACCACCTCGAAACAAGCTGCGGCCCCGGCCGAGTGATGCGCCTTCTCGCCGTCGCGGCCCTGCTGGCGACGCTCTCGCCGGCCGAGGCGCAGGACTTCACCACGCTCAAGGGCCATGGCGGCCCTGTCATGGGGCTCGCCACGGCCCCCGACGGCCGCGTCGCCACCGCCAGCTTCGACAATTCCGTGGGCCTCTGGACGGGGCGCAGCCCGGAATGGCTCGAAGGCCACGACGCCGCGGTCAACGCCGTCACCTTCGGCGCAGGCACGCTCGTCTCCGGCGCCGACGACTTCACCGTCCGCCTTTGGTCCGATACCCCCCGCATCCTCGGCACCCACAAGGGCAAGGTCACCGGCCTCGACATCGCCGAGGGCACCGTCGCCTCCGCCTCGTGGGACGGCACCATCGGCCTCTGGCCCCTCGACGGTGGCGACGCCCGCACCCTCACCGCCCCCGCCGGCGTCAACGCCGTGGCCTTCGACAGCCCCTCCAGCCTCTACGCCGGCACAACTGACGGCCTGCTCCTGCGTTACGACCTCGAAACCGACGCGCCGCCCATACAGGTCGCCCGCCACGGCTTCGGCGTGAACGAGGTCATCGCCACCCCCGACTGGGTCGCCTACGGCGCCGTTGATGGCGGCACTCGAATCCTTGACGCCGAAGGATCGGAGATCGCCGATTTCACCCTCGAACGCCGCCCGATCCTGTCGATGGCCTACCACGCCGAAACCCACCAGCTCGCCGTCGGCGACGGCCACGGCTACATCATGATCCTCGACACCGCCCAATGGAGCATCGCCCGCGATTTCCGCGCCACCCGCGAAGGCCCGGTCTGGGCGCTGGCCTTCTCCCCCGACGGCACCACCATCTGGGCCGGCGGGCTCGACGACGTGGCCTATGGCTGGCCCGTGGCCCTGCTCGACGAGTTCGACCCGGGCATCACCGGCGAACGCAGCTTCCTGCGCGACGCCGACACCATGCCCAACGGCGAACGCCAGTTCATGCGCAAATGCTCGATCTGCCACGCCGTCACCCCCGGCCCCTCGCGCAAGGCCGGCCCGACGCTGCACAACGTCTTCGGCCGCCCCGCCGGCACCGTGCCGGGCTATCCCTATTCCGAAACCCTGTCGGAATCTGATATCATCTGGAACGAGACCACCATCGACGCGCTGTTCGATGAAGGCCCCGATCACTATATTCCCGGCTCGAAGATGCCGATGCAGGTGATCGCCGGCCCCTCGGACCGCGCCGACCTGATCGCGTGGCTCAAGACCGCCAGCAAGGAGGGCGAGAAATGAAAGCGATGTTGATTGGCTTCGCGGCGATTGCCGTGATCGGCGTGGGCGCATATTTCGCCCTCGAGGAAATCGACTACACCACCTGGCAACGCACCTCGGGCGACAGTGTCCGCCTTGACTGAGGCACGCCACCGCATAACCCCCGAGGATTACGGCAGCGACCTCGCCGGCGCCTCGATCCTGGTGATCGACGACGAGCCGGGCATGCGCAACTTCCTCCTGAAAACGCTGGAACCCCGCGTCAAGCGGATCGAGATGGCCGCCTCCGCCGACGAGGCCTCCGCCAAGCTCGACGAGCATCATTTCGACCTCGTGATCCTCGACAACGTCATGCCCAACAAGACGGGGCTGGAATGGGTGCTCGAACAGCGCCGCCTCGGCTTTCTCGCCGACACCATCCTGATCACCGCCTATGCCGATCTCGAAACCGCCATCGCCGCCCTCCGCGCGGGCGTCAGCGATTTCGTCCTCAAACCCTTCCGCGCCAACCAGATCGTCAGCGCCGTCGCCCGCACCCTCGACCGCAAGTACCTGCGCCGCGACAACACCCTCCTCCGGCACGAATTGAACAGCGATCCGCAATCCGGCCGCCTCCTCGGCACCTCCGACGTCATGTCCGAGGTGCGCGCCATGCTCAAGAAACTCGCCCCCCTGCCCACGCCCGTCCTCTTCACAGGCGCCAGCGGCACGGGCAAGGAACTGGCCGCCCGCCACCTCCACCAGCTGTCCGACCGCGCGGCCCGCCCCTTCGTCACCATCAACTGCGCCGCCATCGCCCCCGACCACATCGCCGAGGAGCTCTTCGGCATCAACGGCCCGGGCGACGAGATGAAGCCGGGGCTGTTCCTGCTGGCCGATGGCGGCACGCTCTTCCTCGACGAGATCGCCCAGATGCCGGAACAGGCCCAGGCCGCCCTCCTCCGCGCCCTCGACGATCAGCGCGTCCGCCCCATCGGGGCCGAGCGGGAATTCCCGCTCAACCTCCGCCTGCTCTTCGCCACCAACGCCAATCTCGAGGAAGCCGTCGAACAGGGCCGCTTCCGCGCCGACCTCTACCACCGGATGAACGTGGTCCGCATCCACATGCCGCCCTTGAAGGACCGCTCAGAGGACATCACCGAACTCGCCGCCCTCTTCATCGAGCAATTCTCCACCACCCTCGGCCTGCCCGCGCTGGAACTCTCGGCCGAAACGCTCCTGAAAATGCGCCGCTACGACTGGCCCGGCAACGTGCGCGAACTGAAGAACCTGATCGAACGCTCCGTCATCCTCGGCGAATTCCCCCCCGAATTCGACGGCGACAGCCGCGTCACCGGCGCCCGCGCGATGGAAAACCTCGACGACATCGTCCAACGCCACATCCTGCGCATCCTCGACCTCTGCGGCGGCAACCGCGCCGAGGCCGCGCGTCGGCTGGGCGTGTCGCGCAAGACGATCGACCGGAAGGTGGCTGTCTGGGAAGGGTGAGGCGCCGCGCATCGCAGGGCCGCGGTGCGGCGATCCAACGCCGGCGATGAGCACTTTATGCCCGCCAAGCACATCCGCCCTAACGACGTTGCGCCTGCCTCACCAAATCGCCGTGCCGGGGGGCGGCCCGGCGATGCGCGGCGGCGCGCCCTTGGCGCGCCTTGATTCCGCGCGGGGTGAATTTCAAAGCCGTAGCGGCGCACCACGGCCCGCCGATGCGCGGCTCCTCCCCCGTTGCGCCCCACACAACATCTCGCCTGTTGCGCCCGGTACGCCGCATCAACCATTGCCGATACCGCCCCCGACACCGACGCGATACCGACAAAATACCGACGTGATACCGACGTCCAAACCCCAGCAAAACAATGCCGTTAACCTTCGAATCAGGCGTTCCACCGCACCGTGCCCAGCCCGGTCAGGTCATAGCCCCCCATATGCTCGGCCCGCGCCGCCATCGCCTCCGACTGGCAAAACGTCATCAGCCGCTGCAACGGCGTATCGAACCACGCCCGCCGATGCACCAGCAGGTCGAACCTTTCCTCGATCAGCGGCACGAAGGGCAGACCGAAATCCTTCGCCAGCGTCTCCAGCCCCAGCGTCGCCTCCGCATCGCCCCTGGCCACCGCCTGCACCGCCTCGGTCTCGGTCCGCGCCACCTCCGCCAGGTCCATATCCTCCGACCGCAACCCCACCTTCGCCGCCAACTGCGCAAACAGCACGTCACTCCCCGAATCCGGCTGCCGCGGCACCACCCGGCGCCCCTTCAGGTCGGCCATCTCCGCCACGCCCGACACCTCGCGGCCAAGCACCAACCCCCTGGCCCGCTTGGCAAATCTCACCAGCACGGCATTCCGCCCGCCGCAACTCCGCGCCACCGTCGGGATGTTCCACTCCCGGCCCTCTTCATCCAGCAGATGCAGCCCCGCTGCCACCCCTTCCCGTGCCAAAAACCGTGTCAGCCCATCGCTCGACCCGTCGAAATAACTCGCCAGCCCGCACCGAGACTCCCGCACCGCCCAGTCCAGCAACGGATCATGACTGCCCAAAAGCACGGCGGGGCGCGGCGGTTTCGCCAGCCCCCCGTCCGAATGATCGTCAAGCCATGCGCGGATCCCGCGCTCGGGAAACAACAGCTTCCCCGTCGCCCGCGTACACGGCACCTCGCCCGAGGCCGCAAGGTCGTACACCTTGCGCTCCTTGATCCGCAACAACGCGGCCAGCTCGGGCACAGTCAGGAATTCCGGGTCGCTCATCTCGCCGCCTCAGCTTGCCCGAGGCCCACCAAACAAGCGCCCCGGCCCCCGTTAGCTACCCTGTTCCGGCGCGTTGGGGAAGAACAGTTGCTGCCCGTCCACCTCGTAGGCGCCGATCGCCTCCTGCCCTTCGGCCGACACCAGCCAGTCCGCAAAGGTCTGCGCCGCCTCGACATTTACCGACGGGCAGGCCTCCGGATTGATCGGAATGACGCCGTACTGGTTGAACAGGTCGTCATCCCCTTCCACGACGATCCCGTATTCCTGCTTGTTGGCAAAGCTGATCCACGTCGCCCGGTCGGTCATCACGTAAGCGCCCATCCCGATCCCGGCATTGAGCGTCGCACCCATGCCCGAGCCGGTCTCGCGGTACCATTCGCCCGACCCATCGCCCGGCGACACGCCCGCAGCCTCCCACAGCGCCTTCTCCTTCTTGTGCGTCCCGGAATCATCCCCGCGCGAGGCAAACAGCGCCTCGCTCTCCGCGATCTTGGTCAGCGCCGCCTCCACGTCATTCATCCCCGCAACCCCCGCCGGATCCTCCGCCGGGCCCACGATGACAAAGTCGTTATACATCAGGTCCGTCCGCGCGGTCCCGCCGCCATCCGCCACGAATTTCTCCTCCGCCGGCTTGGCATGAACAAGCAGCACGTCCCCATCGCAATTCGCCGCGTTCTTGATCGCCTGCCCCGTGCCCACGGCCACCACGTTGACCGTGATCCCGGTCTTGTCGGTGAAGATCGGCAACAGGTAATCGTACAGCCCCGAATTGGCGGTGGACGTGGTCGACTGCACGATGATCGCCTCGTCGGCGACAGCGGAAACAGGGGCCAGCGCCACGAGGGCGGCAGCCATCAGCGTTCTGATTTTCATGGAAACTCCTCTGGTCGATGTTAAACGACAATCCTGCCGTTCAGGTAATCCCGTGCCTCACTGGTCCCAGGCTCCGGGAAAAACTGCTCTGCCGGCACATGCTCGAGGATGCGCCCGCGATGCAGGAACACCACCTCGTCGGCCATCCGCCGCGCCTGACCGGTGTCATGGGTCACGAGGATCACCTTCACCCCCCGCTCCCGCGCGCGCAGGATGATCCGCTCGATCGCCAGGACCGAGGCCGGGTCGAGGCTCGCGGTCGGCTCGTCCAGGAGCAGCACCTCCGGCTCCGTCGCCAGCGCCCGGCCCAGCATCAGCCGCTGCGCCTCGCCCCCCGACAACTGCCGGGCCGGCTGCCGCGCCTTGTCCAGAAGCCCCACATGCTCCAGCAACCCGTCCCGCAAGTCCCGGCTCCGCCCCCGCGCCTTCAGCACGAACTCGACATTCGCCGCCACCGACCGCCGCAGCAGCACCGGCTTCTGGAACACCAGCGCCTGCCGCGCGGTCGCAGCACTCGCCGCCCTGCCATTCCACGAAATCCGCCCCGCATCCGGCGCCTTCAACCCGTGGATCAGCTTCAGAAGCTGGCTCTTGCCCGCCCCGTTCGGCCCCATGATCACGGTGCACCCCGTCCCCTCGAGCCGCAGGTCCACACCATCCAGCACCGCCTTGCCATCAAGGCAAAGCCGAACCCCCTCAAGCTCCAGCGGCATCAGGTCCGTCTCCGTCCGCGGCACCACATCGGGAAAAACAAGGTCACGCATAAACATTCCGCCTTTCCGCAGACACCCGCAGCGACTGCACCAAGGCATTCACCCCCAGCGCGATCACCATCAGGATGATCCCCAAGGCCAGCGCCAGCGCCAGCTCCCCCTTCGAGGTCTCGAGCGCAATCGCCGTCGTCATCACCCGTGTCAGGTGGTCGATATTGCCGCCCACGATCATCACCGCGCCCACCTCGGCCACGGCCCGGCCAAAGCCTGCCAGCCCCACCGTCAGCAGCGCATAGCGCCCGTCCCACAACAGCGCCTGCACGCTCTGCCACCGGCCCAGGCACAGCGAGCGGAACTGCTCGGCATACTCGGCATTCAGGTCTTCGAGGATCTGCCGCGACAGCGCCGCGACGATGGGCGTGATCAGGATGGTCTGCGCAATGATCATCGCCGTCGGCGTGTAAAGCAGCCCAAGAAACCCCAGCGGCCCCGCCCGCGACAGGTTGAGATAGACCAGAAGCCCCACCACCACCGGCGGCAGCCCCATCAGCGCGTTGATCGCCACCAGCACCGCGCCCCGCCCCGGAAACCGCGTCACCGCCAGCAGCGCGCCCAGCGGAAGGCCCAGCAGGCAGGCCACCGCCGTCGCCGTCAGGCTGACGCGCAGCGACAACCCGACGATCTCCAGCAGATCGCCGGTCGGTGACAGCACAAGGCCGAACGCCAGCGCAAATGCCTCCCCGAAATCCTGCATAATTTCCGAAACCCTCCCTGTCTCGTCAGGTCGAGTTTAGCGCCGAAGGCGTGGTTCCGACAAGGGAAGCTTTGTATGGAAAGGGCCTTAACCGCCCGCCTCAGCTGGCCAATTTGACCACACCGTTCGGTGCCTAAGGAAATTCTGCAAGCATATGCAACGATACTCGGTCCAAGCACCACCCTCTTGGACTCTCCCGCCCGCCGCGCAATACTGCCGGCGAACCGCCCGATCCCCTGCAGGAGCCTGCCGAATGTCTCACGTCTTCCCGCGCCACACCCGCCTCAACCCCCCGGTCGCCGTGGGCGGCGAAGGCTGCTACCTGATCGACGCCGCCGGTAAACGATATCTTGACGCGTCGGGCGGCGCCGCCGTCTCCTGCCTCGGCCACAACGACGCAGAGGTCATCGCCGCCGTGAAGGCCCAGCTCGACCAGATCGCCTTCGCCCATACCGGCTTCTTCACGTCAGAGCCGGCCGAGCAACTGGCCGACCTGCTCATCGCCAACGCCCCCGGCGACCTCGACCGCGTCTACTATGTCTCCGGCGGGTCCGAGGCGACCGAGGCCGCAATCAAGCTCGCCCGGCAATACTGGGTCGAAAAGGGCGAGCCCCAGCGCAGCCGCCTGATCTCCCGCAAGCAAAGCTACCACGGCAACACCATCGGCGCCCTCTCCGCCGGCGGCAACGAATGGCGCCGGGCGCAATTCGGCCCCCTCCTCCTCGACGTCACCCATATCGACCCCTGCTACGAATACCGCCTCCGCCACGACGGCGAGAGCCTCGAGGCCTACGGCCAGCGCGCCGCACAGGCCCTCGAAGACGAACTCCTCCGCGTCGGCCCCGAGAACGTCATGGCCTTCATGGCCGAACCCGTCGTCGGCGCCACCGCCGGCACGCTCACCCCCGCCCCGGGCTATTTCAAGCGCATCCGCGAGATCTGCGATCAGTACGACATCCTCCTGATCCTCGACGAGGTGATGTGCGGCATGGGCCGCACCGGAACCCTCTTCGCCTGCGAACAGGATGGCGTCGCCCCCGACATCGCCTGCATCGCCAAGGGGCTTGGCGCCGGCTACCAGCCCATCGGCGCCATGCTCTGCAGCGCAAAAATCTACAAGACCATCGAAGACGGCACCGGCTTCTTCCAGCACGGCCACACCTATAACGGCCACCCCACCGCCTGCGCCGCCGGGCTCGCCGTGGTCTCCGCCATCCTCGACCGCGGCCTCCTGCCCCGCGTCCGGGCCCAGGGCGAGAAGCTCGCCCAGCGCCTCGCCGACCGCTTCGGCCAGCACCCCCATATCGGCGACCTGCGCGGCCGCGGCCTGTTCCACGGCATCGAGATCGTCGCCGACCGCGAAACCAAGGCGCCCTTCGACCCCTCCCGCGGCATCGCCGGCAGGATCAAGAAAGCCGCCTTCGCCGAGGGGCTGGTCTGCTACCCCATGTCGGGCACGATCGACGGCAAGCATGGCGACCACGTGATGCTGGCCCCGCCCTTCATCATCGAAGACGCCCAGCTTGACGAGCTGACCGACAAGCTCGCCACCGCCATCGAAACGGCCCTCCATTAACGTTTCGTTAACCCATTCTTAAACAGCGGGTTGACGGCGGGCCTTGCAAAAGCTGCAACGCGGCATTGCCGGATTGCGGGTTTATGCTGCAGTGCAGTATTTCTATATGCCTCGGGTAAGACGCAATACCCCCCACGAGGCACCGAAATGTACGACAAAGACACTCACGACCTGCTCGAAGCCGCCCGCGAATACCGCGCCGCCTATATCCGCGACCTGTTCCGCTCGCTCTTCCGCCGCCCGGCCCCGGCCTTCACCAAACCGGCCCACGCGGCCTGAGCCACGCGCCCTGATACCGACGGGATCGGCCACCACCGATCCCGCCGGTCTCACGCCCCGCTGGCCGCCTCCGTCCCGCCGGCCAGCACCCCGCTCGCCCGCAGCTCGGCGATCCGCTCCGCAGAATAGCCCAGCGCCCGCAGCACGGCCGTGCCATGCTCGCCCAGCTCCGGCGCCGGATGCCGCATCTCGCAGCCCTCGGGGCTGACCTTCACCGGAAACCCCAGCATCCGCACGGTCCCATGCTCGCCATGGGGCACGTCGACCACCATCTCGCGATGCTGCACCTGCGGGTCCTCGAACACGTCCGGCACCGACATCACCGGCCCCGCGGGCACCCCGCCCTCGTTCAGCCGGTCGATCCAGTTGGCGCAGCTGTCGGTCAGGAAGATCGGCTCGATCTCGGCCCGGATCGCCTGCCGGTCCGCCATCCGCTTGTCATTCGTGTCGAACCGCGGATCGGTCAGCAACTCCTCCCGCCCCAACACCTTGAGAAGACGCGCAAAGATCATGTCGTTGCTCGGCGCAATGGCAATCGGCGTATCCGCCGTCTGGAACAACCCGTAGGGCGCCACCAGCGGGTGATCGTTCCCGCTCCGCTCCGGCGGCTTGCCCGCGGCCAGCGTGTCGCTCGCCATGTAGCTCAGCAGGCTGATCAAACTGTCGGTCAGCCCCACGTCGACACTCCGGAACCTCCGCTCCTCCCGCGCCCCCGCCAGCGTCGCCGCCACGCCCAGCGCCGCGTAAAGCCCTGCCACCAGATCGGAAATCGGCACGCCGCTACGCTGCGGGTCGTCGTCGCGGTTGCCGTTGACGGCCATGAACCCGCTCATCGCCTGCGCGATGAAATCGAAGGACGGCCGTTCGGCATAAGGCCCGTCCGCCCCGAACCCGCTGATATGGCACACCACCAGCTTCGGGTTCAGCTCCTCCAGCACCGCATCGCTCAGCCCCATCTTCGCCAGCACCCCGGCGCGGTAATTCTCCACCAGCACATCCGCGCCCCGGATCATCTCGCGCAGAACCTCCAGCCCCGCCTCGCTCCGCAGGTCCAGCGCCACCGACCGCTTGTTCCGGTTGTAGCTGGCGAAGTACCAGCTCAGCCCGTCCCGCCCCTTCCCCTGAAGGCGCAGCGGATCGCCCGAGGGCGTCTCGATCTTGATCACGTCCGCCCCGAAATCCGCCAGCAACTGCGTGCAGAACGGGCCCGATATGATCCGGGTCAGGTCGATCACCTGGATGCCTCGAAGGCTCATGCCAACTCCTTCTTCGTCTCCCGGCCCTCAGCCCGCCGCGCGCCGCGTGCTGGCCAGCTCGACCGTCTCGCCCACCGGCTTGGCCCGCAGCAGGTGCGCCGGCAGCTTGCGCTCCAGCACCGTCTCGAACCAGTGCCCGGCCTCGATCAGCCGGCCGAGGTCCAGCCCCGTCCCGTGCCCCTCAAGATGCAGGAAATGCACAAGATCCTCGGTCGAGATATTCCCCGTCGCCCCCGGCGCGAACGGGCATCCGCCGACACCGCCCAGCGCGCTTTCATACCGGTCGACCCCCTCGGCCATCCCGGTCAGCACGTTGGCCAGCGACATGTCCCGCGTATTATGCAGGTGCAGCACCAGCACCGTCTCCGGCAACGCCTCCCGCATCGCCCGCACCACCTCGCGCACCCGGGCCGGCCACGCCGTCCCGATCGTGTCGCCCAGCTTGATCGTCTCGACACCCATATCCGTCATGCGCCTGGCCACATCGACCACGCGCGCCACCGGCACATCCCCCTCGAACGGACAGCCGAAACTGGTGGCAATCGCCCCCACCGGCACCACGCCCTCCTGCTTCGCCAAATCGATCACCGGCTGCAACCTTGCCAGCGCCTCCCCGGTCGAGGTATTGGAATTGGCCTGCGAATGGCTCTCGCTGGCCGAGGCGAAACACACCCATTCATCCAAGCCCAGCGCCGCGGCACGTTCCGCCCCGCGCAGGTTCGGCACCAGCGCCTCGATGATCAGGCCCTCCCGGCCGGGCACGCCCTTCACCACGTCTTCAGCATCCGCCATCGCCGGCACCGCCCGTGGCGACACGAAGGACGTGACCTCGAACCGTTTCATCCCCGCCTTGGCAATCCGCCCGATCAGCTCGATCTTCTGCTCGGTGCTGACGGCGTGCTTTTCATTCTGCAACCCGTCCCGCGGAGCGACCTCGGTGATCGTGATATCCATGGTCATTCCCCTGCTCCGAAAAGGTATTCCTCGCTCGGGAACTTCCGCGCCCGGACCTCCTCGGCGAACTGCCCGATGGCCCCCTCGATCTCGCCCAGCACCGACGCATAGCGCTTGACGAATTTCGGCTTGAACGCCGCGAACAGCCCGATCACGTCATCCACCACGAGGATCTGCCCGTCGCACTCCGCCGAGGCGCCAATCCCGATCGTGGTCACGCCGGTCGCCGCGATCACCGCCTTCGCGGCGCTCTCCATCACCCCCTCGATCACCATGGCAAACGCGCCCGCCTCCTCCATCGCCCGGCCATCGGCCACCAGCATCTCGACGGCGGCCTCGTCCTTGCCCTGCGTCCTGAACCCGCCCAGCGTGTTGATCGCCTGCGGCGTCAGCCCGATATGCGCCATCACCGGCACGCCCCGCTTGACCAGGAACGCCACCGTCGGCGCCATCTCCACCCCGCCTTCCAGCTTCACCGCGTCGCAGCCCGTCTCCATCAGCACCCGGCTGGCCGAGGCGAACGCCTGCTCGGGCGACCCCTCGTAGGAGCCGAACGGCAAATCCACCACCACGCAGGCATGGCTGCAGGCGCGCGCAACCGCCCGCCCGTGCCGGATCATCGTGTCCAGGTCGACCCCCACGGTCGAGCTTTCGCCATAGATCGTCATCGCCAGCGAGTCGCCCACGAGGATGAAATCCACCACCTCGTCCATCGCCGCCGCGATCGGCGCGGTATAGGCCGTCAGCCCCACCAGCGGCGTCTCGCTCCGCCGGTTCGCCAGCGACACGGCGGTCAGCTTCCTTGTCCCGGAATGTACGCTCATTGTCCTCTCCTGTTCTCGGGTCTGCCCTAATGCATCACGTCCGGCAGGAATGTCACCAGCGACGGCACGAACACCAGCAGCAGCAGCGTCAGCAGGATCGGCACCAGGAACGGCAGGATCGCCACCACCACCTTCTCGAACGGCATCCCCGTCAATTCCGTCAGCACGAACAGCACGTTGCCGAAGGGCGGCGTGATCACCCCCACCGACAGGGTCATCACCATCAGCACCCCGAACCACACCGGGTCGATCCCCAGCGACTGGATCGTCAGCATGAAGATCGGCGTGAAGATCAGCACCGCCTCCACCACGCTCATGAAACAGCCGATCACCAGGAAGAACAGCAGGATCAGCAAGATCGCCTGCGTCTCGCCAAGGTTCAGGTCCAGCAGCGCCATCGCCAGCTCCTGCGGGATGCGCACCCTGACCAGAAGCCAGCCATAGAAGGTGGCAATCGCGATGATGAACAGGATGACGGAGGTAAACCGCACCGTCCGCCTCAATGCCTCCACGAACTCCGCCAGCGTCACGTCGCGATAGATCACCGCCCCCAGCAGGAAGGCATAGATACAGGCCACCGCCCCCGCCTCGGTCGGCGTGAATATCCCGCTCCAGATGCCGCCGATGATGATGAACGGCGTCATCAGCGGCGGGATGGCCTGCAGGAACAGCCCGAACACCTCGCCCCCCGGCACCTTCTGCGTGCCCGGCAGGTCCAGCCAGTAGGAGGTCAGCAACACCGTCAGCGACAGACCCACGGCAAGGATGATGCCGGGGATCACCCCCGCCATGAACAGCGCCGCGATCGACGTGCCCGACAGCCACCCATAGACCACCAGCGCCACCGAGGGCGGAATGACCGGGCTGATGATCGACGCCGCCCCGGTGATCCCCACCGAGAAGCGCTGCGGATAGCCCCGCTCCTTCATCGCCTTCAGCTCGAGCTGCCCGATCCCGGCCACGTCCGCCACCGCCGTGGCCGACATGCCGGCAAAGATCACGCTGGCCAGCACGTTCACATGCCCCAGCCCGCCCCGGATCGGCCCCACCAGCGCGGTCGCGAAATTGAACAGCCGGGCATTGCTCGACCCGGTATTCATCAGCGACGCGGCCAGGATGAAGAACGGCACCGCGATGATCGGGAAATTGTTCATCCCGCTCAGCATCTGCATCGCGAACAGCTCTTCGGGGATCTTCTCGATCCCGCCCTGCACGACCAGCACGACAAGGCATGTCAGCCCGATGGAGATCGCAACCGGAACGCCCACGGCGAAAAGGAAGATCATCACACCGAGGAATATCAGGAGGTAGTCCATTCGCTCTTCGTTTCCGTTTGGCCGATCACGGCCTTTCCGTTGCGGATCAGGCTGACAAGGTAGGCCAGGCTGAACAGGATCATCGCCACCGTCCCGATCAGCAGTGCCAGGTAAAGCCATGTGAAGGAGATGCCCAGCGCGGTCGTGGTGTTGTTGGCACTGGCGAACATCATCAGGTAGGCGCCCCGCGCGATCACGTAGAACAACAGCAGCGCGCCGCACTCGATCAGCACCGAGATCCACACCCGGGCCCCCAGCGCGATCCGCCGCAGCAGCACGTCGATCACGATATGCCGCCGCTGACCCCAGGCCGCCGCGGCCCCCAGCATGACACTCCACGCCAGAAGCCCGGCCGCCACCTCCTCGGCCCATGGCACGGACAGCTTGAACACCTCCCGCGCCACGACCGAGTAGAAGATAGACAGCACCAGCGCCACCATGAGCACCATGGCGACGCTCTCGAGTATGCCCGCCCCCCGCATCACGAGGGACGGGCGCCGGCGCCCGTCGGCGTCACTCATTCCGCCGCGGCCTCGATGCTGGCCTCGATATCGGGCTGCACGGTGTCTGCCATGCCCGACATCGCCCGTTCGATGGCCGGCGCGGCCTTCTCGCGGAACGGCGCCTGGTCGACCTCGATGAACTCCATGCCCTTCTCGATCAGGGCCTCGCGATAGAAGTCATCCTTCTCGTTCTCGACCTGCGTGCCGTGCTGGCGGGCTTCCTCGGCGGCCTCGGCAATCGCCGTGCGCTGCTCTTCGGTCAGGCCGTCCCACCATTGCGCCGAGGCGACCCAGTGCCACGGGAAGGACAGGTGCGAGGTCTCGATGATGTAATCCTGCACCTCCCACATCTGGCGGGTATAGGGCGAGGCAAGGCTGTTCTCATGCGCCTCGACCTGCCCCGTGCGCATGGCCAGGTAGATATCCGACGACGGGATCACCACCGCCTGGATGCCCAGCTCTTCCCACACGTCGATCCACACCGGGATCTTCGGCATCCGCATCGGCAGACCCTCGAGGTCGTCCGGCGTGTTGATCGGCTTGTTCGAGGTCATGTGCCGGAACGCCCGCTTCTGCGGCCCGAGATAGACGAGGTTGCCCTTCTCGCGGGCGATCTCCTGCATCTTCTTTCCCGATTCCGTCTCCATGATGTAATGCTCGACCGAACCCCAGTTGGGCAGGACGAACGGCACCGACACGGCGTTGTACTCGGGCGCGTACTGGCCCATGAACGCACCCCCGGTCAGCGCCATCTGCGTCTGGCCGATATTGAGCAGCTCCAGCACCTCGGCCTCGCTGCCAAGCTGACTGTTGAGGTAGATGTTCACCTCGAAATCGTCGCCCAGCTTCTCGCCGATCAGCTCCTGGAACTTCTGCAGGGCGGCTTCCTCCGACCCGCCGGTGCCCATCGTGTTGTGAATTTCGATCGTCTCGGCCGCTGCGGGCAGCGTGCCCAGCCCGACCGTGACCGCCGCCGCAAGCGTTGCCTTGCGGACGAGTTGCGAAAGTGCCATCTGGTTCCTCCCATTCAATTCCACCGGCCACCCGCCAGAACAGGCGGCATGGCCCGGCATCTCAGCGAAAGATGAACAGGTTCCGGGTCTTGTCCTGCATCGGCCTCCCGCCGCTGCCTCACCCGAAAACGCCTGTCCCTCTCCTCCCGTCGGCGCCGCGGCCCGGGGGCCGCCACACGCCTGCGCGGAAACGTAAGTGCCCCATTTTGCAGCGGCAAGTGCTGAATCCGGGCCCCTGCGTCCCGTCCGACGCAACACCGGGTGTCAGCCCGCCTCGCCCCTCTCCCGCGACCGCTCCAGCAGGAACTCCCGAAAGATCGCCGCCGTCTTCGACAGCGTCGCGTCGCCGTGTTGCACAAGGCTGATCTCCCGCTCGGCCCAGCTTTCGTCGATCGGCACTGCCTTGATCGGCATAATCGCCTCATGCGGGCGCACGAACTGCTCCGGCAGGATGGCAATCCCGTGCCCATGCGCCACCAGCGTCCGCGCCACCTCGTTGGTATTCGCCATGTAGCGATACCTGACCTCGCCGCTGCCCAGCACCGACACCCGCCGGATCAGCCGTGTCATCGAGCTGCCCTCGATCACCCCGATACTCGGATAGGACGACATGTCCGACAACCGCACCGCCGGCAGCCGGGCCAGGTCATGCCCCTCCGGCACCGCCAGCACCAGCCGGTCGGTGCAATACCGCGTACAGACGATCTCGGGCGGCAAACGGAACGTCCTTGAAATCAGCCCCAGCTCCGTCCGCCCGCTCACGACCGAGGCCACCACGTTCGGGCTGATCTGCTCGAACAGCTCGATCCCGATATAGGGGTACGCATCCGAGAAATGCTTCATGTCCTCGGCCAGCCCGTTCACGAAGGCCGAGCCATTGGCGCTCAGCAAAAGGCTCCCCGCCTCGCCGCTGCTCAACCGCCTGAGCTCCGAATGCGCGCTGTCGATCGCCGCGAAGATCTCCCGCGCCTTCGCCGCCATCACATGCCCGGCATCGGATATCTCCACCCCCCGCGAATGCCGCGCAAAGAACGGCTGCCCGAAATTCTCCTCCAACTCCGCCAGCCGCCGGCTGATCGCCGAGGGCGACAGGTTCAGGCTTTCCGACGCCGACCGGATGCTGCCGGTGTCGATCACCGTCAGGAAGATCCGCAAGGTCACAAGATCGAACCGCGCCAGCGGGAAATTCTGCAAGTCCTTGGTCAACGCAGCCCCTCCGACGCCCCCGCGCCCGGACGTTACGCCGATCCGCCCGCCACTGGCAACCGGCGCCCGGGCCTACGCGAACAGCCCCTTGTACTCCTCCCGAAGCACGTTCTTCTGCACCTTGCCCATGGTATTCCGCGGCAGGCTCTCCACCACCACCAGCTTGCGGGGATGCTTGAACCGCGCCAGCGACTGCTGCGCCGCCGCCTCGATGGCCTTCAGGTCCGGGCGCTCCCCGGCCTCCGCCACCAGCACGCCCACCACCGTCTCGCCGAAATCCGGATGCGGCACGCCGATCACCGCGCTTTCCAGCACGCCCGGCTGTTCATCCAGCAAAAGCTCGATCTCCTTGGGGTAAATGTTGTACCCGCCCGAGATGATCAGGTCCTTGTCCCGCCCGACGATATGCACATACCCGTCCTCGTCGATCCGGCCGAGATCCCCGGTGATGAAAAACCCGTCCTCGCGCAACTCCGCCGCCGTCTTCTCCGGCATCTGCCAATAGCCCTTGAAGACATTGGGCCCCCGCACCTCGACCATGCCCACATCACCCTGCGGCACCTCGGCCCCGCTCTCGGGGTCGCACACCTTCAGCTCCACGCCGGGCAGCGGAAACCCCACCGTCCCCGCCCGCCGCTCGCCCTCATAGGGGTTCGAGGTGTTCATGTTCGTCTCGGTCATCCCGTAGCGTTCGAGAATCCGGTGCCCGGTGCGCTTCTCGAACCGCTCATGCGTCTCGGCCAGCAAGGGCGCGCTGCCCGACACGAAAAGCCGCATATGCTCGGCCAGTTCCTTCGTGAACCGCTCGTCATCCAGCAGCCGCGTGTAAAACGTCGGCACGCCCATCATCGACGTGGCCTTCGGCATCCACTCGATCATCCGGTCGATATCCAGCTTCGGCAGGAAGATCATCGCCCCGCCCGACAACAGAACGATGTTCGTCGCCACGAAAAGCCCGTGCGTGTGAAAGATCGGCAGCGCATGAAGCAGCACGTCCTTGTCCGAGAACCGCCAGCACTCCGTCAGGGTCTCCGCATTCGACAACAGGTTGTCCTGAGTCAGCATCGCCCCCTTCGACCGCCCCGTCGTCCCCGACGTATAGAGGAACGCCGCCAGGTCGCCGCCCTCCCGGTCCACCGTGGCAAATTCCCCCGGCATCCCCGAGGCCTTGTCCATCAGGCTCCCGCCGCCATCCGCCGCCAGCGTTTCCACCCGACAGCCCAGCCGCTCGGCAATCGGCGCCAGCGTCTCCAGCTTGCCCGGATCGCAGACGATCATCGCCGCCCCGCTGTTGTCGATGAAATAGGTCAGCTCGTCCGCCGTGTAGGCCGTGTTCAACGGCAGGAAGATCACCCCCGCCTGCACGCAGGCCGCATACAGCGCCAGCGCCTCCGCCGATTTCTCCACCTGCGCCGCCAGCCGGTCGCCGGGCTGCAACCCGGCTTCCGTGATCACCCCGGCGATCCGCGCCGCCGCCTCCAGAAACCCTGCATGGCTGATCACCGTGCCGTCGCTCAGGTACAGGAACGGCGTCTCCTGCCCGGCATACTTCCCGAAAAGCGCATCATACAAAGGGTTGGCCATGACACGTCTCCTTACGCGGCGGATTTCTCTGCGGCCGCCGCCAGACTGCTCACCTCCGACGAGGCCGCGATATCATGCGAGGCGGCGAACCGTTCGTGGTTCTGGGTGACTTTGTCGAGGTCGTAAAGGTAATTCACCATCGCCCCGGCAGATTGCCGCAACCCCTTCTCCGACGTGTCGGCCCCGGCATGGATGGCGTGCACCTCCGCCCCGTTGCCAAGGTGGAACCGCGCCACCGGGTCAAGCGGCAGGCCGTCGGGCCGCTTCGCCCCCAACAGGTACGAGGCCGCCAATTGCCGCAACGCCTCGTCATCCTCCAGCGGCGGCTGCATGTCGTTGGCGCCCAGCCACTGCACCAGCCCCGGAATGGGCGACAGCGTGACAAAGGTCTTCAACCCCGGCAGTTCCGCCGAAAGATCCGCCGCCACCTGCTTGATCAGCGAGTTGCCGAAGGAAATGCTGGCCAGCCCCGCCTGGCAGTTCGAGATCGAGTAGAACACCGCCGTATCCGCCTCGTCCGAGCCCATCTCCTCGCGATCCCCGGCCAGCAGGTCCTGCACCGAGCTTGCCACGCCCTTGGTCAAAGCCACCTCGACGAAGATCAGCGGCTCGTCCGGCATCGCCGGGTGGAAGAACGCGAAACACCGCCGGTCGCTCGGCTCCAGCCGCCGCCGCAAATCGTCCCAGCTGTCGATGGCATGAACCGCCTCGTAGGCGATGATCTTCTCGAGGATATGCGCCGGGCTCTCCCAGTTGATCGGCCGCAACACAAGAAAACCCCGGTTGAACCAGCTCGAGAACAGGTGCCGGAAATCCAGGTCCAGCGCCCGCAACTCCGGGTCGTCCGCCCCCATCCGGATCAGGTCGGTCCGCATCGACACCAGCCGCCCCGTCGCGCCGGGCACCTGGTTCAGCCGGCGGATCAGCTCCTGCCGCGGCGGCTCGGCCGCCTCGAGGAACGCGCGATAGCTTTCCTTGCTCGGCCCCGCCTCGTACTCGGCCAGCGCCGCGCGCACCTTGCCGGGGTCGATATTCATTCCCGTCGCAAGGTAGCGGAAGAAGGCCAGCCGCGCCTCGTCCTCCGACTGGCGATACCGTTCGAGGATGTTCCGCGCCAGCGTCAGGCCGGAAATCTCGCCCGTCGCCCCCACCAGCGCCTCCGACATCTCCTCGATCGAGCGTTTGTCGTCGCCCGCGGGCGCATTCCGGAACCGCCTTTCGAAGACGGTCGACAGCAAATCGGCAAGCAAGGTCAAATCCCCGTTCCCATAACAGCATCCGGAAGCCACGTGGCCAGGCCCGGAAAGAGGCAAAGCAATATGATCGCGATGACCATGCAGGCCACGAAAGGCAGCGAGCCGGTCAGGATCGTCTTCAGCGAAATATCCGGCGCGATCCCGTTGATCACATACAGGTTCAGGCCCACGGGCGGCGAAATCAACCCAATCTCCATGTTGATCGTCAGCACCACGGCAAACCAGATCGGGTCGAACCCCGCCGTCTCGATGATCGGCAGCAGGATCGGCGCCGCCATCAGGATCACCGCCACCGGCGGCAGGAAGAAGCCCGCGATCAGCAGGAAGATGTTGATCGCCCCCATCAGCACCCAGCGGTTCACGTCCAGCGTGCCGATCCACTCGGCAATCGACTGGGTGATGAACAGCGACGACAGCATGTAGCTGAACACCCCCGCCGCGGCGATGATGAACAGGATCATCACGCTTTCCCGCGTCGAGTCGCGCAGCACCACCCACAGCGCGCGCGGGTCCCAAAGCCGATAGATCACCATCGCGATCAGAAGGCACAGAAGCGCGCCAACCGCCGCCGTCTCCGACGGCGTGGCGACCCCGCCATACATGGCATAAAGCACGCCGAGGATGATCAGCAGGAAGGGCAGAACCCGCGGCAGGATCTCGAATTTCTGCCGCCAGGTGTAGCTGCCCGCGCCCAGCACGCCCGCCTGCCCCGACCGCCATGTCGAGTAAAGCGACCACGCCATGAAGAGGCCCACCAGCAGCAGGCCGGGAAAGACGCCGGCCAGGAACAGCCGCCCGATCGAGGTCTCGGTCGCGATGCCGTAGACGATCATCGTCACCGAGGGCGGAATGAGAATGCCCAGCGTGCCCCCCGCGGCAATCGAGCCTGCGGCCACGCCATCCGGATAGCCCCGCTTGCGCATCTCCGGGATGCCCATCTTGCCGATCGCCGCACAGGTCGCGGGCGACGAGCCGGACATTGCCGCGAACAGCGCACAGGCGCCGAGGTTCGACACCACCAGCCCCCCGGGCACCCGCGTCAGCCAGCGCTCCAGCGCCTCGTAAAGGTCCGCCCCCGCCCGCGTCGAGGCAATCGACGCCCCCATGATGATGAACATCGGAATGGACAGCAGCGCGAAATTGTTGAGCTTCCCGAACAATATCTCCGGCATCAGCTCCAGCGAGCGCAGCCCGTCGAAGACGATCAGGAACCCCGCCGACACGATCAGCAGCCCGATGGCCACCGACACGCCGGAAAACAGGACAAGAATGGTGGCCATGGCGACCAGCGCGCCAAGAAGCAGCGGATCCATCAGTGATCCTCCAGCCCGAAAGGTTTATCTATGCCCAGAAGCACGGCGACGAGATCGGCAATCAGCTGCAACAACAGCAGCGCAAAGCCGATGGGAATCGACAGGTACGGTATCCACAACCGCACGCCCCACACCGTGTCCGACTTCCAGTTCCGCTCATAGGCGAAATGCCAGTAATCGTAGCCATACCACAGCATCACCGCCACGATCACGATCGACACCCCCAGCGTCACCATGCACAACGCGAACCGCGCCGTCTCGGGCAATGCAATGGGCACCAGGTCCACGTTCACATGTCCCCTCAGCCGCTGAACGTAAGGCAGCCCGATCAGCGTCGCGGCCACCATCAGGTAGATCACCGCCTCGGTCTGCCAGATGGTCGATCCGTTCAGCACCGCCCGGATGAAGATCATCTGGCAAGTGATCGCCACCGCCGCCACGATCATCGCCGCGGCGCACCATCCGGCCAGCGTCGAAATCACCGCCACGGCGCGAAGGAAGGGGTTGTTACCGGCATGCGCGGGGGCAGCCGAGCTCGGGCCCGACATGGCCTGCTCCTGTCATTGGGTGTGAAAACAGCCTTGAGGCGAAGGGGCAGCCCACCGGCCGCCCCCGCCCGTCACATCACTCGACGGCCAGCGCCATGTCGAGCAGCTCCTGCCCGTCCGACACTTCCTCGACGAACGCCTTGTACGAGGTCTCCTTGGCCAGCTCGCGCCACGCCTCGAATTCCTCCTGGCTCATCTCGGCAATCTCGACGCCGGCTTCCTTGTACACCTCGACCGAGGCCGCATCCTGCTTCTTGGCCTCCTCGAGATAGAACGCCTCGGCCTTCTCCGAGGCATCCAGCAACGCCTGCTGCTGCTCCTCGGTCAGCCCCTCGAAGGTGGTCTTGTTCATCAGAAGCGGCTGGTACATGAACCACAGCGCCACGTCGCCCGCCGGCGTATAGCACGCCGCCTGCTCGTAGATCCGGTACGACACGAAGGACGACGACGAGGTGTTCGCCGCATCCAGAACGCCGGTCTGCATCGCGTTGTAGATCTCCGACGACGCCATCGACGCGATCGACGCCCCGGCACCCGCCAGCATCTGCTCGAACGCCTTGCCCGCGGCCCGCATCTGCAAGCCGTCCACGTCCTCGGGCGCGGTGATGCACTTGTCCTTGCCGACAAACCCGCCGGCCAGGTAGCCATGCACCAGGACCATCACGTCATCCTCGGCCATCTTCTCTTCCAGCGCGGCCATGAAATCGCTCTCCGACAGGCGCGCGGCGTGGTCGTGGTTCTTCACCAGCCCCGGCATCAGCGTCAGGTTATAGGCCGGCTGCTGCCCGCCCGCATAGCTCAGCGGCAGGACCGACATGTCCAGCTGCCCGCGGCTCAGCGGCTTGTACTGCTCGCGCGGCTTGAACAGCGATTTCGACCCGAAGATCTTGATCTCGAGGTCGACACCCGCCGCCTTCACCTCGTCGGCGACGATCTGCGCCACCTTGTGCCGCACGTCCTTGTTCGACCACTGGTGCGACAGGCGCAGCTCGGTGGCGCCCGCCACCGCGACACTGGCCAGCAAGGCCCCGGCGGCAACGGTCGTTGCTAGAATCTTTTTCATGATTTCCTCCCATAACGCGTCCGATTCTCGACCGGATCACCGCGTTTGTGCCATCCGCGTGTATATTCAGTCAACATTCTTGTATACAAAAATTCTCTTCCTGCATTTTGAAAACGCTGCTAAGAAGGCCCCATGCAACGAAAACGCGCCGATATCATTGCCGAGGAAATCGAAGGAATGATCTTCGATGGCACCATCGGCAATGGCGAACGGCTCGACGAGGTGCAGCTTGCCGCCCGCTTCGGCGTCTCCCGCACACCGATTCGCGAGGCCTGCCAGAAACTGGCGCTCTCCGGCCTCGTCGAACAACTCCCCCGCCGCGGCGTCTTCGTCCGCCAGCCGGGGCCCGTCGAACTGATCGAGATGTTCGAGGTGATGGCCGAGCTCGAGGCCTCCTGCGCCCGGCTTGCGGCCACGCGCATCACCGATGCGGCCCTCGACGAGATGCGCGCCGCGAACAAACTGTGCAAGGCGGCAGTGGGGGCCAAGGATACGGCCGCCTATTACGACGCGAACGAAACCTTCCACCACATCCTCTACCGGCAATCCGGCAACGGCTTTCTCGAACAGGAATGCCTGCGCCTGCACCGCCGCCTGAAACCCTTCCGCCGCTCGCAGCTTCGGGTGCGCGGGCGCCTGGCCCAGTCGATGCAGGAACACGAGGATGTCGTCGACGCCCTGACCGAAGGCGACGCCGAACGCGCCTCCGCCGCCATCCGCAAGCACGTGGCCGTACAGGGCGAGAAATTCCACCACCTCGTCGCCGGTCTCAGGGAAGTCGCCGAATAGCCGCTACCCGGGCGACATCACCAGGTCGGCCAGCACCTCCACCGCCCGGCCCATATCCTCGGGCGTGGCCAGTTCCTCCGGCCGGTGGCTCATCCCGTCACGGCAGCGCACGAACAGCATGGCGACGGGGCACAGGTCCGCCAAGGCCGAGGCGTCATGCGTCGCCCCCGAGGGCAGCACCAGCCCCTGGCCGCCGGCCCGCTTCACCGCCGCGACCAGCCGCTCCGACAACTCCGCCGCGCAGGGCTGCGCAGCTTGCTGATAGGTCACCTCGCAGCTCAGCTCCATCCCCGCGCAAACCTCTTCCGCATAGGCGTGAAGCGCCACGCCCGCCGCCCGCCGTTCCGCATCGTCCGCCGACCGGAACTCGGCCGTCATCCGCGCCACCCGGGGCACCGCATTGACCACGTTCGGCCCGATCGCCAGCGAGCCCACCGTGCCGCGCAACCCGTCCGAGGCCAGCGCCAGCCGGTTCACCTCCGTCACGATCGCCGACGCCGCGACCAGCGCATCCTTCCGGCCCTCCATCGGCATGGTCCCGGCATGTCCCGTCTCGCCGACGATCCCGATACTATGCCGCTCGATCCCGCAGATCGCCGACACCACGCCCAGCGCCTCGCCGGCCCGTTCCAGCACCGGCCCCTGTTCGATATGCGTCTCGATATAGCCGATCACGTCGGCCGGATCGCGCTTCAGCACCCCGATCCGGTCAGGCTCCAGCCCGAACGCCGTCATCGCCGCCCGAAGCGTCACGCCGTCGCCATCCGTCATCTCCAGAACAGCCGGGTCCACCGTCCCGGCCAGCGCCCGCGACCCCACCAGCGCCGTGGGAAACCGCACGCCCTCCTCGTCGGCGAAGGCAAGAACCTCGACCGAACAGGGCGTCGCGCGCCCCTCCGCCCGCAGCTTCTCCAGCGCGATCAGCGGCAGCACCACGCCCATGATCCCGTCATAGGCACCGCCCTGCCGCACCGAATCCTGGTGCGAGCCCATCAGCAGCGTGCCGCGCCCCTTGGGCCCCTCCAGGCGCCCGACAAGCGTGCCGGCATCGTCCAGCGTGACCGTCAGCCCCGCCTGTCTCATCCGGTCGGACAGCAATTCCACCGCCGCGCGATGCTCCGGCGTGAACGGCAGCCGTGTCGCCCCTGCCCCCGGCTCGGACAGGCACGCCAGGTCGTCCAGCAAATCCGCCGCGCGGGCGCCCCAGTCAGTCAAGGCCCCGCTCCCGGTCGTTCACCACCGGCACCTTCTCCGCCCAATACGCATACTCCCCGCTTGTCGCCCGCCCGTGCAGGTCGGCCAGCGCGCCGATCGGATCGTCGGCGTGGTGGTCCACCCGCAATGTCAGCGGCGCATGATCCGGGTGCAGCACCAGCAGCGCCGCCGACAGCAACCCCCGGCTGTCGCCCCCGGCCTGTTCCGCGGCGCGCAGGGCCGCCAGCAACCGCCGGTCCAGCCCGCCCGTGGCGCTGTCGAACGCCTGCACCATCCGGTCAAGCACATCGAGCCCCGTCAGCATGTTGCCCGACACGACCCCCGTATCGAAGGACACGCTGCCCATCTCCGGCGTGTTGCGATCCCCGGTGAACGCGGCCGTTCCGCCGTTCAGGTCCAGGGCGGCCAGTTGCCGGTATCCCTTCCCGGCATCGGCGCCGGTCACGTATCTCACGGCGGCATCGGCGCCTGCGCCGCCCTGCATCGCCGCCAGCACGTCTTCGCCCCAAAGGGTCGAGGGCGATGCACCCTGGCTTGCGCTCATGCCGGACGACAGATGCCCGCGCAACACCCAGCCGCCGACGCACAGGCTGCCCGTCGCGGCCGCCCCGCCGATGGCGCCCGTCTCGGGGTCATGGGCAAGGATCGAAAAGGTCATGATGCTCTGCCGGTCATTATGTTTCGGTATTTATCATGAAAAATTGACCGATGCAATTTATCATGATAAATTATCTCCCATAAAACCAGACAGGGAGACCACCATGACATTCATCACCTGGACCCGGCGGGGCCTCATGGCGGCGGCTGCCGGCGCCACCCTCGCCCTCGGCTCCGCCCCCCTTCCCGCAGCCGCCCAGACGCCGCCCGACGTGCTCATCGTCGGCCAGATCGCCGAGCCGAAATCGCTCGACCCGGCGGCGGTGACGGCGGTCAACGATTTCCGCATTCTCGTGAACCTTTACGAGGGCTTGACCCGCTACAAGGACGGCACGCTGCAGCCGGAACCGGCCCTCGCCACCGACTGGGAAATCAGCGAAGACGGCACCGTCTACACCTTCACCCTGCGCGAGGGCGTCACCTTCCACGACGGCACGCCCTTCAACGCCGAGGCGGTCAAGTTCAACTTCGACCGCCTGCTCGACGAGAATCACCCCTACCACGACACCGGCCCCTTCCCGCTGGCCTTCTTCTTCAGCGCGGTGGAAACCACCGAGGTGGTCGATGACATGACGGTAAAATTCACCCTCAACGCCCCCTACGCCCCCTTCCTGTCGAACCTCGCCTATCCCACCGGCCTCATCGTCTCGCCCGAGGCGGTCAAGGCCGGCGGCGCCGATTTCGGCCGCAACCCCGTGGGCACCGGCCCCTTCAAGTTCGTCGAATGGCAATCCAACGAACGCGTCGTCGTCGACCGCTATGATGACTACTGGGGCGACGCCGCCGGCCTCCAGGCCGTGGTGTTCCGCCCGATCACCGACGCCAACACCCGCGTCGCCGAAATGCTGGCGGGCGGCATCGACATGATGGTCGAGGTGCCCCCCACCTCCATGGGCCAGTTCGAGGGCGACGACTACACCGTCCACGAACAGGCCGGCCCCCACGTCTGGTTCCTGATCCTCAACGCCAAGGAAGGCCCCTTCGCCGACATGAAGGTCCGCCAGGCCGCCAACTACGCGATCAACAAGGAAGCCATCGTCAACGACGTGCTCGAAGGCACCGCCACCGTGGCCGCGGGGCCGACCCCGCCCGCCTTCGCCTGGGCCTATAACGAGGAACTCGACCCCTACCCCTACGACCCCGAGAAGGCCAAACAGCTCATCGCCGAGGCCGGGGCCGAAGGCGCCGAGCTCACCTTCTACGTCACCGAAGGCGGCTCCGGCATGCTCGACCCGGTGCCGATGGGCACCGCCATCCAGGCCGATCTCGAGGCCGTGGGCTTCGACGTCACCATCGAAACCTACGAGTGGAACACCTTCCTGGGCGAAGTGAACCCGGGCCTCGAAGGCAAGGCCGACATGGCCGAAATGGCATGGATGACCAACGACCCCGACACCCTGCCCTACCTCGCTCTGCGGTCCGAGGCCTGGCCCGACCAGGGCGGCTTCAACTCGGGCTACTACGCCAACGAGAAGGTCGACGAACTGCTGGAAAACGCCCGCACGGCGACCGACCAGGACGAGCGCGCGGAACTCTACCGCGAGATGCAGGCCATCGTGCAGGAAGAGGCGCCATGGGTCTTCATCGCCAACTGGAAACAGAACGCGGTGACCAGCGCGGGCGTCTCGGACTTCCAGCTTCAGCCCTCCTTCCTTCTGCACCTGGAAGGCGTGACGAAGGAATAAGAGCAGTGTCGCACCGGGCAAGCCCGGTGCGACCGGCGGGGGGCCAGCCCCCCGCGTTGAAATCCGGGGATTTCAACGCTCCCCCCGGAGTATTTTTGGAAAGATGAAGGGGCGAAGATGGGCAGCTACATCCTCAAGCGACTTGTGTCGGCCATCCCGGTCCTGCTGGGCATCACGGTCATCGTCTTCCTGATCATGTCGCTCATACCCGGCGACCCGGCCACCGCGATCCTCGGCTCCTACGCCACGCCCGAGAACGTGGAAAAGATCAACCGCGACCTCGGCCTCGACAAGCCGATGGTGCAGCGATACTTCGTCTGGCTCGGCAACATGCTGCAGGGCGATTTCGGCCGCTCCTTCTCATTGAACCGCCCCGTCCTCGACGAGGTGCTCGAACGCTTCAACGCCACCCTCGTGCTGGCCGGCACCAGCTTCGTGCTCTGCTCGATCCTCGGCATCCTCGCCGGCGTCGTCTCGGCCGCCCGGCAATACGGCTTCGCCGACAAGGCGATCACCTTCACCGTGCTGATCGGCATCTCGGTGCCCTCCTTCTTCCTCGGCATGATGATGATCCTCCTCTTCGCGGTGAACCTGAAATGGCTGCCGGTCTCGGGCATGTACGCCATCTATGGCGGTGGCGACCTGCCCGACCTGATCCGCCACCTGATCATGCCCGCCCTCGCCCTCTCGGCCGTGGCCACCGGCGTCATCGCCCGCCTCTCCCGCTCGGCTATGCTGGAAGTGCTGCGGCAGGACTTCATCCGCACCGCCCGCGCCAAGGGCGTGCCCGAGCGCAAGGTCATCATGGGCCACGCGCTCCGCGCCGCCATGGTCTCGATCATTCCTGTGCTCGGCATCCAGGCCGGTTTCGTCCTCTCGGGCGCGGTCTATATCGAGATCGTCTTCCAGTGGCCCGGCGTCGGCCGGATGCTGGTCGACGCGATCCTCACCCGTGACCTGCTGCTGGTGCAGGGCGGCGTGGTCTTCGTCGCCGCCTGCTACGTGCTCTTCAACATCGCGGTCGATGTCGCGCAAAGCCTTCTCGACCCGAGGATCAAGACATGATGGCCTTCCTCAAGCTGCTCTTCCGCAACCGGCTTGCGGCCATGGGCGCGGTCGTGCTGGCATTCATCGTGGTGCTGGTGATCCTCACCCCGATCCTGCCGCTGCAGAACCCCGACATCACCGCTACCGCCGACCGCTTCAAGCGGCCCTTCACCGATGGGCACCTGCTGGGCACCGACCATCTTGGCCGCGACCTTCTCAGCCGCCTGCTCTGGGGCACCCGGCTTTCCCTCGCCGTGGGCGTGGCGGCCGCCGTGCTCGCCGCATTCTTCGGCTCGGCCATCGGCATCACCGCCGGCTATTTCGGCGGCAAGGTCGACAACATCTTCATGCGCGGCGTCGACATGCTGATGGCCTTTCCCTACATCCTGCTGGCGCTGGCCATCGTCGCGGCCCTCGGCCCCGGCCTGATGAACGCGCTCATCGCCGTGGCCGCCGTCAACGTCCCCTTCTTCGCCCGGAACATCCGCGGCATCACCGTGGGCCTTGCCGGGCGCGAATTCATCGACGCGGCGCGCCTGGCCGGCATGGGCCACACCCGCATCATCCTGACCGAGCTTCTGCCCAATGTCCTGCCGGTCATCATCATCGCCATGTCGACCACCGTGGGCTGGATGATCCTTGAAACCGCGGGCCTCTCCTTCCTCGGCCTGGGCTCCCAACCCCCACAAGCCGATCTCGGCTCCATGCTGGGTGAGGCGCGCTCGGCCCTCATCTCCCACCCGCACACCTCCGTCGTGCCGGGGATCATGATCTTCCTGATCGTCATGTCCATCAACCTCCTCGGCGACGGGGTGCGCGACGCGCTCGACCCGCGCCTGCGCTCGGGCGCCCTCTCGCGCCCGCTGCCCACCACGCTGGTCAACCGCAAGGGCACTATCCCGGCGGCCACCGACGACCTCCTCGCCATCCAGGAGCTGGAAACCCAGTTCCACGTGGGCAAGCGCATCTACAAGGCCGTCGGCGGTGTCTCTCTCGCCGTGAAACCGGGCGAATGTCTCGGCGTCATCGGCGAATCCGGCTCGGGCAAGTCGGTCACGGCGCTGTCGGTCATGGGTCTGGTCGCCTCTCCTCCCGGGGTGATCACGGGCGGCGCGGTGCGCTTCCAGGGCGAAGATCTTGTCGGTGCGCCCTACGAGAAGCTGCGGCAGAAACGCGGTGACCGCGTCGCCTACATCTTCCAGGACCCGCTCTCGACCCTGCACCCGCTCTACAAGGTGGGCCAGCAGCTGGCCGAGGCGATCCAGTCGCACCACAAGCTGTCGAACTCCGAGGCCCGCACCCGCGCCATCCAGCTTCTGAAGGACGTGCGCATCCCCAACGCCGAAAGCCGTGTCGACAACTACCCGCACGAGATGTCGGGCGGGATGCGCCAGCGCGTCGGCATCGCCATGGCGCTCGCCAACGAACCCGATGTCATCATCGCCGACGAGCCCACGACGGCGCTCGACGTCACCGTGCAGGCCCAGATCCTGTCGCTGCTCGACGACCTGCGCCGCGAACGCGGGCTCGCCATCATCTTCATCACCCACGATTTCGGCGTGGTGGCCCAGCTCTGCGACCGGATGGCGGTGATGTATGCCGGCCGCATCGTCGAGGAGGGGCCGACGAACACCGTGCTCTCGCACCCGCTCCACCCCTACACCCGGCGCCTGATCGCCTGCGTGCCGGAACTTGGCGAAGGCCGGCGCGAGCTGGCCGCCATTCCCGGCCTGCCGCCGGTGGTCGACGACCTGCCGCCCGGCTGTGCCTTCGCGCCCCGCTGCGAAAAGGCCCGCGACGAGTGCCGGCAGGGCGACATCACCCTCGACCGCTCCGGCGCCCGCGCGGTCCGCTGCCTCTACCCCGAGGATACGCTATGACGGTACATCGCACCGACGTAATACCGACAAAATACCGACGTTATACCGACGTTGGATTTGACCCCGATCCGGAGGGCCTCGCATGACCGCCCTGAAAGTCGAAAACCTCGCCAAGACCTTCCCGCTGAAAGGCTCGCTTTTCCGCCCCGCCCGCGACGGCGTCCGCGCCGTGAGACCGATGAGCTTCTCCGTCGAGCCGGGCGAAACCCTTGGAGTCGTTGGCGAATCCGGCTGCGGCAAGTCCACTTTGGCGCGGATGCTGGTCGGTCTGCTGGAGCCGTCCGAGGGTCATATCGAGATCGAGGGCAAGGCCCTCGACAACGCCGACCCCGCCCAGTTCGGCAAATTGATCCAATATGTCTTCCAGGATCCCAACAGCAGCCTCAACCCCCGCAAATCCATCAAGCAGATCATGGAGGCACCCCTTAAGCGCCTGTATAATATGCCAAAATCGGACCGCGAAAATCGCATCCGCGAGATCTTCGCCTCCGTCAACCTGCGCGAAGAGTTCCTCGAACGCTACCCCCACGAATTCTCCGGCGGCCAGGCCCAACGCATCGGCATCGCCCGCGCCCTCGCCGCCAATCCCCGCATCATCATCCTCGACGAACCGGTCTCGGCGCTCGACGTCTCGGTGCAGGCGCAGGTGCTGAATTTGCTGGCCCGGCTGAAGGAAGAGTTCGGCCTGACCTACCTCTTCATCACCCACGACCTCGCCGTGGTCGAGGCGGTCAGCGACCGGATCATCGTGCTCTATTTCGGTACGGTGGTCGAGGTGGGCAAGGCCGAAAAAATCTTTGCAAACCCCCGTCATCCCTATACAAAATTGCTGGCCGACAGCGCCCCCGTCGTCGGCCGCGCCCTCACCGCGCCCGAGCAGAAAGGCACCGAACTGCCCGACCCGCTCGACCCGCCGCCGGGCTGCGCCTTCGCCGGCCGCTGCCCCCGGGCAACCGACCTGTGCCGGGCCGAGGAGCCGGAGCTGAGACCAATGGGAGAGGACCAACTTGCCGCCTGCCACCACCCCCTCGAGGCCATCGAAGGCTGAACCGAAGCTCAGCCGGCCCGTTCAGGTTGCCGAGGCGATCAAGGAGTGGGTGGTCGACCAGGGGCTTCAGGCCGGCGACCGCCTGCCGGCCGAGGCGGAGCTGATCGAGCGTTTCGGCATGGCCAAGAGCACCATCCGCGAGGCCATGCGGATACTGGAGGCGCAGGGCCTGATCAAGACCCGCACCGGCCCCGGCGGCGGCAGCTTCATCCACGAGGTCAGCCGGCAGCGCGCCAAGGCGCTATTGGGAAATTACTTTTATTTCAAGGACCTGACCATCGGTGACATCTACCAGCTTCGCCTCGCATTGGAGCCGGAGCTGTCGGCTTCGCTGGCCGGAAAGCTTGACGAGGCGGTGCTGCAACAGCTCGAATCCCACCTCGCGGACTATGCCGAACCGGCCGCCACGCTGGAGGAGGAACGCCAGCAGCACGTGGCCTCCCTCCGCTTCCACGCCATTCTCGCCGAGCAGGCTGGCAATCCCCTTTTGGGCTTCGTGATCGACTTCATGGTCAACCTGCTGACCGACCTGACCGTCTATCGCCGGCTCTACTCCCCGCCCAATCTCGAGCTCTGGAAACAGGGCCGCGCCCACCAGCTAGACCTGGTTCAGGCGCTCCGCTCGGGCGACGCGGAGCGCGCCCGCGCCGTCATGACCGATCACATGCAGACGGCATGGACCCTGATGCGCGGACAGGAAGTCGAGATGCGGAACCGGTTCATTTCCGAATAGGCCGAAACCGGTTTATCCGCCTGAAATCGCGTGACATTTCCGCCTTTTTCAAACGCTCATCGTTGCCGCCACGGCCCGCTTCCAACGATCGTACTTGGCCTTGCGCGTTTCCGCCTCCATCCGCGGCTCGAACCGGCGGTCGAGCGCCCATTCGCGGGCGAACCCTTCCTGATCGGGGTAGAGCCCGGCCTTCATCCCGGCCAGCCACGCCGCCCCCAGCGCCGTCGTTTCCAGCACCTTCGGCCGATCCACCGGCGCATCCAGGATGTCGGCCAGGAACTGCATCGCCCAGTCCGAGGCACTCATCCCGCCATCCACGCGCAGCACCTCACCCGCGCGGTCTTCCGTCCAGTCGGCGGCCATCGCCTCCAACAGGTCGCGGGTTTGGAACCCCACGCTTTCCAGCGCCGCGCGGGCAAACTCCGCCGGGCCGGAATTGCGCGACAGCCCATAAATCGCCCCCCGGCAATCGGCCTTCCAGTATGGCGCGCCGAGCCCGGTAAAGGCCGGGACCAGAACGACATTCTGGCCGTCATCGGCGCGTTCCGCCAGCGGCTGCGTCTCCGACGCCTCGCGGATGATCTTCAACCCGTCGCGCAGCCACTGCACCACCGCGCCCGCGATGAAGATCGACCCTTCCAGCGCATAGGTGGGCTTGCCATCGAGCTGGTAGGCAATCGTCGTCAGAAGCCGGTTCTTCGAAGTGACCGGCTCGTCCCCGGTGTTCATCAGGGCGAAACACCCGGTCCCATAGGTCGATTTGAGCATGCCCGGCGAAAAGCACGCCTGCCCCACCGTCGCCGCCTGCTGATCGCCGGCGACGCCAAGGATCGGAATCTCGCGACCGAACAGGTCGGCCCGGGTCTTGCCGAAATCATCCGCGCTGTCCCTGACCTCGGGCAGCATGTTCATCGGGATGTCGAGCAGGTCGCAGATCGACTGGCTCCACCGCCCCTTGCGGATGTCATAGAGCAGCGTCCGCGCGGCGTTGGTGGCGTCGGTCGCATGCACCGCGCCGCCCGTCAGTTTCCAGATCAGGTAGCAATCGACCGTGCCGAAAAGCAGCTCGCCCTTCTTGGCCCGCGCCTTCGCGCCGTCGACGTTCTCGAGGATCCAGGCCAGTTTCGTGCCTGAAAAATATGGGTCGAGCAGAAGCCCTGTCCGCTCGGAAATCATCTCTTCGTGGCCAGCCTCGCGCAGCTTTTCGCAGGTGTCAGCGGTGCGGCGATCCTGCCAGACGATGGCGCGGTGCACCGGCTCGCCCGTCTCGCGGTCCCAGACCAGCGTGGTTTCGCGCTGGTTGGTGATGCCGATGGCGGCAATGTCGGCGGTGCGGATGCCGGCGCGCTCGATCACCTCGCGGCAGGTGCCGGCGGTCGTGGCCCACAGGTCAGCCGGGTCATGCTCGACCCAGCCGGAGGCGGGGAAATGCTGTTCGAATTCCTCCTGCGCGGTGGCGCGGATGCGCATCTCGCGGTCGAAAAGGATCGCGCGGCTGGAGGTCGTGCCCTGGTCGATGGCAAGGATATGGGTCATGGCGTTCTGTCGCGTTCTGAAAATCTGACCGTAGCGGAGGAATCGCCAGGGAAAAAGCGCCGGGGCCCGAAGGCCCCGGCTGCCCGGCTCATTCCTGCCAGGACTTGATCAGCTCGTCATAGGACACCGTTTGCGGCTCTTCATCCTCGTTTTCGAGGGCCGCTTTCGGGGCGCCCGGCTGGCTCAGCCAGTGCTCGGGGTCCATTTCCTCGTTCATCTTCGGACCGAGGTCACCCTGCACGCCGGCGCGTTCCAGACGCTCCAGCACACGCTCCTGGTCGGCGCAGAGGCTGTCGAGCGCTTCCTTGGGCGTCTTCGCCCCCGACATTGCGTCGCCGATATTCTGCCACCAGAGCTGTGCCAGCTTGGGGTAATCCGGCACGTTGGTGCCCGTGGGCGACCACCGCACGCGGGCGGGCGACCGATAGAATTCCACCAGGCCGCCCAGCTTGGGCGCGCGGTCTGTGAAGCTCTGGTCGTTGATGGTCGACTCGCGGATGAAGGTCAGGCCGACATGGCTTTTCTTCACGTCCACCGTCTTGGAGGTGACGAACTGGGCGTAAAGCCACGCCGCCTTGGCACGATCGACGGGCGTCGATTTCATCAGCGTCCACGAGCCCGCATCCTGGTAGCCGACCTTCATGCCTTCTTCCCAGTAGGCGCCGTGCGGCGAGGGGGCCATGCGCCATTTCGGCGTGCCGTCCTCGTTGAGCACGGCCTCGGCCCCGTCGCCCACCATGGCGGCGGTGAAGGCGGTGTACCAGAACATCTGCTGGGCAATCGCGCCCTGCGCCGGCACCGGCCCGGCTTCGGAGAAGGTCATCCCGGCCGCTGCGGGCGGCGAGTATTTCTCCAGCCATTCGATGGCCTTGGTCACGGCATAGACGGCGGCCGGGCTGTTGGTGGCCCCGCCCCGCGCGACGCAGGAGCCCGTGGGCTGGCTGTTCTCGTTCACCCGGATGCCCCATTCGTCGACCGGCAGGCCGTTGGGTTCGCCCTTGTCGCCCATGCCGGCCATCGACATCCACGCGTCGGTGTAGCGCCAGCCAAGCGAGGGGTCTTTCTTGCCGTAGTCCATGTTGCCATAGACTTCCTCGTCGACGCCCATGTGGCTGAGGTCACGGCCGGTGAAGAACTCGGCGATATCCTCGTAGGCCGACCAGTTGACCGGAACGCCGAGGTCGTAACCGTATTCTTCCTTGAAGTCGGCCTGGTTCTTCTCGTCCTGGAACCAGTCGTAGCGGAACCAGTAGAGGTTGGCGAACTGCTGGTCGGGCAGCTGGTAGAGCTTGCCGTCCGGCCCGGTGGTGAAGGACGTGCCGATGAAGTCGTCGATGTCGAGGTTCGGGTTGGTCACGTCCGCCCCTTCGCCCGCCATCCAGTCGGTCAGGTTGCGGGCCTGCTGATAGCGCCAGTGGGTGCCGATCAGGTCGCTGTCGTTGATGTAGGCATCGTAGATGTTCTGGCCCGACTGCATCTGCGTCTGCAGCTTCTCGACCACGTCCCCCTCGCCGATCAGGTCGTGGGTGACGTTGATCCCGGTGATGGCGGTGAAGGCCGGGGCGAGCACCTTGGATTCATACTCGTGCGTCGCGATGGTTTCCGAAACCACCTTGATATCCATGCCCTGAAACGGCTCGGCGGCATCGACGAACCATTGCATCTCTTCTTCCTGTGCCGCCCGGTCGAGCGAGGAGAGGCCGTCGATCTCGGAATCGAGAAACTCGTTGGCCTCCTCCATGCCGGCGATGGCTGCCCCGCCCGTCAGGCAGAGCGCCGTGGCCAGCGCGGTGGTCGTTCGTAAGGTCAAGTTCATGTGATCCTCCCATTTTTCGAACTTGGTCGTCGTGAAGCGGTCCCCGTATCCTCTGCGCGGGGCCGCCGGTTTCGCTCAGCTACACCCAGCGGAAGACCGCGGCGGCATAGGCAAGGCAAACGATGAGCGCGTAGGGCTGGTTGGTGCCGATGAGGCCCAGCCACGCGATGTTGATGAAGGCCGACCCGAGCAGCGTGATGAACAGCCGGTCGCCGCGGGTCGTCTCGATCCGGAGCACGCCGCGCTTGGGCGTTTCCGGATAGCGCGCCGCGAGGATCGTGAAGACCACCAGCAGCAGCCCGATGATCCCGAAAAAGGCGGCGGTCGGCCATGTCCATGCCATCCAGGTCATGCGACGTCTCCCTTATACTCGGCCCAGGGCAAAGCCCTTGGCGATGTAGTTGCGGACGAAATAGATCACCAAGGCCCCCGGCAGGATGGTCAGCACACCGGCGGCGGCCAGCACGCCCCAGTCCAGCCCGCTGGCGCTGACCGTGCGGGTCATGGTGGCGGCGATGGGCTTGGCCGCGACGCTGGTCAGCGTGCGCGACAGGAGCAGCTCCACCCACGAGAACATGAAGCAGAAGAACGCCGCCACCCCGATGCCCGAGGCAATCAGCGGCATGAAAATCTTCACGAAGAAGCGCGGGAAGGAATAGCCGTCGATATAGGCGGTCTCGTCGATCTCCTTCGGCACGCCGCGCATGAACCCCTCGAGGATCCAGACAGCCAGCGGCACGTTGAAGAGGCAATGCGCCAGGGCCACGGCGATATGCGTGTCGAAGAGGCCGACGCTGGAATACAGCTGGAAGAACGGCAGCGCGAAGACGGCGGGCGGCGCCATCCGGTTGGTCAGCAGCCAGAAGAACAGGTGCTTGTCGCCGATGAACTGGTAGCGCGAGAAGGCATAGGCGGCCGGCAGCGCCACGGTGACCGAGATCACCGTGTTCATCACCACGTAGATCATCGAGTTGACATAGCCCATGTACCAAGACGCGTCGGTCAGGATGGTCACGTAATTCTCAAGCGTGATGTTCCGCGGCCAGAGCGTGAAGGAGCCGAGGATCTCGGCATTGGTCTTCAGGCTCATGTTCACCAGCCAGTAGATCGGCAGCAGCAGGAACAGAAGGTAAAGCACCATCACCACGGCCGAGCCGTTCACACGGATGCCGCTGCGGGCTTTGCCCGTGGCCCGCGGGGCGTTGGCGGTTGCGTCGGCCATGGCTCAGCTCCCTTCCTTGTCGAGATTGGTCATGACCGTGTAGAACACCCAGCTGATCAGCAGGATCACGAGGAAATACATAATCGAGAAGGCCGCGGCGGGCCCGAGGTCGAACTGGCCGAGCGCCATTTTCACGAGGTCGATGGACAGGAACGTGGTGGCGTTGCCAGGGCCACCCCCGGTGACCACGAAGGGCTCGGTATAGATCTTGAAGCTGTCCATGAAACGCAGCAGGATCGCGATGGTCAGAACCCCACGCATCTTCGGCAGCTCGATATAGCGGAACACCTTCCAGCGGCTTGCCTGGTCGATCTTGGCGGCCTGGTAATAGGCGTCGGGGATCGAGACCAGCCCGGCATAGGCCAAGAGCGCCACCAGCGATGTCCAGTGCCAGACATCCATGATGATGACCGTGGCCCAGGCATCGAAAATGTCCTGCGTGTAGTTGTAGCGGAACCCGAGCTGGTCGAGCGTATGGCCCAGCAACCCGATATCGACGCGGCCGAAGATCTGCCAGATCGTGCCGACCACATTCCACGGGATCAGCAGCGGCAGCGACATCAGCACGAGGCAGACGGAAACCCACACGCCCTTGCGCGGCATATTGAGCGCCACGAAGATGCCCAGAGGCACCTCGATGGCAAGGATGATGGCCGAGAAGACAAGCTGTCGCTGCAGCGCTTCCCACATCCGGTCGCTTTCAAGAAGTTCGCGGAACCACAACAGCTTGTCGTCGAGCGGGAAGAATTCGCCCGCAAAGGTGTCCTGCACCGCGTAGTTGACCACGGTCATCAGCGGGATGACGGCCGAGAAGGCCACTAGCACCAGCACCGGCAGAACGAAGAGCCACCCCTTCTGGTTGACGGTCTTTTCCTGCATCACGCGGCCCTTCCGTGGTTGTCCTGCGGCGCCACGCGCCACTCGTCGGCGTAGACGTTGACGCCCCCGGGGTCGAACTCGATGCGGGTCATGTCCGGCCCGATCTCGGTGCTCTCTCCGGCGATCACATTGATTTCCGTGCCGAAACACTCGGCCCGCACGATCTTGTGGCGGCCCACATCCTCGACCCGGCGGATCTTGACGGGCAGGCCGCCGCTGTCGGACAGGCGCACGTATTCCGGCCGGACCCCAAGCGCCACCTGCCCCGCGGGCGTGCCGTAAGCGTTGGCAAGCTCGATCTCGGTGCCGTTGACGTAGGCGCGATTGCCCTCGACCTTCGCCGGCAGCACGTTCATGCCCGGCGAGCCGATGAAGTAGCCCACGAAGGTATGCTCGGGCGTCTCGAACAGTTCCTGCGGCGTGCCGATCTGGATCACCCGTCCGTCATGCATGACCACCACCTTGTCGGCGAAGGTCAGCGCCTCGGTCTGGTCATGGGTGACGTAGATCATCGTGTGCCCGAACTGCTGGTGCAGCTGCTTGAGCTGGGTGCGCAGCTCCCACTTCATGTGCGGGTCGATCACGGTCAGCGGCTCGTCGAAGAGGAGCGCGTTGACGTCCTCCCGCACCATGCCGCGGCCAAGGCTGATCTTCTGCTTGGCATCCGCGGTCAGACCTTGGGCCTTGCGGTCGAGCGTGTCCTCCATGCCGATCATCCGCGCGATTTCCTGCACGCGCGAGGCCACGTAACTGGCTTCGGCGCCACGGTTTTTCAACGGAAAGGCAAGGTTTTCGCGCACCGTCATCGTGTCGTAGACCACCGGGAACTGGAAGACCTGCGCGATGTTGCGTTCTGCCGTCGGCGCCTGGGTCACGTCGTTGTCGTCGAACAGGATGCGGCCCTGGCTCGGTTCCAGCAGGCCGGAAATGATGTTGAGCAGGGTGGACTTGCCGCAACCCGACGCGCCAAGCAGGGCATAGGCCTCGCCATCGTTCCAGTCGTGGTTCAACTCCTTCAGCGCGTAATCATCCGGACCACCCGGGTTGGGCAGGTACGAGTGGGCGAGATTGTCGAGCGTGATCTTTGCCATGTCTCTCTCCTCTCACGCGGCCTGGGCATAGGCCGCGGGGGCGACAAGCTGTCCGCCCTCGCTGAAAACGTAAACGTGCCGCGGCTCGAGATAGACCTTCAGCCCCTCGCCCAGCGTGATGTCGTGCACCCCGTGGATCAGCCCCACCCAGCGCTCGCCATGATGGTCGAGGTGGATGAAGGTTTCCGAGCCGGTGATCTCGGTCACCGCCAGGCGCGTCGAGAATTCCAGGGCATCCCCGACCTCCGTCCTGATATCGAGGTGATTGGGGCGGAAGCCGGCGATATAGCGGCCGTCCTCCAACTGTGCGAGCTTGCCGGTCGCGCTGGCCGACTGGCCCTCGCCGAACATGATCCGGTTGCCGGTTTTCGATATCTGCAGGAAATTCATCGGCGGGTCCGAGAACACGCGCGCGGTCTCCATGTCGACGGGGCGGCGATAGACCTCCGGCGTCGGCCCGAACTGGGTGACACGGCCTTCCCACAGCGTCGCGGTATTGCCGCCGAGCAGTAGCGCCTCCTCCGGTTCGGTGGTGGCGTAGACGAAGATCGAGCCGGACTCCTCGAAGATCTTGGGGATTTCCTGCCGCAACTCCTCGCGCAGCTTGTAATCGAGGTTGGCCAGCGGCTCGTCGAGCAGCACGAGGCCCGCGTTCTTGACCAGCGCCCGCGCCAGCGCGCAGCGTTGTTGCTGGCCGCCCGACAGTTCCAGCGGCTTGCGGTCGAGCAGCGGCCCCAGCTTCATCAGGTCCGCCGTCTTGCGCACCGCGGCGTCGATCTCGCTGGCAGGTATCCGTTTGAGCCGCATGGGAGAGGCGATGTTCTCGTAGACGGTCATCGACGGGTAGTTGATGAACTGCTGGTAGACCATGGCGACGCCACGATCCTGCACGCGTTTGCCGGTCACGTCTTCGCCGTCCCACAGGATGCGCCCCGTCCACGGCGCGTCGAGCCCGGCCATCAGCCGCATCAACGACGTCTTGCCCGCCAGTGTCGGCCCCAGCAGGACATTCATCGTGCCCTTCTCTAGCGTCAGGTCGGTGGGGTGGATATGCACCTGCCCCTCGACTTGCTTCGACACGTTTTCCAGAACCAGGGTCATTGGTCGTCCTTGTGTTTCATTCCGCGGCTTTCGTCGCATGGTTGTTTGGCTTGGCGTCGCGCATCCACCGATCAAGCGCGGCGACCTGTTCCCCGGTCATCCGCAGGCCCAGCTTGGACCGGCGCCAGACCACATCCTCGGCCTCGCGCGCAAATTCCTTGTCCATCAGCCAGCGCACCTCCCGCTCGGTCAGCGTCGCGCCGAAATCGCGGCCGAGGTCTTCGGCGGATGCCGCCTCGCCGAGCAAGATGCACGCCTCGTCGCCGTAGGCGCGCGTCAGACGCCGGGCCCAGAATTCCGAAAGGAACGGGTAAGCCGCGCGCAGGTCGGCCACCAGTTGTTCGACCTGGCCCACCTCGAAATCGCCGCCGGGCAAGCGGGCAACCGCGGTCCAGCGCCCGATAAGGGCGGGGAAAAACGGCGCGAGCTGCTCCATCGCGCTTTCGGCAAGGCGGCGATAGGTGGTGATCTTGCCGCCGAAGACATTCAGCAAGGGGGCGCCGTTGTCGTCGACCTTCAGCACGTAGTCGCGCGTGGCGGCGGTGGCCGATTTCGCCCCGTCATCGTGGAGCGGACGAACGCCGGAATAGGTCCAGACGATATCCTCGCGGGTCACCGGACGTTCGAAATATTCCGACGCGAAGGCGCAAAGATAGTCCTGTTCCTCGGGCGTGCAGACCGGTGGCTCCGAAGGGTCGCCATGGTCGGCATCTGTGGTGCCGATCAGGGTGAAATCCGTCTCGTAGGGGATGGCGAATATGATCCTGCCGTCCTTGCCCTGGAAGAAATAGCACTTGTCGTGGTCGTACAGCTTGCGGGTGACGATATGGCTGCCACGCACCAGCCGAACACCTTCGGAGCTGTTGAACGACGCGACCTCCTCGATCACCTTGCCGACCCAGGGCCCGCCGGCATTGACGAGCGCGCGGGCGTGGCGTGTCGACTGCCGGCCGCTGTCGCTGTCTTCCAGCGTGATCGCCCACAGATCGCCCTCGCGCCGTGCCTCGACCACCTTGGTGCGGGTCAGGATTTCCGCCCCCATCTCGGCCGCGTCGCGCGCGTTGAGAACGACAAGGCGGGAATCCTCTACCCAGCAATCGGAATATTCGTAGGCGCGCCGGAACTTCTGCTTGAGCGGTGCGCCCTCGGGCGTGCCATCAAGGCTCAATCGGGTCGTTCCGGGCAGGATTTTCCGCCCGCCCATGGTGTCATAGAGAAAAAGACCGAGCCGAATGAGCCAAGCAGGTCGGCGCCCCTTCATCCACGGCATGAGCGTTTCCAGCACCTTCGAGGTCGGCGTACCGCTTTCGAAGCGCATGTCCTTGTGCCACGGCAGCACGAAGCGCAACGGCCAGCTGATATGCGGCATCGCCCGGAGCAGGATTTCGCGTTCGACCAGCGCTTCGCGCACAAGCCGGAATTCGAAAAACTCCAGGTATCGCAGGCCGCCATGGAAAAGCTTGGTCGAGGCCGAGGAAGTTGCCGAGGCAAGATCGTTCATCTCGGCCAGCGTGACCGTAAGGCCCCGGCCTGCCGCATCCCGAGCGATGCCGCAACCGTTGATCCCCCCGCCGATGACGAAAAGATCACGCACATCGGCCTCGTGCGGCGCTGATTCCACCGTCGGTCTCCTCCCGAATTCGGGCCAAACGAACCATAGCGATGCGCGTTATGTCAATTTATATTTTCGTTTATGTTCGTATTTGTGAGTGATAGGCTCGTATCCATGGGAACGCGCCCACCGCAATTCGGAAGCGCGGAGCAGGAGGAATAGCCCATGTCTCAGACGTTTCGGCATCCGGACATTCTCGAAATCGCCCGGCGCGAGGGGAAGGTCGTGGTCGAGGATCTGGCCGAGCGGTTCGGCGTGACCGTGCAGACCATTCGCCGCGACCTGACCGAGCTGGCCGATGCCGGCAAGCTGGAACGGGTGCATGGCGGTGCGGTCTTGCCCTCCGGCGTGTCCAATATCGGCTACGAGGACCGGCGCGGGCTGAACGAGGATGCCAAGCAGCGGATCGCCCAGGTCTGCGCGAAGGAGATCCCCGACAACGTGTCGGTCTTCCTCAATATCGGCACCTCGACCGAGGCGGTGGCGCGCGAGCTGCGCCATCATCACAACCTGATGGCCATCACCAACAACATGAACGTGGCCAACATCCTTGCCGGAAACTCGGATTGCGAGATTATCGTCGCGGGCGGTGTCCTGCGCCGGTCGGACGGGGGTTTGGTGGGCAACCTGACCACCGCGACGATCGAGCAGTTCAAGTTCGACTTTGCCGTGATCGGCTGCTCCGCGCTGGATGGCGATGGCGACCTGCTCGATTTCGACTTTCAGGAGGTGAAGGTCAGCCAGACGATCATCCGGCAGGCCCGCAAGACGTTTCTGGTGGCGGACCATTCCAAGTTCCAGCGCCATGCCCCTGCGCGGATTGCCTCGCTGAAGGATATCGACACGTTCTTCACCGATCGCGCAATCGGGTCGAGCCTTGTCGCGAAATGCCGGGAGTGGCAGACGAACGTCGTCTTGTGCGACTGAGGCTGCTCGAGCTGTGCATTGGCGGACATCCAGTGTGTCCCCATGCGCAGATCACCCGCTCCGGCGGTAAACGGCATGCATCGGCCCTTGCAAACCCGGGCCTGAATCTATCTTAGTTCGCGTACTCCAAGCCTCGCACCGTGTCTTTGGGTGCGTTTCGCTGGAAAGAAAGGTTCACCATGTCGCTGCTTTCCCGGTGCCCCGTCGCATTCGTCGCAATGCTATCCTGCCTGGTTTCGCCCGCGCTGGCGCAAGAAGAGCGCCCGCCGGCGACCGTTACCGTCGTGACCGTCGCGCCCGAGGCCGTGACGCTGACATCGACATTGCCCGGGCGCGTGGCGGCCTCGGCGCAGGCCGAAGTTCGACCGCAGGTCAATGGCATCATCACCGAAAGGCTGTTCGAGGAAGGCGCCCAGGTGGAACTGGACGCACCGCTCTACCGGATCGACGCGGCCAGCTACGAGGCCAGCGTGCAGCAGGCCCGGGCCAGTGTTTCTCAGGCCGAGGCCCAGCTGGGCGCCGCTGAACGGGAGGCGGAGCGCCTGCAGGAACTGCAGGCGCGCAACGTCGCCTCCGAACAGGCGCTGGATGATGCACAGTCGACGCGCGACGCGGCGGCGGCGGCGCTCGAACTGGCCAAGGCACAGTTGAACGCGGCCGAGATCGAGCTGTCGCACACCACGATCCGCGCCCGTCTGTCGGGTCGCATCGGCCTGTCACAGACCAGCCAGGGCGCGCTCGTCACGGCCAGCCAGGCCGAACCGCTGGCCGTGATCCGCAGGATCGACCCGGTCTATGTCGACGTGACGCAATCGGCCTCCGACCTGCTGCGCTGGCGCCGCGGGGAAACGGAGAGGGAGCTTGCCGACGCCGACAGCACCGTGCGGCTGACCCTCGCCGACGGGTCGGAATATGATCACACGGGGCGTCTGCAGGCGGCCGAGCCCAACGTGAACCCGCAGACCGGCGTGGTGACCCTGCGCCTGCGGTTCGACAATCCCGATCTGCTGTTGCTGCCGGGCATGTATGTCCAGGTGGAGATGCCGGTCGATGTGGCCGAGAACGCCATTCTCGTCCCGCAGGAGGGTGTGGTGCGCGACCGTCGCGGGCGGCCCAACGCATGGGTCGTCAATGCGGAAGGCGTCATCGAGGAGCGCCCGCTGACCATCCTGCAGGATCGCGGCGACGACTGGGTGGTGAGCGAGGGGCTGGCGGCTGGCGACAGGGTCGTCGTGGAAGGGTTCCAGAAGGCCGCGCCCGGCGCCCCCGTGACACCGGAAGAACGCGCCGAAGATCCGGCACAGGCGCAATCGGAATAACGGGCGGACACGGGGAGCGCTTGGCATGGCACGCTTTTTCATCGACCGTCCGGTCTTTGCATGGGTCATCTCGATCCTGATCATGGGGATCGGGATCCTTGCCATTCGGCTACTTCCCATTGCCCAGTATCCGCAGATCGCGCCGCCTTCGGTCACCATCAACGGCACATATCCGGGGGCCTCGGCCAGCACGGTCGCCAACACTGTCACCCAGGTGATCGAACAGCAGATGACGGGCCTCGACGGGCTGCGGTACTTTTCGTCCAATTCCACGTCTGCCGGCAGCGCCCAGATCACGCTGACCTTCGAGACAGGCACGGATGTCGATATTGCCCAGGTCCAGGTTCAGAACAAGCTCAGCAGGGCAACACCACTCCTGCCTGAAATCGTGCAGCGCCAGGGCCTGACGGTCGAGAAATCCTCGGCCGGTTTCCTGATGGTGGTCGGCCTCATCTCGACCGACGGCAGCCTCGAGCAGGTCGACCTTGCCGATTACATGGTCACCAACCTCGTCGACGAGCTCAGCCGGATCCAGGGGGTCGGCTCGGTCAACGTGTTCGGCGGGCAGTACGCGATGCGCATCTGGCTCGACCCGGCCAAGCTCGCGGCGTTCGAGCTGACGCCATCCGATGTCGTCTCTGCCGTCTCGGCCCAGAATGCCCAGATCTCGGCCGGCGCCTTTGGGTCGCGGCCAACGGTCGACGGCCAGCAGCTTAACGCCACGATCACGGCGCAGTCCCTGCTCAGCACGCCGGAAGATTTCCGCCAGATCGTGCTGCGGGCGGAAACCGATGGCGGGCTCGTGCTGCTCGACGACGTGGCGAGGGTGGAGATTGGCGCCGAGAACTATGCCACCATCGCGCGGTTCAACGCCAACCCGGCCTCGGGCATGGCGATCAGCCTCGCCCCCGGCGCGAACGCGCTGGACACGGCCGAGGCGGTGAAGGCCCGGATGGCGGAATTCGCCAGGTTCTTCCCCGAAGGCGTGGATTACGTCATCCCCTACGACACCACGCCCTTCATCGAGATCTCGATCAAGGAAGTGGTGAAAACCCTGTTCGAGGCCATCGGCCTCGTCTTCCTCGTCATGCTGCTGTTCCTGCAGAACCTGCGCGCCACCCTGATCCCGACGCTGGCCGTGCCGGTCGTGCTTCTCGGCACGTTCGGCGTGCTTGCGGCGGCGGGTTTCACGATCAACACGTTGACCATGCTGGCGATGGTACTGGCCATCGGCCTTCTGGTCGACGATGCCATCGTGGTGGTGGAAAACGTCGAGCGTATCATGGAGGAGGAAGGCCTCTCTCCGCGGGAGGCCACGCACAAGTCCATGGGCCAGATCACCGGCGCGCTGATCGGGATCGCGATGGTGCTTTCGGCCGTCTTCGTGCCGATGGCGTTCTTCCCCGGCTCGACCGGGGTGATCTACCAGCAATTCGCCATCACGATCGTCTCGGCCATGGCGCTTTCGGTTGTGGTCGCCCTGACCCTGACACCGGCGCTGTGCGCCTCGATGCTGAAGGCCAAGAGCCATGGCGAACGGCGCGGCTTCTTCGGCCTGTTCAACCGGGGGTTCAACGGTCTGACCAATGGCTATACCGGCACGGTGCGCTGGTCCGTCCGGCGCCCCTTCCGGGTCGGCCTTGTCTACCTCGCGCTGGCCGGGGCGATGGCGCTGCTGTTCCTGCGCACGCCGACAGGGTTCCTTCCGGACGAAGACCAGGGGATCCTCTTCACCCTCATTCAGGCCCCCACGGGCGCCTCGGCCGAACGCACGCTCGATGTGCTGGAACAGGTGGAGAACTACTACCTCACGCAGGAGGAGGGCGTCGTCAAATCCATGTTCGGCGTGGTCGGGTTCAGCTTCGGCGGCAGCGGCCAGAACATGGGCATCGCCTTCGTGCAGCTCGAGGATTGGGACGATCGGAAAGAGCCGCAGCAGAGCGTTCAGGCACTGGCGGGCCGGGCCTTCGGGGCGTTCAGCCAGATCCGTGATGCGATGGTCTTCCCCGTGGTGCCACCTTCGGTCATCGAACTCGGCAACGTCTCGGGCTTCGATTTCTACCTGCAGGCCCGCGAGGGCCAGAGCCATGCCGACCTTGTCGCCGCACGCAACCAACTGCTCGGCGCTGCCGCGCAAAGCCCGCTGATCGCTTCCGCCCGCCCCAGCGGGCTGGAGGATGCCGCACAGTTCAACCTCGACATCGACTGGCGCAAGGCCGGCGCGATGGGCCTGACACCCACCGATGTCGGCCAGCTTCTGCAGATCGCGTGGGCCGGCACCTACGTTAACGATTTCGTCGACCAGGGCCGGATCAAGCGCGTCTATGTCCAGGGCGAGGCAGAGGCCCGCGCGACGCCCACGGATATCGACAAGTGGCGGGTCCGCAATGCCAGCGGCGGGTTGGTTCCGTTCTCGAACTTCGCGGAAGGGGGCTGGGAATACGGCGCGCAGGGGCTGTACCGCTACAATGGCGTCCCGTCGATCCAGATCCAGGGGTCGCCCGCGCCCGGCGTGACAACCGGCGAGGCGATGGCCGAAATGGAGCGGCTGGTCGCAGGGCTGGGGCCCGGTTACGACGCGGCCTGGACCGGCCTTTCACTGGAAGAACGGCAATCGGGCAGCCAGGCGCCGCTGCTGTATGCCCTGTCGCTGGCGGTGGTGTTCCTCTCGCTCGCCGCGCTTTACGAAAGCTGGTCGATCCCCTTCGCGGTCATGCTGGCCATGCCGATCGGGATCCTCGGGGCCTTGACTGGCGCCTGGCTGGGCGGGTTCGAGAACGGTGTCTTCTTTCAGGTCGGCCTGCTGACGGTGATCGGCCTGACCGGAAAGAACGCCATCCTGATCGTCGAGTTCGCACGCGAAAGGCACGAGGCCGGCGAGCGAGTCATCGACGCCGTTGTCACCGCCGCGCGTCAGCGGTTCCGGCCGATCATCATGACCTCGATGGCCTTCTCGCTGGGTGTTCTGCCGCTGGTTCTGTCATCGGGCGCAGGCTCGGGCGGGCGGAATGCCATTGGCTCCGGCGTGTTGGGCGGTACGCTGTCGGCCACCATCCTCGGGGTGGTTTTCGTGCCGCTGTTCTTCATGATCGTGACCCGGCTGTTCCGCCGGGGACGGCAGCAGTTCGAGTAGCCGCCGACGCCCGTCTCAGCGCAGCCCGGACCGAGCGATCTCGACCACCAGCTTGCGCACGGCCTGGCCGCGTGCCTGTGCAATTCCGGCCACGGTGTCGATACCGCTGATCGGCACCGTCAGGTCGAACAGGCGGGCCCGGTCACGGCCGGTTTCGGACGAGACGAAATACTGCCCGGCCAGACGGAACGTGCCGTTGCTTTGCGCGAGGATATCCTCGATCCGCACCTCGACTCGCGCCTGGGCCGGTTCCTCGAACGGCCACGGTTCCGACGCCACCTGCGCGCCGGTCACCTGCGCCAGCTGACGCGAGATTTCCAGCGTGATCGCCCGGCTCGGATCATCGGCCCAGAGCAGCCCCTCGCGGCTGTTCAGAAGCCCGGCCTCGTCCGCGACATAGATCTCCTCGGCGGAGGCATAGCTTGGCAGGGACACCTCCCGCAACTCGACGGTGCGATAGGATATCGCCATCTTCTCGGCCACCTGCGCCTTCGGGATGGCCACGCGCTGTGGCGGCGGGCCACCGCAGGCGGCAAGAACAGGAAGGGTTAGAAGGAGAAGGGAAAGAATACGCTTAGGCATGAGGATCAACGCCCTGTCAGAAGTGAATTGGGATTGCGTTCGATGGCGCGGGCCAGCGAGGCGACGGCCTTGGCCGCCTTCTGGATTTCGGAAAGCGCATCGCGCGCCTCGCGCCCGAGGCCGTTATCCGCGCGATAGCCTTCCAGCGTCGCCCGGGCCTGGGTCAGCACCCGGCGCGCGTCGGCGATGAGATCGGGAAGATCACGGCCCGCCTCGGCGATGGTATCCGCCGCCTCACTAGCGGAATCGAAGGCCGACGACACGTTCTCGACCACACCGCCTTCGCGCAGCTCCGTCATGATCGCGCTCAACTCTGACAATGCACCGTTGAGCTTGCCCGGAAGCGCCTTGGCCTGTTCGCTGCCCAAAAGGGCGTCCGTCGTCTGGATGAGCTCGGTAAGCTCCTCGGCCATTTCCTGAAGTTCGACCTCCTGGGCCTTTGCCGCCACCGCATTCAGCCGGTCGACCAGTTCCGGCACGCCCTCTACCGCCGTGGAGACACCCTTGGCCGCGTCGGAGGCATTATCCACGGCGGTGGCCAGCTTGTTCGCCACCGCGGCTTCGTTGAACTGGGTGACCGTCTTGTCAAGTTCCGCAATGAGCGCCTCGAGCCGGCCGGGCAGTGCCTGGACCTCCTCGGAGCCGACCACCTTGCGGGCGTCGCCCAAAAGGTTGTTGAGGTTCTCGGGCACGCCGCGCACGTCCTCGCTGGCCAGCAGCGCCCGGGCCTCCTCGAAAAGCTCCGTGGCCGAGACCATGACCTCTTCGATCGGCAAGGCGTTGATGCGTTCGAAAACGCCCTGCGCGGTGGCCGACACGTCGGTAATGTCACTCTCCGCCGTGGGCAGGTAGTAGGTCCCCTGCTCCCCTTGGACGAGCGTGGTGGGCTCGGCGTCCGGGTCGTCGACCAGTTCGATCTTCAACCCGCCGGTCAGGATCGAGGCCGAGGCAAGCCGGGCCCGAAGCCCGTCTTTCACCCGCTCCCGGAAATACTCGAGGGCCTCGTCCGATCCGGCTTCCTCTCCAAGGCCCAGTCGGCCGGCCTTGATCGACAGCGAAACGACAAGGCGTACCCGGTTGTCCCCGAATTCTTCCTCGTCGATGATCCCGTTGAGGGCGGTGACCTCGCCAATCTTCAGCCCGTTCATTTCGACCGGCGCATCGGTCGTCAGACCGCCGATATTCTCGGAAAAGACCACGGACAGGGGAAGTGCTTCGCCTTCGTCGGCCGCAAACAGGCTTGTCCGGGCGGCCGATTCCTCGGGGTAGACTGTAAAGGTGGTGTCCGGTTCGACCGGGTCGCCGCCCGAGACCATAGTCTCGAAAGTCACGCCGCCGGCGACCAACGAAGCCACGGAACTGAATTCGAGCGCAGCGCCGCCCGGCCCGAGCGAGAAGGTAAAGCCCGACGTATCCCAGAATCGCGTGGCGGAACTGACAAGCTTGTCATGCGGCGCGAAGATCATCGCCTCCGCCTGGGCCGAAGAGCCGTCTTGCGTGATCGAGGGTTTGCCGATCCGCCCCACGGTCACGCCGCGATAGAGGATCGGCGTGCTTTCGATCAGCGACGCGCGGCCCGACGCGCGAAGCGTCAGGCGCAGGCCCTCCTGGCCGTGCCGTTCGAGCGGGGCGTCGGGCAGCCCTTCGAACCGGCCCACGTAACCGCCCGGCTGGTCATCCCACAGGCCTTCGATGTAGACGCCCGAAAGCACGGTGTTCAGCCCGGTCACCCCTTGCGTCGTAACCTGCGGCCGCACCACCCAGAAGCGCGCCTCGTCATCAATGAAAGGCGCCACGTCCTTGTCGATACGGACCGATACCAGCACCCGGTCCAGTCCTTGGGTAAAGCCCACCTCCTCGACCAGGCCGATGGCGACGTCGCGATATCGCAGCTCGGTCGACCCTTCCTTCACCCCGGCGGCGTCCTCGAAACTGATCTGAATGACCGGCCCCCGGTCGGCATAGCCACGCCATGCGATGAAAAGCACCACCAGTAGCGCGGCCAGTGGCACGATCCAGACGATCGAGATCCGGTCCATCAACCCGCGGCGCGCCGATGTGACAGGGGCCTCCGGGGGGGTGTCGGCGTCAGTTGCCACGTGCGAGTATCCTCCTTCGGCGGGGGATGCGCCCCGGCCGCCTTCGGGCCATTCCGTCCGAGTTTGTATCCCATATCAAGCGGCTATCGAAACTTTGCGCGGATAGCATCGTAAAAATCACAGACAGGGCGAAGAACAGGCTGGCGCGGCCCGGCGTGATGGAGGCAATCGTCTGAAGCTGGACGAGCGATGACAGGATGGCCACGACGAAGACGTCGATCATCGACCATCGTCCGATGTATTCCACGATCTCGTACAGAATATGGCGCCGGCCCTGCGTGGCACGCGGCCCATACCACACCCCGACGGCGAGACCGGCCAGCACGACGAACTTGGCGACGGGAATCAGAACGCTGGCAATCAGGATGATGGTCGCAACGCCCCAGTTTCCGTCATGGGCCAGCTCGACGGCACCACCGACGATCGTGTCGCTTTGCGAGCTGACCAGCGTCTTGGTCTCGAGCATGGGATACAGATTCGCCGGGATGTAACAGCCCAGCCCCATCAGCCACCAGGCCCAGACCTTCTGAAGCGAATAGGGATCACGCGACCTGAGCGTATGGCCGCACCTGGGACATCTCGCCGTGCCACGGGGCGAGACGCGCATGCACTCGGTGCATGTGACAAGGCCCATCTCGCGGGCGGTCTTCAGCTCTCCAATGATTTCCATATCGAATACCTGCACATAAGCCGGTCGGTTGCCACGACAAGGACGACGAGAATGGCGAACAGCCACGCCGCCGGTCCGTAGACCACGTCCGCCATGTCGCTCAGCTTGACCAGCGCCACGGCACAGCCGATCGCGAATATCTCGGCCATCGACCAGGGCACCAGCGCCTCGGAGATCGCGAAGGCCTTACGCGCCAGCGGCGCCGGCGGTTTGTCGCGGATGATGGGGAATAGAACATAGATCAACAGGCACAGCCGTATGGCGGGAACGACGACGATGAAGAAAAGCACCGCCAGCGACAGAAGCGTCAGGTTGCCCGAGAACGTGAGCGCCGTCTGAAGAATCGAGGCATCGTGGTGCAGACCGGCGGCCCCGATCGACAGGAACGGGAATGTGCAGGCCGCGACAATCAGGATCAGCACGGTGAGGGCGAGCGCGATCAACTGCTTGCCCGCCTTGCGCCTCGGCGAGATCAGCACGGTATGACACCGGGCACAGACCGCGCGCTCATGCGAAGCCACCCGCGGCACGCGATAGACGAGATCGCAGTTCGGACAGCCGATCAGTTCCGCGCCATGCGGGCCATGCGGATCGAGGGAACCGGTGCTGTGCAAGTCGTTTCCTTCCGCCCCTGCTGCGGGGTCGTTATGCCGTTCCCGCAATCGAACCTCCATATCCCGATGACAAACAATCCTGCCGGCCATTTACCTAGTGCTGGCGCGACAAGAATCACATTGGCCCGGTTACTTATAAGTGATGTTCCGCGGTCGGGGGGTGTTTGCGGTGCAGATTTCCGAGGCGGCTGGCTTGGGCCGGTCAATCATGACAAGATGAATCCCCATGATACCGTTCGTTCGTCTTGTCCTTTTTTGCCTGTTGTGCGGGCTCGGCATCGCAGCCGGCGCGCAGGAAGGCGATCAGCCGTGGTACGAGATGGACGGCCTCAACGAGGGCCTCGGAGCGGCGCCGCAACGGCTCGACCGTTCGACCCCCCGGGCCGCAATGCGCAGCTTCATCGACCTCACGAGGTCCGAGCGGTTCGACTGGGCGGCCCATACGCTCAACCTGTCGAACATTTCCGCGGGGCAGCAGGCCGACGAGGGGCCGAGACTTGCGGCGATGCTCGCCTCGGTCATCGAGCGGCGGATCTGGATCGACTGGAGCGGGCTTTCGGCCCGGCCGGACGCCATGATCGAAAGCGAAACCGGCAACAACCCCCGGGCCGGCGAAACCCGCAGGAACATTCGTATCGAGATGGTCGAGGTCGACGGCCGGGCCTACGAGGTGCGCCTCGCCCGCTACAAGGATGGCGATGAAGAACCGGTCTGGCTTTTCACTCCCCAAACCATCGACGACATCCCGGGGCTCTATGCGGAATTCGGGCCACGGCGGTTCGAGCAGTACCTGCCCGACAGCCTCAAGTCCCGTGCCGGCCCCCTCCGCGCCTGGGAATGGATCGCCCTGCCGCTTTACCTCGGGCTTCTCGGCCTGTTGCTCTGGGGCACGAACCGCTTTGTCGTGATGCTGTCGCGAAAGACGCCCCGCGCTTCCCTGCGGCAGGCCGTCGACCGGGCCGCAATGCCGCTGGCGCTCATGATCACGGCCTTCGTTGCCCAGCTTTTCCTTAATCTCGCTGTGTCCTTCTCGGGGCCTGTCACCAACGTGGTGCGGCCGGCCCTGGTCATCATCATGGTCTCGGGTTTGGGGATCGCCGCGCTGCGCGCGGTCGATGCCATCCTCGACCGGATCACGCTGCGGGTGGTGGGCGATATCGACGACACGAGAAGCCTCGACAAGCGAGAACTCTACACGTCGATCTTCGCCCTGCGGCGGATCATCGTGCTGTTCATGGTCGGCTTTGCCATCGTCTACGTCCTGCTGCGCCTGAACCTTTTCGAATCCATCGGCATGACCCTTCTGGCCTCGGCCGGCGTGCTTACCGTACTTCTGGGGATCGCGGGGCAGGCCGTTCTCGGCAACATCCTCGCCTCGCTCCAGATCGCGCTGGCCAAGCCGGTGCGCATCGGCGACAGCATTCTGTTCGAGGGCAACTGGGCCTATGTCGAAAGCATCTACTACACGTTCATCCGGCTGCGCACCTGGGACGAGCGGCGCATCGTGGTGCCGGTCCGTTACTTCGTCTCGAAACCGTTCGAGAACTGGTCGGTCCGGGATGCGCGGATCTACAGCACCATCCGGCTGGTTCTCGATCATTCGGCGGATATCGAAGAGCTGCGCGACAAGTTCATCGAGTTCGCCAAGGCACGGGACGGCGTGATCGACCACGACAAGCTCTGTGCCTATGTCTCGGGCCAGAGCTCGGAAGGGCAGGAAATGAGCTTCTACGTGATGTCGCCCGATCCGACGGCGGGCTGGGAGACCGAGATGCAGCTGCGCGAAGACATGCTGGCCTATATCCGCGAGCATCATCCCGACTGGTGGCCGCGCGAGCGGGTGGCCGGCGAAGGCGGCGCGGCGCGCCTGTCGTTCGACGCATCCTGACAAGGCAGCCGTCGCGGCACGGAGGTTTTTCCATCGCAGCCTGCCCGGCCGGGAACATTCCCGCCAAACCTGCGTTGCAACCTTCATGGCTGGTCTAAAATCCCCGGCTGATCCGGTTCTTCGGCTCGCCGTCATCGTCATCGCAGTGCTCATGTGCTTCGGCGTTCTCAAGCTCGCCGGGGACATATTCGCGCCCATGGTCCTGGGCATCGTGGCCGGCGTCATTCTCGCCCCGGTCACCGACTTTCTCGAACGCTGGAAGATACCGCCGGGCGTGGCCTCGGCCATCGTGCTGGCGATGGGCATCTCGGCGGTCGCCGTGATCGTCGTCCTGCTCGAACCGCTGGTCTGGCGGGTCGTGGACGAACTGCCGAGCATCAAGTGGGAGATCCGCTCGATCATCGAACAGTTCCGCGGTGTCATCCGCGGCCTCGACGCGATGAACGAAGAGGTGGGCCAGGCCCTCGGAACCGAGACGAACCAGGATGGCGAGGGAAAAGGCAAGGGCCCGATCCCCGATCCAACGGCCACGCTACTGCTGGCGCCCCTGGTCCTTGCACAGGTGCTGATCTTCGCCGGGACGCTGTTCTTCTTCCTGCTCACGCGCCGCGGCATCTACGTGTGGGTTTCGACCTGGATCGGCGACCGCCGCGACACGGTGATCATCAAGAAACGCTTCACGACGGCCGAGCGGCTGGTGGCACGCTACTTCCTTACCATTTCCATCATTAATGCCGGGCTCGGGGCGAGCCTTGCCGCGCTGATGATGGTGATCGGCCTGCCCGGTCCGCTGATCTGGGGCGTGGTTGCGGCGATGCTCAACTTCATCCTTTATCTCGGGCCGATCATGGTCATCGGCGGTCTTCTGTTGGCGGGCCTGATCGCCTTCGAAGGGCTGATGGTCTTTGCCCCCGCGGCGATCTTCCTGTGCCTCAACATGATCGAGTCGCAGTTCGTGACCCCGGCGATGGTCGGCAAGCACATCTCGGTCAACCCGCTGCTGATCTTTGCCTCGCTCGTGGTGTGGCTCTGGATGTGGGGGCCGATCGGCGGGATCGTGGCCATTCCGGTGCTGGTCATCGTGCTGGTGATGCTCGACATCTTCGACAGCGAAGGCCGTGCCCGCAAACGTCCGCCCCCGTCGGAACCGGAGCCCCCGGTCGCCTGAGCGTTCAGACGATTTCCTCGGGCATGCCGGGGACAGGCAGGGCGATCTCTCGCGCCGCGTCGGAATCGTAATGCACGAGGAACCCGCGCCGCTTTTCCGGTGGCAGGTCGGTATTCTCGTCGACCAGGCGTTTCCAGTGATCGAAGGCCGTCGAGGGGTCGAGAAACTCATCCCCCGCACCGGAGGACGGAAGCCAGTTTCCCATCACCCGCCTGCGCACCAGCTCGATGTGATCCGGCCGGTCGAACCACAGCCCGGTCTCGGTATCCCACCTCAGGCTGCGCCCGTTGAGGTTGGCCGACGACACGATCGCGCCGAATTCGTCAAAGATCGACACCTTGGAATGCACGTAGATCAGCGGCGCGTCTTCCAGCACGTCGCGCTCGTCGCTTTCCTGGCGGCGCGGCTGAACCGGCGCGGTGACAAGCAGCCGGTCCTCCCCGAAGGCCTGGCGGAGCCGGGTCAGGCACTTGATCTGCTGGTCCTCTCCGAACCGGGCGTCGAGGCCCCTGTTGCTGTCGAAGGCGATGTCTTCGGGCGCGGCGGGCAGGACTAGGAACAGCTTGAGCTCGGGGCACTGACGCGCCCGCCTGGCCAGTGCCCGCGCCAGCGGCTGGTGACGCAGAAACTGCGTTTCAAGGTAGATGAACTGGTTGGACCGGCCGACCGCCTCGAGGTGACGTTCTTCGATCTCGCGCAGCACGGTCTTGGGCGATACCCGGAAGGAGGCACGGTGACGCCGGCGCGACAGCGTGCGCAGAAAGCCGGGTGCGGCGGGCGGTGGCGACGCCTTCGCGGCAACGGTGTCGAGGAACGTGTCGAGATGCTTCTGCGCCGCTTCGACGACCGAGCCGGTCGCCATGACCTGAACGTCGTGCCAGGTCCGTTCAGGCGCGCGGCGGTGGCGCTTGTTGTCGTACCGGCGGTCGTTCAGATCGAGCCCGCCGATATAGAGCAGGCGGCGATCGAACACGGCCATTTTCTGATGATGGGTCGCCGGATAAAGATCGACGAGTTGAACGGGGAAACATAGGCTGCCATTGTCGTCTTCATAACAGATGCGGCGCAGTCGCGGCGTTTCCGACCGAAACCGGGCGCGTTCGTCCCCGTTCATGCCAAGCCAGGTCGTGTTCAGCTCCCGCAATTTCTGCCGCACGAAGGGAAAAAACACCATCTTCGGGACCAGCCCGGCCTTGGCATCATGCAACGCAATGACGAATTCGAGCTTCGCGCCATCATTCGCAAGTTCCTGTACGGCGACCATCTGGCGCTTGGTCTGCCATGCGAGCTGATGCAGTTCAGGGGCGGCGACCGGATCGAAATCCGTTACCACGATACGGATGGCGACACCCCGGTTCAGCGTCGCGATCATCAGGTCGAACCAGGTATCCCCCAGTTCGCGGGCCTCGTCTGAATGCAGCTTGGTCGTGAGGTCGAAAAGCCGGAAGCTGCCGGATATTTCGCGTTCGGCGTTCAAGAAGGCGCGTTCGAAGGCCGGATAGGCCTCCGCGGCCGTCACCATCACCTCGAGATCGCCGATCGTCCCGTCGCTTTCGCGCACATGAGCCACGGCCTCGTTCACCTCGCCTGATGCGTCCATCTCGATGCCAATCTTCGCTGCGCCAGCCTCAACTGTCGAGCCGCAAGCCATGCCCCTGGCCCGAAAAATCGCCCCCGCCATGTTTCAGGCGGGGGCTGTCACCCGCGGGACAACGGGTTGGCCAGGTCCATCGGCTTGGGGACGGGAGAGACCTGGTCAGAGGGGCGCGGTAGCGCCATGACTGGATTGAGAACGTCTCATCGAGGCGAAGGTTCCATGGAAACGAAGATTTTTTGCACTGACAGGATGTTCAACTTCAGGTTGCTCCGCTTGCCAACTGGCATCGGACCGACGCCGGTGAAACCCGTGCCCGGTGCCTGGGTCAGACCTTGGCCGACCGTGGCCCGAACAGAAGCCAGATGATGAAGCCGAGCAGTGGCAGGATCACGACAAGCAGCACCCACAAGACCTTGCGCCCAGTCGTGGCCGATGATCCGACGATCGACACAATGGCCCAAATGTCCAGGACCAATAGGATAAAGCCGCCAATTCCGGAAATTTCCAACATCATGCCTCCTGAGGATGTCTGCGGGCGCGACGCGTCTGTACCCGGTCAACGCTGGAATCCTGCGCGTACGCACTCCGTTATCAACTTTCCCGCCGGCCGAAATGTTCCATAAATTTTTCGGGTAAATTTTGCGCCCGAATGGAAACTAAAACGGCGCAAAGGGTGTTGGGTGGTTGCAAGCCGGGAATTCGCCCGGCCAAGCCATACTCAACTGGAAGGAGCGAAGATAATGAAACGTATTCTCATGACCACCGCGATTGCGGCCCTTGCTGCATCGCCGGTACTTGCAGCTTCGGAAACAGCCGACGACACCAGCGCCCAGGTGTCGGAATCGACGGACATGTCGCAAGAGGCGTCCAGCAGCAACGCCGAGAACGACGTGGTCGCCGATATGGAAGGAATGCAGGTTCGCGCTTCCGAGCTGATCGGCAAATCGGTTTACATTCTCGGCGAGGACGCCGAAGCCGAGGTTGCCGAAGAAGCGAGCGAACCGTCGGATGACTGGGAACGCATTGGCGAGATCGGTGATGTGATCATCTCCGGCGACGGCAAGATCGAGTCCGTCACGCTGGACGCAGGCGGCTTCCTTGGCATCAACGAGAAGCATGTCAGCGCTTCCCTGGACGAGCTGAAATTCGTAAGCGATTCGAGCGACGAAGCCGAAGCCGACGAGGAACGCGACTACTTCGTGGTCTTCACCGGCGACAAGACCGCTCTCGAGGATCGCGACCAGCTTGATCAGGCCGCTGTGCGTGATTCCGGCAGCAGCTTCTTCCGCGGTGAAGAGGCGCAAGACACCGCCAGCGCCGATATGGAAGAACCCGCCAGCGAAGAGACGGCCGACGCCGGCAACACCGACCTGAGCGAGCAGGCAGCCAACAACGAAGCGGCCGAAACCGAAGAAACCGACATGGCCGAAAGCGACAGCACGGACATGACCGCCGAGCAGGACAGCGAGCAGATGGCTGAGAATGACGCGGCCGAAAGCGAAGAGACTGACCTGACCTCGGAACAGATGGCCGAGAACGACGCCAATGCCGACATGGGTGACGAAACCGCCCAGCTCGACACCGAAGAGCGTGGCCAGTTGACGGCCGAAGAGCTTGAAGGCGTCTCCGTCTACGGCACCGAAGACGACCGTCTCGGCGAAATCTCCGATCTCGTCCTGAGCGACGACGGCAAGATTTCCCAAGTCATCGTCGATGTCGGTGGCTTCCTCGGGATTGGCGAAAAGCCGGTCGCACTTCCGTTCGAAGATCTGGAACTGCGCCGTTCCGATGACGAAGGCATGACCGGCGGCCTGCGCGCCACCACCGGTTACACCAGCGAAGAGCTGGAAGGCATGGAAAGCTGGGAAGGCTGAACCTGCCTTGACCGACTGACAATGAAGGCCGGGTCCGCATGGGCCCGGCCTTTTTCACATGTTCAGCGCGGTCTCAGGCCTGGATCATCTCCAGATACGTCTTGTAGAAGCCACGAATCCCCCATTCCATCTCGGCCAGCGGGCCGGGGCGGAAGTGGTAGGAGTTCACCCCTTCCTGATTGTGGCGGATGATGCGCTCGTCATCGAGCGAGGTCACATGCCAGAGCCACGTCAGATCCTGCGTGGCATAGTCTTTCGGCTCCTCCGCATCCCCACGCACGAACCAGATCACCTCGATATCCGTTTCCTGCAGGCCACGCGGCAGGAAGCGGTAGCCGACCACGTGATCGGCATAGACGAGGAGGTTGTTGAGCGGTCCGAGCTGAATGTCCGTCGCCCCGCCATCGAACCCGGTCAGGCTGCCCAACAGGGGCGCCAGCGGCGTGCCATCGCGGCTTCCGGTCTGGTAGCCTTCGTAAAGCGGATACCGGCGGTAATAGACATCCGCCCCCAGCCCCGCCGCATTGGCCCCGGTTTCGTTCAGGATGGCCGTCGGCAGGCCGATCCCCTCGGACCGCTTCTTGAGCGGCTCGACCAGTTTTTCCATGTCCTGCGGCGCCTTGAGCGTGTGAGACTTGGCATATTCCTGGTGCGAGGGGGCGCAGTGATAGCACTCCATGTAATTCTCCAGCGCCAGCTTCCAGTTGGCCGGCACGGGATAGACCGCCTTGTGCGCGATCTTCATGTTCTCCAACCCGAACGGTTCGCTCAGCGGCGCCAGCCGGTCGAGCCCGTCCTGAATGGGCGGCGGATCGTCGGCCGTGCAGACGAGGATCAGGCCCTGGAACACGATGACATGCGCCGGGAAGAGGCCATAGTCGGCCGGGTCGAACTCCTGCCCCATCGCCCGGCCCGAGCGCAACTTGCCGGACAGCTCGAACGTCCAGGCGTGGTAGGGACAGACGAACAGCCGCGCCTTCCCCTCCCGCTCGACACAGACGCGGGAGCCGCGATGCCGGCAGACGTTGAGATGTGCGCGCACCTCTCCATCGCGGTCGCGGACAACGATGATCGATTCCGGGCCATAGTCGAACAGGAAATAGTCGCCCGGCTCGGGAATCTGGCTGACATGGCCGACCCAGAGCCAGCTTCGATTCCAATAGGCTTCGATGTCGCGTTCGTAGATCTCGCGCGAGGTGTAGAATTCGCGCGGCAGCGCGAAGCCTTCCACGGGTGACTGGATCAGGCGGGCGAATTCGTCGGTATGCTGCAACATGGTGCTGACCTCATCCTTCTATGGCGGTGATTTCACGACGGAAGTATTCCTGCTCGACCTCCTCGGCCGGTCGTTCGAAATTGCGGGCCGCGCGGTGGCCGGAATAGACGGCATCGGCGATCAGACCCGGCGCGGCGGCGTCGCCGATCAATTCGACATGGGACAGGTCCGGATGCCCGCGCAGCTCGTCGTAGAGGCTCGTCACCCTGTCCCGGCGCGTCACCAGAAGGGCCGTGCCACAGTCGATCTCCGACGTCTGCCCGGTATAGACACAAGCCAGACGGCAAACGGAAGTTTCGACACCGGCAACGGCCTGCGCCGTCAGGATCGTTACCCCCCGTTCCAGCAGGCTTTTCTGCACCCGCCCCTGTTCAAGCGTCAGCTCGGTGAAGGGCGAAACCATATTGGCGGTCGTGACGAACGTCACCTCGCACCCCTGGTCCGCCAGTTGCGTGGCCAGCACACCGGCAAGATACCCATGGTCGTCGTCGTAGATCACCAGCGGCCCAGGCCCGGGCCTGATGCCGTCCATCACGTCATCCGGCGTCATCACCATGGTCTCGTCGGCGATCTCTATCCCGAACCGTGCCGTGCGCCCCTGCCCGTCCCGCCGCCAGCGCGCACCGGTGGCGAGAAACACGTTCGGCACGCCCAGTTCGAGCACCTCGTCGCGGCCCAGCGGGCTGTCGGTGAAGATATCGACATTGCCACGCTGCTGCAGGTCGCCGAGACGGTAATCCATCACCCGCCCCCATGCGGCCAGCCCGTTCAGCCCGGCCTCGCGCCGCACCCGGCCGCCTAGCTCCTTGCCGGCCTCGGCCAGCGTCACGTGATAGCCGCGTCGCGCAAGCTGCATGGCGCATTCCAGCCCGGCCGGGCCCGACCCCACCACCAGCGCCGCCTCTTCCCTGCCCTTCGCGCCGATTGTCTCGGGATGCCAGCCGCGGCGCCACTCCTCGCCCATCGTCGGGTTCTGGGTGCAGCGGATCGGCACACCCTGCGAATCCGCCGAGACGCAGATATTGCAGCCGATGCATTCCCTGATCTGGTCGATCCGCCCCTCCTCGATCTTCTTCGGCAGGAACGGGTCGGAAATCGACGGGCGCGCCGCACCGATCATGTCTAGCACGCCCTTGCGCACCAGCGACGCCATCATGTCGGGCGAGGTGAAGCGGCCGACCCCCACAACCGGCTTGCTGGTGATCTGCTTCACGGCCTCGAGGTATTTCGTCTGATAGCCATCTTCCGGCTGGAACCGCGTGGTCTGCGAATCGTTGGGCCAGTCGGCGACGTTGACGTCCCACAGGTCCGGCAGTTCGGCCAGCAGTTCGACCACGCCACGCCCCTCTTCCTCGGCCTGCATCCCGTCGGTGCCCTGCATCTCGTCGATGGCAAACCGGAACGCCACGCCGCACTTGCCCTCTGCAATCTCCAGCGTGTCCTCGAGCAATTCCCGCGTCAGGCGCACGCGGTTCTCGAGGCTGCCGCCATATTCATCCATCCGGTCGTTATGCTGGGGCAGCAGGAAGTGATGCGGGATGGTCATGTGGTGGCCGGCATAGACATAGATGATGTCGAACCCCGCCTTCATCGCTCGGCGCGCCGCATCGCGGTGCCAGCGGCGCAGGTTGCGGATATCCTCCTTGTCCATCGCCCGCGCCTGTGGCGCGAAGCCCGCGTCGACGATGGAATCGCTCGGCGCCAGCGCCGGCGCCCGGCTCAGCAGGTTGGGCGCATGGCTGCCGTTATGGGCCAGTTCGATTCCGGCCAGCGATCCGTGCGCGTGGATCGCATCGGTCATCAGCCGCAGGCCAGGAATATCGCGGTCATCCCACAGCCGCCCCTCGGCAAAGGGCGACAGATCCGAGGTCGGATGGATTTCCGTTTCCTGGTTGCACACCACGGCCCAGCCACCCTCGGCCTTCATGCCGCGCATCGCCGCCTCGGCCCGGGGCCGCTGATAGCCCATGCCGTTGCAATGCGGCACCTGGTAGAACCGGTTGCGCGCGGTCACCGGCCCGATGCGGACCGGCTCGAACAGGATGTCATAAGGGGTCGCGCGGGTGGTCATGGGCGCCGTCATTCCTTGCCAGGGGTGTCTATAGGGGGCGACCTCGCCGCCCCCGTCTTTCTACGCGATCAGAAGCCCGATTTGATACGCTCGAATTCCTGAAGCATCTTGGCTTCAAGCTCGGGCTCCACCGCGTCGAAGAACAGGCTGTTGTCGAACAGCGCCTGCGGATCGTCGAAGCCGTAGGTCTTGATCAGCTCCTGGTCCGAGATCTCGAAGGCTTCCGAGTTGGAATGCGGATAGCCCCAGCTTTCGATGATGTACTTGCCGCTGTCCGGCTGGGTCAGCGCGTTGAGCATGTCATAGACCTGCTCTTCCGGCGCGTCGGCATTCGACAGATGCACGTATCCGCAGACCCACGTGGCGATGCCCTTCCCCTCGCCGCGCATCATCTGGGCCGGCACCTCGTTCCAGATCAGGTTCAGCTCGGTCTGGTTCCACGCCCAGCCCGCCACCACCTCGCCCGAGGCCAGCGCCTGGTCAAGCTGGCCGGCATCGGACCAGTAGAACCGCACGTTGGGATGCACGGCGCGCAGGAAGTCCGAGGCCTTCTTGAACTCCTCGTCGCTCATGTTGGTGTAGTTGTCGGCCACTCCGGCGCCCAGCGCGGCCATCGCATAGGCCGAGGAGGCCGCATCGGGGATCGCCACCTTGCCCTGGAACTCGGGCTTGGTCAGCGCCTGCAACGAAATCTCGTCCTCCGGCACCTCGTCGGTACGATAGATCAGGCCGGTATTGCCCCATTCGAACGGCACCATCCACGTCTCGCCGTCGAAGGTGATCCCGTCGACCTCCTTGATCGTGGGCAGCATGGCGTCCCAGTTGTCCAGCTTCGAAGTGTCGATCGGCTGGATCAGGCCGGCCGCCGCCCACTTGCGCGTGGCGTCGGTGCAGGGGTGGGCGAGATCGGCCTCGAACCCCGATTGCAGCTTGGTGAACGCCTCTTCTTGGCTGCCGAAATAGGAATAGGTCGGCGCGCTGCCATGCTTCTCGACATAGGCGCCGAAGAAGCCGGGGTCTTCGTAGCCCGACCAGTCAAACACCGTCAGGTCCGAGCCTTCGGCGTTCGCGATACCTGCCACGAGGCAGGCGGCGGCAGTTAGGGTAAGTGCCTTGTAGGTCATTTTGAATTCTCCCTGGATCATTATCTTTCTGGGGTCTTGTCACTGCCAAGGTCGATGACCGAGGCGTTTTGCACACCGATGAAAACCGCGTCCCCGCGGGCGAAATCGACGGTGTGGAAATGGTTGGGCACGGCCACGGCGAGCGTCTTCTCCACGCCCGGCGCACGCACGTGGTAATGCACGCTTTCGCCGTAAAAGGCGACGTTCTCGACCTCGGCCCTGAGCGTGGCGTCATAGCCCGACGGCACCTCGCGGGCGATCTCGAGCTGCTCGGGCCGGATGCCCAGCATCAGGTCGCGCCCCCGGGCGGTGACGTTGGGGTTGCGCTCGACCGTCAGCTTGCCGAAGCCCGGCACATCGGCGCGGATCGCATCGCCGGATTGATCCGCACTCTTCGCGGGCAGGAAGTTCATCCCCCCGATGAAGGCCGCCACCTCACGGTTGGCGGGCCTTGCATACAGCGTCGCCGGCGCGTCCACCTGTTCCAGCCGGCCGTTGAACATCACCCCAATCCGGTCGGACATGGTCATCGCCTCGTACTGGTCATGGGTGACCATGACGAAGGTGATGCCGATGGATTGCTGCAGGCGCCGCAGCTCCAGTTGCATCGCCTCGCGCAGGTTCTTGTCGAGCGCCGACAGCGGCTCGTCCAGCAGCAGCACCTTGGGCCGCATCACCAGCGCCCTTGCCAGTGCCACCCGCTGCCGCTGGCCGCCCGACAGCTCGTCGGCCTTGCGGCCCTGCAGCCCGCCCAGTTCGACCATCTCCAGCGCCTCGGCGATCCGTGCCTTGCGGTCGGCGCGCGAAAGGCCCTGCTTGACCAGCCCGAACCCCACGTTGTCGCCCACGTTGAGGTGCGGGAAGATGGCGTAGCTCTGGAACACCATGTTGGTCGGGCGCTTGTTGGCGGGAATATCCGCCATGTCCTGCCCGTCGATGCGCACGGTGCCCGCCGTCGGCTCCTGAAACCCCGCGATCATCCGCAAGGCGGTGGTCTTGCCACAACCCGACGGCCCCAGCAGCGAAAAGAACTCCCCCTGCTTCAGGCTGAGGTCGAGGTCGGTCACCGCCTTGAAGCTGCCAAAGGTCTTTTCGACACCGGAAAGTTCGATAATCGGTTGGTCGGTCATGAATGATCTCCCCTCATGTCCGCTTGGCCGACCGGCGGCGGAAATATTCGGCGGTAACGAGCAGCAGGACGGAAAAGGCCAGCAGGCAGGAGCCCAGCGCCAGCGTGTTGGGCAGCTTCGCCGGGAAGCGGATCTGGCTCCAGATATAGACGGGCAGCGTGGGCTGATCCCCGGCCAGGAAGAAGGCAAGGATGAACTCGTCGAAGGAAACCGTGAAGGTCACCAGCAGGCTCGACACAATCCCCGGCGCCACGATCGGCAGGGTCACCCGGCGGAACGTGCCGATCACGGTCTCGCCCAGGTCATAGGCCGCTTCTTCCAGCGAGGGGTCGAACTCGTCGAAGGCCGACTTCATGATCGCCACGGCGAAGGGCACGGTCAGGAAGGTATGACCGAGGATCACCGCGGTCAGCGACGGCTTCAGCCCGACGGACAGGAACAGCACGAGGAAGGACGACGCCACGATGATCCCCGGCACCACCAGCGGTAACATCACCAGCGCCTCGGACATCTCTCTCCCGGTGAACCGATACCGCACGTAGGCCCGCGCCGCGAACAGCCCCAGCGAGGTGGCCAGAACCGCGCTGACCCCGCCCACGATCACGCTGTTCAGCAGTGAGCGCAGAAGCGCCTCCTGCCCCGCCAGCTCGGCATACCATTTGAGCGTGAACCCCTTGATCGGGAAGGCGACGATGGTGCCCTCGTTGAACGAGAAGAGCGGCAGAAGCAGCACCGGCGTGTAGAGGAACACGAGGTACAAGACCGCATAGGCCGACAGCCCGGGAAAGGATCGCAGCAAACGGCTCATCTGATCCTCCGAGCCATCAGGTTCGACAGCAGCACGAACCCGCCCGCCACCAGCCCCACCGCCAGCATCGCCATCAGCGACAGGGTGGCGCCCAGCGGCCAGTTGTTCGCCGCCCCGAACTGTACCTGGATCAGGTTGGCGATCATTTTGCCGTCCGACCCGCCGACCAGCGCGGGCGTCACGTAATCGCCTACGGTCGGGATGAAGATGATCAGGCAGGACGCAATGATGCCCGGCACCGTCAGCGGCAGGGTCACCCGCACGAACCGCTCCAGCTTGGAACAGCCGAGGTCGGTCGCCGCTTCCAGCAGGCTCCGGTCGATCTTCTGCAGCGAGACATAGATCGGCATGATGGCAAACGGCGCCCAGGCATGGGCCAGCGTCAGCACCACGGCGACCTCGTTATAAAGCAGGAAGGTCAGCGGCTCGTCGATCAGACCGACGGTCATCAGCGCGCTGTTCAGCACCCCGTTGAAGCCAAGGATCAGCTTCCACGAAAACACCCGCAGCAGGTAGCTCGTCCAGAACGGGATGGTGATCAGAAGCAGCCACAGCGTCTTGTGCCGGGTGCGGAAGGCGATGAAATACGCGATCGGATAAGCCAGCGCCACGGTCGCCGCCGTCACCAGCCCGGCAATCCAGACCGAGCGGACCAACAGGTGCCGCACCAACGGGTCTTCCAGCGCGAGGCGATAATTCTCCCACGTGAAGGTGCGGTCGATGCTGACATAGGTCTGCGTCCAGAAGCTGTAGACAACGAGGATACCCAGAGGCGCAGCCACCAGCAGGCCGACATACAGCGTCGCCGGCGCGCTGAGCGCCATTCCCTGCGAAGCCTCTGACCTGAGCCTGATCATGTGTTCCCCGAATACCGGCTTGTAAAATGGACGATCGTCCATTTAAATTGCTGGTATTATGTCATCCTGTCAATAGACTCGGTTGAAGGCGCTTGACCCAGGCGCGCGTTGACCGGAAAAAGGTAAAGAGAAACGGGGGTTTGGTTTGCCCGACAGTTCGGACAGCACCACAGATGACTCAACCGGCCGGCGGGCGCAGCTGCGTGAAAGGAATCGGTTCGCGCTGATCGAGGCGACGCTGGATTGCGTGGCCGAGATCGGCTACGCACGCACCTCGGTCAGCACCATCATCGACAAGGCCGGCTTGTCGCGCGGGATGATCCACCTGCATTTCAACGGCAAGGACGGGCTGATGGACGCGGCCGTTCAGCATGCCAGCGACCTCTACTACCAGAACCTCTACAAGCTGCTCGACAAGGTCCGCCCCTCGGCCTGGCCGCAGGAGCGCATCGAGGCGGTGATCCGCTCGGACCTGAGCGAGACGATCCTGAACCAGTACAACGTCCGTATCTGGTACGGCTTCCGCGGCGAGGCGCGCGAGCGCAAGTCGATCCGGACCTTCAGCGACACCCGCGACGTCCGCCTGCGCGGGCTGATGTTCGAGGCCTTCACGACAATTGCCGAGGCCTCCGGCGTGGATGACCCGGAACAGACGGCGCGCGACGCCACCCATGGCACGCTGGCCTTTCTCGAGGGAATGTGGGCCGACTACCTCATTCACCCGGATGCCTTCGACCGGGGCGAGGCCTGCCGCATCATCTTCCGCTTCCTGTCGGCCCTCTTCCCCGACCATTTCGACCTGACCGGCGCCAGGCCGAACGGGGCCTGAGCGTCAGAAACGCGAGCCTTCGGTGTTGCCGAACCATGCGTCGGGATAGGGATACCACCAGTCCTGCACCTTCGGCTTCCAGTCGATCACGCCCATCTTGGTCTGCCGGAACGCATCCAGCCCCAGCCGCGACAGCTCCCGCCCCAGCCCGGAGTTCTTCCACCCGCCGAAGGGCAGCGCGTCGTTGTCGATAAGCGGGTTGTTGACCCAGACCATCCCGGCCTCGAGCCGTTCATAGGCCTCCATCGCCTCCTCGAGGCTGGTGGTAAAGAGGCTCGCGCCAAGGCCGAACTCGCTGTCATTGGCGTGGCTCAACGCCTCCTCGAAGCTCTTCACCCGGCAGATGGCGGCCACCGGGCCGAACAGCTCTTCCCGCATGATATCCATGTCCGGCGTGACCTCCGTCAGCACCGTGGGCTCATAGAACCAGCCGGTATTGCGCCCCGGCGGCACCCGACCGCCGCAGACCAGCGTCGCCCCGTCGGCCACCGCCCCGTCGACCAGCCGCACGACCTTGTCGCGCGCCGCCTCTGTCACCAGCGGGCCGATCTCCGACACCTCCATGCCATTGCCAACCCGCAGCTTGCGCGCCATGTCGGCCAAACCCTCGACGAATTGGTCATGAACCGCATCATGGACATAGAACCGCTCGGTCGAAGTGCAGATCTGCCCCGACAGGTGGAACGCCGCCGTCGTCGCCCCCGACACTGCCACGTCAAGCGGCGCGTGGGACGACACGATCATCGGGTCGCTGCCGCCCGCCTCGATGATGCAGGGCTTGAGCTGTTCGGCACAGGCCACGTTGACCTTCTTCGCCGTCGCCACGCTGCCCGTAAATGCCACCACGTCGCTCTGCTTCGAGCGGATCAGCGCCTGCGCCGTCTCGCCCCCGCCGGTGATGCAGGACACGAGGCCGGCGGGCAGGTGGCGAAAATTCTCCATGAATTTCATCGTGGAAAGCGAGGTCAGCTCCGACGGCTTGACCACGCAGGCATTGCCCGAGGCGAGCGAGGCCGCCACCGTCCAGCACATCAGCAGGATGGGGAAGTTGTAAGGCACAATGTGGACGCTGACGCCATACGGAAAATACCGCGCGAACTGGAACGAGCCCGCCTGCGTGGTGCCGGGCAGCATGCCTCCCGAATCCCGCGCCATCTCGGCGAAGTAGCGGAAACAGCCGCCTACATTGGCAATCTCGCCCGTGGCTTCCGGGTAGGGCTTGCCCTGCTCCAGCACCATCAGCCGCGCCGCCTCTTCATGGTTGGCGGCGATGCTGTCGGCGACCTTGTGCAGGTAGCCTGCGCGGGTCAACTCGTCCATCGCGCCCCACGCCTTCTGCGCCTCACGCGCCCGGCGCAGGATATCCTCGGCTTCCTCCGGCGTGCCCATGGCAATGGCGCCTTCGCGGGCCAGCGTGGCGGGGTTGATCACGTCATGCGTGCCGCCCCCCTGCCCTGCCGGATGATAGGCGTTGCCATGAAAGAACTGGCGCCCGAACGGGTCGAAATCGGTCATCGTCATCCTTTCGGAATGTCGGGTCAGCGGATCATGTAGACCTTGCGCACCGTCTCGTGCACGCGGCAGGTGCCCTTCCAGTCCTGCTCGAAGAAGGCCACCGTGCCGGGGGTGATCTCGATCACCTCGCCATCGTCGCGGGTATAGGTCGCGCGGCCCTGCAGGAAGTGGCAGAACTCGTCACGCGTCACGTGGCAATCCCAGTAGCCCGGCGTACAGATCCAGATGCCGCATTCGCTTTGCCCCTCGGGGCCCTTGTGCAGCAGTACGCCCGAGGTGTGGGAATGCCCCTCGATCATCGTCGGGATCTCGCCCCAGTCGACGGTATCGGTGATCTTTTCGGGGTTCTGAAGTGTCGGTGTGGTCAAACTCGTCGCTCCTTGATGGGCGCCGGGCGCGACATGGCGCGCCCGGTCCAGCCCGTTTCAGCCGTAGGTTTTCTCAAGCAGATCGTTGAGGTACTTGGCCGCCACTTTCGGCCCGCCATTGCCCTGCATGTGCTTGCTGGTCGCCGCGCACCGCGCCTTCACCTCGGCATCGTTGAGGCACTTCTCGATGTTCGCGGCGAACTCCTCGTCGGTCCAGTTCATCCGGTGCATCTTGAAGCCGTGGCCGGTCTCCTGCACCCGCGTCGCGTTGTCGTGCCCGTCCCAGACATAGGGCATGATGATCGCCGGCTTGCCGAAATAGAGGCACTCGGTGAAGCTGTTGTTGCCGCCGTGATGGACAACCGCATCGACCAGCGGGATGACCGAGGGCTGGGGATACCAGCTTGCCACATGCACGTTCTTCGGCATCGTGGCCTTGTCGTACTCGGCCTCGTAGTCACCCACGTTGACCAGCGCGCGATAGGGCTGCTTGCCGAGGAAATCGATGATCTTCTTGATCTGGTCGGTATCCCCCGCGCCAAGGCTGCCGAACGAGACGTAGAGCAGCGGCTTGTCGTTGTAGTCGCCGAAATCCGGCACGTCATAGGGCTTTTCGGTCCGCACGCAGCCTTCGAGATACTTGAAACGGTCGGGGTCGAGCGGCTTTTCGCGGTTGAACTTCACCGGCGCGGGATAAAGCAGCAGGTTGAGGTAAGGGCTTTCCTCGAAGAACTCGCCGGTCGGGTACGGGTCTTCGCCGCATGTCTTGAGGAATGCGTTGAAGTCGTCATGCACCGGCTTGATGACCTCGTTGAACTTCTTGTTGAACGCCTCGTGACAGGCGGTGTCGTTCTCGCCGCAGCCGGAAAGGTGCGGCGGGATCGCCGGATCCGGGATCTCGTTCTCCGAGCAGGAGATGATGCGCACCCACGGCACGCCGTATTGCTTGGTGGCGGGGTAGAGCACCACGTTGTCGATGCAGATCAGGTCGGGCTTGATCTCCTTCAGGATGCCCGGAAGCTCTTTCTCGGCCCATTTCGAGGTGTCGACGATCGCCTCCCAGCATTCCTTCACGTAGTTATCGATCTGCTCATAGGGCGTGAGGTTGAAGTTGGGGATGTGGCCGTTGATGAAATCCGACCAGTATTTCGCCATCTGCTCGGGTGGCATGGGTTCGGACATGTTCACGTGGTGCTCTTCGAAGCCATAGTCGGCAAAGACGCCGGTAAAGCCCGGATCGGTGATGAAGACGCAGCGATGGCCCATGTCGCGGCAGGCCTGCGCGATGCCCACCGAGTTGAGCGCCGGGCCGAAGGCGGCCTCGGGGAAGAAGGCGATGGTTTTCTGGTCTGTCATGGAATGACCTCCTCTGTCGTGTTGGTTTTATGTCTTTTTGTCGTCGGGCAGGATCAGGGCGTTCTGCGCCTGCCAGCCGACCTGGACGGTGTCGCCCACCTTGAAATCCGCGGCGCCCTCGGCCGCCGCCGAAAGCCGGGCGATGAGAACCTGGCCATTATCGCCCACCGCGATATGCAGGCCGATATCCTGCCCGTGATAGGCGATGTCGGTGAGGGTGCCGTCGAGCACGTTGTCGTAAGTCAGCCGTTCCGCCGATGCCGGTGCCACGGTCAGGCGCTCGGGGCGCACCGCAAGGCAGGCGCGGTCACCCGTGCGCGTGTCGCCCTTCGATCGGCCAGTCAGCACGCCCAGCCCCTGCACGGCCACGCCCTCGACGCTCACTTCGCCGTCGAGGAAGTTCATCACGCCGATGAAATCCGCCACGAACCGGCTGTTGGGGTGCTCGTACAACTCGGCGGGGCTCGCGCATTGCTTCACCTCCCCGTCACGCATCAGGGCGATGCGATCGGCCATCACCAGCGCCTCTTCCTGGTCGTGAGTGACGACGACGAAGGTGATGCCCACCTCGTGCTGAAGCCGCTTCAGCTCCAGCTGCATGTGCTCGCGCAGCTTCTTGTCGAGCGCCGCCAGCGGTTCATCGAGCAACAGGACGCGCGGCTCTTTCACCAGCGCCCGGGCCAGTGCCACGCGCTGCCTTTGCCCGCCCGACAGCTGGTCCGGCTTGCGGCTGGCATACTCGGTCAGTTGAGTCGTCTCGAGAATACGGTCGACGCGCGACTTCAGCTCGCTGCCACGCACCCCTTCCATCTCCAGCCCGTAGGACACGTTCGCCCGCACGCTCATATGAGGAAACAGCGCGAAGGACTGGAACATCAGGTTGATCGGCCGCCGGTTGGGGCGCAGCGGGGCGATATCCTTGCCGTCGAGCAGGATACGCCCCTCGTTCAGCGACTCGAACCCGGCGATCATCCGCAGAAGCGTAGTCTTTCCACAGCCCGAAGGACCGAGAAGCGCGAAGAACTCGTTCTCCTTCAGGTCCAGCGAGATATCGTTCACGGCGGTGATCGCGCCGAAACGCTTGGTGATGTTCTCCAGCCGGATCACCGTCGCGGCCGCTTCGCCGGTCTCGGTCAGCATGGTGGCGCCATCCGTGCTCATTGACTGATCGCCTTCCTGTCGATGCGCTGCGAGATGAAGACAAGCGTGAAGCTGACCAGCATCACGATGGTCGCCATCGCGTTGATTTCGGGGGTCACGCCGAAGCGGATCATCGAATAGATCTGCATCGGCAAGGTGGTCGAGCCCTGCCCGGCCCCGGCGGTGAAATAGGCGATGATGAACTCGTCCACCGACAGGGTGAAGGCCAGCAGCCCGCCGGCCAGCACGCCCGGGAAGATCGCCGGCAGGGTCACACGGCGGAAGGTTGTCACCTCGCCCGCGCCGAGGTCGATGCTGGCCTCGACGATCGAGAAGTCGAAATTCCGCAGCCTTGTCCGCACCACGGCGCAGACGAAGGCGATGTTGAAGACCACGTGGCTCATGATGATCGAATGCAGGCCGAGGGTGAAGTTGAGCGCCGTGAAGAAGGACAAAAGCGCGATGGCCAGCACGATGTCGGGGATGATCATCGGCGCGAACAGCAGCGCCTCCATCGTGTTGTTGCGCCGTTGCCGCCGTTCGACACCGAAGGCCAGCAGCGTGCCCAGAAGCGTGGCAAGGATCGTCGAGACCACCGCCACGATCACCGTGTTGAGCGCCGCCCGCAACACCGCGTCGTTCTGCGCCAGCTCGCCGTACCACTTGAGCGAGAAGCCGCCCCAGGCCGTCGGCAGGCCGAGATCGTTGAACGACAGCGCCATCAGCACGAGGATCGGCACGTAGAGGAAGGTGTAGACCAGCCACAGGTGCCCGCCGAGAAACAGCTTGGCCGGGTCACGGCGGCGGGGGATGCGCGCGCTCATCGCGTGCCCTCCGCCGAGCGGTTGACCGCGACGGCCTGTGCGAACAGCAGGCACATCATCACGCCGATCAGGATCAGCGAAAGGGCCGAGCCGAAGGGCCAGTCGCGCGCCTCGAGGAACTGGTCATAGATCAGGTTGCCCACCATCTGCACCCGGCCGCCGCCCAGCAGGTCGGGCGTGATGAAATTGCCGATGGAGAGGACGAAGACGAACACCGCCCCCGCCGCGATGCCCGGCAGGGTCAGCGGCAGGATCACCCGCAGGAAAGTCTTGTAGGACGGCGCGCCAAGGTCTTCCGACGCCTCGGCAATCTCGGGGTTCAGGCGGCTGATCGAGGAATAGATCGCCAGGATCACGAAGGGCACGTAATTGTAGACCAGCCCGGTCACCACCGACGCCTCGTTGTAAAGGAGCGGCAGCGCCTCGCCCACCAGCCCGAAATCCAGAAGCGCCCGGTTGATCAGCCCCTCGCGGTTCAGCATCACGATCCACGCGTAGGTGCGGATCAGGTAGTTGCTCCAGAACGGCAGCATCACGAGGAACAGGTAGACCGGCTGCCGCTGCGCCGGGGCGCGGGCGATGGCATAGGCGGCCGGATAGGCAATCAGCAGCGCGATCAGCGTGGCCACGCCCGCGATCTTGGCCGATTTCAAAAGGATGGCAAGGTAGAGCGGGTCGAAGGCCCGGTCGAAATTCTCGAAGGTGAAGTCATAGACGATCCCGCCATACACGCCCCGCTCGAAGAACGAGTAGAGAAAGACCAGCAGGCAGGGCACGACCATGAAGAAGGTCAGCCATGCCAGCCCCGGCCCCACGAACAGGAAGGTTCGCAATCTCTGGTACACGTGCGCTTGGCCTTTCTCGGGCGGTCGGCTTCGATGACGCCGCCCCGACAGGCGGGGCGGCGCGGCAGGCGACCCCTTGGAGATGCACGGGTCGCCTCGCGTTACACCGGCTTACTGGGCCGACATAACCTCGGTTTTCAGCCGGCTGTAATCCTTCTGGGCATTGCCCACGTCACGCAGCATCTCGTATTCGAGCATGTCGGCAGGCGCCATGTCGAGGTTCGGAAAGCTCTCGATCAGCGAGGGATCGAGCGCGTCCATCGAAGCCTTGTTCGGCACCTTGTAGAGGATATTCTCGACCACCCATTTATGGGTGTCCGCCTCGAGGATGTAGTTGATGAACTGGTGCGCCGCTTCCTTGTTCTCGGAACTGGCCATCACCACCATCGTGTCGACCCACAGGTCGGTGCCCTCCGAGGGGATGGAATACATGATGTCGGGATTCTCGGCGATGCCGTAGTTGCACCAGCCATCCCACGCATGCACGAGGCTCGCCTCGCCCGAAACCAGCTTGGAATAGAAGGTGGTGTCGTCATAGGCCAGCAGGTCCTGCTTGGCCGAGATCAGAAGGTCCTTCACCTCGGCCAGCTTGTCCTCCTCGGTGACGTTGACGGAATAGCCCTTGGCCAGCGCCGCCGCGCCGATCATCCAGCGGTCGGTCGACAGCATCGTCACCTTGCCCGCCAGGTCGTCGGAGGGATCGAGCAGGTCCATCCAGCTGTCCGGCTCGTCCGAAAGAAGATCGGAGCGGTAGCAGAGGCCCGTCGTGCCCCAGGCGTAAGGCATCGAGAAGGTGAGCCCCTCGTCATAGGAAAGCTCGCGCGCCTCGGGGTAGAGGTTCTCCATGTTGGGCAGCATCGAATGGTCGAGCTTGGCCGCGATGCCCAGCTTGTCGAGCGCTTCGGCGAAGGGCGAGGAAACGAAGATCACGTCATAGCCCTTCCCGCCCGAGGCGGTGACCTTGCCCATGATCTCCTCGTTGGTGGCATGGTTGGCCACGTCGATCGAGATGCCGGTCTCGGCCTCGAACTTTTCCGCCATGTCGGCGGGCATGTAGCCGTCCCAGTTGGAAATCACGAGCGATTGCGCCGCCGCCGGGCCAAGGCCCAGCGCCAGCACCGCGGCGGGCGCGCCGGCCAGCAGTTTCTTGGCGATTGCCGTCTTTTTCATTGGTCCAATTCTCCCTGTGGTCGTTTCTTGTCGTCCCGGACCCGGCCCGCGCAGATGGCGCGAAACGGCCCTTCCCGCCTGTTGTTTCGTTCCGGAGATGGGCTCCGAATCCGCGGGTATAGACAAAATTGTATTTTTTTCTAAATTAGTACGTCAACGAAAATCGACTCGGCAGGCCCGTGGCGGGGCCGATCCGGGGCGAAACATGGTGAAAATCTCGGCGGACTGAGGATGGAACGGCGACGCAAAAGCCATACCGAGCTGGCCCGGCGCATCGTCGAGCTGCTGCGCGTCGAAGGCGCGGAGCCCGGCACCAAGGTGGCCGAACAGCGCCTCGCCGACAGTTTCGGCGTCTCGCGCACGCCGATCCGGGCAGCTTTGCGATTGCTGACCGGGACGGGGATTCTGAGCTATGCACCGCGACAGGGCTATTCGCTGGCCCGCCCGCTCGATACTGCCAGCGCCGACGCACCCGGGCTGCCCGCCTCGGAAGAGGATCGGCTGTTCCAGGCCATCCTGCGCGACCGTTTCTCCAACCGGCTGGGCGATACGCTGTCGGTCAATGACCTGATGCAGCGTTACGGCACCGCGCGCACCACTGCGATGCACGTGGTGGCCCGGATGAGCGAGGACGGGCTGCTCGAACGCGGACACGGGCAGCACTGGCGCTTCGGCCCCGCGCCGGATTCGCTGTCGGCAATGGAGGAAAGCGCGCGGTTCCGCGAGTTGATCGAGCCCGCCGCCCTGCGCGAGCCGGGGTTCGTGCCCGACGCCGCGCTTTTCTCCGATATCCGCCGCCGCCACCAGGCCTTGCTGACCGATGACATCCTGCAGACCGAGATGCGCGCCTGGATCGACACCGGGGCGGATTTCCACGATGCGCTTGCCGCCTGCTGCGCCAACCGCTTCCTCGCCCGCGCCATCCGCCAGCAGACGCGACTGCGGCGGCTTTCCAGCTACCACACCGGCGCCAACCGCCGCCGGATGCGCGATGCGTTCCACGAACACCTCGCCATTCTCGACGCGGTGGAGGCGGGCGATACCGACCGCGCCGCCGACCTCATGCTGGCCCATGTCCGCGCCGCCCAGAACCAGCGGCCGCGCGTGTCGAACCGGGGCGTGCCGCCCATTGCCCGGCCGATCCGGCGCTAATGCAATTGACCTCGCCTTCGCGGGTCTGACAGATGGGGCCGGTGACCAACCCCGCCGATAACAGGACCGCCCGCCCGTGACGCGCAAGACCATCGCCTTCTTTCCCGAAGCCTCGTTCGGGGCCGCGCTCAACTGCGTGGGCATCGCGCAGGCGCTGCGGGAACGCGGGCACGAGGCGGTGTTCCTGTGCGATCCGGGCTTTGCCGGCGTGTTCGAGAATTACGGCTTCGCCGAACACCCGGTGCCGATGGCGCCCGACATGTCGGACGAGGAGCTGGAAAAGTTCTGGTCGGGATTCATCACCCGCCACCTGCCGCATTTCCGGCTGAGCCCCGAGGACCAGCTGCCCACCTACGTGCGCGATTGCTGGGAGGCGATCGTCGACAGCGCCGAGATTGCCGAGGCGCCGTTACAGGCCGCACTGGGGCGGATCGACCCGGATGCCATCGTGGTCGACAACGTGATCGGCTTCCCGGCGCTGATGCAGGCCGGGGTGCCCTGGGTGCGCATGGTGTCCTGCGCCGAGACCGAGATCGGCGATGCGCAGGTGCCGCCTGTCATGTCCGGGCTGGCAGCAGAGGATGCCGAGGCGTTCCCCGCCTTCCGGGCGCGGTACGAAGAGGCGCTCGGGCCGGTGCACGACCGCTACAATGCCTTCCGCGAGACCCGTGGCTTGCCCGCCCTGCCGCCGGGCGAGTTCATGGAAAACTCGCCCGATCTCAACCTGCTGCTCTATGCCGCGCCACTCCGCTTCGACCGCGCCGAGCCCCTCACCCCGCCGCGCTTCCACTACCTCGAAGGCTGCGTGCGCGAGGAGGACCCGTTCGAGATGCCCGACATCCCGGCGGCCTCGACCACACCCGTCGTTTATGTCTCCTTCGGCAGCCTCGGCGCCGCCGACGTGGCCCTCTTCGAACGGATGATCCGCCTCTTCGCCGGGCTGCCCTATCGCTTCCTGATCAACGTGGGCGGCTACAAGGATTCCTTCCGCGACGTGCCCGACAACGTGCATCTCGATTACTGGTATCCCCAGCCCAGCGTGATCGAGAAGGCCGACCTCGTCATCCACCACGGCGGCAACAACTCGGTCCACGAGGCGCTTTATTTCGGCAAGCCGTCGATCGTCATGCCCTACTGCTGGGACGGACACGACAACGCGCGGCGGCTGCATGATACCGGGCTGGGCGTGCATCTCGACCGCTATACGTGGCGCGATCAGGAGATGATCGACGCTCTGGCCGGGCTGACCTCGGACAAGGGCATGAAGAAACGGCTAAGCGGCATTTCCGCCGACATGATCGCGGCCGACGGGCGGCGGCAGGCGGCAGATTTGATCCTGAACGTGGCCCGCTAGCGGATCAGAGACCCAGCACCAGCTTTCCGCCCTTCGCCCGCGAACAGCAGGTCATGATCCGTTCGCCCTTCGCCCGCTCCGCCTTGGACAGCACCCGGTCGCGGTGGTCGATCTCGCCCTCGATAACCCTTGCCTCGCAGGTGCCGCAGAGCCCCTCGCCGCATTCCATCGGGATGTCGATGCCGGTGGATTTGAGGACATCGTAAAGGGTTCGGTCTGCCGGCACCTCGACGGTCAGGTCGGAGTCGCGCAGCTCCACCGTGAAGGCATGTTCCTTCGTGGGATCGAGGCCGGAGGCGCCGGTGCTGAAATACTCGAAATGGAGCGCGCCCTCGGGCCAGCCCTCGGCCATATCCTGCAACGCATCCAGCATCCGCTCCGGCCCGCAACAATAGACCTGCGTGTCGGGGCCGACATCCGCCACGGCCGCGCCAAGGTCGAGCCTCGTGCCCTCGTCGGCCACGTGCAACTGCACCGCCGCGCCGTGATCACGCAGTACACGACTCACCAATGCCATCGCCCCCCGCGACCGCCCGCAGTAGTGCAGCACGTAAGGCAACCCCAGCGCCTTCAGCCGGTCGGCCATGGCAAGGATCGGGGTGATGCCGATGCCCCCGGCGATCAGCACATAGCGCTCCGCCGTCTCGTCGAGGCGGAAGTGGTTCTTGGGCCCGGCGATGGAGAGCGTGTCACCGGGTTTCAGCGTGTCGTGCAGGTGTTTGGAGCCGCCCTGCCCGCCCTCCTCGCGCAGGATAGACACCTCCAGCGTGCCGGGCGTCTCCGCCGGGCCGCACAGCGAGTACTTCCGCCGCACGTCGCCCGCCACCACGTCGATATGCGCCCCCGGCGACCAGCGCGGCAGGTCGCGGCCCGACAGGTCGGCCAGCACGAAGCGCTTCACGCCCTCCGCCTCCTCGACGATCTCCTGCACCCGGACCCGCCGCAGGATATCGTCGCGCACCGGGGCGCCGATGGGAAAGACCACCCCGCCCTCGCGCACCGCCGGATCCCGCCGTTCCGGATTCCGCTCCGGATCCCATTCCACGTGGATATGGCGCGGCCCGCGGAAGGAAATGTTCGGCAGGTTCTCGAACCGCTGCCCCCCGGCCATCCGCATATGCGGCAGACGCCGGGTGAACTCCTCCAGGAAAACCCGCATCTCCATCCGCGCAATATTCTTGCCCATGCACTGATGCGCGCCATAGCCGAAAGACATATGCTCGGCCGCATTGTCGCGGTAGATGTCGACCTCGTCGGGGTTCTCCCAATGGGCCGCATCCTGGTTGGCACTGGCCTGCACGATGAAAAGCTTGCCGCCCTTGGGGATGGTCACACCGCCCACCTGCGCCTCCCCCGTCGCCACCCGCCGCCACGCCACGATCGAGCCGCCCATGCGCAAACATTCCTCGACCGCGCTGGGGATGAGCGCCGGGTTCTCGCAGATCTCGTCCCACGCCGCGCGGTTGTGAAGCAGGATCCAGAAGGCATTCGCCGTGGCGTTCGAGGTGGTCTCGTGCGCCGCCGCCAGAATCGCCATCATCATCGACCGCATGTAGCTTTCGGTGACGATATCGGGGTGCTTCATATGCTCGCGCACCGTGTCGTACATCCAGCCCTCGCCGGTCGGGTCGGCGATCATCCTGTCGAGTATCTCGTTCGCGGTCTGCCAGAACTGGCCCACGTTCTCGACGATCTGAAGCTGCTCCTCGGGCGTGGGCCGGCCCCAGGTGTTGAGCGTATGCGCCACGGCGAAGCGGCGCAGCTTCTCCACGCCCTCTTCCGGCACGCCGAGGAAATGCAACGCCACGATCAGGGGGATTTCGTAGAAGACGTCCCGTACCAGGTCGGACTGCCCCCGGTCGACGATCCGGTCGACATACTCCCGCGTCAACGCCCGCACCATCGGCTCGTGCTTTTCCAATGCCTCGGGGATGAACGCATCCATCAGCAGGCGCCGCCGCTCCATGTGCTGGGGCTCGTCCTCGTTCACCATGGTGCGCTCGAGCTTGTAGTTGTAACGCTTTAGCACCTTCGCGGCCTCGGGCGTCAGCGGCGTGACCTTCTCCAACGCATTGGCGGGGGAAAACAGGATGTTGTCGCGGAAGACGGCCTTCACGTCCTCGTAACGCGTCACCACCCAGTAGCCCAGTTGCGGGCTGTAGAAGACCGGCTCCTGCGCCCGGGCCCAACGCAGCGCCTCGGCGGGGTCGAGCTGAAAGTCGCCCTCGAACGGGGTGAAGGCGGCCGCGCGTTCCGAGACCGGGCAGCCGGTGGGCGAGACCATGCCGCTCGGCGCACCGGACATGGCCGGGCAACCTGTTTCGGGGGCGGGGCGCGTCTTCGCGGTCGTCATCGGGGGCCAACCTTTCAGATGCGCTCGGGCCATGTGCCCTCGCGCGTCCGAATTGGTACTGCGCCCGAAATGTAACCGTCAAGAACGGCAGGCGCTCACCTGCCCCCTGTGCATCCGCATTGCGGCGCCCGCCGCTTTGCCCGAGTATGCGCGGGCCAGCCGCGGTCACGTGGCCAAGATCGATACAGGTGGACGATGTGGGAACCTGAACGCGAGCCGAACCCCGACCTGACGGTCGGCGCGGACAACAAGCAGCGGTGGAACCAGCCGGCGCATCGCCGGCACGGGTTCCACAATGCGCACCGGCTGTTCCGCCGGGCCATGATGGCGCGGGCGCGGCAACCCGTGGTGCTGCACCCGGCCGAGGATGCCCGGATCGCCGCGATGCCGGAAGTGGCCACGCTGACCGGGCGGCCGGCGTTCTCCGGGCTGGTCTGTGCCCGGCACGGCGAGGTGCTGCTCAGCCGTCACGCGGCCGATTTCCCCGAGGATCAGCCGCATTCGATCCAGTCGCTGACCAAGCTGATGATGCACCTTGTGGCGGGCCGAATGGTGGCCGAGGGGCTGCTCGACCCCGCCCGGCCGGTCGAGCATTACCTGCCCGAAATCGGCAGCGGCTATCGCGGCGCGACGGTGCAGGACGTGCTCGACATGAATGTCATGAACGACTTCTCCGAGGATTACGACGACCCACAGGCCGAGTGCTACACCGAGGAGATCGCCTTTGGCTGGCGCCTGCCCGATGGCGACGCGCCGGAGGTGTCCATGCGCGACGTGGTCCTCGGCATCACCAGTGCCGACGTGCGCAACCACGCGGAAACGGTGAACTACTGTTCGGCCAATACCGACCTGCTGACCCTGATCTGTGACGGCTGCCGGCCCGGGATGTTGCCCAGGCTGGTGGAAGAGATCGCCGACGATGCGGGCGTGGCGGGGGCGCTGCACATGAGCCTCAGCCCCGAGGGGCTGCCCGCCTTTGCCGGGGGCGGCTGCCTGAGCGCGGCCGACCTGGCGCGGTTCGGGCTGCTGCTGGCGCGGGTCACGGCGGGGGCGCCGGGGATGGCGTGGAACGCCGCGTTCACCCAGGCGGTGATCGGCGGGGCGGGCAAGCCGCTGCCGGCGCCGCGGGGCTTCGTGCGCTACGCCCACCAGATGATGAGCAACGGCCGGTGGATCGGTCACGCCGGCTATGGCGGGCAGTTCCTGCTGGTCGACCCGGAAAGCGGCCTCTCCTGCGCCTACCTGAGCGTGCTGGAGAACGAGTCGGGCTATGACGAGGATTACATGGCCGAGACGATCCTGTGCCTCCAGGCCATCGCCGAGGCCGTGGCGAAACCGTAAGCGGCGAAGCCCGGTGCGTCAGCGCCGCCAGTCGGCGAAGGTCACACCCCCGGCCGCGCAGGCCTCGATCAGCGCGCCGGGCCGCCACGCCACCGGATCTTCGGCCGAGAGTTCCCGCAACCCGTCCAGCACCTTCGTCGGCCCCAGCGTCTCGGCGTAATGCATCAGCCCGCCGCGCCAGCGCGGAAAGCCAAGGCCGAACACGCTGACCAGGTCGATATCCGTGGCCGAGGCGGCAAGGCCCTCGTGCAGGATCTCCGCCGCCTCGTTGATCAGCGCCAGCAACAGGCGGTGGCGGATCTCCACCGCCGTGTAGTCACAGCGCTCGACCCCGGCATAGCGCGCCTCTTCCAGCGCGAGGTCTGCAACGATCGGATCGTCGACCTTGCCACCGCCGCCGGGGTAGCGGTACCACCCTGCCCCGGTCTTGCGGCCCAGCTTGCCAAGGTCGACCATGCGGTCGGCGATGGGGATGTAGCGGCGGTTCGGGTCGCGGGTGGCATCCTGCCGCCGGCGCTCGGCATGGGCGAGGTCGAGGCCCGTGATGTCCTCCGCCTCGAACGGGCCCATGGCAAAGCCGAACGCGACCATGGCCTCGTCCACCTCCCACGGGGTCGAGCCGTCCATCAGCACGGTCTCGGCGGCCTCGGCATAGCGTGCCAGCAGTCGCTGGCCGATGGACCCGCGCGACGCACCGGCCAGAACCGGAACCCGGCCCACTTTCTGCGCAAGATCGAAGGCCCGGGCGATGGCCGCGTCGGACGTGGCAGCGCCAGGAAGAAGCTCCGCCAACCCCCTCTCCCCCGCCACGTCGGGAAGGTGCAGGCCGATCAGGCAGGACGGCTCCGGCAGGGCAAGCGCGAGACGGTCGATCTCGGAGAGGGCAGTGGTGGTCGCAAGCACCGCGTCGGCGGACAGCCCGCCCTGCAGCGCGGCGAGCGCGCTCGCCTTTTCCTCGGTCGACCCGTGACTGGTATCGAGGACAAGCCCGGCGGGCGCGACCCCCGCCACGTCCTCGGCGAAGGTCAGCGCCGCGCGCCGGGCATCGGCAGTGTCGGGGGTCAGCAGGCCGCGTTCCAGGGCATGGCCGAAATGTCGGTCAAGCCCCGTCCGGCCACTGCACGGCATGTCGGCCCCGGTGCTGACCAGCGTCACCGGCAGGCCCGCCATCAGCAGCGCGAAGGCCATCCCCGTGCCGACCGGTCCGGTGCCGATGACGGTAACCCGTTCCAGCGCCGGGCGCGGCGTTTCGGCCAGCCGTTCCGGCATCCTGGCGGCGCGCTCGGCGAAGAAGACGTGGCGCAGGGCCCTGGACTGGGCCGACTGGCTGAGGTCGAGAAAGGCCGCACGTTCCTGGATCAGCCCGTCGTCGAACGGCATGTGCTGGGAAGCCTCGATCAGGTCGATGGCGCGCTGCGGGGCGGTCTGGCCCGGCATGGCCTGGCCCGTCGCGCGGCGGGCGGCCTCGAACACCTCGGGCGACAGCTCGCCGGAATTCAGCTCGCTCACCGGCACCTTCATGCCCAGCCACTCGGCATTGGTCAGTTCGGCAAAGGCCACCGGATCGCCGTCGACCTCATCGATCAGCCCGATCGCCTGCGCCGCCTCGGCGGTGACGGACCGGCCCGCCGGGATCAGGTCGAGCGCCTTGTTCAGCCCGATCAGCCGTGGCAGCCGCTGCGTGCCCCCGGCGCCGGAAATCACCCCGATGGCCACCTCTGGCAGGCCCAGCCGGGTGCCGGGTGCGGCGATACGGTAACGGCAGGCCAGCATAAGCTCCAGCCCGCCCCCCAGCGCCGCGCCATGCGCGGCGGCGATCCACGGCACCGTGCTGCGCTCGATCCGGTTCAGTACGTCGGGCAGGTAGGGCTCGGTCATCGGCGCGCCGAAAGCGCGGATATCGGCCCCGGCGGAAAACATCCGTCCCCGGCCCGACAGGATCACACGGTCAAGCCCTTCGGCCTCGGCCCAGTCCACGGCCGCCAGCAGACCCTTGCGGATATCACCCCCGATCGCGTTGACGGGCGGGGCGTCGAGCTCGACAAATCCGGTCGTCCCCTCCCGGCGCGTGTGGACTGCCATGCGCTTGCCTTTCTGCCCCCTCCAGTCGGCTTGAGAGGTAAATAATGCGTTCTTATCCGGGGGCAAATCGCCCGCCATCGGGGCTTAGCCGGGGGGTTCGTCGAGGAAGCCGCGGGCTCGGATCAGATCGACCAGTTCCTCGGCCGACGCCTGCAGCGGCTTGCCGGTGGTGTCGAGCTGGGCCTCGGCCTGCTCGTAAAGCGCCTCGCGGCTCTTGAGGATACTGCGAAGCTGTTCCATCGCTTCCGGGTTACCCGCCATGGGGCGGGTGTCACCCTGGTTGCGGACGCGGCTCATGTGTTCCTCGGGGCGGGCCTGGATCCAGATGGTGTGGAAATGGGCCAGCAGGGTCTTGAACGTCTCGGGCTCGGCGACGATGCCGCCGGCGGCGGCCAGGACCACCGTGTCATGGGTGGCGATGATGCGGCTGAGCGCCTGCGCCTCCAGCTCGCGGTAACCTTCCTGCCCGTAAAGCGCCACCACCTCGGCCACGGGCATGCCGGCATGTTCCTCGATCTCGATATTGAGCTCGAGGAAGGGCACGTGCAGCACCTGCCCCGCCATCGCACCAAGCGTCGACTTGCCCGCCCCGCGCAGCCCGATCAGGCAGATGCGGCGGCCACGCAGCTGGTCGGGGCTGTGGGTGCTGAGCGCCTCCATCGCGGCCTGCCGCTTCTCGGCGGTGGCGGCACGGTAGAGGTCGGCAATGCGCAGCGCGTCCGAGGTCCAGGGATCGTCCTGGCCCACGAACCACTCGATCCGGTGATCGAGGGCCGAGGCCACCCGCTGCAAAAGGCCGATGGAGATATTCCCCTCCCCCGCCTCGAGCTGGGCGAGGTAGCGTGGCGAGACGCCCGAGCGTTCCGAGATCACCCGGCGCGGCACACCCTTCAGCTCGCGCGCCTTGCGCACGCGCATCCCGACGCGCTGCATCAGGTCTTCCACCTCGAGGTCGAGGCTGTCCTTCGGCGCGTTCGCCGTGACTTCGCCCCGGAAGTTGGTGATTTCGGCCATGCTGCCCGCCTTGAGAAATATAGTGCAGAATTCTAAAGGAAATCAGGGCGAACACAACCCTGAAGGATGGCAATATGGTGCAGGTTTCCCCCTGCGCCACCGACCTCCCGGAGGTGATCAAATCCTGTCAGGCGCGGTCAGGCGGGCACGAGGTGCCGCTCGACAAGCGCGCGGATCTCCTGCGGCGGCGGCGCCTTCCGGAACTCCGACGCGGTAATGAAGACACTGACGAAATCGCCCGAGAAACACAGCGTGCCGTCCTGGTAGCCGTCGACGTGGAACCCGATCGAGGTCTCGCCCAGCCGGTTGGGCCAGACCCGGCAGATCAGCCGGTGCCGGGGCGTGATCGGCGAGGTGAACTGAAGCGCCATCGACACGAAGGGCGTGCCCATGTTCCGGTCGATCTCCATCTGGAACCAGCCGCCGCCCAGGTGATGCTCCCACCAGCCGTTGATCGCGTCGAGCGCGAAGCACGGGATGCGGCCGGTATAGGCGATGCGCGCGGGGTCGCAATCGGCCCAGGTGACGCGGATCTCGTGCTCGTAGATACCGGCGTCCCCCGGCGCGCGCTGATCGTCCATCGGGCTAGTAGGTCTCCACGTGATAGCGACCCTCGTCGCGCATCGTGTCGCGCAGATCGTGCCAGGGCTGGCCGATGCTTTCGGCGATATTGGCGAATGCGTGTTCCACCCCTTCCTCCATCCCGCGCAGGCCGCAGATATAGATATGGGTCTTGGGGTCCTGCAACAGCTCGGCGACGATCTCCTCTTCCTTGGCCATCCGGTCCTGCACGTATTCGCGCGGCTTGTCGGGCAGGCGGCTGAAGACCAGGTGCTTTTGCAGCAGGGTGTCGGGCACTTTCCGCAACGGCCCGAAATACGGCAGGCTTTCCGGCGTCCGCGCGCCGAAGAACATGGTCATGCCGCCCGATTTCTCGCCCACCGCACGCTGGCGGCGCATGGTGAAGGCCCGCATCGGGGCCGAGCCGGTGCCGGTGCAGACCAGCAGCAACCGCGCCTCGGGGTCGTCGGGAAGCAGGAAGGTCGCGCCGAAGGGGCCGGTGACCTTGACCTTGTCGCCCTTCTTCAGGTCGCAGACATAGTTGGAGCACACGCCATGCTCTTCCCGCTTCACGGTAAGCGAGACGTTGTTGTAGTTCGGCCGCTCGCCGTCGCGCGGGCTCGACACCGAGTAAAGCCGCGGCAGGTGGGGCTTGCCCTCGGCGTCCTCACCGGGGGCAATGATGCCGATCGACTGCCCTTCCAGCACGGGGAAGGGCTTGCCCTCGAAATTCAGGATGATGTGGCGGACGTCCGAGCCGCTCTCGTCATGGGTCAGGCCGTAATTGCCCTGCACCGTGGCCTCTACCGGGTTGGCGAGGTTGTAAAGGTTGATGGTGGGCTTGGCGGCCGAGGCCGGTGCCTTCGACTTGCCGCCGGCGCCCTTGTGCGCCTCGGCCAGCAGCGCGGCCATCGCGTCGTCCAGCGCCTCGATCCCGCCATCGGCGCCGGGGCCCGGCGCCTCGATATCCTCCTGCTCGGGCAACTCCTCCCACGAGAATTGCTCGTCCAGCGAATAGGGCTGTTCCACCACGCGCCACTCGTCGATGCTGCCGGTGGGGCAGACCGGGATGCAGGCCATGCAATAGTCGCACTTGTCCGGGTCGACGACGACATTGTTGTCGTCATGGGTGATTGCCTCGATCGGGCAGGTCATCTCGCAGGTGTAGCAGCGGATGCAGATTTCCGGGTCGATCAGGTGTTGCTTGATCGGCTGGTTCATGCCTCGCCCCCTTTCAGAACATGGCCCGGCAGGGCCAGCGCCTCGATCAGCGCCGCGCAGGCGCCCTTGCAGCCCGCGCAGCCGATGCACCTGCCGCGCAGGGCGGCCAGTTCGTCCACCAGTGCGCTCATGTTGGGCTTGTGTGCGATGTGGCGGTCGATCTGCATGGTCTCCTCCCTGGGGGTTGCGGCGGCCGGCCCCGCGACAGGCGGGGCCGGTTGGCAGTGGCGGGTTACGCCATGTGCAGTTTGACGTATTCGAAATCGCCCGGCTTGTTGTCGATCCCGACCTTCGGCGGGGCGATCCAGCCGGCAAACTTGCCGGGCTCGGTGACCTGCTCCATCAGCGACTGGATGAAATCGCCATCGGCCTTGGTCGGCAGCCAATCGGCCATGCCCTTCTCGTACTCGGCCTCCGACACGATCTCGCCCTCGGGGTTGAACTTGTGCCCGGCAAAGACGCCGATCTGACGATTGAAACTTTCATGCGGCAGCTTCAGCTTGAAATCGACACCGGCCTTCTCGATGATCTTGTTCCACCGGCCGATCCCGCCCGAGGCGTCGCGGGTATAGTCGTCGCGCAGGCGCATGTTGATGGCGGTCAGCGCCGGCACCTGTTTCTGCACGGCCTTGCCATCCTCGAAATCCCACACCGTATAGGTGTCGCCCTCGAGCTTGTGGTCGTCGTCGATCCTGTGCTCGTGATAGCGGCCCTTGATCCCGGCGTTGAACGCGTTGGCGGCGTTGGTCGACACCTCCTGCCCGAACAGGTCGAGCGACAGGGTATAGTGCAGGTTCAGCTTCTTCTGCACCGTCGGCAGGTCGATCACGCCCAGCGCGCGGATCTTGTCGGTATCGTAGGGGTCGTCGATGCCGTTTTCCTTCATCACCTGGCAGGTCCGCTCGATGGTGCGGCCGACGCCGGTTTCGCCCACGAACATGTGGTGCGCTTCCTCGGTCAGCATGAAGCGGCAGGTGCGCGACAGCGGGTCGAAGCCCGACTGCGCCAGGCTTTCAAGCTGCATCTTGCCATCACGGTCGGTGAAGTAGGTGAACATGAAGAAGGACAGCCAGTCGGGCGTCTCCTCGTTGAACGCGCCCAGCATCCGGGGCGCTTCCTCCGAACCGGACGACCGGCGCAGCAGGTCATCGGCCTCTTCCCGGCCATCGGCGCCGAAATACTTGTGCAGCAGGTAGACCATCGCCCACAGGTGCCGGCCCTCTTCCACGTTCACCTGGAAAAGGTTGCGCATGTCGTAGAGCGACGGCGCGGTCAACGCCAGGAAGCGCTGCTGCTCGACCGAGGCCGGCTCGGTGTCGCCCTGGATGACGATCAGCCGCTTCATCATGTTGCGGTATTCGCCCGGCACTTCCTGCCAGGCCGGTTCGCCCACATGCTCGCCACAGGGGATCTTGCGGTCTTCCACCTGCGGCGCCAGCAGCACGCCCCAGCGGTACTCGGGCATCTTGACATAGTCGAACTTGGCCCAGCCCTTGGGGTCGACGCTGACGGCGGTGCGCAGGTAGACCAGCGATTGCTGGAAATTGTCGGGGATCAGGTCGTTCCACCAGTTGATGTAACCGGGGTGCCACTTTTCCAGCGCCTTCAGAACGCGCTTGTCCGAGGACAGGTTCACGTTGTTGGGAATCTGCGTGTCGTAGCTGACATTGATGAGATCGAGCATGTGTTGGGTCTCCCAGTTGCGCCGGTCAGACGCGTTCCATGTTGTACTTGCCGCGCAGGCCGCTGCCGTAGCGTTGCAGCGCGCCCTCCTCGCCGACGGCGTTCGGCCGGTTGAAAATCCAGTTCTGCCAGGCGGTCAGCCGCCCGAAGATCCGCGTTTCCATCGTTTCGGGGCCGGCAAAGCGCAGGTTCGCCTCCATCCCCGTCATCGCGTCCGGGCTGAACGAGGCGCGCTCTTCCATGAAGATGCGGATCTCGTCCTCCCAGTCGATATCGTCATAGGCGAAGGTGACGAGGCCCGCCTCCTTGGCGGCCTCGGCCTCCAGCGGCTCGCCGGTCTTGGCCTTCAGCTCCGCCACGTGGCCGGGCTGGCCAAGGAAGCGGGTCTCGAGCCGGGTCAGATCGTTGCCCATCGGGTATTGCCCGAAATTGCCATCGCTCAGGGTGACGGTGGCTGTGGGCCGGTTGTCGCCCTCGAATTCGTCCTCCATCATGTAGGAGCGGTCGACGGCCCAGAGCAGCTCGGCCAGCACGCCGGCGAAGCACGAACCATGCTCGACCAGCGCCACAAGGCTGCGCGAGGTCACGTCGATCCGTTTCAGGACGCGCTTCCAGTAAAGCAGGATCTCGTTTGCGAGCCAGTTGTCCTTGTTGTCGAGCAGCAGTTTTTCATGCGCCAGCACCGCCTCGGGGTCGCCCTGGGTGCGGAAGGTCAGCAGGCCCAGCTCGGCCTCGTTGAGGCGCAGGTGCAGGATGGCGTCATCCAGCTCGCGGGCGAGCTTCAGCAGGTAGGATTGATCCCCCTGCCCCTCCAGCGCGGCAGCATCGGCCGGCGCGTCACCCTCGGGGCCCTTCAGCGTGATCGTCGCCCGGCGGCGGTCGCGGTCGAGTTCCACCTCGACCAGCGAATAGGTGAGCGAGCCGTCGTCGCCGATGGTGCGGTCGATGGGGCCCAGCGTGATCCCCTTGCCGGTCTCCTTCTTCGAGGCGGCGGCGAATTCCTTCGCGCGCTCTTGCACCGTGGCGTCGAATTTCGAGTTTGGGATCACCTCGTCGACGAGGTCCCAGTCCTTCGCCCGCTTGCCGCGCACGCCCTCCTCGATCGAACAGAACACGTCGGCCAGGTCACGGCGCACCTTGCGCTTGTCGGTCACCCGGGTCAGCCCGCCGGTGCCCGGCAGCACCGCCAGAAGCGGCACCTCGGGCAGCGCGACCGAGGACGTGCTGTCATCGGTCAGCATGATGTGATTGCAGGCGATCGCCAACTCGTACCCGCCCCCCGCGCAGGAGCCCTTCACGGCGGCGATGTATTTCTGGCCCGAGTCCGCCTCGGCGGCCTCATAGGTGTTGCGCGTCTCGTTGGTGAACTTGCAGAAATTGACCTTGTGGCTGTGCGCCGCGCCGCCCAGCATCCGGATATTGGCACCGGCGCAGAACACCTTCTCCTTGCCCGATTGCATGACGACCACCTTCACCTCCGGATGCTCGAACCGCATCCGCTGGACGATATCCGCCAGCTCGATATCGACCCCGAGGTCATAGGAGTTCAGCTTGAGCTGGTAGCCGTCGAACAACCCGCCATCCTCGTCGACATCCATGAAGAGGTTGGCAACGTCGCCGTCATACTCGACACGCCAGTGGCGGTATTTCGACGGGTCTGTTCGGAAATCTATCATCTTGGTCACCGCGGCGTCCTCCCGGTTCGAGCCAATCCTGCTTGTGCGTTAAGTTGCATCATAGTGCTTACGGGTGGGCATGTAAACCGCAAAGCCCGTGTTTTATGCACGATGTAACCCCTTATTTCTTTGAGTTTCGGCATATGAGTGCCGACACGAGCGTATCTAGCATTATTTTGCACACACCCTCAACCAGCATATCTCAGCGCCTGATTCCTCATCTCCTGCACCTCCGCACGGCCCAGCCCCATCAGCCTCTCCTGCCCCTGCAGGAAGGCCTCGCGCAGGGCCGTGTCGGCCAGTGCGGCGATCCGGCGGGCGGCATTCTCGCGGCCCATCCGCGCCTTCAGCCCGCCATTGGCCAGCTGGATCAGCCCCTGCAGCAGGTGCCGCTCGGCGCTGGCAGGCGGCAGGACCATCCATACGGCCTCCCACAGCTCATGGGCCTCCCAGAAATAGCCCTGTGCAAACGCCTCCCGGCCGCCGAGGAACGCCGCGCTCTGCGCCATTTCCTGCGGTGTCATCGCAGGCGCAAGCCCCTCCTTCAGCGGCTCGAAAATCGCCTCGTCGGGCCGCTCGGTCTGACCCGGAAGATAGGGCCGGGGCGGCAGGGTCAATGCCGGTGAGCGGTTCACGGCGCGCCGCTCACGCGACCTCGACCTCCGCCGCCTCGATCCGGGTCAGGCGCGCGGTGAACTCGGCCACCGCCTCGAGCGTCCTTTCGGGCTGGTCCATGTGCGGAGAGTGCCGGCACGCGTCGATCACGGCCGTATCGACCGGTGCATAGCTGCGGGTCTCGACCTCCTCGACCTGCGCCAGCGTACCATACTGGTCCTCGCGCCCCTGGATCACCAGCGACGGGATGCGCAGGTAGTCGATCACCTCGGCCACGTTCCAAACCTTGAACCCGGGATCGAGCCAGGCGTCGTTCCAGCCCCGGAAGGTCGCCTCGGGATCACGGTGATACTTGGCCATTCGGTCCTTCAGATCATCCGTCGCGAACGCCTCCCGCGCCTTGGCGATCTCGGCCAGCCCCATCTCCTCGGTAAAGAAATGCGGCGCCATCAGGATCAGCCCGCGCACCCGGTAATCCTCGACCCGTCCGGCATACTCGGCGGCAATCGTCGCCCCGTCGGAATGCCCGAACAGGATCACCGGCCCCTCGCCCAGCGCATCCAGCACGTCGGGCAGCACATCGACCGCCTCGCGCGTCATGTAATCCAGCGGCCGGGGCAGATCGGCCGGGTCCGACTGGCCATAGCCCGCCCGCGAAAAGGCGAAGACGGGGCAGCCAGTGGCCTGCGCCACCCGCTCGGGGAAGTCGCGCCAGAGGGCGAGACACCCCAACCCCTCATGCAGCATGACGATCACGGGGTTCTCGCCCGGCGCCGCGCCAAACGCGGCCCATTCCAGCGATTTGCCACCCGCCGTCAGCGTGCCCTTGCCGGCGTTCCAGTCGATGACCATCACGCGCTCTCCCTCAGTTTGAAACGCTGGATCTTGCCGGTGGCCGTTTTCGGCAACTCGTCGACCACCTCGATCCAGCGGGGGTATTTCCACATGCCGATCTTGTCTTTCACGAAGCCCTTCAGCGTCTCGGCATCCACCTTCTCGGCCCCCTCCTTCAGCACGACGTAGGCGGCGGGCTTGATCAGGTCCTGCTCGTCGGCCCGGCCGATCACCGCCGCCTCGAGGATCGAGGGATGCTCCACCAACGTCTGCTCCACCTCGAAAGGGCTGACCCAGATGCCCGAGACCTTGAACATGTCGTCGGTCCGCCCGCAATAGACGTACCGCCCCTCCGGCGTGCGCTCGTACTTGTCGCCCGTGCGGGTCCAGTGCCCGGCAAAGGTCGACATGGATTTGTGCCGGCGGTTCCAGTAGCCCTCGGCGCTCGACGGGCCACGCACCAGCAGCTCGCCCACCTCGCCCTCGGCCACCTCCTCGTCGTGCTCATCCACCAGCCGCACCTCGTAACCGGGCACCGCCGTGCCAGAGGTGCCATAGACGATGTCGTCGGGACGGTTCGACAGGAAGATATGCAGCATCTCGGTCGAGCCCACGCCATCGACGATATGCGCGCCCCAGAGGCGGTGCCACCGCTCGCCCACCTCACGCGGCAGCGCCTCGCCCGCCGAGGTGCAGAGGCGGATGCGATGATCGGGCTTCGTGCCCGCCTTCTCCTGCTCGGCCACCAGCGCGGCATAAAGCGTCGGCACCCCGCAGAAGATCGTCGGCTTCTCCTCCTTCATGATCCGGAAGACCAGATCGGGCGTCGGCCGCCCGGCGGCGATCACCGTGGTCGCCCCCACCGACATCGGAAAGGACATGGCATTGCCCAACCCGTAGGCAAAGAACATCTTGGCGACGGAATAGACCGTATCATCCTCGGTGATCCCCAGCACATCGCGCGAGAAGCACTCGGCGGTGGCCTGCAGGCTGGAATGGACATGCCGCACACCCTTGGGCGCCCCGGTGGAACCGGAAGAGTAGAGCCAGAAGGCCAGCTCGTCCGCGCTGGCCTCGACCGTTTCGATCTCGGGCGCGCCCTTGCAGAAGGCCTGGTAATTCTCGGACCCCTCGGGCGCATCGCCGATCACCACCACGGCGCGCAGGTAGCGGTTGTCCTGCACCGCCGGGGCCACCGTCTCCCACAGCGATTGCGACACCACGAGGATCGAGGCGCGGCTGTCGCTGAGGATGCTGTCATAGACCTGCGTCGACAAAAGCGTGTTGAGCGGCACCGGGATGGCCCCGGCCTTGAGCGCGCCCCAGAAGATCACCGGGAACTCGATCTGGTCCTGCACGATCATCGCGACCCGCTCCTCCCGCCGCACGCCGTGCCGCTCCAGCGCCCCGCCGAAACGGGCGGCCTCCTTGGCGAGTTGCCCGTAGGTCAGGCTGCGCTTCGCACCGTCGGCCTCGCGGAAGGCCACCTTGTCGGCGCGGCCCTCCTCGATGTGGCGGTCCACGAAATAGACTGCGGCATTATCGTTCATCTTCGGTCCTCCTCCCGTCCGCCGGGCGCGGGGCCCGGCGTGCCCGGCCTACTTGCCGGTAAACTCGATCGCGCCCTGCGGCAGCAGGTAGAGCACGTAGGCATCGCCGCCGGTCACCGTGGGGTGATGGTCGGTGCCGGGCTCGTAGACATACCAGCCCTCGGCGAACCCGTCGAAATGCGGCTGGCCGTCAAGGCCCATCACCGCGCCGATCTCGCCCGTGGGGTGGATGTGATGCGGCCCGCGCACGTCCTTCATGCGCACCACGTCGACGCTGAAATCCCCCGCCGCGCCGCCGGGCTTCACCGCCCGGCCAAAGCGGATGCCGCCTGCCTCGCGCGACATCAGCCAGCCCTCCCGCTCGCCCTCGGCGCAAAGCTCGCGCAGCTCGGCGAATTCGGGCCCGTCCTTGGGCCATGTCCTGTTAAGATACCCGGCCAGACCGGCATCGAGCGGCCTGCCCTCGATGGCCTCCGCCACCTCGCCGACCAGGGCCTCGAAACGTTCCTGCGACATGCGCGCCTCCTCCCGAATTGGCCACGACAGAATCGAATAGAGCGGTTTGGACGTATAATGCACTTGTTGCGCAATATTGCAACATTCACCTTTACAATCTGCACTTTTTTGCATAGACAGGAATCGATACCTGCCCGTAGTCTCGGGAAGGATATCGTTAGGGAGGATACCAATGAAGAAACTGTTTCTGGCCGCTGCGGCGGCATCACTGCTCGCCGTGACAGGCGCCAGCGCACAGACCAAGGTCGGCGTGCTTCTGCCCTATTCCGGCACCTACGCGGCGCTCGGCAACGAGATCACCCTCGGCTTCAACATGGCGCTGGAAGAGGCCGGTCGCACCGGCGAATTCGAAATCGTCAAGGAAGACACCGAGGCCAAGCCGCCGGTCGGCCTGGCCAAGGCCCGCAAGCTGGTTCTGGAAGACGAGGTCGACGTGATCATGGGGCTCGTCTCCTCGGGCGTGCTGGGCGCCGTGCGCGATTTCGTCGATGGCGCCGAGGTGCCGCTGATCGTCGCCAACGCCGGCAATGACGAGGCGACGGGCGAGAACTGTTCGCCCTACATTTCGCGGGTCTCCTTCTCGAACCGTCAGGTTTCGGGTCCGATGGGCGAATGGCTGGCCGAACAGGGCGTCAAGACGGCCTACACCCTCGCCCCCGACTATGCCGCCGGCCACCAGATGGTAGAGGCCTTCACCCAGAAATTCACCGAGGGCGGTGGCGAGGTCGTCGGCGGCGAATTCACGCCCTTCGGCCAGACCAGCGATTTCGGCCCCTACCTCACCAACGCCAAGTCGTCGGGCGCCGAGGCGCTCTTCGTGTTCTACGCGGGCGGCGAAGCCATCAGCTTCGTCAAGCAATACGGCTCGTTCGACCTCAAGGAAGACCTGCCGCTCTACGGCTCGGGCTTCGTGACCTCGCCGCTCTACGTGGCCGCCGAAGGCGATGCAGCCGTGGGCGTGATCGCGGCATTGCACTATGTCCCGACGGTCGACAACGAGATCAACAACGCCTTCGTCGAAACCTACAAGGCCGCCCATGACAAGGCTCCGTCGGAATTCACCATCCAGGGTTACGACGCCGCCAAGGCGCTGATGGCCGCCATCGACTCGGGCGCCAGCGACCGCGAATCCATCGCCAAGGCGCTGCGCGGCCTGAAATTCGACAGCCCCCGCGGCCCGGTCGAGATCGACGCCGCCACCAACAACATCGTCCACGACGTCTATATCTACGAGACGGTGAAGGAAGGCGACGGCCTGACCCAGAAGATCCTGGGCACGATCGAGGCCGTCCGCGACGAACCGCACGGCTGCCAGCTCGACTGACGGCCACGCACGATTTCGCCCCCGGCCATTGCGGGTTCGGGGGCGAGGTTTCTGCAGATCAACCCGGGGTGAAAAGGGGCCGGTCATGGATGCGGGTTTCTGGGTTCTACAGTTCCTGAACGCACTGCAATACTCGATGCTGCTGTTCCTGCTCTCGATCGGGCTGACGGTGATCTTCGGGCTCTTGCATTTCGTCAACCTCGCCCACGGGGCGCTCTACATGATGGGCGCCTACCTGGGCATCTCGGCAGCGGCCCTGACCGGCAGCTACTGGGGCGCGTTCATCCTCGCCCCGCTGGGGGTGACGGCGATCGGCGCGCTGCTCTACTTCACCCTGATCGACCGGCTGCGCGGGGCGGGCCCGATGAACCAGGTGCTGGTCACCTTCGGGCTGATCTTCGTCTTCCTCGACATCGCCCGGCTGGGCTGGGGCGACGTGGCGCTGGGGCTCAGCGCGCCGGCAGGGCTGTCGGGCACCTCGAACCTGCTGGGCGTCTCCTACCCGACCTACCGGCTCTTCATCATCGGCCTCGGCGCGGTGGTCATGGCCGTGCTGTGGCTCGTGCTGGCCCGCACCCAGATCGGCGCGATGATCCGCGCCAGCGTGGAGAACGGCGACATGGCCGCCGCGATGGGCATCAACGTGGGCCGCCTCTTCTTCGCGGTGTTCTGCGTCGGCTGCGCGCTGGCGGGGCTCGCGGGCGTGGTCGCCGCGCCGGTCTTCTCTGCCACCACGGGCATGGGCATCTCGATCCTGATCCCGACGCTGATCGTCGTCGTCATCGGCGGGCTGGGCAGCCTTCAGGGCGCCATCGCGGGCTCGCTCATCGTCGGCCTGATCGAAACCGTCGGCGCGGCCTTCCTGCCAAGCTTCGCGGCGGTGGCAAGCTACCTGCTGCTGGCCGCCATCCTTGTCCTGCGCCCGCAAGGGCTGATCCCGGCGCGAGGGACCTGAGGCCATGTTCCACCAGACCCCGACCCGCTCCATCGTCCTCGTCTTCGCACTCGTGGCCCTGGCCCTCTACGCCATCTACGGCGGCTATTTCGCCCGCGAGATCGTGGTCGAAATCGCCATCCTCGCCATCCTCGCCATCAGCATCGACGTGGTGGCGGGCTTCGGCGGCATGGTCTCGCTCTGCCACGGCGCCATCATGGGCGTCTCGGCCTACACCTACGGCATCCTGACGGCCAAGCTGGGCTTTCCCGCCCTGCCCTCCGCCGTGGCGGCGCTGGCGGCGGCGGCGGTGTTCGGCACCGTCGTCGGCTGGATCACCGCCCGCACCACCGGCATATATTTCATCATGGCCACCCTCGCCTTCGGGCAGATGGCCTATACCGTGATCTTCAAATCCCGCTGGCTGGGCGGCGATGACGGGATGGGCGGCCTGCCACGGTTCGATTTCGACTGGGCCGGCATCGCCATGAACAAGTCGCTGCCCTTCGCGCTCTACGCCCTGTTGCTGGTGCTGCTCTGCTACGTGGCCGCCGCCTGGGTCATGCGCTCGGCCTTCGGCCGCACCCTCTGCGGCATCCACTCCAACGAGCCGCGGATGCGCGCCATCGGCGTCAGCACCATCATCCACCGCGCCCGCGCCATGGGCTTCTCCGGCCTGCTGGCGGGCGTCGCCGGCATCATCGCGGGCCAGCATATCCAGTACATCTCGCCCGAACTGCTGTTCTGGACCGTGTCGGGCGAGGCGCTGATCGTGGTGATCCTCGGCGGGCTCGGCACGCTGATCGGGCCGATGATCGGCGCCATCGCCTTCGTCCTGCTCAAGCACGAGCTGAGCGGCCATACCGACCACTGGCACATCGTCGTGGGCCTCGTCCTGATCGCCACGGTGCTGGCGGGCGGGCGCGGCCTTTACGGCCAGATCGAGCACTGGATGGCCCGGCGCAAGGCCAGGGGGGCGGCGCAGAATGCTTGACGTCCTGAACCTCTCCAAGGCCTTCGGCGGGCTGCAGGTCACGCGCAACGTCTCGTTCAAGCTGGAGAAGGGCGAACGCCGTGTCATCCTCGGGCCCAACGGCGCGGGCAAGACCACGCTTTTCAACCTGCTGGTGGGCGAGCTGAAGCCCACGGCGGGCGACATCCTCGTGGGCGGCACCTCGATCTCCGGCATGAGCGTCAGCCAGCGCTCGCGCATGGGCCTCTCGCGCAGCTACCAGAAGAACAACCTCTTCGAGGACCTCACCGTACGCGAGAACCTGACGCTGGCCGCCGCCGCCGCACAGGGCAAGATCGCCTGGCTGGTCAAGGACAGCTTCCGCGACCGGGGCGTGAAGGAGGCGGTCGAGGAAGCCGCCGAGCTGGTCTCGCTCACCGACCTGCTCGACACGCCGGTCAAGGCCGCCTCCTACGGCAACCGGCGGCAGCTCGAGGTGGGCATCGCGCTGGCGACAAGGCCGAAACTCCTGCTCATGGACGAGCCCACCTCGGGCGTCGGCCCCTCCATGATCGAGGGCTTCCACCGGCTGCTGAAATCGCTGCCCGAAGACCTCACCGTGCTGATCATCGAACATGACATGGACCTCGCCTTCGACGTGGCCGACCGGATCACCGTGCTGAATTTCGGCGAGGTGGTGTTCGAGGGCACACCGGACGAGACGCGCGGCAACCCGGTCGTGCGCGACATCTACCTGGGGGACTGGCAGCAGGATGCTTGAGCTGGAAGGGATCGAGACCGGTTATGGCGAGACCCGCGTGGTGCACGGGCTCGATCTGAAGGTGCGCGAGGGCACGGTCCACGCGCTGCTGGGCCGGAACGGGGTGGGCAAGTCGACCACGCTGAAATCGGTGATCGGTCAACTGCCGGTGACGGCAGGCCGGGTCACGCTGGCCGGCCAGCAGATCTCGGGCAAGCTGCCCTATGACATCGCCCGCATGGGCGTGGCCTACGTGCCCGAGACGCGGGACATCTTCGGCGCCCTGACGGTGCGCGAGAACCTCGAACTCGCCGGCCGGCTGGCCGGGCCGGGGTCGGACTGGACGGTCGAGAAGGTCGTGGCCTTCTTCCCCAACCTCGCCGACCGGCTGAACAATGGCGGGCACGAGCTATCGGGCGGCGAGCAGCAGATGCTGGCGGTGGGCCGCGCCCTGATGGCCGCACCCCGCATCCTGATGCTCGACGAACCGACCGAGGGGCTGGCGCCGATCATCATCCAGCAGATCTTCGGCAAGCTGAAGGAGCTGAAGGCGTCGGGTCTGACCATCCTGCTGGTCGAGCAGAACCTGAACTTCGCCCTCGGGCTCGCCGACGACATCAGCCTGATGGGCCGCGGCCAGATCGTCTGGCGCGGCGATGCGGCTGCGCTGGCCAGGGATGACGAGGCGCATACGCGCTGGCTCGGGGTCTGAGGCGCCGCGCATCGCCGGGCCGCCCCGACGGCACGGCGATTTGGCAGACGCAAGCACCACGCTCGAGTGACGGATGTACTTGGCAGGCATAAACTGCCCATCACCAACGTCGGATCGCCGCGCCAAGGGCGCGCCGATGCGCGGCGCCTGCCCCCAGTCAAGCCGCCTTCCGCGGCCCCTTCAGCTTGTAAAGGCTCGCCGGCCGATGCCGCCCGCCGGTGGTCTTCTTCTCCAGATCTTCCAGATCCCAATGCGAATTGATCCACTTGCGGAAATTCCGCTTCTCCAGCGGCTCGCCCTTGATCGTCTCGAAGGCCACCTGCGCCTGTGACAGGGTGAACTCCTCGGGCAGGAACGAAAACACCACCGAGGCATCCTCGCCCAGGTCGGTCGACACCAGCTTTGCCAGCGCGCGCCGCGCATCCTCGAGGATCTTCGCATGATCAAAGGCCAGCTCCGGCAGCGCATCGAAGGAAAACCACTCCGCCCGCGCCGCGTCGGTCGAGGCCACCAGCTTCAGCCGGTCCATCGGCACCAGCGTCAGGAACACAACCGTAATCACCCGCTCGCGCGGATCGCGGTCGGGCCGGCCATAGGCACCCAGCTGCAGGAACGGCAGCCCTTCCAGCTGCGCGGGCGTCACCCCGGCCTCCTCGGCCAGCTCGCGCCGCGCGCCGGTCTCGAGGTCCTCGTCCATCTGGACGAACCCGCCCGGCAGGGCCCAATGCCCCTTGTAGGGCTCCCCGCCCCGCTCGATCAGGGCCACGTTGAGCCGCCCCTCGATAATGGAAAACACCGCCGTGTCGGTTGTGACAGCGGGATGCGGATACTCGTATTGATAGGTCATGCTCACCTCTATGTGTATTGCCGACACTATATAGGGGCGCTGGCGGTGTAAACACGCTTTTCGCGGCAATTCCTTGCGAAATGGAGCGGGAAACGCGGGGGAATCGGCCGCTTCCGAGCGATCCGGTGAGGCGAGTCGCGGCAGTCAATGGGCCCGAAACTGCGCGTTGGCTCGAAAAATCACGAAAATGAATCCTTGATTTTCAATAACTTACGTCAGCATCACCCCGCAAGCCCATTAAGTGTCTTTACAACACTTATTGTTGGTGTCATAACTACACCATCGAAACACGGCAATCACGCCACAAACACAACACCACACCGAAAGGACCAACACAATGTTCAAGAAACTCATCACCGCCGCCCTCTTCGCCACCGTCGCAGCCACCGCAAACGCCTCCATCTCCGACAGCTTCGACATCGACACCTCATCCCTCGCCGCCCCGGCCGCCTCGCAAACCGTCACCGAGACCGAAAGCTTCGACACCGCCTATTACTGCGAATGGGTCACCGTCTACGACTACTACGGCAACTGGGTCACCCTGTGGCAGTGCTACTGATCCATCCCTGAACCTCCCTCCCCTCCCTGAGCAACTGGCCCGCCAAATGGCGGGCCTTTTTTCCGTCCGACGGAAATTCTCCCCGCCCACGTTAGACTTGAAACCAAGCCGCGGCTGTGGCTGTCTTGGAAAAAGAGGGGGGTCGCGCGCGCCATGGCGACTGTGTTCCTGAGCCACGCAACCAAGGACGACGCCCTGACCGGCGACCTGTTGCGGTGGCTGCACGAGAACGGCTTCCGCGACACCTTCGTCGACCATCTCGACATCCTCGGCGGCGACAACTGGACAGACCGCCTCCGCGACCAGGCCGCCGCCTGCCGGGTGGTGATCTGCGTGCTGACGGAAAACTGGCTCACCTCCTCGGACTGTTTCAACGAGTTCCAGGCGGCGTGGTACATGGGCAAGAGCATCCTGCCGCTGTTCTTCGTCGACATCGACGCGCCCGGCACCGGCGAACCGGCAAGGCGGCTGGGCCGGGTGCTGGCGGAAACGCAAGGGATCGACCTGCGCGGCGCGCTGGCCCCCGACGGCACGATCGACCTCTCCCGCGATCCGGGCACCGCCGACCTGCTGGCCCGCAGCCTGCGGGCCTTCGGCGCACAGTCCGAGATCGGCCTCGACCCGACGGCGTTTTCGATCGACCCCGCCGCTCGGCCCACGCCCTTCCCCGGCCTCGTCTCCTTCGGCGATCGCGATGCCGACGCCGCGATCTTCTACGGCCGCTCGCGCGAGATTGCCGAGGCGATCGAGGAGCTGCGCTCGATGCGCGCCAATGCCGACCGGCGGCCGCTGGCCATCCTTGGCGTGTCGGGGGCGGGCAAATCCTCGTTCCTCAAGGCCGGTATCCTCCCGCGGCTCAGGCGCGAGCCGCGATCCTGGCTGCCGCTGCGCGTCTTCCACCCCGGCATCGACCCGCTCGACGGCTTCGCGCGGGCGATCTCGCAAACGCTGGCCGATCACGGCGCGGCCGAGGCACCGGGCGAGATCCGCGCCACGCTGGAAGGCGCGCTGGCCGCCGGCACCGGGGACGACGCCCTCGGCAACACCCTCGACCGCCTCTCCGAGAAACTCCGCACCGCCGCCGGTTCCCCCGGCGCGACCATCCTCATCAGCGTTGATCAGGTCGAGGAGCTGCTGCGCGACGACAGCCCCGCGGCCGCAAGGCTCATCGCCTGCCTCGCCGCCGCCGGCGAGGGCCGTCGCGGCTGGATGACCGCCATGACCATCCGCGCCGACCGCCTGCCCGACCTGCAGGCCCATCCCGGCTTCGGCCAACTCAAGACCCGCGGCTACGACCTGCGCCAGATGCCGCCCTTCCGGTTCAGCGACGTGATGGAACAACCCGCCGCCCGCTACGGCGTCCACCTCGCGCCCGAGCTGGTCGACGCGCTGATGGACGACTCCCCCGAGCGCGACGCGCTGCCGCTTCTGGCCTTCGCGCTGCAGCGCCTGTGGGACCAGTTCAGCGCCGACAAGGAATTGCTGCTGGAAGATTACCAGCGCCTTGGCCGCCTTTCGGGCCTGCTACGCGACGCCGCCGAACGTGCCCTGGCGGGCGTTGCGCCGGGCGACGACACCGGCCCGCCGCCCGGCCAACAGAAGGACCGCGCGGCCCTTGCCGAAACCTGCTTCATCCCGGCCCTCGTCGATGTCGATGCCGACGGCAAGGCCACACGGCGCACCGCGCTCTGGGCCGGGTTTTCCCCCGAGGAGCAGGCGCTTCTGCGCCAGTTCGAGGCCTGGCGCCTCATCGTCCGCCGCGGCGTGGGCGAGGAGGCGACGGTCGAGGTCGCGCACGAGGCGCTCTTCCGCGAGTGGGACCGGATGCAGGCCTGGCTGGAGCCCGAGATCGCCCGCATCGCCACCCTGCGCGGGATCGGCGATGCCACCCGCGCTTGGGAGCAGTCGGGCCGCAACGCCAGCCTCCTGACCCATCGCGGCCAGCGCCTCGCCGAAGCGCGCGCCCTGCTGGCCAACCCCCGCTACCGCGACCGGCTGGACAGCACCGACCGGGCCTATCTCGCCGCCTGCACCCGGCTGCGGCGCCGGGGCATCCTGACCACCTCCATCGCCGCGGGCGTGGCCGTGGCGGCGGTCGGGCTCGGCGTCTGGTCATGGCAGCAATCCGAACGCCGCATGGTGGCCGAGCGCGAGGCCGGATTCGACGAACGCGTCGCCGCCGCCATGCAGGCGCAGGACATCAGCACGCTGGAAAGCTTCACCTATTACATCCTGCAGGATCCCTACGCCCGCACCCGCGAGGACCGCTTCGCCATCCTCCGCCGGGTGCTGAGTTCCGCGCAAACGACGGTCGACCCCGAATACGCCATCGCCGATTTCGCGCTCGAGGCGCTGGATGCGCCGGAAAGCAGCGTGTTCGAGCTGGAATACTCCTCCGAACGAGGCGTCGATGCAGAGCTCTTCCCGATCCTCTGGCGCCCGCGCGCCGACCGGATCGCCGGGGAATGGGGCCTGCCGGTGCCGGGCTTCCTGCAACTGGTCGAGAACCCGGCCTTCCCGCCCCGCCGCGTGGTGATACGCCGCGCGGGCGAGGTGGTGTTCGACGCCATGCTGCCCGAGACCGACGGGCGCCATATCCTCGACGCCTCCAAGCTCGACAGCGACGACCTGAAGACCTTCTTCGAGGCCAACCGCGCCAGCTTCGCCCCCGCCGAGGCGGTGACCGGCTCGCCCGACCACTATTACGTGCCCGACTGGAGCGTGCCGATCTGGAATGCCGGGCGCGACCGAGAGGCGGGCAGCCGCGTGCTGCCGCCCGGCGCCGATTTCACCCTGCTCCTCGGCAACCTCATCGTCGACGACCCGCAAATCGTGCTCGACACGGCGGCGGTCGACTATTTCTTCCGCCGCTTCCCCGAGGCCTATGACGTCACCGTCAACGAATACCTCGCCATCCGCGGGCCGCATGTGCGCGAGGACATGCTGGCCTGGCTCGACGCGGGGCATTCGCTCGACGACATGCTCTTCAGCCTCGGCCTGATCGCCAGCCACGGCCCCGGCGCACGCGAGATCGACATGGCCGCCGCGCATGAGGGGGCGGGCTGGCAGGCGGGGCTCTACATGCACGGGCCCATCCGCCGCACGCGCGAGGTGGCGGCGCTGAGCGAGGAGAACGACCCCTTCGCCGCGGGCAGTTTCGGGCAATCCGCCTACAGCCGCCCCTCGGCCCCCGCCTCGATCGCGCCGGACCGGGCCGAGCGTGTCACGCTCCGCGCCGCCGACTCGGAGGAGAGCGTCTCAGGTACCAGCCGCGAGACAACCGATCCGCTGACCGCCCCCGTCCGCCTTCTGCTGCCCACGCCCGAGGCCGGCCAGCCCTTCGAGGCCTGGCACCCCGTGGCCCAGGCCATCTACCGCGACCGCACGCTACAACTCTCCGACGCCTTCCTCGACACCCGCGACGCCACGCTCGACCGGCTCCGGCGGAAAACCGGGCTGGTCACGCTCGACATCGCCGTCCGCTCCGACGCGCGGCTGGGGCCGGGGGACGTGGCGGTCGAGATCCTCGACAGCGACTGGACAGAGCCCCTCACCCCCGACACCGACGACCCCGCCGCCACCATCGAGGCCGTCTTCCGGGCGCTGGAAACCCGCGTGCTGTCCGACCCGGCCCGCTTCGTTTTTCCGCATGACATGGCCGGCTATCTCGACAGCGCCGCGCCGGGCCGCAAGCGCTGGGCGCTGGAGACCTTCGCCCATACCGACCTGATGCAGCTCGTGGCCGGGCTCGTCCGGCACGAAACCTCCGGCGCGCGCCCCGACGGGGCCGATGCGGCCCACCTGCCCCGGTTCGACTGGCTGCTGGGCGCGCTGGTCTTCTCCGTCGCGGCGCATGGTGTATCGGATGGCGAGGCCCACCTCGCCCTCTGGCGCGACCTTTCCGACCGGGCGGCAGGGCCCGGCGCGTCCACCGCACAGGAATCGGCCACCACCGCGGCCGTCGCCGATGGCGTGGCGCATCTGCTGGCCGACGACATCCCGGCCGCCAAGGCAGCCTTCGAACGCGCCATCACGCAGGACCCCGAAGCCGCCCGCGACAGCTTCCTCACCGCCTATGCCAACGCCGCCCCCGCCATGCTGGCCGACCGCCTGCGCGACGACTGCCGCGCCCCCACCCGGCCCGATCTCGGCCAGCTCGGCATCCAACAGCTCGACCTCGTCCTGGCCACGAACCCAGCCCCCGACGACAGCACCCTCTTCGGCCTCTGCCGCCTCGCCGCACAGGACAAGGCCGGCACGCGCGACTGGCTCGACGCGGCGATTGCCTACGCCGCCACCCTCCGCGCCGAGGACGATCTCGACCCGGAAGAGGCCCTCTGGCTCGGCCGCACCATCTGGCAGCGGCACGATCCCCTCTCGGAAACCCCCGGCGCGCTGGCGGTGGGCCAACGCTTCCTGCAAGGCGGCACCTCCCGCATCGACGACCCCGCTCGCACGGACGCGCTCGGACAGGCGCTGGCCACCGACTGCTATGACCGGATCGACACCCGCCCCTGCATGCGCCGGGTGATGGCGCTGGCCGAACAGGCCGGCAAACCCGAAATCGGCCTCTTCGCCGCCGAGGCGCTCGCCACCTCCAATGCCCCCGCCGACCGCGAGCGCGTCACCGCCATGCTCGACCTCTTCCAGGCGGCGCGAGGCCTGGCACCCGACTACGCCGGGCCGAAGGCCGACTGGTACGCCGCCTATGTCAGCTTCCTGCGCGGCCTCGTGGCCCAGGCGGCGGGCGACGGCGACGCCAAAGCCCACCTCAACCGCGCCATGGGCCACCCCGCCTTCCGCTTCGCCGTCCTGCCGGCCTTGACACAGGTCACCGCGGCACAGGACGGCCCCGACGCCGCCCGCGCGCTCATTGAAGACGCCCTCTCGGCCGCCGACGTGGCCTCGGTCGACCCCGCCAACCTCGCCAACCTGCACGCCCTGCACCTGGCGCAGGCCATCGAGGCGGGCACCGGCGAAGCCCTCCTGCCCGCCATGGTCGCCCTGCCCCGCGACACCGACTGCCTCCAGGACTATACCGGCTCCTGCGCCGCCCCCTGGCTCTGGCGCGCCGCAGCCCAGGTGCTCTACCGCCACCAGGACTGGCAGACCGTCGCCCGCACCGTCACCGACCGCGTCGATCACCCCTATGCCCGGCTTGTGTCCCTGATGCTCTACGCGCAGGGCGGTGACCTCGCCGGCGCGCCGGCCCTCCTGCGGCGCAACTGGCAGCGGGTCGATCCCACCACGTGGGACAGGCGCCTCGCCCTCGAGGACGCCGACGTCTGGCGCGAGGTCCTGCTGGCCGCCGCACTGGGGAAAGAGGTGGAAGGCTACCGGCTGGCTCACCTGATAGGCGTCCTGCAGGACCCCGCGCAATTCGACGGCCACGCCCTGTCGAAGATCGGCCTCCCCCGCGAGGAACTGCTGACCGAGGCGCTGTTCTACGCCGCCATGCGCGACATCGCGCAGGGCCGTACCGAGGATGGCCTGACCCTCCTCCGCCAGACGCGCGAGACAGGCTATACCCCGGCGCTGGAACACGCCTACGCAAAGCGCTTCCTGGCCCAGCTCGAACAGGCCGAACGCTGAAGCCTCTCAGCCGACGGGCACCAGGTGATTGTCCCACGCGCAATCATGCCGGGCCAACTCGCGCGGCCCGCCGCTATCGGCCAGCACCCACCCCTCACCGGTGGTGAACACGAACCCGCCCGCCCCCGGCGCCGCGCCGCAGATGTCGCGCTGGTCCAGCCGCCGCGCCACCCGGCCCTCGGCATCGGTGACCACCGCCATCCCTCCGCGCGGGCCGGTAACGGCGATCTCCTCGCCGCTGCCGGAAAACGCGACGCTGCCAAGATAGCCTTGCAGGTCACTTTCCACCCCCGGCCCGAACCCGTGAAACGCCAACGCCCCGCCCCTCCGATGCGTCGCCAGAAGCGGCGGCACCTCCCCCATCGCCCCTTGCCACTGGCAGGCGATGGCCACCAGCCCGTCGCCCCGCACCGCGATATGGCGGATGGAATTCTTGTGCCACGCCTCGGGCGGCTCCACCTGGTCCAGCAACGTCCCATCGAAGGCCAGGTAACTCAGGTTCGGCCGCATCGTCGGAATGTTCAGCTTCTGCCGCCCGGCTTCCGGATGCGTCTCGATCCCGCCGTTCGCCACAACCAGCGTCTCGCCAGGCGGCATCAACCGCAGCTCATGCGGCCCGAGCCCGCCCGACGGCATGGCCCCCAACCGCGCGAACTCGCCCGCGGCATCCCAGATCCCGATCATCCCGCGACCGGTCTCGTAGTCGTTCTCGGTGGTGAAAAGGGTCGCACCATCCGCCGAGAACGCCCCGTGCCCGTAAAAGTGAAACCCCTCCGGCGTATCCAGCCGCCGCACCGTCTCGCCGCTCGCACAGTCAATCACCAAGGCAAACTGCCCGGGCCGCCGGGCGAAGGCCACCGCCAGAGGCCGGCTGGGATGCGCCACCGCCGCATGGCCGCGCCCCGGCAGCGGGATCTCGAACAGCCGCTCTCCGGCCGCGCCAAGCCCGACCAGCGCGAACACCCCCGAAGGCAGCCTCGCCGCCGCAAGGTAGGCGGGGTTGCCCGCATCGGCCCAGCTTGCACGGGGAACCAGCCCGGAGGCCAGCAACCCGGCAAGGAACCCGCGCCGCGTGGCCCCGGCCATCAATCCCCGTCCATCGCGTTGAACCCCGCCGACACGCCCAGCGCCGGGCCAAGCGCCCCCTGCACGATCTCCCGCACCTCCTGCAGGTCGGCCTGCAGCGATTCCACCCGGAACCGGCCCGCCGGCTCGGCCACCGAGGCAAAAACCGGATCGTCCAGCGCATCGGCACTGTCGTGAAAATCCTCGAGCTCCGCCGTCAGCCGCGCCTGCAACGCCGCATCCCCCTCGGCCAGCCGCACCGCCAAGCCGCCCGCGCCGCGCACCGCCGCCTGCAACAGCGCCAGGCTCAGCCCTGATCGATACGCCTCGGCCCAGTTCGGGCGGGGCCGCTCGAACGTGCCCAAGGGCCGCCCGAGCCGCATGTCCACGGCGAATTCCAGGCCGGTGCCGGCCGACTTGTAGAGCACCTGCAACACCTCCTCCTCGGTCCGGTAGGGGCTGTCACCGCCCGGCTCGGTCAGCATCGGCGCAAAACCCTCCCACGCCTCGGCCAGCTCGCCCGTCGTGCCGTGGATATCCGCCACGACCGTCCGTACCAGCGCGCAGCGGTAGTCCGGCGTGCCGATCTCCGCCAGCTCCTCCTCGTGCAACAGATAATCCAGCGCATAGAACCCACGCGCCGCGATCGACATGTCGGCATAGGCCTCCGGCGAAAGCACATCCTCGTTGCCATCCGCCAGCATCTTGCGGATCGCACTCGCCGTCCGCCCGCGCGGATCGGGCCAGAAGGCCAGCGCGAAGGCCCGGTTCTCCTCCTCCGACGGGCCGAAGCGCAGATGGCTGACCCTGGCCCAGGCCAGGAACGCGGCGGCATAACTGTCGTGCAGGCCCGGGTGGGTACAGTCCTGCCCCGCCGCCTCCACCATCCGCCTGGCCGCTCGGTCCAGCTCGGCAAACCCGCCGACGATCTCCTCCTCGACGATCCCGCGGATCTTGCCGGCCCGGTCCTGCGCCGGCGCGGCCAGCGGCAGGGCGATCAGCAGGGCAGCCATCAAACGCTTCATCAAAGGCTCTCCAGAAACGCGATCAGCGCCGCCCGGTCCTCCGGCGCCATCTCCACCACCGCATCCCGCTGCGCCTGCGCCTCGCCGCCATGCCACAGAACCGCTTCGAGCAACGACCGCGCCCGCCCGTCATGCAGGAAATACGTATGCCCCGACACGCGCTCGGTCATCCCCACGCCCCAAAGCGGCGCCGTGCGCCATTCCCGGCCCGTCGCCCGCGCCTCGGGGCGGTGGTCGGCCAGCCCCTCGCCCATGTCATGCAGCAACATGTCGGTATAGGGCCAGATCAACTGAAAGCTCTGCTCCGGCTGATCTTCCAGCCGGTGCGTGACATAGGCCGGCGTGTGGCAAGAGGTGCACCCGGTCTCGTAGAACACCTCCTTGCCGCGCAGCACCGCCGGATCGGCCACGTCCCGCCGCGCCGGCACGGCAAGGTTCCGGCTGTAGAAGGTCACCAGCTCCAGCCCCTCGCCGTCGATCTCGTGCAGCCGGTCATCCCCGTCGCCATGCGGCCCCGCGCGGCAATCGGCCTGCGCCTCGGTGCACTCCCCCCACGGGTCGGGGAACAGCGGGTTGGATATCCCGATATCCCCGGCAAAGGCCGAGGCCGTCTGGTGCCGCACCGTCGGCGCGCCGGCCTTGTGCCCGAACCGGCCCAGCATCGGCATGTCGAATTCCAGCGACCAGATGATATTCGGCCGCCCCGATATCCCGTCGCCATCCGCATCCTCCGGATCGGCCTTGGCCATGATATCCGCCGCCGGGATCGCCTCGAGCAACCCCAACCCGATCATCTGCGGCGCCACCCGCGGGCTCAGCATCGCGTCGGGGTGCAGCGGTCCATACCCCAGGTCAGCCGCCTCGTAAGTGGGCACCCGCAGGCGGGCCGTCTCGCCACCCGACAAGGCCACCTCGCGCTCCTCGTAGGTCACCTTCAGCCGATACTCGGCCTTCTGCCCCGGCAGGCTGAAATCCTGCAACTGCGCGCCATAGGTCGGCTCCGGCCTGGTCGAGATGTAATCCTCGATCTCCGCCATCGCCTGTGCCTCGCCCCCGGGGATCGACACCCGCAGGAACATCGACACCGCCGAATCCTCCGGCCCCTCCGGCGGATGGCCGCGCCCGTCCTTCAGGTGGCACCGCTGACAGGACCGCGCGTTGAACAGCGGTCCCAGCCCGTCCGAGGCCAGCGTCGAGGACGGCGACGAGACCCACAGCTTGCGGAAAAGCCCGTTGCCCACCTTGAAATCAAGCTCGTCGGCAAAGGGCATGTTGCCGGAAGGCTGGGAAAACGCATCCGGGTTGTCGCGCGGGCGCACCGTGGCCGCCCCGGCCGACATTTCCTCGAACGGCTGCGGCTTCGAGAAATCCTCCGGCGCCGCAAGCGCCTTGTCGATCCGCTCCTGCTCGGCCCCGGTCCGGGGCACGATCCGCAAATGCGGCTCGTCCAGAACACCCGCCCGCCCGGCAGACCCGACCGCCAGGCCCGCCAGCAGCGTCCCGGCAATCACCCTCCAACCGAGCTTCGCGAAATCTCTCATCGGCATCCGTTCCGGGCCCGCGTCACGACCGCATGACATCTGGTCCAGATCAATATGAGTTTTTTTGTCGGGTATCAAATCCCGAAGCGGTTTCAAAATGCCGCAGCCCCGGAGAACGGCCCGGGGCTGCGCTTTCGCCAACCGGACGGGCAATCAGAATTCGAACACCAGCAAGGTGCCGATGGTCTGGTTCTTGTCGCCACCCTCGTCGCCCCAGCGATAGCCGATCGCGCCGGTCAGCCCCTCGGCCAGCTCCATCTCGGCAGTGACCGTCGCCAGCCGGTCGGTCGGCAGCGTGTCGATGGCCCGGCGCGAGACACTGCCCGACAGGGTCACCGGCCCCACCGGCACCGCCACGCCCGCCGTCAGGTAGAAGGCCGAACTGGTCGTACCACCGAACCCCTCGAAATAGGCCATCTCCGCCATCAGCTCCGCCGGGGTTTCGCCATAGCCGACCTGCTGGACGATCCCGGCCACGTACCCGGTCTGGTCCTTGGCGTCGCCCAACCCCTTCGCCAGCCGCTGCACCCCGAGATTGTAGCCGGTCCGCCCCATCTCGCCGCTCAGCGCCACGGCCACCGATTCCGTCCCGCTGGTATTGGTCGGCCCGCCCATGAACCGCGCGGTCTGGCCCCGCTCCTCGCCCAGCGAGTTGCTCAGGATCGTCCGGTCGGCCTGGAACAGCGCGAAAGACAACACATGCTCGCCGCCCGCCGCCGCGAAGGGGATGTTCACCGCACCGCCCAGCATCTCGGACAGCTCGTAATCCTCGGCGAAATCGGCGCCATAGATCCCCGGCGCGGCGTCCCAGGCCATGCCAAAGGCCGGGCTGAACTTGCCCAGCACCACCTCGGCATTGCCAAAATCATGGGCCAGGAACAGGTCCGAGAGATAGACGCCGTGATCCTCGAAAAAGCTGTCGCCGGTCGGGCCGGTGATCTGCTCGAAGGTGAACCCGGCATTGACCGAGGTCCGCTCCGTCAGGGCAAAGGACAGGGCGCCCTCGAACGTGGCATGGGTGTTGTTCAACTCGTTCAGCGGGTTGGTCGAGTCGTAGGTGAAATCGTTCTGCAACTCGATCACGAACTCGGTCGAAAGGCGGCTGTCGCCATCTTGCGCACCGGCTTGCACCGCCGTCACGCAAAGCGCCGCGCCCAGCGCGGCAGGTAGGTATCTGGTCAAATCCGACCCTCACAGCTTGTCATTGTGGAATAAGAGCTGGCTAGCGTCAGATCGCTTGGCTGGGAAAGGCGAAGCGCCGCGCGAAACGTCGCTTCGCCTGTCCCTTTATTGGAAGACGGCGCCGGGATTGTCCAGACTGTCCGACCCCTCGAACGCGATGCCGTCAAGCCCCAGCGCGGAAACCACCCGCTCGATCGAGCGGGTCTGGTCGATCAGCGCCTCGACCCCGCCCATCACCAGCGCCTCACCCTTGTCGTTGCCGGCCTCCAGCATCTGGTCATAGGCAAACCCGGCCTCCGCCGCGGTCTTGATCTGGCCCAGCTCGCGCATCGTCGCCGACAGCTTGGCCCGCATCTCGGCATCGAGCGCCGCGTCGGCCTCGGCCACCATGTCCGACAGCGACGCCCCCTCGACCACGGTGCCATCGGTGCGCACGTACTCGCCCAGGTACACGTTCTGCACGCCCAGCCCGTCATAATAATGGCTGTTATGGGTGTTGTCCGAGAAACAGTCGTGCTCCTCCTCGGGATCGTTCAGCATCAGGCCAAGCCGCATCCGCTCCCCCGCCTGCTCGCCGTAGGAGAGCGAGCCCATGCCGGTCAGGATCGCCGAGAGCCCGGCATTCTCGTCCTCCATCAGCGCCGCCCGGGCCTCGCCACCCTCCTGCCATTGCCCGGTGATCCATTCCAGGTCCGAGACCAGCAGATCGGTCGCCGCCGTCAGGTACGCGCCCCGGCGGTCGCAATTGCCGTTGGTGCAGTCGTCACCCGTTGCGTAATCCGTCCATGGCCGGTTGCCCGCGCCCGGTTCATGCCCGTTCAGGTCCTGCCCCCAAAGCAGGAACTCGATCGCGTGATAGCCGGTGGCCACGTTCGCCTCGATCCCGTCCGCCTCGTGCAGGGAACCTTCCAGAAGCTCCGGCGTGATCTCCGTGGCGTCGATCTCCTCGCCCGACAGGGTGAAGCTCGCGTTCGCCACCACGTTCAGCGCCGCCAGCTCGTTGGCATCCGACGGCCCGCCATAGCTGGCATCGACATAGTCGATCAGCCCCTCGTCGAGCGGCCAGGCATTCACCTTGCCCTCCCAGTCATCGACGATCGCGTTGCCGAACCGGTAGATCTCGGTCTGCTGGTAGGGCACCCGCGCCGCCAGCCACGCGGCCTTCGCCGTGCTCAACGCATCGGCGGACGGGTCGGAAACCAGCGCGTTCACCGCCTCCTGCAGCCGCTTGGCGGTAGTCAGGCTGTCCTCGTACTTGGCCGCCGCGATGTCGGCATAGGTGGTCAGAACGTCCGCCTTGGCGGTCTCGGCCGCGGCCAGGCCGGCCTGGCCGACCGCAAGGGCCAGGGCAAGGGCGCTGGTGCTGAGCTTGGGGTGGGGCATGAAAATCGTCTCCTTCTCGAGGGATCACTTGGTCAGGATCAGTTTGCCCGCACGGGTGATCCGCAGGGTATAGACCTGGTCCTGGTGGCAGATGAACGCGAGCTTTCCGTCGCGGGTCAGGTCGTTGGCGAAATAGGCTGGCGTTTCCGTTTCGGGCGCATTGCCCGATGTCTCGCCTGTCCCTTGCAGGACCGCCCGCGCGTCCCTGGGAAGGCCGGGAAAGAATACTGACATGGGCCGCTCCGGCTGATCGTTCCTGATTTCGGACACGCAACCGCAACCCCGGCAAACCGGCGTCAGATCGCGTGGAACATGGCTGGTCCGGAATCACCGGATTGGCTGATGCGAAGAACTTGAGTTGTTTTGTCAGATTTGTCAAACCACCCCCGCCGCCCCGGATCATTGTTATAAAACCTTCATTTGAGAGTTCCGAAGCCGCGTGCTTGTTTACCGCCACACCAGGCCGGGCCGTCGCCCGCCCCCCGTATTTTGACTTCTTCGGAGATCGACGATGAAATCCCATACTTCCATCGCCGCGCTTGCAGCGTCGCTGGCCTTTGCCGCTTCGCCCGTGCTGGCGCAGACCGAAATCAATTTCTGGCACGCCATGGGCGGCGCCCTCGGCGAGAAAGTCGAAGAGATCGCCACCGATTTCAACGAGATGCAGGACGAGTACAAAATCGTCCCCACCTACAAGGGCAACTACACCGAGAACATGACCGCCGCCATCGCCGCCTTCCGCGCGGGCGAGCAGCCGCATGTCGTGCAGGTCTTCGAGGTCGGCACCGCCACCATGATGGCGGCGCAAGGCGCCGTGAAACCGGTCTACGAGGTGATGGGCAACGCCGATATCGACTGGGATGCCGACGCCTACCTGCCGGCCGTGAAATCCTACTACACCACGCCCGAGGGCGACCTGCTCTCGCTGCCCTTCAACTCCTCGACCCCGGTGATGTGGTACAACAAGGACATGCTCGACGCCGCCGGTGTCGAAGAGGTGCCCCAGACCTGGGACGCGATGTTCGAAGCCGCCGAGAAGCTCAAGGCCAACGGCGCCGACTGTGCCTTCTCCTTCGGCTGGCAGTCGTGGGTGATGGTCGAAAACTACCTCGCCTGGCATGACCAGCCGATCGGCACCCAGCAGAACGGCTTCGCCGGCACCGACACCGAGTTCGTCTTCAACGAAAGCACCGACCTGACCGAGCTGCTGCAGCGCATCGCCGACAGCCAGGCCGACGGCATGTTCAAATACGGCGGCCGCCGCGGCGACTCCCTCCCGCTCTTCACCACCGGCGAATGCGCCATGTGGATGAACTCCTCGGCCTATTACGCCGGCATCTCCGAACAGGCCGAGTTCGAATTCGGCCAGGCCATGCTGCCCGTGAACACCGCCGCCCGCGACGAGGCCCAGAACTCGATCATCGGCGGCGCCACCCTCTGGGTGCTCGAAGGCCATGACGACGCCGAATACCAGGGCGTCGCCGAGTTCTTCAACTACATGTCCACGCCCGAAGTGCAGGCCGACTGGCACCAGTCCTCGGGCTACGTGCCGATCACCACGGCGGCCTATGAACTCTCGCAGGAACAGGGCTTCTACGACGAATTCCCGGGCACCGACACGGCGATCAAGCAGCTTTCGCTGAACGAGCCGACCGAGAATTCCCGCGGCATCCGCTTCGGCAACTTCGTCCAGATCCGCGACATCATCAACGAAGAGCTCGAAGCCCTCTGGGCCGGCGACCAGACCGCGAACGAGGCGCTCGACAAGGCCGCCGACCGCGGCAACCAGTTGCTGCGCGAGTTCCAGGACACCAACAGCTGATCCCACCCGATCGGCCACATGAAAGCGGCCCGGCATACCCGGGCCGCTTTTCCGCACGATCAAACGACCGGAGCCCCGCATTGCGCGCCAAGAGAGTCACCTTCCGGCACCGCTGGCTGCCCTACGCGCTGATCGCGCCGCAGATCATCATCACCCTGGTCTTCTTCCTCTGGCCCGCCAGCCAGGCGATCTACCAGTCGCTGCTGCGACAGGACGCCTTCGGCCTGCGCACCGAGTTCGTCGGGCTGAAGAACTTCGCCCGCCTCTTCGCCGACCCGCTCTACCTCGACAGTTTCATCACCACGATCGTCTTCAGCACGCTGGTCACCGCCCTGTCCATGCTGATCGCGCTGGTGCTGGCCGTGATGGCCGACCGCGTCCTGCGCGGCGCGCTCACCTACCGGACGCTGCTGATCTGGCCCTACGCCGTGGCCCCCGCCGTCGCGGGTGTGCTTTGGTGGTTCCTCTTCAACCCCACCATCGGCCTCATCGCCTACGCGCTCGACGGGCTGGGCTATGACTGGAACCATTACGTCAGCGGCACCGACGCCATGGCCCTCATCGTCATCGCCGCGGCCTGGCGGCAGGTCAGCTACAATTTCCTCTTCTTCCTCGCCGGGCTGCAGGCCATCCCCCGCTCCCTCACCGAGGCCGCCGCCATCGACGGCGCAGGCCCGGTCAAACGCTTCCTCACCATCCAGCTTCCGCTCCTGTCGCCCACCGTCTTCTTCCTGCTGGTCGTGAACCTCGTCTACGCCTTCTTCGAGACCTTCGGCGTCGTCCACGCCACCACCAGCGGCGGGCCCGGCAACGCCACCAACATCCTTGTCTACAAGGTCTGGCGAGACGCCTTCGAGGGGCTCAACCTCGGCTCCTCCGCCGCGCAATCCGTGGTGCTGATGGTCATCGTCATCGCCCTGACGGCGATCCAGTTCCGCTACATCGAACGCCGGGTGGAATACTGAGATGGTCGAGAACCGCCCCCTCCTCAACATCGTCCAGCACGGCCTGCTGATCCTCGGCGCTGCGCTCTTCGTCTTCCCGATCTACGTGGCCTTCATCGCCTCCACCCACACGGCGCGCGAGGTCGGCAGCGGCATCCCCCTCCTGCCGGGCGGCGAGCTCTTCACCAACTACGCGCAGGTGCTGGGCGAAGGCCTCTCCTCCGTCGGCGCCCCGCCCATCGGCCTGATGCTCTTCAACTCGGCCATCATGGCCATCGCCATCACGGCGGGCAAGATCGCCATATCGCTGCTCTCCGCCTTCGCCATCGTCTATTTCCGCTTCCCCTTCCGCGTGCTGGCCTTCTGGACGATCTTCATCACCCTGATGCTGCCGGTCGAGGTGCGCATCCTGCCCACCTACGAGGTCGTGGCCCAGCTCGGCATGCTCAACTCCTATGCCGGCCTCTCCATCCCGCTGATCGCCTCGGCCACCGCCACCTTCCTCTTCCGGCAGTTCTTCATGACCGTCCCGGACGAGCTGACCGAGGCCGCCCGCGTCGACGGCGCCGGCCCGCTGAAATTCTTCCGCGACATCCTGATCCCGCTCAGCCGCACCAACCTCGCCGCCCTGTCGGTGATCCTCTTCATCTACGGCTGGAACCAGTATCTCTGGCCGCTCCTCGTGACCACGGATGAAAGCTATTACACCGTCGTCATGGGCATCCAGCGCATGGCCAACGCGGGCGAGGAACAGCCGCTCTGGAACCTGATCATGGCCACCGCCATCCTCGCCATGCTGCCGCCCGTCATGGTCATCATCGGGATGCAGCGCCTCTTCGTGCGCGGCCTCGTCGAAACCGAGAAGTAAGAATAATGTCAGACATCGCCATCGAACACGTCCGCAAGGTCTATCCCGGTGGGGTCGAGGTCATCCCCGACCTCTCCCTTTCCATCGACGCGGGCGAGCTTTGCGTACTGGTCGGCCCCTCGGGCTGCGGCAAGTCCACCCTCCTGCGCATGGTCGCCGGCCTCGAAACCGTCACTGGCGGCGAAATCCGCATCGGCGGCCACCGCGTCAACGATCTCGAGCCGGTCGAGCGCGACATCTCCATGGTCTTCCAGAACTACGCGCTCTATCCGCACATGACGGTCTACGACAACATGGCCTACGGCCTGCGCAACCGGGGAGAGCCGAAAGACCGGATCGACGCGGCGGTCCGCGACGCGGCGAAAACCCTCGGCCTGTCGGATTTCCTCGACCGAAAGCCCCGCCAGCTCTCCGGCGGCCAGCGCCAGCGCGTCGCCATGGGCCGCGCCATCGTCCGCGACCCCACCGCCTTTCTCTTCGACGAACCGCTTTCTAACCTCGACGCCAAGCTGCGGGTCAAGACGCGCGTGGAAATCCGCGCCCTGCAACAACGCCTCGGCACCACCTCGATCTACGTCACCCACGATCAGCTCGAGGCGATGACACTCGCCGACAAGCTGGTCATCATGAACGCCGGAAAGATCGAACAGGCCGGCCCGCCCCTCGAAATCTACGAGAAACCCGCCACCACCTTCGTCGCGGGCTTCATCGGCTCGCCGCCGATGAACGTCCTCCCCGGCACCGCCACCGGCGAGGGCGTCACGCTCGAGACCGGCCAGCAACTCACCCCCGACCGCCCCGCCATCGGCCCGGTCACCATCGGCATCCGCCCCGAGCACCTGTCGCCCAGCGCCAATGGCCCCCTGCCGCTGAAGGTGCAGGTCGTCGAGCGCCTCGGTGCCACGGCCAATGTCCACGGCGTCCTGAAGGGCACGAAAACCGAACTGGTCGCCAGTGTCAGCGGCCCCGACATTCCCCGGCCCGGCGACACCCTGCCACTCACGCCGCATCCCGGCGCGCTGCATTTCTTCTCGCCCGAGACAGGCCAGCGGCTGGGATAGGCCCCGCTCACATATCGACGATCGCGTAGTACTTCCGCAGCGGCACGTCGCATTTCCAGCTGCAGACCGTGCCCTTCGGGATGAACAGGAACTCCCCCGGCCCGAACCTATGCTCCGTGCCGTCCTCCTCGGTGATAATCGCCTCCCCTTCGAGGATCTGGCACATCTCGTGCACCGAGAACGGTGCCATCTCCGTCTCGAAAGGGGTCGTCTCCCATATACCGACATACATCGTGCCGTCATCGTTGGTGAAGGCCAGCGCATCGCGCTGCTCGCCACCGCCGATATGCTCCGCTTCCGGCTCCAGCTTGTCTTCCAGCGCCATCGGGCCCATCACCACGACGCCGCCCTTGGCGCTGTCGATCTCCGGCACGGGCTTCTTCTCGTCATGCAGCAACAGGAAGAACTTGCGCAGGAACGGCGCCTCCTGTGTCCAGCTCACCGGGATGCCGTTGCGCACGGCAAAGGATTGCCCGGTCTCGACCGGCACGGTCTCGGCATCGCTCACCATGTCCAGCCGCCCGTCCAGCAGGTACATGAACTCGTCGCCCGGATAGGGGCCGGGCTTTTCCTGCATTCCCGTCGTCGTCCAGACGCCCACGGTCAGCCCGATGCTCTCGTCAGAAAAATACGCATGGATCGTCTGCTCCGGCACGGCCGAACCGGGGGCGAACCCGGCCGGGTCCACCTCCATCGGCTGAAGCCCCTCGCCCACCGGGCCGTCCGGTTCCAACCGTATCACACCTGTCTTCGCCATCTCTCAACCTCTCCTTGTTGCCGCCGGAACCGTCATCCGGCCCGGCGTTTCCTTTCCCATTCGGCCCTCGTGATCGAGAACCCGGAACACTCGCAGTCATAGGCGCGGCGCATCCCCTCATGCCGCAGCCCGCATTTCGTCAGCACATGCTGCGAGGCCGCGTTCTCCGGGTGGGTCGTCGCCTTGATCTCGTCAAGGGTGGTGCTCTCGAAGGCGAATTCCAGCAGGCGCGAGCAGGCCTCCGTCGCAAACCCCTGCCCCCACGCATCGCGCACCAGCATGTAACCCACCTCGATCTCGGCCTCCGGATACCGCTCCGGCACCACCAGCGACCAGTCGGTGTCATCGACCTCGACCGGCAGCGGCAACAGGATGGACGTGCCGATCGCCTCTCCGGTGTCCTTGCGTGTCACGACCCAGATGCCCAGCCGCCCGCCGGCGCCCCGCCGGGTGATCACCGGCATTTCCTCGGCCAGCTCCGCCTCCGAGGAAAGACTACAGACATAACGCACCACCTCCGGGTCGGTGAAAAGCCGCACCCCCAGCGCCAGGTCCCGCCCGTCCCCGGCCAGCGGCCGCAACACCAGGCGCGGCGTCTCCAGCACCAGATCGGCATCCGAAAGCGGCACGACATTGCGCGCGACCGCGCCGGTTTCAGCCATCCCGCCGCCCTCCGCGCCCGCCGGCACACACGGCTGTGACGCCCGCGAAACGATCTTGCGCACCCGACATCGAACCATCTAAACCCTTGCCACAGAATACATTTTCACACCTTCCCGCACCTGATGATTCCTTGGGCACTCGCCCCGCGCACCGGGCCGATTGCCGAATATTGTATTGACTCGCGCCCCAAAGCAACTCATCCATTGAATGAGTATTCAATTGGTTTTGGCCCGAAAAGGCCTGTGCCAAGGGGGTGCCACGACAACGAAAAAGCCCGAATGCGCCGCAAGATGCGTCAAGGGACAGAGAAGAAAAACCGAAGACGGCCGCCAACAGGCCAACATAACAGGGAAAACACAACATGGATGTCTTGGACCAACTGGGTTCGATGCGCGAAGGCAAGATGAGCCGCCGCGCCTTCACGAAATCACTGCTCGCCGCCGGCGTCGCGGTCACCTCGGTGCCGCTGTCCGGCCGCAGCGCGATGGCCGCGCCGGACGATCAGGCGACCTATTTCACCTGGGGCGGCTACGACATTCCCGACCTTTTCGGCGAATACCAGGAAAAGCACGGCGAACTGCCCAACTTCTCGATCTTCGGCGGCTCGGAAGAGGCGCTGACCAAGATGCGCGGCGGTTTCGTCGTCGACGTCTCGCACCCCTGCAACCAGGCCCTGCCGCGCTGGGTCTCCAGCGAGCTGTTCCAGCCGGTCGATACTTCCAAGCTCGATCACTGGGGCGACGTGATGCCCGCACTCGTCGACCTGCCCGGCAACGATGCCGAGAACGGCAATGTCTGGATGGTGCCGTTCGACTGGGGCCAGACCTCGATCACCTACCGCACCGACCTCGTCGACGTGGAAGAAGAAAGCTGGGATATCCTGTGGAACGAGGAATACAAGGGCAAGCTGGGCAGCCTCGCCGCCGGGGCCGACGCTTGGTGGGTCGGCGCGATCAAGGCCGGCATCCCGTTCGAGGAGCTGGACACGCCCGAAGCCTTCGAGAAGATCGCCGCCGTCATGCGCGAACAGCGCCCGCTGATCCGCACCTATACCGACGACACCACCACGCTGGAACAGGCGCTCGCCTCGGGCGAACTGGTCGCGGCAATGACCTGGAACAGCTCCGCCGCCCTGCTGAAATCCGAGGGCGTGGACGTGAAATTCGCCGACCCCAAGGAAGGCGCGCTGACATGGGTCTGCGGCCTGATGGTGCACAAGGACGCGCCGAAACTCGACCGCGCCTATGACGTGATCGACTCCCTGCTCAGCGTCGAAACCGGCAAGTTCATGATCGGCGATTACGGCTATGGCCACTCGAACGCCAAGTCGTTCGAGTCGTTCAGCGAAGAAGAACTGTCCGAGCTGGGCCTTTCCAAGACCCCGGCCGACATCCTGCAGGCGGGCCATTTCCAGATCCCGCAATCGCAGGAATGGGAAACCAAGATGAACGCCATGTTCGAAGAGATCAAGGCCGGCTTCTGAGCCGTCCCGATCGGGGCCCGCGCCGCATGACCCGTGGCGCGGGCCGGTTTCGACAGCTGCGCCGGCCGGCCACCGGGGCCAGACCGGGCCAAGGGGCCCGAACGGCGCGCCAACAAGGCGGATCCCTTCCCAATGAGCGACCACTCCCTTAGCGCCACCCCATCCGATCCGGCAAGACCCGCGCCGCGCGCCGGCTGGTTCGAGCGCCTGATCTACCGGTCCGAGGCGGCCCGAGGCTTCGGCCTGCTGGCGCCAACCCTGATCTTCATGCTGACGGTCATCCTGGTGCCCTTCGCCATCCTGATCGTCATGAGCCTCTGGACCGCGGCCGGCTTCGACTTCGACACCTCGCCGACCCTGAACAACTACCAGCAGGCCTTCGAACGGCCGATCTACATGGCGCTGCTCGGGCGCTCGCTCTACATCTCGGCCATCGCCACGATCGCCACGGTCGTCCTGTGCTACCCGATGGCCTATTACGTCGCCTTCCACGTCCATCGCAACAAGATGCTCTGGATCGTGCTGATGACCCTGCCCTTCTGGACAAGCTACCTTCTCCGGGTCTTCGCCTGGAAGGTGGTGCTGGGTTACGAAGGCGTCATCAACTCGGCGCTCATGAGCGTCGGGCTGATCAACGAACCCCTGCAATTCCTGCTCTACAGCAAGGAGGCGGTGATCATCACGCTGGCCCATGCCTGGGCGGCCTTCGCCATCCTCCCGATCTACGTCTCGCTGGAAAAGATCGACCGTTCGCTCCTCGAGGCGGCGACCGACCTGGGCGACGGCCCGGCGATGCGCTTCCTCCGCATCACCCTGCCGCTCTCGCTGCCCGGCGTGATCGCGGCCAGCCTGCTGATCTTCATCCCGACCACGGGCGATTACATCACCCCGGCGCTGCTCGGCGGGCCCGACGGGGCGATGATCGGCAACCTCATCCAGAAGATGTTCGGCCCGATCAACAACTGGCCCATGGGCGCGACGCTTTCGATCGTGCTGATGGTCGTCATCACGCTGATCTGCCTGCTCTACGTCTTCATCCTGCTTCTCGTGCGGAGGAAGATCTCATGAGCGAGTCCTATATCCGCAAGCGCAGCCGGCCGCTTCAGATCTACGCGGTCATCTTCATCATCGTGCTCTACGTGCCGGTGCTGTTCATCCCGCTCTTCAGCTTCAACGACTCGATCTACGTGCGCTTCCCGCTCGAGGGGTTCACGCTGAAATGGTATGTCGAGCTGTTCCACCGCGAACCGGTGTGGAATTCGCTGATGAACAGCGTCAAGGTCGGGCTGGCCGTCTCGGTCATCTCCACCGCCTTCGGCATCTTCGCAGCCAAGGCCATCGCCCGCTACCGCTTCCCCGGGCGCGGGCCGCTCGTCGGCTTCATCATGCTGCCGCTCGTCGTGCCGCTGATCATCTTCGGCGTGGCCCTCCTCGTGCTGCTCAGCCGGCTGGGCATCCCGCTGTCGCTCTGGACGGTGGGCCTCGGCCACCTGATCGTCTGCATGCCCTTCTCGATCGCCACCCTCCTGCCCCGGTTCGAAGGCTTCGACCCGGCGCTCGAGGAAGCCTCGGCCGACCTGGGCGAAAACGCGCTCTGGACCTTCTGGCGCGTCACCCTGCCGATGATCTTCCCGGGCGTGATCGCCAGCCTGATGCTGACCTTCACCGTCTCCTTCGACGAGTTCATCATGGCCTTCTTCCTCAACGGCACGCAGCCCACCCTGCCCCTCTACATCTGGGGCCAGCTGCGCTTCCCGCAGGAATTCCCATCGGTGCTGGCGCTCTCGTCCTTCGTGATCGCCGCCTCCTTCGTGATCGTCTTCATCGGTCTCTGGATCAACCGCAGCGCCCATGCCGGCGCCATCAAGGTAGAGTAACCCACCATGACGGATGCCTTCATCTCGATACAGAATGTCGACAAGTATTTCGGCAAGTTCCAGGCGATCGACAACGTCTCGATCGACATCGGCCATGGCGAGTTCTTCTCGCTGCTGGGCTCATCCGGCTGCGGCAAGACCACGCTCCTGCGGATGCTGGCGGGGTTCGAAAACCCCTCCTCGGGCGAGATCTACATCGACGGCCAGCCCATGTCGGAAGTGCCGCCGCATTACCGGCCCGTGAACATGGTGTTCCAGAACTACGCCATCTTCCCCCACCTCAACGTGCGCGACAACATCGCCTACGGGCTGCGCCGGCAGAAGCTTTCCAAGGCCAATCGGAACGAGATGGTCGACGAGATGCTCGCCCTCATCAAGCTGCCCGAATACGGCGACCGCAAGGCCAACGAGCTCTCGGGCGGCCAGCGCCAGCGCATCGCGCTGGCCCGCGCGCTCATCCTGCGGCCCAAGGTGCTCCTGCTCGACGAACCGCTGGGCGCCCTCGACAAGCAGCTGCGCGAGCAGATGCAGCTCGAACTGCGCCAGTTGCAGCGCACCGTCGGCATCACCTTCGTCTTCGTCACCCACGACCAGGAAGAGGCGCTGACGCTCTCCGACCGGATCGCCGTGATGTCCCGCGGCCGCGTCCTGCAGCTCGACACGCCCACCGGCCTCTACGAACGCCCCGGCTCGCGCGACGTCGCCTCCTTCATCGGCACGATGAACTTCTTCGAGGGCAGGGTCTCGAAGGTGGAGGGCACGAAAATCTCGGTCGATGCCGAGGGGCTCGGCGCGGTCCAGGGCGACCGCGGTGAACGCGCCTTCGCCGAGGGCGACCGCATCCAGGTCGCCATCCGCCCCGAAAAGCTGGAACTGACCGAGGAGAAACCCAACGGCGGCACCACCACCGTCCAGGGCATGTTGAAGGATTCCGCCTACCTGGGCGAGCGCAGCCACTTCTACGTCAAGCTCGACGGTCTCGAAAAGCCGGTCGCCGTCTCGACCCAGAACCGGGTCGATGCGATTTCGGCCAATGGCGAGGCCCGGCCGATCTGGCTCAGCTGGGATCCCGAGGCCGTCGTTCTTCTGGGGGCCGACTGATCCGATGCAGGCAACGTTCGGCATAACGATACGGGGCGGCCCATGGCGGATGTGAACGGGCGCACCACCAAGCCTGCGAAACCCACCGGCCGCACCGCCTCACGAGAGGTGCGGCGCCAGCAGCTGATCGAGGCGACGATCGAGTCGATCGCCAAGCACGGCATTACCGGAACCACCATGACCACGGTTACCGGCTTCGCCGGCCTGTCCCTCGGCATCGTCAACTTCCACTTCCAGAACAAGCAGAACCTCTACGAGGAAACCCTGCGCCACCTCGCCCACGAACACCGTGACCAGTGGCTGAAATCGGTGCAGACGGCCGAGCTGACCCCGGTCGCCAAGCTCCTCGCCATCGTCGACGCCAACTTTCACCCGCGCATCTGCAACCGCAAGAACCTCTCCGTCTGGTACAGCTTCTTCGGCGAGGCGCCCTATCGCCACGTCTACCGCAAGATCATGGACGAGATCGACGCCGAGCGCCTGGCTTCCATGCGCACGCTGTTCGAACAGATCATCGAAGACGGCCAGTACGACGACATCGACGCCGCCGACGTGGCCAACACGATGGAGGCGCTCTACGACGGCTATTCCATCAACATCCTGATCTACCCCGAGAAATTCTCCGGCGCCGACGCCCGTGTCCGGATCCGCGAATTCCTCGCCAACACCTTCCCCCGGCATTTCGATCCGCCCGCCGCACAGACCCGCAGCAACTGAAATCATGACCCGAGATCCCCGCTACGACATCCTTTTCGAGCCGGTGAAGATCGGCCCCGTGACCGCACGGAACCGCTTCTACCAGGTCCCGCATTGCAACGGCATGGGCCGCACCTTCCCCTCCTCCATGACCGAAATGCGCCGCGTCAAGGCCGAGGGCGGCTGGGCCGTCGTCTGTACCGAGGAGGTGGAAATCCACCCCTCCGCCGATCACACCCCCTGGGCCGGCGGCCGCCTCTGGGAAGACCGCGACATTCCCCTTTTCGCCCGCATGTGCGAGGGCATCCACGAATTCGGCAGCCTTGCCGGGATCGAGCTGAACCACGCCGGCGTCATGACCGCCAACCGCTACAGCCGGATGGCGCCGATGGGCCCCTCGCACCACCCCGTGGCACTGGCCGACCCGGTGCAGGCCCGCGCGATGGACCTCTCCGATATCCGCGAGTTGCGCCGCTGGCACCGCGACGCGGCCCTGCGCGCCCGCACCGCCGGGGCCGATATCGTCTATGTCTACGCGGGTCACCAGCTCTCGACCATTTCCCACTTCCTCTCGCCCTACCGCAACCGCCGCTCCGACCAGTACGGCGGCTCGCTCGAAAACCGCGCCCGCCTGCTGCGCGAGATCCTCGCAGACACCAAGGATGCCGTCGGCGACACCTGCGCCGTGGCCCTCCGCTTCGCGGTCGACGAGTTGATGGGCGAGGAGGGCATGACCTGCGACGGCGAAGGCCGCGACCTTGTCGAGATGCTCGCCGAAGAGCCCGACCTGTGGGACGTCAACATTTCCGGCTGGGAGCATGACAGCGCCCCCTCCCGCTTCAAGCAGCAGGGCTTTCAGGACGACTACGTTGCCTTCGTCAAGGGCGTCACGTCGAAACCCGTCGTCGGCGTCGGCCGCTACACCTCGCCCGACGCGATGGTCTCGCTCGTCAAGGGCGGCAAGCTCGATTTCATCGGCGCCGCCCGCCCCTCGATCGCCGACCCCTTCCTGCCGAAGAAGATCGAGGAAGGCCGCATCGAGGACATCCGCGAATGCATCGGCTGCAATATCTGCATCTCGGGCGACATGGGCTTCGCCCCCATGCGCTGCACCCAGAACCCCACCATGGGCGAGGAATGGCGCAAGGGCTGGCACCCCGACCGCATCCCGCCGAAACGCACCGAGGACTCGATCCTCATCATCGGCGCCGGCCCCGCCGGGCTTGAAGCCGCCCGCGCCCTCGGCCAGCGCGGCCACGAGGTCACCCTCGCCGACGCCCGCTCCGAGGCCGGCGGCCGCCTTGTCGGCGAGCGCCGCCTGCCGGGCCTCTCCGAATGGGGCCGCGTGGTCGATTACCGCACCTACCAGATCAGCCAGATGGCCAACGTCCACCTCTACCTCGAAAGCGAGCTCACCGCCGAAACCGCCACCGAGTTCGGCGCCGACCGCATCGTTCTGGCCACCGGCTCGCGCTGGACAGCCGAGGGCATCGGCCGCACCAACCCCCGCGGCATCGCCATCGACGAGGGCGCCACCGTGCTCACCCCGAACGACATCATGGACGGAACCGAACCCACCGGCCCCGTCGTGATCTTCGATGATGACAATTTCTACATGGGCGGCCTCATGGCCGAGAAGCTCCGCGCCGACGGTCACGAGGTCACCTTCGTCACCGCCGCGCCCGAGGTGGCGGGCTGGTCCCACAACACGCTCGAACAGCACGTGGTCCAGAAACGCCTGCTGGAAATGGGCGTAGACCTCATCCTCACCCACAACCTCACCGCCCTGCGAAAGGGCGAGGCCGATCTCGCCTGCACCTACACCGGCACCCCCCGCACCATCCCCTGCGGCACCGCTGTCCTCGTCACCATGCGCCTGCCCGTCGACACCCTATACCACGACCTCACCGCACAGAAGGCCCCCAACGTCACCCGCATCGGCGATGCCTTCGCCCCCGGCATCATCGCCGCCGCCGTCTACGCCGGCCACCAATACGCCCGCGAACTGGGCGAGCAGGACAACCGCGCCATCTCCTTCCGCCGCGAACTCACCGAACTCTCCCCGGCCCCCGAACCCCGAAAGGCAGCGGAATGACCCGCGACCCACGCTACGACATCCTCTTCGAGCCGGTGAAGATCGGCCCCGTCACCGCGAAGAACCGCTTCTACCAGGTCCCCCACTGCACCGGCATGGGCTACATGCGCCCCCGGATGCTGGCCGCCATGCGCGGGGTCAAGGCCGAGGGCGGCTGGGCCGTGGTCTGCACCGAGTACAACTCCATCCACCCCACCTCCGACGACCTGCCCCACCCCTCCGCCGCGCTCTGGGACGACAGCGATATCCGCGCCCACAGCCTGATGACCGACGCGGTCCACGAACACGGCGCCCTGGCCGGGGCCGAGCTCTGGTATGGCGGCGCCCGCACCGCCAACCTGATGACCCGCGAAGTACCGATGGACATCGCTTCCATGCCCAACCTCGCCGGCCACCCCTACCAGACCCGCGCGATGGACAAGCAGGATATCCGCAACCTCCGCCTCTGGCATCGCAACGCCGCGCTCCGCGCCCGCGACGCGGGCTTCGATATCGTCTATGTCTACGCCACCCACACCTACCTCCTGTCCAACTTCCTCCACCCCCGCATCAACACCCGCACCGACGAATACGGCGGCTCGCTGGAAAACCGCGTGCGGCTCGTGCGCGAACTGATCGAGGAAACCAAGGAAGCCGTGGGCGACCGCTGCGCCGTCGCCGTCCGCTTTTCGGCCGACGAGGAAATCGGCGAAGACGGCGTGCCCATCCACGGCGAACGCCGCGACATGCTGGCCATGCTCGCCGACCTGCCCGACCTGTGGGACATCAACATCGCCAATTACTTCGTGGAAATGGGCGTCTCCCGCTACACGCAGGAAGCGGCGCTCGAGCCCTACATGTCCTTCGTCAAGGGCATCACTTCCAAGCCCGTCGTCACCGTCGGCCGCTTCACCTCGCCCGACACGATGGTCTCCCAGGTCAAGCGCGGCATCACCGATTTCATCGGCGCCGCCCGCCCCTCCATCGCCGACCCGTTCCTGCCGTCCAAGATCGAGTCCGGCGCGCTGGACACCATCCGCGAATGCATCGGCTGCAACATCTGCTATTCCGGCGACAGCCTCAGCGTGCCCATCCGCTGCACCCAGAACCCCGCCATGGGCGAGGAATGGCGCAAAGGCTGGCACCCCGAAAGGATAGCCCCCAAGGGCTCCGACGCCTCGATCCTCGTGGTCGGCGCCGGGCCCGCCGGCCTTGAAGCCGCCCGCGCCCTCGGCCAGCGCGGCTACAACGTCATGCTGGCCGAGGCCACCCGCACCCTCGGCGGCCGCGCCACGCTCGAATCCGCCCTGCCGGGCATGAGCCCCTATGCCCGCGTCCGCGACTACCGCGAACAGGCCCTGCAAGACATGCCCAATGTCGAGATCTTCCGCGAAAGCGCCATGACCGCCGACACCGTGCGCGAGGTCGGCGCCGATCACGTCGTGCTGGCCACCGGCGCCACGTGGCGCCGCGACCGCTTCGATGGAGAGGTCTTCAAACCCGTCGCCGATCCCGACATCCCGCTCCTCACCCCCGACGACATCATGGCCGGCAACATCCCCGAGGGCCCCGTCCTCGTCTACGACGAAGACCGCTATTACATGGGCGGCCTGATCGCCGAACTGCTGCGGTCCAAGGGCCTCGACGTCACACTCGCCACCCCGTCCGAGGTCGTCTCCGAATGGGCCGGCAAGACCACCGAACGCTGGTCCGTCCGCACCCGCCTCATGCAGCAGGGCGTCGCCATCGACGTCGCGCAGAACCTCGAACGCTACGACGGCACCGAGGCCACCCTCTCCTGCATCTTCACCGGAACGGAGAAACGCCTGCCCGCCACCTCCGTCGTCATGGTCACCCAGCGCGCGCCCAACGACACGCTCTACCATGACCTCCTCGCCTCCGCCGGCGGCGACGCCTCGACCCTCCCCTTCACCCTGAAACGCATCGGCGATTGCGAGGCCCCCGCCATCATCGCAGCCGCCGTCTATGCCGGGCACCGCTACGCCCGCGACCTCGACAGCGTCGCCGACACCCGCCACGTGGGCCGTCACGACCGGGTCGATGTCGGCGCCACCGGCCCCGCCACCTCCGCCTATCTCGACACGCTGCTGAAATACTACGAGGAGGAGATCGAGGGCGAAGCCTATTTCCACCGCATCGCCGACCGCCTCTCCACCCCCGACCACGCCGACAAGATGCGCCTGATGGGCGACGTGGAAACCTTCGCCGCCGCCGCCGTCCGCCCGTTGCTGCACAAGTACGGCCTCACCCCGCGCGCCACCGCCAACCTGCACGCCTCCGGCCAGCAACAGGCCGACCGCGAACCGACAGACTGGCCCACCCTGATCGGAGCCATGCGCGAAAGCTTCCCCGCCTATATCGACGATTTCGAAGGGCTCGAGGCCATGGCCCCGCCCGAGGACCTGCCCGCGCTGCGCATCCTCACCGCCCATGAATTCGCCGCCATCGACTTCCTCGAAAGCGAAGCCGCGCACCGGGCCGACAGCGCTGCCCACCTCCGCCGCTACCTCGAAACGGGAACCGCATGAGATACGCCCTTCTCGCCCTCCTCCTCGCCTCGCCGGCCCTCGCCAACGGCACCAACGCCGAGACGGAGACACCCAACATCTACGGCGAACCCCAGACGCAGACCGAGGGCACCCCCCGCGAATGCGACGTCTGCACCGCCCGCCACAAGAGCCTGCAACGCCTGCAGGAAAAACGCCTCTCCCTCCCCGACCCCGAGGAAGAGCCCGGCGATGACAGCTGACCACCCTTTCCCGACGCTTTTCTCCCCCCTCCGCGTCGGCCCTACGCTCCTCAAGAACCGCATCTTCTCCACCGGCCACATGACCGTGATGCTCGAAGACGGCGTGCCCTCGGCCCGCATGGCCGCCTATCACGGCGCCCGCGCCCGGGGCGGCGCCGGGCTGATCATCGTCGAGGCCGCCCGCGCCCACCCCTCCGGCACCTCCGGCCGCGCGGCGATCACCGCCTATGACGACGCCTGCATCCCCGGCTACGAGCGCATCATCGCCGCCTGCCGACCCCACGGCTGCAAGGTCTTCGGCCAACTCACCCACCCGGGCCGCGAGATGGGCGCGCTGGCCGACGGCACCCAGCCCGTCGCCTACGCCCCCTCCGCCGTGCCGAACGAACGCTTCCACGTCATGCCCCGCGCCATGCCGCAGGCCCTCATCGCCGAGATCGTCGAGGGGTTCGAGGCCGCCGCCGCCCGCCTGAAACGCGCCGGCCTCGACGGCATCGAGGTGCTCGCCTCCCACGGCTATCTCCTCGGCCAGTTCCTCAACCCCCGCACCAACATCCGGCAAGACGCCTATGGCGGCTCCCCCGAGAACCGCCTCCGCTTCGTCCGCGAGGTCCTCGCCGCCACCCGCCGCGGTGCCGGCCCCGGCCTCGCCATCGGCCTGCGCCTCTCGGGCGAGGAAAAGGACCATGACGGCCTCGAGCAGCCCGAAGTCCTCGCCATCGCCGAGGCCCTTGGCCAGGACGGAACCCTCGACTACCTCAACGTCACCGCCGGCACCTCCGCCGGCCTCGCCGGCTCCACCCACATCGTCCCGCCGATGCATTACGAGACGGCCTACACCGCCCCCCTCGCCGCCACCATCCGCGCCCGCGTCACCCTCCCGATCTTCGTCGCCGGCCGCATCAACCAGCCCCAGATCGCCGAGGAAGTGCTCTCCTCCGGCCAGGCCGACATGTGCGGCATGACCCGCGCCATGATCGCCGACCCGCAAATGCCCCTGAAGGCACAGGCAAACCGCCTAGACGACATCCGCGCCTGCATCGCCTGCAACCAGGCCTGCATCGGCCACATGCTGAACGGCCAGCCCATCTCCTGCATCCAGCACCCCGAAACCGGCCGCGAACTCGAATACGGCACCCTCTCCAAAGCGACCAATCCCAAACGCGTCCTCGTCATCGGCGGCGGCCCCGCCGGCCTCAAGGCCGCGGCCATCGCCGCCGCCCGCGGCCATCACGTCACCTTGCACGAGGCCACCGCCACCCTCGGCGGCCAGGTCAACCTCGCCCAATCCCTCCCCGGCCGTGCCGAATTCGGCGGCGCCGCCACCAACCTCGCCCACGAGGCCAAATCCGCCGGCGTCGACATCCGCCTCAACAGCCCCGCCGACCTCTCGCTGATCGAGCAAACCGCCCCCGACGCGGTGATCTGCGCCACCGGCGCCACGCCCTACACCCCCGACATCCCCGGCGCCGACGAGGCCCATATCCTCACCGCCTGGGAGGTCCTGCAGGACAAGGCCAATATCGGCGGCCGCGTCGTCATCGCCGACTGGAAGGGCGACTGGATCGGCCTCGGCCTCGCCGAACGCCTCGCCCGCAACGGCTGCCACGTCCGCCTCGCCGTCAACGGCACCATGGCGGGGCAGTCGATCCCCCAATACGCCCGCGACGCCTGGCTCGGCACGCTCTACCGCCTGGGCGTCGAGATCCTTCCCTACCTCCGCCTCTACGGCGCCGATGCCGAGGATGCCTATTTCCAGCACGTCCTCAGCGGCGAGCCGGTGATGCTCGAAGGCGTCGACACCCTCGTCACCTCCCTCGGCCACCAGCCGGTCACCACGCTCGCCGACCAGCTTTCCCAATGGCCGGGCGAGCTGCACCTGATCGGCGATTGCCTCACCCCGCGCACCGTCGAGGAAGCCGTGTTCGAAGGGCTCAAGGCCGGTACGGCGCTCTGACGCGCTATCCCGACAATTTCGATTAGGTATTGCGCCACACGGGGATTTGTGGTGAATCCCATTGATAAACGCCAAGCTGGGACATACCCAAGCCAGGCACGAATCCGTTCAGGTCCTTGTCCCGGAGCCCAGCATGACGCGCCACGCCTTCCGCCTTTTCCCCCTCGCCGCCCTCGCCGCCGCCTGCCTCACCGCGCCCGCCGCGATGGCCCAGGACACGCCCATCGGCAAGAATGTCATGGTCGAGCTGAACACGGTCAAACCCGGCGAGGGCGCCTGCGCGCTGACCTTCCTGGTCATCAACGGCCACGACAAGCCGATCGAGAAGGCGGTCTACGAAACCGTCCTCTTCAACGCCGACGGGCAGGTCGACCGCCTGACGCTCTTCGATTTCGGCGAACTGCCGCCGGGCCGGCCCCGCGTACGGCAATTCTCCGTGCCGGGCCTGACCTGCGACAATATCGGCCGCGTGCTGATCAACGGCGCCCATGCCTGCAACGCGCCCGAGCTTGACGAAAGCGCCTGCTCCACCGGCCTGCAGGTCAACAGCCGCACCGAGGTGGAGGTGGTCGGATGACCGAGATGCTCGAAGCCCTCCGCCAGGTCGCCGATCTCGGCGGTCCCGTCGTCATGGTCCTGCTCGGCGTCTCGGTGCTGACGCTGGCGGTGATCCTCTACAAGCTCTGGCAATTCAAGGCGGCCCATGCCGGCCGTCACCGCGAACTGTCCGAGGCCGTCGCGGCCTGGGATCGCGGCGACCGCGCCGGCGCGCAGGCCGCGCTGTCGCGCTCGCGCAGCTACCTCGCCCCGGTGATCGAGATGGCCTTCACCTCCGGCCCCGCCGACGCCGCAAGGCTCGAGGCCGAGGCCGAAACCCGCTTCGCCCGGCTCGAAAGCGGCTTCCGCCTGCTCGATTCCGTGGCCCAGCTGGCGCCGCTGCTCGGCCTCTTCGGCACCGTGCTCGGCATGATCGAGGCGTTCCAGTCGCTCCAGCAGGCCGGCGCACAGGTCGATCCCTCGCTTCTGGCGGGCGGCATCTGGGTGGCGCTGCTGACCACCGCCGTGGGCCTTGCCGTGGCCATGCCCACCGCGCTGGTGCTCAGCTGGTTCGAGGCCCGCATGGACGCCGAACGCGTCACCGCCGGGCGTGCCATCTCGACCATCCTCTTCCCGCAAGGGGCCGCGCCGGCCGCCGCGCCCGCCCGCGGCGCGGTGCCCGCCGGTGCGTAGATCACGCGCCCGCAAGCGCCTGTCGATGACGTCGCTGATCGACGTCATCTTCCTGCTGCTGCTTTTCTTCATGCTGTCCTCGACCTTCTCGCGCTTCGCCGAGGTCGAGATCAGCGCGGCAGCCGGCGGCGCGGCGGCCCAATCCGACACGCCCCCCGCCTTCCTGCGGCTCAGCCCCGACACGCTCAGCCTCAACGGAGAGGACGTGGAACTCACCGGCCTGAAACCCGCCCTCGACGCGCTGCGCGAAACCGAGGAGACGGAAACCCCCGTCCTCGTCAGCCTGCGTGACGGCGTCAACGCCCAGCGCCTGACCGACCTGCTGGTCGCCCTGCGCTCGGTCGGGCCCGTCCGCGTCACCGTGCTGGGAACCGCTTCATGAGACGCGCGCGCGCCACCCAGAAACGCGAACCCACCATCGCGCTCATCAACATCGTCTTCCTGATGCTGGTGTTCTTCATGGTGGCCGGCACCCTGGCCCAGCCGCTCGACGGCGATCTCGACCTCGTGCGCACCGCCGATCTCGAGGGGCGCGCGCCGCCCGACACGCTGGTCGTCCACGCCGACGGCCGGCTCAGCTACCGCGGCGAAACCCAGGCCTCCGCCACCGCCTATGTCGCCACCCTCTCCGAGGAGGAGCGCAAGACCATCCGCCTCGTGCCCGACCGCGAACTGCCGGCCCAGACCCTCGTCGACCTGACCCGCGAGCTGCGCAGTCAAGGCGCCGAGCGCGTACTCGTCGTCACCGAACGGGGCCTGCAATGACCGCCTCCTCCCGCCTCGCCAAGACCCTCGCCGCGGCCACGGCCCTCACCGTCCACGGGCTGGCGCTCTGGGCCATCACCCCCGATATCGAGATCGAGATGGAAGGCTCCGGCGGCGCGATGCAGGCCAGCCTCGGCAATGCCTTCTCCGACATGGTCGAGGGCACCGTCTCCCCCGCCAGGACCGAGGAACTGACCGAACCCGACGAGCCCGAGGCGCAGGCCGAACCGACCGAGGCCGAGACGACCGAGGCCGACCAGACCGAAGAGCTGACCGAGGAAACACCCACCGGGGAAACCGCGCAGGACCAGCCGGAGGAAGCGCGCGAGGCCGAGACGCCCGAGCAGCAGACCGCCGAAACCACGCCCGAGGAAACCCGCCCCGACGCGCCCCGGCCGGTAGCACAGGACACCCCCGACCAGCCGCAGGAAGCCGACCGGGCCGACACCGCCACCGCGCCGGAAGTCCCCGACGTCGCCGCCGACGTGGCCGTCGCGCAGGACGCCGAAACCCCCGAACCCGAAACCCTGCGGCAAACCGCCCCGGACGAGGTCCAGCCGTCCGAGCCGCGGGAAACACCCCTCGCCGCGCTCGAACCGACACGTCCGGAACTGACCCTCGCCGAACCGGTCACCCCCTCCACCCTCGCCGACAGCGCCGAAACCATCGAGGCCGACCCCGAAACCTCCCCCGCCGTCTCCCGCTCCCTGCGCCCGCAGACCCGGCCCAGGGCCATCGAGGAGGAACAGGAGCGCCTCGCCCGCCAGCGCGAACAGGAACGGCAGGAGCGGCAGGCCGAACAGCGCCGCCAGCAGCAGCAACAGCAGCAACAGGCCGCCCGCCAACAGCCGCAGGGCAACGCCAGCCAGAACGCCACCACCGGCGCGGCCACCGGCGCCGAGACCACCCGCCAGCAGGCCAACACCGGCACCGGCCGCTCGGCCCAGTCCGGCAACGCGGCGGCCAGCAACTACCCCGGCCAGGTCATGCGCCAGATCTCACGCGTCCGCCGCCCGCAGGTGGGCTCGCGCGGCACCGCCGTCGTGGCCTTCACCATCTCCCCCAGCGGCGGCCTCTCGGGCCTGTCGCTCGCCCGCAGCTCGGGCAACGGCCGGCTCGACCAGGCGGCGCTCGGCGTCGTCCGCCGCGCCGCCCCCTTCCCGGCCCCGCCGCCCGGCGCCCGCCGCAGCTTCTCGATCAACATCAAGGGCGGCTGACCCCCGGCACCGGCATCGCCGGACGGACCCGGGCCCACCGGCGCTATGCCGGGTCCGGCGCCCGCCCATAATCCGCGTCGCTCACCTGCTCCAGCCAGTCGGCCACCCGGCCCTCCTCCGCCTCCTGCATGGCAAGGTGGCACATCATCGACCCCGTCGCCGCCCCGTGCCAGTGCTCCTCTCCCGGTGCGAACCACACCGTGTCGCCCGGCCGGATCACCCGAGGCGCCTGCCCGCGCAGGCCCACCAGCCCCACGCCCGACAGCACGTGAATCGTCTGGCCCAGCGGATGGGTGTGCCACGCGGTCCGCGCGCCGGGCTCGAAGGTCACCTTCAGCGCCCGCACCCGCGCGGGCTCCGGCGCCTCGATCACCGGGTCCTGCCAGACCCGGCCGGTGAAATACTCGGCACTCGCCAAGCGGCTTTCCCGCTCCGCGGCTCTCATGATATCCATCTGCGTCTCCCTTCCGATGCGCTCCGCCCCTCACCCTAGGCGCCCGGGCGGCACATTCAACTCCCCGCCGTGCACCGGCGAATTTCCCCGCCCGAATCCCTTGACGCCCCCCCTCTTTGGCCGTAAAGACCGCAGACGGATTTCGGGGCGCCGCCATTGGTGGTGCCCGTTTGTATTGAACGGGGCCGCAACGCGCCCTGACCCAAGACGAGGATGACCCCATGTCGCGCGTGTGCGAACTGACCGGAAAGAAGCCGATGGTTGGCATGAACTCCAGCCACGCCAACAACAAGACCAAGCGCCGGTACCTGCCGAACCTGAACGATGTGACGCTGCAGTCCGAAACGCTGGGCCGCGGCATCAAGCTGCGGATCACGGCCTCGGCCCTGCGCAGCGTCGACCATCGCGGCGGTCTCGACGCGTTTCTTGCCAAGGCCAAGGACGACACGCTGTCGGCCACCGCGCTGAAGGTGAAGAAAGAGATCGCGAAGGCCCAGGCGGCCAACGCCTGAGGGGCATTCCCCCTCACGACGGCTCAAGCACGGCCCCGCCTGACCCGGCGGGGCTTTTCTTTTTGCCTGAGTTTTATCCGTTTATTTTCCGAACGTTGACTTCAAGGGTCGTATATCAAAACAACAATGGGATCCCTGTGGTACAAATCCTAACTACACACCTTGATATTGATCGTTCAGTTGGCGGGAGGGAAATACATTGAAACTCGGCGAAGTGGGGGAGGGTCGGCCAAGACCCGAATACGAAACGCTTATGAAAATTGTAATGGCATACCGTGAGTTCGTCGGGACGAAGGCCGCCTTTCACGTCGAGCACGAATGGTGGCCAGGGCAGTTTTCGTCCAAGAACGAGGAAATGGAGTTTTATCTAGATGAGTTTGCTCGTCCCGACGATTATCAGGTTATCGAGCAATGGCATGATCAAGCCGTGGAAGAACTCGCAACCTGTGAGGTTGATCTCATGGAAGTCCGGAGAGCGCGAAACCTTTGGCGTTTCACAGCTCTGGTCCTGCTGATCCCTTATTTGATCCTGTGGTACTTTTGGCGTTCAAACACCTAACCGTTGTGAACTCTCTTCGCCTTATCCCTCACCCCCGCAACACCTCCTCCACCCAAGCCGGCACCACCTGGCTCGCCGGCCCGTGCCGCAGCTCGCTGAAATCCTCCGACGCCGCCGACCGCTCCAGGTTCAGCTCCACCGTCCGCGCCCCATAGGCCCCCGCCAGCTGCCCGAAAGCCGCCGCCGGATAGACCTGCCCCGACGTGCCGATTGCGGCAAAGATATCCGCCTCCGCCAGCTCCCGGTCGATCCGGTCCATGTGATAGGGCATCTCCCCGAACCACACCACGTCCGGCCGAACGCCCCTTGCCCCGCACGCCTGGCACGCATCCTCCACCGCCATCGCCGGCGGCGCCTCCCACCGGTGCCCGCACCCTCCGCACAGCGCCCGGTCCAGCTGCCCGTGCATGTGCAGCACGTTGCGGCACCCGGCCCTCTCGTGCAGCCCGTCCACGTTCTGCGTCACGATCAGCACCTCGCCCTTGTGCTCCGCCTCCAACAGCGCCAGCGCCTTGTGCGCCGGGTTCGGCTCCGCCTCCGCCGCCTGCGCCCGCCGCGCGTTGTAGAACTCATGCACCAGCACCGGATCGCGGGCGAAGCCCTCGGGCGTCGCCACGTCCTCCAGCGCGTATTGCGTCCAGATCCCGCCCTCGTCGCGGAACGTGCCCAGCCCGCTTTCGGCGGAAATGCCGGCCCCCGTCAGGATCACGATCTTTTCCATGCCCCCTGCTTGCCCTATCACTGACCCCATGACCACCCGGATTCTCTTCGTCTGCCTTGGCAATATCTGCCGCTCGCCCACCGCCGAAGGCGTGTTCCGCGCCCTCGCCCCCGAGGTCGAGACCGACAGCTGCGGCACCAGCGACTGGCACGTGGGCGAGCCGCCCTACGGCGAGATGCAGCGCGCCGCCCTCGCCCGCGGCTATGACCTCTCCGACCTCCGCGCGCGGCAACTCTCGCCCGAGGATTTCACCCGCTTCGACCTGCTCGTCGCGATGGACACCTCCAACATCGAAAACATCGAGGCCCGCCGCCCCGCCGGCAACACCACGCCCCTCCGCCTCTTCACCGATTACGCCCCCGAGGCCGGGATGGACCACGTGCCAGACCCTTACTACACCCGCGATTTCGACGGCACGCTCGACCTGATCGAAAAAGCGGCACGCGGGCTCAAGGCCAGCCTCTGAACCCGGTTTCGCGCCGCTCTTTTCAGGAAACCCGAAATCCCGTTTCAGCCGCCGAAAAAACACCCCCTCCGAACGGCCAAGCCCCTTGCCCCGGCGCCATCCGCCACGCAACTGATGGCGGGAAGGAGACGCGCATGGCCGAAACCCCCCTCAAATCCGCCCCCGGCGAACAGCCGCAGGCGACGCAAGCCATCTCCGACACCGTGCGCGAGATGCTGGCCACCCTCCGCACCGGCGGCGCACAGGCCGCGCAGGATTACGCACGCCGCCTCGACGGCTGGGAGGGAGAGATCGTCGTCTCGCCCGAGCGCATCGAACAGGCCATCGCCGAGACCCCGCAATCCCTCAAGGACAGCATCGGCTGGGCGCATGACAACATCTCCCGCTTCGCCGCCGCCCAGCGCGCCACGGCGAAGGATATGCAGGTCGAACTGCGCCCCGGCCTCGTCGCCGGCCAGAAACAGATCCCCGTCCGCTCCGCCGGCTGCTACGTGCCCGGCGGGCGCTACAGCCACATCGCCTCGGCGCTGATGACCATCGCCACCGCGCGCGAGGCCGGCGTTCCCGACATCACCGCCTGCACGCCGCCCAACGCGGCCGCCGACGGCATCCCGTCCCCCATGCTCTACGCCATGCAGCTCGCCGGCGCCTCGCGCATCCTCACCCTCGGCGGGGTGCAGGGCGTGGCGGCGCTGGCCTTCGGCCTCTTCGGCGGGCGCCCGGCCGATATCCTCGTCGGCCCCGGCAACGCCTACGTGGCCGAGGCCAAGCGCCAGCTCTTCGGCCACGTCGGCATCGACATGTTCGCCGGCCCCACCGATATCCTCGTCCTCGCCGACGCCACCGCCGACCCGGAAACCGTCGCCAACGACCTCGTGGGCCAGGCCGAGCACGGGCCGACCTCCCCCGCCTGGCTCGCCACCACCGACCGGGCCTTGGCCGACACCGTCCTGTCGCGCGTGCCCCAACTCATCGCCACCCTGCCCCCGGCCAACCGCGAGGCCGCCACCGCCGCCTGGCGCGACTTCGGCGAGGTCGTCCTCTGCGCCGACGCCGAGGAGATGGCCGCATACGCCGACCGCAAGGCGCCCGAACACCTCCACGTGCAGGCGGCCGACCTGCCCTGGTGGCGCGACCGCCTGCGCGCCTATGGCTCGCTCTTCCTCGGGGCGTCCACCACCGTGGCCTTCGGCGACAAGGCCGCCGGGCCCAACCACGTCCTGCCCACCTCCGGCGCCGCGCGCTATACCGGCGGGCTCTCGGTCCACAAGTTCCTGAAAACCGTCACCTGGCAGGAAGTCGGCGATGACGCCCTCCCCGACCTCGCCACCGCCACCGCCGCCATCAGCCGCGCCGAAGGCATGGAGGCCCACGCCCGCACCGCCGACATCCGGCTCGACCGGGCCGCCACCCCCGCGAAACAGGCGGTGGGCGAAACCGGGTAACCGGGCCCGGCGCATGTCACGCGGCACAAAACGCGCCCTCGCCCCGCAAAGCCCTGTCCGACAAAACCCTTGCCCCGCCGCCAGTCCCCCCTATTCTCCCCTGTCATCACGACGGTTGAAATCGACGTATATACATAGTATCGCCAAAAGCTATACCAACCAAGGTAAGGCAATCAACATGACAGACTCAAAAGACGTAAAGGGCGTAGGCCCCGCCATGGCCCGCGAACTCGCCTCGCGCGGCATCACCACGGCCAAGGATCTCGCCGAAACCCCGGCGGCCAAGCTCACCGACGTGCCCGGCATCGGCGCCGCCACGGCGCCCCGGCTGATCGAGAACGCCCGCCTCGCCATGGCGGCGGCCCGCGTCTCGCCCGCCAAGCCCGGCCCCGCCAAAGCCAGCCCCACCAAACCCGCCACCCGGTCGCGCACCAAACCCGCACCGGGCAAGGCCGCCACCAAAACCGCCGGCGCCAGGTCGAAGGCCCCCACCGCGCCGCGCAGCCCGGCCAAGACCCGGACCAAGCCCGCCGCTACCCCGGTCGACACCGCCCACAGCGCCGAAACCGCCGAGGCCGCGAAGCCCGCGCCCAAACCGGCCGCGAAGAAACCGACCAAGGCGAAGAAACCCGCCGCCAAACCCAAGGCAGCGAAACCGGCCAAGCCCGCTGACAAGACCGAGGTTAAAGCCAAGGACGCGAAGAAGGCCGAGAAGAAGGCCCAGCAAAAGGCGAAAGACGCCCGCAAGGCCGAGAAGAAGGCCAAGGAGGCCCGCAAGAAGGCAGAAAGCAAGGTTGCCAAGGCCGCCGAAAAGGCCAGGAAGGCCGCGGCCAAGGCAAAGAAGGCCGCAGAAAAGGCCGCCGCGAAAGTCAAACCCAAGAAGAAAAAGAAGTAACGCGCCCTATCCGGCGCGCCGCTCCAGCTCGGCCCGCAGGCTTTCCGCCTCGTGCCGGGCCTCGCGCAGCCCGTCCATCGTCGCCGACAGCTCGGCCTCGGTCTGGCTCAGCTGGTTGGTCAGCTCCGCCTCGCGCTGCTGCAGGTAGGTGATCGCCTGGTCGCGGGTCTCCTCGGCCTCGTGCAGCTCCTGCGCCAGCCGCTCCAGCTCGCCCACGTCCGATTGCGACACCCGGATGAACTTGTGGACCAGCCAGTTGGCGAACCAGCCCAGCGCGAAGGCGACGAACAGAATGATGGCCGTCGCGATTATGAATTCAATCCTGTTCATCCGCCGTGTCTTCCTGCGTGTCGCCGTCCCCGGTATCGGCAGCGTCCGCAGCCCCCTCTTCCGCCTCGCCGGCGGCATCGTCAGTTTCGCCCCCGGCACCGTCACTGGCACCATCACTATCCGACTGTTCTTCTGACGTTCCTTCCAGAGTTTCAAGCGTTGTTTGCTCTTCGACGATCTCGACGGGCAGGATCACCTTGAATTCGATCCGCCGGTTCGCCTCGCGGCCCTCTTCCGTGCCGTTGTCGGCGATGGGCTGGCTCTCGCCATAGCCCACGGCGGAAATCGACGCGGTCAGCACCCGGCGCATCCGCAGCTCGTTCAGAACCGTCTGCGCCCGCTCCTGGCTAAGCTGCTGGTTCATCACCTCGCGGCCCTGGCTGTCGGTATGGCCGCCGATCTCCATGGTGATCTCGCCACAGGTCTTCAGGATCTCGGCGATGTCGTCCATGATGTCCGAGCCATCGGCGTCGATATTGGCCGACCCCGGCTCGAAGCTGATCTTCCGTGCCTCCTGGATCGTGGCGATGCGCGCCTCGCATTCCTCGGGCGTCGGCAGGCTCGCCACCGGGTCCAGCTCCTCGCGGTAATCCACGTCGATCGTGTATTGCGCCCCCTCGCCCAGCTTTTCCGAGAACATGCCCGAAATCGCCGAACCGGCCTCGGCCTGCCCGGTCAGGCCGCTGATATGCATCTCGTCGGGCGACACCCGCACCACGCCGTTGGTCAGGTAGGACAGCGCATCAAGCGCGGTCAGCACCCGGAACGTCCACCCCTCGGGCAAGCCCTCGGCCACCCGCGCGCTCATATGCACCCCGTCCGAGGTGAACCGCGCCCGGGCGAAACTGTCGACCAGCTTGCGCTCGGCGGCGGTGGCGATCCGGCCGCGCAGCTGCACCATGCCCTCGGGCGACAGCGTGGCGGTGAATTCCGGCGTCTCGGGCGTCGTCTCCTCCGGCGGCTCGGGCAGCACGGCATGCAGCGCGAACACCTCCGGCAGCGAGCTCTCCAGCGCCCCCACCACGTTGTCGAACTGCCCCTGCGGCGTGCCTTCCAGCGCCACCAGCGAGATATCGGCATCCGAGAAGGTCACCACACCGCCGCCAAGCTCCTTGACCGCGCCGATCGCCTGTTCGGCGGCCTTGGCCCAGTTGGGGGTGGGCACGCCCATCCCGACAAGACAGTTGGCCTTGCCGGTCAGCCCCGCCTCGCGCGCCGCCGCGACGATCCGGTCCCGCGCCTCGTCGGTATCGGCGGAACAGGCGTCGAACCGCGTGCCGCCCTCCTCGCTCACGAAGCGCAGGGTGAAGGGCGTGATCACCGGCCGCGGCGCCGAGATGTTCAGCGCCAGCTTCAGCCCCTCGGGCACCCGCCGGGCAAGCTTGTTCTCCATGTCCGCCTTGACCGCCGCGCTCTCGGTCATCGCCGTGACCGAGATCTGCGCGGCATCCACCGAGATCTTGGTCCGCTTCAGGTCCTTCAGCGAGCGCAGCGCGTAATCCGTCGCCGCCTCCCACGTCTCCGGCGCGGGATAGTCGGCGGATTCGAGGAAGTTCGCCACCGGCTCGCCCGCCACCGCCTCCTCGACGGCGCCCACGAACGCCTCCCGGTCCATCGCCGCGGGCACCAGCCCGATCAGCGACACGCCGCTGTCGTTGCGCAGGATCTCCATGGAAAAGCGCGGCGGGGCGATCTGGCCGGTATCCTGCACCAGCATCTGGTCGATCACCCGCGCGGCATCCACCACCGATCCCGCGATCGACAGCGCCTTGAACCGCCGCGCCTCGGTCGGCGCGGTTCCGGCCAGGAAGACATGCAGCCCGTTGGCGTCCACCTCGGTCCAGGTCATGCCGTTTTCGTCAAGCGTGTTGCGGACCGAGTTGCGCGAGGTCTCCTCGACGACCGAGACGGCGAATCGCGCACAGACAAGGCACAGGATGGCCGCTGTCAGGAACACGCCGCCGATAGCGAATACCGATGAAAGACGCATGGGCCTATACTGTTAATCCAACTCGTCGTGCGTGTTTAAGGCCAGAGGCGGGCAATATCAATCAAAGGAACAGCGCAACGGCAAAAAACGGCAGGGGCAACAGGCCCGCATCCCGGTTCGACCGGAACAGCGTCAACTGCCGTTCCCCGTCATCCAGGTCGAAGCGGCTGAGTTGCCAGTGCATGTGCCAGCCGAACGCCCACGTCCCCAGCAACGCCACCAGCAGCGCGAAGGGCGCCGCTCCGACCGCCGCGCCGATCACCGCAAGCCCCTGCAGGATCACCGCCAGCACGAGGAACCGCCGCAGCCACCGGGGGCTTTCGCGCCCGAACAGCCGCGCGGTCGATTTCACCCCGATCAGGGCGTCGTCCTCGGCATCCTGGTGGGCATAGATCGTGTCGTAGAACAGCGTCCAGCAGATCCCCGCGAGGTACAGCACCACCGCCGGCCACTCCAGCCGCCCGCTATGCGCCACCCATGCCAGCAGCGCGCCCCAGTTGAACGCCAGCCCCAGGAATATCTGCGGCCACCACGTGAACCTTTTCGCAAACGGGTAGATGCACACCGGCACCAGCGAGATCACCCCCATCAGGATCGCCGCCCAGTTGAAGGTCAGCAGGATGCACAGCGCCACCAGCGCCTGCGCCACCAGCCACGCCAGCGCCTGTGTCACGCTGACCGCCCCCGACGGGATCGGCCGCGATGCCGTCCGGGCGACCGAGCCGTCGATATGCCGGTCGGTGATGTCGTTCCACGTACACCCCGCCCCCCGCATCAGGAACGCGCCGATCCCGCAGCCCGCGAAGATCCACAGGTCGTGCCACCCGGCCCGCCCGTCATGCAGCATCGCCAGCAGCAGGCCCCACCAGCACGGCAGCAACAACAGCCACGTCCCGATCGGCCGGTCCGCCCGGGAAAGCCGCAGGTAGGGCCGTGTCCCCTCCGGCGCCAGCCGGTCCACCCAGTTGCCTTTCACCGCGTCGGCCACCGTGCCCAGTGACTCGCGGTCCGGCTCTGGCGTCTCGTTCGTCGGGGTCATATATCTGCCCTCATGGCAATTGCGAAGATCAGGCTGTTTGTAGAGCACCCCCTGGGGGAAGGGCAAACCATTCCCCTCACCCGCGACCAGGCGCATTACCTCTTCGGCGTCATGCGGCTGGGGCCGGGCGACCCGGTCCTGCTCTTCAACGGCCATGACGGCGAATGGCGCGCCACCGTCGCCGAGGCGGGCAAGCGCGGCGGCACGCTCACGACCGACGCACAGACCGCCCCCCAGCGCAACCCGCCCGACCTCTGGCTCCTCTTCGCCCCCATCAAGAAGGCCCGCACCGACTTCATCGTCGAAAAGGCCGCCGAGATGGGCGCCGCCCGCATCCTGCCCGTCCAGACCGATTTCACCAATGCCGAGCGCATCCGCCAGGACCGCCTCCAGGCCCACGCCCTTGAGGCGGCCGAGCAATGCGGCGGCACCTACGTGCCGCAGGTCACCGCCCTCCACAAGCTCTCCGACCTCCTCGCCGACTGGCCCGCCGACCGCCATCTGATGTTCTGCGACGAGGCGCTCGCCGGCGGCGCCGCCACCCTGCCCCGCGACCTCGCAGGCCACCCCTGGGCCATCCTCATCGGCCCCGAGGGCGGCTTCTCCGACCCCGAGCGCACCCGCCTTGCGGCGCACCCCTCATCCCACCCCATCGCCCTCGGCCCCCGCATCCTGCGCGCCGACACCGCCGCCGTCGCGGCCCTCACCGTCTGGCAACAGGCGCTCGGTGACTGGTCATGAGCTTCATCCGCCCCGAGGCCCGCGCCACCCTCCACCGCTTCCGCGAGGCCATCGCCGGCACCGCCATCCTGCTCCTCGGCCTCTGGTGGCTCCTCGCCACCACCGGCCTCCTGCCCTACATCGGCGGCGCCCTCACCATCGCCGGCGCCGCCCTCACCCTCGCCGGCCTGCAACGCGCCCGCTTCCGCGGCGGCGCGGGCGGCCCCGGCGTGGTCCGCATCGACGAGGGCCAGATCGCCTATTTCGGCCCCCTCACCGGCGGCGCCGTGGCGCTCTCCGAAATCACCGCCCTCTCCCTCGACCCAACCGCCAAACCGCCCCACTGGGTGCTCTCCCAGCCCGGCCAGCCCGACCTCTTCATCCCGCTCACCGCCGAGGGCGCCGACACCCTCTTCGACGTCTTCGCCAGCCTCCCCGGCATCCGCACCGAGCGCATGCTCGCCCAGATGCGCGCCCCCGCCACCGCCCCGGTCACCGTCTGGCAGCGTCCGGATAACACCCGCGCGAGGCTCGCCCGCCTGCATTGACACTCCCGCCGTTTGGCGCCACTTCTCTGGTCTCAACACCGCACGCCGAAGCAGGAGCCAGCCCACCATGTCCATTCCCCAGTCCGGCGGCGGGCCGATCACATCCGAAGACCAACTGGCCGCCTACCTCGAATCCGGGTGCAAACCGCGCGAAGACTGGCGCATCGGCACCGAGCACGAGAAATTCGGCTACTGCAAGGACAGCCTCAAACCCCTCCCCTATGCCGGCGAACGCTCGATCCTCGCCGTGCTCGAAGGGCTGCGCGACCTGCACGGCTGGGCCCCCGTCGAGGAAAACGGCAAGCTCATCGGCCTGGAAAAGGACGGCGCCAATGTCAGCCTCGAGCCGGGCGGACAGCTCGAGCTTTCCGGCGCCCCGCTCGAGTCGATCCATGAAACCTGCGACGAGGTGAACGCCCACCTCGCCGACGTCAAATCCATCGCCGACAAGGTCGGCGTCGGCTTCATCGGCCTCGGCGCCGCGCCGGAATGGTCTTACGAGCAGATGCCGATGATGCCCAAGGGCCGCTACAAGCTGATGACCGAGTACATGGATCGCGTCGGCTCGATGGGCAAGTCGATGATGTACCGCACCTGCACCGTTCAGGTGAATCTCGACTTCTCGTCCGAGGCCGACATGGTCCAGAAGCTCCGCGTGGCCCTCGCCCTGCAACCCGTCGCCACCGCGCTCTTCGCCAACTCTCCCTTCTTCGAGGGCAAGCCCAACGGCCACAAGTCCTGGCGCTCCCGCGTCTGGCGCGACCTCGACCCCGACCGCACCGGCATGCTCCCCTTCGTCTTCGACGAGGGCTTCGGGTTCGAGGCCTGGGTGCAATACGCCCTCGATGTGCCGATGTATTTCGTCTACCGCGACGGCAAGTATATCGACGCCCTGGGCCAGTCCTTCCGCGACTTCCTCAAGGGCAAGCTGCCCGCCCTGCCGGGCGAGACGCCCACGCTCAGCGACTGGGCCGACCACCTCACCACCATCTTCCCCGAGGCGCGGATCAAGAAATTCATGGAAATGCGCGGCGCCGATGGCGGCCCGTGGCGCCGGCTCTGCGCGCTGCCCGCCTTCTGGGTGGGGCTGATGTATGACCAAAGCTCGCTCGACGCGGCCTGGGACATGGTCAAGGGCTGGGATGCCGAAACCCGCGACGCGCTCCGCGTCGCCGCCAGCGAACAGGCCCTGCAAGCGGAAGTGAACGGCCTCAAGATGCACGACCTCGCCCGCGAGGCCGTCGCCATCTCCGAGGCCGGCCTCAAGGCCCGCGCCCGCCCCGGCGCCGGCGGCATGATCGCCGACGAGACCCATTTCCTCAACGCGCTCAAGGAAAGCATCGAAACCGGCCAGGTTCCGGCCGACGAGCTGCTGGCGAAATACAACGGCGAGTGGAACGAGACCCTCACGCCCATCTACGGCGAATACAGCTACTAGGCGAGGGGGAAACCCCTCGCCATCCCGAACGACGCCTTGTGTAAGGGCAATACTTTAGTTATCAAGAACCAATACTTTTGATAATAAAGCCGTTCCGGAATTCTCGATGACAACCACGATCCATCCGCCCCTGGACGGCCGACCCGTTTCGATCAACGCCGCCCGCGCGGATGTCTCGGCCTATCACAAGGCGGGGCCCGACCTGATCCTCGTCTTCAACGACGGCCGGTCGATCATCATCACCGATTATTACCTGCGTCCCCTGGAGGATGGCAGCCAGTCTCTCGCGTTCTCCGACGGCGCCTACCCGGTTGCCGGAACACATGCCAGCGACGACAGCTTCGTCAACATGCTGGCCCTCACCGCCACCGGCCTCGTCGCCACGGGCGCCCTGACCGCGATCGTCTCGGAAGGGCGCTCGACACCGGACAGGCTGCCAAACCGCCCGCCCGAGGCAAGGGACGATTACGCCGAGGCCGAATTCAACGAGACGATCTACATCGACGTGCTGGCCAACGATTCCGATCCCGACGGTGACGAACTGACGATCACGTCCCTCTCGCTGCCTCCGGAAAGAGCCACGATCGTGACCACGGAAGACGGCCAGCAACTCATCAAGTACATGGCCCGCGACGGCATCCGTGATGACCTGTTTGATATCATTCTCTTTCAATACACGGTCTCTGACGGGAACGGCGGTACGTCGACGGCCACGGTCTCCGTCGCGATCGATCCGTGGCAGCCGGGCGATCCCCCGGTCTATCCCTTCGGCCCGCCCCCCGGGGCCGAGGACCAGCCGCAGGCGACCGGCACGACCATCTCCGCAAGCGCCATGTCCGCCGCCGACATGCCCTCCCCGGGAATTGAGCTGCACGACATGTTTCCGGCCGATGATGGGCCGGGCGAGACCATCGGACAAGGCGGCCTCTTCGCCTCCGCGGATGCCGGGCCGTCGGGGATGACGGGCAACGATCTGGCTTTGGCATTCGACCCGGGGCCGGGCGTCAACCCGCTCGGCGACCCCGACCTGTTCGCCGCCGATCCCGTCCTCTGACCCCAACGATCTGCCGCCCCAGAGCGGCCGATCCTCCTCGCAGGGCGGGCACCACCCCACCACCCCCGACATCAGACCTTGGTAAATTCCATCCGGTAGACCACCGACTCCCCCGTCGCCGGGTCCACCCCCGGCGCGCCGCTGATCACCAGCCGATCACCCTCCAGCGTGAACGGCCGGGACAGGTCTCCGCCCCAGGCCGGGTTCCATGAGCCGTCGACATGATGCACCACCCGGTCCTCCTCCAGGTGGTACGAGGCGACATAGGCCAGCATGTCATCGAAAAGCGCCGCCTTTTCGGCCTGCGTCCAGCCGCCGGGCTTCGGCGCGGGCCGGTCCCGCCGCAGCACCGTCGCCATCATCCGCCCGTCGGCGTGATAGGCGATATACCCGATCGGCGCGGGGCCCAGCGCATCCGTCACCTCCCCCGTCTCGACAGAGGTGCGGGTCCACGCCTCCATCCGCCACGACCCGATCAGCGCGCTTGCATTCGCCATCTCCGTCTCCCTCGAACCGAATCCGTCTGCCGGTTTTGCCAGCCCACCATACCCCGCCCGGCGCCCCGTTGCGCCCGGTCCCACATTTCGTACCGCCCCGCATCGCGCGCCACATTAACGCCCGCCCTCACGGACCCGAACACCGACGCGATACCGACGTAATACCGACGTGATACCGACGTCCCGACCCCTTCAAAGCAAGGCCGTTAACCATCGAATCACGCCGCACCGCGGACTCACCGGGAATTTTTCAGGGTTTCTGCCCGATCTTCGGCTCCGTCCCGGCCTTCAAACGCCAGATATTCTCCCGGTGCCGCACGAAAACGAGGATCGTCAGAACCACCCCCAGCAGGAACATCCGCGGATGCCCCAGCGCAAAGACCCACAACGTCGACAGCGCCGCCGCCATCAGCGCGCCCATCGAAGAAATCCTTGTGACAGCGACAGTTACGGCCCATGTCAGGCAAGCGGCAAGCCCCACGGGAAACGCCAGCGCCAGCAAGATGCCAAGGAATGTCGCCACCCCCTTGCCCCCCCGGAACCCCAGCCAGACCGGGAAGCAATGCCCCAGGAACGCCGCCAGCCCGGCAAGCTGTGCCGCGTCCTCCCCGGTGATCCACCGCGCCAGCAACACCGCCACCGCGCCCTTCGCACCATCGAGCAACAACGTCGCCGCCGCCGCCCGCTTGTCACCGGTCCGCAGAACATTGGTCGCCCCGATGTTCCCCGACCCGATCTCGCGCAGATTTCCCAAGCCCAACCAACGGGTTAGCAAGATCCCGAACGGGATCGACCCCAGCAGGTAGCCGATCACGGCCCACAGCAGGAGAAGCATGATCGGTGTGTCCATCAAGGGCATGTGAAAGCGCCTCTTCCGTATTCAGTGATATCACTCGTCAGGCAGTAGATACGCCGCGCCGTTCTCCGGGACAACCATGACCGGCGAAACCACGTCACGCCCCCGGACAACCTCGAAAACTAGACGCGATTGCGGATGGCTCTCGGTGATGAAAAGCCGCACCACTTCGGCCATCATGTCCTCGGCATGAACCAGCCGCGGATCGGTGAAAAAGACCCTCTCCCGACACAGATGCGCGACCCAGCAGCGCTCCATGCCGTTTCCGGCCATCATGTCCTGGAACAGCTTGTCATGTGCCAGAAGGGTGGGCGTCATCCACTCGTCGGACCCTTCGTAATAGAAGGCTGCCAGCCCCGCCTCGTTGACATCCTCCATACAGATCTCGCGCGCGATGCCTCGCTCGTTTTCCATTGCCCGTTCAAGGGCTTGCGGCCCAGTCAGCCCAAGGGCCCCGAGGTGCTTTCCCGTCACCGGGTGCACGGTGCCCGGCGTTTCCAGCGCGGCCATCCAGACAAGGTCGCCGGCAAAGGGCGCGGCCCAGACCCCGGGGTGATCGGCCGGAAGATCTTCCCCGTTCTCGAAAAGCGGCCGCGCGATTTCCGCGTCCCGCCCCATGTAGCCGATGTGGCGGATCAGGGGCCGCAACATGCCGGCCTCCACGGTGATGTTATCCGGGTCCTCCGCCATTGCGGCGGTGAACTCGCGCAACAGGTCGTCCGTCTCCAGGCCATCTCCGAGCATGGCCCTGTATGTCTTCCACATGTTCGTCATGTCGACGGTCGTGGGGGCTTCCTGTTGCTCGGAATGCCATACATGCAGCCCGGCCTCCCCCTCGCTCGCGACCCTGGCTACACTGGCAGAGTCCTGTAACCGCGAGCTTATCTCGTCCCGGAACGCCTCCAGGGACATTCCCCGTCTTCTGCCAAACCACTTCCTGAGCATGAATTTTCCAAATAGATCTTCAGTTTCGCTATTCGGCGAAGACGCATTCGCCGCCCACGTAAGTGGCCAGCACGCGCCCCTGCATGCGCTGGCCGTCAAAGGGCGTATTCTTGGATTTCGACCGCAGGGTTTCGCGGTCCATGATAAAGGGCTTGTCGGGGTCGAACAGCACCAGGTCGGCCGGCGCCCCCTTGCCCAGACGCCCGCTTTCCAGCCCCAGCCGCTTGGCGGGGTTGAGCGCCAAGGCCTTGAAAAGCTGGGGCAAACTCAGGTCGCCGGAATGGTAAAGCCGCATCGCCGCGGGCAGCAGCGTCTCCAGCGCCACCGCCCCGCTCGCCGCCTCCTCGAAGGGCAGGCGCTTGCTTTCCTCGTCCTGCGGCGTGTGCATCGAAGAGATCGTGTCGATCAACCCCTCGCGCACCGCCTCGACCACCGCCATCCGGTCCTCCTCCGACCGAAGCGGCGGCTTGACCTTGAAGAAGGTCCGGTAATCGGCCACGTCCAGTTCGTTCAGCGTCAGGTGATGGATCGAGGTGCCCGCCGTCACGTCAAACCCGTTGTTCTTGGCCCTCTCCAGCGCCGGCAGCGCCCGCGACGCGGTGATCTGGTCGGCATGGTACCGCGCCTTCGTCATCTCGATCAGCGCGATGTCCCGGTCCAGCCCCATCCGTTCCGCCATCGGTGACACGGCCGGCAACCCCTTGAGAGAAGAGAACTTTCCGCTTGTGGCCGAGGCCCCGGCCGACAGCACCGGCTCCTGCGGATGGGCGATCACCAGCGCGCCCAGGCTGCGCGCATAGCTCAGCGCGCGGGTCAGCACCTTGGTGTCGGTCACCACGTGATCGCAATCGGTAAAGGCCACGGCGCCGGCATCCATCAGGAAGCTGATCTCGGTCATCTCCCGGCCCTCGCGACCCTTGGTCAGCGCGGCCATGGCCAGCACGGTCACATCCGCCGCCTCCTGCGCCCGCCGGGCCACGAATTCCAGCGTTTCCGGGCTGTCGATCGCCGGCATCGTATCGGGCCGCGTCACCATCGTCGTGACCCCGCCCGCCGCCGCCGCCAGCCCGGCCGAGCGATAGCTCTCCTTGTGCCGCTCGCCGGGCTCGCAGACCTTCACGCCGATATCGACGATCCCCGGCGCCAGGCACTTGCCCCCGCAATCGACGGCCTTCTCGGCCTTCGGCGCCTCGCCGCTGCCCCGGTCCAGCACCTTGCCACCGCCGGCCAGAAGCCAGCCCGGCGCGTCCGTGCCAGCCTCCGGATCGATCAGCCGGGCGTTGTAAAAAAGGGTCTTCAAACCGCCTGCCCCTTCTGAATGTCTCGCATCATCCGATACACCTCCGCCCCGTTCTCGATCCGTTCAAAGCCCACGTCAACGCGGTAATGCCCGTTCTTCTTCCGCCGCATTTCGTGGTTGAACATGATCGAGGCCGGTTCGCCCCCATCATAGTCGATCACCGTCGATTTCGTGATCGGATAGCTCTTGAGGCTGCGGCCCCGGAACGGCAGGTCGGTCGCGATGAAGGCCCGCCGGTCGGTCAGCGTGTACCACGTATGCCGCCGCCGCCACGCGCTCCAGAAGGTCGAGCCGAAGGCGATCCCGACCCCGACGAAGAAATGCAACAGCCCGAACATCCAGAAGAACCCGCCCGCCTGCGAGGCCAGCACCATCCACACCAGCGCGAAGCCCGCAAAGAACAGACCGAACAGGAAGCCCATGATATTCCCGGCTTTCAGCGTCATGCCCCCATCCGGCCGCCCCTGCCAGAGCACGGTTTCGTCGTCGTCGAGGATGCCCTTCCAGCTGTCTGCCCCGGTCATGCGCCCCTCCCCGCCCCGGCGCGGCGCAGCCGGGCCAGCGTGGCGTCCCGGTCGGCCTGGTACTTCAGCAGGTGCTTGTCGCCGGTCGCCGTCACCACCTGCACCGCCGAACCGAGGCCGCGCAGGCGCTCGATTTCCCCGATCCTGATCTGGCGTCCGTTCGGGCCCAGCAACCGCTGGTCGGTCAGCACCCAGCGTACCGCCATTTCCTCGGACAACAGGTACCACGACCGCAGGCCCACCGCCGCCAGCCCGCCGACGGCGCCCGTCCAGACGTGCGGGTTGCCGATGGCCCACAGAACCGCCATGCCGCCGGCCATGCCAAGCGCGGCCATCCACGCCTGATCACGCCAGTACGTCGCCCGGTCGGGCGCGAATTCCGCCAAGATGTCCTCGCCCTCGGCCGGCACCGGCCGGGACAGGGCGGCGTCGCTCACCGGGCCACCAGGACGAGGGTCAGGATGATCGCCAGCGCGACCACCCCCGCCACCGCCCAGAGCCAGTTGCGCTGGCGCGGCGCCTCCGCTTGCCCGGAACCACCCGACACCGTGCCCTGCGCCGATCCCGAGGGCAGCGTGTCGAACGAGACCGGCGGACGGTTTTCCGAGAAGCTCCCGATCAGCCGCAGCGGCGCGCGCGGCGTCAGCGTCTGCGCCTTGCCACCAAGGGCTTTCGACGTCACCACCATCACCCAGCCCTGCTGTGCATCGAGGCGGGCGCGCATGTCCTGAAGCTGATCGCGGGGGATGCCCATCCCCTCTTCGAGATAGCCGGCAAGGCCCACCCCTTCGAGGTCGCTCGCCTGGAACACCTCCACATGGTCGGGGTCCAGCGTTTCGGCGCCCAGCGCCTTCTGGACCGGCCATTCGCCGTTGCGCCGGTTGAAGCTGGCCGCCTCCTCGCCTTCGAGGTCGACCGCGAACACCCACACAAGGCCGCGTTCGCTTGCCTTCACGTTGATCTTGTCGCTCATACCATCACCTCTCTGGTTCGGCTGGCGCGAAGGTTCCGCGCCAGAAGGTCCATCGCCGCCATACGCACGGCGACCCCCATCTCCACCTGGTCCTGGATGACGCTGCGGTTGATGTCGTCGGCGATTTCGCCGTCGATCTCGACCCCCCGGTTCATCGGGCCCGGGTGCATTACGATGGCGTCGTCCTTCGCGTAGGCCAGCTTCTCTGCATCCAGCCCGTAGCGGAAGTAGTATTCCCGCTCCGACGGGATGAAGCCGCCGTCCATGCGTTCCTTCTGAAGCCGCAGCATCATCACCACGTCGACGTCGCGCAGCCCTTCCTTCATGTCCTCGAACACCTCGACCCCGAAGTCGGAAATGCCCGACGGCATCAGCGTCGGCGGCCCGATCAGCCGAACGCGGTTCTCCATCTTGTGAAGCAGAAGTATGTTCGACCGCGCCACCCGCGAATGGGCGATATCGCCGCAGATCGCGATGCTGAGGCGATGCAGCCGGCCCTTGGCGCGGCGGATGGTCAGCGCATCCAGCAGCGCCTGCGTCGGGTGCTCGTGCCGCCCGTCGCCCGCGTTCAGCACGGCACAGTTCACCTTCTGCGCAAGCAGGTCCACCGCCCCGGAATGCGGGTGCCGCACCACCAGCAGGTCGGGATGCATCGCGTTCAGCGTCAGCGCCGTGTCGATCAGCGTCTCGCCCTTTTTGATCGAGCTGGCCTGCATTCCCATGTTCATCACGTCCGCGCCCAGCCGCTTGCCCGCCAGTTCGAAACTCGCCTGCGTGCGGGTGGAATTCTCGAAGAACATGTTGATCTGGGTCAGCCCGGCCAGCGCATCGCCGTGCTTCATGTTGGACCGGTTGAGGTCCACATACCGCTCGGACAGGTCGAGAATGGTGCTGATTTCCGGGGCCGCGAGGGGCTCGATCCCCAGGAGATGGGTTTGTGAAAAGCTCATCCGCCGCTCTCTCTTGTCTGGGCCGGGTTATAGGAACGCCACGGTGCGGAGTCTAGCGGATCACGAAGTCGTTGGCTTGCGGGGGCCAAGACGAGAACATATAGTGAACATCATGGCTGCGATGACCCTCGATCAGAAACTGGCGATTCTTTCCGATGCCGCGAAATACGATGCCTCCTGCGCGTCGAGCGGCGGCGCGAAGCGTGACAGCCGCGATGGCAAGGGGCTGGGGTCGGTCACCGGGTCGGGTATCTGCCACGCCTATGCGCCCGATGGCCGCTGCATCAGCCTGCTCAAGATCCTGATGACGAATTTCTGCATCTACGACTGCGCCTATTGTATCAACCGGGTCAGCTCGAACGTCAAACGCGCGCGCTTTTCCCCCGAGGAGGTGGTGCACCTCACCCTCGAATTCTACCGCCGCAACTATATCGAGGGGCTGTTCCTCAGTTCCGGCATCATCCGCTCGCCCGATGACACGATGGCCGACATGGTGCGCATCGCCCGCACCCTGCGAACCGAGCACCGCTTTCGCGGCTATATCCACCTCAAGACCATCCCCGACGCCGACCCGAAATTGATCGAGGAGGCCGGGCTTTACGCCGACCGGCTGTCGATTAACGTCGAGCTGCCCACCGACACCGCCGTGAAATCCTACGCGCCCGAGAAATCGCCCGACCAGATCCGAAAGGCGATGGCCGATGTGCGCATCCTCAAGGAAGAGCGGAAGGAGAAGAGCTTCACCGGCAAGCGCCCGCCGCGGTTTGCGCCGGCCGGGCAGTCGACCCAGATGATCGTGGGGGCAGACGGGGCCAATGATGCCACGATCCTGAAAACCTCCACCCGGCTTTACAGCAGTTATCGGCTGAAACGCGTCTATTACTCGGCCTTCTCGCCCATCCCCGACGCCTCGGCCACCTTGCCGCTGATCAAGCCGCCTCTGATGCGGGAGCACAGGCTCTACCAAGCCGACTGGCTATTGCGGTTCTACGGGTTCGACCTGGGCGAGATCACGGGGGCGACACAGGGCGGTAACCTCGATCTCGAGGTCGATCCGAAACTCGCCTGGGCACTGGCCAATCGGCATGTCTTCCCGGTCGACGTGAACCGGGCCGACCGGGAAACGCTGCTCCGCGTGCCGGGGTTCGGGACGCGCACGGTGACCCGCATCCTCGCCACCCGCCGCCATCGCGGCCTGCGCTACGAGGACCTGCAGCGCATGGGCGCCAACCTCAAGAACGCCCGCCCCTTCATCACCCTCCCCGGCTGGAGCCCGCGCAACACGCTCGACGCCGCCGACCTGCGCGCGCGCTTCGCGCCGCCGCCCGAACAGCTGGCACTGTTCTGATGCACCGGGTCGACCTGCCCACCGTCGGTACCTTCGAGGCGTGGCGCGATGCGGCGCGGGGGCTTCTGTCGGCGGGCGTCCCGCCGGAGCGGGTGCTGTGGCAGCATGGCGAGGGGGCGGGCGACCTGTTCGTTGACACCAGCCCCCTGCCGAAGGCCGAAACCACCCGCCAGATCACCGTGCCCAAAGGGTTCCTGACCGTCACTCACCTCGCCCTCTGGCACCGTGACCCCGAGCGGTTCGCCCGCGCCTATTCCCTGCTCTGCGCGTTGCAAGACATTCCCCGACTGATCCACGACCGGGGCGACCCGCGTGTCGCCAAGCTCAACGCCATGGCCAAGGAGGTGGGCCGCGACAAGCACAAGATGACCGCCTTCGTCCGCTTCCGCGAGATCGGCGAGCCTGACGCCCCGCGCCGCCGCTTCGCCGCCTGGTTCGAGCCGTCGCATTTCATCACCGAGCCCACCGCACCCTTCTTCGCCAAGCGCTTCGGCGACATGGACTGGACGATCTTCACCCCCGACCTGACCGCGCACTTCGAGGACGGCAACCTGCGCTTCGCCCCCGGCGCGCCCAAGCCCCCGCTGGCCGAGGACGACACCGAAACGCTCTGGCGCACCTATTTCAGGCCGCGCCGACGCTGGCGCCGGCCCGCGCGGGCCGCATCCTGCACCGCCTGCACAGCGACCGGGAGGACGTGCCGGCCATCGACAGCGAAGCCGAGTTCCGCGCCGCGCTTCAGGGCTGCCGCCGCTGTCCGCTCTGGGAAAACGCCACCCAGCCGGTACCGGGCGAAGGGCCGCTCGATGCCAAGCTGATGTTCGTGGGCGAACAGCCGGGCGATCAGGAGGACCTGACCGGTCGGCCTTTCGTCGGCCCCGCCGGGCGGCTGTTCGACGAAGTGCTGGGCGAGGCCGGGATCGACCGGGCCGAGGCTTACGTCACCAACGCCGTCAAGCACTTCAAGTTCAAGCCCCGTGGCAAGCGGCGCCTGCACGAACCGCCCAATGCGCACGAGATCCAGCATTGCCGCTGGTGGCTGGATATCGAGCGCAAGCGGGTGCAGCCCGGCCTGATCGTGGCGCTGGGGGCGACGGCACTGGAAAGCCTGACCGGCAACCGCAAGGGCTTGCTCAAGCGTCGCGGCACGGTCGAAGCCGTAGACGACGGCACGCCAGTCTTCGTCACTGTCCACCCCAGCTTCCTCCTGCGCCTGCCCGACCGGGCGCAACAGGCCGAGGAACGTGCCCGGTTCCGCGACGACCTGCGCGCCGCCGCCGCGATGGTGGCCTGACCCGCTTTTCCGGGTTCAGACCTGCCCGGCCTTGCGATACGCTGCGACCGTGGAATCGGAGCTTTCATATCACGCCGCCCGCGCCCTGCTGGAATGGCATATCGAACTCGGCGCGACCGAGGCGATCGGCGACCTGCCGGTCAACCGCTATGAAATCCCGGCCGCCGCGCTTGCGCCCAAGCCCGCGCCGGACCCCCAGCCCACAAGGGCGACGCCCCCCCTGCCGCCACAGGCGCCCGAGGTCGACCCGGTCGACGTGGCCCGCGCAGCGGCCGCCGATGCGGGCGACCTGAGGGCGCTGGAGGCGGCGATGGCCGACTACCCCCATTGCGAACTGAAGATGGGCGCCCGGAACCTCGTCTTCTTCGATGGCAACCCCGCCGCCCGCGTGATGATCATCGGCGAGGCCCCGGGGCGCGACGAGGACATGCAGGGCAAGCCCTTCGTCGGCCGCGCCGGGCAGTTGCTCGACCGGATGCTGGCCGCAATCGGCATGGCCCGCCATGCCGAGGATCCGGCCCGCGCGGTCTACATCACCAACGTCCTGCCATGGCGCCCGCCGCAGAACCGCGACCCGACGCCCGAGGAGATCGCCATGCTGCTGCCCTTCGTGCAGCGGCATGTGGAGCTGGTTGACCCCGAACTGGTCGTGCTGATGGGCAACACGAGCTGTCAGGCCGGGCTGGGCCGGCGCGGCATCACCCGGCTGCGCGGCACCTGGACCCAGGCCTATGGGCGGCCCGCCCTGCCGATGTTCCATCCGGCGGGCCTTTTGCGCAATCCGCATAACAAGCGGCACGCCTGGGCCGACCTGCTGGAGTTGCAGGCGCGGCTCGAGGGGGAAACATGAAGGTACTGGCCTTTTCCGACCTGCACCTCGCCTGGCCCCGTGCCGCCGCGCTGGTCGAGGCCAGCCACGACGCCGACCTCGTGATCGGCGCGGGCGATTTCTGCAACATGCGGCAGGGGCTGGCCGAGGCGATGGACCTGCTGGACGGCATCACCGCCCCCTTCGTCGTGGTGCCCGGCAATGCCGAGAGCTTCGAGGAGTTGCAGGCGGCGGCCAACCCGGGGATGCGCGTGCTGCACGGCACCGGGGTCGACGTAAACGGGATGCACGTGTTCGGGCTGGGCTACGGCGTGCCGGTGACGCCCTTCGGCGACTGGAGTTGCGACCTGTCCGAGGAACAGGCGACGGAGATGCTTGGCGCATGCGAGACAGCCGACATCCTCGTCCTGCACTCGCCGCCCAGGGGCGTGGCGGACGTGACCTCGGGCGGGCAATCGGTCGGCTCGACGGCAATCTACGAGGCCATCGAGCGCATCCAGCCCAGGCTCGCCTTCTGCGGCCACATCCACGACAGCTGGGGGCAATCGGGCAGGATCGGCGATACGCAGGTTGTCAATCTCGGCCCGCGCCCCAACTGGTTTGACGTGTGATGGTCGATCTGCTGACCCTTCTCGCCTTCATTCCCGCCGCGCTGGCGCTGAACCTGACGCCGGGGGCGGACATGATGTTCTGCCTCGGGCAGGGCCTGCGCGCCGGGCCGGGGCCGGCCATTGCCGCCAGCGCGGGCATCGCGCTGGGGGGCATGGTGCATGTGACGCTGGCAGGGCTCGGCCTCGGGGCCGCGGTCGCCACCCTGCCGTGGCTTTTCGACGTGATCCGCTGGGCCGGGGTCGCCTACCTGCTCTGGCTCGCCTGGCAGGCCCTGCGCCACCCGCCACAGGCCGGCGATGCGCCAAAGGTCCGCCCCGCCCGCGCCTTTCGCGACGGGATGGTGGTGAACCTCACCAACCCCAAGGTGATCCTGTTCGTGCTGGCCTTCCTGCCGCAGTTCATCGACCCGGCCAAGGGCAGCGTCCTGTTGCAGTTCCTGATCCTCGGCTCGGTGATCGGGGTGGGCGGTTTCATCGTCAATTCCGCCGTCGGCATTTTCGCGGGCGGCCTCGGGCGCCGGATGACGCAATCGCCCGCCTTCTCGCGCGGCATCGGCTATGTCTGCGCCGCCATCTTCACGGGCCTCGCCCTGCGCCTTGCCCTGATCGAAAGGACCTGACCCGCCATGAGCCGCATCGACGAGAACCGGGAGTTCATCCCCGTCCGCATTGCCGTTCTGACCGTCAGCGACACGCGCGACGCTTCCGACGACCGCTCCGGCAACACGCTGGCCGACCGGATCGAGGCGGCGGGCCATGTCCTGGCCGACCGGATGATCGTACGCGACGAACGCGACCAGATCGTCGAGCAGCTGCGCGAATGGGTCAATGACGACCGGATCGACGTGGTCATCTCCACCGGCGGCACCGGGCTGACCGGGCGCGACGTGACGGTCGAGGCACATCGGGATGTCTACGAGAAGGAGATCGACGCCTTCGGCACCGTCTTCACCATCGTCTCGATGAAGAAGATCGGCACCAGCGCGGTACAGTCGCGCGCCACCGGCGGCGTGGCGAACGGCACCTACCTCTTCGCCCTCCCCGGCAGCCCCGGCGCCTGCAAGGATGCGTGGGACGAAATCCTGCAGCCTCAGTTCGATTATCGCCACCGTCCCTGCAATTTCGTGGAAATCATGCCCCGGCTTGACGAAAATCTGCGACGGAAATAGCGGCCTCGGCCGTAGAACCCCCGTGCACTTGGCTTTCACGCCATTCCGACTACTATCACCGGACGCCCCGAGGGGCCCGTTTCAGGGGTTCTACGAAGCCGTATGAGATTCCTCCGCCAAAGCCTGACCGGCCTGCTTTTGCTGTCGCTGACGCTGGGTCTGCTGGTCTATGCCGGCCAGATCGTGTTCTCCGCCGTGCAGGAGCGGATGGCGGACGAGCCGCGCGTGCCCGAGCGGCGTGAACGGGTCTTCGCCGTCAACGTGGTCGAGGCGCGCGAACAGACGATCACGCCGGAACTGACCGCCTACGGCGAGATCCAGAGCCGCCGGACGCTGGAAATCCGCGCCAAGACGACCGGTACGCTGGTGACGCTGGCGGACAATTTCGAGGAGGGCGGCGTCGTCGAGGCAGGCCAGCTTCTGGCACAGGTCGACCCGGCCGATGCGGAGTTTGCCCTGAACCGCGCCGAGAGCGAGCTGACCGACGCGCAGGCCGAGAAGAAGGAGGCCGTTCGCGGGTTGGAACTGGCGCAGGACGAGCTCGACGCGGCCGAGGAACAGGCCACGCTGCAGGAAAAGGCCTATCAGCGGCAGGTCGACCTGGAAGATCGCGGCGTCGGCACTTCGGCGGCGGTGGAAACCGCCGAGCTTGCAGCAGCGCAGGCGCGTCAGGCCGTCATCGCGCGCAGACAGGCGCTGGCCGTGGCCGAGGCCCGCATCGACCAGGCCGATACCAGCCTGGCCCGCGCGCGCATCGCCTTCGACGAGGCCGAGCGGCAGCTGGCCGACACCCGCATCGTCGCCGGGTTCTCGGGCACGCTGAGCGATGTTTCCGTGGTCGAGGGCGGGCTCGTGTCGGCCAACGAACAGCTTGGCACGCTGGTCGACGGCAACGCTCTCGAGGTCTCCTTCCGCGTCTCCACCCCGCAATACGGCCGGCTTCTCGACGAGACGGGCAGCCTGATCAAGGCGCCGGTCTCGGCCTATCTCAGCGCCTACGGGCTCGATCTGGAAGCCAGGGGCGTTATCAGCCGCGAAAGCGCTGCGGTGGGCGAAGGCACCACCGGGCGGCTGCTGTTCGCGCGGCTTTACGAGGCCCCGGCGATGAAGCCCGGCGATTTCGTCACCGTCCGGATCGAGGAGCCGTCGCTCGAACGGCTGGTGCGGCTGCCCGCCTCCTCGCTGGGGCCGAGCGGTACGGTGCTGGTGCTCGACGAGGAGAACCGCCTGAGGACGCTTCAGGTCGAACTGCTGCGGCGGCAGGGCGACGATATCCTTGTGCGCGGCGAAGGGCTGCCCGGCGCCCGCGTGGTGGTCGAGCGCACGCCGCTTCTGGGCGAAGGCATCCGGGTACGTCCGCTCACCCCCGGCGTTCAGGAGGAGCCGGAGGCAGACCCAAGCACGCTGGAGCTGTCCGCCGCGCGCCGCGAGCGGCTGATGGAGTTCGTCGAGGCCAGCGCCGACATGAGCGAGGAGGTCAAGCGCCGCCTGCTGGGCCAGCTTGAACAGGAGCGCGTGCCGGCTCGGGTCGTCGAACGGCTTGAACGCCGGATGGGGGGCTGAGCCCTTGGCCCGCGCCCCCTCTCCGCGTGTTGCCGGTGTGCTGTCCTATTTCACGCGCCACCGCACCGCCGCCAACCTCCTGCTCGTCGTGCTGGTGGTCCTTGGCCTTGCCGCCCTTCCGAAGATGCGGGCGCAGTTCTTTCCTGACGTGGTGATCGACAGCATCAGCGTTTCGGTCACCTGGGAGGGGGCCAGCGCCGAAGACGTTGACAACGCCATCGTGCAGGTGCTCGAACCCGTGCTGCTGGCGGTCGAGGGCGTCGAGAGCAGCGAGGCCGACAGCCGCGAGAACGCGGCCTCCATCGCGCTGGAATTCGAACCCGGCTGGGACATGAGCCGCGCCGCCGACGAGGTGCAGGGCGCGGTCGACACCGTGACCACCCTGCCCGACGATGCCGACGAGCCAGAGGTCCGCCGCGGGGCGTGGCGCGACCGGGTAACCGACGTGGTGATCACCGGCCCGGTGGGCCCCGAACAGCTTGGCCTCTTCGCCGACGAGCTTGTCCGGCGCCTGTTCGAGGCGGGCGTCACCCGCACCACGATCCGGGGCATCGCCGCGCCTGAAACCATCGTCGAGGTGCCGTCGACCAACCTCATCGCCTATGACATCACCATGGCCGAGATCGCCGCCGCCGTCGGCGCCGAGGTCGATGCCAACCCGGCCGGTGACGTCGAAGGCTCGAACACCCGCGTACGCACCGGCACCGAGAAGCGCAACGCCGACCAGATCACCGATATCGTCCTGCGCTCGAACCGCGACGGCACCAAGCTGACGGTGGGCGACGTGGCCACCGTGCGGGTCGAGGGGGTCGACCGGAACCGGCAGTATTTCGTGGGCGAGAACCCGGCCATGTCGGTGCGCGTCGACCGCTCGGCCCAGGGCGACGCCATCGCCATACAGGAAACAGTCGAGGAGGTATCGGCGAGGCTCCAGAACACCCTGCCGGAAGGGGTGGAACTGTCGCTTATCCGCACCCGGGCCGAGGCAATTTCCGGCCGCCTGAGCCTGCTGCTCGATAACGGGCTGACCGGGCTGGCGCTGGTGGTGCTGCTGCTCTTCCTGTTCCTCAACGCGCGCACCGCCTTCTGGGTGGCGGCGGGTATTCCCGTGGCCCTGCTGGCGGCGGTGGCGATGATGTACCTGGGCGGGCTGACCTTCAACATGATCTCGCTGTTCGCGCTGATCATCACGCTGGGCATCGTGGTCGACGACGCCATCGTGGTGGGCGAACATGCCGACGCGCGGGTGCGCAAGCTGGGCGAAACCCCCGTCGAGGCCGCCGAGCGCGCGGCGCATCGCATGGCGCTTCCGGTTTTCTCGGCCACGCTGACCACGCTGATCGCCTTTTTCGGGCTGGTCGCAATCGGCGGGCGGTTCGGTGACCTGATCATCGACATCCCCTTCACGGTGATCGTGGTGCTGATGGCCTCGCTGGTGGAATGCTTCCTGATCCTGCCCAACCACATGTCGCATGCGCTGGCCCATTCGGCCAAGGCGCACTGGTATGACATGCCCAGTCGGGTGGTGAACCGCGGCTTCGTTTGGGTCCGGGAAACCCTGTTCCGGCCGTTCATCGGGCTGGTGATCCGGGCGCGCTACGTGGTCTGCGCGGCGATCATCGTCGTCCTTGCCACGCAGGCGGCGCTGTTCATCAAGGGCGACGTGACGTGGCGGTTCTTCAACTCGCCCGAACAAAGCAGCGTCACCGGTAACTTCATGATGGCGCCGGGCGCCACGCGCGAGGACTCGGTCGAGATGATGCGCGAGATGCAGCGCGCAACCGAGGCGCTGGGGGCCGAGTACGAGGAACGCTATGGCCGCAACCCGCTGGCCTTCGTGCTGGCCGAGATCGGCGGCAACAGCGGGCGCGGCCTGTCGGGGTCGGACACCAAGGACGAGGACCAGCTTGGCGGCATTTCCATCGAGCTGATCGACGCCGACCTGCGCCCCTATTCCAGCTTCGCCTTCGTGGGTGAACTGCAGGAGCGGGTGGAGATGCACCCGATGGCCGAAACCGTCAGCTTCCGCGGCTGGCGCTCGGGCCCGGGTGGCGATGCGCTCGATGTCGAGTTCTTCGGGGCCACGGCAGAGACGCTCAAGGCGGCCTCCGAAGCTTTGAAGGCCGCGCTGGCGCAGTTTCCCGAGGTGTCGGCGGTGGAGGACAACCTCGCCTATGACAAGGAAGAGTTGATCCTCGACCTGCCCCCGCAGGGGCAGGCGCTTGGGTTCACCATCGACGAGCTGGGCCGCGTGCTGCGCAACCGACTGACGGGCATAGAGGCCGCCACCTATCCCGACGGCCCGCGCAGCGCCGAGGTGCGTGTCGAGCTGCCCGAGGGTGAGCTGACAGCCGATTTCCTCGAACGGATGCAGATGCGCACCCCGTCGGGCACCTACGTGCCACTGGCCGATATCGTCAGCGTCGACCGGCGCACCGGCTTTTCCACCGTCCGGCGCGAAAACGGGCTGCGGCTGATCAACGTGACCGGCGACATCTCGGAAGACGATGCCGCCCGCGCCTCGGAGATCATGGAAGCGCTGGAGGAAGAGATCCTGCCCGAGATTGCCGCCACGCACCAGGTTGAATGGAGCCTTTCGGGATTGTCCGAGCAGGAGAACGAGTTTCTGAACGATGCAAGGCTGGGCCTGATCCTGACGCTGACCGGCATCTACCTCGTGTTGGCCTGGGTGTTTGCAAGCTGGACCCGGCCGATGGTGGTGATGGCGGTCATCCCCTTCGGCCTGATCGGCGCGGTCTACGGGCACTGGGTGTGGGACGTGCCGCTGTCGATGTTCACCGTGGTGGGCCTTCTGGGCATGACAGGCATCATCATCAACGACTCGATCGTGCTGGTCACGACGATCAACGAATACGCCAGCGAACGGGGTGTGATCCCGTCGATCATCGACGGCGCGGCCGACCGGCTCAGGCCGGTGATGCTGACCACGATGACGACGGTGCTGGGGCTGGCGCCACTGCTGTTCGAACGTTCGCAACAGGCGCAGTTCCTGAAACCCACGGTGATCACGCTGGTCTACGGGCTGGGCTTCGGGATGGTGCTTGTCCTGCTGCTGGTGCCCTCGCTGATCGCCATCCAGCACGACATCAAGCGCCGCACCGGTTCGCTGCGGCGGGCGCTGGCCGCGCCGGTGGCGTCGGTCCGGCTGACCGTGACCGCGGCGCTGGCCGTGGTGGTGGCATGGCTGGTGGCGACCATGGGTCTGACATGGGCGACCGGCCATCTGCCGCAGCCCTTCACCGAGGCGCTGCCGATGCTGGCCGGCGCCTCGCCGATGATGGCGGCGCTCGGCCTCTATCTTGCCGGCGCGCTGCTGATCGTGTTGCTGGTGCTGACCGGCGTCGGGATCGCCTACCTCGTCCGCCGGCGTCAGCCGGCCGGACAGCCCTGAATATCCACCGCCCGCGACTGGCCCACCACGGTGATCCGGATGCCCGAGCGGTTCAGGGCAAAGGAGCGCCCCTCGACATGGTAGAGCTTCGTCTCGGCCACCAGCCGGCTGCCCTTCCGAGCCGTGCGGGCGGGCGCGACCCAGATGCGCGGGTCGTCCACCTCGACGATCGCCGTCTCGGCGCCGCCGGTGCGAGGCATGTCGATCTCGGCCCTGAGGCCGATGCCGTCCTCTATGGGCGAGATGCGGCACGAGACGCGGGCCACCTTCGCCTCCTTCGCGGTATAGGGCCGGCTGGCCAGCGCCGCGGCGATGCGCGGGTCGGGCTGGCGGCTGTCGCCGGGCAGCAGACCCGAGACCTGCAGCTCGACCGGCACGCAGACATCCTTGCAGACGCCCATCTCGACCCGGCCGTTCAGGGCCACGTCGCGCCCCGCCTGGCCCGGCGCCACGCGGATCGGCAGGATCACCGAATCCTTGTAGCCGATGGTCCGCAACCCGTCCTCGACGGTCACGCTGGGGGTGGGCCAGACGATCTCGACCCCCGACAGGTTGCCGGAGCGGCGCCAGTCGAACTGTGGCGGAATGCCCGAGTCGCCCGGCGCGCGCCAGTAGGTCTTCCACCCCGGCCGCATCCGCACCTCGAGCCCTGCCATATGGACCCCGCTCGCCGTGCGCCAGCCCGGCAGCACGCGCATCTCGACAAGGTCCGACCCCTGTTGCGCCTGCGCGGGGCCCAGCGACAGCGCCACGCAGACAGCCGCGGCAAAAAGGCGAAAAGCTTTACACATCATGAACCTGAAATGAGTGATAAGCGTTGAAATGCCAAGTCACTTTCCGGCGAGACGCGTGCGGTATTGCCGCCGCGCGCCGGATCACATGCTTGCACTGGCGAAGGCCAGCCCCCATCATTGGGATAACGAAAACGTGCGGAGATACGGTTTGAGCGAGATCGACCTGAACGGAAAGCTGCTGATTGCCATGCCGGAAATGGGCGATCCGCGTTTTGCCTATTCGGTCATATTCCTGTGTGCCTATTCCGAGGAAGGCGCGATGGGGCTTGTGATCAACAAGCCGACGGACGATCTGCGCCTGACCAATCTTCTCGAACAACTTGAAATCACGCAAAGCGACGACGCGCGCGATATCGCCGTGCATTTCGGCGGGCCGGTGGAACACGGGCGCGGCTTCGTGCTGCACGATTACGGCTATCACTCGTCGATCTCGACGCTGGACGTGTCGGAAGATTTCGCCATGACGGCGACGCTCGACATTCTCGAGGACCTCGCCCAGGGCCGCGGGCCGGGCCACGCGATCATCACGCTGGGCTATGCCGGCTGGGGCCCCGGGCAGCTCGAGGGCGAGATTGCCCAGAACGCATGGCTGACCTGCGAGGCCGATCCGGAACTGGTGTTCGAAACGCCCGACCCGATGAAGTGGGAAGCGGCGCTGAAGAAGCTCGGCATCAGCGCCCTGACCCTGTCGGCGGAGGCGGGGCGCGCGTAACGCCCCGCACATTGGCTCAGTTCGCGTAGGTCGAGCCTTCCTCGTCGAGGATGGCCATCAGTTCGGCAAGGTGACGTTCGGCCTGGCCGGGATAGTCCTCGATTTCCTGCGCGGTCTTCTCGGCGATCTCGTCGGACAGAACGCGCAGCGGCCGACCGGTCTGAAGCGCGCGGATATAGGTCTCGGCGGCGCGTTCGAAATAATACATCCGGTTGAACGTCTCGGCCACGGTCGACCCCATCACCATGATGCCGTGGTTGCCCATGATCATCACGGTCTTCTTGGGGTCCTGCAATTGCGCGGCACAGCGGTCGCCCTCCTCCTCGAAGGCCAGCCCGCCATAGCCGTCGTCGATCACGTAGCGGTTGAAGAAGGCGGCGCAGTTCTGGTCGATCGGCGGCAGGCTGCTGTCGGCGAGGCTGGCCAGGACGGTGGCGTGGATGGAATGCACGTGCATGACGCAGCGGTGATGCGGGCATTGCCGGTGGATCGCACCATGCAGGCCCCAGGCCGTGGGATCGGGCGCGCCGGGAAGTTTCAGCGTTTCGGGATCGTTGGCATCGAGCAACAGCAGGTCAGAGGCCTTGATACGGCTGAAATGCACCTGGTTGGGGTTCATCAGGAACTGCGTGCCATCCTCGTTCACGGCGAGGGAAAAGTGGTTGGCCACGGCCTCGTGCATATTGAGCCGTTCGGTCCAGCGGAAGGCGGCGGTCAGCTCGACGCGCTCCTGCCAGTACGAGATGTTGGGGGTGTGGGCGGTCTGTGCAGCACTTGTCATATCGGGCTCCTGTTCAGCTTTGCCACAGGGTGACAGTGCGCGCGGTGCTTTACAAACGATGGATTCAGCGGCATGCCATTAGGAAAACTAATGGATTTGTCGTGCGTTTTTCATGAGCGGAAATGCCTTCCCTCCCCTGTCCTGGCTGCGCGCCTTCGAGGCCGCGGCACGGCACCTGTCCTTCACCCTCGCGGCGCAGGATCTCAACCTGACCCAGTCGGCGGTCAGTCAGCATGTCCGCAGCCTCGAGGATTATCTCGGGCGGGAACTCTTCATCCGCCGCACCCGCGCGCTGCAACTGACCGAGGCGGGGGCGAACTACCTGCCCACGGTGCGCGAGGCCTTCGAGGTGCTGGCGCGGGGCACGCGCCGGTTCACCGGTGGCGATCAGAGCAACGCGCTGATCCTGCAATGCAACATGGCCTTCTCGGTCTTCTGGCTGGCGCCGCGCCTGCACCGGCTTTACGCCGCGCATCCGTGGCTGGTGCTGAACATCGTCACCGCGCTTTGGGATCCGGAAACCCGGGCGCGCGAGGCGGCGGTCGAGGTGCGCTTTGGCCGTCCGAGCGACATGTCGGGCATCGCCACCCGGCTGACGACCGATGTCTGCCGTCCGGTCTGTCATCCCGATTACATGGGCGGCGCGCCCGACCTGGCGAAGGCGCGGCTTTTCGACTGTTCGGGGATCATGGGCAACTGGGAATCCTGGGTGGGCCATACCGGGCGGCGCTTCGGCGAGGAGCGGGCCGTCAACCTGGCCTCGACCTATGTGGTCGCGATCCAGGCCGCGCTCAACGGGGCGGGGATGGCCATGGGGCACGACACGCTGACTCATGACCTCGTGCAATCCGGGCGGCTGATCGAGCCGTTTGGCGACACGGCACCGCTGCCCGAGGGATATTTCCTCCTCCTGCCCGCCCAGCACGAGCAGACCCCGGCCACCCGCGCCTTCACCGACTGGCTGACCGGGGAAATCGCCGCCTGCCCCTATGCCTTCACCGGCTGAGCCGCCGCCGATCTGATGCCCGGCGCTAGGCCGTCAGTCAGGCCCTTCCCCCCTGGCTCCGGCACAGTTTCGGGGAGGTGCCTCACTCCTTCACTCGGCGCTTCGAGACGTAGGGCTCCACGAACATGTAAAGCCCCGTCAGCAACAGCAGGAACAGCGGCACCAGCGCCAGCATGTAGACCCACACCGGCGGCTCCTCTCCGCCGAAGGTGGCGGCGAAATTGTAGATCACGGCCAGCGTGAAGACGATGCAGATCCAGCGATGGCTCTGCCGGACCCATTTGTTCAGTTTCATCTCGGGTTCCTTTCCTGAGGTCAGTCGAGGCGTTCCAGAACCAGCTCGAGCCGGTCGAAGAATTGCGGCCACCCGGCCCGTGCACCGCCGTAGTAACGCGGCTGGTCGCTCTTGAAGCCGGTCTGCTCCATCCGCAGCCTCGTGCCGCCGGGCACGGGGGTCAGGGTCCACGTCACCACCGATCGCAGGTCGCCGGCATTCCAGCTGTAGGCCAGAAGCCAGTGCGGATCGGCCTGCTGTACCTCGCATTCCACCTCGCCCCAGTCGGCGCTGAACGTGAAGCGGTGGCCGACCTCCGGCTCGAACTCGGTCTTCATCAGCCACTCGCCGATCAGGTGGGACCGGGTCAGCGCGCGCCAGATCTTCTCGGGCGGGTGCGGCATCTCGCGCTCGACGACGACGGTGCGCGTGTCGGGCTGCGTTTCGGGGCGCGCGTTGGTCATTGGTCCATCCTTCTGAGCAGGTCTTCGAGGTCGTCGAACCGGGCCTGCCAGAACCCCTTCATCTGCTTCGTCCAGTCGTTCAGCGGGTCAAGCGCCTCTGGCCGGGCGGCGTAGAATGTCCGGCGGCCATCGGGGCGGCTGCCGACCAGCCCCGATTGCTTCAGCGCGCCGAGGTGTTTCGAGACGGCGGGCTGCGAGATGCCGGCCTGATCGGTGAGCGAGGCCACCGTCTGTTCGCCGTCTCGGCAGAGACGTTCGAAGATGGCGCGCCTCGTCGGGTCGGCGAGCGTACGGAAGACGATGTCGTGGGGGTCTGGCATGATCGACTCATATCCGTGCAGTTATGAATCGACTCATAACCCTGCCGCTATGATGACGCAACCCTAAGCGGCAGACGGCGCCGCCACGGGCGAACAAGCCTCGGCACGTGTCGGCCCGGCGACAGGTTCGGGCGAACGCGATACACCGGACGCATTGTCCCTCCCGCGAAAGCCTGTAGCTTGGCCGAGAGACTTCGGAGCGGGCAGGATGCAGGCACCTCGACAGGAAACCACCGACCCGGCCCCCGACCTGATCGTGATCGGGGCGGGGTTCGGCGGGATCGGCATGGCGGCGCGGGCGCTGCGGGCCGGGTTGAAGGTGCTGGTGCTGGAACGCGCCAAGGACGTGGGCGGCACGTGGCGCGACAACATCTACCCCGGCTGCGCCTGTGACACGCAATCGCATCACTACAGCTTTTCCTTCGCCATGAACCCCGACTGGTCGCGTATCTATGCCCCCCAGCCGGAAATCCTGGCCTACCTGCGGCGCACGGCGGAGGAGACGGGCGTGACCGGGAACCTGCGCTGTGGCGCCGCGGTGCGCCATGCGCGCTGGGACGAGGATGAGGCGCGGTGGCATGTCACGACAGAGGATGGCGCGACGTTTTCCGCACGGTTCCTCGTCTCGGCGGTGGGCCAGCTCAACCAGCCGATGATACCGGACTTCGAGGGGCGCGAGACCTTTGGCGGCAAGTTGATGCATACGGCCGAATGGGACGCCGGCTATGATCTTACGGGCAAGCGCGTCGTGGTGATTGGCAACGCCGCCAGCGCCGTGCAGGCGATCCCGCAGATCGCCCGGGTGGCAAGCCACCTGACGGTGCTGCAACGCTCGCCCAACTGGCTGGTGGCCAAGGGTGACCGGCCGTTCGAGGACCGCGAGAAGCGCCGCTTCCGGGCCTTTCCGTTTCTGCAGCGGCTCTATCGCTGGTCGATCTACTGGCAATGGGAGCGGAGCTGGCCCGAGTTCATCGACGGCTCGCGCCAGTCGCGGCGGCAGACCGAGGCGAACCGCCGCCACATCGCGGCGGAGGCGGGGGAGCTCGCGTCCGAGCTGACCCCCGATTACCCGCTGGGCTGTCGCCGCATCCTGCTGGCCGACGATTACTACCCGGCGCTCCGCCGCGACAACGTGAGCCTGGTGACGGACCAGGTGGACCGGCTGACGCCGGAGGGGCTGCTGACGAAGGGCGGGCAGCGGATCGAGGCCGATTGCATCGTGCTGGCCACCGGCTTTCACGCCCGGGATTTCCTGCCGGGCATGACGGTCGAGGGCCGCGACGGCCAGAGGCTCTCCGATACATGGGACCAGGCCGACGGGCCGGAGGCCTATCTCGGCATCGCGGTGCCCGGTTTTCCGAATTTCTTCCTGCTGTATGGACCGAACACCAATCTCGGCCACAACTCGATCATCTTCATGCTGGAATGCCAGATCCACTATGTCCTGCGCGCCATCGCCAGGCTGCGCAGGCGCGGCGCGCGCCGGATCGAGGTCACGCCGGAGGCCCTGCAACGGCACCGCCGCGCACAGGAGCGCGAACTGGCCCGCACCGCATGGGCCGGGCGATGCACGAGCTGGTACAAGACCGCGACCGGCAAGATCATCAACAACTGGTCGGCGGGGACAGTGAAATACTGGTGGCTGACACGCCGGCCGAAGCCGCAGGATTTCACCACGCGGTGAGGCGTGGGTGGGGGTTGGTAGCGGAGGACCGACTTAGATTTAATACCCCCATCAGCTTTGGGACATGGGCGGCATAAATAAACAATTTATTCCAATAACTTATAGCATTATTCACCTGCAAATCTCTTTCTGAATAAATGCAAACAGAATCTATTTCCAGCAAGGACAAGATCAGGTTTCAGTTGCCCGAGTAATCACGATATGCGAACTTGGTTTGATGAAAAACGGCAACTAGCTAAAACGAGCATGGGCCTGTCCAAATCCGCGCTGGAGTCGCTGGGCTACAAGCCGCTTGCGCCAAGCGAGAGTGTTAAGGGGACTTTCACTCGCATTGATGTGTTGGTCATCCAAGGCATTACATTGAATGCGGCGTATCTTCCTCCTTTTGAAGAAGAAATTAACGGGATTTCTTTTAGGATTGGTATCGGAGATAGCCTGAATGAAGTTTGTAAGCAGTTGGTTGGGGAGGAATTTGTTGACGATGAAGAGCATTGGAAGAAAGAAACGAAATCCACTCCGCCCTTCATGCTACTCTTGTTCGGCCCAACCAGCGAATACGTCGGCTCAGCAACTCATTACAAAGAACATGAAGGTCAAATAGAGACCTACGACAGCTTTTCTGAAGCTCGGAACGAGCTTAGCAAGCAGTCTGATGCGGTGGTTCCCTCTCTTTTAACTTCTCTATCGGTTACATTTTCTTCGAGTTACGAACGGCTGGTACGTTTTCTTCCTCGCGAATGCGTCGTCGTCGGCAAATCCCTCGACGGAAAGACGATCAGAGATTGGCGTATAGATTTCAAAGGTACGGCCTTTGCTTCTATGGCGGTCGATAAAGGACAAGTAACAGAAAAAGCGATTCAATCTATAACGAAGGCGAAGACGTTAGACAAAAAAATCGCCAAGTTTTACTACCTTGGGTCCATTGAAAAGGATCCACTCAAAAGGTTCCTTTATTTCTTCCTATCCTTAGAGGTCCTTGTTCACTCTAGCTTCAAGGAAATAGATCATCGAGCGGCAGTTTCAAGCCTGCTTTCAAACCATCCCCACGCCAAGGATTCTGGTCAAAAGCTTTTGGAAACACACAGGGATAGCTGGCAGAACCTTCGCCATCGCTTTGTCTGGTGCATAATGCACAAATGGACCCACTTAACGGACGCGGACGTCCAGCAGTTCGGACGACTCAAGGCCGTTCGCGATAAAATCTCGCACGGGAGTTTGACGGAGCCGGACGCAGCAACTGTCAGGGAAATCGAGGCACTCATGCTCCGCATCCAAGGGAGCTCTTAGTGCAGCTTTCGGGAGATTCACGAAAAGACTCCCTAACGACCGAGAAGGTGGATAGGCTTAATGATAGGCGGCGCTAGGGACCCACCCCTGTTTGGCAGGGCATGGACACCCCGAATCCCGCTTAGGGCTTAGCGGCCCTGTGTCCTCTACTAGCCGTAGAGAGGCTAAGGAGCGGGGAGAGTACGGATGTATGACCCCCAACCCGCAGGAGCGCACCAAGTGATCATAGGAGCGCTCAAGCCGCCTCGTTAGGGCGGGATAAAAGTACTGAGCGGTGTTTAACTGCTCACCCGGGTGAGCGCGCAAAGGACTAGAGCCAATGCGTATTCACTTCCGGCTGGACGTGACGATCAATCTGCCTTCACTGGTTAGTTTGATCGGCCTCGTCCTCACTTTGGTCAAGCTTGCCTTCTGGCTGCTCTGACCTGGCGAGGGTGAGCTTCGGCTCACCCTCGTTCACTGCGCCTTACCCGTTTGGGGTTTTGAGCTTCACGTTCAGGAGGTTCTTCGACGTGTCTTCAAACGACTTCCCACAGCCAACCCACTCCCTTGAACTGATCAAAGAATTACCCAAGGAACTCTGCACTGCCATCGGCACAATAATGATAAAACACGCTTACCTTGAAAATGTCCTTCAGCACATAATCTATGATCTGTCTGGCGTAGACGAGATCGTCGGGCGTGTGGTTTGCGGCCAGCCCCGCACTTCAGATCGGTTTAACAATATTAAGGATTTGGCGCTTTATCGTGGACTGACCATTGAGCCCGAATTAATCAAACTGCTTGATAGAGATATTCCTGAGATTGCAAGGAAACGCGACGCGCTTGCACACGGCGCCTTCTTCAAAGACCCTGAGCATGATCGGATTATTATTCGTGATCTTAGCAGGAAATGGCAACCGGCAGGCCGTAACAAAGGCATCAAGAAAAAAATGCACCCTTCCGGACCTTACGTTACCCCGGAGGCCCTTAACGGGATTATAGAAGTGCTTGATGCCGTCACGGATAGTTGCCGCTATCTTCTCGGTTCGCTTCGAAATCAGCTTGCACAGCAGCAACAATAGACCGTTTCTCAGTCCAGCCGACTTTCATCGCTCCGGGCAGGTTTCAGCGAAACCTTTTGGGGCCGTCCAGTTTTGGGGGACGCCTCTATTACGGCATCTCTTCTTGCATCAGCCCGTCCCAGCGCCCGGCAGGCTTCCAGAAACAACTTATGAGCTTCGCAAGGATCAGATGGTTTATGGAAGTTTGCATAGGTCTTTTCTCGTCTGTCCACTTTGTGTCCATTTTGGACATGATTGAAAGCACAAAATTTACATATTCCGCAAGCTGCAATCAGCACAAATTGTGCGCATGGAGCAGTTCGGCAAAAACATACGAAGGCGTGCAAGAGAACTCGGGCTTACTGACGCTGAAGTAGCTAGGCGCACCGGTGTTTCAGCGCGCAGATATAGCTTCTATGTAACTGGGGACCGTGAACCTGACCTAGCCACACTACTGAAAATTTGTGACGTACTCAGGATACCAGTAGATCAAGCGCTGAAATCAGAAGGTCGCGAGCCAAAGGATCATGTCCAAACGATGATCGAACGGCTTCTTAGCGCCGTGCATTCACTATCCTACGACAGGCTCAGGATGATCGTGCTTTCAGCAGAAGCGCTCGCAGATGATGAGCTACCAAATCCGCTACCGTCACGACGGAAAAAGCATAAATAACAGACAGTTAAAGTTTCTGGGATAAGAGAACAAAACGGACTTTTAATAAATTTTATACTTTAAAATCAAATATTTATAAGGACCCTGGTAGCGGAGGAGGGACTTGAACCCCCGACACATGGATTATGATTCCACTGCTCTAACCAACTGAGCTACTCCGCCGGACCGTGGCGCTAGGTAAGGCAGCCCGGCGGCCCCGTCAAGCCCGAATTGGCCGGGTTTTCGCCGGGTTCATCCGCGCGGCAGAAGTGCCTCGATCCGGCTGGTGATCTCGGGCGATTCCGGCACCGTGGCCGAGCCCCACGTGCCCGCGACGGAGCCGTCGGGCGCGATCAGCACCTTGTTGAAATTCCACGACGGCTGCCAGCCTTCGGTGTCGGCGAGCCAGCGGTAGAACGGGTGCGCGCCGTCGCCCAGCACCGGGGTGATCGTGGTCATCGGCAGGTCGAGGTCGAAGTTCAGGGCGCAGAAATCCTTGACCTGCTCGTCGCTGGCCAGCTCCTGCTTGAAATCCTGCGAGGGCACGGCCAGCACGGCGAAACCGCGGTCGCGGTAGGTGTCGTAGAGCGCCTGCAGCCCGTCATATTGCGGCGTGAAGCCACAGCGCGAGGCGGTGTTGACCACCAGCACCGGCTGGCCCGCCCAATCGTCGAGCGACAAAGTGCCACCGTCGATCGAGTCGAACTGCCAGTCGCGCTGGGCGGAAAGCGCGGCCGTGGCGGTCAGCATCAGCAGGCACAACAGGGCGAGGAGGGAACGCGGAACAAGGGCGGTACGCATGAGGGTCTCCGGTGCGGGTCTGACCGGCAAGATAAGCCGGTTGTGGCGCCTGTCCACTCCCCGCTTGCCCTTGGCCCGGCGCTGACGCAGATTGCCGCCATGACAGACCGCATTCTCGAAGACCTCGCCGCCATCACCGGCCCCAATCACGTTCTGACCGGCAAGGACGCCGCCCCCTGGTCGCAGGACTGGGCCGGCATGCTCCGCTGGACCCCGCTGGCGGTGGTCAAGCCCGCCGACACCGCGCAGGTTGCCGCCATCGTCAGGCTGGCGAACGAGGCGCGCGTGCCGGTGGTGCCGGTCTCGGGCAATACCGGGCTGGTCAAGGGGACCACGGCCGAGGGGGCGATCATGCTGTCGCTCGACCGGATGTCGGCCATTCGCGAGATCAATCCCGCCGGCCGCACCGCGACGGTGGAAGCGGGCGTGATCCTGTCGTCGTTGCACGAGGCGGTGGCGGAGCATGACCTGATCTTCCCGCTGACCTTCGGCGCGCGCGGCTCGGCGATGATCGGCGGGGCGCTGTCGACCAATGCGGGCGGCTCGAACGTGGTGCGCTACGGCAGCACGCGGGGGCTGTGCCTTGGCATCGAGGCGGTGACGCCCACGGGCGAGGTGATGAACCTGATGAGCGCGCTGCACAAGGACAATTCGGGCTACGACCTGCGCGACCTGCTGATCGGGGCGGAGGGGACGCTGGGGATCATCACCGCCGCGGTGGTGAAGCTGTTCCCGAAGCCCCGCGCCTATGCCACGGCGATGGTCGCGGCGCCGGACGTCACGCGCGGGCTGGAGCTGCTGCATATCCTGCAGGCGGAAACGGGGGGCGCGGTGGAGGCCTTCGAATACATGCCCGGCGCCTATATCGAGGCGCATCTGAAGCGCTTCCCCGACGCCCGCCCGCCCTTCGAGGAGCGGCACGAGGTGAACATCCTGGTCGAGGTGGGCGCGCTGGCCGCCCGCGATGCCGAGCCGGGGCCGGATGGCGCGGTGCCGATCGCCGCGCATCTCGAGGAGGTGCTGGGGCGGCTCTACGAGAACGGTGCGGTGCTCGACGCCGTGGTCGCCAAGTCGGATGCGCAGCGGGCCGAGATGTGGGCGCGGCGCGAGGCGGCGGCGGAGGTGTCGCGCCTGCGCGACCCGATCGTCGACAACGACATTGCCGTGCCGCTGGACCGGATGCAGGAGCTGCTGGAGCGCACCAAGGCGCGGGCCAAGGCGCTCGATCCGGGAATCGGCTTTTTGCACGTGGCGCATATGGGCGACGGCAACCTTCATTTCGCGGCATGGCCCGAGACGGCGGATACCGGCATTCACCGCGCCATCGGCGAGGCAGTGGAGGAGGAGACCATCGCGCTTGGCGGCTCGTTCTCGGCCGAGCACGGGATCGGGTTGTCGAAACTGCCGGCGATGGGGCGCTACAAGGACCCGGTGGCGATGGAGGTGATGCGCACGATCAAGCGGGCACTCGACCCCAACGGGATCATGAACCCGGGAAAAGTGCTGCCCTGACGGGGCCGCTCACTCTCGCCAGTCGAAAAAGCCCGGCCCGGCCTGTTCCAGCAGCTTGCGCGCCATCTCGGCACCGAGCTCGGGGCCGTCCTCGATCGGCGCGGTGGCGTCGTCGGACAGGCATTCGCTGCCATCGGGGCGCAGGATCTCGCCGCGCAGGCGCAGCGTGCCACCGTCCAGCTCGGCCAGCCCCGCGATCGGCGTCTCGCAGGAGCCGTCGAGCGTGGACAGAAAGGCGCGTTCCGCCGCCAGCCGCTGGCCCGTCACCCCGTCATGGATCGCCGCCAGCATGTGGGCCACGCGGCTATCGTCGCTGCGCCGTTCGATTCCGATGGCGCCCTGGGCGACCGCCGGCAGCATCTCCTCGGGCGCCATGGCGGCGCGGGCGACGTCGGCCCGGCCCAGCCGGTTGAGCCCCGCCATGGCCAGGAAGGTGCAGGCCGCAACGCCATCCTCGAGCTTCTTCAGCCTTGTCTGCACGTTGCCGCGGAACTGGACCACCTCGAGATGCGGATAGCGCACCAGCACCTGTGCCCGGCGGCGCAGCGACGAGGTGCCCACCTTGGCGCCCTCGGGCAGGTCCGCCAGCCCCGCCGCGCCGGGCGAGACGAAGGCGTCGCGCACGTCCTCGCGCGGGAGGTAAGTGTCGAGCACCAGACCGCCGGGCTGTTCGACGGGCATGTCCTTCATCGAATGCACCGCGATGTCGATCTCGCCCGACAGCAGCGCCTCCTCGATCTCGCGGGTGAAGAGGCCCTTGCCGCCCAGTTCCTTGAGCGGCGTGTCGGTGGCGATCAGGGCGCGGTTGTCGCCGGTGGTCTTGATGACAAGGATCTCGAACGCCTCGGGCGCGAGGTCATGCGCCGCCGCCAGCCTGTCGCGCGTTTCATACGCCTGGGCCAGTGCCAGCGGCGAGCCGCGGGTGCCGAGTTTGAGCGGGCGGGTCGGAGAGGGCGGATCGTATGTCATGGCGCCGGGTCTAGACCCGCGTTGCCGCGCTGGCAAGCGCCCCGGCGCTTGACATTGCCGCCGAGGGGAGAGAACCACGTGCCCGAAAGGGAGGGCCCCCCATGGCTGCGACGAAGACGATCCTGAAGGCGCTGGCGGGCGAGGCGCAGGAGGTGCCGCCGATCTGGATGATGCGGCAGGCCGGGCGCTACCTGCCCGAGTACCGCGCCACGCGGGCCGAGGCGGGGGATTTCCTGTCGCTGTGCTATAACAGCGACCTGGCGACCGAGGTGACGCTGCAGCCCATCCGCCGTTACGGGTTCGACGGGGCGATCCTGTTCGCCGATATCCTGCTGGTGCCGCAGGCGCTGGGGGCCGACCTGTGGTTCGTCACGGGCGAAGGGCCGCGGCTTTCGACGATCACGCAGCAGGCGGAGTTCGACGCGCTGAAGCCCGCCTCGGACATTCACGAGACGCTGGCGCCGATATACCAGACGGTGCGCAACCTTTCCGGAGCCCTGCCCTCCGAGACCACGCTGATCGGCTTTGCCGGCGCCCCTTGGACGGTGGCGACCTACATGATCGCCGGGCGTGGCACGCCGGATCAAGGCCCGGCGCACGCGCTCAAGGCCGAGAACCGGCCGCTTTTCGAGGCGATCCTCGACCGGCTGACCGAGGCGACGATCGAGTATCTCTCGGCCCAGATCGAGGCCGGGGCGGAATGCGTGAAGCTGTTCGACAGTTGGGCGGGCTCGCTCGATGACGAAGATTTCGACAAATACGCCACGGCGCCGGCCAAGCGCATCGTTTCGGAGCTGAAGGCGCGGCATGGCGATATCCCGGTCATCGCCTTCCCCCGGCAGGCGGGCGAGAAATATATCGGCTTCCACGCTGCCACCGGCGCCGATTGCGTGGCGGTCGACGATTCCGTTACACCGGAATGGGCGGCCGAGAACGTGCAGGTGTCGGGCTGCGTGCAGGGGAACCTGAAATCCTCGCACATGGTGACCGGTGGCGACGACCTCGTGCGCGAGACGCGGCAGATCGTGGAGGCGTTCCGGGGCGGGCCGCATATCTTCAACCTCGGGCACGGAATCACGCCGGATGCGGACCCGGACAACGTGCAGCTGATGATCGATACGGTGCGCGGCGGCTGAAACCCGGCGCCGGCAAAGGGCCTCAATCCGACATGTTTCGCGTCGCATTCGGTCGCGCGCAGCCGGTATTTTCCGGGGCAGGCTGGTCTCAGCGAGGAGACCAGCCAGATGAATACCCACTATCGCGACGCCCGCAAGATCGACCCCACCAAGGGTTCGGTCCTCGGTGACAACACCCCGAACGACGCCGACCGGATCGAGATCGGGCCGACCCAGCTGGCCTTTCGCGAGTGGGAGATGGCGGGGCTGCACCTGCCCGATCTTCAGGCGATGCGCCGCTATCGGTGGGAGCGGCTGACGCGGCATATCGTGGACCGCGACTATGCCGGGCTGCTGGTCTTCGACCCGCTCAACATTCGCTACGCCACCGACTCGACCAACATGCAGCTCTGGAACACGCATAACCCGTTCCGGGCGCTGCTGCTGTGTGCCGATGGCTACATGGTGATGTGGGATTACAAGAATTCTCCCTTCCTCAGCACGTTCAACCCGCTGGTTCGGGAACAGCGCAGCGGGGCGGACCTGTTCTATTTCGACCGTGGCGACAAAGTGGACGTGGCCGCCGACGTGTTCGCGAACGAGGTGCGGGTGCTGCTGGAAGAGCACGCGCCGGGCAACACGCGGCTGGCCGTCGACAAGGTCATGCTGCACGGGCTGCGCGCGCTCGAGGCGCAGGGGCTCGAGATCATGGAGGGCGAGGAGGTGACCGAGAAGGCCCGCGCGGTGAAGGGGCCGGACGAGATCCTCGCCATGCGCTGTGCCAGCCATGCCTGCGAGGTGGCCGTCGCCTCGATGGAGGCCTATGCCCGCACCAACGTGCCCGCCGGCCAGACCTCGGAAGATGATATCTGGGCCGTGCTGCATGCCGAGAACATCCGCCGTGGCGGCGAGTGGATCGAGACGCGGCTGCTGGCCTCGGGCCCCCGCACGAACCCGTGGTTCCAGGAATGCGGCCCGCGGATCGCGCAGAACAACGAGATCATCTCGTTCGATACAGACCTGATCGGCAGCTACGGCATCTGTGTCGACATTTCGCGAAGCTGGTGGATCGGCGACGAGACGCCGCGGCCCGACATGATCGATGCCATGCGGCACGCGCATGAGCATATCATGACCAACATGGAGATGCTGAAACCCGGTGTCACCATCCCCGAGCTGACCGCGAACACCCATGTGCTGGACGACAAGTACCAGGCGCAGAAATACGGCTGCCTGATGCATGGCGTGGGGCTGTGCGACGAGTGGCCCCTCGTCTGTTACCCGGACAAGGCGGTCGAGGGGGCGTTCGACTATCCGCTGGAGCCCGGCATGACGCTGTGCGTCGAGGCGCTGGTGGGGGAAGTGGGCGGCGATTTCTCGATCAAGCTGGAAGACCAGGTGCTGATCACCGAGGACGGGTACGAGAACCTGACGAAATACCCGTTCGACCCCGCGCTCATGGGCGAGGCGTAGGCGCGGGCCTCAGGCCTGGCGGACACAGTTGCGCCCGCCACGCTTGGCCGCGTAAAGCGCGACGTCGGCGCGTTCGACCGCGGCGCTCAGTTCGCGCGGATCCTCGACCGCGGCGACGCCGAAACTGGCCGTGACCGGGCATGTCTCGCCGTCCAGTTCCACCGGTTCCTTGCCCAGGGCCTCGCACAGGCGCTCGGCCACCCTCCGGCCCTCGCGCAGGGTGGTGCCCGGCATCAGCACGAGGAATTCCTCGCCGCCGAAACGGCCCAGCAGATCGCCTGTCCGGCAATTGCGCGAGAGCACGTCGACCACGTGCCGCAGGGCCGCATCGCCCGCCGGGTGGCCATACCGATCGTTGAAGGCCTTGAAGTGATCGATATCGGCCACGATCAGCGTGACCGGCCCCCGGCGATGCGCGGCGGCATTGCGATAGAACGCTTCCCGCGTCAGGGCGCCGGTCAGGGGGTCATGGTCGCGGGCGGCCTCCAGCCGGATGGTGAGGCGATAGATGTCCTGCAACCGCAGGCCGATGAAGAACGAGATCGGCAGCGCCAGCGACACGGTGATGACCGAGCCCGCGAACAGCAGGTCGCCCTCGATATCCCTCGGGTACATCAGCCTGTGAAGGATGAAATTCCCCGCGAGGGCGACCACCGTCACCGCCGCGGCAAAGACCCGCACATCGCGTATATGCTTCAGATGTAATTGCACAGCGCACTCCACTTCGCCGCCCCCCGCAACACTGACCCGCGTCGGTTAAGACAAGTGAAATTCCGGCGTGGTCGGACCCCGGAAACTGCCGTGCATTTTCCGAAGAGTCGCGGGATCTATCCGGCCGGTGACACGCGGGCGAGCAGGCCGCGATGGTCGCTGCCCGACAGGCCGCGCGCCTCGGCCCGGCCGCCGCCGGGGGCGAAGACATGGTCGATCGGCAAGGGGAAGGGCCCGAGCTGGAAGGTCGGGCGCGAGGGGCCGGCGCGCCTGAACCCGGCGGCCCTGGCGATGCGGTGCAGGGTGTGCGACCACGGCACCATGTTGAAATCGCCGCCCAGGATCACAGGCCCTTCGCCCTGTGCCAGATAGGGGGCAAGCCAATCGGCCTGCCCTGCCTGCCGGCCCGGGTAGGGCCAGGCGAAATGCAGCGACATGGCCCGCACCGGGCCAGCCGCCGTGTCCACGGGAAGGACGGCAAGGCCGATCTTCTCGCTGCAGAAGGGCGTGCCGGAGGTGGGCAGCCGGGTCAGCACGGCGATCCCGCTGCGCGAGGTGTAGCGGCAGAGGTGCTGGGTGGGGTAGGCCTCCCTCAGCAGGTCGAGCAGGGCCTCGTTCTCGACCGAGACTTCCTGAAGCGTGACGATATCCGGGTCGGCGGCGAGGATATCCTCCGCCAGCCCGGCTATGTCGGAGTTCCGGTGGAACATGTTCTTCTGGTAGACGCTCACCGGACCGGGTTCGGCCAGCGGCAGCTTGTGCCAGAGGACGCTTCCGATCCCGCCAAGGCAGAGCGCCACGCCTGCCAGCCACCAGGCGCGGGGCAGGCGCGCGCCCAGAACGAGCAGAAGCGCCGGCACGGCAATCGCGAGACGGAACACCGCAAGGCTGTCGCCCACCGGGTGCAGGGCGCCGGCAAAGCTCAGGCCAAGCGCCACCAGCGCCAGCGCCGCCATGATCCTCACGAGTGTTTTCACCATCTCACCTTGACGTGACAGCGCCGTTACATGTCTGGTGCGGGCCACACGGGCTTCCTACCCTTTGAGCAAACCCAAGGAAAGGAATGGCGATGCCGACCGAACGATTCACCTTCACCGGTCATTCGGGCGACGAGCTGGCGGCGCGGTTCGATCTGCCCGAGGGGCCGGTTCTGGCCACGGCGCTTTTCGCGCATTGCTTCACCTGTTCCAAGGACATTCCCGCCGCACGGCGCATTTCGGCCCGGCTGGCGGGGGCGGGGTTCGCCGTGCTGCGGTTCGATTTCACCGGGCTGGGCCATTCCGGGGGCGAGTTCGAGAACACGTCGTTCACGTCGAATGTCGAGGATCTCGTGCTGGCCGCCGAGGCGCTGGCGGGGCGGGGCATGGCGCCGTCGCTGCTGATCGGGCACAGCCTTGGCGGGGCGGCGATGCTGAAGGCGGCGCGGAAGATCGAAAGTTCCAAGGCGGTGGTGACGATCGGCGCGCCGTTCGATCCCGGCCATGTGACGCATAATTTCGGCGGCGAGCTGGAGAAGATCGAGGCCGAGGGCGCCGCCGAGGTGCATCTGGGCGGGCGGCCGGTGCGCATCGGCAAGCGGTTCGTCGAGGATGTGAGGGCCGAGAAGCTGGAGGGCGAGATCGCCCATCTCAAGCGGGCGCTGTTGGTGCTGCACGCGCCGCGCGACGCGGTGGTTGGGATCGGCAATGCCTCGGACATCTTCCTTGCCGCCAAGCACCCGAAAAGCTTCGTCACGCTGGGCGATGCCGACCACCTGGTCACCAACCCCGAGGATGCCGAGTATGCCGCCGAGGTGATCGCGGCATGGGCGGCCCGCTATCTCGACCTCAAGGCCCCCTGCCCGCCGCCCGGCGCGCCGGAAGGCGTGGTGCGGGTGACCGAGGCCGACCCGGACGGCTTCCTGCAGGACGTCAATGCCGGGCCGAAGCATCACCTTCTGGCCGACGAGCCGGAGGCCTATGGCGGCACCGACAAGGGGCTCACGCCCTACGGGTTCCTGTCGGCGGGGCTGGGTGCCTGTACCTCGATGACGATCCGGATGTATGCCCGCCGCAAGGGCTGGCCGCTGGAGGGGGTGAGCGTGGATGTCTGCCATGACAAGGTCCATGCGCAGGATGCCAGCCAGCCCGGCGCCAAGCCCGACCGGTTCCGCCGGGTGATCCGGCTGGAGGGGGAGTTGAGCGAGGAGCAGCGCCAGAAGCTGCTGGAGATCGCCGACAAGTGCCCCGTGCACCGGACGCTGGAGCGCAGTTCCGAGGTGGTGACGCGGCTGGAATAGGCCGTCTTCGGATCATCCCGCACCGTGCGTTGCGCGGGAGTGTTTACAAAACGTTAAAGTTTCGTGGCATTCCGGGTCTCGCGGGTCTTGTGCGGGCGGGTCAAATCCGTTTCAACACACCCCGTAACGGGAAGGGATGAGGCGCATGACCACGTGGATCACCATCTGCGACACCTGCAAGCGCGACGACTGGAGCGCCGAGACCCATGAGCGCACGCATGGCGAGGACATGGCCGAGCTGGTCGAGCGCCACGCGGCGGGCCGCGCGGTGCGCACGCGCCGGGTGTCCTGCCTGATGGGCTGTGCACATGGCTGCAACATCGCCATCCAGGCGCCGGGCAAGCTGGCCTATACGCTGGGCCGGTTCGAGCCGACCGAGGCGGCGGCCGAGGCGGTGGTCGCCTATGCCGAGATGCATGCCGAAAGCGAGACGGGCCGCGTGCCGTTCCGGGAATGGCCGCAAGAGGTTAAGGGACATTTCATCACCCGTCACCCGCCCCTGCCCGACGCCGATACCGACACCGACGCGGGCGAGGGCTAGGCCATGACCGGGGCGCGCGGCCACGGCGGACTCGACACGGCGATGGCGCGATATGGCGGGCGGCGCGAGGAGTGGGTCGACCTGTCGACCGGCATCAACCCGGTGCCCTATCCGGTGCCGCCGCTTAACACGGAGGACTGGTCCGCCCTGCCCGGCCGTGCGGCGCATGACGCGCTGACCGAGGCCGCGCGGGAGTTCTGGGGCGTGCCGGACGATGCCGCCATCCTGGCCGCGCCCGGCACGGCGAGCCTGGTCGCGCATATCCCCGGCCTTCTGCCAGCGGGCCGGGTGCATATCCCCGCCCCTGTCCGGACCCGCCATGCCGAGGCCTTCACCGCCCATGGATGGACCGAGGGCGAGGACAGCCCCGACGCCCGCGTGCTTGTGCATCCCGAGGACCCCACGGGCGGCTGGTACTCCTCGGACGATCTTGGCGCGCCCTTCACGGTGATCGACGAGGGCTATGCCGATGTCTCGCCCTACCAGTCGCTGGTCAGCTACGCGGACAGGCCCGGCACGCTGATCCTGAAGAGCCTGGGGCGGTTCTGGGGGCTGGCCGGGCTGCGGCTGGGCTTTGCCATCGGGCCGCAGAACGCGATCGACCGGCTTGCCGGAATGCTCGGGCCGCTGGCGGTGTCCGGCCCGGCGCTGGCCATTGGTACGCGGGCTCTGGGCGACCGTGCCTGGGCCGCCGACACCCGCACGCGGCTCAACGAGGATGCCGCGCATTTGGACGCGCTGATGGTGCGGGCGGGGGCCGGCGTGGTCGGGGGCACCTCGCTGTTCCGGCTGTACCGGGTCGAGGATGCGGCCGCATGGCAGGACCGGCTGGCGCAGGCGCGGGTCTGGAGCCGGAGCTATCCCGACAGCCCCGGCTGGCTCCGCCTCGGCCTGCCCGCACCGGAGCACTGGGCGCATGTGGAGCAGGCGATATGAGCACGGCTGCCATCCTTGCACTGGCCATGGCGCTCGACGCGCTGCTGGGCGAGCCGCGCTGGCTTTGGGACAGGCTGCCGCATCCGGCGGTGCTTATGGGCCGGGCGGTGGGCTGGTGCGACCGGCGGTTCAACGCGGGCAAGGGTCGGCGGGCCAAGGGCGTGCTGGTGATGGCTGGGCTGGCGCTGGGCGCCATCCTGCTGGGCGCCGCGCTGGCAGAGCTGGGCTGGCTGGTCGAGGTCGTCGTCGCGGCCATTATCCTTGCGCAGAAATCGCTGGCCCAGCACGTGGGCGCGGTGGCCGATGCGCTGCGCGTCTCGGTCGGCAACGGGCGCATGGCAGTGGCGCAGATCGTGGGCCGCGACACCGCCGCGATGGACGAGCCGGCGATTGCCCGCGCCGCCATCGAGTCGGCGGCGGAGAATTTCAGCGACGGGGTGATCGCGCCCGCGCTGTGGTTCCTCGTCTTCGGCCTGCCGGGGCTGCTGCTATACAAGATCACCAACACCGCCGACAGCATGATCGGCTATCGCAACGACCGCTACGAGGCGTTCGGCTGGGCGGCGGCGCGGTTCGACGACCTGCTGAACCTCATCCCCGCCCGGCTGACGGCGGCGATGATCGCGGCGCTGCACGGATCGCTGCGCGACTGGCCCGCCATCGTGCGGGACGCGGGCCAGCACCGCTCACCCAATGCCGGCTGGCCCGAGGCGGCAACGGCCCGCGCGCTTGGCGTGGCCCTGTCGGGGCCGCGCGCCTATGACGGGCGGCTGCGCGAGTTTCCCTTCGTGCATGAAACGGGCCGCAAGCAGATCGGCGCGGCCGAGATCGACGCCACCGTCCGCCTGCTCTGGCGGGTCTGGGCGGCGGGGCTCGCGCTGACCGTCGCAGCCGCGCTGTTGTCGGCCGGATAGCGCGCAAACAGGTTTGCAACGTTGGGCCAATGGCCTAGGTTTGTCCGGAACAGACCATTAACCGAGGTACTCATGAAAACCTTTTTCCTGATCGCGGCCCTGACCCTGACGGCGGGCGGGGCTGCGTCACAGCCATGCGGCGGCTCCTTTGCCGGTTTCGTAGACGCCATGAAACAGGAAGCCATTTCGCGCGGGCACGACCCCGCCACCGTCAACAGCTTTTTCGCCTCGGCCCGGCAGGACCAGTCGGTGATCAAGGCCGACCGGGCACAGGGGTTCTTTCAGAAACCGTTTACCGAGTTTGCCCGGCAGTTGATCAGCCAGAACCGGCTGAACACCGGGCGGTCGAAGGCGCAGCAGTATTCGGACGTCTTCGACCGGGTGGAGCGCGAATTCGGCGTGAGCCGCGGTGTGCTCCTCGCCTTCTGGGCCTTCGAGACGGATTTCGGCGGGTTCCAGGGCAATTTCAACACGCTCAACGCGCTGGTGACGCTCAGCCATGATTGCCGCCGGCCGGAGCTGTTCCGGCCGCAGGTCTATGCCGCGCTCGAGCTATACGAGAGGGGCAATTTCGACCCGGCCACCACCACAGGCGCCTGGGCCGGCGAGATCGGCATGGTGCAGATGCTGCCCAAGGACATCATCGAGAACGGGGTCGACGGCGACGGCGACGGGCATGTGAACCTCAAGACCTCGGCGCCGGATGCGCTGATGTCGGGGGGCAAGATGCTGCAATCGCTCGGCTGGCGCGCGAACGAGCCGTGGCTGCAGGAGGTCGAGGTGCCGCAGGACATGGACTGGTCGCAATCCGGGCTGCGGACGCAGAAATCGGGGGCGGATTGGGCCAATCTCGGCGTGACGCCGCGGCACGGGCAGATCCAGCGCAACCTGCAGGCCAGCCTGATCCTGCCCGAGGGGCACAAGGGGCCGGCCTTCCTCGCCTATCCGAATTTCCGGGTCTATTTCGAATGGAACCAGTCGTTTACCTACGTGCTGACGGCGGCCTATTTCGCCAACCGGCTGGAAGGCGGGCCGGTCTTCGAGGCGGGCAACCCCGAGCCGGGGCTGTCGGGCGGCCAGATGAAGGCGCTGCAACAGAAGCTGGCGGCGCGCGGCTATGACGTGGGCGAGATCGACGGCATCCTCGGCGCGGGCACCCGGTCGGCGGTGCAGGACGTGCAGCAGGAACTGGGGATGCCGGCGGATGCCTGGCCGACGCAGGCGCTGTTGAACCGGTTGTGAAGCTGGGGGCTCTGCCCCCAGACCCCCGGGAATATTTTTCCCAAGAAGAAGCAAGGGCCGGCCGATGAGCGGAAACGCGTTCGAGATATTCCTGGCCGCGCCGCCGGGGCTGGAGCCCGTGCTGGCCGAGGAGGCGCGCGTGGCCGGGTTCGACGTGACCGGAGAGGTGCCAGGCGGCGTGACGGTGCAGGGCGGCTGGCCCGAGGTGTCGCGGGCCAACCTGGTGCTGCGGGGCGCCGGAAAGGTGCTGGCGCGGATCGGCGGGTTTCGGGCGATGCACCTGGCGCAGCTGGACAAGCGGGCGCGGAAGTTTCCGTGGGGCGAGGTGCTGCGGCCGGACGTGCCGGTGAAGGTCGAGGCCACGTGCCATGGCTCGCGGATCTACCACGACAAGGCGGCGGGGCAGCGGGTGGAGCGGGCATTGGCGGAAGAGCTGGGCGTGACGGTGGATGCCAAGGCCGGCCTGCGGGTGATGGTGCGGATCGAGGATGATTTCTGCACCTTTTCAGTGGATACGTCCGGAGAGCCGCTGCACCGGCGGGGCCACAAGGAGGCGGTTGGCAAGGCGCCGATGCGCGAGACGCTGGCGGCGCTGTTCCTGCGGCAGTGCGGGTATGACGGGGCGGAGCCGGTGGTGGACCCGATGTGCGGGTCGGGCACCTTCGTGATCGAGGCGGCGGAGATGGCGGCGGGCTTGCATCCAGGGCGGTCGCGGCGGTTCGCGTTCGAGGATCTGGCAGGGTTCGACGCGGACGCCTGGACGGAGATGAAGCGGGCGCCAAGCGGCGGAACGGACATGGTTTTCCATGGCAGCGACCGAGATGCCGGCGCGGTGAGATCGGCCATCGCGAACGCCGAGCGGGCGGGCGTGGCGGCATTCACCCGGTTCGAGCAGATGGCGGCGAGTGAACGGATGCGGCCGGAGGGGCCGCCGGGGCTGGTGATGGTCAATCCGCCCTATGGCGGGCGGATCGGGAACAAGAAGCTGCTTTATGCGCTTTATGGCGCGCTGGGGAAGACGCTGAAGGAGCGGTTTTCGGGGTGGCGCGTGGGGATCGTGACCTCGGAAGGCGGGCTGGCCAAGGCGACGGGGCTGACGTTCAAACCGGGCGGGCCGCCGGTGGCGCATGGGGGGCTGAAGGTGAAGCTGTACCAGACGGGACCGCTGCCCTAGGGCGAATCAGGGTTAAGTGGCTGATATCGCTCGAAACGCGATGTCGGTATCACGTCGGTATTTTGTCGGTATTACGTCGGTGTTTTCGTCGGCGGTGGCGCGGTTAAGGGTCCGGGCGTTGCGCCGGGGCGGGGTTAACCAACTTGGGCGCGGGCGTGTTTACTTTTCGTAAGCATACTCACATTATCAAAGGGTATCGGAAATCGCTTTTCAGGTTCATCACCTGAGAGTCGACCCTGCGGAGGTGCTTCTCCGCAGGGTCTTTCCTTGTTTCGGGGTCAGACCTCGATCCAAAGGCGGATGACGGTCACGATCAGCGTTGCCGCCGCGAGGATCACCGTCCACTTTCGGAAATCATTTTCGCTCAGGTTCATCACCTTTAGACACTGCAAAGGGTTGCAGCGAAGCGGAGTGTGGGGGCGGCGGGTGAAGGAAACCCTAAGATTTTAGCCAACTGGCACGGCCCCCTCAGGCCACCATCTGCTCGGCCTTCTTGAGGTCGACCGAGACAAGCTGGCTTACGCCCTTCTCCCCCATGGTGACGCCGAAGAGGCGGTCCATCCGGCTCATCGTCACGGCGTGGTGGGTGATGATCAGGAAGCGCGTTTCGGTGCGGCGGCACATCTCGTCGAGCAGGTCGCAGAAGCGGCCCACGTTGGCGTCGTCCAATGGCGCGTCGACCTCGTCGAGCACGCAGATCGGGGCCGGGTTGGCGAGGAAGACGGCGAAGATCAGCGCGAGCGCCGTCAGCGTCTGCTCGCCGCCCGAGAGGAGCGACAGGGTGGCCAGTTTCTTGCCCGGCGGCTGGCACATGATCTCGAGCCCGGCGTCGAGCGGGTCGTCGCTTTCGACCATCACGAGGTTGGCCTCGCCGCCGCCGAAAAGATGCTGGAATAGCATGGTGAAGTTGGAATTCACCTGTTCGAAGGCGGTCAGCAGGCTTGGCGTCTTCCTCGGCGCGGAGGTTCACGGCGCCCAGCGCGTCGCGCTGGCGCTTGAGGCGGTTGACATCGGCCTCGATCGCGTCGGCGCCGGGCATATTGTCGGGGTCGGCCTCCAGCCGGTCGAGCAGCTTGGCGGGGGTCGTCTCCTGCT
>NZ_CBDDIG010000010.1:0-43167 GCF_965228755.1 Roseovarius sp.
TAGAAGGCGGCCTTCGGTGCGTCGATGGCACCCTGGACCGACAGGGCGAAGGAGGCGAGGCCGGCCAGAGCGAGGAGGATTGCCGGCGGGCGGTTGCGACCGAGGAGGAGGACGAGCCAGAGGAGGGGCGGGAAGAGGAGGTAGTATTGCTCCTCGACGCCGAGTGACCAGGTGTGGAGCAGCGGTTTGAGTTCGGCGGCTTCGGTGAAGTAGCCTTCCTGCGTGTAGAACCAGATATTGGCGAGGAAACCGGCGGTGGAGGCCGCGCTCTTGGCGTAGCTGACGAGGTCGGTGGGGGTCATCAGCAGGAGGGCCGCCACGGTGGTGGCGATGAGGACCGTGAAGAGCGCCGGCAGGATGCGGCGGGCGCGGCGCTCGTAGAAGCCCAGGAGCGAGAAGCGCCTCTCGTCCATCTCGCCCAGAAGGAGGGTGGTGATCAGGTAGCCCGAGATGACGAAGAAGACATCGACGCCGATGAAGCCGCCGGAGAGGCCGAGGCCCGCGTGGAAGAGCAGGACAGGCACCACCGCGACCGTGCGCAGACCGTCGATATCGGGGCGATAGTGCAAGCGGGATCTCCTGCGCGGGGGGCCCGGCAGGTCAGGGCGGGCACGCGGTCTTGTCCGCGTCTTTTGCCCCCAAGCGGGAGTGGGGATCAAGCCCCCGCGTCGCCCGGTGGCGGGATGGCGACGGCTTGCCGGCCCTTGCGGGCTGTCGCACGGGGGTCAGGCGCTGAGCGAGAGGAGGCCGCCGGGGTGGCGGATGACGCGGCCGTCAAGCTCGAGATCGGTGAGGATCGGGGCGACGGCGGCGGCGGGGGCCGAGAGGTCGCGGATCAGCTGATCCTCGGCCAGCGGGGTGGGGCCGAGGCGCTGGAGGATGTCGCGGTGGAGGATCTGGCTGTGCAGCTTCGCGGTCTCGCGCAGGCTGCGCTTGTCGGGCGGGGGCACGGCCTGGGCGGTTTCCGGCCGGGTGCGGTTAGGCTGGGGAGCGTCGGGCTTGAGAGGCGGGCTGGAGAGCGGAAGTTCGGGTGCGGCGGTGTCGGCCGGTTCGGTGTGGGCGGCCGGCAGCGCCTCGATCACGTCGGCGGCATTGCGGATGAGGGTCGCGCCGTCGCGGATCAGCATGTTGCAGCCCGAGGCGCGGGCGTCGAACGGGTGGCCGGGCACGGCGACCACCTCTCGCCCCTGGTCGAGGGCGGTGCGGGCGGTGATGAGCGAGCCGGATTTCGCCGCCGCCTCGACCACCACCACGGCCCGGGCGAGGCCGCTGATGATGCGGTTGCGGGCCGGGAAATGGCGGGCCTGCGGCACGAGGCCCATCGGTTGTTCCGACAGGCGCAGGCCACGGGCGAGAAGGTCGTCGGCCAGCCGGGCGTTCTCGGCCGGGTAGATCACGTCGACCCCGCTGGCCAGAACGGCGATGGTGCCGCTGTCGCAGGCGGCGGTGTGGGCGGCGGTGTCGATGCCACGGGCGAGGCCGGAGACGACGACATAGCCCGCCTCGGCCAGTTCCTTGGCGAGTGCCCGGGCCATGCGCAGGCCGAGAGAGGAGGCGTTGCGCGCGCCCACGAGGGCGATCATCGGGCGGGAGAGGGCCGAGAGGTCGCCCATGGCCCAGAGAAGCGGCGGGGCATCGGCGGTTTCGGCGAGAGATGGGGGGTAGCTGTCGTCACCGATGGTGATCATGCGGGCGCCGGTGGCGCGGGCGGTGGCCAGTTCGGCCTCGGCCACGCCGGCGGGGCAGGGGGAATAATCCTTGGCGCCGGAAGCGCGGGCGAGGTCCGGCAGGGCCTCGAGCGCGGCGGTGACCGATCCGTTCTCGGCCATCAGGCGGTAGAAGGTCGACGGGCCGACCCGCCGTGAACGCAGCAAACGGAGCCACGATATCCGATCATCTTCCGTGGTGGGTGGGAGTGGGGGGTGAGTGGAAGGATGTGTATCCTCGGACATCGTGACTCCGCCTGCTTGCAGACCATGGGTAGCGTACGCAGGGTTAACGCCGGGTAAATCAAACGAAAAAATTTCGTCGAAAGCTGTCGGAGGTATGATTCTTTGAGGTGGCCGCTGTTTTCAGGCCCTGACGCCGGTGGCGAGCCACACCCGGTGCGGGATCCGGAGCGGTTCTTCGGGAAACTCGCGGGTCAGCATGTCGGCGAGGGCCGAATCGAACTCTGCCACCGCGTCCCGGGGCAGGCTGGCCGCGACGCCGGCGCTGGCGCGGATGCGGCCGCGCCATGCTGTGTGGGAATAGGGCTGGTCGATGTCGAAGGAGGCGGTTTCGAGGCCGGTGAAGCGGGCGATGGCGAGGTCGGACAGCCAAGCGGGGTAGAGACCGGTGCCGTGCGCGCCGGCCCAGGCCGGGTTGTGGGCGAGGATCAGCCCCTCGGTCGCGGCGACCACGTTGCCGGGCAGCGGCAGCCAGTCGAAATGGGCGATGAGGCAGCGGCCGCCAGGGCGGAGGACGCGGGCGGCCTCGGCCGCGGCGCGGGGCCGGTCGAACCAGTGCCAGCATTGTCCGGCGGTGACGAGGTCGAAGGCGGCATCGTCGAAGGGCAGGGATTCGGCGGCACCTTTAATATAGGCGGTTGTGACACCGGCCTCGGTATCGAGTTGCATGGCCTGGGCCATCAGGTCGTCGGACGGGTCGAGGGCGGTGGTCTGGAGCCCCATGCGGGCCAGGCCGCGGGCGAGGGTGCCCGTGCCGGTGCCGATGTCGAGGGCCTGGGCCGGGGGTGTCGCATAGCCGCGGGCGGTGAGGATGTCGAAGAAGGCCTGCGGAAAACCCGCGCGGTGGGTGGCGTAATCGGCGGCGGTGCGGCCGAAGGAGACGCGGCCGCCGAAGGCGCGGAGGGCGTCGGGGTCTTGCGGGGCGGAGGGCTGCGACATGGGGGCCTGCTCAGGCGGCCGACCCGCCCACGGTCAGCCCGCCGATCATCACCGTCGGCTGGCCCACGCCGACCGGCACCCACTGGCCCGCCTTGCCGCAATTGCCCATGCCCGGGTCGAGCGCCATGTCGTTGCCGAGGGCGCGGATCTTCTGGAGCGCGGTGGCGCCGTCGCCGATCAGGGTGGCGCCCTTGACGGGCGCGCCGACCTTGCCGTTCTTCACGCGGTAGGCCTCGGTGCAGGAAAAGACGAACTTGCCGTTAGTGATGTCGACCTGCCCGCCGCCGAAGCCAACGGCATAGATGCCGTCCTGCAGATCGGCGAGGATATCGGCCGGGTCGGCATCGCCGCCCAGCATGTAGGTGTTGGTCATCCGGGGCATCGGCGCGTGGGCGTAGGATTCGCGGCGGCCGTTGCCCGTGGGCTCGACCCCCATGAGACGGGCGTTCTGTCGATCCTGCATGAAGCCGACAAGGATGCCGTCCTCGATCAAGACATTGCGGCGGCTGGGCGTGCCCTCGTCATCGACGGTGATCGAGCCGCGGCGGTCGGGGATGGTGCCGTCGTCGAGCACGGTGACGCCGGGGGCGGCGATGCGCTGGCCCATGAGGCCGGCGAAGGCCGAGGAGCCCTTGCGGTTGAAATCGCCTTCGAGCCCGTGGCCGATGGCCTCGTGCAGCAGAATGCCGGGCCAGCCGGGGCCGAGGACAACGTCCATCACCCCCGCCGGGGCGGGTTCGGCGCGGAGGTTGACGAGGGCGATGCGCAGCGCTTCCTGCGTCTTGGCCTGCCAGTCGGCCGGGTCGAGCAGACCGTCGAGCCCGAGTCGCCCGCCGCCGCCGGCGCCGCCGGATTCGCGGCGGCCGTCCTGTTCGACGATCACGCCCACGTTCAGGCGGGTCATCGGGCGGATATCGGTCACTTCGGTGCCATCGGGGCGGAGAATCACCACCTCCTGGTGCGAGGCGGCGATGGTGGCGCTGACCTGCACGACGCGCGGGTCGAGATCGCGGGCGAAGGCGTCGATCTCGCGCAGGGTTTCGAGCTTGACGGGGAAGGCGGCGCCGGCGATCGGGTCGTCTTCGGTATAAAGGTGGGTGTTGGTGCGGGCGGGCGGTGCGGCCATGGTGCCGCCGCCGTCGCCCACGGCGAGGCGGGCGGTCTCGACCGCGCGGGTGAGCGCGCCTTCGGAGATGTCGGAGGAATGGGCGTAGCCTGCCACCTCGCCCCGCACGGCGCGCAGGCCAAAGCCTTCGGAAGCGTCGTAGGAGGCGGATTTCACCCGGCCGTCGTCGAAGACGATGGCCTCGGACCGGCGGCGTTCGAGAAACAGCTCGCCATCATCGGCGCCGGCCGTCGCCTCGCCCAGCCGTTTCAGGGCGAGATCGCGGTCGAGGGCGGTCTCGAACGGGCGGAATGGGGTGTCACTCATGGCGTTGTCCTTGTCACGGGGGGCGCGAAAACTTGATCTGAATCAAAAAAGCGTCCGTTTGCCGCAATGGTCTTTCTTGTCTGCGGGGGCAGAATATGGTTTTTACCGTCAGCGAACGAGGGGGCTGCCCTGCGGCCTGCCCAGAGATTTACTTATACACGACGAACGCTTCAACCGATCAGGGTGCAAAATGCGAAGACTTTCCAGCCTGCTGGCCGCCATGGCCGCAATGACCGCCTTCCCCGCCATCGCGCAGGACGCGGCAGAGAACATCGGCAAGCCGCACGAGGGGGGCATCGGCTTTCAGGTCGCCGCGACCGAACTGGCGCGCGACATTCACTGGCTGGACGGGATGATCAACATCATCATCACGGTGATCGTGCTGTTCGTCTGTGCGCTGCTGGCGATCTGCATCCTGCGGTACAACCGCAAGTCCAACCCGGAGCCGGCGAAGTTCACCCATAACTCGCCGGTCGAGGTGGCGTGGACGATCATCCCGATCGTGATCCTGGTGTTCATCGGCGCGTTCTCGCTTCCGGTGCTGTTCAAGCAGCAGGAGATTCCCGAGGGCGACATCAACATCAAGGTGACCGGTTACCAGTGGTTTTGGGGCTACGAGTACGAAGACCACGATTTCGGCTTCGAGAGCTTCCTGCTGCCGCGCGAGGAGCTGGAAGAGAACGGCTACAGCCCCGACGAGTACCTGCTGGCGACCGATACGGCCGTCGTGGTGCCGGTGGGCCAGACCGTCGTGATGCACGTGACCGGCGCCGACGTGATCCATTCCTGGACCATCCCGGCCTTCGGCGTGAAGCAGGACGCGGTGCCGGGCCGGACCGCGCGGCTGTGGTTCACCGCCGAGAAGGAAGGCACCTATTTCGGCCAGTGTTCGGAGCTTTGCGGCAAGGACCACGCCTATATGCCGATCACGGTCAAGGTCGTGAGCCAGGAGGAATACGACGAGTGGCTTGACGGCGCGATCGAGGAATATGCCGGCACGCCGCGGTCGGTCGACGTGGCTTCGGCCGCCGAGTGATGTAAGTATGTGGTGGGTCGGCACCCGCCCTACGGGATCGCGTAGGGTGGGTGCCGCCGCCATCCGGAGACCCAGATGAGCGACGCAAGCGTTTCAGCCAGCACACCGCAGACCGGCGAGGCCGGGTTCGGCGATTATTTCGCCCTGCTCAAGCCGCGGGTGATGACGCTGGTGGTGTTCACCGCCTTTGTCGGCCTCTATGCCGCGCCGGGCGCCGTGCACCCGGTGGTGGGTTTCGCCGCGATCCTGTTCATCGCCGTGGGCGGCGGCGCCTCGGGCGCGCTGAACATGTGGTGGGATGCCGATATCGACCGGGTGATGAAGCGCACCCGGAACCGGCCGATCCCGGCGGGGCGGATCACCGAATCCGAGGCGTTCGGCTTCGGCATGGCGCTGGCGGGCTTTGCCGTGGTGATGCTGGCGCTGGCGACGAACCTGCTGGCGGGCGCGCTGCTGGCCTTCACCATTTTCTTCTACGTCGTGATCTATTCCATGTGGCTGAAGCGGTGGACGCCGCAGAACATCGTGATCGGCGGGGCCGCCGGGGCGTTTCCGCCGATGATCGGCTGGGTCGCCGCAACCGGCAGCTTCAGCCTCGAATCGGTGCTGATGTTCGCGCTGATCTTCATGTGGACGCCGCCGCATTTCTGGGCGCTGGCACTGTTCATGCGGTCGGATTACGACGATGCGGGCGTGCCGATGCTGACGGTGACCCACGGGCGCCGGGCGACGCGGGTGCATATCCTTGTCTACACCGTGCTGCTGGCCGCGCTGGCCATCGGCGCCGGGTTCACTTCGATCGGCGGGCCGGTCTATCTTGCCGTGGCCGTGGTGCTGAACGCGCTGTTCCTGAAGGGGGCCTGGGCGATCTGGCGGCGCGACGAGGCGATGGCGGAGGCCGACGCCTACAAGGTGGAGCGGTCGTTCTTCAAGCTGTCGCTGCTGTACCTGTTTGCGCATTTCGGGGCGATCGCGCTTGATACCGCGATGGCGCCCCTGGGCCTGGGAGGCTGGTGATGGCGCTGTCGAAACAGCATGACCTGCACAAGCGGCGTTTCTCGCGCAACCTGGGCCTCGGCCTTGTGCTGGCCGGGTTCGTGGCGCTGGTCTTCGGGCTGACCGTGGCGAAGGTGTCGACCGACGATTTCACCATGCCGACGAACGAGGTGGCAAACTGATGGCGATGGATGGCAACAGCAAGACTGTGGTCAAGCTTGTCAGCGTGGTCGTCGTGATGGGCGGGCTGGCCTGGGCGTCGGTGCCGTTCTACGACTGGTTCTGCCGGGTCACCGGGTTCGGCGGCACCACCGGCACCGCCTCGGCCGGGTCGCAGGAGATCCTCGACGAAACGATCAAGGTGCGCTTCTCGGCCTCGAAGGAGCGCGACATGCCGTGGGAATTCAAGCCCATGCAGCGCGAGGTCGAGATCCGGCTGGGCGAGACCGGGCTGGCCTTCTTCGAGGCCTACAACCCCACCGACCGGCCCGTGGCCGGGCAGGCGTCCTATAACGTCACCCCGTACGAGGCGGGCGGGTTCTTCGACAAGATCGACTGTTTCTGCTTTACCGAACAGGTGCTTCAGCCCGGCGAACGGGTGGAGATGCCGGTGACCTATTTCGTCGACCCCGAGATCCTGCAGGACCGGGACGCGAAATACACCCATACGATCACGCTTTCCTACACGTTCTACGAAATCGACCTCCCCGAAGAGCAGGCAGCGCTTGCGACGGACGGCGAAACAAGTACAACCACGAATTAAGACACGCTCTGGCGAGGGATACGCACCATGGCACATGAGAAAAACCACGACTATCACATCCTGAGCCCCTCGGCCTACCCGTTCATCGGCGCGGTCGCAGGGTTCGTCATGCTCTTTGGCGCCGTCCTCTATTTCCACGGAAGCGGGCCCTGGGTGCTGCTGATGGGGACGGTGGGCGTGGCCTACACGATGTTTGGCTGGTGGTCCGAGACGATCAAGGAAAACCACATGGGCGATCACACGCCCGTCGTGCGCATCGGCCTGCGCTATGGCTTCATCCTGTTCATCATGTCGGAGGTCATGTTCTTCTCGGCGTGGTTCTGGACCTTCTTCAAGCACGCCATGTACCCGATGGACCCCGAGGGCGCGAGCCCGCTGGTCGAGGGGATCTGGCCGCCGGCCGGGATCGAGACGTTCGACCCCTGGCACCTGCCGCTGATCAACACGCTGATCCTGCTGTGTTCGGGGATGGCCTGCACCTGGGCGCACCATGCGCTGGTGCACGAGAACAACCGCGAGGACATGAAATGGGGCCTGATCATCTCGATCGCGCTGGGCGTCCTGTTCACGTTCTTCCAGGCCTACGAGTACAGCCACGCGGCGTTCGGCTTCTCGGGCAACATCTATGGCGCCACCTTCTTCATGGCGACGGGGTTCCACGGGGCGCACGTGATCATCGGGACGATCTTCCTGTTCGTCTGCCTGATGCGGGTGCTGAAGGGGCACTTCACCCCCGAGAACCACGTGGGCTTCGAGGCCGCGGCGTGGTACTGGCACTTCGTCGACGTGGTGTGGCTGTTCCTGTTCGCCGCCGTCTATATCTGGGGCGGCTGAGGGCGCGCCGACCGGCGCGCCGAGGCGCAGCCTGCACATAATCCACGGGGTGCGCTTCTGGCGCACCCTTTTCCATTCAGGGAAACCTTCCGTGCGTTTCATCCTTCCCCTGCTGTTCGGTATCGCCGGTGTCGCCGTGCTGGTGAGCCTTGGCGTCTGGCAGGTGCAGCGGCTGGCGTGGAAGCAGGAGGAGCTCGCCAAGATCGAGGCGAAGATCGCGGCCGAGCCCGTTGCGCTGCCGGAAAGCCCGGAGGCGGAGGCCGACAAGTACCTGCCGGTCGAGCTGACCGGGCGGTTCCAGCCCGGGCTGTTGCGGGTGCTGGTGAGCCAGAAGCACGTGGGCGCCGGGTACCGGATCATCTCGCCCTTCGAGACGGAGGAGGGGCGGCGGGTGCTGCTCGACCGGGGGTTCATCAAGATCGACGGCGAGATGCGCGCGCCGCCGACCGGGCCGGTCGAGGTGACGGGCAACCTGCACTGGCCGGATGACCGCAACTCCTCGACCCCCGAGAACGACCGGGCCGAGAACATGTGGTTCGCCCGCGATATCGACCAGATGGCCGGGGTGTTCGAGACCGAACCGCTGTTGGTGGTGGTGCGGGAGATGTCGCCGGAGGACACGGGCGCGACGCCTTTGCCGGTGGACACGAGCGGCATTCCCAACGATCACCTCGAATACGCGATCACGTGGTTCTCGCTGGCCGTCCTGTGGGCCGCGATGACCGGCCTGCTTATCTGGCGCATGCGTCAACCCGCGAAAGGGGCAGAGACATGAAATACATCTCGACCCGGGGCAACGCCCCCGTTCTGAGCTTCGAGGAGGCGATGCTGACCGGGCTGGCCCGGGACGGCGGGCTGTACCTGCCCGAGAGCATTCCGCAGATGAGCCACGCGGATATCGCCGCGCTGGAGGGGGTGAGCTATGAAGAGGCCGCGTTCCGGGTGATGTGGCCCTTCCTTGGCGGGGCGTTCACCGAGGACGAGTTCCGCGGGATCATCGAGCGGGCCTATGCCGGGTTCGCCCATGACGCGCGGGCGCCGCTGAAACAGCTTGGCTCGGGCCATTTCCTGCTGGAGCTGTTCCACGGGCCGACGCTGGCCTTCAAGGATTTCGCGATGCAGCTGATCGGGCAGCTCTTTGAGGCGTCACTGACGCGGTCGGGGAACCGGGTTTGCATCGTCGGCGCCACCAGCGGCGATACCGGCAGCGCGGCGATCGAGGCGTTCCGGGGGCTGGAGGCGGTGGACGTGTTCATCCTGTTCCCGCATGGCCGGGTGTCTGAGGTGCAGCGCCGCCAGATGACCACGCCGTCGGAGGACAACGTGCACGCGCTTTCCGTGACCGGGCATTTCGACGATTGCCAGGCGCGGGTGAAGGACATGTTCAACGATTTCGCCTTCCGCGACGCGGTGGGGCTGGCCGGGGTCAACTCGATCAACTGGGCGCGGGTGCTGGCACAGGTGGTGTATTACTTCACCTCGGCCGTGTCCGTGGGAGCCCCGCACCGAAGTGTGAATTTCACCGTTCCGACGGGGAATTTCGGGGATATCTTTGCCGGGTACATCGCGAAACGTATGGGCCTGCCGATCGACCGGCTGGTGGTGGCGACGAACCAGAACGACATTCTGCATCGCTGCCTGAGCCAGGGCGATTACACGCCCGACGGGGTGATCCCGTCGATCAGCCCGTCGATGGATATCCAGGTGAGCTCGAATTTCGAGCGGGCGCTGTACTATGCCTATGGCGAGGACGGCAACGCCGTGGGGCAGTTGATGGACGAGCTGAAGGCGGGTGGGTTCAAGGTGAGCCAGGGCGCGCTGGAGGCGTTGCGAGAAAGCTTCGATTCCGGGAATTGCTCGGAGGAGGAGACGCGGGCCACGATCGCGCGGCTGTGGGATGGCACCGGCGAGCTTCTCTGCCCGCATTCGGCCGTGGGCGTGAAGGTGGCCGAGGAGCATCACGCGCCCGGCACGCCGATGATCACCCTGGCCACGGCGCACCCGGCCAAGTTCCCGGACGCGGTGGAAGAGGCCAGCGGCCTTCGACCCCCCTTGCCCTTGCACATGGCCGACCTGTATGACCGCTCAGAGCGTGTGACACGGGTCGAGAACGACCTGACCGCCATCGAAGACATCATCAAGGACCGCACCGGCCATTGACCGTTAATCTCACCACCCTTCCGAACGGGTTCCGCATCGTCACCGAATACATGCCCGGCCTGCAATCGGCCGCCATCGGCGTGTGGGTGCTGGCCGGCGCCCGGCACGAGACTGAGCCGCAGAACGGCATCGCGCATTTCCTCGAGCACATGGCCTTCAAGGGCACCGAGCGGCGCAGTTCGCTTCAGATCGCCGAGGCGATCGAGGATGTGGGCGGGTATATCAACGCCTATACCTCGCGCGAGGTGACGGCGTTCTATGCGCGGGTTCTGAAGGAGGACGTGTCGCTGGCGCTGGACGTGGTGGCGGATATCCTGCGGCAGCCGGTGTTCGACCAGCGCGAGATCGAGGTTGAGCGGGGCGTGATCCTGCAGGAGATCGGGCAGGCGCTCGATACGCCCGACGACATCATTTTCGACTGGCTGCAGGAGAAGGCCTATCCGGATCATCCGCTGGGCCGCACGATCCTGGGGGAAGAGGCGCGGGTGAAGGGGTTTTCGCGCGAGGACCTGACCGGCTTCGTCGAGCAGCATTACCGGCCCGGGCAGATGATCCTGTCCGCCGCCGGCGCCGTGGACCATGACGCGCTGGTGCGCGATGCCGAGCGGTTCTTCGGCGACATGCGCGGCGACAATGCCGGGCCGGCGCCGACCGCGCGGTTCGAAGGCGGCGAAAGCCGCCGGGTGAAACAGCTCGAACAGGCGCATTTTGCGCTGGCCTTCGAGAGCCCGAACTACACCGACCCCGGCGTCTACGCGGCGCAGATCTATTCCTGTGCGCTGGGGGGCTCGATGTCGTCGCGGCTGTTCCAGGAGATCCGCGAGCGGCGGGGGCTGTGCTATACCATCTTTGCGCAGGCCGGGGCTTATGCGGATACCGGGATGATGACGATCTATGCGGGCACTGCAGGTGCCCAGATGCAGGACCTCGCCCAGATCACCGTGGACGAGATGAAGCGGGCGGCCGAAGACCTGAGCCCTGCGGAACTGGAGCGGGCCCGGGCGCAGATGAAGGCCGGGTTGCTGATGGGGCTGGAAAGCCCGTCGAACCGGGCCGAGCGGCTGGCAAGGATGGTACAGATCTGGGGCCGGGTGCCGGGGATCGACGAGGTGGTCGAGCGGATCGACGCGGTGACGCTGTCGGAACTGCGCGACATTGCCGAGACGACGATCAGCAAGGCGCCCGCCGCCATGGCGCTTTACGGCCCGGTCGAGGAGGCGCCGACGCTGCAGGCGCTGCAGGAAAGGCGCGCGGCCTGATGTTCCTGCCGCGCCGAAAAACGCGGATCGAAACCGAACGCCTGACGCTGCGCCAGCCGCAGCTTTCCGATTTCCGCGAGTGGTCGGCGCTGCGCGAACAAAGTGCCGATTTCCTGGTGCCGTGGGAGCCGCAATGGGCGAGCGATCACCTGTCGCGCAAGGGGTTCACCAACCGGGTGTACTGGGCGCAGCGGTCGATCTCGGCGGGCTCGGCGGTGCCGCTTTTCCTTGTGCGGCGCGAGGACGAGATGCTGCTGGGGGCGATCACGCTGGACAATATCCGCCGGGGGCCGGCGCAGTCGGGCACTTTGGGCTACTGGGTGGGCGCGCCATTCGCGCGGCAGGGCTACATGCGCGAGGCGATCTCCGGCATCGTGCATCACGCCTTCGAACGGCTCGACCTGTCGCGGCTGGAAGCGGCCTGCCTGCCGGAGAACCAGGCGTCGCGGCGGTTGCTGGAGAAGTGCGGGTTCAAGTACGAGGGCGTGGCCCAGAGCTATCTGCAGATCAACGGGCGGTGGCGGACGCATGTGCTGTACGCGGCTTTGCGCGCGGACCGGCGCGGGCGGACAGAGATCGGGTAGGGTTTGGGGGCTCTGCCCCCGACGTTGAAATTCCCATGGAATTTCAACGTCTCCCCCGGGATATTTTGACCAAGAAGAAGCGGCGGGTGCTTTCCCAGGCTCAGGCTTTGGGGAGGGCCGCGTCGATGAGGGTGCGGGCGGCGGTCCTGGCGTCCTGCGCGGCGGCGGGGCCACGGCCGAGCACGGCCATGACGATGGCGCCTTCCTTCAGGAGCAGGAGTTGGCGGGCGAGATCCTGCGGAGCGGGGGCGCCGGCCTGTTTGCAGAGGGTCGTGACATGGTCCTGCAGCAGGCGCTTGTGCTCGGCCGACTGGGCGTGGATCGGGTCGTCGAGTTCCTGGTATTCGGCACTGGCCTTGATGAACATGCAGCCGCGATAGCTGTCCTGGGCGAACCATTCCCCGAGCGCGTCGAACATGGCGAGCACCTGGTCGCGAGGGTTGGAGGCGAGATCGTCCATCCGGCGGAAAAGCCAGTTGCGGAAATTCTCGTCCCGCAGGCGCAGGACGGCGAGGATCAGGTCCTCCTTGGTGCGGAAATGCTTGTAGATCGAGGTTTTCGAGACGCCGGTCTCTGACGCGATCATGTCCATGCCGGTGGCGTGGAAGCCGTTCCGGTAGAACGTGTCGAGCGCCTTGCGAACGAGTTCGTCCCGCTTCGTCTGCTGCATGATTCGCCTCTAGAGTTGACCGATCTGTTTCTAGGTCGAGGATTGGTCCGGTTCAAGAGGGATGGGGTAACAGGTTATTTTGAAAGGTAATTCTGGCGTCGCCGCAGACATGTAACTGGGTGTCGCAGAAATCGTGTTGACAGGGTTAACAGATCGGTACATTTAAACGGTGGTTAACCGATCGGTTAACTCATTGCGCTCCGGCTGGCTCTTGTTCCCCACTCCTCCCTGCCCGGCCGGCCGGGGCGCCCTGACAGGAAAGACGAGACACATGGCACGACCCCCGCTTCCCCCTTTCACCCGCGAGACGGCTGCCGAAAAGGTGCGGCTTGCCGAAGATGCGTGGAACACGCGCCTGCCCGAGCATGTGGTGAAGGCCTATACGCCCGACAGCGTCTGGCGGAACCGGGCCGAGTTTCTCGAGGGGCGCGACGAGATCCTGCGCTTCCTGACAGGGAAATGGGCGAAGGAGCAGTCATACCGGCTGATCAAGGAGTTGTGGAGCTTCGGCGATGCCCGGATCGCGGTGCGCTTTGCCTACGAGTGGCACAACGGGGCCGGACAGTGGTTCCGCTCCTACGGCAACGAGAACTGGGACTTCGCCGGTGACGGGCTGATGCGGCGGCGGATCGCCTCGATCAACGACCTGCCGATTGCCGAGGCGGAGCGCCTGATGCGCTGGCCGCAGGGGCGGCGGCCGGACGATCATCCGGGGCTGAGCGCGCTGGGGCTTTAGCGCCCGGCACAGAGATTTCCGGCGCGGTGTGACGCATGGCGCCGGTTTCCGAGGGAGACGGACCGATTCCGGCGCAGCGGGATGTTGGCTGCGGACGGGGGAGGTCTGCCCGACTGGCGGCGCCGGAAAGCCGGGCCGTCGCAACTTCAAGCAAAGGAATACTGCCATGACACAGAAACACGAACACGATTGCGGCTGCGGCGTCACGCCGGAGCATGTGGACCACGCCCGCCGGCGGGTGTTGGCCGGCGCTGCTGTGGCAGGCGTCGCCGGTGCGGCCGCGCTGGCCGGGCAGGGTGCCGTCGCTGCCACCGAAGCGGCGCGGGCGGCCTATGCCGACCCCGACACGCCGGGCCTGCCGCAGATCGATATGGAGATCGACCTCAAGCGCACCGCGCTGGTGGTGACCGATCCGCAGGTCGACTTCCTGTCGGAGGAGGGCGTGACCTGGGGTGTTGTCGGCGAGAGCGTGACCGAGCAGGGCACGGTCGACAATATCGAGCGGCTGTTCATTGCCGCCAAGGCCGCCGGCATACCGGTGTTCATTTCGCCCCACTACTACTACCCGCATGATCACAAGTGGCAGTTCGAGGGCACGCTCGAGGCGACCATGCACGGGATCGGCATGTTCGACCGGCCCGGGCCGCTGAACCTGACCGGGTTCGAGGGATCGGGCGCCGACTGGATGCCGCAGTACAAGCCCTACATCGAGGATGGCGAGACCGTGATCTGTTCGCCCCACAAGGTGTACAGCCCGGCGCAGAACGACCTGAACCTGCAGCTGCGCAAGCGGGGGATCGACAAGGTCATCCTGGCGGGCATGTCGGCCAACCTGTGTACGCAGGCGCATTTGTACGAGCTGCTGGAGCTGGGCTTCGAGGTGGCCGTGGTGCGCGATGCGACCGCCGGGGCGAAGGTGCCCGAGGGCGACGGTTACCTCGCCGCCATCATCAACTTTCGCATGGTGGCCAACGGCGTCTGGTGGACGGACGATGCGGTCATCCGGATCGGCCAAGCCGCCTGAGCCCTTCCTGACATTACCCGACCAACCTTGCATTATAGGAGATACCCATGACTTCCGACTTTCTGAAAGGCACCCTGCACTGGGCCGGTACGCTGACGCTGGCCTCGATCGCCACCTTTTCCTTCGCCACGTGGGCGCTGGCCGCGGACGAGTACAACGTCAATAACGGCCTGACGCTGACCGGCAACCCGCTGGGCCTGCACGGTTTCGATGCGGTGGCGATGTTCGAGGGCGAGGGCCCCGCCATCGGCGATGCCGCCCATAGCTCGGCGCATGACGGGGTGGATTACTACTTCGCCGATGCCGAGGCCAAGGCCAAGTTCGACGCCGCGCCGGGGGAGTACCTGCCGCAGTTCGGGGGCTTCTGCGCCTTCGGCGTTTATGTGGGCAAGAAGCTCGACGGGGATGTGCGCTATGCCGATATCGTGGACGGGAAGCTCTATCTGTTCGTCAACGCGGCGATCTTCGAGAAGTATCTCGAGGACAGGGAGGCCGTGATTGCCGGGGCCGAAGACAAGTGGCCGGGCCTTCGCGCGACGCCGATCGAAGAGCTCTGAGGCGCAAAACTTGGGCAAAGCGTGACGGGAGCCCCGGTTGTGCCGGGGCTCTTGCCGTGGCGGGCGGTGACATCGGGGCGGGTCGTGCTAACTTCGCGTAAGGGAGGTGATGCCGATGCTTCGTCTTGCGCTGTTTCTGATTGCCGTTTCCTCCGCCGCCGTGGCGCAGGAGCGGCAGCCGAGCCATTGCATCGCGGTGGCCGAGGCCACGCCGGGGGTCGAGTATATTCAGCCGGTGGCCTATACCGACCCGGTGCCGGAACAGTCGGTGCGCCTCCGCTACGTGACGCATGCGAGCTTCCTGCTGCAGACGGAAGGCGGGCTTTCGGCGGTGACGGATTTCACCGGGTTCCTGGGCAATGTGGATTTCATTCCCGACGTGGTGACGATGAACCATGCGCATTCGACGCACTGGACGGCGCATCCCGACCCGGCGATCCCGCATGTGCTGCAAGGCTGGGGCGAGGAGTTCGGGGCGGGCATCGACCATTATCTCGACTTGGGCGAGATGGTGGTGCGGAACGTGTCGACCGACATCCGTTCGGCCTGGGGCGAGGGGGTGGAGCCGGAGGGCAACTCGATCTTCGTGTTCGAGGTGGCGGGGCTTTGTATCGGGCACCTGGGCCACCTGCATCACGAGCCGACGGACGAGCAATATGTCGCCATAGGGCGGATGGACGTGGTGATGGTGGCCGTCGATGGCGGGCTGACGCTGGATTTGCCGTCGGTGTTCCGGGTGATGAACCGACTGAAAGCGTCGATCGTGATCCCCATGCACTGGTTCGGGGATGGCACGCTGGGGGCCTTCCTGGACGGGATGGCGGAGCGGTTCGACGTGGTGCTGACCGAGGGGAGCGAGTTGACGGTGTCGCTGGAGCGGCTGCCGGCAAAGCCGACGGTGATGGTGCTGCGGCCGGCGTTTTTGCGCGAGGGGGAGTGAGGCGGAAAGAAGAGGCCCCGGCGCGGGGGCCGGGGCGGGGGGCTTGCGAGGCCCCGGGTCAGGCCCGGGGAGGGGCGCCGCCTAGCGTTTACGGTCGCGGCGCGAGCTCATCGGCTGGAAGGCCACGCCGACATGGGCCTCGCAATAGGGTTTGCCGGATTGCACGGGCAGGCCGCAGAACCAGAAATCCTCGGTCGCGGGATCGCCGACGGGCCATTTGCAGGTGCGTTCGGTAAGCTCCATCAGCGTGAGCTTCTTGGCCTTCTTCTCGATCTCGCTGACCTTGGCCAGCGCCTCGGGGTCGATCTCGTTGGCGGAAGGCTGCGGCGGCAGGGGCTGGCCGGCGGGGATGATCGCCTTGGCGCGGCTGGCGGTGGGCGAGGCGGCCTCGGCGGGTTCTTCTGCCGTCACGTCGGGCTTGGCCTCGGGCCGCGGGGCGGGCTTGGCGGCGGGCTTGGCCTTGCTGCGCGGTTTGGCAGCCGCTGCCGGCTTGGGCTTGGGCGCCGGTTCGGCCGCGGCGCCGCCGCCCGAGCCGTTGCGGTTCGACAGGCCGAGGCGGTGCACCTTGCCGATCACGGCGTTGCGCGTCACGCCGCCCAGTTCCTTGGCGATCTGGCTGGCAGACTGGCCCTCGGCCCACATTTTCTTCAGCTTCTCGACACGCTCGTCGCTCCAGGACATGCGCCACCCCTTATGTCAAAAGGCGGCCAATCGGCGGGCCGCCCGGTTCCTTTTCAGAGGCTTCTATTCTAATCACTGCAGCATGAGTTACAAGGTATCGAATCACGCAGTCACGCCGGAGGGCGCCCCGGGCACACCTGCGATCCGGATGGGCAGCCGCCGGTTCGGCCGGGTCAACTGGATGGGGCTGTACACGCTGTGCGCCCGCGAGATCCAGCGCTTCATGTCGGTTTGGACCCAGACGCTGCTGGCGCCGCTGGTGACGGCGGGGCTGTTCATGGTGATCTTCTCGATCGCCATCGGTCCGCGCCGGGGCGAGGTGATGGGGGTGGATTTCACCACCTTCATCGCGCCGGGCATCCTGATGATGACGGTGATCCAGAATGCGTTCGCCAACACCTCGTCGTCGATCGTGATCGGCAAGGTGCAGGGCAACATCGTCGATACGCTGATGCCGCCGCTGAGCCCGGCGGAGCTGGTGATCGGGTATCTTGCGGGCGCGGTGGGGCGCGGGGTGTTCGTGGCGCTGGCGATCAGTGCGGGGCTGCTGCTGTTCCTGGGGATCGTGCCGCAGCATCCGCTCTGGGCGCTGAGCTTCGTGGTGCTGGGATCGGCGCTTGTGGGCGGGCTGGGTATGGTGGCGGGGATTTTCGCCAACAAGTTCGACCAGATGGCGGCGATCACCAACTTCATCATCACGCCGCTCGCCTTCCTGTCGGGCACGTTCTACTCGGTCGAGGCGCTACCGCCGGGGCTGCGCGAGATCACCCATGCCAACCCGGTCTTCTACCTGATCGACGGGGTGCGGTTCGGGGTGATCGGGGTTTCGGACAGCTCTCCCTGGTTGGGGCTGACCGTGGCCGTCGGGGCGACGCTGGCGGTGTCGGCGCTGGCGTGGCTGATGTTCCGGCGGGGCTATCGCCTGAAGGCGTGATCGCTCAGGCCGGGGTGAGAGCGCAGGTCAGGCGGACCTTGCGGCCCTCTCGGAAGTAATCCTTCATGCCGGCGCGGTCATCGCCCAGAAGGAGGGCGTGGTCGACCCAGGTCAGTTGCATCCCCAGCGCCTCGGCCATGAACTCGGTCGCGCGGCGGCTGGGCACGCCGACAACGGTATGGGTCTGGCCGGCGACATCGGTGACGGCGTTGAGCGGGTTCGAGACCTCTTCCCTGAGCACCTGCACCATGGCGTTGTCGGCCTGGATGAACTCGCTGTCGATGATGATGAGTTGCGGGCCCAGCCGGCGCAGGAGCGAGAGCAGGCGGAAGTGATCCATGATGTGGTAGAAGATGCCGTAGACCGCGACGACGTCGAAGCTTTCGCCCGCCGCGATGCGCGCCTCGATCTCGGCGAAGAGGTCGTTGCAGTGCAGCGTGACGCGCGGCTTGAAAGGGGTGTCGGGGAATTTGTCGAAGCGCGCGACGAGGTCGGCGCGGGCCTCGACGCCGATGACCTCCTCCGCGCCGGCATGGGCCAGCGCGTAGGACCAGCGCCCGTCATGGGCCGCGAGGTCGAGCACGCGGGCGCCGGCGATCTGGGGCTGGAACGGGTCGATGATCAGCCGGTGCCGCTGGTCGAGACGGTGGACGGTGGTGGCGTTGTCGTCATAGGGCGGCAGGGATTTGAGGAAATCGAAAAATCCGCTCATGCCGCCTGTCTCCGTCTTGCCTGCCGTATCAGGTGCACAGCTGCTCGGCGAGCTTGCCGTACCTGACATAGGCGTCCCAGAATTCCTCGTCGACCGGGCGTTTCGACTGCCGGATCTCCTGGGCGCGGTGCGGGTCGGAGTAGAAGCTGACGGCGCGGCGCTGTTGGGAATTGGTGAGGGTCTTGTCCGCCGCCGCCTGGATGCAGCCGCACAGCTCGCGGGTGCGGCCATCGCGGCCGGATTGCAGGCAGGCCTTGCTGATCGGGCCGAACGCGACCGGGGCCGATCGCATCACCACCACGCGATCAGGTTCGCGCGGGCCGCTGCCGCCGCAACCTGCAAGAAATACCGCCAGTCCGAGGAATGTTGCCCGCTTCATCGCCCTTGCCCGTATCTGCCAGCCCGCGAAACCTGCCGGGGTTGATCCACCGGTCAGGCAGGTGCGGGTCGATTTGCACGATCATCGCTCAAACGGGCGGGATTTACAATCGGCAAGATGGGGGCGGTACGCGGGCAGGGTGGCCTACTCGACCTTGCCGCTCCATGAGCCGTAGCTTGTCCATTTCTTCGGCAAGAGCGAGCCGGAGGTCAGGGCCGGGTTGGCGTGACCGGTGTCGCGGAAGGTCACGCGGAGGCCACCGCCCTTGGTGCCGTTTCGGTCGAAATGCAGTTCCTGCCGGGGGATGCGCACCTCGAGCCGGCGGTTTGCATCGCTCGCGCGCCAGTCGCGCTGCAGGCGGACGCAGCCGGCGGGGGCGCCGGCGTAGCTCTGGCTGGGGGCGACCTGTTCGAGGAAATTGAGGTTGTGGGTGAGCACTTCGCCGCCGAGGGCAATGGAGCCTTTGCGCAGGACCACGTTGCCCTTGTGGCGAACATAGGCGGTGAGCCGCTCGCTTTCGGCCCAGACGCCGCAGAGGCCGGTCTTGCCGGCCCAGTTGCGCATCTCGACTGCGACGGTGACGCCGCCGCCGGTGGAATACTCGCCGCCGCCCAGCACCGGGGAGGGGCCGAGCCTGACCGTGTTGCCCGCCGCGGCGGCGGTGCAGGTGAGCGCAAGCGCGAGGGGTACAATCAGGCGGAACGGGCGCATCGGGGCCTCCTTCATCGGGTTGGATGAAGGGTACGCCCGGTACGCCCGCCCGGCAAGCACTGTCAGCCGGCGCGGGCCAGCATCCGGTCCTCGACGATGCGGTCGGCGAGGTGGGCGGGGCTGGCGTTCTCGCCCTCGGCGCGGGCGAGGATGCGCTCCATCGTGGTCTCGATGGCGCGGAGCTTGTCGGCGACCCAGGGGGCGGGGTTCTCGATATGCAGTATCTCGGCAGCCACGTTGATGATGCCGCCGCCATTGGCGACGTAATCGGGCAGGTAGAGGATGCCGCGAGTGTGCAGGAGGTCGGCATCGGCGTCGGTGGCAAGCTGGTTGTTGGCGGCGCCGGCGACGAGTTTCGCGCGGATCTGCGGGATGGTTTCGGCGTTGAGAATGCCGCCGATGGCGCAGGGGGCGAAGATGTCGGCGTCGGTTGTGTGGATGGTGCGCGGGTCGCCGACGGCGGTGTTGAAATCGCGGGCCGTGGTTGCGGTGCGGGCGGGGTTCATGTCGGCGACGATGAGCTTCGCGCCTTCCTCGTGCAGCAGGCGGCAGAGGTGCCAGCCGACATGGCCGAGGCCCTGAACGGCGACGGTCCTGCCGGAAAGGTCGCGGCTGCCGAAGATGCGGGCGGCGCCCACTTTCATCGCGCCCAGTACGCCCTGGGCCGTGACCGGCGAGGGGTCGCCGCTGGCATGGACACCGTCGTCGCGGCCCGCGACGAAGCGGGTGACGCCGGCCATGATCGCCATGTCCTCGGGCGTCATGCCCATGTCTTCGGCGGTCCAGTAGCGCCCGTCGAGCTGTTCCACCGCACGGCCCATGGCGCGCAGGAGTTGGGGGGACTTGTCCTTGACCGGATCGCCCATGATCACCGCCTTGCCGCCACCCAGCGGCAGGTCGGCGGCGGCGTTCTTGTAGCTCATGCCGCGGGAGAGGTTGAGCACGTCCTGGAGTGCCGCCTCGTCGCTGTCATAGACCCGCATTCGAAGACCGCCCGCTGCCGGGCCACGGGTGGTGGAATGCAGCGCGATGAAGCCGCGGAGCCCGCTGGCGGGGTCGTCGACGCGGTAGACCTCTTCGTGGGTGTCGGATGACAGACGTGTCAGCATGGCAATCTCCTCCTGCGATGGAGGTAGGCATAATCGAAGCGTCGTGCAAAAAATCAGCAAAGATCGGCTTGATTTGATGTATGATTGGTGAAAATCACCAGAACAGCCACACATGGTGGAGGAAATGGACAAGACCGATCGCCAGATCATCGCCGCGCTGCAACGGGACGGGCGCCAGACGCTGGCCGACCTGTCCGAGCGGATCGGCCTGTCGCCCACCCCGCTGGCGCGGCGGATCGCGCGGCTGGAGAAGGACGGGATCATCACCGGCTATTCCGCCCGGGTCGACCAGGAGCGGCTGGGGCTGCCGCTGAACGTGTTCATCTTCGTGGAACTGGAGAAGCAGACGCGCGCGGCAATCACCGCGTTGGAGCGTGACTTGCGGCGGTTCGAGGAGGTGATGGAATGCTACCTGATGACCGGCACGCGCGACGTGCTGATCCGGGTGGTGGCGGCGGATCTTGCGGCGTTCGACCGGTTTCTCGAGGACGGCTTGATGCAGACCGAGAACATCCGCTCGATGCGGTCGAGCTTCGCGCTGCGGACGATGATCCGGCGGGATGCGCTGCCGCAGGGGTGAGGCCGGGGGTCAGAGTTTGCGGGCGACGATGAACCGGCTGGGCGGGCGTGCCGGGTAATTGCCGGTCTCGAGGATGGTGAAGCCGGCCGCTTCGATTGTTGCTTCGAGCGCGGGGATGGGGCGGAAGGCCACGAAGGGCGCCTTGCCCAGGGCCTGCATCACCGGAAGGATCAGCCGGAGCGCGGCGAACTTGAGACCGCCTTCGCCGGGGGCTGGCCGGCAGACGGATTTGGAGATGAAGAGGCCGCCGGGTTTCACCAGAGGTGCGATGCGGGCGAGGAAGGCCGGCAAGTCGTCGATCAGGTGGAGGAGGTTGAAGGCGGTGACCACGTCGTAGGTGCCGCCTGTCGCGAGCGCCGCGTCGCCCGGAACACCCTGCAGGAAGGTGACGTTGGCGATGCCCTCGGCAGCCGCCTTCTCCTGCCCGATCCGCACCATTTCGCCCGAGATGTCGGTCGCGGTGATGTGGGCCACCTTATCGGCCAGCTTGAGCGCGGTCGTGCCGGTGCCGCAGCCGAGTTCGAGCACGCGATCCCGTGGAGTCAGATGGGCGCGGACGCGGTTCAGGGTGGTGGCATAGGCGGCCTCGTCCCGGACGGGCGATCTTGCGTAGCCTTCGGCCGCCTTGTCCCAGAATTGCTGTGCGGCGATCATGGCGGGTTGGTCCTTGCATGGCGTGTGGGTCTGTGGCGGCTTTATCCCATGCGGATGTCGAAGAGGAATTGCCGAATTTTGCAGTGATGATATGCAATAATGCATGAATTGGCAGTCCATCGCGTTCGACTGGAACCAGGTGCGGGCCTTCTGGGCCACCGCCGAGGAAGGGTCGTTCTCGGCCGCGGCGCGGGCGCTGGGGCAGACGCAGCCGACGCTGGGCCGGCAGGTGGCCGCGCTGGAGCAGACGCTGGGCGTCACCTTGTTCGAGCGGGCGGGGCGGGCGCTGATGCTGACGAAGGCGGGGCTGGATCTGCTGGAGCATACCCGCGCCATGGGGGCCGCCGCGGAACGGATGGCGCTGACCGCGTCGGGTGCCGCCCAGGAGGTGGAGGGGCAGGTGCGGATCACCGCGTCCGACGTGATGTGCGCCCTCATCCTGCCGCCGGTGGTGGCCCGGATCCGGCATGCGGCGCCGGGGGTCGGGATCGAACTTGTGGCCGCCAACGATATCCGCGACTTGCAGCGCCGCGAGGCCGATATCGCCATCCGCCACGTGCGCCCGGAACAGCCCGGCCTGACCGCCCGGCTGGTGCAGGAGGCGACGGCGCGGCCTTACGCGGCGACCGCTTACCTGGAGGGGCGGGGCCGGCCGGAGACGGTGGCCGACATGGGCGCCCATGATTTCATCGGGTTCGGGGACGTGGCGCGGATGATCGGGTTCCTGGCGCCGCTGGGCTATCCGCTGACCGAGGCGAATTTCCGGGTCGGTTCGGAGAACGGGGTGGTGGCGTGGGAACTGGCGCGGCAGGGGCTGGGGATCGCGATGATGGTGGATGACGTGGGCGGGCCGACGCCGGGGATGGAGGCGCTGTTGCCGGGGGTGGAGCCGTTGCGCATTCCGGTCTGGCTGGTGACTCACAGGGAGGTGCACACGTCGAAGCGGATCCGGCTGGTGTTCGATATGCTGGCGGAGTTTTTTGCGGGAGCGGGGCGGGGGCCGGGGGTGCCGGCGGGGCCGGGCTGAAGCCCGGCCTACGGGGCAGAGGGCGGAAGCCCTGTCAGCGCAGGATCTCGAAGCCGTTCTCGCCGGGCCAGTCGGCCTCGCTTACTTCGACGGAATGGACGACAGCCGCGGGCGGGCCGTGGTTCAGCTCGCGCAGCATCTCGTCGACCGAGGCGACCGGGCCCGCCATCAGCGTGGTGACCGCGCCGTCGGCCTCGTTCCTGACCCAGCCGGTCAGCCCCCGCACCTTGGCCTCGATCTGCGTCCAGGCGCGGAACGAGACCCCCTGTACCCGGCCCTCGATCCGGGCCTGAACGGCTTTCGTATCGGACATCGCAGCCCTCCCTGGCGGTTTTACCGGCAGTATATCACAGGGAGGGCGGGAATCGTCGGGGATAGAGTCAGGACAGGCGGCTGACCGCCACAACGCCCAGCCAGGCCGAGACCGCCGTCAGCGCGGTGCCCCAGGCGAGGTCGGTCGCGACCATCTGCCAGGACCAGTGTTTGAGCGTGGCGAAATTGGTGAACTCGTAGGTGCCGTAGGCCAGCGCGCCCACCACCGCGCCGTTGAGAAGCGCCATCGAGGGCTGGCCCGCGCGCAGGGCGGGGAGCGAGACGAGGTAGACGAGCCCGGCCACGTAGGCGGCATAGAAGGCGAAGGCCGGGCCCATGCGCACGCTGTCGGCCAGAAGTTCGCCCGCGTGGCGTTCGAAGACCGGTTTCACGAGGTAGCGCAGCCCGAGGAAATCGAGCCCGAAGAAGATCACGGCGGTGACGAGATAGAGCCAGATGGCGTGCATTGGGGTCTCCTTTCGGCAAGGAGGTAGGGCGGGGCGGCGGGCGGTCCATGGGTGGGGGCGGCGGCGCGCGTATAATCGTCATCCGGAGGGGCATGCGCCGCTCAACCCACCTTGACCCTAAGCGCAATCCGCCTCATATCCCAACGTCATGACACCGCTCTCGCACATCCGCAATTTCTCTATCGTGGCGCATATCGACCACGGGAAATCCACGCTGGCCGACCGCCTGATCCAGATGACGGATACGGTGGCCGAACGCGACATGAAGGAGCAGTTGCTCGACTCGATGGATATCGAGCGGGAACGCGGCATCACCATCAAGGCCAACACGGTGCGCATCGATTATACCGCCGACGATGGCGAGCAATACGTGCTGAACCTGATCGACACGCCTGGCCACGTGGACTTTGCCTACGAGGTATCGCGGAGCATGCGGGCGGTCGAAGGCTCGCTTCTGGTGGTGGACAGCACCCAAGGGGTCGAGGCGCAGACGCTGGCCAACGTCTACCAGGCGATTGACGCGGATCACGAGCTGATCCCGGTCTTGAACAAGATCGACCTGCCCGCGAGCGATATCGACCGGGTGGCCGAGCAGATCGAGGACGTGATCGGCATCGACGCCTCGGGCGCCATCCCGGTGTCGGCCAAGACCGGGCAGGGCATCCGAGAGGTGCTGGAGGCGATCATCCGCGATCTGCCGCCGCCCAAGGGCGACCGGGATGCGCCGCTGAAGGCGATGCTGGTGGACAGCAAGTACGACCTTTATCTGGGCGTCGTGGTGCTGGTGCGGATCATGGACGGTGTCATGAAGAAGGGCGACCGGATCAAGATGATGCAGACCGGCGCGGTCTACAATGTCGAGCGGATCGGCGTGTTCCGCCCGGCGATGACCGTGGTCGACGAGCTGGGCCCGGGCGAGATCGGGTTCATCACCGCCTCGATCAAGCAGGTGCGCGACACCCGCGTGGGCGACACGATCACGACCGAGAAGAAGGGTTGCGAGAAGCCGCTGCCGGGCTTCAACCCGTCGGTGCCGGTGGTGTTCTGTGGTCTGTTCCCGGTGGATTCGGCCGAGTTCGAGGACCTGCGGGACGCGATCGAGAAGCTGGCGCTGAACGATGCGTCGTTCAGCTACGAGATGGAAAGCTCCGCCGCGCTGGGGTTCGGCTTCCGCTGCGGGTTTCTTGGGCTCTTGCACCTCGAAGTGGTGCGCGACCGGATCGAGCGGGAATACGATATCGAGCTGATCACCACGGCGCCATCGGTGATCTACCATGTCTACATGAAGGACGGCTCGCAGATCGAGCTGCACAACCCGGCGGACATGCCCGACCTCACGCATGTGGACCATGTCGAGGAGCCGCGAATCAAGGCGACGATCCTGGTGCCGGACGAATTCTTGGGCGACGTGCTGAAGCTGTGCCAGGACCGGCGCGGCATCCAGCTTGACCTGACCTACGTGGGCGGCCGGGCGATGGCGGTCTATGACCTGCCGCTGAACGAGGTGGTGTTCGACTTCTACGACCGGCTGAAATCGGTGACCAAGGGCTATGCGTCGTTTGATTACCAGCTCGAGGGGTATCGCGCCGACAACCTGGTGAAGATGCAGGTTCTGGTGAATGACGAGCCGGTCGATGCGCTGTCGATGATGGTGCACCGCGACCGGGCCGAGATGCGCGGGCGGGCGATGTGCGAGAAGCTCAAGGACCTGATCCCGCGCCACATGTTCAAGATCCCGATCCAGGCGGCGATCGGCGGCAAGGTGATTGCCCGCGAGACGCTGTCGGCGCTGCGCAAGGACGTGACGGCGAAGTGCTATGGTGGCGACATCACCCGGAAGAAGAAGCTGCTGGAAAAGCAGAAGGCCGGGAAGAAGAAGATGCGCCAGTTCGGGAAGGTGGAGATCCCGCAGGAAGCGTTCATCTCGGCGCTTAAGATGGATGGGTGACGCCGGCACTTGCCGGCCGGCGCCCGTATTCCTGAGCCCTAAAGCCTAGAACAGACCTTCGTCGTTGTTCTCTTCCTCGGCGATCTTGTCCGCGGCGACGACGGCGCCGGCCCCGATGAGGGGGGCGCAGCTTGCCAGCAGGGGCAGGGTGCAGGCGAGGGCAAGGGCGGTCCAGAGTTTGCGGGTCATCGGGGGCTCCTTTCGTTTTTCTTGGGGTGTGTCAGCGGATCACGGCGGTGGTCACGTCCTCGACGTCCTGAATGAATCCTTTGGTCGTTTCGCAGCCGGCAAGGGCGGCGATCAGGGGCAGGGCAAGGAGAAGTCGGGTCATGTCGGGCCTCGCTGGCGTTCTTTACGTTGCGATATGTGGCGGAAGCCGGCGATTGCAAAATCTGCGGTTGTGTATCGGCAAGGCTCTGCCGAAAAGCGCGATTGGTTGTTGGGATGACAGTGTTTCCGGGCGCAAAGCCCTCGTGAGGGGCAACAGGTGCAGTTTGACACTGGTCAATGCGTCGCGTCGCGCTTCGCGGTAAGACCCGCCCATCGGAACGCGACAATCCCGGGAGTTATACCATGTGGCTGACCTTCATTCTTCACCTGTTCATCGGATCGACCCTTGCCGGGAGCGCGGTCATCGCCGCGCTTGTCTCGGGTCAGGATACGTTCGGGGCGATCCTTGTCGCCGCCGGGGTGGGATTCATCCTGGCGCTTCCGGTGTCGTGGGTGGTGGCGAAACGGCTGCGCGGGCTGTCCTGAGGGGGCGAAACCCTTCGCGGGTGCAGAAAACCCGGGCGTCGCCACGCGTTTGACCATGCGTCAACTTATCCCCGTGCAAGCCAGCCGGGCAAAACGGTTTTCCGGCCTTGTCCACAGGATTTCTGCAAGGTTATCAACCGTTTGATCCACAGCTTTTTTCGATGCTGCAGTGCTATTTTCTTGCGCGACTCGGGGGGCCGCGTAACAGTTATATGACCGGACGGGATCAGTAGAGACCGGACGGTGCGCAAAGGCCCGGAGCCGGCGCGAAGGGAGACGAGACAAGGGGCGCGAGCCCGGCGTTTAACGGCCCCTCCGCAAGGGTTCATGGCATGGCCGCAGCGAGACGGGTTGCTTCGCAGCCGTCCGGATCGCGGTGATCATGACAGGGTTCCGAGCGGGTCACGTCAGACCGTATGGCCCCCAGGGGTTTGGTCGCCGTGACAGCCAAAGGCCGCAAGGCCGGAGGCACGCTGATGGCCGCAAGGCTGGAGGCAAACTGGCCGACGGACCCTTCGGGGCGAGATGACCAGCTAGGCGTCAGGGTGCGGGAAAGGTCGTTCGACCGGAACCGCGATGCAAGGACCGCGTCTGAGCACCTGACGCCTTTCCTATTTCTTGGTTCTCCCAAGGCAAACGGGACCCGTGCCAATGGCAATCGGGTCCCGCCGTCTTTGATGCTACCGCGTCTGTTGCACCTGTGGGGGAAGCCTTACACCGGGCCCGGGCGGCTGGCAACAACATCTGGTAGGGCTGACGGGCTTTTCCGCCAAGGCTATGGCATTTCCGCAAGATATGCGTCGGCGCCTTTCCGCAGAGCCCTGCGAGGGCGCTATGGGGATCCCGGGAATCGGGTTACCGTTGCGTCACCCTGTGCCCACGAGGAGACCCACATGATACGTTACGCCCTTGCCGCCGCCCTGACGCTGGCCGCCGGACCCGTGATGGCGGCGCATTGCCCGCAGGATATGGCGAAGATCGACGCGGCGCTGGCCGCGAGCAGTGCCGACCTGAGCGAGGAGGACCTGGCCCAGGTGAAGGAGCTGCGCGCCAAGGGGGAAGAGCTGCACGACGCCGGCGATCATGCCGCGTCGGTCGAAGAGCTTGGAAAGGCGATGGAAATTCTCGGGATCGAGTAATTTTTCATCGCGTTTGATTCATATCAAGGCGGCTTTGCCTTCCGCTGGGTAAACCGCTTTCTGACAAGACCGGATCGCACGTCGATCCCTGCGTTGATTTCGCATCTGCCGACGGTGCCCGTGCTGGGCGGGCCGTCGCGCAGGCGGAACGGGCGGCGGGTGTGGGGATGCCCGCGATCGCCCGATTGCCGCACCAGCCGGGGTTCCGGCGGGACGGTCCGGTGTTGGTGTCGCCTGATGATTAGGACACCCGGGCGGCACACCCCTTCTTAAGGAAGGGTTAACGGGCGGCGGTGCGGAGGAGGAGCCCGCCGCCGCCCGAACTTTCCCGACAGTCAGGTTTGGCGCGTTGCCGGAAATTCCGTCTGAAGGAAGCGTGCGTTGCGCGGGCGTTTCACTCGCGCGTTCGGGCCGGGGGCTTTCACAAACGCGATAAAGGCGCGGGTTATCCTCAGCCCAGCCAGGTGCGGACCGCGGCCTCGAACTCGCGCGGTTTCTCGGCATGGACCCAGTGGCCCGCGCCGGGGATCTTGGCGAAGCGGGCCTTGGGGAAGAGGGTCTTGATGGTGTCGCGGTGGTCGTGGGTGACGTAGTCGGACTCGGCCCCGGTCAGGAAGAGGGTTTCGCCCTCGTAGCGGCCGGAGAGGTCGGGGAAGCTCATGATGCTGTCCATCTCGGCGCCGAGCGTGTCGAGGTTGAGGAGCCATTCGCGGTTCTTCACGTCGAGCGATTGCAGGAAGAACGGCACCAGCGCCGGATCGTCGACATGGGGCGCCAGCCGCTCCTGCGCGTCGGAGCGGCGTTCGACGCCCGAGAGGTCGACCGCCTTCATGGCGTCGATGTATTTCGCCTGTGAGTGGCCGTAGGCGACGGGCGCGATATCGGCGACGATCAGGCGGTTGACGAGGTCGGGCTGCGTGAGCGCCAGCGTCATCGCCGCCTTGCCGCCCATGGAGTGGCCGAGCACGTCGAAGGGTCCGTCGAAATGGTCGATTACCTCGGCCAGGTCGGCGGCGAGATCGGGATAGCTGTGGGTGTCGAACCACGGGCTGTGGCCGTGGTTGCGCATGTCGACGGCGATGACCTTGCGTTCGTCGGCGAGACGCTTGGCGATCACGCCCCAGTTGCGCCCCGAGCCGTAGAGCCCGTGGGCGATCAGCAGGCCGGGCCTGTCGGTGGGTTCACCATGTTCGATGACGTTGAGCATGGGCGAGCGATAGCGCAGACGCGCGTGGATCGCCAGCCCTGTTGAGTGTGCCGCGGGGCTGCGCTAGGGAAGTCGGGATGATTGACACGGCGAAGTTTCACCAGCGGGCCGAGAGCCTGAGCGAGTTGCTGCAGAAGCGGCTGGGCGTGCGGGGCAAGAGCCTGAAAGTGCGGCTTTCGCGGGCGGGCCGGCGGCTGCCCAGGGCGCAGCGGCGCGCGGGCGAGACGCTGGTACGGGCGGAGCGGCAGATGGGGCATCCGAAGCTTGCGCGGCTGGCCGACCCGGTGGAGACGGATCAGGCGTTCGACAGCATCACCGGGCATCTCAAGCGGTTCGACCGGGCGGAGGCGCGGCGCAATGCCGTCATGACATGGCTGGCGGTGGTGGTGTTCAACCTGCTGCTTCTGGGCGGGCTCGTCGTGGTGCTGGTGCGGTGGCAAGCTCCTCTCTGACCAGCGGTCGGGGTGAGAGCGGGTGGCGGACCACGAGCGTCACCGTGACGAAAGCCACGTAAAGCAGCAGGTACCACGAGCCCAGCTTGCCGAGGCTGACCAGTTCCAGCCGGGCCTGGCCGGAATAGACCCATGTGCCCGTCATCGTGCCGATATTCTCGGCCACCCAGAGGAAGATCGCCGACAGGAAGGCCGCCAGCGGCAGGGGCATCCAGTAGAGATTGTCGCCGATGCGGTACCAGATGCGGGTGCGCAGGAAGAGTAGGACGGTCGCGGCAAAGAGGATGAGCCGGATATCGGGCAGGAAGTGGTGGGCGAAGAAATTCACGTAGATGCCAATGGCCAGCAGCATGGTCAGCCAATAGGGCGGGTAGGGGGCGAAGCGCATGTCGAACACGCGGATTGTGCGGGCCATGAAGCTGCCGACGCTGGCATACATGAAGCCCGAGAAGAGCGGCACGCCGAGGATCTTGAAGAGGCCCGGTTCCGGGTAGCTCCATGATCCGGCGTGGACCTTGAAGAACTCCATCGCCGTGCCGGTGAGGTGGAAGAGGGCGATGACGCGGGCCTCTTCCCATGTTTCCAGTTTCAGGGCGAGGAAGAGGGCCTGAAGGCCGAGGGCCACGATGACGAGGAAATCGTAGCGGTAGAGCGGCATGGCGTCGGACCAGATCAGCCTGGTGCCGATGATGGCCACGAGAAGCGACAGGCCGAAGAGGCCGGACCAGCCCATCTTGAGGAGGAACATCACAAGCTCGGCCGCCCAGCCGGGCAGGCGGGCGCGCATCCAGTCGCCGAGATGGCGCTCTATCCGGCGGGTCGTCGTCATGGCGACATAAGAAGGCCGCGGCGCCGGTATGTCCAGCGCCGCGGCCCTTTTTCCGTGGACGAAGCCCGGATCAGAGGTTCGGGTAGAGCGGGAAGCGCTGGCACAGGGCCATGACTTCGCCTTTTACCTTCGCCTCGACCTCGCCGTTATTGTCGGGCCCGTTGGCGGCCAACCCGTCGACCACCTCGACGATCCAGTCGGCGATCTGGCGGAACTCGGCCTCCTTGAAGCCGCGGGTCGTGCCAGCGGGGGTGCCGAGGCGGATGCCGCTGGTCACGGTGGGCTTTTCCGGGTCGAACGGGATGCCGTTCTTGTTGGTGGTGATATGGGCGCGGCCAAGGGCGGCATCGGTGATGTTGCCGGTGACCTTCTTGGGGCGCAGGTCGACGAGCATGACATGGGTGTCGGTGCCGCCGGTGACGATGTCCAGACCGCCCTTGATCAGCTGGTCGGCCAGCGCGTCGGCATTGGCGCGGACCTGCTTGATGTAGGTCTTGAACTCGGGCTGAAGCGCCTCGCCGAAGGCCACGGCCTTGGCGGCGATGACGTGCATCAGGGGGCCGCCCTGGATGCCGGGGAAGATGGCCGAGTTGACCTTCTTGGCGATCTCCTCGTCATTGGTGAGGATCATGCCGCCACGGGGGCCGCGCAGGGTTTTGTGCGTGGTGGTGGTGGCGATGTGGGCATGGGGGAAGGGCGAGGGGTGCTCGCCCGCCGCGACGAGGCCGGCAAAGTGGGCCATGTCGACATGCAGGTAGGCACCGACCATGTCGGCGATCTCGCGGAAGCGGGCGAAATCGATCACGCGCGGGATGGCCGAGCCGCCGGCGATGATCATCTTGGGCTTGTGTTCCTTGGCCAGCTCCTCGACCTGGTCGTAGTCGATCAGGTTGTCCTGCTTGCGGACGCCGTATTGCACGGCGTTGAACCACTTGCCCGACTGGTTGGGGGCCGCGCCGTGGGTGAGGTGGCCGCCCGAGGCGAGGTTCATGCCGAGGATGGTGTCGCCCGGCTGGAGCAGGGCCTGGTTGACGCCCTGGTTGGCCTGCGAGCCCGAGTTGGGCTGCACGTTGGCGAAGCCGCAGTTGAAGAGCTGCTTGGCCCGCTCGATGGCGAGGTTCTCGGCCACGTCGACATACTGGCACCCGCCATAGTAGCGGCGGCCGGGATAGCCTTCGGCGTACTTGTTGGTCAGGACCGAGCCCTGGGCCTGCATCACGGCGGCCGAGACGATGTTCTCGGACGCGATCAGTTCGATCTCGTCGCGCTGGCGGCCAAGCTCCGATTCTATGGCCTTGGCGATCTCGGGGTCGCGCTCGGCGAGGGACTGGGTGAAAAAGTCTTTGCCCTCAAAGGGCTGGTTTCCGTCGTGCGGCATGGTGATGACTCCGTCCGATTGCCTTTGACGCGATTTCCTATCGGAAACGGGGTTTGGTTGAAAGGTGGTAAAGCGACAAAACCCCTTGCAGTACCGGCATATTCCGCGCAACACCGGAGACACGCGTATCGTAAGAGCCAAGAAGAAGGCGCATCGGAAACCCAAGCTCATGGCCAAGGACTTCAAGATCGCCTTCGTGGCCAGCGACGTGGCCGTAGCGCAGACGGCGCGTGCCGCGCTTGTCCAGCGGTTCGGCCAGACCGACGAGGCCGAGGCCGACCTGATCGTGGCGCTGGGCGGTGACGGGTTCATGCTGCACACGCTGCACCGGACGCAGAACCTCGATACGCCGGTCTACGGGATGAACCGGGGCACGGTCGGGTTCCTGATGAACGAATACAGCGAGAGCGACCTGACCGAGCGGCTGGCCAAGGCGGCGGAAGAGGTGATCAACCCGCTGTCGATGACCGCCAAGACGGTGGATGGCAAGCTGCACAAGGCGCTGGCGATCAACGAGGTTTCGCTCTTGCGGTCGGGGCCGCAGGCGGCGAAGCTGAAGATCACCGTCGACGGGCGGTTGCGGCTGGCCGAGCTGGTCTGTGACGGGGCGCTGCTGGCGACGCCGGCGGGATCGACCGCCTACAACTATTCCGCGCACGGGCCGATCCTGCCGATCGGGTCGGACGTGCTGGCGCTGACGGCGGTGGCGGCGTTCCGGCCGCGGCGGTGGCGGGGCGCGCTGTTGCCCAAGTCGGCCGAGGTGCGATTCGACGTGCTGAACGCCGGGAAGCGGCCGGTAATGGCCAATGCGGACAGCCTGTGGGTGGAGAATGTCGTCTGGGTGGTGATCCGGTCGGAGCCCAGCATCGCGCACCGAATCCTTTTCGATCCCGGGCACGGGCTGGAAGAGCGCCTGATCCGCGAACAGTTCGAATAAGCCGCCTGTCATCGCGTGATATCGGCGATCCCGGCAAGGGGCGCGGTCGTTTTTCCGCCGATGCGGAAATCCCGGGGCCTTTTGGCAACCCCCTGTAAACAAGCGTTTTTCGCGATTGTTATCCGATAGCAACGCCATGGTTATCCCATGTCGGGGCCCGGTTATTGCCTGTCTCGCGGCGCCGGCCCCATCGTTCGACACAGGCCGACGCAACACGATGCCGGCCCGCCAGAAACAAGAACGCTTCGTCTGAAAGGACCATGACCATGACCAAGGCATATCACATCAAGACCGCTGCTCTCGCGCTGCTGATCGGGCTCGGCGCGGCGTCGACCTCCTTCGCGGACAGCAACCGCGTGTCGATCAGCCAGTTCGGCCGCGACCACAGCATCGGCGCGTCTCAGGGCGGCACCTATAACCGGCTCAACGTGTACCAGCGCGGCAACAGCAACCTGTCGATCCACACGCAGGACGGGCGCCGGAACAGCGTTTCGGTCGAACAGTCGGGCCGCATGAACGACGCGGTGACCGGCCAGATCGGGCGCAGCAACCGCTCGGTCATCGGCCAGCAGGGCCGGCACAACAACGCGCTCACCAGCCAGTCGGGGCGGTGCAACATCGCCGGCGTCGCCCAGTTCGGGCGCAACCACTCGGCCGATGTCGACCAGTCGGGCAGCTGCAACGCCGTCGGCGTGATCCAGACCGGCAACGGCAACCACGCGACCTCGCGCCAGACCGGCCGGGGCAACGTCTCGGTCATCGTTCAGGACTGACGCAACCGGCGGGGCGCGCGCCATGGCGGCATGCGCCCCGCCCAACCGGGAAAGGACCAAGAGGATGAAACGCAAGCTACCCACAGCCGCCCTCGTCATACTGGCCGCCGGATCGGCCACCGCCTTCGGCACCTTCGTCGGCAAGGGCGAGGCCCATGAAACGGCCCGCGTCACCGCGGAGGGCCTGAGATGCGCCATCGTCACCCGCGACCTTGGAGATGCGGTGCAGATTTCCGGCAAGGTCACCGCAGAGCGTGACGTGTCGGGCGACTATGCGCTGAGCATCCGCCAGTCGAGCGGCGGCGGGCAGGCGGTGATCGACCAGGGCGGGGAATTCACCGTCGCGGCCGGCCGCACCGTCACCCTTGGCGAGGCGACCATGGGGGGCACGGCCCAGTCCTATACCGCCGATCTCGAACTGACCGTGAATGGGCAGCGGCTGCGCTGCCGACCCGCGGCCGACACCAAAGACCTTTGATCCCACATCGTCACCACAGGAGTTTCCCCATGTCTCGCTTCACGCTTTCCCTTGCCGCCGGTCTTGCGCTTTGTGCCGGTATCGCCTCTGCCGACCCGAGCGACCGGGTGGTCGGCATTACCAACGGACAGGCCATGTACGGCCAGTCGCGCGAGAATGTCGGCTGGACCGGGAGCAATGCCTTCGGCCAGGCCCGGGCCCAGAATGCCGGCGCCATCTTTGGCCGTGCCCGCACCAAAGGCAGCCGCGCGACGGTGGTGCAGACGGGGAACAACAATACCGCCACGGTCAGTCAGCGGGGCAACAACAAGCGGGCCACGGTGGTCCAGCGCGGCAACGACACCCACGTGACGATCGACCAGCACGGCGAGGGGCCGGGCGGGGCGCTGGTGCTTACGTGGTAACTTGGCGAGCGGCGGAATTTCGCTTGAAACTCAGGTAGTTCTGTACGGTTCCTGACAGATATCCGGGGTTTGTGCCGAAAGCCGCCGCTTTGCCGGGGCGGGTGCTGAAACGAACGGAACCTTTCATGGGCGGTCACGTTGGAATTGAACACGCAGCAACCATCGACGCCATGGAGGATGTCATGAACTGGGATCAAATCGAAGGCAACTGGAAGCAAGTCAAAGGTCAGGCCCAGGAGCGCTGGGGTGAATTGACCAACGACGAGCTGGACGAGGCCAAGGGCAAGCGTCAGCAGCTTATCGGCAAGCTTCAGGAACGCTACGGCTGGGCCCGCGAAGAGGCGGAGCGCGAAGCCGACGAGTTCGCCCGGCGGGTCTGACCCGCAGCTTCATACGAGTTTCCGGCGGCCCCTTTGCGGGCCGCCTTTTCTTTTGCCCGTCAGGTCTTGGCGTAGCCTATGGTCTGCAGCGCCTCGGAAATCTCGCCCAGGATGGCGGGATCGTCGATGGTGGCGGGCATTTTGTAGTCCTGCCCGTCGGCGATCTTGACCATGGTGGCGCGCAGGATCTTGCCCGAGCGGGTCTTGGGCAGGCGGTCGACCACCACGCAGAGCTTGAAGGCCGCGACCGGGCCGATCCGGTCGCGGACCAGCTTGACGCATTCGACGGTGATTTCCCCGTGCGGGCGGTTCACGCCCTTGGTGAGGCAGACGAAGCCCACCGGAAGCTGGCCCTTGATCGGGTCGGTGACGCCGATGACGGCGCATTCGGCCACGTCGGGATGGCTGGCCAGCACCTCTTCCATGCCGCCGGTCGACAGGCGGTGGCCGGCGACGTTGATGACATCGTCGGTGCGGGCCATGATGTAGAGGTAGCCGTCCTCGTCGATCAGCCCGGCATCGCCGGTCTCGTAATAGCCGTTGAAGGTGGTGAGGTAGGATTTGCGGAAGCGGTCCTCGGCGTTCCACAGCGTCGGCAGGGTGCCGGGCGGCAGGGGCAGCTTGATCGCCACGGCGCCGAGGGTGCCGGGGGCCTGCGGTTGGCCTGTCTCGTCGAGGATGTCGATGTCGTAGCCCGGGAAGGGCACGCCGGACGAGCCGATCTTGACCTCCATCTTCTCGATGCCGACGGGGATGCCGGTGATGGGCCAGCCGGTTTCCGTCTGCCACCAGTGGTCGACCACGGGTACGCCCAGCTGATCGGCGGCCCAGTTGATGGTATCGGGATCGGCGCGTTCCCCGGCGAGGTAGAGGACGCGGAGGCCGCTCAGGTCGTATTTCTTGACGAATTCGCCCTTGGGATCGTCGCGCTTGATGGCGCGGAAGGCGGTGGGGGCGGTGAAGAAGCTGCGCACGTTGTGCTCGGAAATCACCCGCCAGAAGGTGCCGGCATCGGGGGTGCCGACGGGCTTGCCCTCGAACACGACGGCGGTGTTGCCGTGGACCAGGGGCCCGTAGCAGATGTAGCTGTGGCCCACGACCCAGCCCACGTCGGAGGCGGCCCAGAACACCTCGCCCGGATCGACGTTGTAGATGTTCTTCATCGACCAGTTGAGCGCCACGAGGTGGCCCGCGGTGGGGCGGACGACGCCCTTGGGCGATCCGGTGGTGCCGGAGGTGTAGAGGACATAGGCCGGGTGGTCGCCCTCGACCGGGACGCAGTCGGCGGGCTCGGCGCCGTCCTGGAAAGCGTGCCAGTCATGGTCGCGGCCCTCGGTCAGCTCGACCGGGTGTTGTTCGCGCTGGTAGATGACGCAGAACTCGGGCTTGTGTTTCGCCAGCTCGATGGCGCCGTCGTAGAGGGGTTTGTACTCGACCACGCGGCCCGGCTCGAGCCCGCAGGAGGCGGCGATGATGGCCTTGGGGCGGGCGTCGTCGATGCGAACGGCCAGCTCGTTGGCGGCGAAGCCGCCGAACACGACCGAGTGGATCGCGCCGAGGCGGGCGCAGGCGAGCATCGCCTCGAGCGCCTGGGGCACCATCGGCATGTAGATGATGACGCGGTCGCCCTTCTCGATACCCTGTTTCTTCAGCGCGCCGGCGAGGGAGGCCACGCGGTCGAGCATCTCGGCATAGCTGATCTTTTCCTTGGTGCCGGTGATCGGGCTGTCATAAATGATCGCGGTGCGGTCGCCGTTGCCGGCGGCGACGTGGCGGTCGAGCGCGTTGTGGCAGGTGTTGACCTTGCCGTCGCGGAACCACTCGTAGAGCGGGGCCTTGTCGTCGAAGAGCGCCTTCGACGGTTTCTCTTCCCAGTCGATGCCCTCGGCGGCTTTCATCCAGAACCCTTCCGGATCCTTTTTCCAGCTCTCGTAGACCTCTTTGTATCCCATGGTGTTCTCCTCCGCTCCGTTGGGATACGTGTTACGGGACGCGCTGCCGCTGCGGCAAGAGGGGCGATGCGATGCGTGGCAGATTACCGCACAGAATTTGCAGTTTCTGCCCGATGTCACCTGCAAACTTTTGCAAAGTTTAAAAAATTTTCAACCGAGATGGTTTTTCGCGGTCGGTTTGCAAAAGTTTGCAGAACCGGGGCGGAGAATCATCTACCCGGCACCCTGCCATCCCGAGGGGGCGGTTTACCACGTCCGGCGCGGCGTTGCGCGGAAAGGCGGCCAACGTACGGAGGTTTTTCGCTCAGGGTGAATTTCGACATCGGCGATGTCGAAAACATATCAGAATCGCGGGCGGCGCGGGCCTATTTTCGGGCTACGGTCCGGCGCGGTGCCGGGCCGATCATCACAGGGTGCTGTTGCCATGGGCGACAAGAAACAAAAGCCGGCCAAACCCGGCACGAAACCGACGAACAAGTAATCTTCCCAGATCCCCATCTCGACGCCGCAGCGCAGCCCCTGCGCTGCGGCACCTCGTTATTGCGCAAGCCTTTCAGGTGTCGTAGCCGCCCTCTTCCCATGGCGGAAAGAACATCAACGTATGCCCCGGCAGCAGGTCGACCAGAGGCGGATCATCAGGCGCGACCTCTTCGGTGCGGATGGCCGCGCCGAAGATATGGCCGTCATGCCGGATCGAGAACGGTTGCACCCTGATATCCCCGAACGAATGCGGCCCTAGCCAGCGGATATGTGCGGCGAGACGGGCCTCCCACTCGGCGGTGTCGATCTCGTCTCGCGGACCCAGCCTTTCGATCTTGCAGAAGGTGAACTGGCCATCCGCCGCGAAGCGGTAGGTGCAGAGGTAATCCACGGGTGCGCCGTCTTCCGTCACGAACTGGCTGTCTATCCAGAACAGCGAGCCGTCCTTGCAGGCGCCGATGCGTTTCAGGTGATGGTCGTCGCGATAGAGGTGCAGCATGAACTCCGACATGGACGATCAACCGTAATGCGCGACCGGCGTGCCCGCGATGGCCGCCATGTTGAGCAGGCCGCGCGCCGTGACGCCGGCGGTGACGATATGGGCGCGGTTACCCATGCCCATCAGGATCGGCCCCACTTCGAGCCCGCCGGTCTTGGCCTTGAGGATGTTGCGCACGCCCGAGGCCGCGTCGGAGTTCGAGAAGATCAGGATGTTGGCCGCCCCTTCGAGCCGGTTGTCGGGCAGGAGGCGTTCGCGCAGTTCGGCGCTGAGCGCGGTGTCGACGTTCATTTCCCCTTCATAGGCGAAATCGCGCGGCTTGCTGTCGAGCAGGTCGAGCGTGGCGCGCAGGCGTTTGCCGGAATCGCTGCCCTGGTTGCCGAACTGGGATTGCGAGCAGAGGGCGATCTTGGGCTCGATCCCGAAGCGGCGCACGTGGCGGGCGGCGCCGATGGCGATCTCGGCCAGTTGCTCGGGCGTGGGGAAGACGTTGACATGGGTGTCGGCGATGAAGAGCGGGCCATCTTCGAGGATAATCATCGAGAGCGCGCCCTGGGGGTGGCAATCGTCGGAGCAGAGCACCTGCGAGATGTAGTTCAGGTGCCAGTGGTATTCGCCGAACGTGCCGCAGATCAGGCTGTCGGCCTCGTCCCGGTGGACCATGACGGCGCCGATGGCGGTGGTGTTGGTGCGCATGATTGCCTTGGCGAGATCGGGCGAGACGCCGCGACGCTTCATCAGGGCGTGGTAGCTGCCCCAGTAATCGCGGTAGCGGGGGTCGTTCTCCGGGTTGACGATGTTGAAGTCGCGCTCGGGCCGGATCTCGAGGCCGAGGCGTTCGCAGCGGGTGGTGATCACCTCGGGGCGGCCGATCAGGATGGGCTGTTCGGTGGTCTCCTCTAGAATGGCCTGGGCGGCGCGGAGGACACGTTCGTCTTCGCCCTCGGCAAAGACGATGCGGCGCGAGGCGGTGCGGGCGGCCTCGAAGACCGGGCGCATGAGCAGGGCGGACTTGTAGACGCTGGCATCGAGCCGGTGCTTGTAGGCGTCGAGATCGTCGAGCGGGCGGGCGGCGACGCCGGTTTCCATGGCCGCGCGGGCGACGGAGGTGGAGACGATGCCCGAAAGGCGCGGGTCGAAGGGTTTGGGGATCAGGTAGTCGGCGCCGAAGGTGAGTTGTTCGCCCTTGTAGGCGGCCGCGGCTTCGGCCGAGGTGGTGTGGCGGGCGAGTTCCGCGATGCCCTCGACGCAGGCGATCTGCATCTCGTCGTTGATCTCGGTCGCGCCCACGTCGAGCGCGCCTCGGAAGATGAAGGGGAAGCAGAGGACGTTGTTGACCTGGTTGGGGAAATCGCTGCGGCCGGTGGCGATGATGGCCTTGGGCGCGACCTCGCGGGCGACGTCGGGCATGATCTCGGGCGTGGGGTTGGCCAGCGCGAAGATGATCGGGCGGTCGGCCATTTTCGCCACGTGTTCGGGCTTGAGCACGTTGGGGCCGGAGAGGCCGAGGAAGAGGTCGGCGCCGTCCATCACGTCGTCGAGCGTGCGCAGGTCGGTTGCCTGGGCGAAGGCCGCTTTCTGGGGGTTCATGTCGACCTCGCGGCCTTCGTACACGAGGCCGTGGATGTCGCAGAGCCAGACGTTTTCGCGCTTCACCCCCAGTTTGAGCAGGAGGTTGAGACAGGCGATGCCGGCCGCGCCGCCGCCGGTGGAGACGATCTTGATCTCCTCGAAGGATTTGCCGGCGACGTGCAAAGCGTTGCGGGCGGCGGCGCCGACCACGATGGCGGTGCCGTGCTGGTCGTCGTGAAAGACGGGGATGTTCATCCGCTCGCGGCAGATCTTCTCGACGATGAAACAGTCGGGCGCCTTGATGTCTTCGAGGTTGATGGCGCCGAAGGTGGGCTCGAGCGCGCAGACGATTTCGGCCAGGCGCTCGGGGTCGGATTCGTTCACCTCGATATCGAAACAGTCGATATTGGCGAATTTCTTGAAGAGCACCGCCTTGCCCTCCATCACCGGTTTGGAGGCGAGCGCGCCGATATTGCCGAGGCCGAGCACGGCGGTGCCGTTGGAGACCACGCCGACGAGGTTGGCGCGGGAGGTGTAGAGGCTGGCGGCCTTCTCGTCGCCCTTGATTTCAAGGCAGGCCTCGGCCACGCCGGGGGAGTAGGCGAGCGACAGGTCGCGGCCGTTGGCGAGCGGCTTGGTGGCTCGGATCTCGAGCTTGCCGGGCTTGGGGAACTGGTGATAGGCCAGCGCCGCCTGGGTCTGGGCGTCCTTGGGGTTGTCGGTCATTCTGGTCCCTCCCGCGATTTGGTTTAGTGCTAAACCATTTCCTGCGGCGCGCAAGCCGTTGCCTTCCGGCGCGGCAATTCGCGCAGCGTCAGCTTGCATATCGGGTTCATGGCGCGCAATCTTTATCTGGCCGGTGCGCCGGCGGAACGGGAGAGGATTGCCAGATGTCGTTGATCGAGGAGGCCGCGAAGGTGCGGGAGAAAGCCTATGCGCCCTATTCCGGGTTCAAGGTGGGCGCGGCGATCCGGAGCGGGTCGGGCCGGGTGTTCGTGGGCTGCAATGTCGAGAACGTGGCCTATCCGGAGGGGACATGCGCCGAGGCCGGGGCGATTGCCGCGATGGTGGCGGCGGGCGAGGGCGAGATCGCCGAGGTGGCGGTGATCGCCGACAGCCCGGCGCCGGTGACGCCCTGCGGCGGGTGCCGGCAGAAGCTGGCGGAGTTCGGTGCGGCCGATGTCAGGGTGACGATGGCGACGGTGGCGGGGGTCGAGAAGACCGTGACGCTGGCGGAGTTGCTGCCCCTGGCGTTCGAGCAGGCCCATATGGCGAAAGACTGACAGGTTGGATGCGCGTGCGATCATTGCCGCCCTGCGGGACGGGCGGGGCGCCTCGGCGGAGGAGATGGCGTGGTTTGCCGACGGGTTGGCGAGCGGGCATGTGAGCGATGCGCAGGCCGGGGCGTTTGCCATGGCGGTGCTGCTGAAGGGGCTGAGGCCCGAGGAACGGACGGCGCTGACGCTGGCGATGCGGGACAGTGGCGAGACGTTGCGGTGGCGGCTGGACGGGCCGGTGATCGACAAGCATTCGACCGGCGGGGTGGGGGATTGCGTGAGCCTTGTGCTGGCGCCGGCGCTGGCGGCGTGCGGGGCGTTCGTGCCGATGATCTCGGGCCGGGGCTTGGGCCATACCGGCGGGACGCTCGACAAGCTGGAGGCGATCCCGGGGCTGCGGACCGACATGAGCGAGGCGCAGCTTTACCAAATCGTTAACGCCGCGGGGTGCGCGATTGTCGGCGCGACGGGGCAGGTGGCGCCCGCGGACCGGCGGCTTTACGCGATCCGCGACGTGACCGCGACGGTGGAGAGCCTCGACCTGATCACCGCGTCGATCCTGTCGAAGAAGCTGGCCGCCGGGCTGGATGGCCTCGTGCTGGACGTGAAACTTGGCAGCGGGGCGTTCATGAAAGGTAAAGAGGACGCCCGCGCGCTGGCAGAGGCGCTGGTCGAGACGTCGAATGCTGCTGGATGCCGGACGAGCGCGGTGATTTCCGACATGAACCAGCCGCTGGCGCCGGCGCTGGGCAACGGGCTGGAAGTGGCCTGTGCCATGCGGGTGCTGACCGGGCAGGAGACCGGGCCGCTAGCGGAGCTGTGCGCCGTGCTGGGCGGGCTGGCGCTGGCCGGGGCGGGGCTGGCGAAGGACGAGGGCGAGGGTGCGGAGAAGATCCGCGCGTCGCTGGCCGACGGGCGTGCGGCGGAGCGGTTCGGCCGGATGGTTGGCGCGATGGGCGGGCCGGTGGGGTTCGTCGAGCGCTGGGCCTGGTTCTTGCCCGAGGCGACCGTGATCCGGGAGTTCAAGGCCGAGCGGGCCGGGTACGTCGCTGCCATGGATGGCGAGGCGATGGGGCTTGCCGTGATCGAGCTGGGTGGTGGCCGGCAGGTGGAAAGCGACGTGATCGAGCCGAGCGTGGGGCTGTCGGATATTCTGCCTCTGGGCGCGGAGGTGGAGGCGGGCCAGCCGCTGCTGCGCATCCATGCGGCACGGGCCGAACATGCCGACCGGGCGGAGGCGATCCTGCGGCGGGCGATCACCGTGGGCGAGGTCGCGCCGGAGCTGCCGCCGCTGGTGCATGAGAGGGTCGGCTGATGGCGCGGGTGTTCCTGATCGTGATGGATTCCGTGGGCATCGGCGGGGCGCCGGATGCGGGCGAGTACCTGAACGCGGGCGAACCGGATACGGGGTCGAACACCGTGGCGCATATCGCGCAGGCGCGGGCCGGGCTGAAGATGCCGGTGCTGGACAGGCTGGGGCTGGGCGCGGCTGTGAAGCTTGCGTCGGGCAAGATGGCGCCGGGGCTGGGGGCCGTGCCGGAGGGGCTGTGGGGCGCGGCGAGCGAGGTGTCGAAGGGGAAGGACACGACCTCGGGGCATTGGGAGCTGGCCGGGCTGCCGGTGCCGTTCGACTGGCATTACTTTCCCGACGCCGAGCCGGCCTTTCCGGAGGAGATCACCGAGGCGGTGAAGCGGCTGGCGGGGACGGAGGGCGTGCTGGGCAATCGCCATGCTTCGGGCACGGTGATCCTCGAGGAACTGGGCGAGGCGCATATGCGGACGGGCTGGCCGATCTGCTATACCTCGGCCGACAGCGTGTTCCAGATTGCCGCGCATGAAGAGGTTTTCGGGCGCGAGCGCCTGCTGACGCTCTGTCGCGAGATCGCGCCGATGCTGCACGAGATGCGGGTGGGCCGGGTGATCGCCCGGCCGTTCACCGGCGATGCCGAAAGCGGCTTCCGGCGCACCGGGTATCGCCGGGATTTCGCCATGGCGCCGCCGGGCTGGACGCTGTGCGACCGGGTGCGGGCCGGTGGTGGCAAGGTTCATGCGATCGGCAAGATCGGCGATATCTTCTCGATGCAGGGGATCACCGACGTGGCCAAGGGCACCGATGCGGAGCTGATGGGGCACCTGGCCGATGCGCTGGAGACGGCGGAGGACGGGAGCCTGACATTCGCCAATTTCGTGGAGTTCGACGCGGTCTATGGCCACCGGCGCGACGTGGAGGGCTATGCCGCCGCGCTGGAATGGTTCGACGGAAAGATCGGGGAATTGCTGCCGCGGCTGGGGGAGGGGGACGTGATGATCCTGACCGCGGATCACGGCAATGACCCGACATGGCCCGGCACCGATCATACGCGCGAGCGGGTGCCGGTGCTGGTGGCGGGGGCCGGGACGGGCGCGCTGGGGCTGGTGGGGTTCGTCGACGTGGCCGCGAGCGTGGCGGCGTGGCTGGGCCTCGAGGATGGCGGGCCGGGGCGCAGTTTTCTGACCCCGCCGGAGGGCTGAACGCGGCATCCGGCGTTGCCCTCGGGGCGCGATTGCGGGAAAAGGCGGGGCAGACAGCCTGAGAGGAGCCGGAGATGAAAGAGCACCTGACCGTCGTGAAACACCCGCTGGTGCAGCACAAGCTGACATTGATGCGGGAGAAGACCACATCCACGGCCGTGTTCCGGCAGCTTCTGCGCGAGATCAGCCAGTTGCTGGCCTACGAGGTGACTCACCAGCTGCCGATGACGACGCGGCGGATCGAGACCCCGCTGGAGGAGATGGACGCGCCGGTGCTGGACGGGCGCAAGCTGGCGCTGATCTCGATCCTGCGGGCGGGGAACGGCCTTCTGGACGGGATGCTGGAGCTGATTCCCTCGGCCCGGGTGGGGTTCGTGGGCCTCTATCGCGACGAGGAGACGCTGCAGCCGGTGCAGTACTATTTCAAGGTGCCCGAACTGCTGGACGAGCGGCTGTCGATCGTTGTCGACCCGATGCTGGCGACCGGCAATTCCTCGGCCGCGGCGGTGGACCTCGTGAAGAAGGCCGGCGCGAAGGACATCCGATTCCTATGCCTGCTGGCCGCGCCGGAGGGTGTGGCTCGGATGAAGGAGGCGCATCCGGACGTGCCGATCGTGACCGCGTCGCTGGACGAGCGGCTGAACGAGCTGGGGTATATCCTGCCGGGGCTGGGGGACGCGGGCGACCGCATGTTCGGCACGCAGTAAGGGAAACCTGTTTACTCACATCATATTATAAGGCAATCTCGAC
>NZ_CBDDIG010000011.1:0-15901 GCF_965228755.1 Roseovarius sp.
TACGGCGAACAGGCATGGCGGCAGCGGCGAACAATCATGTTCATGTTTTGTTCCAACCTAGGCCACACCCCGCCCCGAGTCGAGTCCTCCCCTCACGGCACCGCGCGAGGTAAGCGACGCGCAATGAGTATTTCTTGAAAGATGAAAGCCGGGCGCCCGCCCCCCCACTTTCACTTTTCTCCAAATACTCACTGCGCAACGCCGGCCAGAAGATCAGCCGCAGTAGATCCGCGTGATCGTCCCGCCCTCATCGGTTTCCACGTTCAGCCGGTCGGCGCGGAAATCCATCGTCACCGCCGTACCCGGCGGGATGATCCGCGTGCCGTCGGCGAAATCGTGCTCTTCCACCTGGGTGCCGACCAGCGGCTGAAGCGCATCCGCGCCGCAGGCCGAGGCGGTGTCGTCCTCCCCGCCTTCGGGCATGCAGGCGCCCAATGCCGCAAGTGCCAGTATGAGTGTCGCGAAGCGCATGGTGCCGTCCTTCCATTTCTGTGCAACACTGAAGTCGTCACGGGCACGGCCGCTTTCAAGGCCGCCGGCCCGTTATTGAAAACCGCCCGGCTTTCACCCAAAGTCGCGGCAAATCGAATTGGGAGAACTATCAATGCGCACCACCGCCGCCGTCGCCCTCGAAGCGGGCAAGCCGATGGAAATCATGGAAGTGAACCTCGACGGCCCGAAAGCCGGCGAGGTCCTGGTCGAGATCAAGGCGACGGGCCTGTGCCACACCGACGATTTCACCCTCTCCGGCGCCGACCCCGAAGGCGCCTTCCCGGCGATCCTCGGGCATGAAGGCGCGGGCGTCGTGGTCGAGGTCGGCCCGGGCGTCACCTCGCTGGAACCGGGCGATCACGTGATCCCGCTCTACACGCCCGAATGCCGCGAATGCGACTACTGCCTCAACCCCAAGACCAACCTCTGCCAGGCGATCCGCTCGACCCAAGGCCAGGGCGTCATGCCCGACGGCACCAGCCGGTTCTCCATGCTCGATGGCACGCCGATCCTGCATTACATGGGCTGCTCGACCTTCTCGAACCACACCGTCCTGCCCGAGATCGCTCTGGCCAAGGTCCGCAAGGACGCGCCGTTCGACAAGATCTGCTACATCGGCTGCGGGGTGACCACCGGCATCGGCGCGGTGATCAACACCGCCAAGGTGGAACTGGGCGCGCGCTGCGTGGTCTTCGGCCTCGGCGGCATCGGCCTCAACGTGATCCAGGGCCTGCGGCTGGCCGGCGCCGACCAGATCGTCGGCGTCGACCTCAACCCCGGCAAGGTCGAGATGGCCAAGCGCTTCGGCATGACCGATTTCGTCAATCCCAAAGAGGTGAAGGGCGACATCGTCGGCCACCTTGTCGAACTGACCGGCGGCGGCGGCGATTACACCTTCGACGCCACCGGCAACGTCACCGTCATGCGCCAGGCGCTGGAGAGCGCCCACAAGGGTTGGGGCGAAAGCATCATCATCGGCGTGGCCCCCGCCGGCGCGGAAATCTCGACCCGCCCCTTCCAGCTCGTCACCGGCCGGGTCTGGAAAGGCACCGCCTTCGGCGGCGCCCGCGGCCGCACCGACGTGCCCAAGATCGTCGACTGGTACATGCAGGGCAAGATCGAGATCGACCCGATGATCACGCACACCCTGAAGCTCGACGAGATCAACAAGGGCTTCGAGATGATGCACGCGGGCGAGTCGATCCGCAGCGTCGTGGTCTACTGACCGCCCCTCACCGCACCACCACGGGCGCGCCGGCAAACCGGGGCGCCCGTTTTCCTGTTCCTCCCGCCGTCAGTGGCGATGGCCGGACCGGTTATAGTTCATCACGCCGTTGATGTCGTAGCCCGGCACGTAGAGGCCGCGCAGCTCCATCTCGTCCGGCGTCAGGTGCCGACGCCGAACGTAGCGGTCGTACCTGTAGTCATCGTGATACCGGCGCGCCCTCTGGTAGCGATGGTAATCGCGGTAGTAGCCGCGCCGCTGGGTCCGGTCGATGGCGTGGTCGATGACCCGGTTGATGACGTTCGAGAAGGCGGGGTCCGCCGCAGCGGGCGACACCCCCGGCCCTGCCGCAACAGCGAAAACGGCGGCGGCGGCAAACAGGCTGGTTCGGAAATTCCTATTCATAATGCTCTCCCGTTCGGGACTGCACGGGCCCTTACCCGGCGTAAGACAATATATGGGCCGGCATCGCGGCCAGCCAAGGGAAACGGGGAAGAGACCGCCGGATCGGCGGGATGCTGCGGGGCCGGATCGTCCGGCCCCGGTGCATGGGTCTCAGCGGTCGTAGACGCGCTGGGTGCCGTAGCTGTAGCTGTTGTGGCTGCGAGCGTACCCGTCGCGATAGCCCTGGTTGTAGGCCCGCTGATAGCTCTGCCGGGTGTGCTGGTTATAGGCCGGGTACCGGGTGTACCGGTCATAACCGCCATAATAGCGATCCCGCGTCGCGTAGCCCGGATCGTAATACCGGTCATTGCTGGAATCGACCAGAGCAGCGCCAATGATCGCCACGGCGGCGGCGCCGGCGATGTACTTGGCCGTGTCGTTATCGGCATGGGCGGGTGCGGCCGACAATCCGGCGATGCCGGCAATACCCACCGCGGATGCGGTGACACCGGCCAGAAGACGTTTGCGAATGATGTTCATGACACTCTCCTATCTCCGGGGTCGGGGGTCATCCCGGGTGCCTGAAATGGTCATGCCCGCCCAGCGTTTTAAGGCCCCATGACGCGTTCGTGCGTGTTGATCGTTATTGCGTGATAGGCGGGAACCGGCCCGTCCGCGCCACCGCCAGCCGCAGCCTGCGCAGCTACTTCTGTGCATTCATGCACCTTGCATCGCTCCCGCTTCTGGTTACCTCTTGGGAAACTCACACCCCAAGGAGCGACAGATGACCGACGATACCTACACCCCGCCCAAGGTCTGGACCTGGGACAAGGAGAACGGCGGACAGTTCGCCTCGACGAACCGCCCCATCGCCGGGCCCACCCACGACAAGGAGCTGCCGGTCGGCAAGCACCCGTTCCAGCTCTACTCGCTCGCCACGCCCAACGGGGTGAAGACGACCGTCATGTTCGAAGAGCTGCTCGAGGCCGGCCATGACGCCGAGTACGACGCCTGGCTCATCCAGATCGGCGACGGCGACCAGTTCGGCAGCGGCTTCACCGAGATCAACCCCAACTCCAAGATCCCGGCCCTGGTCGACCATACCGGCGACAAACCCCTGCGGGTCTTCGAAAGCGGCTCGATCCTGATGCACCTGGCCGAGAAGTTCGGCGCCTTCCTGCCCGCAAGCGGCCCGGGCCGGACCGAGGTGATCAACTGGCTGATGTGGCAGATGGGCAGCGCCCCCTTCCTCGGCGGCGGCTTCGGCCATTTCTACGCCTACGCACCCGAGAAATACGAATACCCCATCAACCGCTACGCGATGGAGGCCAAGCGCCAGCTCGACGTGCTCGACCGCGAACTGGCCGAGAAACCCTACATCGCCGGTGACGAGTACTCGATCGCCGACATGGCGATCTGGCCCTGGTACGGCAACCTCGCCCTCGGCCGCGCCTATGGCGACGCGGGCACCTTCCTCAGCGTGCATGAATACGAGAACGTGGTGGCCTGGGCCAAGAAGATCGACGCCCGCCCGGCGGTCAAGCGCGGGCGCATGGTCAACAAGTCCTTCGGCGAGCCGCACGAGCAGCTTCGCGAACGCCACGACGCCGGCGATTTCGAGACGAAGACCCAGGACAAGATCGGCGAAAACGCCTGATCCTTCCCTGACGCCGCCACGCCCCGGCCACCACCCTCCCCCGGCGGTGGCCGGTTGCATTTCGCCCCCCCGGATCGGCCCAATCCCAGGTTTCCGGTTTCCGCCGCCGCCGCAATCAGGCATGGTCGCACGGAAAAGGAGGCCCCAATGCCCGAGAAATCCCCGCTCCTCGCCGTGCTCATCGACGCCGACAACGTGCCCTCGAAACACGCCGAGGCGATCCTGCGAGAGGTCACCTCCTACGGCGAGCCGGGCCTGCGCCGGGTCTATGGCGACTGGTCCAACCAGCAGCTTTCGGGCTGGACAAAGACGGCGCAGAAGCTCGGCCTCGTCCAGCACCAGCAGACCGCCAACACCAAGGGCAAGAACGCCTCCGATATCGGGCTGGTGATCGACGCGATGGACATCCTGCATGCCGGCCATTTCGACGGCTTCGTGCTGGTCTCCTCCGACAGCGATTTCACCCGCCTCGCCAGCCGCATCCGCGAACAGGGCCTGACCGTCATCGGCATCGGCGAGGCCAAGGCGCCGGACGCGCTCAAGAACGCCTGCAACCGCTTCGTCGCGATCGAGAACATCTCGGACGAGACCTCCCCCGCCCGCGGCAAGGAGCAGAGCCTCGACAACCGCCGCGTCGGCGAGGCCCGCAAGCTGATCACCGACGCGATGGAAAAGATCGACCAGGACGACGACTGGTTCCCCCTCGGCCGCATCGGCCAGCAGATCCAGGCCGACAAACCCGATTTCGACACAAGGACCTATGGCAAGAAGAAGCTCTCCGACCTGGTGAAGGAGTTGAAGGTGTTCGAAACCAAGACCGGCCCGGGCAACCAGCTTCTCGTCCGCCGCGTCGACTGAGGCTCACCGTTGGGTCAGTGAAACCCGCAATGCCCCGAACCCGGCAATAAGTCGGGCCCGCCCCGCGACCTCCACACCGCCGCCCGTCCGGCATCGTCGCGCTTGCACTTGCAACCCGGCCTTCCTAGCCTGACCTGAAGGATAGTCGGCTACTGGGCGGCAACGCATGATCGGAAAACTGATTGACCGCTGGCAGGAGCGGTTCGCCGACCAACTGCTCGAGCAGGCCAAACGCGAGGTCGACCATGACCGCCCGCGCATGACGGGCCGCCTTGCCATCGGCTGGGCCCTGTCCTTCCTGCTCCTGGCAACCCCCTACCTATCCATGGCCGCCGGCGTCACCCTGGGCCTTGTCGGCTATCCCGATCTCGGCCCGATCATCCTCGGCCTGATCCTTGTGGGCTTCGGCGTCACCCTTCTGCCGCCGGGGCACAGGAACCGATCGAAAACCTACCGCCGCAGCGATCTGCCGGCGCTGTTCTCCCTGCTTGACCGGATTGCCGAAAGGCTTGGCACCACGGCCCCCGACGGGCTCCATTTCGATGCCGATCTGAACGCCTACATCACACAGTTCCGCCCCCGCTTTTCCCGGCAACAGGAATGGGTGCTGGGCATCGGCCTGCCGCTCTGGGCGGCCCTGTCCCCGGATCAGCGCATCGCCCTCCTGGCGCACGAGATGGCGCACAAGGTGAATGACGACCCGATGCGCTCCGGCGTCTTCGCACGCGCCTACTCGGTCCTGTCGAACTGGTACGACACGTTCGAACTGGATAGCTATTACTACTACAACGAAGGTCACCTGACCCAGATGATCGCCGCCATGGTAATCGGCACCTACCAGCGCGCCCTGTCACGCTTCTCCTTCTTCGAAGCGCAACGGGCGGAGTACCGCGCCGATGCCCACGCCATGCGGGTCGCCGGGGCCGAACCGGTCATCGGCATGCTGGAAGTGATCACGCGCCGCGATCTGGCAGAGCGCAGCATCGTCGACCTCTACCCCTATACCGGGGATCAGGGCGCGCGGATCTTCGACCACATGGGCCACGCCGTCTCCGATGCCGACCCCGAAACCGCCGCGCGCTACCTCGCCGAGGCCGCCCGCGAGAAAAAGCGGGTGGACAACTCCCACCCGCCCACGGCCCTGCGGATCGCGTTCATCGCCTCCCTGCCCGCGGAATTCGCACAGAACCGGCTTCGCCCCGAAGAGTTCGATTTCTCCGCCATCGACGCCGAGCTTCAGCCCCTGCGCGACGATTTGGGCAAGACGATGATGGAAGAGCTCCACGAGATCGAAGTCAACCGATAGCCGGCAGGGCGGGTGCCTACCCGCCATCGCTCCAGGCCGGGAACACGCAAGGTGGGTTCACACCCACCCCGCGACCTCAGTTCATCAGCCCCGCGTGCCGCATGCCGTCCTCGACCAGCGCCTTGGTCTCGTCGCTCAGCCCCGTCAGCGGCGAGCGCACCTCGTCGCTGCAAAGCCCCAGAAGCGACATCGCGTATTTCACGCCCACCAGCCCCGGCTCGGTAAAGATCGCCTTGTGCAGCGGCATCAGCCGGTCCTGCGTCTCCAGCGCCTTGCGGTAATCCCCGGCCAGGCAGGCCTCCTGCACGTCCGCCACCATCCGCGGCGCCACGTTCGCGGTGACCGAGATCACGCCCACGCCGCCCTGCGCGTTGAACCCGTGCGCCGTGGCGTCCTCGCCCGAGATCTGCACGAACTCCTTGCCGCAGGTGATCCGCTGGTCGCTCACGCGGGCTAGGTCGCCGGTGGCGTCCTTCACCCCGATGATCCGCGGCAGCTTGGCCAGCTCGCCCATCGTCTCGGGCGACATGTCGATCACCGACCGGCCGGGAATGTTGTAGATGATGATCGGCAGCTCGCAGCAATCGTGCAGCGCGGTGAAATGCGCGATCAGGCCCCGCTGGGTTGGCTTGTTGTAGTAGGGCGTCACCACCAGCGCGGCATCGGCGCCCACCTTCTCGGCGTGCTGCATGAAGCGGATCGCCTCGACCGTGTTGTTCGAGCCGGCCCCGGCGATCACCGGAATCCGCCCCGCCGCGGCGCGCACCACCTCCTCGACCACCGTCTCGTGCTCGGTATGGGTCAGCGTCGGGCTCTCGCCGGTCGTGCCCACGGGCACAAGGCCGTGGCTGCCCTCGGCGATATGCCATTCAACAAGTTTCTTGAGCGTCTCAAGATCCAGCTCGCCGTTCTTGAACGGCGTGACCAGGGCAGGAAAAGATCCTTTGAACATGACACGCTCCATTGTTTTGCGTTACTGTACGGCCAAAAGGCCCGGTGAAACGCGCGCGACACTAGCGGCAAGGCGCCCATCTGCCAAGGTTGTGAATGGACTTGTCCCGCGACGCGCGCTTAGGCTGGGCGTGTCTATCCTTTGCATGGGCCGGAAATGCAAGCCATGTTGCGCTGCCTTGTTGTCCTGTTGACGTTTTTCACCCTGTCCGCCGCCTCGGCGGCACAGGAAGACGAGTCGCGAATCGCCCCCCGTCCGCTTCAGCTCGCCTTCGGCGCCATCGCCAACGGCCGCTGGCAGAACGCCGCCCGCATCGCCGAGCGGGACGGGCCCGCCGCCGTGGCGCTGGTCGAGTGGATCCGCCTGCGCGAGGGCCGCGGCACACCCGAGGAGGTGCTGGCCTTCCTCGAGGCCCATCCCGACTGGCCCGGCCTCGACTACCTGCGCAAGCGCAACGAGGAGGTCGTGTCCCACGCCGATTTCGACACCGTGCTGGCCTTCTACGAAGACTACCGCCCGCAGACCGGCGGAGGCGTGCTGAACTATGCCCGCGCCCTCACCGCCCGCGGCCAGCAGGGCGAGGCCGAGGCGAGTGTGGTCATGGCCTGGCACACGATGGACCTCTCCACCGCCGAGCATGACGCCTTCCTCGAGGCCTATGACGAACTCTTGAAACCGCATCACGAGGCGCGCCTGCAAATGGCCCTCTGGCGCGGGTTGCGCGACGTGAAGCAGATGCTGCCGCTGGTCGACAAGAAGACCCGCGCGCTGGCCGAGGCCCGCCAGAAGATCGAGAGCGGCACAACGCTCAAGACCAGCGACCTGCCCGAGGGCGGGGCGAAGGATGCCGGCATCGCCTACGAGCGCTTCAACCAGTACATCAAGGCCGGCAAAAGCGACGACGCCATCAAGCTGATGCTGGAACAGAGCCGCATGGAGAACGGGCTGGGAGAGCCCGACCGCTGGGGCGGCTGGCGGCGCTATCTCGCCCGCGAAAAGATGCGCGAGGGCGACATCGCCACGGCCTACCAGCTGGCCGCGATCCACCAGCTTGTCGATGGCTCCAATTACGCCGATCTCGAATGGCTGTCGGGCTACCTGGCACTCACCTATCTCGACGCGCCCGACCTCGCGCTCGACCATTTCCAGCGCTTCCGCGCGGCGGTGGAAACGCCCATCTCGCTCGGCCGCGCCGGCTACTGGATCGGCCGGGCGCAGGACGCGTTGGGCGACCCGGAAGCGGCACAGCTCGCCTATGCCTTCGGCGGCGAGTACCAGACCAGCTTCTACGGGTTGCTCGCCGCCGAAAAGGGCGGCGTGCCGCCCGACCCCGCGCTCGCCGGGGCCGCGCCCGACGACACGTGGCGCGACGCCGACTTCGCGCAATCGACGCTCTTCAAGGCCGGCATCCTGCTGCTCAGGACCGACAGGCTCTCGCTGGCCGAACAGTTCTTCGTCGCCCTCACCGACACGCTCGAGGTGGACGAGATCAACCGCCTCGGCCACGCGCTCGACATGATGGGCGAGCCGCATCTCGAGGTGATGGTCGGCAAGGCCGCCGCAGAGCGCGGGCTGGTCGTGCCCGGCCCCTACTACGCCCTCCACCCGATGCGCGATATGGACCTGCCGGTCCCGGCCGAGCTGGCCCTCGCCATCGCCCGCCGCGAAAGCGAATTCGACCACCGCGTCAAGAGCGGCGCCGGCGCGCAGGGGCTGATGCAGCTCATGCCCGGCACCGCCTCCGACATGGCCCGCGCGCTCGGCATGTCCCATTCCGGCGCCCGGGTGATCACCGACTGGGAATACAACGCCAAGCTCGGCTCGGCCTATCTCGCCGAGCTGGTCAACCGCTTCGACGGCAATGTCGTGATGGTCGCGGCCGGCTACAATGCCGGGCCGGGCCGCCCGCTGCGCTGGATGAAGGAATACGGCGACCCGCGGCTGGGCGAGGTGGATATCGTCGACTGGATCGAGCACATCCCCTTCCGCGAAACCCAGAACTACGTGATGCGCGTCGCCGAAAGCCTGCCGATCTACCGCGCCCGGCTCGGGAAAGACCCGCTGCCGGTGCCCTTCTCGGAGGAACTCTCCGGCCAGACCCTGCGCAAGCTGGCGCTCGATTAACCCCGACGCGCCCCGTAAAGGGTCAGCACCGCCGGAACCCGCACACCATCCCGCGTGGCATAGCGCTGGAAATCCTCCGCCAGCGCGTCGATGATCGCCGCCTTGTCCTCGGCAGTGCCGCCCTTCTCCATCAGCACCCGCGCCGCCGGGCCGAGATGGGCGGCAAACTTCGCCACATGCAGCACCGTCCCCATCGGCGTCAGGTCGAGTGTCACCTCCTCGGCAGTCACCTCGCACAGCCCGGCACCCTCGAGAATGCCGCGCACATACGCCAACTCGGCAAAGGCCGTCGGCCCCGGCGCACGCGGATCCTCCGCCACCACCTCGCCCAGCCGGTCGACCGCCGCCTGCCGCGGCAGGGAAAACCACGGGTTCCGCTCCATCCCGCTCCATCCGACGACATGCACCCGCCCGCCGGGCCGCAGCGCCTTGGCCATGTTGGCAAAGGCCGCCACCGGGTCGTCGAAGAACATCACCCCGAAGCGCGAGATGATCGCGTCATAGGCCCCCGGCTCGAACCCGTGAACCTGCGCATCCGCCACCACGAAATCGGCGTTTTTGCACCCGGCCCCGACCGCCCGCTTCCGCGCCGCCTCCAGCATCACGGGCGAGATATCGGCGCCCGTCACCCGGCCCTCCGGCCCGACACGCTCCGCCGCCGCCAGCGTGCTCGCCCCGGTCCCGCAGCCGATATCAAGCACCCGCTCCCCCGCCTGCAACGCCGCCGCCTCCAGCACACAGTCCAGCGCCGGCGCCATCATCGCGTCGAGCACGCGCGCATTCAGCACCCACTTTTCGCCCGATACGGAGGACCAGAGCTCCGCCTGCTCCCGGTTCGGCCCCTCACCCATGCGTCGCTCCCATCCGGCCGGCCATCACGCAGAGCAGCTCGAACATGATCGACACGCCAAGAAACGCCGTTCCGCCCGAAGGGTCGAAGGGCGGCGACACTTCCACCATGTCGGCGCCCACGATGTTCAACCCCTCCAGTTCGCGCACCACCTGCAACGCCTGGAAGGAATTCGGGCCCCCCACCTCGGGCGTGCCGGTACCGGGGGCGAAGGTGGGGTCGACGAAATCGATGTCATAGCTCACGTAGGTCGGCCCGCTCCCGACGATCTCGCGCGCCTCGGCCATCACGTCGGCGACGCCGCGCGCGTGGAACTCCTCGATCAGGATCAGCCGGATGCCGTTCGCCTCGGCGAAATCCCGGTCCTCGGTGTCGTACATCGTGCCGCGCAGGCCGATCTGCACCACCTTCTTCGGGTCCAGCAACCCCTCCTCCACCGCTCGCCGGAAAGGGGTGCCATGGGTGTACATCGTGCCCCCGAAATAGGAATGGAACAGGTCGGTATGGCTGTCGAAATGCACCATCCCCACCGGGCTATCCTTGGCCACTGACCGCAGAACGGGCAGCGAGGTCAGGTGATCGCCCCCGGCCGTCAGCGGCACGATCCCGGCGGCCATGACTTGGTCGTAGAACGCGGTGATCCGCTCCATGCTGTCTTGAATGTCCGCCGGGTTCGGCCCCACGTCGCCCAGGTCGGCACAGTTCACCGTCTCGAACGGGCGCATCCCGCTGGTCGCGTGCTGGGCGCGGATCATGGTCGAGGCATCGCGCAACTGCCGCGGCCCGTGGCGCGGGCCGGGGCGGTTCGTCGTGCCGCTGTCCCACGGCACGCCGATCAGGCCCACCTGCACATCGCCGAACCTCTCATGCCCGGGCGGCACGTGGGGCAGCCGCATGAAGGTCGGCACCCCGGCAAAGCGCGGCAGGTCGAACCCCGACACCGGGTGAAAGAACGGATCGCTGGTCATCTGCCCTCCAGCCGCTTGCGCGACGTGACCGGGCCATCGCCCTGCGCCTCGATCCGCTGCACCGCCGCCTCCAGCGGCTCGTAGCTCACGGCCATGCTGAAGGCGTTGGCATGCAACAGCGTGTCCCGGTCGACCACCCAGGCCACGTGGGTCTTCCAGAACAACAGGTCGCCCCGCTCCAGCGGCGCATCCTCGGGCAGGGCATGGCCCAGCTCGGCCTCCTGCATGTCGCTGTCACCGGGGCAATCGATGCCGCAGGCAAGGCACGCCATCTGCACCAGCCCCGAACAGTCGATGCCGAAACTCGTGTTCCCGCCCCACAGGTAGGGCGCGCCAAGGAACAGCCCGGCCACCCGCACCGGGTCGTCGGCCAGCTCCTCCAGCGGCGACAGGTGCATCGCCGGCACGTATCCCAGCGGCGTCACGGCAAACCGCCCCTCTTGCCCGGTCACCGTCAGCATCGCGCCATGGCTCAGCGCCGCCAGCTCCCGCGTCTTGAAATCCGCCGCGCGATACAGATGCGTGGCCCGCGCCGTCACCCGGTGCGTCGGCGCCTGCACGCCGGAAAGCTGGCCGGCGGGCAGGTAACCGGTATAGCCGTCGCGCTCTGCCTCGACAAAGGCCCAGCCCTCGCGCTCCTCGTAGATCGTCACCCCCTCGCCCAGCAGGAATTGCCGGTCGCGCGGCCCGCCCGGGGCGCATAACAGGTCCGCCACCGGCACCACGACACGGGCCGGAACCCCCTCGGTGAATCCCTGCGCCTCGACCTCGCCGCGCAGGCGGAGGGCGGCGACACGGCCATTGGCGGGATGTCTGCGCGGATCGGTCATGACGGATCAGGGGCGCTGCCCCTCTTGGCCCCGGACGATGTCCGGGAACAATTCACCCCGGGATATTTCGACCAAGAAGAAGCCATGGCACACCTCACAGGTTCAGGACGCCGGGCAGCGCCTCGAGCAGGGCCCGCGCCCCCATGCCGACCCCGCCCTTGGGCCGCGCCGGGCCGTTGCCGGTGCTCCAGCCGTAGATGTCGAAATGGGCATAGCGCGTGCCCCCGGCGAAGCGGCGCAGGAACAGGGCGGCGGTGATCGCCCCGGCAAGGCCGCCCTTGGGCGCGTTGTCGAGATCGGCGATGCCGGGCTCGATCATGGCTTCGTAAGGCGTATGAAACGGCAGCCGCCAGACCGGGTCGGCCACCGCCGCGCCGGCGGCATCGACCGCGGCGGCGAATTCGCCATCATCGGTGAAGTAGGGCGCAAGGTCGGGCCCCACCGCCACCCGCGCCGCGCCGGTCAGCGTCGCCATCGAGATCATCAGGTCGGGGTCGTCCTCGGCCCCGAAGCTCAGCGCATCGGCCAGCACCAGCCGCCCCTCGGCATCGGTGTTGTTGACCTCCACCGTCAGCCCGTTGCGCGCGGTCAGGATGTCGCCGGGCCGGAACGCATCGGCCGACACCGAATTCTCCACCGCCGGCACCAGCACCCGCAGCCTGACCGGCACCTCCAGCGCCATGATCATCCGCGCCAGCCCCAGCACCGTCGCCGCGCCGCCCATGTCCTTCTTCATCAGCCCCATGCTGGCCCCGGGCTTGAGGTTCAGCCCACCGGTGTCGAAACACACCCCCTTGCCCACCAGCGTCAGCGCCGGGCCCTCGCCGCCCCAGCGCATGTCGATCAGCCGCGGCGCCTGTCCGGCGGCCCGGCCGACCGCATGGATCATCGGGAAGTTCCGCTCCAGCAGCGCCTCGCCCCGCACCACCTCGATCTCCGCGCCGAAGTCCTCGGCCAGCCCGGCACAGGCGGCCTCCAGCTCCTCGGGCCCCATGTCCGAGGCGGGCGTATTGATCAGGTCGCGCGTCAGCCCCTCGCCCTCGGCAATCGCCATCAGCCGTGCGGCATCGACGCCCCCCGGCGCCACCAGCCGGGCCTTCGCCGGTGACTGGTCGCGATACCGGTCGAACGCATAGCCGGTCAGCAGCCAGCCCAGCGCCTCCTCCGCCGCACGCGCCTCCGGCAGGCCCTCCAGCCGATACGCCCCCTCGGGCAGCGCCGCCGCGGCCCCGGCCAGGTGAAACCGGCCCCGCGCCCGCGCCTGTTCCGTGCCATAGCCCGCCAGCGCCATCGCGATCTGCCCGTCCTCGCCCGGCACCAGCAACGTCGCCCCAAGCGCCCCGCTGAACCCGGCCGCCCGCACCCAGCCGGCCACGCCGTCGGGCTGCTCGCCCGCCCAGGCCTCCACATCCTCCTGCCCGATCACGTGCAGCGGAATGGCGGGCGCATCGGCCGGGGCAAACTCGAAGGGCATGGGCAAATCTTTCCGGTCAGGTCACTGCGTCGGCCACAGCCTAACCGCCCGCGCCGCGCCTGCAAGCCCTTCCGTCGGCGGCGGATGGCCCACGCCCCTGTCGGCGCCCCGCGCAGCGGGCTTTGACGTAACGGCAACTTGTGCTATCCTCGCGCATCCCCGGCTTCCCTGTCCCGTTTTCGGACCGGCCCGTATTTGAATACCGCAAACGACATTTTCCCATGAACCGCCGTGCCGTCCTGCTCGCTTCCACCGTTTCGACATTCTGCGCCGTACAGGCCCATGCCGCCGGCCCGAACTTTTCCAGCGACGTCTATATCGACGGCAGCCTCTGCGTCGGCTTCGACTGCGTCTTCGGCCAGGCCTTCGGGTTCGATACGGTCATCCTCAAGGAAAACAACCTTCGCATCTTTTTCGACGACTCGTCGACCTCCGGGTCGTTCCCCGACCGGGACTGGTCGCTCGAAGCCAACGCGACGACCAATGGCGGCGCCGAATACTTCGCCATCGTCGACCGCACCACGAACCGGCAGGTGTTTCGCGTCGATGGCAACGCGCGCGCCAACGCGCTCTATGTCGACAGCCAGGGCGACCTCGGCCTCGGCACCTCGATCCCGGCCGTGGAAATCGACGTCAAGACGGGCGACACCCCGACACTCCGCCTGCAACAAGACACCTCCTCGGGATTCGCCGCCCAGTCATGGGACGTTGCCGGCAACGAAACCAGCTTCTTCGTCCGCAACGTGACCTCCGGCTCGACCCTGCCCTTCCGCATCATGGGCGGCAGCGCGCCGAGCAATTCACTGGTGGTCGATGCCAACGGCGATGTCGGCATCGGCGCCGGCGTCGACCCGCAGGCCCCGCTCGAGATCGAGCGCGACGACAACTTCGTCTTCATGCGCATGACCGCCACGACGGCCGACCCCAACCAGTCGGTCGACATCACTTATACCGATGGCGGCGCCGAGGGCGAATTGCGCTATAACATCGTCGACGGCGACGGCCCCGAGATGACCCTCGACAGCGACGGCGCACTCACGCTGGTCTCCTCCGAATCGTTCAATTCCCTGCGGATCACCGCCAATGGCGCCTCGCCCAACACCAGCGCCGACGTCACCTTCACCGATGCCGGCGCCGATGGCGAACTGCGCTACAACATCGTCGACGGCGACGGCCCGGAAATGAGGCTCGCCGCCAACGGCAACCTGACGATCACCGGCTCGCTCAGCCAGGGGTCGAGCCGCGCCCGCAAGACGGCGATCACCCCGGTCGATCACGCCGATATCCTGCAGAAGGTCACCGCCCTTCCGGTCGCCAACTGGAGCTGGAAGGACGCCGAGACCGTCCGCCATATCGGCCCCTTCGCCGAGGATTTCCACCGCATCTTCAACACCGGCGACTCCGCCCACACCATCGCCACGCTCGATGCCAGCGGCGTGGCGCTTGCGGCGATCCAGGCGCTCGCCCACCGCACCGAGGCGCTGCAGGACCGCACCGCCCGGCTCGAGGCCGAGAACGCCGAGCTGCGCACCCGGCTCGAGGCGCTGGCCGACTGATCGGGCCCGATTGATCGGGGCCGGCTGACGGACGAAAGGTAACGCGCTCACACTCTCCGCGTCGCCTGCAGGAGCCCGGCACATCGGTGCCGGGCTCTTCGCGTGCCGGGCCTCAATAGGCCGGCACCTCCCAGATCTCGGTCAACGACATCTCGCCCACCCGCAACAGCCGCGCCAGCACAGCCGCCAGCGCCACCGCGTCGCCGGCATCCGTACACCCGCTCACGTCGCGCGCCACCCGGGCCAGCGCCTCCATGCCGACCTGGTCGGCAATCGCGCCAAGGCTGCGGGCACATTTGCGCATCTCGCGCGTCTTGCCCTGCCTGTAGAACCGCTCGACATGGGTCAGCCGCGCCGCCAGCTCCTCCAGCGCCCGGCACACCACTTCCTCGGCCTGCTGGTGGCCAAGCTGCAGGTACAGCTCGTCCAGCCGGTCCGGGTCAAGCCGCACCCTCTCACTCTGTCTCAACAGCGTCACATGCTCCACGATCACACCCCATATTCCAAAGCCCCCCAAGGCCCCGGCGCCACCATCCCCGATTGCGGTTCCCAAATGGTTGCGCCGCGGGTGATTTCTCGCTCGAATATTAGGTGAATTCGGGCTATCACCACGGATTGAAACCAGATGCGAATGAGGGACGTCATGGATAACGCGCGGCCGCTGCCCGGCTATCTCGTCGAACGCTACCACGGCTGGAAGGCCACCAAGTACAAGGACAACGCGGCCTGGTACCGCCACCTCGCGCAGGAGGGGCAACACCCCCGCGCCATGGTGATCAGCTGCTGCGACAGCCGCGTGCACGTCACCTCGATCTTCGGCGCCGACCAGGGCGAGTTCTTCCTGCACCGCAACATCGCCAACCTCGTGCCGCCCTACGTCACCGACGGGGCCCAGCACGGCACCTCGGCGGCGGTCGAATACGCGGTGACCGCGCTCAAGGTGGCGCATGTCATCGTGCTCGGCCACTCCAACTGCGGCGGCGTCAAGGGCTGCGAGGAGATGTGCTCGGGCAACGCCCCGGCGCTCGAGGAAAAGACCAGCTTCGTCGGCCGCTGGATGGACATCCTCCGCCCCGGCTACGAGCGGGTGAAGAAGATCAAGGACCAGACCGAACGCACCAAGGCGCTCGAGAAACAGGCCATCCTCGTGTCGCTGGAAAACCTGATGACCTTCCCCTTCGTGAAAGAGGCGGTCGACAAGGGCAACCTCACCCTCCACGGCCTC
>NZ_CBDDIG010000012.1:0-39240 GCF_965228755.1 Roseovarius sp.
CTGTATATTCCGGATAGGATATTTCAGGATGCCCGGGCGTAAGCCAAAAAATGACCCTCCGCCGGCCGAGGGTCAAACCCGCATCACGATCCGCGAGAGGGTCTATGCCGCGCTGGCCTCGGGGATTCGCTCCGGCGCCGTGCCGCCCGGGCGTGTCCTGCTGGAAGGCCCGATCGCCGAGGCGTTCGGCTCGAGCCGCGCCCCCGTCAGGAGCGCCCTGCGCGCCCTGCATGACGACGGGCTCGTCCAGCGTTTCCAGGGGCGCGGCTACCTGGCGGGCACGCGGCGCGGGGCAGTGGTCGACCGGACGCCGCTTGATCCCGCCCTTTTCGAGATCGAGACGGAAGACGGGGCGCCCGGCCGCGGCCCCGCCCCGGATCCCGGGCTTCACATCCTGCCGGACATCCGGCGCACCGCGGCCACCGCCATGGCCTTCGGCGAGTTTCGCATCAACCAATCCAAGCTGGCGCGCCATTACGGGATCAGCCGCGCACGGGCCGCCGAACTGCTGCTGTTGCTCAACGAACAGCGCGTGATCTGGCGCGACGCGCGGGGCACATGGCTGGTCGGGCCGCTCACCGCGCGGGCCGTGCGGGAACAATACGAACTGCGCGCCCTGCTCGAGCCGGCCGCGTTGATCCAGAGCGCGCCAAGGCTGTCGCCTGCCATGTTCGCCCCGATGCTGGAGCGCATCGACAGGCTGGCCAATGCCCGGGCCGGCGCCACGCCCGACGAGCTGGAAGCGGCCGAGCAGGACCTGCACGAACAGTGCCTCGCCGAGGCCGACAACCGCCAGATGCTCGCGGTCATCGACCACAGCAAGCTGCCCCTGCTCGTCAATACCGTGTTCCTCGAGGCGGTGGGCATGGTCCCCGACCTGCCCGAACTGGCCGAGCATCGCGACATCCTGGAACGGCTTGCCGCGGGCCGGCCGGCGGAGGCGGCCGAACTTCTGGCGCGGCATCTGCGCCTTGCCGCCGGGCGGACATTGCAGAGGTTGAAGGTCATTTCGGTTCTCCCTGATCCGGATTTGCCCGATTACCTCACCCGCCGCTGAACGGCAGAAGCCAGGCCGATGCCGCCAGGGCGAGGCCAAGAATGAACAGCGTGGCCGCCACCGACAGCCTGACCGGCCCGGCCCCGGCCCGCACAATGCCGGACAGGGGCGTCAGCGCGCAGACCGCGAAGACCGAGGCGGTCAGCATCACCTGCGAGGCCAGCGCCGCGGCACTGGACAGGTGCACCGGGACCACTCCCGCCGAGCTCGCGACCACGCCGCCCAGGAAGGCCAGGATGAAAAGCGGCACGCGCGGCGCCGCGGCCCCTGCCCGTCCGGCCCGATGGCTCCATTGGGCCAGGACAAAGACCAGCGGCACCAGCAGCATCACCCGGAACAGCTTGACCACCACGGCCGTTTCGCCCGCCGTGTCCGAGATCGCGTATCCCGCGCCGACAACCTGTGCCACGTCATGGATCGAGGCGCCCAGCACGAACCCCGCCCGCACGTCGCCGACCCCAAGCGCCAGAAGCCCCGCGGGATAGGCGACCATTGCCACGGTCGACAGGGCCGTGACCGCCATGATGGTGAACGACAGGTGCCGGTTCAGACGCCCGGAGGGTGGCAGCAGCGCCGAGATCGCCAGCGCGGCCGAGGCGCCGCAGATCGCCGTCGCCCCCCCGATCAGCAACCCGAAGCCGCGCCGCAGCCCGAACAGCGGCGCCACCAGGATCGTCAGGCCGATGGTCGCGACCGTGGCGCCCACAAGGTAGAACAGCCCGTCCACGCCAATCTGCAGGATGGTGCCCAGGCTGATCTGCAACCCGAGAAGCGCAACGCCGACCCTGGTCAAAACGCGCACCGAAACGGCCAGCCCCGGCTCCATCAAGGGATTGCGGCCAAGCGCACCCGAGCCCACGCCAAGTAACAGCGCGATCATCATCGCCGGAAGCTGGCTGTACCCCGCGCCCCAGATCGCCAGGCCGCCGGCCAGGAGGGAAACGGCCACCCCCGGCAGGCACGAAAGGCCCGATCGCCAGCGCGATTCGGCACCTTGCCGCCATTTCCCGAGCCCTTCCGGACGCGCGGCCCGCCGCTGCGAATCACGGAACTCCTGCTCCGACCTCTCTGATTTCTGATGCATTTTCCGCCTTTCGTTGCCGGTTCCCGGCGTGCCGTTTGACAGACGACCTATAACGTGGTTACTTGTGTTCCCAAATAGGAAATTAAGTTTCTAAATAGGAAACTACAGGGAGACACGCAATGAAACGGACTACTCTGATCCTTGCGGCGACGATCGGCGGGCTCGGCCTCGCCACCGCTGCCGCCCATGCCGACGAACTGCGGATCGGGCTCAGCACCCCGCTGTCGGGCAGCGTCGCAGCGCTCGGACAGCACGAGAAATGGGGCGCCGAGCTGGCCATCGAGGAACTGAACGCCGCGGGCGGCGTCGATGGCCATACCCTCGCGCTCGACGCTCAGGACAACCAGTGCAACCCCTCGCAGGGCGTGACCAGCGTCGAGAACCTGCTGCGCAACGAACCCGTCGCCATCATCGGCGCGCTGTGCAGCTCCGTCACCCTCGCGATCATGCCCATGGTCGAACGCGAGGAGGTGCCGCTGATCGTCGCCGTCTCGACCTCCAAGGTCATCACCGAGAAATCCGGCACCGGCGGCAACGAGTGGACCTTCCGGATCAACCCCTCCGACGTGGGGCTGGCCGTCGCGATGGCCAACTACATCGCCTCGACCGGCGAGATCGGCACCGTCGCCTTCGTGGGCGAGGATACCGATTACGGCCGTGGCGGGCACGAGGCGATCGCCGCCGCGCTCGAGGCCCAGGGCATCGAGGTCGTATCGGCTGACTTCTTCCAGCAGAACACGCCGGATTTCACCACCCTGCTGACCCGGCTGGCCAACACCGCCCCCGATGCCATCGCCCTCTACGCGGTGGGCGCGGACGAGCTGAACTTCCTGCGGCAATATCGCGGGATGGGCCTGCCCTCGCACCTGACGGGCCGCATCGCCTTCGACGAGATCCGCGACACGGTGATCGCCTCCGGCGCCATCGACGGGGCGACCAGCGTCTTCCCCTATGCTGCCGACCTGGATACGCCCGAGAACCGGGCCTTCGTCGAGGCGTTCGAGGCGAAATACGGCGAACTGCCCAACTACCAGAGCTTCGAGGCCTACGAGGCGGTCCGGATCATCGCCGACGCGATCGACCGTGCAGACTCGGCCGACCGCAGCGCGATCCGCGACGCGCTCGAGAAGACAGAGTATACTTCGCTGACCGGCCGCACGGTCGCCTTCGACGAGAACAACCAGGCCCACAACGCGGCCATCATCATGCGCGTCGACGGCACCGACGTGGTCATCGAGGCGCAGTCGGACACCTGATCCGCGCACACATGAAGGGGGGTGGCCACGGGCCGCCCCCTGCAAGACCCGACTGCAGGGAGGACATGCTTTGACCGGGCTTTTCATTAGTCAACTGGTGCTGAACGGGGTGGTGATCGGCCTGACCTACGCCCTGATCGCCGTCGGCCTGTCACTGATCTTCGGCGTGATGGAGATCGTGAATTTCGCGCATGGACAGGTTTACATGCTGGGCGCCACGGCCATGCTGACCTGCGTCACCGTGCTGGGCCTGGGGTATTTTCCCGCCGTGCTGCTCGCGACGCTCGTAGTGGCGGCCACGGGGCTCCTCCTTTACGCCACCGTTCTGCGCCACCTGCAGCAGGGCGAGTTCGAACGCGGCATCATCCTGACCATCGGCATCGGCATGGTGCTGCAGAACGGGATCACCTATCTCTTCGGCGCCCAGCCCCGCGTGGTGGATACCGAATTCAGCTTCATCTACCTCACGATGGCGGGGCTGCGGATCGACCTGATGCGCCTGCTGACCATCGGGCTCAGCGCGCTGGCGATGGGCGGGCTCTACCTGCTGCTGCAGCACAGCCGGATCGGCAAGGCGATGCGCGCCTTCGCCCAGAACCGGGAAGCGGCCTTCATGGTGGGCATCCGGCCCGCGGTGGTCGCCGGCACGGCGGTCAGCCTCGGGCTGGGGCTGGCCGGGCTCGCCGGTGCCTCGCTCGCCCCGGTCTTCACGGTCCACCCGGCCATGGGCATCCCGATCCTGTTCAAGGCCTTCGCCATCGTCATCATCGGCGGGCTGGGCCATATCCCCGGCGCGGTGCTGGCCGCCGTGCTGATCGGCGTGACCGAAAGCCTGGTCGGCGGGTTCGGCCCCGTGGCGCTGCAGGATGCGGTGGCCTTCCTCGCGATGATCGCCATCCTGATGGCCCGGCCCGAAGGGCTGTTCGGCAAGGGGGTGCGGGTATGATGACGCGCACCCTCAACGGCGGCCGCGCGGGGGCGATCCCGACGGATGTGCGCTGGCTGCTCTGCGTGGCGGCGCTGGCCCTTGCCCCGGCCCTGACCGGATCGAGCTACGTGCTCAATGTCGGCTCGCTGGCCCTGGCCTTCGCCGTGCTGGCCACGTCACTCAACCTGATCTTCGGGTTCACCGGATTGCTGTCCTTCGCCCAGGTCGGCTTCTGGGGCGTCGGTGCCTATGTCGCGGCGATCACCACGGCGGATTACGGGCTCTCGCCCTGGCTGGCCTTCCCGCTGGCCGGCGCGTTCACCGGGCTCCTCGCGATCCTGGTGGGCATTCCCGCCCTGCGCGTGTCGCGCGCCTCCTTCGTGATCGTCTCGCTCAGCTTCACGCTGCTGGTGACGCTGTTGTCGCGCAGTTGGGTCGACGTGACGCGCGGGCCGCTCGGCATTCCCGGCCTGCCGGCGCCCACCATCGCCATCGGCGACCGGGTGCTGCTCGACGGGCACGACCCGCTGGCCTTCTACCTCGTCATGCTGGGCTTCGCGGCGCTGGCGCTCGGCGTCATGTTCGCCCTGGTCCGCTCGCCCATCGGGCGCATCCTTCTGGCCACCAACCAGAACGAGGCGCTGGCCCGCTCGCAGGGCATCAACGTGACCCGTTACCAGCTTCTCGCCTTCGCGGTCGCGGCGGCGTTCAGCGGGATGACCGGCGGGCTCTACATCTTCCACCTCGGCATCGTCGACCCGTCGATCTTCGACACCTATTACAGCGAGATGCTGCTGATCATCGTGATCCTCGGCGGCGCCGGCAACTTCTGGACGGTGATCGTCGCGGCCTTCGTGCTGACGGCGGTGCCCGAGCTGCTGCGCTTCGACCCGGAACTGCGGCTGGTGATGTTCGGGGCGGTGCTTGTCACGGCGGCGCTGGTGCTGCCGGGCGGGTTCGGCGGCTACCTGCGCGACGCCGACCTGAAACGCTGGCGAAAGGACGTGCGGCCATGAGCAACGATACTTCCCCTCCGCTGCTGGACGTCACCGGCCTGACCAAGGCATTCGCCGGGGTCACCGCCGTCGACCATGTCAGCTTCGACGTCCGCCCCGGCAGCATCGTCGGCCTGATCGGGCCCAACGGCTCGGGCAAGTCGACCACCATCGACTGCCTGACCGGGTTCACCCGGCCCGACAGCGGCTTGGCCCGGTTCGACGGGCGCGACGTGACCGGCTGGCGGCCCGAGCATCTGGCCGCGGCGGGCATGGTGCGCACCTTCCAGAACGTGCGCATCTACGAGGGGATGTCGGTCACCGACAACCTCGTCGTCGCCGCCCGCAGCCTGCGCCGGTTCACCTGGGCGGCGCAGGTCCTGAAACTGCCACGCGTCACCCGCCACGAGGCGGAGCTGCGCGACGAGGCCCTGTCGCACCTGCGGCTGGTCGGTATCGAGAAATACGCCGAGGCCCCGGCCGGCATCCTGTCATACGGTCAGCGCAAGCTGGTGGCCTTTGCTATGTGCCTGATGGGGCGGCCCCGCCTGATCATCCTCGACGAGCCGCTGGCGGGGGTGAACCCCACGGTGATCCGCCGGATTTCCGACCTGATCGACAGGCTCAACGCCGAAGGCCAGACCTTCCTTCTGATCGAGCACAATGTCGATTTCATCATGCGCCATTGCGACAAGGTGATCGTGCTGGAACAGGGCCGGCTTCTGACCGAGGGCGCGCCGGCGGTGATCCGCAACGATCCGCGTGTGCTCGAGGCCTATCTCGGCAATTACGCCCAGTATGCCGAAGAGGAGGCCCTGCATGTCTGACCCGATCCTGTCCCTGCGCGGCGCCGCCGTCGGGTATCTCGACGACCCGATCGTACGGGATTTCTCGCTCGACGTTTATCCGCAGACGATCTGGAGCCTGCTTGGCGGCAACGGCGCGGGCAAATCCACCCTTCTGAAATCGCTCTTCGGCCTGTCGAAATGGTTCGCCGGCGAGATGGTCTTCCGCGGCCAGCACCTGCAGGGCAAAAGCCCCGGCGAGTGCATGCGCGCGGGTATCGGCATCGTGCCGCAGGGCCGCTGCAACTTCCCGCAGATGACGGTGCGCGAGAACCTCGAGATGGGCGCCTACACCCTTGCCCGCGGCGACAAGCAGGCGGCCCAGGACCGGGTGATCGAGCTCTTCCCGATGCTGGGCCGCAAGCTTCGCACCATGGCCGGCAATCTCAGCGGCGGCGAACAGCAGGTGCTGGAAACCGCGATGGTGCTGGAAACCGACCCGGTGCTGCTGCTGCTCGACGAGCCGTCGCTGGGCCTGTCGCCCAAGATGCAGCAGGACGTGTTCGACAACGTGGCCCAGCTGCGCGACGCGGGCGTGACCGTGATCATGGCCGAGCAAAACGTCGTGGGCTCGCTCCTGGTTTCCGACAGCGCGGTGGTGCTCGACCTCGGCACCAAGCTGATCGAGGGCCCGGCCCGCGAGGTCATGAACGACCCCAATATCCGCGCGGCCTTTCTCGGCGGCGAGCCGGTCGAGCCCGACGCAACCCCTTCCCGAAAAGAAAGTGCACCGCAATGAACCTGTCCCTGCAAACAGTCCCCCGGCCCTTTGCCGACGCGGCCCAGCTCATCGACCGCGCGGCACCGGGCGCGCTGACCCACTCCACGTTGCAGGTCGGCACCATGGCCAGCGGCCAGCCCGTCGCCCTGCCCCTGCTGGTGGCGAAGGGGCGTGCCGACGGGCCGGTGCTGTGGCTGAACGGCGCGGTCCATGGCGACGAGATCAACGGCATCCTGGCCATCTCCGACTTCATGGCCGGGCTCGACTGTGCCGATCTCGCCGGCACGGTGGTGGCCACGCCGGTCTCGAACCCCACCGCCCTCGACGCCCGCCGCAAGCGCGTGCCGCAGGACGAGCAGGACCTCGACCAGAGCTTTCCGGGCAGCGATGCCGGGATGTTGTCGCAGCTGCTGGCCCACGCGGTCTTCGACGGCATCCGGCATTGTGCCGACGTGGTGGTCAACTTCCATACGATGAATCCGCTGTTCTCGAGCAGGCCCTATGCCGTCTACAAGGATGCGGGCGACGGCGCGCCGGGCGAGGACGACATCCTCTCGGCAATCGCCCGGTTCTCGCCCTTCGTGGCCTGCCGCATGTCGGTCGCCTCGGCCGCCGAACTGCCGGGCAACAATGCCGGCGCGCTCGACTATCAATGCCTGAAGCTGGGCAAGCTGGCCTTCATGATCGAGCTCGGGGCCGGAAGCCGGCAGCAGCCCGACTGTATCCGGGCGGGCATCGACGGGCTGACCGGCCTTGCCGCCCATCTTCGGATGTTTCCCGATCCGGTCCCCGGTCCCGGCCCGGTCTGCCGCGTCACCCGGCGCACCCATGTCTTCAGCCGTCACGGCGGCTTCTTCCGACAGCAGGCCGCCGCCGGCACCACCCTGCCCGCCGGCCAGCCGCTCGGCCATGTGCAGGACGTGGCCGGCCGCGTCGTCGAAACCGTCAGCTTCGAGCAGGACGTGCAGGTGATCGGCATCCGCAACGATCCGGTGGTGCATTCCGGCGACCGGGTTGGCTTCGTCGGGCTGGAATGGGACGAATGGCATGACCGGTAGGGAAATCCGCGCCGCGGTGGCGCAATACGCCCCCGTCCCGGGCGACGCGCAGGCCAACTTTGATGCCAGCCTCGACTGGATCGACCGGGCCGCGGCGGGCGGCGCCGACCTGCTGGTGCTGCCGGAATGCTGCCTCAGCGGCTATGTTTTCGCCGACAGCACCGCCGCCGCGGACCACGCCACCACCGCCGACGGGCCGGCCATGACCGCCTGGCGCGGGCGCGCGGCGCGGCACGGGCTGACCCTCGTCGCCGGGATCATCGAGGCGGATGCCGGCACGCTTTACGACAGTGCCGTCGCGATCACCCCCGACGGCACGGTCACCACCTATCGCAAGCTGCATCTGTGGGGCATCGAACGCCGCCTCTACAGCCCCGGCCACCGCGCCGTCATCGCCGACACGCCGGCCGGCCGCATCGGCCTCGTGATCTGTTACGACCTGTGGTTCCCGGAACTGGGCCGCGCCCTGGTGCTGGGCGGGGCCGAGATGATCGCCTGCCCCGCCAACTGGGCCGGCAACCCGCGGATGACGGCGCCGCTCGACGCGCATGGCCAGGCGATGGGGTTCCACCTCGCCCGCACCACGGCCTGCGTGAACGAAGTGCCGGTGCTCGCCGCCGACCGCATCGGGCAGGAAGCGGACCTGACATTCCTCGGCAACAGCTGCATTATCGCCGGCACCGGCGATATCGCGGCCGGCCCGGCCCCGGCCGACGCGACGGACCTGCTGATCGCCGACATTGCCGTCGGCCCGGTGACAGGCCGGTCGCAAGGCCACCTGGCGTCGCGGCGCCCCGAAATCTACGGCGACCCGAAAACGGAGGATGCGGCGTGAAATCACTGGAAACGGCCCTGAACGTCCTGAAGGTCTTCATCGACGCCGATGGCGACCTGTCGGTGAACGAGGTCGTCGAGCTTGTCGATCTCAACAAGAGCCACGTCTCGAAGATCCTCAGCACGCTGCGCAATGCCGGCATGGTGGAACAGGATCCGGTGACGCGGCGCTACTCGGTCGGGGTCGAGGCGTTCGAGCTCGGCACCCGCTACATCGTGCGCTCGCAGGAGGCGCGCGACGCCCTGCCGGTGATGCGCCAGCTGGTCACCGCCTGCGGCCATTCGGCGACCCTGAGCATCCTGCGAGGCACCCATGTGCTGCACATCATGGCCGTCGAGGGGCCGCATTACATCGACGGGCGCTGGCGCGTCGGCAGCCGCCTGCCGGTGCACGGCACCTCGGCCGGGCAGGTGCTGCTGGCCTGGCAGCCCGAGGCGCGGCGGGCCAGCCTGCTCGAAACGCTCGACCTGCGGCCGCTGACCGAGAAGACCATCACCCGGCGCGACCGGCTGGCAACCGTGCTGGACGATATCCGCAGGACCGGCTGTGCGGTCACCCGGGGCGAAAGCGCGCCCGGCCTCGCGGCGCTGGCCGTCCCGGTCTTCGACGCCCGCAACGAGGTGCTGCTGGCGCTTGGCGTGGTCCTGCCCGACCCGCTGTTCGAGACGGTCGATCTCGACCAGCTGCGCGAGCATCTGTTCGACGCCTCCCGCACCCTGTCGCTCAAGCGCGGCGCGCCGGATTTCCCCTTCGGCTCGGGCGGGGCGGCGGCGGCGAAATGACCTCCCCCACCGGCATCAGAGGAACCACCCGATCATGAGCAGACAGGATCACACCATCCCGGCCCGGCGCGGCAAGGCCGTCGCGGTCGCCTCCGGACAGGAATTCCGGGTGATCAACACCCATGGCAGCCAGGTGCTCGACACCTGGGCCTTTGCCGCCGGGGACACCTCGACCTTCCTGTCGATGGCGCATACCCGGTCCGCCATCAGTCGCATCCATATCCGGCCCCGCGACACGCTGGTCGACAACCGTTACCAGCCGATGCTGACGGTGCTCGAGGATACCTCGCCCGGGGTCCATGACATGCTGATGTGCTGCTGTTCGACGCCGATCTACCGGCGCATGGGCTGTACCGAGTATCACGACAATTGCGAGGACAACCTGCACGCCGCCCTGGCCGAGGCGGGGCTTGCCTCGCCGCACACGCCGGCGCCGCTCAACCTGTTCATGAACTACCCGCTGGACGGGGACGGACGCTTTGACCGCAAGCCGCCGGTCACCCGCCCGGGCGATTACGTGGCCTTTCGTGCCGAACGGGACATCCTGCTGGTCCTCTCCGCCTGCCCGCAGGATCTCCTGCCGATCAATGGCGAAACCCGCAGCCCGACCGAGGCGCATGTCGCGCTGTTCTGACCCCCTTTTCCGACCTGACAGGAGCCTCCCATGACCGACCTGATCCATCAGCGCAGCCGCCGCGTCGAAGCCCTTCGCGACGCCGCCCGCAACCGCATCGCCGAGGACGGCGTCACGCGGCAGACGGTCGGCGCCATCGCCGACGACCTTCGGGAGATTGCCGTGCAAACCGGGTTCTGGTCTGCCGACCAGTTTCCCCCGCCCGACGAGGACAGCAAGCAGGCCCGCTATCTCATCGCCGAGGACGAGGGGCACAGCTTCGCGCTCTACCTCAACGTCATGCGGCCCGGGAAGCGCATTCCGCCGCACAACCACACCACCTGGGCCTGCGTCGCCGCGGTCGAGGGGGTCGAGCTCAACACGTTGTGGACGCGTACGGATGACGGCACGGTCCCCGGCCGCGCCACGGTGAGCGAAGACCGCGAGGTTACCATAGAACCGGGCACCGCGATCGGCATGCTGCCCGACGACATCCATTCCGTCTTCATCCCCGGCGACCGCATCATCCGCCACCTGCATTTCTATGGCCGGGCGCTGGAAACCCTGACCGAGCGGGTGATGTTCGACCCCGAGGCCGGCACCTGCTGGACGATGGATGTGGGCGTGAAGACCAGGAAGGCGGGCCAATGATCCGGACGGTATCCGCAACCGCCCTGAAGGCCCGGCTCGACGCACAGGCGCGGATCGGGCTTCTCGACGTGCGCGAGCATGGCCAGTACGGCGAAGGCCACCTGCTCTTTGCCTCGAACTGCCCCTACAGCCGCCTCGAACTGCTGGCGCCGCGCCTGCTTCCCGACACCCGGGCCGAGATCTACCTCTACGACGACGATGACGGCGTGGCCGGGCGCGCGGCCGCCCGGCTCGAGCAACTGGGATATGCCGATATCTCGATCCTGATTGGCGGCCTGCCGGCGTGGCGGGCGGCGGGGTACGGCGTCTTCAAGGGCGTCAACGTGCCCAGCAAGGTGCTGGGCGAGCTGGTGGAACTGGCCGAGCACACGCCCCAGGTCACCGCCGACGAGCTTCTGAAGATGCAGGCCGCGCCCCGCCCCCCCAGCCTGGTCGACGGCCGCCCGGCCAGCGACTACCGCAAGATGACCCTGCCGGGCGCGCGCAGCCTGCCCAACGGTGAATTCCTCTACCGTTTCGCCGCCCTCGGCCTGCCCGGGGATCAGCCGATCGTCATCCACTGCGCCGGGCGCACCCGCGGGCTGATCGGCGCGCAGAGCCTGATCAACGCGGGCATCCGCAACCCGGTCTACGCGCTGGAAAACGGCACGCAGGGATGGGTGTTGTCGGGCCGGGAGCTGTCCCGCGGCAACAGCCCCGCCCCCCTGCCCGACTTGACCGAGGCTCAGCTTGCACAGGGCGCACGGATTGCCGAAGACCTGATTGCGCGCCACGGCCTGCCCGTCATCGACGCGGGCGACCTTCCGGCGTGGCGCCGCGAACACGCCTACCTGCTCGATGTCCGCTCGGAGGCAGAGTTCGCCGCCGGCCACGTCCCCGGATCGGTCCACGCGCCCGTGGTCCAGCTCGTGCAGGCGACGGATGAATGGGTGGCCCTGCGCCGGGCGCGGATCGCCCTGATCGACGACAACAGCGTCCGGGCGGCCTCGGCCGCCTTCTGGCTGCGGCAGATGGGGCATGACGCGGTGATCGTGCGGGGCGGCCTGAACCATGTCGGCCAGGACGCGCCGGTGGAAAATCCCGCGCCCCTGCCCGCTGTCACCGCCACCGACCTGGCCCGCGAAAGCGGCGCGACGATCCTCGACCTCCGGCCCTCGATGACCTATCGCAAGGGCCACATTCCCGGGGCGCGTTGGGCCATACGGCCCCGCGCCGCGGCGGTCGCGGACGGCCTCGGCGGCCCGGTCGTGCTGGTTGCCGACGACCCCGCCATCGCCGCGCTCTTCGCCTCGGAGCTGGAGGCCGATTGCCGCTATCTCGACGGTGGCATGGAGGCATGGGTGGCCGCCGGCGGCCCCGTCGAACCCAGCCCGGACACGCCCCCGGACAAGGAGGCCATCGACTTTCTCTTCTTCGTCCACGACCGGCACAGCGGCAACCTCGAGGCATCGCGCCGCTATCTCGAATGGGAAACCGGCCTCGTCGATCAGCTCGACCCGCAGGAACGCGCGGTCTTCCAGCTGGCCGCAACGCGCGAGCCCGCCGATGGATGACGCCACCCGCATGGTCCGCGCGGCCAAGCCGCAGGGCCGCGAGCCGCATGCCGTGAACCCGCCCGTGGTGCGCGCATCGACGGTGCTTTTCCCCGATACCGCCACGATGCGCGATTACCGCCAGCGCCGCACCACCGGCGAGCGCCTGTTCACCTACGGCGCACGCGGCACGCCATCCTCCATGGCGCTCGAGGAGGCGCTGTGCGAGCTGGAACAGGGCGACCGGGCGTTTCTCTACCCCTCCGGGCTGGCGGCGCTCGGCGCGGTGCTGCTGGCCTATACGCGCCCCGGCGACCATGTCGCGATCATCGACACGGCCTATCCGCCCCTGCACCGGCTGGCCGAGAACCATTTCAAACCCCGCGGCGTCGAGATAACCCGCTTCCGGCCCGACGCCGCCTCCCTGGCCACGGCCCTGCGGCCCAACACCCGGCTCGTGCTGGCGGAATGCCCGGGCTCGTACAGCTTCGCCATGATCGACCTGCCCGCCATGGCGCAGGTCACGCGCCGGCACGGCGCCCTACTGGCGATCGACAACACCTGGTCGGCCGGCCTGTTCTACAAGCCGCTTCGGCACGGCGCCGACATTTCGATCCAGGCCGCGACCAAGTATATCTGCGGCCATTCCGACATCATGATGGGCACCGTCGTCACCCGCGAGGCCGCCTACCGGCCGCTTTTCGACCTCAACGGCGATTTCGGCCTCTGCGTCAGCCCGGACGATTGCTATGCCGCCCTGCGCGGGCTGCGGACCCTCAAAAGCCGGCTGGAGGCCCACGAGCGCGGCGCGCTCGAGGTCGCCCGCTGGCTGGCGAACCGGGAAGAGGTGGCCGAGGTGCTGCACCCGGCCCTTGAAGGCTTTCCGGGCCACGCGCTGTGGCGGCGCGACTTCACCGGCGCCTCGGGGCTGTTTGCCTTCCATCTCGCCCCGCCCCTGGCCGATCGCGCGGATGCCTTCGTGGACGGGCTGTCGCTGTTCGGGATCGGCGCCTCCTGGGGCGGCTACGAAAGCCTGGCGCTGCCGGTCGTCCTGCCTGCGTCATCGCCAGGCGGCACGGCCATCCGGCTGCATATCGGGCTGGAAAGCCCCGCCGACCTGATCGACGACCTCGCAGCGGCGTTCGAGACGATCGGCGCCATGGGCGAGGCCTGAGCGCGAACGGGACAGTCAGGTATCGCCCATGTTGCTCAGGATGCTTTCCGCGTTGATGATCGACTGGGCGATTTCCGTCGTGGTCGTCCGCTTGGCCATCGCCTGTTTCCGGATCAGGTCGTAGGCCTCTCGTTCGGTGATCCCGCGATGCCGCATGAGGATGAACTTGGCATCGTTCACCTTCTGCACATTGTCGAGTTTCTCCCGCAGCTTCGTGAGATCCTTCTTGAAGCGAAGCTGCTCCTGCTGGAATCGCCGCGCCATCAGCATGCTGCTCAGCACGCCCGCCGCCCGCACCGGCTTCATCAGCACCGAATGCGCGCCGATCTCGAAGATCAGCTCGAGGACGGAGGGGTTCTCGTACCCGATGATCGCCACCACCGAGGGCGGCTTGGCATTGTTGCCGATGAAGGATTTCAACTGTTGCGCGCTCTGGTCGGTCACGTCGACGAAGACCAGGTCGAATTTCTCCGGCAGCGTCTTGGGCACCGGCCACATGTGATCGAAATTGCAGCCGATCCTGTTGACCTGCTGCATGAGTTCGTCGGCGCTTCGGTCCCGCGGATGGACGACCAGCGCGTGAAGGTCTCTCAGATCCTGGATCGGATCACTCATTCCGTCGTCCACCTCCGGCGACTTTCAGCGTTCGGAAACTCCAGTCATGGATCGCCGGATAGACAAGGTAGGGGTCGGGCTTGATGGCGCGCCGCACCTTGGTTTCGATGGCGAATTCGCCGGCCTCGTCGACCTTGGCGATCCGCGACTGAAGGTAGGTATGGTTGTTGTCGGGGTCGATCTTGATCTGTCCCTGCGGCGCGTCGAAACTCGCCCCGAGCAGCGCCTCGCGCAGGCTTTCGGTGTCGATCTCGCCCGTCTCCTCCAGCGCCCGGGCGAACATGTGCACCTGGGCATAGGTCGCCTCGCAACAGCTTGTCACGTCCACGGTCGAGCCGAATTTCGCCTCGTAGGCCTTGAGGAAACGGCGGTTCGCCGCGGAATTGATGGACCGGAAATACGGGGCGGCCGTGATATGGCCGGCCGAGGCTTCGGGGCCTATGGCCGCGATCTCGCCCTCGTTGGTGGTCAGGCTGGCGATGGGACATTCCCGGCCGTTCCCGCCGGCCGCGTGGTAGGCCTTGTAGAACTCGATACAGGCCTGCCCGACCACGGTGGAAAAGATCGCATCCGGTTTCACCTGCATGATCTCGTCGACGACCGCCGCGAAATCCCCGGCCTTCGCCTCTAGGTCGAAATAGACCTCGCCGGTGACTTCCCCGCCGCCCTGGCGCAGCACGTTCCGCATCACCCGGTTCGATTCCCTCGGGTAGATGTAATCGGACCCCACGAAATGAATGCGCTTGCCATAGGCGTTCATCAGGTAGTTCGCCAGCGGCACACTGTTCTGGTTCGGACAGGCCCCGCCGTAGATGACGTTGGGCGAATACTCGAACCCTTCGTAAAGCGTCGGATAGAAGAACAGCGCGTTGCGCCGTTCCACCACCGGCAGCACCTCTTTGCGCGACGACGACATGTAACAGCCGAAGATCACGCCGATCTTGTCTTCGACGATCAGCGTCTCGGCCAGCTCGCCATAGCGCCGGACGATCGAGGCGGGATCGTAGCGGACAGGCTCGATCGGACGGCCAAGCACGCCGCCCTTCGCGTTGATCTGGTCGATGGCCAGCAAGGCCCCGTTGAGCTGCGAGCGCTCGATGATCGACGTCACGCCCGTTTCCGAGAAAAGCAGCCCGACTTTCCAACTCTCCAAAAGTTCATTTCCTTCTCAATACTGTCGGAACGACACGGTTTCATTCCGGTACTGGGCCTCCAGCCTGACAATGGCACTTCCGGTCGACGGAGAGAAGTCGCCATGATCTCCAAGCAGGTACCCGGCCAGCGGAAACTCCAGGTGGCGCCGCATCGCCCGGCGAAGTCCGCGGGCGCCAAAGCGCTTATCATAGCCCTTGGCGGCAATGAAAGCTCTCACCTCGCCGGTGATCTCGAGCAAAAGATCGTGTTTCTTCAGCCGCCGGTTCAGCCGCTCCAGCTCGACGTCCACCAGGTCCGGCATCCGGTCGCTGCCGATCCAGTTGAAGGTGTCCACGTGGTCGATCCGGTTGACCAGCTCGGGCGGGAAGCGGTCCAGAAGGCACCGCATGACGATATCCTGCGCCCGCTCCCGTCGCGGCTTGCGCGCCGTCACCAGCCGCGACCACATGGCGCGCGGCCCGAACCCGCCGCCCTCGTCCAGCGCCATCAACTCGCGCGCGCCCAGGTTGGAGGACATGAAGATCAGGCTGTTGCGGAACGAATAGGTCCGCTCGCCCGAGGCCACGGTCAGTATGCCGTTGTCGAACACGTTCATCAGCGCCAGCACCACCTCGTTGCTGGCCTTCTCAAGCTCGTCGAACAGCACGATGCCGGGCAGGTTCCGGGTGCCCTCGATCTTCTCCTGGTCGAGGATCGTGGTGCCCTCCTTCGATCCCACGTAACCGGGCGGCGCCCCGGTCAGGGCGGCGGCGTAATGCTCCTGCGACAGCGTGTTCATGTCGACCCGGCAGAACGCGTCGGCATCGCCGTACATCGCCCGGGCGACGGTGCGCACGGTTTCGGTCTTGCCAACACCGGTCGGGCCGCAGAACAGGACCGAGGCCAGCGGCTTGCGCGGATCGCCGATATCGGCCCGGACGACCTTGAGGATCTCCATCACCTGGCCGATCGGCTCGTCCTGCCCGATGATCGAGGCCCGCAATTCCGCCTCGATCGCGTCCAGGTCGAACGAAAACCGCGAGGCAAGGCCCCGCCCCTTACCGGCACCGTTCCCGGAAAAACCGGTCACACGCGCGTTCTCGTCCGCCAGGGCGGCGGCCAGCTTCTCTTGCCTCTGCGTATCGTGCAGCCGGTCGGTCAGGAAAGGCATGTTCCCTCCATCAAGCATTCGGGCGCGGCGCGGCCCCTCCGGGCCGCACCGCAAGGCTCCCGGCGGATCACTCCGCCTCCTTCTCCTTCGCACCGGTCGGCAAGCCGCCCACCGGGCAGCAGGCCACCCCCACCGTCGAACGCGTGAACGATTCCACATGCAGCCGCGTCTTCTCGGCATCGTTCACCCAGTTGCGGTAGAACTCGAACGGGCACTCGGCCACGCCGTTCTCCCCGTCGCCCGAGGCATGCACGCCGGTATAGCCCCGGTGCAGCAGCTTGAAGAGATGGTTCTGCGACTGGTCGTTGGCCCGCGCATCCCGGATCTCGGGGATCGAAAGCTGCGCATACTGGATGCCCATATCCTCCTCCCCGCATTCCCCCAGCGTCCGGCCGTCGAAACCGATGATCGCCGAATGGCCGAAATAGCTGTAGACCCCGTCGAACCCGGCGGCATTGGCCACCGCCACGTAACAGTTGTTGGCCCAGGCCATCGCCTTCGACATGATCACCTGCTGGTCCTTCGCCGGGTACATGTAGCCCTGGCACCGCACGATCAGCTCGGCCCCCTTCATCGCGCAGTCGCGCCAGATCTCGGGATAGTTGCCGTCGTCGCAGATGATCAGGCTCACCTTCAGCCCCTTGGGCCCCTCGACCACGTAGGTCTGGTCGCCCGGATACCACCCCTCGATCGGGTTCCACGGCAGGACCTTGCGGTATTTCTGAACCACCTCGCCCTTGTTGTTCATCAGCAGAAGCGTGTTGTAGGGCGTCTTCTTCGGGTGCTCCTCGTGCCGCTCGCCGGTGATCGAGAAGACCCCCCAGACATTGGCCTTCCGGCACGCCCGGGCGAACACCTCCGTCTCCTCGCCGGGAATGGTGGCGGCGGTCTCCATCATCTCGTCAGGGTCGTACATGATGCCCTGCGTGCTGTATTCGGGGAAGATCACCAGGTCCATGCCCGGAAGCCCCTGCTTCATCCCGATCAGCATCTCGCCGATCTTCTCGGCGTTCTCCATGACCTCGGCCTTGGTATGCAGCCGCGGCATCTTGTAGTTCACGACGGCGACGCCGACCGTGTTCTCGCTGCTTGAAATGTCACCATGTCTCATGTCTGGTCCTTTCCTGTTGGTCCTTGATGGTGGGTTGGCCCGACCCGTCAGAAGGTCAGGTGTTTCTCGACGACCTCGTCGGAGAGATCCGCGGATGTTCCGCTCAGAACGACGCGCCCCTTGTCCAGCACCAGGAACCGGTCCGCCGCCGACCGGGCGAAGGGCACGTTCTGCTCGACAAGGATGATGCCCAGCCCGCGTTCGCGGTTGAGCCGCACGATCGCCTCCTCGATCTGCTTCACGATGTTGGGCTGGATGCCCTCCGTGGGCTCGTCGAGGATCAGTATCTTGGGGTCCATCGCCAGCGCCCGGGCAATGGCAAGCTGCTGCTGCTGCCCGCCCGACAGGTCGCCGCCGCGCCGGTCTATGAACTCGTCGAGGATGGGAAACATCTCGAACAGGTAATCGGGGATCTCGCGCCTCCCGTCGGGCCGGGCGAAGGTGCCCATCAGGATGTTCTCCCGCACGGTGAACTGCGGAATGATCTCGCGCCCCTGCGGAATATACGCGATCCCCAGCCGCGACCTCTGCGGCGTCGACAGCCCCAGGATGTCCCGGCTGCCGAAGGCCAGCCCGCCGTCGCACCGGTCGGTCAGCCCCATGATCGACTTGAGCAGGGTCGTCTTGCCCACCCCGTTGCGCCCCAGCACGGCCAGGAACTCGCCCGGCTCGAGGTCGAAGGACACACCCTGGATCACCGGGCTCTTGCCGTAGAAGGAATAAAGCTCTCTCGCTTGCATGTTTTCCATTATCAATGCCCCAGGTATGCTGTCTTGACGGCCTCGTTGGCCTCGATCTCGGCGATCGTGCCCTCGGCCAGCATCGCGCCGCGGTTCATCACGATGATCCGGTCGGCCACGGTGCGGACGAAGGACATGTCGTGCTCCACCACGATCAGCGTGTGACTGGCGCTCAGCGACCGGAAAATCTCGGCTGTCCGCTGGGTTTCCTGGATGGTCATGCCGGCGGTCGGCTCGTCCATCAGGATCAGCTTGCTGTCCTGCGCGATCAGCATGGCGATCTCCAGCCACTGCGTCTCGCCATGCGACAGGTTGCCGGCCAGCTCGTCGCGCTTGTCGCTCAGGTGGACCTTCTCGAGCACCGAACAGGCCGCGGTCGCGTCGGTCAGCGCAAGGCGTGTCAGCGCGGTCCAGACCCCCGGCCGCCTCGACCGCGCGACCGACAGGTTCTCCGCCACGGTCAGGTCCTTGTAGACCGACGGCACCTGGAACTTCCGCCCGATGCCAAGCCGCGCACGGCGAAACTCCAGCATCCGGCTGATCTCGGTCCCGTTCAGGCGGATCGAGCCGCCGGTGGGCTGCGTCTTGCCGCAGATCAGGTCCAGCGTCGTCGATTTCCCCGCCCCGTTCGGCCCCAGAAGGCACAGGATCTCGCCCTCCTCGACCGAGAAGCTCAGGTTGTCCACGGCGCGCAGCCCGCCGAATTCCACGTGCAGATCGGTGACTTGCAGTTGCTCCATGATCAAGGCTCCTGCCCGGTTTCAAGCTGTTGCGAAGATGCGGGGTGACGCTCGACCTGGCGCCCCCGCCGGGTCGGGCCGCGCAGTTTCGCGGCAAGGTCGGTCAGCACCCCGTAGATGCCGCGCGGCATGAACATGACGACCAGCACGAAGATCACGCCCAGCATCAGGTGCCAGCCCTCGACGAACACGTCGGAAAGCCGCCCTTCCAGAAGGTTGACCACGATCGCTCCGAAGGCCGCCGCGATGACCGACTCCCGGCCGCCCACGGCGCACCAGATGACGATGGCAAGACTGAACGAGACGCCCATATAGGTGGGCGAGGCGAATTCCAGCACCATGGTGTAAAGCATCCCCGCCCACCCGGCGAGCGCGGCGGATATGCAGAAGATCGCGGTCTGGTAGGTCGCCACGTTGTAGCCGAAGAACCGCGTCCGGTCGGCATCCTCGCGGATGGCGCGCAGGATCAGGCCGAACTTGCTGTGGGTCAGGTAGACCCCGACGGCCAGCGCCACCGTCAGGCACCCGGCCACGAGGTAGTAGAACCCCATGCTGTACGGGTCGACCGTCCAGCCCGGCAGCGCCAGTTGCGCCAGCCCCGTCAGCCCGTTCTGCCCGCCCGTCTGGCCCTGCTGGTTGATCACCAGAAGCTGGAACGCCACCAGGAAGGCCAGCGTGATGATCGCCACGAACACGCCCGCGATCCGCGCCCGGAACATGAAGATGGCGATGAGACCGCCGATGAAGGCCGGCACCAGAAGCCCCGCCAGCAGGGTGAAGGCCAGCGACTCGAACGGCGCCCAGAACAGCGGCAGCTCGGGCACGTTGTTCCACCCCATGAAGTCCGGCAGCCCGTCGCTGGCGCGCAGCTTGAGATGCATGGCCATCGCGTAGGAGCCCATGCCGAAGGTCGCCGCCTGCCCCAGGTTCAGCAGCCCGGCCGTCCCCCAGGACAGCGCCAGCGCCGCCGAGACGATGGCCAGGGCCAGGTAACGCGCGAAGGTGTTGAGCTCGAACCCGTCGTAATTCATCAGGGCGGGCACCCCGAAGGCGATCACCGCGGCAAAGATCACGAGCGCGACGAGATCGTAGTGAAATCTGGATGTCATGCCGGTCTCCTCAGCGACGTGTTTCGGTTGGGAACAGGCCCCGCGGGCGGAACCGGATCAGCACGATGATCCCCGCCAGCACGGCAATCCGGCCCAGCGTGTCGTTGATCACGATCGAGAACAGCGCCGTCGCCTCGCCGATCAGCACAGAGGCCGAGGCCGCGCCGATCAGGCTGCCCAGCCCGCCGACGATCACCACCAGGAACGCATCGACCACCAGCCCCGTGCCCATGGTCGGGATCGTGCTGAAGAGCGGCGTGATCAGCGCCCCCGCGATCCCCGCCAGCCCCGCGCCATAGGCGAAAGTGACGGAGTAGACCTGCTTGGCCTCGATCCCGTAACATTCGGAAATCCGCCGGTTCTGGATGACCGCCCGCAGCTTCATGCCGAATTCGGTCCGCGTCATCAGAAGCCACGTGCCGTAAAGCACCGCGACCGAGAAGGCGATCACGAACAGCCGGTAATTCGACATGATCAGCGGCCCGATCTGGGTGTTCCCCGACAGAAGGTCGGGCCCCCTCACGAACCGCGATTCCGCGCCCACACCCAGCCGCACGGCCTGCTGCAGGATGATGCCGATCCCCCAGGTCGCCAGGATCGTGTCCAGCGGCCGGTGATAGAGGTTCTGCACCACCACCTTCTCGATGATCCAGCCCACCGCGGCCACCGCCACGAAGACCAGCGGCAGCGCCGGAAGGATGCCGATCCCCCCGAAGCTCTGCAGCGCCCAGGTCGCATAGGCGCCCAGCATGACGAACTCGCCATGCGCCAGGTTGATGACCCCCATCGCGCCGTAAATGATCGCCAGGCCAAGCGCGATCATCAGCAGGATCGACGCCATGCTCAGCCCGGCGAAAAGTTGGTTCGCTATCACGTCCATGAATACACCCCTCCCATGGGTCCGGCCCCTGTTTCAGAGCCGGACGCTGTTTTCGGTCTGGTTGCGCTTGGAAACGGTCAGGCCTTGACCAGGCCCTCGCCGGTACAGGACTGGCCTTCATAGGCCGCGTAGGGCAGCGGCGCGATCCGCTCGCTGGATTGCACCAGAACCTCGGCCTGCCCGTTCGCCTGCCACTGGCCGATCTTCGGCCACAGGTGGGTGTGCAGGTTCTCGTCGATCAGCACCTCGCCCTGCGGCGCATTCAGCGTCAGCCCCACCGCCGCATCGCGGATGGCCTCGGGCGTGATGTTCGCGGGGTCCAGCTTCTCCAGCGCGGCCTTGAACTGGTAGACCTGGAAATAGGCCGCTTCGCTGACGAAATGCGTCACCGTATCGGCGCCATAGCGCGACTTGTAGGCCTCCACGAACGCCTCGTTCTCCGGCGTGTCATGCCCCATGAAATACGGCGCGGAAGAGAAATGCCCCGCCGCCGCCTCGCCGCCGATCGCCTTCACCTCGACCTCCGACCGCGTCAGGCTGACCACCGGCATCTTCTCCGGGTCAAGCTCGGCCGCGTGATACTGCCGCGCGAAGGCCACGTCCGAGTCGCCCACAACGGTCGCAAAGATCACGTCCGGCTCCTCCGCCCGGATCCGGTTGATCACCGAGCTGAAATCCGAATGTCCCAGCGGCACGTATTCCTCGTTCACCACCTCGCCGCCATGCTTGGCCAGCAGCGTCTTGCAGTAGTTGTTCTCTTCCTTCGGATAGACGTAGTTGTTGCCGATCATGAAGAAGCGCGGCCCGAAATTCTCGATCGCCCAGGGGATCAGGTCGTCCTGCTGCTGGTTCGGCACGGCCCCGCCATACATCACGTTGCGCGAACACTCGCGGCCCTCGTAGAGCGTCGGATACCAGTAGAGGTTCTTGCGCTGCTCGGTCACCGGCAGCACCGCCTGCCGGCTGGCCGAGGTGTAGGAGCCGAAGACGCTCACGCACTTGTCGCGGATCATCAGCCGCCTCGCCCGGTCGGCATAGGTCGCCGGGTCCGACGCCGGATCCTCGATGATCGGCCGGAGCTGCCGGCCATGCACGCCCCCCTCGGCGTTGATCTCCTTGATCGCCATCAGCGCGGCATCGTGCAGGGTGCTCTCCACCACCGCCACGGCGCCGGTCAGGGAAAACAGCAGGCCGACGGGAATGTCGCCGCCTTGCGCCATGGCGCGGCCGGCGGTTGTCAGTAGCGAGGGCGCCGCAAGGGCACCGGCGGCACCGACGGCCCCGACCCCTCCGAGAAAGTCACGACGTTTCATCAGGTTAACTCCTCCGTTGGTTGCGAGCAGCCGTTGAATCGGCATAAAAAAAGGCCCTCCACCGCGACGTTTCCCGTCACGATCGGAGAGCCTATTTGCTCATGATTTTTCAGACTCGCATTTGAGCCTGAAACTATCGTTCAGCAGAACACATTTTTTTGCAATAAAATTTTTGTACGGAAAATCAGATGGTTAAACACGCAGCCTTTTTCCGCCCCCCCGGCCACCGCCGCCCGAAAACGGCCCCACCGGACAGGCCCGCCAGTCGCATCATGTCGCTCGCCAACCCCATTTTCATCTCGACCCGGGTCACACCGCTGCGATAGGCATTTGCAAAAGGATCCACCGCGGAACGGACCGCCCTGCACCCTGGCCCTGCCGCCACCGGAGATACGGACCATGTCGGACACACGAACCATCCTGCTGACAGGCGCAAGCCGGGGGATCGGCCATGCCACGGTGCGCAAGTTCAGCGCCGAAGGCTGGCGGGTGATCACCTGCTCGCGCCACCCCTTCCCCAAGGAATGCCCCTGGGGCGGAGGCGAGGAGAACCACGTCCAGATCGATCTCGCAGACCCCAACGACACCATCGCCAAGGTCGAGGTGATCCGCCGAAAGCTGGGCGGTCGGCTCGATGCGCTGGTCAACAACGCCGGCGTCTCACCGAAGGGCCCGGACGGCGCGCGGCTCGACACCATCGAGACCGACCTGCGGACATGGGGCCACGTCTTTCACGTGAACTTCTTCGCCTCCGTCGTCCTGGCCCGCGGCCTGAAACAGGAGCTGGCCGAAGCCGGCGGGGCCGTGGTGAACGTCACCTCGATCGCCGGCAGCCGCGTCCACCCCTTCGCCGGCGCCGCCTACGCCACCTCCAAGGCCGCCCTCAAGGCGCTCACCCGCGAGATGGCGCATGATTTCGGACCGCTCGGCGTGCGCGTGAACGCGATCGCCCCCGGCGAGATCGAAACAGAGATCCTCAGCGCGGGCACGGAAAAGATGGTCGAAGACATCCCGCTCCGCCGTCTCGGACAGGCGGGCGAGGTCGCCGATACCATCTACTTCCTGTGCACCGATGGCAGCGCCTACATCTCGGGCACCGAGATCGAGATCAACGGCGGCCAGCACGTGTAGGCCGAGACCCCGGCCGCCCCTCACGCCAGCGCCGCGGCCCTGCCCTCCGCCAGCTCGACCAGAAGCGCGTCGACCTGCGCCTGCGCCGCGGCGATGGACCGGTCATGCCGCGTGTCCTTGAACTCCTGGTACTCGATCGAAACCGTATGGATGTGATCGACGCCAAGGTATTTCGAGACGGTCGTCAGATGCGGAACGAGGTGGCCCATGTCCGCGCGCATACCGCCCGGGGCAAAGTCGAACTCGCCCGAGCTGGTCAGCAGCACCAGCGTCTTGCCCGACAGGATCGGCTCCAGCGGGAAATCGCCGCGCGACAGGTCGAAACTGAAGGTCTCGCCGATGCGCACGATCTGGTCGACCCAGGCTTTCAGAGCAGCGGGCATGCCGTAATTGTACATCGGCGTGGCGATGACGATGATGTCGGCCTGCCTCACCTCGTCAATCAACCGGTCCGACAGGGACAGCATCTCCCGCTGCGCCGCGGTCCGCTCGGCCTCGGGGGTGAAGGCCGCGGCGATCCAGCTCTCCGAGATGATCGGGGGCGGGTTGGCGCCGACGTCCCGGCGCGTGACGTCGCCCGCTTCGGCCCCTTGCGTCCAGCCGGTCACGAAACGCTCGCCCAGCATGCGCGACAGCGAGCCCTCGCTGCGCGCGCTGGCGGTGATGTAGAGGATATTGGTCATCTGTCCTGCTCCAGAACTCGTTGGTGGCTCATGCGGCAGACTTGCGATGCCCGATCCCGGATCACAAATGTCGATTCCATGATGTCGGTGAAATAAAATTCATCTATAACAAACCATGTTCAACAAGCTCCCCTCCCTGCCCGCGCTGCGCGCGATGGAAGCCGCGGTTCGCCTTGGCAGCTTCAAGGACGCGGCCGGCGAGCTGAACGTCTCGCCCACGGCCGTATCGCATCATATCAAGGGGTTGGAACATCAACTCGGCGTTGCCCTGTTCGTTCGCGGCACGCGGCGGGTCACGGCGACCGAGGCCGGAATGCGCCTGGCCGAGGCTGTGAACCGGGGCCTGTCGACCATCATGGCGACCGTCGAAGACGAGATGGAAGATGAGCTGACATTGACCATAGCCACGACGCCGGCCTTTGCCGCCCTGTGGCTGGTGCCCCGTCTTGGCCGGTTTCACGACCGGTTCCCGCGCTACCGGGTGCGGCTGGAAACTGACACCGCGCGATCGGACCTGATACGCGACCGCCGGGTCGATGCCGCCATACGCTACGGGGCCGCATCGGCCCCGGGGCTGGCGGCCACCCCCCTTTGCCGGGAAACCTTCGGCGCCTTCGCCGCCCCCGCCTGCCTGCGCGAGGGGGTCGATCCGGCCGGCAATGACTTCATCGAAACCGACTGGCAGCAGGCCGGCCTCCGCCGGGTCGGCTGGCCCGCGTGGTTCGAGGCGGCCGGCCAGCCCGGCATGGCGGCAACCGCCCGGATCCGCAGCTTCGAGCAGGAACACCACGTGGTGCAATGCGGCATCGCCGGCCAGGGCGTGATCCTGGCCAGCACGCTGCTGGTCTCCGACCTCGTGGCGCAGGGGTTGCTGACCCCCTACCGCCCGGACGTGCGCCTGCCGGGGATGGACTATACCCTGCTGACCACGCCCGAGGCGGCGGCCTCCCGCAAGTGCCGCGACTTCCGCAAATGGCTCACCGCCGAAATCTCCGGCCCGGCCACGGGGGAATGAGGCCGCCCCGGGGCCCGGTCGGGACTTCCCTGCGCCGCGATCCCCTGTTGCGCGCCACCCTGCATCTTGTGTGTTGCGCGCGGCACGGCGCATCAACCCATCGGCTTACAGACCCCGACACCGACGTGATACCGACGCAATACCGACGTGATACCGACGTTGCGATCCCTTCAGGATAGGGCCGTTAACCATCGAATCGCCTCACCGGCCGTCGACAACCCTCTCGCCCGCGTCCGAGACCTGCCCCTCCTCCGCCAGGAAATCCAGGAACGCCCGCATCCGCGCCGGCATCGGCCCGCCACCGTTCCAGACCGCGTGGAACTGCTCCCAATCCGGCGCCGTCCGGTCGCCCAGAACCTCCGTCAGGCGCCCCGCTTCCAGGTCTTCGGCCACCGTGAACCGAACCAGCCGCGCAAGGCCCAGCCCGGCCAGCGCCATCTGCCGCAGCGCTTCCCCGTCGCTCCCCACCAGCCGCCCGTTGCCGGACAGAACCCCGGCCGGCATCCCTTCAAGCTGCGACCAGCGCCCCGCTTCCCGTGCATAGCCGAACTCCAGCAGGTCATGCCCGGCAAGCCCCTGAAAAGAAAGCGGAACTCCGCGTGCCTCCAGATAGCCGGGCGCGCCCGCGATCAGCCTTCGGGACCGGCCCAGCCCGCGCGAGATCAGCCCCGAGCTCTTCAAGGGCCCGGCCCGGATGGCAATGTCCGCCCGCTCGCCGATCAGGTCGACCACCCGGTCCGTGGTGGTGAATTCCATGGTCACCTCGGGATGCGCGTCCAGGAACCGCGGCAGGGCCGGAAACAGCACGTGCACCGCATAGGACGCGCTCGCCGTGACCCGGATCCGCCCGGCAAGGGCAGAGGCCCGCCCGATCGCCTGTTCGGCCTCCTCCACATCCGCCTGGATGGCCCGGGCCCGCTTGTAGAACTCGGCCCCCTCGTCCGACAGCCGCAACCCCCGCGTCGTCCGGTGGATCAACTGCGCCCCCAACCGCGCCTCGAGCCGCGCAATCGTCTTGGAAATCGTCGACGGCGACACGTTCCTCTGACGCGCCGCCGCCGAGAAACTGCCTTCGTCGACCACGGACAGGAACAGCGTCATGTCATTGAAACGATTGATTTCTCGACTTGCCATTTGTGACTTCAGTTCACTCCAGCTGTTCGCCTGTAACGTCTACTCAATGCGATCCGGGGCGTCTACCTGAACCGGACGCCCCATGTCGCATGGGGCCCGGCCACCGCCAGGCGGGCCGGGAAATCAGGCTGAAAACAGGAGACACCGGAATGGAATATCGTCAACTTGGCCGATCGGGCCTGCGGGTGCCGGCGCTCAGCTTCGGGGCCGGAACCTTTGCCGGCAAGGGGCCGCTGTTCTCGAACTGGGGGAACACCGATTCCGACGGCGCAAAGCGCATCGTGGACATCTGCATCGACGCCGGCGTCACCCTGTTCGACACCGCCGACGTCTATTCCGACGGGGCCTCGGAAGAGGTGCTCGGCGCCGCGATACGGGGGCGCCGGAACGAGGTTCTCCTCTCCACCAAGGCCGGGTTGCCGATGGGCGACGGGCCTCAGGATTGGGGCACCTCCCGCTCGCGATTGATGGCCAGCGTGGATGGCGCATTGCAACGGCTTGGCACCGACCGCATCGACATCTTTCAACTCCACGCCCACGACGCGTTCACCCCGGTCGAGGAAGTGCTGCACACGCTCGACATCCTCGTGCGCGACGGCAAGATCCGCTATGCGGGCGTGTCGAACTTCCCGGGCTGGCAGGTGATGAAATCCCTCGCGGTATCGGACCGTCACGGCTGGCCGCGATACGTCGTTCAGCAAGTCTACTATTCGTTGATCGGACGGGACTTCGAATGGGACCTCATGCCGCTCGGGCTTGACCAGGGGCTCGGCGCGATGGTCTGGAGCCCGCTGGGCTGGGGCCGGCTGACGGGCAAGATCCGGCGCGGCCAGCCGTTGCCGAAAGAAAGCCGCCTGCACGAGACCGCCGCGTTCGGCCCGCCCGTGGATGACGCCTATCTTTTCGACGTGGTCGACGCCCTCGACGCGGTCGCCGGGGAGACGGGCAGGACGGTGGCGCAGGTGGCGCTTAACTGGCTGCTGCGGCGGCCGACCGTCTCGTCGGTGATCATCGGCGCCCGGACCGAGGAACAACTGAAGCAGAACCTGGGCGCGGTGGGCTGGTCTCTGACGCCCGAGCAGGTCGCCTTTCTCGACCGGGCCAGCCAGCGCGACGCGGCCTACCCGGCGTTCCCGTACCGGCGGCAGGAAGGGTTCGCCCGCCTCAGCCCGCCGGCCGTCTGACGTGCAGGCTGCGCGGCCGGTTCATCGGCCGCGCAGACCCAGGCCGATCCTTTCAGCCGTCAAGGCATTCCGCCAAGGCGCTGGCGAGGTTCCGAAGGACCTGGGGGTACAGCCCTGGCCCCGGTTCCAGGTCGGCGCCGAGCGGGTCGAGCACGCCGGTCCGTGCCTCTGTCCCGTCCATGACGGCGGCGACGACACCGGGGCTGAACTGGGGTTCCGACAGGACGCATTCCACGCCCAGTTCCGCGACGCGCGCCTGTACCTCGGCGATGCGCGCCGGGCTGGGGTCTGTCGCGTCGGAAAGCGAGATGGCGCCCGAGGCCGGGATGCCGAAGCTCTGTTCGAAATACTGGTAGGCGTCGTGAAATACGATGAAGTTGTTGCCACGTACCGGGGCGAGACCCTCCTCGATCTCGCGCGACAGGGCCGCCAGCTCCTCGCGCCCGGCTGCGGCGTTGGCGGCGTAGGTGGCGGCGTTGTCCGGATCGGCCTCGGAAAGCGCGTCGGCGATGGCGGTCAGCCAGGCCGAGGCATTCTCGGGCGAGAGCCACATGTGGGGGTCGTGGCCGCCATGGGCATGGGCCTCCTCGCTGTCGTGGTCGTGCCCCTCGTCATGGTCGTGATCGTGACCTTCGGCGTGGTCGTGGTCGTGCTCCTCGGCATGGTCGTGGTCATGCTCCTCGGCGTGGGCCTCGTCGTGGTCCTCCGCATGGTCATGGTCATGGTCGTGGCCGCCGTGGTCGTGATCATGCGCCTCGAAGAGCGCCCCTTCCCGGGTCGGCAGGGTTGTCGTACCGTCCAGGCCGGACAGGGTGATCACCTCGGCCCCGCCCGCCAGCGTCTCGATGGATGCGCCGAGCCAGGGTGTCAGGCCCGGCCCGATCCAGACCACGAGCGCCGCGTCCTGGAGCGCCTGGGCTTCCGACGGGCGCAGGTTGAACTCGTGCGGGCTGGCGCCGGGGGCGACGATCAGGCTGGGCTGTCCCACATCCGCCATCACCCGTGCGACCAGCGAGTGGACCGGTGCGATATCGACCGCGACGTCGGGCGCCTCGGCGATGGCCGCACCGGCCAGAAACGAGGCGGTCAGCGTCAGCGGGAGAAGGTTTCTGGACATCCGGGGCTCCATGTGATTTTATAACATCCATGACCCGATACATGATATAAAATAACATGACAAGCCCCGGACACCACAAGCCCGACCCGACGACGGAGCCCCTCGGTTTTGCCGCCCATGACCACGGCCATTGTGTCGAGGCAGGCATCGCGGCGGCGGAAGAGCGTTGTTCCGAGAAGGGACTGCAATTCACCCCGGTGCGCCGCAAGGCGCTGGAAATCCTCCTGCAGGGGCACCGCGGCCTTGGCGCCTACGAAGTGCTCGACCGGTTGCGCGATGCCGGGTTCGGCTCCCAGCCGCCGGTGGCCTACCGCGCGCTCGACTTCCTGGTCGCCAACGGCTTCGCGCACAAGATCGAACGTCTTAACGCTTTCATCGCCTGCGCGCATCCCGGGACCAGCCATTCGCCGGCCTTCATGATCTGCCGGCTGTGCGATTCGGTGGCCGAGGCGCACGCGACGCCGACGCGCGGCGCATTGGGACAGGCCGCGCGCGAGGCCGGGTTCCGGATCGAGCGGACGGTGGTGGAAGCCGAGGGCGTCTGCCCCGCCTGCGCGGAAAAGGCCGAGGCATGAGCCTGATATCGCTTCGCGAGTTAAGCGTCCGTTACGGCGCGGTGACGGTGTTGCGCGACGTGTCGCTGGACGTGGAGCCGGGCGAGATCGTCACCGTGGTCGGGCCCAACGGGTCGGGCAAGACCAGCCTGCTGCGCGCGATCATCGGGGCCGTCGCCCCGGCGCGGGGGCGGGTCATCCACAAGCCCGGCCTGCGCATCGGCTATGTGCCGCAGCGGCTGCATATCGACCCGACCCTGCCGATGACGGTCGAGCGGTTCCTGCGCTTGCCGGGCGGCGTTCCGAAAGACGCCTGCGCCGAGGCGCTGGAGGCCGCCGGGGTTCCGGACCTTGGCGGGCGGCAGATGTCGGGCCTGTCGGGCGGGCAGTTCCAGCGGGTGCTGCTGGCCCGGGCGCTGATCAACCGGCCCGACGTGATCCTGCTCGACGAGGCCACGCAGGGGCTGGACCAGCCGGGCTCGGCCGCGTTCTACCGGCGGATCGAGGAGGTGCGGCGCGAGACCGGCTGTGCCGTGCTGATGATCAGCCACGAGTTGCACGTGGTGATGAGCGCGTCTGACCGGGTGATCTGTCTCAACGGGCATGTCTGTTGCGAGGGGACGCCGGAGAAGGTGTCGTCGGCGCCGGAATACCGCGCGCTGTTCGGCAGCGGCACGGGCGGGGCGCTGGCGCTGTACCGGCACGATCACGACCATGCCCATGACGGCACCTGCGACCACGAGCATTCCCACGATCACACGGAGGCCGCCGAGTGATGCTTGACGATTTCATGATGCGCGCAACCCTTGCGGGGCTGGGCGTGGCCTGTGCCGCCGCACCGCTGGGCAGCTTCGTGGTGTGGCGGCGCATGGCCTATTTCGGCGATGCCACGGCGCATGCCGCCGTGCTGGGCGTGGCGCTGTCGCTGGCGCTGCAGATCTCGATCTTCGCCGGGGCGGTCGCGGTGGCGCTGGCGATGGCGCTGACGGTGACGGTTCTGTCGGGGCGGGGCTATGCCATGGACACGCTGCTGGGGGTGTTGGCGCATTCGGCGCTGGCCTTCGGGCTGGTGGCGGTGTCGTTCCTGTCGGGCATCCGGATCGACCTGATGGCCTACCTTTTCGGGGATATCCTGGCGGTGTCGCGCGGGGATCTGGCCGTGATCTGGGGCGGGGCCGCGGTGGTCGTCGGGCTGATCGGCTGGCGCTGGTCGGGGCTGCTGACCTCGACGCTGAACGAGGACCTGGCCCATGCCAGCGGCATCGACCCGCGGCGCGAGAAGCTGATCCTGACGCTGGCGCTGGCGATTACGGTGGCGGTGGCGATCAAGGTGGTGGGCGTGCTGCTGATCGCGGCGATGCTGATCATACCGGCGGCGGCGGCGCGCCCGCTGTCGCGCACGCCCGAGGGCATGGCGGTGACGGCCGCGCTGATCGGCGCGGCCTCGGCGGTGGTGGGGTTGCGCGCGGCCTATGTGCTGGACACGCCGGCGGGGCCGTCCATCGTCTGTGTCGCGGCGCTGTGCTTTGCGCTGACCAGCGTGACGGGCACCCTCTGGCGGGCCGGGTAGGCCGGGCCGGAACAGGGCCGGTTAATGAATGGTTAATCGGGCGTGCAGCGGGTGCGGGGGACCGTACGGCGCGTTACCCTCATGTATGACACCGGGGGGTTAAGATTATTCGACGGTGCCGGGCGGAGGCCGTGGGCGGGTGCCGGAGGACCCGGGGCCTTGTTTCATTGGGCCGGAACGGCGTTGCGCCCCCGGGCTGATGGTGGCGCCGCAAGGGCGTTCGCGGGCGGTTCGAGGGCCTTCGGAGAGCCGATTTCCAACGTCGGTATAACGTCGGTATTTTGTCGGTATTGCGTCGGTGCAATCGCGGTATTCGAGCAGGAACGGGCCGGGGCGCCGGACCGGATTCGCGGTGTACTTGCCCGCCCGCTTGCGGCACATTCGCGCGGCCAACACCCTGCGGATGGAGACACCGATGACCTGGACACAAGACAAGCTCGACGCCCTGCGCGCGCAGTTCGACGCCAAGACCGGGGGCGACATGATCGACCCGCGCTACCAGGAGATCGCCGATCACATCTTTTCGCAGGGCGGCAACCGCCCCGCCCCCTATGCCGGGTTTCCGACGCTGCTCGACGCGCCCTCGCGCGACGGGACCGGGGCGCTGGACGATCTGCAGGTGGCGCTTTACGGCATGCCGATGGACCTTGCGGTGACCAATCGCAACGGCTCTCGCTTCGGGCCGCGGGCGCTGCGGGCGATCGAGCGGGTCGGGCCCTATAACGACGCGCACGGCACCGCGCCCCTGCACCAGATGCGGGTGGCCGATATCGGCGATGTGCCGTTCCGCAGCCGCTTCGACCTGGCCAAGTGCCACGCGGATATCGAAAGCTTCGTCGAACGCATCGCCGCCGCGGGGGTGGTGCCCGTGGGCGTGGGCGGCGATCATTCGGTGTCACACCCGGTACTGCGGGTGCTGGGGCGCGACCGGCCCGTCGGCATGATCCATATCGACGCGCATTGCGACACCGGCGGCGCCTACGAGGGCGAGAAGTTCCACCATGGCGGGCCGTTCCGCAACGCCGTGCTGGATGGCGTGCTGGACCCGGAGCGGACCATCCAGATCGGCATTCGCGGCTCGGCCGGGTATATCTGGGAGTTCTCGGAGATCTCGGGCATGACGGTGATCGAGGCGCGGGAGATGGGCGAGATGGGGCTGGATGCGATCATCGACATGGCGCGGCGCGTGGTGGGTGACGGGCCGACCTATTTCTCGTTCGATATTGACAGCCTCGACCCGGCCTTTGCCCCCGGCACCGGCACGCCCGAGATCGGCGGGCTGACCACGCGCGAGGCGATGGCGCTGATCCGCGGGCTGAAGGGGGTCAATTTCGTCGGCGGGGACGTGGTCGAGGTGGCGCCGGCCTATGACGCCACGACCAACACCGCCCATGCCGGGGCGCAGATGCTGTTCGAATTCCTGAGCGTGCTGCAATTCGCGCCGGTGATCACCGGGAACGGCGCGGCCTAGGCGGCAGAGGGCGCGCCCTGCCCCGCGCCGTCAGCGGGCGGGGGACGGGCCGAGCCGGTCGAGGAAGGGGGTCAGCGCCCGGGCGAAGGCCTCGGGCCGCTCGAGCAGGCCGAGATGCTTGACCTCCGGCACGATCTCGAGCGTCGATCCCTTGATTTCGCGCTGCATGGCCCGGGCCATCGCCGGGGTGCTGCCGGTGTCATTCTCGGAGGTCATGACCAGCGTCGGGCAGGTGATCGACGGCTCGGGCGCGATCAGCTCCTTCACGCCACGCGCCAGCACCGAGCGGGCGGCGGCATAGCTGGCCGGGTCGCAGGACAGCACCTGGGCGCGCACGTCGTCGACCACGTCCGGGCGGGCGGCGCGGAAGTCGTCGGTGAACCAGCGGGCCAGCGCCGCGTCGATCGTGGCCGCCGGACCGCCCTTCGCGCTCTGGCCGGCATAGGCTTCCATCTGGGCCTGCGCCTCGGGCGTGCGTTCGTGCGGGGAATTGAGGATCGCCAGCGCGCGCACCCGCTCGGGCGCGGCCATCGCCAGCGCCCGGTTGATCATGCCGCCGAGGGAAAAGCCGATCACCGTGGCGCGGGCCATGCCGACGTGATCCATCAGGTCGCGCAGCTGGCGGGCATAGAGGGTGAGCGACATCGGCTCTTCCGCCGGACTGCTCCGGCCGTGGCCGGGGAGGTCGTAGAGCAGCACCCGGTGGCGCGTGGAGAGTTCGGGCAGGAGATCCGCCCAGATCGCCCGGCTGAGCCCAAGCCCGTGGATCAGAACCACCGGGGCGCCGGTTTCGGGGCCGGCCAGGTCGAAGGAGGTCGAGGTCGGGGTCATGTCCGCGTCACGTCACCTAGCGTTTCAGGGGCCGATGTCGCCATGGCCGAGCCCGGAGGTAGCATGGCGCGCGCACCGGGGACAAGCTCATGCCGCCGCGGCCTCGAGCAGGAAGCGCACGAAGTCGCGGCAGATGAGCGAGGGCGGCCTGGTATTGGGCGAGATGATCGCCGTGTCCCATTTGCAGCCGCCCCTGATGCGCAGGAAGCGCACTTTCGCGGGGTCGACATCGGGGATCACGCAGGGATCGACCAGCGCGATGCCCGCCCCGGCGCCCACCGCGGCGCACATGCCGTGCTGGGTGCGCATCTCGATGCCGATCTCGGGGCGCATGTCCCGGGCGGCGAAAAGCCGGTCGAAGTGGAAACGGAAGGCGGAGTTGGGGACCGGCGCGATGAACCGCTCGCCGTGCAGCGCCGGGAGGTCGACCTCCTCCGCCTGCGCCAGCGGGTGATCCGCGGGCATGGCGCAGACCGCCTCGTTCGAGGTGTAGGCCTGGAGCTGGACGTTGGCCTGCGGCGCCGGCAGCACGACGATGCCGAGGTCGTACCAGCACAGCTCGATCCACTGCACGATCGAGGCCGAGGGGCCGGTGTCGAACTGGATCTTGATGTCCGGGTGGGCCTTCTGGAACTCGGCGATCAGCCGGGGCATCATCCCGTCGGCATAGACCACCTCGGTCACGATCCGGATGCGGCCGCGGTTCAGGTCGCGCAGCGACAGGGCCGCCTCGCGCAGGCGGTCGAGCCCGCCGAAAACGGTTTCGGATTCCTCGTAGAGCAGCCGCGCCTCGGCGGTGGGAATGAGCCGGCGGTGGCTGCGCTCGAAAAGCTGCAGGCCCAGCGCCTGTTCGAGATCCGACAGCAGCCGGCTGACCGCCGGCTGGGTGATGTGCAGCGCCTCGCCGGCGCTGGTGGCAGAGCCGTGGATCATGATGGCGCGGAAGGCTTCGAGCTGGCGGAAGTTCATGAATTACGCATAACATTTCGGCATTGAACTATCGAACAAAAAAATTTGTCATGCATTTCGAACCGGCCTAGCGTTTCCCAAGCCCCCGGAAACCCTGACGCCATCAACCTCTGAATGGCCAGTCAGGGAAAGGGTGGCACGCCACAGGGCGAGGTTAACGACGTGCATCTGTTTCTTCGGTGCAGACAGATAAACGAATGCTATGGGAGTTGTTGGCATGAGACGGTCGGATAACGAAACCACGAAAACCGCCTTTACGCGTCTTTCCGGACGCCAGCGCGACGAGGTGTCGGCGGCGATCCGGAGCGGTATCTCGCGGCGGGACTTCCTGGCCTATGCCGGGGCGGCGGGGATGACGGCAGCGGCGGCCGGCCAGCTTTTCCTCGGCGCCCGCGCGGCGCAGGCCGACACGCCTTCGCAGGGCGGCACGATCCGCTGCGCGCTGAGCGATTACGGCACCGACACGATGGACCCCCAGCTGTTCTCCTCGACCGGGGATTTCACCCGGGGGCGGGCGCATTTCAACAACCTCGTCCAGCTTGACCAAAGCCTGACGCCGCAGCCGGAACTGGCCGAGGCGTTCGAAGCCAATGCCGACGCGACGGAGTGGACCTTCCGGCTGCGCGAGGGGGTCACCTTCCACGACGGCTCTCCGATGACGGCGGATGACGTGGTGTGGTCGATGAACCGCCATATCGGGGAGGAGACCGCGTCGAAGGCCAAGGTGCTGTTCAGCGACGTGAAGGAATGGCGCAAGGTCGACAACACGACCGTCAAGGCCGAGCTGAGCGCGCCGAATTCCGACCTCGCCTCGATCCTCGGGACGTTCCATTTCAAGGTGCTGAAGGAGGGCGAGAGCAATTTCGCCAACCCGCTCGGCACCGGCCCCTACAGGATGGCCGAGTACGAGCCGGGGATCCGGTCGATCCACACCCGCAACGAGGATTACTGGCGCGAGCCGCCGAAGCCCGACCAGATCGAGCTGTTCGCCATCGCCGACGATTCCGCCCGGCTGAGCGCGCTGATGTCGGGGGACGCGGAGATGGTGACCAACCTCGATCCCAAGGCCGTGCCGATGGTGCAGAACACCGATGGCGTGACGGTCTGGTCGGTGCCGTCGGGCTCCTACACCTGCATCATCTGCATGACCAATACCGGCCCCGGCTCGGACCCGAATTTCGTGCTCGGGCTGAAGCATCTGCTCAACCGCGAGCGCACGCTGGCGTTCTCGCAGGGCGGGATGGGCACGATCGGCAACGACCAGCCGATCAATGCCGCCTATGCGGAATACGCCGAGGCCGTCACCCAGCGCGCCTTCGACCCCGACAAGGCCAGGCACTACCTGCAGAAATCCGGTGTCACCAGCGCCGAGATCCAGGTGCCGAATTTCGGCGAGGACATGGTGCTTCTGCTGCAGCAGGAGGCCAAGCAGGTGGGCTTCGACCTGCAGGTCAAGAAGGTGCCGTCGGACGGGTACTGGAGCTCGGTCTGGATGAAGACGCCGCTGCATGTCAGCGACTGGTTCATGCGGCCCACGGCCAACATCATGATGAGCCTCGCCTTCGCGCCGGATGCCAAGTGGAACGAAAGCCAGTGGATCAACGAGCGGTTCGGCCAGCTTCTGAAGGAAGACCGCGCCACCACCGACCGCGGGCTGAAGGCGGAGCTGCATCGCGAGATGCAGCAGCTGGTGACCGACGAGGCCGGCGTGCTCATCCCGTCGCACCGCAACATCGTCGACGGTATCTCGGAACGGATCACCGGGCTGACGCGCAACCCGCTGGGCAGCCTCGGCGGCTGCGAATGGCCGGAATTCGTGGCCTTCAGGGCCTGACACGGGCCGCCGAGGCCGGGGACGGGACCGCGCATGTGGAAGATGGTTGTCAAACGGTTGGGCATCGGTGTGCTGATGCTGTTCGCGGTCTCGCTGATCGTGTTCGCGGGCACCGAGATCCTTCCCGGTGACGTGGCCGAGATCATCCTCGGCCAGAGCGCCACGCCGGAGACGCTGAAGGTTCTGCGGGCCGAGCTGGGCCTCGATCAGCCGGCCTACCTGCGCTACCTCTTCTGGCTTGGCGACCTGGCACGGGGCGACCTGGGCATGTCGCACGCCCGCAACGTGCCGATCGCCGACCTGGTGGCGCCGCGGCTGCGGAACACCTTCCTGCTGGCCGGCTGCGTCGCGGCCATCGCGGTGCCCTTGTCGCTGGCGGCGGGGCTTCTGGCGGCGATGTACCCGGGCAGCTGGACGGACCGGGCGGTGTCGTGGATGACGCTGGGCTCGATCTCGTTTCCGGAGTTCTTCACCGCCACCGTGCTGGTGCTGGTCTTCTCGATCGAGCTGGGCCTTCTGCCGCCGATCTCGAACCTGCGGGGCGACAGCGGCCCCGGCGAATGGGCGGCCGCGCTGGCGCTGCCGGTGGCGACGCTGACGATCTCGCTGTTCGGGCAGCTGGTGCGGCTGACCCGGGCGACGACGCTCAACATCATGAACGAACCTTACGTCGAGATGGCGGTGCTCAAGGGGCTGTCGCGGCGGCGGATCGTGTTCCTGCACGTGGGGCTCAACGCGTTCGGGCCGATCGTGAACGTGGTGGCGCTGAACATGGCCTACCTGGTGGGCGGGGTGGTGATCGTCGAGACGATCTTTGCCTTTCCGGGGCTGGCGAAGCTGATGATCGACGGGGTGCAGACCCGCGACCTGCCGGTGGTGCAGGCCTGCGCGATGATCTTCTGCGCGACCTATGTCGTGCTGATCCTGGTGGCGGATATCGCCGCGATCCTTGCCAATGCCCGCCTGCGCCATGCCCGGTAGACGCGGAAGGAACCGGATGCCATGACGGATATGGACCTCGACGACAGGCCCGCCCGGCGCGGCTGGCACCGGCGGATCGGCCCCGGCGGATGGGCCGGGACGGCGGTGATCCTGTTCTGGGCGCTGGTCGCCCTGCTTGGCCCGTGGATCGCGCCCCACGACCCCGGCGCAACCATCGCCGACATGCCCTATGCCGCCGACGACCGGCTGCTGCTGGGCGCCGATTACATCGGGCGCGACATCTGGAGCCGGATCATCCTGGGCGCGCGCACGACGCTGGGGCTGGCGCTGGCGGCGACGGTGCTGACCTACCTGATCGGTGCGACGCTGGGCATCTGCGCGGCGACGGTCGGCGGCTGGGCGGATGCCGGGCTGAGCCGGGTCAACGACGTGCTGCTGTCGCTGCCCAACATCATGCTGGCGCTGCTGGTGATCGCGGCTTTCGGCACCTCGAACATCGTGGTGATCGCCACGACGGCGGTGGTGTTCTCCTCGTCGGTGTTCCGGTTCTCGCGCGCGTTGGCGATGAACGTGATGGTGCAGGATTTCGTCGAGGTGGCCGGCATCCGGGGCGAGCGCTTTCCGTGGATCGTGTTTCACGAGGTGCTGCCCAACATCGCCATGCCGCTGCTGTCGGATTTCGGCATGAAGCTGGTGTTCGTGATGCTGTTCATCTCGGGTCTGAGCTTTATCGGGCTGGGCGTGCAGCCGCCGACGCCCGACTGGGGCAGCATGGTGCGGGAGAACGTGCAGGGCCTGGCCTATGGCTCCTATGCCGCGCTGTGGCCGGCGGGGGCCATTGCCAGTCTAACCCTCGCCATCAACCTCGTCGTCGACGACCTGTCGGCCCGCAGCAGCCGGGCGATTACCCAAACCATGGGCTGAGGCCCGAGCAGACGGGCCGAGCGCATCGGCCAGGAAGGAAACGAGACCCGATGACCATGCACCCGACAGGAACGGCCCCGGAGAAGGGCGCCATGCTGACCCTGACCGGGTACAGGATGGATGTGCTGGGCGAGCCGCACGGCTTTGGCGGGTTCCTGTTCGACACGGCCGGCAGGCTGGTGGCGCAGGACGGCTGGACCTGGCTTTACACGACCCGGATCGTGGCGGGCCGCTGGGAAAGCTGGGCGCGGCGGTTCCACCCCGAGACGCTGGAGCGCGAGGCCGCGCGCCTGGTGCTGCGGCCGGCGGCGGACCGGGACCGCGCGGTGCTGCATCACGTCATCGCCGTCGCCCCGGATTTCCACGTCGGCTTTCTGTGCGACGGGCGGGGCATCACCGCGGCCACGGCCCCTGCCCCGGATGGCGACTTCACGATCGACCCGGATTTCGCGCTCTACCCCGAGGTCGGGTGGGAAACCCGGGGCGGCGCGGTGGAGGGGTGGTCGCTGGAATCGAACGGCGCGGTGGTGCCGGTCTCCGAGGACGCCGGCAGCGTGACCTTCTGGCAGGGCTATGACAGTTATCGCAAGGAGGGCGGTTTCGGCGAGCTGGGCTGGGCCCGGCTGCGCATCGACAAGGTCACGCGCCGGATCACGCTGGAAGCCCGGCACGAGGGCAACCCGTTGAAATTCCTGCAGGACGGCGCGATCTGTGCGCGCTGTGGCGGCAATCTCGACCGCGATATCCGGATCGGCGGCAAGCACGCCTTCTTTTTCTACACCCGCCCCACCCGACGGACGCTGAGGATCGGGCTGGCGCTGAGCGAGGATCCGTTGTTCTTCGACGGTGTCGAGATCGAGATGTTCGACGACCTGATGGGCGACGAGCAGGTGGCCGAGAAATTCGAGGCGCTGCAATTCGGCGATCGGCTGCATCTCTTCTACGAGAGCATGCTGAAAGACCAAAGCTGGCGCACCGGTGTCAGAACCTATCGGCTGGGCGGCTGAGCGATGGCAGGGGACGTCGTTTTCGAGCTGGATCGCCTGCACATCGCCACGGACGGGGGCGCTGGCCCGGCGGTGGAGATCGTGCGCGACGTGTCGGTGGCGCTGCGGCGAGGCGAGGTGCTGGCGCTGGCGGGGGAATCCGGGTCGGGCAAGACGCGCGCCCTGCGCGGACGGCGCGTGGCGTACCTCGCGCAAAGCGCGGCGGCGACATTCAACCCGTCGATGACGGTGGGGTTCCAGGTGATCGAGACGGCGGTGGTGAGCGGCGGGGTGCGGCGCCGGACGGCGCGGGCGCGGGCGGTGGAGATCTTCCGCGAGCTGCGGCTGCCCGAGCCCGAGACCATCGGCCGCCGCTATCCGCATCAGCTTTCGGGCGGGCAGCTGCAGCGGCTGATGCTGGCGATGGCGTTGTGCAGCGAGCCGGAGCTACTGGTGCTGGACGAGCCGACCACGGCGCTGGATGTCACCACGCAGCTCGAGGTGCTGCGGGCGATCCGGGGGGCGATCCGCCGGCGCAACATCGCCGCCGC
>NZ_CBDDIG010000013.1:0-1015481 GCF_965228755.1 Roseovarius sp.
AGGCGAAGGCCGAGGAAGAAGAGCGCAAGCGCCAGGAAGAGGTGGATGCCGCGAAGCGCGCCGCCGAGGCCGCCGCGCAGCCCGCCCCCGACGAGGCGCAGCCGTCGCGCGCGCCCGCGAAGGCTGCGCCGCCGCGCCGTGACGATGCCAAGACCGACCGCGACCAGAAAGGCGGCAAGGGCCGTGGCAAGGGCCGCGACGATGGCCGCCGTTCCGGCAAGCTGACCCTGAACCAGGCCCTTTCGGGCGGCGAAGGCGGGCGGCAGAAGTCGCTGGCCGCGATGAAGCGCAAGCAGGAACGTGCCCGGCAGAAGGCCATGGGTGGCGCGCAGGAACGTGAAAAGGTCGTGCGCGACGGGCATGATGGTCACGCAGAACCAGACCATCGACGCCGATACCGCCGAGCTGATCATTGAGGAATTCGGGCACCGCGTCGTGCGGGTGTCGGATTCGGACGTGGAAGACGTGATCGACAGCGTCCAGGACAAGGACGAGGACCTGCTGCCCCGGCCGCCGGTCATCACCGTGATGGGCCATGTCGACCACGGCAAGACCTCGCTTCTGGATGCGATCCGCGATGCCAAGGTGGTTGCCGGCGAGGCCGGGGGCATCACCCAGCATATCGGCGCCTACCAGGTGACGACGGAGAGCGGCTCTGTCCTGAGTTTCCTAGACACGCCGGGCCACGCCGCGTTCACCAGCATGCGTGCCCGTGGCGCGCAGGTGACGGATATCGTGGTGCTGGTGGTGGCCGCCGACGATTCGGTGATGCCGCAGACGGTGGAGGCCATCAACCACGCCAAGGCGGCCGGTGTGCCGATGATCGTGGCGATCAACAAGTGCGACAAGCCCGCCGCGAACCCCGACAAGGTGCGCACCGAGCTGTTGCAGCACGAGGTGATCGTCGAGGCGATGTCGGGCGAGGTGCAGGACGTGGAAGTGTCGGCCATCTCGAAGCAGGGCCTGGACGAGCTGCTTGAGGCGATCGCGCTTCAGGCCGAGATCCTGGAACTCAAGGCGAACCCGAACCGGGCCGCCGAGGGTGCCGTGATCGAGGCGCAGCTCGACGTGGGCCGTGGCCCCGTGGCGACGGTTCTCGTGCAGCGCGGGACGCTGCACCAGGGCGATATCTTTGTCGTGGGCGAGCAGTACGGCAAGGTGCGCGCGCTGATCAACGACCGCGGCGAGCGGGTCAAGGATGCCGGGCCTTCCGTGCCGGTCGAGGTGCTGGGCCTGAACGGCACGCCCGAGGCGGGCGACGTTCTGAACGTGGTTCAATCGGAAGCGCAGGCGCGCGAGATTGCCGAGTACCGCCAGAAGGCGGCGAAGGAGAAACGCGCCGCCGCCGGGGCCGGGACCACGCTGGAACAGCTTCTGGCGCAGGCCAAGGAGAACGAGAATGTCAAGGAACTGCCGATCCTGGTGAAGGCCGACGTGCAGGGCTCGACCGAGGCGATCGTTCAGGCGATGGAGAAGATTGGCAACGAGGAGGTGCGCGTGCGCGTGCTTCACGCGGGTGTCGGCGCCATCACCGAGTCGGATATCGGGCTGGCCGAGGCGTCTGGCGCGCCGGTGATCGGGTTCAACGTGCGGGCCAACGCGCCGGCGCGGAACTCGGCCAACCAGAAGGGCGTGGAAATCCGCTATTACAGCGTGATCTACGACCTCGTGGATGACGTGAAGGCGGCCGCGAGCGGCCTGCTGGGCGCCGAGATCCGCGAGAACTTCATCGGCTACGCGCAGATCAAGGAAGTCTTCAAGGTGTCGGGTGTCGGCAAGGTGGCCGGCTGTCTTGTCACCGAGGGGATCGCGCGCCGGTCTGCCGGGGTGCGCCTGCTGCGGGATGACGTGGTGATCCACGAAGGCACGCTGAAGACGCTGAAGCGCTTCAAGGACGAGGTTGCGGAAGTGCAGTCGGGCCAGGAGTGCGGGATGGCGTTCGAGAATTACGACGATATCCGGCCGAACGACGTGATCGAGATCTTCGAGCGGGAAGAGGTCGAGCGCAACCTCGACTGATCGCTGGCTGACATGGGCAATGAAAAAGGGGCGGGATTACATTCCGCCCCTTTGCATTCGGTTTGGTCAGTCAGGCGGCGCGGGTGACCGGCCGGCCGCTGTAGGTCTTGCCACCGATGCGCACGGTGATCCGGCCATCGGGCAGGGCTTTGACGAACAGGCCCTGGATCAGGACGCTGGTTCCGATTGAGATGGTGCGAAGCATTGTTTTTCCCCAAGATGCAACGGTTCGAAGTTAGCATGATTTTCATTCAGAAGAAGACAATTTCGCAAAAATGTCATGCTGTGACGGAAAAGCGTGATCCAAACTACACTGTCGGGATTGCCAAACGGGTAACGGGCGGAGTCGGACCGGCCGAACGTCGAGGAAACGTTTAACGATTCGCGCGACCGGGCGGGGAGGCGCCCGGCCCGATGCCGCCGGTCAGAGCCAGTCGCGGAGCATGGCGATCAGGGGAATATCGGCGGGGGGCATGGGGTAGTTGCGCAGCTCGTTTACGCGGGCCCATTTGAGGGTCTGGCCTTCGCGGCCCTGCGGTGTGCCCTGCCATTTGCGGCAGGCGAAGAGGGGCATGAGGAGGTGGAAATCGTCGTAGCTGTGGCTGGCGAAGGTGAGGGGGGCGAGGCAGCTTTGCCAGGTCTCGATGCCCAGTTCCTCGTGCAGTTCGCGGATCAGCGCGGCCTCGGGGGTTTCGCCGGGTTCGATCTTTCCGCCTGGGAATTCCCAGAGGCCGGCCATGGATTTGCCTTCGGGGCGCTGGGTGAGGAGGACGCGGCCGTCGACGTCGATGAGGGCGACGGCCGAGACTAGGATGGTCTTCATGAGCGGTAGTCGGCGTTGATGTCGATGTAGCCGTGGGTCAGGTCGCAGGTCCAGACCACGGCGCGCCCGCCACCGAGGCCGAGGTCGACATGGATGTCGAGCTCGGGGTTCTTCATGTAGGCGGCTGCCGCGTCTTCCGAGTAGTCGGGGTTCACCCAGCCGTCTTTGGCGACGAGGATATCGCCGAACCAGATGCTGAGCGTGTCGCGGTCGGCGGGGGCGCCGGATTTGCCGACGGCCATGACGATGCGGCCCCAGTTGGGGTCTTCGCCGGCGATGGCGGTTTTCACCAGTGGCGAGTTGGCGATGGCGAGCCCGTGGGTGCGTGCGTCGGCATCGCTGGAGGCGCCGGTGACGGAGACGGAGACGAACTTGGTCGCGCCTTCGCCGTCGCGCACGACCTGGTGGGCGAGGTCGAGCATGACCCGGCGCAGCCCTTCCATGAAGGTGATGCTGTTCTCGGTCACGCGGATGCCCGAGGCGCCGGTGGCGGCGACGAGCAGCGTGTCGGAGGTGGAGGTGTCGCTGTCGACGGTGATGCAGTTGAAGGTGGTCTGGTTCAAGGCCGAGACCATGGATTGCAGGATTGGCTGTTCGATGGCGGCGTCGGTGAAGATGTAGACCAGCATCGTCGCCATGTCGGGGGCGATCATGCCGGAGCCCTTGGCGATGCCGGCGATGCGCACCGGCTGGCCGTCGATCTCGATCTGGGTGCCCGAGCCCTTGGGGAAGGTATCGGTGGTCATGATGGCGCGGGCGGCACCTTCGATGCCGGCAGGGTCGAGATTGCCCTTCAGCTCGTCGAGCTTGGCGGCGATGCGGTCATGGGGCAGCGGTTCGCCGATCACGCCGGTGGAGGAGGAGAAGACCCGCGCCTCGGGCACGTCGAGTGTCCTGGCGACGGCGGCGGTGACGGCGGTGACCGCTGCCTCGCCGTTGCGACCGGTGAAGGCGTTGGCGTTGCCGGAATTGACGATGATCGCCGCGCCCGCCTCGGACTGGAAGCCGATCTTCTTCTGGCAGTCGAGCACCGCGGCCGAGCGGGTGGCCGACCGGGTGAAGACCCCGGCCATGGCCGTGCCCGGCGCCAGCAGCGCCAGCATCACGTCGGTTCGCCCGGAATAGCGCACCCCGGCCTCTGCCGTGGCAAAGCTGACCCCGCCGATGTCAGGCAGCGAAGGGAACGCCGCCGGGGCAAGCGGCGAGAGGGGAGGGGTTGCGCCCATGGTCAGTTCTCCAGAAGGCTCGGGTCGTTGATGGCCTCGGGGTTGATGTTCGACGTGTCGGCCCGGTCGATCTTGGCGTTTTCCGCCAGTTGCTCGACATGGGCCGTCAGCATCTGCTCGCGCACCTGGTTCTCGAGCTCGTTGCGGACGGTATCGAACGCGGGGCGTTCCTTTTCGCGGGTTTCCACGAGGGTGATGACGTGCCAGCCGAACTGGGTTTCCACGGGTTCGGAAACGCCGCCGGGTTCGAGCGCGGCGACCGCCTCGAAGAAGGGTTCGACCATGTCGCCCTCGCCGAACCAGCCGAGATCGCCGCCGGCATCGGCGGAGGGGCCTGTCGAGTTCTCGCGCGCCAGTGCGGCGAAGTCGGCGCCCTCCTCCTCGAGCTTGGTCACGAGCGCCTGGGCTTCTTCCTCGGTCTCGACGAGGATGTGGGAGGCGCGATACTCGGTCTCGCCGGTTTCGTCGGGGTATTGCTCTTCATAGGCGGCCTGAAGCTCGGCCTCGTCGACGCCGCCTTCCATCACCTGGGCGATGACCTCTCCGGCGGTGACGGCGCGTTCCTCGTTTTCCAGCAGGATCCTGCTTTGCAGGGACAGGTCGCCCTCGAAGGATTGCTGAAGCAGGGTCTGTTGCACGAGCTGGTCGATGATGCCCTGGAACAGCAGGGCGGGCGGAAACTGATCATATTGCCGCGGCAGATCGGCGCGGACGGCGATGACGTGGCCGAGGGTGATCTCGGTGCCGTTGACGGTGGCCACGACCTCGTTCGGATCGGCCGTGTCCTGTGCCTGTGCCGGGGAGCTCATCACCATCGCCGCGGCGAAGGCGGCGGCGAGGATCGGGCGGAGGGATGCGGGCATGGGCTGTCCTTTTCTGGTCGGGATCAGGGCGCGGCGCCCTGTTACGTTGACACTCGTTCGGCGGCCCCTTACATCGCCTTATGATCAAGGCAGGACCGCCCGCTTGGCCCCGTTCTAGGGGCGCATAGAGGCAGGGGCAAGCAATTGCCTTTCACGAACTTGCGAAACACCGGAACGGACACGCTATGCTGGGTATCAACACTGTCGCCAAGAAGATTTTCGGGACGGCGAACGACCGGAAGGTAAAGGCGACACGGCCGCTGGTCGAGAAGATCAACGCGCTGGAACCCGAGTTCGAGGCGTTGAGCGACCAGGGGCTGATCGACCGGACGGCGGACCTCAAACAGCGGGTGGCCGGGGGCGAGAGCCTTGATGACATCCTGCCGGAAGCCTTCGCCAATTGCCGCGAGGCGGCGCGGCGCGCGCTGGGCCTTCGGGCGTTCGACGTGCAGCTGATGGGCGGGATTTTCCTGCACCAGGGCAACATTTCCGAGATGAAGACCGGCGAGGGAAAGACGCTTGTGGCGACCTTTCCGGCATATCTGAATGCCCTGACCGGCAAGGGCGTGCATATCGTCACGGTCAACGATTACCTCGCCAAGCGGGATGCCGGGTGGATGGGCAAGGTTTTCGGCGCGCTGGGCATGACCACGGGGGTGGTTTACCCGCAGCAGCCGGATGGCGAGAAGAAGCAGGCCTATGCCTGTGACGTTATCTATGCGACCAACAACGAGCTTGGCTTCGACTACCTGCGCGACAACATGAAATCCTCGCTGAAGGAGATGAGCCAGCGGGGGCATCATTTCGCGATCGTCGACGAGGTGGACAGCATCCTGATCGACGAGGCGCGGACGCCGCTGATCATTTCCGGCCCGGCGCAGGACCGGAGCGAGCTTTACGTGACCATCGACAAGCTGATCCCGTCGCTTTCGGAGGATCACTATACGGTGGACGAGAAGACCCGGAACGTGACCTTCACCGACGAGGGGAACGAGTTTCTCGAGGCGACGCTGCGCGAGCACGGGCTGCTGGAAGAAGGGCAATCGCTTTATGACCCCGAGAGCACGACGATCGTGCACCACGTGAACCAGGGGCTTCGGGCGCACAAGCTGTTCCAGAAGGACAAGGATTACATCGTGCGCGGCAAGGAGGTCGTGCTGATCGACGAGTTCACCGGGCGGATGATGCCGGGGCGGCGGCTGTCGGAGGGTCTGCACCAGGCGATCGAGGCGAAGGAGGGCTGTGACATCCAGCCCGAGAACGTGACGCTGGCGCAGGTAACGTTCCAGAACTACTTCCGGCTGTATGACAAGCTGGCGGGCATGACCGGGACGGCGGCGACCGAGGCGGAGGAATTCGCGCAGATCTACGGGCTGGGCGTGGTCGAGGTGCCGACGAACCTGCCGATTGCCCGGATCGACCAGGACGACGCCGTCTACCGGACGCAGGAAGAGAAATACACCGCGATCATCGACGCGATCCACAAGGCGCACGAGAAGAAGCAGCCGGTGCTGGTGGGGACCACGTCGATCGAGAAGTCGGAGATGCTGAGCCAGCTGCTGACCAAGGCGGGGATCGAGCATAACGTCCTGAACGCGCGCCAGCACGAGAAGGAGGCGCAGATCGTCGCCGATGCGGGCAAGCTGGGCGCCGTGACGATTGCCACGAACATGGCCGGGCGGGGCACCGACATCAAGCTGGGCGGCAACGTGGATTTCAAGGTGATGGAAGCCATCGCCGCCGATCCGGAGAAGGACCCCGAGGAGATCCGCCAGCGGATCGAGGCGGATCACAAGGCCGACGAGCAGGCGGTGATCGAGGCCGGGGGCCTGTTCGTGCTGGCCACCGAGCGGCACGAGAGCCGGCGGATCGACAACCAGCTGCGCGGCCGGTCGGGCCGGCAGGGTGACCCGGGGCGGTCGGCCTTCTTCCTGAGCCTCGACGACGACCTGATGCGGATCTTCGGCTCGGAGCGGCTGGAGAAGGTTCTTTCGGGCCTCGGCATGAAGGAAGGCGAGGCGATCATTCACCCGTGGGTGAACAAGTCGCTGGAGCGGGCGCAGGCCAAGGTCGAGGGGCGCAACTTCGACATCCGGAAGCAGTTGCTGAAATTCGACGACGTGATGAACGAGCAGCGGAAGGTGATCTTCAAGCAGCGGCTGGATATCATGAAGGCGTCGGACCTGAGCGAGATCGTGCAGGACATGCGCGGCGAGGTGATCGACGAGCTGATCGACCAGTACATGCCGCCCAAGACCTATGCCGACCAGTGGGACATGGAAGGCTTCGATGCCGCCGTGCGCGAGAAGCTGAACCTTGACCTGCCGGTGGCGGAATGGGCGGACGAGGAAGGTGTCGACGACGACGACATCGCCGAGCGGGTCGAGAAGGCCGCCGACGAGATGATGGCGCAGAAAACGGCCGCTTTCGGGGCCGAGAACATGCGCAGCATCGAGAAGCAGATCCTGTTGCAGACGATCGACCAGAAATGGCGCGAGCACCTGCTGACGCTGGAGCATCTGCGCAGCGTGGTGGGCTTCCGCGGTTACGCGCAGCGCGACCCGCTGAACGAGTACAAGACCGAGGCGTTCCAGCTGTTCGAGACGATGCTCGACAGCCTGCGGCAGGACGTGACGCAGAAGCTGTCGCAGATCCGGCCGATGACCGAGGAAGAGCAGCAGGCCATGCTGGCCGATATCGAACAGCAGCGCGCGACGATGGCGGCGCAGGCCGAAACCGAGAAGGACGGCCAGATCGTGCAGGAGACGTCGTCGCCCGAAGGGTTCGACGAATCCGACCCGGCGACCTGGGGGAATCCGGGGCGGAACCAGCCCTGCCCGTGCGGTTCAGGCAAGAAATTCAAGCATTGCCACGGCCAGTTGGTCTGATCCCGGGCGCCTTATCCTGAGCATAATCAAATCATAAGGCTGCCTCATGGCGGCCTTTTTCTCTTTCTATCCCTGCCGCTGATCTTTTCGGTGCGGGAGTTTGCCATGATCAGTGCCAGACGTATTATCACGATCCTCGGGACGTTGTTCTGTGCCGTGGGAACGGGCTTTTTCATGCAGCACTATATGCAGACCCCTGACCGGTCGGCGCCGGGCGGATCCGTCCGTGTGGCCTCGGCCAGTGCCATCCAGGATGTCGTTCCGCTCGTGGAGCAGGCGCTCAAGGCGCCGGTCGACGAAGAGGAACAGGTTCAGCTTGAGGATATCGCGCTGACCGCCGCCATCCCCGTGCCGCCCTCGGCCGCGCCGCAGCCCGAGCTGCTGCCGGACAACCCGGTGACGCTGGCGGCGCTGGAAGACGAGCCGATCACCGACCTGCCCACCGAAGAGCCCGCGCCGAGCTTTGGCTGCGACATTGGCTTCGAGGCGCAGGCTGTGGCCGCGGCCATGGTGAAGCTGACGCTGAACGCGCCCTGCTTGGCCAACGAGCGGTTCACCCTGCATCACAATGGCATGATGTTCGCCGATGCGACCAATGCCGAGGGGCACGCAGAAATCAGTGTGCCCGCGCTCAACAAGGCGGCGATCTTTATCGCGACCTTCACCAGCGGGGCCAGTGCGGTTGCGAATACCGAGGTCGGTACGCTGGAATATTACGACCGCGCCGTCGTGCAGTGGAGCGGGCCGGAGGGCCTTCAGATCCACGCGCTGGAATACGAGGCGGGGTACGAGGCCGACGGCCATGTCTGGGCCGGGGCGGCCCGTGATCTTGCCAGCGCCGCGAAGGGCGAGGGCGGGTTCATCACGCGGCTGGGCGACGCCGAGGCGTTCAACCCGATGATGGCCGAAATCTATACCTTCCCGTCGGGCACCGCGCTGAAGGAAGGGATGATCCGTATCAACCTCGAGGCCGAGGTGACGGAAGACAACTGCAACACCGATATCGAGGCACAGATCCTGCAGAAATCCGGCACCGACCGGATGGCCGCGAAGGAACTTGTGCTGGCGATGCCGGAATGTGACGCGGTTGGTGACTATCTGGTGTTGAAAAACCTGTTTGATGACTTGAATATCGCCCGCAACTGATACGCTGCGGCCGGGAGTCATTTCATGGCGATTGTACGTGCGGCGAGTTTCGCCGCACTTCTTCTTTGCATGCTTGCCGGGGTTGGGCTGGCGCAGGATGTCACGCTGACGTCGCGCGACGGCGATGTCGAGATTTCCGGCAACCTGCTGGGCTTCGATGGCGAATTCTACCGGGTCGATACGGTCTATGGCGAGCTGACCGTCGATGGGTCGGGCGTGCTGTGCGAGGGGCCGGGTTGCCCCGATCTCGAGGATTTCGTGGCGCGGGTGACGTTTTCCGGCGCGCCGACGGTGGGCCGCGTGCTGATGCCCGCGCTGCTTGAGGCGTTCGCGATCCGCCACAGTTTCGAGGCGGGGCGCGAGATCATTTCGGACAGCGAGGCGATCTACCGGATTACCGACCCGGCGCAGGACAACCGGGTGCTGGGCGAGTTCAGGTTTCGGCTGAACAATACCGACGAGGGCTTTGCCGACCTGCTGGCGGACGAGGCCGATATCGTGATGGCGCTGCGCGAGGTGCGGCGCGAGGAAGTGTTGCGCGGGCGGGAGGCCGGGATCGGCGACCTGTCCTCGCGCAATGGCAGCCGGGTGATCGCGCTGGATGCGCTGGTGCCGGTGGTGGCGCCGTCGAACCCGGTGCAGTCTGTCTCGGTGCCGGAGCTGGTGCGGGTGCTGACCGGCGAGATCGACAACTGGGAGGAGCTGGGCGGGCCGAACGCGCCGATCGCGGTGCATGTGCATGGGCCACGCTCTGGCCTGGGGCAGGCGACGGAGGACCGGCTTCTGAAGCCCGCCTTCAAGTCGTTGCTGGAGGCGGTGACGTTTCACCCGGCGGGGCCGGGGCTGGCCGAGGCGGTGGCGGCGGACCCGTTTGCCATCGGCGTGACCAGCCGGTCAGAGACGGACGCGGCGTGGGAGCTGGCGATAAGGGGCGAGTGCGGCTTCGTGCTGCGGGCCGGGCGGCAGGCGGTGAAGACCGAGGATTACCCGCTGACCTCGCCGATGTTCTTGTATCTTCCGGCGCGGCGGTTTCCCAAGCTGGTGCGCGAATTCCTGGCCTACCTGCGGGATCCGTCGGCGCAGCTGGTGATGCGGCGGGCCGGGTTCGTCGACCAGGCGCCGGAGGAGATACCGATCCATCAGCAGGGGGACCGGTTTGCCAATGCCATTGCGCAGGCGGGCGAGGAGACGTCGCTGGAGGAGCTGCAGCGGATGGTGGCGTTCCTGACGCCGCTGGACCGGCTGACCACGACATTCCGGTTCGAGACCGGGTCGGTGCGGCTGGACGCGCAATCGCGGTCGAACGTGCAGCAGCTGGCGCGGGCGATGGAGGTGGGGCTCTACGATTCGCGGCGGCTGGTCTTCGTGGGGTTCAGTGACAGTGACGGGTCGGCGCTGGCGAACCTGAAGATCGCCCAGCGGCGGGCGGACACGGTGCGCGATGCCGTGGTCGAGGCCGCGGAGACGGCGAACCTGTCGCGGATCGGGCTGGAGACGGAGGCGTTCGGGGAGGCGATGCCGATGGCCTGTGACAACAGCGCGTGGGGCCGGCAGATCAACCGGCGGGTCGAGGTCTGGGTGCGCTGAGCGGGGTTAGAGGTAGCCTTCGGCGCGGAAGCTGAGCTCCTGCGATTTGCCGATGATGACATGGTCGTGCAGCACGATGTTCAGCGCCTCGGCGGCGCGGGTGACCTGGCGGGTCATGGCGATGTCGGCCTCCGACGGGGTGGGATCGCCCGAGGGGTGGTTGTGGACAAGGATGAGGGCGCTGGCGTTGAGCAGGAGCGCGCGTTTCATGATCTCGCGGGGGTAGACGGGGACGTGATCGACCGTGCCCTCGGCCTGTTCCTCGTCGGCGATGAGGGTGTTCTTGCGGTCGAGGTAGAAGACGCGGAACTGCTCGGTGGGGCGGTGGGCCATGGTGGTGCGGCAATAGTCGAGCAGGGCGTCCCATGATGACAGGATCTGTTTCTGCCGGATGCGGGATTGCGAGAGGCGGTGGGCCGCGGCCTCGACCACCTTGAGCTCGCAGATCACAGCCTCGCCCACGCCGTCGAGCGTGTCGAGCTGGTCTGGCGGGGCGGAGAGGACGCCGTTGAAGTCGCCGAAACGATCGAGCAGGGCGCGGGCGAGGGGTTTGACGTCGCGCCGGGGGATGGCGCGGAAGAGGACAAGCTCGAGCATCTCGTAATCGGGCAGGGCGGCGGGGCCGCCGGCGAGGAACCGGTCGCGCAGGCGTTTGCGGTGGTCGCGGAGGTAGGAGGGTTGTTTCGCCGCCTGATCGCTGGCCGGCGCGGCGCAGTCATCGCTGTCGAAGAGCGGGAGAGACAGGTCGGAGAAGGCACGAACGTTGCTCATGCCCCTCACGATGCGGGAGTTTGGTTAGCGAAGGGTTAAGCCCGCTGCGGCGCCTCGGGCGGGTAGAGGCGGTCGTAGCCCAAGGTGAAGACGAAGGTGTAGCCGAGGTAGAAGACCGCGAAGGAGAGGTCGAGCAGCAGGGCCGCGAGGAGCGAGATGCCGAGCCACCAGGCCACGACCGGCAGCAGGAGCGCCATGAAGGACAGCTCGAACAGGGTGGCGTGGGCGATGCGCAGGGGCAGGGTCTTGCGGGCCGTGCCGCGCCAGCGCAGGAGCGCGTGGTCGAAGCCGAGGTTGAAGAGGTAGTTCCACAGCGTCGCCAGCGTACCGCTGATGATGGCGAGCACGCCGATCTCGGCCATGCCGTGATCGAACAGGAAGGCGAAGAGCGGGGTGACGATGAGGATGCCGAGGATCTCGAAGGCGAGGGCCTGGCGGATACGGTCGAGGGTGGTGCGCACGGGATGTCTCCGATGAAGTGCCGGGTCGTCCCGTGGAAAGATCGGTGGATCGGGCGAGGTCGTCCTTGCCTGAGAGGGAGATACGCACCCGGCTTCGGAAATTCAAGCCGCAGGACGTCATGGAACCTTCCAGCGCTGTAACCCCGTTGGTTGGGCAGGGAGGATCGATACGAAAGGAGGTTTTCCATGTCCTACTGGCGCTTTTTCGCGATGATCGGGACCTCGACACTGGTGATGTTCGGGCTGATGTACCTGAACACCTACCTTTGGCCGCACGCGCTTTTCAGCGAGACGCGGGCCTACATGGCGGTGCTGATGGGCGCGACCATGGCGGTGATCATGCTGTCCTTCATGCTGGCGATGTATACGAACCGGAAGGCGAATATCGCGATCTTCACGGGCAGCGTGATCGTGTTCGCGGCGATGCTGTACCTCGTGCGCAGCCAGGTGACGGTGGAGGACCGGAGCTTCATGCGGGCGATGATTCCGCACCATTCGATTGCCATCATGACCTCGGGGCGGGCGAATATTTCCGACCCTCGCGTGCGGAAGCTGGCGGACAGCATCATCGCGGCGCAGAACAAGGAGATTGCCGAGATGAAGTACCTGATCGCTCATGCCGAGGAGGGTGGCGAACCGATCCCGCCGCGGTCAGGCGGTGAGGTGGCGCCGGTGGCCACGTTGGACAAGGCGCTGTCGGAGGTTCGGGTCGAGACGCTGGATGCCGAGGCGATGAGCGTTGACGAGATCGGCGGCGTGCTGGACGGCGCGGCGGATTGCCGGTTCCTGCGGACGCTGGACAGCCCGGCAGTTCTTGCCACCGATGGCAGCGGCGCGGCCGTGATGAAGGTGAACGGGCGGCTCGTTGAACTGCAGGGCGATGCGGAGGCCGGGTTTGCCGCCGAGGGCGTGGAGATGCAGGTGACCCGCGTGGATGGCGCCACGGAAGAGGCGGCCGACCTTGTCATGACCCTCGATGCGGGGCTGACGGTGGGCTATCGCGGGTTTTACGAGTGTAAGGGGGCCTGAAGCGCATACCGGCGCGCCGAGGGGCGCGCCGGGTTGAGCGATCAGCTTTTCATCGAGTCCCAGAAGCTTTTCACCGAGGAGAAGAAGCTCTTGCTCTCGGGGTTGTTGTCTTCGCTGAGACCGGCGAATTCGCGCAGAAGCTCTTTCTGGCGCGAGGTCAGGTTGACCGGGGTTTCGACCGCCAGCTCGATGAACATGTCGCCATGGGCGCCGCCGCGGAGCGAGGGCATGCCCTTGTTGCGCAGGCGCATCTGGCGGCCGGTTTGCGAGCCTTCGGGGATTTTCACCCGGCTGCGGCCGCCGTCGATGGTGGGCACCTCGATATCGCCGCCGAGGGCGGCGGTGCTGACCGAGACGGGCACGCGGCAGAACAGGTTCTTTTCCTCGCGCTGGAACAGCTCGTGCGGGGCCACCTCGATGAAGATATAGAGGTCGCCCGCCGGGCCGCCGCGCATCCCGGCCTCGCCTTCGCCGGCGAGGCGGATGCGGGTGCCGGTCTCGACGCCCGCGGGGATGTTCACGCTGAGCGAGCGGTCGCGTTCCACCCGGCCGTGGCCATGGCAGGATTTGCACGGGTTCTTGATGATCTGGCCCAGCCCCGAACAGGTGGGACAGGTGCGTTCGACGGTGAAGAAGCCCTGTTGTGCGCGGACCTTGCCCATGCCCGAGCAGGTCGGGCAGGTGGTGGGCTCGGCGCCGCCTTCGGCCCCGGTGCCGTCGCAGGCGTCACAGGTGACGGAACTGGGCACGTTGATGGTCTTCTGCAGGCCGCCATAGGCCTCTTCGAGCGTGACGCGCAGGTTGTAGCGCAGGTCGGACCCGCGCGAGGCGCGCTGGCGTCCGCCGCCGCGGCCGCCGCCCATGAAGTCGCCGAACAGGTCGTCGAAAACGTCGGAAAAGGCCGAGGCGAAATCGCCCTGGCCGTGGCCGCCGCCCATGCCGCCGGGGCGCGGGCCGCCGCCCATGCCGCCATCGAAGGCCGCGTGGCCGAAACGGTCATAGGCCGCCTTCTTCTCGGGGTCTTTCAGGACGTCATAGGCCTCGCCCGCCTCCTTGAATGCCTTCTCGGAGTTGGGGTTGTCCTTGTTCCGGTCGGGGTGAAGTTCCTTGGCCTTCTTCCGGTAGGCTTTCTTGATCTCGTCTGCCGACGCGCCCTTTGAGAGCCCAAGTACTTCGTAATAGTCGCGTTTGGACATCTCGGATCTCCTTCAAAAGGTCAAACGGGGGCCCTGAGCGGGCCCCCGGTCAACCGTCGCGCAGCTCACGCGCGCTTGTCGTCGTCGAGATCCTCGAAGTCGGCGTCGACGATATCGTCGTCGTCCGAACCGCTGCGGTCGGCCGCGGCGGGCTCGTCATCCGACTCTTCCTGGCTGGCCTTGTAGATGGCCTCGCCGAGCTTCATCGCGGCCTCGGTCACGTTCTGGATGCCGGCCTTGATCTTCTCGGCGGTGGCATCCTCCTTCTCGAGCTCGTCCTTGAGCGCCGCGATGGCCAGTTCGATCGCCTCGATGGTGGTCGGGTCGACCTTGTCGCCATGCTCTTCCATCGACTTCTCGGTCGAGTGGATCAGGCTTTCGGCCTGGTTGCGGGCCTCGACCATGCCGCGGCGGGCCTTGTCGGCCTCGGCATTCTCCTCGGCGTCCTTGACCATCTTGTCGATGTCTTCCTCGGACAGGCCGCCCGACGCCTGGATCGTGATCTTCTGCTCCTTGTTGGTGCCCTTGTCCTTGGCGCCGACGGAGACGATGCCGTTGGCGTCAATGTCGAAGGTCACCTCGATCTGGGGCATGCCGCGCGGGGCCGGCGGGATATCCTCGAGGTTGAACTGGCCGAGCAGCTTGTTGTCTGCGGCCATTTCACGCTCGCCCTGGAAGACCCGGATCGTCACGGCCGACTGGTTGTCTTCGGCGGTCGAGAAGATCTGCGACTTGTTGGTCGGGATCGTGGTGTTGCGGTCGATCAGGCGGGTGAAGACACCGCCCAGCGTTTCGATGCCCAGCGAGAGCGGAGTGACGTCGAGCAGGACCACGTCTTTCACGTCACCCTGGAGCACGCCGGCCTGGATGGCGGCGCCCATGGCGACGACCTCGTCGGGGTTCACGCCCTTGTGGGGCTCTTTCCCGAAGAACTTGGTCACTTCCTCGACGACCCTGGGCATACGGGTCATGCCGCCGACGAGAACGATCTCGTCGATCTCGCTGGCCGACATGCCGGCATCCTTCAGCGCGGCCTTGCACGGCTTGAGCGAGGCCTGGATCAGGTCGCCGACGAGGCTTTCCAGCTTGGCGCGGGTCAGCTTGATGACCATGTGCAGCGGCTGGCCGCTCGAGCTCATCGAGATGAACGGCTGGTTGATCTCGGTCTGCGAGGAGGAGGACAGCTCGATCTTGGCTTTCTCGGCCGCCTCTTTCAGGCGTTGCAGCGCCATTTTGTCCTGCGTGAGGTCGACGCCGTGTTCCTTTTTGAACTCGTCCGCGAGGTAATTGACGATGCGCATGTCGAAGTCTTCACCGCCGAGGAACGTGTCGCCGTTGGTGGATTTGACTTCGAAGAGGCCGTCGTCGATCTCGAGGATGGTGACGTCGAACGTACCGCCGCCGAGGTCATAGACCGCGATGGTGTGGGTGTTTTCCTTGTCGAGCCCGTAGGCCAGCGCGGCGGCGGTCGGTTCGTTGATGATCCGCAGCACTTCGAGGCCGGCGATCTTGCCGGCGTCTTTCGTGGCCTGACGCTGGGCGTCGTTGAAATAGGCGGGGACGGTGATGACCGCCTGCGTCACCTCTTCACCGAGGTAGCTTTCGGCGGTTTCCTTCATCTTGCCGAGGATGAAGGCGGAGATTTGCGAGGGCGAATACTTCTCGTTCCGGACGGAAACCCATGCGTCGCCATTGCCGCCGTCGATGACGGAGAACGGCATGTTCTTCTTGTCCTTGGCGAGATCCGGGTCGTCGACCCGGCGGCCGATGAGGCGCTTGACGCCGAAGATGGTGTTTTCGGGGTTGGTGACAGCCTGGCGCTTGGCCGGCTGGCCGACAAGGCGTTCGTCTTCGGTGAAGCCGACGATGGAGGGGGTTGTCCGTGCCCCTTCCGAGTTCTCGATCACGCGGGCCTGGCTGCCATCCATGAGGGCGACGCAGCTGTTGGTGGTGCCGAGGTCAATACCGATCACTTTGGACATGTTTTTCGATCCCTTCTTCTTAAGGCGATTTCAACGATGACCGGACCCTTTATGGCATCCGGCCCCGATACTCGGGCAGACCGGGCGAGGCCCGTCCTGCGCTTCCGGGCGTATATAGGCAGGCCGGTAGGCCCCTGCAAGCGCCGCTGCGCGGCGTAACCTGCAAAATTGGAGCAATTGCGGTAGGAAGGACGCGGATTCGGACCGGAGGGTGGCATGAGGCCGACGCAGACGATCAGGGGCGTGGATGTTTACGAGGGATTCCTCGACCGTGAGGGGCAGGTGAGGGTGGTCGAGGATATCCGCGGGGTGGCGGAGGTGGCGCCGCTGTTTTCGCCCATGACGCCCTATGGCAAGCCGATGCGGGTGAAGATGACTTCGGCCGGGAGATACGGGTGGTATTCGGACCGCAAGGGTTACCGCTACGAGCGGCGGCATCCGGAGGGGATGGCCTGGCCGCCGATCCCGGAGAGCGTGCTGGCGATCTGGCAGGCGCTGGTGAGCGGGGAGCGGATGCCGGATTGCTGCCTGGTGAACTATTACGACGAGGCCGCCCGGATGGGCATGCACCAGGATCGGGACGAGGCCGATTTCGGCTGGCCGGTGCTGTCGGTGTCGCTGGGCGACGAGGGGCTGTTCCGGATCGGCAACGAAACGCGGGGCGGGAAGACGCAATCGGTCTGGCTGCGGTCGGGGGACGTGGTGGTGCTGGGGGGCCAGGCGCGGTTGCTATACCACGGGCTCGACAAGATACGGTTTGGCACCTCGACCCTGTTGCCGAAGGGCGGGCGAATCAACCTGACGCTGCGGGTGGTGGATTAGGGCGCGACCGAGCAGCAGCCGGAATACACCTTCACCTCGGTCTTGTCGGTCACAAGCAGGTCGATCCCGAGGCCGTAGGCGCGGTCGGACATGCCGTCGGAGCATTGGTTGCGGCCGACCATGGCGGTGACCACGGTATCGCCGCCATCGGCGAACAGCGCGTGCCGGTCGGGCCGGTTGGCCGAGGGCACGACGAGAACATCGGCAAAGGGCACGGTGGTTTCGAGGCGGGTCATCTCGGCCTTGCGGTCGGGGGTGAGGTTGAAGGAGCAGAACGGCTCTGTCCCGGAACAGGCGAGGTTGCGGGCGAGGCCGGTGTCGGGCTGGCCGGGTTGGCGGGCCATGTAGCGCAGGGCGACCCAGCCCGACGCCTCGCCAGTGTTGATGAGGCCCCATTCGCCGGTCTTGTCGGCATCGATCACCTCGATGCCGGTCGCGTCGGGTGACAGCTTGGCGATCACGCCGTGATCGGTCGAGGGGCCGGAGCGGACGTTGAGCGTGTCGTTGGCGGCGACGCCGGACACGTCATAGATGGCGGGCAGCGTCTGGGCCGGGGAAACCGACGGAAGAAGCCAGAGGCACAGGAAGAGAACGAGCGCGCCCCTCACCGCCGTGCGCCCCAGCTGCTGGAGACATGCTGGCGCGTGTAGAACTCGCCCATCAGGCCCAGCATGATCAGGACGATGGCGGCGATCATCGGGTACTCGATATTCGAGTTGCGCGGGAAGTAGTTGATGAAGACGAAGCCGCGCGCCTGGTCGATGCAGTGGAAGAGCGGGTTCCAGTCGAACAGCATCAGCATGGTCGGCGGCAGGGCGTTGGCGACGAACATCTTGCCCGAGGCGATCATGTTGGCGCGCTGGTAAACCTGGGTGAAAACCGAGACGAAGGTCGGAAACCACGGCTTGATCGCCAGCAGCACCAGCCCCACGGCACAGCCGGTGAACCATGCCAGCAGGAACATGGAGAAGGCGAGGACGGGCTGGTCGATCTCGAACGGTTTGAAGACAACGTGGTAGACGAAGAGGATGGTCAGCAGTGACAGCGCCTGGATGTAGAGCGTGCTGAGCGCGCCGGCGGCGATGGAGATGATGGTGTTCATCGGCGCGTGCTGCATCATCGGGGAGGCGGAGGTTTCCGACCCCGAGACCGCGCCCACCGATTTCACGTGCGTGATGTAGAGGAAGATGCCCGACATCACGTAGAGCAGGAAATCGCCGCGCAGCTTGGCGCCGCGCAGGCCGAGGATGGTGAACATCACGTAGAAGGCGGCGACGAGAACGACCGCCTGAAGCATGTTGACGGCGATGGCGAGAAAGGCGTTGTTATGCGTGCTGCGCACCTTGCGGACGGTGGCATGATAGATCAATTCGCCGATGGCGAAGGCAGACTGAACGGAAGATCGCGGTCTGGTTTGCTGAAACATCTGTCCTGCCGCCTGTGAACTGCTCGAAATTTGCCACGGATTTCTTGCCGACCCGTTACGATCGTATCATAAGGGGCGCCGACCGATCTAGCAACATGGCCGTGAGTTGGCCCCACCCCTATTCGGAGCAGCCCATTGAATTATTCCGACTTCGTCCCCGTCGCCCGCCGCCTTGCCCTGGAGGCCGGCGACAGGATCATGGAAATCTACAATTCCGACGATTTCGACGTGAAGGTGAAATCGGATGACAGCCCCGTGACGGAGGCCGACGAGGCGGCGGATGCGCTCATCTCGGCCGGGTTGCGCAAGGCGTTTCCGGACATGCTTCTGGTGACCGAGGAGCAGGCGGCGTCGCATGCTGAGAAGGCTGACACGTTCCTGATCGTCGATCCGCTGGACGGCACCAAGGAGTTCGTCCACCGGCGCGGCGATTTCACCGTGAACATCGCCTTTGTCGAGGATGGCGTGCCGACCCGCGGTGTCGTCTATGCGCCGGCGAAGGAGCGAATGTTCTACACGCTGGCCGATGGCAGCGCGGTCGAGGAAGCCGGCCCGTTCGACAAGGACACCCCCGGTGCGCTGTCGCCGATCCGGGTATCGGAGGCCGACAACGACGCGCTGATGGTGGTGGCGAGCAAGTCGCACCGGGACCAGGCGACCGACGATTACATCAACAAGTACGCGGTGAAGGATTCGAAAAGCGCGGGATCGTCGCTCAAGTTCTGCCTTGTCGCGACGGGCGAGGCCGATCTCTATCCGCGCGTGGGCCGGACGATGGAATGGGACACCGCCGCCGGCCATGCCGTGCTTCAGGGGGCGGGCGGCAAGGTGGTCCGGTTCGATGACCACAGCCCGCTGACCTATGGCAAGGAAGGGTACGCCAACCCGTTCTTCATCGCCTATGCGCCGGGCGTGGATCTGAAGCCCGCCTGATGGGGGTGCTGATCGTCATCCCGGCGCGTTATGCCTCGACCCGGTATCCGGGCAAGCCGCTGGTCGCGCTGACCGGGGCCACGGGGGAAAAGCGATCGCTGGTCGAGCGGAGCTGGCTTGCCGCGCGGGCCGTGGAGGGGGTCGACCGGGTGGTGGTGGCGACCGATGACGACCGCATCCGCGCCGCCGCCGAGGGGTTCGGCGCCGAGGTGGTGATGACCTCGGAGGCCTGCCGGAACGGTACGGAACGCTGTGCCGAGGCGCTGGACGCGCTGGGCGGGGGTTACGATATCGTCGTGAACCTGCAGGGCGACGCGCCGCTGACGCCGCCGTGGTTCGTGGAAGAGCTGATCGCCGGGATGCGCCGGGACGACGGGGCGGACGTGGCGACGCCGGTGCTGGTCTGTGACGGACGCGCGCATCGCAGCTTCCTCGAGGACCGGGCGCAGGGGCGCGTGGGGGGCACGACCGCGGTGTTCACGCGGGAAAGGCACGCGCTCTATTTCTCGAAGGAGGTCGTGCCCTATACCGGCCAGACCTATGCCGATGACGAGCCGACACCGGTTTACCATCATATCGGTGTCTATGCCTACCGCCCCGAGGCGCTGCGCGCCTATCCGGGGATGGAGGCCGGGCCGCTGGAAGGGCTGGAGGGGCTGGAGCAGCTTCGCTTCATGGAGAACGGCCACACGATTCTGTGCGTCGAGGTCGAGGCGCGCGGGCGGCAGTTCTGGGAGCTGAACAACCCGGAAGATGTGGACAGGATCGAGGAAATGATGCAAGCGATGCACATTGCCTGAGCCCGTTTTCGGGAAATGGCCGCCCAAGGGAGTACCAATTGCCGGCATACTGAGAGAATTTTCGCCCAAGGACGTTTGATTGAAGATGAAATTCCTTCGGACCCGTGCGCACCCCGGTGAATTGGTGTAGAGAAGGCCCGAAATCAGAGCGAGGAGCTGCTCATGCGTAAAAAGGTGTCGAAGGCGATCTTTCCGGTCGCCGGGCTTGGAACGCGGTTTCTGCCGGCGACGAAATCTGTGCCGAAGGAAATCATGACGCTGGTCGACCGGCCGCTGGTGCAATACGCCATCGACGAGGCGCGTGCCGCAGGAATCAAGGAATTCATCTTCGTCACCTCGCGCGGCAAGAGCGCGCTTGAGGATTATTTCGACAACGCGCCGCAGCTCGAGCAATCGCTGCGCAAAGCCGGCAAGACCGAGCTTCTGGAAATCCTGAAGAGCACCGATATGGACAGCGGCGAGATCGCCTATATCCGGCAGGCCAAGCCGCTGGGGCTGGGCCACGCGGTTTGGTGCGCACGGAGGCTGATCGGTAACGAGCCGTTTGCCGTTATGCTGCCCGACGACATCATCGCCGCCGACAAGCCCTGCCTGGCGCAGATGGTCGAGGCTTTCGAGGAGACGCAGAGCAACATCGTCGCGGCGATGGAGGTGCCCGAGGACAAGGCGAGCGCCTACGGCGTGCTCGACGTCAAGGAGGACATGGGCCGGATCGTGTCGACCAAGGGGCTGGTGGAAAAGCCGGCGCCGGGCGAGGCGCCGTCGAACCTGGCGGTGATCGGGCGGTATATCCTCACGCCGAAGGTGCTGCAGCAGCTCAACAAGAAACGCTCGGGCACGGGCGGTGAAATCCAGCTGACCGACGCCATCGCCGATGCGCGCGAGGACGGCGAGGAGGTCTATGGCTTCCGTTTCGAGGGGCAGCGGTTCGACTGTGGCTCGAAGGCCGGCTATCTGCAGGCGACGGTGGCCTTCGCGCTGGCGCGCGACGACCTGCGTGACGACCTGTGGGGATATCTCAACGAAGTGGTTCACGCCGAGAAGGCCGCCCAGTAGCCGCGGAGGCGTGGTTTGACGAACATTCTGGTCACCGGGGGCGCCGGGTATATCGGCTCTCACGCCTGCAAGTGCCTGAAGGCGGCGGGCTATACGCCCGTAACATATGACAACCTGTGCACCGGCTGGGAACAGGCGGTGAAGTTCGGGCCGTTCGAGCAGGGCGACCTGCGCGACGGTGACCGGCTGGCGCAGGTGTTCGCGGCCTACCGGCCCAGCGCGGTGATGCATTTCGCCGCGCTGAGCCAGGTGGGTGAAAGCATGCGGGATCCCGGCCTTTACTGGGAGAACAACGTGACGGGCTCGGTGATGCTGTTGCAGGCGGCGGTGGATGCCGGGTGTCTCGATTTCGTGTTCTCGTCGACCTGCGCGACCTATGGCGATCAGGACAACGTCGTGCTCGACGAGGACTGTGCGCAGTACCCGATCAATGCCTATGGCGCTTCGAAACGGGCGATCGAGGACATGCTGACGGATTTCGAGGCGGCGCACGGGATGCGGAGCGTGATCTTCCGTTATTTCAACGTGGCCGGCGCCGACCCCGAGGCGGAGGTGGGCGAGTTCCACCAGCCGGAGACGCATCTTATTCCGCTGGTGCTGGACGCGGTGGACGGCAAGCGGGATGCGCTGACGATCTTCGGCACGGATTACGACACGCCCGACGGCACCTGCATCCGCGACTACGTGCACGTGATGGACCTGGTGGAGGCGCATGTGCTTGGCCTGAAATGGCTGGAGGATCAGCGCGGCAGCCGGGTGTTCAACCTGGGCACCGGCAGCGGATTCACCGTGCGCGAGGTGATCGACCATGCGCGTGCCACCACGGGGCGCGAGGTGCCGGTGATCGAAGGGTCGCGGCGGCCGGGGGACTGCACCAAGCTGGTGTCGGGTTCGACCCGGGCCAAGTCCGAGCTGGGCTGGGAGCCGAAGCGGTCCACGCTGGCCGAGATGATCGCCGACGCGTGGCGCTGGCACCAAACTGGACATTACGACAAATAACGCCGATTCTGACTCCGAGGCTGCAGGGAACGGACATCGGGCAAGATGGGCTGGCTGGCGGAGGCGTCGACGAAATACAGGCTGCGCTGGAAGCGGCGGCGGCTGTTGTTCCGTGCGCTGCGCAAGCGGCGGCAGCTTTCGCCGGTGATCGACCGGACGGCGCAGATCGCACCCGGGGCGATCCTTGCGGCGTCGACGGTGCGGAACGAGGCGGTGCGATTGCCCTTTTTCCTGGAACATCACCGCAAGCTGGGGGTGCAGCATTTCCTGTTCGTCGACAACGCCAGCGATGACGGCACACGGGAATACCTGGCGCAACAGCCCGACGTGTCGCTTTGGTCGACGCCCGAGAGTTACCGGCTGTCGCGCTTCGGGCTGGACTGGCTGACATGGCTGATGATCCGCCACGCGCACGGCCACTGGTGCCTGACGCTGGATGCCGACGAGATCCTGATTTATCCGCATCATGATACGCGCCCGCTGCCCGCGCTGATCGAATGGCTGGAACGGACCGGGCGGAGTTCCTTCGGGACGATGATGCTGGACATGTACCCCAAGGGGCCGGTCAAGGCGCAGGAGTACCGCGCGGGCGAAGACCCGTTCGAGGCGCTGTGCTGGTTCGATGCGGGGAATTACATGATCCAGAAGCAGCCCGCGCATCAGAACCTGTGGATCCAGGGCGGGGTTCGGGCGCGGTGTTTCTTTGCCGAGGAGCCGCGCCGCGCGCCGACGATGGGGAAAGTGCCGCTGGTGAAGTGGAACCGGCGGTACGTGTATATCAACTCGACCCATGCGCTTTTGCCGCGCGAGCTGAACCAGGTCTATGACGAGCACGGCGGAGAGGAGACCTCGGGCCTGCTGCTGCATACGAAGTTCCTTCATACGATCGTGGATAAATCGGCCGAGGAGAAGGAACGGGGCGAGCATTTCGCCAACAGCGCGCTTTACGAGTCCTATTACGATGCGCTGGTGGAGAACCCCGATCTGTGGTGCGAGGCGTCGACCAGGCTGAAAAGCTGGCGGCAGCTCGAGGCGATGGGGCTGATGTCGCGGGGCAACTGGATATGATCATGCTGCTGGCGGCCCCCCTGATTTGTTGCCATTTTCAGAGGCTTGCGTATTGTGACGCAAACGAGGTGGGGGCCGCGTTGCCGGGGCCGGGGGGATCAGCCAGTTTTCAGGCGTTTGGCAGCAGGCAGGCTTCCGTTAATGATCGGGGCGTAATGTCCGGCGTCGGAGTGGCGCGGAAGCAGGGCAGGAAGCAGTGAGCCTTTGGCAGTCATATATCATGCGGCTGCGCCGGAAGCGGGCCCAGATCCGGGCGTGGCGCAAGCATTTCGCGGTGAAGCCGGTGCGCGACCGGACCGAGCAGATCAAGCCCGGCGATATCCTGCTGTTCTCGACCTTCCGGAACGAGAACGTGCGCCTGCCCTATTTCCTTCAGTATTACCGCAAGCTGGGCGTGTCGCATTTCCTGATGGTCGACAATGACAGCGACGATGGCGGGCGGGAGTACCTGACCGGGCAGCCCGACGTGTCGCTGTGGACGACGAAGGCCAGCTACAAGCGGTCGCGCTTTGGGGTCGACTGGCTCAACTGGCTGCAGCGGAAATATGGCGACGGGCACTGGACGCTGGTGGTCGATCCCGATGAGCTTTTCGTCTACCCGTTCTGCGACACGCGGCCGGTGCGGGCGCTGACCGACTGGCTGGACAGTTCGGGCATCCGGTCGTTCGGCGCGATGCTGCTGGACATGTACCCCAAGGGCCGGATCGACGCGGTGACCTATCGCCCCGGGCAGGACCCGGTGGAGATTGCCGCGTGGTTCGACCCGGGCAACTACATGATCGAGAGGAACCGGTCCTACTGGAACCTGTGGATCCAGGGCGGGCCGCGGGCGCGGGTCTTCTTCTCCGACCGGCCCAAGAAGGCGCCGGCACTCAACAAGATCCCGCTGGTGAAATGGGATCGGCGCTATGCCTATGTCAGCTCGACCCACACGCTTTTGCCGCGGGGGCTGAACCTGACCTATGACCAGTGGGGCGGCGAGAAGGCGAGCGGCGTGCTGCTTCATACCAAGTTCCTCGATACCCTGCCGGGGAAGGCCGAGGAGGAGCTGAAGCGGCGGCAGCACTATTCCGGCAGCGTGGAGTACAAGGCCTACGCCGAGAATATCCACAACAATCCAGAGCTTTGGTGCAATTGGTCGGAAAAATATATAAACTGGCGGCAACTAGAGATACTCGGACTGATGTCAAAGGGTAACTGGGCGTGAGGGAAAGGGCGGTTCGGCCATGAGCGTCGGCATCATCATGCTGGTTCATACGGCGTTCGACCGGGCCGAGCAGGTCGCCCGGCACTGGGCCGCGGCCGGTTGTCCGATCGTCTTCCACGTCGACAGGAACGTGCCGTCGAAGACCTACACTGCGTTCGTCAACGCGATGTCGGACCTGCAGGATGTGCGTTTCGTCAAGCGGCACCGGTGCGAATGGGGCACGTGGGGCCTTGTGGCCGCGACGCAGGCCGCGGGCGAGACGATGCTGGAGGAGTTTGCCGATGTGCGGCATGTCTACCTTGCCTCTGGAGCCTGTCTTCCGCTGCGGCCGGTGCAGGAGCTGATCGACTATCTCGCCGACCGGCAGACCACCGATTTCATCGAGTCGGCGACGACGGCTGACGTGCCGTGGACGATCGGCGGGCTGGACCAGGAGCGGTTCACGCTGCGCTTTCCCTTCTCGTGGCGGCAGCAGCGGTACCTGTTCGACAAGTATGTGCAGTTCCAGCGCGCGGTGGGGTACAGGCGGCGGATTCCCAACGGCGTGGTGCCGCATATGGGCAGCCAGTGGTGGTGCCTGACGCGGCAGACGCTGTCGGCCATCCTGGAAGACCCGGAGCGCAAGGCCTATGACCGGTATTTCCGGCGCGTGTGGATCCCGGACGAGAGCTATTTCCAGACGCTGGCGCGGCTTTATTCCCGCAAGATCGAGAGCCGGTCTCTGACGCTGTCGAAGTTCGATTACCAGGGCAAGCCGCACATCTTCTACGATGATCACCTGCAGTTGTTGCGCCGGTCGGATTGCTTCGTGGCACGGAAGATCTGGCCGTTCGCCAACCGGCTTTACGATGCGTTCCTGACCGACCAGGACAGCGCGATGAAGCGGACCGAGCCGAACCCGGGCAAGATCGACCGGATCTTCTCGAAAGCCGTCGAGCGGCGGACGCGGGGGCGGCCGGGGCTTTACATGCAGAGCCGGTTCCCCGCGCCGGGGCGCGAGGGCGGGTTGACCTGTGCGCAGTACTCGGTGTTCGAGGGGTTCAGCGACCTGTTCGAGAATTTCGAGCCGTGGCTGGCCAAGGCCACCGGCGCGCGGGTGCATGGCCACCTGTTCGCCGAGGATCGGGTGGAATATTCCGACGGGCAGCACGTGATGAACGGCGCGCTGAGCGACAGTGCGAAGCTGCGGGATTACAACAAGCGGGCCTTCCTGACCAACCTGATCTGGAACACGCGGGGCGAGCGGCAGTGTTTCCAGTTCGGACCGCGCGACATGATCGAGCAGATAGAGTGGGATATCGCCAAGGACCCGAACGCGCAGGTTTCGGTCATCACCGGGGCGTGGGCCATTCCGCTGTTCAAGTCGAACAAGAACTTCGCGGACATCCGCAAGGAAGCCGCGCTGCTGCAGCAGATCGAGAGCGAGCACCTGAAGACGTTGCGCTCGGAATGGGCCAAGGCGCGGATCCGCATCTGGACGCTGGCGGAGTTCATCGAGGCGCCGATGGAGCCGTTGCAGACGGTCATCGACGAGATCGGCAAGCAGTATCAACGCGGGTTGGCGGAGGTGCCGAAGATGGCCGACCTGACCGGGTTCGGTCAGTTCCTGCAGAACCTCAAGAACCAGGGCATGCACCCCTACCTGATGGGGGATTTCCCGGTGGCCCATGGCCGACACGAGCCGCAGCAATCGAAACGCAAACCCTACCTGGTGCGGTAACGCGGGATGGGGGACGGGTTCGATTATTTCGTGGTGTTCGCGGAGATGCGGACGGGGTCGAACTTCCTCGAGACCAACCTGAACGCGTTCGAGGGGTTCACCTGTCACGGCGAGGTGTTCAACCCGCATTTCATCGGCTATCCGAATACCACGCATATCCTTGGCGTGACCCAGGCGGACCGGGAGGCGGACCCCGCCGCGCTGATCGCGACGATCCGGGACAGGACCGAGGGAATGGGCGGGTTCCGGTTCTTCCACGACCATGACCCAAGGGTGCTGGATATCTGCCTGGACGATCCGCGCTGTGCCAAGATCATCCTGACCCGAAACCCGGCCGAGAGCTATGTCTCGTTCAAGATCGCGCAGGCGACGGGGCAGTGGAAGCTGACAAACGTGAAGCGGCGCAAGGACAGCAAGGTCGACTTCGATGCGAAGGAGTTCGAGGAGCATGTCGCCGCCCTGCAGGAGTTCCAGGTCTACCTGATGAACCGGCTGCAGGTGAGCGGGCAGACGGCGTTCTACGTCGATTACGAAGACCTGCAGGATGTCGAGGTGATGAACGGGCTGGCGGCGTTCCTCGGGTCGGAGGAGCGGCTGGAAAAGCTCGACGAGTCGCTGAAGAAGCAGAACCCCAGCCCGCTGTCCGAGAAGGTGTCGAATTTCGACGCGATGGAGCGGGCGATTTCGGGGCTGGACCGGTTCAACCTTGGACGGACACCGAATTTCGAGCCGCGTCGCGGGCCGGCGGTGCCGGGATTCGTGACCGGTGCGCGGGCGCCGCTTCTGTTCATGCCGATGCGTGGCGGACCGGAGGCCGAGGTGCTGGCGTGGCTGGCGGATCTGGACGGCGTGCCGGTCGAGACGCTGCCGACGCAGATGAACCAGAAGGGGCTGCGCAAGTGGAAGCGGAGCAAGCCGGGGCACCGGAGTTTTACCGTGCTGCGGCACCCGGTGGCCCGGGCACATGCGGTGTTCTGTTCACGCATCCTTCCGCGCGGGCCGGGGACGTTCGCGGATATCCGCAAGACATTGCGGAACTTTCACAAGCTGCCGATTCCCGGGGATCAGCCGGGGGAAGAGTATGACGTGGCGGCGCATCGCGCGGCCTTTGTCGCGTTCCTCGAGTTCCTGAAGGCCAACCTGAACGGGCAGACCAGTATCCGGGTCGACGCGCACTGGGCGAGCCAGTCGGCGGCGTTGCAGGGCATGGCGCAGTTCGTGCTGCCGGATCTTATCCTGCGGGAAGAGGAGATGCGGCCGGCGCTGACGCGGTTGGCGGGGGAGGTGGGATACCCCGACGCCCGGGCCCCCGGCGCGGCGGAGGCGGACAGCCCGCACGCGCTGGCAGATATCTACGACGAAGAGATAGAGGCGCTGGCCGCGCAGGTGTATCAGCGCGACTATATCCTGTTCGGGTTCGGGCCGTGGGGTTGAGCGCCGCTCAAGCGGCCTGAACCGACTGCGATTCCGTGAGGATGGTGTAGAGCGTGGCCGGGTCGGAATTGGCCCGCAGCTTGGCGCAGAGCGCCGGGTCGCGCAGGGTGCGCGAGACCAGCGCCAGCGCCTTGAGGTGTTCCACGCCCGCATCGCTGGGGGCGAAGAGGGAAAAGACGAGGTCGACCGGCTGGCGGTCGACCGCGTCGAAATTGATCGGCTTTTCCAGCACGACCATGGCGCCGATCACTTCCTCGACACAGTCGAGCCGGGCATGGGGGAGGGCCACGCCGTGGCCGACGCCGGTGGGCCCGAGGCTTTCCCGCTCCTGCAGCGCGTCGACGGCGTTGGTGTGGCTGACATCATAGGCGGATTCGACGATCATGCCGAGTTCGTGAAAGAGCCTCTTCTTGCTCGATACACCAGACAACACACGCACGGCCTCAGGTTTGAGGATCATTGAAACGTCCATCTTTTGCTCCGCGGAAACGGCCCGGTACCCTATACCCAGCTACTCGTTCTAGGGGTCGATCCAGCCAATATTTCCATCGTCACGGCGGTAAACGACATTGAGCCCGTTCTTCCCTTCATTTCTGAAGACCAGTACGGGAACACCTGCCAGCTCCATCTGCATGACCGCTTCGCCGACCGAGAGAGACGGTATCTTGGTTTCCATCTCGGCCACGATGATCGGCTGCAGGCTTTCGGGTTCCGAATCCTCGCCTTCTTTTTCAGACGCGAGGATATAGGACGATGCGCCCGCGAGTTCAACAGGCACGGCACGTGCGCGATGATGATCTTTCAGGCGGCGTTTGTATCGCCGCAGCTGCTTTTCCATCTTCTCGCAGCATTGGTCGAAAGCGGCATAGATTTCATGGGCTTGCGCCTTGGCCTGCGCCGTCAGCCCGGTCGAGAGGTGAACGGTCGCCTCGCAGGCGAATTCGCTCGAACTCTTTGAAAATATGATCTGCGCATCCGTGGGCCGTTCGGCGTATTTCTCGATGACGCCCTGCAACTCCTGCTCCACATGGGTTTTCAGGGCGTCGCCGACGTCGATATGTTTTCCACTGATCTGATAGCGCATCGTGCCTCCTCTTAGTGACGCGACGGATCGGCCGGCGGCAGAGTGACGCCCCCGGAAAAGCCTGATCCAAAAAACACGTGGCAGCATGCTTCCGGCTTGTTCCTGCGCCGTCCCGGTGATGCGGGTCCCATGCGACGACAGACGTTAAGCCAGAAGTTCATGTGACAATTGACGCGTTTTCCGCGGCGCTTGTCAATGGAGTATGACGGGGGGATGACGGGAAACGCGGGCAAGTGCCGGACGTTGTTCAGGATATCCGGAAATTGTCGCCGAGATAGACACGACGGACATTCTCGTTGGCGACAACATCCTTCGGACTGCCGGACATGAGCACCTGGCCGTCATGCAGGATATAGGCCCGATCGACGATCTCGAGCGTTTCACGGACATTGTGATCGGTGATCAGCACGCCGATGCCGCGGGTCTTGAGATCGGCGACGAGGCGGCGGATATCGCCCACCGAGATAGGGTCGACCCCGGCGAAGGGTTCGTCGAGCAGCAGGTATTTCGGGTTGGCGGCGAGGCAGCGGGCGATCTCGACCCGGCGGCGTTCCCCGCCGGACAGCGCCAGCGCGTGCACGCGGCGGAGGTGTTCGATGGAGAACTCGGACAGCAGCCCCTCGAGCTTTTCGCGGCGCTTGTGGCGGTCGCGTTCCGAGATGTCGAGGATAGACATGATGTTATCCTCGACCGACATGCCGCGAAAGATGGACATCTCCTGGGGAAGGTAGCCGATGCCCAGCTTGGCGCGGCGGTACATCGGCAGGGTCGTCACGTCGCGCCCGTCGATCATCACCTGCCCGCCTTCGGGATAGACCAGCCCGGCGATGGCGTAGAACGTCGTCGTCTTGCCCGAGCCGTTGGGGCCGAGCAGGGCCACCACCTCGCCCTGTTCCATTTCGAGAGAGACGTCGCGGATGACGACGCGCTTCTTGTAGCTCTTGCGGATCGCCTTGACGGTAAGCCCGGTGTTGTGATGCGCCAGGTGCAGGCGGCGTTCGGCCACGGTCATTCCTCGCCCCCCTGGTTGAGGACGGTCTTGACCCTGCCGGACATGCGGGCGGTTCCTGCGCGTGTATCGACGACCATGGTTTCCGAAGATAGGGCGTTCGCGCCCTGCAGCAACAGCACGTTGCCCTGCATCTCGATCATCCCGGTCTCGATATTGTAGTCCGCGCGGGAGGCCTCGGCGGCATCCTGCCCGCTGACCAGCGTGACACCGCCGGTCGCCTGAAGGGTTTTGATGCCGCTCTGGTCCTCCTTGTAGACGACCAGAACGCGCGGCGCGGAAAGGCGCATGTCGCCCTGTCCGATCTTGACGTTGCCGGTGAAGATGGCGGTGCCATCCTCCTGGTCGACGTCGAGATTGTCGGAGGTCACCTCGACCGGGAGGTTGCTGTTCTCCTGCATGTTCCCGAAGGCGACCTGGGCGCCCTGTGCCGCGGCGAGGCCGGGTACAGCAAGAAAGAGGGTGGCGGCAAATGCTTTGAACCAATCGAGCACGGGAGTCATTCCTCGGAAATTTGCGGTTGGTATATCAGCTTGACCCCGTCGGTGAAAAGCAAATGTGCATTGCCGGTTTCGGCGTCGTTCTCAAGTACCATCCGGCCCGCCGATAGATCGCCCGCAGGGGCGGTGCCCTCGACCGGGCCGGGGCTTTCGGCATAGAGGTCGTCGAACCGCGCCTTGAGCAGCTCGGTCTCCATCACATAGCCGGTGGTGGTTTCGATATGGACGTTGCCCGCCAGCGAGGCTGTCTGGTTGTACTGGTTCATCTCGCCGCGATCCGAGGTGATCTTTACCTTGGCGCCGGAGTTGAGCAGGAAGTCGGCGGTCACGTCCTCGGCCAGGAAGAGCCGGGAATCTTCGGGCGAGGGGCGTGAGCGGACGGTCTGGACGATCACCTCGTCGCCAGAACTTGTGACGCCGGCGAAGGTGGCGTTGGTGGCGCCCTGATCCTGGGCGCGTTGCTGGAGGTCGATATCGACCATCGGCAGCGCCTCGTCGGGGTGGAAGTTGTTGGAAATCAGGAACAGGGTCGACAGGATGCCGAGCGCGGCCAGCGGCAGGATGATCTTCATCCATGCCACGATACGGGAATGAAGATTGTCCCGCCGCGCCATTGTCAGTGGGCGAAAATGTCGATCTCGGGCCAGCCTTCGAGATCGAGCTTCGCCCGGGTGGGCAGGAAACCGAAACAGGCGTTGGCGAGGTCGGTGCGGCCTTCCCGCGAAAGGCGCTCGTCGAGTTTTTCCCGCAGCTGGTGGAGATAGAGCACGTCGGAGGCGGCGTAATCGAGCTGGGCCCCGGTCAGCTCGGCCGCGCCCCAGTCGGAGGATTGCTGCTGTTTCGAGATGTCGATGCCGAGCAGTTCCTGAAGCAGGTATTTCAGCCCGTGCCGGTCGGTATAGGTGCGGATCAGCTTGCTGGCGATCTTGGTACAGTAGACGGGGGCGGCCAGCGCGCCGAAGGCGTTGTACATCGCGGCGATGTCGAACCGGCCGAAGTGGAAAAGCTTGAGCACGTCGGGATTCACGAGCAGGGCTTCGAGATTGGGCGCGCTGGTCTGACCCTGCGTGATCTGGACGATATGCGCGTTGCCGTCGCCGCCGGAAAGCTGCACCACGCAAAGCCGGTCGCGATGCGGGTTGAGGCCCATCGTCTCGCAATCGATGGCCACCACGGGGCCGAGATCGAGCCCGTCGGGCAGGTCGTTGCGGTACAGATGGTTCGCCATGTTGCCTTTTCCCCTTGCTGCGCGCGGACTTTTCACCGGCGCGGCAATTCATGTCAATCGTCAAAGCCGTGCCCGTGCGGGCGCCCGGTGCGGGGTCAGAGCGGCGATCTGAAGAAGGTGGGGACGGGGTGGCCGGTTTCCAAGGCGTCGAGGAAGCCCCGGGCGGTATCCAGCGCCTCGCGGATCGTCACGTCCATGTCGAGGTAGCGATAGGTGCCGAGCCGCCCGACGAAGGTGGTGTTTCCGGCGGTCTCGGCGAGGGCGGTGTAATCGGCCAGCAGCGCTTTCTCCCTCACTTGCCGGATGGGGTAGTAGGGGATGTCATCCGGCCCGCAGGCGCGCGAGTATTCGCGGTAGCAGACGGACGCCTCGTGGCTTTCCCACGGGGCGAAATGCTTGTGCTCGGTGATGCGGGTGTAGGGGATGTCGGCATCGCCGTAGTTCATCACCGCGCAGCCCTGGTAATCGCCATCATGGGTGAAGCGTTCGAAATCGAGCGTGCGATAGCCCAGGTGGCCGAGCCGGTAGTCGAAGAACCCGTCGAGCGGCCCGGAATAGAAGACGTGGTCGTATTCGGCGGCCTGCGACCGGTCGAAGAGGGTGCCCAGGTGAACGGCGATCGAGGGATGCTCGAGGATGCGGGCGATCATCTCGGTGTAGCCATGCTCGGGCAGGCCCTGGAAACGGTGGCGGTAGTAGTTGTCGTTGTAGTCGAAACGCAGTGGCAGGCGCTTGAGGATCGAGGCGGGCAACTCGGACGGGTGACAGCCCCATTGCTTCATCGTGTAGCCCTTGAAGAAGGTCTCGTAGAGGTCGCGGCCGACAAACTTCAGGGCCTGCTCCTCGAAGTTCCGCGGTGTGGCGATGGTGGCGTCGGCCTGTGTCTCGGCGATGAAGGTGCGGGCCTCCTCGGGGCGGAACGTGGAGCCGAAGAACTGGTTGATGGTGTGCAGGTTGATGGGGAGCGAATACACCTGTCCGCGGGCGGTGGTCTTGACCCGGTTGATGTAGGGTTTGAAGGTGGCGAACCCGTTCACGTAGTCCCACACCTCGGCATCGTCGGTGTGGAAGATATGCGGGCCATAGGCATGGACCAGCACGCCGGTCTGTTCGTCACGCTCGGTATGGCAGTTGCCGCCGATGTGAGGGCGGGCGTCGACCACGGTGATGTCGAACCCGGCCTTGGCCAGTGTGCGGCCGATGACCGCGCCGGACAGCCCGGCCCCCACCATGAGGAGTTTTCCTGTCGCCATGCCTTCGCGCCCCGCGCGGTTACGTGTTCAGCGTGTTAAACGTGAAAGGCCGGGGCGCCGCAACCCGGAGGGCGGCGCGTCCGGGTCATTTCATCAGTTCGGTGTGATACGCGATCGCGTCCTCGAGATCCTCGAAATAGGTCACGCTGCCATTCTCGAGCACGAGGCCGGAATCGCAGAAGTTCCGAAGGCCCGCCATCGAGTGGTTGACCACGATGGCGCTGGAGGTGGCCATGCGGTTCTTGAAGACCTGCTGGCTTTTCCGCTTGAACCGCGCATCGCCGACCGCGGTCACCTCGTCCACGAGGTAGGTGTCGAAATGGATGCCCATGGACGCCCCGAATGCCAGCCGCGAGCGCATCCCCGACGAGTAGCTTCGGACCGGCATGTTGAAGAAATCGCCCAGTTCCGAGAAATCCTCGACAAAGGCGATAAGCTCCTCGGTGTCCACGCCATAGATGCGGGCGAGAAACTTGACGTTCTCGGCGCCGCTGAGGTCGCGGTGGATGGCCCCGGCTAGCCCGACCGGCCAGGAGATCGACCCGTCGCTGACGATGCGGCCGCTGTCGGCGTTCATCGTGCCGGCGATGATCTGGAGCAGGGTCGACTTGCCGGCGCCGTTCCGCCCCAGCAAGCCGAGCGACCGCCCGCTGGGAAGGGTCAGGTTGAGGTTGTCGATGACGACCTTCTGCCTTCCCTTGATCCAGAAGCTTTTCGACAGATTCTCGAAGCGGATCATCGCGAGCCTCAGGAACGATCCCGGATGGAATAGTAGACCAGCGCCAGTATCGACCAGAAGAGCAGCAGGAACAGCGCCGCCAGGCCCGTCAGGATCAGGCGTTGCGGGTATTCGGAGGCCTGTGCCAGCGTCGGCTTGATATATGTGGCGAGGTAGCGGCTTTGCCTGTTGGCCTCGTCTCGGGCGGTTTCCAGCGCGGTCAGGGCCGCGGTATAGGCCTGCTCGGCATACTCGCGATCGACGCTCAACCGCTCGAAATCGGCGATCAGGGAGGGGTAATCCTGGCTGACGCCTCCGGTTTCTGTGCTGGACGAGGCGAAGTTGCGCCGCTCGATGGCGATCCGGTCGCGGATGACGTCGATGCGCTGCTGGGCTTCGCGAAGCCGGGGATCGTTCTCGCTAGAGGTGCCGCGCAGCAGATCGTACTCCACCAGAACCGAGGCCAGTTGCTGTTGCAGGCTGGTCATCACGCCCATGCGGGTCTGGATGTCTGTTTCCGGATCGACGATCTGGGAGCGGGTGCGAAACTCGGTGATTGCCTCGCGGGCGTTCTTGAGGCGCTCGATGGCTTCGTCGAGATCGTCCTGGGCATATCTCATCGCGTCTTCGCGCGCCTGCAGGTTCAACTCGTTGATGCGGGCCTGGCTGATCGAGACGATCTCGCGCGAAATCTCCTGCGCCATGTCGGCATCGAAGGCCTTGACCTGAACCTCGATCAGGCCGGTCGAGGAATCGTAGGACACGCCAACCATGCGGTTCCAGTACCAGATCAGGTCTTCCTGCGTGGCGTCGTTCCAGATCGAGAAGACCCAGTCGTTGGGCCAGTACTGGGAATAATGGGCGCGCAGGTCGATGCTGTTCGAGACGGCCTGGACCATCTCCTGGCTCTGGATGAACTCGTAGAGGATGTCGCTGTCGGAGGCGGTGGAGGCGCCGGCAAAATCGGCCAGGCCGCCGAGGAGCTCGTTGGCGCCGCCCTGCTCCTGGCTTCGGACGGTGAAACCGGCGATCGAGTGGTACTGGTCTTCGGCCACGGTAAAGAGATACGCCACGGTCGCCACGAAGGGGATGACCGCCAGGAACAGGAAAGAGGTGATCAGGCCCCAGTGCCGTTTCTTCAGCCTGGCAGGCCCGGCCACCGGGCGAACCGCGGGCTGGGCGCTCTCGTCCGGCTGGCCGCCGGCCGGGCCGGAAGGCGGCTGTTTGGGCGCGGCCTGCTGCCTTTCGCCGGCGGGGGTCTTGTTGGGGGCTGCGGCCGGGTTCGGCGAGGCCCTGCGGGCGGGCTGTTTCGCCGTGCCGGTCGCGGGGCCGGTCGTGCCGACCGAAACCGGACGGCGCACGGGGGCGGGTTCCTCGGCGGGCTCAGTCTCGGGGCGGCGGCGGGACGCGAAAGGCATGGCGTCGTCACCACCCGCGCCGGTGTTGCCGGATCGCGTTGCCTGTCCGGTGTTCGGGTCGTCGGAATTGCCCGGCTGGCCCTCTTTTGCCGCCCCATCCCGGGCGGCTGAGCTGCGATTTGTCATTATTATACGATCCAGGCCTCAAGCCGTTTTCAATCTTGCTCTCTGTCTAGCATATCATGGACAGAAATCACCAGTGTTCGCGTGTCGGGACAGGCGGGCATCCGCAGGGATGGCGCCTTGACGGGCAAGCGCGGCCCTTCATTCGTGCGGCTCGGGCCCGGCCAGACGCTTTACCGCGTCGTGGCTGACATCGAGGCGGTTGAACAGCCCGTCGAAGACCGCCCGGCTCATCAACCGCAGGAAGGCGCGGCGGGAGCCGGAGTGGTGGCGGACCTTGGAGAACCATTTCGGCAGCACGATCAGCAGGGCCGGCCAGAACAGCCAGCCGGCGGCCATGCGGTAGAGCAGGAGCAGGTTGCGGTGATGGTAGTAGATCTTCCACAGCGGCCGGAACCTTTGCCCCTTGGCGGCGCCGGAGCCGCCGAAGGTGGTGAAATCGTGCTCGAAGGCCACCTGTGGCAGGAAGGCGATGCGCCCGCTCGCGCGGGTGAGGCCGAGGGTATAGAGACCGTCGTCGCCATAGAGGAACAGACGGCCGTCGGGGAAGCCCGCCATGTCAAGGGCGCGGCGGGAAATGAAAAAGCCGACGAAGGAGGTCACGTCGATCTCGCAGCCGTCGCCGTCGTATTCGGCATGGGGGATGTGGAAGCCGTTCCGTCCCTTGCGAAAGGTCCGCAGGAACAGGCGCCAGTGCCAGAACGGGTTGCGCGAGGGGCGGTTCATCTCGCAGATCCGGCCGTCGGGGAAATAGACGGCGGCGGCGATGGCGTCCCATTTTTCGGGCGGCAGGGCGTGAAAGGCCGCGAGCGCGCCGGGCAGAGGGCGGGCGTCGTCGTCCATCACCACGAGCCAGTCGGGATCGTGCCGCGCGACGGCATGCCGCATGCCGGTCTCGAACCCGCCGGCGCCGCCGAGATTTACCTTGCTGGTGACGATATCGAGCCGCGGATTCGTCTGGGTCGCGAGCCAGTCGGCGGTGTCGTCGGTCGAGGCGTTGTCGACGATGACGATGGCGGAGAGGAGTGAGGGCCCGGAGGCAAGCAGGCGGTCGATGGTGGGCCCGAGCTTGTCGAGCCGGTTGTGGGTGACCACGACGGCGACCAGTCGGCGGGATGTAGGCGGTGTCTGGTCCGGCACTTGGTTCTGAAACCCTTGCATTGCTGGGTCGGGGAAAGCCCACACTTGACGCGTGATGTCAAACCGTTTGGCGGCAGCGGGGCCCGTGCAGGCCAGAGTTTGCAAGTTTTGGGGAATGGTGCCCAGGAGAGGACTCGAACCTCCACGTCCATACGGACACTAGCACCTGAAGCTAGCGCGTCTACCAATTCCGCCACCTGGGCCGGTGTCGTGAGGACGCCGTTTAGCCGGGGGCCGGGGCGCTGTCAACGGCGATTTTCCGGTGGGCCGGCAATCGGGCATCACGCCTTGTCGAAGCCCGCGCGGGAGGCTAGGAAGAGGGGTGAACGGCAAGACTGCGGAGGCCAGCATATGCCCAAGTCAAAACTCGTCACGATCTTCGGGGGCTCCGGTTTCCTGGGGCGGTATATCGCGCGGCGGATGGCCAAGGCGGGCTGGCGGGTCAGGGTGGCCGTGCGGCGCCCGAACGAGGCGGTCTATGTGCGGACCTATGGCGTCGTCGGCCAGGTCGAGCCGGTGCTGTGCAATATCCGCGATGACGAGAGCGTGCGCTCGGTGCTGCGCGGGGCGGATGCGGCGGTGAATTGCGTGGGCACGTTCGACAAGGGCGGCAAGAACAATTTCGACGCGGTGCAGAACAAGGGGGCCGCGCGAATCGGCCGGATCGCCAAGGAAGAAGGCGTGGCGCGGCTGGTGCACATCTCGGCCATCGGGGCCGATGCGGAGGCCGAGACGCTTTATGGCCAGAGCAAGGGCCAGGGCGAGAACGCCATTCTCGAGTCGTTCCCCGATGCCGTGATCCTGCGGCCGTCGGTGATGTTCGGGGCGGAGGATTCGTTCTTCAACCGCTTTGCCGGGATGACCCGGTGGGGGCCGATCCTGCCGGTTGTCGGGGCCTCGACGAAGTTCCAGACCGTGTGGGTCGACGATGTGGCCGCCGCCGCCGAGATGGGCGTGAAGGGCACGGCCGCGCCGGGGATCTACGAGCTGGGCGGGCCGGACGTGAACACGTTCCGCGAGCTGATGCAGCAGATGCTGGGGGTGATCCATCGCCGGCGGATGATCATCAACATCCCGTTCTGGATCGCCTCGATCATGGCCGGGGTGATGGAGTTCGTGCAGGCGATCACACTGGGCCTCGTGCCGCCGCAGATCACCCGTGACCAGGTGCAGACGCTGAAGGACGACAACGTGGTGTCGGACGGGGTGAAGACCTTTGCCGACCTCGGGATCGACCCGGTGGCGATGGAGGCGGTGCTGCCGGATTACCTGTGGCGGTTCCGGCCGGACGGGCAGTATGACGACATCAAGCGGTCGGCCTCGAACCTGCGGGGCGCCTAGGCGTAGGCGACAAACAGCAGGATGATGCCGAGGATCACCCGGTAGATCACGTAGGGCGTAAAGCTGACGGTGCGCAGGAGGCGCATCATGATGGTGAGCGCGAAGAGGGCCGCGACGAAGGCCAGGGCGGCGGCGATGCCGCAGTCTTTCAGGAGCGCGAGGTCGGCGTTGAGCATCGCCTCGCCCGAGAGCAGAACGCCGCTGGCGACGATGGTGGGCACCGACATCAGCATCGAGAGTTTCGCCGCGTCGTGGCGGTTGTAGCCGAGGAATCGGGCGCCGGTGATGGTGATGCCCGAGCGGGAGGTGCCGGGGATGAGGGCGATGGCCTGCCAGACGCCGACGACCATGGCATCGGTCAGCGTCCAGTCCTTCTGGGAGCGGGTGGTCTCGCCGAACTGGTCGGCCCAGTAGAGCAGGATGCCGAAGATCAGCATCGCCCAGGCGATCACCGCGACCGAGCGCAGGTAGATGTCGAGCCCGGTGAGCTTGAGGATCAGGCCGAAGGCGATGACCGGCACGGCGGAGACCAGCAGGAGCAGGGCGAGTTTCGCCCCCTCGGTGTCGGCGCGGCCCATGAGGAGGCGGGGCAGGCCGAGCATGGCCTTGCGCATGTCGGACCAGAAATAGATCAGCACGGCGAAGAGGGTGCCCACGTGGACGGCGACGTCGATGGCCTGGCCCTGATCCTGCAGGCCGGTGAGGTGGGGGAGGAGAATCAGGTGGCCGGAGGAGGAGATCGGCAGGAATTCCGTAAGCCCCTGAATCAGGGCGATGATGACGAGGTGGAAGAGGGGCATCGGCGGAATTCCGGCGGGTGAGGAGATTTGGCCCAGCTATAAACCACTGAGTTTCAGGAGAAAGATTTGATTTAGGTCCGGTTCGGACTTAAAATCTTACTGAAGGGTAAAGAAAAAGCGCGGATTGCAGCAATTATTTTCGTAATAGGTCAGTCGTTCTGACTTTATTTCCGGATTACCATAAAGTAAAGAAGGCCGGTATTTCGGAAATTCGGAGACGGCCCCGTGGCAAAGCAGCCTATGTTGAAATTCGTGACTGTAGAACGGTCCATGCCTGAAAAGCGTTCAGCCACCGAACGCAACCAGGACTTTCACGAGATCTATGCCGAGTATGCCGCCGAGAAGGCGAAGGAGCAGTCTGGCCGCTGCAGCCAGTGCGGTGTGCCCTATTGCCAGAGCCACTGCCCGCTGCACAACAACATCCCCGACTGGCTGCGCCTGACGGCGGAGGGCCGGGTGAAGGAAGCCTACGAGCTGAGCCAGCTGACCAACACCTTTCCGGAGATCTGTGGCCGCATCTGTCCGCAGGACCGTCTGTGCGAGGGCAACTGCGTGATCGAGCAGTCGGGCCACGGCACGGTGACGATCGGGCAGGTGGAGAAATACCTGACCGATACCGCGTGGGAGGAAGGCTGGGTCGAGCCGATCACCGCGTCGGAGGAACGGCCCGAGTCGGTCGGCATCATCGGTGCGGGCCCCGGCGGACTGGCGGCGGCGGACATGCTGCGCCGCGCCGGTGTGCAGGTGACGATCTATGACCGCTACGACCGGTCGGGCGGGCTGATGATCTATGGCATTCCCGGCTTCAAGCTGGAGAAGGACGTGGTCATGCGCCGCAACGAACAGCTCGAGAAGGGCGGCGTGGAGTTCGTGATGAATTGCGACGTGGGCAAGGATATCAGTTTCGAGGAGATCCGCGAAAAGCACGATGCGGTGCTGATTGCGACGGGGGTTTACAAGAGCCGTGACCTGCAGGGTCCGGGCTCTGGCGCCGGCGGCATCGTGCGGGCGATCGATTACCTGACGGCGAGCAACCGGAAGAGCTTCGGCGATGACGTGCCGGAATTCGAGAGCGGCGAGCTGAACGCCGAGGGCAAGCGCGTGGTGGTGATCGGCGGCGGTGATACGGCGATGGATTGCGTGCGCACGGCGGTGCGGCAGGGGGCGACCTCGGTCAAGTGCCTGTACCGGCGCGACCGGCAGAATATGCCGGGCAGCCAGCGCGAGGTGGACAATGCCGAGGAAGAGGGCGTGGTGTTCGAATGGCTGAGCGCGCCCAAGGCCTTTGTCGGCGACCCGGTGACGGCGGTGAAGGTGCAGCAGATGCGCCTTGGCGCGCCGGATGCGACCGGGCGGCAGACACCGGAGGAGATCGAGGGGGCCGATTACGACGAGCCTGCCGATCTGGTGATCAAGGCGCTGGGTTTCGAGCCGGAGGAACTGCCGACGCTGTGGGGCGTGGAAGAGCTTGCCGTGACCCGCTGGGGCACGATCAAGGCGGAGTTCACCACCGGCCGCACGGCGATGGACGGGGTCTATGCCGTGGGCGACATCGTGCGGGGCGCCAGCCTTGTGGTCTGGGCGATCCGCGACGGGCGGGACGCGGCCGAGGCGATCCTGGAGGATCTCGACGGTGGCCGGCAGGCCATCGCGGCGGAGTGACATGCGACGTCGGTATAACGTCGGTATTTTGTCGGTATTGCGTCGGTGCCGTGAGAAGCGCCCGGCGGCAGACGGGTCAGGTGGCCTGACCCATCGGATGAAGGAACGGTCAACAGTGAAGACGGGGATCAACAGGGCATGGTGTCGGATGGCGGCCGCTCTCGTGGCGGTTTCTGCCGCGCCGTCGCTTGGCCACGCCGATCTTGCCATGTGGCAGGAGATGCCGCTGGAGGCCTGTAACCCGGTTTACGCTGTCCAGAAGCGGGGTTGCCAGCTTGAGAAGGTCTTTACCTGCTCGGTTGGCGGCGAAGATTTCTTGCTCTACCGGGAAATTGACGAAGACTTGTCCGTCTCGACTGAAATCACGGATCTTGAAGGCGGGTCCGTCGTGTACTGGAACGACGACGGTGATTTCAACCTGATCGACATTGCGGAGGACCGCGACCCTGTATCCGTCAGTGAACTTATGGAAACAGGCCGCGATGTTTTCGATCATACCGCGCTGATGATTATCGCCCCGTTCATCGACCCCATTCCTGCACGTTTCACAGGCGAAATGCGTTTGACGGACGAGACCTTGGTTCTTGATCGTACCGTTTTCACGAAGCTTTCGTCCGAATACCGCTTTACGCTGAACTCCTTGGATCTCTTCTGGACAGGCGAACAATATCTGGATCGAGACAGCCATGCGATTGATGCTGGCAGTGGGACAGGTCGCATCGACGGTTCAGAGATGCCGGAAATCGCAGAGCCAGTTGAGATCATCTATCCCGATGAACCGGGGTTCGCGAGCGATCAGCCACAATACGACTGCGAGGCAATCAGCAGCATTGCCGCGCCGAACAGCCTATCCGCGAAAGGATAATGCCATGACCAAATTCGACACCAACTGGGCCAAGAACGAGGAAGCCAAGCGCAAGTGGCTGGCCGAGAACGGCATGTATTCCGAGGAGGAGGAGCATTCCTCCTGTGGCGTCGGGCTTGTCGTGTCGGTGGATGGATCCCCCAGCCGCAAGGTGGTGGATGCCGGGATCAATGCGCTGAAGGCGATCTGGCACCGGGGCGCGGTGGATGCCGATGGCAAGACCGGCGACGGTGCCGGCATTCACATCCAGATCCCCGTGCCGTTCTTCTATGACCAGGTGCGGCGCACCGGGCACGAGCCGCGGGAAGACCAGCTGATGGCCGTGGGGCAGGTGTTCCTGCCGCGGACGGATTTCGGCGCGCAGGAGACCTGCCGGACGATCGTGGAGACGGAAGTCATCCGCATGGGGCATTACATCTATGGCTGGCGGCACGTGCCGGTGGATGTGAGCGTTCTGGGCGAGAAGGCCAACGCGACGCGGCCCGAGATCGAGCAGATCCTGATTTCCAACGCCAAGGGGATCGACGAGGAGGATTTCGAGCGGGAGCTTTACGTCATCCGCCGCCGGATCGAGAAGGCCGTGGCCGAGGCGGGGATTCACGGGCTTTATATCGCGAGCCTGAGCTGCCGGAGCATCATCTACAAGGGCATGATGCTGGCCGAGCAGGTGGCGGATTTCTATCCCGACCTGCAGGACGAGCGGTTCATCAGCGCCTTCGCGATCTATCACCAGCGCTATTCGACCAACACCTTCCCGCAATGGTGGCTGGCGCAGCCGTTCCGGATGCTGGCGCATAACGGCGAGATCAACACGCTGAAGGGCAACATCAACTGGATGAAGAGCCACGAGATCCGGATGGCGAGCGCGTCGTTCGGGGATCATGCCGAGGATATCAAGCCGATCATCGCGGGCGGGTCTTCGGATTCGGCGGCGCTGGATTCTGTTTTCGAGGTTCTGGTCCGGGCCGGGCGGAGCGCGCCGATGGCGAAGACGATGCTTGTGCCGGAAAGCTGGTCGAAGCAGGCCGAGGAGCTGCCCGAGGCATGGCGGGACATGTATTCCTATTGCAACTCGGTGATGGAGCCGTGGGACGGGCCCGCGGCGCTGGCGATGACCGATGGCCGCTGGGTTTGTGCGGGCATGGACCGGAACGGGCTGCGGCCGATGCGGTACGTGGTGACGGGTGACGGGCTGGTGATTGCCGGGTCCGAGGCCGGGATGGTGCCGATCGACGAGGCCACGGTGCGCGAGAAGGGCGCGCTTGGGCCGGGGCAGATGCTGGCCGTGGATATGCAGAAGGGGCAGTTGTACCACGACACCGAGATCAAGGACAAACTGGCGCGCGCCCTGCCGTTCGGCGAGTGGGTCGGCAAGATCAACGACATGGACGAGATCCTGGCCGGGGTGACGGAGAAGCCGCTTTACACCGGGGCCGAGCTGCGCCGGCGGCAGATCGCGGCGGGCTACACGATCGAGGAGCTGGAAAGCGTGCTGGCGCCGATGGCGGAAGACGGCAAGGAGATGGTCGCCTCGATGGGGGATGACACGCCGAGCGCGGTGCTGTCGAAGAGCTATCGGCCGCTGAGCCACTTCTTCCGGCAGAATTTCAGCCAGGTGACGAACCCGCCGATCGACTCGCTTCGGGAGTTCCGGGTGATGAGCCTGAAGACGCGGTTCGGGAACCTGAAGAACGTGCTGGACGAGAGCGGCGCGCAGACCGAGATCGTGGTGCTGGAAAGCCCGTTCATCGGCAATGCGCAATGGGCCGCGCTGATGCGCGAGTTCGAGGGGGAGGTGACGCAGATCGACTGTACCTTCGCGCCGGGCGAGAACGCGCTTCGCGACGGGCTGGCGCGGATCAGGGCCGAGGCGGAGGATGCCGTGCGCTCGGGTGCCGGGCATATCGTGCTGTCGGATACCGGGGTGAGCGAGCAACGGATCGGGATGCCGATGATCCTGGCCACGAGTGCCGTGCACAGCCACCTGACGCGGAAGGGCCTTCGGACGTTCTGTAGCCTGAACGTGCGGTCGGCGGAGTGCATGGACCCGCATTATTTCGCCGTGCTGATCGGCGCTGGTGCGACCGTGGTGAACGCCTATCTCGCCGAGGACAGCCTGGCCGACCGGATCGAGCGGGGGCTGCTGGATGGCGGGCTGACCGAGAACGTGGCGCGGTATCGCGAGGCGATCGACCAGGGGCTGCTGAAGATCATGTCGAAGATGGGGATCTCGGTGATTTCGTCCTATCGCGGCGGGCTGAACTTCGAGGCGGTGGGGCTGTCGCGCGCGATGTGCGCGGAGTATTTCCCGGGCCTGACCAGCCGGATTTCCGGGATCGGGGTCAGCGGGATCCAGGCGAAGCTGCAGGACGTGCACAAGCAGGCCTTCAAGGGCGGCAAGGATATCCTGCCGATCGGGGGGTTCTACAAGGCGCGGAAGTCGGGCGAGACCCATGCCTGGGGCGCGCAGACGATGCACATGATGCAGATGGCGTGCAACAAGGCGAGCTTCGAGCTTTGGAAGCGGTACAGCCAGGCGATGCAGGCGAACCCGCCGATCCATTTGCGCGACCTGATGGCGATCAAGCCGCTGGGCAAGGCTATTCCGCTGGAAGAGGTGGAAAGCGTGACCGCGATCCGGAAGCGGTTCGTGACGCCGGGGATGTCCCTGGGCGCGCTGAGCCCGGAGGCGCACAAGACGCTGAACGTGGCGATGAACCGGATCGGCGCGCGGTCGGACAGTGGCGAGGGCGGGGAAGACCCGGCGCATTTCACGCCGGAGCCCAATGGCGACAACCCGTCGGCGAAGATCAAGCAGGTGGCATCCGGCCGGTTCGGCGTGACCGCCGAGTACCTGAACCAGTGCGAAGAGCTGGAGATCAAGGTGGCGCAGGGCGCGAAGCCCGGCGAGGGCGGGCAGCTGCCCGGCATGAAGGTGACCAAGCTGATCGCGCGGCTGCGGCATTCGACGCCCGGCGTGACGCTGATTTCCCCGCCGCCGCACCACGATATCTATTCGATCGAGGATCTGGCGCAGCTGATCTATGACCTCAAGCAGATCAACCCGACCGTGAAGGTCTGTGTGAAGCTGGTGGCGCAATCGGGCGTGGGCACGATTGCCGCGGGCGTGGCCAAGGCGAAGGCCGACGTGATCCTGATTTCCGGTCACAATGGCGGCACCGGGGCGAGCCCGGCGACCAGCATCAAGTACGTGGGCCTGCCGTGGGAGATGGGGCTGACCGAGGCGCACCAGGTTCTGTCGATGAACCACCTGCGCGACCGGATCACCCTGCGGACCGACGGGGGCCTGCGGACCGGCCGCGATATCGTGATGGCGGCGATGATGGGGGCCGAGGAATACGGCATCGGCACCGCGGCGCTGATCGCGATGGGGTGCATCATGGTGCGGCAGTGCCAGTCGAACACCTGCCCTGTCGGTGTCTGTACGCAGGATGAGAGCCTGCGTGCGAAGTTCACCGGCAATGCGGACAAGGTGGTGAATCTCATTACCTTCTACGCGCAGGAGGTGCGGGAAATCCTGGCCAGCATCGGTGCGCGGTCGCTGGACGAGGTGATCGGGCGGGCGGACCTGCTGACGCAGGTCAGCCGGGGCTCGGCGCATCTGGACGACCTTGACCTGAACCCGATGCTGATCACCGTGGATGGGGCCAAGGACATCGTCTATGACCGCAACAAGCCGCGGAACGAGGTGCTGGATACGCTGGATGCCGAGATCGTGCGGGATGCGGCGCGGTTCCTGAACGATGGCGAGAAGATGCAGCTGCATTACGCGGTGCAGAACACCGACCGGACGGTGGGCACGCGGGTGTCGAGCCATATCGTGCGGAATTTCGGGATGCGCAACGCGCTGCAGCCCAACCACCTGACGGTGAAGCTGACCGGCAGCGCGGGGCAGAGCCTTGGGGCGTTTGCCGCGCCGGGGCTGAAGATCGAGGTGTCGGGCGATGCCAACGACTATGTCGGCAAGGGCCTGTCGGGGGGCACCATCGTGGTGCGCCCGCCGCAGATGAGCCCGCTGGTGGCGGCGGACAACACGATCATCGGCAACACGGTGCTGTATGGCGCAACCGCGGGCTACCTGTTCGCCAGCGGCCGGGCCGGCGAGCGGTTCGCGGTGCGGAACTCGGGCGCGCATGTGGTCGTGGAGGGCTGCGGCTCGAACGGGTGCGAGTACATGACCGGGGGCGTTGCCGTGATCCTTGGCGAGGTGGGCGCGAACTTTGCCGCCGGGATGACCGGGGGCATGGCCTATCTCTATGACCCGGACGGCAAGGCGCGGAACCTGATCAACGCAACCTCGGTCGTGGTCTGCCCGGTGACGGAAGAGCATTGGCTGGGACAGCTGGAAGAGCTGATCGAGCGGCATGCCGAGGAGACCGGCAGCCGGCGGGCGCAGGACATCCTGCAGTACTGGGAGCTGGAGAAGGGCAACTTCCTTCAGATCTGCCCGACCGAGATGCTGAACAAACTGGACTATCCGCTTGGCATCGAGGACGAGGCGATTCCGGCGGAATAGGGTCTGGATCGGGACCATGCCGGGCCGTGGGCGCGCGATCGTCGCCGCCTGTGGCCCGGCGTGCTGTCGGATGCCTCCGGCGGGGATATTTGGACCAAGAAGAACGCCGTGACCGGTGCCATCGCAGGGGCGGTGCGGACCTGCGGGTTAATAATATGACTTTCCCAAGTTGCTGAAGTTTGGCGAAAATCCGGAAATGGCGGATACTGACCCAGGGTAACTGGGAGAATCACTAATGAAAATTCGTTTGTTTATTTCCGGCGCCGTTGCGGCGCTTGGCCTTGCGGCCGGGCCGGTGGCGGCCGGGCAGTGCGGGTATCAGTATTGCTGGGGTGCGGTGGGCTTTGGCCCGGGGGGGGCTTATGGCTGGTCGCACAGCTACCCGTCGCAGCAGGAGGCGTATAACCGCGTCAACCAGGAATGCGGGGGCAATTGCACGCAGATCAAGACCTTCTACAATACCTGCGCGGCGATGGCCGTGGGCGCCAACAATGGCTGGGGCTGGGGTCACAGCCCGAGCCGCGCCGGGGCCGAGAACATCGCCATGGGATACTGCAACCAGTACGATTACGGGTGTTCGATCCGGGTCTGGGCCTGTTCGTTCTGACGCGCGGGATCCGGATCGCCGGTATTGAAAGACACCTGCGGGCGCTGTAGCGGACACGGGATGGCCAAGCGCAAACCGGCAAAGACGAAAAAGACGGGCGGCCGGGCGAAACGGGGGTTTCGCCCGTTGGCGCTTGCGTGGCGCTGGGGCGTGCGGCTGATCCTGCTGGTGGCGCTGGTGGCGGGGTGCATGATCGTCGCGCACCGGGTGCTGAACCCGCCCAAGACGATCTACATGCGGCAGGAAGAGGCGCGGCTGGGCCGGATCGACCACGTGTGGGTGCCGCTGAAGAACATCGCGCCGGTGATGGCGCGGGCGGCGGTGGCGGCGGAGGATGCGGAGTTCTGCAACCACTGGGGGTTCGACATGTCGGCGATCCGCAGTGCGATCGAGGAGGGCAGCGGGCGCGGCGCCTCGACCATCAGCCAGCAGACGGTGAAGAACGTGTACCTGTGGCACGGGCGGAACTGGCTTCGGAAGGCGCTGGAGGCGATGATCACGCCGGTGGTCGAGATCGTCTGGCCGAAGCGGCGGATCATCGAGGTCTATCTCAACGTCGCGGAGTTCGACGAGGGGGTGTTCGGGGTCGAGGCGGCGGCGCGGCATTACTTCGGCGTGGGGCCGGACAAGCTTTCGCCGACGCAGGCGGCGCGGCTGGCGGCGGTGCTTCCGGACCCGAAGGGACGGTCGGCCGCGAACCCCTCGGCCTATGTCCGGAAACGGGCGGCTTCGATCCTAGACGGGGCGGCCACGATCCGCCGCGACGGGAGATCGGCCTGTTTCGAGGATTGAAATACGCCGATATTCCGGGCATGGAGGAACGCAGCCCGGCGCAGAACAGCAAGACGGTCATGGCAAAGCTTTATCACGTTCCCCTTTCCCCCTTTTGCCGCAAGGTGCGGCTCGTGCTGGCCGAGAAGCGGATCGAGTGCGAGCTGGTGGAGGAGAAATACTGGGAGCAGAGCCCGGATTTCCTGCGCCGCAACCCGGCGGGCAAGGTGCCGGTGCTGAAGCTCGACGACCGGATGATGGCGGAGAGCACGCCGATCTGTGAATATATCGAGGAAAAGTATCCCGAGCCGCCCCTGATGCCGAAATCGGCCGAGGCGCGGTACGAGGTGCGGCGGCTGGTCAGCTGGTTCGACGACAAGTTTCACAGCGAGGTCACCTCGAACCTGCTCTATGAGCGGGTGAACAAGAAGGTGATGAAACAGGGGTTTCCGGACAGCTCGAACGTGAAGGCCGGGGCGAAGGCGATCAAGTTCCACCTCGATTACATGACCTGGCTGCTGGACCAGCGGCGGTGGCTGGCCGGGGACGTGATGACGCTGGCGGATTTCACGGCGGCCGCGCATCTGAGCTCGCTGGATTATATCCGTGACGTGGACTGGAACCGGTCGGAGATCGTGAAGGACTGGTATGCGAAGATCAAGTCGCGGCCGGCCTTCAGGGGGATCCTGGCGGACCAGATCCCGGGGTTTCCGCAGCCGGCGCATTATGCGGACCTGGATTTCTGATCGTGGACCGTGTTCGGGGGCGCTGCCCCCGTCGTTGAACCCCTGCGGGCTTCAACGCCTCCCCCGGGATATTTCCGGCCAGAAGAAGCATGGGTGATCTGAAGGACAGGCTTGTGGCGCGGGCCCTCGAGGAGGGGTTTGACGCGTGCCGGGTGTGCCGGCCTTGGGATGTGCCGCAGGTGCCGGGGCGGCTGGCGGAGTTTCTCGACAAGGGGCGGCACGGGCAGATGGGGTGGCTGGCGGAGCGGAGCCACTGGCGCGGGGCGCCGCAGGTTCTGTGGCCCGAGGCGCAGTCGGTGATCGTGCTGGGGGAGAGTTACACGCCGGATGTGGACCCGATGGCGACGCTTAATGAGCCGGAGGTCGGCACGGTGTCGGTTTACGCGCGGAACAGGGATTATCACGACACGGTCAAGAAGCGGCTGAAGCGGTTGGCGCGGTGGCTGATTGCGGAAGGCGGCGGGGATGTGAAAGTTTTCGTCGACACGGCGCCCGTGCCGGAGAAGCCGCTGGGGCAGGCGGCGGGGCTGGGGTGGCAAGGCAAGCATACCAACCTGCTGAGCCGGGAGCTGGGCAACTGGTTCTTTATCGGGTCGGTGTTCACGACGCTGGAACTAGAGACTGATCCCGCCGAAAGCGACCATTGCGGGTCGTGCCGGGCGTGCCTGGATGTCTGCCCCACAGAGGCGTTCCCGGCGCCTTATCAGCTCGATGCGAGGCGGTGCATTTCCTACCTGACGATCGAGCACAAGGGGCCGGTGGACGAAGAGCTGCGGGCGAAGATGGGCAACCGGATCTATGGCTGCGACGATTGCCTGGCGGTGTGCCCGTGGAACAAGTTCGCGGTCGAGGCGCGGGAGGTGAAATATCACGCCCGCGACGACCTGACGGCGCCGGGGCTGGCGGAGCTGGCGGCGCTGGACGATGCCGGGTTTCGCGAGCGATTTTCGGGCAGCCCGATCAAGCGGATCGGGCGGGACCGGTTCGTGCGGAACGTGCTTTACGCGATCGGCAATTCGGGGGCGCCGGCGCTGCGGCCGGTGGCGCAGGGGTTGTGCGAGGATCCGGACGCCACGGTGGCGGATGCGGCGCGCTGGGCGGTGGGGCGACTGGATGATGCCGCAAACGGGATGGACCGGGGCTGAAAAGCCGGTAAACCGCTGACAGCGAAGCACAAGGAGAGAGGCGCATGGCGCTTTTGCTGGGGGTCGATACCGGCGGGACCTATACGGATGCCGTTCTGATCAGGGATGAGCGCGAGGTGGTGGCGAGCGCCAAGGCGCTGACCACGCGGCACGACCTGGCCGAGGGGATCGGCAAGGCGGTGGCGGCCGTTCTGAAGGAGAGCGGGGCGGATGTGGCGGAGATCGGGCTGGCCTCCCTCTCGACGACGCTGGCGACCAATGCGCTGGTCGAGGGGCAGGGCGGGCGCGTGGGGCTTGTCTATATCGGGTTCCGGGAGCGTGACCTCGAGGGGCACGGGCTGCGCGAGGCGTTGGGGGGTGATCCGGCGCTGGTGATCGCGGGTGGGCATTCCCATGCAGGCGGAGAGGCGGCAAAGCTGGATGAAGCGGCGCTTTGGGCATGGTTAGAGACTGATATGGGCGTTTCCGGCTTTGCCGTGGCGAGCCAGTTCGCGACGCGGAACCCGGCGCATGAGCTGCGGGCGGCGGAGATGATCCGGGCGGCGACGGGCAAGCCGGTGTCGTGCTCGCATCACCTGTCGGCGCGGCTGAACGGGCCGAAGCGGGCACTGACGGCGGTGCTGAACGCGCGGCTGATCGGGATGATCGCGCGTCTGATCGAGAAGGCGGAGGGCAAGCTTGTCGAACTGGGGATCCATGCGCCGCTGATGGTGGTGCGGGGCGATGGCGCGCTGATCTCGGCGGGGCAGGCGAAGGAGCGGCCGATCGAGACGATCCTGAGCGGGCCGGCGGCGAGTATCGTGGGCGCGTGCTGGATGACGGGTGAGACGGAGGCGCTGGTGTCCGACATTGGCGGGACGACGACGGATGTTGCCGTGTTGCGGGGTGGCAAGCCGGCGATCGACCCTGCCGGGGCGAGGGTCGGGCCATGGCGGACGATGGTGGAAGCCGTGGCGATGCGGACGACGGGCCTTGGCGGGGACAGCGAAGTTCACGTGATGGACGAGGGGCTGATCGGTGGTGTGAGGCTGGGGCCGCGGCGGGTGGTGCCGGTGAGCCTGATCGCGGTGGAGGCGCCGGAGCTGGTGCACCGCGTGCTGGACGAGCAGTTGCGGAGCGAGACGCCCTGCGAGCATGACGCGCGGTTCGTGCGGGCGGTGCCGGGGGTAGAGGCTGGCGGTTTGCAGGCGAAGGATGCGGCGCTGCTGGAGCGGATCGGCGACGGGGTGCAACCGCTGGGCGCGGTGCTGAAGACGCGGCTGGAGATGGCCGGGCTGATGCGGCTGGTGAAGCGGGGCCTGGTGCAGGTCTCGGGCGTGACGCCGTCGGACGCGGCGCATGTGCTGGGGCGGCAGGCGCAGTGGGACGGGGAGGCGGCCGAGAAGGCGGTGGCGCTGATCGGGCGGAAGCGGACGGGGAGTGGCAATCGGTTGAACCCCGAGCCGATGGCGATGGCGCAGATGATCATCGACCAGCTGACGCATCAGACGAGTTTGGCCTTGTTGGAGACTGCTTTTGCCGAGGAGGAGGTGGATTTCGGGTTGTCGCCGGAGGCGCTGGCGCGGCATGTGCTGTTGCAGAAGGGGCTGGACCATCACCGGGGTTTGATGCGGCTGGAGGCGGGGCTGAACCTGCCTGTTGTCGGCCTGGGTGCCTCGGCGCCGGCCTATTACGGGGCGGTGGGCGAGCGGTTGTCGTGCCGGATGGTGTTGCCGGAGCATGCCGGGGTGGCGAATGCGATCGGCGCGGTCGTCGGTCGGGTGACGATCCGGCGGAGCGGGACTGTGACGAGCCCGGCAGAGGGGCGGTTCCGGGTGCACCTGGAGCGCGGGCCGGAGGATTTCAGCGATGCGGAGGCGGCGATGGCGGCCTTGCAGGGGGCACTTGAGTCGGACGCGCGGGCCGAAGCCGAGCGGGCCGGGGCTCAGGATATCCATGTGAGCGCGTCGCGGGAGATGAAGGTGGCGCAGGCGGAGGCGCGGGAGGTGTTCCTGGAGGCGGAGATCACGGTGGAGGCGAGCGGGCGTCCGCGGATTGCCGGTTAGCTTGCGGTTGACGGCGGGGTGATTGCGCGGGAAGCCTTAAGGGAGAGGCGGTGCGCCTGGATATGGAGTTGGGGGCGCTGCCCCCATCGCCGCGGGGCGGCGATTCCCCCGGGATATTTCCGGCCAGAAGAAGCCCCGGGGACTGGAAAAAGGAGAGCGAGCGATGCGTGCGGGCGAGAGGTTTGACGGGGACCTGGGAGAGCGGCTGGAGGAGTTGAAGGCCGAGGGGCTTTACAAGACCGAGCGTGTGATCACGTCGATGCAGGCCGGGGAGGTGACGCTGGCGGGCGGCAGGGAGGTGGTGAACCTTTGTGCCAACAACTACCTCGGGCTGGCGGACGATGCGCGGGTGATCGCGGCGGCGCATGATGCGCTGGATCGCTACGGGTTCGGGATGGCGAGCGTGCGGTTCATCTGCGGGACGCAGGAGGAGCACAAGGCGCTCGAGGCGCGGGTGGCGGCGTATCTGGGGATGGAGGATGCCATTCTCTACGCCGCGGCGTTCGATGCCAATGCGGGTTTGTTCGAGACGATCCTGGGGCCGGAGGACGCGATCATCTCGGATGCGCTGAACCATGCGAGCATCATCGACGGGGTGCGGCTGTGCAAGGCGCAGCGGTATCGGTATGCGAATTCGGACATGGCCGACCTGGAGCGGTGTCTGAAGGAGGCGGAGGGGGCACGGCATCGGCTGATTGCCACGGATGGCGTGTTCTCGATGGACGGGTATTACGCCAAGCTGGCGGAGATCTGTGACCTGGCGGACAAGTACGACGCGATGGTGATGATCGACGATTGCCATGCGACGGGGTTCGTGGGCGAGACCGGTCGGGGCACGCATGAGCATTGCGGGGTGATGGGCCGGGTGGACATCATCACCGGGACGCTGGGCAAGGCACTGGGGGGTGCCTCGGGCGGGTTTACGGCGGCGAGTGGCAAGGTGGTGGACTGGCTGCGGCAGCGGTCGCGGCCCTACCTGTTTTCCAACACGCTGGCGCCGGTGATTGCGGGGGCGTCTTTGAAGGTGTTCGATTTGCTGGAGGATGGCGCGGCGCTCAGGGCGCAGTTGTGGGAGAACGCGGCGTATTTCCGGGAGCGGATGGGGGCGTTGGGCTTCGAGTTGTTACCGGGGGAGCATGCGATCATTCCGGTGATGCTGCGCGATCCGAAGCTGGCGCAGGAGATGGCGGCGAAGTTGAACGAGAAGGGGGTTTACGTGACCGCGTTCAGCTTCCCGGTGGTGCCGAAGGGGCAGGACCGGATCCGGACGCAGATGAGCGCGGCGCTGACGCGGGAAATGCTGGACCGGGCGATTGATGCGTTCGAGGAGGTCGGGCGGGAGCTGGGGGTGATCTCGTGAGTGGGGTTTTGCCGTCGGTCATGGGCGCGATGGGCGGTACGCCGCTGGTCGAGTTGAGCCGGGTCAGAGACGCATTGGGGCTTGAAGGGCGGCTGCTGGCGAAGCTGGATTACCTGTTGCCGGGGTTTTCCAAGAAGGACCGGGCGGCCAGGGCGATTGTCGAGGCGGCGCGGGAGAGTGAGGAGTTGGCCGAGGGGCAGACGGTGGTGGAGCTGACCTCGGGCAACATGGGGACCGGGCTGTCGATCGTCTGCGGGGTGCTGGGGCATCCGTTCGTGGCGGTGATGAGCGAGGGGAATTCCGAGGAGCGGGCCAGGATGATGCGGGCGCTGGGGGCGGAGGTTGTCCTGGTGCCACAGGCGGAAGGCTCGAAACGGGGCGAGGTTTCGGGGGCGGACCTGGCACTGGTGGAAGAGGCGGCGCAGCGGATCACGGCGGAGCGCGGGGCGTTTCGGGCGGATCAGTTTGCAAGGGAAGGCAATCCGCGGGCGCATGAGACCGGAACGGCGCCGGAGATCTGGGGGCAGTCGGAAGGGGCGGTGACGGCGTTTTGCGATTTTATCGGGTCTGGCGGCACGCTGGGTGGCGCGGCGAGGTTCTTCGGGGAGAAGGGCGTGCGGTGTTACGCGGTGGAGCCGGACCGGGCGGCGCATCCGATCCAGGGGGGCGGGTATTCGATGCCGGACCTGGTGCATCTGGATGGCGTGAGTTTGGCCGGAACAGAGACTGTTTCTGGCGCGGAGGCGGCGGAGCATGCGAGGCTTCTGGCGCGGATGGAGGGGATCTTCGGCGGGTATTCCGCCGGGGCGAACCTGGCCGCGGCGGTAAGGCTTTTACAAGGCAAGGAAAGCGGTGGCTGTGTCGCCTTCGTGGTGTGCGACAGCGGGCTCAAGTATCTCAGCACGGATTTGTGGGAGTAGCGCGATGCAGAACGAGATGAAGGCGCTGGTGAAGGCGAAGCCGGAGCCGGGGCTGTGGATGGAATACGTGCCCGTGCCGGAGCCGGGGCCGGCGGATGTGCTGATCAAGGTGAAGAAATCGGCCATTTGCGGGACGGATGTGCATATCTGGAAATGGGACGAGTTCAGCGCCAAGACGGTGCCGGTGCCGATGGTGGTGGGGCACGAGTTCGTGGGCGAGATCGTCGATACCGGGGCGGCGGCGGTGAAATACCGGATCGGCCAGAGGGTTTCCGGCGAAGGGCATATCGTCTGCGGGGCCTGCCGGAATTGCCGGGCGGGCCGGGGGCATCTGTGCCGGAACACCAAGGGGGTCGGCGTGAACCGGCCGGGGAGCTTTGCCGAGTACCTGTGCATTCCGGAGAGCAACGTGGTGCCGATTCCGGAGGATGTGCCGGACGAGATCGCGGCGATCTTCGACCCGTTCGGCAACGCGGTGCATACGGCGCTGAGCTTTGACCTCGTGGGGGAGGATGTGCTTGTGACCGGCGCCGGGCCGATCGGGATCATGGGGGCGCTGGTGGCGCAGAAGGTCGGCGCGCGGAAGGTGGTGATCACGGATATCAACCCTTACCGGCTGAACCTCGCGCGGGAGATGGGCGTGCAATATGTCGTCGACGTTTCGAAGCAGCAGCTTCGGGACGTGATGGACGAGATCGGCATGACCGAGGGGTTCGACGTGGGGCTCGAGATGTCGGGGGCGAGTGCCGCCATGCAGCAGATGATCTCGCGGATGAACAATGGCGGGAAGGTCGCGTTGCTGGGGATCGCGCCGACGGAGTTTCCGGTGGACTGGAACACGGTGATTTTCCGGATGCTGCATATCAAGGGCATCTACGGCCGCGAGATGTACGAGACCTGGTACAAGATGATCGCGCTGGTGCAGTCGGGGCTGGATGTGAGCGGGCTGATCACGCACCGGATTTCCATCGACGATTACGAGGCGGGGTTCGAGGCGATGATCTCGGGCAATTCCGGCAAGGTCGTGATGGATTGGTAGGACGGGGCCGGGCATGACCGCCGCGGAGGAGAAGCCGAAGCGTTACGTGTTCCTGTTGATCCCCGGCTTCTCGATGCTGGGGTTCACCTGTGCGCTGGAGGCGCTGACGCTGGCCAACCGGCATGCGGGCGGGCGGACGTACTATACCTGGAAGCTGGTGAGTGCCGATGGCGGGGCGGCGGCCGCGTGGAACGGGGTGACGGTGCAGGTCGATGACGGGCTGTGCGAGCTGCGGCGGGACGACACGCTGGTGGTCTGTGCCGGGGAGGACGTCGCGGTAGGGAGCACGAAGCCGGTTCTGGCGTGGCTCAGGCGGGAGACGCGGAAGGGGCTGAGCTTCGGGTCGCTGTCGAGCGGGGCCTATACGCTGGCGCTGGCCGGGCTGATCGCGGGGAAGCGGATATCGACCCATTGGGAGTACAAGACCGCGCTGGTCGAGGCGCTGCCGCGGGTGAGCATCGAGGACAAGATCTTCTCGGTCGACGGGCGGGTGTTTTCCTGTGCCGGGGGCGCGTCGTCGATGGACCTGATGCTGCACCTGATTCACGAGGATTACGGGCAGGAGATTTCCGACTGGGTGGCGGAGCAGATGGTCTATACCGCGCCGCGCGATCACAGCCAGTCGCAGCGCATTCCGGTGCAGGACCGGACCGGCGTGCGCGACCGCAAGCTGGCGCTGGCGGTGGAGACGATGCGCAACAATGTCGAGGAGCCGCTGGGCCCGGACGAGGTGGCGGACGCGGTGGGCGTGTCGACGCGGCAGCTCGAGCGGCTGTTCGCGAAGCACCTGGGGACGTCGCCGGGGAAATACTACCTGTCGCTGCGGCTGGAACGGGCAAGGCAGGTGTTGCGGCAGACCGAGCTGTCGGTGGCGGAGGTGAGCGTGCTGTGCGGGTTTGTCAGCCCCTCGCATTTCTCGCGCAGCTACAAGGCGGCGTTCGGCGTGACGCCCGGCAAGGAGGCGGGCGGGCGCAAGCTGTTGTGGGCGGCGGAGGGCGGCGGGTAGGCGGCGCGCCTTCAGGGCGCATCCGGTTGGTTTGCGTTCGGGCCACGCAGGCCTTGAGGGGCCAGCCCCTCAAACTCCCCGGGATACTTCCGGCCAGAAGAAACTGGCACGTGCCCCGCTTCTTCTGGCGTGGGCTCCGCCCGTTCACGGACGAAACTCTCCACTGGAGAGTTTCCGGGAAGTCCGCGAACTCCCCGCCGGAGGCATCCGACCGTGAGGCAGGCGGCGCATGGCTGGGTTGCGCGCGGCGGAGTTGACCTTTGGGCGGCGGCGGGCCAATCAAGGGGCAAGGAGATGCGCCGATGGCCCCGTTCAAGGGCATTGCCCTCAAGCTATGTGCCGTGTTGCTGTTCATCGTCATGTCGGCGCTGATCAAGGCGACGGCGGATCACGTGCCGCCCGGCGAGGCGGTGTTCTTTCGCTCGCTCTTTGCCATTCCGGTGATCCTGATCTGGCTGGCGGTGCGGCGGGACCTGGCGACCGGGCTGAAGGTGAAATCGCCGATGGCGCATTTCTGGCGCGGGGTGGTCGGGACCACGGCGATGGCGCTGATGTTTGCCGGGCTGGGGTTGCTGCCGCTGCCGGAGGTGACGGCGCTGGGCTATACTGCGCCGCTGCTGGTGGTGGTTTTCGCGGCGATGTTCCTTGACGAGAAGGTGGGGGTGTTCCGGATCGGGGCGGTGGCGCTGGGCCTTGTGGGCGTGCTGATCGTGCTGGCGCCGCGGCTGACCATGCTTTCCGGGCCGACGGTGCAGACGGCGGAGGCGGTGGGCGCGGTGCTGGTGCTGCTGGGCGCGACCTGTGCGGCGCTGGCGCAGATCTACATCCGCAAGCTGGTGCAGACCGAGCAGACCAGCGCGATCGTGTTCTATTTCTCGATGACCTCGACCATCCTGTCGCTGGTGACGATGCTGATCGGGTTCGCCATGCCGGGCACGCCGTTTGCCTGGGTCATGCCCGAGGGGCGGGAGGCGGTGCTGCTGGTGCTGGCCGGGCTGATCGGGGGGCTGGCGCAGATCTTCATCACCTCGGCCTATCGGTTTGCCGATGCGAGCGTCATCGCGCCGTTCGATTATGCCTCGATGTTGTTTGCCATCGTGATCGGCTATGTCATTTTCGACGAGGTGCCGACGCGGCCGATGCTGCTTGGCGCGGCGCTGGTGATTTTGGCCGGGCTGATCATCATCCTGCGGGAACGGCACCTGGGGATCCAGCGGGGCAAGGCGCGGGAGGCGAAGACGCCGCAGGGCTGAGCCCGGGTCAGATGTCGGACAGGGCGTATTTCAGGTAGGCGGGGCGCATCAGCAGGCGGCGGTAGCGGCCGAGCGGGAAGCGGCGGGGCGTGTGGCGCATCGGCGCCGGGTAGGGGGTGGACGGTGACTTGCCCTGCACGAGGTCGGCGAGGAGCGTGCCCGAGTAGCTGCCCATCGAGACGCCGTTGCCGTGGTAGGCGAAGGCGGCGAAGCCCCCCTCCATGCCGGGGATCGGGCCGGCATAGGGCAGCAGGTCACGCGAGAGGCAGACGAAGCCGGACCAGTAGTGGGGCGTTTCGACATGGCGCCAGGCCGGGAACATGGCGTCGAAATCGGCGCGGATCTTCTTGCGGATGGTGGCTTCGGTGGTGTCGGTGTGGCTGAGCCCGCCGCGCATGCCGAAAAGCATCCGGTTGTCGGGCATCAGGCGGAAATAGTGCAGCAGGTGGCGGCTGTCGAAGCACATCTGGTGGCTGGTCCAGCCCTGGGCCGTCAACTCCTCCTGCGTCATGGGGCGGGTGACGATGACGCTGGATTGCGTGGGCAGGTAGCGCGAGGCCATCCACGCGGGCAGGTTGTCGGAGCTGTAGCCGTTGGTGGCGAGGATGAATTTTTTCGCCCGGACGGTGCCGGAGGCGGTGTGCAGGCGGTAGCCGTCGGCGCGGGGTTCGATGGCGGTGACGGCGGAGTGGCCGTGGATGGCGGCGCCGGCGTCGCGGGCCGCGTGGGCGAGGCCGCGGGCGTATTTGCGGGGGTTGAGGGCGAAGCCGATCGGGTTGGTCACCGCGCCGTGGAAGGGGCCGTTGAGGCCGGACTGGGCCAGTTCATCGGGCGGGATGATGGTGGGCTCGACGCCGTAGACCTGCTTGATATGACCGGCATGGGCGCGCATGGCGGCGAAATCCTTCGGCCGGTGGGCGAGCTGGGTTTCGCCGTCGGAATGGCGGTCGACATCGAGGTCGAGCCGGTCGACGAGCTGGCCCACGGTTTCGACGGCGGCGCGCTCTGCCTTGGCATAGTCGAGCATTTCGGACTGGCCGAATTTCCTGGCGATCTCCTCGTGGCTGGCCTTGGCGCCGCCGAGGCAGTTGAAGCCGCCATTGCGGCCCGAGGCGCCCCAGAACGGGTGCTGGGCGTCGAGCACGGTGACGCCCACGCCGGCCTCGGCGAGGTGGAGGGCGGCGGAGAGGCCGGTGAAGCCGGCGCCGACGATGACGACGTCGGTGGTGGTGTCGCCGTCGAGCGCGGGCCAGTCGCCGGGCGCCACGGTATCGGCCCACCAGCAATCGCGGATCGGTTCGGGGCCGTAGGCCTGTGCTTCCCAGATGCGGGCGAGTTCGGTCATGTGCGTATGGCTGCCTGTTCGTCGGCCCGCTGGCGCAGGGTGGCCCGCTTGGAGATCAGCGAGGCGGTGATGACGCCGACCGTGACGATGGCGATCAGGATGGTGGACAGCGCGTTGATTTCCGGGCTGACCCCCAGGCGGATCGACGACCAGATCTTGATCGGCAGGGTGGTGGAGGAGGGGCCGGCGGTGAAGGAGGCGATCACGAGGTCGTCGAGCGACAGGGTGAAGGCCAGCAGCCAGCCGGAGATGACGGCGGGGGCGATGATCGGCAGGGTGACGAGGCGGAACGCCTCGGCCGCGGTGCAGCCGAGGTCGAGCGCGGCCTCTTCGAGCGAGCGGTCGAAGCTGACCAGCCGGGAGGAGACGACGACCGAGACGTAGCACATCGAGAAGGTGGTATGGGCGAGGATGATGGTGAACACCCCGCGGTCGAGCCCGATGCCGATGAAAAGGAGGAGGAGCGAGAGGCCGGTGATGACCTCGGGCATGACGAGGGGGGCGTAGATCATGCCGGAGAAGAGGGTGCGCCCGGCGAAGCGGCCGGCGCGGACGAGCACATAGGCCGCCATGGTGCCGAGGATGGTGGCGATGGTGGAGCTGACGACGGCGACCTGAAGCGTGACCCAGGCGGCGTCGAGGAAGGCCTCGTTGCCGAGGAGTTCGCCGTACCAGCGGGTCGAGAAGCCGGCCCAGACGGTGACGAGCTTGGAGGCGTTGAAGCTGAAGATCACCAGGATGACCATCGGCAGGTAGAGGAAGGCGAAGCCGAGGGTCAGGGAAGTGGCGTTGAACCAGGTGAGGCGTCTCATGCGGTGGCCTCCGGGTGGGGGGCGATTTCTTGAAAAGAAATCTGTTCGAAATCTTTTGAAGATTTCGGGGGCGCGGTCGTCGTCATTGCTCGGCCTCCCGCTGTTTCTGTTCGTTCCGCTGGAAGAGGATGATCGGGATGATCAGGATCAGCAGCAGGATGACGGCCACGGCGGAGGCGACGGGCCAGTCGCGGTTGTTGAAGAACTCCTCCCACAACACCTTGCCGATCATCAGTGTGCGTGAGCCGCCGAGCAGCGAGGGGATGACGAATTCGCCGATCGTGGGGATGAAGACGAGGAAGCAGCCGGCGATGATGCCGTTCTTCGAGAGCGGCACGGTCACCAGCCAGAAGGCCGAGATGCGGGAACAGCCGAGATCTTCGGCCGCTTCGAGAAGCGAGCCGTCGAGCCGTTCGAGCGCCGCGTAGATGGGCAGGATCATGAAGGGCAGGTAGGTGTAGACGATGCCGATATAGACGGCGGTGTTGGTGTTGAGGATGGTGAGCGGCGTCGAGATCACGCCGAGGCCGAGGAGGAGCTGGTTGAGATAGCCCTCGGTCGACAGGATCCCCATCCAGGAATAGACGCGGATCAGGAAGCTGGTCCAGAAGGGGAGGATCACCAGCATCATCAGGGTCGGGCGCCAGTGATCGGGGGCGTTCGCCATGCCGTAGGCGATGGGGTAGCCGACGCAGAGGGTGAGGAACGTGGCGATGGCCGCGATCTTGACGGAGGAGAGGTAGGCCTTCCAGTAGAGATCGTCGGTGGTGAGGAACTCGAAATTCTCGAAATCGAGCTCGGCGAAGAAGTCCTTGATGCCCTGCCAGCCGGCCGAGAGGTCGAGCGTGGGGGTGTAGGGCGGGATGGCGAGGGCGATGTCCGACAGGCTGATCTTGAGGACGATCAGGAAGGGCACGAGGAACAGCGCCAGCAGCCAGAGGTAGGGGACGAGGATGAGGACGGCGCGGCGCATCTCTCAGCGCTCCAGCAGGACGCCGGCGGTATCGGACCAGCTCAGGTAGACGTCGTCTTCCCAGGTGAAGGGCCGGTGGGCGAGGCGGCGGGTGTTGGCGGTTTGCGCCTTGACGATTTTGCCGTTGGCGAGCTTGACGTGGTAGGTCGAGATGTTGCCGAGATAGGCGATGTCGTGGATCTTGCCCTGCAGGATGTTGCGGCGGTCGGCGGGCTTTTCCGCTGAAATAGAGACTTTCTCGGGCCGGATGGCGATGTGGCAGGACTGGCCGTTGGCGAGCTGCTTGTCGGTCTGGCAGAAGAGCTTGGGCTGGCCCTCGGCGAAGTCGATCTCGTGGCCGTTCTCGACCTTGGTGGCGGTGCCGTCGATGATCGTGACCTCGCCGATGAAATCGGCGACGTAGACGGAATTGGGCTGTTCGTAGATCTTCGCTGGGATGTCGGCCTGGACGATCTTGCCGTGATCCATCACCGCGACGCGGGAGGCGACGGTCATCGCCTCTTCCTGATCGTGGGTGACGATGACGAAGGTGGTGCCGGTCTTCTCCTGGATATCCATCAGCTCGAACTGGGTGTCCTGGCGCAGCTTGGCGTCGAGGGCGCCGAGCGGTTCGTCGAGGAGGAGGAGCTTGGGCGCCTTGGCGAGAGAGCGGGCGAGGGCGACGCGCTGGCGCTGGCCGCCGGAAATCTGGTGGGGTTTGCGGCGGGCGAACTGTTCGAGCCTTGTGAGCTTGAGCATTTCGGCGACGCGGGAGTCGATCTCGTCCTTGGGCCGGCGGTCGCGCTTGAGGCCGAAGGCGATGTTTTCCCAGACGGAGAGGTGGGGGAAGAGCGCGTAGGACTGGAACATCATGTTCACGGCGCGCTTGTTGGGCGGGATCGGCGCGATGTCCTGTCCGCCGAGGAGGATGGTGCCCTCGGTCGGGGTCTCGAAGCCCGCGAGCATGCGCATCATCGTGGTCTTGCCACAGCCCGAGGGGCCGAGAAGGGCGAAGAATTCACGCTCGTAGATGTCGAAGGACTGGTTGTCGATGGCGGTGAAGTCGCCGAAGCGCTTGCTGACGTTCCTGAACTGGATCAGCGGTTTGGCGTCCGGGTCGTTCCACGGCTCGAAAACGGTCTGCCCCATGCCTGTTCCCCGATTTTGCATGTGGAAAGGGGCCCGCGCGGGTGGTCGCGCGGGCCGGAAAGGCGGGTCTTAGGTGCCCGACTTGATCTTGGTCCAGAGGCGGGTGACGACCCGCTGCACCTTCGCCGGGTAGGGCGTGGTGGTGTAGAGGTTCTCTAGTGTTTCCTCATCCGGGTAGATCGCCGGGTCGCCGATCACGTCCTCGACCAGGTGCTCCTGCGAGGCCTTGTTGCCGTTGGCGTAGTAGACGTAGTTCGACGCCGCGGCGATGTTCTCGGGATCCATGATGAAGTTGAGGAAGGTGTGCGCACCCTCGGGGTTGGGGGCGTCGACCGGGATGGCCATCTGGTCGAACCACATCAGCGCGCCTTCCTTTGGCGCGTTGTAGGCGATGGTGACGCCGTTGTCGGCCTCGTCGGCGCGGTCGCGGGCCTGGAGGATGTCGCCGGACCAGCCGAAGGCGACGCAGATGTCACCGTTGGCGAGCGCGTTGATGTATTCGGAGCTGTGGAACTTGAGGATATGCGGGCGGACCGCTTCCAGCACCGGTTCGACCTTGGCGATCACGTCGGGATCGTGGCTGTCGGGGTCTTCGCCGATATAGGCGAGCGCCGCCGGGATCAGCTCGGTCGGGGCGTCGAGGACGTGGACGCCGCAGGAGGCCAGCTTTTCCATGTTGGCGGGGTCGAAGATCAGGTCGAGCGAGCCCATGGGCGCGTCTTCGCCCAGCGCTTCGGTGACCTTGTCGACATTCACGCCGAGGCCGGTGGTGCCCCACATGTAGTTGATCGAGTATTCGGCGCCCGGGTCATAGGCGTCGGTGCGTTCCTGGATGGTGTCCCACATATGCTCGAGGTTGGGGAGTTGTTCCTTGTCGAGCTTCTGGAAGGCGCCGGCCTGGATCTGGCGTTGCAGGAAGGTGCCGGAGGGGACGACCACGTCGTAGCCCGAGCCGCCGGCGAGCATCTTGGTTTCGAGCACTTCGTTCGAATCGAAGACGTCGTAGACGAGGTCGAGGCCTGTTTCCTCCTCGAACTTGGCGAGCAGGTCCTCGTCGATATAGTCGGACCAGTTGTAGACGCGTACCTCCTGGGCGGAGGCGGCGACCGTGCCCAGTGCAAGCGTGGCGGCGGTCGTCAGTATCAGCGATCTCATGTCATTCTCCCGTTGGATCGGCGTTGGATCGGCATCGTGTCATGCCCTGCCGCGGATTTGATCAAAATTTTCCGGGCATGGCAATATAGTAATGTTTCCACCTTGCCGTTAAACTCGCAAGAACAGGTGTGAGGTGGGTGAAAACATGAACCGACGACTGCAGATCGCGGCACAGAAAATGGGCGCTCCGGGGGAAGATACCGGGCGTTTGCCGGCGCATGAGCTGATTTACCGGCAGTTGCGGGCGCTGGTTCTGTTCGGCGACCTTGCGCCGGGGCAGCCGGTGACCATCCAGGGGCTGACCGACCGTTTGAACGCGGGCATGACGCCCGTGCGCGAGGCGATCCGGCGGCTGATCGCGGAAGGGGCGCTGGAGTTCCAGGGCAACAGGCGGGTTTCGGTGCCGCAACTGACGGCGAATCATGTCAGCGAGTTAATCGTTGCGCGCCAATGGCTTGACCCCTACCTGACCCAATGCGCGACCGAGCGGGCGAGCAAGGAAGACCTGGACCAGCTGGCCGATCTGGATGCCGAGCTGGACCTGGCGATCGAGACTGGGGACCTGCGGATTTACCTGGAGCGCAACTACTCGTTTCACAAGGCGATCTATGACCTGGCCGATCAGCCGATCCTGGCGAACATGGCCGACGGGCTGTGGCTGCGATTCGGACCGTCGCTTCGGGTGGTCTGTGGGCGTATGGGGACGCAGAACCTGCCGGACAAGCACAAGGAGGTGCTCGACGCGATGCGGGCCGGCGACGGCGAGCGCGCGGCGCGGGCGATCTGCGACGACGTGGTGCAGGGGATGGAGCAGGTGCGGCTGTCTTTCGGCAAACCGGGGCCTGCGACCTGATTCGATTGACATTGATTAATTTGATCATATTCTGGTCGTGACCGCGGCAGAGGCCGCATTCACGTGATTCCTGCCAGAAGAGGTTTTGCCATGACGATGATCACCAATCACATGCCCACGGCTGAACTGCAGGCGCTCGACGCGGCGCACCACCTGCATCCGTTCACCCACGGCAACGACCTGAACAAGAAGGGCGTGCGCGTCATCACCCGGGCCAAGGGCGTGACGCTAACCGACAGCGAAGGCAACGAGATGCTGGACGCGATGGCGGGGCTGTGGTGCGTGAACCTCGGGTACGGCCGCGACGAGCTGGCCGAGGCGGCGGCGCGGCAGATGAAGGAGCTGCCCTATTACAACACCTTCTTCCAGACGACCCACGTGCCGGCCATCGCGCTGGCCGAGAAGATCGCGGCGCTGACGCCCTATGATCTGAACCACACGTTCTTTGCCAGCTCGGGGTCGGAGGCGAACGACACGAACCTTCGCCTCGTGCGGACTTACTGGGCCGAGAAGGGCCAGCCGGAGCGCAAGATCGTGATCTCGCGCAAGAATGCCTATCACGGGTCGAGCATGGGCAGCGCCAGCCTTGGCGGCATGGTGCCGATGCACGAGCAGGGCGACCTGCCGATCGAGAATATCCACCACATCAACCAGCCGCACTGGTACGCCGAGGGCGGCGACATGGACCCGGAGGAATTCGGGCTGATGCGCGCGCGGGAGCTGGAGGAGAAGATCGAGGAGCTGGGCCCGGAGAAGGTGGCCGCGTTCATCGGCGAGCCGATCCAGGGTGCCGGCGGCGTGATCATTCCGCCGAAGAGCTACTGGCCGGAGATCCAGCGGATTTGTGACAAGTACGGTATCCTGCTGATCGCCGACGAGGTGATTTGCGGGTTCGGGCGGACGGGCGATTGGTTCGCCTGCGAGAGCTTCGGCATCAAGCCGCATATCATGACGATCGCCAAGGGCCTGAGCTCGGGCTATGCGCCGATCGGCGGGTCGGTCGTGTGTGACGAGGTGGCAGAGGTGCTGAACGGCTGCGAGTTCGCGCATGGCTATACCTATTCGGGGCATCCCGTGGCCTGTGCCGTGGCGCTGGAGAACCTGCGGCTGCTGGACGAGGAAGGGATCGTCGAGCGGGCCGGGAAGGAGACGGCGCCGTATCTCAAGGGCAAGTGGGAGGCGCTGGCCGATCACCCGCTGGTGGGCGAGGCGAAGATCCAGGGCTTGATGGGCTCGATCGCGCTGACGCCGCACAAGGAGAGCCGCGCGGCCTTTGCCGCCGACAAGGGGACGGCCGGGCTGATCTGCCGCGAGCATTGCTTTGCCAACGGGCTGGTGATGCGCCACGTGGGCGACCGGATGGTGATTTCGCCGCCGCTGGTGATCACCAGGGAGGAGGTCGACATGCTGGCCGAGCGGGCTTGGAAGGCGCTCGACCTGGCGCATAAGCAGCTTCAGGACGAAGGGCTTATGAAGGCGGCGAACTGAGGCTTGTTGGGCCGGGATAGGGTCTAATCAAGGAAAAGGCAGCCGGGTTGGCTGCCTTTTTTGCGTTTGGGGCCGAGTGATGCCGGGCTGAAGCCCGGCCTACGGGGCTTATGGGGCCTACGGGGCTCAGTCCTTGATGAACAGCTTGCGGGGCATGTCGCAGAGGGTTTCGGCCTCGCCGGTTTCGGTGATGAGGATGGTTTCCGTGGTTTCCAGCCCCCAGGTTTCGAGCCAGAGGGCGGGCATGAAGTGGAAGGTCATGCCGGGTTCGAGCACGGTTTCATCCTCGGGGCGGATCGAGGCGGTGCGTTCGCCCCAGTCGGGCGGGTAGCTGAGGCCGATGGGATAGCCGCAGCGGCCTTCGCGGTGGATGCCGTGTTTCTGCAGCACGCCGATGAAGGCGTTGGCGATGTCGCAGGTGCGGTTGCCGGGGCGGGCGGCGGCGAGGCCGGCCTCGATGCCCTCGAGCTGGGCCTTTTCGGCGTTGAGCACCTCCTTGGGGGGCTTGCCGAGGTAGACGGTGCGGCAGAGCGGGGCGTGGTAGCGCCGGTAGCAGCCGGAGAGTTCGAAGAAGGTCGCTTCGCCCTTGCGCATCTCGTCGCCGTTCCAGGTGAGGTGGGCGGCGGTGGCGTCGAGGCCGGACGGGGTGAGCGGCACGATGGCCGGGTAGTCGCCCCAGAAGTCATCGACACCGGCGATGCCGGCGCGCATGATCTCGGCCACCAGCTCGTTTTTCTTCAGGCCGGGTTCGGCCTTGTCGATGGCGGTCTGCACGACCTTCTCGGAAATCTTCGCGGCCTTGCGGATGAAGGCGATCTCCTCGTCCGACTTGATCAGGCGCTGCCAGTTCACCAGCGCAGTGGCGTCGACGAAGGTGGCGTCGGGCAGCATCTCGGTGAGGACCTCGTGCGCCTTGGCGGAGTAATAATAGTTCTCCATCTCGACGCCGATGCGGACGGAGCCGAGGCCCAGCGCGTAGATGCGGCCGGCGAGATCCTGCATCGCGTGGCGCTCGGTCGATTGAACGAAATGGTCGCCGTAGCCGAGGATCTGTTCCTCGGCCATCCAGCAGGTGCGGCGGGCGCCGAAGGAATCCATGCGCCGGCCCCACCAGATCGGGTCGCCCTCCATCGGGACCAAGACGCCCTGGTGCACGTAGAAGGACCAGCCGTCATAGGCCGTCAGCCAGTTCTGGTTCGAGGGGTCGGTGACGAAGAGCAGGTCGATGCCCGCCGCCTCCATCGCCGTGCGGGTCAGGTCGAGCCGCCGGTCGAATTCGGCCTGGGTGAAGGGAAGGTCTTTCTGAAGCATGGGTTATCCTGAATTATCGGTCGTGTCCGGGGTACCGTGGGGGGCAATGCCGTGCCTTGCCCCAAGAAACCCGCCCCCTGATGTCGTTTTTGAACCTCCAAACGGCGGTGCAGTTGACGTAGGCAGGACCGGGGGCAAGAGTGCCCGGAAGACGAGGGAGTGAACCATGACGCCGACCTTGGCCGATATCCATGCCGCCGCGCAAGTCTTGCGGGGGGTGGCCGATGGCACACCGCTGGTGCCGTCGCCTTTCATGACGGAGGCCGGGGGACAGGACTTCCTGCTGAAGCTGGAGAACATGCAGCCGATTGGCGCCTTCAAGTTGCGGGGGGCATTCAATGCTGTTGCCAGTGTTACGGATGCGCCGGGGGTGACCTGTTGTTCGACCGGCAATCACGGGCGCGGTGTGGCGTTCGCGGCGCGGGAGAAAGGGATGCGGGCGGTGATCTGCATGTCGGAACTGGTGCCGCAGGCGAAAGTGGATGGCATCAGGGCGCTGGGCGCCGAGGTGCGGATTGCCGGGCGGAGCCAGGATGATGCGCTGGCGGAGTCGCTGCGGCTGGTCGAGGAGGAAGGGCTGGTGGAGATTTCGCCCTTCGACGATGCGGCGGTGATCTGTGGGCAGGGGACGATCGGGCTGGAGATGTTGGCGAAACGGCCCGATTTAGAGACGATTCTGGTGCCTTTGTCGGGCGGCGGGCTGGCCGCCGGGGTGGCGCTGGCGGCGAAGGCGATCAAGCCGCATATCCGGGTGGTGGGGATCACCATGGATCGGGGGGCGGCGATGTACGAGAGCATCAAGGCCGGGCGGCCGGTGGAGGTCGAGGAAGTGGCCTCGCTGGCCGATAGCCTGGGCGGGGGGATCGGGATGGCGAACAAGCTGTCGTTCCCGATGTGCCGGGATCTGCTGGATGAGGTGGTTCTGGTGAGCGAGGAGGAGATCTATCACGCCATGCAGGTGCTGTATTACGAGGACCGGATCGTGGCGGAGGGGGCCTGTGTTGTCGGTATGGCGGCGGTTTTGACCGGGAAGGTCAAGCTGAGCGGGCCGACGGCGACGATCGTGACGGGGCGGAACCTCGATATGGAAATGTTCACGCGGATCGTGACGGGGCAGGACGTGCAGCTTGGCGATGTGACGGTCAAGGGCAAGCCTTACAGGAGGGCGGCATGACACGCGTCGTCTGCCTGCTGGGGAGCCCGCGGCCGGGCGGGAACAGTGACCAGCTGGCGTCGCGGTTCTGCGAGGTGGCGGCGAAGCAGGGGGCGGAGATCGTGACCCATGCGCTGCGCGGGTTGCAGTATTCGGGATATGTGGGCGATGGCAGCGCCGGTCTCGACGGGCCGGAGGATGACCTGACGCCGGTGCTGGAGGATGTTAAGGGCGCGGATGTGCTGGTGCTGGCGACGCCGATCTATTTCTGCAACATGACCGGGCAGATGAAGCTGGCGCTGGACCGGTTTTTCGGCCTGTTCAGACCCGATTACCTGACCAATCCGGAGCCGACGGAGTTCAAACCGGGCATGGCGCTGGTGCTGGTGCAGGTACAGGGCGAGGGGCCGGAATTTTATGGCGACCTGCTGGAACAGTACGGGCCGGCGCTGAACCGGATGGGGTTCGTGCGGCGGGAGTTGATCCGAGCGTGCAACGTGCGGGCGGCGGGGGACGTGATGGAAGACGCGGGCGCGTTGGCGCAGGCCGAGAGGCTGGCGGAAGAGTTGGTGCAGGGAGAGAGTGATGGCGAATGATATCCGGATCATGACGGAGGCGGAGCTGCGCGAGGTGGTGGCGCTGGACCTCGAGACGGTGGACGTGATCGAGGCGGCGTTTGCCGCGCTGGCGGGGGGCGAGGTGGTGATGCCACCGATCCTGTCGATGGACCTGCCGGCGGCGAATGGCGAGGTGGATGTGAAGACCGCCTATATTCCCGGTTTCGAGGGGTTCGCGATCAAGGTGAGCCCGGGGTTTTTCGACAATCCGAAGCTGGGGCTGCCGTCGCTGAACGGGCTGATGATCCTGTTCTCGGCGCAGACGGGGCTGGTGAAGGCGTTGTTCCTGGACAATGGCTATCTGACGGATATCCGCACCGCCGCCGCGGGGGCGGTGGCGGCGAGGCACCTGGCGCCGGAGGTGGTGAAGACCGCCGGGGTGATCGGCACCGGGGTGCAGGCGAGGCTGCAGATGCAGGCGGCGCACCTGGTGCGGCCGTTCGAGCGGGTGATCGTCTGGGGGCGCGACGAGCAGAAGGCGGCGGAATGTGCCAAGGACCTGATGAATTCGCTGGGGGTGGAGGCGGAAATCGTCTCTGATCCGGCGCAACTCGTGGCGGAAAGCCAGCTGGTGGTGACGACGACGCCGGCGCGGGAGCCGGTGCTGAAGGCCGAGTGGCTGCACCCCGGGTTGCATGTGACGGCGATGGGGTCGGACCAGGATGGCAAGAACGAGATCGAGGCGGCGGCGCTGGTGAAGGCGGACCTGTATGTCGCCGACCGGGGCAGCCAGACCGAGAAGGTGGGCGAGCTGCGCAGTGCGATCGCGGCGGGGCTGTGGACGGGAGGCGCGCCGGTGGAGCTGGGCGATGTGATCACGAAGAAAGCCGGAGGTCGCAAGGCCGCCGGGGATATTACCATTGCCGACCTGACCGGGACGGGCGCGCAGGATACGGCGATTGCCAGCCACGTGGCGGCGAAGCTGGCCGGTGGGGATGCCGGGACGGTGATACAGTCATGAAGCTGGGGGTCTATCAGTGTCGCGCGGGGGCGACGCAGGACGAGAAGCTGGCCGGGCTGGAGAAGCACATGGCGGGGCAGCATTGCAGCCTGGTGCTGTGCCCGGAGCTGTTCGCGACGGGCTATGACGCCAAGGCGGATTACGGGAAGCTGGCCGAGGCGCCGACCGGGCCGTTCGCCAAGCGGATGGCGGGGCTGGCGATCCTGCATGGCACGGCTTTGGCCTGGGGCTATGCGGAGCGGGGGGAGGATGGCGTTTACAATTCCGCCGCGCTGATCGGGCCGGAGGGGCAGATGCTGGCCAATCACCGCAAGCGGCTGGCCTCGCCGCAGAGTTTCGAGGTGGAGGCGTTCGGGCTGGGCGAGGCGGTGACCTTTGCCGAGGTCGGGGGCGTGCGGGTGGCGATGATCATCTGTTACGAGGTGGAGTTTCCCGAGAGCCTCCGGCAGGCGGCGCGGGGCGGGGCGCAATTGGTGCTGGTGCCGACGGCGCTGGGCCGTGATTGGGGCATCGTGGCCGAGAAGGTGGTGCCGACGCGGGCGTTCGAGAACGGGATCTATATCGGGTATGCGGATCATGCGGGCGAGCTGCACGGGCTGGGCTTCTATGGCGGCGGGCGGATCGTGGCGCCGGATGGCGAGGTGAGTGCCGTGCCGGTGGGCGAGGAGGGGTTCGTGACGCTCGATATCGACCTCGACCGGGTCGCGGCGGCGCAGGCCCGGCTGCCCTACCTTGTCGATAGCCGGAAGCTTTGAGGCATGGTGCGTCTGGACGACCGGGATCTCGCCATCCTGAAGGTGCTGTCGGTCAGGGGGCGGATCACCAAGGCGGAGCTGGCCGAGGAGGTGGGATTGTCGGCGAGCCCGTGCTGGGAACGGCTGCGCAAGCTTGAGAAGGCGGGGGTGATCGAGGGGTACCGGGCCGAGATTAGCCTGAAGAAGCTGGGGCCCTATGTTCGGGTGTTCGTGGCGGCGGAGCTGGCCGATCATACGGCGGCGGCGTTCCGGGTGTTCGAGGATTCGGTGCAGGGCTACGAGGAGATCGTGGGCTGCTGGGCGCTGGGCGGGGGGTTCGATTACCTGCTCGAGATCGTGACGCGGGATATCGACAGTTACCAGCGGCTGATCGACACGATGCTGGATGCGCGGGTGGGGCTGGCGAAGTACTTTACCTACGTGGTGACGAAACGGGTGAAGGGGGGCATGGCGCCGCCTTTGGATATCCTGACGGGGGATGGGGGTGTGCCGGGCTGAAGCCCGGCCTACGGGGCTGTGGCCTTGCAGAAGAATCTTCTGCAAGGCTGGCATTGTTCAGTCTCACCTCCCGGCGGAACGGATCATACTTCGGCTCAACAAGGAGACGGAGTATGGCAATGCTGGACACGGCAATCACGGCGACGGCGGATATCGGCGACAAGGCCCTTGTTCGCAGCTTTTCCTATATCGGCGGCAAGTGGTGCGCGGCGGGCTCGGGCGAGACGCTGGCGGTCACCGATCCGGCGACGGGGGATTTCATCGGCGAGGTGGCGATGCTGTCGGCCGAGGAAAGCGCCGGGGCGGTCGACGCGGCGCAGGAGGCGTTCGACAGCTGGTCGATGACCTTGCCGCAGGAGCGGTCGGCCATCCTGCGGCGGTGGTTCGACCTGATGATCAAGCACAAGGAAGACCTTGCGCGGATCATGGTGCTGGAGCAGGGCAAGCCGCTGTCGGAAGCGCGGGGCGAGATCGATTATGCCGCCAGTTTCGTGGAGTATTACGCCGAGGAGGCCAAGCGGCCGAATATCGAGGGGGTGACGAGCCACCTGCCCGATGCGGAGGTCGAGCTGTGGCTGGAGCCTGTGGGGGTCGTGGCGCTGATCACGCCGTGGAATTTCCCGTCGGCGATGCTGACCCGGAAGGCGGCGGCGGCGATTGCGGCCGGGTGTTCCGTGGTCGCGCATCCGAGCCACGAGACGCCGTTCTCGGCGCTGGCGCTGGCGGAGCTGGCCGAGCGGGCGGGCGTACCGGCGGGGGTGTTCAACGTGGTGACGGGCCGGGCCTCGACCGTGGTGCCGCCGTGGACGGCGGATGCGCGGGTAAGGGCGCTGTCCTTCACCGGGTCGACGGCGGTGGGGCAGCTGCTGTACCGGGATTCGGCGCAGACGGTGAAGAAGCTGGTGATGGAGCTTGGCGGGCATGCGCCGGTGATCGTGTTCAAGAACGCCGATCTGGACCGGGCCGTGGGCGAGGCGATCAAGGCCAAGTTCGCGACCTCGGGGCAGGATTGCCTTGGCGCGAACCGGATCTTCGTGGAGCGGCCGGTCTACGAGGAGTTCTGCAAGCGGTTCGCGGAGGCGACGAAGGCTTTGAGCATCGGACGGGGGATGGACGACCCGGATATCGGCCCGCTGATGAACGAGGGCGCGGTGGCCAAGCAGGAGGAGCATGTGGCGGATGCGCTGGAGAAGGGCGCGAAGCTGCTCTGCGGGGGCAAGCGGCACGCGCTGGGGCCGCTTTTCTACGAGCCCACGGTGCTGGCCGATGTGCCGGACGAGGCGCTGATCATGCGGGACGAAACGTTCGGGCCGGTAGCGCCGATCGCGCCGTTCGATACCGAGGCCGAGGTTGTCGCCAAGGCGAACGCCACGGAATACGGGCTGGTGGCCTATGTGCACAGCCACGATCCGCGGCGGATCTACCGGATGACCCGGGCGCTGCAGTTCGGGATGGTGGCGGTGAACCGCACCAAGGTGACCGGCGCGCCGATCCCGTTCGGGGGCGTGAAACAGTCGGGGCTTGGCCGCGAGGGGGCCCGCCGGGGCATGGAAGAGTTCATGGAGATCAAGTACGTCTGCCGTGACTGGGCCTAGATCGGAGGATGGCATGAACGTACTTTTCATTCTCGCGCATCCCGAGCCGACATCGTTCAACGGCCAACTTGTCGAGGCCGGTCGGGAGCATTTCCAGGCCCTCGGACATGATGTCGAGGTGATCGACCTTCATGCGCGGGGGTTCGACCCGGTCGAAAAGGCGGAACACTACAGCGATCGGCTCAATCCTGACCAGTTCGCGCCTTTGGCCGAGCAACGCCACGCGTGGAATTCGAACACCGTCCCGCCGGAGATCATGGAGCAGATCGTTGCGCTCGAGCGGGCCGATCTGGTGGTCTTCCAGTTCCCGATCTGGTGGCATTCGGTGCCGGCGATCCTGAAGGGCTGGTGCGACCGGGTTTTTGTCAGCGGCGGGTTGTATACCAGCCGCATGCGGTACGATGCGGGGTATTTCCGTGGCAAGCGGGCGATGTGTTCGATCACGTCGGGGGCTCCGGCCGAGGCTTTCGTGCCCGGTGGCCGCGGCGGCGAGCTGGACCAGATTCTTTGGTCGATGCAGTTCTCGCTCTATTACATGGGGTTCGACGTGCTGCCGCCGCATGCCTCGTTCGGGGTGGCGGGCCACGGGTTTTCCTACGTCTCGGACGAGGCGTTCGAGCAGCAGTTCAAGACACTGAAACAGAATTGGATCGACCGGCTGAGCGGGCTTGGAACCGACACGCCGCTGACCTATCCGGGCTGGGACGACTGGGATGACCTGGGCCAGCCCAAGACTATTCACACCAACAAAGCCAAGGATACCCAGACATGCTGAGGAACGATCAACTGGACCAGTGGGACCGCGAGAATTTCTTTCACCCTTCGACGCACCTGGCGCAGTTCGCGCGGGGCGAGGCGCCGAACCGGATCGTGAAGGGCGGCAGCGGCAGCCATATCGAGGATCGTGACGGCAACAAGCTGCTCGATGCGTTTGCGGGGCTTTATTGTGTGAACGTGGGTTATGGCCGGACGGAGATCGCCGACGCGATTGCAGAGCAGGCGCGCGAGCTGGCCTATTACCACGCCTATGTGGGGCACGGGACCGAGGCGAGCATCACGCTTTCCAAGATGATCCTCGACCGGGCGCCCAAGCATATGAGCAAGGTGTATTTCGGGCTGGGCGGCAGTGACGCGAACGAAACCAACGTCAAGCTGATCTGGTATTACAACAACATCCTCGGCCGGCCGGAGAAGAAGAAGATCATCAGCCGCTGGCGTGGGTATCACGGGTCTGGCCTGATCACCGGGTCGTTGACCGGGCTGGAGCTGTTTCACAAGAAGTTCGACCTGCCGCTGGTGCAGATCAAGCATACGGAGGCGCCCTATTACTATCGCCGCGACAATCTCGACCAGAGCGAGGCGCAGTTCGTGCAGCATTGCGTGGACAAGCTGGAGGAGATGATCGAGCGCGAGGGGGCCGACACGATTGCCGCCTTCATCGGCGAGCCGGTGCTGGGCACCGGGGGGATCGTGCCGCCGCCCGAGGGGTATTGGGAGGCGATCCAGAAGATCCTGGTCAAGCACGACATCCTGTTCGTGGCCGACGAGGTTGTCACCGGGTTCGGCCGGCTGGGCAGCATGATGGGGTCGGATCATTACGGGCTGAAGCCCGACCTGATCACCATCGCCAAGGGCTTGACCAGTGCCTATGCGCCGCTTTCGGGCAGCATCGTGGGCGAGAAGATGTGGAAGGTGCTGGAGCAGGGCACCGACGAGTTCGGCGCGATCGGCCATGGCTGGACCTATTCGGCGCACCCGATCGGGGCGGCGGCCGGGGTGGCGAACCTCAAGCTGCTGGACGACCTGGACCTGATTTCCAACAACCGCGAGGTTGGCGGATATCTCAAGAAGACCATGACCGAAGCGCTGGGTGATCATCCGAACGTGGGCGAGGTGCGTGGCGAAGGGATGCTGTGCGCGGTGGAGTTCGTGAAGGACCGCGACAGCCGGACGTTCTTTGATGCCGGTGACAAGATCGGCCCGCAGGTGGCCAGTGCGCTGGCCGAGAGTGGCGTGATCGGGCGGGCGATGCCGCAGGGCGATATCCTTGGTTTTGCACCGCCCTTCTGCCTGACGAAGGAGGAGGCCGACGAGGTGGTGACCAAGACGGTTGCCGCGACGCAGAAAGTATTGGGCTGATTCCGGCGTCGATCCGGGGTGGATCACCGAAAAGGTGACACGGGAATGAAGCTTTGACCGGCGCGCCGGCAGGAAAATCGACTTTAGTTTGACCAGAAGCTGAACGATTGTCCTGCTGCCGGTCAAAGCGATAAAAAACTTCGCTTGCCTGCTTGCACAGTGGCGGGTTTGTGGTTTTAGTTTGAATGACCGCGGGAGAACACGCGGCGTAACACTGATGGGGAGCCGTTTTTGACTGAATCGCAGAACAGCGATGCGTTCGTTGCGTTCGAACGCGTTCAAAAGAGTTATGACGGGGAAACGCTTGTCGTCAAAGACCTGAACCTGTCGATGCCCAAGGGCGAGTTCCTGACAATGCTGGGGCCGTCCGGATCGGGCAAGACAACCTGCCTGATGATGCTGGCGGGGTTCGAGACGGCGACGCACGGGAAGATCCTGTTGAACGGGGTGTCGATCAACAACATCCCGCCGCACAAGCGCGGGATCGGGATGGTCTTTCAGAACTATGCCCTGTTCCCGCACATGACCGTGGCCGAGAACCTGAGCTTTCCGCTGGAAGTGCGGAAGCTGTCGAAGTCGGATCGCGAGGAGAAGGTGCGCCGCGCGCTCGACATGGTGCAGATGGGTGCCTTCGGCAACCGGCGCCCGGCACAGTTGTCGGGCGGGCAGCAGCAGCGGGTCGCACTGGCCCGGGCGCTGGTGTTTGAGCCGGAGCTGGTGCTGATGGACGAGCCGCTGGGCGCGCTCGACAAGCAGCTGCGGGAGCACATGCAGTTCGAGATCACCAACCTGGCGCATGAGCTGGGCATCACCACGGTCTACGTGACGCACGACCAGACCGAGGCGCTGACCATGTCCGACAGGGTGGCGGTGTTCGACGACGGGCGGATCCAGCAGATCGCCGCGCCGGACGTGCTGTATGAAAGCCCCGAGAACAGCTTCGTGGCGCAGTTCATCGGCGAGAACAACACGCTGGAAGGCACGATCAAGGAGATCAAGGGCGATATCGCGGTGGTCGAGCTTGACGATGGCGAGCTGATCGATGCCAAGCCCGTGAACGTCAGCAAGCCCGGTGAGCGGACGACCATCTCGATCCGGCCCGAGCGGGTCGAGGTCGACGTGAAGAAGCTGGGCGAGAAGGCCCATACGCTGAAGGCGGAGGTGGCCGAGTTCATCTATATGGGCGACGTGTTCCGCACCCGGCTGAAGGTGGCGGGCAAGGACGATTTCATCATCAAGACCCGGAATTCCGCCGACCAGAGGCGGCTTCAACCCGGCGAGCAGATCGAGATCGGCTGGCTGCCCGAGGATTGCCGCGCGCTGGATGCGGTCTAGAGTTTAGAGAGTTTCGTGCCCGGACGGGCGCGAATGACGTGAGGCCTCGTGATCTTCACCCGTAGAGCGGGGCCCATAGAGCAAGAAACGGGAATGAAATGGGAGAATGACATGAAACTGACGACGACTCTCCTGGCCTCCACGGCGGTTGCCGTATCGACCGCCGGTGCGGTGATGGCCCAGGACATGGCGGATTCGATGACGCTCGTCTCTTGGGGCGGTGCCTATCAGAACAGCCAGGTCCGCGCCTATGCGGAGCCCTACAAGGAAATGCACCCCGACCTCGAAGTCGTCTGGGATGAAAGCTCGAACGAGGCCGTGGCCAAGCTGCGCGCCATGGACGAGGCCGGCAATGTGACCTGGGACGTGGTCGACGTGGTTGCGGCCGACGCGCTGCGCCTGTGCGACGAGGGCCTGGCGATGGAGATCGACCCCGACGAGATGCTGGCGGCCGCGCCGGACGGCACCTCGGCCGAGGACGATTTCGGTGACCTGCTGGTCGGTGACTGCTTCATTCCGCAGATCGTCTACTCGACGACATTCGGCTATCGCACCGACATGGTGCCGGAAGGCGTAGAGCCGCCGAACGACATCTGCGACGTGTTCGACCTGGAAACCTATCCGGGCAAGCGCGCGCTCGAGAAGCGGCCGATCAACAACATGGAATGGGCCCTTCTGTGCGACGGTGTCGCCAAGGACGAGGTCTATGACGTTCTGGCCACCGAAGAAGGCCAGCAGCAGGCGCTCGACAAGCTGGCGACGATCAAGGACGACGTGATCTGGTGGTCGGCCGGTGCCGACACGCCGCAGCTTCTGGCGGATGGCGAAGTGTTCATGGGCTCGACCTATAACGGCCGCCTGTTCAGCGTGATCGAGGAGCAGGGCCAGCCCGTCGCCATGATGTGGGACGCGCAGGTGTTCGACCTTGACGGCTGGATCATCCCGGCGAACCTGCCGGAAGACCGCCTGGCCCGTGCGCTCGACTTCATCATGTTCGCCACGGACACGCAGCGGCTGGCGGACCAGGCCAAGTACATCTCGTACGGCCCGGCCCGTGAATCGTCGGCCCCGCTGGTTGGCAAGCATGCCGACCTGGGCATCGACATGGCGCCGCACATGCCGACCGATCCGGAGAACTCGAAAAACACCTTCCTCTACAACTACGAGTTCTGGGCTGACTATCGCGACGATATCGACGCGAAGTTCCAGTCGTGGCTGGCCGGCTGATAGGCCTGCATAGCTGAACCAAACGGGGAGGGCCCGGTGCGCCGGGCCCTCGCTGCAAAGACAGAGAAAACCCAACAGGGTGACGGGGACAAGCATGAGCGACGGCACAACCGATCCGAAGACGGTCGATGCTCCGAAAGCGGATGATCCGCGCGACCAGGCCAAGGCCGTGGACAATGTCGACAAGGACGGGCGGATGCTCTCTGCCGACGGGACGCCGCTGAAACGCAGCCTTGCCCGGGCGCTGAGGGTGCAGAAGATGCGGGCGCTGATGCTGATCGCGCCGCTTCTGATCTTCGTGCTTGTCACGTTCATCGCGCCGATCGTCGACATGCTGTTCCGGTCGGTGGAGAACCAGATCGTTGCCAATACCCTGCCGCGTACCGTGGCCAGCCTGTCGGACTGGGACGGGTCGCAGGAAGGTGCGCCGGGCGAGGAGGTTTTCGAGAATTTCTATTACGACCTGTTCATCGCCGCCGAGGCCAAGGAGCATACGCGGCTCGGCTCGCGGCTGAACTATGAACAGACCGGCCTGTCGTCGCTCTTCCGCGGCAGCGGGCGGAGCGTGGACAATATCGGCGAGGACCAGATCGACGCGCTGGAAGACCTCAACGAGGCCTGGGAAGACGAGGCGTTCTGGTACGAACTGATGACCGGCGGGCCGAATTCGGCCCCGACCTCCGAGCCGCTGGATATCCAGCGGGGTTTGCTGGAGACGCTGACGGGTGACAATTTCAGCGGCGAGATGGAATTCCTTCCCGGGTCGGCGATCACGCGGGTGCTGCCGCGGACGGTGAACCAGTATGCCGCGTTCGCGCTGTTCACCGTGTTCGTCGAAGAGGACGTGGTGGCCGAAGAGGAGCCCTGGGAAGCCGTCAAGGTCGCGCTGATCCAGGAGCTTCAGGCGGGGGCCGACCTGTCGGAGTATGACGGGCCCGGCGCCGAGGAGCTTCGCGCGGCGCAGGAGATGCTGGCGGACCAGCCGCAGATCGCGTTCAAGGAGGCCTTCCTCGAGATCGACGAGGATTGGGGCGAGAATGCCAACTGGCGCACGATCCAGACATACAGCCCCGAGTTTACCAGCGGCTATTTCCTCAACGCCGTCGATATGCAGAAGGGCATCGACGGCGCCGAGGCGCGGCCGGAAAACCAGCAGATCTACATCATGCTGTTCAAGCGGACGCTGTTCATGTCGCTGGTGATCTGCGGGTCGTGCATCCTGTTGGGCTATCCGGTGGCCTACCTGCTGTCGAACCTGCCGATGCGCACCGCCAACATGCTGATGATCCTGGTGCTGCTGCCGTTCTGGACCTCGCTCCTGGTGCGGACGAGCGCGTGGAAGGTGATGCTCCAACAGCAGGGGGTGATCAACGACGTGCTGGTCTGGCTTGGGCTGGTGGATGATTTCGGCCGGCTGGTGATGATCAACAACCAGTTCGGCACGATTGTGGCGATGACGCATATCCTTCTGCCGTTCATGATATTGCCGATGTATTCGGTCATGTCGACGATCCCGCCTTCATACGTGCGGGCGGCGCGGTCGCTTGGCGCGACGCAGTGGACGGCGTTCTGGCGGGTCTATTTCCCGCAATCGGTGCCGGGGATCGGGGCGGGGTCGATCCTCGTCTTCATCCTGGCGATCGGGTATTACATCACGCCCGAGATCGTCGGTGGCACGACCGGCACGTTCATTTCCAACCGGATCGCCTATCACATTTCGTCCTCGCTCAACTGGGGCCTCGCGGCCGCGCTGGGGACGATCCTGCTGGCGGCGGTCCTGATCCTTTACTGGGCCTATGACAGGATCGTGGGCATCGACAACGTGAAGCTGGGGTAGGCACAGATGGCCACGTACACACTCAAGTATGTCGAGAAGAAACCGCTGAGCTTTTCGGTGCCCGTGGTGGCCGCCGCGGGGGCGTTTGCCGGGATTTTCGTGGGCGCCGCGCAGGGCTCGATCTGGCAGGGGGTGCTTGCCGGGGCGGTGCTTCTGGCGATCCTGACCTACCTGGCGCAAGGCATCCTGCCGGAAAGCATGGAAAAGCCGTTCCGCTGGGCGATGGTGGCGCTGTTCGCCGCCGGGGGCTACGTGTTCGGCGAGATACCGGGGATCGTCGTGGGGGCCATCTTCGGGCTGTTCTATGGCTGGTTCATCTACTGGATCGGGCAGGGGCGGTACCGGGCGCACCTGCTGCCCTACCTGACGCCGGGGCAGGTGCTGGGGCATTTCACGTTCCGGGTGATCTGCGGGATGATCTTTTTCTTCCTGATCACGCCGATCGTGGTGGTGATGCCGCTGAGCTTCAACGCCGAGGATTTCTTTACCTTCACGCCGGAGATGCTGTCCTTTGACCCCGAGGGGTATTCGCTGAAGCATTACCGCGATTTCTTCAACTCGCCGGACTGGCAGCAGGCGCTGTGGAACTCGGTGGCGATTGCGCCGGTGGCGACGCTGCTGTCGGTGAGCTTCGGGACGCTGGCGGCGATCGGGCTGAGCTCGGAGCACGTGCCGTTCCGCCGGGCGATCATGGCGATCCTGATTTCGCCGATGATCGTGCCGCTGATCATCTCGGCGGCGGGGATGTATTTCTTCTACTCGCGGCTGGGGCTTCAAGGCACCTATTGGGGTGTCGTTCTGGCCCATGCCGCGCTGGGGATTCCATTCGTCATCATCACGGTGACGGCGACGCTGGTGGGGTTCGACCGGTCGCTGACGCGGGCCGCGGCGAATATGGGGGCCGACCCGGTGACGACCTTCTTCCGGGTGCAGATGCCGCTGATCCTGCCGGGGGTGATTTCGGGTGGGCTGTTTGCCTTCATCACCTCGTTCGACGAGGTGGTGGTGGTGCTGTTCGTGGGCTCGGCCGGGCAGAAGACGCTGCCATGGCAGATGTTCACCGGTCTTCGTGAGCAGATTTCACCCACCATTCTGGCGGTTGCCACGATCCTGGTTTCGATCTCGATCGTGCTGCTGACGACGGTGGAGCTGTTGCGGCGCCGGTCGGAGCGGATGCGGGGGCTTTCGCCGGGGTGATTGGCCCGGACTGGTGTTCGAGACGGTCGGGCAATTGGTGCCCGGCCTTTTTGTTTCGTCGGGCTGCGTGCCCGGATAGGTGCGCGGATGCGGGGTGGACGGGCCGGTGCGATGGCCTGTCGAGTGCCTGTTGTCGGTCACGTAAATGCGCAGAGCATGCGACAAAGACGTTTCTTTTTGTTCGAAACCGCGCAAAGATCACATGGTGCGGCAAAGTGACACACGGTTTTTGGGTGTCGGGTTTGCGTGGCCGCACCGGCTGCCCGGCTTGAAGCCGGGTGTCGTGTTTGGCTCGTTATCCGGGCCTTTCGGGGGGTGGAAATGATTTATCTAATTGGGATTGTCGCAATCATCGTGTTCATCGCACTTATCGGTGCCTTGGGCCGGTCGGACAAGCAGTATGCCGCGGCCCAGGCCAGTGCGGATTTCGAAAGGCGCATGGCGTCTCGCGTCGTGGCTTACAGGGATTACCTGCGCCGGGAAGGGGACGAGAGCTGGCAGAAACTGTCGGATCATGAACTGGAGGACCTGATCGGGAATGCGATACGTGGGCTGGCGGCCGATTTTCGTGAGGCACGAGGTCTGGCCAAGGCCGTATTCTGGGTGCCCGGTGCCGTGTTCACCATCATTGTCGTCTACAATATCGAATCCTGGCGGCAGTCGCTTACCGAGATGGGGCCACTTCTGGTGATTGGCATATGGATCGCGATCGTCTTTGGGTCAGGCTTCGTCGCAGCGCTGGCCGTTGCCTATTGGCGAGACACGGCAATCGCGAGGAAATGGACCCGGGCCGGCTGGGACATCAACAGGTTGTCGGTCTGATCGGACGTGAAGTGGCAGGGCTTGGGGCATCTGCCTGACTGGCGGAAGACGTGACGGTATGATGCGCCGGAGCCACAAGGCGTAGAGGGAGATCACGGCGCGGGTAGACCGCGCCGTGAGGGATTTCAGGAAGCTTTACGCCTGAGCCGTCAGATCGCCATGCCTTCGGGGTCGAGCGTGATGCTCCACAGCTCGGTATCGGCGCGGTCCATCAGGCGGACGGTCATCTGCTGGGTGGCGCCGTCGATATCGACCAGGCCGAAGAATTGCAGGCCGGCCGAGGGGGGCAGGTTGGCGCCCTGTTCCTCGGTCGGGGCCTTCACGTATTTCACTTCCGGGCCGAAGGTCATGTCGAGGTCGTTCGGGCCGAAGGTGCCGGCGTGGAGCGGGCCGGAGACGAACTCCCAGAAGGGGGCGAAATCCTGGAATTGGGCCTTGTTGGGATCGTAGTAATGCGCCGCCGTGTAGTGCACGTCGGCGGTGAACCAGACGGTGTTGGTGATGTTGGCCGTCTTGATGAAGCGCAGCAGCTCGGCGATCTCCAGCTCGCGGCCCTTGGCCGGGCCATTGTCGCCGTTGGCCACGGCTTCCTCGCCGCCGCCCACGACAAGGCCGATGGGCATGTCGGAGGCGATGACCTTCCAAGTGGCCGAGGATTGCGTCAGCTCGCGCTTGAGCCAGGCCATCTGCTGGGCGCCGAGGATGCGGCTTTCGTCGGTCAGGGTGTCCTGCATGTTTTCGGAGTTGGGACCGCGATAGGAGCGCAGGTCGAGGAAGAAGACCTCGAGCATGGGCCCGTAGAAGATCTTGCGATAGACGCGGCCCGGCTCTGCCGGGGTGTAGCGGATCGGCGTCATCTCGTGGAAGGCGCGGGCGGCGCGGGCGGCGAGGACGTGGATGGACTTCTCGGAATAGCGGTCATCTTCCATCAGCGAGCGGGAGGAGGACCAGTTGTTCACGACCTCGTGGTCGTCCCACTGGAAGAAGGTCGGCGCGACGGCGTTGAGGGCCAGAACGTGCTCGTCCATCATGTTGTATTTCCACTGGGCGCGGTATTCGTCGAGGGTTTCGGCGACCTTGCGCTTTTCGTCGATGAGGGTGGTGTTCTTCCAGATGACCTGGCCATCCTGTTCGACCTCGTCGGTCATCGGGCCATCGGCATAGATGGTGTCGCCCGAGTGGAGGAAGAAATCGGGGGTGTGACGGGCCATGGTGGCGTAGGTGGCCATGCCGTCATCGTCGATGCCCCAGCCCTGGCCGGCGGTGTCGCCAGACCATGCGAAACGCACGTCGCGGCGCCCGGCGGGCGCGGTGCGGAAGCGGCCGGTGACCGGTTCGCTGGTGCCGTTGATGTCGGAGAGGTCATGGGCGGTGAAGCGGTAGAAGATGTCCTGATCCGAGGGCAGGCCGTCGATCAGGCGTTTCACGGCGAAATCGCTTTCCGGCAGGGCATCGAGCGGGGGAAGCTTCATGGCGTTGTCGAAGCTTTCGGTGGTCGAGACCTCCATCATGACCTTGGCGGGGCGGTCGGTGCGCGTCCAGATCATGCCGGAGGACTTGTCGACATCGCCCGACTGTACGCCGTGGGTAAAGGCCGGTCGCGACGAGGCGCGGCTGAGAGCGGGCATGGCGAGCGTGGCGGCGAACGCGGTGCCGGAGGCCAGAACGGCGCGGCGGGTGGGACGGATCAGCTTGGTCATGTGGGTCTCCTTCGCGGTTTCCTGAAAACTCGGGTGTGCCGCGGTAATGACCGGGGTTTCGTGACCGTTAGCCGAAGGCTGTTTGAAGAAATGGCGAAGGTTTTGTGAAGGCGGGCGTCAGGGGGGCGCGGATCTCGTCGATGATATCGCCCTGCGGGCTCTCACAGAGGGCAACGAGCCTGCCTTTGCCACGGGCGTTTCCGGGTGAAACAGTGCCTGTTTCCGCGTTGCGGCGGAGGTCGTCGAGCGTGGTGACGGGCAGGCCGGCGCGGCGGGCGCGCTGGGCCAGTTCGGGATGCGTGGGGTGGATGGCGATGCCGGCCTCGGTGACGACGGCGCCGATGGTGGCGCCGGGGGTGGTGAGGCAGGTGAGATTGCGCACCAGCTTGGGGAAGCCGCCCGCGGCAAGCTGGGTGGTGACGATGGGCAGGGTGGCGCCCGCGGCGGTGTCGGCATGGCCGCCGGAGCCGCCGATGATCCGCCCGTCGCTGGCGCAGGTGACGTTGACGTTGAAATCCATGTCGATCTCGGCCGCGCCGAGGATCATGACGTCGAGCTGTCTGGCGATGCTGTCGGGGCGGTCGGGGCTGGCGTAGGCTTCGGCGGACATCGGCAGGTGGTCGGCATCTTCGGCATAGGAGCGGACGGCGGGCAGGTCGAAGGCCTGCACGTCGCGGAGGGTGTGGAACAGGCCGGCGCGGAACATCTCGACCAGCGCGCCGGTGATGCCGCCCGCGGCGAAGGCGCCGGTGACGGTGCGCTCGCGCATGATCGGGGCGAGGGCATGGGCCACCGCGACGGAGGTGGCGCCGGCGCCGGTCTGGAAGCGGAAGCCGTCCTGCAGGAGGCCGGAGCAGGCGATCAGTTGCGCGGTGAGGTCGGCGATGGCCTGCCCCTTGGGCGAGGGGACGCGGCCGGTGGTGCCGGAGGCGATCTGGGAGGCGTCGCCGATATGGTCGGTCTCGATCACGGTGTCGACCTGATCGGCAGGGATGCAGATGCGGGGCAGGTCGGTGCTGACGTGATCGGTGAGGGCGATGACGTGCCGGGCATGGGCCGCGTCGACCATCGGGTAGCCCAGCGGGCCACAGGCGGCGGGGCCGGTGGCGCCGGTGAGGTTGCCCGCGGCGTCGACCGCAGGGGCGGCGATGAAGGCGGCGTCGATGGGCAGGCGGCCGGAGGCGATGGCCGCCGCGCGTCCGCCATGGGTTTGCAGGCGCACCGGATGGGGCAGGAGGCCGGCGCGGACCGCGTCGGCCAGCGGGCCGGTCATGTAGGAGGTGGTGATGCGGGTGACGGTGCCGTTCTCGAGAAACGGGATCAGCGCGGCATGGCAGGGAAAGAGGGAGGAGGGCGCGATGTGCAGGTCGCGCAGGCCGGCGGCGGAACAGGCGGCGAGCACCTGCCGCATGACATCGTCGCCGTTGCGCAGGTGGTGGTGGAAGGACAGCGTGGCGCCGTCCTTCACCCCGGCTTTTTCAAGGGCCTCGCGGAGACGCAAGGCTTACGTACGAACGAGTTGCTCGTAGCCTTCGGCGATGTCGCGGGTGAGGGAGCCCACCTCGAAATTGTAGTCGCCGATCTGGCCCACGGGGGTGACCTCGGCCGCGGTGCCGGTGAGCCAGCATTGCTGGAAGCTTTCCAGCTCTTCCGGCATGATGTGGCGTTCGTGGACCTTGACCTGGCGGTCCTCGAGCATGCCGATCACCGTCTGGCGGGTCAGGCCGTTGAGGAAGCAGTCGGGCTTGGGCGTGTGCACCTCGCCGTCCTTGACGAAGAAGATGTTGGCGCCCGTCGCCTCGGCCACGTAGCCGCGATAGTCGAACATCATGGCGTCGGAGCAGCCTTTCGCTTCGGCCGCGTGTTTCGACAGGGTGCAGATCATGTAGAGGCCGGCCGCCTTGGCGTGGCTGGGGATGGTTTCCGGGCTCGGGCGCTTCCACTTGGAGACGTCGAGCTTGGCGCCCTTCATCTTGGCGTCGCCGTAATAGGCGCCCCATTCCCAGGCCGCGATGGCCAGGCGCACCGGGTTGCGGGCGGAGGCGACACCCATGTCGGGGCCGGCCCCGCGCCATGCGACGGCGCGCACGTAGGCGTCGGTCAGGCCGTTGGCATGGAGCACTTCCTGCTTGGCCGCCTCGATCTCGTCGACGGTGAAGGGGATCTCGAAGTCGAGCTGGCCGGCGGAATAGTGCAGGCGCTCGGAATGCTCGCGGCTTCTGAAGATCTTGCCGTTATAGGCGCGCTCGCCCTCGAATACCGAACTGGCGTAATGCAGCGCGTGGGTCAGGATGTGTACGTTCGCATCGCGCCAGTCGGCGAGCTTGCCATCCATCCAGATCTTTCCGTCGCGGTCATCGTAGCCAGCCATCTTTTGTACTCCTCATCAAGGCTCGCGTTTCCATTTGTTGCGTTACTTACGTCCGAACCGGACATAAAGTTGCGTGGAAACTGCGATTCGCTACCAGTTTGATCTTGGAATGTCAACAAAGCTGACATAATGTCGGGGGTGGAAAGTGGAACTTGTGATGTGGAGGAGCCATGCCGGACGTTCAGGGCGGTGAAAACCTGCTGTTTCTGACCGACGAGCAGCTTCGACAGGGGATCGAGGCGATGTTCTTCGCCTATCGCGGGTTCACCGCCGACCCCGACCGTATTCTCGCGACGATGGATTACGGGCGGGCCCATCACCGGGCGCTGCACTTCATTGCGCGGAGCCCGGGCACGACGGTCAACAACCTGCTGGGTATCCTGGGCGTGACGAAGCAGTCGCTGAACCGGGTGCTGCGGACGCTGATCGAGAACGGGCTGGTGGAAAGCCGGATCGGGGCCACCGACAAGCGGGAGCGGAACCTGTTCCTGACCGAGGAAGGCGTCGCGCTGGAGCGGAAAATCTCGGATGCGCAGCGGGCACGGATGCGGGCGGCGTACCGCGCGGCGGGGCCGGAGGCCGTGGCGGGATTCCGACAGGTGCTGGAGGCGATGATGGAGCCGGAGTTGCGCAAGATGTACCACCGTATCCGGGAGAACGGCGCATGAGCGAACCGGCCCCGCACCTGCTGATCGTGGATGACGACGAGCGTATCCGCGGATTGCTGCGCAAGTTCCTGGCGCGGCACGGGTTTCTCGTCTCGGCGGCACGGGATGCAGCCCATGCACGGCGCATCCTGTCGGGATTGGAGTTCGACATGATCGTGCTCGACGTGATGATGCCCGGGGAGGATGGCGTGGCGCTGACGAAGGCGCTGCGCGAGACGGTCCTGACGCCGATCTTGCTTCTGACCGCGAAGGGCGAGACCGAGGACCGGATCAAGGGGCTGGAGGCCGGGGCGGACGATTACCTTGCCAAGCCGTTCGAGCCGAAGGAGTTGTTGCTGCGGATCAACGCGATCCTGCGGCGGATGCCGGCGGCGCCGACCGAGACGATGGCGCCGAAGGTGCTGCAACTGGGCGCCGTGCGGTTCGATATCGAGCGGTCGGAGTTGTTGCGCGGGGAGGAGCCGGTGCGGCTGACCGCGACCGAGGTGCAGCTCATGCGGATCTTCTCGGAGCATCTGCGCGAGCCGGTGAGCCGGGCGAAGCTGGTCGAGGACCTGGGCCGCGACAAGGGGCAGGCGCAGGAGCGGGCGGTCGATGTGCAGATCACGCGGCTGCGGCGGAAGATCGAGCAGGATCCCAAGCAGCCGCGCTACCTTCAGACGGTGCGGGGCGAGGGGTACATGCTGGCGCCGGACTGAGCCGCCGGGATTCCGAGGTATCCCGGCACGGTGACGGACAGGGCGGGCCCAGGCGGCGGACCGGGTGATCTGGACATTCCGTTCGCCAAGTGGTTTCCCTTTGGCCAACCATTTTCCGGGAGGACCGAGTGATGCTTGATACGACCACGAACCTGAAATCCCTTTTGAAAGATCCCAGCCTTGTGGCCGAGCGGGCCTATGCCGGCGGCGAATGGGTCGATGGCGACGACGGCACGTTCGAAGTGACCAACCCGGCGCGCGGTGACGTGATCGCCAACGTGGCCGACATGAGCCGGGCACAGGTGGCCAAGACCATCGAGGCTGCCGGCAAGGCGCAGAAGGAATGGGCGCAGTGGACCGGCAAGGAACGTGCCAACGTGCTGCGCAAGTGGTTCGACCTGATGATGGAGAACCAGGACGACCTGGGAATCATCCTGACCGCCGAGCAGGGCAAGCCGCTGGCCGAAGCCAAGGGCGAGATTGCCTATGGCGCCTCGTTCATCGAGTTCTTCGCCGAGGAGGCCAAGCGCATCTACGGCGAGACCATCCCCGGCCACCAGCGCGACAAGCGGATCACGGTGATCAAGCAGCCAATCGGCGTGGCCGCGTCGATCACGCCTTGGAACTTTCCCAACGCGATGATCACGCGCAAGGCCGGCCCCGCGCTGGCCGCGGGCTGTGCCTTTGTCGGGCGTCCGGCGGCCGAGACGCCGCTGTCGGCCACCGCGATGGGCGTTCTGGCCGAGCGGGCGGGCATTCCCAAGGGGGTGTTCAACATCGTGACCTCCTCGAGCTCGTCCGAGATCGGCAAGGAGTTCTGCGAGAACCCGATCGTGCGCAAGCTGACCTTCACCGGTTCGACCGAGGTGGGGCGCATCCTGTTGCGGCAGGCCGCCGACCAGGTGATGAAATGCTCGATGGAGCTTGGCGGGAACGCGCCGTTCATCGTGTTCGACGATGCCGATCTCGATGCCGCGGTCGAAGGCGCGATCATGTGCAAGTTCCGCAACAACGGGCAGACCTGTGTGTGTGCCAACCGGATCTATGTTCAGGCCGGGGTGTATGACGCCTTTGCCGAGAAGCTGAAGGCCGCGGTCGAGAAGCTGAAGATCGGCGACGGGCTGGAAGAGGGCACGACGCTTGGCCCGCTGATCAATGGCGACGCCATCGAGAAGGTGCAGGAGCACGTGGCCGATGCCACGTCGAAGGGGGCCAACGTGCTGATGGGCGGCGGCGACCCGATGGAGGGGCAGGGCTATTTCCTGCCGCCGACGATCCTGACCGGTGTGACGCAGGACATGGTGGTCAGCAAGGACGAGACGTTCGGCCCGCTGGCGCCGCTCTTCAAGTTCGACACGGTCGATGACGTGATCGAGATGGCGAATGACACGATCTTCGGTCTGGCCAGCTATTTCTACGCCAAGGACCTGAGCCGGGTCACCAAGGTGGCCGAGGCGCTGGAATACGGGATCGTCGGGGTGAATACCGGCATCATCTCGACCGAGGTGGCGCCGTTCGGCGGGGTCAAGCAATCCGGGCTCGGCCGCGAGGGCAGCCATCACGGGATCGACGATTTCCTCGAGATGAAATACATCTGCACCTCTGTCTGAGGCGCGGTATCGGTGACAGCGGAACGCTCTCGCAGAATTTGCGGGGGCGTTCCTGAATTACCTGGCCTCACCGACCAGATCCAGGGCGACCTTGCAGAAGTTCGTGATCAGCTTGGATTGGGATCGCTCGGTCAGGTAGGCGAGGAAATACTTGGTCCGGACGTCCATATCGGAGATCCGGACCGCCCGCAGGTTCGGATGGGGCACGAACTCGAAGTCGGCGACAAAGCCTATTCCCAAGCCCTGTTCCACGCCCTTCCAGATCGCTTCACGGCTACCGAGTTCGAGAATTGTCCTGGTTTCGATCTGACGCTTCTGCAGCGCGCTTTCGATCGCCATGCGCGTCGTGGAGCCGGGTTCGCGGCGCAGGACTTTCTGACCGGCCAGTTCCGAGAATTCGATCTCTGTGCGGGAGGCGAACGGGTGGTCGGTGTTGACGAAAACGACGACCTCGTGCGTGCTGTAGGGTAATGTGGTGACCCGCTTGTCCGCGGGCACTTCGGCGATGATGCCGACATCCGCCTCGTAGGAAACGATGCGTTCGAAGCAGCGGGCCGAATTGCCGAAGCGCACTTCGACATCGATGAGCGGATAGGCGTTCTTAAACGCGACGATCATGTCCGTCGCGTGGAAGGGGCCGACCGCCGCGAGGTTCAGAGACCCGCTGTGAAACCCCTGGTAGCTTTCAAGCAGTTCCCTCGCATCCCTCTCGGCCTGCATGAGACGGGTTGTGGCCTCGAACAGCTCCTTCCCGGGTGCGGTCAACCGCACGCTTCGGCCAACGCGGTTGAACAGTTCGATTTCGTACCGTTGTTCCAAGGCCTTGACCTGGGCCGAGAGGGTTGGCTGGCTGACGTTCAAGACCTTTGCGGCACGTGAGAAACCGTTGTTTCGCGCCACTGCGTCAAAGGCTCTGAGTTCCGATTTAAGCATAGAATGAGTATATAGATCGTATCTAAACAATCAATTTGTTTAATATACATCCGCTTTGCATTGTTGGTGAGCCGGTCGAATCCGGCGGCCGAACAGAGCAATGAGGGGCGACCATGTGGAAATATCAGAACCCGGTAAACGTGATCTTCGGAGACGGGCAGTTTCGCTCTGTTGCCGAATTGATCGGAGGTCGCCGTTACGCATTGGTTACCTACCCTGAACCGCCGTTCGAAGAGCTTGCAACGGCACTTGCGAGCCAGGCCGGGGCGCCCGTTCTGACGATCAGCGACGTGGCGCCGAACCCTGATTTCGAACTGCTCGCGGCGCAATCCGGGCGCTTTGCGGGCCACGGGGATATCGACGTGATCGTTGCTCTCGGTGGTGGGTCGGTCATCGACTCCGCCAAGGTGTTTTCGGCGGCCGGTGGAAGTTTCGACCGGGTTCAGACTTTCCTGGAGACCAAGGAAGGGGGCGACGCGTTTGCCTTTCTGCCCATCATTGCGGTGCCCACGACGGCAGGGACCGGCAGCGAGGTCACCTGCTGGGCGACCGTCTGGAACGAGGCGCAGGGCAAGAAGTATTCGCTTGCCCATCCGCGGCTCTATCCGGAAACTGCCCTTGTCGACCCCGAGCTGATGCTGGGCAAGCCCTACGGGCTCACGATGGCCACGGGGCTAGATGCGTTGTCGCATTCGCTGGAAAGCATCTGGAACGTGAACGCGAACCCGGTCTCGGCGCGCCATGCCGTTGCTGCCGCCAAGCTGATCCTGCACGCCCTGCCCAGGCTTTTGCGTGACCTGGGCAATGCCAACCTGCGCAGCGACATGGCCGAAGCGTCATTGTGTGCGGGGCTGGCCTTTTCCAACACCAAGACGGCGATCGCGCACAACCTGTCCTATCCGATCACGCTGGGTTGGGGGGTGCAGCACGGCATCGCCTGCTCGTTCACGCTGCCGACCGTGCTGAGCTCGGTCATCGGCATCGGCGGGTTTCGCGAAGCGGCCCTGAGGGAGATCTTCGGTGACGACCTCGAAGCCGGCGCCCGCCAGTTGATCCGGTTCCTCAACGATCTGGACGTCGGCACACGGTTTGCCGATCACGGGGTCCCCGCGGAAAAATGCGCCGCCATCATCGACGAGGCTTTTGCCGGCGAGCGCGGGAAGAACTTTGTCGGCAGCAAGGAGAGCTTCCTGGCCGCCGCGACGCGGCAGGATGTCATGAAGCTATCGGCTGCATGAGCAAATGAAGTGAAGACAAGAAAACTATCAACGGGAGGAAATACAATGACAAGACACGCTACTTTCGGGGCCGCCGTCTTCGGCATGGCCATCGCGGCCGGTGGAATGGTCGCCGCACAGGATTGCAAGGACCCTGATGTCCTTCGCTTTTCCATGATCCCGACCGAGGAGACGACACAAGAACTGTCGCTTTATGATCCGATGGTCAGCAAGCTGAAGACTGCCACCGGCAAGGATGTCGAATTCTTCCTGCCGACATCCTATGCATCGGTGGTCGAAGCCATGCTGGGCGGGTTCGTCGATATCGGCATGCACGGCCCGTATTCCTACGTGATTGCACAGGAGAAGGACCCGTCGCTGAAGGTCTTTGCAACCTATGCAAAACACAAGGGCCACTTCCAGGAGGAGGGCCCCGGCTACAAGGCGGTGCTCGTGTCGCGCTCGGACTCGGGTATCGAGACGCTCGAGGACCTTCCGGGCACCGTTGTCGGCCTGACCGACCCGGCCTCGACGTCTGGCAACCTTCTGCCGCGGGTTTCCTTCACCGAAGTGATCGGCAAGGACCTAGAGGAGGAATTCTCGCGCGTTGTTTACACGGGCGGGCACGACCTTTCGGCGATGGCCGTTTACGAGGGCCAGGTCGACGTGGCGTTTGTCGCGACGCACCGTCTGGACAACGTGATCGACCGGGGCCTGGTCAAGATGGAGGATTTCCACGTGATCTGGTCGTCGCCCGTCATCCCGCAGGACCCGTTCGTCGTGTCGGGCAAGCTTTGCGACGAACTGGTCGAGAAGATCACCGCCGCCTTTCTGACGCTGGGAGAAACGGAAGAAGGCCGCGAGTACCTCAAGAACGTCAATGCCAGCAAGTTCGTGGCGATGACGGATGCCGATTACGATATCATCCGGGCGCTGAAGAAGGCCAAGGACGAAAAGTGACCTGCGCGCACCCTGCCCTGTCGCCGGGCGACGGGGCAGGATCATTACTGGGAGGAGATACAATGAACGTGCTCACGGTTTCGGATCTGAAAGTACGCTATTCCGCGAAGGGCCCTGAAATTCTCAAGGGCATCGACTTTGAGGTGAAGGATGACGATTTCCTAGCCATCATCGGCCCCAGCGGCGCGGGCAAGTCCACACTGATCCGGGCGGTGAACCGGCTGGTGGAGCCCACGAGCGGCAGGATCACGTTGCTTGGCGAGGATGTTTGCAGCTTGAATCCCCGGCAGTTGCGCGGATTGCGCCGCAACGTCGGGATGATTTTCCAGGAGTTCAACCTGATCAATCGCATGTCCGTCATGGACAACGTGCTTTCCGGCCGGCTCGGCTATACCGGGAACCTGCGGTCACTGTTTCGGGCCTTTCCGCAGACGGACATCAACCAGGCGCTCTATTATCTCGACCGCGTCGGCCTGAGCGACCATGTCAACAAGCGTGCGGATGAACTTTCCGGCGGCCAGCGCCAAAGGGTCGGGATCGCCCGCGCGCTGATGCAGCGCCCGAAGTTGCTGCTGCTGGATGAGCCGACCTCGGCGCTCGACCCCAAGATCTCGCGCGAGGTCATGCACTTGATCCGCGACATCGCGCGGGAGCTGAAAGTGCCCGCGCTGTGCAACATCCATGACGTTCAACTGGCCAAGGAATTCTGCAACCGCATCATCGGCATGCAGGACGGCTACAAGAAATTCGACGGCGCGACCGAGACACTGCGCGATGCCGACCTGGAAGAAATCTACGCGATGGAGGTTCTGTGATCATGACCTCCCTCGACGTAAATCCCGCGGCGATAAGCCTGCAGGCCGACCTGCGCAGGCGCCGCTTCACGAAACTGGCGCTGATCTGGCTGGCCGTTCTGCTGTTCATCGGATGGTGCGTCAGCGGCACGATCATCGAGGATACCGACTGGTCGCGTATCGGTGGGCGCAGCGGTGTGCTGGCGTCGGTCGGGCGCTACCTGACCCTTGATATCGGGCTGTTGCCGGAACTGATCGTCCCGACGCTCGAGACCTTCATGATGGCGTGCATCGGCACCGTGCTGGGATGTTTCTTTTCGCTGCCTGTCGCTTGGCTGGGCGCTGCGAACGTGACGCCGTCCAAGACGATCCTTTACCCGATCGGCCGTTTCCTGATGGTGCTGAGCCGTTCGGTGCATGAGATCGTCTGGGCGCTGATCTTCGTCAGTGCCGTGGGCCTGGGGGCATTGCCCGGCATCCTTGCGATAGCAATGCGGTCGGTGGGGTTCATCTCCAAGATCACCGCGGAGGCGATTGAGAATATCGACGCCAAACCGGTCGAGGCGATCCGTGCCGTCGGCGGCAACAAGTTCCAGGTCATGTATTACGGCATCCTGCCGCAGATCTATCCCGTGGTCCTGGCCACCGTGATTTTCGAATGGGACATCAACATCCGCCGCTCGGCCGTGATGGGCCTGGTGGGGGCAGGGGGCCTCGGCCTTCTCTTCTTCCGCCAGATGAACAGTTTCAACTACGGCGGCGTCAGCATGGTGATCCTGGCGATCCTGATGCTGATCATCCTGGGCGAAGTGATTTCGCACTACCTGCGCAAAGCCGTCATCTGAGGAGCGTGCCATGTCTGAACAAGCCATCTCCGCAAAGCTGCCCGGGACCGGGCCGAAATGGTCACGCTACAGGTATCCCGACTCGCTCTACAGTTTCGGTACCCTGCTGATCGTCATCCTGTTCCTGGGATATTCGCTGCACTTCCTCAATGTGGACATCGCCAAGCTGTTTGGCGCGATGGGGCGGCTGGTCGGTGTCGTCAGTGACCGGTATTACCCGCCGGACCTGCCCTACGTGCTGGACCGTGGCTACCTGGCGGCCATCCTCGACACCCTGCAGATGTCTTTCCTGGGCGGTTTCGCAGGTGTCTGCCTCGCCATCCCGCTGGCATGGTTCTCGGCGGGCAACGTGACCCCGCACAGGCTCATGTTCCCGGTGGGCCGGCTTGGCGTGATCTCCTGCCGGGCCATCCATGAAACCATCTGGACGATCCTGTTCGTGTCGGTTCTCGGGTTCGGCAAGCTGGCCGGTGTCAGCGCCCTGACGATGTTCTGTGTCGGCTTCGCCGGAAAGCTTTTCGCCGATGAGATCGAGGCCATCGACATGGGGCCGGTCGAAGCGATGCGGTCAGCCGGCGCCAGCCCGTTCCAGGTGTTCGTGTTCGCCGTCGTGCCGCAGGTGCGGGTCGCCTTTACCGGCATTGCGATCTACACGTGGGACGTGGCCTTTCGTGCAGCCACGGTCGTCGGCTTCTTTGGCGGCGGCGGCATGGGCTGGTACCTCAAACGCAACGTGCAGCAACTCGAGAACCTGCGTGTTGCCGCCATCATCCTGTCAATCATCGCGATGGTCCTGCTGGCCGAATTCCTGTCCGGCTACCTGCGGGCGGCCGTCAATCGCGCCAAGTAACCGACTTTCATATCGAGGAACGAAATCATGACCACTCAATCCCCCATCATCGCCAATGACCGCAGTTACGCCATGCCGGCGCGGTGTGCGATAGCGATCTGTCTTGACGGGTGCGAGCCTGCGTATCTGGAGGCGGCGATTGCGGACGGGCTGATGCCCAACCTGGAGCGGATGAAGCGGAGCGGGACGGACCGGCTGGCGCATTCGGTCACCCCGTCCTTCACCAACCCCAACAACCTGTCGATTGCCACGGGCCGTCCGCCGGCCGTGCACGGGATCTGCGGCAACTACCTGTACGATCCGGAGACCGGCGAGGAGGTGATGATGAACGACGTGCGCTTCCTGCGCGCGCCGACCGTGTTCAGCAGGTTCTACGAGGCCGGTGCGCGGGTTGCGGTGGTGACCGCGAAGGACAAGCTGCGCGCGCTGCTGGGGGCCGGGCTGAGGTTCGACGAGGATCGCGCGAAGTGCTTCTCGGCCGAGAAGTCCGACACCTCCACGCGGGAGGAGCACGGCCAGGAGGCGGCCAGCACGTGGCTGGGCATGGCGCAGCCGGAGGTCTATTCGGCGGAGCTGTCCGAGTTCGTCTTTGCCGCCGGCGTCAAACTGCTGCGGGAATGGAAGCCGGATGTCATGTACCTGACGACCACGGATTACGTGCAGCACAAGTATGCCCCCGACCAGGCCGAGGCAAAGGCGTTCTACGAGATGTTCGACCGCTACCTGGGCCAGCTTGACGAGCTTGGCGCGGCCATCGTCGTCACCGCCGACCACGGCATGAAGCCCAAGCACGATGCCGCCGGCGATCCGCAGGTGATCTACGTGCAGGACCTGCTGGACGCGTGGCTGGGCGAGGCCGCGGCGCGGGTGATCCTGCCGATCACCGACCCTTACGTGGTGCATCACGGCGCCCTGGGCGGGTTCGGCACCGCCTACCTGCCCGCGGGCGCGGACCGCGCGGAGATCATCGCGCGCCTGGCCGCGCGGCCGGAGCTTCTGGAGGTGATGGGCCGGGAGGAGGCGGTCGCGCGCTTCGAGCTGCCGGGCGACCGGATCGGCGACATCGTGATGATCTCGACCGAGAACATGACCATCGGCACCTCCGAGCACCGCCACGACCTGGCGGCGCTGAACGAGCCGCTGCGCAGCCATGGCGGCCTGACCGAGCAGGAGGTGCCCTTCATCTGCAACCGCGTCCTCGACCTGCCCTCGGCCCCGGCCCTGCGCAACTTCGACGCGTTCTTCTACGCGACGAAGGCGGCGGCGCTCGAGGAGGTGGGCGCATGAACAGGATGGCGGCGGTGGAGATCCGCAATGAGGGCATGCGCATCGGCGGCGAGGAAGTGTTCACCGAGGAGGTGATCGAGGTGCGGTACCCGTTTACCGACGAGGTGGTGGGGACGGTGCCGGCGGGCACGGCGGAGCACGCGCGCCGGGCCTTCGAGATCGCCGCCGGCTATACCCCGTCGCTGACCCGCTACGAGCGCAGCCAGATCCTGCAGCGGGCGGGCGTGCTGATCGGCGAGCGGCGCGAGTACCTGGCTAGGTGGCTGACGCTCGAGCTGGGCATCTGCCACCAGCACGCGATCTACGAGACCCGGCGTGCCCAGGACGTGTACCAGTTCGCCGCCGCCCAGGCGCTGCAGGATGACGGGGAGATCTTTTCCTGCGACCTGACCCACAACGGCAAGGCGCGCAAGATCTTCACCCGGCGCGAACCGGTGCGGGCGATCAGCGCGATCACCCCGTTCAACCACCCGCTGAACATGGTCAGCCACAAGATCGCCCCGTCGATCGCCACCAACAACTGCATGGTCTGCAAGCCGACCGAGCTGACGCCGCTGACGGCGATCGCGCTGGCCGATATCCTCTACGAGGCGGGGCTGCCGCCGGAGATGTTCCAGATCGTCACCGGCTGGCCCGGGGAGATCGGCGAGGAGATGATGGTGAACGAACACATCGACATCATCACCTTCACCGGGGGCGTGCCGGTGGGCAAGCTGATCGCGCGGACGGCGGGCTACAAGCGGCTGGCGCTGGAGCTGGGCGGCAATGACCCGCTGATCGTGTGCAACGATCTCGATGATGCCGACCTGGACAGGGCGGCCGGCATCGCCGTGGCCGGGGCGACCGGCAATTCGGGCCAGCGCTGCACGGCGGTCAAGCGCATCCTGGTGCAGGACAGCGTGGCCGACAGGTTCGTGCCGCTGGTGCTGGAACGGGCGAGGAAGATCAGGTTCGGAGACCCGCAGGACCCCGAGACGGAGCTGGGCTGCGTGATCCACGCGCAGGCGGCGGAGCTGTTCGAGAACCGGGTCCTGGCGGCCGGGAAGGCGGGGGCGCGCATCCTCTACCACCCCGAACGCCGCGGGGCGCTGTTGCCGCCCATCGTGGTGGATCACGTGCCCCATGACAGCGAACTGGTGATGGAAGAGACCTTCGGCCCGATCATCCCGATCGTGCGCGTGCCCGACGATGACGAGGCGGTCATGCGGATCTCGAACGCCACCGCCTTCGGCCTTTCCTCGGGCGTTTGCACCAACGACCTGACCCGCGCCATCGCCTATATCAACGGGCTCGACGTGGGCACCTGCAACATCTGGGAACAACCCGGCTACCGCATCGAGATGTCGCCCTTCGGCGGCATCAAGGACAGCGGAAACGGCGTCAAGGAAGGCGTCATCGAGGCCATGAAGTTCTTCACAAACGTCAAAACATACTCGCTTCCATGGCCGGAGTAGATACAATATTCTCCCCAGCTTGCAGGGCGCTCGTGCCCCGCGGCCTTCTCGGGGGTGACAAGAGGCGTAAATGGCCATCGTTTCGTTTCTGACGCAGCTTTTCGGCGCGACCTTCCTGCTGCTGTTCGCGGTGAGGATGGTGCGCACCGGTATCGAGCGCGCGTACGGCGCTTGGTTCCGGCGCCTGATGACGTCAGGAAACAGCCCCCTGTACCAGGCCCCGCTGGGCATCATGATGGCCATCGTCCTGCAAAGTTCCGCGGCGGTAACCGTACTGGTCGCCGGTTTCGCGGGCGGTGGCGTGGTGTCATTCGTTCCCGGCATCGCGATGGTGCTGGGCGGCGATCTCGGCTCGGCGCTGCTAATCCAGGTCCTGTCGCTGCGCCACGACTGGCTGTCACCGCTGTTGCTGGTGATCGGCGGCGTGCTGTTTCTCAAGACGGAGCGGCGCGCGCTGCGGCAGGCAGGGCGGATCGTGCTGGGGATTGCCCTGATCCTGATCTCGCTGGATCTGTTGCGCGATACGATGGAGCCGATCCGGGACAGCAACTTCCTGCCCGCCATCGCGTCCTATCTCGAGCGCGACTATGTCACGGCGTTTCTTGCCGGTGCCGTGCTGGCCTTCGTGATGCACTCTTCCGTCGCAACGATATTGATGTGCGTTGCGGTGGTGGGCATCGGCGCGCTGCCGATGTCGGTCGGCATATCGCTGGTGCTGGGGGCGAATCTCGGCTCTGCCCTGATCCCCGTCTGGCTGTGCCGGGATTATTCCGCGCAAGCGCGACGCATACCGGCGGCCAACCTGATCATTCGCGGCGCCGCGGCCGTGCTTGCCCTGTTCGTCGTGAATTCGGGGATTGCCGCCGATCTGGCGCGGAGCCTTGACGGCGCGCACGGCCTGATCCTGCTGCATATCGCCTTCAACGCGACATTGCTGGTGCTGATCCCGGTGTGCCATTTGCTGGAGAGACCGTTGGCCGCGCTCTTTCCGGAACCGGTCGACAGCAGCCTCGCACTCGAGAATCCACATTTTCGATCGGTCTTGAGCGACAAGGCCGATTTGCCGCCGGAACAGGCGCTTGCCTACCTGCGGCGCGAAGTCCTGAGGATGGCCGGTATCGTGGCGGAAATGCTGTCTCCCGTCATGGACATCTATGGCGAACCGGACCCGCAGAAGGTGAAATCCATCAACGAACAGGACGAGGTGGTGAACCGGGCGCTCGATGGCGTCCGCCGCTTTTTTTCGGCCCTGCCCGAGGTAGCCCTCAGCAAGAAGCAACACAAGGAACGGCGCGCCCTTGTCGACTATGGCATTGCCCTGGAGGCGGCGGGCGACATCATCGTCAAGCGGCTTCTGCCGCTTGCGGACGAGATGCACAAGGATCAGCTTCGGTTCAGCGAGGCCGGGCGCAACGAACTGCAGGATATCCACAGGCGCGTCATGGAAAATCTTTCCATCGCCACGAACGTGCTGGTCAGTGACGATGTGGTGAGCGCACGGACCCTTCTCGAGAACAAGGCAGAGATGGGCAAGGTGGAGCGCCGCAGCCGGAAAAACCACCTCAGACGTCTGGATCGGGGCGACGTGGAAAGCTTTGCCACAAGCGACAAGCATGTGGAGACGGCTTACCTGCTGAAGGAATTCAATTCCTGGATCACGACCGTCGCCCATCCGATCCTGATGCGCGAAGGGGAGCTGCTCGCGTCCAGATTGGTCAAGTCATGATCGGTAGGGCGGATTTGCCGGATTTCCGGGGGCTGCCGCGGCCGTTCCCGGCCTATTGCCACGGGAGGACCTGGAGGGATGGATACGGGCTTTGACAGGTTCGCCGTCATTGCCGACGTTCACGGAAACGTCGATGCCTTGCGGGCCGTACTGGAAGATATCCGGCATCAGGGAGTGGAGCAGATCCTGAACCTGGGGGACCACTTCAGCGGGCCGCTTGCGGCCGGTGCGACGGCCGATCTGATCCGTGGTCACGGGATGATCTCGATCAGGGGAAACCATGACCGGTGGCTGGCCGAAGTTCCGCCGGAGGAGCATAGTGAATCGGAGGCCCTGGCCTGGCCACAGCTTTCGCCATTCCATCGGCAATGGCTGCAAGACCTGCCCCCGGTGCGCAGGATCGGCGACCAGATCCTGATGTGCCATGGCACCCCTGAAAGCGATACCGAATACCTGCTGGAACGGGTGACGCCCGACGGGAAGGTGGTGCTGGATACCGCGGAGTCCATCGCCGCCAAGGCGGGAGAGTCCGACTGTTCGTTGATCCTGTGCGGCCACACGCATATCGCCAGGCGGGTTGATCTGCCGGACGGCCGGACGATCCTGAATCCCGGCAGTGTCGGTTGCCCCGGTTACCGGAGCACCGAACCCGTGGCGCACGTGGTCGAAACCGGTTCGCCGGTGGCGAGCTACGCCCTGGTCGAGCGATGTGGCTCCAACTGGATAACGGCAATTCGCGGCATCCCCTACGACGCCGCCAACATGATCGCGCTCGCACGTCAAAGCACACGTGCCGGCTGGGTGCCGTTCCTTTCGACAGGCAGGGGAGCGGGCGAAAATGCCGACACGGGACAGTCGGCAAGCTGACGGGATTCGCATCGCCGCATGGAGCGGCGCGGTCGTGAACCTGGTCGGAGAATGCCGGCCGCATCCGATTCGTATCCGGTTTGACGGTGATAAACGCGACGCCGGGCGCACCGCGTCGGAATTGCCGTTCCGTGTTCCGGTTCGCGTGATCGGGATGCATAGGCAAAACTAATCATATCATCGACATTAGCAATTTTCCAGATGACACGCGCTGCTCTAAACAGGCCTCATAGGATGGTCGCACAAGGAGCCTGTGATGGTCGACGCTGCACTGAAAATCCCGCCGCCGAGAATGGGTGAACCCTATCTCCTGACGCCTGGACCCTTGACGACGTCCTATGCCGTCAAGGAAGCCATGCTGCGCGACTGGGGCAGCTGGGACGATGACTTCCGCGCGATGACACGCAAGATGCGCCAGCAATTGCTGGCCATGGTCGGACCAGGCCGCGAAGACTACGACTGCGTGCCGATCCAGGGCTCGGGATCCTTCTGTGTCGAAGCGATGCTGGGATCCTTCGTGCCGAAGGACGGCAAGGTTCTGGTGCTGGCCAACGGCGCTTACGGCCTGCGCGCGGCCAGGACGATGGAGTATCTTGGCAGGGCGTTTCGCTTGCTCGACAAGGGTGACTATCTGCCGCCGCGCGGTTACGAAGTGGCCCAGATCCTGGCGGACGATCCGGCGATCACGCATGTACTGATCATCCACTGCGAAACCAGCTCCGGCATTCTCAACCCGGTCGAGGAGATCGCGGAGGCGGCGCATGCGGCCGGAAAGAAAGTGCTGATCGACAGCATGTCGGCCTTTGGCGCGATCCCGCTCGAAGCGGCGCAGCTGCGGTACACCGCCATGGTGTCGTCGGCCAACAAATGCATCGAGGGTGTGCCGGGTTTCGGGTTCGTTCTTGCCCGCAAGGACGAGCTGGCCAGGGCCAAGGGCAACAGCCATTCCCTGTCGCTGGACGTTCATGCGCAGTGGGAGGCGATGGAGAAAACCGGCCAGTGGCGGTTCACTCCGCCGACCCATGTGGTCGCGGCCTTTCTTGCTGCACTGGATGCGCATGAAGCAGAGGGCGGGGTTGCAGGGCGCGGTGCGCGCTACACCCGCAATCGCGACGTCATGGTCGCCGGCATGCGTGAGCTGGGGTTCGAGACCCTGCTGGCCGACCGCTGGCTCAGCCCGATCATCGTGACGTTCTTTTGCCCCGCGGATCCGGCGTTCGAGTTCGACAGGTTCTATCGCGGAATGAAGGAACGGGGGCTCATCATATACCCCGGCAAGCTGACCGTCGTGGACAGTTTCCGCGTGGGGTGCATCGGGCAGATGGACGAGCATGTGATGCGGCGCGTTGTCGAGGCGGCGCGGGACACACTCACGGATATGGGCGTTGCCTCGGCGGCTCCGCCGCAGGCGGCGCTGGAAGAGCGCAAGATACTCGCCGCATAGATTGCAAGGAAGAACAAATGCCAATGACCAAAACCATCATCGCCAATGACCGCAGTTACGCCATGGCGGCGCGGTGTGCGATAGCGATCTGTCTTGACGGGTGCGAGCCTGCGTATCTGGAGGCGGCGATTGCGGACGGGCTGATGCCCAACCTGGAGCGGATGAAGCGGAGCGGGACGGACCGGCTGGCGCATTCGGTCATCCCGTCCTTCACCAACCCCAACAACCTGTCGATTGCCACGGGCCGTCCGCCGGCCGTGCACGGGATCTGCGGCAACTACCTGTACGATCCGGAGACCGGCGAGGAGGTGATGATGAACGACGTGCGCTTCCTGCGCGCGCCGACCGTGTTCAGCAGGTTCTACGAGGCCGGTGCGCGGGTTGCGGTGGTGACCGCGAAGGACAAGCTGCGCGCGCTGCTGGGGGCCGGGCTGAGGTTCGACGAGGATCGCGCGAAGTGCTTCTCGGCCGAGAAGTCCGACACGTCCACGCGGGAGGAGCACGGCCAGGACGCGGCCAGCACATGGCTGGGCATGGCCCAGCCGGAGGTCTATTCGGCGGAGCTGTCCGAGTTCGTCTTTGCCGCCGGCGTCAAGCTGCTGCGGGAATGGAAGCCGGATGTCATGTACCTGACGACCACGGATTACGTGCAGCACAAGTATGCCCCCGACCAGGCCGAGGCAAAGGCGTTCTACGAGATGTTCGACCGCTACCTGGGCCAGCTTGACGAGCTTGGCGCGGCCATCGTCGTCACCGCCGATCACGGCATGAAGCCCAAGCACGATGCCGCCGGCGATCCGCAGGTGATCTACGTGCAGGACCTGCTGGACGCGTGGCTGGGCGGGGCCGCGGCGCGGGTGATCCTGCCGATCACCGACCCTTACGTGGTGCATCACGGCGCCCTGGGCGGGTTCGGCACCGCCTACCTGCCCGCGGGCGCGGACCGCGCGGAGATCATCGCGCGCCTGGCCGCGCGGCCGGAGCTTCTGGAGGTGATGGGCCGGGAGGAGGCGGTCGCGCGCTTCGAGCTGCCGGGCGACCGGATCGGCGACATCGTGATGATCTCGACCGAGAACATGACCATCGGCACCTCCGAGCACCGCCACGACCTGGCGGCGCTGAACGAGCCGCTGCGCAGCCATGGCGGCCTGACCGAGCAGGAGGTGCCCTTCATCTGCAACCGCGTCCTCGACCTGCCCTCGGCCCCGGCCCTGCGCAACTTCGACGCGTTCTTCTACGCGACGAAGGCGGCGGCGCTCGAGGAGGTGGGCGCATGAACAGGATGGCGGCGATGGAGATCCGCAACGAGGGCATGCGCATCGGCGGCGAGGAAGTGTTCACCGAGGAGGTGATCGAGGTGCGGTACCCCTTCACCGACGAGGTGGTGGGGACGGTGCCCGCGGGCACGGCGGAGCACGCGCGCCGGGCCTTCGAGATCGCCGCCGGCTATACCCCGTCGCTGACCCGCTACGAGCGCAGCCAGATCCTGCAGCGGGCGGGCGTGCTGATCGGCGAGCGGCGCGAGTACCTGGCCAAATGGCTGACGCTCGAGCTGGGCATCTGCCATCAGCACGCGATCTACGAGACCAGGCGCGCCCAGGACGTGTACCAGTTCGCCGCCGCCCAGGCGCTGCAGGATGACGGGGAGATCTTTTCCTGCGACCTGACCCACAACGGCAAGGCGCGCAAGATCTTCACCCGGCGCGAACCGGTGCGGGCGATCAGCGCGATCACCCCGTTCAACCACCCGCTGAACATGGTCAGCCACAAGATCGCCCCGTCGATCGCCACCAACAACTGCATGGTCTGCAAGCCGACCGAGCTGACGCCGCTGACGGCGATCGCGCTGGCCGATATCCTCTACGAGGCGGGGCTGCCGCCGGAGATGTTCCAGATCGTCACCGGCTGGCCCGGGGAGATCGGCGAGGAGATGATGGTGAACGAACACATCGACATCATCACCTTCACCGGGGGCGTGCCGGTGGGCAAGCTGATCGCGCGGACGGCGGGCTACAAGCGGCTGGCGCTGGAGCTGGGCGGCAATGACCCGCTGATCGTGTGCAACGATCTCGATGATGCCGACCTGGACAGGGCGGCCGGCATCGCCGTGGCCGGGGCGACCGGCAATTCGGGCCAGCGCTGCACGGCGGTCAAGCGCATCCTGGTGCAGGACAGCGTGGCCGACAGGTTCGTGCCGCTGGTGCTGGAACGGGCGAGGAAGATCAGGTTCGGAGACCCGCAGGACCCCGAGACGGAGCTGGGCTGCGTGATCCACGCGCAGGCGGCGGAGCTGTTCGAGAACCGGGTCCTGGCGGCCGGGAAGGCGGGGGCGCGCATCCTCTACCACCCCGAACGCCGCGGGGCGCTGCTGCCGCCCATCGTGGTGGATCACGTGCCGCATGACAGCGAACTGGTGATGGAAGAGACGTTCGGCCCGATCATCCCGATCGTGCGCGTGCCCGACGATGACGAGGCGGTCATGCGGATCTCGAACGCCACCGCCTTCGGCCTTTCCTCGGGCGTTTGCACCAACGACCTGACCCGCGCCATCGCCTATATCAACGGGCTCGACGTGGGCACCTGCAACATCTGGGAACAACCCGGCTACCGCATCGAGATGTCGCCCTTCGGCGGCATCAAGGACAGCGGAAACGGCGTCAAGGAAGGCGTCATCGAGGCCATGAAGTTCTTCACAAACGTCAAAACATACTCTCTTCCATGGCCTGAATGACCGCTTTCCTTCCTCTCACAGGCCGGGCCGGCAGGCCCGGCATTTTTCATGAAGGGCCCCGGATGGCGCTTATCGTATACTGGGATCGCGCGGATAGCTCGCCGGTCCGCCGGCCACGCCCTTCTGGGCCAGCCGATCCCGCGGCAGATCATCGCGGCAAGCGGGAACCGGTCGGACCAGGGCGATCTTCTGGAGAGTTTGGCAATTGACCCCTGAAGTATTCCTGATCGTCCTGTTCGCAGCCTTTCTTCACGCGCTCTGGAACGCGATCGTGAAAGGAGCCGGCGACCGGACGGTTGTTCTGGGGCTTGTCGCCCTGGGGCATGTTGCGCCGGGCATTGCACTGATGGTGACGAACCCGATGCCGTCACTGGCGGCCTTGCCCTACATCATTGCCTCGACCGTAATCCACTGGGGGTATTACGTGCTGCTCAACGTGGCCTACCGCACCGGTGATCTCAGTGTCGTCTACCCCATCGCACGCGGCCTTTCGCCCATTCTCATTGCGCTCGGCGCCCTGTTCTGGGTGGGCGAAGAGCTTCCGTTGGCCGCCTGGATGGGGGTTGTCGGCGTGTCATTCGGGATATTGCTGTTGGCCGGGGGGGCGTTCACCTCGGGCGTCGGGCGCGGCGGGCTGGTCGCCGCGGTTGGTGTCGCGGTCATCATCGCAAGCTATTCGATCGTCGACGGGATCGGGGTGCGCGTTTCCGGCAGCCCGCTGGGCTATATCGGATGGCTATTCGTGGCCGAGATCTTCGTGGTGATCTTCGTCTTTCTGACGTGCTGGACCAGGGTAAAGGCAATGTCGAGGCGCGCCTTGAGCGTCGGGTTGTTCGGCGGCGTCGTGTCGGCCGCGGCCTATGGCCTTGTCCTGTTCGCCAAGACGATTGCGCCTCTCGGCATCGTCTCGGCCTTGCGCGAAACATCGGTCATATTCGCGGCGTTGATAGGCGTGTTGTGGTTTTCCGAGGGGCCGCGGCGGAACCGGATGATTGCCGCCGGCATCGTCGCTGCCGGCATCGTCGCCATTGCCGGGGTGAAGACCTGACCCATGATCATCGTCTCGTTCATCGTCGAGCTGATGGGGGCAACCATGTTGTTGCTCTTTGCGGTGCGCATGGTGAGGACCGGTATCGAGCGGGCGTTCGGCCCCTCGTTCAAACGCGTGGTCACCGAAAGCCGCAACCGCGTCAGTGCGTCGGTCACCGGTCTGGTCCTGGCAATCATCCTGCAAAGTTCCGCGGCGGTGGCCGTGCTCGTCGCCGGGTTTTCCGCAACAGGCGCCGTTTCCTTTGGCGTGGGGTTGTCCGTGGTGCTGGGGGCCGATCTCGGCTCGGCCCTCCTGATCCAGATTTTCTCTTTCAACCTGACGTGGCTTGTTCCCGTTCTGCTGGCCATCGGCGGTGGGTTGTTCGTAAAGTCCGAGCGGCGCAAGCCAAGGCAGGCGGGGCGAATCTTCCTTGGGATCGCCTTTATCCTGATCTCGCTGCGGTTTCTGCGCGAAACGATGGAGCCGATCCGCGACAGTTCCTTTCTGCCGGTCATCGCCGATTACCTGGCCTCGGATTACCTGACGGCCTTCATCGTGGGCGGCCTGCTGGCTTTCCTGATGCATTCCAGCGTTGCGGTCATCCTGATGTGTGTAACCCTGGTGTCTGTCGGGGCAATCCCGGTGATTGCCGGTGTGTCCCTGGTGCTTGGAGCCAACCTGGGCAGTGCGATCATTCCGGTCTGGCTTAGCCGTGGCATGCAAAACGGCGCGCGCCGTGTGCCGATGGCCAACCTGGCCGTGCGTGGCACCGGCGCGCTGGCGGCTGTCTATGTCATCAACCAGTTCGGCCTGTTGCCCTATCTCGGCGTCACGACCTCGGCCCAGACCCTGATCAACGTGCACATCCTGTTCAACCTGGTCCTGCTTGTCACGCTGGTCATGGCCAATCGGCTGGAAGCGCCGTTCCTGCGGATGCTGCCAGACGATCTGGCCAGTGTCGAAGAGCAGTCGCCGATCTACCGGTCGACCCTCGACGATACCATGCTGAACAACCCGCAACTCGGCCTGGCAAACCTCAAACGCGAAGTGCTGCGCATGGTCCAGCTGGTGGAGACCATGATGGCGCCGGTCATGGAGCTATACAGTGGCTTCGACCCGGAGCGCGCCCGGATGGTGTTGGTGCAGGATAGCTTCGTGAACGCCGCCCTGGATGACGTGCGCCGCTATGCGGCAGCCTTGCAGAACACGACATTGTCGGAAGAGGACACCCGGCGGGTTCACGAAATAACCGAATATGCCATTGCCGTGGAGGCGGCGGGGGACATCGTCGTGAAACGACTGGTGCCTCTCGCCAAGGAGAAGTTCAAGAAGGACATTCGTTTCTCGGATAGTGGCAAGGGCGAGATCAACGTCATGCATGAAAAAGCGTTGGCGAACATGATGTTGGCGTCGAATCTCGTGGTGTCCGATGATCTTGAGAGCGCAAGGCTGCTGCTTGAAGAAAAGCAGGAGATGACGCTTCTGGAGCGAAAGAGCCGCAAGCGCCATCTCAAACGGCTGAGCGACGGCGTGCAGATCAGTTTTGATTCAAGCGACATACACCTCGAAACGGTAGGCGCCTTGCGCGACTTCAACAGCCACCTAGCCGCCGTCGCCTACCCGATCCTGCATAGGGGCGGGCAGTTGCTTGAGACGCGACTGATCGACCAGGATTTCGACGATCTGGACGTTCGCCAGCGCTAGGGTGGCAGGCTCAGACCCCGGAAAACTGCGGTGGGCGATGATTGCCCGGGCCCCGAAAGCGCCGGTGCGGGCGGATGATCAGATCATGTGTCGTGTGATCTCATATAAGCCCATCCTATTCGTGCAAAGGAATTATCAATTTGGATTACTTCTTATATCTGCGAAAATGGCGTCACATCGGGAATACAAGAACAATAATCCTGAGAACCAAGAGGGAGATGACAATATGAACTTCGTTAAAAAGGTCCTTGCCAGTGTCGCAGTGATGGCGCTTGGCACTGGCGGTGCATTGGCTGAAACCGAACTTACCGTCTACACTGCGATCGAGGCTGAAGATCTGGCGCGCTACGCGGAGACGTTCAACGCGGTGCATCCGGATATCAAGATTAACTGGGTGCGCGATTCCACCGGCGTGGTTACTGCCAAGCTTCTGGCAGAGCGCGATAACCCGCAAGCCGACGTGATTTGGGGCCTCGCCGCGACGTCGCTTCTGCTTCTCAAGTCCGAAGGGATGCTCGAGCCCTATGCGCCCGTCGGTGTCGAAAAGCTGGACCCGAAGTTCGTTGACCAGGGCGATGTGCCGTCCTGGGTCGGGATGGATGCCTGGGTGGCCGCCATTTGCTACAACACCGTGGAAGCGGAAAAGCTGGGGCTGACCCCTCCAACGTCATGGCAGGACCTGACCGACCCGCAATACAAGGGCCATGTGATCATGCCGAACCCCGCGTCCTCGGGCACGGGATTCCTGGACGTTTCGAGCTGGCTGCAGATTTTCGGCGAAAGTGAAGGCTGGGCCTATATGGACGCGCTGCACGAGAATATCGCGCGCTATACCCACTCCGGCTCTGCGCCGTGCAAGCTTGCGGCATCGGGTGAAACCACGATTGGTATTTCCTTCGCGTTCCGTGGGGCGAAATCCAAGGCCGAAGGCGCACCGATCGAGATCATCGTTCCCTCTGAAGGGGTGGGCTGGGACATGGAAGCCACGGCGATTGTCGCTGGCACGGATGCGCCGGAGGCCGCACGAAAGCTGCTCGACTTCACGATCACCAAGGAAGCCAACGAGATGTACAACGTAGGCTACGCTGTCGTTGCCTACCCGGGGGTTGCCAAGCCGGTCGAGCACTTCCCCGAAGGGCTGCTGGAGGCCATGATCGAGAACGACTTCGAGTTCGCCGCCAACAATCGCGCGGCGATCCTTGAGGAATGGCAAAGCCGTTACGACGGCAAATCGGACGCCAACTAACGTTCGGATCGACGGAGAAGCGTGGAAGACCGCGCTTCTCCCCCTTCATTTCCCCACCTACCTGGCCTGCACTCATGAACACGTTCAACGACGCGAACCTGTCACACGGGGCCAAAAGGATCTCGCCCGTGACAAGCACCGCAAGCTCCCCCTACCTGGAAATCGAAAACCTGTGGAAGGCCTTCGGCAAGTTCGTCGCGCTCAAGGATGTGACGCTGCATATCAATGAAGGCGAGCTGGTGTGTTTCCTGGGGCCGTCCGGTTGCGGCAAGACAACCCTGCTCAGGGCGATCGCGGGGCTGGACCTGCAGTCACAGGGGTGCGTCAGGCAGGGGGGCAGGGATGTGTCCAACCTTCCGCCCTCCCAGCGGGATTTCGGAATTGTCTTTCAGTCCTACGCGCTGTTTCCAAACCTGACGATCGAGAAGAACATCGCTTTCGGGCTGGAGAACACCAACCGAAGCAAGGCCCAGATCACCGCGCGCGTGGATGAGCTTCTGTCGCTCGTCGGGCTTGCGGATCAGCGAAAGAAATACCCGGCGCAGCTGTCGGGTGGGCAGCAGCAGCGCATTGCCCTGGCGCGCGCCATCGCGACCAATCCCGGCCTGTTGCTGCTGGACGAACCACTTTCGGCGCTGGATGCAAAAGTGCGCGTTCACCTTCGGCACGAGATCAAGGAGCTTCAGCGCCAACTGGGCGTGACAACCGTCATGGTGACCCATGATCAGGAAGAGGCCCTGGCGATGGCCGACCGGATTGTTGTCATGAACAACGGCGTGATCGAACAGGTCGGAACCCCGACCGAGATCTATTGCGAGCCCGAGACGCTTTTCGTTGCAGATTTCATTGGAGAGATGAACAAGATTCCCGCCACGGCAGGAGAAAGCGGCGCGGTGGTGTTCGGTGGCGCCGAGATGAGCGCGCTGGCCCATGATTTTGCGCCGGGGGAGGAGATTATCGCCGCGATCCGTCCCGAAGACATGATCCCCCATGCCGTCAACCGCAACAACCACGACCCGGAAGACGTGATCGAAACCGAGCGCAACGCGCTGCGCGTGGTCGTGAGGGAGATGGAGTTCCTGGGCTCGTTCTGGCGGTGCCGTTTGCAGAACGATCGCTTTGGTGCGGACGATCTGTTTGCGGATTTTTCGATCAACGCAGTGCGTCGCCTCGGATTGAAGGCCGGTGGGTCCATGATTGTCGAATTGCCGAAAGGCCGCCTCATGGCGTTTGCGCGTCCGGGCCCGGCAAAATGACCGATACCACGCAGATCGCGATGCCATCGGGCTCTGTCGTGCGTGGCAAGCTGTCACGCGACGATATCATCATGCGCGGCAGCATGATCGTCATCGGCCTCTACCTTCTGGTTACGATGGTATTGCCGCTGTACGCGATGCTGTCGAAATCCTTTACCACCTACACGTTCGACCTTTCCGCCTACGAAGTGCAAGTCAGCGATGAAAGCGGCAGCAGTTTTTCAGAGCCGGTCACCTTTGCGGAGCTGAATGAAAAGCTGGATGTGGTCACGGTTTCGGACCAGGTTACGGGAACCGACGGGCGGCTGTCGGCGACGCAGTTCTTCCCCGATTTCAGCTTTCGCAGCCCGGTCAGGTACCGGATCAGAAACCTGAGCGAAGAGGGGCGTTACCTTGTCGGGTCGACGCTGGAGACTTCGACGGAATGGCGCGAGCTGGATAGCAATACTTTCAGACGGGTTCAGCTGAGGCCGGTCGAATCCTACGGTATCGGAAACTTTGCCACCTATTTCAGATCGCCCGCGCTTTCGAACTCGATCAAGAATTCGGTGATGATCGCCACGGTCAGCACCATCATCACCGTGACGCTGGCTTTCTGGTTTGCCTATGCATTGAACCGATCCTGCATGCGGTTCAAGGGCGTGTTCCGTCTGATCGCGATGGCACCCATTCTTGTGCCTTCGCTTTTGCCGGGAATCGCGTTGGTCTATCTGTTCGGCAATCAGGGTATCCTGAAGGAACTGATGTTCGGGACCAGTATCTATGGCCCGACCGGGATCGTCATCGGTTCGGTTTTCTTCACTTTCCCGCACGCTTTCCTGATCATCTCGACGGCGCTTGCCATCTCTGACGCGCGGCTGTTCGAGGCTGCCATATCCCTGCGGGCCTCGCCCTGGCGTACCTTCTGGACCGTCACCATTCCCGGCGCGCGTTACGGTCTGGTCTCTGCCGCCTTCGTTGTCTTCAACCTTGTCATCACCGATTTCGGTTTGCCGAAGGTCATCGGTGGACAGTTCAACGTTCTGGCGGTCGATATCTACAAGCAGGTTATCGGGCAGCAGAACTTCGAGATGGGGGCCGTGGTCTCCGTTGTGCTGGTCCTGCCTGCCATCGTGGCCTTTGCCATCGACCGTATTGTGCAAAGCAAACAGGTTGCCCTGATCTCGGCGCGGTCGGTGCCCTATCAGCCACTGCCAAACCGGAAGACCGATTGGCTCATGTTCGCCTATTCATGCATGATCGCGGTGTTCATCATCGGGATCCTGGGCATCTGCCAGTTGGCGGCGCTGGTGAAGTTCTGGCCCTATGACATGAGCCTCAGCCTGAAAAACTATCAGTTCGACCTGATGGATGGCGGCGGCTGGGGGGCATATTACAACTCGATCAAGCTGGGCCTGCTGACGGCGGTGATCGGGACGGTGGTGATCTTCTTCGGAGCGTACCTGGTAGAAAAGTCGAACGGGTTCAGAACCGGTCGTACGATCTTCCAGATGTTCGCGATGCTGCCGATGGCCATTCCGGGGATGGTCCTGGGGCTTGCCTATATCTTCTTTTTCAACAATCCGGCAAACCCGCTGAACTTTCTCTACGGGACGATGGCAATCCTCGTGATCTGCACGGTGACACACTTTTACACGGTGTCCCACCTGACGGCGACCACCGCGCTGCAACAGATGGACCGCGAGTTTGAATCTGTGTCGGCCTCCCTGAAGCAGCCCACGCTCAAGCTTTTTGGCAGGGTCACGGTGCCCGTGTGCCTGCCCGCAATCCTGGACATTTCGATCTACCTGTTTGTCAATGCGATGACGACCGTTTCAGCGGTGGTTTTCCTGTATTCGCCCACGACATCGCTGGCCTCGGTCGCGGTGCTGAACATGGATGACGCAGGCGATATCGCGCCGGCGGCGGCGATGGGGATGATGATCTTCTACACGAATGCCGGCGCGCGGATCTTCCACCTGATTGCATCGCACGGCATTCTCCGGCGCACGCAAGCCTGGCGCAGAAGGTGAGCAGACGGATCGTCGGTGCATCACCCGCTCCTTCGCGTTGAAAAAACTTTCGGGTCAGCCAAGGATTGACCATTCGCGCGCGTCCAACAAACGTGATGCGCATGGAAACAAGTGACGAAAGCCTTGCAAGGGCCGCGGCGGGAGGGGACAGGCACGCCTTCACCCTGCTGTTGGAGCGGCATTACGACAGGGTTTTCCGCCTGGCCTTCCGACTGACCGGCGCCGCGGCCGAGGCCGAGGACCTGACGCAGGATGTCTGCGCGGCGCTGCCCTCGCGCTTGCAGGGGTTTCGCGGCGAGGCACGGTTCGGCACCTGGCTGTGGCGGGTGGTAGTCAACGCCGCCCATGACCGGCGGCGCAAGGCCGCGACACGGGCGCGCCACGCCGAGGGCTGGGGCGACTGGGAAGTGAACCGGCGCGCCGTGCAGGACGAGGTGGCGGAGGCCGTCGACTGGCTGACACAGGCGATGCGGGCGCTGCCGGAAGAGCTGCGCGACACGCTGGCGCTGGTGCTGGACGATCTCAGCCATGACGAGGCGGCCGAGGTTCTGGGCGTGGCGCCCGGCACGGTGAGCTGGCGCATCTCGGAGGCGAAGAAGCGGTTGCGCGCGCAGCGCGAGAAAGAGGATCAGGCATGACCGACGACCTCGATGATCTGAAACAGGCGATGCAGGCCGCCACCCCCGCGCCGGAAGCGGGCCGGAAGGCTGCGAACTTCACCATTGCGCAGGAAAATTTCGACCGGCTCCAAGAAAGCCGGGCGGGGGTGCGTCTTACCTCTGATCGCCCTGGGAGGGGCTGGTTCAGAGGAGTAGCAAGAATGATAACGACAACCCTTTCTTCGCGCGGGATGATGTCGGCGACCACCGCCCTGGTGGCGCTGGGCCTCGTCGTGGTGGTGCCCGACTGGCAGGCCGGGCGTGACATGTTGCGCCCGGAGCCGATGGTGCAGAAGACCGTGGCGACAGAGGAAGACCGGGCGCGGAAGTCGCAAGAGACCGTGGGCGGGCTGGCCGAAATGGAAGCCGCCGAGTCGCTGGACGCCGACGACATGGCGGGCGCCGCCCCGCCCAGCCCGGCGCCCAGGATGCAGGCCGCGCCGACCGAGGCGTTGCGCGGCTTTGCCACCGAGACGCTGAACAACACCGCGCCGGCCGGAGAGCGGGACGCGCTGATCCGGCCCGAGAACAATACGGAAGCGTATGCCCATGCCGATCCCAACACGCTGAAAGTGACGGCGGAGGAGCCGGTTTCGACCTTCTCGATCGATGTCGACACGGCCTCCTATGCCGTGGTGCGTTCCTCGCTGATCGGGGGCGTGATGCCGCCGCACGAGGCGGTGCGGATCGAGGAGATGATCAACTATTTCCCCTATGACTACGCCGCACCGGCCGAGGGCGAGGCGCCGTTCCGGTCGACCGTGAGCGTGACCGACACGCCGTGGAACCCGGATACGCAGCTTGTGCATATCGGTATCCAGGGAGAGTTGCCGGCGGTCGAGGACCGGCCGCCGCTGAACCTTGTCTTCCTGATCGATACGTCGGGGTCGATGGAGCACCCCGACAAGCTGCCGCTGCTGAAGCAGTCGCTGGCACTGATGCTGTCGAAGTTGTCGGCGCAGGACCAGGTGTCGATCGTGACCTATGCCGGCAGTGCGGGGCAGGTGCTTGAGCCCACGTCCGCCGCCGAGCGGGATACCATCCTCGGTGCGCTCGACAACCTGAGCGCCGGGGGCAACACCGCCGGGCAGGAGGGGCTGCAGCAGGCCTATGCCGTGGCCGAGGGCATGACCGAGGAGGGCGAGGTGAGCCGCGTGATCCTGGCCACCGATGGCGATTTCAACGTCGGGATCAGCGACCCGGAGGAGCTGGAGCGCTATATCGCCGGCAAGCGTGAGAGCGGCACCTACCTGTCGGTACTGGGCTTCGGGCGCGGCAATCTGGACGATGCGGTGATGCAGTCGCTGGCGCAGTACGGGAACGGGCAGGCGGCCTATATCGACACGCTGTCGGAGGCGCAGAAGGTTCTGGTGGACCAGTTCACCGGGGCGCTTTATCCGATTGCCGATGACGTGAAGATACAGGTGGAGTTCAACCCCGGTGTCGTCGCCGAGTACCGCCTGATCGGGTACGAGACGCGGGCGCTGAACCGGGACGATTTCAACAACGACGCGGTCGATGCCGGCGATATCGGCGCGGGCCATTCGGTGACGGCGATCTACGAGGTGACGCTGGTCGACTCCGAGGGGCGGCTGACCGATCCGCTGCGCTATGGCGCGGTGGAGACGCAAAGCACGAGCGAGGAGCTGGGCTATCTCAAGCTGCGCTACAAGGCGCCGGGCGAGGAGACGAGCCAGTTGATCGAGACGCCGATCGTGGCGGGGGGCGAGACCACCGACGACATGCGCTTTGCCGCCGCGATTGCCGGGTTCGGGCAGATCCTTCAAGACAGCCCCTACCTGAACGGCTGGAGCTATGACGACGCCATCGCGCTGGCCAACTCCGCCAAGGGCGAGGACGCCTATGGCTATCGCGCCGAGGCCGTGCGGCTGATGCGGCTGGCGCAGAGCCTCGACCGGAACTGAGACAAGGGCCATATCGAGCAGCTATCTGGCCCTCTTGGCAAGGCGGTATAGCTCCGCCGTCTTGCCACCCCCGCGCGCGCCACTGTCCCGGCGCGCGCGGTTTCTTGCGAATAAACCGTGGAACGGCCTTCGTCTTCAGGGGTTCAAGGCCTAGGTGGTAATTATGGAAACGATCCCTGTTGGAGATGTCACATGGTGCGATTTGCCCTGTCCCTTTTTCTTGCGCTGGTGCTGAGCCTGCCGGCGAGCGCGCAGGAGGGCGGCCGGACGATCTCCGGCCAGTTGAATTACCTGCAAAGGATCGCCCTGCCCGAAGGGGCGGAGGTGTTTGTCGAGGTGAAAGGCGCGCTCGATACGACGCTGGGCGAAAGCCGGTTCATGACGGATGGAAAACAGGTGCCGATGCCCTTCGAGGTGGAGGTGCCGGCCGGGCTGAGCGGGACGCTGACCGCGACGGTGCGGGTCGATGGCGACCCGATGTGGCTGGCCCAGGGGATCCGCATTGGCGCGGGGTCCGAGGATATCGACCTGGGTGACGTGAGGCTGCGGCAGTATACGCCGCTGGCCTTCACCTCGTATTTCTCCTGTGGCGAGACGAGCGTGGAGTTCGGGCTGGTCGACGATACCCCCACCCTTCGGGTCGGCGGGCAGGATTACGCGATGGAGGAGGCGCCGGCCGAGGAAGGATCACGCTACGTGGCACAGGCGGATCCGGAGGTGACCTTCTGGTCGCACGGCACCGAGGCGACCCTGACGCTGGGATCGGAGCCGGAGCCAGGCTGCGCCAAGGTCGAGCATACCCCCGAGCCCTATACCGCCGTCGGCAACGAGCCCGGCTGGTACGTGACCATCGGCGAGGGCGAGGCCGAGCTCGTGGCAGATTACGGCGATCTTCAGCTGACCACCCCGAGGCCCGAGGTGGAGGTCGAGACCGGCGCCTATGTCCTCAACATGCCCGATATCGACGCCCGGCTGCGGCTGGAGGAGGAGATCTGTCACGACGACGCCACCGGCATGCCCTATCCCCATCGCGCTGCGCTGGCGCTGGGCGGGCAGGAGATGCGCGGCTGTGGCGGCGATGCCGCGAGCCTGCTGACCGGGGCGGAATGGCAGATCGAGGATGTGGGCGAAATGGGCATCATCGACAACTCGAACATCACAATCAGTTTCGACGCCGATGGCCGGGTCTCGGGTCGCACCGGGTGCAACCGGTTCTCGGGCGTCTACATGCTGGATGGCGAGGGGCTGGGCTTTGGCCAGATGGCGGCGACGATGATGGGCTGCCCCGAGGCGATGATGACGCAGGAACAGCGGGTGCTGGACGCGCTGCAGCACGTGGTGCGGTTCGACATCGACGAGACCGGCGCGCTGCTATTGATCGGGCCGGCGGGCGAGACGCTGCTGACGGCGCGGCGGCCGGCATGAAAAACCCGGCCGGGATGACCGGCCGGGCAAATATCTGACGATCGTTGGCCGGGCGAAGCGCCCGGCCGGATCCCTTAGTTGACGGTTTCCGCGTCGACCACGTCTTTCCGGACCGAGTCGCCGCTGGCGATGGCGATGCGGCGGGGTTTCAGTGCCTCGGGCACTTCGCGGACAAGGTCGATATGCAGCATGCCGTCGGCATGGGACGCGCCGGTGACGCGCACGTGATCGGCAAGCTGGAACTTGCGCTCGAACGCGCGGGTCGCGATGCCGCGATGCAGGAAGCTGCGCTGGCTGTCATCCTCGGCCTTGCGGGCCGACACGACGAGCGCGCCGTCCTTGACCTCGACCATCAGGTCGTCGGCGGCAAAGCCGGCCACGGCGATCGAGATGCGATAGGCATCATCGGCGGTCTTCTCGATGTTGTAGGGGGGGTAGGTCGGCTGATTGATGTCGGCGGCAAGTACGCGGTCCATCATGTCGGCGATCTGGTCAAACCCGACGGTTGCACGGTAAAGCGGTGCAAGATCGAAGTTACGCATGGGTCATCCTCCTTTGAGCGATCCCTTATGTGAATGCCTTCCCATCGGGACAGGCAGTGATATCACCGGCCCGCTTGGCGGCGCCGGTGCCGTTTATCTGGGAAAGTCTTCGGAGGATTTCAAGAGCCGCCGGGCTTGGCGAACTTCGCCCCGGTGTCGCGGCGCTCGCCCAGGGTCGACATCTGCGGCGCGCCGGGCTGGAAGAACCCCTCTCCGGCGTCCAGCGCGCTTTTCAGGTCGTGCAGGGGCTGGGTCAGCTGGGTGCCGAGCGAGACCTTGCGCCCCTCGACCTGCGCCATGGCCGAGACCACGGAGACCACCCGGGGCTGGCCCGAGGTGAAGCTGAAGATCGGCGCGCCCGAGGCGCCGAAATCGACGTCGCAGGACATGATCAGCACGCCCTGCTGGCGGGCGACCACGTCGCAGATTTCCTGCAGCGACGGCGCCTCCGACCGGTCGCGGGCATAGGAGACGATGCCGATCTCCTGCCCCTTGTGCGGGCGCTCGTCGGTCAGGAAGGGCACGACCTGGGTGTTCTGGATGGGGTGGAACAGCTCGAGCAGGGCCACGTCGTTGCGCACCCGGTCGGCCGAGACGGCATCCTCGAAGACGTAATCGGGGTGCGGCACCGCCCGGCGGATCTTGCGGTAGGCCGAGGCGCGGCCGTTGCGCCAGCCGGCGAGGAAATCGATACGGGCGTGGTCGACGCGGGCGCCGGTGGTCTTGTCGTAGAGGCAATGCGCCGCCGTCAGCACGAGATCGGGGGCGATCAGCGCCCCGGTGCAGAAGCCGCGCCCGTCGATGTCGAGCCTGCCGACCGCCTCCCACCCACGGCCGTCATCGCCGGTGTCGAGCCGTTTGAGGCGGGTATCGGCCAGCACCGTGCCAGCCGTCAGAACCAGTAGGATAAGCGCCGCGACAGGTCTGAACATTGCCCCTCCGATTGCTCTTGTTTCGGAGGTGGCTAGCAATCCAATTGGGCCAAATTAGGGCGTCCCGCGCAGGATCGGAACGGGTGTGTCGGCGTTGTCCAGGGCGGGCGGTTTCGGCCCGCCGGTGGCCCAGTCGAGCAGTTCGACGGTATGCACCACGGGCACCTCCGTGCCGCTGCCGATCTGCATCATGCAGCCGATATTGCCGGCGGCGATGATGTCGGGTTTCTTCGCTTCCAGTGCGCGCACCTTGCGGTCTTTGAGCTGCTTGGAAATGGCCGGCTGCATCAGGTTGTAGGTGCCCGCGCTGCCGCAGCAGAGATGGCTGTCGGCGGGTTCCGACACGGTGAAACCGGCGCGTTTGAGCAGGTCTTTCGGATAGGTCTTGATCTTCTGCCCGTGCTGCAGGGAACAGGCGGCGTGGTAGGCCACGTTGATGCCTCTGTCCGTCCCCTCCGGCAGATCGAGCGTCATCAGCAGTTCCGAGACGTCCATCGCGATGCCCGACACCCTGGCGGCGTCCTCGGCCAGGGCCTCCTGCCGGAACATGTGGCCGTAATCCTTGACCGTGGTCCCGCAGCCGGAGGTGTTGATGACGATGGCGTCGAGCCCGTCGCCATCCATCTCCGCCGCCCAGGCGCGAATGTTCTTCGCAGCGGTGGCGTGGCTCTCCTTCGTCTTGCCCATGTGATGGGTCAGCGCCCCGCAACAGCCCGCACCTTCCGCCACTACAACGTCGCAGCCCAGCCGCGTGAGCAGGCGGATGGTCGCGTCGTTGATATCGGTATTGAGCGCCTTCTGCGCACAGCCCGTCATCAGCGCCACGCGCTTGCGGCGCTCGCCTTTCGCGGCAAAGGTCTGGGGGTCGTCATTTCGGCTGACGGGCGGGATGCGCTTCGGCGCCATCTCCAGCATTGCCTTGAGCCGTGCATCGGGCATCAGCCGCGCGAAGGGCCGCCCGATCTTGGCGCCCAGCAGCGCAAGGCGGAAGCGCGTCGGGTAGGGCAGGATCTGTGCCAGCGTCCAGCGCAGCATCCGCTCGTAGAAGGGGCGCTGGTAGCGCTCCTCGATATATTCCCGCGCGTGGTCGACGAGGTGCATGTAATGCACGCCCGAGGGGCAGGTCGTCATGCAGGCGAGGCAGGATAGGCACCGGTCGATATGCTTGACGGTCTTCTCGTCCGGCGTCCGGTCGTTCTCGAGCATGTCCTTGATCAGGTAGATGCGCCCGCGCGGGCTGTCGAGCTCGTCGCCGAGAACCTGGTAGGTGGGGCAGGTGGCGGTGCAGAAACCGCAATGGACACAGGCGCGCAGGATCTGGTTCGAGCGGGCGGTGGCCGGGTCCTGAAGCTGGGTCTCGGTGAATTCGGTCTTCATTCGGCTGCCTCGCGTGCCTGGGCCATGAGGCCGGGGTTGAGCAGGCCCTTCGGGTCGAACCGCTTGCGCAGGCCCTCCTGCAGGGCGGCGACGGGGGGCGCAAGCGGCTGGAACACGCCGCTGCGCCGCGTGCCGCGGATCAGGGTGGCGTGGCCGCCGGTTTTGGCGATGGCGGTGCGGATGTCCTGGCCGGCGGTGCCCTTGGGGACGCACAGCCAAATCAGCCCGCCGCCCCAGTCATAGAGCGCCTCGGCGCCGTCGATGCGGGCCACGAGGCCCGGCGCATCGGTGGGTTTGACCGAGAGGCGCCATATGTCGCCGTCCTTGCCATGGAAGGGCTGAACATCGCGGATCGCGCGCCATGTGGCTTTGGTGCTGTCGGGGTCGGTGTCGATGGTGAACTCGCCGAACGCGGCCAGCGCTTTCCGGAGCTCTCCCGCGCGATAGGCGACCGAGGCCTCTGTGCCTTCGATCCGGATCAGCGTAAGCGGCGCGCCCTCTGGCCCGGACTGCATATGCGCGGCGCCGGTCACCTCGTAGGGCGACCCCAGCGCGCGGCAAAGCGCCGCGATGGCGGTCTCGTCATCCAGCCCCTCGCAGGTCAGCGAACCTGTCACCTGTGTCTTCGGCAGCACCTTCAGCGCCACCTCGGTCAGGATGCCCAGCGTGCCGTAGCTGCCTGCCAACAGCTTGACGAGGTCATAGCCGGTGACGTTCTTCATCACCCGTCCGCCATTGCGGATCACCTCGCCCCGCCCGTCGACGAAGCGCACGCCCAGCAGGAAATCCCGCGCCGCGCCGCACTGGATACGCCGGGGGCCCGAGACGTTGGCGGCGAAGACACCGCCGATGGTGGGCTCGCCCTCGGTGCCCAGCAGCCCGCGATGGTCCATCGGCTCGAAGGCCAGCCGCTGGCCTTCCTCCGCCAGTGCCGCCTCGACCTCGGCCAGCGGCGTGCCCGCCTTGGCCACCAGCGTTAGCGCGCCCGGCTCGTAGAGGTCGATGCCCGACAGCCCCGCGGTGGTCAGCGGCGCCCCGTTCACCGGCACCCCGATCGGCCGCGTGCCGCCGCCGCGAATGCGCAGCGGCTCGGTCGTGTCACGCACGATCCTGGCCAGTTCGGCCTCGGTCTCGGGTCTCAAATCTTTCATTGTTCCAAAAGTACTCCGGGGTGAGGCCGCAGGCCGAGGGGCAGCGCCCCTATTCTGCGGCGATCCTGTGCGCGTCGGACGCGGCCAGCGGGAACACCTTGGCGGGGTTCAGCAGCCATTTCGGGTCGAACACGTCCTTCACGGCCATCTGCATGGCAAGGTCCTTCTCGCCATATTGATGCGCCATCAGGTCGCGTTTCTCGATGCCGACGCCATGCTCGCCCGTCAGGCAGCCGCCCACCTCGACGCAGAGCTTGAGGATCTCGGCGCCGAATGCCTCGCAGGTCTCCAGATCGCCGGGCTTGTTGGCGTCGAACAGGATCAGCGGGTGCATGTTGCCATCGCCCGCGTGGAAGACGTTGGCAACGTCGAGGCCGAATTCCTTCGACATCTCGCCAATGCGTTTCAAGACGTAGGGCAGCTGGCTTACCGGGATCGTACCGTCGAGGCACATGTAATCGTTGATGTTGCCCATGGCGCCGAAAGCGGATTTCCGGCCCAGCCAGATCTTGGCGCTTTCCTCGGCCGAGCCGCTCTGGCGCAGTTCGACGGGGTCATGGGTGCGGGCGATGCTCATGATGGTCTCGAGCTGTTCGTCGATCTCGGCCTCGCTGCCTTCGACCTCGACGATCAGCAGCGCCTCGCAATCCGGGTAGCCGGCCTGGGCGAAATCCTCGGTGGCGCGGATGCAGGGGCGGTCCATGAACTCGATGGCCACGGGAAGGACGCCGGCCTTGATGATGTCTGAAACACAGGCGCCCGCCACCTCGTTCGAGTCGAAGCCGATCAGCACGGGCCGCGCGCCCTCGGGTTTGTGCAGGATGCGCAGGTTGGCCTCGGTCACCACGCCAAGCTGGCCCTCCGAGCCGCAGATCAGGCCGAGCAGGTCATAGCCCTCGGCATCGAGATGCGCGCCGCCCAGTTCGATCACCGTGCCGTCCATCAGCACCATGGTCACGCCCAGAAGGTTGTTGGTGGTCACGCCATACTTCAGGCAATGCGCCCCGCCCGAGTTCATCGCGATGTTGCCCGCGATGGCGCAGGCGAGCTGGCTCGAGGGGTCGGGGGCGTAGAAATACCCGTCCTCCTCGACCGCGCCGGTGACGGAGAGGTTGGTGCGGCCCGACTGCACGCGGATGAAGCGGTTGTCGTAGTCGGTTTCGATCACGTCGTTGAGGCGCGCCACGCCGAGGATCACGCTATCTTCGGTCGGAAGCGCCCCGCCCGCCAGCGAGGTGCCCGAGCCGCGCGGCACCACCGGCACGCCCATCTCGTGACAGATGCGCAGCACGTCCGAGACCTCCTGCGTCGTCGAGGGCAGCACCGCGGCCAGCGGCGGGCACTTGTAGGCGGTCAGCGCGTCGCACTCGTAGGCCCGGGTTTCGGCCGGATCGGAGATGACGGCGTCGGCGGGCAGAATGTCCAGCAGGCGGGCGACAAGGTCGGCCTTCCTGGACAGGATGTCCGGATTGGGGGCGGGCATTTCCATTGAAGCCTCCTTAATTGGTAAAGTAATATAACCAATCCCCCAAATCGGCAAGGTGGCTCGTCTCGCCAAATGGTCGCGGCCGGCGCACACAAAGACGTGACCGCCTGACATACGATTCGCTTCTAAGGTTGCCGGATGAAGATGCGGTGGATTCTCCTTTTTGCCGGCCTGACCGCCGGCCAGGCCCTGGCTGGTGAGCCCGTGGTAAAGGATGTGACGGTCGAGAAGGTCGGCATGTTGTGGAACGTGCACGTGACGCTCGAACATGACGATACGGGATGGGACCACTTCGCCGATGGCTGGGAGGTGCTCGACAAGGAGGGCAACCGGCTGGCCTATCGCGAGCTGATGCATCCGCATGTGAAGGAACAGCCCTTCACGCGCTCGATCAGCGGGGTCGTCATCCCCGACGGGACGCGGGAGATCTTCATCAAGCCGCATTGCTCGGTTCATGGCTGGGCCGAGACGCCGACGCGGGTCGAGCTGTCGCCCTGAGCGTTTAGCGCCGCCCTTCCCTGAGCCATCCGCCGACGATCAAAGCCGCCGCCAGCGCCAGCACCAGCCACGCGGGCAGGAGCGGCAGCTGGGTGACGGCGCGGGTCTCATAGGCGCCGCGCGGAGTGATGCCGATCCAGCCGCGCCCGGCGGCAGGCCGGCCCTCGCGCACCTCGCGGATGCGGGGCAGGCCATGGGCCAGCGCCAGCGCGCCGCCGCCGGTGGCGTCGATCACCTCGGACAGGGGCTCGGTGCTGGCGATGGTTTCCTCGAACTCCACCGGCGAGGCGGGGCCGAGGCCGATGACGGCGGTATGATCGCCATTCTCGAGCCGGTAGAGGCCGATCTCGGGGCCGTCGAAGAGGGCCTCGAACCGGCCGGGCGAGACCTCTTCCAGCTCCATCTCCATGACCTCGCCCGAGGGGGTGGTGATGGTGACCGGCCCGACGGTTTCCGACAGTGAGCGGCGGATGATGCGCATCTGCTGGCCGGTGGCTTCGGCCCAGAGCGCCTCTTCCTCGAGCTCCGGCTCCTTCATCATCCAGTGGGCGAGGCGGCGGAGCAGTTCGAGCTGCGGCCCGCCCCCCTCGAAGCCGCGGTTCCAGAGCCAGGCGTGATCGGAGCCGAGCAGCGCCACGCGCCCCTCGCCGACCCGGTCGAGCACCAGGAGCGGGCTGTCGTCGGCGCCGGTCATGACCACGTCGCCCGTGGGCTCGGCCAGTTCGATCTGGCGCATCCAGCTGCCCCAGCCGTCATCGCTTTCGGGCTCCAGCCCGGCGGTAACCGGGTGGCGCTGGCCGAGGTCGGTGACCTGAGGACGGTAGCGGCGTTCGATGACCCGCGCCGTGGGGCGCGCGGGCATGATCGATTCCAGCGGTGTGCGAAACAGGCTGTCGGCGCTGGCGAAATCGGGGCCGGCGGCGATCAGCACCGCGCCGCCGGTCTCGACATAGTCGCGCACGTTGTCGAGGTAGATCGACGGCAGGATGCCGCGCCGCTTGTAGCGGTCGAAGATGATCAGGTCGAAATCCTCGATCTTCTCGAGGAACAACTCGCGCGTGGGGAAGGCGATGAGGGACAGTTCCCGCACCGGCACGCCGTCCTGCTTTTCGGGCGGGCGGAGGATGGTGAAATGCACGAGGTCGACCGAGCTGTCGGATTTCAGCAGGTTGCGCCATGTGCGCCCGCCCGGGTGCGGCTCGCCCGAGACCAGCAGCACGGAAAGGCGGTCGCGCACGCCGTTGATCTGCACCAGCGCGGTGTTGTTGCGATCGGTCAGTTCGCCCTCGGCCTCGGGCGTGGAGAATTGCAGCACGTTCCGCCCGCCATGGGGCAGGGTCAGCGGCAGGTCGATCTCCTGGCCGATGGGCACTTGGTAGCGCTGCGGTTCCTCGCCGTCGATCGAGATGTCGATCGGCACGGTGCTCACGCCCTCGGGTGCGGCGCCGTCATCGTCGACCCGCAGGGTCATCGTGATCTCTTCGCCGAGGATGCCGAAGGCGGGGGCGTTGTCGACGGTCAGCTTGCGATCCCAGTCCTCCTCGCGCCCGGTGTGCAGCAGGTGCAGCGGCGCGGGCAGGTTCGGGGCGCGGTCGAGGTCGTGCAGGCGGCCGTCGGAGAGCAGTATGGCGCCGGCGACGCGGCCGCTGGGTTCCTCGGCCAGCGCCTCGGAAAGGGCGGTCATCAGTTGCGTGCCGGAATTATCGGCCCCGTCCGGCACGGCGATACGGCGGACCTCGGTGTTCTCGCGGGCTTGTAGCCGCGTGGCGAGGGTTTCAGCGGCCTCCGACGTCGTGGTGGCGCGGTCGGCGAGGCGCTGGCTGGCCGACTGGTCCTCGACCAGCAGGACGATATCGGTCAGCGGGTCACGCTCTTCCTGCTGGTAGGCCGGGCCGGTGAGCGCGGCGATCACCACCAGCGCCGCCAGCCCGCGCAGGGGCCAGCCCGAAAGGCCGCGTAGCAGGGCCAGCCCGATGCCGACAATGGCCATGCCGCCCAGGCACGCGATCAGCCACCATGGCAGCAGCGGGTCGAAGACGATGGAACCGGTCATTGGCCAAGCCTGTCGAGCAGGGCAGGCACGTGCACCTGGTCGGATTTGTAGTTGCCCGTCAGCACGTGCATGACGAGGTTGACGCCGAAACGGTAGGCCAGTTCGCGCTGCCGCTCGCCGGCATAGCCGCGGCCCACGGGGAACATCGGCGCGCCGGTTTCATCCATCGCCCAGGCCGCCGCCCAGTCATTGCCGCCGATCACCACCGGGGTGACGTTGTCGTTGAGGTTGCGGAAGGGCATGCCCTCGACCTTCTCGGCATCGGCCGGCGCCGCCTCGACCCAGACGCCGCGGCCGGTGAAGCGGCCGGGGAAATCCTGCAGCAGGTAGAAGGTGCGGGTGAGCACGTGATCCTCGGGGATGGGCTCGAGCGGCGGGATGTCGAGCGGGCGGGCGAGGCGTTGCAGCTTCTGCCCGTTGGGCGAGGAGGCGCCGAAGCCCGCGACGTTGGCGTCGCGCGTGTCGAACAGGATCATGCCGCCGGTGCGCAGGTACTCGTTGAGCTTCACATAGGCCTCGGCGGTGGGGATCGGCTGGTCGGGCGTGACCGGCCAGTAGAGCAGCGGGTAGAGCGCGAGGTCGTCCTCTTCGAGGTTGACGCCGATAGGCTGCGCCGGCTCGACGGAGGTGCGGAAGTAGAGGGTTTCGCCGAGGCCACGGAGGCCGGCGTGGGCGGCCTCGTCAAGCTGGCTGTTGCCGGTCAGGACATGGGCCAGCACCACCTCGGAGGCGGCGGCGAGCGCCTTGTCCTGTTCCTGTGCCTCGCCCTGTTGGGGCATGGCCAGCAAGGCCGCGAGGATCAAGGCCGCGCGGACGGGCATCAGCCGGCCGGAGAGGGCGAGAGAGGCGAGGATATCGGCCATCAGCAGCACCAGCGCCGCCGCCAGAAGCCAGCCGCCCAGCGGCGCCTCGGGCGGGCGGGCGAGGCCCCTGACGGGGACATTGGCGGGCCATGTGGCGGGGCTGAGCGTGGTGTCGTCCTTGATCACGTTGAGTGCCAGCCGCCGGTCCGGCCCCTCGTAGAGGCCGGGGCGGAGGTTGGGGCCGATCGGGTCGGTGATGAGTGTCTCGCCATCGACGCCGGGCAGGGTATCGGCGTCGTTGAGCGTGCCGAACCCGTCGAGCACCTCGATCGGCTGCCACGTGGTGCCCTGCATCTCCGACAGGTCGGGCAGGGCCACGGCGGAGGAGACCGCGAGACGTTCGAGCATCTGCACGAAGAGGCCCGAAAGCGGCAGGGTGGACCATTCGGCATTGGCGGTGACGTGGAAGAGCACCACCTGCCCCGCGCCGATGCGCTTGCGGGTCACGAGCGGCGTGCCGTCGGTCAGCTGGGCGATGACGCGGGAGGCGAGCGTGGGGTCGGGCTGGGCCATGACCTGGGCCGAGACGGTGACATCGTCGCTGATCTCGAGGCCGAAGAAGGGGCTTTCCTCGGGGAAGGGGGCCAGCGACTTGGGCTCGCCCCAGCTCATCGCGCCGCCGACGGTGCGGCCCCCGGCGCGCAGGCGGACGGGCATGAGCGGCGCTTCCTCGTCGCGGGAGACGTCGCTGGCAGCAAGGCGCGGGCCGGCGAAGCGAAGGAGGAGGCCGCCGTTCTCGGCCCATTCGAGGAGTTCGGCCTGCTCGGCGCCAGAGAGGGTGGCGACATCGGCCAGCACGATCACGTCGGGGTTCGCCGGCAGGATGTCGATCAGGGCCCCGTCGAGGATATCGGCGGACGGGATCAATGCCTGTTCGAGGTAATGCAGCGGCGAGAGCAGTTCGAGGCCTTCACGGTCTTCCCGCCCGGCGATGAGCGCGATCTCGCGGCGGCGCAGGCTGTCATCGGTGAGGGTGACGGCGCCGGCGTGGCGCTGGCCTGCGATCTCGAAACGCGTGAGGCGGGCCCGGAGTTCGGCAGGAATGGACAGCTCGCCCGTGGCGGTGGTGGCGTCGGCCTCGAAGGTGAGGGGCATGGTGGCCAGCATCCGCGGCGTGCCGGAGGGGTCGCGGCCATGCGCCTCGACGGTAACCTCGCGCGGGGTGCCGGCGCGGGCGCGGGTGGCGGTGAGTTGCACGGCGCCGTCGATGATGGTGGCCGGCGCAAGGGCGATGACCGGGGCGGGGCTTTCGTAGACGGTGACGGGGCCGCGCGATTGCAGTTCGGACAGGAGCCGGTCGCGGCCGTCGCGGGCGAGACCGTCGGAGAACCAGCGCGTCTCGAAATCCTCGTCGCCCAGCATGGCGGCGGCTTCGGCCATGGTGCCCGGTGTCGCCTCCCATGCGGACGGGGCGAGGCCGGAGAGGCGGCTGCGCCAGGTCTCGGCAGCCTGGAAGTTGGGGGCTTGCGGTTCGGTCAGGCGGAGGATGGCGACGGGGCGGGATTCGCGGCCCGCCTCGGCCAGCATGGCGTCGAGCAGGTCTTCCTGTGCCGGCCAGTCGCGGGCGGCGGCCCAGGAGCCGTCGAGCACGATCAGCAGCGGGCCGGTGGCCGCCTGTTCACCGTCGTCCTGCGGGTTCAGCACGGGGCCGGCAAGGCCGACGATCAGCGCGGCAACGGCCAGCATTCGCAGCAGGAGAAGCCACCACGGGGTGCGGTCGGTGACGGTGTCGTCATCCGACAGGCCCAGGAGCAGCGCCACGCCGGGGAAGCGGCGGCGGATCGGGGCGGGGGGCACGGCGCGGAGCAGGATCCACAGGATCGGCAGGGCCGCGAGCGCCAGGAGGAGCCACGGGGCGGTAAAGCCGATGGGGCCCAGCATCATCGTGACGGCCCCCCGTCGAAGGCGCGGAACAGCCAGAGGAGCGCCGATTGGGCGCTGTCGGAGGTGTGGTGGAGGCCATATTGCCAGCCGGTCGTGGTGCAGAGCGCATTCAGCTCGGCCTTGCGCTGGGCCAGGCGGGCGAGGTAGCGGTCGCGCAGTTCGGAGGCCTTGAGGGTTTCGTGGGCCAAGGTGCCGCCGACGCTTTCGAAGATGGTGCGGCCGCGGTAGGGAAACGCCTCTTCCGCGGGGTCGAGCACTTGCAGCAGAACGCCCTGAACGCCGCGGTCGGCGGCGCCGGTGAGGGCGGTGCGGGCGGCGGCGATGTCGCCCATGAAATCGGAGATGAAGAGCGCCCGGCCATGGGGCAGCATGCCGGTGCTTTGCGGGTGGCCGTAATCGTCGGCGCCGTCCTTGACCAGGGCCTCGGCCAGCCGCATCATCTGGGCCTCGCCGCGCCTTGGCAGCAGGTCGGACCCGGCCAGCCCGACACGTTCGCCGGCCCGGTTCAGAAGGATCGCCACGGCCAGCGCCAGAAGGCGGGCGCGGTCTGATTTCTCGGGATATTTCGGGTCGGAGGCAAAGCGCATGGAGGCGGCGGCGTCGACCCAGATCACCACGCTCTGCGCGATCTGCCATTCGCGCTGGCGGACGAATTGCGAGTCGGACCGGGCCGAGCGGCGCCAGTCGATATAGCGGCGTTCGTCGCCGGCCTGGACGGGCCGGTATTGCCAGAAATCGTCGCCCAGCCCGGCGCGGCGGCGGCCGTGTTCGCCGAGTAGCACGGTGCCCGCCAGGTGCTCCGCCCGTGCAAGAAGCGGGGGGAGGCGGGCCGCCTCGTGTTCGGCCCGCGCGCGAAGGGGGGCGACGGTGCTCAAGCGGCGGCCTCGATCCGGGTGATGTCGGCCACGGTGTCGGCGATCAGCCCGTCGAGGCTTTCGCCGCTGGCGCGGGCGGCGAAGCTGAGGGCCATGCGGTGGGTGAGCACCGGCTGGGCCATCGCCGCCACGTCATCGGCATCGGGTGCGAGGCGGCCTTGCAGCATGGCGCGGGCGCGGACGGTGAGCATCAGCGCCTGTGCCGCACGCGGGCCGGGGCCCCAGGCGACGGTGTTGCGCACGGTCTCGGACGCCGTTGCATCGTCGGGCCGGAAGGCGCGGACGAGGTCGAGAATCATCTCCATCACGCTTTCGCCCACGGGCATCCGCCGCAGCAGGGTCTGGGCCGCGATCAAGTCTTCGGCGGTGAAGACCTGGTGGGCCTTCGCCTCTTCCGCGCCGGTGGTGGCGAGGAGAATCTCCCGCTCGGTGTCGCGGTCGGGATACTTGACGTCGATCTGCACGAGGAAGCGGTCGAGCTGGGCCTCGGGGAGGGGGTAGGTGCCCTCCTGTTCGATGGGGTTCTGGGTGGCCAGCACGTGGAAGGGCGGGGCGAGCGGGCGGTCTTCGCCGGCGACGGTCACCTGCCGTTCCTGCATGGCCTGAAGGAGCGCCGACTGGGTCCGGGGGCTGGCGCGGTTGATCTCGTCGGCCATCAGGAGTTGGCAGAAGATCGGGCCGGCGATGAACTTGAAGCCGCGGCTGCCGTCGGCGCCGGTTTCCAGCACCTCGGAGCCGAGGATGTCGGAGGGCATCAGGTCGGGGGTGAACTGGATGCGGTTGCTGTCGAGGCCCATGACGGTGGAGAGCGTCTCGACCAGCCGGGTCTTGCCTAGCCCCGGCAGGCCGATCAGCAGGCCGTGGCCGCCGCAGAGGAGTGCCGAAAGCGCAAGGTCGACGACCCGCTGCTGCCCGATGAACCGGTGGGTGATCGAGGCGCGCGCCTCGGCCAGCTTGGCCTCGAGCGCCTCGATTCCCTGGACCAGATCGGCATCGTCTGACATGGCAAAACTCCTGTGCAGGCTATATCCCTTGAGGAGAGTGTATCGCGCGGAACGCAAATGGCAAAAGCAATGAGCAAAGAAACGATCAACTCCCCGTCAACGGAAAGCCTGGCCGAGGCGGCCAAGGCGGCGCAGGGCAAGGGGCTGCCGCCGGTGCACCTTTGGACCCCTGATTTATCAGGCGATATGGACATGCGGATCGCCCGTGACGGCACGTGGTTTCACGAGGGGACGCCGATCAATCGCGAGGGGCTGGTGCGGCTGTTTTCGACCATACTGAAGCGGGAGGGGGACGCCTATTTTCTGGTCACTCCGGTCGAGAAATGGCGGATCGAGGTGGAGGATGCGCCCTTTGTCGCCGTGGATTTCGAGGCGGAAGGCGAGGGCGAGGCGCAGAGCCTGATCTTCGAGACCAACGTGGGCGACCGGGTGGTCGCCGGGAAGGACAACGCGATTCGGGTGGAGCGGGACGACGCGACCGGGGAGCCGGCGCCCTATGTCATGGTGCGCGACGGGCTGGAGGCGCTCATTGACCGGAAGAGTTTCTATCGGCTGGTGGAGATCGGGGCGGAGGTCGAGGGCTGGTTCGGGCTATGGTCCGAAGGTGTTTTCTTCAGGGTCATTCCCGCCGACGAAATGAAGGGGGAGGACGGGGCATGAGCACGAAACTGGCGGTGATCGTCGGCGTCGGGCCGGGGCTGTCGGCGTCGCTGGCGAGGCTGTTGTCGGGCGAGGGGTACGAGGTGGTTCTGGCGGCGCGGGACGTGGCCAAGCTCGAGGGGCTGGCGGTCGAGACCGGGGCACGGGCGGAGGCGCTGGATGCCGTTGATATCAAGGCTGTCGGGGCGTTCTTCGAGGCGCTGGACCGGGCGCCGGACGTGGTGGTCTACAACCCCTCGGCGCGGGTGCGGGGGCCTGTTGCGGAGCTTGATCCGGAGGCGGTGAGGAAGGCCGTCGAGGTGACCGCGTTCGGCGCGTTCCTGACCGGGCAGGCGGCGGCGAAGCGGATGTTGGCGGCGGAGCCGGAGGGCGGCGTGCGGGGGACGATCCTGTTCACCGGGGCGTCGGCCGGGGTGAAGGGGTTTCCGCAGTCGGCGACGTTCGCGATGGGCAAGTTTGCCCAGCGGGGGCTGGCCGAGAGCATGGCGCGGGAGTTGCATCCGCAGGGGGTCCACGTGGCCTGGGTCAATATCGACGGGGCGATCAGGAACCCCGGCCGGACGGAGCCCGCCGACAATCCGGACAGTATGCTGGATCCGGACGCGATTGCGCGCGCCTACCTGGACCTGATCCGGCAGGACAGGTCGGCATGGTCGAACGAGTTAACGCTTCGCCCCTGGGTGGAGCGTTTTTGAACGCGGGACGTTGAACGTACTGCGCCGGGGTGGAGACTGACCGGAAGAGATTACGGCTTGGTTAAGCCGGGGGACGCAAGCCTAGCTGCGCACCACGTAGACCGAGCATTCCGCGTGGGTGACCACGTGGGAGGCCGTGGTGCCCAGAAGGTAATCCTGCACCTTGGGGTTCGCCGCCTCCATCACGATGAGGTCGACCTTGCGCTCGTCGGCGAGCTTGACGATCTGGCGATGCACCGCGCCCTTGCGGACGATCGGCTCGACCTCGACCCCCTCGGCGGGGTGGGACCTGAGGAAGATCTGAAGCTGTTCGCCCCAGTAAGTGTCTGAATTGTATATGTTCATGTTGCGCTCGATCTCGGGCGCGACGGTGGCGAGGATGAGCCTGGCCCCGCGCCGGCGGGCCATGTCGACCGCCTCGGAATAGGCGTTGTACTCGACCTTGGCGTGGCGAAGGTTGATGGGGCAGAGGATCAGCCGGGTGGGGCGGGGCATTTCTATGGTCCGAATCGATGTGTTGGCCTTGCAAGGTAGCCGATCGCGCCTTTCCGGGAGGTTTCACAGCGACCGATCAGGGGCTAAAACGGACCATCGGCGGGGCCGGGAAAGGCCGGATTTCCGACGTCGGTATAACGTCGGTATTTTGTCGGTATTGCGTCGGTGCGGTGGGGTCAGGGTTTGGTGAGGATTTGGCCGGAGGGTGCGTTCCGGTGACGAGAAGGAGAGCGGCCATGGCCCGGAAGACCAAGACGCAGCGCATCGCGCAGGAGCGGCTGATGCATGACATGATCTACCTGATGCAGGACACATGGGTGCCCGAGCAGGTGGCCGAGGCGGTGCCGGAGGCGTGGCACACGCTGGAGCATGACCTCGACGTGACCGAGGGGAAGGAGAAGGTGACGCTGTACCTCGATGCCTCGGTGGCGAAGTTCTACCGGGCGATGGGGAGGGGCTACCAGGGGCGGATCAACCGGCTTCTGGGGACGTATGCGCATATGAAGGTGGCGGAAGAGGTGCGGGTGGCGGCGGCGTTGCGGAAGCGGTTGGGGTGATGTTCCGGTTTGGGGGTCGGGACGGGTGGCGTTCTGCGATGGGGGTGGGATGCCCCGGTCGTTGGGAGGCCCCGGGTGTGACCCGGGGCCTTTTGTGGTTCTGGGTCCCGGCTCGCGGCCGGGACGGGGAGGTGGCGCCTCGGCCTCAGATGCTCTGGCCGCCCGAGACCTCGATGCGCTGGGCGGTGATCCAGTGGGTCTCGCCCGCCAGCAGCGCCGCCACGGCGCCGCCGATGTCGTCGGGCAGGCCGGCGCGGCCGAGGGCGGTGTGCTCGGCGATCATCCGGTTGACCTCGGGGTTGTCGCGGACGGTGCCGCCGCCGAAATCGGTTTCGACGGCCCCCGGCGCAACGGTGTTGACCGAGATGCGGCGCTCGCCCAGCTCTTTGGCGAGGTAGCGGGTGAGCACCTCGACCGCGCCTTTCATCGCCGCGTAGGCTGCGTAACCCGGCAGGGCGAAGCGGGCGAGGCCGGAGGAGATCATGACGATCTTGCCGCCATCCTCGATCATCGGCAGGAGTGCCTGGGTCAGCAGGAAGGGCCCCTTGACGTGGACGGCGTAGAGGTCGTCGAGCTGGTCCGGCGTGGTGTCGGAGAAGAGCGCCCAGTGGCCGGTGCCGGCGTTGTTGACGATATGGTCGATCGTGTCGCGGTTGAAGGTCTCGCGCAGGGTGGTGCGGAGGCGGTCGGGGAGCGACGCGATCCGGGCCGGGTCGGTCTGGTCGAGCTGGAGGGCGGCGGCGGTGCCGCCTTGCGCTTCGATCTCGGCCAGGGTTTCCTCGGCGGCCCGGGCGTTGCCGGCGTAGGTGAAGACGACGCCGATGCCCTGTTGCGCCAGTTTGAGCGCCATGCTGCGGCCGAGGCCACGGCTGCCGCCGGTGATGAAGGTGATCTTGTCGGTCATGGGATGTCCTTTCGCGGTGTTTGCCTGTGACCGGATATGGCGGAAGGCGGGGCGCGGTGCCTGCCGGATTGTCCGGAAGACTTGCCCGATCCTCCGACAGTGGCGGGGAAAGGCGTGGCAGAGGGGCGCGGGCATGGCATAAAACTCCGGACGCGTGCGTGGAGGCGATGATGGCGGATGACAGGCTGGTGGCGGCGGCGGAGCGGATCTGTGCGGCCGGGGGCGTGCGGGACGGGACGCTGACAACCGGGGTGACCGGGCTGATGATCGCGCGGCGGCCGGCGCCGTCGGCGCTGGAGGCGATGGTCTACGAGCCGCTGGTGTGTTTCGTGGTGCAGGGGGCGAAGGACACCGGCACGAAGGCCGGGTCGGTCAGGGCGTCAGCGGGGCGGCTCTTGCTGGTGAGCCATGACATTCCGATCGTGTCGCGGATCGTCGAGGCGACGGCGGCGCGGCCCTATCTGGCGCTGATCCTGCCGCTGGACCTGTCGGTTTTGCGGGGGCTGGAGGAGGAAATCGGCGGGTCCGGGGGTGGCGCCGTGCGCGGGGCGCTTTCGGTGCACGAGGCCGACGCTCCGATGAGGGAGGCGTTCGGGCGGTTGCTGGGGCTGGTGGAGCGGCCCGGGGAGGCCGGGGTGCTGGGGCCGCTGGTGCAGAAGGAGATCCATTACCGGCTGCTGACCTCGCCGCAGGGGGCGACCCTCAGGGCGTTGTTGCAGGCGGATGGCCATGCCGGGCGGATCGGGCAGGTCATCGCGCACCTGCGGGCGCATGTGGCCGACCCGTTGACGACCGAGGAGCTGGCGCGGCTGGCGGGGATGAGCCGGTCGAGCTTTCACGAGCATTTCCGGACGGTGACGGCGACGACGCCGCTGCAATACCAGAAGGAATTGCGGCTGTTGCAGGCGCGGGAGCGGCTGCAGGCGGGCGGACAGAGCGTGTCGGCGGTGGCGTTCGAGGTGGGGTACGAGAGCCCGACGCAGTTCAGCCGGGAATATGCGCGGAAATTCGGCGCCTCGCCGCGGCATGACCTGCGGGCGTGAGGCTCAGATATCCTTGCGGGCGTTGAGGGCGGCGGTGATCGTGCCGTCGTCGAGGTAGTCGAGCTCGCCGCCGATGGGCACGCCCTGGGCCAGCGAGGTCAGGCGGACGCGGCCTTCGAGCTGGTCGGCGATGTAATGGGCGGTGGTCTGGCCATCGACGGTGGCGCCGACGGCGAGGATGACCTCGGTGATGCTTTCGGTGTCGATGCGGTCGATCAGCTTGGGGATGCGGAGCTGTTCCGGGCCGATCTGGTCGAGGGCGGAGAGGGTGCCGCCGAGGACGTGGTAGCGGCCCTTGAAGACCTGCGCGCGTTCCATCGCCCAGAGATCGGCCACGTCCTCGACCACGCAGATCTGGCCGTTGGCGCGTTTCCCGGCGGTGCAGATGTCGCAGAGCTCGGTGGTGCCCACGTTGCCGCAATTGTCGCATTCGCGGGCGGTGGCGGCGACGCGCTGCATCTGGTCGGCGAGGGGCATCAGCAGCAGTTCGCGCTTGCGGATGAGGTGGAGCACCGCCCGGCGGGCCGAGCGGGGGCCGAGGCCGGGGAGCTTGGCCATCATCTCGATCAGGGCGTCGATATCGCGGGTGGAGTTCATGATGAAACGCGCGGCAGGCCCCGGGTCAGGCCCGGGGCGGGGGCAGGATGCCGCCCCGATCCGGTGACTGCAAACCCCTGGTTCAGAACGGCAAATCCATGTCCTTGGGCAGGCCCATGCCCTCGGTGATCTTGCCCATCTCCTCCTTCGCCTTGTCGTTGGCGCGGGTCTGGGCGTTCTTGATGGCGGCGAGGATGAGGTCTTCGACCGCTTCCTTGTCGTCGGGGTTGAAGATCGAGGGGTCGATGTCGAGGCCCTTGAGTTCGCCCTTGACGGTGCAGGTGGCCTTGACGAGGCCGGCGCCGCTTTCGCCCTCGACGGTCATGTTGTGCATCTCTTCCTGAAGGCTGGCCATCTTCTGCTGCATCTCCTGCGCGGCCTTCATCATCTTGGCCATGTCGCCCATCTGGCCCAGTCCCTTGAACATGTGATCTCTCCGAAGTTCGGGTTTCGTTTCCGTGTTGACCCATAGATACGGGGGGCGGCGGGCCGGGACAAGGGCGGTGCAGAAGGCGGGACGGGCAGAGGGCGGGCGAATCGGGGTTAACGGGCTGAAATTGCGGGAAAACCGGGTGTCGGTACCGCGTCGGTGTCACGTCGGTATTTTGTCGGTGCAGCGGTCGGTGCCGGGGCCGGTCAATGTGGCGGGCGGTGCGGTAGGGGGCGATATCTTGAAAAGAGATCGGGGCGAGGTCTTTTCAAGAATTCGTTTGGCCGGGGCGGTCGATCGGCGCAGACTGGGGGCGACCGGATGGACCGTGAGAGGAGGCGGGCGATGCTGAGCGGGGGATGCCAGTGCGGGACGGTGCGCTACGAGGTGCGGGCCGAGCCGGTGGGGCTGTATGTCTGCCATTGCACGGAATGCCGGAAGCAGTCGGCCTCGGCCTTCGGGATCTCGGTGATCGTGCCGGCGGAGGCGCTGGCCGTCACGCAAGGCACCCCGTCGACATGGTCGCGGGCCACCGATCGGGGCACGGGGCTGGATTGCTTTTTCTGCCCGGATTGCGGCAGCCGGTTGTGGCATGCGCCGGACCCGGCCAAGGGGACGGTTTCGGTCAAGGGCGGGTCGCTCGATACGCCGGTCGACCTTGGCGCGGCGGTGCATATCTGGACGGCGCGGCGGTTGCCGGGCGTGGTGATCCCGGAGGGCGCGCGGAGTTTTCCGGGGGAGCCGGAATAGGGGCTGTCGCCCCGGTGCCTGCGTGAAACGTGTCAGTCGGTGAGCCGGAGAAACTCGAGCAGGTCGGCATCTCCCGGGGTGTCCGCCAGTCGCTCTCGTGCCAGCTTGCGGCCGCCCGACGTATCGCCCGACAGGTGCATCGCCCAGGCCAGTTCGGTCCAGTTCCGGGTCTCTTCCGGGGCGAGGGACATAAGCTTCCTGGCCAGCGGGAGCGCGCGGTCGCCATTGCCCAGCATGTTATGGGCGCGGACGGTGAAGTAGAGCGCATCGGTGTTGGCGGGGTCGCGCAGCACGGCCTGTTCGCAATCCGACACCGCTTGGGCGAACCGGTTGCGATCCTGCCGGACCACGCAGCGCGACAGCCAGCCCTGCCAATGGTCGTCGGTTTCAAGGATCCTGGTATAGAGCGCCTCGGCGTCTTCGTAGCGCTGCATGGTGCGGTACGTCCATGCGAGCATCCGCATGTGGGGCGCGGCCGGGTCGAGGCGGATGGCGGTCTCGAGGTCGTCCGCGCTTTGTGCGAGTTGGCCGAGTTCGCGGTGGGCGACGCCGCGGTTGGCATAGGCCTCGGCCAGCCACGCGTCTTCGAGCGTGTCCGAGGCGATGGCCGCCGTGCAGGCCGGAATGGCAATCCGGGGGTCGGTATTCGGGTCGGTTTCGAAACAGGTGAGGGGGCCCTGGGCCTGGGCGGCGAAGGGGATGAATGTCAGCAGGAGCGGGAGGAGGCGGTTGGACATTCGAGGGGGCGCTTCGGGTTTGGGGGCGGGATGGGCGAAGACGGGTGGGTTCGCGCCCACCCCGAGGATCATGGAACGACGGGTTCTCCCATCGGTAAGTTAAAGTCTTCGTATTCCCAGAGAAGGTAACGGCTCAGACGCTCGGTGAAGGCAGGCCAGCTGTGCGAGCGCCGGAATTGGTAGACGAGTGCCTCAAGCGTTTTCTGGACGTGGCCGGGGGTTATGGTCTCGACGATCAGCATGCCGCGCGGCCAGAGGCCCGAGCAGTTGGGCACCTGGGTGGCGATCCAGGCGGGGTTGCAGACGATGAGTTGGAAATTGTCCGCCGCGTCATTGCCACGCTCGCCTATGGACGCGGTCATGGCCAGCATCGCGGGGGTGCCATCGTTGGGCGGGAACGCGTCAACCCAGTCGATTGACTTCACTTCGGGGTCGAGCATGGGGTTACGTTCCTCTGCCGTGGGTTGGGGGACGGTACCACGGGAGGGGAGGGAGGCAATGGTTGGTTTGACTTTGTTCGGATGGCGCGTGCGGTGGGTTTCACCCACCCTTCGGGTGCGTTTTCCGGGGGAGCCGGAGCAGGGGCCAGGGTAACGGCACGCGCGACCCTGGCCCCGGGCAAACGTCACCCCATCTGTTCCTTGCGCAGCAGGATCACGGTTCCGGCCGGGTCCGACGTCCAGTGGCCGGTGACGTTGGTCAGCGGTTCCAGTTCGTCCCGGCAGGGGCTGCCAAGCTCTGACAGGGCCGTGTCCGGATCGTCGTCGAACAGCTCGATCCAGAGATCCGTCTGGCTTTGCTGCGGTACGCGGTCGATCCACAGGGTCATGCTGCCGAAATCGAACCCCGTGCTGTGATCCAGTTCACGGGTGACCGTCAGCCCCACCTTGTCGCGGTAGAAGGCGACGGTGTCCTCCCAGAGATGCAGGGGAACCTTGATGGCGATGTTCTTTCCGGGGGTCATCTGGTGTTGTCTCCTTTTCGGGTCCGGTTCACTTGTAGAAGCCGTCACGCAGGTTGATCCCGTGCTCCAGCCAGGCCTTCATGGCGCAGAGCATTCCCGTCCAGCCCTGGCAATTGCCGAAGGAGGAGGACAGGCCGGCCTCCGTTTCCGGCCAGCCGAACTCGCTGATCCGGACCAGCGTTCGCCCGTCTTCGAGCCCCTGGAATTCCATGGTCACGGTCGTCCAGGTGTCGGCGATCCCGTCGGCCTCCCATTGCAGCACGATCCGGCTGTTGGGCACGACCTCCTGCACCAGGACGGGAAAGGCACCGGGAAAATCGTGGAAATCCCATGTCACCTCGGCCCCGGTTTCCAGCCGCCCCCGTGCGCCGCCGGTGGTGAAATACTGCGACAGGCGGTCAGGCGAGACCACGGCCTCGAAGACCTCCTCCACCGGTTTGGCGATGCGCCCGGCGACGGTGAATTTCAGTTCCATGGTGCGAATCCTCTTTGTTTCCCGTTCATAATGTTATAGTTTTATAACATGTCAACGGAAGAAAGATTCGACACCCTTTTCAAGGCGCTCGGCCACCGGGCGCGGCGGCGGATTCTCGACCTGATCAAGGACGGCCCGAAAACCACGGGCGCGCTGTGCGAGGTGCTGACCGATCTGGATCGGTGCACGGTGATGCAGCACCTTTCGGTGCTGGAAAAAGCCGGGCTGGTGGTGGTGGAGCGGCGCGGTCGCGAGCGCTGGAACCACCTCGACGCCCTGCCCATCCATGACGTCCAGAAACGCTGGATCGGGCCTTATGCCGCGCACGCGATGGGCATGCTTTCGGAGTTGGAGGGGCTGGCGGAATCTGAGGCCGAAGTTATGCCGGGGGAGGCCGCCGACAAGACCAACGCCTGAGAGACGCGGGCCGCGCGGCAACCCGTCCCGGAACGTGAAAAGGGCGGGGAAATTCCCCGCCCTTTCCGTTTGGTCTGTCGCCCGGGTTACGCCGACTTGGCGAGGTTCCGGAGCACGTAGTGCAGCACGCCGCCATGCTCGACATATTCGATCTCGATCGCGGTATCGATCCGGCTTTTCAGCGTGATCTCCTTGGTCGAGCCGTCGGCATAGGTGATGGTGCAGGGCACCTCGGCCTGGGGCTTGATGTCGCCTTCGAGCCCGGTGATGTCGAAGGTTTCTTCGCCCGTCAGCTTGAGCGAGGAGCGGGTGTCGCCGCCGGTGAACTCGAACGGGATGACGCCCATGCCGACGAGGTTCGAGCGGTGGATGCGCTCGAAGCTTTCGGCGATCACGGCCTTGACGCCCAGCAGGTTGGTCCCCTTGGCCGCCCAGTCGCGCGAGGAGCCGGCGCCGTATTGCTCGCCGCCCACGACGACCAGCGGCACGCCCTGGTCCTGGAACGCCATCGCGGCCTCGAAGATCGAGGTCTGCTTGCCGTCGGGGCCCTTGGTATAGCCGCCCTCGACGCCGTCCAGCATCTCGTTCCTGATGCGGATATTGGCGAAGGTGCCGCGCATCATCACCTCGTGGTTGCCCCGGCGGGAGCCGTAGGAGTTGAACTCGCGCACCGGCACCTGCCTCTCGACAAGGTACTGCCCGGCGGGGGTGCTTTCCTTGAACGAGCCGGCGGGCGAGATGTGGTCGGTGGTGACCATGTCGCCCAGCAGCGCCAGCATCCGCGCGCCCTTGATATCCGAGATGGTGCCGGGATCCTTGGACATGCCCTGGAAGTAGGGCGGGTTCTGGACATAGGTCGATTGCGGCGGCCAGTCATAGGTTTCGCCTTCCGACGTCTCGACCGCCTGCCATTTCTCGTCGCCCTCGAAGACCTCGCCGTATTTCTCGATGAAGGACTCGCGCTTGACGGTCTTCTGCACGAGATCGGCGATTTCCTTCTGGCTCGGCCAGATGTCCTTGAGGAAGACGTCGTTGCCGTTCTTGTCCTGGCCCAGCGGCTCGCGGGTGATGTCGACATTCATGTCGCCCACCAGCGCGTAGGCCACCACCAGCGGCGGGGAGGCCAGGTAGTTGGCGCGGACGTCGGGCGAGATGCGGCCCTCGAAGTTGCGGTTGCCCGAGAGGACCGACACGCCGATCAGGTCGTTGTCGTTGATGCATTTCGAGATTTCCGGCGCCAGCGGGCCGGAGTTGCCGATGCAGGTGGTGCAGCCGTAACCGACGAGGTTGAAGCCGATGGCGTCGAGGTCGTCCTGAAGCTCGGCGGCCTCGAGATACTCGGTCACCACCTTGGAGCCGGGCGCCAGCGAGGTCTTGACCCACGGCTTGCGGTTCAGCCCCAGTTCGCGCGCTTTGCGGGCGACGAGGCCGGCGCCGATCATCACGTAGGGGTTCGAGGTGTTGGTGCAGGAGGTGATCGAGGCGATCACGATCGAGCCGTCATGCATCTGGTACTTGCTGTCCTCGGTCGAGACGTAGCCGCGGGCGTGGTGCCCCTCGTCGCCGGGGATGTCGCGGGGCTCGGGGGCGCCGCCCTCGTCCTCCCAGCGGACTTCGGACTTGCCGTTGACGTCGCGCCCCTCGCGGAAGCCGCGCACGTAATCGTGGAAGGTGGTCGCCGCCTTGTCGAGGTTGATGTGGTCCTGCGGCCGTTTCGGGCCGGAGATGGCGGGCACGACGGTGCCCATGTCAAGCTTGAGCGTGTCGGTATAGACCGGGTCGTAATCCGGCCCGCGCCAGAAGCCGTTTTCCTTGGCATAGGCCTCGACCAGCGCGATGCGGTCCTTGTCGCGGCCGGTGAGTTCGAGATAGCGCAGCGTCTCGTCGTCGATCGGGAAGAAGCCGCAGGTGGCGCCGTATTCGGGGGCCATGTTGGCGATGGTGGCCCGGTCGGCCAGCGGCAGGTGATCGAGGCCGGAGCCGTAGAATTCGACGAACTTGCCGACCACGCCCTTCTCGCGCAGCATCTCGACCACTTTCAGCACCAGGTCGGTGCCGGTGGTGCCCTCGACCATCTTGCCGGTCAGCTCGAAGCCCACGACCTCGGGGATCAGCATGGAAATGGGCTGGCCCAGCATCGCGGCCTCGGCCTCGATCCCGCCGACGCCCCAGCCGAGGACGGCCACGCCGTTGATCATGGTGGTGTGGCTGTCGGTGCCCACCAGCGTGTCGGGATAGGCGACGGTTTCGCCGTTCTGGTCCTCGTCGGTCCAGACGGTCTGGGCGAGGTATTCGAGGTTCACCTGGTGGCAGATGCCGGTGCCCGGCGGCACCACGCGGAAGTTGTTGAACGCGTCCTGGCCCCATTTGAGGAACTGGTAGCGCTCCATGTTCCGCTCGTACTCGCGGTCGACATTCATCTGGAAGGCGCGGGGGTTGCCGAACTCGTCGATCATGACCGAGTGGTCGATGACGAGGTCGACGGGGTTGAGCGGGTTGATCTGCTGCGCGTCGCCGCCCAGCGCCACGATCCCGTCGCGCATGGCGGCGAGGTCGACCACGGCCGGCACGCCGGTGAAATCCTGCATCAGCACGCGGGCCGGGCGATAGGCCAGCTCGCGGTTGGCGCGGCCGCCATTGTCGGCCCAGTCCGAGAAGGCCTTGATGTCATCGGTGGTGACGGTCTTGCCGTCCTCGAAGCGCAGCATGTTCTCGAGCACGACCTTGAGCGCGGCGGGCAGGCGGGAGAAATCGCCCAGCCCCGCCTTCTCGGCGGCGGCGATGGAGTAGTAGGAGACGGTCTGTCCGGCGACGGTCAGCGTCGTCCGTGTCTTCGAGGTATCCTGGCCGACTGTGATGGGCATGCGGGCATCCTTTCGCGATGAGGGCTGGCATTCCGGCCTGCTTCTGACCCATTTGGGCGTGGCGATCAAGGGGGCAGGGCGGTTTTGTATACTATTGCACACAATTACCCGAGTCGCAAGCATCACCCGGCTCTCGCGAAACCTTGATTGGTCATGTATGACGGGGGCGGGTAATCCTCGACGGGCACCAGAACAGACACAATTTCCGGACGATATCCATGGCTAGACTCGGCGCTTTGCTGACCGCATTCCTGATCACCCTCGCGGCCCCGGCGGCCGCGCAGGAGCGGCCCGTGCTGGTCGAGCTCTACACCTCGCAGGGCTGTTCCTCCTGCCCGCCGGCGGATGCCTTCCTGCACAAGCTGGCCGGGCGCGACGACGTGATCGCGCTGGCCCTGCACGTGGATTACTGGGATTACATCGGCTGGAAGGACAGCTTTGCCAAGGCGGAATACACCGCCCGGCAGCGCGGCTATGCCAGGGTTGCCAACCGGCGCATGGTCTATACCCCGCAGATGATCATCAACGGCACCGACCACGTGGTCGGCACCCGGCCGATGGACGTGACCGACCTGATCCGGAAGCATCGCGGTAGCGCGGCGCCGGTCGCCCTGTCGGTGGCCGAGCGGTCGGGCCGGCTGGAAATCGACGCCACCGCCGCGGCCGGCGCCGCCGGCAGGGCCACGGTGCGGCTGTTCCGCTACCTGCCGCAGGAAACGGTCGCCATCCAGCGCGGCGAGAACGCGGGCAAGTCGGTCAGCTATTCCCACATCGTCACCGACATGGATATCGTCGCCGACTGGGACATGCGCCAGCCGCTCGATATCGACGTGCCGCTCAGCGGCGACCTGCCCGCCGTGGTGGTGATCCAGCGCAACAGCTTCGGCCCGGTCGAGGCGGTCGCCAAGATCGACTGACGGCGCCGCCGCCCCGGGCTTCTTCTTGGGGAAAATATCCTGGGGGAGTCGTTGACCCCGCAGGGGGCAACGGCGGGGGCAAGGCCCCCTGCCCGGGCGCCGGGTCTCACTCCGCGAATATGGCCTTGTATTCCTGGATGCTGCGGGTTCTGGCCTTTGCGCGGGGGGTGCCTTTCGGCGGCAGGATGAGGCCCGACTCGTTGATGATCATGATATGGTCCTCGAGGACGCGGGCGGCCTTGTCGAGGTGTCCGGCCTTCAGTTCCGCCAGGATCTGCTTGTGTTCGCCGAAGGATTGGGTCCGGTAGCCGCCCTCGCCGCCCTGGAGGCGGACGCGCAGCGCCGTGATGGAAGAGGCGGTCAGGTCGTAGGCCTGCGGCAGGAAGCTGTTGCCCGATTCGCGTATGAAGACCTCGTGAAACTCCCTGTCGGCGGTCTCGTACTGGGCCCAGTTGTCACGGGACAGGGCCCGTTCCATGCGGTCGACCGTCTGCTCGAGCGCATCCAGAACGACGGGCGCCGCCTGCTGCATCGACAGCCGCATGCCCGCCTGTTCGAGCACGGCGCGAAAGGTGCTCATCTCGAGCACGTCCTCCGGGCCCGGCGAGAAGACGTAGGTGCCGGCCTGGGGGACGATGGTGACGAGGCGGATGTCGCGCAGCTTGAAGAAGGCCGTGCGAACAGGCGCCTTGCTCATCCCGAGGGCCTCGGCGATCTGCATCTCGGAGAGCCGTTCGCCGAAATCGAGATCGCCCGAGACAATCGCGTGGCGGATGCGGGTGAACGCCTGGTTGCTTAGCGACACATCAGTTTCCTTCGCTTCCTGCCGCAGCGCGCGGCGCAGGTGTTTTCCATAATTTATCCAAACCGCTTGACAAACAATAGTACAACTAGAATTCTAGTGTAAACAGTTTGCGTGAGGAAGATTGCAAGATGCCCAAGTTTCACCTGATGACCCCGGACGCCCAATATGCCGACGACGCGACGATCGAGCGCGAAACGGCGGGGCCGGATGTCACGTGGGACATCTTCCGTGAACGCGACCCCGGCCGGATTCCCGCCGAGGCCTGGAAGAAAGCCGACGCGCTGGTGGTCTGGCACGAGATGCCGATCACTGCCGAGGTGATCGACAGGCTTGACCGGTGCCGCGTCATCGTGCGCGCCGGCGTCGGCTTCGATCACATCGACCTGGACGCCGCCGCCGAACGTGGCATTCCGGTGTGCAACACGCCCGATTACGGCACCAGCGAGGTGGCGGACCATGCCATCGCGATGATGCTGAACTTCAAGCGCGGCCTCAGCTCCTATCATCGGCGGCTGATGGACTCGCCGCAGGAGGGGTTCGACCATTCCCGCGCGCCGCTCATGGGGCGGCTTCGGGGGCGGACGCTGGGGATCATCGGGCTGGGGCGGATCGGCACGGCCACGGCGCTGCGCGCCAAGGCGTTCGGGCTGGACGTGGTGTGCTATGACCCGCAGGTCTCGCGCGGTGCGGAGATCGCCGTGGGCGTGCGGCGGGTCGAAAGCCTGCGCGCGCTGCTCGAGACCAGCGACATCGTCAGCCTGCATTGCCCGCTTACCGACGGGACGCGCGGCATGATCAATGCCGAGACGCTGAAGCTGATGAAGCCCGGCGCCATCCTGATCAACACCGCGCGCGGCGCCATCGTGGACGTGCCCGCCCTGCTGGCGGCGCTGCGCGACGGGGTGATCGCGGGCGCCGGGCTCGACGTGCTGCCGACAGAGCCGCCCGCACCCGAGGACGCCATCGCGCGGGCCTATGCCGATCGGGCCGATCCGATGACGGGCGAGAGGCTGTTGCTGTCGCCGCACGCGGCCTGGTCGAGCCCCGAGAGCGTGGCCGATGCCCGCCGCCTTGCCGTGGAAACGGCGGTGATGTGCGTGGCCGAGGGCCGCATCCGCAACCTCGTGAACAAACCGGCCCCTGCCGCCATGACAGCGGCCGAATAGACCAACGCCTGCGGACCACGAACGGCCACCGCAGGCCGACGGAGGGAGGCCGGGCCACAGGCCCGGTCGTCCCGAATGACCAGAGCATCCATGGGAGGAGCAAACACATGAAAAGCAAGATAAGCATGATGATCGCCGCGGGCGCGTTGAGCGCGGCGGCGGGATTGCCGGCCGCGGCGCAGGAGTATTCGTTCAAGTTCCAGTCGGTCGACCCGGCGGGCAACCCGAACTTCATGATCCAGGACGAATGGACCGAGCGTGTCGAGCTGATGAGCGGCGGCCGGATCCAGATCGAGCTGCTGCCTGTGGGCGCCGTCGTGGAATACAACGAAACCCAGGATGCCGTCGGCGCCGGCATCCTCGACGGGCATATCACCGATGTCAGCTATTTCTCGGGCAAGGATCCGGCCTTTGGCCTGATCGCGAACCCGATCGGCGCCTGGTCGTCCCCCGAGGAGATGTTCCGCTTCATGCGCTATGGCGGCGGCAACGAGCTGATGCGCGGGTTGGAGGAGCCCTACAACCTTCGCTTCGTGGGCGCGACGACCACGGGGCTCGAAGGGTTCGTTTCCAGCGTTCCCCTGAGCGGTGTCGACGATCTCAAGGGCCTCAAGGTGCGCGCGCCCGAGGGGTTGATCCAGCAGGTCTTCGACGCGGCGGGCGCCGTGCCGGTGAACCTGCCCTATGCCGAGGTCTTTACCGCGCTGGACAAGGGCGTGATCGACGCGGCCGACTCGACGGTGTTCTCGACCAACCATTCGCAGGGGCTGCACGACGCGGGCAATCACCCGGTCTATCCGGGCTTCCATTCCATGCCGCTGGTGGAAGTCGCCATGAACCTCGACAAGTGGAACGAGCTGCCCGAGGACCTGCAGGAGATCATGACCGTGTCGGTGCGCGACCTGGCGTCGGACATGGTGGCGCAGCTGTCGATCAAGGATCTCGAGGCCGTCGCCGAAGCGAAGGCGGATCCCGACATCACCGTGCATAACTGGTCGAGCGAAGAGCGCACCCGTTTCCGGACGATCGCGATGGAACAGTGGGAGACCATGGCCGGCCAGTCCGAGAACGCCCGGAACGTCTATGACACGTTGACGACGTACCTGGCCGAGCAAGGCATGCTCGACTGATCCCTCGCGTCAGGCGGACGGATCGACCGTCCGCCTGACTTTGCTTGCCCTCAACCGGACAGTTTCAGAAATGGCACGACGCGACACTGCGACCAGCGAGGCGTTACCCGACGCTGTCGCCTCTCCGGGTTCCCCATTGCCCCAGTCCGGGCGCCTTGGCCGGGGCATCAGCCGCCTTACGGGGCTTTTCGCGGCCGGTATCCTGCTGGCGGCGGCGGTGCTCGTCCTGGAAGTGGTGATGCGGTATTTCTTCAATGCCCCCACCACCTGGGCGCATGAGACCTCGATCTTCCTCAGCGCGATCACCTTCATCTTCGGCGGGTTGCTCTGTGTCGTGCGCGACAGGCATATCCGTGTCGTGCTGCTTTATGACCTGGTGACCGGACGCGCCCGGCAGTTGTTGGACATCGTGATTTCCCTGCTGTGCGCGTTCTCTACCGGCTTTTTCACCTGGGCGGCGTGGCGCATGGTCGAAAAGGCCATCTTTCGCCCGTCGGGCGGTTTCTATCTCGAGACCAGCGGCAGCGCCTGGAATTCGCCCGCGCCGGCGCTGGTCAAGATCTTCCTGCTGGTCGTCCTGGTCGTGATGAGCATCCAGTTCCTGGTTCTGGCCATCCACTACATGCGGGCCGGGATCGGGCGCGGAAAGGCGGACCGCCCATGACCTTCCTGTCGTCATTCCTGGACCTGAGCGCGCTGGGTATCGAGGGCGGCACGCTCGTGATGTTCGGGCTGCTGGTGTTCCTGCTGCTGACCGGCATGCCCCTGGCGATGGTCACGCTTCTGGTCGCCCTGCTGTTCGCCATCGGCTGGTTCGGGCCGGCGGCGGTGCCGCTGATCACCAGCCGCGTCTATTCCTTCGTGTCCTCCTTCGTTTTCGTGTCGGTGCCGATGTTCGTGCTGATGGCCGCGATCCTCGACCGGTCCGGCATCGCCCGCGACCTGTTCGACGCGATGAAGCTGATCGCGGGCCGCGTGCGCGGGGGCGTCGCGGTGCAGACGATCTTCGTCGCGGTCATCCTCGCCGCCATGAGCGGCATCATCGGCGGCGAGATCGTGCTGCTGGGCCTGGTCGCCCTGCCGCAGATGCTGCGCCAGGGCTATGACCGCCGCCTCGCGATCGGCGTGGTCTGCGCCGGCGGATCGCTCGGCACCATGGTGCCGCCCTCGATCGTGCTGATCATTTACGGCCTGACGGCGAACGTCTCGGTCGGTGACCTGTTCACCGCCGCCTTCGTGCCCGGCTTCATGCTGGCGGCCTTCTACGTGGCCTATGTCCTGTTCCGCTCCTACACCGACCCCACCGCCGCCCCCCCGCCCGAGGCCGAGCAGATAGGCGCCCCCGCGCGCCGGGCGCTCCTCAAGGGGCTCGCGCTCCCGCTTCTGGTCGTCATCTTCGTCCTCGGGTCGATCTATGGCGGCATCGCCTCGGTCACCGAGGCCTCGGCCGTGGGGGTCGCCGGGGTGATCCTTTCGACCATCGTGCGCCGCGAGTTCAGCTTTGCCATGCTGCTCGACGCGGCCCGCCAGACGCTGATGACGGTCGGCATGATCGTCTGGATCGGTATCGGTGCCAGCGCGCTGGTGGGCGTCTATAACCTGATGGGCGGCATCGACTTCATCTCCTCGCTGATCGCGGGCGTTTCCGACAACCCGACGATCATCGTGCTGACGATGATGCTGATCCTGTTCCTGCTGGGCATGTTTCTCGACTGGGTCGGGATCGCGCTTCTGACGATGCCGATCTTCGTGCCGGTGATCCGCGACCTGGGTCTCGATCCGATCTGGTTCGGGGTGTTGTTCGCCATGAACATGCAGGTGTCGTTCCTGACACCCCCGTTCGGGCCGGCCGCGTTCTACCTCAAGAGCGTCACCCCGCCCGATATCACGCTGGGGGAGATATTCCGCTCTCTCGTGCCGTTCATCTGCCTGCAGGTTCTGGCGGTCGGGCTGCTGATCCTCTTCCCGCAGATCGCGGTTTACTGAGCGGGACGTCATCCATTCCCACACTGCGAAGAAAGGCAGAAATAGCATGAAACTGGTACGCCATGGCGGCGCCGGGCAGGAACGGCCCGGCCTGATCGACGAGAACGGCATTTTGCGGGACCTGTCGGGCAAGGTGCCCGATATCGACGGCCGGGTGCTCGGGCCCGAAGCGCTTGCGGACATCGCCGCGCTCGATCCGGCCACGCTGCCGCCGGTCGAGGGAACACCGCGCCTCGGGCCTTGCGTCGGCCGGGTGGGCAAGCTGATCGGCATCGGGCTGAACTATTCCGACCACGCGGCGGAATCCGGGCTGGACGTGCCCAGCGAGCCGATCGTCTTTCTCAAGGCCACCACCGCAATCTCGGGGCCCTACGATGATGTCGAACTGCCCAAGGGCGCCGAGAAGGTCGACTGGGAGATCGAGCTGGCCTTCGTGATCGGCACGCGCGCCAAGAACGTGTCGGAGGCCGACGCCATGGCGCACGTGGCGGGCTATACCATCGTCAACGACGTCTCAGAGCGGTGCTGGCAGGCCGAGCGTCAGGGGCAGTGGACCAAGGGCAAGAGCCACGACACTTTCGCGCCGATGGGCCCGTGGCTGGTGACGAAAGACGAGATCGCCGACCCGCATGACCTTGGCATGCGGCTGGATGTCGATGGCGAGCGCCGGCAGGACGGCACGACCCGGACGCTGATCTTCGGCATTCCGTACCTGGTCAGCTATCTCAGTCATTTCATGACGCTGGAGCCCGGCGACGTGGTGACCACCGGAACCCCGCCGGGCGTGGGCCTGGGGATGCGCCCGCAAGTCTGGCTGCAGGACGGGCAGACCATGCGGCTGGAAATCGACGGGCTGGGCGTGCAGGAGCAACAATGCGTTCGCACGGGATGACGGACCCGGCGGAGGCCGGCGAGTACGACTATATCGTTGTGGGGGCGGGTTCTGCCGGTTGCGTGCTGGCGAACCGTCTCAGCGCCGATCCGAAGACCCGTGTCCTGCTTCTCGAGGCCGGGGGCAGCGACAACCGGTTCTGGGTTCATGTGCCGATCGGTTATCTTCATGCCATGGGCAATCCGTCGATGGACTGGTGCTATCGGACCGAGACGGAGGAGGGGCTGGGCGGCAGGGCGCTGGATTATCCGCGCGGCAAGCTTCTGGGCGGGTGTTCGTCGATCAACGGCATGATCTACATGCGCGGGCAGGCGCGGGACTATGACCAGTGGCGGCAGATGGGCAATGCCGGCTGGGGGTGGGAGGATGTCCTGCCGTATTTCCGGAGGTCCGAAGATCATTTCGGCCCGGAGGATGCGGTGCACGGTGTCGGCGGCGAGTTGAGGGTGGAACGGCAGCGGCTGAACTGGCCCATCCTCGACGACGTGGCGAAGGCGGCGGCCGAGATCGGGATCGACCCCACCGAGGATTTCAACGACGGCGACAACGAGGGATCGGGCTATTTCCCGGTGACCCAGCGCCGCGGGATTCGGTGGAACGCGCGCAAGGCGTTCCTCGATCCCGCGCGGCGGCGGGCGAATTTGCAGGTGGTGACGGGCGCCCATGTGGAGCGGATCGTGCTGGATGGCACACGCGCGACGGGAGTGGAGTATTCCGTGGGGGGGCGAGCGGCGCCGGGCCCGGGCGGGGCGGGAGGTGGTGCTGTCGGCGGGCGCCATAGGCACGCCGCAGATTCTGGAACTGTCAGGGATCGGCGATCCGGGACTGCTGGCCGATCACGGGATCACCGTGCGCCACGCCCTGCCGGGCGTGGGCGAGAACCTGCAGGATCACCTGCAACTGAGGACCGTGTGGAAGATCACCGGGGGCAGGACGCTGAACGACCGGGCCGCCACGCTGTGGGGCAAAGCCTCGATCGGGCTCGAGTATTTGCTGAAACGCTCCGGCCCGATGTCGATGGCGCCGAGCCAGCTCGGGATATTCTGCCGCTCGTCCGACCGGCATGAGAGCGCCAATATCGAGTTCCATGTGCAGCCCCTTTCGCTCGACCGGTTCGGCGCGCCGCTGCACCGCTATCCGGGGATGACGGTGTCTGTCTGCAACCTGCGGCCCGAAAGCCGGGGCAGCGTGCATCTGCGGCCGGGCGATGTCTCGGGCGCGCCCGAGATCCGGCCCCGGTACCTTTCGACCGATGCCGACCGGATCGTGGCCGTGGAAAGCCTGCGCACGGCGCGGCGCCTGATGCGGACCGCCGGCATGGCCCGCTATGCGCCCGAAGAAGTGCTGCCGGGGCCATCCTGCGACAGCGACGCGGCGCTGGTGGAGGCGGCGGGGCAGGTGGGGACCACGATCTTCCACCCGGTCGGGACCGCCGCGATGGGCGAGGGGCCGATGGCGGTGGTCGACAATCGCCTGCGCGTCCATGGCCTGTCGGGTCTGCGCGTGGCCGATGCGTCGATCATGCCGACCATCGTGTCGGGCAATACCCAGGCCCCCGTCACGATGATCGCGGAGAAGGCGGCGGAGATGATGCTGGAGCGGTAAGGCCGGTTCGGCAAGCGCATGTGCTGGCCGGCCCGTCGAGGGCCACGGGCCGCGCCCGGACTGCGCCCGCTTTCAACGAGAGCAGGTGATGTTGGTCATGTGGGTGTTGCCGCGGAACTGGAAGTAGAGCGTGTTCGGGTCGGACATGATGGCCGGCATCTGGAAGGGCTGCTGGCCGCTGCCGGCGCGGTACATGGTGCCGAGGAAGACCACCTCGGCATTGCCGTAGCCGGGTTGGGGGCCGTATTGCCCCTGCATCTGGACGGGGGCGCGGCCGACCACGGGGTTCTCGTAGAAGCCCTCCGCGGTGAAGCCGGTGTCGGGCCGGGCGGTGAGTTGGTATTCCCAATAATGCAGGTCGAGGGGCTGGCCGCTGAAGGGTTCCATGGCGTAGCGGCAGTACCAGGAGCCGGCGAAGCGCTCGGCCTGGGCGTGGGCGAGGCCCGCGAGCCCGCAGAGGGCGAGGGCGGTGACGAGGGTGCGTGTCGGCATGGGCTGTGGCCTCCGGCGGGATGGGGGATGATAGCCCGGCCGGTGCGATCTGCCTAGCCGGTGATCAGGTCAGCACGCCCCCGACCGGCGCCAGCGGCGGCGGGGCGGGGCGGCCGAGCGCCTGGGCCGCGGAGATTTCGATGGTGCGGCACATGGTGTGGAGGGGCAGGCCGTTCTCGACATTCTGGAAGGGGTGTTCGAGCTCGCGGGTGACCGCCTGCAGCCCGAAGAAGACATAGGCGACGATGGCTGCGAGGAGAGGCGTGAACCAGCCCGCCTGGTCGGCGAGGGCGAAGGGCAGCAGGAAGCAGTAGAGGTAGGTGGTGCGCCGCACGAGCAGGGAATAGACGAAGGGCAGCGGCGTGGTGGCGATGCGTTCGCCGCCCGCTTGCGCCAGCCCCATGGCCGAGAGCGTGCCGGAGAGGGTCATGCGCGCGTAACCGTCGAGCCCGGCGCCGGCCAGCGCGGCGTTGATGCGGGAGAGGGCGGCGTCGGCGGGGTTGGACCGGGTCAGCAGGGCGTCGGCCTCGGCCGCGTCGAGCCAGGGCAGGAGGTCGGCGCGGGTGTCCTCGCCGCGCAGGGCGCCGCGGTGGAGGTGGGCGAAGGCCACGGCGTTCGACAGGACGCGGGCATGCAGCGCGGGGTCGGGGGAGAAGAGCGTGACCTGCCGGCCGAGGTTGCGGGTCTCGGCGATGAGCTGGCCCCAGAGGCTGCGGGCCTCCCACCAGCGGTCATAGGCGGCGTTGTTGCGGAAGCCGAGGAAGAGCGAGAGCGCGATGCCGAACACGCCGATGGCCGAGATCGAGACATGCGGCAGGGGCAGGGCAAGCCGGTCGATGGTGAGGATCGCCGCCGAGAGCCCGGCCACGGCGAGGATCTTGTGCAGGATGCGGGGCACGATGGAGCCCTGCATCACGAAGAAGAGGCGCAGTGCCGAGGGCTGGTCGAGCACGATCATGGGGTCGGGTCCGGTTCAGTCGCCGAGCTTGGCGTGGACCTCGTCGAGGTCGATCTCGCCCGTGGGCATCTTGTTGGACGGGTCTTCGAAATCGTAGCGGAAGAGGTCGAAGTCGCGTTTGTAGATCTCGTAGACGAGATGCATGGAGAGGTCGTCGAAATAGTCCTCGACCGGGTGGGCGCGTTTCGGCCCGTGGCCTTCGCTTTCGTTGAAGCGGGGGATCTTCGCCAGGTCGACCTTGTGCGGTGTTTCGATGGATTTCAGCACGTCGGCCATGCCGTCGTTGAACGCCTCGGTCCAGAAAATCTTGTCATAGCGGCCGCCGTTGACGATGAAGGTCGAGACGTGGCCGGACATGGCCGACCAGTGGATGTCGGGCTCCATCGGGCGTTTCCAGCGGATGGTGTCGCGGGCGAAGAGCAGGAAGCGGCGGAAGCTTTTGATCTGGTCGAACTCTTCCTTGCCGTCCTCGCCGCCGACCTCGACCCCGTATTTCTGGACGAGCAGGGGCACCAGCTTGCCGCGGTAGCGCTTGCCGTTGCGCTGGATGCCGCAGATCTTGTCGAAGAAGCTGGAGAGGATGCGGGTATAGGGGTTGCGCACGCAGGTGAAGGCGTAGGAGCGGTGTGCCGTCACGTTGTCATGGATGAGCGGCTGGCTTTCGTCGCGGGCCCATTTGTGCAGGCCGTCCTGCGCGTCGTGAATGTCACCGTCGAAGAATTCGCCGTGATCGGAGTAATACATGATCTGGCCGATCGTCGAGCAGGCGCATTTCGGCACCACGCGATAGACGACGCTTTCGCTTTCGGTCATCCACGTGCCCGGAAACCCCATATTTCTGCCTCCACCTTCACCCGCCGCCTTTTTTTTGCGGCTTCAGCTTTGTAGCGTGAGGAAAAACCCCGCGAAAGGACGTTTCTTCAGGCCGTGTTCATGTCTATCACTGTAATCGACAAAAGATAATATCGGGTAGCGCGTTTCCGTCATGGCAAGAATTGCCTTCATCCTTCTGTGCCACAAGGACCCCGACGCCATCATCCGTCAGGCCGAGATGCTGACGGCGGTGGGCGATTACATGGCGATTCATTTCGACGCGCGGGCCAAGGTGGAGCATTACCGGCGGATCCGCTCGGCGCTGGCGGACAACCCCAACGTGACCTTCGCGCGCAAGCGGATCAGGTGCGGGTGGGGGGAGTGGTCGCTGGTGCAGGCCTCGCTTTATGCCGTGGAGGCGGCGGTGGAGGCGTTTCCGCGGGCCACGCATTTCTACATGCTGTCGGGGGATTGCATGGCCGTGAAGTCGGCCGCCTACGCGCACGAGTTCCTTGACAATGACGATGCCGATTACATCGAGAGCTTCGATTTCTTCGAGAGCGACTGGATCAAGACCGGGATGAAGGAAGACCGGCTGATCTATCGGCATTACTTCAACGAGCGGGTGCAGAAGCGGCGGTTCTATACCTCATACAACCTGCAGAAGAAGCTGGGGCTGACGCGGCCCATTCCGGCCGATCTGCAGATCCAGATCGGCAGCCAGTGGTGGTGCCTGCGGCGGCGGACGATCGAATGGATCCTCGATTTCACCCGGCAGCGGCGCGACGTGATGCGGTTCTTTGCCACGACGTGGATTCCGGACGAGACGTTCTTCCAGACGCTGGTGCGGCACGTGGTGCCGGAGAAGGAGATCAGGACAAGGACGCTGACCTTCCTGATGTTCACCGATTACGGGATGCCGGTGACGTTCTACAACGATCACTATGACCTGCTGTTGTCGCAGGATGCGCTGTTCGCGCGGAAGATCAGCCCGGAGGCGACCGAGCTGAAGACGCGGCTGGGGGCGCTTTACGCCAACGAGGAGGCCACCTTCCAGATTTCCGACGAGGGGCGGAACCTTTACAAGTTCCTGACCGGGCGGGGGCGGATCGGGCGGCGGTTCGCCAGCCGGTTCTGGGAGACGGAAAGCTCGCTTGGCCGGGAGCGCGAGCTGATGATCGTGATCTGCAAGAAGTGGCACGTGGCCAAGCGGGTGATCCAGCGGATCCGGCAGGTGGCGAACGTGCCGACCATCGATTACCTGTTCAACGAGGAGGACACGCCGCTGCCCGACCTTGGCGGGATCCAGGCGACGCTGGGCAAGCGGACGCGGCACCGGCGGGCGCTTATGCGGATGCTGTTCGACTATTTCGACACCGATCGGCTGATCGTGTGCATGGACCCGTCGAACCTTGACCTGTTGCATGATTTCGCGGGCGACCGGTCGACGACGAAGATGCTGGAGATCCAGTGCGAGTTCACCGACGCGTACCTGATCGGGCATGCCAAGCGGGTGGGCTTGGCGGGCGAGCAGACGTCGCCCCAGACGCTGGAGCGGCTGTTGCCGACGATCCGGGGCGACATGATCTACGAGAGCGACCGGATCAGGGACGCGGAGTTCGAGCATCACGGGATCATCCGGGAGAGCGCCGAGCCGGACGAGAACGCGCCGCCGATCGCGCGCTTCCTTGATATCCCGCCAGAGAAGGCGCTAGAGATTGCCGAGACGCCCCGTCTTTTCGCTGACTAGGATGTGACCGCCATGCCTTTCGCCTATGACGACCAGAACATTTTCGCCAAGATCCTGCGCGGCGAGATTCCCAACGACACGGTGCTGGAGACCGAGCATACACTGGCCTTCAACGACATCCAGCCGCAGGCGCCGGTGCATGTGCTGATCATCCCCAAGGGGGCCTATGTCAGCCATGACCATTTCGCGGCGGAGGCGTCGGATGCGGAGATCGTGGATTTCACCCGCGCCACGGCCGAGGTGTGCCGCAAGACCGGCGTGACGCTGGGCGAGGGGGGCGAGGGGTTCCGCTCGATCGCCAATGCCGGGGTGCATGGCGTGCAGGAGGTGCCGCATTACCACCTGCATATCCTTGGCGGGCGGCATATGGGGCGGATGCTGTCGAAGGATTGAGGGGCGGCCGGCGCGCGGCCGCCCTGTCGGTCAGGCGCCCTCGGTTTCGCCGTTGAAGGCCCAGATGCGGTGTTCGAGCGCCGTGGTGCCGCAGCCGCCGCCGGCGTTGGCCTCGTAGATCGCGGCGCGCCCCGGTGAGGGGTGCGAGATGGTCAGCGCGTCGAGGATCGGGGTGCCGTCGCGGTTCCTGAACTGCCAGAGGAATTCGACCGTGCGGTTGCCGATCACGGCGATCGAGCCGAGGTCGTTCACGCCGGTATCGCCGCCCCCGTCGGCGGGGTAGGTGAAGCAGCCGAGGCCGACCTTCTTGCCGTCGACCTCGAGCAGGTCGACCTCGCGGGCGAGGCGGTGCAGCAGGACATCGGCGGTATAGGGCGTGGCGTTGACGCCGCCGTTGCAGGGCACGCTGTCGAAGAGGCCGGTTTCGTCGCAGAGGGTGACGCGGCGGGTGCCGTTGTCGGTGAGGCGGCGCAGGGCCGAGCGGTAGGGGCTGCCGGCCTCGTGGACGGTTTCGCGGATGGCGGGGATCTTGAGCACGCCGCTGAGGCCGGCGGGCAGGACGACCATGTCCTCGGAGCGGATCTTCTCGTCGGTCAGCGCCACCTCGGATTGCAGCGGGGTGAAACGGTATTTCCGGAACGCCTCCTCGTCGAACACCGCCTTGTCGGGGCCGAAGCAGGCATCCTCGTTCCAGCCCTCGGAAAAGGCGGCCTGTTTCGAGTAGAGCATGGCGCTGATGGCGATGGGCACGTCGGCGCCCACGAGGCGGCCGTTCAGCGCGTCGGCGATGCTGTCGCAGACGCGCTTGGTGTCGTGCCGGTCGGAGCCGACATCGCCCCAGGCGGCCTTGGTGGCCGGGTTGGTCTGGACGAAATAGTCGAGCGGTTGAACGATGTCGTTGTCGACGTGGATCTTGCTGTCGCGGATGTCGTTGAAGGTGGGGTCGGCGCTGGTGAGCAGGATCGAGGGCTGGTAGTCGAGCGAGACCTCGAGGCGCAGGTGGTTGTTGCGGTCTTCGGCGGTGCGGGTGTTGCGCGGGTAGAAATCGGCGCGGATGCCGTAGGTGCTTCCGGCGCCGGCGTGGCGCAGCGTGCGGCTGGCGGTGATGGTTTCGACCTGTTCGAACGGCTCGAACATGTCGTCGAGGAAATCCAGAGCGGCGCCGACGCGGGCGGCGTTCGACCCGAGAACGAGGCTGTTGAGGCTGGCAAGGCTGACCGTCTTGCCGTCGGCGCCGTTCCTGAACGTCTCGCTGCCGTCATTGCCGAGCGCGAAGAGCCGGGCGACGTTATCGGTCACGAACTCGGTGGTCGCGCCCCGGTGCAGCACCAGCCGGACGCGGCGGGACTCGTCGTTCTTGAAGAAGAAGCCGATCTCGCCGCCGAAATCGATCAACTGGTTGTCGGAGATCGAGGAGAAGCTCTGGCGGCTGGTATAGGCATAGACCGGGCGGCGGTGCAGCACCTTGACCTCGCCGTCGATGAATTCGACCACTTCGACCGAGAGCATGTAGGTCTGTTCGGTGTCGTTGAAGTAGCTGCCGAGCCAGCCGAGGAAGGAGCGGTCGGCGAATTCGCGGGAGTCCGGAGTCAGCTCGGCGCTGAGGGGGGTATTGTCCCTGGGGTCGAGCAGGCGGAAGGAGAGCCGCCCGTAGCCGGCGCGCGCGGGGGGCGCATCCAGCGTGACGGGCTCGTGCCAGGTGACGCGGGGGGCGAGGGTGAGGGCGATCGGATCGTCCGTGCCAGGCTTGGGGTCGGGGCAATGGCCCACCTCGACATTGCAGGCCGTGGCGGCGGTGCCGAAGGCGAAAAGCGCGCCGGCCAGAAGAATGGAAGGAATGCGGTTTTTCATGATGCTCCCCAAATAAATAGCTATTATTCCCCTAATACCCTGAAATTAGACCACAGTTTGGGCGATCCGTCGAGTGTGGCGTACCGCGGGCGGGTTTCGATCTTGCCGTTTGGGGGTCACTCCCCATATGCAGGCAGAGGACAGGAAACAGACGGATTTCGCTCCCATGACCCTTCGCGACCGCGCCGGTGCGTTCATCGACCGGCCTCTCGTCAGAAACTTCATTCTCGGCGTGATCCTGTTCAACGCGGCCATCCTGGGGCTCGAGACGTCGGATATCGCGATGGCGCGGGCCGGGGCGCTGATCGTCACGCTGGACAGTATCTGCCTGGCGATTTTCGTGGTGGAGATCGCGGTCAAGCTGTTTGCCCGAGGCGGGCGGTTCTTTCGCGACGGTTGGAACATCTTCGACTTCGTGATCGTGGCGATCTCGCTCGTTCCGGCGGCGCAGGGGCTTTCGGTGCTGCGGGCACTGCGCATCCTGCGGCTTCTCAGGGTGCTGTCGGTGACGCCGTCGCTGCGTCGGGTGGTGGAAGGGCTGATGAGTGCCTTGCCGGGGATGGCGTCGGTGTTCCTGCTGATGGGGATCATCTTCTACATCGGCTCGGTCATGGCGACGAAGCTGTTCGGCGAGAACTTCCCCGAGTGGTTCGGGACGCTGGGGCGGTCGGCCTATTCGCTGTTCCAGATCATGACGCTGGAAAGCTGGTCGATGGGGATCGTGCGGCCGGTGATGGAGGTCTATCCGCAGGCCTGGGCGTTCTTCGTGCCGTTCATCCTGGTGACGACCTTCGCGGTGGTGAACCTCGTGGTCGGCCTGATCGTGAACTCGATGCAGGATGCCCATCACGAGGAAGAGACCGAGAAGACCGGCAATTACCGCGACGAGGTGGTCGCGCGACTGGAGCGGATCGAGCGGATGCTGGAAAGCCGCGGGAAGTAGCCGCCCTCAGGTGCTGCGGGTGAGGTCGAGGAAGACATCCTCTAGATCGGCCTGTTCGGTGCGGACGTCCGAGATGCGGATGCCGGCGCCGCGGACCGCCTCGAGTACCTGCTCGGCGGAGGTGCGGCCCGACTGGTAGGTGATTGCCAGCTCGCCATGGGGGCGGGTTTCCACCTCGATCCCCTCGGCCTGTGGCAGGTGGGTGACCGGCGCGTCGGGGCGGATCACCAGCGTCTTGGCGTCGAGCCGGCCCAGGAGGTTGCCGGTGGTGTCGCGGGCCACCAGCTCGCCGTGGTTGATGATGGCGATCTCGTCGCACATCTGCTCGGCCTCTTCGAGGTAGTGGGTGGTGAGGATGATGGTCATCCCCTCGTCGTTGAGGCGGCGGACATTGTCCCACAGCATGCGGCGGAGTTCGATGTCGACCCCGGCGGTGGGCTCATCCAGCACCAGCACGGCGGGGTGATGGACCAGCGCCTTGGCCAGCAGCAGGCGGCGGCGCATCCCGCCGGAGAGGGTGCGGGCATAGGCGTGGGCCTTGTCCTCGAGCCCGACGAGGCGGAGGATCTCGTCGCTGCGGCGCTGGGATTTCGGTACGCCGTAGAGCCCGGCCTGCACCTCGAGCGCGCCGCGGGGGGTGAAGAACGGGTCGAGGTTCAGCTCCTGCGGCATGACGCCGATGGCGGCGCGGCTTTGCCTTGGGTTCACGTCCTGGTCGAAGCCCCAGATGGTGACCCGGCCGGCGGTCTTGACCACCAGCCCGGCGAGGATGTTGATGAGGGTGGACTTGCCCGCGCCGTTGGGGCCGAGGAGGCCGAAGACGCAGCCCGTGGGAATATCGAGATCGACGCCTTTGAGGGCGAGCTTTTCCGGTTCGCCCTTGTGCGGCGGGTAGGTCTTGGTCAGGCCCCGGATTTCAATGGCATTCCCGCCCATCGCTGCTCTTGCCCCCGGCTTTTCGATCTTCCATATTCGGACCTAGTTCAACCGAGCGGAAAAGGAAACTGCCAGATGGTGACACAGGCCCCCGAAACCCGGATCGTCGACAGCTACCGGATTGCCTGCGACGGCGGCGGAGAGGCGCTGGGCCATCCGCGTGTCTGGCTGATGATCCCGCAGACCCTCGGCTGGGTGGAATGCCCGTATTGCGACGCGAAGCTGATCCACAAGGATTTCGAAGGCAAGGTCTGAGGCGCGATGTGCGCCCGTGCGGGCGCGCCGGTTGTCTCGCCGTCGCCCCTTGGGCGCCGTCTCGGGTTTGTGGCCGGGGTGACGTGCCGGGGCGGGCGGTGGTCCGCGTGGATGGGGCCGGAGCCTCCGGCGGGGATATTTGGGCCAAGAAGATGCCGGGCTCGTGTGCGCCGGTATGGGAGGGCGCGGGATGCATCCGTTGATTTCTGAAGAGCATGTCGAGGCGTATCAGCGGGACGGTGTCGTGCTGATCGAGGGGTTGTTCGCCGATCATGTCGAGGCGCTGCGCGAGGGCGTGGCGCGGAACATGGCGGAGCCGGGGCCCTACGCGGCGGAGAACCTGAAGGAAGGGGAGGCCGGGCGGTTCTTCGACGATTACTGCAACTGGCAGCGGATTCCGGAGTTCCGGGAGGTGATCGAGGCCTCGCCCGTGGCGCAGGTGGCGGCGGAGCTGATGCGGTCGGAGACGGCGCAGGTGTTCCATGACCACGTGCTGGTGAAGGAGCCGGGGACGTCGAAGCCGACGCCGTGGCATCAGGACGGGCCCTATTATTTCGTCGAGGGGCGGCAGAACGTGAGTTTCTGGTCGCCGCTCGATCCGGTGGAGGAGGCGAGTTTGCGCTGCGTGGCGGGCTCGCACCTGTGGGAGAAGCCGGTGCTGCCGACGCGGTGGCTGTCGGAGGAGAGTTTCTATGCCGATCCGGAGGCCTATATGCCGGTGCCGGACCCGGATGCCGAGGGGATGCGGGTGGTGGAATGGGCGATGAAGCCCGGCGACGCGGTGGCGTTCCATTACGGCATCCTGCACGGGGCGCGCGGGAACGAGACCACGCGGCGGCGGCGAGCGTTTTCGCTGCGGCTGGTGGGGGATGATGCGCGGTACGTGGAGCGGCCGGGGCCGACCTCGCCGCCCTTTCCCGGGCACGGGATGGCGCCCGGGGAGCGGTTGCGCGAGGATTGGTTCCCGGTGGTCTGGCCGGCCTAGCCGAAGATGATGTAGAGGCCCGCCGCCGAGGTCAGCCCGCCGAGGACGCGCAGGGCCGGGGCGTTGGTGACGAGCAGGCGGGAGGCCGCGACCGCGATGCCGAGGCCGGCGGCGTGCAGCAGCGCCGTGGCGATGGCGAAGCCCGCGCCGAATTGCAGGGCGCTGGCGCCGCCCAGCTCGCCGCCATGGGCGTGGCCGTGGAACAGCGCGAAGGCGGCGACGAGGGCCATGGCGAGGCGCGGGTCGGGGCGGAGTGCCAGGGCCACGACGAGGCCCAGCACCACGATCGAGGTGAGGATCGCCGGTTCGACGAAGGACAGGGGCAGGCCGGCCAGCGCCAGCAGGAAGCCCGCGATCATGGTGGCGACGAAGGCGGTGGGGACGAGCCAGACGGCGCGGCCGCCGATCTGTGCCGCCCAGAGGCCGACGGCGATCATGGCGAGCACGTGGTCGAGGCCGAAGATCGGATGGGTGACGCCGGCGAGGAAGGAGCCGTATTCGCCCGGCGGCAGGTGGGCGGCGGCCGGGGTTGCGGCGAGCGTCAGGGCGAGGATGGGGAGGGTGCGGTTCATCGGTGGCTCCTTGGTGTGGGTTGGCCGGGCGCCCCGGTATGGGTCGCGCCTTTCGGTGAGGGGAGTTGTGCACGGGATGGCGGCGGCGCGCAAGCGGATGGCGCGCGCCATGTCGTTGCGGAAAACGAGGTCCCGGCCCGGGGGCCGGGACGGGTGGTTCGGGGCCCACCCCGCCGGGGCGGGGTGGGGGAGGCGGATCAGCCGAAGACCTTGGTGAGGGCCTTGTCGGTGGCCTCGATGATCTGGTCGATATCGTCCTTGGTGGCGATCAGCGCCGGGGAGTAGCAGAGCGTGTTGTTGAGCCCCGGGACCGAGCGGTTCATCACGCCGATGATCACGCCTTGGGCGTTGCAGTCGCCCGCGACGGCCTGGACCATCTTCTCTTCCGCCGGTTCCTTGGTGGCGCGGTCGGCCACCAGTTCGGCGCCGAGGAAGAGGCCCTTGCCGCGGACGTCGCCGATCACCTCGTGCTTGTCCTTGAGCGCGCGGAGCTGGTCGAGCATGTAGTCGCCCATCTTCGTGGTGTTCTCGAGCAGGCCTTCCTCCTCGATGATCGCCATGTTTTCCAGCGCCGCCGCCGGCCCAGCGGTGCAGCCGCCGAAGGTCGAGATGTCGCGGAAGTAGTTGAGCGGGTCGGAGGTGTCGTCCTGGAACATGTCGAACACCTTCTCGTTCGTCACGCAGCAGGCGATGGCGGCATAGCCCGAGGCCACGCCCTTGGCCATGGTCACGAAATCGGGCTCGACGCCGTAATGCTGGTAGCCGAACCATTCGGTGCCGGTGCGTCCGACGCCGCAGACGACCTCGTCGATATGCAGGAGGATGTCGTACTTGCGGCAGATTTCCTGCACGCGGGGCCAGTAGCCCGGCGGGGGCGTGATGACGCCGCCGCCCGCCGTCACCGGCTCGAGGCAGAGGGCGCCGACGGTGTCGGGGCCTTCGGCAAGGATTACCTCCTCGATGGCGTTGGCGGCGGCGAGGCCGTATTCCTCGCCTTCAAGATCCCACTGGGCGCGGTATTCCATGCAGTGCGGGACGCGGACGAAGCCGGGCACGAAGGGGCCGTATTGTTCGCCGCGCTGGTCCTGGCCGCCGGCCGAGATGGCGGCGATGGAGGAGCCGTGATAATCGCGGTCGCGGTAGAGGATCTTGTACTTCTTGCCGCCGTAGCGCTTGTGGGCGATCTGGCGGACCATCTTGAAGGCCTTTTCGTTGGCCTCGGTGCCGGAGTTGGTGAAGTAGACGCGGCTCATGCCGGGCATCTTCGAGATCAGCTTCTCGGAGAACTTGGCGCCGGGGATCGAGCCGGCGGTGCCGGCGAAGTAGTTCAGCTTGAGCAGCTGGTCGCGGACGGCGTTGGCGATGCGTTCGCGGCCGTAGCCGACGTTCACCGTCCAGACCCCGCCGGAGACGGCGTCGAGATGCTCCTTGCCGTGCTGGTCCCAGACACGCATGCCCTTGCCCTCGACGATGATGCGGGGGTCGGCCTTGGGGTCGGGGCCGGTCCAGCCGGCGTGCTGGATCAGGTGATGCCAGACATGGGCGCGGTCGGCCTCGACCACGCCGGAGAGGTCGTTATCAAGCGGTTTGCCGTCCATCGTGAATGCTCCATCATGTTGGGCCCGGCGGGAGGGGCCGGGCGGTGTCATTTGATCATATCAGACCCAGATCGGGCGAGACTGTTAGGGCCAGTGGTCATTCGCGTATAAGGCCAGCGTTTCGGGGGCTGGAAATGGGCGGTTTGTGGTGCGGGCGTTCGGGGGTAGGCTGGGCCGGGGGTGCGGGGCAAGACCCCGGTTGCGAAGGAGAGAGTCATGATCCGTGTTTTCAGTGGGTTGCTGATGGTGCTGGCGGCGCAGGCCGGCGCGCAGGAGGGCCCGTCATTCGATTGCGGCAAGGCCGGGAGTACGGCGGAGGAGCTGATCTGTGCCGATGCGGGGTTGGCCGCGCTGGATCGGCGGGTGGCCGGTCGGTACGCGGCGGCGCTGGAGGTCGCGGGCGGTGATGCGGACGAGCTGCGGGCCTACCAGCGGGGCTGGATCAAGGGGCGGGACGAGTGCTGGAAGGCGAATGATCCGGCGGACTGTGTCCGGGCCGAGTACCTGCGGCGGGAGGCGGAGCTGGTGACGCAATGGATGCTGGAGGCGCCGTTCAACACGGCGTTCTGGGCCTGCGGGGGCAATCCGGCGAACGAGGTGGTGACGATGTTCTTTGACACGGAGCTGCCCTCGCTGCGCTTCGAGCGGGGGGATTCGGTGGATACCGGGGTACAGGTGATGGCCGCCTCGGGGGCGAAATACGAGGGGAGTTTCGGGCGGTCGATCTGGATGAAGGGGGACCGGGCGACATACCGGGAGCCCGACCCGGACGGGACCAGCTTCGAGTGCGAGCTGGTGGAGGAGCGGTGACGGGCGCCGCGCGTGGCCCCGGCTCGGGGGCCGGGGCGGGTGAGGTTTGGTGGTGAGGGCGCCGTTCAGCGCAGGGTGACGGCGCCGCGGAGCGTGTTGGTGGCGGTGCCGTTGGCGGGGTTCACGTTGGACATGAAGGTGCCGCCGCCCGAGGCCTTGAGCCAGAGGCCGCTGCCGCTGCTGATGTGCCAGTAGCCGTGGATATTGCCCTGGGGGTCGCGGCGGCGGGCGTTCCAGCCGAGCGTGACCCGGTCGCCTTCCAGCCCGTCGAGCACGCAGACGCCGTTGCCCTCGACCGCGCCGCCGCGCACTTCCAGCACGCCGAAGCAGGGCCCGCTGAGCTTGTTCATGGGATTGGTGGAATCCTCCATCTCGAAGCTGTTGTAGATGGCGCGGACATTCATGAACTGGTGGTCGGCGCCGACCTCGATCACCTCGGTCTTGGACTGGCCCCTGGCGTTGCCGTCGCTAGTATAGGCCTGGGCCGTGGCATGGCCCGCGGCAAGGAGCGCGGCGAGGGCGGCGATGGTGGCTGTGCGTTTCATGATGTCTCCCCTTCGAGTTTGTCGTTGGTTCGTCATCCCGAGTCTAAGGGTGCAATCGTCACGCTGGCAAGCCGTGAGGGGCCTGGCCGTCAGGCGCGGGCGTCCTTGGGAGAGCCCATGACCACGAAGCTGGTGATGGCGTTGACCTGTGGCAGGGTGCCGATCACGTCGGTATGGAAGGCCTTGTAGGCGGGCAGGTCGGCCACCTCGATTCGCAGGAGATATTCGACCGAGCCGGTGATGTTGTGGCATTCGACCACTTCCGGCGCGACCGCCATCGCCCGCTCGAACGCCTCCTGGCTGGCCTTGGTGTGCGAGTTGAGGCCGACGGTGGCGTAGGCGACGAAGCCGATGCCGAGGCGGCTGCGGTCGAGCACGGCGCGGTAGCCGGCGATGACGCCGCGGCGTTCGAGCTCCTGCACGCGGCGGAGGCAGGCGGAGGGGGAGAGCCCGATTCGCTCGGCGAGGTCGAGATTGCTGATCCGGCCGTCGCGGGACAGCTCCTGCAATATATGTTGGTTGATGTGGTCCATGGGGATGAATAATTGCAAATTTTATCTTCAAGCGCAAAAGAAAGCAATTCAAATGCACGGATAGCAGCATAGGTTTGCGTTCATGACACTCGATATATTCACCGCCCTTGTCGCCTTTGCCTTCGTCACCGTCATCACGCCGGGGCCGAACAACTTCATGCTGATGGCCTCGGGGGCCAATTTCGGCTTCCGGCGGAGCGTGCCGCACATGATGGGGATCGGGCTGGGTTTTCCGTCGATGGTGGTGCTGGTCGGCGTGGGCGTGATGCAGGTCTTCGACCTTTGGACGCCGAGTTATACCATCCTGAAGGTCCTGAGCGTGGCCTACCTGCTGTACCTGGCGTGGAAGATCGCCCATGCCGCGCCGCCGAAGGAGGCGGAGGATGCGCCGGAGGGCAAGCCCCTGTCCTTCGTGCAGTCGGCGGCGTTCCAGTGGGTGAACCCGAAGGCGTGGAGCATGGCGTTGAGCGCCATCACCCTTTACGCCGCCAGCCGCGACCTTGCGGCGGTCCTGTGGGTTGCCGGGGTCTACGTGGCGGTCTCGGTGATCAGCACGACGAGCTGGACGGTTCTGGGCCAGCAGATGCGGCGGTTGCTGAACAATCGGGTGCGGCTGCGGGTGTTCAACTGGACCATGGCGGTGCTGCTGGTGGCGACGCTGGTGCCGGTGTTGTGGCCCGCCTCGACGTGAGGCGTTCGGCGCGGGCGTCGGGATCTGGATATTTGGACCAAGAAGAAGCCGGGGGAGTGCCGCGTCGGTGACGTTCGGTGCTTCTCGGGCCGGGCGGGCGCGTGCTATGGCGGTGGGCATGAGAGTGACGTTGCTGCATACGGCCGAGGGGCACCGGGCGCGGTTCGAGGCGCTGGGCGCGCGGATTTCGCCGGGGGCGGCGCTTTGCCAGGTGGTGCGGGAGGACTGGCTGGCCCGGGCGCAGGGCGGCGTTTCGGCGGAGCTTGAGGCGGAGATCGCCGATGCGGTGGCCGGGGCGGAGGGCGTGGTGATCTGTACCTGCACGACGATCGGGCCGGCGGCGGAGAAGGCGGGCGCGATGCGGGTGGACTGGCCGATGATGCGGGAGGCGGCGCGGAACGGCGGGCCGGTGCTGCTGGCCTACGGGCTGGAGAGCACCTGGGGGCCGAGCCTTGGCCTGCTGGAGCGGGCGCTGGCGGCGGAAGGGCGCGAGGCCGTGGTGCATCCGATGCCGCTGATGCGGTTCTGGCCGCTTTTCGAGGTGGGCGAGACGGAGGCGTTTGCCGCCGTGGTGGCCGGGGAGGTGCGGCAGGTGATCGAGAGCGGGCGGGAGATCGGCTGTGTCGTGCTGGCGCAGGTGTCGATGGCCGGGGCGGCGGAGTTGTTGGGGGATGTCGGCGTGCCGGTTCTGGCCTCGCCCGAGCTGGCGCTGAAGGCCGGGCTGGAGGCGTGAGCGATCCCGCGGAACTGGCCGGGCGGGTGCTGGAGACATACGAGCGGAACGCGGCGTGGTATGACCGGGAGCGGAGCCGGGTGCTGTTCGAGCGCGGGTGGCTGGACCGGTTTGCGGGGATGCTGCCCGGGGGCGGCCGGGTTCTGGACGTGGGCTGTGGCACCGGGGCGCCGATTGCGGAGTATCTGACAGGGCTGGGGTTTGCCGTGACCGGCGTGGACGGCGCGGCGGCGATGATCGAAATCGCGCGGGCAAGGCGGCCGGAGGGGGACTGGCGCGTGGCGGATATGCGGGCGCTGGCGCTGGAGGAGCGGTTCGACGGGGTGCTGGCGTGGGACAGTTTCTTTCATTTGACGCGGGAAGAGCAGCGGCAGGTGGTGCCGAAGCTGTTGCAGCATCTGGGGCCGGGCGGGCCGCTGATGCTGACGGTGGGGCCGGGGGATGGCGAGGCGGAGGGCTGCGTGGGGGACGAGCCGATCTACCATGCGAGCCTTGACGGGGAGGAGTATGCCAGCCTGTTGCGTGAGGGTGGGGCGGAGGTCGTGGCCTACGTGCTGAACGACGAGACCTGCGGGGGGCACGGGATCCTGCTGGCGCGGAAGCGCTAGCGGCGGAGCGAGAGGATGCCGGCGGCGACGATCAGGGTCATGCCGGCCAGCGTGACCGGGCCGGGGATGTCGGCGAAGAAGATCACGCCCCAGACCACCGCGAAGCCCACATAGGCGAAATCGAACGTGCCGATGACCGAGGAGGGCCCGGCCTGGTAGGCGATGGCGGTGCCGACGCTGCCGATGATGATGGAGAGCGCGAGGATCGCCATGGCGCCCCAGTTGGCCGAGGTCATGGCGGCCCAGGGGGCGGAGAGGAAGCCGGTGTCGGCTTGCGGCAGGAAGAGCGTGGCGAGCCCGCCCGCGAGGACGAAGGCGATGTTGAGGGCGAGGGCCAGCATCATCGGATGTTCGCCGCGGCATTTCGTGCGGGTGAGGATCATCGCCGCGGCGTAGAGCATGGCGGCGAGGAGGGGCAGGAGGGCATAGGCGCTGAAATGCTCGGCGTCGGGGCGGAGAATCAGCAGGACGCCGGCGAAGCCGAGGGCCACGGCGAGCCAGCCCAGGGGCGGGATGCGGTCGCGGGTGGCAAGCGCCGAGAAGAGGGTGATGAAGAGCGGCAGGGTGTAGTAGGCCGCCGCCGCGATGGCGAGCGGCAGGTGGGGGAGCGACGCGTAATAGGCGATCCACATCGTGACGAGGAGCAGGCTGCGCAGGGCCGTCCAGCCCGGCGCGGCGGGGCGGGTGAGGGCGGCGGGGAACCAGAGGGCGAGCACGCCCAGCAGCAGGGGCAGGGCGAGGGCCGAGCGGAGGGTGAAGATCTGCCAGAGCGGGAAGCTCGAGGAGGTGAGCTTGATGATGGCGTCGCCCAGCGACAGGCCCAGCACGGTAAAGACGATGGTGCCCACGGCGAGGGGCAGGTTGTCGGGCCGGTGCGGGGTGGCGGGGGCGGTCACGGGCGGGCTCCTGTCGGGTCGGGGGCAGCTTAGCCGGTGAGGGCGTGGCCGCAAGGCGATGGCGCGGGGGTGCTGACAGCCCCTGTCGGGGTGTCGATTTGTTTGCAAATCCACCCTTCAGCGGCCATATACGGGCACGACAGTACGGGAGCGACGTGGATGACCAATTACCTCGACTTCGAAAAGCCGCTGGCCGAGATCGAAGGCAAGGCCGAAGAGCTTCGGGCGATGGCGCGGGCGAACGAGGATATGGATGTCACGGAAGAGGCCGGGGCGCTGGACAAGAAGGCGGCCACGATGCTTCAGGACCTGTACAAGGGCCTCACGCCCTGGCGGAAATGCCAGGTGGCGCGGCACCCCGACCGGCCGCATTGCCGGGATTACATCAAGGCGCTGTTCCACGAGTACACGCCGCTGGCGGGCGACCGGAACTTTGCCGACGACCAGGCGGTGATGGGCGGGCTCGCGCGATTCAACGACCGGCCGGTGATGGTGATCGGGCACGAGAAGGGCAACGACACCAAGAGCCGGATCCAGCGGAATTTCGGCATGGCGCGGCCCGAGGGCTATCGCAAGGCGATCCGGCTGATGGAGATGGCGGACAAGTTCAACCTGCCGGTGATCACGCTGGTGGACACGCCCGGCGCCTATCCCGGCAAGGGCGCCGAGGAGCGGGGCCAGTCGGAAGCGATTGCACGGGCGACGGAGACCTGCCTGCAGATCGGCGTGCCGCTGGTGAGCGTGATCATCGGCGAGGGCGGCTCGGGCGGGGCAGTGGCGTTTGCCAGCGCCAACCGCGTGGCAATGCTGGAGCATTCGGTCTACTCGGTGATCAGCCCCGAGGGCTGTGCCTCGATCCTGTGGAAGGATGCCGAGAAGATGCGGGAGGCGGCGGAGGCGCTGCGCCTGACGGCGCAGGACCTGCACAAGCTGGGCGTGACCGACCGGATCATTCCCGAACCGCTGGGCGGCGCGCATCGCGATCCGCCGAAGACGATCAAGGCGGTGGGGGAAACCATCGAGGCGATGCTGGGCGAGCTGTCGGAGAAGCACCGCAAGGCGCTGGTCAAGGCGCGGCGGGACAAGTTCCTGGCGATGGGCAGCAAGGGGCTGGCGGCCTGACGAAGGCGGGGCGCCGACCCGGAGGCGTGAGGGATGGCGGCCATGTTCGACCACGTGACGCTGGGTGTTTCGGATATCGAGACGGCGCGGCGGTTCTATGACCGGGTGATGCCGGTGCTGGGCCTGCCGCTGCTGTGGGACAACGAAACGATGCTGACCTACGGGATCGAAGGCGGGCAGGATTTCGGCCTGCAGCGCGATGACGGCACCGCGCGGCATGGGACGCATGTGGCGTTCAGCGCGCCGGACCGGGAGAGTGTCGACCGGTTTCATGCCGAAGCGCTGGCCGGTGGTGGAAGCGACGCCGGTGCGCCGGGGCTGCGCCCGGAATACCACGGCGCCTATTACGCCGCCTTCGTCAACGATCCCGATGGCAATCGGCTCGAGGCGGTGTGTCACACGCCGTCAACCTGAGGGGCGCGCGGCCCACCGCGATGTCGGCGGGCGGTCAGGCCAGCAGCATCTTCAGCCCCTGGGTCACGTCCGAGCGCACGGCAAGGCGGAGGCCCGGTTCGTCGCCCGCCTTCAGCGCCGCGATGATCAGGCGGTGGTAATGCGGCGGGTCTTTCCGTTGCAGGCGGCCGTAAAGCGCCCGCATCGTCGGGCCAAGTTGCAGCCAGACTGTTTCCGCCATCGCCAGCATCGCCGGCGCCTGCGCCCGGAGGTAGAGGGTGCGGTGGAACTCGAGGTTGCGGCGGATATAGCCCACCGCGTCGTGCCGGGCGGTCATCTCGGCGATGTGGCCGTTGATCGACTGCAGCCGGTCGATCAGCGCGATATGGGCGCGGGGCAGGGCGCGACTGGCCAGTTCCACCTCGATCAGGGCGCGGAGGGCGGCCAGCTCCTCGATGCGTTCGTTGCCAAGCTCGGGCGTGGTGACGCGGCCCGAGCTGGAGACGGTGAGCGCGCCTTCGGCGGAGAGGCGGCGGATCGCCTCGCGCGCCGGGGTCATGGAGACGTCGTACTCGGCGGCCAGCCCGCGCAGGGTCAGGGCGTGGCCGGGGGGCAGTTCGCCATGCATGATGCGCGTACGCAGGCCCCGGTAGACGCGGTCATGGGCGGAGCTGGGCGCCGGATCGGGGCGGGGTGTGATCAACATGTCGGTATTTGTGATCACGCGCGGGCCCTCGTCAATCGCCAAAGCGGTAGCGGTGGAGCGACGCCCCGTTGTCGCGCAGCCAGCGGCGGAAGGGCTGGTAGCCCGGCTTGAGGCGCTCGACCGTGTCCCAGAAGGCGCGGGAATGGTTCATCTCGGCCAGGTGCGCGACCTCGTGCGCGGCGACGTAGTCGAGCACGTCCGCGGGGGCGAGGATCAGGCGCCAGGAATACATCAGCCCGCCGTCATGCGAGCACGAGCCCCAGCGCGAACGGGTGTCGCGCAGGGTGAGGCGGGCATAGGGGCGGCCGAGCACGGTGGCGTAGCGGTCGGACGCCTCGGCCAGCCGGTCGCGCGCCTGGGCCTTGAGCCAGGCGCGGAGGCGGGCGGGCACGGCCTCGGGCGCGCCGGGGACAAGGAGGGTTTCGCCCTCGGCGCGGACGCTGCGCCCGGTGCCTGCGACGATTCGCATCGGGACACCGCCGACGGGAAGCTCGGCGCCGAGGGTCACGTCGACCTCGTCGGGCCGCTGGCTGAGCTGCTTGCGCAGCCAGCCGGCCTTTTCCTCGGCGAATTCCAGCGCCTTCCGCTCGGCCACGCCGCGGGGCAGGGTCAGGGTGACCCGCCCGTCAACGCCCGAGACGCGCAGCGAAATCCGCCGGGCCCGGGCCGAGCGGCGCAGGATCAGGGCAACCGGGGGGTTGCCGGGAAGGATGTGATGGCCCATATGCCCTCGATACAAGCTTTTCGCGCAGGCCGGTGCAAAGCCTTTGACACCTCACCGGACTTATGGCAGGTGGCGCGGATTGTCTGCAAGACCAGAGAGATTCAAGAGGGATCACCCATGCCCAAGGAAGAATGGGGCGTAAAGCGCGTCTGCCCGACCACCGGCAAGCGGTTCTACGACCTGAACAAGAACCCGATCGTCAGCCCGTATACCGGCGAGGTGGTGGAACTGGAAACCGGCAAGAGCCGGTCGATCACCGCCGATGCGGAGGACGCGGAAACCAAGAAGATGAAAGCCGGCAGCGACGACGTGGATTCGAGCGTGCTGGACGATGATGATGATGTCGATGTCGATCTGGGCGATGACGTGCTGGACGACGACGATGATGACGACAACGTCTCGCTCGACGACATCGCCGACGTGTCGGACGAAGACAACGAGAACTGATGGCGCGGGGGCGGGATTTTCCACTTGATCCCGCCCGGCGCTTTGCCTAGATAGCGGCAATTGCCGGACCCGGTGGTCCGGACAGGTTTGGGGCCTTAGCTCAGCTGGGAGAGCGCTTGCATGGCATGCAAGAGGTCAGGGGTTCGATCCCCCTAGGCTCCACCAAACTTCCCTTTTTCAGAACATTCACAGGATTGCCCTGCTTGTCAGAAGTCGCGGGTTTGACGGTGGCGATGCCGTAAATGCCCCGCGCCCCGCTGGGCGCGCGTGTCTGCCGTTTGGCGGCGGCTGTCGAGCGTCAGGCCCTGGCGGCGTGCCTTGCGATACGCTCTGCCAGTTCCGGCAATATCGGCAGCGGAAGTTCGTGCCCGACACGATCGAGAACGTGAAGCGATGCGCCGGGAATACACTCGGCAAGGGCGCGTCCGTTCTCGACCGGCAGGATCGGGTCTTCGGCCCCGTGAATGACCAGAACCGGCTGGCCGATCTCCCGAAATCGGCTGGTCCAGTCGTCGCGGGTTGCAACCGCGCCGTGATTGAACATGCTGGACAGGCTATCCGTGCGCGACATCACCTTTTCGACCATTGCAATTGCGCGTTCTTCATCGAATGGGGCCATGCTCCCGGCGCAGAGCCGCTCACTCTCGACGAGAAACGCCCTCACGTCGTCGTGGTTCGACCAGTCCAATGTTCCAAGTCGTTCGAAATGATCAAGGAACGATTGCGAAATATGGGGCAGGTCTTCGCCGTCCCAGCCAAGCGGTTCTGACGCAATCAGGGTGAGCGTGGCGACCCGGTCCGGCCGTGTGAGGGCCAGCATCTGGCCGATATAGCCGCCCAGCGACATGCCGACGATGTCTGCCTTTTCGATCCCTTGGGAATCGAGCACGGCGAGCGCGTCCTCGGCAAGATCCTCTACCGAGTAGGACGCCTCGCCCAATGGCACGGTTGTCGATTGCCCGGTGTCGCGATGGTCGTAACGGATCACGTGATGCCCGCGTTCGGCCAGGGCGGTGCAAAATTCCTCCGGCCAGCCCAGCATGGACGCCGTCGCCCCCATGATCAGAAGTATTGGCGGGTTCCCCGGGTTTCCGAAGCTCTCGGTGGCCAGTGCAATGTTGTTATGTTCGACAAGCCGCATGTCAGGTTCCTCGCTCGAACTTCAAATACGAGCGGCGTGGGTTGGCTACAATGGCCAAGTCCGGGTCAAAGCGGACCTTCGCTTGAGGATGAGCGGCGATGGCGTGCCGTCAGGGCCGGTTGCGGGCTTCGAGCGCGGACAGGAGCAGCAGCGGCACGAGCGACAGGGCGAGGCCGAAACCGGCGGCGGGCAGCCAGCCGGCGTGGGAGACGACCGCCGCGTAGGCTGGCGGGCCGAGGAGGGAGCCGGCTGCCCCTGCCTGGGCCAGGGCGCCGTTGGCGGGCCCGAGCCCGCCGGGACCGGCGAAGCGGGGGATGGATCCGAAGGCCAATGGCGGGAAGAGGCCGGCCAGCAGGTTGAGCGCGAGGAAGAGCGCGGCGCTGGTGCCGAGCGACGCGGCCGGGTGGAAAACGCCGAAGAGCAGGCATGCCGGCAGGAGCAGGCCAAGGGCCAGGACCGGCAGGGAAAGCCGCAGCGGGGAGCGGCGCGAGAGCCAGAGCGGCAGGGCGATGCCGGCGATGGTGAGGAAGCCGCCGAGCCCGGTGATAAGTCCGGCCAGCCCCGGTGTGGCGCCTTTCTGCGAGATCAGGAATTCGGGCATCAGGGCGAGGATGCCAACGTGGAAGCAGGTGAAGCCGCCGAAGCCCGCGGCGAGGACGAGCGCCGTGCCGGAGGGGCGGAAGGCGGTGATCGGGGCGGTGGGTCTGGCGGCGGTTGCGTGGCGCGGGGCGCAGAACCAGAGGGCGGCGCCCGCCAGCGCCCACATCAGCAGCACCCCGCGCCAGCCGAGCGGGGCGGCCAGCGCGCCCGAGAGCACGGTGCCGAGGCCGAGCCCGGCCGGGAAGAACGTGCTCCAGACCACGAGGGCCGCGCCGGGGGAGAGGCGTTGCGCCTCGCGCGCCATCAGCACCGGGGCGGAGACGATGACCGCGAGGTAGCCGGCGCTTTCGGCCACGCGTGCGGCGGTGAGCCAGGGGCCGGCGGGGGCCAGCGCCTCGCCCAGGCTCCCGGCGGTCAGCAGCGCGAGGCCCAGCGACAGGGTGCGCCATTCGCCGCAGCGCGCGGCGATGCCGGCGGCGGGGGCACCGAAAAGCGCCCCGCCCAGTTCGATCAGCGAGATGACGATGGCGCCGGCCAGCAGGGAAAGGCCGAGCTCGGGCGAGATCAGCGGCATGAGCGGGGGCATCTTGCCCATCTGCGCCGCGGCCAGGAGGCCGGTCAGGTAGATCCAGGTTTCACGTCGTCCGAGCGGCATTGCGGCACCTCCGTGAGGCCGCGATAGTTGGCGCTTGCCGGGGGCGCGAGGCATAAGATATTCCTGACACCATGGACGAGACCCCTGACATGCCGCCGCGCTGCCGGAGCGATCTGGGGCGCGGGCTCAGGACGTGGCGCGCGCTGCACCGGGTGAAGCAGAGCCATGCGGCGGAGCTGTTGGGCGTGTCGCAGCCCCAGATCTCGCGCTGGGAGCGGGGCGAGCAGCGGCCCGGCGGGGCGGAGGCGCGGGCGCTGGCCGACCTGCTGGCGGCGCGGCTGACCGGGGCGGCGGATCGGCGGTTGGGACAATTCGTGCGGGACAGCGCGGCGCCGGTGCATCTTGTCTGCGACCTGACCCATCGGCTGCTGGCCTTCTCGGGCGCACGGGCGCGGAGCTTCCGGCGCCCGCCGGAGGAGCTTGACGGGGCGCTGCTGTGGGAATGCGCCAGCGCGGAGATCGTGGCGGCGGAGGGCCGGCTGGAGGCGGCGGGCTGGTACGACGTGGCGGCGCCGGTGATGGCGTTCCGGACGAGCGGGCGGAAGAGCCGGCTGCTGGAGATCCGCGAGGGGCCGATGGCGTGGACGCGGTTCCGGCTGTCGGATGGCAGCCATGCGCGGCTGGTAGAGACCTTGTGAGGCGGTAAGGGGCCGAAATCTTTAGAAGATTTCGGGACGATTTCTTTTGAAGAAATCGGGCCCCTGCCTCAGCTGTGTTCTTTCAGCAGGCGCTGTTTCTGGCGGTTCCAGTCGCGCTTGGCAGCGGTCTCGCGCTTGTCGTGGTTCTTCTTGCCCTTGGCGATGCCGATCTTGAGCTTGGCGATGCCGCGATGGTTGAAATACATCACCAGCGGCACCAGGGTCATGCCCTTGCGCTGGGTCTCGTTCCAGAGGCGGGCCAGTTCCTTCTTCGAGACCAGCAGCTTGCGCTTGCGGCGCTCGTCATGCTGGAAGGTCTTGGCCTGTTCGTAGGGCGCGATATAGCCGTTCACCAGCCACAGCTCGCCCTCCTCGACCATGGCGTAGCTTTCGGCGATGTTGGACGAGCCCTGGCGGAGGGATTTCACCTCGGAGCCTTCGAGGATGATGCCGCATTCGAGGTCGTCCTCGATGGCATAGTCGAACCGGGCGCGCCGGTTCTCGGCTACCACCTTGTAGTTCGGATTGTCCTTCGGTTTGGCCATCGGTCGTCCTCTGGGCGTCTCGGGTTGATGCCGGAAGGATGCAATATAGGGCATGGGCGACCCGGAGGAAAGGCGGGGGTTCGCCGATCGGGGGCCGGATGGGGGAGGAATGCCACAGGATTGTCGCGAGCCGTGATTGGACAGGCCCCGGCACAGGGGATATGGAGGTAAAAATGAGCGCGGCGCGACAGACCGAGCATGGCGGAGACGAGGATGAAAGACATGGCGGAAAAGCTGTTCGGAACCGATGGCGTACGAGGGAGGGCCAACAGCTGGCCGATGACGGCCGAGATGGCGCTGAAGCTGGGCACGGCGGCGGGCCGGTTCTTTCGCCGGGACCAGAACGAACACCGGGTGGTGATCGGCAAGGACACGCGGCGGTCGGGCTACATGATCGAGTATGCGCTGACGGCGGGGTTCACCTCGACCGGCATGGACGTGTTCCTGCTGGGCCCGGTGCCGACGCCGGCGATCGGGTACCTGACCCATGGCCTGCGGGCCGATGTGGGGGTGATGATCTCGGCTAGCCACAACCCGGCGCATGACAACGGTATCAAGCTGTTCGGGCCGGACGGGTTCAAGTTGTCGGACGAGGCCGAGGCGGGCATCGAGGCGCTGATGCAGAACGGCGTGCCGCTGTCGCAGCCCGACAATATCGGCCGGGCCAAGCGGTTCGAGGACGCGCGCGGGCGCTACGTGGAATATGCCAAGACGACCTTCCCCTATCGCAAGCGGCTGGACGGGTTGCGGGTGGTGGTGGATTGCGCCAACGGCGCCGCCTATCGCACCGCGCCGAGCGTGCTGTGGGAGCTGGGTGCCGAGGTGATCCCGATCGGGGTGGACCCGAACGGCTACAACATCAACGACGGCTGCGGCTCGACCCACCCGGAGGCGGCGGCGCAGAAGGTGCTGGAGACGCGGGCGGATATCGGTATCTGCCTGGATGGCGATGCCGACCGGGTGGTGCTGGTGGACGAGACCGGCCACGTGGCTGACGGCGACCAGATCATGGCGCTGATCGCCACGCGCTGGGCCGAGGACGGGCGGCTGGCGGGCAACACGCTGGTGGCGACGGTGATGTCGAACCTTGGCCTCGAGCGGCATCTCAATGCCAGGGGCATCGACCTGAAGCGGACCGCGGTGGGCGACCGCTACGTGGTCGAGGAGATGCGCGCCGGGGGTTACACGCTGGGCGGCGAGCAGTCGGGGCATATCGTGATGACGGATTATGCCACCACCGGCGACGGGCTGATCGGGGCGCTGCAGTTCCTGGGCTGCATGGTCGAGACCGGCAAGCCGGCGAGCGAGCTGGCCCGGGTGTTCGAACCGGTGCCGCAGAAGCTGGTGAACGTGCGCTACAAGCAGGGCTCGCAGCCGCTCTCGGCCGAGGCCGTGCAGGAGGCGATTGCCAAGGCCGAGACGCGGCTGGGCAATGACGGGCGGCTGCTCATCCGCAAGTCGGGGACCGAGCCGCTGATCCGGGTGATGGCCGAGGCGCTGGAGCCGGGGCTGCTGGACGATGTGCTGACCAGCGTGGTCGATGCGGTGAAGGCGGCGAGCTGAGGGTGGCGGCGGTTCGCGGCTTTAGGGTGACACGCTTCGCGCAGATCGTATAGTGGGACAGGCTTCGGGGCTCCGAATGTGTGCTTGGCGCGATTGGCCGCCAAGCGAGCGCGGTTGAAGCCGAACTAGTACACAGTCCCGATTGGTTTGCGCATGTCAAAAGAACTTTCGGATCATTGGTCAAAGCTGGAAGGCACGGTTCATCCCGTCGACGTGCCGACTTTCGAGTCCTTCCCGGATCATGAGTTCAATCTGGATTTTCCTCCTCCAGCCTTCATCGGAGACGTGATCAATGCCCCGATCGTCATACTGGGGAATAACGGCGGGTACAGCAGTTCGGGAACACCGAACGAGTTTCCTGATCCGAGGGCGCATGACGAATATCGTGACATGCTGGCGAATCCGCGTCCGGTCAGCCCAAACGAAAGAACCATAGCGCGCTATTACCTTGAGCGAAATTACAGTCGATGGTTGGTGGACGGTGTCGGGGTGCTGGTGAACGGGGTCGCCTACCGTTCAGTAGATGGAAGGGCGAAGCACGTAGCCCGCATGACGAGATCCCTTCCTTCGGCGTTGTACCACCAGGATTGGTTGCGGCAGGTATTACTGCCCCAGGTCGAGCGAGGCGAACGGTTCGTCATCGTTCATCGGTGGAGCCGCTGGAATGGTGCGGCGGAGTTGCTTCGCAATTGCCGGAACGCTGTGTTCTCAACGAATTCGATCAGCGGGAACCTGGCCGCTAGTCAATTGGAGGCGGGCGACTCATTCTTGTCGAGGCTTTAGGTCGCTGTACTCCGTGACGCTGAACGCCGAATACGTCCGTGCACTCGCCCCCCCTCACCCGAACAGGAAATCGTCCTCGTCGATCCGGCCTGTCACGCCCTCCAGCGTGATCGTCCCGTTGTCCCAGCTGATCACCGTGTCGCCGCCGCTGCGGCGGATCGTGAGGTCGTCGTAGTCGGCGCCCCCGTCGAGGCGGATCACGTCGGTGCCGTTCTGGTAATCGGTGATCGTGTCGTGGCCGGTGTTGGTATCGGTGTCGAAGATGAACACGTCGCGGGCGTTGCCGCCGCTGAGGATGTCGTCGCCGCCGCCGCCGATCAGGGTGTCGGCGCCGCCGATGCCGATCAGCGTGTCGTTGCCGTTGCCGCCGTCGAGCCAATCGTTGCCGTAGCCGCCTTCCAGTATGTCGTACCCGCCGCCGCCATACAGCACGTCGTTGCCGTTGTTGCCGCGCAGGCTGTCATCGTGGCGGCCGCCGTCGAGCGTGTCGTTGCCGTTCTGCCCGAGCAGCGTGTCGTTGCCGTCGCCGCCGGAGAGGCTGTCCCAGTTGAACCCGCCCTTGAGCGAGTCGGCGCCGCCATCGCCGAAGAGCGTGTCCTCGCCGTTGTTGCCGATCAGCGTGTCGCCGCCGTCGCCGCCGCGGGCGATGTCGTCGCCGTTCTGGGTGTGCAGGTAGTCCGCCCCGTTGCCGCCGATCAGCAGGTCGGCATCGCCGCCGCCCTTGATCGAGTCGTTGCCGTCGCCGCCGTTGAGCGTATCGCGGCCTGCCCCGCCATAGAGCGAGTCCGCCCCCGCGCCGCCGTACATCGAGTCGCTGCCCGCGTCGCCGCGAAGCTCGTCGTTGCCGGTGTCGCCGGTGATGTAATCGTGCCCCTCGCCGCCGTGCAGCCGGTCGTTGTGGTCGCCGCCGCGCAGCGTGTCGTTGCCGGCCTCGCCGTAGAGCGTGTCATGGCCGGTCTGGCCGAGGAGGCTGTCATTCCACCCGCCGCCGAAGAGGAGGTCGTTGCCACCGTCGCCGCTGAGCGTGTCGTGACCGCTGTCGCCGCGCAGCGTGTCGGCCCCCGCGCCGCCGAACAACCGGTCGTTGCCGACCTGGCCGCGCAGGGAATCGTTGCCATTCTCGCCGCGCAGCGTGTCGGCCCCCGATTGTCCGAACAGCCTGTCGTCGCCGTCGCCGCCCTCGAGGCTGTCATTGCCGGTGCCCCCGTCGAGCCGGTCGTTGCCCGCGTCGCCGGCCAGCGTGTCGTCGCCGTCGTCGCCGCGCAGGGTATCGGCGCCGTCGCCGCCATTGAGCCGGTCGTTCTGGGCGCCACCGAGCAACAGGTCGTTGCCCAGGTCGCCATGCAGGGTGTCATCGCCATTGCCGCCCTCGACGGTGTCGTCGTCACCCTGGCCGAACAGGGCGTCGCCGCCGTTCTGGCCCAGGAGCCGGTCGTTCCCGCTGCCGCCATAGAGCGTATCGGCGCCCTCGCCGCCGTAAAGCAGGTCGGTGCCGCGCCCGCCCTTCAGGATGTCGCCGCCATCCATTCCCAGGATCCGGTCGTTGCCCCGCCCGCCGACCAGGAGATCGCCGCCGTCATGCCCCTCGAGCGTGTCGTTGCCGTCATTGCCGATCAGCGTGTCGGGCCCCCAGTCGCCGCGCAGCAGGTCGGCGCCGGTCGTGCCGTCGATTTCACGGGCCGGGGCCGAGAAGCTGCGGTTGATCGCCACCTCGACGGCGCCGCGCACCGCCTCGGGGTCGAGCGGCTGGCCATTGGCACTGCGCAGGATGATGGTCTCGCCCCGGTAGGTGATGCGGGCGCCGTAGGAGGTGCTGACGATGTCCAGCCGCGCGACGTCGTAGAGGAAGGGCAGGCCCGAGAGGTCGAGGATGTCCTGGGCCGGGTCGAAGCCGACGATCGTGTCGGTCTGGCCGTCGGGGGTGAGCACGTAGCGGTCGGCACCGCCGCGCCCCTCGAGCCGGTCGCTGCCGCTGCCGTCGAGCAGGATGTCGTCGCGCCCGGTGCCGGTGAGGGTGTCGTTGCCGGTGCCGGCGACGAGGACGGTTCCCTGTTGCGACAGGTCGGCGCGGAGCACGGCGATGCCGGCGTCTTCCTCGGTGGCCGCGAAGACCTGGAGTTCGTCGCCGATGACGGCAAGCTCGAGCGCGGTCACGTCGCCGAGCGGGGCCTGGATCGTGCCTTCGAAGCTGTCGATATGGACGAGCCTTCCATCGGGCATGAGCTCGAACAGCGTGACACCGCCATCACCGCCCGCCGCCACCACGTAGGTATGCCCGTCATGGGTGAGGGTGGCCACTTTCTGGACGTTGCCGAAGCGCGAGTCGCGGGTGTCGAGCACGTGATCAGTCGGCGTCAGCCCGCCCTGCGCGTCGAGCCGCATGACGCTGAGCGCGCCGGACTCGCCGTTCGAGGGTTCCGAGGCGACGATCACGTAGGTGCCCTGGGCCGTGGTGGCAATGGCGATGTCGGTGGGCACCATGATGCCGAGGCCCTGCGCCGGGCCGATGCTGTCGCCCGCGCGGGCCTCGTTGGCGCCGATGGTGTAGGCCGTGACGCCGTACTCGGACTGGCTGGCGACGATGACGATATCGGTGCCGCCGACCCCCGCGGTGGCGGCCGCGGCGATGGCGTCGGCATGGGTCGCGGCGGTATCGGCGACGGTGTAGCCCGTGCCGAGCGACCCGCCGCCCGTGCCGTGCACCGAAAAGCCCGCCTGCCCCGGATCGGCGAGGATCAGGTCGCCGCCCGCCGTGATGGCCGCAACCGCGGGCGCCGCGCCGATATCGGCGCCGCGCAGGACCGCCCGCCCGCCAAGATCGCCGCCCGTGCCGAGGGTATAGCGGAGGATGCCGTCATTGTTGAAGCCGGTGGCGTAGAGCCGGACCGTGCCGCCGGTGTCGGTGACCAGAAGGTCGTGGCCGGCGCCGCTGACCTGGCCGGTGGTATGGAGTGCCTGATCCCCCGAATGCGGCAGGCGGTCCTCGCGCAGGCGGTAGGTTGCGAGCCCTCCTTCGGGTCCCGAGACCGAGATCAGCACCGGGCCGTTCGGCCCGTCGACATACTCGAGGTCGCTGATGCCCGTGTCCAGCACGCCCTGGCCGGTCGCGATCGTGCCCCGCAGTTGCAGTTCCATCCTGCTCACCCCTTTGTTCCACCGCCAGAAGGGATGCCGCGCGATGTGGCGCCGAAGCGGGATGGCATTGGGGCGAGACCGTGAAAAACCCGTCGAAATTAATTCGACGGGTTGGGTATTATCGGTCTGTTAAGGTTCCGGTCAGAAGCGGGCCGCCAGCGCGGCGAGGCCTTCGGGCGGGGCGGGCCAGTGCGCCGCATCGTCAACTGGCCGGGAGGGATCGTCTGTCGCCGTGGCGCAGGCCGCCCGCATCTCGGCGATCCAGCCCTGCATCCGCCGGATCGTCGCCACCTCGTTCTCCGTCAGGGCCGAGTCGCCGCCGCCCGCTCCCCGGCGCGCCTGTTCCGCGAGCAGGGCATGGGCCAGGTTCATCTGCGTCACCTCGTCCACGACCGCGAGGATGCGGCGGCGGCATTCGGTTTTCGCGGCCATATGCCGTGCCTCTGCCGCGCGGCGGGTCTTTTCCCCGGCGGTGATCATCTGGGTCAGGTCGATATTGCTCATGCCGGGCCCTCCGTTCCGGTGGCGTGGGGCGGCAGGGGCACCGGCCCGTCCGCCGTCAGGGTGAGGGGCGCGGGAAAGCGTGCGTCCTGCGCCGCGCCGGCCCCGTGCGGCAGGATCAGGGGCACCGTCAGTATACCTGCCGCGTCGCGGGTCACGTCGCCCGCGATCCACGGGCTGGCGATTGCCGCGCGCGGCAGGGTCGCGCCCGGCGGCACGGGCGCGAAATCGAACGGTTCGTCGTTGATCGTCAGGGTATCGCCCGACCGGGCGAGGGTCAGCGCCCCGTCGGCGCGGATCGGTGAAAAGGTCAGTTTCATGGTCTCGCTCCTCCTCAGAACCAGCGCCCGAAGGCGAAGACGTTCATATCCGTGGCCACCGGCCCGCCCGATGAGTCGAAGGCCTGAACGTCACAGCTTGTCGTGCCGGAGAACCCGGATTGCATCGCGCCGCCGCCAGACAGGGTGGCCTTGGTCAGAATCCCCTGCACCGTCGGCGCCTGGTCGAAGGCGGCGGGGTACGTCCAGATCACGGCGCCCACCGCACCGGCCAGCCTGCGCTTGCCGCAGATCTGCGTGCCGTCGGCAAAGCGCACGTAATCGCCGTTGGCATTGCTGCCCCGTTCGATGACCGCGCCGGTGGGGGTGCCGCCGGATTGGGTCACGGTGCCCAGCAGGTTGCCCGGCCCGAAGCCGTAATCGGCGCGCATCAGGCGGCCCGCGGTGGTATCGGTGGGGGATTGCTGGACGGCCGCGCCGGTGAGCTGGAAACCGGTTTCGATCTGCTGGGTCGCCGGATCGGCGCGCAGGGCGTCGTGCCACGTGCTGCCGTCATCGCTGACCTTCACGGAAAAGGCGGTGTCGCCGGCGAGGCCCATCTCGGCATGGCCGGTCCAGTTCGACTGGAAGAGCAGCGAGGCGGTGTCGGTTCCGGCGGATTTGTTGATCTTGAGCTGGTGGCCCGCGCCCTCGTGGGTGAGGAGCGTGGCGGCGGAGGCGACGGCGAGGCGGTTGGTGCCGTCGGAGGCCGTGTTGATGCCGATGCCGTCGAGGTTGTCGAGGTCGGGGAGGATCTCGGCCCAGCCGGTGCCGTCGAAGACCTTGAATTGTTCGGTGGCTTTGTCCCAGGCGCGCCAGCCCACCTGCGGGTCGATGAAGAGCCACGCCTCGGTGATGCGCAGGGCCAGCTTGTTCGGCTCTCCCGCCCAGTCGTCGGTCGGGCTGGGGCCGATGGCATAGAGCGTGCCGGTGACGGGCTCGAAGGGCGGGGTGTTGGCGCCGGTCTCTTCCAGCGCCGCCTGGACGAGGCCGTCGAGCACCTGGAGCGCCTCGTTATGGGTGACGTGTTTCTGCGCCTGGGACGGCTGGATCAACGGCAGGTCGAGGCGCGCGGTGATGTCGGACATGGGTGGTCGGCTCCCTTGGATTAGGTCGCCGGAGGTCTAGGGTGCGGTGCATTAACGGAGGTTGAGAGGACCGTGCGTTGCGCGGATCAGGCGCCGCGTTTCGAGCTGGTGGCCTGCGGGTCGATGTCGCCGTCGGGCCTGAGCACCACGCCGAAGAGGGTTTCGGCCTGATCAGTCGTGTAGCGGCCCAGCGCCACGTCCCGCGCGACCAGCGCGGGGTCGCGCGTCATCGGGTCGCCGTATCCGCCGCCGCCGGGGGTTTTCACGCGCACGCGGTCGCCGGGGGCCAGCGGGATGTCCTGTTCCTTGGAGAGGTGTTCAGGGACGTAGGCCGTGCCGTCGCGCCAGACGGTGACCTCGTTGGGCGCGCCGTCGGCGCCGCCCAACACGCCCTGGGGTCCATAGCGGCCGTGATCCATCACGAAGCTGGCCTTGGCATTGCCGCGGCGGAGTTCGAGCTCGTAATCGAGGCCGAAGCCGCCGCGCATCTGCCCTGCGCCGCCGGAGCCTTCGCGCAGGGCGTAGCGGTGGTAGAGGACGGGGAAGGCCTGTTCCATGATCTCCACCGGCGGGGCCTTGGAGATGCCGATGGTCGAGCAGCCGTTGGTGATGCCGTCGCCCCCCGCATAGCCGCCATAGCCGCCGCCGGAGAGCTGGTACATGACGAAGTCGCGGCCCTTCGCCGGGTCGTGGCCGCCAAGGGCGAAGTTGCCGGAGGTGCCGGCGGGGGCGGCGGTGACCCGGTCCGGGAGGGCGTCGACGAGCGCGGCGAAGACCGCCTCGGCGATGCGTTGCGAGACTTCCGCCGCGCAGCCCGAGACGGGGCGGGGGTATTGGGCGTCGAGGAAGGTGCCCTCGATCCCGGTGATGGTGAAGGGCTCGAAGGCGCCGGCGCTGATCGGGACCTCGGGGAAGATGTGGCGCATGGCGAGGTAGACCGACGAGAAGGTCGTGGCGCGGACGGAGTTCATCGGCCCGGCGCAGGGCGCGCTGGAGCCGGTGAAGTCGAAGGTGAGCTGGTCGTCCTGCCGGGTGACGGCAAGGCGGATGGCGAGGGGTTCGTTGACCACGCCGTCGCTGTCGACCCAGGCGGTGGATTGGTGCGTGCCCTCGGGGATGTCGGCGATGAAGCTGCGCATCTGGGCAGCGGCGCGCTTGCGGAGTTCGGCGATGGCCTGCGAGACGGTAGTGTCGCCGTACCGGTCGAGCAGCGCGTCGAGCCGGGCGGCGCCGAGGTCGAGCGCGGCGGCCTGGGCCTTGACGTCGCCGATGCGCTGGTCGGCGACGCGGATGTTGGAGCAGATGATGGCGTAGATTTCCGCGTCGAGCTGGCCTTTCTTGAAGAGCTTGATGGGCGGCAGGCGCAGGCCTTCCTGTTCCACCGCCGTGGCGGAGGCGGAGAAGCCGCCGGGCACCGCGCCGCCGGTGTCCGGCCAGTGGCCGGTGTTGGAAAGCCAGCACCAGAGCTGACCGTCGCGGTAATAGGGCCGCGCGAAGCGCACATCCATCAAGTGGGTGCCGCCGAGATAGGGGTCGTTGACGATGTAGATGTCGCCGGGCTCGGGGGCGCCGGCGCGGCCCTCGCGGATCATCCGGATGAGGGTGCGGGTGGAATATTGCATGGTGCCGACGAAGACCGGCAGGCCGCCCGCGCCTTGGGCGATGAGCGCGCCGTCGGCGGCGTCGTAGATGCCGTCGGAGCGGTCGTTGGCCTCGGCGATGACGGGAGAGAAGGCGGCGCGGGAGAAGCTGAGATCCATCTCGTCGCAGACCTGTTGCAGGCCCGCCTGGATGACGGAGAGGGTGATGGGGTCGATCATGCGGCTCGTCCCGGGTTTGTTTCGTGGTGCGAGGCCCCGGTTCGGGGGCCGGGGCGGGTGTGCGTTGGGGTCATGTTGGCGCCCCCACGTGAAGGATGATGTTGCCGTGCGGGTCGCCTGTCGCCCGGTCGCCGGGTTCGATGAGGAGGGTCGTGTCCATCTGTTCGATGATCGCCGGTCCGGAGAGGGTGAAGTCGAGCGGCAGGTGATCGCGCCAGTAGATTGGTGTGTCGTGGATGTCGTGGCCGAAGCGGACGGGGCGGGTGCCGGTCTGCGCGTCGGCGAGGGCGGGTTTGCGGCCCGACGGGTCGATCAGGGTGGAGAGGTCGAGCGGCACGCGGGCGCCGATGACGGAGCAGTTGGCGTTGACCACGTTGGCACGGATTTCCGAGAGTTCGACCCGGAAGCGGCGGAAATAGGCGATCTCGAACAGCTCGCGCAGGCTGGCGTTGTCGATCTCCGGCGTCTCGAGGTCTACGCGGAGGAGGTGGGTCTGGCCGACGAATTGCATGTCGACGCTGTAGAGGTGGCGGAGGCCGCGGATTTCGACCCGCTCCTTGGCGATCAGGCGTTCGCCCTCGGCTTTCTGGGCGGCGAAGATGTCGGCGAGCTGGGTTTCGGCCAAGGCATCGACGGGGGTGTTGATGGTTTGCACGAAATCGTGGCGGAGGTCGGCGACGACGCAGCCGATGGCGTTGGTGATCCCGGGGCGGCTGGGCACGAGGACGCGGGGGACACCGAGCTCGCGGGCCAGCGCCGCGGCGTGCAGCGGCCCCGCGCCGCCGAAGGCGAAGAGGGCGAAGTCGCGCGGGTCGGCGCCGAGGGAGAGGGAAACCATGCGGATCGCGCCTGCCATGGTGGTGTTGGCAAGTTGCACGACGGCTTGCGCGGCTTCGTGGGCGGTGAGGCCCAGCGGTTTGCCGAGGCGTTCGGCGAAGATGTCTTCGACGGTTTGGAGAGTGACGCCGCCCTTGACGGCAAGGCGCCCGGGGTCGAGCCGGCCGAGGAGGAGGTTGGCGTCGGAAATCGTGGGTTCGGTGCCGCCGCGGCCATAGCAGATGGGCCCGGGGTCGGCGCCGGCGCTTTGCGGGCCGACTTCGAGGAGGCCCGCGGCGTTGACGCGCGCGATGGAGCCGCCGCCGGCGCCGACGGTGCGCACGTCGACCATGGGCACGTGGATCGGCATGGCGTACTCGATCTCGATCTCGTTCGAGACGGCAGGTTCGGCGCCGCGCACCAGCGCCACGTCGGTCGAGGTGCCGCCCATGTCGTAGGTCAGCAGGTCGGGCATGCCGGCGACGCGGCCGGTATAGGCGGCGGCCATCACGCCAGAGGCGGGTCCGGACATGACGGTTTTCGCCGCTTCCCGTGCCACGAAACGCGAGGAGACCATGCCGCCATTGCCGTTCATCACCAGCACGTCGCGGTCGTACCCGCCCTCGGCGAGGCTTTCGGTCAGGCGGCGGAGGTAGCGGTCGAGGATGGGCTGGACGCTGGCATTGACCGCCGCCGTGACGCCCCGTTCGAATTCGCGGGATTCCTGCAGGATGGCGTGGCCGAGGGTGATGTGGCTGTTGGGCCAGATCTCGGCCAGCACGGCGCCGGCGCGCTGTTCATGGGCGGGGTTGGCGTAGGAATGGAGGAAGTGGACAACGACGGCCTCGCACCCGGCGTCGAGCAGGGTTTGCGCGGCGGCGCGCACGGCGTCTTCGTCAAGCGGGGTGACGACGGCGCCGGCGGCATCGACCCGTTCCGGCACTTCGAGGCGCAGGTCGCGGGGGATGAGGGGCGTGAACTGGCCGGTCATGCCGTAGGCCTGCGGCCGGGTGCGGCGGCCAAGTTCGAGCACGTCGCGGAAACCTTGCGTGGTGATGAGGCCGGTGCGGCTGAGCTTGCGTTCGAGAACGGCGTTGGTAGTTGTCGTGGTGCCGTGCACGATCAGGTCGAGCGCGGCGAGGTCGCATTCGGCGGCGGTGAGCGCGTTCATCACGCCAAAAGCCTGGTTTTCCGGCGTGCTGGGCACCTTGGCGATGCGCACGGCGCCGGTCGTCTGGTCGAGCTGCAATAGATCGGTGAACGTGCCGCCCACATCGATGCCCGCCACCAGCCCGGACCGTTCCTGCGCCATCTGCCCTCAACCCCTGTTGTTATCGGTTGCGAGCGTTGTCGAGCCTTGGGGAAAAGTCAACGTGGCGGGTTTGGGCTTGATCCCGCCGGGCCCGCGTATAACTTGGAATCATTCTAAACAGAAAGGCCGCACATGATTCCCGGTATATCCTCCCGCCGCCGGTTTTCGGATCTGAACGAACAGGAAATCCTCGCGCTTGCCATCTCCTCGGAGGAGGATGACGGGCGCATCTACCGCTCCTATGCCGAGATGTTGCGGGAGGATTACCCCGATACTGCCCGTGTCTTCGACGGGATGGCGGAAGAGGAGGATGGCCACCGAAAGGCGCTGATCGAGCTGCACCGCAAGCGGTTCGGCGAGGTGATCCCGCTGATCCGGCGCGAGCACGTGGCGGGGTATTACGCGCGGCGGCCGGTCTGGCTGGTGGAAAACCTCGGGATCGAACGGATCCGCGAGGAGGCCGAGGCGATGGAACGGGACGCGGAGGCGTTCTACCTCAAGGCGGCGGCCAACACGACGGATGCGGACACGCGCAAGCTGTTGGGAGACCTTGCGGCGGCAGAGGCGGGGCACCAGGACCGGGCCGGCGAGCTTGAGCAGGAACATCTCGACGACGACGCCCGCGCCGCCGAATCGCGCACCGCGCGGCGGCAGTTCGTGCTGACATGGGTGCAGCCCGGGCTGGCCGGGCTGATGGACGGCTCGGTCTCGACCCTGGCGCCGATCTTCGCCACGGCATTCGCCACGCAGGATACGTGGACCACCTTCCTTGTCGGGCTGGCGGCCAGCGTGGGGGCGGGGATATCCATGGGCTTCACCGAGGCCGCCAGCGACGATGGCGAGCTGTCGGGCCGGGGCAGCCCGGTGAAGCGCGGCATCGCCAGCGGGGTGATGACCACGGTGGGCGGGCTGGGCCACGCGCTGCCCTACCTGATCCCGGATTTCTGGACCGCGACGATCATCGCCTTCATCGTGGTCTTCGTGGAGCTGTGGGCGATCGCGTGGATCCAGAACCGCTACATGGAGACGCCGTTCTTCCGGGCGGCGTTCCAGGTGGTGCTGGGCGGCGCGCTCGTCTTCGCGGCCGGGGTGCTGATCGGGAGCGGGTAGAGGGGGCTGTCTGCCCCCTCCTGGCCTGCGGCCAGTTCACCCCCGAGGATATTTCCGGCCAGAAGAAGCCTGGGCGGCGGTGGCTAGGCGAGGTCGGTCTGGATCCAGCGGGGGGAGTGGTGGATGTCGATGGTCTGGAGGCGGCCGGGGCCGGCGTTCTCGAACCTGTGGGGCTGGCCGGCGGGGGCGAGCACGACCTCTCCGGCGGCGGCCTCGATCACCTCGTCGCCGACGAAGAAGCGGGCGTGGCCGGTGATCACCACGAAGGTCTCGTCGTAGGGGTGGACGTGCACGCGCGGGCCTTCGCCGATCGTGTCGGTTCCGTAGGCGAGGATGGTGTTGGCCGAGCCGATGGTTTCGCCGGCCAGAGCGCCGCGCCACGGGCCCTCGCCGGACGGGTCGAAGGCCCGGGCCTTGGCAGCGGGCCGGTCATCGGGCGGGGCGGTGGCGGGGTCGTAGTCGCGGCGCGCCATTCAGCCGGCATCCTCGCGCAGGGTGTCGGCGACGAGCGCGTTGGCGTGGCCGTGGCCCATGCCGTGCTCCTGCTTCAGCCAGGTGACCAGCTCCATGTGCTTCCTGCCGGGTTGGGTGCGGATCAGGGTCTTCCACTCGGCGATGGGGCGCCCGTATTTGGCCTCGATGGACGGGAAGTAGGAGGCGGGGCCCTTGATCTTGTCGGTCATTGTCTCTGCCTTTCCTTGCCGGGGCGATGGCCCGTTCGCGGCCAGATATACCGGCTTTGCGATCCGGGAGGGATGATTTCTTTTCCCTCGACCGCATGGCGCGGGTCGGGTGGCAACGGTTTGTTAACCATTGCCCGTCCAAGGTGGCAGCGCGGCCGATGCAGGGGTGCAGCCGGCCGCGCAAGGGCAGCCGCGGCGCGACATCCCCGTTCGCCGCTCGGGAGGGGGCAGGGCATCGCGCTGCCCCCTTCTTCCTGCGGCGGGGCGGCGGCGGCCGTATTCCCGTTTGCGCTCCGGGCGGGGCATGCTAACAAGCGGGCGATGCTGGAAATTTTCTTACAGACCCTGCCGTTCTTCTGCGTGATCGGGCTTGGCTTCGGGGCCGGGCGCACCGGCTTCTTCACCGAGGAGGCGACGGCGTGGCTGACCAAGTTCGTGTTCTATTTCGCGCTGTCGGCGATGCTGTTCCGGTTCTCGGCGAACCTCTCGTTCGGCGAGGTGTTCAACATGCGCTTCATCGCCGCCTACCTGTGGGCCACGGCCTTCGTCTATGGGGTGGTGATGATGGTGGCGTTCCTGCGCGGCGCCTCGATCGAGGAGGCGGCGTTCGAATCGCAATGCGGGGTGATCGGCAACGTGGGGTTCCTGGGCGTGCCGATGCTGACGCTGTTGATGGGCGAGGCGGCGATCGGGTCGGTGATGCTGGTGCTGTCGATCGACCTGATCGTGTTCGGCTCGCTTGTGGTGGTCCTGGTGACCGGGTCGCGCGACGGGGCCGTGGGGCTGGGCGCGCTGAAGACGGTGGGAATCGGGCTGCTGAAGAACCCGATGATCGTGTCGATCGTGCTGGGGCTGGGCTGGTCGGCGCTGAAGCTGCCGATCCCGGGCGTGATGAACGATTTCCTGTCGCTGCTGGGCGGCGCGGCGACGCCCGGGGCGCTGTTCGCCATTGGAGCGTCGCTGGCCACGAAGAAGGCCGAGCGGCCGGTGATCGCCGGGTGGCTGAGTTTCAGCAAGCTGGTGCTGCACCCCGGGGCGGTGGCGTTCTCGGCGCTGCTTTTGTTCCCGGTGGAGCCCTATGCCGCCGCCGTGATGATCGCCGCCGCGGCGCTGCCGGTGGCCGGCAACGTCTACATCCTGGCCGAGCATTACCGGATCGCGCCGCAGCGGGTGTCGGCCTCGATCCTGATCTCGACGGCGCTGGCGGTGATCACGGTGTCGCTGGTGATCGGCTGGGTGGGGCAGCTTTACTGAAAGGATCCGTCGCATGAGGGAAGAGCCATCCGGGTACGAGCCGCTGCCCCTGCCGCACCGGCGGGAGTTGGGCGATGCCGTCGCCTTGAAGGCGGTCGAGGCGTTCCGCGCCTTGATGCGGCAGCGGCACACGGTGCGGCACTACGAGACGCGGGCGGTGCCGGAGGAGGTGATCGCCACGGCGATCGAGACCGCGGGCCTGGCGCCGAGCGGGGCGAACCAGCAGCCCTGGCATTTCGCGGCCGTGGCCGACCCGGGGATGAAGGCGAAGATCCGGGCGGCGGCCGAGGAGGAGGAGCGGCAGTTCTACGAGGGCGGCGCGGGCGACGCGTGGCTGGCGGCGCTGGAGCCGATCGGGACGGATGCGAGCAAGCCGCACCTGACGGATGCGCCCTGGCTGATCGTGGTGTTCGCGCAGCGCTACGGGGTGAACCCCGACGGCACGCGGCGAAAACATTACTACGTGCCCGAGAGCGTGGGGATCGCGACCGGCCTGCTGATCACCGCGCTGCATACGGCGGGGCTGTCGATGCTCACGCATACGCCGAACCCGATGAAGTTCCTCAACGGATTGCTGAACCGGCCGGAGAATGAAAAGCCGGTGATGATCCTGACCGTGGGCCATGCCGCCCGGGAGGCGACGGTGCCCAGGGCGGCCACCATCAAGAAACCCCTGGCAGAGATCATGACGGTCTTTCGCGCGGAGTGAGGCGGCCCCGGGTTCAGCCGCCGCTTTCCATCAGGTCGACTTCAACGGGCTGGTAGAACAGTTCGACATCGCTTGCCGCCATGACCCCGGTGCAGACCCGCCGTGTCTCGATATCCTCCACCAAGAGCTCGAACATCGCGCGCTGTGTCTGGTGGAGGTCGCAGGAGGCGCTTTTCGAGACCTCGCAGATCACGCCGTGCAGGCGGTAGGCCCGCAGCATCGGGCAGCGCAGCGCCGTGTCCATGTCGATGCTGTGACGGAAGTCGAGCAGCTTCTGGCGGTCCTGTTCGGCGCGGGCCTTCTCGGCCTCGCTCAGGCTTTGCCACATGGCGCTGTCCGGCTGGTCTTCGAGGCTGTCGAGTTCGATGATGACCTGGGCCTTGGCCTGGGCGTAGCCGATCACGTGGCCGGGGTTGTGGTTGGAAAAGACGATGGTGTTGATCTTGTAGGGTTCGGCCTTGAGAAGGGCGCCTTTCGAGTCAACACGGCTCAGAACGTTCGCGTACTCCCTCCACAGCTCGGGATCGTAGGGAGAGGCCGCCAGTTGCCGGCGGACATATTCGAGCTCCTCCTCCGGCGGGACGCGCTCGACCACGCGGCTGGAGAACATGTCGCCCTTCATGTCGTATGTCGATATCCAGCTGGCCATGATCTTGTTCAGGCCGGGGTTGTAGGGATCGCATTTCAGCGCTTCGGCGGCGTGTTCCTTGGCGCGCCGCATGTGCGCCTCGCTGATGAAATCGTAGCCGTAGCGCCAGGCGACGTGCTCGTCGAAGCGCCGGGCGTTCTCGTAGTCGAAGAATCCGTCGCGCGTGAGATAGGCGTGGGCAAAGGCGGCATCGGCGCGCGTGGCGCTGTCCGAGGTGGCGTAATGGATGCGCAGGTAGTCGAGGGACGGCATCGGCGTCTCGGCAAGGGTCTTGAGCGCCCAGTCGCCTTTCTCGCCGTAGTAGAAGCTGAGGGCCGTTCCGACCTTGCAATGAAGCACCGGATCGACCTCGCCCATGTCGAGGGCGGGGGCGTAATAGTCGCACAGGGCCTCGACCATCTCCCACGAGCCGCCCCAGCCGGGGACGGTCATGTCGAGGCCGCGCTCGAGCGTACCGGGGTCGGGCCGCAAGGTCATGGCCTCGTCCAGCACCTCGAGGGCGCGGGCGGTTTGCCCCGTTGGATTGGCCAGCCGCAGGATCGCATCGGAGGCCGGCAGAAGGGCCGGTTCGCTTTCGTAGGCCGCATGGGCCAGTTGCCATGCATCGAACTGCAATTCGCGGAAGACGTCGAGCGCCTCGGGATAGATGAACCGGGCGCGTTTCTCGCCCCGGATATGCCAGGCGGTGGTGTAGAGGACCCAGGCCAGCCCGGTGCGGGCATAGGGGCTTTCGGGATGGGCCTCGAGCCACCCCTCGGCGAAGCCGGCGATCTCGGGGCTGTTGGTGCCGAAGACCTCGTAGAGCCAGCGCAGCTGATTGACGCTGACCTTGTCCGCCGCGGTCAGTGCCTGAAGCTCGGAAAAGGCGGTTTCGACGAGCGTATGGTCGCCCTCATCGATGGCGGCGTAGAGATCGGCCTTGGAGAAAAGCGCGTTCTCGTCGGCCGTGTCCTGGGCCGCGGCCGGTGCCGCCAAGGTGATGAGGGCCATCATCGTAAAGAACTTGATAACGCTGGACATGGTATCCCTTCCCGGAAGTTTCAGCTTCAGGTTGAGCTGCGCTTTGCGGCGTGAATGTGGCCCTTGCTGGGAAACTGGAAGGCTGGGCATGTCGCTGTTGCAATTGCCTGCGCCGGTTTTGCGTTTCCAGTCTTCGGCAGGCTTGTTAGAGACGGGTAACTCTGGGTCCTGGCATGGGAGAGAAGAATGGAAACCGTTTCCGAGAACGCCTGTTTCGGCGGTGTGCAGGGTGTGTACAGGCACGCCTCGAAGGCCTGCAGTTGCGACATGACCTTTGGCCTGTTCCTGCCGGAACAGGCGAAGGACGGGCCGGTGCCGGTGCTGTGGTACCTGTCGGGGCTGACCTGCACGCATGAGAATGCGATGACCAAGGCGGGCGCGCAGGGCTGGGCGGCCGAGCAGGGGATCGCGCTGGTGTTTCCCGATACGAGCCCGCGGGGTGAGGGCGTGGCCGACGAGGATTCGTTCGACATGGGCCAGGGCGCGGGGTTCTACGTGAACGCCACGCAGGATCCTTGGGCCAAGCATTTCCGGATGTGGGACTACGTCGGCGAGGAGCTTCCCGACCTGGTGGCGAGCGAGTTCGCGATTGACGCCAGCCGGCAGGGGATCACCGGGCATTCCATGGGCGGGCATGGCGCGCTGACGCTGGCGATGGGGCTGAAGGGGCGGTATCGCTCGGTGTCGGCCTTCGCGCCGATCTGCCATCCGACGGCGAGCGACTGGGGCCGCAAGCAATTGGGCGGCTACCTGGGCGATGGCGAGGCCGCGTGGGCCGCGCATGACGCGACGCTTTTGATGCGGGAGGCCGGGTTTGACGGGCCGATCCTGACGGATACCGGGACGAAGGACCAGTTCTTCAAGCTGCTCAACACCCATGACTTTGCCCATGCGGTGGCCGAGCGGGGGCAGCAGGCGAACCTGCGGCTGCAGCCGGGCTATGACCACAGCTATTTCTTCGTCTCGAGCTTCATGGAGGATCACGTGAGCTTCCATGCCGAGGCGCTTTATGCGGGGTAGCTTGGCTACGGTTTGCGAAACACGCGCGGTGTTAAGGGCTTCAGCCCGCCGCGCATCGGCCGCTGGCCGGCAGGCGATTGCTCGCAATCGCCGAGAGGTGGGCCGCCCCGACGGTCCGGCGATTTTGCTGGCGGAGCGTGACCTCGTGAGGGAAGAAGTGCCTGGCCGGTATAAAGCGCCAAGCCATATCCGTTGGTTCGCCGCTCCGCGGCCCGTCGATGCGCGGCTTCTCAACCGGGCGCCGGATTTCGCCGCAGACTGTATTCGGAAGGACATTGCATGAGCCATTACGACCTCATCATCATCGGTTCCGGCCCCGCCGGGCGGTCGGCCGCGATCCAGGCGGGGAAGCTGAAGCGGCGGGTGCTGGTGATCGACCGGCGTGACCGCCTTGGCGGTGTCTCGGTGCATACCGGCACGATCCCGTCGAAGACCCTGCGCGAGACGGTGCTGAACCTCTCCGGCTGGCGTGAGCGGAGCTTTTATGGCCGGTCCTACCGGGTGAAGGAGGATATCGGCGCGCAGGACCTCAAGTCGCGCCTGCACAAGACGCTCGATTACGAGGTCGACATCCTCGAACACCAGTTCAACCGCAACCATGTCGACACGCTGCACGGCATGGCAAAGTTCATCGGCCCGAACGAGGTGGAGGTGGCCACCGAGGCGGGCGAGGTCAGCCGGCTGACCGCCGACCGGTTCCTGATCTCGACCGGGACCAAGACCTATCGGCCCGATTACGTTCCTTTCAACGGCTCGACCATCGTCGACAGTGACGAGTTTCTCGAGCTGGCGCAGATCCCGCGCAGCCTCGTTGTTGTGGGCGCCGGGGTGATCGGGGTGGAATATGCCACCATGTTCTCCGCGCTCGACGTGCGGGTGACGCTGATCGAGCCGCGGGATACGTTCCTCGATTTCATCGACAGCCGGATCATCGAGGAGTTCACCCACCAGATCCGCGACAACGGCGTCGACCTGCGGCTTGGCTCGGCCATCGAACAGATCGAGGATGCCGGCGGCCATGTCGAGGTGAGCATGGCCAACGGGCGCCACGTGCGGGCCGAGATGCTGCTGTTCGCCGCCGGGCGGATGGGGGCGACCGAGCGGCTGAACCTCGATGCCGTGGGCATTGAGACCGACCATCGCGGGCGGATCGAGGTGGACCGCAAGACCTACCAGACCTCGGCCAGGCATATCTATGCCGCCGGCGACGTGATCGGGCACCCGAGCCTCGCCTCGACCTCGATCCAGCAGGGGCGGATCGCGGCGTGCCATGCGCTCGATACGCCGACGCTGCCGGAAAGCCCGTGGTTTCCCTATGGCATCTACTCGGTGCCCGAGATTTCCACCTGCGGCATGTCCGAGGAAGAGATGCAGGAGCGCGGCATTCCCTACGAGGTGGGCGTGGCCCGGTTCCGCGAGACCAGCCGGGGGCATATCATGGGGCTGGAGCACGGGATGCTGAAGATGCTGTTCAGCCTTAAGACCCGCCGGGTGCTGGGCGTGCAGATCGTGGGCGAGGGGGCGACCGAGCTCATCCATATCGCGCAGGCGGTGCTGAACCTGAAGGGGACGGTGGATTACTTCGTGCAGAACACGTTCAACTACCCGACGCTGGCCGAGGCCTACAAGATCGCCGGGCTCGATGCGTTCAACCGGATGCCCATTCCCGAGGAATACAAGGTGAAGCGGGAAGCGGGTAAGAAAGCGAAGAAGGCGTGATCTACGTCGATGCCGATGCCTGCCCGGTGAAGGCCGAGGTGGAGCGTGTGGCCACGCGGCACGGCGTAGGCGTGAAGATGGTGTCGAACGGCGGCATCCGGCCGTCGGCCAACCCGGCCGTCGAGACGGTGATCGTGCCCGAGGGGCCAGACGAGGCCGACAAGTGGATCGCCGAGCGGGCCGGTGTGGGCGACGTGGTGATCACCGCGGACATCCCGCTGGCCGCCCGCTGTGTCGAAGGCGGCGCGCTGGTGCTGAAACCCAATGGCGAGGCGCTGACCGAGCGCAACGTGGGCGCTGCGCTGGCCACGCGCGACCTGATGAGCGACCTGCGCGCCGCCGATCCGTTCCGGCAGGGCGGCGGCAAGGGGTTCACCAAGGCCGACCGGTCACGCTTTCTCGACGCGCTGGAACGGGCGCTTCGCCAGGCGTCGCGCTGAGCCGTTTTTCCGGGCGCGGCGCTTTACAATCCCCGCCCGCTCCCGTTTGTTGCCGGGAACAGCGAACGGGACTTCATGACGCAGGTTTCCATAGAACGGTCCAACCTGGTGGGCGCGCTCTGTGCGTTCACGGCGGCGCTGTGCTTTTCGCTGAACGACGTGGCGATCAAGTTCGTCTCCGACGGCTACGCGCTGCACCAGGTGGTGTTCCTGCGGGCGCTGGTGGGCATTCCGACCTTCCTGATCCTGGTGATGCCGTTCTTCGGCGGGTTCCGGGTGTTCCGCACCCGCCGCCCGCTGGCCCATGCCGTGCGGGGGCTTTGCGTGGTGTTCGCCAACTCCTTCCTGTTCCTCGGGCTGGCCGCCCTGCCGATTGCCGACGCGGTGGCGATCTTCTTCGTCTCGCCGCTGGTCATCACCGTCTTCTCGGTGATCTTCCTGCGCGAACGGGTGGGCGCGCGGCGCTGGGCGGCCATCGCGGTGGGGTTCGTGGGGGTGTTGCTGATCGTCAAGCCGGGCACGTCGGCGTTTCAGCTGGCCTCGGTCTTCCCGATGATCGCGGCCTCGCTTTACGCGGTGATGCACATCATCGCCCGGCGGATCGGCGACACGGAAAGTGCCGCGACCATGGCGATCTATTCGCAAAGCTGCTTCCTGGTCGTCAGCGCCGCCATCGGGTTCAGCATCGGCGACGGCAAGCTGGCCGGATTGGCGCCCGACGACCTGGATTTCCTGCTGCGGGCCTGGGCGCCGGTGGACATGGCGGATATCCCGATCTTCATCCTTCTGGGTGTCAGCGGGCTGGCCGGCGTGCTGTTCATCAGCCAGGCCTACCGGCTGAGCGAGGCGGCCTTTGCGGCGCCGTTCGAGTATGTCTCGATGCCGATGGCGATCCTCTGGGGTGTCACGGTGTTCGGCACCTGGCCCGACGCGGTGGCCTGGGCCGGCATCGCGCTGATCCTCGGGTCGGGGCTTTACCTTGTCTGGCGCGAATCGCGCAAGGGCACCCACGTGGCCGACGGGCCGGTCAGGAGATAGGGGCATTTCATGACGATCAACGCGGTGATTTTCGACATCGGCAACGTGCTGATCGAGTGGCAGCCGGAGAAGTATTTCGACCGGGTTCTGGGTAAGGCGCAGCGGCGCGAGCTGTTCGACGAGGTCGATATCCACGGCATGATGGTGAAGATCGACGCCGGCAATGTCTTTGCCGACGTGGTCGAGGATACGGGGTGGGCCCATCCGGCATGGCGGCAGGAAATCCTCAAGTTCCGCTGGAAATGGACCGAGATCGCCCAGCCGGAGATCCCGGAGTCGGTGAAGCTTCTGCGCGCGCTGAGGGCGAAGGGCGTGCCGGTCTTCGCGCTGAGCAATTTCGGCAAGGAGAACTTTCCGCTGAGCGAGGCGCAGTTTCCCTTTCTCAAGGAATTCGACCGCCGCTACATTTCCGGCGAGATGAAGATGATCAAGCCCGATCCGGAAATCTACGCCGCCGTCGAGGCCGATTGCGGCCTCGCCCCGGAGACGCTGTTCTTCACTGATGACCGCGAGGACAACATCGCCGCCGCCGCCGCGCGCGGCTGGCAGACACACCGTTTCGAAACGCCCGAGGGGCTGGCCCGGAGGCTGGTCGAGGCCGGGCTTCTGACGCAGGAGGATATCGCATGAGCATCACCATGATCCCGTTCGACGAGGGCGAGAAACATCTCGACTGGATGAAACTCTGCGCCGCGTTCGAGGCCGGGCACACCCTGCCCAAGGCCGAGATCGGCGATACCTTCCTCTACCGCGACCCCGACACGCTCCTGTCGCGCTCGGCGTGGATCGACGGCATGGGGCTGGCGGTGAAATCGGCGACGATCTTTCCGGACAACCCCAGGGCCGGCAAGCCGATGATCCACGGGTCTGTCTGTGTCTTCGGCGATGGCGACGGTCAGCTCGAGGCGGTGATCGACTTTCACCTCGTCACCAAGTGGAAAACGGCGGGCGACAGTCTCTATGCCGCCACGAAACTGGCCCGGCCCGACAGTGAGAACATCCTGATCGTGGGGGCCGGCACTGTGGGGCGGTCGCTGTTCCAGGCCTATTCCGCCGCCTTCCCCAAGGCGCGCTTCACCGTCTGGAACCGCACCCGCAAGAATGCCGAGGCGATGGTCGAAGACTGCCCGGGCCTGCAGGTGGCCGATGACCTCGAGGCCGCGGTCGGCGCCGCGGATATCGTCACCTCCGCCACCATGTCGACCGAGCCGCTGCTGAAGGGGGAATGGTTCCGACCCGGCCAGCATGTCGACCTGATCGGCGCCTACCGCCCGGACATGCGCGAGGTCGATGACACGGCGCTCAAGCGGGCGCGCATCTTCGTCGACAGCTACGACACCACCGTCGGCCATATCGGCGAGATCAAGATCCCGCTCGAGGCGGGGGTGATTGCCCGCGACGACCTCGTGGCGGACTATTACGAGGCCGATAACTTCAAGCGGCAGAGCGACGACGAGATCACGCTCTTCAAGAACGGCGGCGGCGCGCATCTCGACCTGATGACCAGCCGCTACATCCTCGACGCCTGGGCCGCCGCGCAATGACCTGGTGGGCCGTCATCGCCATCCTTGCCGCCGTGGCCATCTGGCCCTTCGCGGTCGAGGCGCTGCGGCCCCGGATGACCCGAACAAGGCGGGACGCCGCGCCGGGGCAGTTCACGACCCTCTCGCAGGGTGTCACCCACTACCAGTGGCGCGGGCCGGAGGATGGGCCAATTGCCGTCTGTGTCCACGGGCTCACCACCCCCTCCTTCGTTTGGGGGCCGATCGCCGAAGAGCTGGTGCAAGCAGGCTATCGCGTTCTGACCTATGACCTCTACGGCCGGGGTTTCTCCGACCGGCCGAGGGGCGAACAGGACAGCGCGTTCTTCCTCCGCCAGCTCGACGACCTGCTCGAGGATCAGGGCGTGTCGGGCGAGATCACCCTGCTCGGCTATTCCATGGGCGGCGCCATCGCGTCGGCCTTCGCGGCGCAGCAGGCCGGGCGCCTGCGGCAGCTTGTGCTGCTCGCGCCGGCGGGGCTGGGCCACGATCTCGGGCCGGTGGCGGACATGGCGGTGAAGTACAATTTCTTCGGCCGCTGGATGATGCTGGGCTTCTACGCCAAGTCCCTGCGCCGCGCGACCGAGGCCGAGCGCGGATTGCCCGGCCGGATCGACCGGATCGTCGAACTGCAGATCGCCGAGACGCGGCAGAAGGGGTTTGCACCCGCTGTCCTCTCCTCGCTGCGCGGTATCCTCGACGAGGATCTCGAAGACGCCCACCGCGCCATCGCGGGGGCGGGCACGCCGGTGCTGGCCATCTGGGGCGAAAAGGACGACGTGATCCCGCTCACCTGCAAGGACACGCTGGCCGAGTGGAACGGCCAGGCGCGGCAGGCCGTGGTGCCCGATGCCGGCCACGCGCTGGCCTATACCCACACCGATGCGGTGATGGCGGCGATGAAACCGGTGCTCTGACCGGCTCAGGTCAGCGCCGGCTGCATCCGGTTCTCCTTCACCGGCAGGTGCACCAGCGCCGAGAAGGCACCGACCCCCACGCCGACCCACCAGACGGCGGTGTAACTGCCGTAGATGTCATACATCCGCCCGCCCAGCCAGACGCCCAGGAAACTGCCCAGCTGGTGGCTGAAGAACACGATGCCATAGAGCGTGCCCATGTAGCGCAGCCCGTAGAGATGCGCGATCAGCCCGGAGGTCAGCGGCACCGTCGCCAGCCAAAGCGACCCCATCCCGACCGAGAAGATCAGCACCGTCGCCGGCGTCATCGGCACCATGATGAACCACGCGGCGATGATGGTTCGCCCCGTGTAGATGCCCGCCAGCAGGTATTTCTTGGAATAACGCTTGCCCAGCCAGCCCGCCGTCAGCGTCCCGGCGATGTTGGACAGGCCGATCACCGCGATCGCTGCCGCGCCCAGCGCCGAGGTCGAGGTGATGCCGATCCCGTGCAGCACGCTGCCCGAGGCGATGGGCCCGCACATCTCGGTCACGAAGGCGGGGAAATGGGCGGTCACGAAAGCGAGCTGGTAGCCGCAGGAGAAGAAGCCGAGGAAGATCAGCGTATAGGACGGGTCGCGGAACGCCCGGCCCAGGATCGCGCCCATGCTCTCCTCGAGCTCGGCCTTCGACGCAGGCTCGGGCGCGCGCATCAGCGGAAGCATCATCAGCGCGGCAAGGATGGTCACGGCAAAGACCACGAACACCATCTGCCAGCTCATCAGGCTCAGCAGCGCCTCGGCCACCGGTGGGCCCACCACCTGCCCGGCTGATCCGGCGGCGGTGGCGATGGCCAGGCTCATCGAGCGGTTCTCGTCCGAACTGGCCCGGCCCACCACGGCAAGGATCACGCCAAAGCCGGTGCCGGCAATGCCGAAGCCCACCAGAACCTCGTAGACCTGGTGCGCCCCGGGCGACACCGCGAAGGAGGACAGCACCAGCCCCGCGGCATAGATCACCGCGCCCATCACGATCGCCTTGCGGTCGCCGATCCGCTCGGCCAGCATACCGAAGATCGGCTGGCCGATCCCCCAGGCGAGGTTCTGGATGGCGATGGCCATGGAAAACTCGACCCGAAGCCAGCCGAACTCTTCCGCGATCGGGATCTGGAACACCCCGAACGAGGCGCGGATCGCGAAGGATATCAGCATGATGACACATCCGGCGATCAGCACCGGCGTGAAGAGGGGGGTCGATTTCTGCATGGCGCGCTCCTGTCGCCGCGCAGATTACCCCTCGGAAGGGCGGCGTCAATTCAAGGATTGTGCGGGTCACAATCACCGTTCGTGACGCCACGGCGGCACAGGCGCTTTTCTTGGCCGCGCCGTCGCGCTATGCGGGGCGGATGGAAACGCTGCCCCAAAGATATGACCGCCTCGTCGCCGAGGGCAAACTGACCCGCGATCCCGCGCAGGAGGCGGCGCTGCCCGAGTTCGAGCGCATCCGCGCCGATCTTGCGAAACCGCAGAAGAAGGGCTGGTTCCGCAAGGCGCCCGAACCGCCCAAGGGGCTTTACCTCTGGGGCGGGGTCGGGCGTGGCAAGTCGATGCTGATGGACCTGTTCGTCGACACGCTCGAGGTGCCCAACCGCCGGGTGCATTTCCACGCCTTCATGCAGGAAATCCACGCCGGCATGCACGCCGCCCGCAAGCAGGGGGTGGAGGATGCGCTTTCCCCGGTGGCCAAGGAGGTCACCGAAAGCGTCCGCCTGCTGGCCTTCGACGAGATGCAGATCACCGACATTACCGACGCGATGATCGTGGGCCGGCTTTTCGAGGCGCTGTTCGACGCCGGTGTCGTGGTGGTCACCACCTCCAACCGCGTGCCCGACGACCTTTACAAGAACGGCCTCAATCGCCAGCTTTTCCTGCCCTTCATCGACCTGGTGAAGGAGCGGATGGTGGTTCATGAAATGGCCGGCCCCACCGATTACCGGCAGGACAGGCTGGCCGGCACCCGCACCTATTTCACCCCGATCGACGCCGAGGCGCGCGAGAACATCAAGGCGGTCTGGAACGACCTCACCGATGGCGACAGTGCCCCCCACACCCTCGTGGTGAACAAGCGCGAGGTCACCATCCCCGCCTTCCGCAACGGCGTCGCGCGGGCCAGCTTCTACGACCTGTGCGCCAAGCCGCTCGGCCCCGCCGACTACCTCGCCATCGCCGAGGCGGCACGCGTGCTGGTGCTGGAGAACATCCCCCAGCTCTCGCGCTCGAACTTCAACGAGGCCAAGCGCTTCGTCACCCTCGTCGACGCGCTTTACGAGGCCGGCACCCAGCTCATCTGCTCCGCCGCCGCCGAGCCGGAATACCTCTATGTCGAGGGCGAGGGCAGCTTCGAATTCGAACGCACCGCCAGCCGCCTGCGCGAAATGCAGTCGGAAGGCTGGGCGGAGGATTAGACCCCACACCCGCTTCTTCTGGCCAGAAATATCCTGGGGGAGACGTTGAAATCCCGAAGGATTTCAACGGTGGGGGCAAAGCCCCCAGACCACCCTCACCCCGCCCGCGACGTCGCCTGAAGCCAGTTGATATACAGCCGCTCCGCCCGGTCGTTGAAGCTCTCCATCCGTTCCGCACAGGCCGCCTCGAGATCATGCACCGCGTCCGCCCCGATGGCCTTGTCGAGTGCACCCGCATATTCCGGGATGTTGTTCCAGTTGCGTACGGTATCGGCCTCGATCTCCATGTGAAACTGCATGGAATAGGCCCGCGTCTCCCATTTCATCGCCTGCACCGCGCAATCGGGCGAGGTGGCCAGCACCTGCGCCCCCTCGGGCAGGGCGGTCACCTCGGCCGAGTGCCATTGCAGGCAGTCGAACCGTTCCGGCAGCCCGTCGAACAGCACCCCGTTCGCCCCCGCTTCGGTCAATTGCACATCCATCACCCCGATCTCGGGCGTCTTCGACGGCCCCACCGAGCCGCCCAGCGCCTCGGCCAGAAGCTGATGGCCCAGGCACAGGCCCAGGTAGGGCATCCCCTCCTCGGCCACCGCCTTGCGGATGAACGCCTTTTCATCCTTCAGCCAGGGATGCTGTTCCTCCTGCCAGGTGTCCATCGGTCCGCCCATGACCCAGAGCGCGTCGAACCCCTCCGTGCTGTCGGGCAGCGGCTCGCCCTCGTCGAGCTCGATCGCCTCCCATGTATGACCGTCCTCGCGAAGGAATTTCCGGAAGACGCCGGGATGTTCGACACGTTCGTGCTGCAGGACGAGAATATGCATGGGGCCCTCCGTTCTCTCGCGCCCGAGACTATGGCGCGGGCCGGCAATTTGACAAGCGACGAGCGCAAACCGCGCCGCGCGTGACGCAATTGCATCCCCTTACCGATAGGCAGAAGGCGGCTGGCCGTACTGCGCCGCATAGGCGCGCGAGAAATGCGAGGAGCTGGCGAACCCGGTCGCCAGCGCGATCTCGGTCAGCGACAGGGGCGAGTTGCGCAGCAGGCTCTGCGCCTTCTCCAGCCGAAGCTCGCGGTAATAGCGCATCGTCGGCCGGCCCAGCTTGTCGGTGAAGAGCCGGTTGAGCTGCCGTTCCGACAGCCCGGCGGTCTGGGCCAGATGGGCCAGGTCGACCGGTTCGGCCACGTTCGCCTCCATCACCTCGACCGCGTCGAGGATGGCGGCGTTGTTCACCCCCACCCGCTCCACCAGCCCGGCGCGCTGCGGCCCGGCCGAGGGGCGCACCTCGGTATGCATGAACCAGTCACTGACCAGCCGGGCGAAGGGCTTGCCGTGATGCTGGGTGATCAGCGCGTGCATCAGGTCCATCGGCGCCGAGCCGCCGGCACATGTCACCCTGTCCCGGTCGATCACGTAGAGCGAGCGCTCGATCAGCAGGTGCGGCGAGATCTCGGCCAGCGCCGCGGCATGTTCCCAGTGCACCGTCATCCGCCGCCCGGCCATCAGCCCGGCGCGCGCCAGGATGATCGGCCCGCCCGACACGCCGCCCAGCGGCACCCCCTCCCGCGCCATCCGGGCCAGCCAGTTGATCACGGCGCGGTCGTCATACCTCGTGGGGTCGCCGCCCGCGACGACGAACAGGTAGTCGAGCGACAGGTCGTCGCCCACCTTGGCCTGCGGCATGACCAGCGCCGCGCCGGAGCTGGCGATCGGGTGGCCCGAGGCCGAGATGTTGATCATCTCGTAAAGCGTCCGCCGCGCCAGCACGTTCGCCGCCCGCATCGGCTCGGTCAGCGCGGCATAGGACATCACCGCGAACCCGTCGATCGGCAGGATGCCGATTCGCCGCCTGGTCACGGATTTTGTACCAATTCTGTCCATAAAAGGCATGTATCCGACTGTTTGGGAAAAGTCGAGACGATCGGAACGCGTCATGCTGGGGCTGACTCAAGGATAAGGATTCCCGCCCGATGCGCTATTCAGCATTCAGGATCTTCAAGGAAGGCCTGACCGGCAACAAGGGATGGAAACCCGTCTGGCGCGACCCCGAGCCGAAGGCGGAATACGATATCGTCATCATCGGTGGCGGCGGGCACGGTTTGGCCACGGCCTATTACCTCGCCAAGGAATTCGGCCACCGCAACGTCGCCGTGCTGGAAAAGGGCTGGCTGGGCTCGGGCAATATCGGGCGGAACACCACGATCATCCGCTCGAACTACCTGCTCCCGGGGAACGAGCCGTTCTACGAGATGTCGATGAAACTGTGGGAGAACCTCGAGCAGGACACCAACTACAACTCGATGGTGTCGCAGCGCTCGATCCTCAACCTCTTCCACACCGACGGACAGCGCGACGCCTTCGTGCGGCGGGCGAACGCCATGTTCCTCGCCGGCGCCGATGCCGAGCTGGCCGATGCCGCCGCGCTTCGGCGCGAGCTGCCCTTCCTCGATTTCGACAATGCCCGCTTCCCGATCAAGGGCGGCCTCTTCCAGCGCCGCGGCGGCACCGCCCGGCACGACGCGGTCGCCTGGGGCTACGCCCGCGGCGCCGATAGCCGCGGCGTCGACATCATCCAGAATTGCGAGGTCACCGGTTTCGACATCCAGAATGGCAAGTGCCTGGGCGTCGAAACCAACCGCGGCGCGATCAAGGCGAAGAAGGTGGCGGTCTGCGTCGCCGGCTCGTCAAGCCGCGTCATGGCCGCGGCGGGCATGCGCCTGCCGATCGAAAGCCACGTGCTGCAGGCTTTCGTCACCGAGGGTCTGAAGCCAGTTCTCCCGGGCGTCATCACCTTCGGTGCCGGCCATTTCTACGTCAGCCAGTCCGACAAGGGCGGGCTGGTCTTCGGCGGCGATATCGACGGCTACAACACCTATGCCCAGCGCGGCAACCTGCCGGTGGTCGAGGACGTGGCCGAGGGCGGCATGGCGATCATGCCGATGATCGGCCGCGCCCGGCTTCTGCGGTCCTGGGGCGGGCTGATGGACATGTCGATGGACGGCTCGCCCTTCATCGACAAGACCCATATCGACGGGCTCTATTTCAACGGCGGCTGGTGCTACGGCGGGTTCAAGGCGACGCCGGCGAGCGGGTACTGCTACGCCCACCTGCTGGCCAAGGACGAGCCGCACCCGACCGCCGCGCAGATGCGCCTCGACCGGTTCCGCAGCGGCAACATCATCGACGAAAAAGGCGTGGGCAATCAGCCCAACCTCCACTGACGAGCGCGCTCATGACTTTTCATCTTTCCAAAAATACTCACTGCGCAACGCCGGACACGGGGGCCACCGCATGATCATTCCCCACCCCCTTCTCGGCCCGCGCGACGCCGCCGAATTCGTCTATCTCGGTGATGCCAGCCTGATCGACCGGCCCGACTGGCAGGCCGAGGGCGCGATGGAGCAGTTCCACGATTACGGCTACCTGCGCGACAACCCGGCCGGGCAGCACCAGGAGCTCTGGTATCACGAACAGGGCGACCGCTCGTGGCTGGTGGTCACGCGCGACACGCTGACCCATGAAATCACCCATGTCGAACTGGCCCGCGACGTGGCGCGCGCAAGGGGGCGGGGCAAATGACGCAACCCAACCGCATCGGCGGTGGCCTGATCGACCGCGCGAAACCGCTCAAGTTCCGTTTCAACAACAAGCCCCTGACGGGGTTCGAAGGCGACACGCTCGCCTCGGCGCTTCTGGCCAACGGCCAGCGGCTGGTCGGCCGGTCCTTCAAGTATCACCGTCCGCGCGGCATCTTCACCGCCGGCTCGGAAGAGCCCAACGCGCTGGTCCACCTGCGCACCGGCGCCCATACCGAACCCAACACCCGCGCCACCATGGCCGAGCTCTTCGACGGTCTCACCGCCAGCAGCCAGAACCATCGCGGCTCGCTCGAATTCGACATGATGGCGATGACGGATTTCCTCTCGCCCTTCCTGTCGGCGGGCTTCTATTACAAGACCTTCATGTGGCCGAAAGCCTTCTGGGAAAAGGTCTACGAACCGGCGATCCGCGCCTCGGCGGGGCTCGGGCGGCTGTCGATGGAGGAAGACCCCGACCAGTATGACAAGGGCTTCCTGCACTGCGACCTGCTGGTGATCGGCTCGGGGCCCGCGGGCCTGTCGGCGGCACTGGCGGCGGGCCGGGCCGGGGCGCGCGTGATCCTGGCGGACGAGGATTTCATAGCCGGCGGCCGGCTCAATTCCGAGACACTGGAACTGGGCGGCATGGCCGGTCACGACTGGGCGGCACAGGCGCTGGCCGAACTGGCCTCGATGGACAACGTCCGGATCATGACCCGCACCACCGTTTACGGCGCCTACGATCACGGCATCTACGGCGCGCTGGAGCGGTGCACCGACCACCTTGCCGACAGCGCCGGCAAGCCGCGCCAAATCCTGTGGCGGATCTATTCAAAGCGCGCTGTCCTTGCGGCGGGAAGCACCGAGCGGCCCATCGCCTTCGGCAACAACGACCGCCCCGGCGTGATGCTGGCCGGCGCCGTGCGGACCTACGTCAACCGCTTCGGCGTGGCGCCGGGCAAGGAAGTGGCCGTTTTCACCAACAACGACGACGGCTGGCGCACCGCCGCCGACCTGTCGGCGCGCGGCGTGCATGTCCGTGCCGTGATCGACAGCCGCGACCGGGCTGCGCCGATCAGCCTGCCCGACGTGCGGCATATCCGCGGGGCGAGCGTGGTGAACACCGTGGGTCGCAAGGGGTTGAAGGCGATCACCCTGACCGACGGACAGGTGCTTCCGGTCGACTGCCTCGCCGTCTCGGGCGGGTGGAACCCCAACGTCCACCTGACCTGCCACCAGCGCGGCAAGCCGGAATGGCGCGAAGATATCAAGGCCTTCGTCCCCGGCGGCACCCTGCCCGCCGGCATGGTCGTGGCGGGCGCTGCAAATGGCTCGATGACGCTGGCCGCCGCCCTCGCCGAAGGCCGGGCACAGGCCGAGGCGCAGATTTCCGACCTCGGGTTCACCGCCGCCAAGGCCGACCCGGTCGCGGCCCAGGATGAACCACAGGAAAACGCCGCCTTCTGGTACGTGCCCGAAAGCCGCCATCGCGCCTGGCTCGACCAGCAGAACGACGTGACCGTCAAGGACGTGAAGCTCTCGCACCAGGAAGGCTTCCGCGCGGTCGAACACCTCAAGCGCTACACCACGCTCGGCATGGCCACCGACCAGGGCAAGACCGCCAATATCCCGGCGCTCGCCATCATGTCGGAAATTACCGGCCGGACCATCCCCGAGACCGGCACCACCATCTTCCGCCCGCCCTTCACCCCCGTGCCCATGGGCGCGCTGGCGGGCCGGGCACGCGGCAAGGATTTCCGCCCCTACCGCCTGACCCCTTCGCACAAATGGGCCGAAGAGCATGGCGCGAGCTTCGTCACCGTCGGCAACTGGCTGCGGGCGGAATGGTACGTTCAGGGCGACGAGAAGGGCTGGCGCGACTCCGTCGACCGCGAGGCCAAGACGGCCCGCGAAAAGGTCGGCATCTGCGATGTGACCACGCTGGGCAAGATCGACATCAAGGGCCGCGATGCCGGCGCCTTTCTCGACAAGGTCTATGCCAACACATTCTCGACCCTGAAGGTGGGCAAGGTCCGCTATGGCCTGATGCTGCGCGAGGATGGCATCTGTTACGATGACGGCACCACCGCTCGCCTAAGCGAGAACCATTACGTCATGACCACCACGACGGCCAATGCCGTTCTGGTCTTCCGCCGGATGGAGTTCGCCCGCCAGTGTCTCTGGCCCAACATGGACGTGCACCTGATTTCCACCACCGACGGCTGGGCCCAGTTCGCCGTCGCCGGCCCGAAATCGCGCGACCTGTTGCGCAAGGTGGTCGACAAGGATGTGGACCTGTCGAACGAGGCCTTCCCCTTCATGTCCTGCGCCGAGATCACCGTCTGCGGCGGCACGCCCGCGCGGCTGTTCCGCATCTCCTTCTCGGGCGAGCTGGCCTATGAAATCGCCGTGCCCGCCCGCTACGGCAACTCGATGATGGCGGTCCTGAACGAGGCCGGCGCAGAATTCGGCGCCGTTCCCTACGGCACCGAGGCGCTCAGCGTCATGCGGATCGAGAAGGGCCACGCCGTCGGCAACGAGCTGAACGGCCAGACCACCGCCCACAATATCGGGCTGGGCAAGATGGTCAGCCAGAAGAAGGAATGCATCGGCAACGTGCTGTCGCAACGCCCCGAGATGATCCGTGACGATGCGGTCCGGCTGATGGGCTTCCGCCCCGTCGACCGCTCGCAGAAGCTGATCACCGGCTCGCATTTCATCAACAAGGGCGAGGAGGCGGTGATGGTGAACGACCAGGGCTGGATGACCTCGGTCGCCTGGTCCCCCAACCTCGGCCATTCCATCGGGCTGGGCTTCATCAAGTCGGGGCACGAGCGCAAGGGCGAGATAGTTCGCGCCGTCAGCCCCGTGCACGGCACCGAGATGGAGGTCGAGATCGTGTCGGCCCATTTCATCGACCCGGAAGGAGAGCGTCTCCGTGGCTGAGTTCACCCTCACATCCGCCCCGCCGCTGGCCGGCGTGGACCAGACATTCGACGGCCTCCACCTGCGCGCGCCCAAGGATCTGGCGATCGTCGCCGTCGCCCTGCCGCTGGGCGGGGAGGATGCGGCGCTGGCCGCTATCCGCAAGGGCTATGGCGCCGACCTGCCTGCGCCCGGCAAATCCGCCACCGCACAGGAAGACGGCGCGACCCTCCTGCGGCTGGCCCCCGACCAGGCCTTCATCCTCTTCCACCGGGCCGAGCCGGATGCCGAAACCATCGTCGCCGGGCGGATCGGCGATACCGCCTATCTCACCGACCAGACCGACACCTGGGTCGCGCTGGAGCTGTCCGGCCCGCGCGCCCGCACGGCGCTGGAACGGATCTGCCCGCTCGACATTCACCCCGACGCCTTTGCCGTCGGTGACGCCGCGCGCACGGTGATGGAGCATCTGGGCACCATCATCCTCCGCACCGGGCAGGACAGCTTCCTGCTCCTCTCCGCCAGTTCCTCGGCCGGCTCGTTCCTGCATGCCGTGGAAACCTCGATCAAGAACGTCAGCTAAGGGATTCACAACGCGGATTTCAGGGCTCCGCGCCACGAAGGGAAAGGAAGATAGCACATGTATCTCGAGAACTTCGAACGCGCCCGTACCGCGGTGGCGACACCCGTGTCCGGACGGCGCAGCCTGTCCGGCGAATTCGTCTTCATCAGCCAGGATGACAGCGTGGCCTTCCTGGCCGAGGCCTGCATCGACGTGTTGCGCAGCGCCAACCGCCTGACCGGGCAAGCGGCCTACGACTGGGTGCATATCCGCGGTGAGGCAGAGCTGTCGCAAGCCTGCGGCCCGGTCTGCGGGCCCGACCAGACGCTGGTGCTGATCGGCGGCACCGACGCGCCGTGGCAGCCCTCGGCCGAGGGCCTGACCACCCTGCGCGCCGCGATCCGCAACGCCGCCCGCGTCTGCGTGGTGGGGGCGGCGGTCTTCGTGCCGCTCGCCGCCGGCGTGCTGGCCACCAAGCGGCTCGCGGTGCATCCCAGCTTCCGCCCCGGGGTCGAGGAAGGCGCTCAGGGCCCCGAGATCGTCGAAGGCACCACCTGTCACCACAAGGCGATGAGCAGCGCCACCGGCCATGTCTCGGCCATCCGGATGATGGTCGACCTTGTCGGCGTGCGCGATGGAGAGTTCACCCGCGTGGCGCTGGCCCGCGACCTCGGGCTCAACGAGCCACAGGCCGAATGCGGCTCTGGCGAGCACTGGCGCTACAAGCGCATGGCGCAGGGCGACGAGGTGATCTGCGAAGCCCTCCAGATCATGCGCGACCACCTCGAGGACACGCTGACCGTCGGCCAGATCGCCGATATCCTCGACGTCTCCCCCCGCAAGCTCGAACGCGGGTTCAGCGAGTATCTCGGCCAGACCCCCCTCAAGGTCTACCGCGACTTGCGGCTCGAAAGGGCGCACAGCCTTCTGGCCCAGACCTCGCTTCCGGTGGGCGAGGTGTCGGTCGCCTGCGGGTTTTCCAACGTGACGCTGATGAAGAAATGGTTCCACCGCAAATACGGCCAGATGCCGGGCGAAGTGCGCCGCCATGCCTTCGCCGGCGCCGGCCGCGCCGCGTAAGAGGGGTTTGACCGCCACGCGCGGTCTTGCCATCCTCTGGCCATGGTGAAAGGCGTCCTCCTCGATCTCTCCGGGGTTCTCTACGAAGGCGACCGGCCCGTGCCCGGCGCGGCCGAGGCCGTGGCGAAGCTGCGCGCGGCCGGCCTGCCGGTGCGCTTCCTGACCAACTCGACCCGCGCGCCCCGCCGCAAGCTGTTGGAAAAGCTGCGCAAAATGGGGTTCGAGCTGGAGGATGACGAGCTTTTCACCCCCGCCAAGGCCGCCTGCGAGAAACTGGAAGAAAACGGGCTCACGGCGCACCTTCTGATCCACCCCGACCTGGCCGAGGATTTCGCGGGCTACGAGACAGCGGAAACCCCCGGTGCCGTTGTGGTCGGCGATGCCGGCACCCATTTCACCTACGACGCGCTCAATGCCGCGTACCGCACCCTCGCCGATGGCGCCAGGTTCTACGCGCTCGCCGCCAACCGGGCTTTCTGCGACGCCGACGGCGCCCTGAGCATGGACGTCGGCGCCTTCGTCGCGGCGCTGGAATATGCCAGCGGGACAAAGGCCGAGGTTCTGGGCAAGCCCGCCAAGGCCTTCTTCCACACCGCGCTCGACGAGATGGGCGTGGCCCCCGAAGACGCCGCCATGGTCGGCGACGATGCCGAGTCGGACGTCGCCGGCGCCCTCCGCGCCGGGCTGGGCCGCGCGGTGCTGGTGAAGACCGGCAAGTACCGAGATGGCGACGAAGCCGGCACAGACCCGGCGCCAAGCCACGTGGCCGCCGACCTCTCCGCCGCGGTCGACTGGCTGCTCTCCTGACGCCTCAGAAGATCCTCTGCTCGATCTCCCTCGGGTCCGCCACCTCGACATGCCAGAAATCCACCGCCCCCTCGGGCAGGCGCTGCAATACCCGTTCCAGGTCGGCCCGGCTGGTATAGCGCCGCAGGGTCCATGCCACCGCCTCGATGGCATTTTCGGGCGTCAGGTTGTGATCTTTCCGCACCGCCATGACCTCGCGCACCAGCGCGGCGCGGTCGGCGAAGGGCAGGGGCGGTTCCTCCACCTGCCATCCGTTGATGAACACTGCCCGCGGGATGGAGGGAAGAACCGACGCGAAATCAATGCCTTGCTGCGCGGTCAGGCGGCGCCGGAACACCTGAAGCACGCCATCCATCGCGGTATAGGCCGAGTTGTCCGAGACAAGGTCCATCCGGTCCTTAAGGTCGTCCAGTATCGCCCGCCATTCCTTCGAGGCGTGGCGATAGGTCCATGGCATCGGCATCGGGTCCTCCTTCGCTGCACGTCGCCTTGGCCATCGCTTCTAGACCGTATCGGCTGATCTGTCTCCGGCGCGAAATAAAAAACCCCCGGCGTTTCCGCCGGGGGCCTTCTGACGTTCAATCCGCCTTGGCTCAGCCCGCGTGCCGGGCCTGGGCGCGGAACTCGGTCTGGTCGGTGATCGAGAACCGCCCGCCCTTGACCTTCTGCAGCTTGCCCTGCCGCAGCAGGTGCCCGAAGGAGCGCAGCCCGTCCTCGCGGGAGAACGACTCGAGCTCCACCTCCTTCAGCTTGCCCATCAGCATCGGGCGCGAGAACTGCTGGCGGCCCTCGATATCGGCCATGTAGGCGGCGGCGGCTTCCAGAAGCTCGGGCAGGGTGGAGGCGCCGATCTGTTCGGCGAACTCGCTGAACCCGCCGTCCTCCACCGGGGCGCTCCCGGTGGTGCCGGAGACCTGTGCCGACACGCGGCGCGGGCGAACAGGGTCGCGCGGCGTGTCGACCCGCTGTTCGGCCACCAGCTTCAGCGGCGCCTGCCGCGTTTCGGCACCGGGGCGGCGCGAGCGCGGGGCATCGTCCGTACCCATGGCGCGGTGGCGGCGCGGGCGCACCACGCTGGCCAGGTCCGAGCGATAGGGATCCTCGTCGGTTTCCTGCTCCAGCGTGCTGCCGGCGTTCTTCTCGGCCTTGGTGGCGGCCACGGCGGCGCGCAGGTGCTGGATGGCGTTGCGGCGCTTGTTGGAGTCGGGCGCCTCGAAATGCGTGTCGGCGGTGTCGAACAGGCGCGAGGCATCCGATTCGGTGTCCGAGCCCTGCAGGCGCGCGGCCCTGCGGGCCCCGGGCATGTCATCGGCCTCGTCCATCGCGGCCTCGACCGGCGCGGTCCCGGGCGCGGGGGCACGTTCCTCGAACATCTGCTCGGGCTCGTCGGCCTCCGCACGGACAGGCTCCGCATCCTCGAAATCGGTCTCGTCGATCCCGGCCTCGTCGCCCAGCATCTCGTGGGCGGCAGGGGCCTCGTCGAACGCGGCGCCCTGCTCCATCTCGGCCTCGACCTCGGCCAGCTCGCGCTGCAGCTCGGCCTCGTCCTCGGGGCTCAGCATCGCGTCGGTGTCATCGGCCGGGGCGGCCGCTTCCGGCGCGGCGGCGGCAGGCGCCTCGTCCTCGTCGAAATCTTCCTCGATCTGGCCCGAGGCGATCGCCGCCTCGAATTCGCTGCGCTTCATCTTCAGCACGCGGGCCCGCAGGGGGCGCTCGGGCTCTGCCGTGGCCTGTTCGCCGGTCAGCACGAAGGGCGTGGCGTCGTCCTCGGCGTCAAGGTCGTCCTGCCGGGCGTCATCCGTTCCGGCCTCGGCCACGTCGCCCCGGGCGGCCACGTCGTCGGCCGGCATCGCGTCGGCCAGAAGCTGCGACAGGGTATCGTCCGACATCCCGTCATCCAGCTCCGGCTCATCCGCGTCGGCCTCGGCGGTTTCGGCCTCGGGCTCTTCGGTGGCCTCGTCTGCCGCTTCGGCCAGGCGGGCGCTCAGGTCGGCAAAGTCGTCCTCGTCACTGTCCTCGGCCACGTCTTCGGCGCGTGCCACGGCGGCGTCATCCTCGGCCAGCGTGGCATCCAGCTCCTCGGCGGTGCGCTGCAGGAAATCCTGCGCGTGCTCGTCCTCGGAATAATCGTCGGTGGCGTAGCTGTCGCTCGAATGGGCGACGACCGACCGGATCCGGCGCAGCCGCGCGGCAACGCTGTCGGCCTCGTCGGCGGCGGGGGCCGGCGGGATGATCACTTCCTCGGCGTCATCCTCGGCGTAATCCTCGTCATAGCCGGCGGTCAGGTCATCGTCACCCTCATCCGCGACGTTGGCGAAGGCGTTCGGCTCTTCGTCCACGTAATCGTCATCGTCGTCGTCGTCTTCCGCCGTCAGGTCGGCCATGGCCTCCTGCAGGGCGGCATCGTCATCCGCGTCATCCGCCGGCTCTTCCTCGATAACGATCTCGTCTTCGGCAATGACCGGCTCTTCCGCGGCGGGGGCCGCGGCGGTCAGCGGTTGCTGCTCCTGCGGGGGCGTTTCGATGGCAACCTCGGCCGCGGCCTCGTCTTCCGGGGCCTCCTCTGCGGTGTCGGTATGGGCGTGGATCGCGGTTTTCAGCGCCTCGCTCTCATCCTCGACGCTGGCCAGCGCGGCGGCGGCGGCAATCTGCTTCGGCTCGGGTTTCGCCTCGGGCCCGGGTTCGGGGGCGGCCACCTCGGCCTCGGCCGCGGCCTCGGCGGCGCGCAGCACGATCCGGCCTTCGTTCTCGTGCGCCTCGACCCGGCGGGCGATCTCGCGCTCGGCGATCCGGGCCAGCATCTCGGCGTCCGGCGTCGGCGGCTCTGCCCCGAAATACCGGTCGTCGGCGGCGAGGTCACGGAAGTACTCCGCAATCGCCTTCATGGTTTCAAACGAGTCGTCGAACCCTTCAAGCGTGCATGAAAAGGTGCCGTAGGAAACCGTCAGGATTTTACTTGTACTTACCATAATATCGCTCACATTGATCTGCCCGCTGGCCCCGTGTTTACCATGTTCCCCTAGACCAAAGCGGTTCGATTCTTGGAGTATTACCGTATCATTTAGTGGTTAGAATGTGTTCTATTTCTTAATCGGGTTACAATCTGCGGAGTCTTGCCTTGATTGTGCATGCCAGTGAACCAGTCACGTTGATCGGCGGCGCGTCGGTGACGAAAACGCGTATCGAGCGGGCGCTGGCGTTGGCGCCGCAGGTCGTCGCGGCCGACAGCGGGGCCGACGCGGCGCTGGCAAACGGGGTCGAACCGGCCGCCGTGATCGGCGATTTCGATTCGATTTCCGACGCGGCACAGCGCGCCCTGCCGCCCGCCGCCCTCCACCGGATCGCCGAGCAGGACAGCACCGATTTCGAGAAATGCCTGCGCAACATCCGCGCGCCGCTGGTCGTCGGCATCGGCTTTTCCGGCGACCGGCTCGACCATGCGCTCGCCGCCTACAACACGCTGGTGCGCTTTCCGGGCCGCCGCTGCATCCTGCTGGGGGCCGAGGAGCTGGTCTTCCTCGCCCCGCCCTCGATCTCGCTCGACCTGACGGCGGAAACGCGGGTGTCGCTCTTTCCCATGGGCGCGGTCGAGGGGGTGTCGGACGGGCTGGAATGGCCGATCAACGGTCTGAACTTCGCCCCCGACGGGCGGGTCGGCACCTCGAACATCGCGACCGGCACGGTGCACATGTCCTTCACGGCGCCCAAGATGCTGGTCATTCTCCCCGAACACGCGCTGGAAACGGTGGTCCGGTCGCTTCTGGGCACCACGGCGCTCTGGTCGGGCGATTAGGGCTGCGGCACGGGGCGGCGTTCCAGCTTGCGCTCGCGCACGAACACGAACAGCCCCGACGCCACGATCAGCCCGATCCCGGCGAAGGCCAGCGCGTCGGGCAGGTCGCCGAACACGTAAAAGCCCAGGATCGTGGCGCTGACGATCTCGAGGTACTGGATCGGCGCCAGCAGCGAGGCCGGCGCGAAGGCCAGCGCGAAGCTGATGCAGACATGCGCCAGCGTCGCGAACACCCCCAGCGCCAGCAGCAGCCAGAACTCGCGCGCCTCCGGCCAGACCGGGTCGAGCGGGGCCACGCCCGAGCCGTCGAAGGCCCACAGCAGCGGCACCGCCAGCGCCAGCGCGGCAAAGCCGGTATAGACCTGCAGGGTGATCGGGTGCATCCGCGTCGCCATCCGCCGAGTCAGGATCATGTAGAAGGCAAAGCACAATGCGGTGACCAGCGGCAGCAGCGCCACCAGTCCGACCTCCTCGAAACTGGGCTGGATGATCAGCAGCGCCCCGGCAAAGCCGATGGCACAGGCGACATAGCGCCTTGGCCCGATCGGCTCGCCCAGCAGCAGCCCGCCCAGCAGGGTCAGGATGAAAGGCTCGACGAAGAAGATCGAGATCGCCTCGGCCACCGGCATGAACCGCAGCGCGGTGAAGAAGAACGCCGTCGCCACCAGCAGAAGCGCTGCCCGCACAAGGTGCAGCGCCACCTCGCCCCGCCCGGGCCGGTGCAGCCAGCCGAAGGCCAGCGCCAGCGGCACCAGCAGCACCGATTGCGCCACGAACCGCGTCGTCGCGATCTGGCCCACGGCCACGGCATCGCCGATCAGCTTGGCGCAGGTGTCCATGGCCGGGGCGATGATGGCAAAGCCCACCATTAACAGAATACCGAGGCCGGTCCGGCCGGTGTTTGCGATCATGGTCCTGCTGCCTGTCCTGCGTGCGTTCCTGCGCGGCACTGCACAGAAAAGCGGCAGGGGGTGCAAGCGCATTCTGTCCTGAAAACCGGTGACAATGCCGGGCTACCGATAGAACCTGTCGCCTGCCGCCCGACCCCTCAGCAGTTGGGCACGTTCACCGCCAGCCCGCCAAGCGAGGTTTCCTTGTACTTCTCGCTCATGTCCGCCCCGGTCTGCCGCATCGTCTCGATGCAGGCATCGAGCGGCACCAGGTGCGTGCCGTCGCCGCGCAGGGCCAGGCTGGCCGCGCTCACCGCTTTGATGGCGCCCAGCCCGTTGCGCTCGATGCAGGGCACCTGCACCAGCCCCTTCACCGGGTCGCAAGTCATGCCGAGGTGATGCTCCAGCGCGATCTCGGCCGCGTTCTCGATCTGCTGCGGCGTGCCGCCCAGCACCGCCGCCAGCCCGGCCGCCCCCATCGCCGCCGCGCTGCCGACTTCCGCCTGGCAACCGGCTTCGGCTCCCGAGATCGAGGCGTTGTACTTGACCAGCCCGCCGATCGCCGCCGCGGTCAGCAGGAAATCCTCCACCTGCGCCTCCGACGCGCCCGGCACATGCTCCAGCCAGTACTTGATCACCGCCGGCACGACGCCCGCCGCGCCGTTGGTGGGGGCGGTCACGACCTGCCCGCCGGCGGCGTTCTCCTCGTTGACGGCCATGGCATAGGCGCTCATCCAGTCGTTGATCTTGTGCGGCGCGTTCAGGTTGGTGCCCCGCTCGGCCACCAGCGCATCGGCAATCCCCTTGGCCCGCCGCTTGACATACAGCCCGCCGGGCAGCTCGCCCTCGGTGGTCAACCCGCGCTCGATACAGTCGTTCATCACCTGCCAGATACGGCTGACACCCGATTTCAGGTTCTCCGACCCGCCGCGCGAAATCTCGTTGGCCTTCTTCATCTGGGCGATGGACTTGCCGCTGGTCTCGGCCATCTCCAGCATCTCGGCGGCACTCTTGAACGGGTAGGGGACCGGCTCGCCCTCTTCCGTGTTGCGCCCCGCCGCCAGTTCGGCCTCGGTCATCACGAAACCGCCGCCGATGGAATAATACGTCTCCTGCAGGATCACGTCGCCCTGCTTGTCGGTCGCCATCAGGATCATGCCGTTGGCATGGCCGGGCAGGTTCGGCCCGAAATCGAAGGTCAGATCGTCCTTGGGGTGAAACTTCAACGTGCCGAGGCCCTCGGGCGACACCGTGTGCGTCTCGCGGATCTCCTCGAGCACCTTCTCGGCCCGCTCGTGGTCATAGGTCTCGGGCAGGAACCCGGCCAGCCCAAGGATCGTCGCCCGGTCCGTCGCATGGCCCACGCCGGTGAACGCCAGCGAGCCATGCAGCGAGCCCTTCACCCCGTGAAACCCGAACGGCGCCGCGCGCATCTTGTCGAGGAACTTGCCCGCCGCCACCATCGGCCCCATCGTGTGCGAGGAGGAGGGGCCGATACCGACCTTGAACATGTCGAAGACGGAAAGAAACATCAGGTGGCGCTGCCTTCTGGTGGTGTTGCGTGTCGCGGAGCGGTAAAGGGCGTCTCTCCCAGCCCCTCCGCATCTATGGCAGCCCCGACGGCCTTGCAACGTTCCAGACGCGTCGCCATGGCCTGCATATGCGGCCAATCCGCCAGCCGGACCCAGGCGTTGTGCTCCGCCGCGGGGTATAGCCGGGCCCAGCGGATCAGGCAGGCGATGTAGAAATCCAGCACCGAGCGGTCCGCCCCGCAAAGCCACCCCGGCCCCGCCGCCGCCTGCGCCTCGATCAGGGACAGGTGCCGGGCGATCTCACCCTTCAGATGCTCCCGAAGCGCGGCCTGCGCGCCTGGGTCGTCGCCCACGTACTGCGCCGGGTAGAACCGCATTCGCAGCGCCACGTGCAGCGTGTTCGAGGTGAAGAACAGCCATTTCAGGAACGCGCCGCGCTCGCTGCTGTCGGGCGCCGGGGCCAGCGCCCCGTGCCGGTCGGCCAGCCACAGAAGGATCGCGCCGGTCTCGAAGATTGGCCCCTCCGGCGTCTCCAGCGCGGGGATCAGCCCGGCAGGGTTCATCTTCAGATACTCCGGCGCCTTCTGGCCTCTTGCCTTGCGGTCGACCAGCGCGGTTTCGTACGGCACGCCCAGCTCCTCCAGCACCAGCCGGATGATGAGCGAGGCGTTGTCGGGGGCGTAATGCAGGCGATAGGGTCGGGTCATGCGCCGCGCATAGGGCCCTGCGCCCGGCCTGTCATGCCCGAAAACGACCTCCCGCCGCGCGGATCGGTGAATTTCACCGGCCGTTAACCATCTCGGCCTACCCTCCCGTCCACACATCCCGAAAGGAGGGGCGCCATGTCTGCCGCCTGGTTCGTTCTGTTTCTCGCCACGCTCTGGCTCGCCATGTTCGGCGCCGATCCGGGGCGCGCGGTCACCCATCCGCTGCAGGTGAAGGTCGTTCCGCCCGCCTAGGGCCCGATTCCCCCGCTTTTTTGCGGCAATTGCCCCTCGCACCGTGCGCGCAACTCTCTTATAACCGGCCAGAGTGTTCGGGAGTTGCCTGCCATGTCCGGAGAGTTGTCGCCCATCGACAAGGCGAAATTCGTCGCCGCCAAGCGATCCGTCGACTATGTCGAGGACGGCATGCGCGTGGGCCTCGGCACCGGAAGCACCGCGGCGTGGATGGTGCGCTGCCTGGGCGAACTGGTCCGCGACGACGGGCTCAAGATCCGCGGCGTGCCCACCTCCGCCCGCACGGCAGAGCTCGCCCGCGACGTGGGCATCGACGTGGTCAGCCTGGACGAGGCCAAGTGGCTCGACCTCACCATCGACGGCGCCGACGAGTTCGACGGCAACCTCAACCTCATCAAGGGCGGCGGCGGCGCGCTCTTGCAGGAGAAGATCGTCGCCACCGCCTCCGATCAGATGATCGTGATCGCCGATATCGGGAAAGAGGTCGAAACCCTCGGCGCCTTCCCCCTGCCGGTCGAGGTCATCCCCTTCGGCTGGCAGACCACCCGGTCGCTGATCGAGGAGCTTCTGGTCAGCATGGACGTGCTCGGCCGCGACGCCTCGCTCCGGATGAACGGCCGCCACCCCTACATCACCGACGAGGGCAACTACATCATCGACCTCCATCTCGGCCGCATCGGCAACCCGCATCAGCTCGCCATGGTGCTCAACCAGATGCCGGGCGTCGTTGAAAACGGGCTTTTCATGGATATCTGCGACATCGTGATCCTCGGCCACGGCAACGGCAAGGTCGAGACGCGCGATATCAACGAAGGCACGGTGGAAGAAGACCGTCTGGATTTCATGGAATCCGACAATCTCTTCTCCGACCTGCAGGATTAGGACAAAAACGATATGAGCTTCGACTACGATCTCTTCGTGATCGGCGGCGGATCGGGCGGCGTGCGCGCGGCCCGGGTAGCGGCGCAGGGCGGCGCCAAGGTGGCGCTGGCCGAGGAAGACCACTATGGCGGCACCTGCGTGATCCGGGGCTGCGTGCCCAAGAAGCTGATGGTCTTTGCCAGCGAATACCCCGGCCAGATCGAAGACGCACAGGCCTATGGCTGGAAGGTCGAGGCCGGCGCCTTCGACTGGACCGCCTTCAGGACCCGCCTGCATACCGAGCTCGACCGGCTGGAAGGCGTCTATCGCAAGCTGCTCTCCTCCAACGGGGTCGACACCTACGACGCCCGCGCCACGCTCGAGGATGCCCACACCGTCAAGCTGTCGACCGGCGAAACCTTCACCGCCAAGCACATCCTTCTGGCCACCGGCGGCCGCCCGGTCCGCCCCGACCTGCCCGGCGCCGACGAGGGGCTGGTATCGAACGACATCTTCCACCTCGACACGCTGCCGAAATCCATCCTGATCATCGGCGGCGGCTACATCGCCTGCGAGTTCGCCGGCATCCTCAACGGCCTCGGCGTCGAGGTGACGCAGTTCTACCGCGGCGCCCAGATCCTGCGCGGCTTCGACGAGGAGGCGCGCGGCCTGATCGCCGACGAGATGATCGCCGGCGGCATCCACCTGCATCTCGGCACCGACATCAAGCGGGTCGAGAAAACCGGCGACGGCTACCGCGTGACCGGCACCAACGGCACCGAGCACACGTTCGAAAAGATCTTTTTCGCCACGGGTCGCCGGCCCAACACCGACGGCATGGGGCTGGAAGAGGCGGGCGTGAAGCTCGGCCGCAAGGGCGAGGTGCTGGTCGACGAGTACAGCCAGACCAGCGTGCCCTCGATCTATGCCATCGGCGACGTGACCGACCGGGTGAACCTGACCCCCGTGGCGATCCGCGAGGGGATGGCCTTTGTCGAGACGGTGTTCAACGGCAACCCCACCCCGGTCGATCACGAGCTGATCCCGACGGCGATCTTCACCCAGCCCGAGTTCGGCACGGTGGGCCTGTCGGAAGAGGCGGCGCAGGAACAGGAACCGATCGAGGTCTACGCGACCTCGTTCAAGCCCATGCAACAGGCCTTCGCAGGCCGGTCCGACCGGGTGCTGATGAAGCTGATCGTCAGCCAGGCCAGCCGCAAGGTGCTGGGCTGTCACATCGTCGCGCCGGGCGCGGGCGAGATGATCCAGATGGCCGGTATCGCGGTCAAGATGGGCGCCACGAAAGAGGATTTCGACCGCACGGTGGCGGTACATCCCACCATGTCGGAAGAGATCGTGACCATGCGGAGCCCGGCGCGAACCGGTTGATTTTTGCCTGTGAAACCACAGGTTATGAAGTAGCGTTTGGACGGACGCCAAAACAGAGGAAGAGGTTAAATGGCTGGACATTCTGGCGGCCCCTGGGGCGGCGGCGGAAACTCGGGAGGCAACGGCGGAGACGACGACCGTCGCGGCAACCGGGGCGGGCGGCGCCCGCCGGAAGGGGGCTCGCAGATCCCCGAGATCGACGAGCTTGTCAGGAAAGGCCAGGATCAGCTCCGCGTGCTCATGGGCGGCCGCGGCGGTTCGGGCAAGGGCAACGGCACCGGCCCGGGCGGCGGCGCGCCCTTCGGACGCGGCGTTTTCGTCATCGGCGGCCTGATCGCCGTCGTGCTCTGGGCCATGGCCAGCTTCTACACCGTCAAACCCGAAGAGCAGTCGGTCGAGCTGTTCCTCGGCAAGTACTATTCCACCGGCGACCCCGGCCTCAACTTCGCGCCCTGGCCGCTCGTGACCGCCGAGGTGATCAACGTCACCTCCGAGCGCACCGAGAACATCGGCAGCGGTCGCGGCTCGTCTTCGGGCGGCGACGGCCTGATGCTGACCACCGACGCGAACATCGTCGATATCGACTTCCAGGTTGTCTGGAACATCAACGACCCGGCAAAGCTTCTATTCAACATCCGTGATCCGCAACTGACGGTTCAGGCGGTGTCCGAGGCCGTCATGCGCGAGATCATCGCCGCGACCAACCTCGCCCCGATCCTCAACCGCGACCGTGGGATCATCGCCGACACCGCGCGCGAGAATATCCAGGCGACGCTCGACGAATACCAAAGCGGCATCAACATCGTCCGGGTCAACCTCGACACCGCCGACCCGCCGCGCGAGGTGATCGACGCCTTCCGCGAGGTGCAGGCCGCCGAACAGGAACGCGACCGCCTGCAACGCCAGGCCGATGCCTACGCCAACCGCGTTCTGGCCGAGGCCCGCGGTGAAGCCGCGCAAGTGCTCGAACAGGCCGAAGGCTATCGCGCCCGCGTCGTCAACGAAGCCATCGGTGAGGCCAGCCGCTTCATCGCCGTGGCCCAGGAATTCAACCAGGCGCCCGAGGTCACCCAACGCCGCCTCTACCTCGAAACGGTAGAGCGCACGCTCGGCAAGATGGACAAGATCCTGCTCGACGAATCCACCGGTGCCAATGGCGAGGGCGTGCTGCCCTACCTGCCCCTTGACCAATTGCGCCGCCCGCGGCCCGCCGGCAACGAAGGATCGAACTGATGCGCAAATCCGCTTTCTTTCTGCCCATCCTTGCCGTTGCGATCATCGGCATCCTGTCCTCGCTCTACATCGTGGACGAACGTGAAAAGGCCCTTGTCCTGCAATTCGGCCAGATCAAGAAGGTCGTCGATCAGCCGGGCCTCGGCGTAAAGATCCCCCTGATCCAGGAGGTCGTGCGCTACGACCGGCGGATCCTGTCGCTCGATACCGACGCGATCGAGGTCACGCCCTCGGATGACCGCCGGCTCGTGGTCGATGCCTTCACCCGCTACCGGATCGCCGACGTGGTCCAGTTCCGGCAGGCTGTCGGCATCGGCGGCACGCGCGTCGCCGAAGACCGGCTCGCCTCGGTCCTGAACGCCCAGATCCGCGAGGTGCTGGGTGCCGATCAGGTGACATCCGACACGATCCTGTCGCCACAGCGGCGCGACCTTGCCGTCCGCATCCTCGAGCAGGCCCGTGCCAGCGCGGCGGGTCTCGGTCTCGAAATCGTCGACGTGCGGCTGAAGCAGACCAACCTGCCGCAGCAGAACCTCGACGCCACCTTCGCCCGGATGCGGGCCGAGCGGGAACGCGAGGCCGCCGACGAGATCGCCCGCGGTAACGAGGCGGCACAGCGCGTCCGCGCCGCCGCCGACCGGACCGTGGTGGAAACCGTGTCGAACGCCGAACGCGAGGCCGAGATCGCCCGAGGCGAGGCCGATGCCGAACGCAACCGGATCTATGCCGAGGCCTTCGGCAACAACCCGGATTTCTTCGCCTTCTACCGCTCGCTCTCTGCCCTCGAACGGTCGATGAACGAAGAGAATTCGACCATCGTCTTCTCCCCCAACAGCGAGTTCCTCGGCCAGATGTTCGAGGCCGTGCGCGCCGACGGTCTGGGCGAGGTCGCCATCGAGGAGATCGACATGGAACGCCTCCGCGAAATGGCTCCGGAAACCGAGATTTCGCCGGACCTTCCGGAAAGCGAGCGGCGCCGCCTCGAAGAGGACGCCGCCCAGCAGGAAGCCGAGAAGGAGGCCGAAGCGGCCGCGGAAGCCGCGGAAGAGGCGGCCGAGCAGGCCGCCGAGGATCTCGGCGAGGGGGCCGCCGCGGAAGAGGAGGCGGCGGAAGACGACACCGGCGCCACCTCCGACACCGCCACCGAGGAGCCGGAGGCCGACGACACGGCCACCGGTGACACCGCGACGGAGGACCAGGCCGCCGACGACACCGCGACGGACCAGCAGACCGACGCGGAAGACCCGGCCGATGAAGAGGTCACCAATTGATTGCCACGTTCTTTCTGGCCCTCGGGCTGGTACTCGTGGTCGAGGGGCTGGTCTATGCACTGGCCCCTTCGCTTGTCGAGCAACTGCTCGCCGCCCTGCGCGCCCTGCCGCATGACAGCCGTCGCCTGATCGGGCTGGGTTCGATCGCCATCGGGCTGGTGCTGGTATGGTGCGCAAAGATGCTTGGCGCCTGACATGCGCCCTTGCTTTGGCGCTCGCGACAGGTTCACATGGTCGTGACACCGGCTTGCCAAGTTTTGCGTCTCGGGCAACCGTTCATAAATAGAAGTCCAGGACAACAACTGCCCTACCGATGATGACAATCGGATCAACCGGAGGAGAGTTTCCATTGACAGCACAAACCATCGCACAGCAACAGGACGCACGCGGCGCACTGCGGGCCTTCTGGCTGACGGCGCTCGCCATGGGCCTCGTCATCGCCCAGGCCATCGCGGCCCAGGCGCGCCCCGACAGCTTTGCAGATCTCGCCGACACGGTCAGCCCGGCCGTCGTCAACATCACCACCTCGACGGTGGTGGCACAGGGCACCGGGCCTTCGCCCATCGTCCCCGAAGGCTCCCCCTTCGAGGATTTCTTTCGTGAATTCCAGGATCGCAACGGCGACAGCCCGCGCCGCACCTCGGCGCTGGGGTCCGGCTTCGTGATCTCCGAAGACGGCTATGTCGTCACCAACAACCACGTCATCGAAAGCGCCGACGAGGTGATCATCGAATTCTTCTCGGGCGAGGAACTTCCGGCCGAGGTGATCGGCACCGACCCCAAGACCGATATCGCACTGCTGAAGGTCGAGGCCGACAAGCCGCTGCCCTTCGTCAGCTTCGGCGACAGCGACGCGGCCCGCGTCGGCGACTGGGTCGTCGCCATGGGCAACCCGCTGGGTCAGGGCTTCTCGGTATCCGCCGGGATCGTCTCGGCCCGCAACCGGGCGCTGTCGGGCACCTACGATGACTACATCCAGACCGACGCCGCCATCAACCGCGGCAACTCGGGCGGCCCGCTCTTCAACCTCGACGGCCAGGTGATCGGCGTCAACACCGCCATCCTGTCGCCCACCGGCGGCTCGATCGGCATCGGCTTCTCGATGGCCTCCAACGTGGTCACCCGCGTGGTCGATCAGCTCAAGGAGTTCGGCGAAACCCGCCGCGGCTGGCTCGGCGTCCGCATCCAGGACGTGACCGACGACGTGGCCGAGGCCATCGGCCTCGAGAAGGTCGCGGGCGCGCTGGTCACCGACGTGCCCGAGGGCCCCGCCGCCGAGGCGGGCATGGAAGCCGGCGACGTGATCATGTCCTTCGACGGCAAGGATGTCACCGACACCCGCAGCCTCGTCCGCCAGGTCGGCAACAGCCCGGTCGGCAAGACCGTGCGCGTGGTCGTCTTCCGCGACGGCAAGACCAAGACGCTGAAGGTCGAACTTGGCCGCCGTGAAGAGGCCGAGGGCGCCATTCCCGCGGCCCAGCCGGGCGAGGACGAGCCCGACGCCCAGGAAGACGCGGAGAAGACCGTGCTCGGCCTGACCCTCGCGCCGCTCGATGACGAACTGCGCGGGCAGCTCGAGCTTGAGCCCGAAACCAACGGCCTTGTCGTCAAGGACATCGACACGCTGTCCGAGGCCTACGAGAAGGGCATGCGCGCCGGCGACGTGATCACCGAGGCCGGCCAGCAGAAGCTGCGCGCCATCGGCGATTTCGAGGACCGCATCGGCGAGGCCCGCGAGGCCGGGCGCAAGTCGCTCCTGCTTCTCGTCCGCCGCGCCGGCGAGCCGCGCTTCGTGGCCCTGTCGCTGGACGAGGCCGAAAGCGGCGGCAGCAGCGAATAAGCGACGCACTCGACCGTTAGCAAGCAACAGCCCCGGAGGTCTCTCCGGGGCTGTTTTTCGTATCCGGAACCGCCATGGCGCGGCCCGCTACAGCGATTTCATCAGCAGAACCCAGCGCTCGGTCTCGGTGTCCCAGCTTCCCTTTTCGCAGGGCCGCTCCGCCGTCTGCCGGTACCCGTGCCGTTCATATAGCCGCCGCGCCCCGGTATTGTCGCTCGCGACGATCACGCTCATCCGCGGCACCCCCTCCGCCCGGCCGATCTCTTCCGCGATATCCAGCAGTTGCGACCCGAGGCCCTTGCCCCTGTGCTCGGGATAGCAGGCCAGGACATTGACATACCAACTGTCGAGCGCCTCTTTCTCCAGCTCCTGAAGCGGCCGGAAGAGCGGCGGGAAATCCGCGCCGATCGACTCCGGCTCCGGCCCGATCCGGTACCCGGTCAAGCCGGCGACGGCCCCTTGCCCGAAATCCGCGACGACGATCTGCCCCTCGCCCGCCTTCGCGGCCTGCCGGGCACGGCCGATCTCCCACGGATCCTCGCCCGCGCCGGCAAGCCCGGTCCAGATATGCAGCGGCAGGCCCTCGCCGGCGAAGTTCACCAGGTCGGCAAGCTGCGGCGCGTCGCTTTCGCGGGCAAGCCTGAAGGGCGGGTCGAGTTCGATCATGGTGGCCTCCTGCCAGCCTTGCGGGTGCAACGCGGCGCGACAGGAGGGATTCCCTATGCCACCCCACGCAACGCCGCGCTTTCTTGAAAAGAAAGCGGACCGAAATCTTTCAAAGATTTCGCCCACTTGCGCCGATAACCGTCATCGGGGCGCCCCTCGCGGCGCGCCCCGACCCGTTCCGCTACGGCCTCAGAACGACTGCGTCGTGTAATCCACCTCGTCGGGGTACAGCGTGTCCTCGATCGACGTGGTATGCACCCGCTTGAGGAACCCGTCCTCGACCCGGCTGATATACTGGTGCCCGAACACCTGGTGGGTCTTGCCGTTGAACCGCTTCGCCCCCTGCGGATGCTCGTTCGATTCCGGCATGTCGGTCATCGCCTCCACCGCCTCGATCAGCGCGGCACGGTCATCCGGCCCCTTGTAATCGGCGGCCTCCATCCCGGCCTTCAGGATATGCAGCGTCTCCCAGCAGCCGAACATGTGGGCATAGGTCGACACGTCGCTCGCATCGCTCACCGACGCGCCGCGCTCGTCCACGCCCACCTTCTCGCGGAAGAACTTGTCGAACTCGGTCTGGTCCTCCTGCGCGTGGCGCGGGTTACCCTCCCAGAAATAGGTGCCGTCGAGGTACTCGAGGCCGGGGCTCGCCATGTCGACCGCCTCGAGGCTGTCGATGAAGCCGAAGATCTCCGGCCGGCTCGGCCCGAAGAACTCGCCCAGCTCCTTGACGAAGGTCAGCACGGCCGGGCCCACCATCACGTGATACAGAACCTCCGTCTCGCGCGGGATCTTGGGGAAATACTTGGTAAAGCTCGTCTCCGACGGCGGGATGGCGATATGCTCCAGCACCTCGCCGCCCTGCTCCTCGATCGCGGCGGTGAAGAAATCCCGGTGATCGTGGCCAAAGGCGAAGTCGGGGAAGACCATCGTGACCTTCTTGCCCAGGTTCTCCGCCACGTAGGGCGCCATCGCCTGCACCTGGCTTTTCACGTCCGTGATGCCGGGCTGCAGCGTGTACCGGTTGAGCATGCCGCTGGCCACGTGATGGCCCTCGGAGACCACGAAATACGGCAGCTTCAGCTCACCCGCCCGCGGGGCCGAACCGATCACCACGTGGCTGAACAGCGTGCCGAACCCCACGTCACAGCCATGCTGGTTGGCGAATTTCTCCACCACCTCGGCGCCGCGCTTGGGGTCGGTGCCGTCATCCTCGGCGACGATCTCGATCATCCGGCCATTGATCCCGCCATTCTCGTTGATCAGCTTGGCGGCGGCCTGTGTGGTGCGGTCGTACCAGCGGCCATAGGCGGCGCCGATGCCGGTGCGGTGCACCTGAAAGCCCACCTTGATCGGCTCCGATGTCTGCGCCTCGGCGAACCGCGCCCAGAGCGGCAGGCTCGCCGCGCCCGCGGCGCCCCCCGCCAGTGTCTTCAGCGCGCCGCGGCGCGTGGTGCCCTTGATGAGTCTGGTCATTGCAAGCTCTCCCTGTTGCTTGACCCGATCCTGCGAAGCGTCAGCGCGTTTGTCCAGTGTCTTGCGGGGGTCACAGGCCCCGTGGCGAGGCCAGCAGCCACAACCCGAACACCGTGTAGGCAACCATGAACGCCGCCAGCGGTGCCTGCCCCAGCACGGCGCGGCGGGTGCCGGGCGTGTCCTTCAGCGCCAGCGCATGGGCCAGCAGGATGGCGATCACGTGCCCCGCCACCACCACCCCGGCCTGCGTCAGCCAGATCAGCTTGACCGTGCCGGGCGTGTTGAAAAACCCCGTGGTGACATAGAACTCCGCCAGCCCCAGCAGGCTTGCACCGTTGCCCAGCGGGTCGTTCAGCGCCTTCAGCACATATTGCCCGTCGACCAGCAGCGCGGTCAGGTAATGGGCCACGTGATAGGCCAGCGCGATCGGCAGGATCGACGGCGCGAACAGGCAGAACGCCTCTCGCAAAGGCCGCCGCGTCCCCGCCAGCCGCTCCCCCAGCCACAGGCAACCGGCAAACGCCCCGATAAGCGCCAGGTTGCACCCCACCAGCCCCGCCAGCGTCTGCCCGATCACCGCTGACCGGCCGGGAAACTCCAGCGGGTTCACCCCCAACACGCCCATCCACCAGAACGTCTCGTTCAGCCCGTCGAAACTGCCGGTGCCCAGCAGAACCAGCGTGAACACCGCCAGCGCCAGCGGCGGCGCCTTGAGCCGGATCACCTGCCACCCCGGCAGCCCCGCCGCCACCCGGCCCCTGAACCGGCCCAGCACCGCCATCCGCGCATATATCCGCATCAGCACCGTGATCCCTTCGGCCCTTACCATCCAGGCGGGCCCGAACAGCACCAGCCCCAACAGCGCCACGTACCAGTAGGCCCCGGCATAGGCCGCCAGCCGCGCCGGATCGCTCGGCGCCGGATCGGCCAGCAGGAACCCGGCGAAGGCCACGAAGATCCCCACCGCCGGCCAATGCCCCAGCCTCCGCGGATAGCGCCACGGCGCCCGCGCCCCGGTCAGCCGGGCCAGTACCGCCGCCGGCCCCGTCCACGGGTTCGTCCAGCGCCAGTGAGGACCCACCAGCCCCTGCAGCGTGACCAGCCCGATCCACCACACCGTCCAGACGAAAAGCGGCATCGGGTTCACCGACGGATCCCGCGACCCAGTGAACCCGCGCCACACCAGAAAGGCCAGAAGCCCCGCCGTTAGGCAGGAGGTGACATGCCGGAACCCCGCGCTGGCGGGCCACAGCCGCACCGTGCGAAACAGCGCCTCCGCCGCGCCCGGCGGCAACAGCGCCAGCAGCACCACCGTCAGCCCGACACTCGCGCCCCCGGCGGCGATATAGACATCCGTGGGAAGCAGCAGCACGAACCCCTGCTCCGAGGCATGCGCCAGCGCCGCCCCCGCCGACAGCACGACACCCGCAACGACAGCGAGAAAGGCGAGCGCGGATATGGATATTTTAACCAAGAAGAAGCGCAGGCGCGCCCCGGCTTCTTCTGGCCCCAAATATCCCCGCCGGAGGCATCCCGTCACCTGCCCCAAGCGCGCCCGCCGATGGCTCATCCGCCGCTCTCCGCCTGCCTGTCCCGACGCCAGCGTCGGGCGTGGCGCGGGCCAAGTCAAGCGGCGCCGGGGTCAGGGCTGCTCCCCCCGGCGCGCCAGCTCGTCGACCCGGCCCAGCGACAGCAGGTGGATCTCCCGCGCCAGCCGCAGCGTCGGCTTGACGCAGAACAGGACCGAACCCACGACGAAGAACCAGATCGCCACCGTCTCGGTCTCCTTCCAGAAGAACAGCACCGAGCCGATCAGGAAACTCACCGCCGCGCTGAAATCGACGACCGTATGGGCGATCTCGTAGGCGGCATATAGACGTCGGCTGCGCTCGCTTCGCTGCCGGTTCTCATGTCTGAAAAGGGGCATGTGGCGACCTCCGGTTCCGGGACGTTCGCGGGATACCATAAACGCCCCGTTCCGTGTCGCAACCCGACGGCTCATAACGTGGATCGGATGCCGACGCTAAAGGCTTTAAGCTATTTGGGCGCGCCAATCGAGTAGAGCACCCAACTCGTCAAAAGTGCCGCTATTAATGACACTACAATCGTCGGTACATTCTCGACGGTATTGGATACCCAGCGATGTATAACGGGTCGATCGTTTTTCTCTATGAATTCCCATCCTTCCCGTGTGAGTCGAATAATTTCGTCTTCGGTTGGATAGGCTGACTTATCTACACCATGCTTCCAGGTCAGTTCTTTGTATTTCGAGCGCTCCAAGAAACCAAATCGCCAAGCTAGGATCAGATAATCCTCGAATTCTCTGCCCGAAAATGGGTGGGCTGATACCAAGGACCACCGCATCCTATTCGATTTTCGGCTGTGTTTCTCATTGGGCCAACCTTCCAATAAGCCGTTGTACTTCATCCCGTGGATTCCGGCTTCAGCAACGACAGATAGAGCTTGAGCCATAAGCTTACTGTCGTAACTGAAAGTCACCTACTTAACCCGCCATGCAGCGTCGGCACATCCAGGCTCGAAAACCCGTAATGCCGCAACCACCGCAGGTCGGAATCGAAGAACGCCCGCAGATCCGGGATGCCGTACTTCAGCATCGCCAGCCGGTCGATGCCGATGCCGAAGGCGAAGCCCTGCCAGCGGTCGGGGTCGATATTGCCGGCCTGCAGCACCTTGGGGTGCACCATGCCGCTCCCGAGGATCTCCATCCAGTCGTCGCCCTCGCCGATCTTCAGCGTGCCGCCTTCCCATGAACAGCGGATATCGACCTCGGCCGAGGGCTCCGTGAACGGGAAATGCGAGGCGCGGAAGCGCAGCTCGACCGCGTCCACCTCGAAGAACGCCTTCACGAACTCCTCGAGGCACCATTTCAGGTTCGCCATCGAGATATCGGTATCCACCGCCAGCCCCTCGACCTGGTGGAACATCGGCGTGTGCGTCTGGTCGTAATCGGCGCGGTAGACGCGGCCCGGGCAGATCACCCGCAGCGGCGCGCCCTGCAGCTCCATCGACCGGATCTGCACCGGCGAGGTATGGGTGCGCAGCACGTGCGGCGGGCGCTCGTCGCCCTCGGCCCGGTGCATGTAGAACGTGTCCATCTCGGCCCGCGCCGGGTGGTGGCCGGGAATGTTGAGCGCGTCGAAATTGTGCCAGTCGCTCTCGACCTGCGGCCCCTCGGCCACCGAGAACCCCATATCGGCAAAGATCGCCGTCACTTCCTCGGTCACCTGGCTGACCGGGTGGATCGTGCCGCTGCGCCGGGTCCGGCCGGGCAGGGTGACGTCCAGCCACTCGGTCTTCAGCCGCTCGTCCAGCGCCGCATCCGCCAGCGCCGCCTTCTTGGCCGCGAGCGCCGAGTTGATCTCGTCCTTCAGCGCGTTCAGCTTCGGCCCGGCCTCCTGCCGTTCCTCGGGCGTCATCTTGCCCAGCTCGCGCATCTTCAGGCTGACCTCGCCCTTCTTGCCGACGGCCTGCACGCGCAGGTCCTCCAGCGCGGCCTCGTCCTTGGCCCCGGAAATCAGGGAAATATACTTGTCGCGCAGATCGTCCATCGCCGGGCGCCCTTGGTTGTGCTGTCGGCTGTCCTGCTAGCCGGGCGGGGGCCCGAATGCAAGCGGTGGCGGGGCTTTCGCCCTATCGCAGCGCCTTGGCATAGTCGGCCGTGAAGGCCGCGTAGCCCTCCGACGTCACGGCATGGCGGCCCTGCATATGCCCGTGCAGCTCCGGCAGGCGGTGGAAGGGCACGTTGGGCAGGGTGTGATGTTCCACGTGATAGGGCATGTTCCACGCCAGGAACCGGATGATGCGGTTGGTATAGGTGGTGCGCGTGTTCTCGAACATGTTCGCGACGAAGGCACAACGCCCGTGCTCGGCCAGCAGGTAGAGCCGCAGGAAGGGCTGGCCGACAAGGCAGGGCAGCAGCCACACCCAGAAAAGGAGGGGCGTGAACAGAAGGCTCGCCAGCGCCACGGCATAGATCGCCAGCATCCATCGCGCCTCGGCCACCACCCGTGGCCGGGCGCGCTCCGGAATATACGGCCCCGGGTCGCGCCCCAGCGCATTCCGCACCGTCACCCCGATCATCGCTCCCCAGAAGGGCAGGCCCGAGACGTGGCGGATATACTGCCCCCAGGTCTCCGGCTTGCCGCCGCCGATCAGCTCCGGATCCTTGCCGGGGATATTGGTGAACCGATGATGGGCCAGGTGAAAATACCGGAACCACTCGAAGGGCTGCGACAACAGCAGGCCACAGATCCGCCCGACCCATTCGTTGACCCACAACGTCCGAAACGGCGTCTTGTGCGTCGCCTCGTGCTCCAGCGTGAACAGGAAGCAAATCGCGATTCCCTGCGCCACCACCGCCACCGGCCAGAGCCACCAGCCCTGCGCGATCCACACCCCGAACAGCCCGATCAGCCCGAAATGCCCCGCCAGGTGGCGCAGGCCGGGGGCATCCTCGGTCGCGTTCAGGTCGGCCAGCACCTCGCGGGGCAGGGCGGCGGTGAATTGCTTGTGGTCCATGGCGCAGAGCCTATGCAGGCGCCGCCCGCGCGGCAAGGGGCGTCGAAAGACCGCCGGCTCGCGCTTTCGTCGGTTGACACTGTGCGCGCGGATTCTTAGCGCAGCAAGACGACTCTTTTTCTCAAGAAAGGCAGGCCCGATGCGTTCCTTCTCCCCCGCAGACCAGTTCCTCTTCGGCCTGATGAACGCCAGCCTGCTGTTCACCATCGCCTACTGGATCCTCGGCTTCGACCGGCAATTCGCCACCGGCTTCGCCATCGAGGACGGGCCCGTCGAATACGGCACCGCGCTGATGCTGTTCGTCTCGGCGCTGGTGCTGGCCTGGCAGGCGGTACGCCAGGTCCGCAAGGGCCAGGCGCTGGCCGGCGCCTGCTTGACGCTCTACGCGCTGATTTTCGTCTTCGGCACGGGAGAGGAGATTTCCTGGGGCCAGCGCATCTTCGACCTGGAAACGCCCGACTACCTGATGGAGCACAACTACCAGGAGGAGATCACGCTGCACAACATCGTCGTGGGCGGCAAGCAGCTCACCAAGACGGTGTTCGGCGGCGGGCTGACCGTCGCCATCCTGCTCTACCTCCTGGCCCTGCCGGCGCTCTACGGCAAATCCGCCCTAGTCACCCGGCTGGCCGACCGGCTGGCGGTGCCGGTGCCGCTCTGGCGCCACGGGATCATGGGCGTCGTCGCCAGCGTGGTGATGCTGGTGATCGACATCCCCCGGCAGTGGGAGGTTTATGAGCTGGTCTTCAGCCTGCTCACCGTGTCGATCTTCCTCGCCCCCGCGAACCTCGCCTCCTTCGGGCGGCGCGAGGTTACTTGAGCAGCATCCACGCGCCCATCGCGATCATCACCAGGTTCTCGGTCAGCGACACGAAGCCCAGCGGCACGTTGGAATTCCCGCCGACACAGGCGCATTTCAACTCCCGCTTGTCCACGTAAACCGCCTTGAAGACCGAGATTGCGCCCACCGTGCCGATGAACAGCGCCACGGGGGCTGCCAGCCATATGAGCGCCCCGGCGATCATCAAGATCCCCGCCAGCGCCTCACCGAACGGGTAGAGATAGCCGTAAGGCACCCAGCGCCGGGCCAGCAGGTCGTAATTGAGGAACATGGTGGAAAAGCTCTCCACGTCCTGCAGCTTCTGCACCGCCAGCAGGGTCATGGCGGTCGCGGCGAACCATTCCACCGTGCGGATGTCCAGCACCGTGCCCAGCGACGCCCAGGCAATCGCCAGCGCCACCAGCGCCGAGACGGCGAAAATCGCGATCACGGGGGTGTAGGAGGTCTCGCCCTCCTTCGCCACGGAATACCCCAACCGCTCGCGCAACTCCTCGTAGCCGCCGACCCGCTCGCCGCCGATATAGGTCTGCGGCGTGGTCTCGACGCCTTCGCGCTCCATGAAGGCATCCACCTCCTCGCGGCTGGTGAGCAGGTGGTCGTCGACCTCGTAGCCCGACCGCTTCAACAACCAGCGCGACTTCAGCCCGAAGGGACAGAGATGATCCGGCATGTCCATCCGGTAGAGGCTGGCGGTGCGGGCATCGGCGGGGGCGGATATGTCGGCTGTGGCTTCGGTCATGACATGAGAGAAACGTGCCGGCCCTGCGGAGTGTTCCGGGCACGCTCGATTTCAGTCACCCGCCACCCAGTTTCACTTTTCCAAAAATACTCGAATCCCGCCGTCCGCCACGCGCGGGGCGGCCACCATCTTGCCACCCCCCCCAAACAGAAAAACGCCGCCGGCATCCCTGCCCGGCGGCGCTTCATTTTGTCCCTCGGTGCGACTGGCTTACCGTGCCAATGCGCTTTTTGCCTGCTCGACGATCGCGCCGAACGCCGCCGGCTCGTGCACGGCCAGGTCGGCGAGAACCTTGCGGTCCACCTCGACCCCGGCCAGGCTCAGGCCGTTGACGAAGCGCGAATAGGTCAGGCTTTCGTCATGTGCGCGCACTGCCGCGTTGATCCGCTGGATCCACAGCGCACGGAAGTTGCGCTTGCGGTTCTTGCGGTCCCGGGTGGCGTACTGGTTGGCCTTGTCGACAGCCTGTGCCGCCACCTTGAAGGTGTTCTTGCGGCGGCCGTAATAGCCTTTCGCGGCGCTGGTGACTTTCTTGTGACGGGCGTGGGTAACGGTCCCACCTTTAACGCGTGCCATTGATCAGTTCTCCTTAGCGCGAATAGGGCATCATCGGCTTGATGATCTTCTCATCAGCCTTGCTCAGCGTGGTCGTTCCACGCGCGTCGCGGATGAACTTGTTGGTGCGTTTGATCATCCCGTGCTGCTTGCCAGCCTGGGCGCGGATCACCTTTCCGGTGCCGCTGATCTTGAACCGCTTCTTGCAGCTCGACTTGGTCTTCATCTTGGGCATTTCCGGCTCCTTTGTCGGTCGGTTGTTCTACGCGACTCGGCATGCCACTCCGGCCGGCCGCGCTGATGAGCGGGCGATATACGAAGTTCCGACCAGATAAGCAAGGGGGAATCCGGGCGGCTCAGCCGGGCTCGTGCACGTGCCCGGCCTCGTCCCGCCGCTCCTCCAGCGCCTGCCGGATGATCTGCACCGAGGAGGTCAGGAACAGCCCCGCCATGATCCCCGCGACGATCAGGTCGGGCCAGCCGGTCGTGGTGCCCCAGACCCCCAGCGCGGCCAGCATCACCGCCACGTTGCCGATCGCGTCGTTGCGCGAACACAGCCAGACCGAGCGCACGTTGGCGTCGCCGTCCTTGTACTGCATCAAGAGCAGCACGCTCGCCACGTTCGCGGCCAGTGCCATGAACCCCACGACGCCCATGATCCCGGCCTCCGGCACGCCCACCACGAACACCCGGTAGACGGTCGAACCCATCACCCACAGCCCCATCAGCAACAGGCTCACGCCCTTGGCCAGCGCCGCCGTCGTGCGCACCTGCACCGAGGCGCCGATCACCGCCAGCGAAATGCCATAGGTCAGCGCGTCGCCCAGGAAATCCAGCGCGTCCGCCTTCAGCGCCTGCGACTGCGCCATCTGCCCGGCGCCCATCTCCACGGCGAACATCGCCGCGTTGATGGCGATCACCGCCCAGAGCCTGCGTTTATAGGCGTCCGACACCCCGTCGAACTTCGCATCATGTCCACAACAGCCTGCCATGGCCCACCTCGTTGAAATTCCGTTGAGCCCAACCTAATCTCTCTAGGAACTAGAGCTTCAAGAGGTCTTTTCATGTTTTCCATCGGAGAGCTGTCGCGCCGCACCGGGGTCAAGGTGCCCACCATCCGCTATTACGAGGAGATGGGCCTGATCGCCGCCGCCGGGCGCACATCGGGCAACCAGCGGCGCTATGGCCGCGACGAGCTGGAACAGCTGGGTTTCATCCGCCACGCCCGCGACCTCGGCTTTCCGCTCGGCGCCATATCCTCGCTGATCGAGCTGCAGCGCCACCCCGACCGCACCTGCCAGGAAGCCTCGGATATCGCGCAGGCCCAGCTTGAAGACGTGCGCCACAAGATCGCCCGGCTCAGGGCGCTCGAAACCGAACTGGGCCGCATCGTCGACGGCTGCTCGGGAAAGGGCGCGCCGCAGGATTGCTACGTGCTGGCCTCGCTGTCCGATCACGACATGTGCAATATAGAGCACGGCGCCGATCACTAGAGCCGATCATTAGCCGGGCCTCAGATGAACTCCGCCACCACCCGCACGAAGACCTCGGGGATTTCCTGGATCGTGTAGCCGCCCGGCTGTTCGCGGAAAGCCCAGACGATCATGCAGCCCGCGATGATCGCGACCACCGCCGCCACCCGCGGCGTCCGCCGGTCGGCAATGGCCGACAGCATCGACGGGACCGCCAGGACCGCCAGGACGATACCGATGACAAGCAGCAGGTCGGGGCTCACGCGCGGTCCTTCCCTCTCGTTGGGCGGGTCACAGCTTCCGGCTCAGGTTATCCCGGATCGGTGGAATAAATCAAACTCTCCTGACAGGGCGCCACCCGCAGGATGTTGGTGGTCCCCGGCACGTTGAAGGGCACCCCGGCGGTCACCACGATCTGGTCGAGCGGCTGGGCATAGCCCTGTTCGCGCGCCGCCCGCGCGGCGTTCAGCACCGCCTGCTTGAACCGGTCCAGCTGCCCCGTCATCACGCAGTTCACCCCCCAGGTCAGCGCCAGCCGCCGGGCGGTGCCGACAAGGTTGGTCATGGCGATGATCGGCACGCGCGGCCTTTCGCGGGCGGTCAGCAGGGCGGTCGTGCCCGACTGGCTGAAACAGCAGATGGCGACGATATCCGTGGCCTCGGCAATCTCGCGCGCGGCGGCGACGATGCCGTCGGCCACGCTGGTGCGGCTGATCACCCGCGACGCCTCGATGATCTGGGTGTAGGTCGGGTCGTTCTCCACCTCCCGCGCCACGTTGTCCATCGTGGTCACGGCCTCCACCGGATAGCTGCCCGCGGCGCTTTCCGCCGACAGCATCACCGCGTCGGTCCCCTCGTAGATGGCGGCGGCCACGTCCGACACCTCGGCCCGGGTCGGCATCGGGCTCTCGATCATCGATTCGAGCATCTGCGTCGCCACGATCACCGGCTTGGCCTGCGCCCGGCATTTCCGCACCAGCCGCTTCTGGATCGGCGGCACGTTCTGCACCGGCAGCTCGACGCCCAGGTCGCCCCGCGCCACCATGATCCCGTCCGAGGCGGCAAGGATGTTGTCGAACCACTCCACCGCCGAGGGCTTCTCGATCTTCGACAGGATCGCGGCCCGGCCCTTCGCCAGCGCCCGCGCCTCCTCGACATCCGCCGCCCGCTGCACGAAGCTCAGCGCCAGCCAGTCGACGCCCAGCTCGCAGGCGAATTCCAGATCCTCGCGGTCCTTTTCGCTCAGCGCCGCCAGCGGCAGCACCACGTCCGGCACGTTCACCCCCTTGCGGTTGGAAATCGTGCCGCCCACGATCACCTCGGTCTCGGCATAGCCCTCGCCGCACTCCGTCACCTTCAGCCGGATCTTCCCGTCATTGACCAGCAGCGTCGCGCCCGGTTCCAGCGCCTCGAAAATCTCCGGATGCGGCAGGCAGACACGAGTGCCATCCCCCTCCGCCTCGTCAAGGTCCAGCCGGAAGGCGGCGCCGGGCTCCAGCTCCTCCTCGCCCTTCGCGAATTCCCCCACCCGAAGCTTCGGGCCCTGCAAATCGGCCAGGATCCCGATCGGGCTGTTCAGCTCCTCCTCGATCTGCCGGATGATCCGGTGCTTCTCACGGATGCCTTCATGGGTGCCGTGGCTCATGTTCAGCCGGAACACGTCGGCCCCGGCTTCATGCAGGGCGCGGATCATCTCGTAGCTCTCGGACGACGGGCCGAGCGTGGCGACGATCTTGACGTTGCGGTGGCGTCTCATGGGCGGGGTGGTCCTCCGGCTGCTCGTCCGCCCGATCATCATGGCGCGGCGGGGCGTGTCAATGGGCCTGTCGTGAATGGCGGCAGGGCGTACGGATTAGCTGTTATCGCTAACGGGTTTACAGCCGGTTATTACCCAATTCACATCCCCGCGCAACTGTCCTAGAGGGTGGGCAAAGGACATGACACCCCGATGACATACCACCCGTTCGAGATCGAAGGGGCCGACCGCCCTGCGCGCTGGCTCGTGACCTGCGACCATGCCGCCAATACCGTGCCGCCTTTCGTCAATGGCGGCACGCTGGGGCTGGCGCAGGGCGACATGGCCCGCCACATCGCCTATGACGTGGGCGCCCTGGGCGTGGCCTGCGAACTGGCCCGACAGCTCGACGCCCCCTTCATCGCCACCAATTTCTCCCGCCTCGTGATCGACCCCAACCGGGGCGAGGATGACCCGACGCTGCTGATGAAGCTCTATGACGGCACGATCATCCCCGGCAACCGCCACGCCGGGGCGGAAGAGCTGGAGCTGCGCCTCAACCGCTGCTACCGGCCCTATCACACCGCGCTGGCCGAGCTTGCGGCGCGCCGGCCCGATACCGTCATCGTCTCGGTCCACAGCTTCACCCGCCAGCTTCAGGGCCGCCCGCCCCGGCCGTGGCACGTGGGCGTGCTCTACGCCGCCGACGAACGCCTCAGCCGCCCGCTCACGGCCCGCCTGAGGGAAGAGCCCGACCTCTGCATCGGCGAGAACGAACCCTATGGCGGCCACCTCCCCGGCGACGCCATCGCGCGGCACGCCATCGCCTATGAGCGGCCCAACGTCCTCTTGGAAGTCCGCAACGACCTGATCGAGGAAGAGGCCGACCAGGTCGCGTGGGGCAGGCGGCTCGCGCCGATCCTGGAGGAAGCGGCGGAGACGGCGGGAGTATAACGCCGGGCAGCGCCCGTCCGCGGGTGGGCGCTGCTTCAGCTTTGACTGTTGCTTTATGGTGCCGCCCACTTCCAACGTCTGATCAGCATGGCCCCGTCGCAAAAGCGCCCGCCCTCGGGGGCGGACGGGCGCTGCCCGGTGGCGCGCCCTTGGCGCGCCTTTGTTCCGGGCAGGAAACACTTCACCCCGACCGCAAAATCTTCTCCATCGCCTTCCCCTTCGCAAGCTCGTCCACCAGCTTGTCCAGGTACCGGATCTCCCGCATCAGCCGCTCCTCGATCTCCTCGACCCGCACGCCACAGATCACCCCCCTGATCTCGCCCCGCGCCGGGTTCATCTCCGGCGCATCGGCAAAGAACGCCTCGAAATCCCGCCCGTCCTCCAGAACCGCCTCCAACCCCGCCTGATCATACCCGGTCAGCCAGCGGATAATCTCGTCCACCTCCGCCTTGCTCCGGCCCTTCTTCTCGGCCTTGGCCACGTAATGCGGATAGACGCTCGCGAAACTCATCCTGTAAATCTTGTGCCCGGCCATCGACGCCTCCCTGTACGACTGACCCGATCCTACCACATGCCGCCCCCCGGCACAGGCCAACTTTCCGGTTGCACCCCGCGCCCCCGCCCGCCTTTACTCCCCCCAAACAGGAGACCGCCATGCCCCACATCACCATCGAACATTCCAAGGGCCTCGATACTACCCACGACCTGCAGGCCCTCTGCGACACCCTGTGGGAGGCCTTCGCCAACCCCCCCTCCGTCACCGCCCCCGACACCGTCCGCACCCGCACCATCGCCGCCACCGCCTCGCGCATCGGGGTCGAACCGCAAAGCTTCGCCCACGCCACCCTCCTCCTGCTCCCCGGCCGCGACGAGGCCACCCGCGCCGAACTGGCCCAGCTCACCATGGACCACCTGCAAAAACATCTCCCCGACGTCGGCAGCCTCACCGTCCGGCTCGACGACTTGAACCAGCCTTACCTCAAGCGCATGTTGTAACCCGCCTTGTCAGCGCCGCGCCAATATCCCGACGTGTTCCACAAGCACCGCTGGACGGTTCTTCCCGAACCCGTGCAACGCGCAGTCTACGAGATTGGCTGTGCCAGCCGCCGCGACCAGGTCGACCCGGGGCAGATCGACACGTACAGACAAGGCCTTGCCAACCTCACACCCGCGGCTGTGCCGCGCGGAGGCTACGAGATCAGGCGGCTTTACAAGCCGGACGAACCCTGGGTTCGTCCCGTGGATGAAATTCCCAACCAGGCGCCCCCTTGGTACCGCATCGGGCCCGGTGGCGGCGGCTCAGGTGACCGCCATCGCCTCACGCGGTACCCTGACCTTGGCTGGCTCTTCCTCTTCCACGGTGACGGCTATCTCCGCCAGGCAGCGCTTGAAGCGCTCCCCGGCCCGCCGCGGTCGCCCTTCGAATTCGCCGCCATCTGCTATCGCCTGAACGACTGGGTCGAGAACGTGCGTCTTGCGGCAGAGGCCTATGCCGCCCGCGCCTTCCCCGAGACCGACCCGAGTGTCATCGCCGGCGCCGCTCTCTTCCTGCTGGAGATGGAGCCGCACCTGCAACGCTGGTCCGACAGGGGGCAGGGCCTGATGCGTCATGCGCTTGCCCGCCCGGATGTCGCGGCCTCTCTTGCCCAGATACTGGAAACGGCCCTGACCGGCCGCCAGGGCTTTCTCCTGCAACAACTGCTTCGCGACCCGCCGCTAGACACCAGCCTGCATCGCCTCGCCCATCACGCCGCGCATCCGGGCGTGCGCCGCGTCGCCATGACGGCGCTGCTCACCGGCGAGGCGCGCTGGCTCACCGGCCACCGCTTCGAATGGACGGACAAGACGATGGGCCTTCGCAAGCGTATCCCGACCCACGACACCCGTTCCCTCACCGTCGCCCGCGACCTCCCCGCGCTCCTCTCCGCGGCCGCCCATGACCGGTCTCCCAAGGTCCGGGAAGTGGCTGCCGACGGCTTGATTGCCCACCGGGAAAAGGCCACATCCCACATGGACGCCCTTGCCGCACACCTTGCAGAAGACACATCTCCCTCGGTAAGGTCGCGTGCCGCCTTCTACCTGAACCGCCGATAAGGAGACCATCATGGACGACCAGACCCGCATCGAGCTCGAGGCCGCCGCCTTCCGCGCCCTGCGCGAGCACCTGATGGAAAAGCGCACCGACGTGCAGAATATCGACATGATGAACCTCGCCGGGTTCTGCCGGAACTGCCTGTCGCGCTGGTACCAGGAGGCCGCCAACGAGCGCGGCATCGAGATGGGCAAGGAAGAGGCGCGCGAGATCTTCTACGGCATGACGATGGACGAGTGGAAGGCCAACTACCAGACCGATGCCTCGCCCGAGAAGCAGGACGCCTTCAAGACCGCCTTCGCCGAGAACGTGGGCGACAAGGGCTGAGGTGCCGGCCTCCGACACGCTCAACCTCGTCGGCCGGGTGCTGATCGCGCTGCTGTTTCTCGGCGGCGCGGTGCAGAAGCTCTCCGACCCCTCGCAGGTGGTCGGGATGATCACCGGCATCGGCCTGCCCGGCTGGCTCGTCTGGCCGGTCACGGCCTTCAACATCGTCGCCGGCCTCTGCCTCGTGCTGGGGCCTTACGTCCGATGCTGGGCGCTGGTCCTCGCCGCCTATTGCGTGTTCACCAGCTATTTCCACTGGCAGCTCCGCGCGGACCCGTGGCAGGTGACGATCATGGTCAAGAATATCGCCATCGCCGGCGGGTTGCTGATCCTCGCGGCGCAGGGGCCGGGGCGGCTCACCCTCTTCGGCCGGGCGCCCCGCTAGGCCGAATCCCGCATCTTGTGCCTCAACCCACCGCGCGCCACATTCACACCCGCCCGATACCGGCCCCGCACCGACGCGATACCGACGAAATACCGACGTGATACCGACGTCGGAACCCCTTCAAAATATAGCCGTTAACCTTCGAATCGCCGATCTAGTCGATCCACACCGTCACCCGGTCCGCCCGCCCCTCGGCGTCGATCACCGACAGGGTGGAATATCCCCGCGACAGCCCGTCCAGCACCGTGTCCCGCCGATGCACCCCGGTCAGCACCGCCGCCCCGTTGGCCAGCCACGTAAAGGGCGGCGTCCCGTCGCGCAGCTTGACCGCCAGCCCCGCCCCCTCGACCGGAAGCCGCGCCCCGGCGGGCGGAAAGATCAGCTTCGGCGCATCCTCCTCCGGCCGGAACACCGCCTCGCGCCCGGTGAAGCGTTTCAGGGGCTGCGGCAGCTCCGCCGTCGACACGATCAGGGTCTCCGGCGGCGGCGGGCGCAACGGGTCGGCCTCGGGCTTAAGCCTCTGGAATGCCTCGAAAAGTATCGGCGCGGCCAGCTCCCCGCCAAAGGCGCCGGGCACCGGCGTACCATCGGCCCGGCCGATCCAGACACCGGCCACATGCGCCCCGTCGAACCCCACGGCCCAGGCATCCCGGTGGCCGTATGACGTGCCGGTCTTGTAGGCGATCCGCCCCCGCGGCGCCCCCGGCGGCGGCGCCAGCCCGGCCAGGATATCGCCCACCTGCCACGCCGCCGACCGGCTGATAACCTCCTGAACCGGAAGGGTTTCCGGGCCGTCCTGCCAGTAAAGCGGCCGGCTCCGCCCTTCGTTGGCCAGCATCGCGTAAAGCTGCACCAGGTCGGTCAGCGTCACCCCGATGCCCCCCAGCGCCACCGCCAGCCCCGCCTGGTCCCCCGGCAGCTCCGCCCGCACCCCCGCCTTGCGCAGCGCATCCATCAGGTGCGCCGGCCCGATCTCGTTCAACAACAGGATCACAGGGATATTCAGCGACTGGCGCAGCGCATCCGTCACCGGCAATTCCCCCCGGAACGCCCCGTCGAAATTCTGCGGCGCATAGCCGCCAAAGGCCACGGGCCGGTCGTTGATCAGCGTCTGCGGATGGGCCAGCCCGCGGTCGAACCCCATGGCATAGACCAGCGGTTTCAACGTCGATCCGGGCGAGCGCAGCGCGCGCGTCATGTCCACATATCCCTGCCGCCCGTCCCCCGCGCCATAGCTGGCCGATCCCACCGAGGCGAGGATCTCTCCCGACCGGTGATCGGCCAGAACCACCGCCACCGAAACCCCCTCGGGCAAGGTGCGCAGGCTGTCTTTTGCCAGCGATTCCAGGCTCTTCTGCAGTGTCCGGTCAATGGTCAGGCTGTGCCGTTGGGCCACCGGGTTGCCCGCCAGCGCAAGGTCGGTCAGGTGCGGCGCCAGCGCCGGGAAGGGCTTGCGCGCATGGGGCACCGGCTCCGACACCGCCGCGGTGATCTCGCTCTCCGACAGTACCCCCGCCCGCCCCAGCCGCAGCAACACCCGGTCACGGGCGTCCCCGGCGGCGGCGCGGTCCCGGTCCGGCCGCCGCGCCTCGGGCGACTGGGGCAGGGCGACCAGCAGCGCCGCCTCGGCCGCGGTCAGGCGCTTCGGTTCCTTGCCGAAATAGGCCAGCGTCGCCGCCCGGACCCCTTCGAGGTTCCCGCCAAACGGCGCCCGGGTGAGATAGAGCTGCAGGATCCGCTCCTTGCTGAACCGCCGCTCCAGCGCCAGCGCCACCCGCATCTGTCGCAGCTTGCCGGAAATCCGCCCGGTGCCGCTGTCCTCCAGCAGCCGCGCGGCCTGCATGGTCAGGGTCGAACCGCCCGAGACCACCTCCCCATGCCAGAGCGCCTGCCCCACCGCGCGCAGCATGGCGCGGGGGTCGACGCCGGCATGGCGATAGAACCGCTTGTCCTCGTACCCGATCAGCATCTCGACATAGCGCCGGTCCACCGCATCGGGGCTGACCGACAGGCGCCAGCGGCCATCCTCCACGGTGTAAAGCCGCAGCAACTCGCCATTCCGGTCTCGCATCTCGGTCGAGGTTTCGGTGACCAGCACGGGCAGGACGGTCGCATCGACCCAGCGGTCGAGCGCGTCGCGGCCAAGGGCAAAGCTGAACAAGGCGAGCGCCAGGGCGAGAGACAGGCGGTCAGCCCTCATGGGAAACCTCGCCTTCCCAAAGCGCCGGGTAGAGCGTGACGAACCCGGCCCGGTCATAGGTGAGCTGGGTCGCGTAATCGGTCTGTTCGGCCCTGTAGGACATGACGTCGGGCTGGCCGGTGCGGGCATAGGTCTGGTCTAGCCGTTGCAGCGCCGGCTCGGGATAGAACAGCCACGCCGCCGAGGATTCAAGCGCCTCGTCGCGGGTTTCGAGCAGGCGGCGCAAGGGCATCAGGTTGGTGGCGGGCGTGAAGGACAGGTCGATATCCACCACGCCGTCCAGCCCGGGCTGCTCGGTATCGTTGAGCAGCCACAGGCCGTTCTCGCGCCGCGCGTTGAACCGCACCTCGCGGTCGTCATGCACCCCCGCGATGTCGGCGCTCAGCGTGTGCCAGTCCGCATCACAGCGCACCACATAATCGAGCGCCGCAAAGCCGCCCTCGTCACGGAACCGCGCGTGCCCCAGCAGCAGCCAGCCATGGGCGGCGGGGCATAGGCGGCACGCGTCCTCCCCCTCGCGGTCGAGCGCGCGCCAGCGGGCGGTGGCGATGGCCTGCTCGGTCACTCGGTCACGCGCATCCGCCCGGTGGCCGAATGCGCCCGGTATTGCGGGCGGTACATGTCCTCCACCGAGACCGCCGGGTGGTGATACTCCCCCGGCGAGACGGCGCGCACGATATAGGCCAGCTCGAACGGCCGGTCCGAGAGCCAGTCGACGGCGGCAAGGAACCGGTCGGCGCGGAACTCGGTATGGCGCGCGTCGGCGGGCTCGAGCCAGTCGAGCGCGCGAATATCGCCGGAGCGCAGCAGGTTGGGGTTGTCGATCTCCAGCCCTGCCGGCAGCGGGTCGTCGACCATCAGCCGGGCCTCGCCCTTCTCGAAGGGGGTGACCTTGATGACGGTGACAAGGCGGGTGCCCGTCTCCACGCTGTCGAGTGTGACGGGCGCGCCGTCGAGGTCGAAGTAGCTCCGCTCGATGGCATAGCCATAGCCGCCCGCCTCGGGCGCGACGGTGGGCACGCCGATGGTGGTGAGTGTGATGTCGACCGGTCGCTCGCCGGTGTTGGCGATGGTCTGGTCGGTGAACATCTCGGCGCGCACCTTCTGCACCAGCGGGCCGGAAACCGGATCGCCGTTGAGGGTGAGCCCGGCCAGCGACGGATCGTCGATCAGCGCCTGGGTGGCCAGCAGCGTCCAGGCCTGTTCCTGGGTCGACATGTTGGGCCCCACGTCGGACAGCGTGTCGGCCAGCGCCGAGGCGTCGACCACGTTGCTGCCCGCCTCGACCGCCAGCGCCAGAAGGCCCGCGCGGTCGCGCAGCCGGGTGCCGTAATCGGCGCGCCAGACATGCTCTTCCGCCCCGTCCTGCGCCACGACCCGGCGCACGGCGAGCGCGAACATCCGGTCGGCGCGCGTCTGGTCGCCGTAGGAGGCCAGCGCCGAGCCGAGCTGAGCCAATGCCAGCGGGGTCGAGAACGCCTCGGCCTTCACGTCGGCATAGTAGCGCAGATCGCCCATCCGCGCCGCCCCTTCGCGGGCCAGCACCATCAGCGCATAGGCCACGTCTTCGCCGCCCTCGTCGAAATCGGGGGCATAGTTGACGCGGTTGCGCAGGTTGTCCATCGCCATGGCGAAGGCCTGTTGCGGCACGTCATGCCCCTTCGCCTTGGCGCGCGACAGGAAGTCGGTGACATAGGCGTCGAGCCAGAAATCGCCCGAATCCGGGTACCACAGGCCAAAGCCGCCGCCGGTGGATTGGCGGGCAAGGACGCGGGTCACGGATTGCCCGATGCGCCGGTCGATGCGGTCCTGCTCGCCCAGCCCCAGCGCCTCGGCCACCGCGTTGAAGTAAAGCAGCGGCATGGCCTGTGACGTGACCTGTTCGGTACAGCCATAGGGGTAGCGATCAAGCGCGGTCAGGAGTTGGGGGGCGTTCATCTTCGCCAGCGGGCCGGCGGAGAGGATGGCGCTTCCGGTGCCGGGTTTCAGTTCGGCGAAGACGTCTTCGTTCAGCGTGAAGCTGTTGCCCGCCGCGAGCGAGAGGCGGCGGGTCTCGGCCACCTCCGGATCGTTGGAGCGGACGCCGAGCTTGAGTGACTTGGTCAGTTGCTGCCCATCCGGCGTGGAGAGCGCGACGCGGAGGTCGTAATCCCCCACCTCTCCCGCCGTGACGGGCAGGCGGAAGGTGGCCTTCTGCTTTTCGCCAAGGTCGAAGCCCGACGGGATCGCATCGCCCAGCGTCAGCCCCTCGGCGGTCACATCCAGCCCCATCCGACCCGAAGGCCCGTCTGCATGGACGATCTCCAAGAGCAGGCGGCTCTGGTCGCCGGGGGCCAGGAAGCGCGGCAGCGAGGCGGTGACGACGACCGGGTCGCGCACGATGACGTCACGCTCGGCCTGACCCACGGCGCGGGGCGACCACGCGATGGCCATCAGGCGCACGGTGCCGTTGAAATCGGGGATGTCGAACGTGGCCCGCGCCGTGCCATCCGGGCCGATGGTGAGCGGGCCCGAGAAATAGGCGACAAGCTCGTCCTGCGGCGGGGGCGAGTCGAACTGGCTTCCCGAGGCGTCGCCGCCGGAGCGGACCTGCCCCTCTGCACCGTTCATCCCGTCGATCAGCCGCCCGTAAAGGTCGCGGATTTCCACGCCGAGGCGGCGCTGGCCGAAATAGTACTCCGACGGATCGGGGCTTTCGAACCCGGTGAGGTTGAGGATGCCCAGATCGACCGCGGCAAGCGTGACATAGGCGGTGTCGCCCTCCCCGATGCCGTCGACATTCACGGTGACATCCAATGGCCCGCGCGGGTCGGACATGTCCGGCGCGTCGATGGCGACGGAAAGCTGCCGGTCGCCGGGCTCGATCTTGGCATAGGACAGGCCCAGCGACCGCGCGGGGTTGTGGCCGGAGGCGACGTTCATCGGGCGGATCACCTGCGCCGTGACATAGGCGCCGGCGCCCCACTCGTCGGTGACATCAAGCGGAACGGTGTTCTCGCCCTCGGTGACCTCGACCGCCTGCATGTCGATCACGTGGTTGGACATGACGGTGATGAGCGCCGTGCCGGCATAGCGCGGCACGATGCGCAGTTGCGCGGTGTCGCCCGAGCGATAGCCGGGCTTGTCGAGCGACAGCTCCAGCGTGTCGGGCGTGCTGGAGGCGTCGGCGGGGGCGTACCAGCCGGCGTAGAAGTCGGAGGAGGCGGCGACGTAGGTGCCATCGGTACGTTCGACGACCAGCTCGTACTGGCCCCATTCGACAGGGGCGGAGACGGTCACCGGGTCCCCGCCCAGCGTGGCCTCGCCGGTGGCGACGCGCTTGCGGGTGGTGACGGGTTCCCAGTTCCACGAGCCGTAATCCTGGTACCACTGGTAGCGGGTTTCGACGCGGTTCACCGTCCATGTCACCTGCATCGGCCTGGGCGACAGGTCGGTGCCGAGGGAGATGACCTGGAAGGTGGCATCGGTGCCTTCGGCGACGACACCGTCGAAAGAGGGTTTCAGGCCGATCATCGGGCCGGCGGGGGCCAGCATCCGTTTCGTCTGGCGCTCGACCGGGCGGCCGGAGCCTTCGCGCACCGACATGGTCACCGTCGCCTCGAACGGGCGGTCGGTGACGGAGGTTTCGGGCATCTCGACGGGGGTGACGAGGATACCGTCAGGGCCGGTGGTGCCGCCGTCGATATAGCCGGAGCGGGCGTTGACCTGTTCGTCATGCCGCCCGAACTGGTAGCCGGGGAAGGCGTCGAGCGACCGCTTGGGCCGCAGCGTGACGGTGCCGTTGGCCTTGAGCCCGGCACCGGGCGCGCCGAAGAGGTACTTCGCATCGACGGTCAACTGCGGCTTGTCGCCCGGCCGGATCTCGCCCTCGGGCAGTGACAGCTCGAAGTCGATCCGTTCCGGCAGGAAATCCTCGACCAGAACGGTCTGGCTGGCCAGCGTCTCGGCGTCGGGGTCGGCCTTGATGTCCAGCGTCCACGCGCCGCGCGGGGCGGTGGCGGCGACGGGCAGGGTGAAGACATGCCCGCCGGCGGAATCCTCGGCCGAGAGGTGGCGGGAATACTCCACGCCATCGGGGCGCTTGAGGATGGCGGTCAGCGGCAGGCCCTGCACCGCCTCGGCGCCGCTGTCGCGGGCCAGTGCCGTGGCATGGATCACCTCGCCCGCACGATAGGCGCCGCGATCGGTGGCAAGGAACACGTCGACCGGCGGGGCGGGCTGCCGCCCCTCGACGCCACGGTCGGAGAGGTCGAAGGCCGGGTCGGTGAGGGAGAGGAAGGCGATATCCTCGTCGCCGCGCTTGGCAAGAACCATGGCGGGGCCCGCGCCGTCGGTGCCCCGCGTCAGGCCGGGGGCGAAGAGGGCGTGACCGTCGGCATCGGTTTGCAACTGGCCGAGTTCCCGGTTGCTGCGGGACAGCAGGGTCAGCGTCACGCCCTCCTGTGCCGCCGCATCGCTGAGGCCGCGGACGAAGACGTGCAGGCCGTCGGTGCCCTTGAGCGTTGTCAGCCCCAGATCGGTCAGCACGAACCATTGCGTCGCGCCGGCATCGTCGTAAAGGTCAACGCCCGGCACGCGGGCGGTCAGCGTGTAGATGCCCGGCGGCTGGTCGGCCAGCACCTCGCCCAGCGGCAGGCGGGTGGTCATCGTCCGGTTCAGCTCGTTCTGCACCTCGCCCTTGCCCTGCCAGATATCCTCGGCAATGTCGTCGGCGAAACGCGAGTCCTCGTAATAGCCCAGCGGACGGGCGAAATAATCGTCCTGGATGGCGCGCAACAGGTTGCGGTCGCTCACCCGGCGCAGGATCAGGTCGACCTCCTCGAGGTTGACGGTTTCCAGCGGCAGCGCGGTATCGGCGGCCTTGGGCAGCACGTAGTTGCGGCCCGGGAAGGCCACCTTGGGCGAGCGGTCGCGGACGTAAAGCGTGATCTCCACGTCTTTCAGAAGCGTCTCGCCCGTTGCCGCGGGCAGCCCTTTGCGGAAGGTGACGCGGTAGCGCTCCCCATGCTGGACACCGTCGATGCAAAGCTGGCGCTCCTCGGCCTGCACCACCAGCCCGGCATCGGGCAGGCGGACGTAAGGCGTGTAATCGGTGCCGGCCTGGATCAGGTCCTCCGAGAACTCGGCACAGATGCGCGGGCTGGCGCTTTCATTGTCGGACCGGTGCTCGGTGATGCGGAAGCCGTACTTGGCGACGGCGTTTTCAAGCGCCGACAGAACGTCGTCGCGCGGCTGGATGCTTTCGGCAAGGCGCAGGGCATGGACCATGTCGCGCCCCCGGTCGAGCCGTTCCAGTGCCGGGGCCATGGTCAGCAGCGCGTTGATCCGCACCGGGTCGGATCCCGCGCGAAGATAGGCGTTGGTGGCGGCCTCGACCGCGCGGCTGGCGTTCTGGCGCCGCTCGGAATGCTTGTCGGTGTCGATCAGCATCGACAGGCGGGCATACTCGGCCCACTGGTCGGCCGCGTCGGTGGCGGCGACGATGGCGCCGGTCCAGCGCATCGCGTTGAGGAAATCGTTCTGCGACATCTGCTGCTGCGCGGCCGAAAGCATGGCGGCGGGTTCGTACTGGCCGCCGGGGTGGCGCCACGAGATGTCGAGCGCCTGCGAGCGGGCGTTGTTCAGATCGCCGGGCGAGAGGAAATCGAGATCGGCGGCGCGGGCGCCGGCCTGTGACAGCACGCCGGCCTCGGTATTCATCACACGGGCCGAGACGGCCCCTTCGTAGGCCTGCGTATCCTGCACCGCGCTTTTCGGGAAACAGGCGTTGGAGCGGGAGTTGAACGTGTAGGCCCGGCAATTCGCATCGGCGAAACAGGCGGTGCGGCAGGCGGCGCGCGTGGTGTCGAAAAGCGGCTGCAGGTCGGCGCCGTAGAAATCGGTGTCGAGGGTGACGACCTCGCGCCGTTCCGGAACGGCGCCCTGCGCGGTGGCCAGCGTCGCGGCCATGGTGAACAGAATGACTGAAGCAATGAAACGGAGCATGGGACCCTCCCGGTCAAATGACGTCCCATGTTGCCACGCGGCTCGGCGTTGCACAACGATTCCAACGCGGGGACATGAAAGGTTAACGCCTTGTTCATGTTCCTGACGGAAGGTGGCGGCCTTATCCGGGGGATGTGCGGAGACCGGCCATGAGCCTTGCCAACAAACTGGCCGAAGAGCGCCGCGCGCGGCTGGCGGCGGAGCGGCTGCTGGAACAGAAGCAGGCCGAGCTTCATGCCGCGAACCGCAAGCTGGGCCGGCACGCCATGGCCCTGTCCGAGGAGATCGTCGAGACCCGCGCCGAGGTGCAGGTGGTGCGCGACGAGAACGCCCGCTTCCGCTCCGACCTGAGCGCCGCGAACCAGAAGATCCGGATCGCCGAGCGGCGGCTGTGGCACTCGATCGAGACGATCCAGGACGGGTTCGCCTTTTTCGACGCCGACGGCCGGATGATCGCCGCGAACAAGTCGTGGCTGTCCGTGTTCGACGGGCTGGAGGAGGTGAAGCCGGGCATCGCCTATGTCGAGATTCTGCAGATCGTCACCGAGGAGGGGATCGTCGACATAGGCCGGCAGGATCCGGCGGCATGGCGCGAGGCGATGCTCGACCGCTGGCAGGGCCCCGGCCCGGAACCCGAGGTCATCCGGCTCTGGAATGGCGAGTACATCAAGCTGATCGACCAGCGCGGGCATGGCGGCGACGTGGTCAGCCTTGCGCTGAACATTACCGATACCGTGCGCTACGAGGAACAGCTTAAGGACGCGCGGCGTCAGGCCGAGGCGGCGAGCAAGGCGAAATCCTCGTTCCTTGCCAACATGAGCCATGAGATCCGGACGCCGATGAACGGGATCGTCGGCATGTCGGAGCTGCTGATGGACACGGTGCTGAACGAGGAACAGCGCCTGTTCGCGGACACGATAAAAAGCTCGGGCGAGGCGCTCCTGGTGATCATCAACGACGTGCTCGACTATTCCAAGATCGAGGCCGGCAAGCTGGACCTGCACGAGGAACCGTTCGACCTCGAGCGCTGCATCTACGAGCTGGTCACCCTGATGCAGGCCAGCAGCCGCGACAAGGGGGTCGAGCTGTCGGTGGAATACGACATGTTCCTGCCGGGCCGGTTCGTGGGCGACCCGGGGCGTATCAGGCAGGTGCTGACCAACCTGCTCGGCAACGCGGTCAAGTTCACCGAGGCCGGCCAGGTCACCGTCCGGGCCACCGGGGTGCAGGGCGCGGACGGCATGACCGAGCTGCATGTCAGCATCGAGGATACCGGCATCGGCATCCCGGCGGACAAGGCCAAGCACATCTTCGGCGAGTTCAACCAGGTCGACGAGGCGCACACCCGCAAGTTCGAGGGCTCGGGGCTTGGGCTGGCGATATCGCAACAGTTGATCGCGATGATGGGCGGCCGGATCTGGGTGGAGTCGGAGGAGGGCGTCGGCTCGACCTTCGGCTTCACCCTCCGCCTTCCGACGGCCGAGGCGCTGGAGGCCGATGACGTGCGGTTGCCGGAGGGGTTGCGGACGGTGCTGGTCGTCGATCCGCAGGCGCCGCGGCGCGCCGTGCTGGAGCGGCAGATGACGGCGCTCGGGCTGTCGACGCTCAGCGTGGGAAGCGGTGCCGAGGCGCTGGCGGCCCTGTCGGAAACCGTCGATCTGGTGCTGGCCGAGCATACGATGCCCGAGATGGACGGCATGGAACTGGCCGAAGCGATGCGGGCGGCGGGGCAGGTGGCGCCCGTGCTGGTGCTGAGCCGCGAGCCGGGCGTGGCAGAGCAGGATCCTGCCAGGGAGTACGTGAATGGCATTCTGCCCCGGCCCCTGCAGAGGAGCGATTTCTTCACGGCGCTGCGCGGGCTGGAACCGGCCGGCGGGCCGGGCACCCCGGCCGCCGGGGGCCGGGCGATGCGGGTGCTGGCGGCCGAGGACAACCGGACCAACCGGCTGGTGTTTTCGAAGATGGTGGCGGCGCTGGATATCGAGCTGCGCTTTGCCGGCAACGGGATGGAGGCGGTGGAGGAGCACCGGGCGTTCGCGCCGGATTTGATCTTCATGGACATTTCCATGCCTGAAATGGACGGAAAGGCCGCCACGCGGTGCATCCGAGAGGCCGAGGCGGAGACCGGGCGCCACGTGCCCATCGTGGCGATGACGGCCCATGCCATGGGCGGGGACGAGGCGGAGATTTTGGCCGCCGGGCTGGATCGTTACATGTCCAAGCCGCTGAGCAAGGCGGCGATCACCGCCGAAATCGCGGCGGCCTGTCCGGCAGGGGTGCGCCCGCCGGTTGCCGGGGTTCAGGCCGCCTGCTGAGGGCGGACGAAGACGGGTTTTCCCGGTTCCGACAGGTCCGGGCGATGGCGGTAGCCGCCGCTGTCGAACCCGGTCAGGCTGTCGGGGTCTGTCAGGCGGCGCTGGAGGATGAAGCGCGCCATCGCGCCGCGTGCCTGCTTGGCGAAGAAGCTGACCACCTTGGGGCCCTCGGGCTTGTCCTCCATGAACACGGGCGTGACGACGCGAAGCTTGAGCGCGCCCGGCTTGACGGCGCCGAAATATTCCTGGCTGGCGCAGTTGACCAGCGTGTCGGTGCCCAGCGTGTCGGCGTGCTCGTTGAGCGCCTTGGCGATGCGGTCGCCCCAGTAGTCGTAAAGCGATGTGCCGCGCCGGGTCTTCAGGCGGCTGCCCATTTCGAGGCGGTAGGGCTCGATCGCGTCGCGCGGGCGCAGCAGGCCGTAAAGCCCCGACAGGATGCGCAGGTGATCCTGGGCGTAGTCCATCTCCTCGGGGTCGAGAGAGCCGGCTTCGAGCCCGGTATAGGTGTCACCGGCAAAGGCCAGCGCAGCGGGCTTGGTCTCCATCGTGCCGAAGGCCTTGAACCGGTCGGCGTTGAGCTTGGCGAGGGTTTCGCTGATCCCCATGAGCTTCTGCAGGTCTTTGCGCGTGAGGCGGCGGGCGGTCCTGGCCAGCGACTCGGCGTCGTCCGCGAAATGCGGGTCGGTGGCGGGGATATCCACCGCCGACATGTCGAGTTTCTTCGCAGGCGAAAGCACCACCAGCATTGATTGATCCCCCAGGTAATATCCGCTGCCGGTGACTTAATCCGCCATCTGCAGAACGTCCAGAAACGCCGCGCCGAACCTGTCGGAGCGTTTCTCGCCCAGAAGGCGCGCCATGTCCTGCAGCGTGCCCGGCCGGGCCGAGGCGACGCGGGCGAGGAGCGACGATGAACAGCTCAGCGGCTTGTCGGTGCCGCATTCACCCCGGGCCAGGTCGGCCTGCACGGCCAGAAGCCGGTCGTACAGCTCCCCCGCCTCGCGCCCGGCCAGCTTGCGGCGGGTGGGGTGCATGGCCTCGGCCTCGCCCCGGATCACCTCGAGGAACCCCGCGCCATACTGCTCCAGCTTCTTGGCGCCGACGCCGCTGATCCTCGCCATGTCGTCGAGCGTCTGCGGCCGGCGCTCGGCCATCTCGATCAGGGTGCGGTCGTTGAAGACGATATAGGCGGGCATCTTCGCCGCCTCGGCCAGCGCGCGGCGCTTGGCCTTCAGCGCCGAGAGAAGCGGCGCGTCCTCCTCCGACACCAGCGCCTTGGCGGCGGGCCGGCGGGGCGTCTTCTGCATCGTGTCGCGGCGCAGCGTGATGGGCTCCTCGCCGCGCAGCACCGGGTGCGCGGCCTCGGTGATGCGCAGCGCGCCGTGGCGTTCGGGGTCGGGGCGGACAAGGTCGTGGCCCATCATCTGCCGGAAGATCGCCTGCCAGCCGCGCCGGTCGATATCGCGACCGACGCCGAAGGTGGGCAGGTCGTCATGTCCGCGGGCGCGGACCTTTTCGGTCTCGTTCCCGGTCAGCACGTCGATCAGGTGCCCGGCGCCGAAATACTCGCCTGTCCGCAACGCGGCCGACAAAGCCTTCTGCACCGCCTCGGTCGCATCGAACGTCTCCGGCGGCCGGTCGCAGAGGTCGCAATTGCCGCAGCCCTGCGCGTCCTCCCCGAAATAGCGCAGAAGCGTGGTGCGGCGGCATTCCAGCGCCTCGGCCAGACCCAGCAGCGCGTTGAGCCGCGCGTGATCGGCCAGCCGCCGCTCGGGCGGGGCGAGCCCCTCGTCGATCTGGGAGCGGCGCAGGCGGATATCGTCGGCCCCGAACAGGGTCAGCGTCTCCGCCGGGGCGCCATCGCGGCCCGCTCGGCCGATCTCCTGGTAATAGGCCTCGATCGACTTGGGCAGGTCGGCATGTACCACCCAGCGGATGTCGGGCTTGTCGACCCCCATGCCGAAGGCCACGGTGGCAACCACGATCAGCCCGTCCTCGGTGCTGAAGCGGTGTTCCACATGGCGCCGGTCGTCGGCCTCCATCCCGCCATGGTAATGGCAGGCATTATGCCCGTCATCCCGCAGCGCCTTGGCCAGCGTTTCCGTCTTCGCCCGGGTGCCGCAATAGACGATGCCCGACTGCCCCTTGCGGGCGGCGACGAAAGCGGTGACCTGCTGGCGCGGGCGGTCCTTCTCGGCAAAGGCGAGGTGGATGTTGGGCCGGTCGAAGCCGCGCAGGAAGGTCTGGGGCGTCTGGCCGTCGAAGAGCTTCTGAACGATCTCGTCCTGCGTCTCGGCATCGGCGGTGGCGGTAAAGGCCGCCAGCGGCACGTCGAGGGCGCGCCGCAACTCGCCGATCCGCAGGTAATCGGGCCGGAAATCATGGCCCCATTGCGAGACGCAGTGGGCTTCATCGACCGCGATGAGCGACACGCCGATGCGGCGGAGCATCCCCATCGAGGAGCCGGCGGCGAGGCGTTCGGGGGCGATGTAGAGGAGCTTCAGCCGCCCTTCCTCCAGCGCCTCCCACACCGCACGGGTCTCCTCCTCGGTATTGCCGGAGGTCAGCGCGCCCGCCTCGACCCCGGCCGCCCGCAGCGCGCGCACCTGGTCGCGCATCAGCGCTATGAGGGGAGAGATGACGACGGTCACCCCCTCGCGAAGCAGCGCGGGCAGTTGATAGCACAGGGATTTGCCCCCGCCCGTGGGCATGATGGCCAGCGTGTTCTGGCCCTCGGCGACGGTGTGAACGATCTCTTCCTGCCCCGGCCGGAAGGTCTGGAATCCGAAGACATCGTGCAGAAGCGTGGCAGCGCTGTGCATGAAAAGGCCCGTAGAATTTTATCTGTCTGCTCTTACGCAGAACCTTTTCACACTAAGATTCGGTAAACAAGACCCGGCTCAGTAAAACGCCGCCGCGTTGTTCGCCAGGATGATCCGGATCGCGTAGACGCCGATCAGGGCCACCAGCGGCGCGAGGTCGATGCCGGACATCGGCGGAAGGATCTTGCGGATCGGCCGGTAGATCGGTTCGAGGATGCGGTTGAGCATGTCCCAGATCTGCGCGACGAGCGGCTGGTGCAGGTTCAGCACCTGGAAATTGATCAACCAGCTCATGATCACGTGGGCGATGATGAAGAACCACAGGATATCCAGCAGAAGAAACAGGATCTGTAAAATCGACGTCATCGGCACCTTCCTCGATCTGCGACCGCTCAACACCTAAGCGGGCAGCCCCGGAATCGCAAGTCTGACGCAGGGTTTCGGTTGACGTCGCGGACAGGCAGGCAGAGGTCAGGGGCAAACCGCAGGAGGCAACGCCCGATGTACCCCTTCATTCGCATGGTCTGGCAGGTGTGGAAATACCGCAAGGCGGCACCGCTTTCGGTGTTCGGCACGCACGTGTCGCGGCATGTCTGCCTGCCGTGGGATATCGACATGTGGATGGAACTGAACAACGGTCGGACGCTGACGCTCTATGACCTGGGCCGCATCCCGATGGCCTATCGCGTCGGGCTGGTCGAGGTGCTCAGGCGCAAGCGCTGGGGGCTGACCATGGCGGGGGCGAGCGTGCGCTACCGGCGCCGGGTGCGGGCCTTCGAGACGGTCGAGATGCGCTCGCGGCTGGCGTATTGGGACGCGCGGTTCTTCTATATCGAACAGTCGATGTGGAAGAAGAGCGGCGACTGCGCCAACCACATCGTCTATCGCTCGGCCGTGACCGGCAAGGACGGGATCGTGCCACCGGCCGAGGTGATGGGCGAACTGGGCGTCGAGGCCGCGGCGCCGCCCGCGCCCGAGTGGGTGGCCGCGTGGATCGAGGCCGACAACGTGCGCCCGTGGCCGCCGATGCAGGATTGACTTGAAAGCCGCTCTCTGAGCCTGTCTTATCGCCAAAAAGGCATTGGGGACAGGCATGGCGGAACCGTCGCGACGCAAACGAATCTGGGGCTGGTACTTTTTCGACTGGGCCAGCCAGCCCTATCACACGTTGCTGGTCACCTTCGTCTTCGGGCCGTTCTTCGCCTCGGTGGCGTCGGAATACTTCATGAACGCCGGGCTGGCCGAAGAGGCGGCCGACGCACAGGCGCAAGGCCTGTGGTCGATGTGCCTGACGGTGACGGGGCTGATCATCGGGTTCGGGGCGCCCTTCATCGGCGCGCTGGCCGATACCGCCGGGCGGCGGCTTCCGTGGATCGTGGCGTTCTCGGTGATGTACGTGGTCGGCGCCACCGGCATCTGGTGGACCGAACCGGACGGGTCGAACATGCTGTTCGCGCTGTCCTGCTTCGGCATCGGCTTCATCGGGGCGGAATACGCGCTGATCTTCGTCAACTCGCAGCTTCCCTCGCTGGCGCCGAAGGAGGAGGCCGGCGCGGTCTCGGGCTCCGGCTTCGCCTTCGGCTATGTCGGCGGGATCGTGTCGCTGGCGATCATGCTGACGCTGTTCTTCGACGACGGCGGCAAGACGCTGCTGGGCGCCGACCCGGCCCTCGGCCTCGACCCCGAGGCGCGCGAGGGCACGCGCTTTGTCGGGCCGTTCACGGCGCTCTGGTTCGCGGTCTTCATGATCCCCTATTTCCTCTGGGTGCGCGATACCGGCCCGTCGCGCAAGGGGCGCGGGGTGGGCGATGCGCTGCGGCTGCTGAAAAAGTCGATCGTGGCGCTGAAACACCGGATAAGCCTGTCGGTCTATCTCGGCTCGTCGATGTTCTACCGCGACGCGCTGAACGGGCTTTACGGGTTCGGCGGCACCTACGCGGTGCTGGTGCTGAACTGGTCCATCATCTCGGTGGCCATCTTCGGCATCGTCGGCGCGATTTCGGCGGCGGCGTTCAGCTGGGTCGGCGGCCGGTTCGACCGGGCCTTCGGGCCAAAGCCGGTGATCATCGTGGCGATCCTCGGGCTGATGCTGGTCTGCTTCACCGTGGTGGGGATGGACCGGGCCCAATTCTTCGGCATCCCGCTGGAAGCGGGCTCGGCCCTGCCGGACATGGTGTTCTTCGGCTGCGGCGCGCTGATCGGCGGGCTGGGCGGCGTGTTGCAGGCCTCCAGCCGCACGCTGATGGTGCGCCATACCGATCCGGCGGCCCCCACCGAAAGCTTCGGCCTCTACGGTCTTTCGGGGCGGGCGACGGCCTTCATGGCGCCGGCGCTGATCGGGCTTGTCACCACCCTCAGCGGCAGTGCGCGGATCGGCGTCTCGCCGGTAATTCTCCTTTTCCTGATCGGCCTCGTCCTGCTACGCTGGGTGAAAGCAGAAGGGGACAGCGACACATGGTCCGTCACGTCAAACTGATCGCGCTCATCATCGGCCTTGCGGGCTGTGGCGGCTCGGCGCCGCAGGATTACGCGGCGAGCGAGCCGATCCTCTCGACCCAGAACATCCCGGCCTCGATGCAGGGCGTCGAGGCCAAGCAGCTTTTCGGCGCCCGGCCGCAGGGCTCGCAACAGGCGCCCACGCCCTTCGGCAGCTACGCCAAGGGCTGTGTCGCCGGCGGCGTGCAATTGCCCGAAACCGGGCCGACATGGCAGGCGATGCGCCTGTCGCGGAACCGCAACTGGGGCCACCCCGAGACCATCGACTTCATCAAGAAACTGTCGGCGAAGGCGGCGCAGCAGCCGGGCTGGGAGGGCCTCTATGTCGGCGATATCAGCCAGCCGCGCGGCGGGCCGATGCTGACCGGGCACCGCAGCCACCAGATGGGGCTCGACGTCGATATCTGGATGCTGCCGCCCAAGCGGCTGAACCTCACCCGGGCCGAGCGCGAGAACATCTCCTCGATCTCGCTGCGGCGGGCGAACGGGGCCTATACCAACGACAACTGGACGCGCCAGCATCACGAGATCATCAAGGCCGCCGCGCAGGATCCGCGCACCGCCCGGATCTTCGTCTTCCCCGGCGCCAAGGTGAGGATGTGCAAGGAAGAGACGGGCGACCGCTCCTACCTGAACAAGATCCGGCCGTGGTACGGGCACCATTACCATTTCCACGTCCGGCTGAGCTGTCCGCGCGGCGCCAAGAACTGCGAGAACCAGGCGGCGCCGCCCGCCGGCGATGGCTGTGACGATGCGGAGGAATGGGTGCGCAACATCATCAACCCGCCGCCGCCCGACCCCAACGCCCCGCGCCCCAACCCGCGGCGCGAGCTGACCATGGCCGACCTGCCGGGGCAGTGCGTGTCGGTGCTGACCTCGGAATAGGCGCGGGCCTTGCCACCCGGCGGGGCAGGCTGTAAGGGCGACCGGTCCCCCGGCAGGGGACTTGCGGAAGGGATCGTCCGACGTCATGAAACACACCCTGCTTCCCGGCATCCTGGCCATGGCCGCGATCGTCGTGGCCTCGAACATCCTGGTGCAGTTCCTGTTCGGCCAGTGGCTGACATGGGGGGCGTTCACCTATCCGCTGGCCTTCCTCGTGACCGACGTGATGAACCGGGTCTACGGGCGCGCCGCCGCCCGGCGCGTGGTCATCGCGGGCTTCCTCGTCGGGCTCGCCTGTTCCTTCATCGGCACGCAGATCACGGGCGAGTTCGGGCCGCTCGTCACCCTGCGCATCGCGCTAGGCTCGGCCGTCGCCTTCCTCACGGCGCAATTGCTCGACATCGCCATCTTCGACCGTCTCCGCGCCGGGGCGTGGTGGCGGGCGCCGATGGTCTCCTCGCTGATCGGCAGCACCGTGGATACCGCGCTTTTCTTCACCATCGCCTTCTCCGCCAGCCTCACCATGCTGGAGCCCGGCAACGATGTCGGCTGGGCCAACGAGGCGCTGCCGCTGCTGGGCCTCGGCCCGGTCGCGCCGCTCTGGATTTCGCTGGCGGTGGCGGACTGGATGGTCAAGCTGGCACTGGCTTTGCTCGCTTTAGTGCCGTTTCGCATCATCGTGAGGTCACTGATGCGCCGGACCACATGATTTTGTTTTGACAAAGCGAAAATCTGTGGCAGGCTCTGGATAACGGCAACAGTTTGAAAGGAGGTGATCCAGTGTCTATAGAGGTATTGGAGAGAGGTGACGGAACAGTTCGGGAGGGTCTCGTCTAGGGCAGCCCCTGGGCGTCTGACGCCCCCGGATTGGTGCGCCTAACCGCACCGCCTCCTACAACTCTAGAGGGCCGCTTCCTTGCCGGGGCGGCCCTTTTGAATTCGGCCATGTCCGACGTCGGTATCACGTCGGTATTCTGTCGGTATCGCGTCGGTGCCAAGGCCCGACAGCAAGAGGACCCCATGCTGCGCATCACCAGCCAGATCACCATCGAGGACTGGGAACTGACCGAGCAGTTCACCCGCTCGGGCGGCCCCGGCGGGCAGAACGTCAACAAGGTCTCGACGGCAGTCGAACTGCGCTTCGAGGCCGAACGCTCGCCCAACCTGCCCGACCCGGTGAAACGCCGGCTGAAACGGCTGGCCGGCCGGCGCTGGACGAAGGACGGCGCGGTGCTGATCCAGGTCGAGGACACCCGCAGCCAGGCCCGCAACCGCGAGATCGCCCGCGACCGGCTGGCGGAACTGGTGAAGAAGGCCTGCGAAATGCCCAAACGCCGCATCCCCACGAAGCCGTCGCTGGGCTCGAAGAAGCGGCGGCTGAAGGCGAAGAAGGTGCGCGGGGAGGTGAAGGCGCTGCGCGGACGGGTCGAGGGGGAGGAGTGAGGATGCGCCGAGGGGCGCTTCCGTTGCGGGATGTACCAAGGATTGGTATATTAAATGCGAAGGAGAGCGCCCATGCCCCGCAACACCTCGGTCGTGCTCAGCGACCACTTTAACGATTTCATAACCCGCGCGGTGGAGAGTGGCCGCTACAGCTCGGCCAGTGACGTCGTGCGCGCGGGGTTGCGGATGTTGGAAGAAAACGAAAAGGCATTCCTGGAACTGAAGGCCGAGGTCGAGGCGGCCCACCGGCAGGTGGAGGCCGGTGAAACGGTTGAGACGGACCTCGATGGGTTTCTTGGCAAGATGCGTTCGCGGGCTGAATGAGGCGGTTTCACCTGTCGCCACTTGCCGAGAGCGATCTGACGGAGATCTGGAGGTACTCGGCCGAGACATGGGGCGAAGCGCAGGCTGACCGGTATGTAAGCGATTTGTTCGACAGGTTCGCATGGGTGGCGGATCACCCGGAGATGGGGCGCAAACGTCCCGAGATATTGCCCGGTGCCAGTTCGATGCAGGTTGGGCGTCATGTGATCTTCTATGAGACGGTAGCGGGGCGTGTCGTGATTCTGCGGATCGTTCACGAGAGGCGGAACATGGCGGCGTTGCGGTTTGTGGGTGAGGGGGAGTGACGGTGGGTCGATGCACGTCGTATGAGCGGTTTTAGGCAGCGAAGTGAGAAGATGTCGGATGCCGGGCTGAAGCCCGGCCTACACCCCCACCTCCCCCAACGTCACAAACCCCACCCCCCGCTCAACAACCGCCCCCAGGAACCGCCGCAGATCCTCCGGGGTCGAGAAGAACTGCGAGCCCTTGCCCGGCGCCCTGATGTCGTGGCCGGCGAAGACCCCCGTGCCGCCCGTCTCGGCGATCCGGTCGAGCAGCCGCTCCTGCCAGTCCCACCCCGGAAAGGCGTTGTGCCGGAAGTCGCAGAACCCCACGCAGTCGACCGCGTTATGCCGCCCCGGCGCATGGTAGAGGCGCGCCGGGATATCCGCCTCCGACAGGTTCTTCGGCCCGGCCGCGCGGGTCACGGCAAAGCGTTTGGCGGTCTCCGCCAGCGTCTCCTCGGTGAAGGCATGGAACGGGCTGGCAAAGCTCTTCGCGGGAAAGCCCAGGGCCCGGTGCTCGGCCACGCCCGCGTCGATCTCGTGCTCCAGCCAATGGGCCAGGCCATGCCGGCGCAAGTAGGGGCCGAGCTTGGGATGGGTGCGGGAGTGGAAGGCGATCTCGTGCCCGTCCGCCTGCAGGGCCTGCAGTTTCTTCACCTGCCGGGGCTTGGCGTTGTGCAGGTTGCAGACGCAGAAGGTGGCCCGGGCGCCGAATTCGTCGAAGACGGGCCGCGCCGCGTGCCAGCTTCCGGCGAAGAGATCGTCGAAGGTGAGGCAGACGGCGCCGCTCACACCACCACCTCCAGCGCCTCCTGTTCCCCCACGCCGAAGACGCGCTTGTAGCGGGCGATCTCGCTTTCGGGGCCCATCGCCTTGTTGGGGTTGTCGGAGAGTTTCACCGTGGGGCGGCCATTGGCCGACACCGCCTTGCACACCAGCGAGAAGGGGGCGAGCCGGTCGTCGGGGGTCAGCCCGCGGAAATCGTTCGTGAGCAGCGTGCCCCAGCCGAAGGAGGGGCGGCAGCGCCCGGCGAAGCGGCTGTGCAGGTCGATGATCTTGTCGGTGTCGAGCCCGTCGGAGAAAATGATGAGCTTCTTGGTCGGGTCCTCGCCGCGGGATTTCCACCAGTCGATGGCGATCTCCGCCCCCTCGGCCGGGTCGCCGCTGTCGACGCGGATGCCCGTCCAGCCCGCCAGCCAGTCGGGCGCGCGGTCGAGGAACCCCTTGGTGCCGTAGGTGTCGGGCAGGATGATCCGCAGGTTGCCGTCATGCTCCTCGTGCCAGTCCGACAGCACGTCATAGGGGGCGCGGGCGAGGTCGTCGTCGGTGTCAGCGAGCGCGGCGTAGACCATCGGCAATTCATGGGCGTTGGTGCCGATCGCCTCGAGATCGCGGTTCTTGGCGATGAGACAGTTGGAGGTGCCGACGAATTTCTCCCCCAGCCCCTCGCACATGGCGCGCACGCACCAGTCCTGCCAGAGGAAGGAATGCCGCCGCCGGGTGCCGAAATCGGCGATGCGCAGGCCGGGCACGTCGCGCAGGCGCTCGACCTTCTCCCACAGCTTGGTCATGGCGCGGGCATAGAGCACTTGGAGCTCGAAGCGGCGCATGTCGTGCAGGACGGCGCGGCCGCGCAGTTCCATCAGCACCGCCAGCGCCGGGATCTCCCAGAGCATCACCTCGGGCCAGGAGCCTTCGAAGGTCAGCTCGTACTGCCCGTCGCGTTTTTCAAGCTGGTAGGGCGGCAGGCGCAGGTTCTCGAACCATTCCATGAAGGCCGGCGTGAACATCTGGCGCTTGCCATAGAAGGTGTTGCCGCGCAGCCATGTGCTCTCGCCCCTTGTCAGGGAAAGCGAGCGGATATGGTCGAGCTGTTCGCGGAGTTCGCCCTCGTCCACCAGCTCGGCCAGCTTCACGTCGGTCGAGCGGTTGATGAGGGAGAAGGTGACCTGCGTGTCGGGCTTGTTGCGGAAGACCGACTGGCACATCAGCAGCTTGTAGAAATCCGTGTCGATGAGCGAGCGGACGATCGGGTCGATCTTCCACTTGTGGTTCCAGACACGGGTCGCGATATCGACCATGGGTTTCCTCCCGGGCGGGTTGCCGGACCGGTTAAAGCAAAGGGGGGCGGGGGTGGCAAGCCTTGGCGGTCGGGGTCGGTTGCTGCCGCGCAGCGCTGGGCCGCGGGCGGCGATCCAACGGAAGTGATTGGCAGTTTATGCCAGCCACGTCATCGAGACCTGACAGCATTGCGCCGTGCTTGGCGAAATCGCCGGGCCGGGGGGCGGCCCGGCGATGCGCGGCGGCGCGCCCTTGGCGCGCCTTTGTTCCGCGCGAGGTTTCCTTGACGGGATCGAAGTTCGAAGGGAGGTGTCACGCCTCGTTCGATGGCGTCCTCTTCCGTTTGCCAGTACCCGAAGGTTCAGCCGCCGTGTTCGGCCTTGCTGTCTTCCGGCGCCTCCGCGCGTTCGTTCAGCCCGTAGTCGCGCAGCACGTGGGCCACGCGGAGGCGATAATCGGCGAACATGCCCGCCCGCCCCTTGGCCTGGGCCCGGCGATGGGCGGCGAGCCGGCGCCATTCCTCGACCGCCTCTTCGCTTTCCCAGAAGGACAGCGAGAGCAGCTTTTCCGGGTGCATCAGGCTCTGGAACCGTTCGACCGAGATGAAGCCGTCGATCTGTTCGGCGAGCGGGCGCATTTCGGCGGCGATGTCGAGATAGTGGTCCTGTTTCCCCTCGGTGGGGATGACCTCGAAGATGATGGCGATCATTGGCTCTCTCCGTGCGGTGTCGAGACGAGTTTCAGGAAGGTCCGGTCTTCGCGCAACAGGAAGTTTTCGGCCTGGGCGAAGGCGTAGTTCTCCTGTCCCAGCGGATCGGCGGCCAGCCGGGCGCGGTAGGCTTCGTACTCCGCCAGCGACGGGATGGTGTAGATGCCGTAGGCCAGCGTCGAGGAGCCTTCGTGCGGGGCGAAATAGCCGATCAGCCCGGCGCCGCAGCGGGGGATGGCCTGGCCCCAGTTGCGGGCGTATTGCGTGAACTGGTCTTTCTTGGTGGGGTCGATGTGATAGCGGATGACGCAGGTGAGCATCGGGGTCTCCTTTCCGGGGTGATGGGGGCAGCCTAGGGCATTGTGTGGTTCCGATGGTTCGGTTACGGTCAAACCATGAGAGACGGACCTGACATTGCCCGGGTGGCCGCGCTGATCGGTGATCCGGCGCGGGCGAACATCCTGACCGCGCTGATGAGCGGCAAGGCGTTGACCCTGTCGGAACTGGCGGGCGAGGCCGGGGTGACGCTGCCCACCGCCTCGGGGCACATGGCGAAGCTGGCCGAGGGCGGGCTGGTGGGCACGCGCAAGCAGGGGCGGCACAAGTATTTCGCGCTGGCGAGCGACGATGTCGCGCATGTGCTGGAGGCGCTGATGGGGCTGGCGGCGGGCACCGGTCAGTTGCGCCACCGCCCCGGCCCGCGCGACCCCGAGATGCGGAAGGCGCGGGTCTGCTACAACCACCTGGCCGGCGACATGGGCACGCAGATGTATGACAGCCTGATGGCGCGCGGGATGCTGCGCCATGCGGGCAAGGCGCTGGAACTGACCGATGAGGGGCGAGCCTTCGTGGCGGCGTTCGGCATCGACCTCGACGCACTGCCCCGCTCGCGGGCGCCGCTCTGCCGCGATTGCCTCGACTGGTCGGAGCGGCGGGCCCATCTCGCGGGGCGTCTGGGCCGGGCGATGCTGGGGCATATGGAGGCGTCGGGCTGGGTCAGCCGGGTGAAGGGCTCGCGCATCCTGCGGTTCTCGGCGCGGGGCGACGCGGCCTTTCGCGAGGCGTTCGGCCCGGCCTGACGCTCAATACCAGATTGCGGGCGGGATAAGGCCAGTATACGTTTGGCCCTATGTCGATCCCCGTCGAGACCTTTTTCCTCAATCCCGAAGCGCAGGGCACGCTGCAAGCGCAGATCCAGCAGATGATCGCGCAGGGCATCCTGTCGGGGCGGCTGCGGAAGGGGGAAAAGCTGCCCTCCTCGCGGAAACTGGCGGCGCATCTGGGGGTCAGCCGCATCACCGTGACGCTGGCCTATACCGAGCTGCAGGCCTCCGATTACCTCGAATCGCGCGACCGCTCGGGCTATTTCGTCTCGCAGAACGCGCCGGAGCCGCCGCAGTTCGCCGCGCGGCATCCGCGGCAGGACAGCATCGACTGGTCGCGCGCGCTGGGCCGTCGGTTTACCGGCGGGGCGACGCCGGTCAAGCCGCGCGACTGGTGGAGCTTTCGCTATCCCTTCGTCTATGGGCAGACCGATCCGTCGCTCTTCGATCATGCCAACTGGCGGCATTGCGCGCTCCGGGCGCTGGGGCAGAAGGATTTCCAGGCGCTGACGACGGATTACTACGACAATGACGACCCGCAGCTGATCGAGTTCATCGCGCGGCATACGCTGCCGCGGCGGGGGATCCTGGCGCGGCCCGAGGAAATCCTCGTCACCATGGGGGCGCAGAACGCGCTGTGGCTGACGGCGCAGGTGCTGTTGACGCAGCGGCGCACGGCGGTGGCGGAGGAGCCGTGCTACCACGCGCTGCGCGATATCCTGACGCAGTCGCGCTGTCACCTTGCCCCGGTGCCGGTGGACAAGGACGGGCTGCCGCCCGAGGCGCTGCCGGACAGCGCCGACGTGATCTTCACCACGCCCAGCCACCAGTCGCCGACCAATGCCACCATGCCGCTGGCCCGGCGCAAGGCCCTGATGGCAAGGGCGCGGGAGATGGAGGCGCTGATCGTCGAGGACGATTACGAGTTCGAGATGGCCTTCCTCCGGGCGCCGCTGCCGGCGCTGAAATCGCTCGATACCGATGGGCGGGTGATCTACGTGGGCAGCTTCTCCAAGTCGATCTTTCCGGGGCTCAGGCTGGGCTATCTCGTCGGGCCCGAGCCGTTCATCCGCGAGGCGCGGGCGCTGCGCGCCAGCGTCTACCGCCACCCGCCGGGGCATATCCAGCGGACGGCGGCCTACTTCCTCAGCCTCGGTCATTACGACAGCCTGATCCGGCGGATGGGGCAGGTCTTCGCCCGCCGCCGCAAGGTGATGGAGGAGGCGCTGGCGGATCACGGCCTCGGCGTGGCGGGCCGCGGCGTGTTCGGCGGCTCGTCGATCTGGATGCGCGCGCCGGAGACCGTGGACACGGGCGAGCTTGACCGGCGCCTGCGCGACAAGGGCGTGCTGATCGAGCCGGGGCGGCCGTTCTTTCACGCGCCCGAGCCGCCGGGGAATTACTACCGGCTGGCCTATTCCTCGATTTCCTCCGAGCGCATCCCCGAAGGGGTGGCGCGGCTGGCCAACGAACTGGCGCTGATGCGCTGACTGGCTTTAGTCGGGCGCCAATTCTGGCCCTAACGATGCCCCGGCCCGTGCCGTAGGTTTGCCGCAACTCCGGCGCACCGCCGGCTTTGGATTTCAGGAGACACCCGCATGAAAATGACGACCGAAGAAGCTTTCGTGAAGACGCTGCAGATGCATGGCATCCAGCACGCCTTCGGAATCATCGGGTCCGCCATGATGCCGATTTCGGATATTTTCCCCAAGGCGGGGATCACCTTCTGGGATTGCGCGCACGAGGGCAGCGCCGGGATGATGGCCGATGGCTATACCCGCGCGACCGGCAAGATGAGCATGATGATCGCCCAGAACGGGCCGGGCATCACCAATTTCGTGACCGCCGTGAAGACCGCCTACTGGAACCACACGCCGCTGCTGCTGGTGACGCCGCAGGCGGCGAACAAGACCATCGGGCAGGGCGGCTTCCAGGAAGTCGAGCAGATGAAGCTGTTCGAGGACATGGTGGCCTACCAGGAAGAAGTGCGCGACCCGACGCGGATCGCCGAGGTGCTGAACCGGGTGATCCTCAAGGCCAAGCGCGCCAGCGCCCCGGCGCAGATCAACGTGCCCCGCGATTACTGGACGCAGGTGGTCGATATCGAGCTGCCGCAGATCGTGGCGTTCGAGCGGCCGACGGGCGGGAAGGAGTCGCTCGACCGGGCGGCGGAGCTGCTGAACGCCGCGAAGTTCCCGGTGATCCTGAACGGCGCGGGCGTGGTTCTGGCTGGCGGGATCGAGGCCAGCAAGCAACTGGCCGAGCGGCTGGATGCGCCGGTCTGCGTGGGCTACCAGCACAACGACGCCTTCCCCGGCTCGCACCCGCTCTTCGCGGGGCCGCTGGGCTATAACGGGTCGAAGGCGGGGATGGAGCTGATCTCGCAGGCGGACGTGGTGCTGTGCCTCGGCACGCGGCTCAACCCGTTCTCGACCCTGCCGGGCTATGGCATCGATTACTGGCCCAAGGGCGCCAAGATCATCCAGGTCGACCTGAACCCCGACCGGATCGGGCTGACCAAGCCGGTCAGCGTTGGGATCGTGGGCGATGCCAAGGCGGTGGCCGAGGGCATTCTCGAGCGGTTGTCGGACAGCGCGGGCGATGCCGGGCGCGACGAGCGCAAGGCGCTCATTGCCAAGACGAAATCGGCCTGGGCGCAGCAACTGTCCAGCATGGATCACGAGGATGACGATCCGGGCACCACGTGGAACGAGCGCGCGCGCAAGGACAAGCCCGACTGGATGAGCCCGCGCATGGCGTGGCGGGCGATACAACAGGCGCTGCCGAAGGAGGCGATCATCTCGTCGGATATCGGCAACAACTGTGCCATCGGCAACGCCTACCCGTCCTTCGAGGAAGGCCGGAAATACCTGGCGCCGGGGCTGTTCGGGCCGTGTGGCTATGGCCTGCCCTCGGTGATGGGGGCCAAGATCGGCTGTCCGGACGTTCCGGTGGTGGGCTTTGCCGGCGACGGGGCGTTCGGCATCGCCGTCAACGAGCTGACCGCCATCGGCCGCGAGGAATGGCCGGCGATGACGCAGATCGTCTTCCGCAACTACCAGTGGGGCGCCGAGAAGCGGAACTCGACCCTGTGGTTCGACGACAACTTCGTCGGCACCGAGCTGGACGAGGGCGTCAGCTATGCCGGGATCGCCAATGCCTGCGGGCTGAAGGGTGTGGTGGCGCGGACGATGGACGAGCTGACCGACGCGCTGAACCAGGCGATCAAGGACCAGATGGAGAACGGCACCACCACGCTGATCGAGGCGATGATCAACCAGGAGCTGGGCGAGCCGTTCCGCCGCGACGCGATGAAGAAGCCGGTGGAAGTGGCGGGCATCGACCCGGCCGACATGCGCGAGCAGGTGGTCTGAGCCGATGAGCGGTGCCGGCGGCGAGGACGCGATACTGGTTCTCAATGCCGGGTCCTCCTCGATCAAGTTCGCGGTGTTCGGCGGCGACCTGAAGGAGCGGCTGCGCGGGATGGCCGACGGCATCGGCGGCGAGGGCGCGCTGCGCGTCGGGCGCAACCGGCAGAAAGCCACGTTCGGCACCCATGCCGCCGCGCTGGCGGCGGTGCTGGAAGGGCTGGCGGCGCAGGGCTTCTCGGCCGACCGGTTCCGCGCGGCGGCGCACCGGGTGGTGCATGGCGGCATGGAGCTGACGGCGCCGGCGAAGATCGACGTGCACGTGCTGGCCGGCATCCGGCGCTGCGTGCCGCTGGCGCCGCTGCACAACCCGCACAACCTTGCCGCCATCGAGACGCTGGCGCGGCTGGCGCCGGACCTGCCGCAATGCGCCAGTTTCGACACCGGGTTTCACGCCTCCAACCCCGAGGTGGCCAAGCGCTATGCCCTGCCGGCGGATATCGAGGCGCGGGGCATCCGGCGCTACGGGTTTCACGGGCTCTCCTATGCCTCGCTCGTGCGGGCCATGCCGGAGGTGACGGGGGAGGCGCTGCCCAAGCGGCTGCTGGCCTTCCACCTCGGCAACGGCGCGTCGATCTGCGCCATCCGCGACGGGAAATCCGTGGCCACGACCATGGGCTATTCGCCGCTTGAGGGGCTGAGCATGGGCACGCGGGCGGGCAGTATCGACGGCAATGCCGTCCTCCGCCTCGCGGGCGAGGACGGGATGGATGCGACGCTCAGGATGCTGAACAAGGAAAGCGGGCTCTGGGGCCTGTCGGGCGGCATTTCCGACATGCGCGCGCTGCTTGAGGATGAGGGCGAGCGGAGCCGCTTCGCGGTCGAGCATTTCTGCTACTGGGCGGTGCGGCACGCGGGCTCGATGATCGCGGCGATGGAGGGGTTGGATGCCGTGGCCTTCACCGGCGGCATCGGCGAGAACGCCGCCCCGGTCCGCGCGCGGATCGCCGAGGGGCTGGGCTGGCTGGGGCTGCAGCTCGACCAAGAAGCCAACGACGCCGGCCGCCCGAGGCTGCATGCCGATGGATCCGACGTCGGCTGCTGGATCGTCGAGGCACAGGAAGAGCGCCGGATCGCGGCGGATGCGCTGGACTTGCTGGGGGCCGGATGATTGGATCGCGTGGGAAAATCGTCTGGATTTCCGCTCGACGTGGAACGCATGGTTTCCAACGGGCGGGAAATTCAGGAAAAGGGTCGCCGGCCCTATCAACCTATCATAACGTGCCGCCGGATCGGGAGACAGATTTCACATGAGCTTTGAGCAGCCGCGAATCAATACCTCGCCCAAGGTGTCGGACGAGGTGCGGAAGACCACGTGCTACATGTGCGCCTGCCGCTGCGGGATCAACGTGCACATGAAGGACGGCAAGGTCGCCTATATCGAGGGCAACCGCGACCATCCGGTGAACAAGGGCGTGCTTTGCGCCAAGGGCAGCGCCGGGATCATGCAGGTCAACGCGCCGTCACGCCTGCGGGCGCCGTTGAAGCGTGTCGGCCCGCGCGGCTCGGGCGAGTTCGAGGAGATCAGCTGGGACGAGGCGCTCGATATCGCCACCGGCTGGCTGGCGCCCTTGCGCAAGAACGACCCGTCGAAGCTCGCCTTCTTCACCGGCCGGGATCAGAGCCAGTCCTTCACCAGCTTCTGGGCGCAGAATTTCGGCACGCCCAACTATGCCGCGCATGGCGGCTTCTGCTCGGTCAACATGGCCGCCGCCGGTATCTACACCATGGGCGGCGCCTTCTGGGAGTTCGGGCAGCCCGACTGGGACCATACCAAGCTGTTCATGATCTTCGGCGTGGCCGAGGACCATGACAGCAACCCCATCAAGATGGGCATCGGCAAGATCAAGGCGCGCGGCGCCAAGGTGATCGGGGTGAACCCGATCCGCTCGGGCTACAATGCCGTCGCCGATGACTGGGTCGGGATCACGCCGGGCACCGATGGGCTCTTCATCCTGTCGCTGGTGCATTGCCTGCTGAAGGCCGGCAAGATCGACCTCGACTACCTCGCCCGCTACACCAACGCCGCCTGCCTGGTGAATCGGGATTCCAAGTCGCCCGAGTATGGGCTGTTCCTGCGCGACGCCGACGGCAAGCCGCAGGTGATCGACCGCAACACCGGCAAGCTGGCGCCGTTCGACCAGAAGGGCGTGCGGCCCGATCTTTCCGCCAGCTACCGGCAGGGCGGGATCACCCACAAGCCGGTGATGCACCTGATGGCCTCGCGCTACCTTGCCAAGGAATACGCGCCCGAGGCGGTGGCCGAGCAATGCGGCGTGAAACCCGCCAAAATCCGGGCCATCGCCAACGAACTCGCCCGCGTGGCCTTCGAGGAAGAGATCGTGCTCGAGCGGGAATGGACCGATTTCCGCGGCGAGAAGCACTCCGTCATGAAGGGCCGCCCGGTCAGCTTCCACGCCATGCGCGGCATCTCGGCCCATTCCAACGGGTTCCAGACCTGCCGGGCGCTGCACATGCTGCAGATCCTGCTGGGCTCGGTCGAGGTGCCGGGCGGGTTCCGGTTCAAGCCGCCCTATCCCAAGCCCGTTCATGCCCACCCGACGCCGCATTGCAAGTCCACCCCCGACGCCCCGCTCGACGGCCCGCACCTGGGCTTCGTGCGCGGCCCGCAAGACCTTGCGCTGAAGGAAGATGGCAGCCCGGCGCGGATCGACAAGGCGTTCACATGGGAAAACCCGATGAGCGCGCACGGGCTGATGCACATGGTCATCAGCAACGCCCATGCCGGCGACCCCTACAAGATCGACACGCTGTTCATGTACATGGCCAACATGTCGTGGAACTCCAGCATGAACACGCGCGGCGTGATCGACATGCTGACGGACAAGGACGAGAACGGCGAGTATGTCATCCCACGGATCATCTATTCCGATGCCTACAGCTCCGAGATGGTCGCCTATGCCGACCTGATCCTGCCCGACAAGACCTATCTCGAGCGCTACGACTGTATCAGCCTGCTCGACCGCCCGATCTGCGAGGCGGACGCGGCGGCCGACGCGATCCGCTGGCCGGTGGTGGAGCCCGACCGCGACGTGCGCGGCTTCCAGACGGTGCTGGTGCAGCTGGCCAACAAGCTGAAGCTGCCGGGGTTCACCGATGAGGCGGGTGCCGCGAAATACACCGACTACGCCGATTACATCACCAACCACGAGCGCAAGCCGGGCATCGGCCCGCTCGCCGGGTGGCGCAGCGGCAAGACCGGCCTCACCCACGGGCGCGGCGCGCCGAACCCCTCGCAGTTGAAAAGCTACATCGCCAATGGCGGGTTCTTCATCAAGCACATCCCCGACGAGGCGGCCTATATGAAGCCGTGGAACATGGCCTACCAGGAGTGGGCCGTGGGGATGGGCATCTATGACAGCCCGCAGCCTTATGTCTTCGACCTCTATGTCGAGACGATGCGCCACTTCCAGCTCGCCGCCGAGGGCCATGGCGAGCGCCAGCCGCCCGCGCATCTGCGCGAGCGGATCAAGCAGACCCTCGACCCGCTGCCGGTCTGGTACCCGCCCTTCGAGGACGGCAGCATCGACACCGGGGAATACCCGGTCCACGCCCTGACCCAGCGGCCGATGGCGATGTACCACAGCTGGGGCTCGCAGAACGCGTGGCTGCGGCAGATCCACGGGCAGAACCCGCTCTACGTGCCGACCAAGATCTGGCAGAAGGAGGGATTTGCCGAGGGCGACTGGGCGAAGGTCACGTCCGCCCATGGCGAAATCGTGGTGCCGGTGGCGCATATGGCGGCGCTGAACGAGAACACGGTCTGGACATGGAACGCCATCGGCAAGCGCAAGGGCGCCTGGGCGCTCGACGAGGATGCGCCGGAGGCGACGCGGGGCTTCCTGCTGAACCACCTGATCCATGAATTGCTGCCGCCCAAGGGCGACGGGCTGCGCTGGTCGAATTCCGATCCGATCACCGGGCAGGCGGCGTGGTTCGACCTGCGGGTGAAGATCGAGAAGACCGCCGCGCCGGACCAGGCGAAGCCCGAGTTCAGTGCCATCCGCTCGCCCGTCGGCAAGGGGCCGGACGAGCTGCGCTGGAAGGTGGGCAAATGAGCGCGCCGGAGATCACGGGACGTGACGGCGTGCGGCTGGCCACGTATGCCGAGGGCCCCGAGGACGCCCCGGCGCTGCTGTTTATCCACGGCTGGGCACAGCAATCGGTCTGCTGGCGGCCGGTGATGGACCGTCTGAAGGACCGCTTCCGCGTGGTGGCGATGGACCTGCGCGGCCACGGCGCGTCGGACAAGCCGGAGGGCGACGGGCCCTATACCGACACGTCCCTCTGGGCCGATGATGTGAAAGCGGTGATCGAAGGTTACGGGCTGGAAAAGCCGGTGCTCGTGGGTTGGTCCTATGGCAGCCGGGTGATCGCCTCCTACCTGTCGGTGCATGGCGATGACGCCCTGGCCGGTGTCGTGCTGGCGGGCGGTATCCTGACCATCGGCGCGGCGCGGGAAGACTGGATGGTCGGGCCGTCGAGCCCCGGCGTGCAGCGCGACCTCTACACCGACGACCTGCCAAGGCGGCTGGCCGCGACGGCAAAGTTCGTGCGGGAGTGCACGGCGCAGCCGCTCGATACGCAGGCGTATGGTGAGCTGGTCGGCGCCAACATGCTCTGCCCGCCGCATGTGCGCCGGGCGCTTTTCGCGCCGGCATGGGATTTCCGCCCGGTCTACGCGGCGATGACCTGCCCCGGGCTGGTGATCCACGGCGTGAAGGACGACGTGGTCTCCGCCGCCACGGGCGAAGCGGCGGCGGCACTGATGCAAGACGCCCGCTACCTGCCCTACGACGGAACCGGCCACGCGCCCTTCCTCGAAAACCCCGATCGTTTCGCGGCGGATGTCGCGGACTTCACCGAAACCCGTGCCAGACGGAAGGAGGCGGTATGACGAGCCTGCCCGAGAAAACCGACCGCAAGCTGGGGCTGGTGATCGACCTCGACACCTGTGTCGGCTGTCACGCCTGCGTGGTCAGCTGCAAGGGCTGGAACACCGAGAATTACGGCGCCCCCCTGTCCGACCAGGACCCGTACGGCGCCGACCCCTCGGGCACCTTCCTCAACCGCGTGCATTCCTACGAGGTCCAGCCCGAGGAAGGGGCGGCGCAGCTCATCCACTTCCCCAAAAGCTGCCTGCATTGCGAGGATGCGCCCTGTGTGACCGTCTGCCCCACCGGCGCCAGCTACAAGCGCGTCGAGGACGGCATCGTGCTGGTGAACGAAAGCGCCTGCATCGGCTGTGGCCTGTGTGCCTGGGCCTGCCCCTATGGCGCGCGCGAGATGGACGCGGCGGAGGGGGTGATGAAGAAATGCACGCTCTGCGTCGACCGGATCTACAACGTGAACCTGCCCGAGGAAGACCGGGTGCCCGCCTGCGTGCGCACCTGCCCGGCGGGCGCACGGCATTTCGGCGATCTGGGCGACACGGAGAGCGCTGTCTCGAAACTGGTCGAGGAACGCGGCGGCATGGACCTGATGCCGGAACAGGGCACGAAGCCCGTCAACAAGTACCTGCCGCCCCGGCCCAAGGACGAACTCGACCAGGTCGACGTGCTGGCGCCCTATCTTCAGCCGGTGGCGGAGGAGCCGAAAGGGTTCATCGGCTGGCTTGATCGTACACTGGAGAAGCTCTGACATGCATCCGGCGCCGTCCGTCATCATCTTCACCACCCTGTCGGGGCTGGGCTTCGGCCTCCTGGCCTGGCTGGGCCTCGGCTTTCCGGAGGTCACCGGCTGGGTCGCCTTCACCTTCTTCGCCATCGCCTATGCGCTGGCGGTGGGCGGGCTGGTCTCCTCGACCTTCCACCTCGGCCACCCGGAACGCGCCCTGCTGGCCTTCACCCAGTGGCGGACATCATGGCTCAGCCGCGAGGGCGTCGTCTCGGTCGCCACGCTTCTGGTGATGGCTGTCTATGGCGCGGGGCAGGTGTTCTGGGGCGAAAGCTGGCGCCTCCTCGGCGTGATCGGCGCGGTTCTGTCGCTGGGCACGGTGTTCTGCACGGCGATGATCTATGCCCAAATGTCCACGGTGCCGCGCTGGAAGACACCGCTCACGCCGCTCCTCTACCTGATGCTGGCCATCGCCGGCGGCGCGCTCTTGGCGGGTCAGGTGAAGGCGGCGATGCTGCTCCTGCCGCTGGCGGCGGCCGCACAGGTGCTGTGGTGGATGCGCGGCGACGGCGCGTTCGCGCAGAGCGGCACGACACTGGCGACGGCCACCGGGCTTGGCGGCACCGGCAAGGTGCGCTCCTTCGAGCATCCGCATACCGGCAGCAACTACCTGCTGCGGGAATTCACCTTCCAGGTGGGCCGCAAACATGCCACCAAGCTGCGCTCGATCGCGATGCTGCTGGGCTACGTGCTGCCCTTCTCGCTGCTGCTCATGCCGTTCTCGCACGCGCTGGCGCTGGTGGCGGTCATCAGCCACCTTGCCGGCGTCGCGGCCTCGCGCTGGCTGTTCTTCGCGGAAGCCGAGCACGTGGTGGGCCTCTACTACGGCAAACGCTGACCGCCGCGCGTCAGCCCTTGCGGGTGGCCGCGCCCCCGGCTTCTTCTTGGGAATAAATATCCAAAACCCGACGGTTCAGCGGGCGCAGGCACATCCGGGGCTCAGCCCCACCCGTCGGTCCATTCGTCGACCTTCGGATCGACCCGGTTCCGCCGGAACCGCTTCCACCGCACGCGGATCGCCCAGAACAGCGCGGCCAGCACCGTCAGCACGATGATGTTGAACCACGGGATGATCCGCACGTCCGGCCCGGCGACAATCTTGACGTTCACCGCGTTGGGATAGATCGAGATGAACTCGTTCCGCCAGCCATAGTGGCGGATCGACACCCAGCGCGGGTTTTCCGAGGTCGACCTCAGGTCGGCCGCCTCGGCCTGAAGGTTCGAGGTGTCGAACTTGAAATAGGGCGGCCAGCCCCAGCCGGTATCCTCGTTGCGATACACCATCACCCGGCCGTTCGACCGTACCGCCGTGATGAAGAATACGTCGCGGTTCACCGTCCCCTCGGCCTCGCCCGTGCCCTGGTTCGCCCAGAAGATCGAGTTCTCGCCGAAATCGACCCGTTTTTCATAGGTGTCGGTGATCCGCGCGATGTCGTGCTGCGGCAGGGTGTAGTGCAGGAAGGCGCCCACAAGCAGCCAGAAGGCGATGATGAAAACCCATTTGACGTAGACCATGCCGGCCCCCTTTCCTGCTGTTCGCGCGATTCCTGCCTGTAGGTCTTGCATATAGGCATGGTGAGGCCATGGGCCAGACGTGAGCGCCGCGAGGTGCGGAATTTCGCGGCGGCGGCAGGGCCCTCGGCGCGGCGGGCGGAGACTCCATTTGGGCCCGGGGCCGGATTCGCGGTAGACTGGCGGGATAATCATAAAACAGGGAGTGCGATCCATGTGTGATATCTGCGTCATGAACGCCGTGAAGGAAAAGATGCTGTCACGGCGAAGTTTCTTTGCGGCCACCGCCGCAACCGGTGCCGCCGCCGTGCTGGGCGGCACGATCGCCGCGCCGCCGGCCATGGCCGCCGGGCACGGTGCGGTCGAGGATCTGACCCATGCCTACGGCCCCGATTTCCCGACCTTCTTCGGCGTCCCCGGCATCGAGATGGAGGCAAAGTTCAATTTCGACGAACACGGGTTCAACCTTTTCAACCTGAGCCTCAATGAACACACCGGCACCCATATCGACGCGCCGATGCATTTCTCGGCCGATGGCGCCTCGGTCGACGAATTGCCGGTGTCGTCGCTGGTGGCGCCGCTCTGCGTGGTGGATATCGCCGCCCGGGCCGAGGATGACCCGGATACGCAGGTGACGCCGGAGGATCTGAAGGCCTGGATCGACGCCAATGGCGAGATTCCCGAGAATGCCTGTGTCGCCATGCATTCGGGCTGGGGCGCCAAGGTCGGGGGTGACGGCTATCGCAACGCCGACGGGGAGGGGGCGATGCATTTCCCCGGCTTCCATGTCGATGCGGCCACCATGCTGATCGAGGAGACGGCGGCCCAGTCGATCGCGGTCGACACCCTGTCGCTCGACCACGGGCCCTCGCCCGATTTCGCGACGCATTACGCCTGGCTGCCCTCCGGCCGGTTCGGGATCGAGTGCATTGCCAATCTCGACAAGCTGCCCGCCGCCGGGGCGACCATCGTCGTGGGGGCGCCCAAGCACAAGGGCGGCTCCGGCGGCCCGGCGCGGATCTTCGCGATGACGTGATAGGGGAGCGGGGGCCTATGCGGTCCCCGATGCCCTACGGCGCCGCGCTGAGGATTTCGCCCACTTTCAGCGCCCGCATCGGGCTGCCGTCGACCTTGAGCTTGCCGGTCATCACCGCGGTGGTGGGGCTCTGGCTGCCTTCGACGATATTACGGAAGACCTGCGAGGTGGCCGTCAGTGTCAGGTCGGCTTCGCGGTCGCTTTCCACGGCGCCGGTCTCGTCCACGTAAAGACGGCCGAGATCGGGCATGTCGAGCGCGACGGAGCCCCGGATACGCCCCTTGGCGCGGGCACTGACGGCGGCGGCGAAGTCTTCGAGCGGGGTCATGGGCGGGGCTCCGGCTGGATGTTCGGGGACAGCATGCCAGAGGGCGCGGGAAAGCAAAGTGTGACGGTGGGTCATTTCGGCGATCGCAGGGAGGGAAGCCGCAGGTTTGGCCCAGGATGTCCTTGACGTAGGGAGGCCCCGGCTCGGGGGCCGGGGCGGGGAAGAAAATGATACCCGTCCCGGGCCTGACCCGGGACCTCTCGGCCAGCAAGACGCCCCGGCGCGGAGGCCGGGACGGAGCTAGCCTCACCCCACCACGTTGAACCCCGTCCCGTAGGGATAGCCGGTGATGTTCTCGTGGCCCTCCTCGGTGATCACCAGCACGTTATGCTCGCGATAGCCCCCCGCACCGGGCGCCCCCTCGGGCAGGGTCAGCATCGGCTCCATCGAGATGACCATGCCGGGTTGTAGCACCGTGTCTATATCCTCGCGCAGCTCCAGCCCCGCCTCTCGGCCATAGTAATGGCTGAGGATGCCGAAGGAATGGCCATAGCCGAAGGTGCGGTATTGCAGCAGGTCACGTTCTTCGAGGAAGGCGTTGATCTTATGGGTGACCTCGGCACAGCTCACCCCCGGCTTCAACAGCGACATGCCGTATTCGTGGGCGGCGACGTTGGCCTCCCATATCCTGCGGGAGGCTTCATCAACCTCGCCCAGGAACATCGTCCGCTCCAAAGCCACGTAATAGCCCGACACCATCGGAAAGGTATTGAGGCTGAGGATATCCCCGCGCTGCAATGGCCGCGCCGTGACCGGGTTATGCGCGCCATCGGTGTTCCGCCCCGACTGAAACCAGACCCAGGTATCGCGATACTCGGCCTCCGGAAAGACGCGCGCAATCTCCAGCTCCATCGCGTCGCGCCCCGCCATGGCCACGTCGATCTCCCGCACGCCTTCGCGCACCGCGTCGCGGATCGCGTAACCACCCACATCGGCAATGGCCGTGCATTTGCGGATCAGCGCGATTTCGGCCTCGGATTTCATCATCCGCTGGCGCATCGTCGCCGGCGCGATATCCAGCATGGTCAGCGGCTTGAGGAAATCCTCCAGCTTGTCCCGCCCGGCCAGCGTCAGGTGATCCCCCTCGTAGCCGATCACCGCGTTCTCGCCCGTCACCTCGCGCACCGCGCGCCAGAAATTGTCGCGCTGCCAGTCGGTATAGGTGATGTTGTCGCCCACCGACCGCCGCCACGGCTGGCCCGCGTCGATCCCCGCCGAGATGGTGACACAGTCGGTCTCGGTCACGACACAGGCATAGGGCCGCCCGAAGGAACAATAGAGAAACCCCGAGAAATAGGCGACGTTGTGCATCGAGGTCAGCACACAGGCGCTGGCACCCATCTGCTCCATCGTGTCGCGCAGATCGGCGAGGCGGGCCTCGTATTCGGAATTGGCGAAGGGCAGGGGCGCCTTCTCGCCATTGTGGAAGCGGTAGAAGTCAGGACGTGCAGTCATTTTCAGACCCTCCTTGATCAGAAAGGTCCCGGCGTTCAGGACTGTGGGGAAGGGCCGTGAGGGGGCGACGCCATCGCCCGGGCCCGTGGCTGTTCTTGCCGATCCGGGGCGATCCGGTCAAGACTGTTTGAGACTGAAGGAGAGTGGTGCGTGACGGAAGCATATCAGCCGGGCAAACGGAACCTGATCACCGATGTCGCGGGGCTGCGCGTGGGGCACGCGGGCGATGCGCGGGTCAAGACCGGGGCGACGGTGCTGGTCGGAGACAAGCCCTTCACCGCCGGCGTCCACGTCATGGGCGGCGCGCCCGGCACGCGGGAGACGGACCTGCTGGCGCCCGACAAGACGGTGCAGGAAGTGGATGCGCTCGTGCTTTCGGGCGGCTCGGCCTTCGGGCTCGATGCGGCCTCGGGCGTGGCGGACGCGCTGCGCGTCTCGGGGCGTGGTCTCGCCGTGGGGCCCGTGCGGGTGCCGATCGTACCGGGGGCGATCCTGTTCGACCTGGCGAACGGGGGCGAGAAGGACTGGCCGGAAAATCCCTACAAGCGGCTGGGGGCAGAAGCGCTGGAGGCCGCCGCTCCCGGTTTCGCGCTGGGCACGGAAGGGGCCGGAACGGGGGCGATGACGGCGGGTCTGAAAGGCGGGATCGGCTCGGCCTCGCTGGTGCTGCCCTCGGGCCACGTGGTGGGCGCGCTGGTGGCGGTGAACGCGCTGGGCTCGGCCATCATGGGGGACGGGCCGCAATTCTGGGCCGCGCCCTTCGAGATCGGCGAGGAGTTCGGCGGGCACGGGCTGGCCCCAACCGCCCCGCCACTGGCGCCGCACATCAAAGGCCGCGATCCGGGCAACACCACCATCGGCATCGTCGCCACCGACGCCGCGTTGACGCAAGCACAATGCACCCGCCTGGCCACCGCCGCCCATGACGGGCTGGCGCGTGCCCTTGTGCCGGCCCACACCCCGCTCGACGGCGACCTGATCTTTGCCGCCGCCACCGGGGAAAAGCCGCTCACCGATCCGCTGGCCGATCCGCTCCTGCTGGGCCATGCCGCCGCCATTTGCGTGGCCCGCGCCATCGCCCGCGGCATCTACGAGGCGCGGGCGGAGGCGGGGGATCTGACCCCCTGCTGGCGCGCCCGGTTCGGCTGACAGCTCTATTGAGTATTTGGGGAAAGATGAAAGACAGGCCCCGCTTTCACTTTTCCAGAAATACTCAAATTCCCGCCGGAGCTACGGGCGGCTCCAATTGCGTTTCTCTTGCGACGGGGCCGGACTCGCTATATCTCCATCCCCATGACACGGATTTTCGACATGGATGACCGCGCGCGCCTGCCCTGGCGCTTCCACGGCGCGACGATGACGGTGCTGGCGCGCCTATGAGCGCGCGGCCATTCCTGTCACACCATACTTCCATCTGAAGAACCGGAGAGGACCCATGTCCCCCAAGACACTCTATGACAAGATCTGGGATGCCCATCTCGCCCACGAGGCCGAGGACGGCACATCCCTTCTCTATATCGACAGGCACCTCGTGCACGAAGTGACCAGCCCGCAGGCCTTCGAAGGGCTGCGCATGGCGGGCCGCACCGTCCGGGCACCCGAGAAGACCATCGCGGTTCCCGACCACAACGTGCCCACCACCCCTGACCGGGTGAACGGGATCGAGAACCCCGAAAGCCGCATCCAGGTCGAGGCGCTGGACAAGAACGCCAGGGATTTCGGCGTGCATTACTACCCGGTCAACGACATCCGCCAGGGCATCGTGCATATCGTCGGGCCAGAGCAGGGCTGGACCCTGCCGGGCATGACCGTGGTCTGCGGCGACAGCCATACCGCCACGCATGGTGCCTTCGGCGCGCTGGCGCATGGCATCGGCACGTCGGAGGTCGAACATGTGCTGGCCACCCAGACGCTGATCCAGACCAAGTCGAAGAACATGAAGGTCGAGATCACCGGCCAGCTTCGCCCCGGCGTCACCGCCAAGGACATCACCCTCTCGGTGATCGGTCGCACCGGCACCGCCGGCGGCACCGGCTACGTCATCGAATATTGCGGCGAGGCGATCCGCTCGCTCTCGATGGAGGGCCGCATGACCGTATGCAACATGGCGATCGAAGGCGGCGCCCGCGCCGGCCTGATCGCGCCGGACGAGACCACCTTCGAATACATCAAGGGCCGCCCCCACACCCCGAAAGGCGCCCAGTGGGAGGCCGCGCTGGCATGGTGGAAGACGCTCTATTCAGATGACGACGCCCAGTGGGACAAGGTGATCACCATCAAGGGCGAGGATATCGCCCCCGTCGTCACCTGGGGCACCAGCCCCGAGGATGTCCTGCCCATCGACGCCACCGTGCCGGCTCCGGAAGATTTCAAGGGCGGCAAGGTCGAGGCCGCCCGCCGGTCGCTGGAATACATGGGGCTCAAAGCCGGCACGCCGCTGTCGGAGATCGAGATCGACACGGTCTTCATCGGCTCCTGCACCAACGGCCGGATCGAGGACCTGCGCGCCGCCGCCGCGATCCTCAAGGGCAAGAAGATCAAGGAAGGCCTCCGCGCCATGGTCGTGCCCGGCTCGGGCCTCGTCCGCGCGCAGGCGGAGGAAGAGGGGCTGGCCGACATCTTCAAGGATGCGGGCTTCGAATGGCGGCTTGCGGGCTGTTCCATGTGCCTGGCCATGAACCCCGATCAGCTCGCGCCCGGAGAACGCTGTGCCGCCACCTCGAACCGCAACTTCGAGGGCCGGCAGGGCCGCGGCGGCCGTACCCACCTGATGAGCCCGGCCATGGCCGCGGCAGCGGCGGTGACCGGCAAGCTGACCGACGTGCGGCAGATGATGTAATCTTTGGGGTTCTCGGATTACATCATCTATCTGGATGAAAGTGGGTCGCCCTCGATCGAGGCAGATAAGGGCGACTTTCCAGTGTTTGTCCTCGCATGCGTGTGCATTTCCAAGGAGCACTACGCCGATGTGATGGTGCCGAGACTACAAGCACTCAAGTTCAAGTACTTTGGCCATGATCAAGTCGTGTTTCACGAGCGTGACATCCGTCGGCAAAGCGGCGATTTTGTTGTCCTGCGAGGGGACAGAGACTTGCGTGAGAGCTTCTTGGTGGAAGTTACTGAGCTCGTTGCTTCATTCGACTTTGATTTGGCCGCAACCGTTATCGACAAGTCGAAGCTGGCGGAAAGATATCCCAATCCGATTTCGCCGTACGAATTGAGCCTGCAACTCACGATGGAACATTTAGCTCTAACTTTGCGAGAACATAACCAACTTGGAAAAGTTGTCCACGTGATCGCAGAATCGCGCGGAAAGTCGGAAGATGATCAACTTGAGCTAGTGTTCAGGCGTATCGCAGATGGTCAGCCACCGTTGCCGTCAAATCAAAGGAGACTGATTACTCAGTTCGATTGGAGGATTCGGTTTTGCGATAAGAAATCGAACTCATCAGGACTGCAGCTGGCGGACCTGATCGCAAGACCCGTAGGACTTAAACACCTTCGTCCAGATCAACCGAACCGCTCCTATGATGTGATCCAAAGGAAAGTAAAATGGTGGGTCAAACACTTCCCTTGAAAAGCGAAAGGCCACCGGACAAGCCAGTAGCCTAACGCCGACCGAAAAAAGTCCAGCCCACTTGCGTTTTAATATAACGTCGAATGGGTAAAATACAAGTTACCGTGACGGAGACAGAAATGGAAAAATTCACGAAAATCACCGGGGTCGCGGCGCCCATGCCGATGATCAACGTCGATACCGACATGATCATCCCCAAGCAGTTCCTGAAGACGATCAAGCGCTCGGGGCTGGGGGTGAACCTGTTCCACGAGATGCGCTTCGACGATGACGGCAACGAGATCGAGAGCTTCGTGCTGAACAAGCCGCAATACCGCGAGGCCGAGGTGCTTGTCGCCGGCGACAATTTCGGCTGTGGCTCGAGCCGCGAGCACGCCCCCTGGGCGATCAAGGATTTCGGCATCCGCTGTGTCATCGCGCCCAGCTTTGCCGACATCTTCTACAACAACTGCTTCAAGAACGGCATCCTGCCGATCGCGCTCCCGCAGGAGCAGGTGGACGTGCTGATGAAGGATGCCGAGAAGGGTTCGAACGCGCGGATGGAGGTCGACCTCGAGGCGCAGACCGTGACCACCTCGGATGGCGAGGTGATCCGCTTCGAGATCGACAGCTTCAAGAAGCACTGCCTTCTGGAAGGGCTCGACGATATCGGCCTGACGATGGAAAAGGCCGACGCGATTGCCGCCTTCGAGACCCGCGCCGCGGCCGAGCGCCCCTGGGTCTGAGGCGGCCCCGCTGCCTTAATTCCACGAGGATTTCGGCCTGCACGCCCCGCGTGCGGGCCGGAAACGCGCCACAGGCCTTAAGCGAAAGTTAGCGCGCGCCGTTCAGGTATAGTGGTGGAATTTGTGCCAACCACTGCATCTTGTGTATATACACAAGAACGTCAAATTTCCGTTCTTAAATTGATGCATTCCCGCACCACTTGCATCATCAATTGGACAGAAAATTCTGCTCTACTACCACCCAAGCTTGAGCCCATGGGGGAAAAGGGGCAAAAATTGGACAAGAATGAGGCAGACCGCCAAAATGAGCGGGATCAAGTTGGGACAAAGGCGCGGCGTCGTACCGCGCCTGGCCAGTTTGAAGGGAAACGGGCAGTGGTTTCGCAGATTGTCAGTGCGCTTTTTCGCGCTTATTGCGTGGCGGTTCTCGTCGCGCTTCCGGCGTTGCTGCTGCCGACCATCGCCTCCGATACCGCCCAGATCGTTGTCGTCATCGCCCTGCTGGCCGCCCTGCTGACCTTCATGGAATATTACGGCAAGTATCCCAGCATCGTCGAATTCCGCTTTGCCGCGCCTTTCAACCGCATCAAGTTCATCGCCCTGGCCGTGGCGATCATCACCATCTCGCTGATCATGCGGGGCAAGACCGACCCGAACGGGCTGACCGAGGTGCTGAGCCTGATCGGCGACGCGCTGGGCCGGGTGATCGATTTCCCCTATTCGCCGGTGCGGCTGGTGATCCTGATGCTGCCGCCCGATGCCGGGCCCGGCCTCGTGCAGGACGTGCGCACCGCGGCGGGCATCTCCTATTCCGTCTCGCTGGTGATGATGCTGGTCTTCGTCACCTACGTGCGGATGCTGAACTGGCCGATGCGCAAGGGGTCGTTCAACGTGTGGGTGAACCTGCCGCTCTTCGATCCGACGCGCGGCGGCGACGTGGTCGACCGGCTCAAGCGCGATGCCGGCGTTAACATTGTATTAGGGGCTTTGCTGCCATTCATTATCCCGACGGCGATCAAGGCGACGTCGGATATCATCGATCCGGTGTCGGTCGCCAATCCGCAAACGCTGATCTGGACGATAACGGCATGGGCCTTCCTTCCTGCAAGCATGTTGATCCGGGGCATCGCCCTGTCGCGCGTGGCCGAGCTGATCGAGGCCAAGCGCCGCCGGGTCTATGGCAAGGATGGCGCCGACGGGTTGCAGGAAGCCTGATCCTCGCCCTTGCTGCCTGGCTCTGGGCCGGGTCGGCGGTGGCCGAAACCCTCCGCATCGCGACATTCCACACCGAGCTGTCACGCAAGGGCCCGGGGCTTCTGCTGCGCGACATCCTGAAAGGCGATCCGCAGGCCGAGGCGGTGGCCGAGGTGGTGGCGCATGTGGCGCCCGACGTGCTGATCCTGCAGGGGGTGGATTACGATCACGGGCAGGAAACTCTGCGCGCCCTGCGTGACCTGATCGGCGCGGCGGGGGCCGATTATCCGCATGTCTTCGCCCTGCAACCCAACAGCGGCATGGCGAGCGGGCATGACCTTGACGGCGACGGGCGGCTGGGCGAGCCGGAAGATGCGCAGGGCTACGGCTGGTTCGCGGGCGAGGGGGGCATGGCGGTGCTCTCGCGCTACCCGGTGGCGCAAGCGGAGGTGCAGGATTTCAGCGACATGCTCTGGGCCGATCTGCCCGGCCAGATGGCTGATGACGGGATGAACGCGGCGGTACAGCGGCTCTCTTCTGTCGGGCACTGGGTGGTTCCGGTGAATTTGGGTGAGACGCGGCTGAACCTGCTCACCTTCCACGCCACGCCGCCGGTCTTCGACGGGCCGGAGGACCGGAACGGCCGGCGGAACCATGACGAGATCGCCTTCTGGCAGCGCTACCTCGACGGGGCATTCGGGCCGGTGGCCGAGGGGGCGTTCGTGCTGGCGGGCAATGCCAATCTCGACCCGGTCGATGGCGACGGGCGCAAGGGGGCGATCATGGCCCTGCTGGATGATCCGCGATTACAGGATCCCGTGCCGCGCCGCGCCGGCCCGGTGGAACAGGGCGAGGGGCAGGCGGGCGACCCGGCGCTCGACACCGTGGCGTGGACGACACCAGTGCCGGGGCACCTGCGGGTCAGCTACGTGCTGCCCTCGGCCAGCCTCGAAGTGCTGGCCTCAGGCGTGTTCTGGCCGGGCGAGGGCGACACGCTGGCTGACGCCGCCCGCGCCGCCAGCCGTCACAGGGTGGTCTGGGTCGACCTGCGCATCGAGTGATGGCGACACCGCCGCCGCGCCGGCTTGAGCCACGGCCCCGCCGCCCTTGCCAGCGCCTCCTGCGGCGGCGTGGCGGCGAAACGCGGGCAAAGCTCGTCGAACCGGTCGCTTTCCAGCCAGTGCGGCGTGTCCCACAGATAGCGCATCTCCAGCAACGAGCGCCCCAGCGGCCAGACCGGCGAGGCCAGGCTCAGCGGCAGCCACGACATCCGGCGCAGCGCGATGCTGCGCCCGGTCACGGCGGTCAGCATGTCGGTCATCTCGAACCCGGTCAGCGTGTAGCCGGGGAAGGTGACATCGGTGAAACCCGGCAGGCTTTCCTTCTGCCCGGCGATCTCGGCCGCGGCCCGGGTCAGATCGGGCAGGTAGGCCCAGGCATGGGGAATGTCCGGCTGCCCCGGATATGTCAGCTTGTCCCTCGGCAGCGACGGCAGCATCATCCGGTCGAGCCAGTTGCCCGACGCCTCGGTATCGATGAAATCGCCGGCGCGCAGGATCACGGTCTGTACCCCGCTGTCGCGATAGCTCTGCTCCATGCCGATGCGCAGCTCGCCCAGCGGGTTGGTGGCGTTGTGCGGCGTATCCTCTCGCCACGGCGCGGGCGTCTGGGCCCCGTAGACATAGACGTTGCCGGGGATCAGCACCATCGCCCCCGACAGGCGCGCGGCATCCTGGATCCGGGCGTGCAGCCCGGGCATCTCCGCGGCCCAGTCAGGGTAGGCGGGGTTCCACGCCGCGACGATCACGTCGGCGCCCCGCGCGGCCTCGTTCAGGTCATCGCGGCGGCGGTCGAAGGCGCGAATCGACCAGCCGGCATTCCAGAAGGCATCGGCGGCGTTGCGGCCGAACCGGCCCGACGCCCCGAGGATCAATACGGATTTCTGCATCTTTCGGCTCCCGTGTGTCCGATTGGATGACGCGACGATACCTGTTCCTGTCCGAATGGAAATTGCCAAAATTTCGTGAACTGGTATTCATGGGTGAATGGATAAATCGCTCTCCTCTCTCGACTGGACGCTGGTGCGCGCCTTCCTCGCTGTGGCCGATACCGGCTCGCTCTCGGGCGCGGCGCGGCGGCTGGGCGGCAGCCAGCCGACGCTGGGCCGCCAGATCCGGCAGTTGGAAACCGCGCTGGGGCAGGCGCTGTTCCACCGCCGCCCCAAGGGCCTCGCGCTGACAGAGAACGGCCGCGCGCTCCTGCCGGGGGCGCAGAAGATGCAGGCCGCCATGCACGAGATCGAGCTGACGGCGGCGGGCCGAGAAACCGGGCTGTCCGGCCCGGTGCGGATCACGGCAAGCGAGACTGTCTCGTTCTCGATCCTGCCGCCGATCCTCGCGAAGCTGCGGCTGGACGCGCCCGGCATCTCCATCGACCTCGTGCCCAGCGACAGCACCGAGAACCTGCTCTTCCGCGAGGCCGACATCGCGCTCCGCATGTACCGCCCGCGACAGCTCGAACTGGTGGCCCGGCACCTGGGCGACATCCGGCTCGGCATCTACGCCTCCCGCGCCTATCTCGACCGGGCCGGGCGGCCCGCCACCGCGCGCGAGCTCTTCGATCATCCGATCATCGGCTACGACCGCAACGAGGAGATCATCCGCGAACTGCAATCGCGCGGCTTCCCGGCCACGCGCGACTGGTTCGCCTTCCGCTGCGACAGCCACACGGTCAACTGGGAACTGGTGCGCGCCGGCTGTGGCATCGGCTTCGGCCAGGCCGGCGTGGCCCGGTCCGACCCCGGGATCGAGGAGATCCCGATCGACGTGAACCTGCCGGTGCTGCCGGTCTGGCTGGCCACCCACCAGGCGCTCAGGCATAGTCCGAGAATCGCGATGGTGTGGGATGCGCTGGCCGAGGGGATGGCGCCCCACCTGATGTGAAGGGGAGGTGCGGGATGGACAGGGTGACGGGCGGCTGCCTCTGCGGCAAGGTGCGGATCACGGCGGAGGGGGCGCCCGACCGGGTGGGCCTCTGCCATTGCCTCGACTGCCGCAAGCACCACGGCGCGCTGTTCTTCGCTGCGGCGATCTACCCGGCGGCGGCGGTGACCGTGGAGGGGGAAACGAAGGCCTTCAGGGGCCGCCATTTCTGCCCCGACTGCGGCTCGTCCCTCTTCGCCGAAAGCGGCGGGGAAAGGGAGGTGCATCTCGGCGCCCTCGACGCCCCCGACCAGTTCCGCCCCACCTACGAGGCCTGGCGCATCCGCCGCGAGGCGTGGCTGCCGGAATTTCCGCTCGCCGACAGCTACGAGAGGGACCGGGAAGAGGGCGCCTAGCCCGCCCTTTCTTGACCCTCCCCCGGCTTCGGGCTAGGCGATGGCGAGACATTCCCAGACAGAGGACCGCCCCCATGACCAACCCTTCGCTTCTTATCCTCCCCGGTGACGGGATCGGCCCCGAAGTGATGGCGGAAGTCGTCAAGATCATCGGCTGGTACGGCGACAAGCGGGACCTCAAGTTCGACGTCAGCGAAGACCTCGTCGGCGGCGCCGCCTATGACAAGCACGGCACGCCGCTGGCCGATGTCACCATGGACCGCGCGCAGAAGGTCGATGCCGTCCTGCTCGGCGCCGTCGGCGGGCCGAAATACGACAATCTCGACTTCTCGGTGAAGCCCGAGCGCGGCCTCCTGCGCCTGCGCAAGGAGATGGACCTCTTCGCCAACCTCCGCCCGGCGCAATGTTTCGATGCGCTGGCCGACTTCTCTTCGCTCAAGAAGGACGTGGTCGCCGGCCTCGACATCATGATCGTCCGCGAACTCACCAGCGGCGTCTATTTCGGCGAGCCGCGCGGCATCTTCGAGGAAGGCAACGAACGGGTCGGCATCAACACCCAGCGCTACACCGAGTCCGAGATCGACCGCGTCGCCCGCGCCGCGTTCGAGCTGGCCCGGCGGCGGGGCAACAAGGTCTGCTCGATGGAGAAGGCCAATGTGATGGAATCCGGCATCCTCTGGCGCGAGGTCGTGCAGAAGGTGCATGACGAGGATTACGCCGATGTTCAGCTCTCCCACATGTACGCCGACGCCGGCGCGATGCAGCTCACCCGCTGGCCCAAGCAGTTCGACGTGATCGTGACCGACAACCTCTTCGGCGACCTGCTGTCGGACCTCGCCGCCATGCTGACCGGCTCGCTCGGGATGCTGCCTTCGGCCAGCCTCGGCGCGCCGATGGCGAACGGCCGGCCCAAGGCGCTCTATGAGCCGGTCCACGGCTCGGCCCCGGATATCGCCGGGCAGGGCAAGGCCAACCCGATCGCCTGCATCCTCAGCTTCGCCATGGCGCTGCGCTATTCCTTCGACAAGGGCGACGAGGCCGCCCGCCTCGAAGGCGCGGTCGAGAAGGTTCTCGCCGACGGCCTCCGCACCGCCGACCTGCTGGGCGAAGAGGGCGTGACGCCCGTGTCGACCAGCGAGATGGGCGATGCCATCGTCGCGGCGCTCGACGCCAGCCTGTGATCGAAACGCGGCCCTATGCCCCCGGCGACGGGGCCGCGTTCGAGACGCTCTACCACGGCTACCTTGACCATTACCGCCTCGGCCCCCCGGACGGGGCCGAGACCGCGCGGCTGATCGCCCTCCTGGATGACGGCCGGCACATGTCCTGCCTGATGGCCCATGACGGCGGCCGGCCCGTGGGCTTTGCCACCTGGGCGCTGACCTTCCCGGCGGGGCGGGGCACGGCACTGCTCATGAAGGAGCTGTTCGTCGACCCGCAGGCGCGGGGGCGGGGCGTGGGGCGGCACCTGCTGGCGGGTCTTGTCGAAATCGCCGAGGCCGAAGGCTGCGTGCGGTTCGACTGGCAAACCGATGGCAGCAACGCCGGCGCGCAGGCCTTCTACAAGGCCGTCGGCGCGCCACAGGTCGGCAAGCTCAGCTACCGCGTCCCGGCGGACGCGCTCGCCGCCTTCCGCGCCCGGCTCACCCCGCCTTCCGGTCGCCGGCCGTAGGCGCCGAGACCCAGTAGCCCGCCAGCCGGTCGGCCAGAACGCCCTTCTTCTCGCCCAGCATCTGCGCCGCCAGCCCGAACGCCCGCTCGCGCAGCACCCGGCTCTCCGCCGCCGCCAGCGCCTCGACCCGCTTGCGGGCCTTCTTCGGCAGGTCGTCCGACGCCGCCTTCAGCGCCGCGTTCAGCACCACCAGGTCATGATCGCTGCCCAGCACGTCCGACAGCTCGTCCAGCGTGTCGATCCTGGCATGCATTGTCTCGGGCCACGCCTCGCGCAGAAGGCGGCAATGGTACCAGTGGTACTTCACCCGCTTGCGCCATTCATGCAGCAGCTCGGCATTCCCCGGGTCGCGCCCGGCCTTGCGCCAGCACTTGCGCGCCCGGCCATAGGTCTTCTTCAGCCCGCCTGCGATCACCTCGTGCGTGGTGCCCTCGACCGGCCAGGCCACGGCCCGCTTGCGGGCGTCTTCCAGCCGGGTCGCGACCTCCTCGATCCGGCCGGGAAGGTCGGGGTCGTGCAGCATCGCGTCGCAGCGCTCGGTGGCCCAGTTCATCAGCGGGGCCAGGCTGTCGTCGCCGGCCTTTCCGGCCAGCACGTCCAGCGTCTTGCTCAGAACCTGCGCATCGCGCAACTCCGAGAACAGCCGCCCGATATCGCGGAACTCCCGGTTCTCCGCCGTGTACAGCTCGCCCAGCCCGGGCCGCACCAGCCGCACCAGCCCGCGCAGCTTCTTCATCCGCTTGCGCACGTCATGCACCCGCGGCTCCAGGTCGCCGCCGTCCGCCAGCGAGTCGAGCGCCGCACCGATCTGGTCATCGGCGACGCGCCGCAGATTCTCGGTCAGCGGCAGGCCGGGTTTGAAATGGTATGTCATGTCACCGGTCATTACATATCAAGCCTTGCACCGATTTCCATGATTTCGCCACTTGCAAAACGCCGGGCAGGCGTATAATCGCGTGGCTCAGCGTCGGAGTGTAGCTCAGCCTGGTAGAGCACTGTCTTCGGGAGGCAGGGGCCGGAGGTTCGAATCCTCTCACTCCGACCATTTAAAAGGGTCCACAGGGGCCCTTTGGTTTTTCAGGGCTTGTTCATCCGGGACGCGTCCCGGAAACGAGAGGCCACCATGGTCGCACGGTGGCGAGATCGCTGAAACGGCGCAGCGCCTCAGGCGAGCTCCAATACTTTTTCGATCACGTACTCGGTCTGCTCTGCCGTCTGTCCGGGGCACATGGGCAGGCTGATGACCTCGTTCGCCAGCCGTTCGGCAAGGGGAAAGGCACCTTGCCCATGGCCAAGGTCGGCATAGGCTTTCTGCAGGTGGGGCGGGATGGGATAGTGGATCACGGTCCCGATCCCGGCCTCGGACAGGCGCGCCTGAAAGCGGTCGCGGTCGGGGTGGCGCAGCACGTAAAGGTGCCAGACCGGCTCGGCCCAGTCGGGCACGTAAGGAACGCACAGCCCGGCGCGGGAAAAGGCGGCGGTGTAGTCGCGCGCGATGGCGCGGCGGTGCTCGGTCCAACTGTCCAGAACCCGTAGTTTCACCGATAGCAGGGCGGCCTGAAGAGGATCCAGGCGGCTGTTGAAGCCCCGAATATCGTTCTCGTACTTTCGCTCGGACCCGTAGTTTCGCAGCAGCCTGACAGTCTGCGCAACATCGTCTTTCGATGTCGTCAAAGCCCCTGCATCCCCCAGCGCACCAAGGTTCTTGGTGGGATAAAAGCTCCAGGCCGCAGTGCCCACGCTGCCGATCCTGCGCGACTTGTAGCGTGCGCCATGCGCCTGTGCGGCGTCCTCCAGAACCTTCAGCCCGTTCTGACTGGCCACGGCGTTCAGCGCGTCCATGTCGGCGGGCTGCCCATACAGATGCACCGGCAGGATGGCCTTGGTGCGCCCGGTGATCGCTGCGGAGGCGCCGTCGGGGTCGATGTTATGCGTGTCCTCGAGTGGTTCGACGGGCACCGGAATTGCGCCGCACTGGCTCACGGCGAGCCAGGTGGCGATGTAGGTGTTCGACGGCACGATGACCTCGTCGCCCGGGCCGATGCCCAGCGCGAGAAGTCCCAGCTGAAGCGCGTCCAGCCCGTTTGCCGTTCCGATGCAGGCGCCGGCCTCGACATAGGCCGCAAAAGCGGCTTCGAAACGCTCCAGCTCGGGGCCCATGACATAGCTGCCGGAATGCGCGACGCGCAGAAGCTCGTGGTCCAGCTCGGCCTGTATGCCCGCCCGTGCCGCCGCAAGATCCAGGAAGGGGACGATCACGCCGCCCCCACCGCTTTGAGAAACTCGCCGCGGTCGCGGATATAATCCGTCTCGTCATAGGGTGCGGAGGCCAGAACCATGCAGACAGACCCGGAGGAGAAATTGTCGAGATAGCGCCACATCATCGGGCAGATATATATGCCGTAATAAGGCCGGTTGAGCTGGAACCGTTTCTTCTCGAACCCGTCATCCAGAAGCAGGTCGAAACTTCCCGACATCGAGATCACGAACTGGTGCAGGTGCTTGTGCGCGTGCTCGCCCCGGTCGGCGCCGCCGGGAACGTCGTAAAGGTAATAGACCCGCTTGACGTCGAACGGGATGTGGTTGTTTCCCTCGACGAAGGTAAGATTGCCGCGACGATCTTCAATTTTCGGGAGATCAATGAGCTTGCAGTCACTTAGGGGCATCTCAAATTACTCCACCTGCTTTCAGTGCTCGTTTCATTGCCGTGTCGGGACTTGATGCATTGAATACGGCTGTAATGCAACGTAGTGATATTCTACTTCTGACGCACAACAAACTGGCCAAGAATGTCTGACACAGGAGATGCGTTTTGAGGCGCGACGCGAAGCAGATCTTCGTCGGCGGTGTTCACAGATCGGGCACGACACTCGTTCAAAGGATCATGGGGTCTCACTCGGAAATCTACGCCGGACGAGAGTTTGATTTTACCAAGGACATCGCTGCCCTGCGTCGCCGTCTGCACGGCGGACACGAAACTGGGCGTATCGCGGACCTGGTCAACAAAGATGATATCGACAAGGCGGTCGAAAGCTTCACGATGAAGCTTTTCGAGCGTGCCCTGCGCGAAAGCGGAAAAAACATCCTTTGCGAAAAAACCCCGACAAACGCCTTGGTCATGGCAGACCTTTGCGAGTGTATGCCAAACGCATACTGTATTCTGGTTTTGCGCGACCCGCGGGCCATTGTCGCGTCAAATAAAGAGGTGGCGCGAAAGTACTTCGCGGAAGGGCTTCGTCCGCCTGCCTTTTGCGCCAGTGTGTCGGCCAGCATAAAGGACATCAACGAAACCTGGCGCAAAGGTTTGGCGGCGGCCGAGACATACGACCGTGTGAAAGCGATCCTTTATGAAGACTTGATCGCCAACCCCGAGCGCGTTGTCCGAGACATCTGCCAATTCGTCGGTTTGGAGTATGAGGAAGGCATGGTTCGGCCCGCTCCTTTGGAGGATCGGCAAAACCATGTGAGCGATCAGTTCTGGTATACGAAGGAAGAGCTGGCAAAGCCGATTTCGGATAACAGCCTCGAGAAGTACAAACAGGTCCTTTCACCGTCCGAGATCACCTTGGTGGAACGGTTCGTGGTCAGTTACCCGTTGGTTCAACATTACGGCATTGGCCAGCAGTCGCCTTCGTTTCTTGACCACTGCGCGATGTTGCGGAGCAAGTTCAACGCGCTGAAGATCATACAGAAAATTCGGGCCAGGCTCAGATGCTGAGGTCGGGCGATATAGAAGCAGCTTGCCGGATCGAAGCAACAACGCCACCGCGGATCTTTCCAGCGTCCCGTAACAGCGACAGGATGCAAACGTGACCATGACTGTCGATATCTCTCGTTACAGTTCCGACAAGAAAGGGGTGTGGGACGCGTTCGTAAAGACATCAAAGAACGCAACCTTCCTGCATTTCCGAGACTTCATGGAGTACCATGCAGATCGGTTCACCGACCATTCCCTGATGATGGCTGTGGACGGAGACCTCGTTGCAATATTGCCGGCGTGTGAAGAGCAGGGTGTTTTGAAATCCCACGCGGGTCTGACCTACGGGGGTATTCTGACAGGTCCGAGAATGACAGCGGAACGCATGTTGTTCATTGTTGAAACCCTTTTGCAGTATCTTCGCGACAACGGTTTCGACAGCCTCCAATACAGCCCTGCTCCTCATATCTACCACACACAGCCGGCAGAGGAGGACATCTATGCGATGCACCGCTTTGGCGGCGTGGTGACCAGGGTTGATGTCTCGTCGACAATAAACATGCTGGATCCCTTGCCCTGGTCGACGTTGAGAAAACGTGGCGTGAAGAAAGCACGGAAAGCAGGTTTGATTGCCGTCGAGAACAGTAAGTATGCACCGGTCTGGGACATTCTGGAGGAGAACCTCTCGTCCAAGCACGGGGCTCGCCCCACCCACACCCTTGCCGAGATAGAATATCTCGCCGGAAAGTTCCCGAAGGCCATCAGATTGTTCAACGCCATGAAAGATGACAAGGTTCTCGGGGCGATCGTCGTTTTCGACTGTGGTCAAGTGGCGCATGCGCAGTATATCACGAGCAACGAGGAAGGCCGGGATCTTGGCGCTTTGGATTACCTGACCGACAGCCTTTTAACCGAGCATTTCGCCAGTCGTCGCTGGTTCGATTTCGGGATCTCGACGACCGATCAAGGCCGCAATCTGAATGCGGGTCTGGCAAGACAGAAGGAAATGTTCGGCGCCAGAACGGTCCTGTACCAGCACTATCAACTCGAAGCCTGAAATAAAAAAGAGCAGCGGCAGACCGTGAAGAACTCCTATTCCATCGTAGTAATCGCGTACAATCAGTCCGCCTGGATCGAAGACTCGGTCAAGGCTGTCCTGCAACAGGACTGTGATCCCATAGAAATCGTGTTGAGCGACGATTGTTCGACGGACGACACGTTCACGAAGATGACCGCACTCGCGCAGAGCTACGACGGTCCTCACACGGTCGTACTCAACAGAAACCCCGTGAACCTGGGCGTGGCCGACCACGTCAACCGGACGTATGACCTGGCGTCCGGAGATGTCATAATCTCCGTGGCGGGGGACGATATCTGCTATCCCAATCGGGCGTCTCGAACGATCGAGGCCTTTGAAACCGATGATCCGCTGCTGGTCTTCTCGCAGGCACGGGTGGAAACCTTCGATGGGCAGGAAATGCCCAGAACCTATCAGAAGGGTGCACTCTACTCGGCTTATGACCTGACGTCGGTCGCGGTCTCGATGGAACTCTACCTTGGCGCAACGGCCGCCTGGCACAAGGACCTGTTCCGAAAGTACGGCCCGATCGCTTACCCCGAATGCTACGAGGATCTGATCTTCGGTTTTCGGGCCGCATTGGAGGATCGTGTCTCCTGCATAAACGAAGATCTTGTGCTCTATCGAGTTGGAAATGGCCTGACCAACAGCACGACACGGCCGTTAAACCGTGAAGAAAATTCCGAGAAGCGCGTGCGACTGTTGCAGCGCATGATCTCTGTGTTGGAACAACGGTATCAGGATGCCCGTACGTTCGGGTTGGATGAAGCTCACCCGGTATGCCAGACCCTCAAGGCCCTGCGGGATCGAACGGAAATGCGACTTTCGCACTATCGGGGAAACAGGCGACGCCACGTTCGAACGCCTGCTCGGTTAACGCATGCCTTGCTGTCGGAATGGCTGCGTGATGTCAGGAAACGCTGACAGGGCGCTCGCTCGAAGCAAGGCTCAGACCTTCCTTGCGCTCTCTACAAGGCGGTTCAACTCGCCGAACAGGTCCGCCAGCTTCTTGCGCTGTTCGGCTTCTTCAGCGCTCATCACGTCGCGCGGTTGCGCGTCCGCCTTCTCGCGCAGTTTCTCGGCAAGCTTTTCGTGCAGGCGGATGGGGCGGGGGTTCGCATTGTGCAGCTCGTACCCCAGTTTCTGCAGAACCTTGCCCCCCTCGGCTTCGACATATTCCAGTTCGCGTCCATCCATGGCCTCGAGATATTTTCGCGAATTATCCGCCTTGATAGGCTGCGCCACTTCCTTCCAGTAGATCGAGCTCTGAGCGTGCTTGATCGTCTCCGAACTGCTGTAAAACTCCAACTGTGACGCCTCGAACTCCAGCCCGACGCTTTCCATGATCGGGCTCAGAACCGCCTCCGGCGAGGTGATCAAATCCTCGTAGCGGATCGTGTGGGTTATGTTCGCCACGCGCGTGTCTTCCAGGGCCGACAGCATCCCCTCCTGCTCTCGCTTCCAGCGTGCCATGCCCTGCCGCATGGTGTTGGCGTAATGCCTTTTGCGTACCATGGAGACCGCAACATCGCGCCCGTCCCTAACCAGGTAGATGAAATGAGCGTTTGGAAAGTTCGCGGCAATCTCGACGGCATGCCCCATCAACCCTGGCTCCTTGCTCAGCCAGATTTCGCCACCACACTTCTCCAAGTAATATGAATTGTAGGCTGCGAACAAATCCCAGAAATTCGGCTCCCTCGGAAGCATCGCGAGAATGTCATCGGGATCCGGGAAATGCGGCCATTTGTTCATATGCGTCTGCGTAAGCTCACTCGCATAGGAGGTGATCTTCGCCAGCGGCAATTCTGCACCTTCGCGTTTGAAGGCCTCGAACACCGGGTGCAGGCCCGAGACCATCCCCGACGGCGGCGGTGAGGAAATGCGGGAGTTCGCGGACAAGATCGACCGAAGCAGGTTTGTGCCCGACCGTTCAGACGCCAGAATGAAGATGGCGGGTTTGTCGCGCATTGTGGTCATCCGACACTCCCCAGGTGGCCTGCCTGCTGTCATTACGATCGCTTGGACCTGTCGGTCGAACAAGCGTTACCTGCCTAACGCGGCACCTGCGGTTGTGCAATCCGCCGGATCAGGCCTGCGATTGCTTCTCACGTCCATGTCCCGCCATCAGATCAGCCCCCTGTCGTCAAGCTCCTTGCGGATGGCGTCGCCGTCGGCGCCGCGTTCGGGCGGGGCGGCGGGGGCCGGGACGGCCCCGCCGAAACGCGGGGCGGGCGCCGGTTGCAGGGTGGCGCCCGCCTCGGACCAGACGGCGCGGGCTTGCATGTGCGGGTCCCGTGCGGCCGCCTCCGGCGACAGGACCGGCGCGACACAGGCGTCGGAGCCGTCGAACAGCCCGGCCCAGTGGTCCACCGATTTCCCCGCGAAGATCGCCGCAAGGCGGACGCATTGATCGGGCCACTGCTCCCGGTCGTATTGCGCGGCAAAGGCGGGGTCGTCGGCAAGGCCCATGCGCGACAGGAACTCCGCATAGAATTTCGGCTCGAGGCATTGCACGCTGATCCATTGCCCGTCGGCACAGGCATAGGTCCGGCACCAATGCGCCCCGTCCAGCAGGCTCTGGCCCCGTTCGGTCACCGTGTTGCCCGAGGGCGCCATCGACATCAGAAGCGCCATCATGTGGGCCGAGCCGTCGACGATGGCGGCATCGACCACCGTGCCTTGCCCCGTGCGCCCGGCATTGAGGATCCCCGCCAGCAGCCCCGCCACGAGGTAGAGCGCCCCGCCGCCCACGTCTCCCACCAGCGTCGGCGGCGTGACCGGCGCATCGCCCGGCGCGCCCGCGTACCAAAGCGCGCCCGAGGTGGCGATATAGTTGAGGTCATGCCCGGCGGTCATCGCCCGCGGCCCGGTCTGTCCCCAGCCGGTCATCCGGCCATAGACGAGCTTCGGGTTGCTTTCCGCGAAACTCTCCGGCCCCAGCCCCAGTCGCTCCATCACGCCGGGGCGGAAGCCTTCGATCAGCGCGTCGGCCGAGGTGATCAGCGCCCGGGCGGTCGCAAGGTCGCTTGCATCCTTCAGGTCGAGCGTGATGGAGCGCTTGCCCCGGTCGAGCAGCGAGGGCCCGCTGCCCGTGGGGTTGGCCGAAACGGGGCGATGGATCACGATCACCTCCGCCCCCATATCGGCCAGCATCATGCCGGCAAACGGCCCGGGCCCCAGCCCCTCGACCTCGACGATGCGAATGCCTTTTAGCATGTGTGCCTCCCTCTTTCAGGCGGAGGGTAGCGAAGAGTGGAGACAGGGGAAATGCCGTTTCAACCGAGTGCCCCGCCAGACCCCCCGTTGCGCGCCACGCAACATCTCGTGGCACCCCCCAACGCACGCCACATCAACCAAGGCAGACACCGCCAAAAACACCGACGTAATACCGACAAAATACCGACGTTATACCGACCAGGGCTTCCTCTGCAAAATCAACGCATTAACCTTGATTCGCACCGAAGCGCCCAATCGCCCCGCTCAGAACCGCCGATGCAGCCGCTTCCGCGTCACCACGTACCGCTTCTTCTGCCGCTCCCGCAGGAACACGAACAGCCCCGCCCCCAGGATCAGCGCGATCCCGGCCAGCACCACCGGCCCCGGGAACTCGCCCCACACCAGCCAGCCCCACAGGATCGCCAGCGGCAGACCCACGTATTCGAACGGCGCAATCGTCGCGGCATCGGCAATCCGGTAGGCCGCGCTCAGGCAATAGCCGACGATGGCCGAGTTGACCCCCAGCGCCAGGAACAGCCACACATCCGCCCCCTCCGGCCAGACCCACGCCCGAAGCAGGAAAACAAGGCTCCCGTTTTCCACCCCCGCCGCATACCGCCCGTCGCCTGCCACCAGCCAGAACAGCCCGCTGACGATGATGAACCCCACCTGGATATAGATCGCCATCGCCGAGGCCTTGGAACTCACCCCCAGCTTCCGCGTCAGCACCTGGTTCAACGCATAGGCCAGCGCCGCGATCACCGGCAGCAGGTAGACCCACAGCGACACGTCGCGCGAGGCGTCGCTCTCCCACGGCCGGGTCATGATGATCACGCCCACCAGCCCCACCACCACGGCCCCGATCCGGAGCGGCCCGACCTTCTCGCCCAGAAGCGGGATCGACAGCAGGGTGATCATCAGCGGCGCCACGAAGAACACCGCCGTCGCCTCCGCCAGCGGCAGCACGGCCAGCGCGGCGAAATAGGTCATGTTGGCGAAGATGATCATCAGGCAGCGCAGCGCGTGCAGCCCCGGCGTGGCGGTGCGCAGAAGCGTCCAGCCGCCCTCAAACTGCAGGATGACAAGGCTGAAGGCGATGCCGATGGCCGAGCGGCAGAACACCATCTGGTGCAACGGATAACCGCCGGACAGGAATTTGATCAGCACGTCATTCCCGGACAGCGCCACAATCGCCAGCAGGATGAAACCGATCCCCGCCGAGGGGTTCTGAAGCCGTGCGATCCCTGTCATGAGGTGTCCTTTCCCCGATGGCCTAGCACGGGCGGGCAGGGCGCTCCATCCTCAATTGCGACATTCCGCCACATGGATGCGCGGCGCGCTCTTGGCCCGGCCCCGGCCCTGCGCTACGCTCGGCCCGACAGCGCGACAGGAGGGAGCCGCCGCCATGAAGATGAGTGACGAGAAGCAGATCAACGCCGACCGCGAAACCGTCTGGAACGCGCTGACCAGCCCCGACGTGCTTCAGGAATGCGTCCCCGGCGCCCAGGATGTGACCGGATCGCCCGAGGAGGGGTTCGAGGCCACCGTCACCCAGAAGGTCGGCCCGGTGAAGGCGACCTTCAAGGGCACCGTCACCTTCTCGGAAATGGAGAAGCCCGAGAAGCTGACCCTGACCGGCGAGGGCAAGGGTGGTGCGGCCGGCTTCGCCAAGGGCAGCGCGGCAGTGCGCCTGACCGAGAACGAGGGCGGCACGCTTCTGTCCTACGATGTCGAGGCGAAGGTGGGCGGCAAGCTTGCCCAGCTCGGCAGCCGGATCGTCGACGGCTTCGCCAAGAAGATGGCCGACCAGTTCTTCACCCGCCTCGAAGAGGTGATCGAGGGCCCGAAGGACGAGGATGAAAAGGCCGAGGCCGAGAAGAAGGGCTGGCTGAAGCGCCTGATCTCCTGACGGCGCAGGGGCGGCGATGGGTCGGCACCCAACCCGGAATTGTTCCGCCCAAATGAAAAGAGGCGGACCAAGGCCCGCCCCGTCTCGTCCGTATCAGATCGGCCTTACGGCCCTTCGATGATGTTCGCCACCATCTGGCCTATGGCGTTGCTGCCCTTGATCGACGGGTGGATCATGTCGAGCGCGTGATAGGAGGCATCCCCCTCGGGCACGAGGTCGGAGAGCGACAGGAAATGCACCCCGCTATCCAGCGCGGCCAGCTTCTCGACCCGGCGTTCCAGCTCGTCCCCCTCGTCGCGGCAATGCTCGATCAGTGACCCGCGCCCGGGGCTGCGCATGTACCCCACATAGACCACCTGGGCCCCCGACTGGCGCAGCTCCGACAGGAAGCCGGGGATGCGCCCCTTGCGCCCGTCTTTCGAGATCAGCCGGTTCAGCTTGCCGTCGCACACCATGCAGCCACAGCCGAGCCACAGGTCGTTGCCCCCGCCATTGACCACGATCCAGTCCCATTTGCCGGGCACGTATTGCTTGGTGATGTTGAGCCCCGCGCTGCCCGAGATCGGAAGCGGGTAGAAAAAGCGCGCGCCGATCACCGAGCGGTCGACCACCGGTTCGTGCAATGTCTGCTCGACGGCATCGGCCACGGCCCGGTCGGACATCCGGTGCGAGGCCAGCATCGAGTCGCCGACGAAAAGGATACGGGAGGGGTGATCGCGGCTGACGGATTCGCCGCAACCGGCCAGCAACAGGGCCGCGGCGGCCAGTTTGAACAAACGGGAAATTTTCATGGCAACAGACGTCCGACTCTTGAACAACCGAAGAGAAATGTGAAAGCAATCAAGCTTTCATCTTCGACCGTGACGCCCCCAGGAAGAGAGCGTGGCAGCAAAGTGTTTGATTCTCAACAAAATTCGGACACACCTGTTCGAGCGGGGGAAACAGTTGCGGTGAATCCTCACGATTCCGCGATTTTCGCACAGTTCGCACTGCGGTCAGGGCCAATTGCACTTCCCGGCGCGAAAGTTAGGTTGGCCGGATTACCAATCGCGAACAGGTGAGAATATGGCCCCCATTGTCGATGTCAGAGACCTGCGCAAAACCTTCGAAGGCGGGTTCGAGGCGCTGAAGGGCGTTTCGCTGCAGATCGAGGAAGGCGAGATTCTGGCCCTGCTGGGGCCGAACGGCGCGGGCAAGACCACGCTGATCTCGGCATTGTGCGGCATCACCACGCCGACCAGCGGAAGCGCCCTGGTGGGCGGGCACGACATTCTGACCGACTATCGCGCCGCGCGGCAGATGATCGGCCTGGTCCCGCAGGAAATCGCGCTGGAACCGTTCGAGAAGGTGATCAACTCCGTCCGCTTCTCGCGCGGGCTGTTCGGCAAGACGCGCGACGACGCCTTCATCGAAAAGACGCTCCGGCAGCTTTCGCTCTGGGACAAGCGCGACTCCAAGGTGATGGAACTGTCGGGCGGGATGAAACGGCGCGTGCTGATCGCCAAGGCGCTGTGCCACGAGCCGCGCGTGCTGTTCCTCGACGAACCCACCGCAGGCGTCGATGTCGAGCTGCGCCGCGACATGTGGCAGGTGGTGGCGGGCCTGAAGGAAAGCGGCGTCACCATCATCCTGACCACCCACTACATCGAGGAGGCCGAGGCCATCGCCGACCGCGTCGCCGTGATCAACAAGGGCGAGATCCTGCTGGTCGAGGAGAAATCGGAGCTGATGACCCGGATGGGCCGCAAGAGCCTCCGGATCGAGCTGACGGATCCGATCAGCGCGGTGCCGGAGGGGGTCGAGGACTATCACCTCGAACTGGCCCCGGACGGCCGCGCGCTGACCTATACCTATGACACCAACGCCGAGCGCACCGGCATCACCCGGCTGCTGCAAAGCCTGTCGGAGAAGGGCGTGGCGCTCAAGGATCTGCAGACCAAGCAGTCGAGCCTCGAGGAAATCTTCGTGAGTCTCGTCAACGAGGAGGACGCGGCATGAACCTGACGGCCGTTCGCGCAATCTACACCTTCGAAATGGCGCGGTTCTTCCGCACGCTGCTGCAAAGCTTCATCTCGCCGGTGATTTCCACATCGCTTTACTTCGTCGTCTTCGGCGCCGCCATCGGCAGCCGCATCGACCAGGTCGAGGGCGTCAGCTATGGCGCCTTCATCGTGCCGGGGCTGATCATGCTGACGGTGATGACCCAGGGCATCTCGAACGCCTCCTTCGGCATCTACTTTCCGAAGTTCATCGGCACGATCTTCGAGCTTCTGTCCGCGCCGGTGAATTTCCTCGAGATCGTGCTCGGCTATGTCGGCGCGGCGGCGACCAAGGCGCTGTTCATCGGCATCGTGATCCTCGGCACCTCGGCCTTCTTCGTCGACCTGAACATCCAGCATCCGCTGGCGATGGTGGCGTTCCTTTTGCTGACCTGCATCTCGTTCTCGCTCTTCGGCTTCATCATCGGGATCTGGGCGAAGAACTTCGAACAGCTTCAGCTCATTCCGCTGCTGATCATCACGCCGCTGGTCTTCCTCGGGGGCTCGTTCTACTCGATCTCGATGCTGCCGCCGGTCTGGCAGACGATCACCATGTTCAACCCGGTGGTCTACCTGATCTCGGGCTTCCGCTGGTCGTTCTTCGGTCAGGCCGACGTGGCGATCGGGTTCAGCCTCTTCGCCATCGGCCTGTTCACGGCGATCTGCCTCGGGATCATCTGGCTGATCTTCAAGACCGGCTGGCGCCTTCGCGCGTGACGGCCGCCGGAAAGCGGGCGTTCGGCCAAAGGCGAGGGGCAGGGCGGGGCGTGCCGCGGGGTAAGTGCGGCCAATAATGTGCCCCGCGTACAAGTTTTTTTCCTCCTGCGGGTAAAACAGCGGGCCCCGGCGCCTTGTTATGCCGGTCCCCGCAATCTACATCGGGCGGATGAAGCTTTCTTTGCCCCTTGTCGACCGCGGGACGCTGGTCGCCGTGATCCGCCTCAATGGTGCCATCGGTACGGGCGGCCGCGCCCAGCTCAATGACGAGGCGTTGGCCCCGATCATCGAAAAGGCCTTCAAGCGCGGCAAGCCGAAGGCGGTGGCGCTGGTGATCAATTCCCCCGGCGGCTCGCCCGTGCAATCCTCGCTCATCGCCGCGCGCATCCGACGGCTGGCCGAGGAAAAGGGCATTCCCGTCCACGCCTTCGTCGAGGACGTGGCGGCCTCGGGCGGCTACTGGCTGGCGGCCTCGGCCGACGATATCTGGGTCGACGACTGCTCGATCGTGGGCTCGATCGGGGTGATCTCGGCCGGGTTCGGCGCGCATGTCCTGCTGGCCCGGCAGGGGGTCGAACGCCGCGTCTACACCGCCGGCAAGTCGAAAAGCATGCTGGACCCGTTCCAGCCCGAGAAGGAAGAGGACGTCAAACGCCTCAAGTCCCTGCTCGACCAGATGCACGAGACCTTCACGGCTTACGTCAAATCCCGCCGCGGCGACCGGCTGGCCGACCGGCAGGACCTTTTTACCGGAGAGTTCTGGCTGGGCGCCCGCGCGGTCGAGCTGGGGCTGGTCGACGGGGTGGGGCACGTGGTGCCCAAGCTCAAGTCACTGTACGGCGACAAGGTGCGCTTTGCCCGCTACGGCAAGAAGCGCAGCCTGTTCCAGCGCTTCGGCGCGACCATGGCGCAGGATGCCATCGACACGATCGAGGAGCGGGCGGCCTTTGCCCGCTTCGGCCTCTGACGTGATCGTCAAAGTCGTCATACTGTTCCTCGTTTTCATGGTGGTGATGGCCATGTTCGGCAAGCTGAGGTTCCCCGGCCAGCAAAAGCTGGCCTCGGCGCGCTGCAGCCATTGCGGCAGGTTCCGGCTTGGCAAGGGCCCGTGCGACTGCCGGAAAGGCAAGCCGAAATGATGCCGTGGCTCTCTGCGGGACTCGGGTTGCTGATTCTCCTGCTCGCGGGGGACGCCCTCGTGAAAGGTGCTGTTAACCTCAGCCTTCGCGTCGGCATCCCCGCGCTGATCGTCAGCCTGACGATCGTGGCCTTCGGCACCTCTGCGCCGGAACTGCTGATCTCGCTCAACGCGGTGCTGGATGACAAGCCGGGCCTCGCGCTGGGCAACGTGGTCGGATCGAACACCGCGAATATCCTGCTGGTGCTGGGGGTGCCGGCGCTGATCTCGGGCCTGCACACCAGCCAGTGCGACACGCGCAAGACCTACCTGTTCATGATCGGCGCGTCGGTGATCTTCATCGGCCTCGCCTTCCGCGGCACGTTCGACGTGCTGTCGGGCGCCGTGCTGCTGGCGTTGCTGGGCTACGTTCTGGTCGATGCCTTCCGCGACGCGCGCGACCATCGCCGGGCCTGTGCCGCCGCCGTGCTCGACCCCGATGACGAGGAAGAGGTCGAGGGCGCCGATCCGGACATGCCGTGGTGGCAGATCTTCGTCTTCCTCGTGCTGGGCCTTGCCGGCCTGCCGCTGGGCGCCGACCTGCTGGTCGACAATGCCTCGATCATCGCGCGGCACTATGGCGTCAGCGACTCGGTCATCGGGCTGACGCTGGTGGCGCTGGGCACCTCGCTCCCGGAACTGGCGACCACGGTGATGGCCGCCCTGCGCCGACAGGCCGACGTGGCGCTGGGCAACGTGATCGGGTCGAACCTGTTCAACCTGCTGGCCATCATCGGCATCACCACCCTGATAGGACGCATTCCGGTCGATCCGGAATTCCTGCAATTCGACCTGTGGGTGATGCTGGCGGCCTCGCTGCTGCTGGGGCCGTTCGTCTTCCTGAAGTTGGATATCAGCCGGCTTTGGGGTATCGCCCTGACGATACTCTATCTCGTCTACGTCTTCGTCGTACTGAGCTGAGAAGGGGGGCAGGACAGATGACACGGGCACTGGTAACCGGGGCGGGCAAGCGGCTGGGCCGCGCGATGGCGCTGGAACTTGCGCGGCGCGGGCATGACGTGGCGGTGCATTACGCCAGCTCTGCCGACGCCGCGGCCGAGGTGGTCGCCGAGATCGAGGGGACGGGCCGCCGCGCCGTGGCGCTTCAGGCCGACCTGCTGGTCGAGGACGAGGTGCAGGCCCTTCTCCCCCGCGCGGCCGAGGCGCTGGGCGGGCCGATCCTGACGCTGGTCAACAACGCCTCGATCTTCGAGTATGACAGGATCGACACCGCCACCCGCGAAAGCTGGGACAGGCACCTCGAAAGCAACCTGCGCGCCCCCTTCGTGCTGATCCAGGCGCTGGCGGCCCAGGTGCCCGAGCCCGAGACGGACGAGAACGGCGAACCGGTGGCGCAGGGCCTCGCCGTCAACATGATCGACCAGCGCGTGCGCAAGCTGACGCCCGAGTTCATGAGCTACACCATCGCCAAGTCGGCCCTCTGGACCCTGACGCGTACCGCCGCGCAGGGCCTGGCGCCGAGGGTCAGGGTCAACGGCATCGGGCCGGGCCCCACGATCATCGGCCACCGACAGAGCGACGACCACTTCCGCCGCCAGCGGCAGGGCACCGTCCTGAAGCGCGGCGCCGACGCGACCGACATCGTCGCGGCGCTGGGATACCTGCTCGATGCGCGGGCGGTCACCGGGCAATTGATCTGTGTCGACGGGGGGCAGCACCTGGCCTGGCAGACACCCGACATCCAGGGCGTCGAGCCCTGAGCCTGCGACAAGTTGTACACCTGTCACGGCCCCGTGAGAGAAGCGTTACAAAAAGTTTAATGTTTTCAGTAGATTGCTGTATATACATTATTTTTTGTAACGATTTCAGTGGCTTGCAAAACTGCCTAAAAAATAGGCAGGTTAAGGAAACCAGCCAAAAACAACGGAAATTTTGGTATGCCAAGAAGTTGTCCGCAGTCTTATCCACAGGAATCGTGGAAAGCTTTCCTCTTGATCTCGCCCGGTTAAGATTGCAGCCCAGAGCAAGAATCATCAAGTTCCCCCAATGAACGACCAAACCCAGCAAACCGCGCCGCGCACCGGCCATTCCGTCATCCAGGGCTACCTGAAGACGCTCGACGCCTCGCCGGGTGTCTACCGGATGCTCGATGCCCATGCGCGCGTGCTCTACGTCGGCAAGGCGCGGAACCTGCGGGCGCGGGTGTCGAACTATGCGCGGCCCGCGGGGCACACGCCGCGCATCGCCCGGATGATCCGCGAAACCGCGTCGATGATGTTCCTCACCACCTCGACCGAGACCGAGGCGCTGCTGCTCGAACAGAACCTCATCAAGCAGCTCAAACCGCGCTACAACGTGCTGCTGCGCGACGACAAGAGCTTCCCCAACATCATGGTGACCAAGGCGCACCCCTACCCGATGATCAAGAAGCACCGGGGCGCCAAGAAGGAGAAGGGCGCCTATTACGGCCCCTTCGCCAGCGCCGGCGCGGTGAACCGCACGCTGGCGCAGCTTCAGAAGGTGTTCCAGCTCCGCAACTGCTCGGATTCGATGTTCGAAAGCCGCACGCGCCCCTGCCTTCAATACCAGATCAAGCGCTGCACCGCGCCCTGTGTCGGCTACATCTCGGAAGAGGATTACGGCGCGCAAGTGCGGGACGCCGAGCGCTACCTCTCCGGCCGGTCCACCGACGTGCAGGAGAAGCTGAAGACCCAGATGATGGACGCCTCCGAACAGATGGAGTTCGAGCGCGCCGCCGCCCTGCGCGACCGGATCAAGGCGCTGACCCAGGTGCAGACGGCCCAGGGCATCAATCCCCGCACCGTGAAAGAGGCCGACCTGCTGGCGCTGCATCTCGAGAACGGACAGGCCTGCGTGCAGGTCTTCTTCATCCGCGCCGGGCAGAACTGGGGCAACAACGATTTCTACCCGCGCGTCGGCGCCGACGTGGAAGAGGCCGAGGTGCTCGAGGCCTTCCTCGGCCAGTTCTACGACAACAAGGAGCCGCCGCGTCAGGTGATCCTCTCGCACCCGATCGAGAACGAAGACCTGATGGCCGACGCCCTGTCGGGCAAGCGGGGCGGAAAGGTCGAGATCCTCGTGCCCCGGCGCGGCGAGAAGGCCGAGCTGGTCGACAGCGCCCTGCGCAATGCCCGCGAAAGCCTCGCCCGAAAGATGGCCGAGACGGCGACGCAGGCCAAGCTGCTCAAGGGGCTGGCCGAGGCGTTCGAGCTGGACGAGCCGCCGAAACGCATCGAGGTCTACGACAACAGCCACATCCAGGGCACCAATGCCGTGGGCGCCATGATCGTCGCCGGGCCCGACGGGCTGATGAAGAACCAGTACCGCAAGTTCAACATCCGCGGCGACGACCTGACCCCCGGCGACGATTTCGGCATGATGAAAGAGGTGCTGACCCGCCGTTTCAAACGCCTGCTGAAAGAAGACCCCGACCGCGAAGAGGGCCACTGGCCCGACCTGCTGCTGATCGACGGCGGGGCAGGGCAGGTCAGCGCCGTGGCCCAGATCATGCGCGAGATGGGCGTACAGGACATCCCCATGGTCGGCGTCGCCAAGGGCATCGACCGCGACCACGGCAAGGAGGAATTCCACCGCACCGGCAAGCGCCCCACCGCGCTGCGCCACAACGACCCGGTGCTCTACTTCATCCAGCGCCTGCGCGACGAGGCGCACCGTTTCGCCATCGGAACCCACCGCGCGAAACGCGCCAAGGGCGTCTCGGCCTCGCCGCTCGACGACATCCCCGGCGTGGGTGCGGCACGCAAGCGCGCGCTGCTCACCCATTTCGGCTCCGCCAAGGCCGTCAGCCGCGCGGCGCTGAGCGATCTCAAGGCGGTCGACGGCGTCTCGGAAGGTCTGGCCCAGAAGGTCTACGACTATTTCCACGAGAAGGGCTAGGCGCCCGGGGGTTTCCACGGCGCCCTCCCGTGCTTACCTCATCCCCATTCCTCACCGCCCCTGACGCCGCCATTCAAGCGGCGCGAACGGCGGGTCACCCCGAAGAGGAGCACGGCAGGACAAGCGGCCAATCGGCTCCGCCCCACGCGACGCTTGACCTTTCCCGTGCCTCCGGAAAGGTCTAAGACTGGCCCCATGACGTGGACCATACCAAACGTGCTCACCACCCTCCGGCTGCTGGCGGCGCCGGCGGTGGCGGTGATGTTCCTCTATTTCACCCGGCCCTGGGCCGACTGGTTTGCGCTGGTCCTCTTCGTGGGCGCGGCGATCACCGATTATTTCGACGGCTACCTCGCCCGGATCTGGAAACAGACCACCAAGCTCGGCACCATGCTCGACCCCATCGCCGACAAGGCGATGGTGGTGATCGCGCTGATGGTGATCGTGGGCTATTCCAGCATGTCGCCCTGGCTGGTCCTGCCGGCCACCGTGATCCTCTTCCGCGAGGTGTTCGTCAGCGGGTTGCGCGAATTCCTCGGCGACACCGCCGGCACGCTTAAGGTCACCAGGCTCGCCAAGTGGAAGACCACCGCCCAGATGATCGCCATCGCCGTGCTCTTTGCCCAGGGCGTGTTCGAGCATTACCTCTGGGCCAGCACCGAAGGCATGGATCAGAACCTCGTCGACGCAATCCTGCGCGGGCAGGAGGACGACCTGCACGGCCTGCAATGGAAGATGACCGGCATGGTCTGGTCGGGCCATGTGGGCCTCTGGCTACTCTGGATCGCCGCGGCGCTGACGCTCATCACCGGGTTCGACTATTTCCGCAAGGCGACCCCGTTTCTGAAGGACTGACGCGATGGATGTTCTCTATTTCGCATGGGTGCGCGAACGCATCGGCCACCCCAAGGACCGCATCGAAACGCCCCCCGGCACGGTGCGCGAGCTGGTCGAGGACCTGCGCGGGCGCGAGGAGCGCTATGCCGTTGCCTTCGCCGATCTCTCGGCGCTGCGCGTGGCGGTCGACCAGCAGCTTTCCGATTTCGACGCCCCCCTCGACGGCGTGCGCGAGGTGGCGTTCTTCCCGCCGATGACCGGGGGCTGAGGCGCATGGAGATCCGCGTTCAGGCAGAGCCGTTCGATTTCGGCGCCGAGGCCGGCGCCTTCGCCGCGCGGCAGGCGGGCATGGGCGCCGTCGTCACCTTCACGGGCATCGTCCGCGACCTGCCGGATGGCGGCCTCCGCGCGATGGAGATCGAGCATTACCCGGGCATGACCGAAAAGGCGATCGGGGCCATCGCGTCAGAGGCCGCCGACCGCTGGCATACCGGCGACCTGCTGGTGATCCACCGTTACGGGCCGCTCGCGCCGGGCGAGATGATCATGATGGTCGCCACCGCCGCCCCGCACCGGGCCGACGCCTTCCAGGCGGCAGAGTTCCTGATGGATTTCCTGAAATCCCGCGCGCCCTTCTGGAAAAAGGAAGTGGCGCAGGACGGATCGGACTGGGTCGCCGCCCGCGACGAAGATGAAGACGCGCTGAACCGCTGGTAGGCGGCCGCGCTCAGTCGCGATAGTCCTCAGGATCCTCGGCCAGGGTCGAGCCGCCCACCGCCCAGTACCTGTCGCCCTCGTCGTCATCGGGTTTCCGGACCCCGGCAAAGAACAGCACGACTCCGACGAAGCCCAACAGCCCGCCACCGAACAGCGCGATATAGATATGGTCCTGATTGCTGCTTCCGGTGGCAAGGTTCAGCTCGTTCAGAACAAACGCCACCCCGCCCAGGACAAAGCCCAGCGACAGCAGCAGAAGGGTGATCTTCCTGATCATTCCGGCTCCTCCTCCACTGGAGGTAGCACAGTGTCGCGCGATTTCATCTTTCTGTCAAAGCCGGATCGGCGGGTTATGGCGCGCCCCAGCCGCCACCGCCGGGGGTCTCCATGCCGAAAACGCTGCCCGCGGGCAGCTCTATCTCGTCATTCCCGCCCATCTCGCGCCGCTCCCCATCGGGCAGAACGGCCCAGTTGCGCCCCACCTTGCCGGGCTCGCCCCCATCTACGCCGAAGGGCGGAACGATCCGGTGATTCGACAGCGTGGTCACCGTCGCCGGCTCCAGGAACCGCAACAGCCGGATCACCCCGTGCCCGCCACGCCACCGGCCCGCACCCCCCGATCCGGGCCGGATCGAGAACTCCTCCAGCCTGACCGGAAACCGTTTCTCGAGGATCTCCGGGTCGGTCATCCGCGTGTTGGTCATATGCGTCTGCACCGCGTCGCACCCGTCGAACCCCGGCCCCGCACCGGTGCCCCCGGCGATGGTCTCGTAATTCTGGAACCGGTCATTGCCCCAGACGAAATTGTTCATCGTCGCCTGGGATCCCGCAATCACGTGCAGCGCGCCGTAGAGCGCGTTGCACGTGGCCTGGCTCACCTCCGTATTGCCGGAAATCACCGCCGCCGGGTAAACCGGGTTCAGCATCGAGCCTTCGGGGACCGCGATGTTCAATGGCTTCAGGCAGCCCTCGTTCAGCGGTATCTCCGCCCCCACCATCGTCCGGAACACGTACAGCACCACGGCCCGGCAAATCGACCTGGGCGCGTTGTAATTCCCCTCGTGCTGCGGGCTGGTGCCGGTGAAGTCGATCGTGGCCTCCCGCGCCCCCGCATCCACCGTCACCTCCACCTCGATCACCGCGCCATGATCCATCGGGTAGGTGAACCGCCCGTCTTTCAGCCGGTCGATCACCCGCCGCACGCTTTCCTCGGCATTGTCCTGCACGTGGCCCATATAGGCCCGCACCACGTCCAGCCCGAAATTGTCCACCACCTTCAGAAGCGCCTGCCGCCCGGTCTCGTTCGCGGCAATCTGCGCCTTCAGATCGGCCATGTTCTGCGGGATGTTGCGACAGGGGTAGCGGCCCGATGCCAACAGCGCCTCCGCCTCCTGCTCCAGCAACCTGCCCTGATCGACCAGCTTCACGTTGTCGATCAGCACGCCTTCCTCGTCGATATGCCGGCTGTCGGGCGGCGCGCTGCCGGGCGTGCGCCCGCCGATATCCGCATGATGCCCGCGCGAGCCCAGCCAGAACACCGGCTTGTCGTCCACGAAGACCGGCGTCACCACCGTGACATCCGGCAGATGTGTGCCGCCATTGTAGGGCGAGTTCAGCACATAGGCATCGCCCGGCGCCGCGTCGGGGTTCAGCCGCATCACCGTCTTGATGGAATCCGACATCGACCCGAGATGCACCGGCACATGCGGCGCGTTCGCCACAAGGTCGCCGCGCGCGTCGAAGATGGCACAGGAGAAATCCAGCCGTTCTTTTATATTGACCGAGGCCGAGGTGTTCTCGAGCGTCGCGCCCATCTGGTCGGCCACCGACATGAAGAGGTTGTTGAACACCTCCAGCAGCACCGGGTCGGCCTCCGTGCCCGCCGCGCGATCCCGCGTCTTCGCCTCGACCCGTTCCAGCAGCAGGTTGCCCATCCCGTCCACCGACGCGGCCCAGCCCGGCTCGACCACGTTGGTGCCCGTGGGCTCCGTGATGATCGCCGGCCCGGTGATCCGGCTTTCGGGCGACAGCCTCTCCCGCTCGTATAACGGCACCTCCCGCCGTTCGCCCTCGATATGCACCGGCACCTGCGCCACCGGCTTGCCATCCCCCTCCGGCAGGGCCGCGCCGGGGCTTTGCCCCGTGCGCCCGATCGCCTCGACGCTCAGCATCTCGAACACGATTTCCCGCTCGGGTGAGGCAAAGCCGAACCGCTGCCGATGCGCCGCCTCGAAGCCCTCGCGCATCTCCTCCTCCGTCCCGAACGCCACCTCCAGCGCCTGGTGCGCGCCCTCGTACCGCAGATGCGCCCGCCGCGCGACGTCGATATCGGTGATCCCCTGGCTCTCCACCTCGGTCCGCGCCTGCCCGGCGATCCGCTCCAGCACCTCCCGCGCGGCCCCGACCTCCGCCAGCGGCGCATCCATCTGCACCTCCCGCATCGCCCGCACCTCGGCCAAGCCCATGCCATAGGCCGACAGCACCCCGGCATGCGGATGGATCAGCACCTTCCGCATCCCCAGCGCATCCGCCACCAGGCAGGCATGCTGCCCGCCCGCACCGCCGAAGCATTGCAGCGTGTAGCGGGTCACGTCATGCCCCCGCTGAACGGAAATCTTCTTGATCGCATTCGCCATGTTGTCGACGGCGATGCGCAGGAACCCTTCCGCCATTTCCTCCGGGCTGCGCGCCGCCTCCCCGGTCTCCGCCGCCACCGTCTCTGCCAGTTCGGCAAACCGCTGCCTCACCACGTCGGCATCGAGGGGCTCATCCCCCTCCGGCCCGAAGACGGCCGGGAAATGCCCGGGATTCAGCTTGCCCAGCAACACGTTGCAATCCGTCACCGCCAGCGGCCCGCCCCGCCGATAGCACGCCGGCCCCGGGTCCGCCCCGGCGCTCTCCGGCCCCACCTGGAACCTCCCGTCCTCGAACTTGCAGATCGACCCGCCCCCGGCGGCCACGGTATGGATATCCATCATTGGCGCGCGCATCCGCACGCCCGCCACTTCCGTCTCGAAGCTGCGTTCGTAATCGCCGGCATAGTGGCTGACATCCGTGCTGGTCCCGCCCATGTCGAACCCGATCAGCCGGTCATGCCCCGCCGCCTCGCCGGTCTTGACCATGCCGACGATCCCGCCCGCCGGCCCCGACAGTATCGCGTCCTTCCCCTGGAACAGCCGCGCATCGGTCAGCCCGCCATTCGACTGCATGAACAACAGCGCCTCGCAGGCCCGCCCCACGTCCAGCGCGTCGGCCACCTGGTCGACATACCGCCGCAACAGCGGCGACAGGTACGCATCCACCACCGCCGTATCCCCGCGCCCCACCAGCTTGGCCAGCCGGTTGACCTCGTGGCTCGCGGTGATCTGGGTGAACCCGATTTCGGCCGCGATATCCGCCACACGCCGTTCGTGCTCGGGGTTGAGATAGGCGTGCAGCCCGGCAATGGCCACGGCGCGGATGCCCCGCTCATACGCCCCCTGCAGCGTGATCCTGGCCTTGTCCTCGTCCAGCGGCGTCACCACCGCGCCATCGGCATCCAGCCGCTCGTCGAGTTCCGCCACCTCCTCGTACAGAAGATCGGGCCGCCTTATATGCAGGTCGAACAGCCGCGGCCGTGTCTGGTAGCCGATCCGCAACAGGTCGCGAAACCCCTTGGTGATCAGCAGCAGAACCCGCTCGCCCTTGCGCTCCAGAAGCGCGTTGGTGGCCACCGTCGTGCCCATTTTCACCGCCCGGATCGACCCGTCGGCGAAATTCCCCCGTTCCTCCATCACCTCGCGAATGCCCTGCACGGCGGCATCGCGATAGCGCTCGGGGTTTTCCGACAACAGCTTGTGGGTATGCACGTGTCCATTGGGGGCCAGCGCCACGATGTCGGTGAACGTGCCGCCCCGGTCGATCCAGAATTCCCACCGGCCCTCGCTCATCCTGCCGTGCCTCCTCACCCGCGTCTGGCAAGGTTTGGCCCCGCCGGTTCAAATGTCAACGCCGGATGGCATTGAAATCGGTGCGGTTTTCGGCGCTAATGCGGGCGAGTTTTGGATAAGGACGACCGCCCATGGAACTACGCCGGATCACGGAAGATTACACGGTCTCACCGCAGATCGACGTCGAGGATGTGCCAGAGATCGTGGGGGCGGGCTTCCGGTCGATCATGTGCAACCGGCCCGATGGCGAGGAGCCGGGCCAGACCGGCTTCGGCCTCATCGCCGAGGCGGCCGAGAAACAGGGGCTCGAGGTGCGCTCCGTGCCGATCGTCTCGGGCATGATCACTCCCGAGGCCCTCGACGAGTTCCGCGCCGCGCTCGAGGTGATGCCCCGGCCGATGCTGGCCTATTGCCGCTCGGGCACGCGCTGCACGATGCTGTGGGCGATTGCCCAGCACGGCAACATGGACGATGCCGAGATCGAGCGGCGCGCGGCGGCGGCGGGCTACGACGTCTCCGGCGTGCTGCGCCAACTTGGGGCGCAATGACCGGCTGGATCGCGCTGGGACGGGCCCCCGACGGTGTGCGCGCCTGCGTGATGCGGGGCGGGCAGCTTGCGGAACAGGTCACCGCCGGCACCGAGGCCGCGGCGCTGGGCAAGCTCTCCGAGCCGCCCGACCGGATCGTCCGCATCGGTGACGGGCCGCCCGCCAATCTGCCGGCACCGGTCCTGCCGCGTGAGGGCCGCGGCCTGCTCGGTTTCAGCCAGTCCTCCCCGCCCGACGTGATCGGTGGCTGGGTCCGGCTCTGGATTGCCGGCTTCCTGGCGACCCGTCCCAACTGGGACGGGGTGATCAACGCCACCGAAGGCCCGGTCAGCCACTGGATTCACATTAGCGCGGGCGAGGCGGTCAGCTCGCAAAGCTTCCTCACCCCCCGGCTGGTCGACGCGCTGGGCGGGGCCGAAACCTCCGATGCCGACGCCATGGCCGACAGCCTCAGCCGCCCTGAACGCCTCGCCGCCCATCTCCGCGCGGCCGAGGTTTCCGGCAACCTGCAGGCCCTCACCGGCCATCTCATCGGCGCCGAGCTCGCCGCCGCCCGCGCCTACTGGCTGGGCCAGCAAGTCGCGGTCATCGCCCCGCCCCCGGCCCCCGTCGCCACCGCGCTCAAGGCCCAGGGCGTCCCCTGCGACACCCACGCCCCCGACGATCTCCTCGCCCCCGGCCTCGCCGCCGTGGGCAAGGCCCTGGGCATGTAACCCGCCCCACGCTTCTTCTGGCCAAAAATATCCCGGGGGTCCGGGGGCTGGCCCCCGGTTCTGAACTACCCCGCAGGTGCCCCCGCCCGGTGCCGGCACGGCCCCGCCACGGCCGCCACGCCAAGGATCACCCCTGACACCGTCGCGATCATCCCCGCCGCGCTCACCGCGTTCTGTCCGCCCAGCCACAGTGGCCCGTAGCCCGCCAGCACGTAGCCCAGCACCGCCGACAGCGTCGCGAACCCCACCGACCAGCCGATCTGCGCCTCCAGCCGGTTGGTCATCATCCGCGCGGCGGCGGGCGGGCAGATGAACATGGCGATCACGATGATTGAGCCCACGGCGTCGAACGCCGCCACCGCCGCGATGGCAGCCACCACGACCAGCGACAGCCCGATCAGCCCGGTCGGCAAGCCCAGCGTCCGCGCGAACCCCTCGTCGAAGGTCGACAATTTCAGGGGCCGCCACAGCAGGAAGATGAACCCGCAGACGAAGACCAGCGTGAAGAACATCCGCGGCAGTTCCGGCGGCATCCCCTTCAGCGCCTCCCAATCGAGAAGCGAGGCCCAGCCCAGCCCGTCCAGCCAGATCAGGCTTTCGAGATTGCCGTAAAGCGCGTGCTGCACGTCGAGATGCACGCTCGACGTATCCGACTGCTCCAGCAGCAGCACGCCGCCCGCGAACATCGCGGTGAACACCACCCCCATCGCCGCGCCCGGCTCGATCCGGCCCACCCGGCGGATGATCTCGATCAGCAGCACCGTCACCAGCGCCGCCGCCCCCGCGCCCAGCAGCATCGGCCAAGCGGACACAACCCCCGTCACCAGGAAGGCCAGCACGATGCCGGGCAGCACCACGTGGCTGATCGCGTCACCGATCAGCGCCTGCCGCCGCAGCAGCAGGAAATTCCCCGGCAAGGCACAGGCAATCGCCGCGAAGATCCCGATCAGCAGCGGCGGAAGTGACAGCGAGACGAATTCCAGGCCCATCATGTCGCCGCCTCCGGTTTCAGCGAGCGGTCAAGCTCGGCTATCTGGTCCGCCGTCAAAAGCGTCTCCAGCGGCGTCAGCCCGTCATACCGGGCGGCGGCCGCCTCGTGCCGCGGATCGGCGCGCAACAATTGCCAGCGCCGCTCGTCCAGCAACGCGCGCGCCGCCTTGGCCCGCCCGGCCTCGGTGGCCACGCCGTCGGCGCGGATCAGCCCCGCCCGCCGCATCAGTCGCAGGGTCAGCCCCTCGTAGATCGGCTGCTCCTGCGCCAGGGCCAGCAGCCCCTGCCGCACATGCACCCGCGCTTGGAACCTGCGATGCCGCAGCACGGCGGCCAGCACTCCGCGCCCCGGCGCGCATAGCAGCGAGACGGCGAAGAAAGCGGCGGCGACGACCACGATGATCGGCCCCGTGGGCAGGTCCGGTGCCGTCGCCGACAGCGCCGCGCCGATCCAGCCCGAGGCCCCGCCGATGGCGCCTGCGATGCCCACCACGTGCCCCATCCGGTCGCTCCAGAACCGCGCCGCGACGGCAGGGATGATCAAGAGCGCCACGATCAGGATCAGCCCGACGATCTTCAGCCCCACCACCGTGATCGCCAGCGCCAGCCCCATCATCGCCAGGTCGGTCCGCCGCACGTCCACCCCGGTCGAGGCCGCGAACTCGGCATCGAACGCCACCAGCGTCATCGGCCGCCGCAACAGGATCACCAGCGCCAGCACCAGCGCGCCGCCGGTCGCTATGATCACCGCGTCGTTCCACAGCATCCCGGCGGTCGAGCCCAGCAGGAACGTCTCCAGCCCCGCCTGCCGCCCGGAACTCATCGTCTGGATCACCGTCAGCAACACGATCCCCAGCCCGAAGAACACCGACAGCACCGCCCCGATCGCCGCATCCTCCGCCAGCCGCGTACGGGTGGACAGCCAGCTCACGCAAAGGAGGCCAATCGCGGCAGAGACGGCCGAGCCCAACAGCAACCCCGGCAGGAACCGCCCGTCGCCGCCCAGCAGCACCATCGCGATGAACGCCAGCCCGACACCCGGCAGCGTCGCATGGCTGATCGCATCGCTCACCAGCGCCCGCTTGCCCACGTAAAGGAAGGTACCGGTGGCCCCGGCGGCAATGCCAAGCAGGGTGGCGCCGATGGTCACCAGCGTGGCGTTGTAACCAAGTTGCAGGGTAAGGGCGTCAAGCAGCATGGCTCAAACCCCGCGCGCGGCGATGCAGGCAACCCCCGCCCCGGGCCTGACCCGGGGCCACCGGGCCAGCCACAAGGCCCCGGCTCGGGGACCGGGGCGCGTATCGTCCCACGTCCAAGCCATCGAAAACCTACCCCGCCACGTTCATCTGCGCCGTCGCCAGCCGGCCGCCATAGGCCTCGTGCAGATGCGCCTCGGTGAACGCCTCCTCGACCGTGCCCTCGGCCACCCGCGTGGTGTTGATCAGGAACACCCGGTCGAAATACTCCGGCACCGTCGACAGGTCGTGATGCACCGCCACCACCGTCTTGCCCTGCGCCTTCAGCTCCTTCAGGACCGCGATGATCGCCTTTTCCGTCGCCGCATCCACGCCGGCGAACGGCTCGTCCAGCAGGTACAGGTCCGCCCCCTGCGCCAGCGCCCGGGCCAGGAACACCCTTTGCTGCTGCCCGCCGGACAACTGCCCGATCTGCCGGTCGGCGAAATCGCTCATGCCCACCCGGTCGAGACAGGCCAGCGCCGTCTGCAACTGCTTCGTGTTCACCCGGCCAAGCAGCCCAAGTTGCCGGTAGAGCCCCATCAGCACCACGTCGAGCACCCGCGTCGGGAAATCCCAGTCCACGCTCGCCCGCTGCGGCACATAGGCGATCCGCCCCCGCTGCTTCGCCAGCGGCTGGCCATAGCACGTGACCTTCCCCGACAGCGGACGCACGATCCCCAGCGCGGCCTTCAACAGGGTCGATTTTCCCGCCCCGTTCGGCCCCACGATCGCCGTCATCGCCCCCGCCTGGAACGTCGCATCGACCGAGAACACCGCCGGCTTCTCGCCATAGGAGACCGTCAGCCCCCGCACCGCCAACGGGCTTTCGGCCCGACCCTCGTCACGGGGCTGGTTGCGCCCGTCCTTTGCTGCAAGCGTCAGGTTCATCGCCTCAGCTCCCCGCCGCCAGCTTGCCGGTCATCCCGCGCTCGGGCACGTCGCCCCCCAGCGCCCCGGCGATGGTGCTCACGTTATGGTCGATCATCCCGATATAGGTGCCCTCGTAGGTGCCCGGCTTGCCCATCGCGTCGGAAAACAGCTCGCCGCCGATCTTCACCTCGTGGCCCTGCGCCGCGGCGCCTTCGACCAGCGCGCGCATGTTCCGGTCGGAGACCGAGCTTTCCACGAACACCGCCCCGATCTGCCGCTCGACCAGCATATCGACCAGCGTCCTGATCCGGTCCAGCCCGGCCTCGGATTCGGTCGATATCCCCTGGATGCCGACGACCTCGTAACCATAGCTCCGCCCGAAATAGCCGAACGCGTCATGCGCGGTCAGCAGCACCCGGGCGGGCTCGGGCACGGTGGCGAGCCTTTCGCGGGCATAGGCGCCCAGCCGCTCGATCTCCGCCAGGTGCGCCTCGGCATTCGCGGCAAACACCTCCGCATGCTCCGGCGCGGTCGCGGCCAGCGCCGTTTCCACCCCGCGCACCACGTGCGCCCACAGCTCCGGGACCATCCAGACGTGGGGGTCGAACTTGTTCTCGTAATCCTCGTGGCCGATCCGCTCGTCCACCGGCACGGCCTCGCCCACGGCGACGACATTGCCGCGCTCCCCGAGCTTCAGCAGCAGCTCTTCCATCTGCGCCTCGAGGTACAGCCCGTGCCACAGCACGAGGTCGGCGCGCGTGAGCGCAACGATATCGGTGCGCGTCTGGCGATAGGAATGCGGGTCGACGCCGGGGCCCATCAGCCCCTGCACCTCGACCAGCTCGCCGCCCACCTGCCGCGCGGCATCGGCGATCATGCCGGTCGTGGCGACCACGCCGATTTTCTCCTCGGCGGCCTGCAGCGGGCCCGCGGCCAGCGCCGTACCGGCAAGGATCAGTCCAAGGAAGTGACGTCGCAGGGTCAGCATGAATCGCGGTCCTTTCGGTTGCCTTGGCTCATGAATATGCGAGTCATTCGCAAAAAGTCAATGCAGTTGCGACTTATTCTCATTTTGCCCGGCATTCCCCCGCCGAAACCGTCGCGGCCTGCCGTGGCGGCCGGCTTGCCAAGGGCCGGGCCCCGTGCCACGCTTCCCCCATGAGCGACACGCAGGATGCCCCTTCACCGACGCAAACCGACCCCGCGCAGATGCACCTGCCGCAGGCGGTCGAGCCGCGCAACGCGGGCCTGCCGCTGGATATGGCCTGGCTCCGCTCGGTCCAGGCCAACACCTCCGCCATCGAACGCCGCGCCAAAACCCTGCCGGGCCGCCGCACCGTCAAGAAGGACCACCAGGCGGCATGGCTCTGCCGCGCCATCTCCTGCATCGACCTGACCACGCTCTCGGGCGACGACACCGAGGGCCGCGTCCGCCGCCTCTGCGCCAAGGCGCGCCAGCCGGTCCGACACGACCTGCTCGAGGCGCTGGGGATGGACGGCCTCACCGTCGGCGCCATCTGCGTCTACCACGAGATGGTCGCCCCCGCCGTCGCCGCCCTGCAAGGCACCAACATCCCCGTCGCCGCCGTCTCCACCGGCTTCCCGGCGGGCCTCTCGCCCTTCCCCCTGCGCGTCGCGGAAATCGAGGCCAGCACCGCCGCCGGCGCCCGCGAGATTGACATCGTCATCTCCCGCCGCCACGTCCTGACCGGCAACTGGCAGGCGCTCTACGACGAAATGCGCGCCTTTCGCGAGGCCTGCGGTGAGGCGCACGTGAAGGCCATCCTCGCCACAGGCGAGCTGGGCTCGCTCCGCAACGTCGCGCGCGCCTCGCTGGTCTGCATGATGGCGGGGGCGGATTTCATCAAGACGTCGACCGGCAAGGAAAGCGTCAACGCCACCCTGCCGGTGACGCTGGTCATGCTGCGCGCCATCCGCGAGTACCACGCCGCCACTGGCTGGCGCGTCGGCTACAAACCGGCGGGCGGGATATCCAAGGCGAAGGACGCGCTCGTCTACCTCTCGATGATCAAGGAGGAACTTGGCGACCGCTGGCTGCGGCCCGACCTCTTCCGCTTCGGCGCGTCGTCGCTACTGGGCGATATCGAGCGGCAGTTGGAGCATCACGTAACGGGCGATTACTCTGCCGGGTGGCGCCATGCCGTTGCGTGATCGCGCGGGGCCGACGTTGCGCCATTTGGATATTTGGACCAAGAAGAAGCCATGAGCGTTCGCGACATATACGATACGATGGCGTATGGTTCGGCCCCGGAAAGCGCCGCCGACGCCTATGCCTGGCTGGTCGACCAGGGCGACCGGTTCGGCCATTTCATCGACGGCGCCTTCACCGAGCCGGGCGAGGGGTTCGACTCGAAGAACCCCGCCACCGGCGAGGTGCTGGCAACGCTGACACAGGCCAGCGCGGCGGATGTCGACGCGGCGGTGGCGGCGGCCCGCAAGGCGCAGGGCAGGTGGGAACGCCTCGGCGGGCCCGGCCGGGCCCGGTACCTCTACGCGCTGGCCAGGCTCCTGCAGAAACACGCCCGCCTCTTCGCCGTGCTCGAAACCCTCGACAATGGCAAACCCATCCGCGAGGCGCGTGACATCGACGTGCCGCTGGCCCAGCGGCATTTCTACTTCCACGCCGGCCTTGCCCAGCTTCTGGAAAGTGAAAGGCCCGGCCAGCAGGCGCTCGGGGTCTGCGGGCAGGTGATCCCGTGGAACTTCCCGCTCCTCATGTTGTCGTGGAAGATCGCCCCGGCGCTGGCGGCGGGCAATACCGTGGTCCTGAAACCCGCGGAATGGACCTCGCTCACGGCGTTGCTCTTCGCCGATATCTGCCGGCAGGCGGGGCTGCCGAAGGGCGTGGTGAACATTGTCACCGGCGATGGCTCGGTCGGCGAAATGATCGTCGCCCATGACGGCATCGACAAGGTCGCGTTCACCGGCTCCACCACCGTCGGCCGACGCATCCGCGAGGTGACGGCAGGGCAGGGCAAGGCGCTCACCCTCGAACTGGGCGGCAAGTCGCCCTACGTGGTTTTCGACGATGCCGACCTCGACAGCGCGGTCGAAGGTCTCGTCGATGCCATCTGGTTCAACCAGGGTCAGGTCTGCTGCGCCGGTTCCCGCCTGCTGGTGCAGGAAGGCATCGCCGACCGCTTCCACGACAAGCTGCGCCACCGCATGGCCAACCTGCGCATGGGCAACCCGCTCGACAAGTGCATCGACATCGGCGCCATGGTCGACCCGGTGCAGCGCGACCGCGTGGCCGACATGGTCGCCGCTTGCGACAGCGGTCAGACCTACCGCGCCAACATCGACACCCCGCAAACCGGCGCCTTCTACCCGCCCACGCTGATCACCGGCCTGTCCCCCGCCGACCCGCTGATGCAGGAAGAGATCTTCGGCCCCGTCCTCGTCGGCACCACCTTCCGCACGCCGGCCGAGGCGGTGCAGCTGGCCAACAACACCCGCTACGGGCTGGCGGCCTCGGTGTGGTCCGAGAACCTCAACCTCGCGCTCGACGTGGCCCCCAAGCTGGCGGCCGGCGTGGTCTGGGTCAACGGCACCAACATGTTCGACGCCGCCGCCCCCTTCGGCGGGGTGCGCGAAAGCGGCTTCGGCCGCGAAGGCGGGTGGGAGGGGTTGTCGGCCTATCTCAGGCCGTCGGGCACCGTGAAGAAACTCAAACCCATCGAACCCTTCCCCGGCAATGGCGATCCGGATGAAGGCATCGACCGCACTCCCAAGCTCTATATCGGCGGCAAGCAGGCCCGGCCCGACGGCGGCTATTCCCGCGCCATCCACTCCCGCAGCGGCAAGTTGCTCGGCCAGGTGCCCATCGCCAACCGCAAGGATATCCGCAACGCGGTCGAGGCGGCGCGCGGCGCCTCCGCGTGGGCCTCGACCCCCGGCCATGCCCGCGCCCAGATCCTCTATTACATGGCCGAGAACCTCTCGGCCCGCGCCACCGATTTCGCCGCGCAGATCGACGCCCAGACCGGCACCCGCACCGGCAAGAAGGAAGTCGAGACCGCCATCACCCGCCTTTTCACCTATGCCGCCTGGGCCGACAAGTTCGACGGGCAGGCCCACGGCGTCCCCCTCCGCGGCATGGCGCTGGCGATGCGCGCGCCCGTGGGCGTGATCGGCGCCATCTGCCCCGACGAGGCGCCGCTCCTCGGGCTCGTCTCCGTTCTCGGGCCGGCCATGGCCATGGGCAACCGCGCGGTGCTTCTGGCCTCGGAACCCTTCCCGCTTTCGGCGCTCGAATTCGTGCAGGTGCTGGAAACGTCCGACGTGCCGGGCGGCGTGGCGAACATCCTCACCGGCTCCCATGCCGAGCTTGCCCCCCACCTCGCCGGCCACGCCGATATCGACGCCACCTGGTCCTTCTCCTCCTCCGACATCTCGGGGGACATCGAACGCGCCAGCGCCGGCAACCTCAAACGCACCTGGGTCAACAACCGCCTCTCGCGCGACTGGTTCGCCCCCGACGCCGAGGGCCGCGAATTCCTCGACCAGGCGACTGAGGTGAAAACCGTCTGGGTGCCCTACGGGGAATAGGGCCCGCGCCGGTCCGCCTTCTCCGTCAGCCCGGTAATATAGCGGCTGAACGCGTCATCCTCGCCCTCCAGAAGCCGGGGCAGCGCGGCGCGGAAATCGGTGCGGCGCAGCCAGTCGATCATGTCATCCTCCCACGACAGCCAGCGCCGCTTCGCGTCGCCCGTCAGGTGCTCGGAATGCAGGATGATATAGGCCTTCTCGAACAGCGAGACGAGCATCTCGAACACGATCTCCCGCCGCTCCTTCTGTTCGTCGGTCAGCGTGGTCTTCGGCGCGGCCCGGCTCATCAGCAGCAGGTCGGCATTGTCCATCACCAGCCGCAGGAAGCCGTCATATTCCTGTGTCAGGTTGCGGTGCAGCTCGTGCTCCTCGTTGATCCGCCGCAGCCGCTCCTCTCGGACGATCACGAAGATCGCGATCGGAAAGCCGAGCACGGTGACGACATAGCTGAGCCCTTCGAGCCATTGCATCAGCATGGGGGCGGTCCTTCCTTCGCGTGACACGCGACAGGATAGGGCAGGGGGCGGTCGTCGGGCAATGGCGACCACGTCCCGCCCCATCGGCCAGAAGCCGCGCGCCGCCACGGCCGCTTCGGCAGGCGCCTGCCGAGAAATGGCCGACCCGCTGACGCGCCCCCGGTTCGCGCTAGACTGATGGCCAGTCCCGCAGCATCAGCCAGGAGGTCCGACCATGCTCACATTCAACCGCTCCGCCGCCCTCGCGGTGCTCGCATCCCTGGCCCTGGCGGCAGGCAGCGCCTCGGCCCAGGGGTGGAACGACGGCGGCGCCTACTGGGACGGCTACAACGACGGCCAGCGCGATGCCTTCGTTCAGGGCAACTACATCCCGCGCGACCTCTACCGCCTGCTCGGGCCGGAGGCCTATTACCGCGACTACGGCCGCCCGCTCGAGCACGGCCTCTGGTATGCGGCGGCCAATGACGGCTCGCGCGTGCTGATCGACGCGGCAAGCGGTGTGCTCGTCGAGGTGCTTTCGCCCGGCCGCCGTGCGTCGCGGCCCTGGCAGAACCAGGCCGGCTACAACATCCCGCGCGGGGCCATGCCGCCGCCGGGGCTTTGCCGTGTCTGGTATCCGGACCGCCCCCCGGGCCACCAGCCGCCGCCGGGGCCGTGCAACGTCCACGTGCCCCGGGGCGCGGTGCTGGTCAGGGGATAAGGCCGCGCATCCTTGCCGATCCCGGCTTCCCCCGTCGCGCATAAAAAAAGCCCCCGCCAACAAGGCGGGGGTCACAGTTGAGTGCCTGCAATGTCAGGCCACAGGCACCGGCGGTGTTCTTCGGATTTCGGTAAGGGGCTTAGTTGGGCCTGTCGCCCATCTCCGCCCGGATCTGCTGGCGGAAGATGTCGATCGGCACCTTCTTCCCGTCGCGCTTGATGCACCAATAGGTCCAGCCGTTGCAGCTTGGTGCGCCTTCCAGCGCGGCGCCCACCTGGTGAATCGAGCCCTTCACGTCGTCGCCCACAAGCGTGCCGTCGGCGCGCACCTTGGCCTTGTGGCGGTTGTTCAGGGAATACAGTTCCTCGCCCGGGCGCAGCATCCCGCGTTCGATCAGCTGCCCGAACGGCACGCGCGGCGCGGCCCGCTTCGAGGCCGAAACCTCCAGCGCCGCCCGGTCATAGCGGCGGGTGTTGGCCAGGCGCTTCTCGGCGACCTTGCGATAGCTCTCCTCGCGCTCGATGCCGATGTAGTCGCGGCCCAGCATCTTGGCCACGGCGCCGGTCGTGCCGGTGCCGAAGAACGGGTCGAGCACCACGTCACCCGGATTGGTCGCGCCCACCAGCACCCGGTGCAACAGCCCCTCGGGTTTCTGCGTCGGGTGCGCCTTGTCGCCGTTCTCGTCCTTCAGCCGCTCATGGCCCGTGCACAGCGGCAGAACCCAGTCCGACCGCATCTGGATGCCTTCGTTCAGCGATTTCAGCGCCTCGTAATTGAACGTGTATTTCGCGCCTTCCTCCTTCGAGGCCCAGATCATTGTCTCATGCGCGTTGGTGAACCGCTTGCCGCGGAAATTCGGCATCGGGTTGGACTTGCGCCAGATCACGTCGTTGAGGATCCAGAACCCCGAATCCTGCAGCGCCGCGCCGACCCGGAAGATGTTGTGATAGGAGCCGATGACCCAGATCGCCCCGTTGGGTTTCAGCAGGCGCCGCGCGGCGGCCAGCCATGCGCGGGTGAACTTGTCATAGACCTCGAAACTGGCGAACTGGTCCCACGCATCGTCGACCGCATCCACCTGGCTGTTATCCGGCCGGTGCAGGTCGCCCCGCAATTGCAGGTTGTAGGGGGGATCGGCAAAGATCAGGTCGACGCTGGCCTCCGGCAGGCCATTCATCACCTCGATGCAATCGCCGGCAAGGATCGTGTTGAGCGGAAGCGCGGGCGCGCTCGCAACCTTGGTCATCTTCGTCATTGTCTGCCTCTGTCCCGGCGCTTCATGCGCTCTGAGTTGTTGGCTCCGAAGATGAGTCAAACCCGATTCGGCGTCAATTTCTTTTTTGAATCAGGAGGTTACTGATTTAACTTGATACAAGATATTGTGTACCGGTTTGAACGAACGCCTATGGTGTGGGGTCACACCGAGATTTTGAAGCGCGGCCATGTGGCTTTTCGAGCCATAGCCGGCATTGGTCTCCCAGCCGTATCCGGGAAACTGTTGCGCCAAATCCCACATGATGCGATCGCGCCGGGTTTTCGCCACAATCGACGCGGCAGCGATCGACACGCACAGCCCGTCTCCGCGGATCACCGCCCGCGCCGGGCCGCCACAGTTCCGGGGAATCATGTTGCCGTCGATCAGCGCCATGCAGGCCGGCCGGCTCAGCCCGGCCAGTGCCCGCTCCATCGCCAGGTGCGCGGCCCGCAGGATGTTGATCTCGTCGATCTCCTCGACGCTGGCATGGGCCACCGACACCTCGGCACAGGCCATGATCTGATCGTGCAGCTCGGCGCGCCGTTGGGCGGTCAGCTTCTTGGAATCGTCCAGCCCCTCGGGGATGCAATCCCGCTCAAGCACCACGGCGCAGGCGGTCACTGGCCCCGCCAGCGGCCCGCGCCCCGCCTCGTCGACCCCGGCCACGCGCAGCGCGCCCTGGCCCAGCAGGTCGAGTTCCATGGTGTAGTCTGGCCCGGTCATACGGGCAGAAAGCATGTTGCCCGGGGAAATGCAAAGGGCTCTTTGCCGCTGCCGCCCCTTGTCGCCCCGCGTCGCTCCGCCCCACCCGCCAAACGGAAAGAGAGGGCCGAAGCCCTCTCTCCCCAATGCGCGATGGAGCCGCCGGTTACCAGTTGCGGCGATGGCTGTGCCCGTAATCGTGATCGCAATACCGGTCATGGCGGTGATACCGTTGCCGCTGATACCGTTGCTGCCGGACCCAGCGATTGTGCTGCCGGACGCGCTGCTGCTGAACCCATCGGTTGTGCTGCCGCAGGCGCTGTGCCCGGTACGGGTCATAGCCGTGCCGCGAGACGTAATAGCCGTCGTTGTCGTTGGCGTCCGCGATGGCCATGCCGATGATCGCCAGCGCGGCGGCACCGGCGATGATCTTGGCGGTGTCGTTATCCGCGCGCGCCGGCGCGGATGACAGCACCGTCAGCGCCATGGCGGCGGCCATGATCGAGGTGATGAAGCGTTTGAATGGCATCGGGGCCTCCTTTCAGGCAGGGGTTACCATTACATCCGACCTCGCGATCGCCAGCGATGCCGGTCATGCCCCGAATCCTGCGCCCACCCCCCTCTGACAGGCAATATCGCCACGCCGTTATCCGATAACACGTCCGGAAAAGCCCATTTCCGGCAGGCCGTTATTGAATAGCCGCAGGGTTCGGCGCATGTTGGCGCCATGAAACGAACCCTCATCATATGCCTGCTTAGCGCAGGTCTCGCGCTGTCTGCCGCCGCATCGGCCCAGGCCGCCTGTCGTGTCGAATACAAGGCCAAGCGCGACAACCCGCTCGAGCTGTTCTTCGAAGTAGCGGTCGTGCCCGGCCCGTGCAACCCTGCAACCGCCCAGGCGCAACTTCGGCCAATCCTTGCCGGGAAAGGGCTGACCCTGCTCAAGATTCTGTCGGTGCGCGAAGAGTGACGGTAATGGGATGACGTGATGTGACGATGGGGGCACGCCAGTGGTGACAGACGATACAGGATTGGCCGCGGATGCGCGCCGCTCGGGCAGCCGCGTTGTGGTGGGCGGCGTCATCGCCATCGTGACGATCCTGTCAATGACCGCCGTCTTCCTGTTCCTGACCCTGCCCGACGGCAACGCCTTCAACGCCCGGGTCGAGCGTATCTTCGTCGAGAACGACGCGCTGACGGCCGAGGCCGAGATCAAGCTGCTGGAAATCCTCGCCCTCTCGGGCACCGCCTTTTCCGAAACGCTGACCAGCTATCGCATCGTCATCTTCGTGCTGCTGGTCTTCGCCACGGCGCTGCTGATCGCTGCGCTGGTCTTCCTCGTGATGCTGGTGGCGCTCAACCGCCGCATGGCCCAGATCGAGCGCTCGGGCATCCAGGTCAGCTCGCTCCTGATCAGCCGGGACGAGAACACCGTCTACCTCAACAACATGGGCTTCAAGCTGACCGAGGCGGCGATGGAAACCCTGGCCGTGCTGGCCGAGGCCCGGATGGACGACGACGTGCTCACCGGCGCCGAGATCGAATCGGTCATCTCCGGCCGCTCCAAGGAAGACTGCGAGGAAGCCGCGGGCGCCACCCGCATCAAGCGCCTGCGCGACACGCTGGGCAACCAGATGATCTCGGAACTTCTGGTCAAGAACATCGCCCGCCGCGGCTACATGCTGGCCATCGACAAGGACGTGATCCGGGTGATCTGATCGCGGTCCGCCGGGCGCCCCGCCGCCCGGCCTGCGTCCCGACGGCAACGCTTTTCGCCTTTGTCCCGGTGAAAGGTGGCTTTCTGTTCCCCGAAAGGTTGCGGGCCCGTGCCGCCCGTGCAACCTTACCTTTCCGCAAGGGAATTTGACAGAAGGCGGGGCCCACATGACATCCGGAATACGTGACCGCAAACGCGCCTGGCGCTTCGGTGCCGCCCTCGCCACGCTCCTTTCCCTTTCGGCCCCGGCCGCGGCCGACATCTTCGTCGGCGGCCCCAGCGCCGAGGTCGAGATCCTCACCGACGAATTCATGTCGCCCGAGGCCACGCTCAACTTCGTCGAAATGGCCCAGGCCTCGTATTTCGGCGCCTTCGTCTACAACCGGGCCGAAGGCACGTGGGGCGGGATCGCCAATGTCCACTCGCTGAAGTTCGCCCGCGCCCGCGCCATGTCGCTCTGCCGCAGCGAATCCCGGGTGCCGTCGCATTGCAAGGATTACGGCTATGTCACCGCCCATGGATACAGCCGGTCAAGTGGTCAGACCACGCTCAACAGCTCCGCCTCCGCCATGTTCCGGGCCTATCTGAAATCGACCTCTCCCGGGGGCTTCGGCGCCTTCGCCATCGCGCCCTTCGGCGCGGCGGCCTATTCCGGCAACAACGCCACCAGCAAGGGCGCGGCCGCCGATGCGCTCGGCAAGTGCCAGAAGGTGTCCAACGAGACCCGCGCCCGCGCCGCCCCCCATTTCTCCGCCGACAAGAGCTTCTTCAAGGCCAGCAACTGGAAATGCCAGGTCATCCACGTCCAGTCCCGATAGCGGCAAGGGGCGCTGGCGACCCCGGCAGGATTCGAACCTGCAACCTGCCCCTTAGGAGGGTATCGTTTATCATCTCATTTTCCTTTCTGTTTCAGGGGGATACCGGTTTCATCTTCAGTACGCTGTACGCGTCCTGTACGAATTTGCTCGCGCAGCATGGCTTGATCATCCTCCGCGTGGGCGTAAATCTGGTCGGGCAGAGAGACTGATTTCCAGCGGCCTGCCTTGGCGGCTGACACTGGATCTACACCCTGCCTCACGCGCAACTCAGTGTAGAAGCCGTGCCGGCCGGCAGCGTGGGCGGAAAGTGGTGCAATACCGGCGTCGCGACAGATCGTCAGCCATCGTTTGCGGTATCCTGTGGGGGTGGCATAGCCGAACACCCGAGCTTCCATGCGTTTGCCCGTTTTGCGGTTCAGAGGCCGCTTGGGCGGCAGGTTTGCCAGCTCAATCATCATGTCGTGTGAGATATCGACCCATTGGGCCGGATGGCCTTTCGCGGCTTTCAGCCAAACTCTCTTTCTCAGAAGGTCCAAATGCTCAGGGAGGATGGAAATCGCCTGGTCGATTCTCGCAGCCGTTTCGAACATGAAGTGCGCCAAGGCAGCGTTGTGGACGTCGGCATGAGCGCAGAATGCCGCTATCCACGCTCTGTCAGATGGTTTGCGCTCTACCCGGCTTTGTTTCCCTCGGTTGAGGTCTTGGTCGATCCGTTCCTTATCGGTGTACCGCTTGACCTTGATTGGTGGGCACTTCCCCAGATCATGGGCATTGTTTATCACCGCTCGGAGCGGGGTTACGATGCTTCGCCACATGGTGTCGGTGGAGGCATTGGGCTTTAGACGGAACCCGAGGTCGCGGAGATAGCGCGGTGTCACTTCGACAATTGGCTTTTCTAGAAAGTCATCTCCAAGAGCGTCCACGATGTCGAGAAGGCATTTGGCGTCGGCCGGCTTGGCATCGTAAAGCTGGACGGCATCCCCCATCGTCAGCTGTTCAGCCTCGTCTCCAAGGAGGTAACGACGCCTTTGCCTTTCCGTTTCCCGTTGGATCCATTCATGCGCGCCCGCTTTTGTAGATGCTCCCGTGCTGACTCTGTAGTACTCGGTGATCGGGCGCCCTTCGTATTCGACGCGGCCTCGGGCCCAGTAAACTGAACCGCGGGAGTATGCTTCGAGCGGCATGGTTGCGACTCCATCAAGATTTGATCGATGTGCTCGGGTAGAAGAATCATCGCGTTGCCAAACTTGCAGCACGCTCCAATGCGCTTTGCGCCCTCGCGAAGTGTTCGCACGCTGATCTCGAACCCGCGTTCCAACATCAGCTCAACCCACTGCTCCGGCGTTTTGCCGGTGTCGAGAATGATTGATCCAGTGTCGCGAAGTTCGGTCATATGCTCTTGCTTGGCTATCGGGATCATTCTGAGGCTCAGATGCCGAGTTCTTGGGCTGCAGCTTCCAATACTGAGTTCGGCTCGAGTGCCATCTTCCAGCACGTTTCAATCCAGATCCGGTCGACCGGAAGAACAAAAACTCCGCCCGGATTTCCCAAGAGGACATTCGCCTCCTTCCACCAATCGAAACCAGCATATCTTGGCACGGCGGTGGAGCCTTTGTGCGAGACGCAAAGCATCGTTTCGACCTTCGCATTCGGGTCGACAAAGGGAACACCAGGGATGCGGGCGTATTGTCCAGAAGATGGCCCCGCGGAATGTGCAAATGTCGCGCCAGCCCGTAGTGCCATTTCAGTTGATACGCTGCTTTTGATCAGTTGCGCTGCAATGGCGTATTGAACGACGCCATAACCTGTGAAGGTTCGATGCCGGCCCTGACTGCCACCACCTTCCGGCCCGTCCTCCGGCTTTGCACTATCAACGTACCGTGAAATCCACGTTTGAAGAGTAGCAGGTCGGATATCGGCGATCTCGGCCAATTCCTTGGAAGAGAACTGCTTGTCGCGAAGAACGTTCATTGCATCACCTCGAAAAACTCATGTGCAGTTTTACTCACAGTGCAGCTAAATTCAAGATAAAAATTCAGGTGAGTGAACAGTGGTTATTGCAGAGGGCTGCGTCGGCCAGTTCGCTTACCGTCGGCGGGTCATCCCGCTCGAACATGTCCTCGAATTGATCGGCCGGGATATTCCCCGTCCGCATCGCCTGCTTGTGCTGGTGTGGAGACATGCCAGCAGCGCGGGCGGCGTCGGTGCGGGAAAAAGGTCGGGCGCCCACCTTCTTTGTCCCCGGTGAATTGTGCATGCCCGTCGCCGGCTCAATCTGCTGCATTAGCTCGGCATAGTGGCGCAGCGCCCGGCCCTTGATCCGCATCGCCGCCAAATTCCGCAGGTGCGGATCAACATCTTCGTCGGCCTCCGGCGGCTCCTGATAGGTCGACCGGCGCGGCTTGGTGGAGGGGTAGCTCTTGCCGTCAGCGCCGGTGATCTTGGTGGGGGCGTCAGGTGCCGCATTTGCGGCAGCTAAGTTGCGGCGTACGGTGTCGTTGTTTACAGTCCCATCCGCCTCCGCGATCTGGCGGTAGGACATGCCGTCAGCGCTTTATCCGCGCCCACTTCGGCCTGCTGGAACTCGGTCCAGCAGCAATGGCTCACCACGGCGATAGGAAATACGCGGCGCCCAAACCCAATTCAGGTTCATGCGGGGGTAGACGGTTTTTATGATTTTGCTTGTTGAGAACATGATGCGCGCGACGAACTGGCTGTTTACGAACATGTTGAGCATTTTCTTTCCTTCGATTTAACTATTGAGCTCTCAGTAGGTTGACTGAGAGCGAACTTCGTCCTCTACCTTTTCCCATACCTCGACGGCGCCGGCGACAAAGCCGCGAGCGTATTGACGGCTCTGATCTTTGAAAAAGATGTCGTGCTCGTGCCTAACCTCGAACGGCGTGCCATCGCTTTTGCCATCGAAGATCAAATCTACAGCGTCGTCGGTCTCTGACAACCACATGAGCTGGTCAGCTTCGGCTTCTTTTGCAGCCCATTTCACGCCGTCCTCGTGGCCAGTGTTGAAATCTGCTTCCGCAGTGACAGCGTAACTCGCTTTCAGTCGGTCGACGATTTGTGCGTGATCCATATCCGTAATCCTTTTCCTTTTGTTGACCTCGAGCTCGAAAGCACGCGCGGCGACGCCTGACCAGGATACGATCTCCACCTCATCCATGCGTGCTCTGAGTTCGTCGGGGATACTGATGTTCATTCGTGCCATGCGCACTGCCTTCCATTGATGCGCATATTAATACAATTTTGCGCATAAATGGTCAATATGGTACTTGGTTGTGTAGCTTCTGGTTCTTTCGTCACGATGCGCAAAGAAGATGATGGCGGAAGGCGGGGTATGTTATATTTTTCAATAATTTAAGGGGACCGGCGCCGGGCGCTGCGCACAAGATACGCGAAAAATAGATTTTTCGCCGACAACGAATACCCACCAAAACCTTCCAAAACCTGACATTTGCTAGCTGCCCGGCGAGTAAAGTCCCTGCCACCTTGTGGGCATGTGGCCGTTCACCAGCAAACCGAAAATCGAAACGAAGGGGCTCGCCGAACCCGGCGATGACCTCTTCGCTGTCTTCGGTATCACGCCGACCTCATCGGGCAACGTCACCGTCACGCCGGATGCGGCGCTGCGAGTGCCTGCAGTCGGCTCTGCGATCCGCGTGATCTCCGAGGCCGTGGCCACGCTCGACGTGAGCGTGAAGCGCATCGAGAAGGATGGCACCGAGATCCTGGAGCCCGATCACCCGGCCCTGACGTTCCTTCGCGACAGCGCCAACGACTGGACCAGCGGCTTCGAGTTCCTGCGTGACCTGGTGATCGACGCGCTGTCCGACGACCGGGGCGGTACAGCCTATGTCAACCGCCTGGGCGACGGCCGCATTGGAGAGGTCCTCCGGTATCGCCGGGGCGTGGTCGACGTGCAGTTCGACGGCACCACGGGCGAGCCCACCTACAAGATCGACGCGCGCCCTGTGCCCGCCACGAACGTGGTCCACCTTCGCAGCCCGTTCGGACGCGCGCCGCTGTCGCTGGCCCGCGAGGCCATCGGCACGGCCATCGCCCTCGACCTGCACGCGGCCAAGCTGTTCGGGCGCGGGGCCCGGCCCTCTGGCGCGCTGAAGTTTCCGAAGGGCATGCCCGAGGAGTCGGTGAAAAAGGCGCGCGCGGCATGGCGGACCACGCACGAAGGCACCGATACGCAGGGGCAGACCGCGATCCTTTACGATGGCACCGAGTTCGAGCCATTCACCTTCAGCTCGACCGACGCCCAGTTTCTTGAAAACCGCAAGTTCCAGATCCTCGAAATCGCCCGGTGTTTCCGCGTGCCGCCGCCCATGCTGTTCGACCTGGAACGTGCCACGTGGAGCAACGGGGAACAGCAGGGCCGGGAGTTCCTGAGTTACACGCTTGAACCGTGGCTGAGGGCCACTGAGGGCGCCCTGCGCCGGGCGCTCTTCACCGATGAGGAGCGCGGCCAGTACGTCATCCGGTTCGATCGCGATGACCTCACCCGCGCCGATCTCGACACCCGCTCGACGGTGATCAACTCACTGATTTCGTCGCAAGTGATCAACCCCAACGAGGGCCGGCAATGGCTCGGCCTGCCGCCGCGCGAGGGCGGTAACCAGTTCATGAATCCGAACATCACGGCCGACGCTTCTCGGAACCAGGATGCCGACGACGACGAGGAGAACGACGATGCAGCTTGATGATATCCGCGCCTTCTCCGCCGACCAGGAGCGCGGCGCCTGGTTCGAACTCCTCGATCCGGTGACCGGCAAGTCGACCGGGATTCGGTTCAAGCTGGCCGGTCCCGACAGCGAGACACAGAACCGCGCCCGGCTGCGCCTGGCTGACGACCTGGCGGAAGTGGCGGATGCCGAGGGCCGCGTGTCTGCCGAGGCGCGGGAACGTGCCCGGCTCGACAGCCTGGCCCGCTGCATCCTCGACTGGGAAATCAGCGAAGGCGGAGAAGCACTTCCCTTCACGCATGCCAGCGCCGTTCGCCTCCTCAAGGCGGCGACATGGGTACAGGCGCAGGTGGATAGCTTCGCGTCTGACCGAGCTGCATTCCGGAGGGACGGCTGATGGAACGCGTATATCTCGAAACCAAGCTGGACGCCTCGGATGACGGCACGATTGAGGGGCTGGCATGGAAGTATGCCGAGGCCGACCGCATCGGCGACATGATCCAGAAGGGCGCCTTCACCAACACCTCGCTGCCGCTGCCCATGCTCTTCGGGCATGACCAGAACGATCCGATTGGCACGTGGGACACCGCCGAAGACGATACCGAGGGGCTGCGCCTCAAAGGGCGGCTTCTGGTGGATGAAGTGGCCCGCGCACGCGAGGTGCGCGCCCTGGTCCGTGCTGGCGCCGTGCGTGGCATCTCGATCGGCTTCCGCACCAAGAAGGCCACCCCGCACGCCCGTGGCGGCCGGACGATCACCGAGCTGGATCTCGTGGAAGCCAGCCTCTGCGTGATCCCGATGCACCCCGGTGCACGGGTGACCTCCGCAAAAACCGCCGTCCGCGCCCTGTCGCTGGCGGCATCCCTTCAACGCGCTGCGGCGCAGCTCGCACAAAGGACCTGACATGCGACATATCAAAAAGACCGAGCTGCTTGGCAGCACGGCGCTCACCCTCAAGGATGGCAGCGACGACGATCCGAACGACATCGTCACGAAAGCCATCGGCGATCTGACCGAGACCGTGAACAAGCGGCTCGATGAGATCGAGGAAAAGACCGACACCTCGAAGCTCGAGGAGCGGCTCGACAAGATCGAGGCAAAGTCGAACCGCGCCAAGGGCGGCGACGACGATCCCGACGAACAGGCAGAAATCGAGAAGAAGGCGTTCGGCAACTACCTGCGCCTCGGGAACCAGACACCACCCGACGAGATCAAGGCGCTCACCGTTTCAAATGATCCGCAGGCCGGCTATCTCGCGCCGGCGGAGATGTCGACGGAGTTCATCCGCGACCTGGTGGAGTACTCGCCTATCCGGTCGATTGCCAGTGTTCGCAGCATCACCTCCTCCTCTGTTAAGTATCCCAAGCGTACCGGCGTTACCAACGCGCAATGGGAAGGCGAGACCGAGGAATCAGAGGAGAGCGCGCCCACATTCGGCCAGCTCGAAGTGGTTCCGCACAAGCTGACGACCTTCACCGATGTTTCGAATGAACTTCTAAACGACAGCGGGGGCACCGCCGAGGCCGAGGTCCGTATGGCTCTGGCAGAGGACTTCGGGAAAAAAGAAGGTACCGCATTCGTCAACGGCACCGGCTCCGGTCAGCCCGAGGGCCTGATGACCCATGCCGATGTCCCGGCGACCATCAACGGTTCCACCTCGGCCCTCTCGGCCGACAAGTTGATTGAGCTCATGTACGCGCTTCCGGCAATGTACCGGAACGCGGGTACGTGGATGATGAACGGCACCACGCTGGGCGTGATCCGGAAACTAACCGATGGCGACGGAAACTTTCTTTGGCAACCATCGTTCCAGGCTGGCCAGCCCGAGACGCTACTTGGACGACCGGTGATCGAGGCCGTGGACATGCCCGATTACGAGAGTGGTTCATTCCCGATCATCTTCGGCGATTTCTCCGCCTATCGGATCGTGGATCGCCTCGCCATGTCGATCCTCTCCGACCCGTACACGCAGGCCCGCAAGGGCATCACCCGCATGCACGCCACCCGCCGGGTTGGTGGCCGCGTCCTGCAGGCCGCGCGCTTCCGCAAACTCAAGATGGCGACCAGCTAAGGAGCAACTGACATGCGAGACCAAGGATCGAATATCGGAGTGGTTCAGGCGGTCGCACCCGCCGTTCTCTCCGCCACCAACACCGCTGACCCGATCGACCTGCTGGGCTTCAACGCGGCGACGGTGGTCATCAACACCGGGGCCATCGTCTCTTCGGGCAACTTCACCGCGACGCTGCAGGAGAGCGAAGACGGCTCGACCGGCTGGACGGACGTTGCCGCCGCGCACCTCGTAGGCACTCTGCCTGCCACGCTCGAAGCCAACAGCGTCTACAAGCAAGGCTACATCGGTTACCGGCGGTACATCCGCACGGTCCTCACCAAGAACAGCGGCACCTCGATTGCCGCCGGGGTGACGATCGTGAAGGGACACCCCGCCGACGCGCCGGTGAGCTAAGGAATGGCAGGGGCAGCACAATGCCGCAAATTCCTCCTAGGTTGTGTTCATGCGGACACCGTTGTGGTGTCGGTGTTCGTTGCCCCTGCCAGCAAAAACGGGATGCCGAGCGCAAGGCGCGCTTCGACAAGACCCGACCGAATTCCAGCCAGCGCGGCTACACCGGTGCCTGGGAGAAAGCCCGCAAGGCGTTCCTGCGCCGCAAGCCGCGCTGCGCCCGCTGCGGTGCCCAGGCGACCGTGGTGGACCACATCAAACCGCACAAGGGCGACCAGACGCTGTTCTGGGATCAGGCCAATTGGCAACCGCTCTGCACACCCTGTCACTCCGGCGCCAAGCAACGTGAAGAGCGCCGTCTATCAGAAAGGTGAATGACATGACTATCTACGCAACCGCCGGAGCCAAGCTTTATATTGGTGGTGTCCTGGAGGACAAATCCAGTGACTTCGAGGAGTCGGATTTCGACGCCATCAGCTGGACCGAGATCAAGAGCCTGGAATCCCTCGGCACTCTCGGCGATCAGGCAAACGAAGTCACGATCGATGTTATCGGGGAAAATCGTACGAAACGGTTCAAGGGAACGCGCAATGCGCCGCCGATGGAGGTTGTCTGCGGGCTCGACTACTCCGACGCAGGACAGCAGGCCGTGATCGCCGCGGAGAAGGAAATCCACGATTATGCGTTCCGCGTCGTGTTTGACGATGCGCCGAGTGGCGGCACACCTTCTGAGCGCATGTTCATCGCCAAGGTTGCCAGCGCCTCAGAGGCCTACGATACAGCGAATTCCGTGATGCGGATGAACGTTTCCTTGTGGGTTAACTCCAACGTTGTGCGCATTGACGCAGACGATGGCGTGTAAGGCTGGCCGATGGCGATCGCGACCCTCGACCAATTGAACGATCAACTCTCGCTGACAACGGATATCCTCGTCTACGATGGGAACCTTTTGCAGGACAAACTTGATGCCGCGCAGGCTTACATCGAACGGATGCTGGGGTTTCGCATCGAGGAAGAATTCGGCGGTGAGGGGCAAGACCCCATCCCGCCTGATCTGGTCGAGGCCGTGCTGCAGTTGGCGGCGTGGTGGTACGAACAGCGCGAGACGGCCCTGACCGGTACGATCGTCGCCGAGGTGCCATTCGGCGTGCAGGAGATCATCACCGCCTATCGTGAGTTCACCTTCTGATGTCAGACGCTTCGCTCAAAAAATTCCAGGCACGGATGAGGGCCATTCCCAAGGCCGCGCGGAATGCGGTGCAGCCTGCCCTCGCGCAAGGCGGATATGAGATCGCCGAGGCCATGGAAAGCCTGGCACCGGAAGACAGCGGCGATCTGGTGGGCTCCATCGCGGTGACCCTCTCCGGTCAATCCACGCCACCCTATTCGCAGCCGGGTGGCTCGCATGTCGTACCAGAGAACCAGGTGGCCATCACCGCCGGGAACTCGGATGTGCGCTATCCACACCTGCAGGAATACGGCACCAAGCACCATCAAGCTCAACCGTTCTTCTGGCCCGGCTTCCGTCTGGCGAAACCGAAAGCCGAACGGCGCATCAAGCGCGCCATCGCCAAGGCGATCCGGGAGGCGAAATGAGCGTGGATCTTGCGGTTCAAAAAGCCATCCGTGCGCGTCTCGTGGCCACGTCAGCGGTCACCGATCTCGTGCCCGCAGTCTCGATCCTCGATCGCAACAGGGCGCCCGCACCAAGTCCGAGCATCATCCTGGGCGAGGTGCAGATCATGGACGAGGGTGACAGCATCAAACGCACGCGGTCGAGGGTCTACCATACGATCCACGTCTGGAAGGTTGAGCCATCCCGCGAGGGTGTGAAACTGATCAACGCGGCGATCAAGGCGGCCATCCATGCCGGTCGGCTGGATCTCGGCCCCGGCCTGCATTGTGCAGACTGGCGGGTGGCTTCCATGCGCGCCCTCAGCGACCCTGACGGCGAAACCTCGCACGGCATCGTAACCGTCAATCTCCTGGTGCAGGAGGTGCCATCATGAGGTCGGGCAAGCTTGTGCATATCATCGCGGTGCTACGCGCCACCACCACGGTGAATGATACCGGAACGCCGGTTCGGACCTGGGCGCAAGTTGCGGTTCTGCGTGCCGAGATCGTTGAGCGCGCAACACAGGACTTCCTTGAGAACGCGGGCGAAATCAGCACGGCGCGCACGGTCTTTCGGACGCGGTATCTCGATTGTGTGCTGACCACCGACCGGATCAACTTCGATGGCCAGCATTTCGAGATCGAAGAGATCAGCCGCATCGGTCGCCAAAAGGGGCTGGAAATCCGGTGCCGGCAGGTGACCGAGGAGGCCAGGTCATGAGGGGCACAAAGCCGAACCTGAGCACCGATCCGGACGCGCTTGGCTATGTGCCTGCGCCGGATTGGCTCGCCGACGAAGCCGCGAAGGAATGGCACCGCGTGATGCCGATCCTGACCGAACGGCGCATCCTGACCGATGCAGATCTCGGAAGCCTCGAAAATTACTGCATCGCCATCGGTACGGTGCGCGATATGGAAGCGCATCTTCAGGAGCATGGTCACGTCACGAAAGATATCGAAGGGCGGATGAAGCGTAACCCGGCGGTGGGCATTCAGTCGGACGCCATGACCCGTGCCCGCCTGTTGGCCGCCGAGCTTGGCCTGACGCCAGTGTCGCGGTCGCGCCCGGCAATCAGAGAGGAGGACCCGGCCAATGACGGCGACAACCCCCTCGACGTTTCCTGAGTGGATCTACGACGGTTCCGAAATCCCTGACCCGTTCGGCTATGGCGAGCGGGCGGTGAAGTTTCTGCGGGCGCTGCGGCACCCGAAATCCACGCTGCCCCGCCGGGCCTTCCAGCTCGACCCGTGGCAGGAGCGGATTGTGCGCCGCATCTACGGGCCACGCGACGAACATGGCCGGCGGATCGTCACGAGCGCGATTTTGCTTCTGCCACGCGGAAACAGGAAGACCAGCTTGTCCGCAGCGCTGGCCCTTCTCCACACCATCGGGCCGGAACGGGCACCCTCTGGCGAGGCCATCTTCGCCGCCCTCGACCGGACACAGGCCGGGATCGCCTTCCGCGAGGCGATGGGCATCATTCGGGAAGACAAGAGGATCGAGACGGCCGTCAAAGCCTACGATGCCCACAATGCCCCGAAGAAGGTGATCTACAAGAAGGACGATGCGGCGATGCAAGTGGTGTCCGGCGATGCCGGGCCTCAGCACGGCTCGACCCCGAACTTCGTGCTCGCCGATGAAATCCACCTCTGGCCCAACCGCTCCCTCTGGGAAGCCCTGACCACTGGTCTCGACAAGGTGGACGACAGCCTTCTCGTGGTGGCCACCACCGCCGGAAGGGGCAACGACAACCTTGCCCACGAGGTCATCGAGGATGCGCGCCGCGTGGCACGGGGCGATGTGGACGACCCGACAATCCTGCCCATTCTCTTCGAGGCTGCGCGGGATGTCGACTGGCGCGACGAGGAATTCTGGCATCGCGTCAATCCGGGTTTGCGCCATGGGTATCCGAGCCTTGCCGGCTTCCGGCGCCATGCGCAGCGTGCGGAACGCAGTGTCGGTGAACGGCAATCGCTGAAGCAGTTGAAGCTCAACATCTGGATCGACGCTGCAACCGACCCGTTCGTGGACATGGAGATCTATGACGCCGGGCGGAAGAGCTTCGACCTGGACACGCTGGAAGAGGCGGATTGCTGGCTGGCGGTTGACCTGTCATCGACCACTGACCTTTCCGTCATCGTGGCATGCTGGCGCGTGGCCGAGGGGTACTACGTGCACCCGTGGTTCTTCTGTCCGGAAGATACGCTGCGGATCAGAGAAAATGCCTCCGGTGCGAACTATGTCGAATGGCACGAGCAAGGCTTGATCACCGCGACGGAGGGCAACGTGATCGACTACCGCGAAATCGAAAGTCAGATCGTGGAGCTATGCGAGCGGTTCAATGTGCGCGAGATCGCCTTCGACCCGCACCTCGCACGGCAAGTGCAGCCCAACATCCTCGACAAAGGCCTACCTGCGATCGACATGCGGCAAGTGCCGTCCCTGATGATGCCCGCCTATCAGGAACTGGAACGCGCCATCCTCGGCGGTGAATTCCATCACGGCGCTCACCCGGTGCTGCGCCATTGTTTCGCGAACGTCGCGGTCAAGCGGAACGATCACGGCCATGTGGCCAAGTTCACCAAGGCCCAGAAATGGCTTTCGATCGACGGGGCCGTGGCAGCGGCAATGGCGGTATCGCGTTGCTCTGCAGATGAGGGCGGGCTCGTGACCTCGGCGGGCTGGTTCACTGACGACATGTGGACCGCATAAGGAGAATGGGAAATGGATGAAGAACGCCTGATCGTTGCCCTCGAAGCCCGCATCAGGGATTTCGAGAAGAACATGGCCAAGGCCGAGCGCCGGGGCACCAAGACCTACACCGGCCTGCGCCGAGGTTCCAAGGTCGCGACAACCGCGATGGAGCGGGATATGCTGGGCTCGACGCGCCGGATCAACCAGGCGCTCGCAACCACCTCGACCCGCATCGGATCATTCGGCAAGGCATTTGCAGCCGCCACTATCGCCGCCGGCATGGCTGCCATCACACGAGGGTCAACCCAAGCCGTTCGCAGCATGGCCGAGATTGGTCGACAAGCCGAACGGGCCGGGCTGAGCATCGAAGCGTTCCAGGAACTGAAGTTCGTCGGGGAACAGAACCGGATCGAGGTTGATGCCCTGGTTGACGGGCTGAAGGAATTGCAGCTACGCGCCGATGAGTTCATCGTCACGGGCCAAGGGCCGGCGGCCGAGGCGTTCAAGCGGCTGGGCTATGGGGCCAGCGACCTGAAGCGCCGACTCGAAGAACCGGAAGAGCTCTTCGCGGACATCATTGGCCGGATGGAAGGTCTCGACAGCGCCGCGCAGATCCGCGTGGCCGACGAGGTGTTCGGTGGGACGGCGGGCGAGCGGTTCGTGGAATTGCTCGACCAGGGTGAACGGGGCATCCGGCAGCTCACGGCACGGGCCAACGAGCTCGGCATCGTAATTGACGAAGAGGCGGTGGAGAAGGCTGCCGAGCTCGACCGTAAGTTCGCAGAGGTCCAGGCGCGGGTCGCAACCCTGTCGAAGACCGTAGTCGTGAATCTTGCCGGCGCCTTGGAGGAAGCCTTCAGCTTCGACGTAGATGACCTCTTCGGATCGGCCGAGCGGGCCGTTGCGATGATGGGCGCGGAAAACTACCGCGCGCTGAAAGACGCGGCGGCGGTAACCGAGGATCAGAAGAACAGCGCCGAAGACCTTGTGGAAACCTATGAAGAGCTGTTCCGCGCCATCAACCAGGCCACCGGGCCCGATGGTATCCGGCTCATGGATGTGGCCGACGTTGAAGAAGCCCATGAACTAGCGGCGATCCTGCAAGACATCGACGCCCAGATGCAGGCATTCCAGCGTGGCGAGACCAGCGCTGGAGACTTTGAGGGCGCCGTGGCCGATCTCGTGGAGGAAGCCGAAAACCTCGTGCAGGGGCTGAGTGATGTGGATGCCCAGCGGTTCGGCAATGTCATCGGGGCCATTGGTGGAATTGCGCAGGCGCTGAAGACCGCCGCAGAGAACGCCGCGGCGCTTCGCGAAAACCTGCCCGAGGGCGATACCGAAACCGGCATCGAGTACGGCCCGCGCAATGGCAGGCCGAACAACCGACCGCCGAGCCCGTATGCGCCGAAGACCTCACTGCGGCCACGACTACCGACCATCGACGCGAGCTTCGGCGTGCCTGACAGCTCGACCAGCGGCGGCTCGCAAAGCCTCGACGGGTTCCAGCGGGAGATCGAGAAGACACGGGCCGATATTGCCGCGCTGGAACAGGAAGCCATAGCGCTGACCTCAGTGGCGCAGAGCGGGCGGAACGTGGGCGATGCGATGGACTACGCCTCCAAGAAGGCCGAGTTGCTGTACGAGGCACAACAGGCAGGTGTGGAGCTGACACCGGAGATGATCGCCCAGATCGAGGCGTTGGCGGCACAGTACGTCGAGGCCGCAAATGGTGTGGACGTGATCCGCGAACGGATGGAAGAGGCACAGGATATCCAGGAAGAATTCCGGGGCGCGGCACAGAGTGCGTTCGCAGACTTCGTCACCGGCGCGGCAAGCGCCGAGGAGGCGATCGGCCGGTTGATATCGAGGCTGGCAGACCTTGCCCTGGAAGCGGCGCTCAGCGGCCTGTTCAGCGGCTTTGGCGGGTCAAGTGGCGGCATCTTTGGCGGTGCCGTCATTCCCGGCATCCTTCATGATGGCGGGGTGGCCGGCAGGGATGGCTACGGGCACGGCCGCGCGGTTTCGCCTTCGGTCTTCCGAGGCGCGCCCCGGTATCATTCGGGTGGCATTGCGGGGCTGCGCCCGAACGAAGTACCGGCCATTCTTCAAAAGGGTGAGCTCGTCATTCCCGCTGGCGCGAGGCCGCAGAGCGTCGGACCCAAGGGCGAGGCCGTGCTGCGCATCGAGGCACCGGAAGGTTTCTCTGTCGAGCAAGAGGGGCGCATCCAGGGTATCTCCATCAAGACCGTGCAGCAAGGTCTTGCGGAGTACGATCGCGGACAACTTCCGAACAGCGTCAAGCGTATCACCGATGATCCGACGAGGCGCGGCTGATGGTTCGCCTCCACAAACTTCTCACCCGCGCCCTGGAAGACCACCTCGCGGGTGGGCCCCCGCGCCCCCCAGAAGGCGCGGAGGTGCTCTGGAACGCGTTCAACGCCCTTTCACATGCGCGCACACTTGGGCCAGTCGGGCCGAACCCGATACAGCCGTCCGAGATCGAATCCTGGGCACGGCTGATGCGCATGCCGCTGGAACCGCACCACGTGGCCATCCTCGCCGAGCTCGACCGGATCTGGATGCGCGATGCGTACAGTAAGCAGAGCGCGCCGGAGGGCGTGAAGACCCTACCGCAGCGATCGACCCACGCAATCACGCCGGGACTGTTTGATCTGGCGGTGGGGTGAGGTTCTCGATCAGATTGATGCGGTGTAAACGTGCGCAGATCGGGGTTGAAGACAACGAGCGGAATTTGAGCAATAAAGTATCCAGAGGGAAATTTACCGCTGGATGCTTTTTGCTATGTTTGCACGCATTGGAATCATCGCACTTGTTCTTGGACTAGCTCTTTCGACGTGGCTACAGGCTCAGGAAAATGAAGCCGAGCCAGAAGTACAGCTAGAAACCAATCAGGAACAGGCCCCGGAGCAGGCCGCCGTAGAGCCAGCGCCAGTTGAGCCAACGATCACCACCCCAACTAACGAACCCCGCCCCGAACATAATCAAGACACTCCCACCGATAGCAATGAAGAGGCGCATCAATACCCCAGCACCATTCTTGGGGACGGATGGGCACAGTGGGCAATGGCGTTTTTTGCGTTTTTGGGCGTGGCCATAAGTGCTTGGGCGGTCTGGCTGCTCAAGAGAACTTTGGATGAAACCGTAAGAGCTGTTCGAGAAGGTGAGAAAGCTACCTCTGCAAGTCTGGAGGCCGCCAAAGCCGCTCAAGAGGCCAACCAAATCATGCGAAATGAGCAGAGGCCGTGGCTTGATTTCGAGGTTCTGGAATTCAAAATTCGTCACGCCCGCACCGAGAACGGCGGGGTTGTCCCCTACTTCATTCCAAAGGTTCAAATCACCAACCACGGCAAATCCCCCGCGTTCAAGACGGTCTTTGTTGTTCGGCTCTTGGTTAGCGATACTTTCGAAAGCACCAGTATTGACCAATTTGTGAAAGATACCGCTGAGCGGTCTGTTATCTTGGCGGAACACAGCGTTTTCCCTGGCACACCAAAAATCATTGAACCGACCACCACCACCTTCGAGACAATTGTTATGCACATTTCCGGATCGGACCTCACCGCTAAGACGGCATACATCATGGCACTGGTCGAATATGTTTGGGATGACAGGCGCGCCTTCGCCGCGCGGCTCTACACTTGCAAAGCGATGGACCTGCTCCCGCGCCCCACTACTGACGCCTTCAAGCCAGTGGTCCTCAACGGGTTCGAGAAGCGCAACTAGCACCAGAGCCTTAATCACCGCTCAGTCCTCCGGCTAGTGCGTTTGACGCATAGGTCCGTAAAGGCGATCGTCGCACCGGCTGATCGTAACCGTGCCAGGGTTATCCGTATGTTCTATGTCCTTGGTCATTCTGCTGACTCCGTTGATTGGATCGGGTGCCCTCTGAGCCCCTCGTAAACCTTTGTTGCGCGGACTGAGATTGCGTCCGCGATCTCCGGATCACTGATGTGGACGGCAATCTGATGACCGCGGTGGCTCTTGCCCTTGGGGCCATTGACCACGAGCTTGCCGTCATGTCTCTGCACGAGGGAGCAACCGCAGATCTGCAATCCGGCAATGTTCAGTTCGAACACCCCGAGAATTCGGTTGCCGGATCGGCTCGGCCGACCGTCGACCACCACCATCCTGTCGAGACTAAAGTCCATCTTCACTTCCTTTTCTTCTTCAGCCACGCCATCAGCTCGGACCGAAAGGCAAAGAAGCTGCCGCCGGGCTCGGGTCGATAGATCGGGCAGTCATCGAGCCGGGCCAAGCGACGTGCCTTGTCCGTGCTCACGCCAAGCGCCTGAGCGATGTTGTTCAAGCCCCAGATCTTCTCGGGGCTGGTGAGTGTGTCGAACCGCGCCGGGTCCAGTTGAGGTTGGTTACTGTTCATGGTCCTGCCTTTCGATTGGACATACTACCGCCACCCGCTCCTTCCCCCCGATACACGGGGGAAGGCCCTACACTCCCTGCTCCGTATCCACGCGATGCCCGATATCGGGGGCCAACCGCTTCCCCGCAGGGTTTTCTCCTGCCCCGCCCTTTGCAGCTCAGCGCCGGTGCGGTCCCCGGTTTGCCCGGTGGGTTACGTTGTCGCGCTTCTGCGTCGGTCCAGTAGGAGCCGATCCGACGCGGGCCGGGTGAGTTCCCCGGAGCATCTCCCTCTTTGGCACGGGAAGAGGGCAAACCGTGGCAGGTCTCTTTGCTCATCGCTGATGCGTTGAGTGACTGAGGAGAAAGACCTGCATAAACCCTTTGCAGATCAGTCCTCGATCACTTGCAGTTCGCCCTCCTCTTTGACGCCACGCGAAAACAGGTCACTGACCAGCGTCCGCATGATGTTCAGCTGCTTCGGAGACGGCGCCCAACGGCGCCGATTGGCCTGGCGGATGATGGAGCGTCCGAAGTTCGCCGCCCATGTATTTTCGGTCCAACTCACCGCGGCAGGCATATGGTACAACAGGCGCTCGATTTCCTCTTCCGTCGGGCGGGTAAAGGCGTGGCGTTGTATGGTCATGCACAAGCCCTCCTCTGCACGAATTCGAGGAACGCGGCTTGCCGCGCCGGTGCCATCCGGTTGAAGGCAGCCAGGCAATACGCTTCCCGCTCTTCGGGTTCGGCCCAAGCAGCCCAGGAATTCGCCTGATCCATGAAGCTAAAGATCGGGGCTTGAGGTTGACCGGCTCCAGCGTAGAGCGCTGCCTCTGCTGTCATAACGGCGTCGTCGCGATCCATGGACTTGAGCGACATGAAGGCCAGCGCAGCGCGCTCCTGGGCCGTCAAGCGGGCCTTGAAGACGGGAACCAGTCCCCACCAGGCAACCTGTGTCCCGAGTGTAAGAACATAGCTCAACGCCCTTGCAACGCGGGTGCGTTCCGGGGTATCTTGTTCGTGGTAGGAGCCACACTCATGAGCCCCGTTCGACGTTGCTGCGTCGGCGGGGCTTTCCTTTTCCGAAACTGGAACATTCTGTGAATCTCTGGAAAGCCCTTGTACGGGATTTGTACGGCCGTTCACGCATCGTTCGCAGGAATCAACTGCAGAATCCTGCTTTCCAGGTGCGGTAGAGCTAACCGCCTCTCTGCAAGGTTCTGAAATATCTGTATTATTTGGCGACCCCGGCAGGATTCGAACCTGCAACCTGCCCCTTAGGAGGGGGCTGCTCTATCCAGTTGAGCCACGGGGTCGCGCAGGGCTGCAATAGCGGCTGACGCGGCGCTTGTCAGCCCGAAATTCCCCTGCACGGCCCTTCAGCAACGCTTAACCCCTCTGGCCTATCCTGATGCGCGGGCCAGCAATTCCAAGGGGCGGCGATGCGCGACAGGCAGGTGAAAGTGAAGCGGCCCGGGGCAAGCCTCCGGGTCAGGGTGCCGGCCATGGTGGCCGGCGCGGCGGTGGTGATGCTCTGCGCCGTGGCTTTCCTTTCCTTCCACTCCGCCCGCACCATTCTGCGCGACGGGATCGAGGCGCGCTTCGCCGCCCTCCTGCAGGCCCGCGCCGACGGGCTGGCCGACTGGTTCGCCGCGCAGGAGCGCGCGCTGCTGGTCCAGACCGGCAGCAGCATGATGCAGGACGCCCTGTTCGAATTCGACGCCATCTGGCTCAAGGACAAGGCGGGCACCCGCACCGCGCTGATCGCGGATTATGTCACCGGCAATCCCCACCCTCCCGTCGAACGGCACAAGCTCGCGGCCGGGGAGGGGCACAAGCTCTATGCCCGCGCCCACGGGCATTATCACCCCCAGCTTCTCGCGGTGACGGAGGAGGGCGGGCTGGCCGACCTGTACCTCGTCAATCTCGATGGCGACGTGGTCTATTCCGCCGCCAAGGGCGGGGATTTCGCCGCCAACCTGCAGGATGGCGACCTGGCCGAAACCGGCCTGGGCCGGGCCTGGCGCGCGGCGGTGGCGGCCGGGTCCGGGGCCGTCGTGTTCGAGGATTTCACGCCCTACGGCCCGGCCGATGCCAGCGCCGGGTTCTTCGCCACGCCGGTCACCGGCATGGGCACCACGATCGGCTTCGCCGTGCTGCAGGTCCGGCCCGGGGCGCTGGCCGGGGTGCTGGCCAAGGGGCTAAGCCCGGGCGAAGGTGCGCGCGCCCGGCTGGTGGGGCGCGACGGTGCGATCCGGGCCACGTCCGATCCGGCCGGCGCGCACGTCCCGATCGGCGACAGCGCGGCCTTCCGCCGCGCGTTGGCCGGCGAAACCGTCGGCCTTGTCCGGCACGAGACCGGCGGCGCCGTGCCGCACCTGATCTCGATGAGGCCTTTCTCGGCCATGGGGGGCGATTGGGTGCTCGAGGCCGATATCCCGGTCGCCGCGGCGATGGCCCCGGTCGCGCGCCTGCGCGCCATGCTGCTCGGTGTCGTGGCGGTCTGCGTGGCCGTTGCTGCCGGGCTCGCCGTGGTCTTCAGCCGCCTGCTGACTCGCCCGATCCTCCAGTTGCAGGACCGGGTTGCCGCCATGCGCCATGGCGATCTCGACAGTCCCGTCCCCTCCCGCCAGCGCCGGCACGAGATCGGCTGGCTGGCTGGTGACCTCGACGACCTGCGCAACCAGCTCGCCCGCGCCGCCGAGCAGGAGCGGCAGGCCGCCGCCCAGCAAAAGGCCGCCCGTCGGCAGGAACAGGCCGCCCAGCAGGAGGCACGCGACCAGAAGCGCGTCGTCGACCTGCTCAGCCAGGCGATCTCCCGGCTGGAAACCGGCGATCTTACCGCAAGGGTCGAGGGCGACGTGCCGGCGAAATACGACATCCTCCGTGCGGGGCTCAACGCGGCCATCGCCCGCCTTCGCGATACCGTGGTCTCGATCTCCGGCATCGCCGGCGCCATCGACAACGGCGCGCGCGACATCGAAACCTCGCTGCAGGGCGTGCGCGGCCAGGCCGAGACACAGGCGACCGACCTCGCCGACACCGCCGCCGCCCTCAAACAGCTGACCCAGTCGGTCTCCGAGGCCGCCGACGGCACGCTCGCCGCCGAACAGGGCATGCAGGCCACCATCGAGGAGGTCCGGCGGAACGAGGCCACGGTGACCGAGGCGCGCACCACGATGGAGGAGATTTCCGCCTCCGCCGACCGGATCCTCTCGGTCACCACGCTGATTGATTCGGTCGCCTACCAGACCAACCTGCTGGCGCTGAACGCCAGCGTCGAGGCGGCCCGCGCCGGCGAGGCCGGCAAGGGCTTCGGCGTCGTCGCCGCCGAGGTGCGCGACCTGGCCGAGCGCACCGCCCAGGCCGCCAGCGACATCAAGCGGCAGCTTGACGGCAACGCCCGGATGATCGGCGCCGGCACCGGCGCGGTGAGCCGGCTGGCGGAATGTTTCACCTCGATGATCACCCGGCTGCACGGCGCCAGCGCCTCGATCGCCGCAATCTCCACGGCGGCGCAGGAACAGTCCGACAGCGTCCGGCAGATCGACGCCGCCGTCTCCCGGCTCGACACCCGCACCCGGCAGAATGCGGCCCGCATGGCGGAACTGCACGAGGCCGGCGTCACCATGGCCGGTGAGGCCGCCCGCCTGCGCGAGCTCTCCGGCGATTTCCGCACCTCCGACGATGCGTCGCGCCCGTGCACCATGTCCGGCGCAGCCTGATCCGCAGCGGTGCGAAGTTATTGCGCGGGGCCGAGCGTTCGCGGTAACATTCGGAAAACAACGCTGAGGATCCGAGCCCGTGAGCGCCAACGACAACCGCCCCCTGACCCTGCGCGACGTGTCCGAGGCGTCGGGCGTCTCGGAAATGACCGTCAGCCGGGTGCTCCGCAACCGCGGCGACGTCTCCGACGCCACCCGCCAGCGTGTGCTCGAGGCGGCCAAGGACCTGGGCTACGTCCCCAACAAGATCGCCGGCGCGCTCGCCTCGCAGCGGGTCAACCTCGTCGCCGTGATCATCCCGTCACTGTCGAACATGGTCTTCCCCGAGGTCATGACCGGCATCAGCGAGGCGCTCGAGGAAACCGGGCTTCAGCCCGTGGTCGGCGTCACCGGTTACTCCCCCGAGAAAGAGGAGAAGGTGCTCTACGAGATGCTCTCCTGGCGCCCCTCCGGCGTGATCATCGCAGGGCTCGAGCATTCCGACGCCTCCCGCGCCATGCTGCGCGCCTCCGGCATCCCCGTGGTCGAGATCATGGATGTCGACGGCACGCCGGTCGATTCGGTCGTCGGCATCTCGCACCGCCGCGCCGGCCAGCAGATGGCCCAGGCGATCCTCAAGGACGGCTATGAACACATCGCCTTCCTCGGCACCAAGATGGCGCAGGACCACCGGGCGCGCAAACGTTTCGAGGGCTTCACCGAGGCGCTCGCCAAGGCCGGGGTCGAGATCGAGGACCGCGAGTTCTACTCCGGCGGCTCGGCGCTGGTGAAGGGGCGCGAAATGACCAAGGAGGTGCTCGACCGCTCCCCCGACCTCGATTTTATCTACTATTCCAACGACCTGATCGGCGCGGGCGGGCTGCTCTACCTGCTCGAACAGGGCGTGAGGATCCCGGCCGATTTCGGCCTCGCGGGCTTCAACGGCCTGAACCTGCTCAAGGGCCTCCCGCGCGAACTGGCCTCGATGGATGCCTGCCGCCACGAAATCGGCTTCAAGGCGGCCGAGATCATCGCCCGCCGGGTCGAGGCGGGCGACACCGGCCAGCCCGAGCGCGTCGTGCTCGAACCCAAGATCAGCTACGGCGATACCCTCCGCCGCCGGTAGCCAGAATTCGCGCGAATTCCGGCCCCGGAAAATGCGCATTTTCCGGGGAATTTTCTGCGAAGAAAATTCCCTTCCCCGTACCTCCCGTGTCGCGCCGCGCCGGAAAATTCCAATTTTCCGGCCCGTTTTCTCCCAAGAAAACGCCCCCGCCGCACAAACCGATTTACAATCCGGTTTCCCCTGTCGAAATGGGCAACGACACAGGGAGGCGCTTCAATGAAAACAGGCTTCATCGGTCTCGGCAATGTCGGCGGCAAGCTCGGCGGCTCGCTCCTGCGCAACGGAGTCGACCTCACCGTCCACGACCTCAACACCGCCCTGGTCGACAGCTTCGTGGCCCGCGGCGCGAAACCCGGCGGCAGCCCCGCCGAGATGATGCGCACCTGCGACGCCGTCATCACCTGCCTGCCCTCTCCCGCCGCCTCCGCCGCCGTGGTCGAGGAGATGCTGCCCGAGATCACCCCCGGCAAGATCTGGATGGAGATGTCCACCACCGACGAGGCCGAGGTCAAGCGCCTCGGCCAGCAGGTCATCGACCGCGGCGGTGCCGCCGTCGACTGCCCCGTCTCCGGCGGCTGCCACCGGGCCGACACCGGCAACATCTCGATCTTCGCCGGCTGCGACCGGGCCACGTTCGATCGCATCCTGCCGCTCCTGAAAACCATGGGCCGCCGCATCCTGCACACCGGCGACCTGGGCTCGGCCTCGGTGCTCAAGGTCATCACCAACTACCTCGCCACCGCCAACCTCCTCACCTGCTGCGAGGCGTTGGTCACCGCCAAGGCCGCCGGCATGGACCTCGCCACCGCCTACGAGGCCATCGCCATCAGCTCCGGCACCTCCTTCGTCCACGAAACCGAAAGCCAGGTGATCCTCAATGGAAGCCGCGACATCTCCTTCACCATGGACCTCGTCGCCAAGGATATCGGCCTCTTCCAGGCGGTCGCCGACCGTGCCGGCGTGCCGCTGGAGATGAACCCGCTGATGATCAGGATCTTCGAAGACGGCATCTCCCGCTTCGGCCCGCGAGAGCTGTCGCCCAACATCATCAAGCGGCTGGAAGAGGCCACCGGCCTCGACATCACCGCCCCCGGCTTCCCGCCGGAAATGACCGATGACGAGCCCGAGGAACAGGGTTACGAGGTCATCCCCCGCGGCCACCCTGCCCCCTGACCCGTTAACCATTTGCCCCTGTTTTCTTTGACCCGGGCGCCCCTTTCCGGGCATATCACCACGGGGGTGTTTGGGATTATGTGTGATGTTTCTGTTTGCGGGTATGCTCGGCATGCTGGCCGTGGGGGCGGCTGCGTTCGTCGGGCTGGATAGTGGGATCGACGAAGTGGAGCCGGAGGCGAATGATACGCCCGAGGCCCAAGAAACGCAGGACAGCGGCGAGACGATCGACCTCGCCGCCTTCCTGAACGGCGGCATGCCGGAGGCGCCGGCCGGGGACGCAGGCTGCGACGCGACTGACGACGCCACCGAAGAAGCCACCGAGGATGGCACCGAAGATGCCATCGGCGACGACTGGACGATCTCGACCGGCGGCGAGGCGGGCGATACCGTCACAGGCACCGACGGAAGCGATTTCCTTCTCGGCTACGCGGGCGACGACCTTGTCACCGGCGAAGATGGCGCCGACCAGATCGAAGGCGGCGATGGCGAGGACACGCTCCACGGCGACGCCGGCGATGACACGCTCCATGGCGAGGCGGGCGACGACCTGCTTCTCGGCGGCGCGGGCGCTGACGACCTCTACGGTCATGACGGCGCCGACACGCTCGACGGCGGGGCCGGCGAAGACAGCCTCACCGGCGGCACCGGCAACGACTCCCTTGAGGGCGGCGAAGGCGACGACGCGCTGCACGGCTATCACGGCGCCGACACGCTCGACGGCGGGGCAGGGGAAGACACGCTGTTCGGCGGCTGGGGCGACGATACCGTCAATGGCCTCGGCCCCGACGGCACCGAAGACGGCGAGACGGATTACCTCAACGGTGGCGACGGCGACGACCGGATCACCGCCGGCGCCACCGACATCGTCACCGGCGGCGACGGGGCCGATACCATCTTCCTCGGCGGCCAGGCCGGCGTCGACGGCGCGGCCGAGATCATGGATTTCACCCCGGGCGAGGACAGCCTGTTGATCGAATGCGACCCCGCCAGCGGCGAGCCCCAGCTCGAGGTCACGCAGGACACCGCCGACACCGGCCTCTTCCGCGTCACCCTGAACGGCACCGAGGTGGCCCTCGTCCACAGCCCCACGGGGCTCGGGCCGGCCGATATCGCCCTCGTGCCGCCGGGCACGGTTTAACCGGCGCGACACACCACCGGGAATTCGGGCTTTTCTTTTGCCCGGACTCCCGCTATACGCGCCCATCTGCCGGGCCTCCCGGCATATCTCCAAAGGACCTTGCTGGACGACATCCCGGCTCGCGCCCTCAACCCCTCACTTCGAAAGGAGACCCCGATGTCGATCACGGTTGAAGAAAAGCACAAGATTCTCAAGGACTTCGCGACCAAGGAAGGCGACACCGGCTCGCCCGAGGTCCAGGTGGCCATCCTGACCTCCCGCATCGCGACCCTGACCGAGCACTTCAAGACTCACACCAAGGACAACCACGGCCGCCGCGGCCTGCTGAAACTGGTGGCCCAGCGCCGCAAGCTGCTGGACTACCTCAAGGGCAAGGACGAGGGCCGTTACCTCGACCTGATCAAGCGCCTCGGCATCCGCCGCTAAGCCCGGCCGTCCACGGTTCGACCTTCAAACGCCCGTCTCGAAAGAGGCGGGCGTTTTGCTGCCGGTCGCCCTGCGCCAATCTTGCAGCCCCGGTCCCCGCTCCATACATCCATAACAGTCAAAGCGAGGACCAATCCCATGCAAATCCAGGTGAACACAGACAATTTCATCCATGGCGACGACCGCCTGACGGAGGTGGCCGAAAACGCCGTCCACAGCGATCTCGGCCACATGGAAGACCGCCTCACCCGGGTCGAGGTTCACCTCAAGGACCAGAACGCCGACAAGCACGGCCCCGATCACATCCGCTGCACCATCGAGGCCCGCCCGCGCGGCCTGGGCCCCATGGCCGCCCACCACGACGGGCCCGACATTCCTGCGGCGCTCAAGGGCGCGACCAAGAAACTCCGCTCGCGGCTGTCGAGCGAGTTCGAAAAGCTCGATCCGCACCGCTAGGCCGGGCCACCCGGGGGAGGGTGCCGCCCGCCCCCCTACAGCAGGCTGTTCTCCGAAACCGGCCCCTCCGCCACAGCCACCGGCTCCAGAACCTCCCCCCGTTCCAGCCGCCGCCGCTCGCGCGAGGACAGCTCCCCGCGGATATCCCGCAGCACCTGCCGATGGTCCGGCGCCCGCTCGCAGAACGCGGCGATCCGGCCCCGCTGCTCGGCCACGAAGGCCCACCATTTCTCCTCGTTGAGCGCGAAGGCCGCCGTGATGTCCTGCGCCGCGTACCCCGCCTCGTACACCCGCTTGCCCATCAGCACCGCCTGGTAGGTCCGGTAGGAAAACAGCGTCGCGGTCGGCATGTCGTGATAGCTGGGCAGCGTATGCCGCCACAGCTCGAGGTTCTCCGCCAGGCTGTCCGGCACTGACAGTTCCTCCCGCGCGTCGATCCAGTATTGCGAATCCACCCGGTTCCCCAGCGCGTAATGCAAACAGATGAAATCCCGCACCTCGTCGTACAAACGCTCCATCCGCTGATTGTACCGTTTCCGCACCGGCTCCGGATAACTCGCATCGGGAAACAGCCGCATCAGGTGCCGGATCGACATGTCCACCATGTGAATCGCCGTCGATTCCAGCGGCTCGATGAACCCGCCCGAGAGCCCCACCGCGATCACGTTCTTCACCCAGGCCTCGCGGTTCCGCCCCACCCGCATCGGGATCACCCGCGGCTCGAGCCCCTCCGCCGCCGGGCCCAGATGCGCCATGAACTCGTCGCGCGCCTCCTCGTCGGTCCGGTGCGCGCTGGAAAACACGTACCCCGTTCCAACCCGGTTATACAAAGGCACCCGCCAGCTCCACCCGGCGCCCAGCGCGGTCGACCGCGTGCCGGGCTCCAGCGCCTCGCCCTGGTGCGGGATCTGCACCGCCATCGCCCGGTCATTGGCAAGGCAATCGGCGTAGCTCACGAATTCCGTGCCCAGCACCTCGTTGATGATCAGCCCGCGAAAACCGGTACAGTCGAGCACCAGCTCCACCTCCCGCCGCCCTGTCTTCTCGAGCTGCAAGGCGGTGACATAACCGCGCTCGTCCTGCTCGACCTCCCGAAGGTTGTCGAGGATATGCGTCACCCCCCGTTCGGTGCACACGTCGCGCAGCAGCGCCGCGAACTTCCCGGCATCGAGGTGATAGGCAAAGCTCGCCTCCTGCGCAAAGGCCGGCGCGCGAAACCCCCTCGGCCCCCGTTTCTCGTGGATCAGGTCGAGGTTCGGCCCGCACAGCTCGGCAAAGTCCAGCTCCCCGGCCCCGAAGCGCAGCATGTAGGCGGCAAGGTCCATCCCGTCGATCACCGGCGGCTCGTCGAACGGGTTGAGATAGCAGATCGGCCGCCCCTCGCGGTCGACGTTCCAGTTGTCGAACAGCACCCCCAGCTTGAAGGAACTGTTGCACGCGCGAAAGAACGCGGCCTCCGATATCCCGCAATCGATCAGCGTGCGCGGCATGTTCGGCACCGTCGCCTCGCCCACGCCCACCGTGGGAATATCGGGCGACTCGATCAGCGTGACGTCAAGCGCGTGCTCGGGCGCCGTGCTCCGCGACAGGCCCGAATTCAGGATAAGCGCGGCCAGCCACCCGGCGGTGCCCCCGCCGACGATGGTCACGGATCGGATCGGCTCTGCCATGTTGTCCCCCATGCGGCCCGACCGGGACAGCTTACCTTGACGTAGCGTCAAATCAAGCCGCCTGCCGGGCAGGCCATTGGCGGGGCGGACGCCAAAATTCTCATCAATTTAATGCGAATGGTCTGAAAAAAGCCGGAATCAGCCACTAATGCAAAACCGCGACACATCATTCGCTTGGCAGATGCGGCGCAAAAGCTTAGATTGCCCAGAAAAAACAAGCAAATAATGTTTTGGTCCGCGCAAGGCGCGCGGCGAGGAGCAGGAAGATGGCAGGCGAACGATTTCTGCTGTCCGGTAACCAGATTGCGACCTACGGGTCATGGAACACCAGCTATCCCGGCGGGCTGACGACGATCAAGCTGCACCAGCTGTCGACTCTCGGCGACGCCGACAGCCGTTATTTCCTCGTCCGCACCCAGGGCGATGGCGACACCGTCACCAATGGCCAGTACTTCGCCGTTTACGAGGCGGTCGATGACGGCAACGGCAACCTCGTGCCCGGCCCCATGGTCATTCCCCCCACCTTCGCCACGCCGGATGCCTTCAACAACACCGGCGCCGGTGACGATTACATCGTTTTCGGCATGTTCGGCGGGTCGAAATTCGCGGTCGACCTCGGCGGCTTCGAACCGGGCAACACCGCCTCCTTCAAACAGGGCGAAGACGTGCTGCCGGGCGGCGATGGCGAGCTCAACATCGGCACGATCCAGCAGGCCAACCCCGATGCCTCGGCCATCTGTTTTGCCCGCGGCACGCTGATCCGCACACCCTCGGGCGACGTGCCGGTCGAAACGCTCGCGGTGGGCGCGCTGGTCTGCGTGCCGGGCGGCCCGCCTCGGCCGATCAGGTGGATCGCCCGCCGCACCATCCCGCTGGGCACGGCCAACCGTCACCTCGCCCCGGTCCGCATTGCCCGCGGCGCCTTCGGCCCGGGCCTGCCGTCGCGGAACCTGCGTGTCTCGCCCAATCACCGGGTCATGCACCGCAGCCCGTGGGCCCAGCTCTGGTTCGACTCCGCCTCCGTCCTCTTGCCCGCCAAGTTCATGGTCAACGGCCGCACCGTCCGCCACGAGACCACCGCGCGCCGGGTGGAATACTGGCACTTCCTCCTCGACAGCCACGAACTCGTCTGGTCCAACGGCGTGCTCACCGAAAGCCTGCACCCGGGCGACGTCACCCTCACCGGCATGGCGGCGGCCACCCGCGCCGAACTGCTCGAGATCTTCCCCGGGCTGGCCGGCCACGACGCCCCCCTGCAACAGACCTGCCTGCCCTCCCTCCGCCGCTTCGAGGCCGACCTCCTCCTCCGCTCCGGCGACCTCCAGCTTTCGGATGGCGAGGGGTGAGAGGGGCAGGTTAACAATTCCTTCCCGAAAAGCGACGTTCACCGCAACGCCCGGCCCCTTAACCCGGCCCGTGCCGACCGCCGCACCGACGTAATACCGACAAAATACCGACGTTATACCGACGTGCCAAACCTCAGTGTTTGCTGGCATTAACCCCGATTCGCCTCACCTCCACGTGATCTGAGCTTTCATTCCTCCTTAAACTCCTCTATAGCGCCGCCATCTGAGACGTGATGCCCTTGGCCCCGGGCGCATGAAGAAGAGATGGGGTCGGCGGCAATGGGGCCGCCATTGAAACGGAGGACTTGGGATACGCCCAAGAGCGCCTCCAACCAGGAAAACGACAGATGTTCAACGAAGTGAAGAAGACGATGCAGTGGGGCGAGGAAACGCTCACACTGGAAACGGGCAAGGTTGCCCGTCAGGCAGATGGCTCGGTCATCGCCACCCTTGGGGAAACCTCGGTCATGGCCAACGTGACCTTCGCCAAGCAACCGAAAGAAGGGCAGGATTTCTTCCCCCTGACCGTTCATTACCAGGAAAAATACTACGCCGCGGGCAAGGTGCCCGGCGGCTTCTTCAAGCGCGAGGCGCGGCCGACCGAAAAGGAAACGCTCACCGCCCGCCTGATCGACCGGCCGATCCGGCCGCTCTTTGTCCCGGGCTTCAAGAACGAAGTCCTGGTCATGTGCACCGTGCTCTCGCACGACCTCGTCAACGACCCCGACATGGTGGCGATGATCGCTGCCTCGGCCGCCCTGACGATCTCCGGCGCGCCCTTCATGGGCCCGATCGCCGGTTGCCGCGTGGGCTATGAGGATGGCGAATACATCCTCAACCCCGATGTCGAGGACATGCACGACCTGCGCAACAACCCCGACCAGCGCCTCGACCTCGTCGTCGCCGGCACCAAGGACGCGGTGATGATGGTCGAATCGGAAGCCTACGAGCTGACCGAAGAGGAAATGCTGGGCGCCGTGACCTTCGCGCATGAGCAGATCCAGCCGGTGATCGACCTGATCATCGACCTGGCCGAAGATGCCGCGAAAGAGCCGTTTGACTTCCAACCGCCTGATTACACGGAGCTTTACGAAGCCGTGAAAGCCGCCGGTGAAGACCAGATGCGCTCGGCCTTCGCCATCACCGACAAGCAGGAGCGCACCGCCGCCGTCGCGGCCGCGCGTGAGGCGATCAAGGAAAAGCTGACCGAGGAACAACTCGAAGACGCCAATCTTGGCTCGGCCATGAAGAAGCTCGAAGCCGGCGTTCTGCGCGGCGACGTGGTGAAATCCGGCCGGCGGATCGACGGCCGCGCCCTCAACGAGGTGCGCCCGATCGTTTCCGAAACGGGCATCCTGCCCCGCACCCACGGCTCGGCGCTCTTCACCCGCGGTGAAACGCAGGGTCTCGTGGTCACGACGCTGGGCACCGGCGATGACGAACAGATCATCGACGCGCTGCACGGGAACTTCCGCTCGAACTTCCTGCTGCACTACAACTTCCCGCCCTACTCGGTCGGTGAAGCCGGGCGCGTGGGCCCTCCGGGCCGTCGTGAAATCGGTCACGGCAAGCTGGCATGGCGCGCGCTTCAGGCGGTGCTGCCGGCCGCGACCGACTTCCCCTACACCATCCGCGTCGTGTCCGAGATCACGGAATCGAACGGCTCCTCCTCGATGGCCTCCGTCTGTGGCGGCTCGCTGTCGATGATGGATGCGGGCGTTCCGCTCAAGGCCGCCGTGGCCGGTGTGGCCATGGGCCTCGTGCTGGAAGAAGACGGCTCCTACGGGATCCTGACCGACATCCTTGGCGACGAGGATCACCTCGGCGACATGGACTTCAAGGTCGCCGGCACCGAGAACGGCATCACCTCGCTGCAGATGGACATCAAGGTCGCCGGCATCACGCCCGAGATCATGAAGAACGCCCTGGCGCAGGCCCGCGAAGGCCGCCTGCATATCCTCGGCGAGATGTCCAAGGCCCTGTCGGAAGCGGGCGATTTCTCGATCCACGCCCCGCGGATCGAGACGATGCACATTCCCACCGACAAGATCCGCGAAGTGATCGGTTCGGGCGGCAAGGTCATCCGCGAGATCGTCGAGGTCTCGGGCGCCAAGGTCGACATCAACGACGACGGCGTGATCAAGATCGCCTCGCCGAACGGCGAGGCCATTCAGAAAGCCTATGACATGATCCACTCGATCGTGGCCGAGCCGGAAGAAGGGCACATCTACAAGGGCACCGTCGTCAAGATCGTCGATTTCGGCGCCTTCGTGAACTTCTTCGGCAAGCGCGACGGGCTGGTCCATGTCAGCCAGATCGAGAACCGCCGCCTGAACCATCCCTCGGATGTGCTGAAGGAAGGCCAGGAAGTCTGGGTCAAGCTGCTGGGCTTCGACGACCGCGGCAAGGTTCGCCTGTCGATGAAGGTCGTCGACCAGGAGACCGGCGAAGAAGCCAAGAAAGAGGAAAAGGCAGAGGACTGATCCCCTCGGCCATTCCGAAACACAGGGGCCCCGGTGGAAACGCCGGGGCCTCTTTCCGTTTCGACCGGGTCAGAAAGCAGGGCAGGGCAGGGGCGCCGGCCGGGCGCTCAGCAGGCTCGCAGCCTCGCGAAACGTCAGGAACGGCCGCGCGGCCCGTTGCGCCCGGCGCAGCGCCGCCAGCCCCGGCAGCCCGGCAAGATCGTCCCGTAGGATCAGGTCCGCCTCGTCCCCGAGGAACAGGCTTTCGCATTCCGCGCCCTCGGCCCTCAGCAGGTGGTGATGCTCTGTCAGGACGTGAACGAACTCGACTTCGGAACAGGGGGCGTAGCTGACACCTGGCCGACCCGCGAACGCCTTTGCCGGAACCAGAACCTCATGGCTGGCGAACATCAGCTCTGCCCGCGGCGATCGAAGCAGCACACGGTGCTGTTGCGAAAGCAGCAGCGGCGCGGTGTTGCCGATCGCTCCCGTCGCGAAGCGCACCGGCGTGTTGCGCCCGCGTCCCGGCACCCTCCTGCCGCCCGCCCACAGAACGGCCTGGTACCCGGCATCCCGCGTCCAGACACGCATGCCCGCGCGGATCTGCCCGGCCGGCAGCCAGCCCGTATTCGTCAGAAGACGCGCCCGCGCGTCGAAGCAGACCACGCTGTGCGAATAGCTGGCGTCCTGATCGCTCGTCCAGAACTCGGGCGACGCCCCGCTGTCGTAATTCTCCCAGTACCAGGCTTCCAGGTCGAACCCGGGCGACCAGACGACCTGCACGAGGTCGCCGTTCTCGTCCGTGCCTTCGAACACGATGACACCCCCCTCGCCGGGGGAGGTATCGCTGCGGATGACAACGGCATCCTCGATCACACCGCCGCCGCCGGTGCCCGACCACGATATGTCATAACTGTCACCCGGTTCGAACAGGGTGGGGTCCGTGTCACCGGAGTTCGACGTGACCGTCAGGTTCGAGGTGCCGTTCGGCGGATAGTCGAAGGTCGACGTGCCGGCGCCGCTGTTGACGTTGCTGCCGGTTGAAACGGCAAACTCGGTGTCGACTGTGTCGAATGACCTGACCATATCCGCCCTCGTCTGAGGGGGCGAATTTGGCCGGAAGAAGCGAATAGCGGTTTAACCGCGACATCGAATCTTTCTCGGATTTTACCCAATCCGCCTGGCCGGCCGGGATGGGAAACCCGGTCAGCCCCGCGCCGTCTCCAGGATCATGTCTGCCGCCTTCTCGGCGATCATGATCGTCGGCGAATTGGTGTTGCCGCTGGTAATCGTCGGCATGACAGAGGCATCGACCACCCGCAGCCCCGTCACCCCGCGCAGCCGCAGTTCCGGATCGAGCGGCGCCTCCTCGCCCGGGCCCATATGGACGGTGCCCACCGGGTGAAAGATCGTCGTGCCGATATCGCCCGCCGCCTTGGCCAACTCCTCGTCGCTCTGCGCCGTGATCCCCGGCCGGAACTCCTCGGGCGCATAGCGCGCCATCGGGTCCTGCTCCATGATCCGCCGGGTCAGCCGTATCGACGCCGCCGCCACCTGCCTGTCCCCCTCGGTCGACAGGTAGCGCGGCGCAATCACCGGCGCGTCGGCGGCATTGGCCGAGGCGATGGTGACGGTCCCCCGCGATTCGGGCCGCAGGTTGCACACGCTGGCGGTGATGGCCGGGAAATCGTGCAGGTCGCCCCCGAACGCATCGAGCGACAGCGGCTGCACGTGGTACTCCAGGTCGGGCGTCGCAAGGTCGGGCCGCGACCGCGCGAACGCGCCAAGCTGGCTGGGCGCCATTGCCATCGGGCCGGACCGCTTCAACGCATATTCCAGCGCGATCATGGCCTTCCCCCACAATGATCCGACCATCGTGTTCAGCGTCTTCGCTCCGGTCAGCTTCCACGCGCAGCGCAGTTGCAGATGGTCCTGCAGATTGCCGCCCACGGCCGGGATGTCGCGCTTCACCTCGATCCCGTGCTCGCGCAGCAACTCCGCCGGCCCCAGCCCCGACAACTGCAACAATTGCGGGCTGCCGATCGCCCCCGCCGATAGGATCACCTCGGCCCTTGCCCGCGCAACCTGCCTTTCATTGTTCTGCAAATACTCAACACCGACCGCGCGCCCATCCTCGACGATGACCTTTTGCGTATGCGCCCCGGTCTCGACCTTCAGCCCCTTGCCGGTGCCCGCCCGCAGGAAGGCCTTGGCGCTCGTCACCCGCCAGCCGTTGCGCTGGTTGACCTTGAAATAGCCGACGCCTTCGTTGTCGCCCCGGTTGAAATCATCCGTCGCCGGCAGGCCCGCCGCCACCGCCGCGTCGCGCCAGTGGTCCAGCACGTCCCAGTGCAGGCGCATGTTCTCGACCCGCCATTCGCCGCCCGCGCCGTGATGCTCCGACGCGCCGTCGACGTAATCCTGCGAGCGTTTGAAATAGGGCAGCACGTCATCCCAGCCCCAGCCCGGGTTGCCCATCTGCCGCCAGCCGTCATAGTCGGCGGCCTGCCCGCGCATGTAGATCATCCCGTTGATCGCGCTGCACCCACCCAGCACCTTGCCCCTTGGATAAAGCAGCGAGCGGCCATTCAGCCCCGGCTCCTCGGCCGTGCGGAAACACCAGTCGGTGCGCGGATTGCCGATGCAGTAAAGATAGCCCACCGGGATATGCACCCAGTGGTAATTGTCGCGCCCCCCGGCCTCGAGCAGGAGAACGGTGTGGCCCGCGCGGCTGAGGCGGTTGGCCAGAACGCAGCCGGCGCTGCCCGCACCGACGATAATGTAATCGTATTCCATGGCGCGCAATTTGGGCAAACCGCGCCGCCTTGGCAAGCCGCGTCAGAGCGGCAGGGCGGTGGTATTCGACACGGTCCGCAGCGTGAAGCTCGACTGCATCTTCGCCACGCCGGGCAGGCGGGCCAGGTGCTGGCGGTGGATGCGGGCGAAATCCTCGGTGCTGTCGGCCACGACCTTGAGGATGTAATCCGCGGCCCCCGCCGTGTGGTAGCATTCCAGCACGTCCGGAATGCGCCCCACCGCCTTCTCGAATGCCTCCAGGACGTCGTCAGCCTGGGTCGACAGCGTGATCTCGACAAAGATCGTCGCCGACATGCCCAGCTTGCGCGCATCCAGCAGGGCGACATAGCCACGGATATACCCGTCGGCCTCCAGCCGCCCGACCCGGCGGTGACAAGCGCTGGCCGACAGGTTCACCTCCTCGGCAAGGTCGGCGTTCGAGATGCGCCCGCGCCGCTGCAACACGGAAAGCAGGCGACGGTCTGTTGCGTCGAGGGACATATGCGCAAGGCCTTTCGATTAACCTGCCGTTTATTCGAAGAACCTTCACTCTGTCGTCAAGGGAGCGGCAAAGATTTCAAGCCAATTGCGTGCGATCTGCGACATTCTGGCATGGATTCAGGAGGAGGATCTATCCATGAAAATCGGCTGCCCGGCAGAGATCAAGCCGCAGGAGTTCCGCGTCGGCATGACGCCCAACGCCGCACAGGAGGCGGTGGCCCACGGTCACGAGGTGATCATTCAGGCCGGCGCCGGCAAGGGCGCAGGGTTCGAGGACGCGGCCTATGTCGCCGCCGGCGCCCACATCCTCGACACTGCCGAGGAGATCTTTGCCATCGCCGACATGATCGTGAAGGTGAAGGAGCCTCAGGCCGCCGAACGCAAGATGCTGCGAGAAGGTCAGCTTCTGTTTACCTATCTCCACCTCGCCCCCGACCCGGCCCAGACCAGGGACCTGCTGGAAAGCGGCTGCACCGCCATCGCCTACGAGACGGTGACCGATGACCGCGGCGGCCTGCCGCTGCTGGCGCCGATGTCCGAGGTCGCCGGTCGGCTGGCCCCGCAAGTGGGCGCCTGGACCCTGCAGAAGGCCAACGGCGGGCGCGGCGTGCTGATGGGCGGCGTGCCGGGCGTGGGCCCGGCCGACGTGCTGGTGATCGGCGGCGGCGTCGTCGGCACCCATGCCGCGCGCATCGCCGCCGGAATGGGCGCGGATGTCACCGTGCTCGACCGCTCGCTGCCGCGCCTGCGTTACCTCGACGATGTCTTCGCGGGGGTCTTCAAGACCGGCTATTCCTCCGCCGGCCTGCTGGAAGAGCACCTGACCCGCGCCGACATGGTAATCGGCGCCGTGCTCATCCCCGGCGCCGAGGCGCCCAAGCTCGTCCGCCGCGAGCAGTTCCCCACCATGAAGCCCGGCGCGGCGCTGGTCGACGTGGCCATCGACCAGGGCGGCTGTTTCGAGACCTCGAAGCCCACCACCCATGCCGATCCGATCTACGATGTCGACGGGATCATGCATTACTGTGTCGCCAACATGCCCGGCGCCGTGGCGCGCACCTCGACCATCGCGCTTGGCAACGCCACCATGCCCTTCATGCTGGCGCTGGCCGACAAGGGCTGGCAACAGGCCTGCGCCGACGATCCGCACCTGCTCAACGGGCTCAACGTCCATGCGGGTCAACTGACCTACTACGCCGTCGGCCGGGCGCTCGGGATCGACGTGATCTCGCCCCAGAAGATCGTCAAGGGCTGAGCCACCGACCACCCCCCTTCCCGCCGCCCATCGACCGCCGGAACATCCTCCCCTCTTCCGGCGGTTCCCGGCGGCGGGTCTTTTGCAGCGCTTGCGCGACCGCCCTGCTTCCCCCGCCCCCGTGTCGCAATCTGTCCGCCCCATGCCGGTCTCCGCGCAGCAATATTGCGCATCCCAAGTCAGAACTTCCCGACAAATGCGGAACGTCTGGACCGAACGGCTTTTGTTGTTTAGCGTTTCTCGTGGACAGGACTCCTTCCTGAGCAAAAAACAAGAGCCAACAGGGGGCCATTGATGGGGAAGTTCATTTTGCGCCGGATCGGCGTCATGATCCTGACGGCGCTGTGCCTGACCTTCATCGTCTTTTTCCTCACCAACCTGTATCCCAACCTCGAAAAATTCGCCAAGACCCAGGGCAACTTCCGCATGTCCGACGAGGAGGTCGCGACTTTTCTCAACAATCGCGGGTACTTGCAGCCGACGGTCACCAAGTATGGCCAATGGCTGGGCGTGCTGCCGGGCTACGTGATCGAAGGCACTGACGGCAAGGTCCGCGCCCGCTGCGCCGCCCCCGGCCAGCCGATCGAGGAGGCGCCCCGCTTCTGCGGCGTGCTGCAGGGCAACTGGGGCTTTTCCACCACCATCAAGGAGGACGTGGGCGGCATCATCCTCGAGAAGCTGGGGCTGACCGGGATCCTGATGTTCTGGGTGATGCTGTTGATGGTGCCCTCGGCGCTGATCCTCGGCGTGCTGGCCGGGATGCGCGAGGGCTCCCGCCTCGACCGCTCGCTCTCCACCTTCTCGATCAGTACGACGGCCACGCCGGAATACGTCTCGGGCGTCCTCTTCATCGCCATCTTCGCCAGCTCCGCCGTGGGCCTGAAATGGTTCAAGGGCACCGCCACCAGCGCGATGGACAACGTCACCTTCGAGAACTTCTTCCTGCCGGTGCTGACCATCGCGGCCTATGGCATGGGCTACATCGCCCGGATGACCCGCGCCTCGATGGCCGAGGTGATGACATCGCAATATATCCGCACCGCGCGGCTAAAGGGGGTGAGCTTCCCCAACATCGTCATGAAACACGCGCTCCGCAACGCGCTGATCGCCCCGTTCACGGTGATCATGCTGCAGTTCCCCTGGCTGCTGAACGGGGTGGTGATCGTCGAGACGCTGTTCAACTACAAGGGCTTCGGCTGGACGCTGGTGCTGGCCGCCGGGAACAACGATATCGAGCTTCTTCTGGGGGTCTCGGTCATATCCGTTTTCGTGGTTCTGGTGACGCAGCTGATATCGGATATCGGCTATGTCTACCTGAACCCGCGGATCAGCGTGAGCTAGGGAGGGGCCGCAGAGATGAACAAAGACGCACTCAGCTGGGGCGCGATCTTCGGCCAGATGGTCATCCAGTTCGCGCCGGTCCTGATCCTGCTGGTGATCACCTTCGCGCTTTCCCTCGTCTTCAAGCGCAGGCTGGGCCTTTACGGCAAGCTGTTCGACAGCACGGTCGGCATGATCGGCCTCGCGCTGGTACTGTTCTGGGTCTTCACGGCGTTCTTCGCCGGCGTGTTCGACATGGTGGCCACCCACAACCCGCTCGACCAGTCGGCGCTGATGAAGAAGGCCCTGCCCGGCACGCCCTATTCCAAGCTGATCGGCACGCCCGACCCGAATGCCGGGGCCTATTACCTGCTGGGCGGTGACAACCTCGGGCGTGACGTGTTCAGCCGGGTCATCGCCGGCTCGATCAAGGTGATCCTGATCGCCCCCTTCGCCACCGTCTTCGCCTTCATGGTCGGCATCACGCTGGGCCTGCCGGCGGGCTATTACGGCGGGCGGTTCGACACGGTGCTGTCCTTCCTGTCGAACCTCGTGTTGGCCTTCCCGGTGATCCTGCTCTTCTACCTTCTGGTGACGCCCGAGATCGTGCAGACCGGCATTCCCGTCTACATGGCCGCGGTGCTGTTCATCTTCCCGCTCGTCTTCCTCGTGATCCTGTGGAACTCGCGCTATCACACCCAGCCGATGAAGCGGAACGTCTACCTGGCGATCACGCTGGTGATCGGCATCTGGGTCTATCTCGGCATCGCCTGGGATGCCGACCCGTTGGGCCTCATCCGCTTCCCGCCCAACGTGCTGGTGGTCTTCGTCTCGGTCGTCTTCGTCAACTCGCCCACCGTCTTCCGGATCGTGCGGGGCCTCGTGCTCGACATCAAGACACGCGACTACGTCGCCGCCGCCCAGACACGGGGCGAGGGGCCGTGGTACATCATGCTGTGGGAAATACTGCCCAACGCGCGCGGGCCGCTGCTCGTCGATTTCTGCCTGCGCATCGGCTACACCACCATCCTTCTGGGAACGCTGGGCTTCTTCGGCCTCGGGCTGGAATCGGAAAGCCCGGACTGGGGCAAGATGATCATCGACGGCCGCCGCCTCCTGTCGGCCAATATTCTGCATATCGCCATTCCGCCGGCGCTGGCCCTGCTGACGCTGGTGTTGGGGCTCAACTTCCTCGCGGATGGCCTGCGGGAAGAAAGCCTGAGGGATTAACCGCCCGCTTCGGGAAAGGACAACGAGATGTCGCAGACGCCAGACCATGACGGCCCGATCCTCGAAATCGACAGCCTGTCGATCTCGTTCTTCACCCGGCTGCGGGAAATCCCGGCGGTGATGGACTTCTCGGTCGAGGTGCAGCCGGGCGAGGCGGTGGGTCTCGTCGGCGAAAGCGGCTGTGGCAAGTCGACCGTCGCGCTGGGCGTGATGCAGGATCTTGGGGTGAACGGTCGGATCGTCGGCGGCTCGATCAAGTTCAAGGGCCGCGACCTTAACGCCATGTCACCCGACGAGCTGCGCCACATCCGCGGCAACGAAATCGCCATGATCTACCAGGAGCCGATGGCGAGCCTGAACCCGGCGATGAAGATCGGCAAACAGCTCATGGAAGTGCCGATGATCCACGAGAAGGTGTCGGAGAAGGAGGCCTATCAACGCGCCCTCGAAGTGGTGCGCGACGTGAAGCTGCCCGACCCCGAGCGCATTCTCAAATCCTTCCCCCACCAGCTTTCCGGCGGCCAGCAGCAGCGCATCGTCATCGCCATGGCGCTGATGGCCAACCCCAGCCTGCTGATCCTAGACGAGCCCACCACCGCGCTCGACGTGACGGTCGAGGCGGCCGTGGTCGAGCTGGTGAAAGAGCTGGGCCGCAAGTACGGCACGTCGATGCTGTTCATCAGCCACAACCTCGGGCTGGTGCTGGAAACCTGCGACCGGATCTGCGTGATGTATTCCGGCGAGGCGGTCGAGACCGGCAGCATCAAGGACGTGTTCGACAAGATGCAGCACCCCTACACACAGGCGCTCTTCCGGTCGATCCCGCTGCCCGGCGCCGACAAGAACGCCCGCCCGCTGGTGGCCATCCCCGGCAACTTCCCCCTCCCGCACGAACGTCCGCCGGGCTGCAATTTCGGCCCGCGCTGCGACTATTTCCAGGACGGCCGCTGCAACCAGGACATCGCCATCCCGATGGAACAGATCGACGGCGACGACCGGCATTTCACCCGCTGCCTGCGCTACCAGGAAATCGACTGGCACGCCCCGATCAAGGCCGCCAAACAGACCGAGGCGACGAAGAAGGGCGACGTCATCCTGAAGATGGACAACCTCAAGAAATACTACGAGGTTGCGGCCAACGCGCTGTTCGGTGCCAGCGGGGCGACCAAGGTGGTCAAGGCCAACGAAACCCTCACCTTCGAGGCCCGCGAGAGCGAGACGCTCGCCATCGTGGGCGAATCGGGCTGTGGCAAGTCGACCTTCGCCAAGGTGCTGATGGGTCTGGAAACCGCGACCGACGGGCAGATCCTGCTCGACAACAAGAACATCGAACATATCCCGATCCAGAGCCGCGACACCAAGACGGTGGCCGACATCCAGATGGTCTTCCAGAACCCGTTCGACACGCTGAACCCCTCGATGACCGTGGGCCGCCAGATCATGCGGGCGCTAGAGATCTTCGGCCACGGCAAGTCGGACGACGATCGCCGCAAGGAAATGATGCGCCTGCTCGACCTCGTGAAGCTCCCGCGCGAGTTCGCCGACCGGATGCCGCGCCAGCTGTCCGGCGGCCAGAAACAGCGCGTCGGCATTGCCCGCGCCTTCGCCGGCGGCGCCCGGATCGTGGTGGCGGACGAGCCCGTATCGGCGCTCGACGTGTCGGTACAGGCGGCGGTGACCGACCTGCTGATGGAAATCCAGCGCGAGAAGAAGACGACCCTGCTGTTCATCTCGCACGACCTGTCGATCGTGCGGTATCTCTCTGACCGGGTGATGGTCATGTATCTCGGTCACGTGGTCGAGCTGGGCACCACCGAACAGGTCTTCTCGCCCCCCTACCACCCTTACACCGAGGCGCTGCTCTCCGCCGTGCCCATCGCCGACACCCATGTCGAGAAGAAGCACATCGTGCTCGAGGGCGACGTGCCCTCGGCCATGAACCCGCCGCCCGGCTGCCCGTTCCAGACGCGCTGCCGCTGGAAATCGCAGGTGCCCGGCAACCTGTGCGAAACCGAGGTGCCGCCGGTGCGGATGCTGGCCGAGGGGCACCAGGTCAAGTGTCACCTCGCCGACGACATCCTCGCCCGGATGGAACCCGTCATCAAGATCGCGGCGGAGTAACCGCACCCTTACCTGCGCGAAACGCCGCCCCCAAAGCGGGGGCGGTTTTCCGTTCTGCGGATTCTTTCCTTGACGATTATTATGTGCAGACATAATAAGTGAGTCACATCGCCTCACATCAGGGAAAGACCGCGCATGCTGTTACGGAACGCGACCATTGCCACGATGACCGGAGACGGCGCCTATGGCCTGATCGAGAAAGGCGCAATTTCTCATGACGACGGAAAAATCCGCTGGGTCGGGCCCGAGGCCGATCTTCCCTCTGACCTGTCCGAACGGGGTGAGGACATGGAGGGCCGCCTGGTCACCCCCGCCCTGATCGATTGTCACACCCATATCGTCTTCGGCGGCAACCGCGCCGGCGAATTCGAGATGCGCCTGAACGGGGCCAGCTACGAGGAAGTTGCGCGCGCCGGCGGCGGGATCGTCTCGACCGTCACCGCCACCCGCGACACGCCCGAGGGCGCGTTGCTGACCGATGCGCTGACCCGTGCCGATGCGCTGATTGCCGAGGGTGTCTCGGTCATCGAGATCAAGTCGGGCTACGGGCTCGACATCGACACCGAGATCAAGATGCTGCGCGTCGCCCGCCGGGTCGCCGCCTCGCGCGATGTGCGGGTGAAAACCTCCTTCCTTGGCGCCCATGCCGTGCCGGTCGAGTACAAGGGCCGCAACGCCGACTACATCGCCGAAATCTGCCTGCCCGCCCTCGAACAGGCCGCCGCCGAGGGGCTGGCCGACGCCGTAGACGGTTTCTGCGAGGGCATCGCCTTCTCCGTCGAAGAGATCGAGCCGGTCTTCGCCAAGGCAAAAGAGCTTGGCCTGCCCGTCAAGCTTCACGCCGAACAGCTCAGCAATATCGGCGGCACCAAGCTGGCCGCCAAGTACGGCGCACTGTCCGCCGATCACGTGGAATATGCCGACGAAAGCGACGCCAAGGCGCTGGCCGGGTCGGGCAGCGTGGCCGTCCTTTTGCCCGGCGCGTTCTACACCCTGCACGAGAAACAGGTGCCGCCCGTCGATGCCTTCCGCAAGCACGGCGTGCCGATGGCGCTGGCGACCGATTGCAACCCCGGCTCCTCCCCGCTGGCCTCGCTGCTGCTGACGATGAACATGGGCTGCACCCTGTTCCGCATGACGCCGGAGGAGGCGCTGGCCGGCGTCACCCGCCACGCGGCACAGGCGCTCGGCCTCGACGATACCGGCGTGATCGCGCCGGGCAAACGCGCCGACCTTGCCGTGTGGAACGTGGCCCAGCCGGCCGAACTGGCCTACCGCATTGGTTTCAACCCGCTGAACCGGCGGATCTTCGGAGGTGAAGGATGAGCGAGGTTCTGACACCCGGCACGGTTACCCTGCCCACGCTCGAGGCGATCTGGCGCGAGGGGCGGGCGGCCACGCTCGACCGGTCGGCAAAACCCGCGGTCGAAGCGGCCGCCGACCTCGTGCGCCGTGCCGCCGAAGGGCAGGAGGCCGTCTACGGCGTGAACACCGGCTTCGGCAAGCTGGCCAGCGTCAAGATCCCGTCCGAGCAGACCGAGGCGCTGCAACGCAACCTGATCCTCAGCCATTGCTGCGGCGTGGGCGAGGCGCTGGACGAGGGGGCGACCCGGCTGATGATGGTGCTCAAGCTGATGTCGCTCGGGCGCGGGGCATCGGGCGTGAAGTGGCAGACGATCGAACTGATCGAGGGGATGCTGGCGAAAGGCGTCACCCCGGTCGTGCCCGATCAGGGCTCCGTCGGGGCGTCGGGCGACCTTGCGCCGCTGGCGCATATGGCCGCCGTGATGCTTGGCGAGGGGGAAGCGACGTTCGACGGTCAGCGACTGCCCGGCGGCGAGGCGCTCGCCGCGTCCGGCCTCTCCCCCATCGTTCTCGGCCCCAAGGAAGGGCTTGCGCTGATCAACGGCACGCAATTCTCCACCGCGCTGGCCCTGATCGGCCTCTGGCAGGCGTGGCGGAACGCCGAGAACTGCATCGTCACCGCGTCGCTCTCGACCGATGCCATCATGGGCTCCACCGCCCCGCTGGTCGACGCCATCCACACCCTGCGCGGCCACAAGGGCCAGATCATGGCCGCCCGCGCGCAAAGCGCCCTGATGGAAGGCAGCGAGATCCGCGAAAGCCACCGGGAGGGCGACAGCCGCGTGCAGGATCCGTACTGCATCCGCTGCCAGGCCCAGGTGAGCGGCGCCGCGATCGACCTGCTCCGCCGCGCGGGCGAGGTGCTGGAGATCGAGGCCAACGCGGTCACCGACAACCCGCTCGTGCTGGTCGAAGAAGAGCGCATCGTCTCCGGCGGCAACTTCCATGCCGAGCCGGTGGGCTTCGCCGCCGACCAGATCGCCATGGCCATCGCCGAACTGGGCGCGATTGCCCAGCGGCGGGTGGCACTGATGGTCGATCCGACACTGAGCTTCGACCTGCCGCCGTTCCTGACGCCCGAGCCGGGGCTGAACTCTGGCCTGATGATCGCCGAGGTGACGACCGCCGCGCTGATGAGCGAGAACAAGCACCTCGCCAACCCCTGCACGACCGACAGCACGCCGACCTCCGCCAACCAGGAGGATCACGTCAGCATGGCGGCCCACGCGGCCCGGCGGCTGATGCGGATGAACGCCAACCTGAGCAACATTCTCGGGGTCGAGGCCATCTGTGCCGCACAAGGCATCGACTTCCGCGCCCCGCTCAAGACCAGCGAGCCCCTCCAACGCGCCATGGCCCGCCTGCGAGAGGCCGTGCCCGCGCTGAAGGAAGACCGCTACCTTGCGCCCGACCTCAACGCCGCCGCACAGTTGATCCGCGACGGCGCGTTGGTAAGCGCCGCGGGGCTGGCACTGGAGAAGGGAGGCGCATGATGGACGCTGTCGAGGTGATCCGCGGCGATAGCCCGGTCGTTCTGGGCATGCCCCATACCGGCACCTACGTGCCCGCCGACATCAAGCGCTGCCTGAACGAGCGGGGGCGCGGGTTGTCGGATACCGACTGGCATATTCACGATCTCTACGACGGGCTGCTGGCCGGTGCCACCGTGGTGCGTGCCACCTTCCACCGCTACGTGATCGACGCCAACCGCGACCCCTCGGGCGCCTCGCTCTACCCGGGACAGAACACCACCGGCCTCGTCCCGCTCACCGATTTCGACGGGCAGGACATCTGGGACACCCCGCCGACCGAGGCCGACATCGCTGCCCGCAAGCACGCCTTCCACGCGCCCTATCATGCGGCTTTGGAAGCGGAATTGCAGCGCGTTCAAGCGGCGCACGGCGTGGCGGTGCTCTACGACTGTCATTCCATACGCTCCCGTATCCCGTTCCTGTTCGAGGGCACCTTGCCGGATTTCAACATCGGCACCAACAACGGCACCACCTGTGATGCCAAAATCTCCGAGGCGGTGGCCGAGGTTTGCGAATCCGCCGAAGGCTTCACCTCTGTCACCAACGGCCGTTTCAAGGGCGGCTGGACAACCCGCCACCACGGCCGCCCCGACACCGGCCGCCATGCCATCCAGATGGAACTTGCCCAATCCACCTACATGGAGGAAGCGCCGCCGTGGTCCTATCGCCCCGACCGGGCCGAGCGCATCCGCCCGCACCTGAAAACCATACTGACCCGTATTGACCAGCTTGCCCGCGAAGGAGAGCTTGCATGACCAACCCCCGCCACAACACCCGTGACATCTATCCCGACACCGGCACCCAGATCAGCGCCAAGAGCTGGATGACCGAGGCGCCGATGCGGATGCTGATGAACAACCTGCACCCCGACGTGGCCGAGAACCCGCATGAGCTGGTGGTCTATGGCGGCATCGGCCGCGCCGCCCGCACGTGGGAGGATTTCGACCGCATCGTCGGCACCCTCAAGGGGCTCGAGGAAGACGAGACCCTGCTGGTGCAGTCGGGCAAGCCGGTGGGTGTGTTCAAGACCCACGCGGACGCGCCGCGCGTACTGATCGCCAACTCGAACCTCGTGCCGCACTGGGCCAACTGGGACCATTTCAGCGAGCTCGATAAGAAGGGCCTGATGATGTACGGCCAGATGACGGCCGGGTCGTGGATCTACATCGGCACGCAGGGCATCGTGCAGGGCACCTACGAAACCTTCGCCGAGGCCGGGGGCCAGCACTACGACGGCGACCTCAAGGGCCGCTGGATCCTGACCGGTGGCCTTGGCGGCATGGGCGGGGCCCAGCCGCTGGCGGCGGTGTTCGCGGGGGCCTGCTGTCTTGCCGTGGAATGCGACGAGACCCGCGCCGAGTTCCGCAAGCGCACCCGCTATGTCGATGAGATCACCCATTCGCTGGACGATGCGCTCGAGATGATCGACTGCTGGACCAAGGCGGGCGAGGCCAAGTCGGTCGCGCTGATCGGCAACGCGGCGGATGTCTTCCCCGAACTGGTAAAGCGCGGCGTGAAGCCCGACATCGTCACCGACCAGACCAGCGCCCATGACCCGGTGCACGGCTACCTGCCGCAGGGCTGGACCGTGGGCGAATGGCGCGCCAAGCAGGAGAGTGACCCGAAGGCGGTGGAAAAGGCCGCCCGGGCGTCGATGAAGGTGCATGTGCAGGCGATGGTCGATTTCTGGAACGCAGGCGTTCCGACGCTCGACTATGGCAACAACATCCGTCAGGTCGCGCTGGAAGAGGGGCTGGAAGATGCCTTCGCCTTCCCGGGCTTCGTGCCCGCCTATATCCGTCCGCTCTTCTGCAAGGGGATCGGGCCGTTCCGCTGGTGCGCCCTTTCGGGCGACCCGGAAGATATCTACAAGACCGACGCCAAGATGAAGGAGCTGTTCCCCGACCATGCCGACCTGCACCGCTGGCTCGACATGGCGCAGGAACGGATCGCCTTCCAGGGCCTGCCGGCGCGGATCTGCTGGATCGGGCTGGGCGAGCGGCACAAGGCCGGGCTGGCCTTCAACGAGATGGTGCGCAATGGCGAGCTGAAGGCGCCCGTGGTGATCGGGCGCGACCACCTCGACAGCGGCTCGGTCGCGTCGCCCAACCGGGAAACCGAGGCGATGAAGGACGGCTCCGATGCAGTCAGCGACTGGCCGCTGCTCAACGCGCTTCTCAACACCGCAAGCGGCGCGACCTGGGTCAGCCTGCACCACGGCGGCGGCGTCGGTATGGGGTTCTCGCAGCATTCCGGCATGGTGATTTGCTGCGACGGGTCGGAAGATGCCGACCGCCGGCTCGAGCGTGTGCTGTGGAACGATCCGGCGACCGGCGTGATGCGCCACGCGGATGCGGGCTACGACATCGCCATCGATTGCGCGCGCGAGCACGGGCTGAAACTGCCGGGCATCTTGAAGTGATCCCCGCCGCGGGGCAGGATGCGGTGCAGCGCATCCTGTGGAGGCGGCATGAGCCTTGAGCGGTTCACCGAAGCACAAGATCGGGTCTGGCCCGCACCGCTGGAGGAAATCCAGCGGGGGCGGAAGGACAGCCACTGGATGTGGTTCGTCTTTCCGCAGCTGAAGGGGCTGGGCCGTTCGGCCACCGCGCTGCATTACGGGATAGACGACAGGGCCGAGGCTGCAGCGTATCTGGCCCACCCGGTGCTCGGGCCGCGGTTGCTGGAGATATCGCGGGCGATGCTATCTCACGCCGGAACCGCCCCCGAAACCATCCTGGGGCCGGTCGACGCGCTCAAGCTTCGTTCCTCCGCAACGCTTTTCGAGGCAGCGGAGGGCGACCCGGTGTTCGCGGATATCATCGAGGCGTTCCACGACGGCGAATGCTGCCGGAAAACGCTCGATCTGCTGGGCTGACACCGCCTGCCTGCGTGATTTGAGCATTAAATTCATTAAATAAGAAGAGGTTGACGGTTCTCACTCAAAAAGTGAACCGTTCCGTTCAGTTTTCACTTGAAAACTAAACCGATCTGTTTAGATATCAGAAAGTGAACGAAGCAGTTCAGTTAGGAGAGACCCATGAAACCTGTTCTCGCACTCCTCGCAATATCCCTGTTGCCGCTTGCCACGCCCGTTCAGGCCCAAAGCGTCGACGTCGGCAGCCTGTTTCCCACGCTGACCTACCCGACCCCCGCGACCGAACCGGTGACGCGGACCATCTCGGACGTTGAACGATAACCCGTGATCGCCCTGCCGCGGGTGGCGGATGCCCCCGCGGCACATGCGGATTTGCTTGCGGGACAGACGACCCCCCGGCTAGGGTGGACAGGCGACTTCTCGGAGGATGCGCATGACGGCGATGGCCGCTGAAATCAAGAAAGGCCGGAAATTCGACCAGGTGCTCGACGGGGCGCGGGAAATTTTCCTGCGCGACGGCTTCGAGGGTGCCAGTGTCGATGACATCGCCCGTGCTGCGGGCGTGTCGAAAGCCACGCTTTACAGTTACTTCCCCGACAAGCGCCTGCTGTTTTCCGAGGTCGCGCGGATCGAATGCAACCGCCAGGCCGAGGAGGCGCTTAACGTCATCGGCACCGGCGCGCCGATCGAGGTGGTGCTGCACGAGGCGGCGAACCGGATCGTCCGGTTCTTCCTGTCCGATTTCGGCCGGCAGGTGTTTCGCATCTGCGTTTCGGAATCCTACCGCTTTCCCGAGCTTGGGCGGCGGTTCTACGAATCCGGGCCCAAGCTGGTGCGCGAACGGATGTCGAAGGTGCTGACCCCTTATGTCGAGCGTGGCGTGCTCAAGATCGACGACATGGACCTTGCCGCGAACCAGTTCGGCGAGCTGTGCAAATCCGACCTTTTCGTCCGCAGCCTGTGCGGCGTCTGCGGCGAAGTGACTGAGGCCGATATCGAGCGCGTGGTCAACGGCGCGGTCGACATGTTCCTCGCCCGCTACCGCGCCTGATAGCGGCGGGCGTCAGCCGCCTGCCTCGACGATGGCCTTGGCCAGGATCGGCACCGTGGCCTTGTTCAGCCCGGCGATATTGATCCGCGAGTCGCCCACCATGTAGATGCCGTGATCCTTGCGCAGGGTCTCGACGATCTCGGGCGACAGGCCGAGGCGCGAGAACATGCCGCGGTGCTGGGCGATGAAACCATAGCGGTCGGACCCGGTGAGGCGCTGCATCTCGCGCGCCAGTTGTTCACGCAGCCCGAGCATGCCTTCGCGCACCTCTTCCAGTTCCGCCTGCCAGTCGGCGCGCAGGCTGTCGTCGTTCAGCACCAGCGTCACCAACCGGGCGCCGTGGTCGGGCGGGAAAGAGTAGTTCTGGCGATTGAGATAGGCGAGGTTGCCCTGGGCCGCCTTCTGTTTCGCAGCATCCTGCGACACGGCCATCAGAAGGCCGGTGCGCTCGCGGTAGATGCCGAAATTCTTCGAGCAGCTGGCGGCGATCAGGGTTTCCGGGCAGGAGGACGCGACTTCGCGGGTCGCCAGCGCGTCGACGTCGAGCCCGTCGCCGAAGCCCTGGTAGGCGATGTCGATCATCGGCAGGGCGCCCTTGGCGTTCATCAGCTCGATCACCGCCTTGAACTCGGTCAGGTTCAGGTTGGCGCCGGTGGGGTTGTGGCAACAGCCGTGGAGGAGGACGACATCGCCGGCCTCGACCTTCTCGAGGTCTTCCATCATGCCGGCGAAATCGACGGCGCAGGTCGCTTCGTCGAAATAGCGGTAGGGGACGGCCTCGATCCCGAGATATTTCAATATGCTCAGGTGGTTGGGCCATGTCGGATCGGAGACGTGGACGCGCGCGCCGGGGTTGGCCATCTTCACCAGCTCGAAGGCCTGCCGCACGGCACCGGTGCCGCCGGGGGTGGCCACCGCGGCGACGCTGTCGCGCGGCACGGCATCGCCCAGGACGAGGCCGATCATGGCGTCGGCAAAGGCCGGGTCACCTGCGAGGCCGGTATAGGCCTTGGTGGTCTCTTCCTCCCACCATTTCTGTTCGGCCGCCTTGACGGCGCGCATGATGGGGGTCACGCCTTCGGCGTTCTTGTAGACGCCGACGCCAAGGTCGATCTTCTGCTCGCGGGGGTCCTCGCGATACATCTGCATCAGCATGAGGATCTTGTCGGCGGGCTGTTCTTTCAGCGCTTCGAACATCTGGTCAGTCTCCGGTCGCGACGGGCACGGTGCCGAAGGCGCCCCATTCGGCCCAGGATCCGTCGTAAAGCGCGTGGTCGGTCTTGCCGATGCGTTCCAGCGCGAGGTTGATGATGGCGGCGGTGACGCCCGAGCCGCAGGTGGTGATGACGGGGCGGGACAGGTCGACGCCGGCTTTTTCCAGCACGGCGCGCAGGCCGTCGGGGTCTTTCATCGTGCCGTCATCGTTCATAAGTTCCCGATAATGCACGTTTTTCGAGCCCGGCACGTGGCCGCTGCGCAGGCCCTCGCGGGGTTCGGGTTCCTCGCCCCGGAAGCGGCCGGGGGAGCGGGCGTCGAGGATCTCGTAATCGCCCAGCTTGGAGGCGGAGGAGACCTGCGTGACGTCCTTGATCATGTGGGCCTGGCGGCGGACGGTCATGTGACGGTCGCGGATGATGGGCTCCATGTCCTCGGTCTCGCGGCCCTCGGCGACCCACTTGGGCAGGCCCCCGTCAAGCACGGCGATATCGGTCTGGCCCATCAGCCGGAACAGCCACCAGACACGCGCCGCGGAGAACAGGCCGTGGGTGTCGTAGACCACCACCTGGTGCCCGTCGCCGACGCCCATGGCGCGCAGGCGGGACATGAATTTTTCAACGGGCGGAGCCATGTGGGGCAGGTCGGAGCGGTTGTCGGATATCTCGTCGATATCGAAGAAACGCGCGCCGGGGATGTGGGTTTCCGCATACTCGGCGCGGGCGTCGCGGCCGGTGCCGGGCAGGAACATCGTGCCGTCGAGAATACGCAGGTCGGGGTCCTTGATGTGGGCCGCGAGCCAGTCGGTGGAAACAAGGGTTTTCGGATCGTCCTGTGCCATGTCGCCCCTCGGGTTGGATGCCTTCGTGACTACAGCCAAGGGCCGCGAAGGGCAAGGTCGGGCGGTGTGAGACGGGCTGTCGACAGCGGTTTGGCGCGAATCAGGGTTAACGCGTTGATTTGGCGAGAAACCCCATGTCGGTATCACGTCGGTATCGCGTCGGTATTACGTCGGTGTTTTCAACCGGCGGGGCGGCGTTAACGCACCGCGCGGGCGTGGATGCCCCCGCAACGGGCCCATCACCGTCCCCGGCGGCCCGATGTGCGCGCGGCGAAATCCATCAGCCGGCGGAACTTCGGACAGTCCATATGCGTCTCGGCCGGGCAGTCGGCGACGTGGCGCAGCGCGTCGCGCAGGCGGGTCAGGCCGCGGATCTGTTCGTCGAGCGCGTCGGCGCGCAGGTGCAGCTCGGGACGGGGCAGCTGCGGGGTGCCGTCGCGGGCGAACATGGCGCGGATGTCGCCCAGCGAAAACCCGGCCATCTTGCCCAGCGATATCAGCGCAAGCTGGGTGACGACCGGGGTGTCGTATTGCCGGCGGAGCCCGTGCCGCCCGGCAGAGCGGATCAGGCCGATTTCCTCGTAATAGCGCAAGGTGGAGGGCGGGACGCCGCTGCGCTCGGAGACGGTGCCGATATCGAGAAGTTTCATGCTTGACCTCAAGCTGGCTTGAAGTGGCAGCCTAGGCGCTCATTGCCATGAATGACAAGCGAGTCCTGCCATGACCGAACCGAAAACCGCCGAACCGACCACCACGCCCGAGACCCTGCCGCTGATGATCGCGCTGGCCGCCGCGACGCTGACCGCGTCGCTGGGGATCAGCATCGCCTCGGTGCTGCTGCCGACACTGAGCCAAGAGATCGGGGTGACGGTGACGGCGGTGCAATGGGTGGTTCTGGCCTACCTGATGTCGATCACCGTGGCCGTGGTGTCGGCCGGGCGGCTGGGCGACCTGTTCGGCCACAGGCGGGTTCTGCTGGCGGGGCTGGTGCTGTTCATCGCGGCCTCGGGCCTGTGCGCCGTGGCGCCGGGCTTCGGCCTGCTGATCGCCGGGCGGGCGCTGCAGGGGTTCGGCGGGGCGATACTGATCGCGCTGCCGATGTCGCTGGCGCGTGACCTTGTGCCGGAGACGCGGCTGGGCGCGGCGATGGGGCTGATCGCCACAACCTCGGCCGCCGGCACCGCGCTGGGCCCCTCGCTGGGCGGTGTGCTGCTGGCGTGGGGCGACTGGCGGATGGCATTCTGGGCGCTGGCGGGGTGCGGGGCGGTTTCGCTTCTTCTTTGCCTTGCCGGGATCGAGCGGGTGCCGGGCCGGGCGGGGGTTACGCTGCGGGCGCTGGACTTGCCGGGGACCGCCGTCCTGATGGTGGCGTTGTCGGCCTATGCGCTGGCGACGAGCGGGGCGGGGCTGGCGCTGTCGCCCGCCGTGCTGCTGGCCTTGGCGGTCGTCGCGCTGGCGGTGTTCGCGGGGATCGAGCGGCGCGCCGCCGCGCCGCTGGTGCCGCTGGAGCTTTTGGCGGACCGCAGGACGGGGGCCGCAGTGATCATGCATGTGGCGGTGGGCACGGTGATGATGGCGACGCTGGTGGTGGGGCCGTTCCATCTTGCCTTCGGGCTGGGGCTGAACGCGGCGCTGGTGGGGCTGGTGATGGCGGTGGGGCCCGCGGTGGCGACGCTGGCGGGCGTGCCGGCGGGGCGGCTGACCGACCGGCTGGGCGCGGCGCGGGTGTTGCGGATTGGGCTGGGGCAGATGGTGGTGGGCCTTCTGTGCCTGGCGTTCCTGCCGCGCGTGTTCGGCGTGAGCGGATACGTGGCGGCGCTGATCCTGCTGACGCCGTCGTTCCAGATGTTCCTTGCGGCGAACAACACGGGCGTTTTGGCGCGTGCCGCGCCGGCAGAGCGGGGGCGGCTATCGGGCCTGCTGGGGCTGGCGCGGAACCTCGGGCTGATGACCGGGGCGTCGGTGATGCCGGCGCTGTTCGCCTTCGTGCTGGGCACGGGCGATGCGGCGGGCGCCCCGGCGGAGCAGGTCGCGCGGGCGTTCTCGGCAAGCTTCGCGGTGGCGGCGGGGCTGGTGGCCGTCACGCTGGGGCTGGCGGTGGTCAGCCTGCGGGGCGCGGGGGACGTGGCGAGGGATCATGCGATTTGATTTGCAAAATCCGGCATTGCCTTCCATCCTTTCGGAAGGGGAGGCGTGTTTGCCGCCCCGGTTCCCGGCGCCGTGCATCCTGATCCCGTTTCGCGCACTGCGCCGAGAGGGAGGAGTCGATATGTGCCAGATATTCGCCGGGCAGGACCCGGAACGTTACCAGCTCGAAACCCGCCGCATGCGGCTGAACGGCCAGAGCACCAGCATCAGGCTGGAGCATTCCTTCTGGGCGATTCTCGACGAGATCGCCGAGGGAGAGGGGCTGACGACGCCGGGCTTCGTGTCGAAGCTGCATGACGAGGTGCTGGAGCTGCACGGGGAATCGAAGAATTTCACCGCGCTGCTGCGCTGTACCTGCCTTGTCTATCGCGAGATGCCGCCCAAGGCCGAGGGGGCGCGGATCGCCGCGGAATGAGCGCGGCGGCGGTGTAGTAACCCCTTACTACCCGGCCGCGATCGCGGCCTGATACCCTGTTCCGGACAAGACACAAGTTCGGAGGACAGGCATGGCGAAGGCCATTCACAGCATGATCCGGGTGCTCGACGAGGCACGCTCGGTTGATTTCTACCGGCGGGCCTTCGGGCTCGAGGTCGCGGATCGGCTGGATTTCGAGAAATTCACCCTTGTTTACATGAGCAACGGGGAAAGCCCGTTCGAGGTGGAGCTGACGGTCAACAAGGGCCGGACGGAGCCCTATGACCTGGGCGACGGATACGGGCATCTTGCCGTGCTGGTGGAGGACCTGGCGGCGGAGCATGCCCGGTTCGAGGCGGAAGGTCTCAACCCCCGGAAAATGGTGGAGTTCGCGCCGGATGGCGAGGTGGTGGCGAAGTTCTTCTTCGTGGCCGACCCGGACGGCTACGAGATCGAGGTTCTGCAGAGAGGCGGGCGGTTCAAGTAATTCAAGAGAAGACGTCGACGTAGGGAGGAGACGACAATGAAAGACAACAGCCAGCAACGCGGATTGACGCGGCGCGAGCTTCTGTCGCGCAGCATGGCCGCGGGCGCGAGTTTCGTGGTGGGCGGGGGCTATGTGGCCAGCGCCGACGCGGCATGGGCGATGGAGACCGCCGCCCTGAAGCCGGAGACGATGGCGACGCTGATCCAGATGGCGCGCGATATCTATCCGCATGACCACGTGGGGGACGAGTATTACGCCATCGCGGTCAAGGGCTATGACAGCGAGGAGGCCGCGCCGGCCATCGAGGCCGGGATCGCCGGGCTGAACGCCGCGGCGCAGGGCAAGGGCTTTGCCGATTACCTGTCGGTCGGGTGGGAGCGTGACCGGGTCGATATCCTGCGCGGGATCGAGGACAGCGCCTTCTTCCAGACGGTCAGGGGCGGTTTGGTGACCGGTCTCTATAACCAGAAGGCGGTGTGGCCGCTCTTTGGCTACGAGGGCGAGTCCTATTCCCAGGGCGGGTACATGCACCGCGGCTTCGACGACATCACCTGGCTTTGAGCCATAGCAGACGGAGGAGGAAAGACTATGGCTGCACCTTTTGACAAGACGGACAGCAACGTGGTGGTCGTGATCGGCACCGGCGCGGGCGGCGGGGTTCTGGCGAACGAGCTGGCCCAGAGGGGCGTTTCGGTCGTGGCGCTGGAGGCGGGCGGGCGTTACCTGCCCGAGGATTACGTGAACGACGAGTGGGAGAGCTTTGGCCAGCTCGCCTGGACCGATCCGCGGACGACCAGCGGCGACTGGCGGGTGGCGAAGGATTTCTCGGGCCTGCCGGCGTGGATCGTGAAGGCCGTGGGCGGCACGACGACCCACTGGGCCGGCGCCTCGCTTCGCTTCCAGGAACACGAGTGGAAGGCGAAGACCAATTACGGCGAGGTGCAGGGCGCGAACCTGCTCGACTGGCCGATCGACGGCGAGGAAATGGCGCCGTGGTACGAGAAGGCCGAGGCCAAGCTTGGCGTCACCCGCACCGGGGGCCGGGAGGGCTTGCCGGGGAACAACAACTTCAAGGTGTTCGAGGCCGGGGCAAAGGCGGTGGGCTATTCGGAGGTGCATACCGGGCGGATGGCGATCAACAGCGCCGAGTATGACGGCCGGATGGCGTGCCAGCAGACCGGTTTCTGTTTCCAGGGCTGCAAGTGGGGTGCCAAGTGGTCGGCGGCCTACACGGACATTCCGCGCGGCGAGGCGACGGGCAACCTGGAGGTGCGCGAGAAGGCGCACGTGCTGCGGATCGAGCACGGCGAGGATGGCCGGGTGAACGGCGTGGTCTATGCCGATGCGGAAGGGAACGAGCACAAGCAGATGGCGCGGGTTGTCTGCCTGGCCGGCAACTCGTTCGAGAGCCCGCGGGTGCTGCTGAATTCGGCGAGTGCGATGTTTCCCGACGGGCTGGCCAACAGCTCGGGGCAGGTGGGGCGCAACTACATGCGGCACATGACCGGGTCGGTCTATGCCACCTTCGAAGAGCCGGTGAAGATGTGGCGCGGGACGACCATGGCCGGGATCATCCAGGACGAGGCGAAGCACGACCCGAGCCGCGGTTTCGTGGGCGGTTACGAGCTTGAGACGCTGGCGCTGGGGCTGCCGTTCATGGCGGCGTTCCTCGACCCCGGCGGGTGGGGGCGCGAGTTCACCACGGCGCTGGATTCCTACGAGAATATGGCCGGCATGTGGATCGTCGGCGAAGACATGCCGCAGGAAACGAACCGCGTGACGCTGAACCATGACGTGACGGACCAGTTCGGGCTGCCGGTGGCGAACGTGCATTTCGACGATCACCCCAACGACGTGGCGATGCGCAACCATGCCTATGCCCGGGGCAAGGCGGTGTACGAGGCGGTGGGCGCGACGCGCACCTTCCCGACGCCGCCCTACCCGTCGACCCACAACCTTGGCACCAACCGGATGTCGGAAAATCCGAGGGACGGGGTGGTGAACAAGTGGGGCCGCACGCATGACATCGAGAACCTGTTCATCTCGGACGGGTCGCAGTTCACGACCGGCGCGGCGGAGAACCCGACGCTGACCATCGTGGCGCTGGCGATCCGGCAGGCGGATCACATCGCGGGCGAGTTGTCGCGCGGGAACATGTGAGGCGACTGGCGCCCCCGGCCGTGGCCGGGGCGTTTCTCCCGGCCCGGCGCCCGAGGTTTTCGGGCGCCGGGTTTTTCCTGTCACGGATCAGCTGCCGTGGCGGTCGATCACCTCGGACAGCGCGACATGCCCGAGACAGGCGCCGGTGCCGGTGGGCGTGGCGCCCTCCTCGATGGCGGTGGCGTAGGTGACGGCCGGCGTCGCCTCGATCCGGGCGCGCAGGGCGGCGAGTTTCGGCCAGCGGGACGCCTCGGCCAGCGCGTGGAAATCGAGCCAGCGGGCCACGCCGATCAGCACGCCGTCGGCCAGCGTGGGGTGATCGGCGACGAGGAAATCGGTGTCGCCGATCATCTCTTCCAGCCGGTCGTGGCGTTCGAGCACGGCCTCGCGCCCCCAGTCGTGCAGCGTGGCCTTTACCACCGGGTCGGGGTTGTCCATCTCCATCGCCGCCCAGACCGGGGAGAAGGCGCCGGTGAAGCCGGTGTTGAGGAAGGCCATGAGCTGATGCATCCGGTCGGCCTGGGGCGACAGGGGATCGAAGCTGATCCGCCGGTCGGTGTCGCGGGCCGAGAGCCAGAGGGCGATGGCCATGGTCTCGGTCAGCACCGCGCCGGTGTCGGTGATCAGCGCCGGGGTTTCGACGCGGGAGTTGAGGCGCTTGTAGGCCGGTTCGCGCATCTCGCCGAACATGTCGACGCGGCAGAGGCGGTAGGGTTTGCCCAGCCATTCGAGGCAGGCGACAAGACCCATGGAGCTTCCCGAGGGGAAGCCGTATAACAGGACAGGTTCCATTGTGTTCTCCGTGATCGGGTTTGGTCACGCTGCGCAGCTGGGGCGGACCATAGCGATCTGCCGGGGCCCGTAAATTACGCACCTTTTGGTAACCGGGAGAGAGCGATGAAGACCCTGGTGTCCCGATGCCCGATCGAGGAAGTGATGCAGGTTCTGAGCGGGCGCTGGCCGACGCTGCTGATCTATTACCTGCAGGAGGGGACCAAGCGGTTCGGCGAGCTGCGGCGCGACAACCCGACGATTTCGCACAAGATGCTGACGCAGGAATTGCGGAAGCTGGAGCAGGCGGGGATCATCCGGCGGACGGAGTATGGCGGCTATCCGCTGCGGGTGGAGTATGACCTGACGGAGGACGGCCGGCGGCTGGTGCCGCTGATCGACGCGCTGGGCGACTGGTGGGAAAGCGCCGGCGGGGCCGAGGCGGTCGTACGGCAAAGCGCGGCGGAGTGACGGGTGCGGGGCCCCGGGTCAGGCCCGGGGCGGGTGGTGCCGGGCCCGCGGGGCGGGGTGTTTCACCAGACGTGATTTGACAAGTTGGTGAGCGTGCCTTTGCAATTGTCTTCAATGGCGCCATGTGATGCGCCAAGGCAGAACGCGAAAGGGGAACCGCCGGATGGGATACGAAAGGTCGAAGGAAGCGATCGAGAAGCTGACGCCGGAACAATTCCGGATCACCCAGAGGGCCGGGACGGAACGGCCGTTCACCGGCGAGTACAACGATCACAAGCAGCCGGGGATCTATGTCGATATCGTCTCGGGCGAGCCGCTGTTCGCCTCGTCGGACAAGTTCGAGTCGGGCTGCGGCTGGCCGAGCTTCACCAAGCCGATCGTACCCGCCTACGTGACCGAGCATCGGGACGAAAGCCTTGGCATGGTGCGCACCGAGGTGCGGTCGAAACACGGCGACAGCCACCTGGGCCATGTCTTCAACGACGGGCCGCGCGACCGGGGCGGGCTGCGCTATTGCATCAATTCCGCCGCCCTGCGGTTCATCCATCGCGACGACATGGAGGCCGAGGGCTATGGCGATTACCTGAACCAATTGGAGGACGTTTAGATGTCTGATCAACGCGCCGTTCTGGCAGGCGGCTGTTTCTGGGGCATGCAGGACCTGATCCGCAAGCTTCCGGGCGTGAAAAGCACCCGCGTGGGATACACCGGGGGCGACGTGCCCGATGCCACCTATCGCAATCACGGCACCCATGCCGAGGGGATCGAGATCATCTACGATCCCGAGAGGATCACCTATCGCGAGCTCTTGGAGTTCTTCTTCCAGATCCACGACCCGACGACGGTGAACCGGCAGGGCAATGACGTGGGCATGTCGTACCGCTCGGCGATCTACTATGTCGACGCGATGCAGCAGCAGGTGGCGCTGGAGACCATCGCCGATGTCGAGGCCAGCGGCCTGTGGCCCGGCAAGGTGGTGACCGAGGTCGAGCCGGTGGGCGATTTCTGGGAAGCCGAGCCCGAGCACCAGGATTACCTGGAGCGGATTCCCAACGGCTATACCTGCCATTTCCCGCGCGCCGACTGGGTGCTGCCCAAGCGGGCGGCGGCGGAGTAGGCGCTGGCGGTCGAGGTTATCGGCTTTGGTGGCGGGTGCCACTGGTGCACCGAGGCCGTCTTTGCCGCCTTGAGAGGTGTCGGCCGGGTGGAGCAGGGCTTCATCCGGTCGGAGCCGCCCGACGATGGCTGGTCGGAGGCGGTGCGGCTGGGGTTCGACCCGGGCGAGATTGACCGCGAGGTGCTGATCGAGGTGCATCTGCGGACCCATGCCAGCACGAGCGATCATTCCATGCGGGGCAAGTACCGGAGCGCCGTCTATGTGACGGATGCGGCGCAAGGGGCGGCCGTGCGCGACAGCCTTGACCGGTTGCAGGCGGGGTTCGACCGGCCGCTGGTGACGCGGGTTCTGCCGTTGGCCGCGTTCCGGGCGTCGGAGGAGCGGTTCCGAAACTACCATGAAAAACAGGCGGGCGGGCCGTTCTGCACGCGGTATATCGACCCAAAGCTCGACCGGCTGCGGGCGGAGTTCGCGCCGCATCTGCGGTGATCCGGGCGGGGGCGAATTTCAGGTTGGCATGAGGCGTGTGGTCTTTATGCTGGCGGCCACAACAACAAAACGCGTCTTTTGGGAGGACATAACATGCAAAGACTTCTGGGACTTGGCCTGACCACCGCGCTCGGGCTGGTATTCGCGGGCGAAGCCGTGGCGACCGAATGGAACGTGTCGGTCTGGGGCAAGCGCCGTGCCTTTACCGAGCACATCGAGAAGCTGGCCGAGCTGGTGGCCGAGAAGACCGATGGCGAATTCACCATGAACGTGAGCTATGGCGGGTTGTCGAAGAACCGCGAGAACCTTGACGGGATTTCCATCGGCGCCTTCGAGATGGCGCAGTTCTGTGCCGGGTATCACCCCGACAAGAACCGGCTGATCACCGTGCTGGAGCTGCCGTTCCTGGGCGTCGAGAACCTCGACCAGGAAGTCGCCGTGAGCCATGCCGTCTATGATCACCCGGCGGTGCAGGAGGAGATGGCGCAGTGGAACGCGAAGCTGCTGATGACCTCGCCCATGCCGCAGTACAACATCGTCGGCACCGGCGAGCCGCGCGATTCCCTCGAGGATTTCGAGGGCATGCGGGTGCGCGCCACCGGCGGGCTTGGCGAGGCGTTCGAGGCCGTGGGCGCGGTGCCGACCTCGGTGACCGCGACGGAGGCCTACCAGGCGATGGAGTCGGGTGTGGTCGATACCGTGGCGTTTGCCCAGCACGCGCACCTGTCCTTCGGCACGATCAACCAGGCTGACTGGTGGACGGCGAACCTCAACCCCGGCACGGTGAACTGCCCGGTGGTGGTGAATATCGACGCCTACGAGGGCCTGTCGGATGCCGAGCGTGAGGCGCTCGACAGCTCGGTGCCGGAGGCGATCGACCATTACCTTGCCAACTATGCCGAGCTGCTGAAGCGCTGGGACGAGGTTCTGGCCGAGAAGGAGGTCGAGAAGGTGACGATCTCCGAGGAGGAGCTGGCCGCGTTCCGCGAGAAGGCCGCCGACCCGATCCGCCAGCAGTGGATCGAGGATATTGAGGGCCAGGGCCTGCCGGGGCAGGAGCTGTACGACCTCGTGAGCTCGACGCTGGAAGAGGCGAAGGCGTCGAACTGATCGCGTGACTTCGGGCCGTCCGGCTGACCCGGGCGGCCCATTCGATTCCGGACATATCGGAACGGGGAGGGACCATGGCCGGTGCATCGACCGTGCTGGAAGACGGCAGCCTGCTGAGCCGGCTGGACCGGCACCTTGCGAAGCTGGAACGGTTCTTCGCGCTGCTGAGCGGGATCGCGGTGTTCTCGCTCATGTTCCTGGCCGCCTATTCGGTGGGCGGGCGGAAATTCTTCGGCACGCCGATGGCGGGCTATGTCGACTGGATCGAGATGCTGATGCCGCTCATTGCGTTCATGGGGATCGCCTATGTGCAGCGCGATGGCGGGCATATCCGGATGGATATCGTGATCGGTCAGTTGAAGGGCCGGGTTCTGTGGGCGGCGGAGCTGTTGTCGGTGGTGCTGATCCTGCTGCTGATCGTCGGGCTGATCTGGGGAAGCTGGGCGCATTTCGACCGGAGTTTCGATTTCTCGCGCCCGTTGTGGAGCCGGGACAGCACGATTGACATCGGGCTGCCGGTCTGGCCCTCGAAGATACTGGTGCCGGTGGCGTTCTCGGTGCTGTGCCTGCGGCTGCTGATCCAGATATGGGCCTATGGCCGGGCCTTCGTTCTGGGGCTCGAGCGGCCGGTGTCGGTGCCGCTGATCCAGTCGGTGGCGGAACAGGCGGCGCAGGAAGCCGACCAGCTTGAGGGGCATGACTGATGGACAGCATTGAGATCGGCCTCTGGGTCACTGGCGCCATGCTGGTGATGGTGGTGCTGGGGATGCGCGTGGCCTTTGCCGCGGCACTGGCCGGATTCGTCGGGCTGGTGGTGATCTTCTGGTCGAAGAAGGATTTCGCCGGCGAGGATTTCACCTGGGCGCTGACGGTGGCGACGAAGACCGCGGGCCAGGTGCCGCATTCCAAGGTGTCGGCCCATGCGCTGAGCCTGATCCCGACTTTCATCCTGATCGGCTATCTCGCCTATTACGCCGGGCTGACGCGGGCGATGTTCGAGGCGGCGAAGCGGTGGATCGCGTGGCTGCCCGGCGGGCTGGCGGTGTCGACGGTGTTCGCCACGGCCGGGTTCGCCGCGGTGTCGGGCGCATCGGTGGCGACGGCGGCAGTGTTCGCAAGGATCGCCATCCCCGAGATGCTGAAGATCGGGTACAACAAGCCCTTTGCCGCCGGCGTGGTGGCCGCGGGCGGGACGCTGGCGAGCCTTATTCCGCCGTCGGCGATCCTGGTGATCTATGCCATCATCGTCGAGCAGGACGTGGGCAAGCTGCTGCTGGCGGGGTTCATTCCCGGCGCGTTCTCGGCGATCATTTATGCCGTGCTGATCGTCGGCATCGCGGTGTTGTTCAAATCGGTCGGCCCGCCGGTGACGGGGTTCACCTGGCGCGAGCGCTTCGCGTCGCTGCCGCCCGCCCTGCCGATCGTGGCGGTGGTCGTGATCATCATCTTCTTCGTCTACAACCCGTTCGGCGATGCCTGGGGCACGCCGACCGAGGGCGGCGCGGTGGGGGCGTTCATCGTCTTCCTGATGGCGCTGTACCGGGGGATGCGGTGGAAGGAGCTGAAATCGGCGCTGATCGAGACCGCGAAGCTGACGGTGATGATCTTTACCATCATCTGGGGCGTGCTGATCTACGTGCGGTTCCTCGGGTTTGCCGACCTGCCGGGGGCGTTCTCCGACTGGATCACCTCGCTGACCGTGTCGCCGATGCTGATCCTGGTGTGCATCCTGCTTGCCTATGCGGTGCTGGGGATGTTCATGGACGCGATCGGGATGCTGCTGCTGACGCTGCCCGTGGTCTATCCGGCGGTGATGGCGCTCAACGGGGGCGAAATGGTGTCGGCAGCCGACAGCACCTTCGGCATGAGCGGGACGATGTGCGCGATCTGGTTCGGGATCCTGGTGGTGAAGATGGCGGAGTTCTGCCTGATCACGCCGCCGATCGGGCTGAACTGTTTCGTCGTGGCCGGGGTGCGGCCCGATTTGAGCGTGCAGGACGTGTTCAAGGGGGTGACGCCGTTCTTCATCGCCGACGCGGTGACGATCGGGTTGCTGGTGGCGTTTCCGTGGATCGTGCTTTGGCTGCCGAGCCTGGCTTGACCTGGGTCGCGTGATGGGGCGAGGCCCCGGGTCAGGCCCGGGGCGGGTGGTTTTGTGCCGTGCCCGTCCCGGCCTTTGAGCCGGGACCCCTTGGTTTTGGCTGGGGGTCGGGGTGGCTCAGGCTGCGAGGTCGCCCGGTGAGGGCCGGGGGAAGCGGTCGAGGGCGGTCATGACGACCTGGCGGGCGCGGGCGCCTTCCCAATCGTCGCCGAGCAGGATATCGGGCAGGTCGTCATGGCGCAGGCGGAGGCGGCGCCAGTGGTGCAGCGTGAGGATGCGGACCGCGCTGAGTGTCAGGGCATCGTGCGGCGGGGTGGCGGCAAGGATGTCGGTGACCGCCGTGCTGAGCCGGGCGTAATCCTGCCGGAGTTCGGGGGCGGCGACGGCGTCGGCCACCCAGGCCGGCGCGGTGCCGGGGGTGAGTGGGGTGATCCAGTAATCCGGCGGCAGCCCCGTGGCCGGACCGGCGAGGATGGCGGTGCGCGGCGCGAGGGCGGCGGCGGTTTTCGGCAGGACGGAGGTGAAATCGGCGGCGGTGACGCTGGGCGGGGCGAGGATCATCCGGGCCGGCCCGGCGGGCGGCTGGCCGGTGGCATAGATCCGGTCGCGCACGGCCTGGGTTTCACGCCAGCCCATGGCCGACAGGCGGTAGGCGGCGTCGCGCCCCTTCTTCTCGGTCTGGATCCAGCCATCGCGTTTCAGGCGGTGGAGGGCCACGCGCATGGTGGGCGCGGTGAGCCCGATCCGCTCGATCAGGGCGTTGAGGTCGCGGCCCGAGATGCTGTCGTGCCGGGCAAGGCAGAAATCGCCCAGCACGGAGACGATCACCGACCAGGCCTTGAGCGGGCCGCAGTCGGCGAGGCGTTGGATTTTTCGTTCCGTGTCAGGCGTTTGCATATACACAGTATAGGCAGGCGCCGGGCGTGCCTCAAGTGGCGTTCATGGTCAGAAGCTCATATTCCGCGACCTTCTCGTCATCGTGATTGGTCAGGGTGACCTGCCAGCGAACCTCGCCATAGTCGGGGGTGCGCGGGGTCTTGGCCTTGACGATCAGCCGGACCTTGATGGCGTCGCCCGCTTCGACCGGCTTCATGAAACGCAGGTTGTCGAGCCCGGTATTGGCCAGCACCGGCCCCTCGTTCGGTTCGACGAACAGGCCGGCGGCGAAGGAGATGAGCAGGTAGCCATGGGCCACGCGGCCGGGGAAGAACGGGTTCCGCTTCGCCGCCTCGTCATCCATGTGGGCATAGAAGGTGTCGCCGGTGAAATGGGCGAAGGTCTCGATATCTTCCAGCGTGACGGTGCGGGCGGGGGTGTGGAGCGTGTCGCCGATGTCGAGCTCGGTGAACTTGCGGGTGAAGGGGTGGGCCGGGCGTTCGGTTTCCTCGGAGCCGGGGATCCACGTGCCGGTGATGGCGGTGAGCATGTCGGGCGAGCCCTGGATGGCGGTGCGCTGCATGTAGTGTTTCACGCCACGGATGCCGCCGAGCTCCTCGCCGCCGCCCGCGCGGCCGGGGCCGCCATGGACCATGTGCGGCATGGGCGAACCGTGGCCGGTGCTTTCCTTCATCGAGGTTCGGTCGTTGATGTAGAGGCGGCCGTGATAGGCGGCGGTGCCGAGCGTGACCTCGCGCGCGGTGGCGGGGTCGTGGGTGACCAGCGAGGTGACGAGCGACCCGCCGCCGCGATTGGCGAGCTCTACTGCGTGGTCGATGTCGCGGTAGCCCATGATGGTGGAGACCGGCCCGAAGGCTTCGGTGTCGTGGATGCGCCGGGCGCGGTCGGGGTCGGTGCAGTGGTAGAGCATCGGGGGCAGGAAGGCACCGGTCTGGGCGTCATCGCCGTTGATGGTGAAATCGTCGGGGTCGCCGAAGACACGGCTGGCCTCGGCGCCGAGGATATCGAGCTTTTCCAGCACGTCGCGTTTCTGGTCGGCCGAGACGAGGGCGCCCATGCGGGTGTCTTCGAGCCGTGGGTCGCCGGTGACGGATTTGGAGAGCTTGGCGGAGAGCGCCTCGATCACCGCGTCGACATGTGTTTCGGGGGCGAGGATGCGGCGGGTGGCGGTGCATTTCTGGCCCGCCTTGGTGGTGATCTCGCTGACCGCCTCCTTGATGAAGAGATCGAACTCGGGCGTGCCAGGCTCGGCATCGGGGCCGAGGATGGAAGCGTTGAGGCTGTCCTGCTCGGCCATGAAGCGGGTGGAGTTCTGCACGAGGTTCGGATTGCCGCGCAGCTTGGTGGCGGTGGCGGCGGAGCCGGTGAAGCCGACCACGTCCTGGCAGTCGAGCCGGTCGAGCATGTCGCCGATACCGCCCGAGACGAGTTGCAGCGCGCCTTCGGGCAGGATGTCGGCCTCGAGCATCAGGCGCACGCAGGCCTCGGTGACGTAGCAGGTGGCGGTGGCGGGTTTGACGATGGCGGGCATGCCGGCGAGGAGCGTCGGCGCCAGCTTTTCCAGCATCCCCCAGACAGGGAAGTTGAAGGCGTTGATGTGGATGGCGGTGCCGAGGAGGGGGGTGCAGATATGCTGGCCCAGGAAGCTACCGGAGCGGGAGAGGTCTTCGAGCCCGCCATCGGGCAGGACATGCCCGTCGGGCATTTCGCGGCGGCCCTTGGAGGCGAAGACGAACATGGTGCCGATGCCGCCGTCGATGTCGAAGGCGTGGTCGCGCTTGGTGGCGCCGGTGTCGTAGGAGATGTCGTAGAGCGCCTGCTTGTGCTCGGTCAGGTGCTGGGCCAGCGCCTTGAGCATGCGGGCGCGGTCGTGGAAGGTGAGCTTGCGGAGGGCGGGGCCGCCCTTGCTGCGGGCGTGGTCGAGCATGGCCTGCGGGTCGAGGGCGCTTGTTCCGGCGCGGGCGATGACCTGTCCGGTGATGGCGCTTTCGATCTCGCGCGCCGAATCGTCGGGCGCGATCCATTCGCCGGCCGCGTAGCTTTTGACGTTCATGAGGGTCATCTGGGCGCTCCTTCCATCCGGGTGCGGGGCGTCGGAATCGACGATCGGTTATTTATTGACCAACCGGTCGGTTTATGCAAGATGCGATTTGGAAACACGCGGGGAGGCAGCGGCATGAGCGAGACGATTCTGGTGGAGGATCATGGGGGCTGGGTCGAGATTACCCTCAACCGCCCCGACCGGATGAACAGCTTTACCGAGGAGATGCACAAGGCGCTTCGGGCCGCGCTGGAGGCGGCGCGGGACGACGGCAAACGCGCGGTGCTGCTGACCGGGGCGGGCCGTGGCTTTTGCGCCGGTCAGGATCTTGGCGATCGCGACCCGTCGAAGATGGACGGGCCGCCGGACCTCGGCAAGACGGTGCGCGAATTGTGGGCGCCGCTGGTGCGGCTGATCCGGTCGCTGGAGTGTCCGGTGATCTGTGCCGTGAACGGCGTGGCGGCGGGGGCGGGGGCGAACCTGACGCTGGCCTGCGATTTCGTGCTGGCGGCGGAAAGTGCCAAGTTCATCCAGTCCTTTGCCAAGGTTGGGCTGATCCCCGACACCGGCGGAAGCTGGCACCTGTCGCATCTGATTGGCGAGGCGCGGGCGAAGGGGCTGGCCTTCACCGCCGAGCCGATCACCGCGCAGAAGGCCGAGGATTGGGGGCTGATCTGGAAGGCGCTGCCGGACGAGGGCCTGATGGAAGAGGCGCGGGGTTATGCGCAGCGGTTCGCGGAGGGGCCGACGCTGGGCTTTGCCGAGACCAAGGCGTGCATACACGCGGCCGCGGCCAATACGCTCGACGAGCACCTCGAGCGCGAGGCGGAGGCGATGAAACGCTGTGGCGAGAGCGCGGATTATGCCGAGGGGGTGTCGGCCTTCCTTGGCAAGCGCGCGCCGGTCTTCAAGGGGGAATGACCATGACGCCCAAGGAACGGGCCGAGAGGTCGGCCGAGGCGATGTGGAAGGGCGACCGGGCCAGCCAGTGGTTCGGCATGGAGATCGTCGAGGTCGACGAGGGCCGCGCCGTGATGCGGATGACCGTGGCGCCGGAACATTGCAACGGGCACGGCATGTGCCATGGCGGCGTGACCTTCACGCTGGCCGACAGCGCCTTTGCCTTTGCCTGCAACAGCCGCAACCAGTCGACCGTGGCCCAGCACAACGTCATCAGCTACCTCGCGCCGGGGATGGCGGGCGATGTGCTGACGGCGGAGGCGGAAGAGACCGACCTGTCGGGGCGCAGCGGTATCTACGACGTGACCGTGACCAACCAGGATGGCCGCAAGATCGCCGAGTTCCGGGGCTTTTCCCGGACGATCAGCGGCACCCTGTTCGACGAATAACGCGAGGGAGGACGCGATGAAGGACCTGACGCCGGAGAAATCGAGCCTCGATGCGATCGAGGTGGCCTCGATCGACGAGATCCGCGGGTTGCAGCTTGACCGGCTGAAATGGTCGCTGCGCCATGCCTATGAGAACGTGCCGATGTATCGGAAACGGTTCGATGCGGCGGGGGTGCATCCGGATGACCTCAAGTCGTTGAGCGACCTGGCGAAGTTTCCGTTCACCAACAAGGCCGACCTGCGGGACAACTACCCGTTCGGCCTGTTCGCCGTGCCGCGGGAGAAGATCGTGCGGGTGCATGCGTCGTCGGGCACGACGGGCAAGCCGACGGTGGTGGGTTATACGCGGAACGATATCGACATGTGGGCCGACATGGTGGCCCGGTCGATGCGGGCGAGTGGCACGTGGCGCGGGGATATCGTGCATGTGGCCTATGGCTACGGGCTCTTCACCGGGGGCCTTGGCGCGCATTACGGGGCCGAGCGGCTGGGCTGTACCGTGGTGCCGGTCTCGGGCGGGATGACCGAGCGGCAGGTGACGCTGATCGACGATTTCAAGCCGACCACGATCATGGTGACGCCGTCCTACATGCTCAACATTCTCGAGCAGTTCCACAAGGCGGGGCTGGACCCGCGGGAGAGCTCGCTGGAGGTGGGTATCTTCGGCGCCGAGCCGTGGACCAATGCGATGCGGTCCGAGGTGGAGGAGGCGTTCGACATGCATGCCGTCGACATCTACGGGCTTTCCGAGATCATGGGGCCGGGCGTGGCCAATGAATGCGTCGAGACCAAGGACGGGCTGCATATCTGGGAGGATCATTTCTTTCCCGAGATCATCAACCCCGAGACCGGCGAGGTGGTCGAGGATGGCGAGATGGGCGAACTGGTCTTCACCACGCTGACCAAGGAGGGCCTCCCGATGATCCGGTACCGGACGCGCGACCTGACGCGGCTTTTGCCCGGGACGGCCCGCAGCATGCGGCGGATGGAGAAGATTACGGGTCGGTCGGACGACATGATCATCCTGCGCGGGGTCAACGTCTTCCCGACGCAGATCGAGGAGCAGGTGATGGCCACGGGTGGCCTTGCGCCGCATTTCCAGATCGAGCTCTACAAGGCGGGCCGGATGGATGCGATGCGGGTCTTCGTGGAGGCCGATCCGAAGGCCGCCGACGAGGCCAGCAAGAGCGCCGCGGCACGGATGCTGACCAAGCATATCAAGGACGTGGTGGGCGTGTCGGCGGAGGTGATCGTGGGCGAGCCCGGTGACGTGGCCCGCTCGCAGGGCAAGGCGCAGCGCGTGGTCGACAACCGGGCGAAGGGATAAGGTTTGGCCCGGACGATCGCCAAGGACCACGACGAGAAGCGGGCGCAGATCCTGGCCTCGGCCGCGAAGGTGTTCGCGACCGAGGGGTTCGACCGGGCGTCGATGACCCAGCTGGCGCGGGATTGCGGGATCTCGAAGGCGAATATCTATCACTACTATGACGGCAAGGACGCGATTCTCTACGATATTCTCGAGACTTACCTGCGGGGCTTGCGGGATCGGGTCTGCGGCATCGCGCTGGAGGGTCTGAGCCCGGAGGATCGGGTGCGGGCCGTGGTGCGCGAGGTGCTGCTGGCCTACCAGGGCTCGGATCACGAGCACCGGGTGCAGGTCAATGGCGTGGGGCGCCTGCCGGCCGAGCAGCAGACGGTGCTGCGGGGCTACCAGCGGGAGATGGTGGTCTATGTGGGCGAGGTTCTGAAGGGCGTGGCGCCAGAGGCGCTGGGCCGGGACGGGGCGAAGCTGCGGTCGGTGACGATGTCGGTGTTCGGGATGCTGAACTGGTATTTCATGTGGAACAGCGGCGCCGGGCCCGAGGCGCGGGAGGATTACGCGCGGGTGGTGGCCGACCTGACCCTGAACGGGGTGCGGGGCGTCTGAGGCGGGGTTGACGCCGGGGCGCAATCATCGAAGGGTGAACGGGTTTCCAACCTGCCCTTTGGGAGAGCGCCATGGCGGACCGGCCGGACGAATTGCAGAGCTTCCTCGATGCCAGTCTCGATGCGTTCGAGGCGCATGCGGACCATCCGAGGGCGCAGGCCTCGCTGGCGAAGATCCGGGCGGCGCTGGCGGAGACCGGGGAGATGGCGGAGACGGCGGCCGGGCGGTTGCCGGTCTGTGCGCTGCTGGACGAGATGGCCGCGCCGGAGCGATTTGACGAGCCGGATTTGCACCGTGTTATCAAGGCCTTCGGGGATATCGAGCCGCGGCTGGAATGGCGGACGCGGGGTGGGGACATGTCGACCGCGAGCGAGAATATCAACGACGGCCATGCCAACGCGATGATCGTCGGCCCCGGCGGGATCGAGCGGCGGTCGGACGTGTGGCTGGGCGTGTCGCTGCTGGCGCCGCACGTGCGCTATCCCGATCACAACCACCCGCCGGAGGAGACCTATCTCGTTCTGAGCGAAGGAGAATTCCGGCATGGCGACAGCGGCTGGTTCGCGCCGGGCGTGGGCGGATCGCTGTATAACGAGCCGGGGATTTCCCATGCCATGCGGACGGGCGACAAGCCGATGCTGGCGATGTGGGCGTTGTGGGGCAGAGAGTAGATCGGGCGGGAATTCCGACGTCGGTATCGCGTCGGTATAACGTCGGTATTTTGTCGGTGTTTTTCTCGCGGCCCGCTTCTGGACGGGCGATACCGGTGGCGCGAGGGCCCGGGGTTATTCGATCCCCGGAATGTCGCGGACTCGTTCGGCAAGGAAATCGACGAGCAGCCTTACGCGGGTGATGCCGCTCCGCTCGGGGACGATCAGCATGCTGAGCGGCACGGGCGGCAGCGCGTAATCCGGCAGGAGGACCTCGAGCTCGCCGCTGCGGATCAGGTCGTCGACCAGCCACATATGCGCCGGCCCGATGCCGCGACCTGCGAGCAGCGCCTGCCGCGCGGCGAGGCCGTGATCGACCCGGAACATGCCCGAGAGCCTGGCCACCTGCCTGTCGTCCTTCGCCCCCGTGAGTTCGAGCGAGTCGCTTCCGGCCACGTTGGTCATGCGGATCGTTTCGAGCCGGGCGAGGTCTTCGGGCGTCTCGGGCCGGGCAACCTTGCGCAGGTAGGATGGCGCGGCGACCAGGATACGCCGGGACATCCCCAGCGCATGCAGTTTCATCGCGCTGTCATCGAGCGGGCCCAGGCGCATGGCGATATCGACCCCTTCCCTTACGAGATCGACGCGCGCGTCCGTCAGGCTGAAATCGAGGCCGATCGCAGGGTAGAGATCCTGGAAGTCGAAGAGAAGCCGGCTGACGTGCAGAATGCCGAAAGCGGAGGTGCAGGAGATCCGGATGTTGCCTGCCGGCGCGCTGCGGTCGGTGACGGCTTCGTCGTTCGCCTGCTCCACAAGGCGCAGGATGTTGAGGCAGTTGGCATAGTAGCGCTGCCCCTCGTCGGTCAGGGCCACGCGCCGGGTCGTGCGGGTGAGCAGGGGCACGCCCACGGCCTCCTCGAGTTCGTTGAGCTGCCGGGTGATGGTGGATTGCCCGGCGCCGATCTCGCGGGCGACGGCGGACAGGCTGCCGCGTTCGGCCACGCGGACGAAAGTGCGAATCCTGTCGAGCGTTACGGTTGATCTATCCATAATTCGGAAGAGCCTTATGCATTATCACAGTATAGCGCAATAGACTGCGCAAGGCTAACTCTGACGGGAGCGGTGATCACCGGCCCGGCCAACCGATGTGAGGCCCGGCCGGACATCGCGGACGAGATCAAACCCAAACAAGGGAAATCCGACATGTCTATGACCGAGAAACCACTGATCGTGATCGCCGGGGCGACCAGCAAGCAGGGACGCAGCGCCGCGAAGAGCCTTCTGGCCAGCAACCGGTTCGGGGTGCGCGCGCTGACGCGCCGGACCGATACGCCAGAGGCCCTGGCGCTGGCCGGGCTGGGTGCCGAAGTTGTCGCCGTGCCGCTGGACATGGGCCGGAAGGCGCAGTTCGTCTCGGCAATGGCAGGGGCGGACGGCGCTTTCCTCATGACGCCCACGATCGCACCGCCCGACACCCACGAGGCGCCCCTTGGCGTCCTGCTGGCGGATGCGGCGGTCGAGGCCGGCGTGCAGCATATCGTGTTCAGCACGCTCGAACATGCCGACAGGCGCACCGGGGGGCGCAAATACGTGCCTCATTTCACCGACAAGGGCCGGGTAGCAGACCATATCCGCGGCCTGAACGTGCCTCACACGTTCATCATGCTCAGCTTCTTCTATACCAATCTGCTCGAGTACTACGTTCCCCGGATGGACGGCGACACGCTTCTGCTGCCGATCTACCTTCCCGAGGATTTCCGGGCGCCTTTCGTCGACCCGCTCACGGCGACGGGGCCGGCGATCCTGGAGATCTTCTCGAATCCCGGCCAGTACACCAACCGGACATTGCCGATTGTCGGCGACATCCTCTCGCCGCGCGAGATGGTTGAGACCTTCGAGGCCGTGACCGGGATCCGGGCGGAGTATCGCAATGCCTATACCCGAGGCGGCCTTTTGCAGCATTTCCCGGAGTTCGCGGCGAATGAGCTGCTTGTCCTGGAGATTCTCGGGATGGTCGAATACGCCGTGGAATACGGCTATTTCAGCGAAGACCGCGACCTTCAATGGAGCCGGCGGGTGGATCCCGATGCCTTGACCTGGGAGCAGTTCCTTCGCCGGACGGGGTGGCGCGGCGAGAAGACCTCATACGGCCTCGGAGCTGTCGCGGCCTAGTCGCGCGCCGGGGTCAGCCCTAATCCCTCGAGCTGTTGGCCGGTCTCGGTTTCCCAGGTTGCGCGGAGGTCGGCGTTGGGGGTGTGGCGGAGGCCCATGGCTTTCAGTGCGTCGAATTTCTGCGAGCTGGTGGTGCCGAAGGAGGCCGCCACGCGGGGCCACCAGTAGTCGACCGACGCCTGAAGGGTGGGTTTGTCCTGCGTCTCGAGGAGGCGGTCGACGCCTTCGCGGGCGAGTTCGGCGTGGTGGGTTTCGACGGGCAGGATGGTGCGGAAGGCCTCAGCCAGGGGCTGGTAGGACACGTGGATCATCTCGCCCATTTGGACCACCACGGCGCGGCCCATCAGGAGGTTCATCACCACCGCGTCGGCCCAGCCCTCGATCGGGTAGTTGAGGACCGAGAGGCGCATGTCGTGCTCGCCCCTTGTGGTGCCGATATCGGCGTCGCGGTCCAGCCGGGTCGTCCAGGGGTGGTGGTTGGCGTAGCGGGCGGTGTCGGCGCCGAATTCGCCCATGATGCGCAGGACGCGGTCGGCGTTGTCGGTCTTTTCCAGCACGATGCGGGCGGCGGCGATGCGTTCCTTGATGCCAGGGCCGGCGTTGATGAGGTCGGCGAAGCCCGCGGCACCGGCAAGCGAGCTGTCGACGAAGCTGGCCATCATCTTGAGCAGCTCGGCGCGGTAGCGCGGGGGCACGTTGGCCGGGCTGGTCAGCTTGCCGCCTTGTGCGAGGTAGTCGGAAAGGGGCATGTCCTCGGCCATGGGGCGGCCTCCTCTACTGGTCGTAGTCGACGGTGACGCGGTCGGTGAGGGCGTAGGACTGGCAGGAGAGCACGTAGCCCTTTTCGACCTCGTAATCCTCGAGCGCGTGGTTGGTGAGCATTTCCACCTCGCCCTCGATCACCCGGCAGCGGCAGGTGGAGCAGACGCCGGCCTTGCAGGCGAAGGGCGCGTCGAGGTCGCTGGCGAGGGCGGCTTCGAGAATGCTCTGATCCTTGTCGGCGGTGACGGTGCGGGTGGCGCCGTCGAGGGTGACGGCGACGGTGGTGGTGTCGGCCTTGGTGTCGGAGGACTTGGGCAGGGCGGCGCGCTTGAGGCGGCCGGGCTGGGCGGAGGCGAAGAGCTCGAACTTGATGTTGGCGTCGTCGAGCCCGGCCTTGCGCAGGGCCGAGGCGATGCCGAGCATCATCGGTTCGGGCCCGCAGATGAAGGCGGTGTCGATGGAGGCGGCGTCGATCCAGCCCGAGGCGAAGAGCTGGGCGCATTTTTCTTCGGTCACGAGGCCGGTGAAGAGGTCGATTTCCTGCGCGTCGGTTTCCAGCACGTGGATCACGTTGAAGCGGCCGAGATGGAGGTTCTTGAGGTCGTCGAGCTCCTCGCGGAACATGATCGTGTTCACGCCCTTGTTGGCGTAGACCAGCGTGAAGGTGGAGTGGGGCTCCTGCGCCAGCGTGGTCTTGATGATCGACAGGACGGGCGTGATGCCCGAGCCGCCGGCGAAGCCGAGGTAGTGGTTGCGGTTGGCGGGGTCGAGTTTGGTGAAGAAGCCGCCCATGGGGGGCATGGCCTGGAGTACCTCGCCCGGTTGCAGGTCTTCGTTGGCCCAGGTGGAGAAGGCGCCGCCGTCGACGCGCTTGATGCCGACCTGAAGCACGCCGTCTTCCTTGCCGGCGCAGATCGAGTAGGAGCGGCGGAGTTCCTCGCCGTCGAAATCACGGCGGAATGTGAGGTACTGGCCCTGGGTGAAGTCGAAATGCTCGGCCGCGCCATTGACGGGCTTGAGGGTCACCACCACCGCGTCGCGGATGGTCTTGCGGATATCGGTGACTTCGAGATCGTGGAACCGGGACATGGCGTTTCTCAGATGCACTTGAAGTAGTCGAAGGGTTCAAGGCAGTCGCGGCAGCGCCACTGGGCCTTGCAGGGGGTCGAGCCGAACTGGCTGAGCCGTTCGAGGTTGTCGCTTTGGCAGCGGGGGCAGGCCTTGGGGCCGCCCGCGGGCTGCGGGGGCGCGATGCCGTAGGCTTCGAGCTTGGCGCGGCCTTCCTCGGTCATCCAGTCGGTTGTCCAGGCGGGGCTGAGCTGGCGTTTGAGGGTCAGCTTGTCGATGCCGTGGGCGCGCAGGGCGGTCTCGATCTCGAAATTGATGAGCGAGGTGGCGGGGCAGCCGGAATAGGTGGGCGTGACGGTGACGGTGAGGGTGTCACCCGCCCAGGCGACATCGCGGATGATGCCGAGATCGGTGAGCGAGATCGCCGGGATCTCCGGGTCGGGGATCTCGTTCAGCCAGTGCCAGACCTGTTCGGTGCTTGGCCGTTGCATGGCGGTTACCATGTGTTGCCGGGGTAGGCGCGCTGGAGCCACTGCATCTGGGTCAGGATGTGGCCCAGGTGCTCGGTATGCATCCGGCCGTTGCGGCCGCCGGAATGGGCGAAGCGGTCTTCGGGCAGGGTGAGGGTGGCGCGGGCCATGACGCGCTCGACGAAGGCGTCGTATTCGGCGCGCAGGCTGGCCGGGTCGGGGGCGATGCCGGCGGCGGCCAGGGCGGCGTCGGTGTCGTCGGAGAGGAAGAACTCGCCGACATAGGGGTAGAGGTAGTCGAGCGCCGACTGCATGCGCTTGTGGCTTTCCTCGGTGCCGTCGCCGAGGCCCACGACCGTGTCGGCGGAGCGTTCGACGTGGTAGGCCACCTCTTTAGCTGCCTTCTCGGCGATCTCGGCGATGCGCGGGTCGGAGGAGTTGGCGAGGCGCGGCATGAGGATCGAGGACCACGCGTCGAAGAAGAATTGCCGCATGAGGGTCTGGCCGAAATCGCCATTGGGCAGTTCGACCAGCAGGACATTGCGGAAATCCCACGCGTCGCGGAGGAAGGCGAGATCGTCGGCCGACTTGCCCTCGCCCTCGACCTCGGCCGCGTAGCCGAGCCAGAGCTGGGTCTGGCCGATCAGGTCGAGCGCGGTGTTGGCGAGCGCGATATCCTCTTCCAGCACGGGGGCCTTGCCGCACCATTCCGACACGCGGTGGCCGAGGATGAGGGTGTTGTCCCCCATCCGCAGCAGGAATTGCAGCAGCGCGGTCTGGTCGATATCGGCCATTACATGTGCCCCACGTCGTCGGGAATGTCGTAGAAGGTCGGGTGGCGGTAAATCTTGCTTTCGGAGGGCTCGAAGAGCGGGCCCTTCTCGCCCGGGGCGGTGGCCGAGATGTGGCGGGATTCGACGACCCAGATCGAGACGCCCTCGTTCCGGCGGGTATAGACATCGCGGGCGTTCTTGATGGCCATCTCGGCGTCGGGCGCGTGGAGGGAGCCCACGTGCCGGTGGTTCAGGCCGTGCTGGCCGCGGATGAACACCTCCCACAGGGGCCATTCGTGGCGGGGGGATTTGCCCTTGCCCTCGCTGTCGGGCAGTTCGCCGGGGGTGACGGAACTCATGTGCGTGGTCTCCTATTCCGCCGCGAGTTTGCTGGCGGCCTTCTTGCGGGCGTGGGCGAGCAGGCCGTCGCGGACCCATTGCCCCTCGTCCCAGGCTTTCTGGCGGGCGGACAGGCGTTCGGCGTTGCAGGGGCCGTTGCCCTTGAGGACGTTGAAGAACTCGTCCCAGTCGGGCTGGGAGAAATCGTAATGGCCGCGTTCCTCGTTCCACTTTAGGTTCTCGTCGGGGACGGTGAGGCCGAGGAACTCGGCCTGGGGCACGGTCTGGTCGACGAATTTCTGGCGCAGCTCGTCATTGGTGTTCATCTTGATCTTCCACGCCATCGACTGGGCCGAGTGGACGCTTTCGGCGTCGGAGGGCCCGAACATCATCAGCGAGGGGTACCAGAAGCGGTTGAGCGCATCCTGGGCCATGCGTTTCTGGGCCTCGGAGCCTTGCGCCATCTTCATCATGATGTCGTAGCCCTGCCGCTGGTGAAAGCTTTCCTCCTTGCAGATGCGGATCATGGCGCGGGAATAGGGGCCGTAGGAGGTGCGTTGCAGCGGCACCTGGTTCATGATGGCGGCGCCGTCGACCAGCCAGCCCACCGCGCCCATGTCGGCCCAGGTGAGGGTGGGGTAGTTGAAGATCGAGGAGTATTTCATCTTCCCCGACAGGAGCTGTTCGGTCATGTCGTCGCGGGTGATGCCCAGCGTTTCGGCGGCGGCGTAGAGGTAGAGGCCGTGGCCGGCCTCGTCCTGCACCTTGGCCAGCAGGATCATCTTGCGTTCCAGCGTGGGGGCGCGGGTGATCCAGTTGCCCTCGGGCAATTGGCCGACGATCTCGGAATGGGCGTGCTGGCCAATCTGGCGGATCAGCGTCTTGCGGTAGCCCTCGGGCATCCAGTCGCGGGGTTCGATCTTGATGTCGGCATCGACGCGGTCCTGGAAGGCGCGTTCCTCGGCCGACATCTCCTCGCGCGGAGTGACGCCCTTGCCGGTGCTCTTGACCATCTGTGCATACATCGTTGCGGTCCTTTCGTTCGTCGCGCTGAATTAACCGACCGTGCGGTCGAAGTAGGGCAAACAGTGATTCGCTTCAAGGTAAATGTTACGTTTTGCAATAAGTCGGCAGAATTCTGTAACAGTTTTGGCCGCGTCGCCTAGAGCCGCTTGGCCACTTCCTCGAGCATCACTTCGGTCGCGCCGCCGCCGATTGCCTGAACGCGGGCGTCGCGGGTCATTCGTTCTATGGTGGCCTCGCGCATGTAGCCGAAGCCGCCGTGGAACTGGAGGCAATCATACATCACTTCGTTGACCAGTTCACCGCACAAGGCCTTGATCATCGAGACCTCGCGCGTGACCTCCTCGCCGTTGGCATCACGGGCGGCGGTGGCGTAGACGAACTGCCGTGCGGCGGCGACGCGGGCGGCGAGCATGGCGAGGCGCTGGCGGATGGCCTGCTTGTCCCAGAGGGGGGCGCCGAAGGCCTTGCGGTTCTTGACGTAGTCGAGGGTGAGGTCGAGGGCGGCCTGTGCCTCGCCCATGGCCATGGCGCCGAGGACGATACGCTCGTTCTGGAAGTTCTTCATGATCGCGTAGAAGCCGCGACCTTCGTCGCCGAGAATGTTCTCGGCGGGGATGCGGCAGTTGTCGAAGGCCAGTTCCGCCGTGTCGGAGGAGCGCCAGCCGTGCTTGTCGAGCGCGCGGGAGACGGTGAAGCCGGGGGTGTCCTTCTCGACGAGGAACATGGTGACCGACTGGCTGGCGGGGCCCTGGGCGTCGGTCTTGGCGGCGACGCAGTAGAGGTTGGCGTGGACGCCGTTGGTGATGAACATCTTGGCGCCGTTGAGGATGTAGCTGTCGCCGTCGCGGCGGGCGGTGGTCCGGATGCCCTTCACGTCGGAGCCGGCGTCGGGTTCGGTGACGCCGACGGCGGTGATGGTGTCGCCCGAGATGATGCCCGGCATGTGGGCGGCCTTCTGGGCCTCGGAGCCCGCGTTGAAGAGGTGGACGGAGGCCATGTCGGTATGGACCAGCACGGTGATGGCGAAGCCGGCGTAGGTGGAGCGGCCGAGTTCCTCGGCCAATACGGCGGTGGCGCGGGTGTCCATCGCCGAGCCGCCGTATTCCTCGGGGTAGCGGATGCCGAGGAAGCCGAGCGCGCCCATCTCGCGGAGCACGTCGCGGGAGACGGCGCCGTCAACCTCCCACTGGTCGGCGTGGGGTTGCACCTTCTCGGCCACGAAACGGCGCAGCTGGTCGCGCAGCATCTCGTGCTCCTCGGTCAGGAACAGGTGGTGTGTCATGCGTCCTCCCTTGGCCCGTGCGGGTTCAGGGCACGGTCAGGGTATCTGAGCGCATGGGACGGGGCGATGCAATGGGCCTGTCAGGCGGATTTGCGCATGTCGGGAATGGGCTGGGGCCGGATCGTCTTGTCCTCGGCGAGGGTGACGTAGAAGGTCGAGCCGACGCCCTCGACGCTTTCGAAGTCGATCTCGCCGCCATGGGCCTGCATGATGTGGCGCGAGATGTTCATGCCCAGCCCGGTGCCGCCGTGGCGGCGGATGTCGGAGGAGTTCACCTGGCTGAACTGTTCGAACACCTTCTCGGAGGCGTCCTTGGGGATGCCGATGCCGTAATCCTTGACCGCGAGGCTGATCTGGTCGTCATGGGCGCCGAGGCTGATCTCGACCCGGCCGCCGGTCTCGGAGAACTTGGCGGCGTTCGAGAGCATGTTGACCAGCACCTGTTCGATGCGGTGGCGGTCGGCGTTGACCCAGTATTCGCGCTTGGGCTGTTCCATGTGCAGGGTCACGTCGAAGCGCGCGGCATAGGGGCGGGTGCGGTCGACCGTGGCGGCGGCGACGGCGCCCAGCTCGATCGGTTCGATATGAAGCTCGAGCTTGCCGGTCTCGGCGCGCTGCAGGTCGAGCAGGTCGTTGACGAGGTTGGCGAGGCTTTCGCTGTTGCTGCTGGCCATGTTGAAGAGGTGCTGCATCTTCGGCGGCACCGTGCCGAGGGCGCCCGAGCCGATCAGCTGCAGCGCGCCCTTGATGGCGGTCAGCGGCGTGCGCAGCTCGTGGCTCACGGTGGCGAGGAATTCCTGCTTGGCGTTGTAGGCGGCCTTGGTCTTTTCGTGTTCGGCCACCAGCGCGTTGATGTAGCGCAGGTTCTTGACGTAGCCGACGAGGAAGCTTCGGCTGCATTCGAGGATGAAGGACAGCACGAAGAGCACGGTGAAGAACTGAAGCCAGAGCGGCGAGCTGAGCGGCGGGTTGGTGGCGACGAGATCGCGAATCGGGATGAAGAGCAGGGCGGCGATGTAGATCGACAGTCGCAGCACCAGCACCGACAGGATCTGGTGGTTGTTGATCGCCGCGAAGATCGCCGCCGAGAACAGCATGAAGAGCGCCCAGAAATGCATCGTGTGCCCCTGCTGGGCGGCGAGCGAGATCGAGAAGGACGCGATGACCGTGGCGCTGAACAGCGTGCCGATATAGATCATCAGCACGAAATGGCGGGCTTTCGCCCAATCGCGGTCGCGCCAGCGCAGGATCTGGTTGAAGACGTAGCCGTCAAAGGCCTCGCCGAGCCAGACCATGGCGTAGAAAAACAACGCCGTGGAGGTATCGTAGTAATACCCGGCTAGCAAAATGGCGGCACTGTAGATTATGATTCGCTGCAGGAACAACTGACGACCGACGACGGCATAGTCCCGCAATCGCCGTTTCAGGGAAACGATGTCTGACGGTCCCGCAAAGGAGGATCGAATCGCTTCAAGTCCTGGGATCATTTTTCCTAGCCAAATCTGTTGCAACCAAAGCGTTAAAGGGCAATAATGGCACAACTTTGGCTGTATCTTCGGGAGTGTGGTTTCGGGAGGGTAATATCCGGGCTTCGCGGCCCAATGTTGGCAAAAATAAGAAAATATCGCAGCTCTGAGGCAGTAATAAGGTGGGCTATCAATCTGTAACGACATTGCAGGGACGCGCGAAACGCGTGTTCCCTGAGCTGGAGCCGGCCGGAGGCCGGCAAATGGTCTGGCACAGCGATGCCGAACCGTCGCCCGTCTCGGAACAGGCGGGCCGGGCCAATTTTGCCAAGCCGCCGACCCTTCGTGCGACGACTTTGTCGATCACCAACCTGCATCGGCATGGCGAGCTTTATGCCGAGTTCCTGAAGGCCCGGAAGCGGGTCTTCATCGACGGCAAGGGCTGGGATCTGCCCTCGACCGACGGGATGGAGTTCGACCAGTACGACACGCCTCTGAGCCGCTGGATCGTGGTGCACGAGTTCGGCGAGGTGCTGGCCGGGATTCGGCTGACGCCGACGACGGCGCAGTGCGGGATCTACAGCTACATGCTGCGCGATGCGCAGCGGGGGCTTCTGGGCGACATTCCCGCGACGGTGCTGCATTACCGTGCCCCGGTGTCGGACAAGATATGGGAGGCGGCGCGGCTTTTCGTGTCGGACGGCCAGCCGGCGAGCCGGCGGTCGCTGTTGCAGAAGACGCTGCTTCTGTCGATGGCGCGGTCGGCCGTCGAGGTGGGCGCGACGCAGGTGATCGGCATCGTGCCGGCGGTCTTCCAGCGCTGGATGGCGCGGATCGGGATGAGCGCCCTGCCGATCGGCCCGCGGATGGAGATCGACGGAGACCGGACCCAGGCCGCGATGATGAACGTGCGGGCCCTGGTCGAGGGGCTGACCAACGAGGGGTAGGGCGGGCCCCGAGTCGTCGAGCGGGAGAGATTGACCGGTTTGGTGATCGGGAACCGAGCCGGCCCGCGCCGAGGTCAGGAACGATTCGGCGAGCTTTTTCAAAAAGTTGGAAACATCCGGCATCCAGCCCCTGCGGGGCTTGAATGATGTTCAGGAAGTGGTGAGCCGTGCAGGATTCGAACCTGCGACCCACTGATTAAAAGTCAGTTGCTCTACCAACTGAGCTAACGGCCCACTAGGCGGCCTATCTAGAAAGAGGCGGGGGGGCGGTCAACCCATAATTTGGGGAATTTCACGTGGCCGCTGGATTCGTTGCAGGCGGGCCGTTATATGCCGCCCCATGAGCATCGATCGCCATAGCGGGTTGCCCTTCATGAAGATGCACGGGCTGGGGAACGACTTTGTCGTGCTCGACGGGCGTGCGCGGGCGATTTCCGTGTCGGCGGGGCTGGCCGTGGCGCTGGGGAACCGGCGGACGGGGATCGGGTTCGACCAGCTGGCGTTGATCGAACAGGGCGAGGGCGGCGCGGATGCGCGGCTGACGTTCTGGAACGCCGACGGGTCGTTCTCGGCGGCGTGCGGCAATGCCACGCGGTGCATTGCGCGGTTCCTGATGGACGAGACGGGGCGCGACCGGCTGCACCTGGTGACGGCGCGGGGGGATTTGTACGCGGTCGATGCGGGCGACGGGCTGACCTCGGTCAACATGGGGCAGCCTCAGTTGGATTGGGACGAGATCCCGCTGGCCGAGGAGATGGACACGCTGGAGCTGCCGATCGAGGGCGGGCCGACCGCCACCGGCATGGGCAATCCGCACTGCACCTTCTTCGTGGAAAACGCCGAGGCGGTTCCGCTGGAGCAGTTCGGGCCGCGGTACGAGCATCATCCGCTTTATCCGGAGCGCACCAATGTGCAGGTGGCGAGTGTCATCGGCCCCGATCACCTGCGGATGCGGGTGTGGGAGCGGGGTGCGGGGCTGACGCTGGCGTCGGGGTCGTCGTCCTGTGCCGCGGCTGTGGCCGCGGCAAGGCGGGGGCTGACGGGGCGCAAGGTGCGGGTCGACCTGGATGGCGGGACGTTGTGGATCGACTGGCGCGAGGACGGCGTCTGGATGACCGGGCCGACCACGCATGTGTGCGACGGGGTGATCACGGCGGATTTCCTCGGGGGTGTGGCATGAGCGCGCCGGTGTTCTCGACCATGGGCTGCCGGCTGAACGCCTACGAGACCGAGGCGATGAAGGAGCTGGCGGGGTCGGTGGGCCTCGATAACGCGGTGGTGGTGAACACCTGCGCGGTGACGGCGGAGGCCGTGCGGAAGGCGCGGCAGGAGATCCGGCGCCTGCGGCGGGAGAACCCGGGCGCGCGGCTGATCGTGACGGGCTGTGCGGCGCAGACCGAGCCGGAGACGTTTTCGGCGATGGACGAGGTCGACGTGGTCATCGGCAATACCGAGAAGATGCAGCCCGAGACGTGGCGCGGGATGGCGGCCGATTTCATCGGGCAGACGGAGGCCGTGCAGGTCGATGACATCATGTCGGTGACCGAGACCGCCGGGCATTTGATCGACGGGTTCGGGACGCGGAGCCGCGCCTATGTTCAGGTGCAGAACGGGTGCGATCACCGCTGTACCTTCTGCATCATCCCCTATGGGCGAGGCAATTCGCGGTCAGTGCCGGCCGGCGTCGTGGTGGAGCAGATCAAGCGGCTGGTGGGCAAGGGGTTCAACGAGGTCGTGCTGACCGGCGTGGACCTGACGAGCTGGGGCGCCGATCTGCCGGCGGCGCCGAAGCTGGGCGACCTGGTGATGCGGATATTGAAGCTGGTGCCGGATCTGCCGCGGCTGCGGATTTCGTCGATCGATTCGATCGAGGTGGACGAGAACCTGATGCAGGCGATCGCGACGGAGCCGCGGTTGATGCCGCATCTGCATTTGTCGTTGCAGCATGGCGATGACCTGATCCTGAAACGGATGAAGCGGCGGCATTTGCGGGACGACGCGATTAGGTTTGCCGAGGAGGCACGGCGGCTGCGGCCCGAGATGACGTTTGGCGCCGATATTATTGCAGGCTTTCCGACGGAGAGTGCCGAGGCCTTCGAGAACTCGCTGAAGCTGGTGGAGGAGTGCGGCCTGACCTGGTTACATGTCTTCCCCTACAGCCCTCGGCCCGGCACGCCGGCGGCGCGGATGCCGCAGGTGAACGGCAAGGACATCAAGGCGCGGGCCGCGCGGTTGCGGGCGGCGGGGGAGGCGCGCGTGGCGCGGCATCTGCAGGAGCAGCAGGGCCGGGCGCATCGTGTGTTGATGGAGAATGCGCGGATGGGCCGGACCGAGCAGTTCACCGAGGTGGTCTTCGGCGAGGACCGCGAGGAGGGCGCCATCGTGGAGGCGAAGGTGACCGGGGTGCATGGGCATCAGCTGACTGCGGCGTAGGGCGGGTGCAAACCCACCGTTGCGCCGGAAATCGGTCTCGGTATGGTGAGTTCGCACCCACCATACGGATCATGTCATGCACCCGAACCCGGCCTTTCGCCAGACGCCCGAGGCGCGCAGCATCGGTTTTGCCCGCGAGCAGGGATTCGGCCTGCTCTGCGTGGGGACCGGGGACGCGCCGCTGGTGAGCCATATCCCCTTCCTGTTGTCCGAGGATGGCAAGCGGGCGGAGTTCCATCTTGTCCGGTCGAACCCGATCGCGCGCATGCTTGCCGTGCCGGTGCAGGCGCGTCTCGCGGTGCAGGGACCGCAATCCTATGTCTCGCCCGACTGGTACGGGGTCGAGGACCAGGTGCCGACGTGGAATTACATCGCCGTGCATCTCGTGGGCGAGGTGAGCCTGCAGCCGCAGGAGCGCCTGCACGACCTGCTTGACCGGCAGTCGGCCATGTTCGAGGAACAGCTTGCCCCCAAGACGCCATGGACGACCGCGAAGATGAGCGATGGCGTGATGGAGAAGATGATGCGGCAGATCGTGCCCTGCGTGATGCAGGTGGCCGAAATCGACTCGACGTGGAAGCTGAACCAGAACAAGCCCGGCGAGGTGCGCCTGCGGGCCGCGGGCGAGGTGGCGGACCACGGGCTGGGGCAGGAGACCGCGGCGCTGGCCGCCCATATGCGCGCGCCGGACGGATAGCGATGGACAGGGCGGCGGGGTGGCCCTAGCTTTCCGCTCGAACGCTCAAGGGAGGCCCGCCACATGAAACTGATCGCCGCACTGCCATCGCCGTTTGTCCGCAAGGTGCGGGTGCTGTTGCACGAGACCGGCCAGACCGATGCGGTCGAGCTGGTGGAAATCTCGACCACGCCGATGAAGACCGATGCGCAGGCCGCCGCCGCCAACCCGGTGGGCAAGATCCCGGCGCTGGTGCGCGAGGACGGGCCGGCGATCTATGAGAGCCGGGTGATCTGCCGCTATCTCGACGACCGGTTCGGCGCGGGATTCTACCCGCAGGCGCGGGTGTGGGAGACGCTGACGCTGGAGGCGACGGCGGACGCGATGATGGAGGCGGCCATACTGATGGTCTACGAGCACCGGGTGCGCCCGCCCGAGAAGGTGTTCGACGGCTGGATCGACGCGCAATGGGCCAAGGTCGCCCGCTGTGTCGAGGCGGTGAACGACCGCTGGATGAGCCACCTGAACGGGCCGCTGGACATGAGCCATGTCGCCATCGCCTGTGCGCTGGGCTATCTCGATTTCCGCCATCCCGACCGGAACTGGCGCGATGGGGCCGGGGCGCTGGATGACTGGTACGCGGTGTTCAGCGCGCGCGAGAGCATGAAGGCCACCGCACCGGAGTGAGCGGCGCGGCCGGGGAGGGTGGCATGGGTCATATCGATTTCTGGTACTCGATCGGCAGCACCTATACCTATCTGACCGTGCCGCGCATCGAGGCTGTCGCGCAGCAGGCCGGCGTGGCGGTGCGCTGGCGGCCGTTCAACGTGCGCACGGTGATGGTCGAACAGAACAACATCCCCTTCATGAACAAGCCGGTGAAATCGGCCTACATGTGGCGCGATATCGGGCGTCGGGCGGCGCGCTACGGGCTGACGCCGCGCCTGCCCGCGCCCTATCCGCTGGCGGGGCTGGAACTGGCCAACCGGGTTGCCGTGCTGGCGGAGGAGGAGGGCTGGGTTGCCGAGTATACCCGCGCCACCTATCGCCGCTGGTTCGAGGAGGGGCTTCCGGCGGGCGAGGAGCCGAACCTGAGCGCCAGCATCGCCGAAACCGGGCTCGACCCGGCGCGAGTGATCGCGGAGGCGCAGGGCGAGGCCACCGGCGCCGTGCTCGAGGCGGTCACCGAGGAGGCGGTGGCGCTGGGCGTCTTCGGATCGCCCAGCTTCGTGGCGGGGGGCGAGGTGTTCTGGGGCGACGACCGGCTGGAGGATGCGCTGGATTGGGCAAGGCGTGACGCCGCGCCCCGGTGAGGGCGCGGCAGGCCGGTGTCAGGCGAGACGCGCCCGCAGCCCCGGCAGGCGCGAGAGCAGCACGAGGTCGAAAAGCAGCACCGCGATCAGGGTGAGCCCGGCCAGCGGGAAGGCCAGCGACACGATCAGCCCCGTCAGCACCGCGCCGCGCCAGAGCGGCAGGTCGGCGGGCAGGGGCGGCGGCAACAGGCGAAGCTGGCCACGCGGGCGGCGTTTCCACCACATGACCACGCCGCTAAGGCAGAGGAACAGCACCGACAGGCAGAAGGCGGTGTTGGCCAGGACGCTCCAGAGACCGAGCGTGCCCATGTGCAGGGCGATGCCCACCGCCATGGCCTTGCCGAACCACGAGTAATCCTCGTAGCGCACATCGGCGAGGATCTTGCCGGTGTGGCGGTCGATATGGGTGGTGCGGTCGGCCGTGGGATCGGTGCTGTCGGTGCTCATCGAATCGCGGCTGAGCGTCCAGACGCCGGTGTCGCCCTGCGGCAGGTTCATCTGGTAGCGCCCGTCGAAGCCGATCCGGCGGGCGAAGGCATCGACCGAGTCGAGGCTGAGCGGCCCGGCGATCCCCTCGGTGCCGGCGTCGCTGCCCGAGGCGGGCATCGGGGTCTGCTCCAGCGCCCAGGGCACTTCCTTGGGGCCGTGGTTCATGCTGGCATGGGTGCTGTCCGAGAGCGGCACGTCAACGCCCCATTTGCCGGCCGGGAACTGGTTCCAGGCCTGCACGATCTTCTCGCCCCAGACGCCGGACCAGGACAGGCCGGAGACGAGGAAGAAGATCAGGATGACCGAGATCCAGAGACCCACCGCCCCGTGCAGCGCCCGCCAGCCGGCGCGGCCGCGGCCGATGCGGGGCAGGAGCGCCCGGGCAAGGCCGGTGCCGCGCGGCCACCAGAGGTAGAGGCCGGTGGCGATCAGCACCATGCCGAGGGAGGCCGCGATCTCGATCATCCGGTCGCCGGTGACGCCGAGCAGCAGGGTGCCGTGGAAGTCGTCCGCCAGGTCGTACCAGCCGCTGCGGCGGGGGAAGGTCTCGAGCACTTCGGCGGTGTATGGGTCGAGGGCGACCATGGTGGCGCTGTCGCCCTGATCGACGCGGAAGATGGCGGCGAGGTCGGGGGCCCGCGGGGCGATGTATTGCACGAGGTGGCTGTTGGGCACGGCGGCGAGCGCTGCGTCGGCCTGTACCGAGACGGCCAACGGGGCTTCTTGCGGGGTGACGGGCAGGCGCTCGCCATCGCGCCCGTCGATCCAGGCGATCCAGAGCATGGCCATGCCGGAGAGGGCGAGCATGATGAAGAAGGGGATGATGTAGAGCCCCGCGTAGAAATGCCAGCGCCATGCGGCGCGATAGAACGGGGTGGCCGCCGCGGCGGCGGAGCGGTCACGCGCAGGCGTGCCGGTCAGGTCGGTCGAAACCATGGGAATAGTCCTCTGAAGGGGAAGGGAAATGTCTTCGGTTCAGAGGAGACGCGGCGGGGCGCGCGGGGATTGCAGCAGGAAGGGGGGTGCCACGCGGGCGGCGAAGGCGCGGATCTCGGCGTCGGCCGGGTGGGCCGTGGCGGGGCGCGGCAGGGCGGGGGCCGGCGCGGCGGTATCGGCGGCCAGGAGCTGTACCGACCAGTCGCAGCGCTGGTGGGTGCGCTCGACCGGATTGCCGTTTTCGTCGAGCGTGACGGTGACGGTTTCGCCGCCGGTACACAGGACGAGGGTCAGCGCCCCGTTCATCCAGGCGGGCATGGTGCCGGGGGCGAGCCCGGCATAGAGGGCGAAGATCAGGACGAGGACAGCGCCGACCGGCCGCAGGCGCCGGCGAGGCCGGGCGGTTGCAGTCATTTGGCGGGCCCTTCAGCCGTCATGGCGCGCCGGCCCCCTGATCAGAAGCTGTAGCTGACGCCGAAATTGATGGCGTGGGTGGTCAGCTCGGTGCTGAGGCGGCCGGGAAGCTGGCCGGGCACCGCCGGGTCGGCGTCGAGCGTGATGTCGTTGTCGGACCAGGTGATCTGGTACTCGCCGAAGAGCGCCCAGCGGTCGTTCAGGTCGTATTTCATGCCCGCGATCCCGCGCAGCGCGATGCCGGTCTGTTCGTAGTCGAAGGTGCGGTTGGTGGCACCGACCACCTGTGCATCGACATGCGGGATGGCAAGGCCGACACCGGCGCCCAGATAGGGCGTGAAGTTCGAGCCCTTGAAGAAGCCGGGCCAGCGTTTCATCACGTTGGCGGTGATGATGTTGTGGCCGTCGGACAGCTCGAACCGGCCGAGGCCCGTCGCGGCGAGATCGGCGGCCGAGGCATAGGCCTTGGTATGCGTGCCCTCGACACCGAAACCGATGTTGTTGCTGTTCCACCACATGGCGCGGCCGCCATAGTAGATCGGCGCCTCGAACGGCTTGCCGTCCCAGTTGAACTTGCGGCTGAACGCCGCGCCGCCGGGCAGGGTGCCGCTGCCGCGGCTGTCGGACACGCCCTGCCAGCCGAGATAGAGGCTGAGCTCGATTTCCGCGGCGGCCGGGCTGGCCAGCAGGACAAGGGCGGCGAGGGCGGATCTGGCGTAACGCAGCATGGGGGTCTCTTTTTTCCGGTGTGCGGTTCGGTGCCTGCTTACACGCCACCGTCCCGGCCCACAAGCGCGACAGATGAGCGCCCTTGTCAAATCGTGGCGAATGTGCACTGGACGCCTCGCCAAACGCCCGCTAAACAGCGGGTCGGAAACGTGCCCGGTGCTCTTGCGCCGTGGTCATGTCATTGAGATGATGAACTTGGCCGGTTCCGGCTTGAGAATGGAGTAAACCTCGTGTCCCACGAAGAAGATCACGCAGGCACTCGTAGGGATTTCCTCTACTATGCCACCGCAGGCGCAGGTATCGTCACCACGGGGGCCGTTGTCTGGCCGCTGGTGAACCAGATGAACCCGTCGGCCGACGTTCAGGCGCTGAGCTCGATCCGGGTGGATGTTTCTGGCGTCTCGGCCGGCACCCAGCTGACGGTGAAATGGCTGGGCAAGCCGGTCTTCATCCGCCGCCGGACCGAGGAAGAGATCACCGCCGCCCGCGAGACCGACGTGTCGACGCTGCCCGACGGGCTGGCGCGCAACGACAACCTGCCGCCCGACGCCCCGGCGACCGACGAGAACCGCTCGTTCGGCGAGACCGGCGAATGGCTGGTGGAAATGGGCGTCTGCACGCACCTCGGCTGTGTGCCGCTGGGCAATGCCGGCGATTTCGGCGGCTGGTTCTGCCCCTGCCACGGGTCGCACTACGACACGGCCGGCCGCATCCGCAAAGGCCCCGCGCCCGAGAACCTGCCGGTTCCGATCGCGGAATTCGTCGACGAAACCACGATCCAACTCGGATAAGGAAGCGCGCTCATGTCCGGAATTCCGCACGATCACTACGAACCGAAATCGGGCGCCGAGAAGTGGCTGCACAAGCGGCTTCCCATCGTCAGCCTGATGTATGACACGCTGATGATCCCCACGCCCAAGAACCTCAACTGGATGTGGATCTGGGGGATCGTCCTGACCTTCTGCCTGGTGCTGCAGATCGTCACCGGCATCGTCCTGGTGATGCATTACACGCCGCATGTCGACCTGGCCTTCGCCTCGATCGAGCACATCATGCGCAACGTGAACGGCGGCTACATGATCCGCTACCTTCACATGAACGGCGCCTCGCTGTTCTTCTTCGCCGTCTACATCCACATCTTCCGCGGCCTCTACTACGGCTCGTACAAGGCCCCGCGCGAGATCACGTGGATCGTCGGCATGCTGATCTACCTGGCGATGATGGGCACGGCCTTCATGGGCTACGTGCTGCCCTGGGGGCAGATGTCGTTCTGGGGCGCCACGGTGATCACCGGCCTGTTCGGCGCGATCCCGTTCATCGGCGAATCGATCCAGACCTGGCTGTTGGGCGGACCGGCGGTGGACAATGCCACGCTGAACCGCTTCTTCAGCCTGCACTACCTGCTGCCCTTCGTGATCGCCGCCCTGGTGGCCGTTCACATCTGGGCCTTCCACACCACGGGCAACAACAACCCCACCGGTGTCGACGTGCGCCGCACCTCGAAGGCCGATGCCGAGAAGGACACGGTTCCGTTCTGGCCCTATTTCGTCATCAAGGACCTGTTCGCGCTGGGCGTGATCATGGTGGTGTTCTTCGCCATCGTGGGCTTCATGCCGAACTACCTCGGCCACCCGGACAACTATATCGAGGCCAACGCGCTGGTGACGCCTGCGCATATCGTGCCCGAATGGTACTTCCTGCCGTTCTACGCGATCCTGCGCGCCTTCACCTCGGACGTGTGGGTGGTGATGCTGGCAAGCTGGATCACCGGCGGCATCGTCAACGCCAAGTTCTTCGGCGTGCTGGCCATGTTCGGCGCAATCGCGGTGATGGCGCTGGTGCCGTGGCTCGACACCTCGTCGGTGCGCTCGGGCCGCTACCGGCCGATGTTCAAGTGGTGGTTCTGGCTGCTGGTCATCGACTTCGTCGTGCTGATGTGGGCCGGGGCCATGCCGGCCGAGCCGCCCTACTCGACGATCTCGCTGATCGGGTCGGCCTACTGGTTCGCGTACTTCCTGGTAATCCTGCCGCTGCTTGGCGTGATCGAGAAGCCCGAGGCGCAGCCCGAGACCATCGAGGACGATTTCAAGGCCCATTACGGCAAAGCCGAAACGCCGGCCGAGTGAAGAAAGGACAAGGGACAATGTTGAAAAAGATTGCGATCTCCGCAGTTGCCGCCCTGGCCCTTTCGGGCTCGGGGGTGATGGCGGCCGAAGGCGAAAGCCACGTGCATGACGTCGACTTCTCGTTCGAGGGGCCGTTCGGCTCTTTCGACCAGAACCAGCTTCAGCGCGGGCTCAAGGTCTATACCGAGGTCTGCGCCTCCTGCCACGGCATGCAATACGTGCCGTTCCGGACGCTGTCGGACGAGGGCGGGCCGCACCTGCCCGAGGACCAGATGCGGGCCTACACGGCGAATTTCGAGGTCTTCGACCCCGAGCTCGACGATTTCCGCACCGCGAAGCCGACCGACCACTTCCCCAAGTCGAACCTGGAAAACGCCCCTGACCTGAGCCTGATGGCCAAGGCGCGTGCCGGGTTCCACGGGCCCTACGGCACCGGCATCAACCAGCTCTTCAAGGGCATGGGCGGGCCGGAATACATCGTGTCGATCCTGACCGGCTATACCGGCGAGACCAAGGAAGAGGCGGGCACCACGCTTTACGAGAACACCGCCTTCCCCGGCGGCTGGATCGCGATGGCGCCGCCGCTTTACGGCGAGGACGTGGAGTTCGACGACGGGCACTCGAACGAGCTGCACCACGAGGCCGAGGACGTGGCCGCCTTCCTGACCTGGGCCGCCGAGCCCAAGCTGATGGCGCGCAAGCAGGCCGGGCTGGCCGGGGTGATCTTCCTCACGGTGCTGACCGTGCTGCTGTACCTGACGAACAAGCGCCTCTGGGCGCCGATCAAGGGCAAGAAGACGGCCTGATCCGCACGGCATTTGAATTTGGGAAACCCCTGCCTGAATTGGCGGGGGTTTTTCTTTGGGCTGGCGTTGGAAGGGGGCGCTGCGCCTAGCGTTGAATTTCCAGCGGAAATTCAACGTCTCCCCCGGGATATTTTCCGGCCAGAAGAAGCCGGGGCGGGGCTTTGCTCAGGCGCCGCGGGGCATGGGGTTCTGGGCCTTGTTGTAGGGCAGCCAGTCGGTGATCTCGGGGTAGTACATCTGCCGCCACTGGCGCACGCGGGGGTTCATCACGCGGTGCCAGACCGGGGGCACCATCGCCGCCATGGTCATGACCGGGTAGCCGTAGGGCAGTTGGGGCGCCTCGTCCTGTCCGTAATTCTGCAGGAGCGGGAAGCGGCGATCGGGCTTGTAATGGTGGTCGGAATGGCGCTGGAGGTTGATCAGCAGCCAGTTCGACGCCTTGTGCGCCGCGTTCCAGCTGTGCTGGGGTTTGACGTGTTCGTAGCGGCCCTCGCCCAGGTGTTTGCGGGTGAGGCCGTAATGCTCGACATAGTTGACGAGCTCGAGCTGCCAGACCGCGACGAAGGCTTGCCAGAGGAAGAGGAAGAGCCCGGCCCAGCCGCCGATCAGGATGGCCAGCAGCAGCATGAAGCCCTGCAGCACCCAGTAGCGGAAGAACGGGTTCGACAGGTCCGACCAGGGCAGGCCCTTGCGGGCGAGCATGGCCTTTTCCGCCTTGAAGGAGGATTTCAACGAGCCCAGCAGGACGCGGGGGAAGAAGCGGTAAAAGCCCTCGTTGTAGCGCGCGGTCACCGGGTCGCGCGGGGTGCCGACATGGCGGTGATGCACCTGCAGGTGTTCGGAGCGGAAATGCGAGTAGAGCACCATCGACAGCAGCACGTCCCCCAGGAAGCGCTCGCCCCGGTCCTTCTGGTGCATGAGCTCGTGGGAGTAGTTGATGCCGACGGTGCCGGTGATGACGCCCACGCCGAAGAACAGCACGATGGTTTCCAGTGCCGAGAGATGCGCATCGCCCGGGCCGGTGACGTACCAGATCAGCCCGAAGAGCAGGGCGAACTGCACCGGCGGCCACACGAGGGTGATGGCCTTGTACCATGTCAGGTCATCCTCGCCCGTCTCGGGGTCGGCATTGTCGAGGTTGAGGCCGAGGATCGCGTCGAGGATCGAGAAGAAATACCACGTCACGATCGGCACGAGGATCACCGTCCAGCCGCCGACGGTGGCGCCGAGAATGGCGACGGGCACGAGCAGCAGCGACATCCAGAAGGGGATGGCGTTCTGCAGGTTGATGGCCTGTCTGGCAGGGATCATGGCGTGGCTCCTCGGTTCTTGCCGCGCGGTCAGTCTAGCGGGCATTTTCGAAGCTTCCATGCGCCAAGTCAAAAACCTTTCGCATGACGGTGGGTAACGATGCGGGGCGGAAATCCCTCGGCAGGAGGAAGGTGCCGCGGGCCGGTGCGGTGTCGGCGGGGACGAGCGCCACGTCGATCTTCAGGCGCAGGTGGAAATGGGTGAAGGTGTGGCGGGCTTCCTCGGGGAGGCGGTGCCAGTCGGCCGCGAGGGGCGGGGCGGGCCGGGGGGCTTCGTTCCAATCGCTGCCGGGCCAGCCGAGCATGCCGCCGAGGAGGCCGCTGTCGGGGCGGCGTTCCAGCAGCCAGGCGCCATCGGTGCGGCGGGCGACATAGGCGTAGCCATACCGGGTGGGCTTGGTCTTTTTCGGCGCCTTGACGGGGAGCTCGGATTCCACGCCGGCCCTGCGGGCGAGGCAAGGCTCGCGCCAGGGGCAGATGCCGCAGGCGGGGGAGCGGGGCGTGCAGATGGTGGCGCCGAGGTCCATCACCGCCTGGGCGTAGCAGCCGGGGCGCTCATTCGGGGTCATCCGGGCGGCGGCGGCCGTCATCTCGGGCTTGGCGGCGGGCAGGGGGGTGCGGATGTTGAAAAGCCGGGCCATCACCCGCTCGACATTGCCGTCAACCACCACCTCCGGCGCGTCGTAGGCGATGGCCGAGATGGCGGCGGCGGTATAGGGGCCGATGCCGGGCAGGGCCAGAAGCCCCTCGCGCGTGTCGGGGAAGCGGCCTCCATGCTCCTCCGCGACGACACGGGCGCATTTCAAAAGGTTGCGGGCACGGGCGTAATAGCCAAGCCCCGCCCATTCGCCCATCACCACGCCATCCTCGGCCCGCGCGAGGTCGTTCACCGTGGGCCAGAGCGTGGTGAAGCGTTCGAAATAGGCTTTCACCGCCGCGACGGTGGTCTGTTGCAGCATCACCTCGGACAGCCAAACGCGGTAGGGGTCGGGCCGCACGCCCGCCGCCCGCGCCGACGGCCCCACGCGCCACGGCAGGTCGCGGGCATGCCGGTCGTACCAGTCGAGGAGTTCCTGAACCTGCCCGTCACGCATCTGTTATGCCTCTCCCTCATCTCGGGGGCTGTCATCGCCCGCCACTTGGCCTAAGTTAGGGCAGAACCGCCGGGAGGTCAGCCATGCCCGCCCACAAGGGCACAACATTCGGTTTCAAGCGCGGTGCGACCCTGTTGGGGCCGCAAATTCGCAAGGCGTCCGAGACGCGGGGCTTTGCCGTGAGCCGCGTGCTGACCCATTGGGCCGAGATCGTGGGTGACGAGATCGCCGCCATCGCCCGCCCCGTCGAGGTGAGTTATGGCCGGCAAGGGTTCGGCGCAACCCTGTCGGTGCTGACCACCGGCGCGCAGGCCCCGATGCTGGAGATGCAGAAGGAGGTCCTGCGCGAGCGGGTGAACGCGGCCTATGGCTACAACGCCATCGCCCGCATCCGCATCACCCAGACCGCCCCCACCGGCTTTGCCGAGGGGCAGGTGGCGTTCGAGACACGCCCGAAAAAGGCCCCGGCGGCCGCGCCCGACCCCGAGGCCGGGCGCCACGCCGCCGAGATCGCCGCGCCGGTCCATGACGAGGGGCTGAGGCAGGCCCTTGAAGCCCTGGGCCGGAACGTTCTATCCAGACGCAAACCCTGACCGAAGGAATTCCGCGATGAACCGCATGATCATCCCCGGGGCCGTGGCCCTTGCCCTTGTTGCCGGCCTGGCGTGGTGGCTGAACTCGCAGCCCACCCCGGCGCAGAGCGACCTGCCCTTTGCCGCCGTCAACGCGCAGCAGACCGATGGCGAGGCGGCGGAGACCGCCGAGACGGAAGAGGCGGCCGACATGGAAGAGGGGGCCGCGAGCGAAGAGGCCGCCGAGGCCGAGGATGGCGCTGCCACCGATGAGGGCGCCGAGGTGGCCGATGAAGAGATCGATACCTCGACCATCGTCGAGATGTCGCTGGGCAACCCGGACTCGAAGGTCACGATGATCGAATACGCCTCGTTCACCTGCCCGCATTGCGCCAATTTCCACCAGAACCAATTCAAGCAGCTGAAGGCGGATTACATCGACACCGACAAGATCCACTTCATCTACCGCGACGTCTATTTCGACCGCTACGGGCTCTGGGCCGCAATGGTCGCCCGCTGTGGCGGGGAAGAGCGGTTCTTCGGCATCGCCGACATGCTCTATACCCAGCAGCGCGACTGGATCGGCACCGGGCAGGATCCGGTGGCCATCGCCGACCGGCTGCGCAAGATCGGCAAGGTGGCCGGGCTGGAGGAAGACCAGCTCGAGGCGTGCCTGACCGACAACCAGAAGGCCAAGACGCTGGTCGCCTGGTACCAGGAGCACGCCGAGGAAGACGAGATCAGCTCGACCCCGACGCTGATGATCAACGGCGAGCAGCATTCCAACATGTCCTATGACGAGCTGAAAGAGGTGCTGGACGAGGCGCTCGGCGAATGAAGCAGGCACCGCTGGCCGGGCTGAAGGTCGTCGAACTGGCCCGGATCCTTGCCGGCCCCTGGGCCGGGCAGACGCTGGCCGACCTGGGCGCCGAGGTGATCAAGGTGGAAAGCCCCGCGGGCGACGATACCCGCGCGTGGGGCCCGCCCTTCATCGAGCGGGGCGAGGACCGGACGGCCGCCTATTTCCATTCCTGCAACCGGGGCAAGGCCAGCGTGGCCGTCGATTTCCGCACCGAGGCGGGCCAGGCCCGGGTGCGGGAACTGGTGGCCGAGGCCGATATCCTGATCGAGAATTTCAAGGTGGGTGGTCTGGCCAAGTACGGGCTGGATTACGCCAGCCTGTCGGAGCTGAACCCGCGGCTGATCTATTGTTCGATCACCGGGTTCGGGCAGGACGGGCCTTATGCCCACCGTGCCGGGTACGATTACATCATCCAGGGCATGTCGGGGCTGATGTCGATCACGGGCGAGCCTGACGGCCAGCCCCAGCGTGCGGGCGTGGCGGTGACGGACCTGTTCACCGGGCTTTATTCCGTGGCCGGTATCCTGGCCGCGCTGCACCAGCGGGAGCGGACGGGCAAGGGCCAGCATATCGACATGGCGCTGCTCGATTGCGCCGTGGCGGCGACGGCGAACCAGGCGATGAACTACCTCGCCACCGGCACGCCGCCGGGGCGGACGGGGAACTATCACCCGAACCTCGCGCCCTACCAGGTGTTCGACTGTGCCGACGGCTATATCATCATCGCCACCGGCAACGATGCGCAGTACCAGCGGCTGTGCCGGGTGCTGGGCTGTGACGACCTGGCCGAGGCGCCGGACTTCCTGCGCAATGCCGACCGGGTGGCGAACCGCGAGGCGCTGATCGCGGCGCTGACGGCGCGGACGTTGACGTTTTCCAAGGCCGACCTGCTGGCCGCCTGCGAGGCCGAGGGCATTCCCGCCGGGCCGATCAACGACCTGTCGGAGGTGTTTGAAGACCCGCAGGTGAAAGCGCGCGGGATGCGCGTGGAGCTTGACGGCGTGCCGGGCGTGCGGGGGCCGTTCACGTTTTCCGATGCGGAGCTGGCGCTGGAGCGGGCGTCGCCGAAGCTGGGCGAGGACGGGTGAGATTTTGGGCGATGGTGGGTTTCACCCACCCTATAGGACCTTTTCTAACGCCTCTTCGAAGGCCGACCAATCTTCTATTTCGAGTCTGACCGGCAGGGTCAGCACCTTCTGACGGAAGGCTTGCGGCAGACGGACGGCATCCTTCTCCGTCGTGACGAGCTGGGCGTTCAGCAGCTTCGACTCCGCCTCAAGCCGGGTCATCAGGGCCTGGGTCAGCGGCTGGTGATCCTCCAGCGCCTCGGCGCGGGACAGTTCGGCGCCCTGCGCGCGGAGGGTGGCGAAGAACTTCTCGGGGTGGCCGATGCCGGCGAAGGCGAGGAAGCGGGTGCCGGACCAGTCCATGCCGGTCTGCAGCGGCGCGAGATGGCCGGTCAGGGCCGGAACGGTGAGGGAGGGGCCCCAGGTTTCGCGGAATGCCGCCTGTGCGTCCCCGGGCCCGATGCTGAGCAGCAGGTCGGCGCGGGAGAGGCCGGTTTCCACCGGCTCCCGCAGGGGGCCGGCCGGGATGCAACGCCCGTTGCCGAAGCCGCGGGCGGCGTCGACCACCACCAGCGATAAATCCTTGGCCACCGACGGGTTCTGGAACCCGTCATCCATCACGATCACGTCGGCCCCGGCCTTGGCCGCCGCCCGGGCCGCAGCCGCCCGGTCGCGACCGATCCAGACGGGGGTGAAGGCGGCGATCAGCAGCGGCTCGTCACCAACCTCGGCATAGCCGTGGGTCTTGGGATCGACCTCCACCGGGCCGGTCAGGGTGCCGCCATAGCCGCGCGAGACGACGACGGGCTTCAGCCCCTTCGCCTGCAGCCGCTGCACCAGCGCGATCACGGTAGGAGTCTTGCCGGTGCCCCCGGCGTTGAGGTTGCCGACGCAGATCACCGGCACGCCGGGCCGGATCCCCTCGGCCCCGGCCAGCCGCCGCGCCGTCGCCCGCGCGTAGAGCGCGCCCAGGGGCGACAGCAGCCGCGCCGCAAGGCCCGGCGTCTCGGGCGGCCTGTCCCAGAAGGCGGGCGCGCGCATCAGGCCACCGTGCGTTCGTCGAGGGCGAGGAGGATGGCGTCGACCAGCTGGTCCATCACCGCCGCGCTTTGGGTGGCGACGTCCCACGCCGCGTGGGCCATCGCCGCCGACTGGTCGGGCGGGATGATCCGCTGCACCGCCTCGGCCAGCGTGCGGGCATCGCGCACAATCCGCGCCGCGCCGGCCTCGGCGAAGCGTGAATAGGCGGAAAGGTAGGTGCGGATATTGGGCCCGTAGAGGATGGCCGAACCGTGCGCCGCCGGCTCGTTCGGGTCGCTGCCATGGGCGCCGGCGACCAGCGACGAACCCATGAAGCATATGGGCGAAATCCTGTACCACAGCCCCAGTTCGCCGCGTGTGTCGGCCAGGATCACCTGTGTCGTTTCGTCCGGCAGGGTGCCGTCGGACCAGGTGATATAGCGCAGGCCGCTGGCCTTCAGCGCGGCGTGAAACGGCGCGCTTTCCTCGGGGTTGGCCGGCACGATGACCAGCAGCACCCGGTGCGACATGCCGATGACGGCCTCGTTCGCCTCGAGCACGGCGTCGAGCTCGTCCACATGAACCCGTGCGGCCAGCCAGACGGGCCGACCGCGCAACAGCCCGGTCAGCTCTTCTCGGTCGCTTTCGTTGTAGGGAAGGGGCTTGGATTCCTCGCGCAGGGCGCCGGTCACGCGGATCGAGACATCGCGCAGGCCGACGCGGCGGCGCAGGAAGGTCTCGGTGCCCGGCGTGCGCGCCATGATGAACGAGAACCGCCGCAACGCGCCGCGGCTGGCATTGGGCAAAAGGCGCCAACCCGGCTGTGTGAGCCGCGATTCGTCGGCATCGACGAGGTAGAGCGGAATGCCCGTCCGGTGCGCCGCGGCCAGGATCGCGGGTTTCAGGTCGCCCGCCGTCCAGACGCAGATATCGGGGCGCCAGTGGTTGATGAAGGCCTGCGCCGCGCCCGAGTTGTCGGCCGGGGTGGGGTGCACGTAGACGCTGCCGGGCTCGTCGGGAAGGATGTCGGGCGCGCCGGTCAGCAGCACGTGGATATCGGGCCGGGCATGGGCCAGCCGGTCGGCGAGGTGCAGCGCCACGTCGGAATGGGTGCGGGTGGTGGCATGGCACCAGACAACCTCGCCCTCGGGCCGCGAGGGCGGGGCGGTGCTGTCGCTTGACGGTTCACGCCCTGCCACGGCCGGTTTAGCCCAATTCCTCGGTTGACGAGGCCGGTGTTTCCTCGTCGCGGAGGCGGTGCAGGTGGGCGATGTAATAGCGCATGTGGGCGTTGTCGACGGTGCGGTGCGCCTCGGATTTCCAGGCGTTGTAGGCGCTGTCGTAATCGGGGAAGATGCCGACGATATGCAGGTCGTCGATATTCTTGAAGACGTTGCGCGAGGGGTCTTCCAGCTCGCCGCCGAAGACGAGGTGCAGGCGTTGGGTCATGGTGTGTCCTCCCGCTTGGGTCAAATCGGGCGCAGGGTAGTCCTTTGCCCGGCAGGGTCAAGCACGGCGCCTTGACGGGGGGCGGGAAAGCGGCCAGTCAGGAGGGGTTTTCTTGCGGGACCGATCCACCATGTCGAAACCCTTCCTCGTGCTGCAGCTGCGCCCCGAACAGGAGGCCGCCGACGACGAGTTCGCGGCGATCCTGCGCAAGGGCGGGCTGGAGGAGGGGCAGGCGCGGCGGGTGCGGCTGGACCGGGAGGACCTGCCCGGCGACCTGCGGCTCGATGATTTGGCGGGCGTGATCGTGGGCGGCGGCCCCGGCTGTGTCAGCGACGCGCCGGAGGAGAAGACCGAGGTCGAGGTGCGGATCGAGCGGCAGGTGCTGTCGCTGATGCCCGAGATCACGGCGCGCGATTTTCCTTTCCTCGGCTGCTGTTACGGGATCGGCATCCTCGGCAAGCACCTGGCGGGCGATGTCAGCAAGCGGGCGCATGGCGAGCCGGTGGGCACGTCGGCCTGCGAGGTGACGGCGGAGGGCAAGGACGACCCGCTCCTCGATGGCGTGCCGACGGCGTTCGACGCCTTCGTGGGCCACAAGGAAGCGCTGCAGGCGCTGCCGCAGGGTTGTGTGCACCTCGTGCGGTCGGAGGCCTGCCCGTTCCAGATGGTCCGACACGGCGCGCATGTCTATGCCACGCAGTTCCACCCCGAGGCCGATGCGGACGGGTTCGAGACCCGCATCCGCATCTATCGCAACAAGGGGTATTTCCCGCCCGAGACGGCGGATGACCTGATCGCCATGTGCCGCGCGGCGGAGGTGTTCGCGCCGGAGATGATCCTGCGGAACTTCGTGGCGCGCTACGGCTGAGGGCTTAGCCCTCGATCATCTCGACGCGCGTGGCGTGGCGGCCGCCCTCGAACTCGGTCGACAGGAAGGCGTCGACGATCTCCAGCGCCAGCCCCTCGCCCACCACCCGCGCGCCGAGCGACAGGATGTTGGCGTCGTTGTGCTGGCGGATCATCCGGGCCGAGAACGTGTCGGAGCAGACGCCACAGCGGATGCCCTTCACCTTGTTGGCGGCCATCATGATGCCCTGCCCGGTGCCGCAGAGGATGATGCCGAGCGCGCAATCGCCCGAGGCGACCTTTTCCGCCGCGGCCTGCCCGTGTTTGGGGTAGTGGGTGCTTTCGGGCGTCATCGGCCCGATATCCACGGCCTCCCACCCGGCGGCGGTGATGTGCTCGGCGATGGCCTTGCGAAGGTCGATGGCGGCGTGGTCGCTGGAAAGGACGATGCGCTTGCTGGTCATGGGAGGGGTGCCCCGATCTGGAGTGTCGTGAATGGGAGGTGGGGACCGCCTAGCAAACCCGGCCGGCTTTCGGAAGCCCGAAAGGACGTCGCCGCGGGCGGTATCTTGCCGCGGTTCGGGTGGGGGCTTGCGGTGCCGGGCGAATCGTAACATATGAAGTTACATGAAACGGGACAGCCGCCTTTCCTCCGTCCTCCACGCGCTCCTGCACATGGCCGAGCGGGACGCGCCGATGACCTCGGAACAGCTTTCGCGCTGCCTCGGGACCAACCCGGTGGTGGTAAGGCGTACCATGGGGTTCCTGCGCCGGGCGGGGATCGTGGCGTCGGACCGCGGGCAGGCCGGGGGCTGGCGGATCGCGGCGGACCTGTCGGCGATTACCTTGCGCGACCTGCATGTCGCGCTGGAAGAGCCGGATGTCTTCGCCATCGGCCACCGCAACGACGCGCCGGAATGCCTTGTCGAGCAGTCGGTGAACGCCGCGCTGGACAAGACCTTTGCCGAGGCCGAGGCGTTGCTTCTTCGGCGCATGGGGGAGGTGACGCTGGCCGATCTCGCACGGGATTTCGCGGAGCGCTTCGCCGCCCGGCGGCAGCAGGTCGAGGATTGGAAGAATGGTGCATGATGTTGTTATCATTGGCGGCGGCTATGCCGGTATGGCAGCGGCGCTTCAGTTGCTGCGCGCCCGGCGGTCGGTGGCCATCGTCGACGCCGGGCTGCGCCGGAACCGGTTTGCCAGCCACGCCCACGGGTTCCTGTCACAGGACGGTGTCCCGCCCGGGGAGATTGCCGCGCAATCGCGGGCGCAGTTGGAGCGTTACGCGGACCTGACGTGGATCGAGGGGGAGGCCGCGACGCTCGACGGGGCGCGGGATGCGTTCGAGGTCGGGCTGGGCGACGGGGCGCCCCTCACCGGGCGCCGGGTTCTGATGGCCGCCGGGGTGCGGGATACGCTGCCGGAGGTCGACGGGATCGGGGAACGCTGGGGCCGGTCGGTCTTTCACTGTCCCTATTGCCATGGCTACGAGCTCGACCGGGGCCCGATCGGCGTGATCGGCAGCGGGCCGATGTCGGTGCATCAGGCGGAATTGCTGACGGAATGGGGGCGTGTCACGTTCTTTCCCAATGGCGCGGTCGCGCTTGAGGCCGATATGCGCGAGGCGCTGGAGAGGCGCGGGGTGACGGTCGAGGATGCGGTCATCGAGAGGATCGAGGGTGAGGCCGATATCTGTCTTGCCGATGGCCGCCGGCTTGCCTTTGCGGGGCTCTTCGCCGCGCCGACCGTCTCGCCCGCCAGCCCGCTGGCGGAACGGGCCGGCTGCGCGCTGGAGGACACGCCGATGGGGATGATCCTTCGCACCGACGCGGCGAAACAGACCACGGTGCCCGGCATATATGCCTGCGGCGACGTCGCCACCATGCCGCATTCGGTCTCGCTGGCGGTGAGCGACGGCGCGATGGCCGGGGCTCAGGTCCACCGCTCGCTGGTCTGGCCGGAGGCATGAGCGAGACGACTCCCGGCCATGCCGCGGGCTATGCCGAAAGGGTGGCGCGGCAGGTGCCGGGGCTGCGCGATCTGCACGTCATGACCGGCCTGCTTCTGGCCGAGCACGTGCCCGAGCGGGCGCGGATCCTCGTGCTGGGTGCTGGCGGCGGGCTGGAGCTTCGAGCGCTGGCCGCGGCCCATGCCGGCTGGCGTTTCGACGGGATCGACCCGTCGGCGGCGATGCTGGACCAGGCGCGGGCGACGATGGGCGGGATGGCCGACAGCGTGGTGCTGCACGAGGGGTATATCGGGGATGCGCCGGCGGGGCCGTTCGACGGGGCGGTCTGCCTGCTGACGCTGCATTTCCTGCCGCGAGAGGAGCGGGTGCAGACCTTGCGGCGGCTGGCGGATCGGCTTCGGCCCGGGGCGCCGCTGGTGGTGGCGCATCACAGCTTTCCCGCGGAGGACGGGCAGGCGGATCGCTGGCTGTGGCGCTATGCGCGGTATCAGGCGGCGCGCGGGATGCCGCGGGAGCAGGCGGAGCAGGGGGTTGAGGCGATGAAGGCGCGCCTTCCGTCGCTGTTGCCGGAGGAGGACGAGGCGGTGCTGCGCGAGGCGGGGTTCGGGAGGATCGAGCTTTTCTACGCCGCGCTGACCTTCAAGGGGTGGCTCGCGATCCGGGGGTGACACCGTTCGTTCATGGGCGCCGCATAGGAAAAGGCCGCGGGCAATGCCGCGGCCTTTCCGGTGTCTGTGAGGCCGGCTCAGTTGCCGCCGTTCAGCGCCGTGAGGCCCTTGAGGATGTCGATGGCATAGGCCAGCTGGTAATCCTCGTCGCGCAGCTTGGCGGCCTCTTCGGCGCGCTCCTGCTCTTCCTCGATCTGGCGGATCTCGTCCTCGGACAGGCTGTCATTGTCCAGCCGGCCGCGCAGATCGGCCTCGGAGCGCGAGCGGGGGCGGGTGTTCTCTTCCGCCTCGTCCTCGTTCTCGCTGGCCGGGGGGGTGCGGGGCTGGGCCACGACGATGTCGGGCGAGACGCCCAGCGCCTGGATCGAGCGGCCCGACGGGGTGTAGTAGCGCGCGGTGGTCAGGCGCATCGCGCCGTCGCCCCGCAGCGGCATGACCGTCTGGACCGAGCCCTTGCCGAAGCTCTTGGTGCCGACCACGATGGCGCGGCGGTGATCCTTGAGGGCGCCGGCGACGATTTCCGACGCGCTGGCCGAGCCGCCGTTGATCAGAACCACCATCGGCAGGCCGTTGGCCAGGTCGCCCTCGGTTGCGTTGAAGCGCTCGCCATCCTCGGGGTTGCGGCCCCGGGTGCTGACGATCTCGCCCTTGTCGAGGAAGGCGTCGGCCACCTTGATCGCCTGGGTCAGGAGCCCGCCGGGGTTGTTGCGCAGGTCGAGCACGATGCCGGTGACCTTGTCCATCCCGCCGGCTTCCTCGATCTGTTCGTTGAGGCCGCTTTCGAGGTTCTTGAACGTCTGGTCGTTGAAGGTGGTCACGCGGAGAACGACCGAGTTCCGCTCGGTCCGGGCGCGCACGGCGGTCAGCTTGATGGTGTCGCGGATGATCGAGACGTCGAACGGCTCGGCCTCGCCCTCGCGCACCACGGTGATCACGATTTCCGAGCCCACCGGCCCGCGCATCATGTCGACCGCCTCGTCGAGGGTCAGGCCCAGCACGCTTTCGCCGTCGACATGGGTGATGAAATCGCCCGCCTCGACGCCCGCGCTGTCGGCCGGGGTGCCGTCGATCGGCGAGACGACCTTCACGAAGCCCTCTTCCTGCGTCACCTCGATGCCGAGGCCGCCGAATTCACCACGCGTCTGCACGCGCATGTCGGCGGCGTCGTTGGGCGAGAGATAGCTGGAATGCGGGTCGAGCGAGGTCAGCATGCCGTTGATCGCGGCCTCGATCAGCTCGCCCTCGTCGACCTCCTCGACATATTGCGAGCGGATGCGCTCGAAGATGTCGCCGAACAGGTCCAGCTGTTCGTAGACATTCGTCGTCTTGGCGGATTCCTGCGCCAGAAGCGGCGCGGCGACCTGGGTTGTCACGACCACGCTGGCCAGCGTTCCGGCCACTGCAGCCATAAGGAATTTCTTCATCGGTTCGTCATCCTCTGTCTGTCTTGAACCACGCCTCGGGATCAACCGGCGTGTTGTCCTGCCTGACCTCTACGTAAAGCGTTTCCGTCTGTCCGGCGCCGTTGCCGCTGCCCTCGCGGGTCAGAAGGTCGTCGGCGCCGGTATCCGGCCCGCCCATCAGGCCGACCGGGCTGCCGCCGGGCAGCACTTCACCTGTCTTCCCATAGACCACATCAAGCCCCGCGATCACAAGTAAAATGCCCGCCTGAGGCTCGAGAATGATCACATTCCCGTAATCCAGCAGTGAGCCGCGATAGCGCACGGTGGCCGGCGCCGGGGTGGTCACCAGCGCCCGCGGGCGGGTGGCCATGACGATGCCGGGGCGGGTGATGCCGGCGGCGTCGGCCTCTCCGGCGCGGCGCAGGATCGTGCCCTTGACCGGCAGCGGCAATTCGCCCTTGCGGTCCGAGATGCCCGGCAGGCTTCCCGGGGCCTCGTCCACCGCGATCTGGCTGAGGCCGCTAGCGAAACCTTCCAGCGTTTCGGTCGAGGCCACCAGCAGGGCGGTCTGCACCGGGTCCTCGGTAAAGCGCTTCGGCAGGTCGGTGCGGTCGGCAATCGCCTGACTGAGGGCGGCGCGGGCGGTCTGGGCGCCCTCCAGCCCCTGTTGCAGCTTGTCGGCCGCGCTTTCCTGCAGCGCGCGCAGGACGCTCACCTCCTGCAAATCCTTGCGCAGGCTGCGGGCGCGAATGTCGAGCGCCGGGGCCACCTCGGCCAGGATCATGCCCGAACGGGCGGTGCCCACGGGGCCCGAGGGATGGACAAGCTGCACCGGGGTAGGTGACGCGCCGATGCCCTGCAGGACGCCCAGCAATTGCGCGATCTCGCCCTCGCGGGCCTGCAGGTCGCGCGACAGCACCTCCTCGCGGATGGCGGCGCGGCGCAGGCCCTCGCGCATGGCTTCCAGCCCGTCCTCGTAGGCGCGGATCGCCTCGGTCAGGGCGCGCACGCGGTTGCGGGCGCCATCGGCCTCGTCGAGCAGGGCGCTCGCCTCGGCCAGCCGGGTGGCGGCGGCGCGGGCGGCCTCGGCGGGCTGGGCCGCCTCCTGCGCGGTGGCCGCGCCGGCAAGGCACAGGGCTATGAGCGCGGCCGCCAGCCTCATGAAATAAGGCTCTCCCCGGTCATCTCGGCGGGTTTGTCGAGCCCCATGAGCCCCTTCCGGCCCGCCGGTCAGGATGACAGGCACCGGGTTCAGCGTGTGGGCGGTGTGGGGCTTGCCGGTTCTGGGGTCGATCATGGTTTCGCAATTGCCGTGGTCCGCCGTCACGATCATCGCGCCGCCGGCCTTGTCAAGCGCTTCCAGCACGCGGCCCAGCCCCTGGTCGACCGCCTCGCAGGCGGCGATGGCCGCCGTCAGGTCGCCGGTATGGCCCACCATGTCGAGGTTGGCATAGTTCACCACGATCAGATCGAAGCCCTTCTCGATCGCGCCGACGAAGTGATCGGTCACCTCCGCCGCCGACATCTCGGGCTGCAGATCATAGGTCGCGACCTTGGGGGAGGGAGCCATGTAGCGCTCTTCGCCGTCCTCGGGGGCTTCCTTGCCGCCGTTCAGGAAGAAGGTGACATGGGGGTATTTCTCGGTCTCGGCGGCGTGGAACTGGGTCTTGCCCTGCCTGGCGACCCATTCGCTGAGCGTGTTGGCGGGGCGCTCGTCGGGGAAGATGCAATCCATGTAGGTGGAGTGGCGCCGCGAATACTCGGTAAAGCCGCTGACGATGGCGAAGCGGGGGCGCGTGCCGGTGTCGAAACTGTCGAAATCGGGGTCGGCGAAGGCGGCGAGGATTTCGCGCGCCCGGTCGGCCCGGAAGTTGAGGCAGAGGATGCCGTCGCCATCCGCCATGCCGGCGTAATCGCCCAGCACGCGCGGCTTGATGAACTCGTCGGTGCGGCCCTTGTCATAGGCGTTGGCGATGCCCTCGGCGGCGGTGGCGGCGGTGTAGCCCTTGCCCTGTGCCAGCGCCTCGTAGGCCAGTTGCACCCGCTCCCAACGGTTGTCGCGGTCCATGGCGTAATACCGGCCCGAAACGGTGGCGATATAGGCGCCTTCGGGCAGCGACCGGCGCAGCGCCTCGAGATAGGACTTGGCCGAGACCGGCGCCACGTCGCGCCCGTCGGTGAAGGCGTGGATGGCGACGGGGATCCCGTGGCCGGTCAGGGCGTTGGCGGCGGCAATCATGTGGGTGATATGCGAATGCACCCCGCCATCGGACAGCACGCCCAGGATATGCGCGGTGCCGCCCGTCTCCTTCATCTTCTCGACGAAGCGCAGCACGCCGGGCAGGGTGGCAAAGGCGCCGGTCTCGATCGCCTGGTCGATGCGGCGGAGGTCCATCTCGACCACGCGGCCGGCGCCGATATTCATGTGGCCGACCTCCGAATTGCCCATCTGCCCCTCGGGCAGGCCCACGTCGGGGCCGTGGGTGATCAGCGTCGAATGCGGGCAGGTTGCCATCAGCCGGTCGAAATGCGGGGTATCGGCCAGCACCGGCGCGTTGGCCTCGGTCCGGTCGGACAGCCCCCAGCCATCGAGAATGCACAGCACAACGGGTTTGGGTACGCTCATGGTCACTCCTGCCTGCCTGCGCGCCTTCTAGCGCGGTCGCAAGGCAGGGGAAACCGGTTTGCGTTAACAGGCGGGGATATGCCGCGGAATTGCGGGGTCGTGGCGGCTCATTGCCGGTGATAGGGCGCGCCGGCAAGGATCGAGGCGGCGCGGTAGAGCTGTTCGGCCAGCATCACCCGGGCCAGCATGTGGGGCCAGACCATCTTGCCGAAGGACAGCTTGAAATCGGCGCGGTCGCGCAGCGCGGGCTCGATCCCGTCCGCACCGCCGATGACGAAGGCCACGTCGCCCTGCCCCTCGTCGCGCCAGCGGCCGAGGAGGTCGGCGAAATCCGGGGATGACAGAAGCTTGCCGCGCTCGTCCAGCGCCACGGTCAGCGCGCCCTTGGGGATCGCCCGGTCAAGCAGCTCGGCCTCGGCACTCATGCCGCCGCCCTTGCGGTCCTCGACCTCGGTCATGGCAGCGGGGCCAAGCCCCAGCGCCCGCCCCGTCCGGTCGAACCGGGCCAGGTAATCATCGAGCAAATCGCGCTCAGGGCCGGAACGCAGCCGGCCCACGGCACAGATATGAACGCGCATTCAGCTTGGTGTGGCGGCGGCCTGGTGGGTCGGCAGCCACATTTTTTCCAGCTGGTAGAACTCGCGCACTTCCGGGCGGAAGACATGGACGATCACGTCGCCCGTGTCGATCAGCACCCAGTCTCCGGTATCCTTGCCCTCGATCTTGCTGGCGACGCCAAGCTCGGTCTTCAGGCGCTCGGCCAGTTTCTCCGAGATCGACGAGACCTGACGGCTCGACCGGCCGGAGCAGATCACCATGTAATCGCCGATCGCGGTTTTCCCGCGCAGGTCGATCTGCACGATGTCTTCGGCCTTGTCGTCGTCAAGTGAGGTCAGGATACGCTCAAGCTGCGTTTCGCTCGTTGCGTTCATTGCGGGCAAGCCTTGCGCCGCAGGGTCAGCGGCCATTGCCGCATCAGCCGTAAAAGACAGGACATTGTCCTCCTTCATTGCACACCGTCCAAAGCCCCGGTGCCGGGCATGACATAAAGGTAGCAAGCGCAGGGTGACATTTCAATGAATGGCGGGGGTGGCAAATACGCCGTGGCGCATTTGCGCCACCTTTTTCGTCAGTCCTTGACGCTCGCGGCCGTCGGCAGCTCCGATCCCGGCGGTTCCGGGTCGTTGCCCAGCAACCGAACCTCCCGCTGCGGGAAGGGGATGGAGATGCCGTTCTCCTTGAACGCGTCCCAAAGCGCCAGGTAGACATTGCCCCGGATATTGGTGAGCCCCCCGGTCGGGTCGGAGATCCAGAAGCGCAGGATATAATCGACCGAGCTGTCGCCGAACCCCACGATATGGCAGACCGGTTTCTTGAAGCTCAGCACCCGCTCGACCTTCTGCGAGGCCTCGATGGCGATGCGCCGCACCTCGTGCGGATCGTCGGCATAGGCGGTGCCGAAATAGATATCCAGCCGCACGTAATCGTTGGAATGCGACCAGTTCACCACCTGGCCGGTGATCAGGTCCTCGTTCGGGATCAGGTATTCCTTGCCGTCCCGCGTGGTGATCGAGACGTAGCGCGCGCCAAGGCTGTTGATCCAGCCGAAGGTTTCGCCAAGGCTGATCACGTCGCCCGGCTTGATCGACCGGTCGAGCAGCAGGATCACCCCCGAGACGAGGTTCGACACCACCTTCTGCAGGCCGAAGCCAAGGCCCACGCCGATGGCCCCCGACAGCACGGCCAGCCCGGTCAGGTCGACGCCCACGGCCTTCAGCCCGATGAAGAAGGCCGCGCCGTAAAGCACCACCTGCAGCAGCTTGATCGCCAGCACCTGCATCGAGGGCGAGATTTCCTTGTTCGACCGGATCCGCGCCGAGGTGGTGCCCGAGATGAACCGCGCGCCGTACATCAGCAGCATGATCACGGCGATGCCCTGCAGGATCACCCAGAGCGACAGGCGCATCTCGCCGATCTCGATCGCCGCGCTTTCCAGTAGCGATTGCGCCTCGTCGGTCAGGTCGAGGATGCTCAGCGTCACCCATGTCCAGCCGACATAGCGCACGGCCGAGCGGATCACGCCGTTGGTGATCAGCCGGGTGACGATGGCGATGATCAGCCAGGCCAGCGCAAGCTGGGCCACGATGAACAACAGGTAGGACCGGCTGGGCCACGTCACCTCGCGCATGATCCAGACGGCGGGCCAGCTCAGCAGCACGAAGAAGATCAGCCGCAGCCGCCGGTGGATAAGCACCAGGAACCGCATCCGCCATTTCGGCCAGCCCTCTCGCGCGCGCATCCAGTCGTGCAGGCGCGGGCCGAACAGGCGAGACAGCACATGCGCCACCACCACCAGCCCGACGATGATCGCGACCTGGTAGGCGTTCCACGGCCTGAGCAGGTTCAGCGCAAAAACCTGAACCTGGTCCCAGACGCCCAGGGCGATTTCCTGTGCATCCTCGAGGGTGTTGATTTCCTCTTCCATGGTCAAAGAGTTACACGCCGGGGCGCACCCGGCAAGTCTGCACTGGACATGGGGGCCATCTGGCGTAGGCTCGGCATCCGCGACAACCGGAGACCATGATGACCACCCTTCTCGTGACCCATGACGATTGCACCCGCCACCTGACGCCCGCGGGCCACCCCGAGCGCGTCGCCCGGCTGGAACACCTGATGGCGGCGCTGGAGGGCAAGGCCCTGACCCGGATCGAGGCGCCGGAGGCCAGCGACGACGATATCTGCCTGGTTCACCCGCAGGCCTATCTCGACCGCATCCGCGCGGCGGAACCGTCCGAGGGGATCGTCGCGCTCGATGCCGACACGCACATGTCGCCCGGCTCCTTCGACGCCGCGATGCGGGCCGTGGGCGGGGCGTTGCAGGCGGTCGACATGGTGATGGCCGGCGAGGCCGCGAACGCTTTCGTCGCCACGCGCCCGCCCGGCCACCACGCCGAGACCGAAACGCCGATGGGTTTCTGCCTGTTCGGCAACGCCGCCATCGCCGCCAAACACGCGCTCGACCGGCACGGCCTGTCGCGGGTGGCGGTGGTCGATTTCGACGTGCACCACGGCAACGGCACGCAGGATCTGCTGTGGTCCGAGGCGCGCACGCTGTTCGTTTCCTCCCACCAGATGCCGCTCTGGCCCGGCACCGGCGCGGCGGAGGAACGCGGCGCGCATGAGAACGTCATCAACGTCCCCCTCGCCCCGCAGACCGGCGGCGACGGGTTCCGCAAGGCCTACGAGGCGCAGGTTTTCCCGGCGCTGGAAGAGTTCAAGCCGGAGCTTCTGATCATCTCGGCCGGGTTCGACGCCCACAAGGCCGATCCGCTGGCCAACCTGATGCTGGACGAGGACGATTTTGCCTGGGTCTCGCGCAAGCTGTGCGAGATCGCAGCCCGGCACGGCGAGGGGCGCGTGGTGTCCTGCCTCGAAGGGGGATACGACCTGGGCGGCTTGTCGCGCGGCGCCGCAGCGCATGTCGACGAGCTGATCCGCGCCGGCGGCTGAACCGCTATCCGGTGGCGTACCGCTTGCGCGCTGCGCTCTCGCTCATCAGCCATTCGGCCACCACGTCGCTTTCCGCGTGCGGTTTCGCGCCGTTCCGCCGCAGGAGGTAATAGCCCGACTCCGTGCGCACATGCGTCTCGCCCAGCGGCTTGACCAGCGTGCCGGCCTGCAGGTGCCGGTCGACCAGGTGCCCCCAGCCCAGCGCGATGCCCAGCCCGTCGATCGCCGCCTGTATCGCCAGCGGGTAGGTGTTGACGAAGGTCGATAGCCGTACGCTGGCCGGGTCGATGCCGTGATGGCCCAGCCACGTCTTCCAGTTCAGCCATTCGGTGTGGTTGTTCGTCACCTCGATCAGCGATTGCGCCGGCAGTTGCTCGACCTTCTCGACCCGCGGCTCGCACAGCAGGTAGCCGGGCGCGCAGACCGGGAACACCGTCTCGCCGAACAGCCTGTCGGCGGTATAGCCGGGCCAGTCGCCGTCGCCGCGCAGGATCGTCAGGTCGAAATGCTCGGCCAGGCATTCGCTGTCGATGTCCGAGGATACCAGGCTGATGGTGATGTTGGCGTTCGACTGGTGGAACTTGTGCAACCGCGGCATCAGCCACAGCGACGAGACCGAGTTGGTGGCGGCCATCCGCACGGTGCTGCGCTGGCGCTCGCTCAGCATGTTCTCCGAGGCGCGTTCCAGCGTCTTCAGCGCCGGCACGATCCCGTTCAGAAGCTTGCGCCCGTGATCGGTCAGCCGCACAGAACGGTGCCCCCGCACGAAGAGCGCACAGTTGAAATGATGCTCCAGCAGGCGGATCTTGCGGCTGACCGCCGTTTCGCTGACGTGAAGCTCTTTCGCGGCCGCGGCAAAGCTTTCCAGCTCCGCCGCCGCCTCGAAGGTCAGCAGGTAGTCGAGCCGTGGCAGGGCCGCCCTGTTTTTAAGCATCTTTGTCGTGCCTCCGCGGTGGGGCAGGTGAAGAATGCAGTTGCAGCATAAGGTACAGGGCCGCGCCGGGGTTTGCCAAACTTTTTTTGGGGCCAACCACAACCAATTTAGAATCAGAACCGGCCCGGATGTTTGCGATACTGGCCCTGCTGAAAGAAGCGACCCGGACAAACCGGGCGCTCGAACCGCAATGGGGAGTTAACATGAAACTAGCAAAAATGGTGTCGGTGGCGGCGCTTGGCCTGGCCATGGCGACCGCCTCGACGGCGCAGGAAGACAGTTCCGAGCCGATCGTCATCCCGATTCACAACTGGTCGAGCCAGATCGTGATGTCGCACGTGGTCGGCCAGATGTACGAGATGATGGGCAACAACGTCGAATTCGTCACCACCGACAGCCAGGCGGTCTACGAATCGGTCCGCCTTGGCGACGTGACGCTCGAGCTCGAGGTCTGGGAAGGCGCGTTCGGCGCCTCGTTCCGGACCGCTCTGGAAAAGGGCGGCCTGCACGACGCGGGCGATCATGACGCGGTGACGCGCGAAGACTGGTGGTACCCGATGTGGACCAAGGAGGCCTGCCCGGGCCTGCCCGACTGGAAGGCGCTCAACGACTGTGCCGAACTGTTCGCCACGGCCGAAAGCGGTGACAAGGGCATGTTCCTCGACGGCCCCGTCGACTGGCTCAAGCACGGCAAGGAACGGGCCGAGGCGCTCGACCTGAACTACGTGGTGAAGAACGCGGGCTCCGCCGCCGCCCTCTGGGCGCATATCGGCGCGGCCGAGTCGGACAAGACGCCGGTGCTGGTCTTCAACTGGACGCCCAACTTTGCCGAAGCCGTCTGGCCCGGCGAGTTCGTCGAGTTCCCGGAATGGGAAGACGGCTGCGACACCGATCCGGCGAAGGGCCCGAACCCCGACGCGCTTTATGACTGCGGCAACCCCGCCGACGGCTACCTGAAAAAGGCCGCCTGGGACGGGATGAAGGACAAGTGGCCGAACGCTTACGAGGTGCTGACCAAGATCTCCTTCACCAATGCCCAGATCGCCGACATGGCCAAGCTGGTCGATATCGACGAGTACGAGCCGGAAGAAGCCGCCCAGATCTGGCTGGAAGAGAACGAGGATGTCTGGAAAGCGTGGATGCCGGAAGGCGCCACCTGACCCGCATGTCCGCCTCCTGTCCGGCCGCGTGGCCGGGCAGGGGGCATTTCCATCGCTCCTTTCGCCCGGGTCGCCCGCGCGGCACGGACGATTTGGTCACTTCGCGGGCCTGCCGTAAGCTCGGCATGAACCAGACAGGGATAAACCGACCATGACCAGCGAACCCCCCGTCATTTCCTGCCGCAACGCCTGGAAGATTTTCGGGGCCGATCCGAAGGGGTACCTTCGGTCCATGCCCGAGGGGCACAGCTATGACCAGATCCGCGCCGACGGCTACATCGCCGGGGTCAAGGATGTCTCGGTCGACGTGGCCAAGGGCGAGATGCTCGTCATCATGGGCCTGTCGGGCTCGGGCAAGTCCACGCTCGTGCGCTGTTTCTCGCGCCTGCACGACATCACCGGCGGCACGATCGAGGTCGAGGGGCAGGATATCATGGCCCTTTCGGAGAACGAGCTGATCGAGCTGCGGCGTTCCAAGATGGGCATGGTGTTCCAGTCCTTCGGCCTGCTGCCGCACCGCACGGTGCTGGAAAACGTGGCCTTCCCGCTGGAAATGCGCGGGCAGGACAGGCACGCGCGGCGTGAGCGCGCGCTCGAGGTGATCAAGCTGGTAGGGCTGGAGGGGCGCGAGGATTACTTCCCGCGCGAGCTTTCGGGCGGCCAGCAACAGCGGGTGGGCATCGCCCGCTCGCTTGCCATCGAGCCGGATATCTGGTTCCTCGACGAGCCCTTTTCGGCGCTTGACCCGCTCATTCGGCGCGAGATGCAGGACGAATTCTTGCGCCTGCAGGACATGCTGGGCAAGACCATCGTCTTCATCACCCACGATTTCGACGAGGCGCTGCGCCTGGCCGACCGTATCGCGATAATGAAGGACGGCGCGATCGAGCAATGCGACACGCCCGACCAGATCGTGCTGAACCCCCAGACGGCCTATGTTCGCAAGTTCACAGAGGATATCGACAAGGCCCGCGTGGTGCATGCCGGCGTGCTGGCATCGCCCGTGAACGGTCAGGCGCCCGAGGGCGAGCCGGTGCAGGGCGACATGACCATCCTGCAACTGGCCCGGCTGTTGGTGAACGACACGCGGGATCACCTGCCGGTGACGGCGAAGGACGGCACGCTGATGGGCGTGCTGGAACGGCGCAAGGCGCTCGACGTGCTGCTGGGGGACCAGTGAGATGGCCGACCTCGCCGTCAGCACCCCGGCCCGCGACACCGGCGCGACACAGGACAGGGTTCTTCAGATCCTGCTCGGCGCCGCGCTTATGCTGTGCCTTGCCAAGCCGGTGCTGCCCGACTTCCTGGTCCGCCTGCCCGAGGCGTGGATTCCGCCGCTGGCCCAGTGGCTCGACTATTTCTTCAACGTCATCGTCATCGACACGCTGCACATCAACCAGCTCACCCGATGGTTCGCCGAGGGCCCGCTGGATTTCCTGCTGGGCGCCACCGCCAACCTGCTCGAGGGGAAATACCGCTGGCCCTATCTCGACGACCCGCTGCCGTGGTCGTCGATCGCCGCCGTGGCGGCGGTGATCGGCTATTATCTCGGCGGCTGGAAGATGGCGCTTCTCGCGGGCGGCACCTTCGTCTGGACCGCCGTGATGGGCCAGTGGGAAATCACCATGCAGACCCTCTCGGTGCTGGCCGTCGCCGCGCCGCTGGGCTTCGCGATCGGGCTGGTCACCGGCATCGCCGCGTGGAAGTGGAAGGCGTTCGACAACGCGATCAAACCGCTCCTGGCGGTGATGCAGACCCTGCCGTTCTACACCTACCTTTTGCCGGCGGTGATCTTCTTCAAGGTGGGGCCGACGGCGGGCGCCATCGCCACCACGATCTATGCCACCCCGCCGATGATCCTGATGACCACCATCGGCCTGAAGAAAGTGCCGCCCGAGATCGTCGAGGCCGGCAAGATGGCCGGCAGCACCCGCTGGCAAATGCTGACGCGTGTCTTCATCCCCTCGGCCCGGACCGAGATTCTCGTGGGCGTGAACCAGGTGATCATGCTCTGCCTCGCCATGGTGGTTCTCACCGCCTTCATCGGCATGCCCGGCCTTGGCGGCAAGCTGCTGGCGATGATGAACAGCTTCAAGCTGGGCCGCTCCTTCGAGATCGGCATCACCATCGTGCTGGTCGCGATCATGCTCGACCAGTTGTCGAAAGCCTGGGTCGTCAAGCTGCCCGAGCATCACGAGCGGGGCACGCCATGGTACATCCGGCACAAGTACCTGGTGCTGGCCCTCGTGCTTTTCGCGGGCTTCTTCGGCCTCGCGCAGGTGGTCGAGTATTTCGACGAGGTCGGCCGCCGCCAGTCGCTCTCGGTCGGGCGCGAGATGGACAAGATCATCAAGTGGGTCCTCGATATCGACCTGATCCAGGCGATCACCGGGGGCATCCGCTACGTGCTCAACGTCTGGGTGCTGATCCCCTTCCGCAACGCGCTTCTGTGGATCCCGACCTCGGCCTTCATCCTGCTGATGGTGGCCTTTGCCTGGGGCGTGGGCGGCAAGCGGCCGGCGATCTATGCCGCCGTCTTCTTCACCATCATCGCCTTCACCGGCTGGTGGGACCGGTCGGTCATCACGCTCTACTCGGTCATCTCGGCGGTGATCCTGTCGATGTTCATCGGCATCCCGCTGGGCATCTTCGCCGCCCGCTCGGCCAAGTGGTCGCGGCGGATGCTGATCATCTGCGACACCGCCCAGACCTTCCCCAGCTTCATCTACCTGCTGCCCGCCATCATGCTGTTCGGCGTGTCCGACGTGACGGTGGTGCTGTCGATCGTGATCTTCACCACCGTGCCGCTGACCCGCTATACCATCGAGGGCCTGCGCGGCGTGCCCCCGGAAATGACCGAGGCTGCCGACATGTCGGGCGCGACGAAACGCCAGAAGCTGCTCAGCGTGCAACTGCCGCTGGCGATGCCGACGATGGCGGTGGGCTTCAACCAGGCGATCATGTTTGCCTTCTTCATGGTGATCATCGCCGCCTTCATCGGCACGCAGGATTTGGGACAGGAGCTTCAGCGCACGCTGGCGGGCACCGACCTCGGCAAGAACTTCGTCCTCGGGATCAACGTCTCGCTGATGGCGTTGACCTTTGACATGGCGCTCACCCGCTGGGCCGCGAAACGCAAGGAAGCATTGGGACTGGGCTGATGGGAACACTCGCAGATCACCGCAACGTCATGACCTTCGACCGCACCGGTTTCGTCAAGATGCCAATGCCCGGCCTGCCGGACGAGGATGTCTGGTGGAAGAACGTCTCCTATGACGAGACCGCGGGGCAGGGCAGCTACCTGATGATCATGGCGCCCGGCACCCGCTGCAACCCCCATCGCCACAACGGACCGGAGGAGTTCTACGTGGTGGAGGGCGATCTTGAAGATTGCGACGGCCACATGTACCGGGCAGGCGATTTCGTCTCGCTCTCGGGCGGGTCGGCGCATTTCTCGGTCTCGCATTCGGGCTGTCGGCTGGTGGTGACTCATCGCGGCACGATCGACGATCTGGATCAGGACGAATTGGAGGAGACCTGATGACCGTAACCCCGGTGTTCGAAACCCCGTACGAGCGGGCGGGCGTCATCACGCCCGGCCTGCCGATATTGCCCCACGGCACGGAACGCCATCCGGTGCCCGGCGGCGGCTCTCGCGCCGTGCCGGTGTACAAGGGCGACGAGATTTCCGTGCTCGACCGCGAGGGGCTGCAGAAGGGCGAACTGGTGTTCTTCAAGCCCGACGGCACCTCCGACGCCGCGATGCTGGGCGCCGCCAGCTACGGCCGCCCCGACGGGGTGATCTCGGTGCTGGCCAATGGCTCGCGCTCTGGTGCGAAGGTGGCAAAGGCACTCGACAAGGCGGGCTTCGACCTCGGCAAGGGGCAGGCGATCCGCGTCTTCTCCGACGGCTCGAACCCCGGCGACATGGCTACCTTCCATGCCGAGTGCGACGGGCTGCTGATCGTGGCGTCGCCCGGCGGCCCGATGGCGCCGGAGACGCAGAACCCGCCGACTGAGCTGATCCTCTATATCCGCCGCGCCAACCCCGGCGAGGGAAAGGGCGGCATGGCCCCGCCCGACCCGCTGGCCGACCCGATCCACGATATCAACATCCAGCCGGGCAACGCCAAAAGCTACGAAGTGAAGAAGGGCGAATACATCCAGGTGCTCGACGTGCAGGGCCGCGAATGCTCGGATTTCCAGGCCTTCGCCCTGCGTGACCTCGACAAGGGGCTCGAGCGGGAAATCGACCCGACCACCACCCGCACGCTGATGGGCCTCGTCTACCCCGCGCCCGGCATCTTCTCGAAATACTGGAATGTCGATCAGCAGCCGCTGGTCGAGATCGTGCAGGACACCTGCGGCCGGCACGACACGTTCGGCCTGGCCTGCACGGCGCGGTATTACGAGGAGCTGGGCTATCCGGGCCATGTCAACTGTTCCGACAACATCAACAAGGACCTCGCGCAATACAATGTCCGCCCGCGCGCCGGCTGGCCCGCGATCAATTTCTTCTTCAACACCATGCTCGACGAGACCAACGCCATCGGCATGGATGACCCGTGGTCGCGCCCCGGCGACTACGTGCTTTTGAAGGCGCTGACCGATCTCGTCTGCGTCTCGACGGCCTGCCCCTGCGACGTGGACCAGGCCAACGGGTGGAACCCGACCGATATCCAGGTGCGCACCTACGGCGCATCGGAGACCTTCAGCCGCTCCGTCGGCTACCGGAAATCTGCGGAGTCAGAATTGGAACAGACCAAGGAAACCGGCTTTCACGCCTGCTTTGCCCGCCACACGCGCGATTTCGTCGAATACAACGGCTACTGGCTGCCCAACAGCTTCACCAATCACGGGCCGGTCGCCGAATACTGGGCCTGCCGCGAAAAGGCCGCGATCATGGACCTTTCGCCGTTGCGCAAATACGAGGTCACGGGGCCCGATGCCGAGAAGCTGATGCAGTATTGCGTGACCCGCAACGTCAAGAAGCTGGCGGTGGGGCAGCTGGTCTATACCGCCATCTGTTATGACCACGGCGGCATGATCGACGATGGCACGCTGTTCCGGCTGGGCGAGTACAATTTCCGCTGGATCGGCGGCAACGACACCTCCGGCCTGTGGCTGCGCGAGCAGGCGCAGAAGCTGGGGCTGAACGCCTGGGTGCGCAGTTCGACGGACCAGTTGCACAACGTGGCGGTGCAGGGGCCGAAATCGCGCGATATCCTGAAGGACATCCTCTGGACCGCGCCCGACAAGCCGACGGTCGAGGAGCTGGGCATGTTCCGCTTCACCCCCGCGCGGCTGCATGATTTCGACGGCACTTCCATCGTGCTGGGCCGGGCCGGCTATTCCGGCGAACTGGGCTACGAGATCTTCTGCCACCCGAAGGACGCCGAGGAGGTGTTCGACACGATCTGGAAGGCCGGCGAGCCGCATGGGCTGACCCCCCTCGGCCTTGCCGCGCTCGACATGGTGCGGATCGAGGCGGGGCTGATCTTCGCCGGGTCCGAGTTCGACGACCAGACCGACCCGTTCGAGGCCGGGATCGGCTTCACCGTGCCGCTCAAGTCGAAGAACGACGATTTCATCGGCCGGGCGGCGCTGGAGGAACGCAAGGCGCATCCGCAGCGCAAGATGGTGGGCCTCGAAATCGAGGCCGGGCTGGTGCCCTCGCCCGGCGACTGCCTGCGCATCGGCAAGGCGCAGGTGGGCCAGGTGACGAGCGCGCTCAAGTCGCCCATTCTCGGCAAGAACATCGCGCTGGCGCGGGTCGACGTGACCCATGCCGAGCATGGTACCGAGATCGAGGTCGGCCAGCTCGACGGCCAGCAGAAACGCCTGAAAGCCAAGGTCGTGCCCTACCCGCATTTCGACCCGACCAAGGAGCGGGTGAAGGGCAACTACGCCTGAGCCACGCCGCTCACCGGCCCTTGCAGGCCGTCTCGCAAGGGCCGGGGTGTAACCCCCCGAACGTCGGTGCCTGCCGGACGCGCAGGATGCCTCCGGCGGGAGTATTTCCGGAACGGTGAAACACAGGGCTTGCGCTTCATCTTGCCTGAAATATTCCGGGGGGAGCGTTGAAATCTTCTGATTTCAACGTGGGGGGCTGGCCCCCCTTGCAACGCCCTCAGCCGCGGCCGATATAGGGCATCTTCGTTGCCATCACCGTCATGAACTGCACGTTCGCCTCGGGCGGCATCTCGGCCATGTGCAGCACCGAGCGGGCGGCCTCGCCCACCTCCATCATCGGCATCAGCGTCACGTTCGGGTCGGCTTGCAGAGCGCGGGCGTTCAGCTCCTCCACCAGCTCCGACCGGGCGTTGCCGATATCGATCTGCCCGCAGGCAATGTCGAACGCCCGCCCATCCAGCGACAGGCTCCGCGTCAGCCCGGTGATGGCGTGTTTCGACAGGGTGTAACAGACCGAACCGGGCCGCGGGTTATGCGCCGAGAGCGAACCGTTGTTGATGATCCGCCCACCTTGCGGGCTTTGCTTCCGCATATGGCCGAAGGCCAGCCGGGCGGCGATGAACATGCCGCGGATATTGACGTTCATCACCTGCTCGAACCCGTCGAGCGGGATGTCGTCGATCGGTCCCGCCGGCCCGAACATCCCGGCATTGTTGAACAGCACGTCGAGCCGCCCGGCCTGCGCCACGAAGCTGTCGAACGCCCCTTCCATGGCAGCCGCATCCGTCACGTCGGCGGGCAGGGGGATGGCGTTCGGGTACTGCCCCGCCATCTCCTCCAGCCGGTCGGCGCGCCGTGCGATCAGCCCGACCTGCCAGCCCGCGTCAAGAAACACCTCCGCCGTGGCACGGCCGATGCCCGAGCTTGCCCCGGTGATCACGATCGTCTTCATGTCTCCGTCTCCCCCTCCAGTGTCAGCGGCACGGGCGCGGTGCGCAGGTCATCCACCCTCAGCGGCCCCGTCGGTTTCGCCAGCCGGTTGCGCACCACCCAGTGCAGCCGCTCCTCGGCCCGCGTGATGGCGACATAGGCCAGCCGTTTCCACAAGGGTTGCCCGGCCTCGCTCCGCCCCATGCGGGCGGCGGCGTAGATATCCGGCGCGAACACCTGAACGTCGGGCCATTGCGAGCCTTGCGCCTTGTGGATCGTCACCGCCGCCCCGTGAAGGAAAGTGGCCCCCATGTTGGCGGCGAAGGGGATGAACGGCTCTTCCTCCTCCGGCTTCTCGATCTTCACGATCGAGGCGGCGCTCACCTGCGGATCCTCGGCGCCGATCACGTGCAGGCGCGAGAACCCAGGCTTTCGCCCCGGCCCGAGATAGATCACCTGCGCCCCCTTGATCAGCCCGCGCGCCTCGAGATCCAGCCGCTTCTTGCGGTGCTTGAGCGGCAGTTCGAGCCCGTCGCAGATCAGCGGCTCGCCTTCCAGCAGCTCCGTCTCCGGCGCGCCATGCACCGACCGGAAGGCGTTGATCAGCCGGATGCGCGTGGCGTTGCGCCAGACCAGCACGGGCGAGCGCGCCATCAGGTCGACCTCCACCCGCTGCGCCCAGCTTACCCGCTCGTCGCGCTGCGCCGTCTCCTGCACCAGCCGCTCGAAATCCTCGAACCCCACCTCCGGGTCACCCAGCGCATGGGCCAGGTCGAGGATCGGGTTGTCGGCATCCTGCCGGTGGATGCGGTGCAGCTCCAGCTTGGCGGGCGCCGCGAGCGTGTCGAACACCATGCCGCCGCCCTCGCCCTTCACCGGCGGCAACTGCGCCGGGTCGCCGAACAGCAGCAGCGTCGGAAAAATCTCCTGCAGATCCTCGAACTGCTTGGCATCCAGCATCGAGGCCTCGTCGATGAAGCCGATATCCAGCGGTTCCTCCCGCCGTTTCCAGCCGGTGATGAAATCCGAGCCCCGCAGCCCCGCCGCCGCCAGTGCGCCGGGGATCGACTTGTTGGTCTGGAAGAAGGCATGCGCCCGGTCGAGCGCCTGTTCGGTCAGCCCCTCGATCTCGGGCTTTTCGCCGTTCCCGGCCAGCCATTCGGCGATCTTCTCGTATTCCGGGTGATAGACGGGAGTGTAAAGGATGCGGTGTATGGTCGTCGCCGGCACGCCGCGCATGCGCAGGACGCTCGCCGCCTTGTTCGTCGGGGCGAGGATCGCCAGCGTTCGCCGGTCACGCCGGCGGCGCCCCTCGTAATCGCCCGAGACCACCTCGACGCCCGCCTCCTCCAGCGCGCGGTAGAGCGCGGCCAGCAACAGTGTTTTGCCAGAGCCCGCCTTGCCGATCACCGCCATCACCCGCTCCTTGCCCTCGCGTGGCGGGGTCAGCAGCCCCTCCTCGAGGTCGACGCCGGCGCCCTGCAGCATGGCGGTGATGCGGTCATGGGCCTCGGCCTGGTCTTCGGAATATGTCAGTGCGGTCGCGGTCATGGCGCGACCCTAACGGCGCGTCCGAAGCCATGCCAGCGAAAGCGACAGTAAGGCCCGCGCGTCATGCCGCTCACACGAAGATCAGCCCCCGGCTGAGCGCGCGGGCCACGGCATGCACAGTGTTGATCGCGCCCAGCTTGAACCGCGCGCTTTCGATATAGACACGCAGCGTGTGTTCCGAGATCGCCAGCGTCTCGGCCACCTGTGCCCGGCCGTATCCCAGCGCCAGCAGGGTCAGCGCATCCACCTCCCGCGGGCTGAGCGACAGGGTCTTGCCGGCCTCCGCCCGCTCCGGCTCGAACTCCAGCGCCTTGCGGTTGAAATCATGCGCGATCAGGATCAGCTCGCGGCAATGCGCCTGGGTGAAGGCGCGCCACGCCTCGTCGTCGCAGTCGTGGTTGGCGGTGAACAGCGCGAACTGCCCGTTCGGCCCCCTGAGCGGGACCGAAAAGCCCTGGTTGCCCACCCCGTGCTTGCGCGCCTCGGCAAAGAAGGCGCGCACCGCCTTGCCGGACCAGTCGAGCCGCTTCCAGTCGACCGGGTGGAAGCGCTGGTAACAGCCCAGCACCACCGGATCGACGCGCAGGTAATCCCGCTCGAGATAGCGGCGCATCCACTCGGGCGGGTAGGTTCCCACCGAGAATTGGGCGCCATCGGCGCTCAGCCAGTGGTAGGCCAGGTGATCGATGCGGAAGTGATCGCGCAGCGCGACGATGGCATCCTGAAGCTCGCCCGGATCAGACGCTTTCTCCAAGCAGGTCAGCAGCCGTTCCATCCTTGCCGGCGGTGCCACGTTCATGTCCGGGCAGTCCTTCCGCAGTCGATGCAATCTCGACCGCCGCCAGCAGGCATGTTTCGTCAATCTGCTCCGCCAGGGCCGGAAGGCCGTTCTGGCGGGCGAATGTCCTGAGGTCGGCGAGTACGTCGAGTATCCATTCGGTTTCCATGCCGAACCTCCACGATGAGCCTTAAAGAACGATTAACCAAACCCTAGCACGGGCGGCAAATTCGCCATACTCGCTGGTTCGCCCTCCCCCGAAATAGCGGGGTATACCGGTTCAACCTGTTGATTTCACGTCATTGACGGGCGGCCGAATGCGCGACGCCCGCGAACCGGATCACCGATTCGCGGGCGTCTGCCGTTTGCCGGAATGGGGCCGCTTACTTGCCCGCTTCCAGCACGTCCTCGACCGTGCGCAGCCCGGTCTTCGGCGCCTGCACCAGCACGGCCATGTTGCCCGGCTTGTGCTCGTTGCGCTTCATCTTCATGTGCGCGTGCGGGATCTCGTCCCACGGGAACACTTCCGACATGCAGGGATCGAGCCGCCGCTCGATCATCAGGCGATTCGCGGCCGCGGCCTGCTTCAGGTGGGCGAAGTGGCTGCCCTGCAGGCGCTTCTGGTGCATCCACATGTAGCGCACGTCGAACGTGGTGTTGAAGCCGCTGGTCCCGGCACAGATCACCACCATACCGCCCTTCTTCACCACCAGCGTCGACACCGGGAAGGTCGCCTCGCCGGGGTGCTCGAAGACCATGTCCACGTTCACGCCCTTGCCGGTGATGTCCCAGATCGCCTTGCCGAACTTGCGCGCCTCTTTCAGCCAGTCGAAATATTCCGGGCTGTTGACGATGGGCAGCTGCCCCCAACAGTTGAAATCCTTCCGGTTGATGACGCCCTTGGCGCCCATCGACATCACGAAGTCGCGCTTGTCCTCGTCCGAGATCACCCCGATCGCGTTGGCGCCCGCCGTGTTGGCAAGCTGGATCGCGTAGGAGCCAAGGCCCCCCGACGCGCCCCAGACCAGCACGTTCTGCCCGGGCTTCAGCTCATGCGGGTGATGGCCGAACAGCATCCGGTAGGCGGTGGCCAGCGTCAGCGTGTAACAGGCGCTTTCCTCCCATGTCAGGTGCTTGGGCCGCGGCATCAGCTGTTGCGCCTGCACCTTGGTGAACTGGGCAAACGAGCCGTCGCCGGTCTCGTAGCCCCAGATCCGCTGAGTCGGCGACAGCATCGGGTCGCCGCCGTTGCAATCCTCGTCGTTGCCGTCATCCTGGTTGCAGTGGATCACGACCTCGTCGCCCACCTTCCAGTTCTTCACCTTGTCACCGACTTTCCAGACGATGCCCGAGGCATCGGAGCCGGCGATGTGGTAATCCTGCCCGTGCACGTCGAACGGGCTGATCGGCTGGCCAAGGCCCGCCCAGACGCCGTTGTAGTTGACGCCCGCGGCCATCACCAGGACCAGAACCTCGTGGCTGTCGATCTCCCAGGTGTCGACCACCTCGACCTGAAACGACTTGTCGGGCTCGCCATGCCGCTCGCGCCGGATGGCCCAGGCGTACATCTGCTTGGGCACGTATCCCAGCGGCGGCATTTCCCCCACCTCGTAAAGGTCCTTCTCGGGCGCGTCGTAGGGCGCGATGCCGGTCTCGGTGTCCAGGGCCATCCTCAGCCTCCTTCAGTCAAGAATTCGCCGCAATGCAGAATCACGGCCTTCGAGGGTGGAATATAATCCTCCGCGCAACAATGCAATGCCCTGAGCGTGAATTTGGTAATTTTATAACCTCGCAGTTGCAGAAAGTCGCCCATCATTCGCTGCGGTCGCGAAGAAGATGCGCGATCGACCGCGCATAATACGCCACCACCGGCCGGTCCGCCTCGTTGACGGCAATGCCTGCGTCGCTCTCCACCAGCATCCCGCGCTTGCGCAGGTTGCGCAGGCCCACTTCCACCGCATAGGCCGCATCGTCCCGCGGCAGGTGCACATGCGCCTGTGGCAGTTGCACGGCCATCTCCCCCAGTTGCCGCTCCAGCTCGGCCCGGCTCACCGGCCCCTCCGCCTGCGTCAGCACATGCGCCACCGCGGGCACCGGCAGCACCGGCACCTCCTCGCCGATCCGGGTCATCAGGCGGCGGCCCAGGTCCTCGATCGTGGCGCCCGGCGTCTCGGCCTCGAACGCCTCCAGCGACAGCGGCGCACCGAAGCTGGCGGCGGCATAGCCGTGCCGGTGATAGCGTCCCGTCAGCCGCAGCCAGAACTGCCGCAGGATGAACCTCGCCACCACGCTGATCCGCGCCCGGAACCGCCGGTCGCCCCGTTGCCCGGCGGCCACAAGCACCCGGTCCTCGAACACCCGGTCGTAATTCACCGCCACCGGCACGAACACCACGTCGCGCCCGCCGCTCTCGTGCCCTTCGACGATGTATTTCAGCAATCCCAGCCGCGGCGGCGCCAGCGCCCCGTCAAGCGACAGGCCCCCTTCGGGAAAGATCGCCTGTGTCACGCCGCCCGCCGTGGCCATGCCGACATAGCGCGCCAGTACCCGGCGATAGAGCTCGTTGCGCGGCCGGCGGCGGATGAAATACGCCCCCATCGCCTTGATCAGCCGGCTCAGCGGCCAGACCCGTGCCCATTCCCCCACCGCGTAGGTCAGCGCCGTCCGCTCGGCGGCCAGCCAGGTGACCAGCACGTAATCCATGTTCGAGCGGTGGTTCATCACGAAGACTACCGTCGCCTCGCGGTCGACATGGCGGAATTCCTCCTCGTCGTAATGCCCCAGCCGCACGCGGTAGAGCGACTGGCTCAACCACCGCGCCGCCTTGATGGCAAAGCCGAAATAGGCGGTCGCGGAAAAGCTCGGCACGATCTCGCGCGCGTACCGCTTGGCCTGCTCGAAGGCGACGTTCTCGGGAATCCCCTGTTCGGCGGCATGATCGGCAATCGCGCGGGCGACCTCGGGGTGATAGATCAGCCGCTGGATCATGTCATAGCGCCGGGCCAGCTTGAACGGCTCGATCGGCCGCGCCAGACGCTCGTTCAGCCGCGCCACCACCCGCTCCATCCGCCGCCGGAAGAACCAGCGCACCGAGGGAAACAGGAAATGCGAGGCAAAGGTGACCGCGGCGAACAGCACGATCAGGACAAACAGCCAGAGGGGCAGCTCGACGGTCGAAGTCATGCCTGATCCTTGCACTTCACTTGCCGACAAGCTTTATCAGGGCCATGGCGGATGGACCAGACACCGTGACACCGATCCTGACGCCCGGTTTCGACCGGGAAGAGCGCCCCCATGCCGCGCGCCTCTTCTGGCAGGCCTTCAGTGGCAAGCTGGGCCCGGTGCTGGCGCCCGAGGACAAGGCGCTCCGTTTCCTCTCTGCCGCCCTGCACCCCGATTTCGCCATTTCCGCCCGCGACCGCGACGGGCGGCTCCTAGGGCTGGCGGGGCTCAAGACGGCGCAGGGCGGGCTGGTCGGCGGCGGCTGGCGCGACCTCGCGCGGGTCTATGGCTGGCCCGGCGCGCTCTGGCGGGGCGGGGCGCTGTCGCTGCTGGAACGGCAGGTCCGGCCCGACACCCTGCTGATGGATGGCATCTTCGTCGCCGAAGAGGCCCGGGGCAGGGGGGTCGGCAGCGCGCTTCTCGGCGCGGTCAAGGCGCGGGCGGCGCAAGACGGCAAATCCTCCGTCCGGCTCGACGTGATCGACAGCAACCCGCGCGCCCGCGCGCTTTACGAACGTCACGGTTTCGTCGCCGGCGATGTCACCCATATCGGCCCGCTGCATCACCTCTTCGGCTTTCGCAGCAGCACCGAAATGAACTGCGCCATACCCGCCCCGGCCCCCGATTGCCGCAACGCAGCGAATTGACACCCTCATAATATTCCCGTTATCAAGTGCCGAGCGTAACAAAATTGCGCAACCCGATTCACGAGGCCGCCCCATGTCGCAGACGCAGCAAAACGCCAAGTCCGCCCCGGAGAAAGACCGTCCCTGGCTGATCCGCACCTATGCGGGGCATTCCACGGCCGAAGCCTCGAACGCGCTCTACCGCTCGAACCTCGCACGCGGGCAGACGGGGCTTTCCGTCGCCTTCGACCTGCCCACTCAAACCGGCTATGACAGCGATCACGTGCTGGCGCGCGGCGAGGTCGGCAAGGTCGGCGTGCCCATTTGCCACCTCGGCGACATGCGCACCCTCTTCGACCAGATCCCGCTCGAGGAGATGAACACCTCGATGACGATCAACGCCACGGCGCCGTGGCTCCTGTCGCTCTACATCGCCGTGGCCGAGGAGCAGGGGGCGGATGTCTCGAAGCTCACCGGCACGGTGCAGAACGACCTGATCAAGGAATACCTCTCGCGCGGGACATATATCTGCCCGCCCAAACCCTCGCTGAAGATGATCGGCGACGTGGCCGAGTATTGCTACAAGGCCGTCCCCAAGTGGAACCCGATGAACGTCTGCTCCTACCACCTGCAGGAGGCCGGCGCGACGCCGGAACAGGAGCTGGCCTACGCGCTTGGCACCGCCATCGCCGTGCTGGACGAGCTGAAACCGCGCGTTCCGGAGGAAGACTTCCCCGTGCTCGCCGGCCGCATCTCGTTCTTCGTCAACGCCGGCATCCGCTTCGTCACCGAGATGTGCAAGATGCGCGCCTTCGTCGATCTCTGGGACGAGATCCTCGAAACCCGCTACGGCGTCGACAACCCGAAATTCCGCCGCTTCCGCTACGGCGTGCAGGTCAACTCTCTCGGCCTGACCGAGCAGCAGCCGGAAAACAACGTTTACCGCATCCTGATCGAAATGCTGGCTGTGACCCTGTCGAAGAAGGCCCGCGCCCGCGCGGTCCAGCTTCCGGCGTGGAACGAGGCGCTGGGCCTGCCCCGCCCGTGGGATCAGCAATGGTCGATGCGGATGCAACAGATCCTCGCCTACGAGACCGACCTTCTGGAATTCGACGACCTGTTCGATCACAACCCGGCGGTCGACGCCAAAGTCGAGGCGTTGAAGGACGGCGCCCGCCACGAGCTGGCCAATCTCGACAGCATGGGCGGTGCGATCAACTCCATCGAGTACATGAAATCACGCCTCGTCGACAGCAACGCCGAGCGCCTCAACCGGATCGAACGGAACGAAACCGTCGTCGTCGGCGTCAACAAGTGGACCGAGGGCGAACCCTCGCCCCTGCAATCGGAAGATGGCGGCATCCTCGTGGTCGACCAAGGCGTCGAGGCCGACCAGATCGACCGCCTCAACCAGTGGCGCGCCGAGCGTGACGAGGACGCGGTGAAAGCCGCGCTGTCCGCCCTGCGCGAGGCCGCGGCGATGGGCCAGAACGTCATGCCCGCCTCGATCAACGCGGCCAAGGCGGGTGTCACCACCGGCGAATGGGCCCAGCAAATGCGCGAAGTGCACGGCGAATACCGCGGTCCCACCGGCGTCTCCGGCAGCCCGTCGAACAAGACCGAGGGGCTGGACGAGCTGCGCGCCGCCGTCGACGCGGTGTCGGACCGTCTGGGCCGGCGGCTCTCCTTCCTCGTCGGCAAGCCTGGCCTCGACGGCCATTCCAACGGCGCCGAACAGATCGCCTTCCGCGCCCGCGACTGCGGGATGTCCATCAATTACGAGGGTATCCGCCTGACGCCCGAGGAAATCGTCACCGCCGCGCAGGAACAGCGGGCCCACGTGGTGGGCCTCTCGATCCTGTCAGGCTCGCATATTCCGCTGGTGGAAGACCTGATGACCCGCATGAAGGAGGCCGGCCTCGGCGACATTCCCGTCATCGTCGGCGGCATCATCCCCGAGGAAGACGCAAGGCGCCTTCGGGAAATGGGCGTCGCGCGGGTCTACACGCCCAAGGATTTCGAGCTCAACACCATCATGATGGATATCGTCACCCTCGCCGACCCGCAGGCGGTGGCGGCGGAGTAACCCGCCGCCGGCCCCGGTCTTACTCGGTGACCGTCTCGCCCTCGGTCGAGCCGTCTTCGCTCTCGCTCGCGCCGGGCTGTTGCAGCGGCTTGCGCTTCTGCTGCTGTTTCTCGCGCAGTTCCGCGATCCGGGTGGTGATCTTCTCGCCCAGCTCCTGGTTGCCCTGCGCGGCGCGGCCGATGGCAAGGTATTCGCCCGGCGTGATGCCCTTGGTCTTGGTCACGGCGGCCTTGGCGGCCTCGTCCGCCTCGGCGGCCAGCGCCTGACGCTCGTCGTCGGTCTCGGCGGCCTGGATCTGGGGCAGGTACTCGGCCCGGATCCGTTCCAGCGCGATCATCGCGTTGACGAAGCTCGTGATCTGGCCCTGCGTCACGTCTTCGGGGGCGATCTGCGGCACGTCCGGCATGGACGGGTCGGTGGCCTGGTCCGTCGCCTGGCTCTGCGTCTGGTCCTGGGCCTCGCCCTCCGTCTGGTCCTGCGCCAGCGCCGGCCCGCTCAGGCCGATGCTCGCCGCGGCGATCACCATCGTCAGCGTCGATGCGAATTTCATGGGTGTCTCCCTTTTCTGCCTCGTGGGTCAGGGCCTCTCCCCGCACCCGGTGAACGGCAGATGGCCATTCCCCCGCGCCTGCGCAAACCCCCTCGGCGGAAAAATGCCTCTCCGCGGGCCTATCGGGGCCGGTCAACATGGTCTAGAACCGGGGCAGGACCAACTTTTTCGAAGGCACGCCCATGTCCCGGACCGTCACCATCCGCCCGCTCGAACCCGCTGACAAGCCGCAGTGGTCGGCGCTCTGGAAGGCCTACCTGGAGTTCTACGAAACCTCCGTCGCGCAGGAGGTCTACGACACCACGTTCGACCGGCTCTGTTCCCCCGACCACCCCGAACAGAACGCGCTGCTGGCGCTGGTCGACGGCACGCCGGTGGGCCTGGTCCACTACATTTACCACCCCCATAACTGGCGGATCGAGAAGGTCTGCTACCTGCAGGATCTCTATGCCGACCCCGACGTGCGCGGCACCGGCGTGGGCCGCAAGCTGATCGAGGCGGTCTATGCCGCCGCCGACGAGGCCGGCTGCCCCTCGGTCTACTGGCTGACGCAGGATTTCAACACCACTGCCCGCCAGCTCTACGACCGGATCGGCACGCTGACCCCCTTCATCAAGTACAACCGCAAGTAAGGGGCCGGGCCCATGTCCATCCATATCGGCGCCGCGCCGGGCGATATCGCCGAATGCGTCCTGATGCCGGGCGACCCGCTGCGCGCGAAGTGGGCGGCGGAAACCTTCCTGTCGGACCTCCGCCAGGTCAACGCCACCCGTGGCATGCTGGGCTTTACCGGCACGTGGCAGGGCCACCCCGTCACCATCCAGGGCTCCGGCATGGGCATGCCCAGCCTGTCGATCTACGCCAACGAGCTGATCCGCGACTTCGGCGCCAAACGCCTGATCCGCATCGGCTCCTGCGGGGCGATGCAGGCGCATGTGAGGCTCAACGACGTGATCGTCGCCATGACCGCCAGCAGCACGACGACCCCATCCTCGACCATGCTGCGCGAAGTGAACTTCGCTCCATCGGCCGATTACACCCTCCTGCGCGCCGCCGTCGATGCGGCCGGGGCCAGGGGCACCCGCACCCATGTCGGCAGCCTCTACTCCTCCGACACGTTCTATGACGAGCGCCCCGACCTGACCGAGCAGATGACCCGCCACGGCATCCTCGCGGTCGAGATGGAAGCGGCCGAGCTCTACACCGTCGCCGCCCGCCACGGCGCCGCGGCCCTTGCCGTCTGCACCGTCTCCGACCACCTGCAGACGGGCGAGGCGCTCTCGGCCGAGGCGCGCGAGCAAAGCTTCTCCGACATGGTCGAGATTGCCCTCACCGCCGCCTTCCCGCGCTGACCCGCCCTTTCATCTTTCCAAAATACTCGAATCGCCACACCCGCCACGGGCGCACCGCCCGAGGCCCTTGCCCCCACCGGGCCCTTGCGCTTAGCTGCGGCAAACCAGGGGAAGACGGGACATGCCCAAACCACTCGACATCATCGTGATCGGCGCCGGCATCTGCGGCCTCAGCGCCGCGATCTGGCTGCGCCGCGCGGGGCATACCGTCACCCTGATCGACAAGGACCACCCCGGCGCCGGGGCCTCCTACGGCAATGCCGGGCTGCTGGCGCAATGGGCCATCGTGCCGATGAACACGCCCGATCTGCGCAAGACCGCCTTCAAGTATCTCACCAGCCCCGACTCGCCCCTGTTCTTCCAGCGCAACGCCTGGCCCGCCCTCGTGCCGTGGCTCTGGCAGTTCCTGCGCAACGCCACGCCCGCCCGCAACGCCCACATGACCGAAGGGCTGACACACCTCCTCACCGACAGCGTTGCCCAGCACCGCGCGCTCACCCGTGGCACACAGGCCGAGGACTGGATCGCCGACAGCGCGCTCACCTATGCCTATGCCAGCCGCGCGGCCTTCGAGGCGGACGCCGCTAGCTGGGAGACCAAGCGCCGCGCCGGCTTCACGCCCGAGATCATCGAGGGCCCCGCTGTGCAGGAGGTCGAGCCGATGCTGGGCTCCGAGACCGGCTTCCTCGCCGTGCTCAAGGATCACGGCCACATCATCAACCCCGGCGCCTACATGGAAGCGCTGGCCAAGGTGCTGGAGGACGAGGGCGGCACCTACCTTCAGGCCGAGGCGCAGGATATCGAGCTTCAGGGCGGCAAGGTCACCGCCGTTCTGACCAACCGGGGCCGTCTGCCATGTGACCGGGCGGTGCTGGCCGCCGGGATCTGGTCGAAACCGCTGATGCGCAAGCTGGGCCTGCGGGTGCCGCTGGTGGCCGAACGCGGCTATCACCTGCATTTCACCGGCCCTTCGCAGATGCCGAAGAACCCGATGATGATGACGCAGGGCAAGTTCGCGGTGAACCCGATGGCCTCGGGCCTGCGCTGTGCCGGCACGGTCGAGCTGGGCGATACGACCCGTGGCCCGTCCCGCGGCCCGCGCGACCTGATCGCCCGCAACGTCAGGAAACTGTTCCCGGCGCTGAAATACGAGGGCGTCGAGGAATGGATGGGTTTCCGCCCCTCCACCCCCGACAGCCTGCCGCTGATCGGAGAGATCAAGGGGACGGGCGTACATGCCGCCTTCGGGCACCAGCATGTCGGCCTGACCGCCGGGCCCAAGACCGGGCGCCTCGTCGCCGCGCTGATCGACGGCCAGCCGCCCAATATCGACCTTGCGCCCTACGACGCCAACCGGTTCTGAGGGGCCGGGCGCTAACGCCCGGCCATCAGCTGCACCATCGTCGCCTGCGAGATGAACCCGGTCACCGGCAGGTTGCGCGAGCGCTGGAACTGCCGGATTGCCCGGCGCGTCTGGCGGGTGAATTCGCCATCCGTCGCGCCCGGGTTGGTGCCCAGGCTGCTCAGCCGCCGCTCGATCAGCACCCGCGCGATCAGGGTCGAGGTGAACTGTCGCTCCTGTGCCCGGGCCGCCTCGATCTCGGCGGCGTTCTCGCGCCGGTCGGTCAACTCGTTCAGCCGCGCCCGTGCGGCGCTGGCGAAGGTGCTGTCGGGATAGGTGTTCAGGAACGCGCTGTAGCTCTCGGCCGTGTCGGCATTGCGCGCCGCATCCCACGCCTCGCGCTCCTCGCGCTCCGCCTCCTCGCGCTTCACCGCCTCGATCTCGTCCAGCCGGCCCTGCGCCTCGTCGGCGAACAGCCCGTCGGGATAGCGGTCGAGATAGGCGCGCAGGCCGTCCTCGCCGCCCGCCTCGCCGGTCTCGCGCCAATAGGCGCGATCGCGGCGTTCCTCTTCCTCGCGGCGCTGGCGGGCTTCCTCTTCCTGCCGCTGCGCCTCGGCCTGGGCCTGGTCGCGCAGCCGCAGAAGTTGGTTGCCGGTCAGGTAGCCGGTCTTCACGAACCCGTTTTCGGCCTGCCAGTCACTGATGGCGGAACGGCTTCCGGGGCCGAAGATCCCGTCGATACCCTTGGGGTCGAACCCGATCAGGGCGAGGTTGCGCTGGATCTCCCGCCGGTCGTTGCGCGACAGGTCGAGCCCCTCCTCGATCGACTTCGCCTCGCGCTCCGGCTCGTCGGTGAGATATGCGATGCGCTCCTCGGCCTCGGCCACATATGCGCCCTCGGGGAACTCGCCCAGGTAGGTCCGGTAGGCCGAGATCGTGTCGAAGGTCTGGACCGCCTGCCAGAACCCGGCCTCCACCGCCTCTTCCGAAGGCGGCATCGTCGCGGGGCCCATCAGCCCGGCATCGCGGGAGATGTTACCCTCCACCCGAACGCCGTCGGGCGCGGTCTCGGCCAGTTCGGCAAACGAGACCCCCTCCAGCAGGACCGACCCGGCCAGCATGTCGGCCAGCGCCGGGGACGGGCCGGTGATATAGGTCACGCCCTCCGCCATGCGGAAGGCCCGCGGCCGCGGGCGAAGCCCCGGCGCCAGCCCCTCGGGCGACATGCCGGGCGCCACCATGATGACGGTCGGCACGCCCTGCTGCTCGGCGATCGAGCCCAGGGCGTTGAGCGAAATGCCCATTGCCCCGGCCATCATCCGCTTCATGCCCTCGGCATTGTTCGACAGGATCCAGCTGTCCTGCCCGTCGGTGGCAAAGGGGCCCGTGGCCACGATCACCAGCCGGTCGACCTCGCCCTCGGTCAGCGCGGTCTCGACATTGACGGCGGCCAGGCGCATCGAGCGGATATCCCGGTCCGGCGGCTCGACCACCCGGAACCCGGCCTGGGTCAGCGCATCGCGGAAATCTCCCGCGCCGGCGCCTTCATCGTCCCGAAAGACGCTGGCCTGCCCGCGGTCACCGAACAGAAGCGCGATATTCTCGGCCTGCACGGCAGGCGCGGCAAGGCAAAGGGCTGTCACCAGCCCGCAACACAGTCGAAACATGCGACGACACCTCCCTGTCGTGGCTCACTCGTAGCTGCGCTGATCCTCTATGACTTTGCCGTCGTTTGGAAGGCTGCCCTTGGCCACGATCTCGATCCGGCCCTTCAGCTTGAGCGTATCGGCCACCGCTCCGGCATAGGTTTCCGGCTCTCCGCCATCCGCCTCGATCTGCACGGTCATCACGTCCATTTCGCCCTCGCGCGTGGCAATCACCCTGGCGCGCGATATCCCGTCATGGCGCGAGACCAGCGCCGCCACCTGCTCCGGCCGCACGAACATGCCCTTGATCTTGGTCGTCTGGTCGGCCCGGCCCATCCAGCCCTTGATCCGAATGTTCGTGCGTCCACAGGGGCTTGCGCCCTCCATGACGGCCGACAAATCGCCGGTGGCGAACCGGATCAGCGGATAGTCGGGGTTCAGCGTGGTCACCACCACCTCGCCCACCTCGCCGGGGGCGACGGGCGTGCCGGTGCCGGGCGTGACGATCTCGACGATCACGCCCTCGTCGACGATCATGCCCTCGGCCGCCTCGCTTTCATAGGCGATATTGCCCAGGTCGGCGGTGGCATAACATTGCAGACAGGTGATCCCCCGTTCGGCATATTCCTGCCGGAGCGACGGGAACAGCGCCCCGCCCCCGACCGCCGCTTTCGTGATCCCGAGCTTGAGGCCCATCTCGTCGGCCTTGTCCAGAATCACCTTCAGATAGTCCGGCGTCCCGGCATAGGCGGTGACGCCGATATCATGCGCGGCGCGTGCCTGAAGCTCTGTCTGCCCCGTTCCCGCGGGCAGCACGGCGGCCCCCACGGCCCGCGCGCCGTTCTCGAAAATCATCCCCGCCGGGGTCAGGTGATAGCCGAAGCAGTTCTGCACGATATCGCCCTTGCCCACGCCGCAGGCATGCAGGAACCGACCCACGCGCCACCAGTCGTGGCCCACGCCACCCGGCTCGTAGATGGGCCCCGGCGACTGGAAGATATGCGCGAACCCCTCCGGTGACAGCGTGGTCAGCCCGCCGAAGGGCGGGTGGCCCGACTGCGCCTTGCCAAGGTCGCTTTTCCGCAGCACCGGCAGCACCGACAGCGCCTCGACGCTGGTGATCGCTCCCGCATCCACCGGCCCCAGCGCATCGCCATAGCCGGGCAGGGCCTTCGCGCGGGCGATCTGTTCGGGCAGGGCGCGGGCGATGTCCGCGGCGCGGTCCTCGGCCGAGCGGGTTTCGAGGTCATCGAAATAGCGGGTCATGACGGCATCCTTTGGCTTGCGCCCGGGGGCGCGACAGCTTGACCAATTGAACGGTTGAACGAGTTGCGGCATAGACTGCATACGTTTGTATACAGTTGCATTTTGTCTGGCTTCTCATAAGGAACAGAACGATGACCCATGCCGCTGCGCATCCGGCCGCGGACAAGGCTGACCTCGATCGCAGGATCACCTTCCACGCCGCCGACCAGATCATGGAGGTCGATTTCTCCGACCTCGAATTCGATGGATCGCTGATCGTCAATGCCGTCTACGACAGGCTCGAGGAACGTATCGCCGAAACCGGCGAAGACCTCTGGTTCTTCCTCGTCAATCTCAACGGCACCCGCATCGACCCGGCGGCCTGGACCGCCTATTCCCGCCGGGGCAGGGCGCTGAACTACGCGCATTCCATGGGCTCGGTCCGTTTCGACGCCTCCGAGGAAACCCGCGCCCAGATCCTGCGCGCCGCCAATACCGAGGCGTTCGATCCCAACCTCTTTTCCAGCCGTGACGAGGCCGTCGCACGCCTGCGCAGCCTGCCCGGCAAGCGGCGCGCGGCGCGTGTCACCCATGACGGCACCTATGCCACCCCCGATTTCGTGCGCCGCGTCAGTTTCGACCGCGAGAACACGATCATGGAGGTCGATTTCTCGCATTTCACCTTTCATCACAGCCGGGACGTCGACGATTTCTACGACTTCCTCGAAGACCGGATCCGCGAAAGCGACCGGCGCTGGTTCTTCCTCGTGAACCTCAACCAGTGCGAGATCCTGCCGGCGGCCTGGGTCCGCTATGCCCATCGCGGAAAACGCCTGAACGAGGCGGGTTCGCTCGGCTCGGTCCGCTTTGCCGCGGGGTCCGAGACGGCCGAGGACATCCGCCTGCGCGCCGAGACGCAGGGCTTCCGGCCCAACATCCGGAACACCCGCGAAGAGGCGCTCGAGCTGATCGAGGAAATGCGCGCGGAGCTGTTGCAAGACCAGTAAACCTTCAGCTCAGCCACCGCTTGCGGCGGCGATAGCTGCGCACGTCGCGAAAGCTCTTGCGGCCTTCCTCGGACATGCCGAGGTAGAATTCCTTCACGTCCGGGTTCTCGCGCAGGCTCTTGGCCGGCCCGTCCATCACCACGCGGCCGTTCTCGAGGATATAGCCGTAATGCGCGAAGCGCAGCGCGACGTTGGTGTTCTGCTCGGCCAGCAGGAAGGTATAGCCCTCCTCCTCGTTGAGCGATTTGACGATCCCGAAGATCTGCTCCACCAGCTGCGGGGCAAGGCCCATGCTGGGCTCGTCCAGCAGGATCGTCTCGGGCCGGCTCATCAGCGCGCGGCCGATCGCCACCATCTGCTGCTCGCCGCCCGAGGTATAGCCCGCCTGGCTGCGGCGGCGCTCCTTCAGGCGCGGGAAATAGGTATAGACCAGCTCCAGGTCCTTCTCGATCTCGCCCCGCGACGAGCCGCGCGTATAGGCCCCGGTCAGCAGGTTCTCCTCGACCGTCAGGTGCTCGAAGCAGTGCCGCCCTTCCATCACCTGGATGACGCCCTTCTTCACAAGGTCGGACGGCACCAGGTCCTGCACCCGCTCGCCGCGATAGCGGATGGTGCCCTTGGTCACCTCGCCCCGCTCCGACTTGAGCAGGTTGGAAATCGCTTTCAGCGTCGTGGTCTTGCCCGCGCCGTTGCCGCCCAGCAGGGCGGTGATGCCGCCCTTGGGCACCGACAGGCTGACCCCCTTCAGCACGAGGATCACGTGGTTGTAGATCACCTCGATATTGTTGACCTCGAGAAGGGTCTCTTCGGTCCGGCCGTCCTCGGGCATGGCGCATCTCCTTCGGGTCGGGGCCGAAATGCCCCTCTCGTTTCGGTTCAGGTAAAGGTCCAAACGAATACCCCCGGCCGCCGCGTCCGCCGCGGCCGGGGAAAGGGGCTTAGTTGCAGCCCGCCTCGATGCCGTTCTCTTCGGCGAAGGCGGCCGAGTCTTCCTCGATCAGCGCCTGCAGCACGTCCTGGTCCGACTGGTAATAGTCGGTGATCAGGGTGAACTCGCCGGATTCCGCATCCCATTGCGACACGGCGCCATAGCCGTTGCCACCATGGTTCTCACAGGTCACCTTGAACTCCGGCCCGAAGTTGGGAAGGCCAAGCGCGGCCATCTTCTCTTCGGTCATTTCGAGGTTCTCCATGCCGTCGCGCATCTGCTCGGGCGTGATGGCGGCCGTGCCGTGCATTTCCTGCGCGGTCTTGATCGCCTCGGCGGCCAGCATCGCGGCATACATGCCGCGGTTGTACAGCACGGTGCCGATGTTATCGCCCGCACCCGCCGCGTTGCCGGTGTCGACGACATGTTTCTGGATGTCGTCATAGACCGGGTAGTCGCTGCCGAGGTTGTGGAAGGTCAGCGCCTTGTAGCCATTGGCGCGGTCGCCCGCCGCTTTCACGTCGTTCTCCGAGCCGGACCACCAGATGCCGATGAAGTTCTCCATCGGGAAGCGGATGTTCACGGCTTCCTGGATCGCGACCTGGTTCATCACGCCCCAGCCCCACATGATCACGTAGTCGGGGCTTTCGCGGCGAATCTGAAGCCATTGCGACTTCTGCTCCTGGCCGGGGTGATCGACCGGCAGCAGGGTCAGCTCGTAGCCGTGCTTCTTGGCCAGTTCTTCCAGCGTCCGGATCGGTTCCTTGCCATAGGCCGAGTTGTGATAGACGAGCGCGACCTTCTTGCCGCTGATATCGCCGTCATTCTCGTTCAGGATATGGGTGATCGCGTGGCTCGCACCGTCCCAGTAGTTGGCCGGATAGTTGAACACCCAGCGGAACACTTCGCCGTTCTTGGCCGAGGTCCGGCCATAGCCCATCGTGTGCAGCGGAATGCCGTCGGCCGTCGCCTTGGGGATCAGCTGATAGGTGATGCCCGTCGACAGCGGCTGGAACACCAGCGCGTCGCCGCCCTTGTTGGCCTCGTAACACTCCACACCCTTCTCGGTGTTGTAGCCGGTCTCGCATTCGACGAGGTTGATCTTCTCGCCGCCAATGCCGCCGTCACGTTGGTTCAGCAGGGTGAAGTAATCATGGTAGCCATCCGAGAACGGGATGCCGTTCGCGGCATAGGGCCCCGTCCGGTAGCTGGTATCGACGATCTTGAGGTCGGCCAGCGCCGGCCCCGCCGTCAGGGTGGCAGCGGCCAGCACCGCCATCAGTTTCTGTTTCATCGGTTCATTTCCTCCCTTGGTTTCTCCGATGGTCTTGCAGGGTGGGGCGCGCCCCACCGCACCTCTCACCCCTCCCTAGTGCGGGAAGGGCCAAAGTCTCAGCTTCTCCTTCGTGACGCGCCACAGCTGCGCCAGCCCGTGCGGCTCGGCGATCAGGAACAGCACGATCAGCGCGCCGACGATGATGAACTCGAAATGCGCCGCCAGGTCCGTGGGCCAGCCCATCGTGCCCACCAGCACGTTCTTCAGCAGCACCGGCAGAAGCACCAGGAACGCCGCCCCGGCAAAGCTTCCGAAGATCGAGCCCAGCCCGCCGATGATCACCATGAACAGAACCAGGAACGACTTGTTGATCCCGTAGACCTCGCCCACTTCGACGGCGCCAAGATAGACGGCAAAGAACAGCGCCCCGGCGATCCCCACGAAGAACCCCGAGATGGCAAAGGCCGACAGCTTGGCGCGCAGCGGGTTCACCCCGATGATCTCGGCGGCGATATCCATGTCGCGGATCGCCATCCATTTCCGCCCCGCCGTGCCGCGCGTCAGGTTTCGCGCCAGGATCGCGGCCAGCACCGTGAACACCAGGCAGAACAGGTAGGTCGCCCACGGCTCGGTGCCCGCCCCGGTGATCGGGATGCCGAACAGCGTGCGCTCCGGCGCGCTGATCTGGCCCGAGGCCGAGTAGTTGTAGAACCACGGCACCCGGTTGAAGAGCCAGACAAGGAAGAACTGCGCCGCCAGCGTCGCCACCGCAAGGTAGAACCCCTTGATCCGCAGGCTTGGCAGGCCGAACAGCACACAGACCCCGGCGGTGATGCCGCCCGCGATGATCACGTGGAAGAAGATGTTGATCTCGGGGAAACTGGTCATCAGCTTGTAGACGGAATACGCCCCCACCGCCATGAACCCGCCCGTCCCAAGGCTGACCTGCCCGCAATAGCCCACCAGGATGTTCAGCCCGATCGCCGCGATGGCATAGATCAGGAAGGGCAGGAAGACGGCGTTCACCCAGTAGTCGTTGATCAGGAACGGCACCACGGCGAACGCCACCAGCAGGACGACGTAATACCGGTACCGGTCGAACTTGATCGGGAAGGTCTGCGCGTCGTCCTGGTAGGACGTCTTGAAGTCACCCGCTTCGCGATAGAACATGTCAGACAATCTCCCCGATGGTCTCGTCGCGCTTCTCCGCGCGGTTTGGGGCCTTGGCATAGCCCGTTTCTTCCGAATGGCGCACCAGCCACAGGTAGGCCAGCATACCCGCCCCGCCGCCGGCGGCGGCCAGCAGCGCGGCAACAACCATCTGCCGCTCGGCCTCGGCCGTCAGCGCCAGGTAGCCGAAGGCCCAGAACCCCGACCAGGCCACGACATTGGCAATGGCGATCAGCTGTTTCATGCCTCGCCCCCCTCGAACTCGGCCGCATCGCCGGGCCAGTCCTCGCCCTGCGGCCCGACAAGGCAGAACCGGTGCCCGGTGGGCGCCTCCATGACGATCCAGGTCTTCAGCCGGGCGATCTCCTTCGCGCCCAGACCCTTCAGCCGTTCGCACTCGGCTTCCTTGTCGTCGGTCTCGATGTCGAGATGCACGCGCGGCTCGTGATCCACGGCCTGAAGCAGCACCTTGGGGTGGCCTTTGTGCCCGTCGAACTGGGTGTACTTGCCCCGCTCGTCGATCCGGCCCTCCTTGCCCAGCATCGCCGACCAGAAGGCCGTGGCCTCCGAAAGGTCGTCGGTCTTGCAGTCGATGCAGACAACGCTGATGCGCGACTTGTGGGTCATGACCGCCTTATACCCTCTCGATGATCTTCTCGCCGAACAGGCCCTGCGGCCGGAACACGAGGAACAGAAGAGCCAGCACGTAGGCGAACCAGATCTCCGTCGCGCCGCCCAGGTAGGGCGCGCCGATGGCGAACTCGAACAGCTTCTCGCCCACGCCGATCACCAGCCCGCCGACGATGGCGCCGGGGATCGAAGTGAACCCGCCCAGCATCAGCACCGGCAGCGCCTTCAGCGCGATCAGCGACAGCGAGAACTGCACGCCCGACTTGGTGCCCCACATGATCCCCGCGACCAGCGCCACGAAGCCCGCCAGCGACCAGACCATGACCCAGATGAAGTTGAGCGAGATACCCACCGACAGCGCCGCCTGGTGGTCGTCGGCCACGGCCCGCATGGCCCGGCCCTGCTTGGTATATTGCGCGAAGATCACCAGCGCGATCACCAGCAGCGCGGCCACCGCCGTCGCCACGAGGTCGAGATTGTCGATGAAGAAGCCGTAATCGAAGATGTTGTAGGTGAACTCGTCGATGACGCTGTTGATCCCCTGCGGCAGGCCCACGTCGAGCGTCTTGATATCGGCGCCCCACATGATGTCGCCGAACCCTTCGAGGAAATAGGCCAGCCCGATCGTCGCCATGAACAGGATGATCGGCTCCTGGTTCACGAGGTGGTTGAAGATCAGCTTGTTCACGACCCAGGCGAGCGCGATCATCACCACCATCGTAAGCAATATCGCCGCCAGCGCCGGCACGTGCCAGCCGAAGTGATGCACATCCGTGCCGAAGACCGCGTTGATCAGGTGGGCGAAGGGCACCTGGCCCTCCATGATCCCCACCAGCGTCAGCGCGGCGAACAGCGCCAGCACGCCCTGCGCATAGTTGAAGATGCCGCTCGCCTTGAAGATCAGCACGAAGCCAAGCGCCACCAGCGCGTACAGCACCCCGGCCATCAATCCGTTCAGGAAAACCTCGATTCCCCATATCAGCTGATCAGGCATGTGCACTCTCCCCCATGCGGCCGTCGGTGGGTCGCACCGACGAAATACCGACAAAATACCGACGTGATACCGACGTTGCGAATTCAGTCATGAGCGACCCCCAGGTAGGCGTCGACAACGTCCTGGTTGTTGCGCACCTCGTCGGGTGTGCCGTCGCCGATCTTCTTGCCGTAATCCATCACCACGACCCTGTCCGACAGGTCCATGACGACGCCCATGTCATGCTCGATCAGCACAATGGTCGTTCCGAATTCGTCATTCACATCAAGGACAAAGCGGCTCATGTCCTCTTTCTCCTCGACGTTCATGCCCGCCATCGGCTCGTCCAGCAAAAGGATCGACGGCTCGGCCGCCAGCGCGCGGGCCAGCTCGACCCGTTTCTTCAACCCGTAGGGCAGGCGGCCAACCGGTGTTTTCCGGATCGACTGGATTTCCAGGAAGTCGATGATCTTCTCGACCACCTCCCGGTTCTCGACCTCTTCCCGCTCGGCCTTGCCCTTCCAGATCGCCTGCGCCAGCAGGCCCGATTTCATCTGCCGGATGCGGCCCGTCATGACGTTGTCGAGCACGGTCATCCCCTCGAACAGGGCGATGTTCTGGAAGGTCCGCGCAATCCCTTGCTGCGCCACCTGGTAAGGCTTCATCTGCGGGCGCTTCTGGCCCTTGTAGAAGACCTCGCCCTCCTGCGGGTTGTAGAAGCCGCTGATCACGTTCAGCATGCTCGACTTGCCCGCGCCGTTCGGCCCGATGATCGCGCGGATCTCGCCCTCGCGGATGTCGAAGCTGATATCCTTGATCGCCACCACGCCGCCAAAGCGCAGCGTGATGTTCTTCATCTCCATCACCACCCCGCCGATCTTGCGGCCGTCCTCGGTGACATATCCCTCGGTCGCGTCAAGCATGTTGATATTCCTCGATAAACCCTGCCGGGATGGCGCGCCGTGCGGGGTGCGCACGGTCGATGCATCGGCGGTTAGTGGTTATACGCCCAATCTGGTCCCGCGCCGTCTCCGCAGCGGTGTCTTCGCCCGGCAGGGCAAAGGCACAGAAAACGCACCGGTCGTAACCTTTTGTTAACCTCATTCCGCCGCCACCTTCTCGGCCGTGTTGACCGGCACGACCTTGGCGTCGATGATCTTCAGCGTGGCGCTGATATAGCCCTTGCGGCCATCCTCGTAGGTCACTTCCGTCCGCGTGCTGATCTCGTCCGAGCCGTCATACAGCGCGCCCAGCAGGTCCTCGAACTTCTCGCCGATCACGCCCCGCCGCACCTTGCGCGTCCGGGTCATCTCGCCATCGTCGGCGTCCAGCTCCTTGTGCAGCACCAGGAACCGATGCACCTGGCAATGCGCCAGCATCGGGTCTTCCGACAGGCTCCGGTTGACCTCCTCGACATGCTCGCGGATCGTCTCCAGCACCCGCGGATGCCCGGCCAGCTCCTGGTAGGAGCCATAGCCGATATTGTTTCGCTCGGCCCAGTTGCCCACCGCCGTCAGGTCGATGTTGATGAAGGCGGTGCATTCCGACCGTTCATTGCCAAAGACCACGGCCTCGAGGATGTTGGGGAAGAATTTAAGCTTGTTTTCCACATACTTGGGCGCGAACATCTTGCCGTCGGCCATCTTGCCTACGTCCTTGGCGCGGTCGATGATCCGCAAATGCCCGGTGCCTTCCTCGAAGAACCCGGCATCGCCCGTCGCGACCCAGCCCTCGGCATCCTTGGTCGAGGCGGTGCTTTCGGCGTTCTTGTAATACTCCTCGAACACGCCCGGGCTGCGATAGAACACCTCGCCATTCTCGGCGATGCGAATCTCTACCCCCGGCGCGGGCACGCCCACCGTGTCCGACCGCACCTCGCCATCGGGCTGCACGGTGATGAAGACCGAGGCCTCGGTCTGGCCGTAAAGCTGTTTCAGGTTGATCCCCAGCGAGCGGTAGAAATCGAAGATCTCCGGGCCGATCGCCTCGCCCGCGGTATAGCCCACGCGCACCCGGCCAAAGCCCATCGTGTCCTTCAGCGGGCCATAGACGCACAGGTCGCCCAGCCAGTACTTGAACCGGTCCCAGCCGCTGACCTTCTTGCCGTCAAGGATCGCCGGGCCCACCCGGCGGGCATGCTCCATGAAGTACCGGAACATCCGCTGTTTCAGCCGGCTGGCATCCTCCATCCGGATCATCACGTTGGTGAGCTGCGTCTCGAACACCCGCGGCGGGGCAAAGTAATAGGTCGGCCCGATCTCGCGCAGGTCGGTCTGCATCGTATCGGCGCTTTCCGGGCAGTTCACGCAGAACGCGCACCAATAGGCCTGCCCGATCGAGAAGATGTAATCGCCCACCCAAGCCATCGGCAGGTAGGCCAGAACCTCGTCTTCCTTGCGCAGGTGGTCGAACTCGGCCGAGGATTTCGACGCCTCGATGATGTTGCGGTTCGACAGCACCACGCCCTTGGGCTTGCCCGTGGTGCCCGACGTGTAAAGCATCACGCAGATGCTGGAGTAATCCAGCTTCTCGCGCCGCGCCTTCAGTGTCTCGATGAATTCCTCGTGCGCCGCCCGGCCCTGTTCCTGAACACGGGCATACTGGTGCAGCTTGCTGTGATCGTACTTCCGCAGTCCCCGCGGATCGACATAAATCATGTGCTCGAACTGGTGGAGCTTGTCCTGGATGTCGATGATCTTGTCGACCTGCTCCTGGTCCTCGACGATCGCAAACCGCGCGCCGCAATGTTCCAGCACATAGGCCATCTCGTCGGCCGCGGCGTCCTGGTAGACCGGCACGGGAATGGCGCCGACCGATTGCGCGGCCACCATCGACCAGTAGAAATGCGGCCGGTTGCGCCCGGCAATGGCGATGAAGTCGCCCTCGTTCACCCCGAGGTTCAGCAGGCCCAGGGCCAGCGCCTCGATCTCCTTCTCGGTCTCGGCCCAGGTCCAGCTTTGCCAGATGCCGAATTCCTTTTCCCGATAGGCGGGGCGATGTGCGAACTGGCTTGCGTTTCGCTGCAATAGCGCCGGAATGGACCGAAGCCCATCCGCCGCCTGTGACGACTTACCCAAGTTTTCTCCTCCCTTTGTCCGCAATGCGAACAGATCGCCATTCGGGGCGATTCATTCCCCAATAAAGCGTGGTCCCGACCGTTGCCGTCAACTTTTTCCTGAAGATTTCCCAAATCTTACGAATTGTAACAGGCCTTGCGGGAAGGCTTGACACCACCCGACCGCGGCCGGAAACCTGCATCGACCCCTGCAATCCAGCGCGGAAGGAGGACCGCATGGCACGTCCCAGGCTGGAATTCTGGTTCGAATTCGCCTCGACCTATTCCTACCTCAGCGCGATGCGCCTGCCCGGACTGGCGCAGGCCGCCGGGGTCGACGTGGTCTGGCGGCCGTTCCTGCTGGGCCCGATCTTCAACAGCCAGGGCTGGAAGACCTCGCCGTTCAACATCTATCACGCCAAGGGCACCTACATGTGGCGCGACATGGAACGACGGGCCGAACGCTACGGGTTGGGCTTCAACCGCCCCGATCCGTTCCCGCAGAACAGCCTGCTTGCCGCCCGCGTGGCCCAGGCCGCGCCAGAGGGGGCGGCGAAGGTGGCCTTCTGCCAGAACGTCTACCTGATGCAGTTCTCCGAATCGCAGGACATCTCCGAGCCCGACGTGATCGCGGCCTGCGCCGGGATGGCGAAGCTGCCCGAGGGTATTCTCGACGCAGCCCAGGGCGACAAAAACAAGCACGCCCTGCGGCTCTCGACGGAGGAGGCCGGCCGCCGCGGCATGTTCGGCGCGCCCAGCTTTACCGTGGGCGACGAGCTGTTCTGGGGCGATGACCGGCTGGAAGATGCGCTGGCATGGGCGGCCCGGGATGGCTGACACGCTCCAGACAGACATGATGACCATGGCGGGCCTGAACCTGATCCAGCAGGCCCTGACCATCTATGACCGCGACCTGCAGCTGGTCATCTGCAACCAGCGCTTTCGAGACATGTTCAACCTGCCCGATTCGCTGTGCACCCCCGGCGCATCGTTCGAAGACACGATCCGCCACCTCGTGACGCGCGGCGAATACGGGCCCGTCGATGATGTCGAGGCAGCGGTCGAGGCGCGGGTCGACACCGCGCTGGCCTTCAAGCCGCATTACATGGAGCGGACCCGCTCGAACGGGCGGATGATCTCGGTCGAGGGCTCGCCGCTGCCGCAGGGTGGCTGGATCGCCGTCTACACCGACATCACCCGCGTCAAGCAGCAGGAGGCCCTCCTGCGCGCCCGGTCGGAGGAGCTGTCGGGCCAGCTCATGGGGTATTCCGAGGAACTGGCCGCCACCAACCGCCGGCTGCAGGCCACCATCACCGCGCTGGAAGAGGCGCAGCGCCAGCTCACCGAATCCGAGGCGCGAACAAGGCTCACGACCGAGATGATGCCCGCCCATATCGCCCATGTCGGCGGCGACCGGCGCTATACGTATTCCAACCGCCGGCTCAGCGCCGTGCTGCCCGGCTCGAAATCCGACATTATCGGCCTGCCCATCGACGAGGCGCTCGACCCGGCGGCTTATGGCATGATCCGCGAAAAGCTCGACGCGGCCTTCGCGGGCGAGGCGTCGGTGTTCGAATTCACCCACGAGCCCAGTTCCCGCCGCATCCGCACGGCCTTCACGCCCGACGAAACGCAGGGCGGCGTCTACCTGCTGTCGATGGATGTCACCGAAGAGGCCCAGACCCGCGCGGCGCTGCAACAGACCAGGCGGCGCGAGATGGCGGCGCAGCTGACCAGCGGCATGGCGCATGATTTCTCGAACCTGCTGACCATCATCCTCGGCATGCAGTCCAAGCTGCAACGCATGGACCTGCCGGAGGAGGCCAGCGGCCTGATCGCCGCCACCATCTCGGCGGCCCGCCGCGGCGGCGGGTTGCTCAACCGGATCGCCGACATGACCGGCCCGCGCGAGCACACCGCCCGGCCGACCAACCTGCCGGCCTTCCTTGCCGACCTGGAAACGCTGGCCCTGTCGACCCTGCCGGAAGGGGTGCAGCTGTCGATCAACAACCTGGCCGACGCGCCGTCCTACAGCCTCGATACGGGGATGCTGCAGGATTCCCTCCTCAACCTCGTGATCAACGCCCGCGACGCCTGTGGCGCCTCGGGCCGGATCACGCTGACGGCCCGCAGCGTGCGCGAGACCTGGCTGGAATTCACGGTCGAGGATACCGGCCCCGGCTTTTCCGAACAGGCGCTGCAACACGCGCTGGCGCCGTTCTTCACGACCAAGGGCGGCGAGGGGTCGGGCCTCGGCCTGGCGATGGTCTATGACATGACCAAGCTGGCCGGCGGCCGGGTGCGCCTGTCGAATACCGAGGGCGGCGGGCATGTTTCGATCCGTCTGCCGCTGCGGGTGGCCGAGGGCGGGGTGGCGCCCGGGCTGGTGCTGCTGGTCGAGGACAGCCCCGACCTGCGCGACACGATCCGCGAGATGCTGCGCGACGCGGGCCACCTTGTGATCGAGGCGTCGAGCGCCGCCGAGGCGCTGTCGCTGGTCGCGGAGTTGCCGGAGATATCGGTGCTGCTGTCTGATATCTCGCTCGAGGGCGACCAGACCGGCATCGACCTTCTCGATGCGCTGCCCGAGGGGCATTGCCCGGCCTACCTGATGACCTCGCTGCCGCCCGACGACCCGCTGCACCGCGCCGCACGTCAGCGCGCGCCGGTCCTGCGCAAACCCTTCGCCGCCGCCGAACTGGCGGCGCTGCTGGCAACCGGGGCGGCGGCATGAGCGCGCCGCTGGTCACCATCCTCGACGACGAGCCCGCCATCCGGTCGATGCTCTCCGACGCGCTGGAAGAGGCGGGCTTCCGCACCATGGCCTTTTCCCGCGCGACCGAGTTCGAGGCGGCGATCCGGCAGACGAAACCCGATGTCTGCCTTGTCGACCTATCGTTGCCCGACCGCGACGGGCTAACGCTGGTGCACCGGCTGGCGCTGGAACAGGGGGCGACCGTCATCATCATCTCGGGCCGCGCGCAGGTGCAGGACCGGGTGACGGGGCTGGAACTGGGTGCCGACGATTACATCATCAAGCCCTTCGACCCGGCCGAAGTGGTGGCCCGCATCCGCGCCCGCCTGCGCCGTGACACGCTGACGCCGCAAACCGGCGACACCGCCCGGTTCAACGGGTGGACGGCGCATTTCGACCGCTACGCGCTGGAAGACGAAACCGGAACGGAAACCCCCTTTTCCCATGCCGAGGGCGAGGTGCTGCGCCTGTTTCTCGAGCGGCCCAAGCGGCTGATTTCCCGCCAGGCGATGCAGGAGGCGCTGGGCGGTGCGGCGGGGGACAGCTTCGACCGTGCGATGGATGTGCGCATCTCGCGCCTGCGCACCAAGCTGCGCGAAGACCCCAAGAACCCCCGCCTCATCAAGACGATCTACGGCGCGGGGTACATCTTCCTCGGTGACGTGGATTGGGGCTGAGGTTCAGCCGACCATCTGCCGGATATAGGGCAGCAGGCCCGCCGCCGCGATTCCGACCCCGATGCCGAGCGCCACGCGCACCGGCGCCTCGCCGATCCTCGGGCTGATACCGCCCAACACGCCACAGATGGCGCCGTAGTACACAAGTCCGATGATATCCATTCCCGTCTCCCTCTCCCGTTCCCCTGTCCCTGGATGCGGACAAAAGCCCTAGCGCGCCTGCCCAAGCCGCGCCACGGCGCCCGCCAGAACCTTCAACCCGGTCACCAGGTCGCCCTCGTCGGTGTCCTCCGCGAAATCGTGGCTGATCCCGCCTATGGACGGCACGAACAGCATCCCCGCCGGCATGAGTTTGGCGACGTTCGTCGCGTCGTGCAGAGCGCCCGAGGGCATGTCGCGCCACCGTCCCGGCGATTGCGTCTCGGCGCTCTCCTGCAACGCCTTGCGCAGATGCGGGGCCATCTCCACCGGCTCCAGCCCCAGCATCGGGCCGAAATCCAGCCCCAGCCCGAAGTCCTGCGCCACCTCCTCCGCCGTGGCGCGGATGATCTCTTCCATCCGGAGCAGTCGGTCCCCGTCGCCATCCCGCCACTGCATCGAGAATACGCATTGCCCCGGCACGATGGAATGGGCGTCGGGGTGCAGCCGGACATGGCCGATGGTCCAGACGGTCTGGGGTGTCACGACGTCGCGGAAACGGTCGTTGGTCCGCTGGTTGAAAGCCGAGAGGCCTTGAAACGCGTCGCGGCGCAGGTGCATGGGCGTGGTGCCGGCGTGGTTCTGCTGGCCGGTAAGCGTGATCCGCATGTCGCGGATGCCGACGATGCCGCTGACCACGCCCACCGCCTCGCCCGCCTGTTCCAGCCAGGGGCCCTGCTCGATATGCATCTCGAGGAAGCCGTTGAAGTGCGACGGCTCGACGAAATCGCCCGCCAGATGCTGCATCGACGCTCGCGCGTTGGCCAGCGTGACGCCCTCCCGGTCGGTCAGCTTGTCCGCCTCCTCCAGCGACAACGCCCCCGACCAGACCGTGCTGCCGGTGGTCACGCCGAACCGGCCTTCCTCGTCCTGGAACGACACGCAGGACACCGGCGGCCCGCCGGCCTCCTTCGCGGCGCGGGCGATCTCCAGCCCCGCCATCGCGCCAAGGGCCCCGTCAAGCCAGCCGCCCTCGGGCTGGCTGTCGGTATGGCTTCCGACCAGCAGGCTGTGCCCCTCGGCCAGACCGAATACCGACCCCATCGGATCGACCCGCGGTTCGAGCCCAGCCGCTTCGATCCGGCCGATCAGCCATTCGCGTGCCGCCACGTCCGCCTCGGAATAGGCCGGGCGCACGACGCCCTTGCCCACACCTGCGGCGCCGAACTGCCGCAGCTCGTGCAGCTCCGACAGGAATCTTTCGGAATCGACGTCCAACATCGCGCACTCCCTGCATTTTCACTGTTCCACAAATACTCATGGACCAGCGCTTGCAGCAAGCGGGGCGGCGCCGGTTCGCGTTACTCCGCCGCCACCTGCTCCGGATCGACGGCCTCGACCTTCACCGCCGAATACTTGAACTCGGGGATCTTGCCGTAGGGGTCGAGCGCCGGGTTGGTCAGGATGTTCGCCGCCGCCTCGACATAGGCGAAGGGCAGGAACACCATGTCGGGCGCGATGGCGCGGTCGGCGCGGGCCATGACCTCGATGCTGCCGCGCTTGGTGGTCAGCCGCAGCATGCCTCCCGGCTCCACCCCCAGCTTGCGCAGGGTCGAGGGGTGCAGCGAGCAGTTGGCCTCGGGTTCGACCGCGTCCAGCACCGATGCGCGGCGGGTCATCGACCCGGTGTGCCAGTGTTCGAGCTGTCGGCCCGTGGTCAGGACCATCGGATACTCCGCGTCCGGCACGTCGTCGGGCGGGATGACGCTGGCCGGGGTAAAGCGCGCGCGGCCCTCGCTACGCGGGAAGCCGTCGCCGAAGACGATGGGCTGCCCCGGATCCTCGGGCGAGAGCGACGGGTAGGTCACCGCGTTCTCGTTCGCCAGCCGGTCCCAGGTGATGTTGTCGAAGGACTTCATGTTCAGCTTCATCTCGGCGAACACGTCCGCCGGGCTGTCGTAGCGCCAGTCGAGCCCAAGGCGTTGCGCCAGTTCGACGGTGATTTTCCAGTCCTCGCGCGCCTCGCCCGGGGGCGACACGGCGGGGCGGCCCATCTGGACCTGCCGGTTGGTGTTGGTGACGGTGCCCGACTTCTCGTAGAAGGCCGAGGCGGGCAGGATCACGTCGGCATAGTTCGCCGTCTCGGTCAGGAAGATATCCTGCACGACAAGGTGTTCGAGCTTGGCCAGCGCGTCGCGGGCGTGTTCCACATCCGGGTCCGACATGGCCGGGTTCTCGCCCAGGATATACATGCCGCGGGTGTTGCCGGCATGGACGTCATCCATGATCTCGGTGACGGTCAGGCCCTTCTCGCTCGAGAAATCGCCCGATTCCCAGACTTCGGTGAACGCCTTGCGCACGCCGTCGTCGGTGACCGGCTGGTAATCGGGCAGGAACATCGGGATCAGGCCGGCATCCGAGGCGCCCTGAACGTTGTTCTGGCCGCGCAGCGGGTGCAGCCCGGTGCCGGGCCGGCCCACATGGCCGCACATAAGTGCCAGCGAAATCAGGCAGCGCGAGTTGTCAGTGCCGTGGATATGCTGCGAGATGCCCATGCCCCAGAAGATCATGCCCCGCTTGGCGGTGGCGAAGTCGCGGGCGACCTCTCGCAGCGTCTCGGCGGGAATGCCGCAGAGCGCTTCCATCTTCTCGGGCGGGAACTGGGCGAGGTGGTCCTTCTCGGCCTTCCAGTTCTCGGTGAAGGCCTCGATATACTGCTGGTCGTAGAGCTTTTCCTCGACGATCACGTGCATGATCGCGTTGAGCATCGACACGTCGGCGCCCGGCTTGAACTGCAGCATGTGGGTGGCGAAGCGGCGCAGGCCAACGCCGCGCGGGTCCATCACGATCAGTTTGCCGCCGCGCTTGGTGAACTGCTTGAAATAGGTCGCGGCGACGGGGTGGTTCTCGATCGGGTTGGCGCCGATGACGATGGCCACGTCGGCATTCTCGATCTCGTTGAACGTCGCGGTCACGGCGCCGGAACCGACATTCTCCATCAGCGCGGCCACCGAGGAGGCGTGGCACAGCCGGGTGCAGTGATCGACGTTGTTGTGGCCAAAGCCCTGCCGGATGAACTTCTGGAAGAGATAGGCTTCTTCATTGGTGCACTTGGCGCTGCCGAACCCCGCGACCGACTTGCCGCCATGCGTGTCCTTCAGCTTTTGCAGGCCGCCTGCGGCAAAGCTCATTGCTTCGTCCCAGTCGGCTTCGCGGAAGAATTCCTGCCAGTTCGACGGATCAACGTTCAGACCCTTCTCGGGAGCATCCTCGCGCCGGATCAGCGGCTTGGTCAGGCGGTGGGGGTGGTGGATGTAGTCGAAACCGAACCGGCCCTTCACACACAGCCGCCCCTCGTTCGCCGGGCCGTTGATGCCGTCGACGTATTTCACCTTGCCGTCCTTGACCTTCAGGCTGACCTGGCAGCCGACGCCGCAGAACGGGCAGACGCTTTGAACTTCCTCGTCGTAATCCGCGCTGTCGCCGACCTGTGCCTCGTCCAGCACGGTGGCTTCCATCAGCGCGCCGGTCGGGCAGGCCTGAACGCATTCGCCGCAGGCCACGCAGGTCGATTCTCCCATCGGGTCGTCGAAGTCGAAGACGGGGTAGGCATCGTGCCCGCGGCCCGCCATGCCGATCACGTCGTTGACCTGGACCTCGCGGCAGGCGCGGACGCACAGGTTGCACTGGATGCAGGCATCGAGGTTGACGCGCATGGCGACGTGGCTGTCGTCGAGCAGCGGTACGCGGTCCTTCTCGAGCTTCGGAAAGCGGCTTTCGGTGACACCCTGGAGTTTCGCCATGTCCCACAGGTGGCTCGACTTGTCGTGCGCCTCTTCCTGTTCGGGCTGGTCGGCCAGCAGCATTTCGACCACCAGTTTGCGGGCATTCTCGGCCCGGGCGGAATTGGTGGTGACGTTCATGCCGTCCTTCGCTTCGCGGATGCAGGAGGCGACGAGCGTGCGCTCGCCCTCGACCTCGACCATGCAGGCCCGGCAGTTGCCATCGGGGCGATAGCCCGGCGCCGGCTTGTGGCACAGGTGCGGAATCACCAGCCCGCGGCCATGGGCCACTTCCCAGATCGTCTGGCCGGCCTCGGCTTCGATTTCCTTGCCATCCAGCGTGATCTTGATCGTCTCGGACATGGGGTGCCTCCTTTGTCGCGCATGATAGAGCATGCGCGGGCGAATTCGAGTCCGACAATCCCGACACCTCGCAACGGATTTGCGCCACGGGGCGGAACCGAAGTTTCTGATCGTCAACGAAATGGTGCTTATTTAGGTGAACGGCTAAGTTTCAGCTTGACGGGAATCGAGCGGCCATTTACTTAGCTTTATGGCTAAGTATGATGCAAAGCTCGATGCTGTCTTCACTGCGCTGGGCGACCCGACCCGCCGCGAAATCCTGTCGCGGCTGGCGCGGGGCCCGGCCAGTGTCAGCGAGCTGGCGGCGCCGCACGACATGGCGTTGCCGTCCTTCATGGGCCATCTGCGAAAGCTGGAGGATGCCCGGCTGATCGCGACCGAGAAAAAGGGCCGCACCCGCATCTGCAGGCTGATGCCCGATGCCTTCCTGCCCGTCACCGGCTGGCTGGAGGAACAGCGCGCCCTGTGGGAAGGGCGGCTTGACCAGTCCGACGACTATGTCACCCAACTTGCAAGGAAACGCGAAAATGACCCTCGACCCGAAAACTGATCTCAGCTTCACCAGAACGCTGAAAGCGCCGCGCGCATTGCTCTGGGAATGCTGGACGACGCCCGAACACATCAAGCAGTTCTTCGTACCGAAGCCCCACAAGGTGACCGATTGCGAGATCGACCTGCGCGTTGGCGGGCGGTTCAATACCGTCTTCGAGGTCGAAGGCAAGAAGATGGACAACAAGGGCGTTTTTCTCGACGTTGTCGACCAGGAAAAGCTTGTCTTCACGGATGCCTACAGCGAAGGCTGGAAACCCGCGCCCGATCCGTTCATGACCGCCATCGTCCTGTTCGAGGATGCCGGCAACGGGGCGACCACCTACACCGCCATCGCCCGGCACCGTTCTGAGGAGTCGCGCAAGACCCATGAAGACATGGGCTTCTTCGACGGCTGGGGCACGGTGGCCGACCAGCTCGAGGCCTATGCGCAGTCGCTTGCGAAGTAACCGGCCCGACGTAGTCCCATAAATCGCCGCCACCTGCTTTTCCCTTCGCTGGATCGCCGCTAAGAACGTGCGGAACGACGAGAGAGGGCGCAGGTGGCGGAAATTATCCTTGTGCGGCATGGGCAGGCGAACAGCCATGCCACCGACGAAGAGAGCTATGACAGGCTGTCCGATCTCGGGCGGGAGCAGGCAAGGTGGCTGGGCGCGCACCTGCGCGATACCAACCCGCATTTCGACGCCGTCATCACCGGAACCCTGTCGCGCCAGACCGAAACGGCTCTGGAGATGGGGTTTGACATCACCAAGCAGGATGCGCGGCTCGACGAGCTGAGCTATTTCGCCATGGCCACGGCGATGGAGGCCCAGCACGGCATCCCCGCGCCGCGCGACCCGACAGAGTTCGCCATCCACCTGCCGCAGGTCATTACCCACTGGACCGAGGACCGACTGACCACGGTGCCCGAGACCTATCCGCAGTTTTCCGAACGCGTGACCGCGGTGGTCGACGAACTGTGCGGCGGGAACGGGCGCATCCTGATCGTGACCTCGGGCGGCGTGATCGGGATGGCGATGCGCCACGCGCTCGGGCTGGACAACAGCGGCATGGCCAAGGTCATGCTGCAGATCATGAACAGCTCGATGCACCGGCTGCATTACGTGCATGACATGCTGATGGTGGGGACGTTCAACGCCACGCCGCATCTGGACGCGCCCGACCGGGCCCACGCCCGCACCTTTGTCTGAGGGTTTTCAAGAATGACGCATCTTTGGGTCCGCGCCGAGCAGCGGGAAAACGAGGAACGCGTGGGCATCACGCCCGCCGGCGCGGCGGAGCTGATCGCGCAGGGGTTTCGCGTGACGGTCGAGGACAGCGCCACGCGCATCCTGCCGATCGAGGGCTATGCCGACGCGGGATGCGAGGTGGCGCCGGAGAACAGCTGGCCGGATGCCCCGCGCGAGGCGATCATCTTCGGGCTCAAGGAGTTGCCCGACGACGGCACGCCGCTGCCGCACCGGCACATCATGTTCGGCCATGCGTTCAAGGGCCAGTTCGCCGGCCGCCGCCTGCTGGAGCGGTTCAAGGCCGGGGGCGGGACGCTTTATGACCTCGAGTACCTCGTGGATGAGAGCGGCCGGCGCGTGGCTGCTTTCGGCTACTGGGCGGGCTATGCCGGGGCGGCAGTGTCGCTCAAGGCGTGGGCGGCGCAGAAACAGGGCGGCTATTGCCCGCCGGTCAGCACGTGGCGGGACAAGGGCGCGCTGCTGTCTGACCTCGCTGCCGATCTCGACAGGGCGGGCGGAACCCGGCCCACCGCCATCGTGATCGGTGCACTGGGCAGGGTCGGCACCGGTGCCGCGGACCTGTGTGAGGCCATGGGCATCACCCCCACCCGCTGGGACATGGAGGAGACCGCCTCGGGCGGGCCGTTCCCGGAGATCCTGGACCATGACCTGTTCTTCAACTGCATTCTCGCCCACCCCGGCACGCCCGTCTTCGTACCGCAATCGGCGCTCAACGCGGACCGCCGGCTATCCGTCGTAGGCGATATCGCCTGCGACCCCGACAGCGATTACAATCCGGTGCGGGTTTACAGCGAGGCCACAACCTGGGCCGCGCCGGCCGTCCGGGTGCATGACGCCCCGCCGCTCGACGTGATGGCGATCGACAACCTGCCGTCGCTTCTGCCGCTGGAGTCGTCGGAAGACTTTGCCGAACAGCTCTTCCCCTCGCTCAAGGCATTGGACAAGTTGCAAGAAAATGTCTGGGGCCGGGCCGAGGCCACGTTCCGGACCCATCTGAAGGAGGTCTGAGACATGACGATTCATTGGTGCGGCACCGGCCTTTCCGCCATCCCCGGCCTGCGGCGGCTGATCGAGAACGGGCACCCCGTCAAGGTCTGGAACCGGACCGCCGACAAGGCGCGAGAGGCGGTGGGCGACCTGACCGACAACATCGCCGCTTTCGATTTCGATCAGCTTTCGTCCGAAACCGAGGAAGGCGATGTGGTCGTCTCGATGCTGCCGGGCGACTGGCACGTGCCGATCGCCGAGATGTGCATCAATCACGGAGCGCATTTCGTCTCCTCCTCCTACATCGCGCCCGAGATGCGGGAGCTGCACGCCAAGGCGCTGGTGCGCGGGGTGTGCTGCGTCAACGAGGTCGGCCTCGACCCCGGCATCGACCACCTGATGGCGCATCACCTTGTGACCGATTACCGCGGGTCGGACGAATTCTCGCCCGACAACGACCTGTCTTTCACCTCCTATTGCGGCGGCATTCCGAAATACGCCAATGCCTTTCGCTACAAGTTCAGCTGGTCGCCCCTTGGCGTGCTGAAGGCGTTGCGTTCGCCTTCCCGGTCGATCCGAAACTTCACCGAGTTGCAGGTGGCTCGGCCGTGGGATGCGATTTCCAGCTACGACGCGCCACTGCCCACGCCGGAAACCTTCGAGGTCTACCCGAACCGCGACAGCGTGCCCTTCATCGAGGATTACCGCTTCGACCCCTCGTGGAGGGTGAAGGAATTCGTGCGCGGCACGCTGCGGCTCAACGGCTGGGCCGACGCATGGAAGGATATCTTTGCCGAGGTCGAGACGCTGGAAGGCAAATCCGGCGACGAGCGGCTGCGCGAGATGTCCGAGCAGTTCTGGAATGAGCACGCCTATGACGAGGGCGAGCCCGACCGCGTGGTGCTCTGTGTCTCGCTCAATGCCGAGCGTGAGGGGGTGACCGTCTGGCACAAGACCTTCGTGATGGATGCCTGGGGCGACGAGCGCGGCACGGCGATGGCGCGGCTTGTGTCAATCCCGGTGTCGCTGGCGATCGAGGCGTTGCTGAACCGCGAGATCCCGGCCGGGGTTTCGCCCGCCCCGCACGATCCGCGGCTGGTGCTGCGGTTCCTGGGCGAGGTGGACCGGCTGGCGCAGCATCTGCAGGTGGTCAATCACATGTGACCGGGGTCAGCCGGTGAAGCTGGCCTCGGAATAGAGCAGCCTCATGCGCGGATTGACGGTACGCTCGCCGTCGTGCGGTTCACCTGACAGCAGCGCGCAGACGGCCTTGTGCAGGTCCGAAAGATCGGCGTAACCCAGCCTGGGCACGTCATCGGTGCCGCCCTCGGTCTGGCCATGCGCGCCGAGGATCTCGATATCCCCGGGCAGGCTGTCGAGCCGCGTTTCGAGCGTGGCTCGGTAATCCGGCAGGGAGGCGCCGGGCGTCTGGGCATAGAGCGCCCCGCGATAAACGAAATCGGCCGCGTAGAGACGGTTCCGCGCCGGCTCCCACAGCGACACCGAGTCGGGCGAATGGCCGGGCGTGTGCAACAAGTGCAGGTGGCGCAGGCCCACCTGCAGAACGTCGCCGATCCCGGCCCAATGGCCGACAGGGAAGCTCGGTGGTGTGAGGTTCTCGTAATGCCCAAGATACGCCTCTTCGGTCGGGGTCAGCGTGTCATCGGGGGCCATCGCCCGAAGCATGGGCAGGTCGGCCACGATGACCGGGCCGAACGCGTTGACGCCGCCGAGATGGTCGAAATGCATGTGCGAGGGAAAGGCCTGGGTCGACGCGGCGGTATGCCGGGCCACCAGCGGGGCGATGGGGCGCCGCCCGGAGCCCGTGTCGAACAGCAGGCTCTCGCCGCCATCGGTGATCAGGTAGCTCCAGTTCTTCTGGTGATAGGCCGGCTCTCCGATCGCCAGGGTGTCGGCATCGACAGTGCCGACAGCGAACCAGACATCCTCCCATCGCAGGCCCTCGGCAAGCATGACGGTGTCTATCGGTTGTTCGAGATCACCCACGCCACTCACCCGGCATCCGCGACGAAACCCGCTGCTTCGATGCCCGCCACGGCAAAGGCCTCGTCATATTCCCCGGCCTCGCCTGCTACGCCAACCGCGCCGAGCACCTTGCCGCCCGAATCCCTTACGAAAACGCCGCCCTTGCTGGCGGTCAGTGGAAGGCCCGAGCGGGCCAGCGCCACCTCGCGCACGCCGTGAAACCAGTTCGGCGTCTCGTTGGCCCATTCCATCACGGTCTTCGTGGGTTTGCCGTAGAGGATGCAGGTGCGCGCCTTGGCCTCGGCGATATGCGCCAGAAGCGGTGCCGCGTCAGGTTCTCGCTGCATGGCCAGCGGATGGCCGCCGGCATCGACCACGCAGACGGCGATTCGCCGATCCGGGCCCGAGCGGGTACCGGACAGCGCGGTTTCGATGATCCGCAGGGCGGCGGGCAGGGAAAGATCGGTCATGGGCCGGGCCTGGCTTGGGGCGTGTCCCGCGAAGCCTAGTACGGCCCGGCATCGTTCCAAAGGCGTTTCTGCCGCCTCAGCCGCCCCGCACGAGGTCGTCTTCGTCGTCGATTACCGAAATGCCAAGCTCGTCGAGCCCGTTCTCGAGATGATCGGACAGGTGCGGCGATCCGAGCAGGTAGTCGGCGGTCGGCGTCGTCGCCTCGTTCATCGCAGTGGTTTTCGCCTCCTCCAACTCGTCTGCGCCGAAGCTGCCCCGGCCGATCCACATCACGGCGACAAGGCTGGCCTGTTCCTCCTCGGTCAGGCGGTCGATGAAGGCGCGAAGCTCGCCCTCGGCGCGGCCAAGTTCGCGCGCCATCAGGATCACCTGTGCGATCTTGTAGCTGCTGATCTCAAGCATGTTCCAACTCCCGTTCACGCATATGGCGAGGATCATCGCCTGACAGCTTAGCGGGAGTCCTTGATCTCACGCAAACAGCCGGTAGTAGGCCCAGTTCGGCAGGAACCGTGACAGCCGGAACACCCAGCTGAAGGCGGCGGGAAAATGCCGGTCGAAGGCACTCTCGTCACGCATCAGGGTCATCATCTCTGCCGCGGCCTGCTCCGGGGACATCAGGAACGGCATGCGAAAGTCGTTCTTGTCGGTGAGCCGGGTCTTGATGAAGCCGGGGTTGGCCAGTTGCACCCGCACCCCCGTGCGCCACAAATCGGCCCGCATCGACTGGGCCAGTGCCATCACCCCGGCCTTCGACGGGGCATAGCCCACGGCGCCGGGCAGTCCGCGAAAGCCGGACAGCGAGCCGGTCAGAACGATATGACCGTGATCCCGCTCGACCATCTTGGGCACGACCTGCCCCAGCACGCGGAAGGCGCCGGTGAAGTTGATGTCGGCCATCTTGATGCCGTGCTCGGTATTCCACTCGGTCGCCGGCATGGGCCAGTAGACGCCGGCCAGATAGACCAGCCCGTCGACTTCCCCGACCTCCTGCGCGGCGTTGCGCACGCTGTCCTCGTCGCTGACATCGATGGTCACCACCCGGGCGCGGCCGGGCAGGGCGGTCGCCACCTCCTCCAGCCGCTCGCGGTTGCGCGCGGACAGGATCAGGCTTGCCCCCTCGATGCTGAGCTTGTGGGCCAGAGCCTCGCCCAGCCCTTCGCTGGCGCCGACCAGCCAGTATGTCTTGCCAGAAAATTCCGTCAAACCGTGTCTACCCTTCGCATTGTTGCCACCAGTTCCGCCACCTTGATCCCGAACTTGCGAAACTGGCTGCGGTTCACGATCACCCCGTTCGGCGCAAGGTACATCCAGTCGGTCACGTTCAGCACGTGGCCCCCGGCCTCACGCGGGAGGCGGATCGTGTAGTTGAGGTTTACGCTGGGCCCCTCTTGTTGCCCGCTGCCGGTTCCGATCACATCGTCGGCCTCGGCCCTGATGCGGCCGTCATTTCCCAGTTGCAGCTGCCACTGGCGGGTCTGGGTGGTGCCGCTGTCATACAGGAAATACTCGGTCATCACGCCCCGATTGCCCTGCCAATTCGCCTCGAAATCCCCCACGAAACGAGAGGCGACGCGTCCGGTCGGCCCATAGATCACGCCCTCGCACTTGATTGCCCCGCTGAGATGGGTGCGCAGGTCAAAGGCGGGATCCTGACCGGCATAATCGGACGTTTTCTGTGCCGAGAAGCCCGTGATCCGGTTGAAGAGCAGAACGCCCGCCAGCGCCGCAATGACCCCGAGAAGGAAGCAAGTGACAGGCGTCATGCCGCAACCTCCCGTTCCCCGAAGTCAATCGTTGCCAACAGCCCGATCGCCAGCAGTTTCAGAATGCACGGCACCGCGCCGTAAAGCAGGCTGAGCAGCCAGAGCGCGCCGGCGCCGTTCTCTCCGCCGGCGGTGAATCCGCCCGCTTCGAGCAGCGGCAGGAGCGTGACCGCCGCGAAGGCCAGCGTGAATTTCGACACGAAGGACCACAGGCCGAACGCCTCGCTCGCGCCCGGCGATATCTCGGCCATGCGCCGGGCGAAGAGGGCGGGCAGAAGCGTCATGTCGGCCCCGAGCGCCGCGCCCGAGGCAAGGCAGATCAGCCCGAAGGCCAACGTATCGCCCGCGCCCAGCCAGATGGCACTGCCGAAGGAGAGGATCGAGAGCACCATGCCGATCAGCAGAACCCGTCTTGCACCCGCCGTCTCGGCCAGCTTGCCCCAGAAGGGCGCGGCCAGCGCGGCGGACAGGAAGAACAGCAACAGGAACGGACCTTCCCAGCCGGGCGCCTGAAGGCGGCTTTCCACGTAGAACAGGAAGAGGGTCGAGCTGACGGCGACAGGGGCCGCATTGAAGAGGGCCACCAGCAACAGCCTGCGGGCCACCGAGTCGCGCAGGACGGTGAGAAAGCCCATGTCGTTGCCAACCGCCGCGCCGCGCCATTCCCGGTGCATGGCCCGGATTGCCACGACGGACAGGAGGGCGAAGGCCAGCGCGAAGCCGCCATATCCCCCGATCAGCACCGGCGCGACCGAAGCGACGCAAATGCCCAGAAGGGCGCCGGTTTCCCGCCAGCGGGCGAGTTGGAGGTGGCCCTGGCCGGTCAATCGGGCGGCGGAGCACACGCCTTCGGCATAGAAGCAGATGGTCAGGTAGCTGAAGCTGGAGAAGACCAGCGTCAGCATGAGCGCGAACCATGCGAGCGGTGCGAAGGGCGGCGCAACCGCGAACAGGCCCAGCATCGCGGCGGCCATTGTAATCACGGCGACGGCCACCGAAATGGCCCGCCGGTTCTGAAGGAGGGATGCCAGACGACCGAGTAGCGGGTCCTGCACCACGTCGATCAGCCGCAGCGCAAACAGCACCGTTCCAAGGGCGGCCAGAGAGACGCCGTATTCGTCGACGTAGAATTTCGGCGCATGGATGTAGAGCGGCAGCCCGGCCGCGGCCAGCATGGCGGCAAAGAGGCCGAACGCAGGCAGGCGCGGCGCGGTTTTCACCGGCTGACCTCTTGCCGTGGCGGTTCGGGGCGGGCGCGGAAATGCGCGCCCTTCCACCACAGCTTCAGCGCCTGCCAGTGAATCAGCGCCAGAACCCGGCGCGACCCGAAGGGCCGCCGCAGGCAGGCGTTGATCAGGCTCCAGTTGCTCAGGCGTTGCCGCTTGCCGACCAGCGTCGCCGTGACGCCGCCATTGCCGCCGGTGAAATCGATCCAGATCCCGATATGGTCGGGGCGCAGGTCGAATCGGAACTCGTATCCCCCCTCGACCCGCTGGAAGGGCGACACGTGCAGAAGCTTGCGGGCTTTCAGCCGATCCTGCGCGCCGATCGGGGCAAGATCCTCGCGATGGCAGAGATAGCAATGGCGGTCGCCATAGGTGTTGGTGACCTCGGCGATGATCACGGGCACGTTGCCCTCGTCATCGCGGCAGATCCAGAATGCCACCGGGTTGAAGACGTGGCCGAGGATACGGGGCTGCGCGAGAAGCTCGATGCGCGCGGGGCTGCCCAGCCCATGCGTCTCCAGCACCTCGCGCACCCATGCCGGGCCGCGCCCGTGTTTCGGCGGCCCGCCATGATCGCTGTCCCAGACCGAGGCCAGCCCGGCGCGGTTTCGCCCGAACAGCCGGGGGGCGTCCGGTTCGCCCTCGGCATCGAGCAGCACGTAGTCGATCCCGTAGCGGAAGGCGTTCTCGACCGCGCCCTTGCGCCCGTGCCACGTGTGGCCGGCGATATGGTCGACCTGGTTCATTCGGCCGCCATCGGGATCGCGCTCTTCGCAACGATTGCGTCGGCCACCTCGAGCCCCGAGGCCAGCCCGTCCTCGTGAAAGCCGTCGCGCATCCACGCGCCGCAATACCACGTGTTCCGCGCCCCGTTCATCGCCCGCAACGTTGCCTGCGCGTCAAAGGCGGCAAGGTCATAGACAGGGTGGCGCAGGGTGACCTGGTCGTAGATCAGCTCCTCCCGGATCGGCCGGTTGGAGTTGAGCGTCACGAAATGCGGGTCATCCGCCGGGATCGGCTGCAGGCGGTTCATCCAGTAGGTGATGTCGATCTGGCCGTCGCGCCTTGCCGGGCTTTCGGAATAGTTCCACGACGACCAGACCGGGCGGCGCCTTGGCATCACGCTAGTATCGGCGTGCAGTACGACGTCGTTCGGCTGGTAGCGCACGGCGCCGAGCGCGGCCTTTTCCTCGGGGCTGGGGACGTTCAGCAGGGCGAGGCTGTCGTCGGAATGGGTGGCGAAAACGATATCGTCGAAATGCTCCCAGTCGCCGCCATGGGTCTTGACGAAGACGCCCGTCGCGTCGCGCCGCACGCCCTGCACCGGGCAGCCGAGGCGCAGTTCTGCCCCCTGCCGGCGGAGCGCGGCGCCGACCCGGTCCACGTACTGTACCGAGCCGCCCCGGACCGTGTACCACTGGTGCTGCCCGTCATAGGACAAAAGGCCGTGGTTCTTCAGGAACCGCACCATCGCCTTTGCCGGGAAGGCCCCCACCTGCCGTGTCGGCGTGGACCAGATCGCGCCGGTGAGGGGCAGCAGGTAATAGTCGCGGAACCAGCGGCCGGTCCCGACATGGTGCAGAAACTCGTTGATCGAGAGGTCGGGGCAAGCGCCCACCGTATCCAGCGCGCGGGCATTGAAGCGGAAGATGTCGCGCAGGAGCGACAGGAACCACGGATTCAGCGCATTGCGCTTCTGCGCAAAGAACGCCGCAGCCCCGGCCAGGCCGTATTCCACCGCGCCACCGCGCACCGATGCGCCGAAGCTCATGTCGCTCTTCGTGACGGGCACGTCGAGTTCCTTGAACAGGCGTGTCAGGTTCGGGTAATTGGCATGGTTAAAAACGATGAACCCGGTATCAACCGGCTGATCGCCATTCTTGCCGGCCATGACCGTACGGGCGTGGCCGCCCAACCGAGGCTCTGCCTCGAACAGGGTCACGTCCTGCAGGCCCGACAGGGCATAGGCCGCGCCCATTCCCGATATTCCTGCGCCAACCACGGCAACTCGTCTGCGCGTCATTGCGCCACTCTCAAACGGCATTCGTTCCCCAACTCGTTAATTCGTTGTTCTTGAGGGTTTTACGCGGGGGGGTGGGAATCGGATGAAAACGGAAAAAAATAATTAGTGGCGGTGATCCAACACGCCGGGATGTCCGTAAATTCCCCATGTACAGTGAAACCGCACCGTTGGAAGAGCCGGCAGTCTCGCCCGTCGTTATCGGGCGTGCTATTCACCGGTTACGACCGATAACGGTGGTGGAGCCGGTGAAAGCGAAGGACGAACCAGAATATCCAGGCCTCGAATGGTCGACGTGCATCCTTCGCATACGGGAGTCGCGCGACAAAGCGGCCTTTGCGGCGCTCTTTCGGCACTTTGCCCCGAGGGTGAAGGCATTCCTGATGCGTTCGGGCGCGGATGCCGCGATGGCCGAGGAATGCACGCAGGAGGTGATGGCCGCCGTGTGGCAAAAGGCGCACCAGTTCGACCCGACCCGCGCCAGCGCGGCGACCTGGATTTTCACCATCGCGCGGAATCGCAAGATCGACGCGCTGCGCAAGATGAAGCGGCCTGAACCGGAAGACCTTCCGTGGGGACCGGAAGAAGAGCCGGACCAGGAGGATATCCTGGCCCTGCAACAGGAGAGCGAGAAGCTGGAGCAGGCGGTTGCCGCGCTTCCTGCGAAACAGAGGGAACTGATCGAGAAGGCGTATTTCGGTGACCTGAGTCACCGTGAAATCGCCGAGGAAACCGGGCTTCCGCTCGGCACGATCAAATCGAGGATACGGCTGGCGCTGGATCGCCTGCGCCATGCGATGAAGTAGAAGAGAATGACACAGGACACGATCAAACATCACCTTACTGACGCGCTGCTGATGGCTTATTCGGCGGGCTCGCTCCCCGAGGCGTTCAGCCTTGCCGTGGCGGCGCATGTCTCGATGTGTGACGAATGCCGCGCCCGGCTCGGGGCGTTCGATACCGTCGGCGGTTCCTTGATGGACAGTTGCGAGGCGGAGGAGATGTCGGCAGACAGCCTTGCCTCGACGCTCAAGCTGATCGAGCTGTCCGACACGCGGCCGCTCGCGCCCGCTGACGCGGCGCCGATAGAAGAAGGCGTTCTTCCCGCGCCGGTGCGGGCCTATGTGGGCGGCGATCTCGAAGCGGTCCGCTGGCGATCCGTGGGGATGGGCGTGAAGCAGGCAATTCTGCCGACTTCAGGCGGTGCGACCGCGCGGCTGCTTTACATCCCCGCCGGTGCGGCCGTGCCGGATCACGGTCACAGGGGCACTGAACTGACGCTGGTTCTCAAGGGTGCTTTCGAGGACAAGGTCGATCATTTCGGCCCCGGCGATATCGAGGTCGCCAATGAAGACCTCGATCACACGCCGATTGCCGATATCGGCGAGGATTGCATCTGCCTTGCCGCGACCGACGCGCCGCTGAAATTCAACAGCTGGCTGCCGCGGATTGCGCAACCCTTCCTGCGGATTTGAGCTGCCGGATCACCGGCTCTTCAACTGTTTGAGCACGTCCTGCGAGGGGTTGCCATCGGGCCGCATACCAGCAGAGCGCTGAAAGTCGGCGATGGCCGTGCGGGTGTTCGGCCCGATCAGGCCGTCGATCTTCTCCAGCGCATAGCCGCGGCTTTTGAGCAGGCTCTGCAATTCCATCTTCTCGTTGAACGAGAGCGGTTCGTACCCGCGCGGCCATGGCCCCTGGATCGGCGGCCCGCCCTTCAAGCGGTCCGACAGGTGGCCGACCCCGAGGGCATAGGCGTCGGAATTGTTGTAGCGCTTGATGACCGAGAAATTCTTGAAGACGAGGAAGGCCGCACCATTGCGTCCCGCGGGCATCAGCAGCGATGCGCTACCATAATCGCGCACCGGCCGGCCATCTACGCCGACCACGCCGAGCTGGGCCCATTGCGACGGCATCCGCTGCCCGCCCGTACTCCCGAGCCCGCGGGGAACGCGTACTTCGACCCCCCATGGCTGGCCCGTGATCCAGCCGAAGCGCCGCAGGTAGGCGGCCGTCGATGCCAACGCATCGCCAGGATCGCTCGACCAGACGTCGCGTTTTCCGTCGCCGTCGAAATCGACCGCATAGGCCATGTACGACGTTGGAATGAACTGGGTGTGTCCCATTGCACCGGCCCAGGATCCTTGAAAATCGCGCAAGGTCACATCGCCTGACTGCACGATCTTCAGAGCCGTGATCAATTGCTTTTCGAAGAAACTGCCCCGCCGCCCGTCGAAGGCGAGCGTGGCGAGGGCGTCGATCATGGGATAGGTGCCCATGCGGGTGCCATAGCGGCTTTCCAATCCCCAGACCGCTGCCACAACTTCCTTGTCGACCCCGTAACGTTGCTCGATCCGCTGCAGGGTGGGGTTGTGGCGGCGCAGGGCCTGCTGGCCTTCCTCGACTTTCGGCGGGGCCGCGGCATTGTCGAGGTAATCCCAGATGTTGCTTTTGAACTCGGTCTGATTGCGATCCTTGATGATCACGTCGGGCGTGTAGCGCGCATTCTGGAAGGCCGCATCGAAGACGCGCGCACTTATCCCCTGGGCGAGTGCCCGGCCGCGGAACCCGCGTATCCATCTGTCGAAAGCGGCGTTAGAGGTCGATACGGGTGCGGCCTCGGCGGTTTCCAGATCCTTGGGTCTTGCCAGCGGTCGAACACTGCTGGTCAGCTCGGCGTATATGGTAGCCTGCGTATCGGCAACGGCAGGGATCTGCGTCCCGTCGGGCCGCGCCTTGGGGCGCAAAGACGTATCGATCGGGGATGCTAAGGCTATCCCGACGGTTGCAAACGTAGCCACGAAGGCCGTTATTACTGTGCTGCTCATGCCTGACCCTTTTGCCGGGTATTTTGACATATCGTAACGCGAACTCGGTTTTCGCGAAAGTGCCCCATCCGCTGGGGGCACGATCCCTGGCTCTATCCGGCCGCCCGCTCGTGCGCCTGATCGCTCATTTCGGCCAGATAGGCGCGCAACATGGGCACCCTGCGGGGCCGGAACGACGTACCTGTAAGCGACAATTCGCGCATCCGGTCCAACCTGAAAGCGCGGAAGTCCTCGCGCAGGTGACACCAGGCCAGCAAACAGTGCGAGGCCTGCATGTAGATCACCGAGAGCGGATCGACCTCGCGTTGCGTCTGGCGGCCCTCGGCATCGGTGTAGTCGAAACGGATGGTGCGCTCGTCCCAAGTGGCCTGCCGCAAGAGGCTTACATCGATGCCGGGCTCGGGCAGGGGCGTGAATCTCTGTGCCGTCAGCACCGCGTGTTTCAGGCGGTGTGCCTGGCTGGCCGGCAGCCGTGCGCCTAGCTTGGCCAGCGCCGAACGGGCGGCGGCGGCCAGCACCGGGTCGCCCACCTGATCGACCTCGCGAAGACCCAGCACCAGCGCCTCCAGCTCGTCGGTGTCGAAGCTGAGCGGCGGCAAAGCGGCATCTTCGATCAGCGTGTAGCCGAAACCCGAGGCGCCATCGATCACGGCTCCCAACCCCCGTAGCGTCTCGATATCGCGGTAGATCGTGCGCGGTGTCACGTCGAGCATGGCCGCCAGCCGCGCAGCGGTCGCGGGGGGCGGGACGCTGCGCAGGGCCTGCATCAGCTGGAACAATCTGTCGGTTCGGCTCATTGGGTCACTATCGCCGGTGCTCCTGACAAGTAGTGTCACGAAGTGTTGCTAACGTCCAGCCAACCCCGTCTTATCCAGAGTACGCCAATGCTGACCCTGCTTTCCTTTCCCGGTGACGACCGGCACCCGAGCTTCAGCCCGTTCTGCCTGAAGGCGATGTGCCTGCTCGACATGTCTGGCGAGGATTGGGAGCCGAGCTTCACGACCGACACGTCGAAAATGCCGTATCGCCGCCTGCCGGTCCTGAAAACGGCCGAGGCGCTGATACCGGATAGCGGCCGGATCCAGGCATGGCTCGAAGAGCGTGGCGCGGGGTTCGACGAGTCCCTGACAGCAGGGGAACGGGCGCACAGCCACGCGCTTGTGCGGATGGTCGAAGACGGGTTGCGGTATGGGCTGGTGCATGACCGCTGGTTGCGAGACGAGTGCTGGGAGGTGCTGCGCGACCGGTTTTTCGGCGAACTGCCGGCGCCCCTTCGCGGTACGATTGCCGGAACGGCCCGCAAGCGCATACGTCGCATGCTTGAAATGCAGGGTATTGCCCGGTTTTCCGAGGCCGACCGGTTGAGCGCCATGGCGCGCGACCTGGAGGCAATCCGGAACACGCTCGGCAATACCGGGTACCTGTTCGGGCCCGCCCCGAGTTCCGCCGATGCGGCGGTGGTGCCGGTGCTCGACATGATCCGCGCGTTGCCTTGCGAGACGGAGCTGAGGACATTGGTTCGCGACGACGATCGCATCGCTGCCTATCTCGACCGCGCCGCAGCCGTCCTTTACCCGTCATGAGCCTCGACGGTATGTCGGATCCGGTCCGCGATGTCATCGACGGATACCCGCCCGAAGCGCGCGAGGGCGTGTTGGCGCTTCGCCGGCTGATCTTCGAAGTGGCGCGCGGCCTTCCCATGGTCGGCCCGCTCGACGAGACACTCAAATGGGGCCAGCCCGCCTATCTTCCCCGGCGGCCCCGCACGGGGTCCACGCTTCGCACAGGCCTCCACAATGAGTCGCAGTTCGCGCTCTTCGCCCATTGTCAGACGACCATAATCTCGAGCTATGCTGCGGCTTTTCCGGCTTGGGACAGGCTCGACGGGCACCGTGCGGTACTTTTCGACGCGCCGGCCCAGATCGAGCCGGAGCGATTGTCGCATCTGATCCGGCATGCGCTGACCTATCATCTCCGACCTGGCCAAGCCCCAGGAAATATAGGTATTGCGGCCCCTTGAAAGGTCGCTGCACCAACCGCATCTGCCGAGTCTGAACGCCCAGTCCCCGGGCGCCAATACGCAAGGGAGCACGGGTATGGACATTGTCCTCGTTCTAGCCGGGCTGGTCGCGTTACTGGTCGGTGGCGACATGCTGGTCCGCGGCGCCGTGGCATTGGCGCGGGCCTTCGGCGTGTCGCCCCTGCTGATCGGGCTGACCATCGTGGGCTTCGGCACCTCGGCGCCGGAACTCGTCACCAGCCTGCAAGCGGCTTTCGCCGGATCGCCCGGCATCGCCATCGGCAACATCGTCGGCAGCAACAGCGGCAACATCCTTCTCATCCTCGGCATCGGTGCACTGATCGCCCCCATCAGCGTGGCGCCAGAGGTGTTGAAACGCGACGGCAGCGTCTTGGCCCTGGCCACTCTCGCCTGCGTCGGCGCCGTTATGGCCGGGGGTGTCGGTCGGGCGATCGGGGCCGCGTTTGTGGCCGCCTTGCTGGCCTATCTTTTGGCAACAGTTCTCATCGAGCGCCGCCGCCAAACGGCCGCCGCTGGCATGTACGAACACGAGGCCGAGGTTCTGCCCGCACCGCGAGGCGCCACGTGGCGTGCGGCGCTGATCCTTCTGGTCGGTCTCGCCGCTACCCTGTTGGGCGCGCGGTTCCTTGTCGACGGTGCCATATCGCTGGCCGAGCGGTTTGGCATGCCCGAGGAAGTGATCGGCCTGACCATCGTCGCCATCGGCACCTCGATGCCCGAACTGGTGACATCCGTCATCGCGGCGCGCAAGGGGCAGGGCGACGTGGCCTTCGGCAACGTCGTGGGCAGTAATATCTTCAACATCCTCGGCATCCTGGGCATCACCGCCATGGTGTCGCCCCTCGCCATACCCGCCAGCATCGCCGGGTTCGACATCTGGGTCATGCTGGCCGCGACCGTGATCTTCCTGGTCTTCGCGCGCAGCGGTTGGCGCGTTGGGCGGCGCGAGGGCGCGGCGTTGGTCACGGCCTACGTGGCCTATGTCGGCTGGCTGGTCTTGACGGTCTAGCGCCGGCTGCGCTTGACCTTCCGCTTGACCTTGGCGTCCTTCTTCGCGGCCCGCGCGGGCTTGCGCTTGACCGGTTTGCCACGGGACTTGCCGCGCTTGGCGCTTTGACCCTGTTGCACGGTCTTGCCGTCAATGCTGATCAGGTCGAGCGCGATGCCCCCCGTCACCGGCGCCGCTTCGGACAGGCGCACAGTAACCCGCTGACCCAGTCCGATGGTGAGGCCCGTATCGGCCCCCATCAGGGTGCCTGCATCCCGGTCGAAATGAAAGTATTCCCGCCCCAGCGCGCGCACCGGGATCAGCCCGTCGGCGCCGGTCTCGTCCAGCCGCACGAAGGCGCCGAACCGGGCCACGCCGCTGACCCGGCCGGTGAACTCTTCGCCCACCCGTTCCGAGAGGTAGGCGGCAAGGTAGCGGTCGTTCGTGTCCCGCTCGGCGGTCATCGAGCGGCGCTCGGTCTCGCTGATATGTTCGGCGGTGCCTTGCAGTTGCTCCTCGTCGGCGCGGCTCAGCCCGTCTTCGCCCCAGCCATGGGCCGAGATCAGCCCCCGGTGCACGATGAGGTCGGCATAGCGCCGGATCGGCGAGGTAAAATGCGAATAGGCCTGCAACGCCAGCCCGAAATGACCGAAATTCGACGGGTTGTAATAGGCCTGGGTCATGGCGCGAAGGGTCGACATGTTGATCACGTCGGAATGGTCGGTGCCCTCGGCGGCATGCAGAAGCTGGTTCAGGTGCGACGTGCGCAGAACCTGACCCTTGGCCAGCACCAGCCCGGCGGCCTCGGCCACCTCGCGCAGGGTCTCGAGCTTCTCGGGCGGCGGCTCTTCGTGGACGCGGAAGAGCAGGGGGGATTTCTTGGCGATCAGGGTCTCGGCGGCGGCCACGTTGGCCAGCACCATGAACTCCTCGATCAGCTTGTGGGCATCCAGCCGGTCGGCGAAATTGACTGACAGCACCTTGCCCTCGTCGCTCAGCACCACCTTGCGCTCGGGCAGGTCGAGGTCGAGCGGCTGGCGCGTCTTGCGGGCGGTCTGCAGGGCGGCGTGCGCGGCGTAGAGCGGCTTGATCACCTCGTCCATCAGCGGGCCGCACTTGTCGCTGGGCTCCCCGTCCATCGCCCGCTGCACTTCCTCGTAGCTCAGCGAGGCGGCGGAGCGCATCAGCCCGCGCACGAAGCGGTGGCCGACCTTCTGGCCATGCGCGTCGATCTGCATCCGCACGGCGATACAGGCACGGGGCACGCCCTCGTGCAGGCTGCACAGGTCGCCTGACAGGCGGTCGGGAAGCATCGGCACGACGCGATCGGGGAAGTAGCTGGAATTGCCCCGCTTGCGCGCCTCGGCATCCAGCGCCGAGCCGGGGGGCACGTAATGCGCCACATCCGCGATGGCGACCCAAAGCACATGGCCGCCCTCATTCTTCGGGTCGTCATCGGCATGGGCCCAGACCGCATCGTCATGGTCGCGCGCATCCGAGGGGTCGATGGTGACCAGAGGCATGTCGCGCAGGTCTTCGCGCCCCGACAGGCCGGCGGGCTTCATACTGTCCGCCTCGGTGATCACTTCGTCGGGAAAATCGTCGGGAATGCCGTGCTGGTGGATGGCAATGAGCGATACAGCCTTGGGTGCCGACGGGTCGCCCAGCCGCTCGACGATGCGCGCCTTGGGCAGGCCCATCCGGCCCTTGGGCCCGGCCTGTTCGGCCTCGACCAGTTCGCCATCCTTGGCGCCGCCAGTGGCATCGGCCGCCACGGTCCATTCCTTGCCGTCGCCCTTGTCAATGGGCATGACCCGCCCGCCCTCGACGCCCTTGCGGAACACGCCGAGGATCTTACGCGGGTTGGTTCCGATGCGGCGGATCAGGCGGGCCTCGTAATGGTGATCCTCGCCCTTGACCTCCTGCAAACGCGCCAGGATCCGGTCGCCTTCGCCAAGCGCCGGGTCCGATGCGCGCGGGATCAGCAGGACCACCGGCTCGACCCCCTCGCCGTGCCATTCCAGCGGCTTGGCCAGTAGTTCACCGTCGCTGGTCTGGCCCGAGACCTGCAACACGCTCACCGGCGGCAGCTTGTCGGGGTCGCGGTAGGTCTTCTTGCGCTTCTCGAGATGACCCTCATCCTCGAGTTCCCTAAGTACGCGTTTCAGGTCGATCCGCGCAGCGCCCTTGATCCCGAAGGCCTTGGCGATATCGCGTTTCGAGGTAAGTGTCGGGTTGTCGGAAATCCACTTGAGGATTTCGTCCTTCGAGGGCGTCTGGCTCATGGGAGTGAGGTAGCACGGTTGGGTAGGAGCGTCATCCGGGAAAAACGCGGGCGATGCGCGACTGTTCCTGCCCTATTCCGGCGTCACCCCTGTCTGAGCATCCGGAATGCGGCCGAGGCGCCCCATCCGGCGGCGATGGCGATGGCCAGCGACATGAGCCCGTAGAACAGAGGCTGTTCCCGCGACATGTTGTAGAGCCAGCGTTCCAGTCCGACCTTGCGCACGTCGATCGTGGTTTCGTAGACCGAGACGACCCTGCCTTCCCGTGTCAGGAAAATGCGGGTGGAATATTCCCCCTCGGTCAGGTTCGCCGGCATGTCGATGGCTGTACGAAACAGCGTCTGCTGATCGACGGCCACCGAATCCTCGACGATCTTGTACAGCCCCGAGCGTTCGCGGATACGCACCACGGCATCGGCGAAGTTCTGGGCCCCGCGAATATGCATCGCCGCGCCGACCGAGCGGATGGCCCGTTCGATGGAGATCCGGTGGCGCAGGTCCTCGACATCGGTCAGCACTTCGCCGAACGGCCCGCTGGTGGCGACCGCGTAAAAGCTGGGCGCGCTGTCAACAAGGACGCTGTCGGTATTCAACCAGATGCCGAACCGCCGTTCCTTGCGGCGCACGAGCACGGGCTTCGACGGCCCCGAGACCGCGACGACCACCTGAAGCGGCGGGCCCGCAGGGATCGGCACTTCCCGCTTCACCGCTCCGAAAACCAGGATGTGCGAACCATCGAAGTTCGCCGTGATTGCCACTTCGTCCTGGCTGAGGCCAAGCACGACTTCCTCGGCCCGGGCGGGCAGGGCGAAGAGCAGGAGGATGACCAGGAGCCGCGCCATCGGTCAGTGCCCCCCGAGCGCGCCGATGGAATACAGCTCGCTCGGCTGCAGGAGTAGGTCGAGGGCCAGCTTGAAACAGACCGCCAGCACCATCAGCGCGAGCAGGATACGCAGTTGTTCGGCCTTCATCCTCGTGCCGATGCTGGTTCCGATCTGTGCGCCGATCACGCCCCCCACCAAAAGCAGAACAGCCAGCGCCACGTCGACCGTGTAGTTGGTCGTCGCGTGCAGCATGGTGGTGAAGGCGGTCACGAAGATGATCTGGAAGAGCGAGGTGCCGACGACGACCTTGGTGGGCATCCCGAGGATGTAGATCATCGCCGGCACCATGATGAACCCGCCGCCGACGCCCATGATCGCCGCGAGAATGCCAACCAGGATCCCGACGACCACCGGAGGAATGACACTGATATAGAGGCCGGACGTGCGGAACCGCATCTTGAAGGGCAGGCCCTGCACCCAGGTGTGTTTCCGCCGGGTGGCTGCGCCACCGCCGCGCCGCGATTTGCGAATCGCACGCAGGCTTTCGAAGAACATCATCCCGCCGATCACGCCCAGGAAGACGACATAGCAAAGCCGGACCAGAAGATCGACCTGGCCCAGGGAGCGCAGGTAGTTGAAGACCACGACGCCAAGCGCGGCCCCGATGAGGCCGCCGATCAGCAGCACGGTTCCCATACGAAGATCGACCGTTTTCCGCCGCAGATGTGCCAGAACGCCCGAGAAGGACGACGCGACGATCTGGTTCGCCTCGGTCGCCACGGCCACGGCGGGTGGAATGCCGATGAAGAACAGGAGCGGCGTCATCAGGAACCCGCCGCCAACGCCGAACATGCCCGACAATACACCGACCAGCCCGCCCAGCCCCAGAAGAAGGAAGGCGTTGACGGAGACCTCGGCGATCGGAAGGTATATCAGCATGAAGCCCCTTAGCCCCATGTCCCTGTTCAATGCAAGCGGGCACGCCACTGCAAGTGGCTCTGGTCGGATCACATGTTGTGAACTGGATTTACAGTTGCGTGAATATGCGCCTCTGTCCGGAAAGGCGGGTGCCCCGGTTTGCCTGTTCGTGAAGGTGGATGTGCAGGCCGTCCCTTGCGCCCATGACATGCGGCCCGGCATGGCCGAAGACCCGCATGGCATACATCGCCCGATTGGACCCGCAGGATTACTACCGCTCTTTTACATACGGCTGGCCGCCGGCCCGGGGTGGGATGGCCCGCCCGACGAACCCGGCAAGGATGATCACCGTCAGGATATAGGGCAGTGCATCCATCAACTGTACCGGGATGATCAGGCCGCCAAGCTCGATATTCTGATACCGCAGCGCAACGGCCTGCAGGAAGCCGAAGAGAAGTGTCGCCGAAAGGGCGTACCAGGGTCGCCATTTGGCGAAGATGAGCGCGGCGAGCGCGATATACCCCCGGCCCGCTGTCATATCTTTCACGAACCCCGCCTGCAGGGATGTGGCGAGGTAGGCACCCGCGATGCCGCACAGCACCCCGCAGATGCCGACGGCCGCATAACGCATCCCGATCACCGAGATTCCCGCAGTATCGACCGCCGCCGGGTTTTCCCCCACGGCCCTGAGCCTCAGGCCGAAGCGGGTGCGGAACAGCACCCACCATGTCGCCGGCACGCAGGCCAGAGCGAGGTAAACAACGACCGTGTGACCCGATATCAGTTCCGCATAGATCGGCCCGAGCACCGGTACGCTACGCAGGGTTTCCGCCAGTGGCAGGGTGATGGGCTCGAACCGTGCGGCCCCGAGCAGCGACGGGGTGCGGCCGCCTTCGGCAAACCAGTCCTGCGCGATCAGCACCGTCATGCCCGCCGCAAGAAAGTTGATCGCCACGCCGGAAATAAGCTGGTCCCCCCGGAAGGTGATCGACGCCAGCCCATGGAGCCCCGCCAGCAGCATCGACGACCCGATCCCCGCCAACAGGCCCAGCCAGACCGACCCGCTGGTATAGGCCACCGCCGCCGAAAAGAAGGCCGCGATCAGCATCTTGCCTTCCAGACCGATATCGAAAATCCCCGCCCGCTCGCTGAACAGCCCGGCAAGGCACGCCAGCAGAAGCGGCGTGGCCAACCTGACCGTGCTGTCCAGCACCTGCAGGGCTGTCATGAAATCCATCGCGCTACCTTTCTGCCGTTGCCAGCTTGAAGGCGGCGAAGCCAAAGAAGCTTCCCAGCCCCGCCTCGATCCACCGCCGTCCGCCGGCGTAGGCCGCGCGTACCGGGCGCGACGACAGGACAAGTGCCCATGCCGCATGCATCACGAAGGAAATGAAGAAGGCACCCAACACGAAAGTCGCGATCACCGCCATGGGCGCCCCGTTCACCGCGCCCACGGCGGCGATGGCCAGCCAGAAGGCGATGGCCTTCGGATTGGTCACCTGCAACAGGTATCCCTTGGTAAAGAGTGCCGCCGTCGATTGCGGGGCCGTCGGTTCCGCGCTCACCGAGGGTGGGTTCAACGCCTTGCGAAACGCCCCCCAGGCCAGCCAGAGCAGGTAGGCCGCGCCGATGAGACGCAAAAGGTTCATGGCCCACGCCGCCTGCGACAACAGCAGGCCGACACCGATCATTGTCAGCAGGTTGATCGTCATGCTGCCGGTGGCAATTCCCAGGCAGGTTATCAAAGCGGGCCCGCGCCCCTGCACGGTTGAGATTCCCAACAGCATCGCCACGGCCGGACCGGGCGAGGCCGCGCCCACCAGCAGGATCGCATATGCGGCGATGAAACCGGGCAGGTAGGGGACCAGATCGATCATGTCCGTCTCCGCTTTCGCGTTGCCATGAATATCCGTTCCAGCGGTATCCTCACCATGTTGTCGAGCGCGCCCGTGAACAGGATGACCAGCGCCTGGATGACGATGATCAACTCTCGCGGAATCGTCGTCCACAGTGCCAGCTCCGCCCCGCCCTGGTAGAGGAAACCGAACAGGATCGCCGCGAGAAACACGCCCAGCGGGTGATTGCGCCCCATCAGCGCCACCGCGATACCGATGAACCCTGCGCCTTCTGTCGCGTTCAGGATCAGGCGTTCGGCCTCTCCCATCACGTTGTTGATCGCCATGCAGCCCGACAGGGCGCCGGAGATCAGCATCGCGATGACCACGATCTTCACCGGCGGAATCCCGGCATATCGCGAGGCGCTTTCCGAATGACCGAGCGCGCGTATCTCGAACCCCAGCCGCGTCCGCCAGATCAACAGCCACACCAGCACGCAGGCGGCCACAGCCACCACCAGGCTGACATTTGCGGGTGCCGATTTCGAGAACGCGATGCCGAAAGGCGCCAGAAGATCATGCAGCGTGGGTAGATGCGCGCCCTCGGGAAACTTCGCCGTCGCCGGGTCCATCGACCCGGCCGGACGCAGGATGTTGACCAGCATGTAGTTCAGTACGGCTGCCGCGATGAAGTTGAACATTATGGTGGTAATGACGATATGGCTGCCCCGCTTGGCCTGAAGCCATGCCGGAATGAGCGCCCACAGCGCGCCGAATGCCGCTGCGCCGACGATGGCGGCGGGCAGGGCCAGCGCCCAGTGTGGCCAAGGAATTGCCAGACAGACAAGCGCAACGCCCAGCCCGCCGATCATCGCCTGCCCTTCGGAGCCGATATTGAACAGCCCCGCATGGCTCGCCACGGCAAAGGCCAGTCCGGTAAACAGGAAATTTGTGGCGTAATAGAGCGTGTACCCCCAGCCATAGGTCGACCCCAGCGCGCCCGTCATCATCAGCTTGAAAGCCGCGATCGGGTCTTCGCCGATGAACAGGATCACCAGCGCCGAGATCAGCGCCGCCAGGATGATCGAGATGAGAGGCACCAGCACCGCATCGGCCCAAGCCGGCATCCTATCCATGATGCTTCTCCTCCTCGGTTTCGGCGGCCTGGGCGAATTGCGCCTCCTCGATGGCCCTGAAGGCGTCTTCGGGCTTGCCCTCGATCCCGGCCATCAGCAGGCCCAGTTCGGTCTCGTCCGTTTCGTCGGGCCGCCGCTCGCCCATGATCCTGCCATCGAACATCACCGCGATCCGGTCCGACAGGGCCATGATTTCGTCAAGCTCGACGCTGACCAGAAGGATCGCCTTGCCCTCGTCGCGAAGTCGGATGATCTGGCTGTGAATGAACTCGATCGCGCCGATATCCACGCCCCGGGTCGGCTGACCGATCAGTAGAACATCGGGGTTCCGCTCGATCTCCCGGGCGAGAACGATCTTTTGCTGATTGCCGCCGCTGAAGTTCTTGGCCGATAGCTTCTCGTTCGGCGGGCGCACGTCGAACCGGCCCATCTTCTTGCGGGCCTCGGCCATGAGAGCCGCGTTGTCCATCAGTATGCCGCGCCCGATGGATGGGTCACGGTGATAACCGAAGATCATGTTTTCCCATGCCGCGTAATCCATGATCAGGCCTTCTCGCTGGCGATCTTCCGGCACGTGGCCAATGCCGGCAGCCCGTCGGTCACGGCCATTGGCGCCATGACCTTTCAGACTGAGCGGCTGACCGTTGACCTTCACCTCGCCGCGGGCCTCGCGTATCCCGCCCAGCACCTCCAGAAGTTCCGATTGCCCGTTCCCGGCTACGCCCGCCAGACCCACGATCTCGCCTGCCCGAACGGTCAGGTCGATGCCGCGCAGCCGTTCCACACCCTGGCTGTCGGTTACCTTCAGACCTTGGACCTCAAGCACGGGTTTCCCGGGGTCGGCCGGAGACTTTTCAACGCGGAGCAACACCTTCCGGCCCACCATCAACTCGGCCAGTTGTTCCGGGCTGGTTTCGGCCGTCTGCACGGTCTCCACTATCTTGCCCAGTCGCATGACGCTGACAGTGTCGGTGATCTCCATGATCTCGCGCAGCTTGTGGGTGATCAGGATGATCGTCTTGCCCTCTTCCTTCAGCCGGGCGAGAATGCGGAACAGCTGGTCCGCCTCGGCAGGCGTCAGCACGCCGGTCGGCTCGTCGAGGATGAGGATATCGGCCTGGCGATACAGCGCCTTGAGAATCTCGACCCGCTGCTGCATGCCGACGCCGATATCCTCTATCAGCGCGTCGGGCTTGACGTGCAGCTCGTATTCGTCGGCGAGCTCCTCGAGCGATTTTCGCGCCTTGGCGATGCTGGGCTTCAGCAACCGCCCGTCCTCGGCCCCGAGGATCACGTTTTCCAGAACGGTGAAATTCTCGACCAGCTTGAAATGCTGGAACACCATGCCGATGCCCGCAGCAATCGCGGCCTGGCTGTCGGGGATGCGCGTTTCACGCCCCTTGATGTAGATCTTGCCACTGTCGGCCCTGTAGAACCCGTAAAGGATCGACATCAGGGTCGACTTGCCGGCCCCGTTCTCGCCGATGATCCCGTGAATGGTGCCGGGCTTCACGGTGATCGAAATATCCTTGTTCGCCTGAACCGGGCCGAACGCCTTGGAAATGCCCCTCAGTTCAATGGCCGGGGCGGCAGAAGCCTGCCGCCCCGTATCGTGTTCGCCCGTCATCCGCTGTTATTCGACGGGGCAGGTATTGTCGGACATGTAATCATGCACCTCGAGCTCGCCGCTGGCGATCTTCTCGGCGGCCTCGTCGACGGCGGCCTTCATCTCGTCGGTAACAAGGCTTTCGTTGTGCTCGTCCATGGCGTAGCTCACGCCGTCATTCGAGATTCCCATGACCTGAATGCCGGTTTCCATATCTGTCCCGGCCGACATCGCGTCATAGACGGCGTTGTCGACCCGCTTGACCATCGAGGTCAGGATCGAGCCGGGATGCATGTAATTCTGGTTGCTGTCCACTCCGATGCCGAGGATGCCCTCGTCAGCTGCGGTCTGCAGCACACCGGTGCCGGTGCCGCCTGCGGCGTGATAGACCACGTCCGCGCCCTGGCTGATCTGCGCCTTGGTCAGTTCCGAGCCCTTCACCGGGTCGTTCCATGCGGCGGGCGTCGTGCCGGTCATGTTCTGGATCACGGTGGCATCCGGGTTCACCGCCTTGACACCCTGCACGTAACCGCAAGCGAACTTGCGGATCAGCGGAATGTCCATGCCACCAATGAAGCCCACGGTGCCGCTTTCGCTGGTTTGTGCAGCCAACATGCCGACGAGATAGCTACCCTGGTGCTCGTTGAACACGACGGAGCGCACATTGGGCTCTTCGACCACCATGTCGATGATGGCGAACTTGGTTTCGGGGTAATCCCCGGCAACCTCGCCCAGCGATTCGCCGAAGGCGAATCCGACCATGACGATGGGGTTGTTGCCGGCCTCGGCAAAGCGGCGCAGCGCCTGTTCGCGCTGGGCTTCCGATTGCAGCTCGACTTCGTTGTAGCTACCACCGGTTTCTTCTGCCCAGCGTTGTGCGCCATTATGCGCGCTCTCGTTGAACGACTTGTCGAACTTGCCCCCGAGATCGAAGATCAGAGCCGGGTCGGCCAGAGCGGCGCCCGCGCCGAGGGCAAGCGTGGCCGCCGCGCCAAGGAAGTGTTTCATCATCGTCATTGTGTCTCTCCCTGAACATGACCGCGCGCGCCGGGCCTGATTGGCCTCTTCCTGCGCGGTGCCGATGTAATGGGGGCAAGTAAGCCCGCACTTGCCGCTCCGGGTCAATAGAAGATGCGGCCTGCCGCCGCGTCAAAGTTCCGGACCCCGCAGTACCGGGCCAGACAAAGCAACCAACACGTTTCACCACTGGCAGACAGATGCACGGGACGCACGGGAACGGTCTCGTGTGAAAGCCGGGAAGCTCAACCCAGGGTTTTCTCCATCAATAGGGCGTCCTCTTGCCCCTCAGACGTCTGGTAATAGCCCGCGCGACGCCCCGTCACCCGGTACCCGCTGCCATTGTAAAGTGCGATTGCGGGTGCGTTTCCCGCCGCGACTTCAAGGAAGACTCGGCTGGCTCCCCGGGCCGCTGCCGTGGCCTCGAAGTTCGACAAGGCCTCGCGTCCAAGGCCCTGTCGCTGATACGACGGGTCTGTGGCGATGGTCAGAAGCTCCGCCTCGTCGGCCACGGCACGGCCGAGCGCGAAAGCATGCGCATTTCCTGAGGAGAACACGTAGGGGCTGTCGAGAAGGCCGGCGAATTCCCGTGCTGACCATGGGCGCCCCTGCGCGGCAAAGGCGCGGGCATGGCAGTTGGCCATCTCTTCAGCTGTCATCGTCGAGGATGACCGGCGGTGCTTCGCGCGGCGGCGCGGCGTCGGCGGGGCGGATGTAAAGCGGGGCAGGGGCGGCGGCCGGCAAATCTGCCTGTGCCGCCAACCGGGCAATGGCGGCTGCCAGTTCTCCGGGCGGAGGCGGGTAGACCAACGGCTGGCCGAGGCGCTCTGCCTCCTCCACCGAAACCAGGCGCGGGTTCGACGCCTTCGGCCGGATGTAGACCTGATTTCTCGGGGCAGGAACGATAGGCAGGTGTGAACCCGTGGTCGCGAGACTGACCGCGTCGAACGTGGCAATGCCTATTGCCGGAATGTCCAGCGCCAGGGCCAAACCGCGCGCCGCCGAAACGGAGATCCGAATTCCCGTGAAATTGCCCGGGCCTGTCCCCGTGCCAATTCGGCTGAGGTCGCGCCAACAGGCGCCGCCTTCGGTCAGCACCTCTTCAAGCAGCGGCATCAGCCTTTCCGCCTGCCCACGTCCCATTTCCTCGGCACGTACACTCAGAACCCGGTCGCCGGACAGCAAAGCGGCCGCGCAATGCGCGGCCGATGTGTCGAACCCCAGAACGAGCTCGTCAGATCCCAACGGGTCGAACCTCGGTGACCTCGGGAATGTAATGGCGCAGCAGGTTCTCGATCCCCATCTTCAGGGTGATGGTCGAGGAGGGGCAGCCGGCGCAGGCGCCTTGCATGTGCAGGTATACGACGCCGCGCTCGAACCCGTGGAACGTGATGTCACCACCATCCTGGGCCACCGCGGGGCGGACGCGGGTGTCGAGCAGTTCCTTGATCTGGCCAACGATCTCGGAATCTTCCCCGTCATGCTCGGCATGGCCCGACGTGGCCACGGAGTCGCCCGACATGACCGGCTTGCCCGACTGGAAATGCTCCATGATGGCGCCAAGGATGGCCGGCTTCATGTGATCCCACTCGGTTTCGTCGGCCTTGGTGACGGTGACGAAGTCATTGCCGAAGAACACACCTGTCACGCCCTGTACCTTGAACAGGCGCTCAGCCAGTGGCGACTTGCCCGCTGTTTCGGGGGTGGGGAAATCCGCGGTGCCGGCGTCCAGAACAGTCTGTCCGGGAAGAAACTTCAGCGTCGCGGGATTCGGGGTGGATTCGGTCTGAATGAACATGGGTCACGCCTTTCCATAGATGTACCGGATATGCGCCCCATGGCTGCGCCTGTCAAGGTTTGGAATGATTCTAAATACAGTGACGGCGGCGGAAGCCGAACTATTCGACCGGCCTAATCAACTTGCGTTCGAGCACCCGAAGCACGGTTTTCAGGTCACTTCCGCGCTTCAGGATCTGCCCATCCATGCCGATTACCGTGTACTGGCCTTGCCGCGTCCGGAGGTGAGGGCGTTTCTCGATGCGGTAGAGAGGGTGCTCTGCCGTGCGCCTGAATACCGAGAACACCGCCACGTCTTTCAAGCAGGAAATGCCGTAATCCCGCCATTCGCCGGCGGCGACCATGCGGCCGTACAAGGACAGGATAATACCGAGTTCCGATCTCTGGAACGCCACCTGCGCGGTGCCGGGCTGCGCGGGAAACGGTGTGGATTGGAATGTCATGCGGCCAGAGTTGCGCCAAGTGCCGCGCAAATCAAGAGAAATACGCCTCCTCGGCTTTTGGTCCTTCAATAGTCCTTTTCATAGAAGATGCCGAGGCCGGTGTCGCCATCACTGCTGGCGCTGCCTTTCACCGTGACAGACGAGGACAGGTCGAGGTTCAGGTTGATCTCGTTGTTGCCGTCGCTGTCAGCGGTAAACTCGGAATAGATGTTCTCGGAAATATAGGCGCCGGCGCTGAACTGGGTGGCGCCGGAGTCAGTAGTGGTGACGTCGAAATCGCTGAGACCCAGCGCCCCGCGGAGCCGTCCTGTCAGCCCGCCCGAGCCCCGACCCGAGAGCGTGGCGACGGCACTGACAAGCTGGGCCGCCTGGAAGGCCGACATGGAGGTGAAACTGCGCCCGAAGAGCAGCTGGGCGAGGATTTCCTCCTGCGGGAGGTCGGGGGAGGAGGTGAAGGTGATGTTGGGGTCGCTGGCGAGGCCTTCGAGAATGATGTCGATGGTCAGCTCGTCGGTTTCCGTACGCGCGACAAAGCGCAGGTAAGGGTCGAGTGCGCCGCGCAGGTCGATGAGCCCCTCGGTCAGGTCGAGCCGCTTGGTCAGAATGTCCATCCGGCCGCGGATCAATTCAAACGTGCCGCTTGGCCGGACGTTGGCAGTGGTGCCGCTGAGGCGGATGGCGCCCCCCAGTTCGGCATCGAGCCCGCGACCCCGCACGAAAACCTGGTTCGGTGCGTTGATAATGAGGTCGAGCGGGAAGGCGGCCGTCGGCCCACCGCGCTTGCCGGTTTCGATCATGCCTGCGCGAAGGCGACTCCGGCGCACGGCGGCGGGTTCGTTGACATGGCGCAGGTTGGGGATCGTGCCGGGGGCGCTGCTGCCGCCGGAGGGAACCTGAATCTCCGTCCGGCCAAGCAAGATGGCCCCGCCGATGCGCGCCCCGCCGGTCAATGGGCCGGTGACGGTGACGCGACCGTCGACGATGGTCTCGAACAGCGACGGGTCGATCACGCGGAGGCGGTTGAGGCGGGCTTCGAGCGAGGCGTTGTAGGGCGCGGAGAGGGCGATCGGGCCGGTGATGCGGAAATTGCCGCCGGTTCCGGTGTTCCCGGTAATGTCGGCATTGGCCCGCCCACCGGAAAGGTTCACGGTGCCGGTGAGCCCTTCGATGGCGGTGGCGACGCCGGGAACCGAGACGCGGGCATTGTTGATCGACGCCTGGCCGGAGAGGGCGGAAAGGCCGGGTTTGCCGTCGACGCGGAGGTCGAAGCGGGCCGGGCCTTCGATCGAGGTGGGCTGAATGAAGCTGTTGGCAAGCGCAAGCGGCGCGTTGCCGTTGATGGCGAGCGCGACGGTTTGACCGAGGTCGTTGATCCGCCCGGTGATGCGGGCGCCGACGCCGCCGGGGCCGTCGAAATTGAGGTTCACGTCGAGGTCTTCGCCGCGGCTGTCGAGAATGGTCACGCGGCCGTTCAGAGTGGCGGGCCCGTTGATGCCCGGCGCCATGAGGCCAAGATCGGCAAGGCGCGCGGAAATGGTGACCGGCTCGCCCGGCGCCGCGCTGGAAGCCGAGGCGGAGAGGCGGGCGGCAGCGAGTTCCAGGGTTTCGACGAAGGGTGTGTTGTCGCCGTAGGCGAGCTTGGTGTCGAGGGTGATGTCGGAGCCGAAAATGCGGTCGACCTGGGCGATGCCGGAGCGGAAGCCTGTGGCGTCGAGCGAGACCTCTGCGTCGACGCTGCGGCCCTTGATCTTGCCCGACCCCGCGACATCGAGGTCAATGCGACCTGCCAGCGGCCGCCCGGCAAGCCCCGCAAGGCGCGAGAGATCGGCGGCGTCGAGCGAGAGGCGACCGTTCACAGGCAAATCGGGATCGCCGGTGCCGATGGTGCCCTCGGTATCGAGGCTGGCGTCAAGCGCGTCGACAGTGAGGCGGGAGATGGTAAGTTGCCCGTCATCGGCGCGCCACGTCATCGCCGTGTTGACGTTGGCAGGTCCGGAGAGGCTGGGCTCGACGAGGCCGATGTTGTCCATCCGGGCCTTGAGGGCAAGCGTGGCGTTTTCGCTGTTCAGTTGCGCGTCGCCTTCGGCGGTAACGGCGTCACTGTCGACCATCAGCCGGTCGATGGCGGTGCCTTCTTCGGTGCGGCTGGACTCGAGCTCTATCCGAGCGTTGCCGCGCAGGATCGGGTCGAGACGCGCGATGCCAGTCTGCAGGTTCTGCGAGGTGGCGGTGAGATCGATTTCGAAGGTGTCGCCGAGAAGGTTCTCGACCTGTGCGACGATGGAGTCGATGCCGTCGGGCAGGGTTTCGGGTTCGTCCACCTCTTCGGATTTGCGGATTGTGCCGGTGCCGGTGACATCGAGGTCGATGGCGCCGTCGAGCGGGCGGTTGGCCAAGTCGGCGAGGCGCGAGAGGTCGGCGGCCTGGAGCTTGACGCGCCCGTTGAATGGCAGGGTTCTGGCCTGGGCGTTGAGCGTGCCTTCGGCGGTGAGGGTGGTGTCGACCGCCTCGAAGAGGAGGCGGTTGACGGTGATCTGCCCGTCGGCCTGCCAGCCCAGGTTGGTGTCGATGGTGGCCGGGCCGGCGATGCGGGGTTCTACGAGTGAGAGGTCCTGAAGCCGGCCCTCGAGGGTGAGCGCCCCCCTTTCGGCGTCGAGCCGCGCTTCGGCGGTGGCGGCGACGGAGGCGTTGTCGATGACGAGCCGGTCGATGAAGGTGCCTTCCTCGGTGCGGCGGGCGTCGATTTCCAGGGTGCTGCGGCCGGTGAGCAGGGGGTCGAGCCGGTCGGTGCCGGTTTCGAGGTCCTGGGTGGCGGCCTCGATCTCGACGTCAAAGGCGCCGCCGAGGAGGTTGCCCTCGCCCAGCACGGTCAGGTTGGCGGAGCCGGCAAGGTCGCGCCGGGCGACGCCGGCGAAGCGGCGCAGGTCGTCGGCCTGCAGGGTGGCGCGGCCGGAGACGGGGAAGCCCTCGGCCAGCCCGTCGAGGGTGCCCTGCGCGGTGAGGGTGGCATCGCCGCTGGCCACTTCCAGAGTTTCGATCTGGGTCGGGCGGTCGGGCTGGTAGGTCAGGCGGAGCTTGCCGTTCGGGGCGCCGCCGATGGCGCGGGTCAGCGCCTCGTCGCGGTGGGTGACGCCCTGGGTGCTGAAGGTGAGGTCGGCGAGGAAGCTCTCGTTGTCGCCGCGGGTGATGGTGCCCGTCCCCTCGACGCGGGCCCCGTCGATCTCGAGCCCGTCGCGAGTGAGCCCGTCGACCGAAATCTCGGCCGTCCACGCGTCGCCTTCGGCTGCGTTGTAGCCGGCCGTGATGCGGCCAGACTCGATGGTGGTGATCGGCTCGGAGATAGGCAGACGCAGGCGGCCGTTGCCTCCGACGCGGCCGTCGAGGTTGAATTCCCGGGGCCAGCCTTCGGAGTCGAGGGCCAGATCACCGTTGAGTTCAATGCCGCCGGCTTCAAGCGCGAGCGTGTCTAGCGTGAGGCTGCCGTTGGAGTAGGTCTGACCCGCTACCCGAAGCGAGGCGTTTTCGCCGAAAAAGGGGTGCAGGTCGGGGGTGAAGAGCTGGCGGAGGTCGCCGGACAGGTCGGTAGAGAAGGCGTAGCCGGCTTCCTCGTTGTCGTCGTCGAGCGCGCCAATACGGATCGCGCCGCCGAAGCGTCGGGTGCCATCGGAAGAAAGTGCGACCTGAGCCTCGAAATCCGACAGGGGTGCCTCGCCTTGCACTTGAAGGCGCATGGCGGGCTCTCCGGGGATTTTCAGAGCCTTGGAGACCATCCCGCCCTCGCCCTCATCGAAATCAAGGTCGATGGCGAGCACGCGGGATTCGTTGTCGAAGGCGGCGTCGAGCGTGATCTGGTCGGGTCGGTCGGTGCGTTCGATCGCAAGCTGCGCCTCGCCCGTGCCTTCGGCAAGCTGCACGGTGGCCTCGACCGACATGGTGGCAGGCTCGCCGAGGATCGGCGCGCCGAGCCGGACCTCGTCGGCCCGGAGGTCGTCGATGGAGATCGAGACGGGGAGTTCGGGCAGGGCGAAGGCGGTGGCCTCGGCATCATCGGCGGAGATCTTTTCACCGCCTTCGGGAAGGCGGGCGATGTCGATGACGGCGGCGGAAAGCTCGGTCACGTCGACCTCGCCGCGCAGGAGGGCAGAGCGGGACCAGACGAGCGTGGCGTCCTCCATGGTCAGCCAGATGCCCTCGTCGTCGGAAATGGTCATCCGTTCCAGCGTGGCGTTCGAGGAGAGCGCGCCGCGGAAACCGGTGATGGTGACCGAGCGGCCGGCGCCCGAGAGCGCGTCCTCGATCCAGCCTTCCAGATAGGTCTTGTCGGCCTCGTTCTCTTCCTGCGCGGCGGCGGGCAGGGCGGTGAGGGTGACGAGTGCGATGAGGCGGAGGAGACGCATCAGAATGCCTGTCCTATCCCGATATAGAGTTCGATGTCTTCGCCCGCGTCGCTGCCGAGCGGGGTGGCGATGTCGACGCGGATCGGGCCGAGGCCGGTGTCGTAGCGCACGCCGAAGCCCGCGCCGTAATGGGCCTTGCCGTCGTCCCACCAGCTGTCGGCGCCGACGAAGCCCGCGTCGGCGAAACCCACGACCGACCACTTGTCCTTCACCCGGGCGCGCAGTTCGGCGGAGAGCGCCGCGAAGGAACGCCCCCCGATACGCAGGCCGGGCCCCAGATCCACCGCCAGTGACTTGTAGGATTGGCCGCGCACGGTGCCCGCGCCGCCGGAATAGAACAGCATGTTGGGAGGAACTTCGCCGATCCCCGCGCCGCTGACCGAGCCGAGCTGGGCGCGGGTGGCGAAGGTAAGCCCGTCGTTTTTGCCGAAGGTGAGGTAAGTGCGGGCGTCGAGGTACATGCGCGCGCCGAGGCTGTCATTGTCGAGGCCCAAGAAGGGGGTCACTTCCAGATCGGCGTAAACGCCCTTCTTGGCATTCAGCTCTTCGTCCCGGGTGTCGTACTCGAGGCTGGCGGGCAGCAGGAAATGCTCGAGCGTGCGCGAGCCGAGGTCATCATTGATATCGGAATACTGGTAAGCGACGCCGATCTCGCCGGTCAGCTCTTCCGAGAACCTGTGCAGGAAGCCGCCGCCGATGCGGACGCTGCGCTCGCGGAAATCGGGCTCGTCGAGTTCCTGCGCCTTGGCGCTGAGATAGAGGTCGGTGTCGGGGTTGAAGGTGGCGGGCCGTTCGAAGCGGGTCGAGAAGACGTAGTCCATCCCGCCGGAATCGCCTCCGATGCCGCTGACCTCGCCCTCGATCCGAAGGCGTTCGGCGCCACCAAACAGGTTGCGGTGGAGCCAGAAGCTCGAGACTGTGAGCCCTTCGAGCGAGGATATCTCGGCGCCGAAGCCGAAGCGGCGGGGTTTGGCATCGGCCACCGTGGCGTGGATGTCGAGCGTGTTGCCGGGGCCGATGGTTTCGGCATCTTCCAGCACCACCGAGGAGAAGGCCCCGGTGCGGCGGAGGCGCCGGCTGGCGTTGCGGACCTCTTCCGGCGAATAGACCTTCCCCGTGGGCAGGCCGGCGATGGCCCGGATACGCTCGGGCCGGACGGCCCCCGAACGCTTGATGACGAGGTTGCCGAAGGTCAGGCGGGGGCCAGGAGCAAGCGTGACGTCGGCCGAAAGCCGGGCGCCGGCATGGTTGGCCGTGATGCGCTGGTCGGCGATGGCGACCTTGGCATGGCCGCGGTTGCGCCAAGTGTCGCCGGCCACGTCGATCGATTGCCCGATCACTGCGGAATAGGCCGGGGCGCCGGGGCGGAACCCCTCGGGCAGCTCGGTTTCCGGGGCGAGCGGGGCGATGCGGGTGGTGGAAAAGCGGAAGAGGGGGCCGGGCTGGACCTGTATGACGATCTGGCGGACCTGCCGTGGCGTGGCGAGGGGCGAGATGTCGGCGACTTCGCGGCCATCGACTTTTACGCTGACCACGCCGCCATAGCGCCCGACCTCGTAGAGCGCGCCGACCATGCGGGCATAATCGGCGCGGGCGGCCGCCATGAGATCCTGTGCGGTGACACCCTCTTCCTCGGCTGTCTGGACGCTGAGGGAGGCATCACGAAGGTGGCCATTGAGGCCCTGCGCGTCGGCGGGAAGCTGGATGTAAACCTCGGCTGCCACGGCGATGCGGGCCGCGCCGAGAAATGTCAGCAAAAGAAGGCAGCGTGCAATCTGTCGGGTCGAAAGCAAGGGTGAAACTCCACTGTCGCTTTCAATATATCGCAAGTTCCGTGCGGATCGACCACACAATGCGGTTGACGGCCTGAAATCTGATCCCTTTTCAAGTCTTGACGGCCTTACGCGGGGGAAGCGAATTCGCTTTGTGCGATAGGCGGCTTTCGGTCTGCGCGGATGAAGAACACGTAATAAAACACCGGGGCCGCAATCAGCGTCAGGATCGAGGCGAAGGCAAGCCCGCCCATGATGGTCACCGCCATCGACTGGAAGAACGCATCCCAGATCAGCGGGATCATGCCGAGGATGGTCGTGGCCGCCGCCAGCACGACCGGGCGGAGACGCGATACAGAGGCGGCGACAATCGAATCTTTCAACGGTTGCGCCGGCTTGTCGCGGCGTTCGATGTCGATCTGGTCGACCAGGACGATGCCGTTCTTGATCAGCATCCCCGACAGCGACAGGAGGCCGAGGAGCGCGGTGAAGGTGAACGGCATGCCGGTGCCCAGAAGCGCAAGGCTGACACCGTTGACAGACATCGGGACCAGCAGCCAGATGATCAGCGGCTGGCGGACCGCATTGAAGAGCAGCACCGAGATCGTGACCATGACGATCAGGCTGAGGGGGAGCTGGCGGCCGAGGCTTTCCTGCGCCTGGCTCGAACTCTCGAGTTCGCCACCCCATTCCATTTGGTAGCCGGTCGGAAGCTCCATGTCCTCGATCGTTTGGGTGACCTCGGACTGCACCTGTGCCGCGGTGAGCCCGGGCGCGATGTCGGCGCCGACGGTAATGGTGAGCACGCGGTCGCGGCGTTTCAGGAGGGTGTTCTGCGGATCGAAGCGCAGGCCGTTGGTCATCTGCTCGAAGGGCACGAAGGCCTGGGCGCTTTCGGAGTAGATGACGAAATCGGTCAGGGCGAGTTCGGCGTCACGGTCGGCGCGCAGGATGATGGGGATCTGGCGTTCTCCCTCTCGGTAGACACCGGCCTGGATGCCGTCGGTGGCGAAGCGCAGGATGCCGGTCACGTCGTCGCGGTTGATACCCGCCTCCTGGGCGCGGTCGGTGGCATAGACGGGTCGCAGGACCAGTTCCTGTTCGCGCCAGTCGATGCGGGGGGCGACGATGTTGTCGGAGGCGGCCTCAAGCCGTTCGGCGGCCTGTTCGGCAAGCTCGCGCAGGACCGCCGGGTCGGAGCCGGAGAAGCGGGCCTCGATCGGGTTGCCGCCGCCGGGGCCGAAGGCGAGGCGCTTGGCGCGGAATTCGCCCTCGGGGAGGGTCTGGGCGGTGAATTCCTCCATCCGGTTGATGACAAAGGCGATGGTATCGATCGTCTCGGTCCGGACGATGATGTGCCCGTAGGACGGGTTGGGGTCTTCCGCCTGGTAGGTGAGCATGAAGCGGATCGCGCCCTGCCCGGCATAGGAGGTGGTGGAGACGACCTCGTCCTGCTGCATCAGCCAGTCTTCCATCACGCGCAGGTCCTCGGAGGTCTGGTGGATCGAGGCACCCTGTTCGAGCTTGTAGTGGACGAAGAAGAGCGGCGTGTTGCTGTCGGGGAAGAACTGTTGCTTGATCTGGCCGAAGAGCATGAAGCAGACCACGGTAATGGCGACGAGGCCGGGGATGACAAGCCACCAGAGCCGCAGGCAGGCACGCAGGAGGCCTGCGTAGGCGCGGAAGATCGCGCCGTCGTAGCTGCCGCCCTCTTCGCCGGTGCCACGCTTGAAGAAGTAATGCCCGAGCAGCGGCGTGACGGTCAGCGCCAGCAGCCAGGAAAGCAGCAGCGAGATCCCGATCACCGCGAAGAGCGAGAACAGGAACTCGCCCGTCGCGTCCGGGCTGAGGCCGATGCCGGCAAAGGCCATGATGCCGATGACGGTGGCGCCGAGGAGGGGGATCTGGGTCTGGCCCGCGGCCTCTTCCGCGGCATCGTGAGAGGATTTGCCGCGCAGCATGGTCATCTGCATCCCCTCGGCCACGACGATGGCGTTGTCGACCAGCATGCCCATGGCGATGATCAGCGCGCCGAGCGAGATGCGTTCCATCTCGATCGAGAAGAGCCCCATGAAGAAGAGCGTGCCGACCACCGTGAGCAGGAGCGTCGCGCCAACCACGACCGCGGCGCGCCAGCCCATGAAGAGCGCCAGCACGATCACCACGATGGAGACCGACATGGCGAGGTTGGTGAGGAAGTCGTTGGAGGCTTCTTCGACCACCTCGTGCTGCTGGTAGATCGGGTGGATGGCGATGCCCAGCGGCAGGCGGGGCGCGAGCTCGTCGAGCTTTGCGTCGGCGCGCTTGCCCACGTCGACAATGTTCTCGGAACTGACGCCGGCGATGCCGAGGGTAAAGGCCTCCTGCCCGTTGTGGCGGATCAGGATGTCCGGGTCTTCCTCGCGGTCGCGGTAGACGTTGGAGAAATCGAAGAGGTTCAGCACCTCGCCGCCCACGCCCACGGTGAGACCGGCTATTTCCGAAACGGTGTCGCTGCCTTCCGGCCCCTGGATCAGGATGCGGCCGGTCTCGGTTTCCAGCGTGCCGCCCTCGGTGACGCTGTCGGCGTTGGCGATGGCCTGCTGGATGGCCCCGGGGGGCACGTTCTGGTTGGTGGTCTGGACAAGGTCGGGCTCCACATAGACCACCTCCTGCGGGACGCCGGAGATGCTGACATCGGCGACGCCATCGACGGTAAGCAATTCGCGGCGGAGGAAGCGGGAGAGCTCGTAGAGTTCGCGGTCGGAATAGCCCGGGGCGGTGATGGCGTAGTAGATGCCGAAGACGTCGCCGTAGCTGTCGTTGACGAAGGGCCGGCTGCTGCCGTCGGGAAGCTGGGCATCACTGACGCGGGTGCGCAGCTTGGTCCAGATCTCGGGCAGTTCGTCGCCGGCGTAGGTGTCTTTCATGTCCACCGTGATGCGCGACAGGCCCGGCTGGTTGACCGAGCGGATCTCGTCGACCTCGCTCATCTTCTGGATCTCGGATTCCAGCGGTTCGGAGACCTCGCGCGAGACCTGGAGGGCGCTGGCGCCGGGGTAGCGGGTGGTGATCACCGCGCTCTTGATGGTGAAGGAGGGATCTTCGAGGCGGCCGACGGTGGCGAAGCCCCAGATGCCGCCCAGGAGGCAGACCAGGACGAGGATCCAGACGTAGATCGGCCGGGCGATGGAGAAGGTGGCGATGTTCATGGCCGCCGGCTCATTCCGGGAAGGTGCCGAAACGGGCGACGCGGTCGCCGTCTTTCAGGCCGGCGGCGCCGGACGCGACGATTTCCTGCCCCTCTTCGAGCCCGTCGGTCACGCGGACGCGGCCGGTATTGGTGGGCTCGACGGTGACGGGGGTGCGGGCGACGGTGCCGGCGGCGGCATCGTCGTCGTCGGGGGAAAAGAGCATCACGTAGGGGCTGCCATCGTTGCTCATGACCACGGCGGTCTTGGGGATGGTGATGGCGGCGCCGGGCTTGCGCAGGGTGGCGGTGACCTCGACCGAGGAGCCGGGCAGCACGATCAGGTCGTCGGGCGGCGGCATGGCCAGCGTGATGCGGAAGGTCTGGCCGATATCGGAGGTTTCGGCGTTGAATTCCCGCACGGTGAGGGGGAAGCGTTCGTCGGAGGCGGGGAAGCTGGCGAAAAGCTCGATATCCGGGTCACGGCCGGCCTGCTGGAAGAGCACCTCGGGCACGTCGATCTCGACTCGGAGTTCGGACATGTCGTGCAGGCGGACGATGGCGGTGCCCGCGGCGACGGAGCTGAAGTTGGCCACCATGCGGCGGGCGACGAGCCCGTCGAAGGGCGCCTCGAGCGTGGCTTCCTCGAGCGAGCGTTCGGCGTTGCGCACGGCGATGCCGGCGAGGTTGGACTGGGTCTCGGCATCCTCGACGGAAACCTGGCTGACGGCGTTGCCCTCGAGCTTGCGGAGGCGTTCGAGGGTGCGGTCGGCCTGTTCCTTTTCCACGCGGGCCTGTTCGAGGGAGAGCTCGAACGGTTCGAGGTCAAGCTGGGCGATCAGGTCGCCCTCGGTGATCGGGTTGCCCTCGACCACGGGGAGTTTGACCACCTGACCGCCGACCTGGAAGGCGAGATCGACGGTTTCCTTCGCGGCGACATGTCCGAAGAACTTGCGGGTGACGGCGGCATCGCCGGCCTCGACCGGGATCAGCTTGGCGAGCGGCAGGCGCTCTGCCTGCTGGGCGAAGGTGGGGCCCGGCAGGGTGGCGGCCAGAATCAGCGCGGCCAGGATTGTTCGCATGGGTGTCCCCCGAAAGCCGGTGGTTCTTTGTTCGCGTCTTGGCCCCGGCACGGTTGCGGCACGTGCCTTTCCCAAGGTCATTTGTACGTCAGGTACGTTTCAGTTGAAAGACTGACCTTGCGACAGAGATGGGGCGGGGGAGAGGCCGGACAAGTCGCGGATGGCGTCGAGCACCGCCTGCTGGCCTTCGCGGTGGCGCAGCGCGGTGAAGAGGACAGGGCGGGCGCCGCGCATTTTCTCGGCGTCGCGGGCCATGACGTCGAGCGAGGCGCCGACATGGGGGGCGAGGTCGGTCTTGTTGATCACCAGCAGGTCGGAGCGGGTGATGGCGGGGCCGCCCTTGCGGGGGATCTCTTCGCCCGCGGCGACGTCGATGACGTAGATGGTGAGGTCGGCGAGTTCCGGGCTGAAGGTGGCCGACAGGTTGTCGCCGCCGGATTCGATGAGGACGATTTCGAGGTCGGGGTGGCGTTGCTGCATCTCGGCCACGGCGGCGAGGTTGATGGAGGCGTCCTCGCGGATGGCCGTGTGGGGGCAGCCGCCGGTTTCGACTCCGAGGACGCGGTCGGAGGGGAGGATCTGCATGCGCATCAGCGCCTCGGCGTCTTCCTGGGTGTAGATGTCGTTGGTGATGACGCCGATGGAATACGTGTCTTTCATCAGTTCGGCGAGGCGGGCGGTGAGGGTGGTCTTGCCCGCACCGACGGGGCCGCCGATGCCGATGCGGAGGGGGCCGTTCATGCGTGTCATGACTGGAAGAGCCTTGGTTGCAGGGTTTCGTGGGTCATCGCGGCGATGTCGGAGAGGAAGGTGTTGCTGTGGAGGTCGGCCGCGGTGGCGCCGGCGGTGTCCGAGACGAGGCGCTGGCAGAGGGGGGCAAGGCGGGAGAGCGTGCGCTGGGCTTGCGTCTGGCCCAGGGGCATGAGGCGCTGGGCGGCGGAGGTGAGGTTGGAGACGAAGCCCTGCAGGTAGAGCATGGTGGTGATGTCGGCATCGAGCGAGAGGAGGCCCGCGGCGCGGCCGACGGCGACGGGGAGGAGGAGGTCGGGCAGGTCGATGGACCAGACCGGGCCGGTGACGCGGGCGAAGGCTGTGCCCTGGCGCTGGGCCTCGCGCAGGCGCTCGGCGGAGGGGGCGAGGGCGCGGGCGGTGGCGTCGATATCTTCGAGGGCTTCTGGGGTGGGGGCGGCGTGGGCGAGGCGGAGGAGGATGGCGTCATTGCGGCCGGAGCCGTCTGTCAGCAGGTCGGCGAGCCAGTCTTCCAGCGTGTCGGCGTCATGGACCCAGCCCGCGCGGACGGCACTTTCGAGCCCGTGGGAGAAGGCGAAGCTGCCCAGCGGGTAGGCGGGCGAGAGCCATTGCATGAGGGTGAGAAGGCGGGGGTCAGCCTGCATCGACGGTCTCGTCGTGGTCGTGTTCGGGATCGTGTTCCTGATGGCGGTCGGGGCTGTGGCTATGGCCGTGATCGTGGGAATGGGTGCGGCCGTGGCCATAGGCGCCGCCCTCGGGGGTGAAGGGGTGGCGGGCTTCCTCGACCGTGGCGCCGAGCAGGTCGAGCATCCGGCGGATCACCGGGTCGCGCTGGATGAGCAGGCGGTCGGGGTCGATCTGGCAGGGGGTGTGGCGGTTGCCGATATGCCAGGCGAGGCGCGGCAGGCTTTTGCCGGTGACGACGAGCACGTCCTCCTCGGCGGCGCGAATGACCACGCGGGAGCCGTCATCGAGTTCCAGCGCGTCGCCGTCTTCGAGGGAGGTGGTCTTTTCGAGGTCGATCACGAAGGGGCGGCCGGTGTCTGTGGCAAGGCGTTTGCGGCGCAGGAAGCGGGTGTCGTAATCGAGGGTGACGATCTCGGCCACGCCGCGCCATTCCCCGGCGCGGCGGACGGTCTGGGCGAGGGGCAGGTCGGTCATGTCGTGTTCCTTCAGAACAGGAAGTAGCGCTGGGCCATGGGCAGGGTCTCGGCGGGCTCGCAGGTGAGGAGTTCGCCGTCGGCGCGGACTTCGTAGGTTTCGGGGTTCACCTCGATCTGCGGGGTGGCGTCGTTGAGCAGGAGGTCTTTCTTGCCGATATTGCGGGTGTTGCGGACGGCGAGCGTGTCCTTGGCGAGGCCGAGCGCCTTGCCGATGCCTTCGGATTGCGCGGCTTCGGAGATGAAGGTGACGGCGGAGCGTTCGACCGAGCGGCCATAGGCGCCGAACATGGGCCGGGAATAGACCGGCTGGGGCGTGGGGATCGAGGCGTTGGGGTCACCCATCTGCGCACAGGCGATGGTGCCGCCGATCAGGACCATCTCGGGTTTCACGCCGAAGAAGGCGGGGTTCCAGAGGACGAGGTCGGCGCGCTTGCCGGGTTCCACGCTGCCGATCTCGTGCGAGAGGCCGTGGGCGATGGCGGGGTTGATGGTGTATTTCGCCACGTAGCGGCGGACGCGGAAATTGTCGTTGTCGCCAGTTTCCTCCGAGAGGCGGCCACGCTGTTTCTTCATCTTGTCGGCGGTCTGCCATGTGCGGACGATCACCTCGCCCACGCGGCCCATGGCCTGGCTGTCGGAGGCGATGATCGAGAAGGCGCCCATGTCGTGGAGGATGTCCTCGGCGGCAATGGTCTCGCGGCGGATGCGGCTTTCGGCGAAGGCCACGTCCTCGGGGATGGATTTGTCGAGGTGGTGGCAGACCATGAGCATGTCGAGATGCTCTTCCAGCGTGTTGACGGTGAAGGGGCGCGTGGGGTTGGTGGAGGAGGGCAGCACGTGCTCCTCCCCGCAGATGCGGATGATGTCGGGGGCATGGCCGCCCCCCGCGCCCTCGGTGTGGAAGGCGTGGATGGTGCGGCCCTTCATGGCCTTGACGGTGTTCTCGACGAAGCCGCTTTCGTTGAGCGTGTCGGTGTGGATCATCACCTGCACGTCGAGCGCGTCGGCGACGGAGAGGCAGCAATCGATGGCGCCGGGGGTGGTGCCCCAGTCCTCGTGCAGCTTGAGGGCGCAGGCGCCGGCGTTGACCTGTTCCTCGAGCGCGGCGGGGAGGGAAGCGTTGCCCTTGCCGGCGAAGGCGAGGTTCATCGGGAAGGCGTCGGCGGCCTGCAACATGCGGCCGATATGCCAGGGGCCGGGCGTGCAGGTGGTGGCGAGCGTGCCGTGGGCGGGGCCGGTGCCGCCGCCGAGCATGGTGGTGAGGCCCGAGTGCAGGGCGTCCTCGATCTGCTGGGGGCAGATGAAGTGGATGTGGCTGTCGAAGCCACCGGCGGTGAGGACGCGCCCCTCGCCCGCAATGGCCTCGGTGCCGGGGCCGACGATGATGTCGACGCCGGGCTGGGTGTCGGGGTTGCCGGCCTTGCCGATGGCGGCGATGCGGCCATCTTTGAGGCCCACGTCGGCCTTGATGATGCCGGTCACGTCGACGATGAGCGCGTTGGTGATGACGGTGTCGACGGCGCCCTCGGCGCGGGTGGCCTGGGACTGGCCCATGCCGTCGCGGATGACCTTGCCGCCGCCGAACTTGACCTCTTCCCCATACGTCAGCGTATTGTTGCCGGAGCCGCCGGTGGCCGCCGCGCCGGCGCGTTCGGCGATGAGGTCACGCTCGACCTCGACGATGAGGTCGGTGTCGGCCAGCCGCAGCCTGTCGCCCACGGTGGGGCCGAACATGGCGGCATAGGAGGCGCGGGAAATGGTGGCGGGCATCAGAGATCTCCCATCACGGACTGGTTGAAGCCGAAGATGCGGCGGGCGCCGGAGACGGGGATCAGGCTGACCTCGCGGCGCTGGCCGGGCTCGAAGCGGACGGCGGTGCCGGCGGCGATGTCGAGGCGCATGCCGCGGGCGGCGTCGCGGTCGAAGTCTAGGGCCGAATTGGCCTCGGCGAAGTGGTAGTGGCTGCCGACCTGAACGGGGCGGTCGCCGGTGTTGGCGACCATCAGGGTGATCGGTTTCGCGTCGGCGTTGAGGGTCAGCGTGCCTTCGGCGGGAAAGAGCTCTCCGGGGATCATGGCGGGTCTTTCAGCGGATCGGGTTGTGGACGGTGACGAGCTTGGTGCCGTCTGGGAAGGTGGCCTCGACCTGGACCTCGTGGATCATCTCGGGGACGCCTTCCATGCATTGATCGCGGGTGATGACCTTGGCGCCCGCTTCCATCATGTCGGCGACGGAGCGGCCGTCGCGGGCGCCTTCGACGACCGCGTCGGTGATCAGCGCGATGGCCTCGGGGTGGTTGAGCCGGACGCCGCGAGCCAGCCTTTTGCGGGCGATCTCGGCGGCCATGGCGACCAGCAGCTTGTCTTTTTCCCGGGGGGTCAGGTTCATCGGGTCACAGTCTCCATGACGTGGGGAGGGCGCCGCCGCTGAGCCGGTCGAGCGCGGGCAGGAGGTGGCTGCGGAGCGCGTGGCCGTCGGGGGCCACGAGGCGCAGTGTGAGCATGTCGGGGGCGAGGAGGGAGGCGCCGCCGGTTGGGGGCAGGAGTTGGCGAAGCGGGTTGAGATGGGCCACGGCGTCGGGGGCGACGTAGAGGAGGGATACCATCGCCGCCGCGCCGTTGCCCGAGGAGGCGCGGGCAAGGCGGGCGGCGAGATCGCCGGTGAGGGAGACACCGTCGAAGTAAAGCGGGCGGTCGGCGCGGGTGATGCGGATGCGGTCGCGGAAGCTGGCGTCGGTCAGGGTTTCGCCCATGGCGGCGCGGCCGAACAGGACGGGTTCGGCGATCAGCAGGCGGGCGGTGGGGGCGAGGTCGATCTCGAGCCGGCGGTCGAGGGCGCAGCCGTTGTAGAGGATGAGTTCCTGCGGGAGCCAGTGGAGGGTGGCGTTTTCTGCCACCGTGAGGCGCGAGCGCATGTGGCCGGTTTCGCCGGGAATGGCGCGGTAGGCGCGTTCGGCGGCCTGCGTCGTTAGCGTGGTATGGGTGTCGGTCCCGATATGGGCGGAGACGTGGAAGCGGTCGCCGCCGGTGACGCCGCCGGCGGTGTTGATCAGGATGGCCTGCAACCCGTGCTCGGGGCGGGGAAAGAGGGCCTTGAAGGCGCCGGATTGGCGGAGGGTGTCGAGTACGCTGCGCCCGCCGACCGGCTTGGTCGAGAGGGCGATCTCGCCCCGGGCCCGCGGGAGGACGGGCGGCAGAACATGGGCCGGATGCAGCGTGATGACCGTTCTCCCCCCGAGCTTGGCGTGGTGTTTCAATGGATCGGATCACGGGGGCGGGGGTGCGGCAAGATTCGGAGGGTGCGCGCGGAGCGGGGTCGGTGCCATTGCGCAAATGATGGGCGATCTGCCCGATTTTCGGGCAGCGGCGGCGCGGTGCGGCGGGCGTTCTCATCGGGGTCGTTTTGCGCTAACACGCGGAGGAGTTTCAGAACAGGGAAGTGGCCATGACGGAATTGCAGTTCGCGGAGAACCTTTCGCGCCTCGGAACGGAATCGGCCTTCACGGTGCTGGCCAAGGCCGGGAAGATGGCGGCCGAGGGGCGCGATATCATCAACCTCGGGATCGGTCAGCCGGATTTCCGGACGCCCGAACATATCGTCGAGGCGGGGATCAAGGCGCTGCGCGACGGGCATCACGGGTACACGCCCGCGAACGGGTTGCCGGAGCTGCGCGAGGCGGTGGCGGCGGACCTGCACCGGCGGCACGGGGTGGAGGTGAACCCCGATCACGTGGTGGCGGTGCCCGGCGGCAAGCCCACGATGTTCTTTGCCGTGCTGATGTTCGGCGAGCCGGGGGCGGAGATCATGTATCCGAACCCGGGCTTTCCGATCTACGAGAGCGTGATCCGGTATAGCGGGGCGACGCCGGTGCCGATCGAGTTGAAGGAGGAGAACGGGTTTGCCTTTTCCGCCGAGGCGGTGCTGGGGCAGATCACGCCGAAGACGCGGCTGATCATCATCAACAGCCCGGCGAATCCCACAGGCGGTGTGACGCCGAAGGAGGAGATCGACAAGCTGGTGGCGGGGCTGGCCGAGCATCCGCAGGTGGCGGTGATGTCGGACGAGATCTATTCCAACATGCTGTATGGCGGGCGGGAACATGTGAGCCTGTTGCAGTATCCCGAGATCCGCGACCGGCTGATCATGCTGGACGGGTGGTCGAAGACCTACGCGATGACGGGCTGGCGGCTGGGCTATGCGGTGTGGCCCGAGGCAGCGGTGGATCACGTGACGCGGCTGTGCATCAACGACCATTCTTGTGTGAACGCGGCGACGCAGCATGCGGGGATCGCCGCGCTGAACGGGCCGCAGGACGCGGTGCGCGAGATGGTGGCGGAGTTCGACGCCCGGCGGCAGGTGATCGTGGAGGCGCTGAACGGGTTGCCGGGGGTCAGGTGTGCCGATGCGGCCGGCGCGTTCTATGCGTTTCCGAATATCGAGGGGACGGGGATGACCAGCCGGGAGGCGCAGGACCGGTTCCTGGAGGAGGCCGGGGTGGCTGCGATTGCGGGCACGTCGTTCGGCAAGTTCGGCGAGGGGTATCTGCGGTTCTCCTATGCCAACAGCACGGAGAATATCCGCGAGGCGATCCGGCGGATCGGGGAATTGCTTTAGTCGGCGAGGCCGACTTAACATGGCTGGACGTGTTCTGGCCGAAAGTGGACCCATGCCCGCGCCCCGCAATCCGGTGCAGCTTGCCGTACTGGTGACGCCGCATTTCAACCTTGCCGCGACGGTGGGGTTCATCGACCCGTTTCGCGTGGCGAATTACCTGAACGGGCAGATCCTGTTCCGCTGGGACGTGGTGTCGGAGGCGGGCGGGGCGTGTGCGGCCAGTAACGGGATGGTGATCGGGACGCGCGCCCTGGCGGAGATCGCGGGGCAGCGGCGGGATATCGTGGCGGTTTCGTCGAGCTGGACGCCGGAGGAGCATCGCTCGGCGCAGTTGCAGGCGGCCTTGTGGCGCTGGGCCAGGGCCGGTGCAACGATGGCGGCGCTGGATACGGGGGCGTTCATCCTGGCCGAGGCGGGCTTGCTGAAAGGGCGGCGGGCGACGGTGCATTACGAGCATATCGATGCGTTCGGGGAGATGTACCCGGAGACCGAGGTGACGGAGGATCTGTTCGTTTATGACGGCAACCGGATCAGTTGCAGCGGCGGGAGTGCGGCGACGGATTTCGCGCTGAACATCTTGCGGGGGACGCATGGGGATGCTCTGGCGAACCGGGCGGCGCGATATCTGTTTCACCAGAGCGTGCGGCCGGCGGGGAGCCAGCAAAACGCGGACCCGCTGGAGCCCTTGGGGAACACCGCGCCGAGGAACGTGCGGCGGGCGATCGCGCTGATGGAGAAGCACCTGGAAGTCCCGCTGTCGATTGCCGAAATCTGCGAGCGGATGGAGATATCGCACCGGCAGTTGGACCGGTTGTTCCGGCGGTACGTGAAGAAGGCGCCGGCGGCGTATTACCGGGATATCCGGCTGGACCGGGCGCGGGGGCTGGTGACGCAGACGGAGATGGCGCTGAGCCAGGTGGCGCTGGCGTCGGGGTTTGCCAGCCAGGTGCATTTTTCGCGGGCCTATCGGGCAAGGTTCGGGTTGCCGCCGAGGCAGGACCGGATCGAGGGGCGGGTGCCGTTCGAGTTCCGGGCGTGGCCGATGCATCGGAAGACGGTGTGATGTCTGGTTTGGTCAAGTTGGCGGCGGATTTGGCATAAATGCGCCGGAGGATTGGGGGTGATGCTGTGGAGGTAGGCGGGCGCCCCGAGTCGCGGGCGGCCTGTCAGCCAGCAGGAGGGCCGAGCCATGACCGACATGCCGAAACGCGCCGATTTCGAGAGACTCCGGCAGGGGTATTCCGAAGATGCCGGCAGGTCGCTGTCGCTGCACGCCGATGCCTATACGGAGGCGGGGTGGTACAAGGCGGATCTGCAGGCGGTGATCGCGAAGACGTGGCAGTGGGTGTGTCATGTCGAGAAGCTGCGGGAGCCGGGGTCTTATGTCACCGTGAGCATTGCCGAGCGGCCGATTTTCGTGGTGCGGGACCGGGAGGGGGTGCTGCGCGCCTTCTACAACGTGTGCAGGCACCGGGCGCATGAATTGCTGCGGGGCGAGGGGCAGACGAGCCGGATCATGTGCCCCTATCACGCGTGGGTCTACAAGCTGGATGGGCAGCTGGTGCGCGCGCCGGAGACGGAGCACCTGGAGGATTTCGAGACGGGGGAGATCTGCCTCGACGCCGTGCAGGTGGAGGCGTTCTGCGGCTTCGTCTTCGTCAATCTCGACCCCGAGGCCGCGCCGCTGCACGAGCAGTCGGGGAGCCTTGGCACCGAGATCCGGCATTGGGCGCCGGATATCGAGGATCTGACCTTCGGGCATCGGCTGACCTATGACATCCGGTCGAACTGGAAGAACGTGGTCGACAATTTCCTCGAGTGCTACCACTGCCCGACCGCGCACAAGGATTTCTGCGATCTCGTGGATATGGATACCTACAAGGTGACCACCTACGGGATCTATTCCAGTCACATGGCGGATGCGGGACAGGGGGCGAACAGCGCCTATGACGTCTCGAACGCCACGGTGCGGACCCATGCCGTGTGGTGGCTTTGGCCGACGACATGTTTGATGCGGTATCCGGGGCGGTCGAGCATGATCGTTCTCAACATCATCCCGGCGGGGCCGGACCGGACGCTCGAGACCTATGATTTCTTCCTCGAGACGCCGGAGCCGGATGCGATGGAGCTGGATGCGATCCGGTATCTCGACGAGGTGTTGCAGGTCGAGGATATCGGGCTGGTGGAGAGCGTGCAGCGGGGGATGAGCACGCCGGCCTTCACGCAAGGGCGGATCGTGAACGACCCGAGCGGATCGGGGAAGTCGGAGCATGCGGTGCATCATTTCCACGGGCTGATGCTGAAGGCGTATGAGAAGGCGATCGGGTGAGCGTGGTGAGAGGTCCCGGCTCGGGGGCCGGGACGGGGAGGGGTCATGACAGGACGGCTTGAAGGGAAGGTGGCGCTGGTGACCGGCGGGCGCGGCGGGATCGGGCGGGCGATCTGTGCGCGGTTCGAGGCGGAGGGGGCGGTGGTTTACGCGGCCGATCTGAGCGAGGGCGGATCGCTCGCCGCGCCTGACGGCGCGTCTCGCTTTGTTCGGGTGGATGTGTCGGACGAGGAGAGCGTCAAGGGGGCGATGGCACGGGTGGCCGAGGAGCAGGGGCGGCTGAATGTGCTGGTGAATGCTGCCGGGATCGAGATCGAGAAGACGATCGAGGAGACGAGCCTGGAGGAGTGGAACCGGTCTTTCGCGGTGAACGTGACGGGGACGTTCCTGACCTCGAAACATGCGTTACCGTTGTTGCGGAAGGCGGCGGCGGATGGCGTGAGTTCGGGGATCATCAATTTCGGGTCTTATGACGGGTTCATCGCCGATCCGGGGCTGGCCGCCTATTGCGCCACCAAGGGGGCGGTGCATGCGCTGACCCGGGCGATGGCCTGCGATCACGGGCCGGAGGGGATACGCGTGAACGCGATTTGCCCCGGATACATTGACACGCCGATGCTGCAGAGTTTCTTTACCGGAGACGGGTCGGGCGGGGGCGGCAAGAGCATCGGAGAGTTGCAGCAGGCAGTGCGGGATGTGCATCCGCTGCGGACCTATGGCACGCCGGAGGATATCGCCAACCTGGTGACCTGGCTGGCGAGTGACGAGGCAAGGTATGCGAGCGGGCAGTTGTGGGTGCTGGATGGCGGGCTGTCGGCGCAGGTACAGCAGATGAGGATTTGAGTATTATCGAAACAGTGAAGGTTCGGTCGGGGGAACGGGATGCGGCTTGAGGGAAAGCGGGCGCTGGTGACCGGCGGGCGGCAGTGGATCGGGCGTGCGATCGTCGGGTCGTTTTTGCGCGAAGGCGCCGAGGTTGTGACCTGTGGGCGCAGGGGCGATCCGGGGGATTTGCCGGAGGGCTGTGGCTGGGTGACGGCGGATGTGTCGGACCCGGCGCAGGCGGCGGCGCTGGTGGAGGCCTGCGGGGCGTTGGACGTGCTGGTGAACAATGCGGGCGTGCAGGTAGAGAAGACGGTTGTCGATAGCACGGATGCGGATTGGGAGCTGGTGATCGGGGCGAATTGCCGGGGGGTGTTCAACATGTGCCGGGCGGCGATCCCGGTGATGCGGAACGGCGGGGCGATCGTGAATATCGGGTCGATCTCCGGCCGGCAGGCGGACCCGTCGATGGCGCTTTATAACGCATCGAAGGCGTTCGTGCACGGTCTGACGCGGTCGATCGCGGTGGATCACGGGCCGAAGATCCGGTGCAATGCGATCTGTCCGGGGTGGATCAACACGGGGATGCTGGAGGCGGGGTTCGAACTGGCCGGTGATCCGGCGGCGGCGCGGCGTGACGCGATTGCGCGGCATCCGGTGCGGCGGTTCGGGGAGCCGAAGGATATTGCCGCGATGGCGGTGTGGCTCGCCTCGGACGAGGCGGGGTTTGCCAGCGGGCAGTTGTTTACTATCGACGGGGGGATGACCGCGGCCTCGCCCCTCAATCCGGGGATGTTCTGAATGAATGAAGTGACACATTGCGCCGTGCTGGGCGCGGGGGTGATCGGGGCGAGCTGGACGGCGTTGTTCCTGGCGTCGGGCCGGTCGGTGGCGGTCTATGACCCGGCGGAGGGGGCCGAGGCGGCGGTGCGGGCCTATGTCGATCGGGCGTGGCCGACGATGGACGCGCTGGGGCTGACGGAGCGGGGTGACCCGGGGCGGGTGACGTTCCATGGCTCGGCGGCGGAGGCCGTCGAGGGGGCCGGGTTCGTGCAGGAGAACGTGCCGGAGCGGGTGGCGATCAAGCACGCGACATTTGCCGAGATCGAGCCGGTGCTGGCGCCGGGGGCGGTGGTGGCGAGCTCTGCCTCGGGGCTGACACTGGGGCAGATGCAGGCGGGGTGGCAATCGCCGGGGCGGTTCATCCTCGGGCATCCCTTCAACCCGCCGCATCTTATTCCGCTGGTGGAGCTGATGGCGAACGGGCGGACCGAGGATGGCGTGCTGGACGCGGCGGAGGCGTTCTATGCCGATATCGGCAAGGTGACGATCCGGGTGAAGCGCGAGGTGCCGGGGCACGTGGCGAACCGGTTGCAGGCGGCGGTGTGGCGGGAGGCCATTCACCTTGTGCAGAGCGGTGTGGCGAGCGTTGCGGACGTGGACAAGGCGATGAGCGCGGGGCCGGGGCTGCGCTGGGCGGCGATGGGGCCGACAGCGTTGTTCGGTCTGGGCGCCGGGGCTGGCGGGTTGCAGGCGTTTTGCGATCACTTCTCCGAGACGTTCAACGGGTGGTGGCAGGATATGGGTGAGCCGGTGCTGGACGCGGAGACGATTGCGTTGCTGGTCGAGGGGCTGGAGGAGGCCAATGCCGGGCAGTCGGTGGAGGAGCTGAGCGCGCGGCGGGATGCGATGATACTGGCGATGCGTCAGGCGCTTGCGGGGGTCCAGTCGGCGTAGCCGCGGGTTGTCAGGGCCTTGTGAAGGGCAGCATGCAGGTCTTCGGTGAGGGTTTGCGGGTGTGCCGCGAGGTCGGCGAGGCGGCTGTGCACGTCGAGGGCGAAGCGGGTGTCGTGGCCGAGGGCGGTGGCTAGGCGCTGGACGGCGGCGACGGCCGGGGCGAGGTCGATATCGGTGAGGATGAGGGCGTGGGCGAGGCAGGTGTTGCCGCGCCAGCGCTGGGCCGTGCCGACGATCTTGCGGCCCGAAACGGCGAGGTTGTAGTCGCCGTCGCAGAAGCTGCCCTCGACGGGCTGGGTGCTGGAGGCGATGCCAAGGGTGGCGAAGGCGTCGGTGAGCGGCTCGGTGATCTCGGCATAGCTGCCGCGGATGTCGCGGCCGTGCGGTGGGGCGACGGTGAAGGCCAGGGCCACGTTCAGGACGCCGGGCCCTTGCGGGGTGATGCCGCCGCCGGTCTGGCGGGGGGTGACGGGCCAGCCTTCAGCGGCGGAGGCGCGGGCGGCCTGCGGGTAGGTGTCGGTGAGGGTGTAGCGCCGGGGCAGGACGAGGCAGGGCGCAGCGGCGGACCAGAGGAAGGCGGAGTGCGGCGCGTCGCCCGAGGCCACGGCGGAGAGCATGGCCATCTCGGCTGCGAGGCCGGCATCGGCTGTCTCGAAGAGGATCGGGGCGGCGGGCAGGGCGTGTTCCTCGGGCTGACCGGGCGGGGCGCCAGTTAAGGCGGGCCCGATGGGGAGGTCAAGGCAGCGCTCATTTCACGTGCGGGCCGAAGGGGGTGCTGTTGAGGACTTCGGCGCCGTCCGGGCCGAGGAGGACGGTGTTCGACACGAAGTAGTTGCCGCGGCCGGTTTCGGTGAACCATGACATGAGGTGGAAGGTCATGCCGACCTTCATCTCGAGGTCGGAATCGTGGCGCAGGCCGGTGACGCGGGGGCCGCCTGTCCATGACGGCGGGAAGCCGATGCCGACGAGGTAGCCGCAATGGTGGCGGCGGTATGTGGGCAGGCCCGCTTCGTCGACCACGGATTGCCAGCCGTTGTAGACATCGCGGGCGGTCACGCCGGGCCTGAGTGCGTCGAGGGTGGCGTGGAAGGCGTGTTTGGACAGCTCGGCCATCTCGGCGTCTTCGTCGGAGATGTAGCCGATATGGACGAGCCGGCCCATCGGCGCGTTGTAGCGGGCGACGCAGCCCGCGACCTCGAGGAAGACGGTCTGGTGGTGGGTGCCGTCGCCCCAGCTTGTGTGTTCCTCGGCCATGCGGGCGGCGGGGCGGATGAATGGCCCGAATCCCGGCGGCGTGCCACCGGCGCGGGTCATGGCGGCGAGGCAGTCGGCCGCGACATCGGTTTCGCGGGCGCCGTCGTGGATGGCGTCGATGGCCGCTTGCGTGCCGGCGTCGGCGGCCTTGGCGGCGGCGCGCATGAAGGTGATTTCCTCGGGCGATTTGACGAGGCGCATGAGGTCGAGCATGCCGGTGATATCCTGCCATCCGGCGGCGTCGATCTGGTTGGTGAGTTGGTGGCCCATGCCGTAGGCGAGGCCGGAGGACCAGTTTTCGAGGCCGAGTGTAAGGCCCCCGCACTGGCCGTTCAGGTGTTTCACCGCGACATCGGCGGCGGTTTCGGAATCGGTGTGGCCGATGAACGCGGCGTTGCGGACCTGGTTGCGGATGACGGCCTGTTCCATCTGTCGCGTGATGAGGGTGAGGTCGCCCTCGGCCGGGACGATGAGGAGGTGGGGGGCGAAGTAGCCCCAGTGATCGAGACCGATCAGGTAGAAGATGTTCTCGGGCGAGCTGAAGAGGGCCATGTCGAGGCCGCGTTTGGCCATCTCGGTGCGGGTGGCGGCGAGGCGGCGGGCGAGTTCGGCATCGGTGAAGGGGTTCGAATGCATGGCGGGCTCCTTCATGGAATCGGGTCAAGCTGTATACAGGTTGGAAGCTATCGGATATCACGGCAACGGGTTTGTGCGGAATCGACGGCTGGTGTATACATATGCGACAGATCCCGGAGGGAGTTGCCCAGATGAACGCCAATGATCCGATGACCGAGGCCGCGCGGGCGGCGATCCTGAACGCGGTGGGATTCGACGAGGGGCGCAATGCGCGGGCGAAGATCGGTTTCGTGCTGATCCCCAACGAGCAGACGATCGAGGAGGAGATGCTGCGCTACATGCCGCCGGGCGTGGGCGCGTATTTCAGCCGGGCGCCGATGCCGCGGGATATCACCTCGGAGAGCTTGGCGCAGTTGAAGCAGTCGCTGGCCGCGGCGGCGGGGCGGATCTTGCCGGATGACGGGCTGGACGTGGTGACGCTGGGCTGTACCTCGGGGACCGTGGCGGTGGGCGAGGCTGCGGCCTGTGCCGAGCTGGAGAAGGGGGCCAAGGGGGCCGTGGCCTCGACCCTGGCGGGGGCGGTGCGCAAGGCGCTGGCGGCGGTAGGTGCGGCGAAGATCGTGCTGGGCTCGCCTTACGTGCCGGAGCTGAACGCGCGGATGGTACGCTACCTTGAAGAGGCCGGGTTCGAGGTGCTGCGCGCGCATGGCATGGGATTGAGCTACGACACCGAGATGATCCGGGTCTCGCCCGGGTACCTGATGGATTACGCGCGGGCGATCGACCATCCGGAGGCGGATACGGTGCTGCTGAGCTGTGGCGCGCTGCGCAGCATGGAGGTCATCGACCGGATCGAGCAGGCGCTGGGAAAGACGTCGATCTGTTCCAACCAGGCGATGTTGTGGGACGTGCTTCGGCTGGCCGGGGTGCCGGACCGGCTGGAGGGGCTGGGCCGGCTGTTGCGCGAGCATTGAGGGACGGGGCCGAGACCACGGGCGCCGCGGCGATCTTCCGGGCGGTGCGCGAGCGGATCTGTACGCTGGAACTGCCATTCGGGGCGGTACTGCGCGAAGTCGAGCTGGCGCGGGAGTTCGGGGTGAGCCGGACGCCGGTGCGGCAGGCGCTGCACCAGCTTGCGGCGTTCGGGCTGGTGGAGACGCGCAACGGTGTGGGCACGCTGGTGACGGCGGGCGACCCGGAGACGCTGGCCGATATCTACGAGTTGCGGATCCGGCTGGCCGGGCTGATCGGCGAGCTGGCGTCGGGGCCCTGTCCGCGCGAGTCGGCCGACGCGATGCGGGCGTTGCAGGCGCAGGCCGAGGCGCTGCCGAACCCGCCGGGCGCGCAGGCGTTCTGGCAGCTCAACGAGGACCGGCACGAGATCGTCAACGCGCTGATCGGGAATCGCGAGCTTAGGGGGCTTCACGACCTTTACTACTTCAAGGTCGCGCCGTTCTGGTTCGCGCTCTACGCAGAGGCGCCAGAGCGGGAATTCACGTTGCTGCTGCGGGAGATTCGCGAAATGGTCTTCTGGCTTGAGCAGGGCGACATGAAGGCGGTGGCCAACATGCAGGAGAACAACACCGCGATGGCGGCCCGGCGGGTCGCGGCGGCCTTCGGGCGGGGCGGGATGAGCCGGAAATCGCCCAATTAATGATAAGAAAAGATGAAGTAATTAAAAAGTGAAATAAGCCATGTTGACCGTAACGGGGGAGTTTTCTACGGGTCGAAACTGGTTGCAGGCAACATGGACAGGCAAGGAATGCCATCGACTTACAAAATCGTCCTCGGGGTCATCGGGGCAGAGCAGCAAACGGTCGGGAACTGCGTGATGGCGCAGGTTTTGACCGATCACGGGTTCGAAGTTGAGAATGTCGGCTGCTGCGACAGCCGGGCCGAGCTGGTCAGGGCGGCGGTCGAGACGGGGGCGGATGCGATCCTGGTCTCCTGTGCCGACGGGCTGGCCGAATCAGAGTGCAAGTGCCTGCGCGAGACCTGCGCGGAAAGAGGTGTGAACGATGTGCTGCTGTACCTGGGCGGCCGGTTCCTTGCCGCCAAGGGAAGCTGGGACGAGACCGAGGCGCTGTTTCTTGCCAAGGGGTTCGACCGGGTGTTTCCGGCGCGTGCGAACATCACCCGCATCGCGGCGAAGTTGCGCGACGATATCGACATGCGCCGGCCGGGCGCGCACCTGTACGGGGCGGGCGCCTTCGGCGTGGCGCCGGCGGTGGCGGCTTACGACTAGCCCGGTGCGAGCGTGGGGCCGAAGAAGTCGCGCATGAAGCGCGGGCCCTTCGCCTTGATGAAATCGCGGAACTGCCGGGCGGCGGCGCCGAGCACGGCCTCTTTCGGGTAAAGCACGAACCAGTCGCGCAGTTCGGGCATGCCCTCGGCGTCGAGGATGGTCAGCTTGCCGGCCTCGTATTCCAGCGCGATGGTGTGGGCCGAAATGAACGCGAGGCCCATATTGGCCATCACCGCCTGCTTGATGTTGGCGTTGCTGTCCATCTCCTGCGACTGCGGGAGAGAGAGGCCGTCGCTCTGGAAGTAGTGCTCGTGAACCATGCGGGTGCCGGAGCCGGTCTCGCGCACAAGGAAGCGGTGCGCGGCGAGGTCGGCGCGGCGAATGCGGCGGAACCGGGCGAGTGGATGGTCGGGGTGGCTGATCAGCACGTAGGGGTGACGGGCGAACTGGTGCGCCGTCACCTCGATCCGCCGCGGGGGACGGCCCATCAGGGCAAGGTCGATCTGGCCGGTTTCCAGCGCCTCGATCACGCCGCGGCGGTTGGCGATGGTGATCTGCAGGTCGATTCGGGGGTGGTGCTTCTGGAATTCCTGGAAGAGCTGCGGGCCGAAGTTGCGGGCGGTCGAGACCATGGCCACGCGCACCCGGTTGTCGAGCTCGCCCTGCATGGATTTCACCATCTCGACCGCGTCGGTCAGGGTGGAGGTCATCTGGCGGGCGTAGGGCACGAGGGCATTGGCGATCTCGGTCGGCTGGATCGAGCGGCCGTCCTTCTCGAACAGGACGGCGCCCAGCTCCTCTCCCAGCTTGCTCATCTGCATCGAGACCGCCGGGGCGGAGAGCGACAGGGTTTCGGCCGCGGCGGCGAAACTGCGGTTTTCCACGGCGGCGAGGAAAATCTCGAGTTGGCGCAGGGTGATCCTTGAGCCATCTTTCGACATGGCGAGCGCCCCCCTTCTGGTCTTGCGTAGTAATGACTAGCGGAGGTGCCGGGTAAGTTCAAAATTTCTTATTGGTCAGGCCTGTCGCGGATTGGCGTCATCGGGGCTTGTCAGCGGTAGGGCCGGTGCTAGCATCCGCGCCATGTGCAACCTGCATTCCAACATGACCACGCAACAGGCGATGCGCCAGTTGTTCGATGTCGCCGCCGGGTTCGACGGGCTGGGCAATTTCGCACCGCTGCCGGCGATCTTTCCGCGGTACAGCGCGCCCGTCGTGCGAATTGGCGAGGGCGGCCAGCGCGAGCTGGTGTCGATGCACTGGGGGTTCCTGATGCCGCAAGTGTCGAAGAAGACGGGCAAGCCGATTATGCCCAAGGCGGTGAACAACGCGCGCGACGACAAGGTGCGGCATTCCGGCTTCTGGCGGGCGAGCTTGGAGGCACGGCGCTGCCTGATCCCGGCCACGTCCTTTTGCGAGGCGAAGGGGCGCAACCCGGCGACGTACTATTGGTTCGGGATGGCGAGCGAGGACCCCGACGCGCGCCCGCCCTTTGCCTTTGCCGGGATGTGGCGGGGGTTTCGGGGCGAGTATCGGGGCGAGCTGGTGGATATCGAGACGCATACGATGGTGACCTCGACGCCGAACGAGCTGGTGAAGCCGGTGCATCCGGACCGGATGCCGGTGATCCTAGAGCCCGGGGATTACGAGACATGGCTGACCGGCACGCCGGAGGCGGCGGCGGCACTGATGCGGCCCTATCCGGCGGGGAAGATGCGGATCGTGCAGCAGGGCGAGGGCGTGAAGGAAGACCCGGCGGGGTGAGTGGTGCGGGCCCTTGTCAACGGTGTCCTGTCTGGTAATATGTCTGCACATATTATCAGAAGGGACCCGACGATATGCCGACAATCTGGTCGAAACAGGCGCTGACGGCCGAAGGCTGGCAACGGGACGTGGTGGTGGAGCTTGACGGCGCAGGGCGTATCGCCAGCGTCCGGGCGGGCCAGCCGGAGAGCGGCGAGCGGGTGGAGATATTGCTGCCGGCACCGGTGAACGCGCACAGCCACGCCTTCCAGCGGGCCATGGCCGGCATGACCGAGCGGAGGGGGCCGAGCGGGAGCGACAGTTTCTGGACGTGGCGGCAGTTGATGTTCCGGTTCCTGGACCAGCTGACGCCCGAGCATATCGAGTCGATCGCCGCCTTCGTGCAGATGGAGATGCTGGAAGCCGGGTATGCCACGAATGTGGAGTTCCATTACCTGCATCACCAGCCGGGCGGGGTGCCTTACGACAACATTGCCGAGACCAGCGCGAGGATCGCGGCGGCGGCGGCGGAGACGGGTATCGGGCTGACGCTGTTGCCGGTGCATTACCAGTATGGCGGCTGTGACCGGCGGGAACTGGGGCCGGGGCAGATCCGGTTCGGGAACGATCCGGAGCGGTTTGCGAGGCTGCACGAAGGGGCCGGGGTGGCACTGAAGGGGTTGCCCGGCGATACCGTGCTGGGCGTGGCGCCACACAGCTTGCGGGCGGTGGGAAAAGATGATCTTGCGGCGACGGCGGCCTTGGCCGGCGAGGGGCCGGTGCACATGCACCTGGCCGAACAGGTGGCCGAGGTCGAGGAGGTCGAAGCGGCCTGGGGCAAGCGGCCCGTGGAGTGGGTGCTTGAGACGGGACAGGTGGACGAGCGCTGGTGCATGATCCACTGTACGCAGATGGAGCCGCACGAGACCGAGGGGCTGGCCGCGACCGGGGCCGTGGCGGGGTTGTGCCCGATCACCGAGAGCAGCCTTGGCGACGGGATCTTCGACGGGGTGCGGTGGTTCGATGCGGGCGGCCGGATTGCCATCGGGTCGGACAGCAATATCAGGATTTCGCTGACCGAGGAGCTTCGGACGCTTGAATATTCCCAGCGGCTGCGGGACCGGTCGCGGGCGGCGCTGGCCTCGGCTGGCCAGTCGACGGGGCGGCGGATATTCGAGGCGATGGTCTCGGGCGGTGCGCAGGCGGCCGGCCGGGGCGTCGGCGGGATTGCCGAGGGCAGCTGGGGCGATCTGCTGGCGCTGGATGGCCGGGCGGTGGACCTGCAGGGGCGCGAGGGGGATGCCGTGCTCGACGCCTATATCTTCGCGGGCGATGACCGGATGGTCTCGCGCGTGTGGGCGGCCGGGCGGCCCGTGGTCGAGGGCGGGCGGCACGTGAAGCACGCCGAGATCCGCGACCGGTACGCCGCGACGATGGCCAAGCTGAGCGCGGCGCTGTGACGGCGGGTGAATTCAAGAACTGGCAGGCGGTGCAGGAGGAAGTGCGCCGCCGCATCCATGCGCGGATCTGGGCGCCGGGAGAGATGATCCCGAACGAGCAGGACCTGGCCGAAGAGTTCGGCTGTGCCCGGGCGACGGTGAACCGCGCCTTGAGAAACCTGTCGGAGGCCGGGTTGCTGGAACGGCGGCGCAAGGCGGGCACGCGGGTGGCACTGCACCCGGTGCGGAAGGCGACGCTGAGCATCCCGATGATCCGGAAGGAGATCGAGGACCGGGGCCAGAGCTATGGCTACGAGCGGCTGTTCTATCGACGCGGTACGCCGCCCGAGGCGCTGTTGCGGCAGTTGAAGGCGCGGGAGAACGACCAATTCGTCCGGGTGAAATCGGTACAGACGGCGGATGGTGTGCCGTTCGTGTTCGAGGACCGCTGGGTCAACCTTTCCACGGTCCCCGGCGCGGCAGAGGAAGGGTTCGCGGAGACGAGCGCGAACGAGTGGCTGCTGACCCACGCGCCCTATACCGAGGGCGATATCGCCTTCTTCGCCGAGAACGCGAGCGAAGAGGTGGCCGGAACTCTCGGTTGTGACCTCGGCGCCGCGATCTTCGTGATCGACCGGGTCACGTGGGACAACGACCGCTCGATCACGTCGGTGCGGCAGTTTTTCCCGCCGGGCTATCGAATGCAGACCAGCGTCTGAAGCGGAACGGCCCGGGTTTCACGCGTTGTCGTCGGCGACCGGTATGGCTTTCGTGGCCCATGTGCTGTCTTCGGGCGGCGACGGCGGCTCGACGGCGACGCGGCGGCGGTGGATGGCGACCTTGGCGATGAACATGGCCGATACGGGGGCTGTCACGAACAGGAACGCCATGATCAGGAATTCATGCACCGACCCGTCACCCCAGACGAAGGCATAGATCATCGAGGCCGCAAGCGTACTGCCGACACCCAGCGTGCCGGCCTTGGTGGGGGCATGCAGGCGGGACATCGGGCTGTCGAGCTTGAGCAACCCGTAAGACCCCACGAGGATGAAGAGAGCGCCGATGACGATCAGCGCGCTGACGAGGATTTCGGCCACTTCCATCATTCGATCACGTCCCGGCGCAGGATGAAGCGCGCATAGGCCACGGTCGACACGAAACCCAGCATGGCAATGAGCAGGGCGGCCTCAAAGTAGACCTGGGTCCGGGTGAGAATTCCATACAGCACGATAAGGGCCACGGCGTTGACAGAGATCGTGTCGAGCGCAAGGACCCGATCGCCCGAGCCCGGGCCGATGAGCAGCCGCCAGAGGGCAAGAACCTGCGACAGGCCCACCGCGGCGAAGGCGAAGTACAGCGCATAGGTGATCATTCGAAAATCTCCTTCAGGCGGCGTTCGTAACGGTGCTTGATGTCGTCGCGCACGGCATCGGGGTCAGGGGCATCGAGTGCATGGACCAAAAGTGAGTGCCCTTCGTCGGAAAGGTCGGCCGAGACGGTGCCGGGGGTCAGGGTGATGGTGCCGGCAAGGATGGCGATGGCCTCGGGCGTGCGCAAATCGAGCGGGATGCAGACCCAGTTGGGCTTCATCCGGGCGTTGCTCTTGAACAGGACGATCAGGGCGACCTGCACGTTGGCGAGTACGATGTCCCAGACGACGATGAGTATATAGGTAACCATCCGGTACGGCCGCCGCATGATCGGGCGCTGGGGCCAGTAGGCCGCCGTCAGGATCGGGATCAGGATGCCGAGGATCAGGCCGAAGGCGACTGCGCCGGTGCTGGGCGTGTTGATCAGCATGCACCAGACAAGGGTCAGCAGCAGGGTGAGGAGCGGGTGCGGGAAGATGCGTCGGGTCAGGCGGCTTGCCATGTCAGTGCGCCTCCTCTTCAAGCGGCGTCTCCGGGTTGTCCGCGCCGTGGGAATCCCTGGCCTTGCTTTCCGTGTCGTGGTCGTCCTCGCCGTGGCCCTTGTAGGTGATTTCCTTGCCGGGCGTCTCCAGCACGGTCGAGATATAGGGGGCGGGCGCGAAGAGCTGGTCGGCGGTAGCCGCGAGGTGGCGTTGCAGGGGCCCGGCGAAAACGGTGACGGCCACGAGCGTGGCGAGAATGCCGCCGATGGCGACCATCGGCAGGACGGGCATCGGTGCCAGCGCGGCCTCGTCCTCGGGCGGTGTTCCCTGGTCATAGGCCGCTTCCGAGGCATGGGCGCGCCAGAAGATCGTGCTGCCGGCGCGGGCGAAGCCGATGACGGCGATCAGGCTCATCCCGAGGATGATGGCCCAGACCCAGGCCATGCGCGCGTCGGCCATGGCCGCGTCGAGGATGAGCAGCTTGCCGATGAAACCCGAAAGGGGCGGCAGGCCCGCCATGGCGATGGCCGCGGCGAAGAACATTCCGGCCACCAGCGCGCCGCCGGCGATGGGCGGGGCGAGGTCGAAGGTGAGCAGGTTGCGCTCGCGCCGGTCGCGGACCACGTCGACCAGCAGGAAGAGCGCCGCCGTGGCCAGCGTGGAATGGATGGCGTAGAAGAGCGCCGCGGCGATGCCCTGGGGCGTGAAGACCGAAACCGCCGCCATCAGCATCCCCATCGAGCCGATCACCGCGAAGGCCACCAGCCTGTCGAGCCGGCGCGCGCCGAGCACGCCCAGCATCCCCAGGATAAGGGTCATCAGTGCGGCAGGCAGGAGCCAGGTGTCGAAGAGGCCCTGCGTGGCTTCGAGGTCGGGCGGGAAGATCAGCGTGTAGAAGCGGATGATGGCATAGGCGCCGACCTTGGTCATGATCGCGAAGAGCGCGGCCACCGGGGCGGGCGCGCTGGCATAGGCCGAGGGCAGCCAGAAATGCAGCGGCAGGATCGCGGCCTTCACCGCGAAGACCATCAGCAGCATGACCGAGGCCGCGCGGATGCCGGCCGTATGCTCGGCCGGTGCGGCGGCGATGCGCTGCGCAAGGTCGGCCATGTTGAGCGTGCCGGTCTCGGCGTAGATCGTGCCGAGGGCGAAGAGGAAGAGCGTCGAGCCCAGCAGGTTGAAGACCACGTATTGCACGCCCACGCGGAAACGTTCGGGCCCGCCCGAGTGGATCATCAGCCCGTAGGAGGCGATGAGCAACACCTCGAAGAAGACGAAGAGGTTGAAGGCATCGCCCGTCAGGAAGGCGCCGATGATGCCCATGAGCTGGAACTGGAAGAGCGCGTAGAAATGCCGGCCGCGCGTGTCCCATTTCGAGCCGACGGCGTAGAGCTGGACGAAGATCGCCAGCAGGGACGTGAGGAAGACAAACAGTGTCGACAGTCGGTCGGCCACCAGCACGATGCCGAAGGGCGCGGCCCAGTTGCCGAGCTGGTAGAGGATGACCGTGCCGTCCCACGTGGCGATGACGAGCCCGGCGGCGATGGCCAGCAGTGCCACGGTGCCGGCCAGCGAGAAGACCCGCTGTAACGTCACGTGGTGGCGGACGACAAGCACGATGAAGGCCGCCATCATCGCAGGCAGGACGACGGGAAGGATGATCCAGTGGCTCATGATTGCGCCCCCTCGTCATCGGTCTCGGGCAGGTCGTCGATATGGTCATCCTCGGAACTGAGATAGGCGCCGAGCGCCACCATCACCACGACCGCCGTCATCCCGAAGGAGATCACGATCGCCGTCAGCACCAGCGCCTGCGGGAGCGGGTCGGTATAAGCGGTGGCTGCATCGGTCAGCACCGGCGGCTGGTGGACCGCGAGGCGCCCGGAGGCGAACAGGAAGACGTTGACCGCGTAGGACAGGAAGGCTGTGCCGACGATCACCGGGAAGGTGCGCTGGCGCAGGACGAGGTAGACCCCCGCTGCGGTGAGAACGCCGACGGCGCTTGCAAGCAGAAGCTCCATCTCAGCCCTCCTTTCCGGTGGTTTGCGGTGCGTCGTCACGCGACGGGTCGATATCCATGGCGTACTCGCTGACCTCGGTGTCGCTGCGGCGGGCGAGGCGCGAGAAGCTTTCCAGTGACAGCATCACCGCGCCCACGACGCAGAGGAACACGCCCAGGTCGAAGCCCATGGCGGTGGCCAGTTCGAACTCCTGGAACGGCGGAATGCGGAAGTACCCGAAGGAGGAGCTCAGGAACTCGGCCCCGAAGAACCAGGCGCCGATGCCGGTCAGCCCCGCCACCAGCACGCCCGCGCCGATGATGCCATGGAACGGGTAGCGCTGGCGGGCCGAGGCCCAGGAATACCCCGAGGCCATGTATTGCATCACCACGCCGATGGCCACGACCAGGCCGGCGATGAAGCCGCCGCCCGGTTCGTTGTGGCCGCGCAGGAAGATGTAGACGCCGACCATCAGCACCACGGGCATCATCACGCGAGTCACGACGACCATCATCATCGGGTGCGCGTCCCCGGCCACGTCATCGGACGGCCGGTTGAGCAGCCGGGCGCGAACCGGCCCCGACAGCAGCGCCTCGGTGATGGCGTAGATGATCAGCGCGGCGATGCCGAGCACGATGATCTCGCCGAACGTGTCGAAGCCGCGGAAGTCGACAAGGATCACGTTGACCACGTTGGTGCCACCGCCACCCTTGTAGGAGTTCTCGAGGTGGTAGGCGGAGATCGACGGCTCGACGAAGTCTCGCAGCATCATCGCATAGATCAACGCCGCCGCGCCGATACCGGCGCCGACCGAGATCACCCCGTCGCGCAGGCGCCGCCCGGCGGAGCTTTCGACCGGCGTGTAGCGTGGCAGGAAATTGAGCGCCAGCAGCAGCAGGATGATGGTGACCACCTCGACCGAAAGCTGGGTCAAAGCAAGATCGGGCGCGCTGAGATAGGCAAAGGCCAACGAGACGACAAGCCCCACCACTCCCATCAGTATGAGCGCGAGAAAACGGTTGCGGTGATAACGCAGCAGCACGGCGGTGGCGGTGACCAGCAGGATCCACGCGGTCATCGGCACCGGCTCGATCGGCAGCGCCTCGCGGCTGGGCAGGCCGACCCCGCCCGAGAACCACGCGTGGGCCGTGACGGCGAAGACGGTGACGGTGAAGATCGCCGCGTAGCGGGTGAGAGAACCATCGTGCAGGCGACCGGTGACGGCCTGGGCGATGGCCACCAGCATGGCGATGATCGCGTCGAAGATCGCCTTGGCGAAGGGCGGCCCGGCGGCCGCCCACGCGCGGGCGAGCGGCTTGAACATCAGCAGAAGGATGATGCCGCCCGCGACGGCGATGACCGACATCCACAGCGCCGGGGTGACGCCGTGCCAGATTTTCAGGTGGGCATCGGGCAATTCGGCCGTGCCGCCGAGGACGGCGGCGGTGACGGTCTTGACCAGTGGTTCGGCTAGAAAGGGCGCGACGCCGATGGCGATGACGAGGATTACCAGCAGCGCGGGCGGCCCCCACATGCCGACGCCCGGGTCGTGCGGGTGGCCCGGGTAGTCGTCGCGTTCCGGCCCGAGGAAGGTGTGGACTATGTAGCGGAACGAATAGGCCGCCGAGAAGAGCGCGCCGATCGTCGCCAGTACGGGCACCAGCATCGGGTAGCCGAAAAGCGTGGTGTGGGTGGTTTCCTCGAGCATCATTTCCTTGGACAGGAACCCGTTGAAAAACGGAATGCCCGCCATCGAGAGCGAGGCGATGGTGGCGATCACGAAGGTGACCGGCATGAGCCGGCGCAAGCCGCCCAACAGGGTGATGTCGCGGGTGCCGGCCTCGTGGTCGATGATGCCGGCGGACATGAAGAGCGCCGCCTTGAAGGTGGCGTGGTTGAGAATGTGGAACACCGCCGCCATCGCGCCGAACGGCGTGCTGGTGCCCAGCAGCATGGTGATGAGGCCAAGATGCGAGACGGTCGAGAAGGCCAGCAGCGCCTTCAGGTCGTTCTTGAAGAGCGCCACGATGGCGCCGATCACCATGGTCACCAGCCCCGCCCCGGTGACGAGGATGAACCACGCATCCGTGCCCGAAAGCACCGGCCAGAGCCGCGCCATCAGGAAGATGCCGGCCTTCACCATGGTGGCCGAGTGCAGGTAGGCCGAAACGGGCGTGGGCGCCGCCATGGCGTGCGGCAGCCAGAAGTGGAAGGGGAACTGGGCCGACTTGGTGAAACAGCCCAGCAGGATCAGGATCAGCGCGGGCATGTAGTAGGGCGAGGCCTGGATCTCGTCGCGGTGCTGGAGGATCACGGTCAGGTCGTAGCTGCCCGCGATATCGCCCAGCAGCATCATGCCCCCGATCATCGCCAGCCCGCCCGCGCCGGTGACCGCCAGCGCCATGCGCGCACCCTGCCGCCCTTCGGGGAGGTGTTTCCAGTAGCCGATCAGCAGGAAGGAGGAGAGCGAAGTCAGCTCCCAGAAAATAAGCAACATCAGGATGTTGTCGCACAGAACGATCCCCACCATGGCGCCCTGGAAGAGCAGGAGGTAGGTGTAGAACTCGCCCATGTTGTCTTCGCGGGACAGGTAGAAGCGGGCGTAGGTGATGATCAGCAGGCCGATGCCAAGGATCAGCGACGCGAAGAACAGGCCGAGCCCGTCGACGAACAGGTTGAAGTTGAGACCCAGCGAAGGCATCCAGTCGAGCCGGGCCGTCACCGTCTCGCCCGCCATCACCGCGGGCAGGTGGGTCATCAGCCCGAGGAACGCGGTCAGCGTCACGAGGAAGGTGACCATGCCGCATGCCTGACGCCCGGCGCGGATCATCAGCCCGGGCAGAAGCGCGCCCAGGATTGGCAGTGCGACAATCAGAAATAACGACATCTTCACCTGTCCCAATAGGTCTGACCGACAATAACCGGGTCATTCCGTGATGAAAGCCCCCCAATCGAAAGATTGGTCCCGGAGTCCGGTTTTCCAGAGGTTCCCGCCGGGATCAACCCGAAACAGGCGTGCGGCGCGGGCTGTGAGGGCCCGCGCCGGTAATTGGATCTCTTATGTTTCCTGACGTCAGCCGGCGGTGTAGGTGACCATGCCGCCGCAGATTGTCGCGGCGATTTGTGTCTGGTCGAGCTGGTCGAGCGGCTGGCTTTCGATGTCGCGGTCGAGGATGACGACATCGGCCAGCTTGCCCTTGGCAAGCGAGCCTTTCTTGGTGTCGGTGCCCTCGGCCCAGGCGCCGCCGATGGTATAGCCGGCCAGCGCCTCGTTCAGGGTGAAACGGTGGTTCGGGACGTCATCGGCCCATGCTTCGCGTGTCGTGGCGGCGTGCAGGCCGCGAATGATCGAGATGTCGGAGACCGGCCAGTCGGAGGCGAGCGCGATGGGGGCGCCGGCCTTGGCGAGGCGTTGCCAGGCAAAGGCGTCTTTCCACCGGTCGCGGCCGATATTGGTCAGCGTAGGCTCCAGCGGCAGGCCGCAGCAACCCGGCGCATGGGGCGGCTGGATGGAGGCGGTGATGCCCATGGCGCCGATGCGCTCGAAATCCTCGGGCGCGACCAGTTCGAGGTGTTCGATGCGGTGGCGCGGGCCTGTGGGGCCGTTGGCCTTGCGGGCGGCTTCGTAGCCGTCGAGCACGCGCTGGGTGGCGGCGTCGCCGATGGAATGCACGGCGATCTGCAGGCCCATCGCGTCGACCCGCGTGGCGAGGTCGGCAAAGCGCTCGGCGTCGAACCGGCCGTGCGAGCGATAGCCGGGCTGGCCGGGATAGTCGTTCTTCATGAAGGCGGTGCGGCTGTCGATCACGCCATCCATGAAGAACTTGACGAAACCGGAGGCGAGCCAGTCGTCGTTCCACGTCTCGTGCATGTACCTGGCGGCTTCCAGATCGGCCGCCTCCATCTCGGGGACGAAGTGGAAGGGGACGCGGACGCGCACCTGAAGCTCGCGCCGGGCGCGAAGCTCTGTCAGCAGTTCGAGGAGGTAGGTGTTGCCGTCCATGTTGACGATGGATGTGATGCCGTGGCGGGCGGCGTGGTCGAGGCCGCGCTTGAGGTGTTTGAGGTCTTCCTCGCGTTCTTCTTCCGTTGGCCACGGGTCGGGGTCGCGCCCGGTGGTGAGGCCGAGGCTGACCCGTTCCTGTCCGGCAAGGCGGAGGACGGGGCCGAAGGCCTCGGGCTCCAGCAGGGCGCCGTTGGCGCGGCCGTCGGCGCCCATCACCACCTCGTGGCCGGGGGAGGTTTCGAGCCCGTCGATCAGCCCCGCCTGTTCCAGTGCGATGGTGTTGGCCCAGACGGTGTGGTGGTCATGCGCCATCATCGCCAGCGGCCGGTCGCGAAGCATGCTGTCGAGCACCTCACGCGGGGACGCCTCGGCAAAGACGGCGTAATCGGGGGCCTGCGCCATGACGAGCGGCAAGTCGGGGCGCTCGGCGGCGTAGGCGCGGACATGCCTGCGAATTTCGTCGGGGTCGCTGGCGCCGTCGAGCTGGAGGTTCTGCAACTCGCAGCCGCCGATGAAGAGGTGCATGTGACTTTCGATGAAGCCCGGCAGGACGGTGGCGCCCTTGGCGTCGATCCAGCGGGTGTCGGGGCCGGCCAGTGCCTCGACATCCGCCGCATCGCCGATGGCGTCTATATAGCCGCTGTTGATGGCGATGGCCTCGGCGCGGGGCTTGTCCCCCTCCATCGTGAGGATCCTGCCGCCGGTGATGATGAGATCGGCTGTCATGTCGTGGCCTCCCTAAATGGTCTGTCGTCAGGCGCCGAGCGCGTCGCGGATGGCATCGAAGGCGCGCATCGTGTTGCGGGTGTATTCGGCGATCAGGTAGTCGGGCCAGCTCGAGACCAGGGCGATCACGAGGGCGCTTTTCGGGTCGATATAGATGAACTGGCCGAAGACGCCGCGGGCGCAGATATCGCCGCGGTCGGCATCGCGGATCCACCAGAAGCGGCGGTAGGCGCCGTTGGGGAAATTGTCGGACCAGGGCGGGCCGAAGACGGAGGGGTCGCCCGTGCGCATCTGGTCGATCCAGGCTTGCGGGACAAGCTGCCGGTCGCCGGCGCGGCCGCCGTCGAGGACAAGCTGGCCGAGGCGGGCATAGTCGCGGAGGGTGGCGTTGAAGCCGCCATCGGCCAAGGCCGTTGCGTCTTCGTCGACGGTGAAATTGGCGTCGCGTGTGGCGCCGATATGCTGCCAGATGCGGGTGCCGAGCAGGGTGGCGAGATCGTCGCCCGCGACCCGTTCCATGACCCATGCGACAACATCCGTTTCGATCGAGCGGTAGTCGAAATCGCCGCCATGGGGCCGGATCTTCGGCAGGGAGAGGATGACCTCGCGGATCGTCGGGCGCCCCTCGGCCGGGTCGGCGGGGCGCCAGCCGGAGGCGATGTCGATGCGGGTCATGTCGCTGCCCGGCGTGTTGTACTCCTCGGTGAAGCGAACGCCGGAGCGCATGTCGAGCACCTGGTCGAGCGTGGCATCGGCATAGCCGCTGTCCTTCAGCTCGGGGATGATATCGGCCAACGGCGCGTCGAGGTCGAGCAGGCCGTCGGCCCATATCCCGCCGGCGACCAGTGCGGTGACGGATTTCGCCACCGACTGCGACAGGTGCAGGCTGTGGGGGGCCATGTCGTTGAAATAGCGTTCATAGACGGCGCGGCCGCGGTGCATGACGAAGATGCCGTCGGCATAGACCGCCTGCAGGAAATGCGAGAGGCCGGGCGTTTCGCCGGTCTCGGTGGGAACGGGGATGGCGTCGAGGTTGGCAGGTGTCTCGCGCAGGTCGCTTTCCGGGCCGGTGCCGCGGAAGACATCCGCCGTGGGGAAAAGGCGGTGCATGTTCCGGAAACTCCACCGGTTGTAGGGCGGCAGGTCCCAGTTCGTGAGGGTGGGGCGCTTGTCGCGGGGCGGGGGGAAGCCCTGCATGATGCCCTGGGCACGCGCCGTTTCTGGCACGCCTGCGGGGGGCGTGGGTCGGGCCGTCATGATCTGTCCTCGAAATGTCTTCTGGGGCGAGGCGCGCGGCCCAACCGCGCGCCTCGGTGTCCGCGTTACTGCTTCAGGCGCGTCCAGACCTTGTTGTAGAGATCTACCACTTCCTGCGGGCAGGGCTGCACGAAGTCCGGCGCCGGGGCGTCTTCGGGCATGACGATCTCGGGCGCGCTCAGCATCTCTTCATCCATGAATTCCTCGGAACCGACGATGCCATTCGCATAGCGGGCGAAGTTCGAGGTCATCGCGGCGTTCTCGGGGTCCATCATGAAGTTGATGAAGAGCTTGGCGTTTTCCATGTTCGGCGCGTCTGCCAGAACAGCCACGTTGTCCATCCAGCCGGTGAAGCCTTCCTTGGGATAGGCATATTGCAGCGTCGGGCGCTGGGCGCGGGCGCGCATGGCAGCGCCGTTCCAGTTCTGCGACAGGTCGACATCACCCGAGGTCAGCTTCTCGATGGTGGAATAGTCCATCGTGCGCCAGTGCTGCTTGGCCTCGAGCAGAAGCTCAAGCACTTCGCGCATCTCGTCCTCGTTGCCGTTGCAGCGGCCGTAGCCGAGATAGCGCAGGCCGGCATTGATGACGTCGTTCATGTCGTTGAGCATGTTGATCCGGCCCTGAAGGACTTCGGGCGGGTCGAACATCAGCGCGAGCGTGTTGATGTCGCCGTCATAGACTGCCGTGTCGACGGTGAAGGCGGTGGTGCCCCACTGGTAGGGGATCGAGTAGTTGCGGCCCTCGTCCCACCAGACATCGACCCATTTGGGATCGACATTCTTGAAGTTTTCCATCTCGTTCGGCTTCACCTCGGCCAGCAGGCCCTCGCCGATCATGACCTTGATCATGTAGTCGCCGGGCACGACGATGTCATAGCCGGTATTGCCGGCCTGAACCTTGGCCAGCATGGTTTCGTTCGAGTCGTAGCTGTCGAGGTTGACGGTGACGTCATGCTCCTGCTCGAACTTCTCGATCATCTCGGGGTTGGTGTAGTTGCCCCAGTTGTAGATGTTGAGTTCACCCTCGGCGAGGGCCGCACCGCCGGCAAGCGCCAGCGCCGTGGCCGCCGTCAGGGCCTTCATCGTGGTTTTCATCTTTTGTACCTCCTGTTGGTTTGGTCTTTTGGTTACTTCTTCATGTTCCCCTGAACGAGGAACAGCACGAGCACGAGCAGCACCGACACGCCGACAAGGATGGTCGACACAGCATTGATCTCGGGCGTGATGCCGCGGCGCAGGGCGCCGAGGATGTATATGGGCAGGGTGGTCTCGCCCGGGCCTGCCACCATCAGCGTGATGATCACGTCGTCGAGCGAGACGACAAAGGCCAGCATCGCCCCGGCCAGGATGCCGGGCATGAGAAGCGGCAGGGTGATGTATCGGAAGGTTTGCCAGGGCGTGGCATAGAGGTCGGCGCCCGCCTGTTCGAGCGTCAGTGTCATGTCCTCCAGCCGGGCGCGGATGGGCATGTAGGCGAAGGGGATGCAGAAGGCGGTATGCGCCGCCATCAGGTAACCAACGCCGGTGATACCGGTGAGATACTTGACCAGCGAGAACAGCGACAATGTCGAGATGGCGGTGACGATCTCGGGGATCATCAGCGGCTGGTTGATGATGCCGTAGGCCAGACCCTGACCACGGAAGGCCGCCGTGCGGGTGGTGGCCAGCGCCGCCATGGTGGCTGCAATGGTCGAGAAGACGGTGGCGACCAGCGCCACCTTGACCGACATCCATGCGGCGTTGCGGATGCCTTCGTTTTCAAGGGCGGCCTCGTACCAGCGCAGGGAGAACTCGGTCCATTTCACGACCGAGCGATTGTCGTTGAACGAGAAGACGACCAGCACGACCAGCGGCAGGTAGAGCGCGAAGATGCAGGCCCAGCCGGCGGCCTTGAACCCCGGCATCGCCTTGAGATCACGCGAGCGCATCCTGCGGCGGGTCGACGGCGCGGTGGCTCCCGCGGCGAGAGGGGGAGTGTCAGCCATGGGCGCGCGCTCCCTTGCTTACCGAACGGGCATAGATCAGCAGGGCAATCACCACGAGCGCCATCAGGATCAGCGCCGCCGCCGAGCCGAAGGGCCAGTTGCGGGACGAGCCGAACTGGATGGCGATCATGTTGCCGATCATCAGCTTCTTGCCGCCACCCAGAAGCTCCGGGGTGATGTAAGCGCCAAGCCCGGGGATGAAGACGAGGATGCAGCCGGCGATGATGCCGGGTTTGGCGATCGGCGCGATGATGTGGCGCAGCACGCGAAAGCGGTTGGCGTAGAGGTCGTAACCCGCCTCGACCAGCCGGAAATCGAGTTTTTCGAGGCTGGCATAGAGCGGTAGCACCATGAAGGGGAGGTAGCTGTAGATCAGCCCGATGAAGACCGCCGTGTCGGTATAGAGGATCGACAGCGGCCGCTCGATCACGCCGACGCCCATGAGTGAAAGGTTGATCAGCCCCTCGTCTCGCAGGATCAGCAGCATCGCATAGGTCCGGATCAGCAGGTTGGTCCAGAACGGCAGGGTGATCAGGAACAGCCAGAAGTTCCGCTGGTCGCGCGGCTTGGTGGCGATGAAATAGGCGGTGGGAAAGCCGATCAGCAGCGCGCCGATGGTGGCCCCGAAGGCCAGCCCGATCGAGCGCATGTAGATCGTGAGGTACGAGTCGTTGAACTGCAGCGTGCCGTCGAAGATGTCGCGTTCGAACAGGAACTGGACATAGGCATAGGGGGTGAATTCCCAGATCACGCCGCCATAGGTGCCGGGCGTCAGGAAGGAATAGAGCGCGGTGATGCCGAGCGGCAGGATGCTGATCGTCAGGATGATGATCAGCGCCGGGGCCAGCAGAAAGCGGCGGGTTCGGCGTCGCCGGCGGCGCGATTCCTGTTCGGCGAGGGTGAGGCTGGTGTCGGTCATGCCAGAACCCGCGCGCCGCCCTGGGCGATGACGACGCCCACCTGAGCGCCCGGCGACACGTCGATCCCCTCGGTCGAGCCGCCATGGCGGACGACCAGTTCCTCGCCCGAGCCGAGCCGGATATGCAGGTTGTGGGCCGAGCCCATGTAGACGAGGTTCTCGAGCTGACCGGTGAGTGCGGGCGTTTCGCCGGCCTGTGCGACGCGGATGCTTTCGGGTCGGAGGGCGACGGCGCAGTGGCCTTGCGTATCGGCCCCGGTGGAGCGCGCCAGCATGGTGGTGCCGTCCTTGAGGCGCACGCGGGTCTGGTCGCCCTCAGTGCCTTCGACCTGCGCTTCGAGGATGTTGATGTCGCCGATGAAGTCGGCCACGAAGCGGTGCGTGGGCTTGTCGTAGATTTCCTTGGGCGTGCCGATCTGGAGGATCTGACCGTCGCGCATGACGGCGATCCGGTCGGACATGGTCAGCGCTTCTTCCTGGTCGTGGGTGACGAAGATGAAGGTGATCCCGGTCTCGGCCTGCAGGCTTTTCAACTCGATCTGCATGTTCTTGCGCAGCTTGAGGTCGAGCGCCGCCAGCGGTTCGTCGAGCAATAGCACCTTGGGCGCAGGGGCAAGGGCCCGCGCCAGCGCGACCCGTTGCTGTTGCCCGCCCGAAAGCTGGTCGGTCCGGCGGTTCGCCATGGCCTCCAGCTGGACGAGGGAGAGCATTTCCTTGACGCGACTTCCGATCTCGCCCGAAGGCTTGCCCAGCATCTTGAGGCCGAAGCCGATGTTCTCCGACACGGTCATGTGCGGGAAGAGCGCGTAGTTCTGGAACACCGTGTTCACGGGCCGAACATGCGGGGGCAGGGCGGTGATGTCCTGCCCGTCAAGTTCGATCGTGCCGCTGGTGGGCAGTTCGAACCCGGCGATCAGCCGTAGAAGCGTGGTCTTGCCACAGCCCGAGGGGCCCAGCAGCGTGAAAAACTCGTTTTCGCGGATCTTGATGTCGACATTGTCGAGAGCGGTGACCGCCATCTCGCCTTGCCCGAAGGTTTTCGTCAGGTCGCGGGCCGAGATCATGTTGCGTCGTGTGGTAGCGTCTTTGGGGGCCTTTGCGGTATCGCTGGTCATTCCCTGTCCCTGTTTTTTGTCGCCGCGACATTGTTTATGGTATTTATTTATCGAATCGCGATACTGTTATGATAATAACATGACTGGTCCCACGGCAACATCAACTTTCGCCCCCGCGGCGTCGCTTGAGAAACGCATCGAGAATGTGTGGGACAGCCTGTCGTCGGCCGAACGCCGGGCGGCGGCGTGCATGCGGGCGCGGGGCAGCCTTCTGTCGCTCGATACCGGCGCCGCATTGGCGCAGGAGGCGGGCGTCAGCCAGATGACCGTCAGCCGGCTGCTCAAGAAGATGGGGTTCCAGGGGGTGGCGGCGCTGAAGCGGGCGCTGCGCGAGGACGAGGCGCTGGACGCGATCGACCTGAAGGACCGCAACGAGCGACTGCTCGACGGCTCGATCGGCGATTTCCTCAAGCGTGAAGCCGAGGCGGTGCTGGCCCTGGCTGAGCTTGTGGCCTCGGACCGCTGGCGCGAGGCGGTCGAGGTGGTGCACGGCGCCGACGACGTGGTGGTGGCCGGGTTCCAGATGCTGCGCGGGCACGTCGAGGATTTCGCGCGGCGGCTGTCGACCTATCGGGATAACGTGCGATATGCGGCCACCCATGACGGGTGCCTGTCCGAGCTGATCCCGCCGAAAGGGCGGGCGCGGCGGCGTGTGCTGATCCTTGTCGATATCGTGCCCTACGGGCGCGAGGCCGAGACGGTGGCGGCGCTGGCGCGGAAATCGGGTTTCGAGGTGCTGATCCTGACCGACGAGCTGAACGAGTGGGCGAAGGCGCATACCGATCTTGTGCTGACGGCGCGCATCTCCACCGACCTGACGATTGAATCCACGGGGCCGCTGGCGACGCTGTTGTCGCTGCTGGCGCAGGCGGTGGCCGAGCATGACCCGGTGGCCACCGCGGCGCGGCTGGATCACTGGGCGCAGATCGCCGGGGAGATGCGGTACTATTCGCGCAAGACCCCGCGCCGGCGCCGCCCGCTTTGGAAGGCGAGCTATTCCGGGCCGAAGGGTTAGCCCCGGCCCGGCGAAGCTATGTCCGGCCGCGGTCAGGCGGCAAAGTCCATCTGTTCCAGTTCGCTCAGCGCATCTGCAAAGGCGTCGACGATGAGGTCGATCTCGTCCCGCTCGATGATCAGGGGCGGGCAGAAGGCCATCGCATCCATCATCGCCCGCGAGATCACGCCGCGCTCGAACAGCAGCTTGTTCATCGCCGCGCCCAGCTTGCCCGGATTCAGGTCTGCGCCCATGTCCGGGTGCACCAGCTCGACCGCCGCGATCATGCCGACGCCTCGGACCTCGCCCACCATCGGGTGGCGGGCGAACTGGGCCAGCTTGTCACGGAAATAGGCGCCGTTCTCGGCAGCCTTGGTCACGAGGTCGCGTTCCTCGATGATCTTGATGTTCTCCAGCGCGACGGCCGCGCCCACAGGGTGGCCCGCGCCGGTATAGCCGTGGCCCAGCACGCCGATCCGGCCGCTTTCCTCGGCGATGGGTTCGTAGAACCGGTCGTTCAGCAGGATGGCCGAGAAGGGCACGTAGCTCGACGTGATCTGTTTCGACATGACGATGGCGTCGGGCCGGATGCCGTAGGTTTCACAACCGAACATCTTGCCGGTGCGGCCGAAGCCGTTGATGACCTCGTCGGCGATCAGCAGGATGTCGTACTTCGCGAGCACCGCCTGGATCTTTTCCCAGTAGGTGGCGGGGGGGACGACCACGCCGCCCGCGCCCATCACCGGCTCGCCGATGAAGGCGGCGACGGTATCGGGGCCCTCGGCCTGGATCATCGCGTCGAGATCCTCGGCGCAGCGGGTGGCGAACTCTTCCTCGCTCTCGCCATCACGGCCTTCCTTCCAATAATGCGGGCAGGTCGTGTGAAGCACGCCGGGAAGGGGCAGGTCGAACGAGCGGTGGTTGTTGGGCAGACCGGTCAGGCTGGCCGAGGCGATGGTGACGCCGTGATAGCCGCGGTTGCGCGAGATGATCTTCTTCTTCTCGGGCTTGCCGAGCGCGTTGGAGCGATACCAGATCATCTTCATGACCGTGTCGTTCGCCTCGGAGCCGGAGTTGGTGTAGAACACCTTCGACATCGGCACCGGCGCGATGGAGACCAGTTTCTCGGCAAGGTCGATGGCCGCCGGATGCGCGCGGTGGGCGAAGTTGTGGTAGTAGGGCAGCTTCTTCATCTGCTCCGTCGCCGCGTTGACCAAGCGGTCTTCGCCGAAGCCGACGGCGACGCTCCAGAGGCCGGCCATCGCCTCGACATAGCGCTTGCCGTGATTGTCGAACACGAAGACGCCTTCACCGTGCTCGATGATCTGCGGGCCGTTCTCGGCGTGGGCCATGGCATCGGTGTAGGAGTGGAAGTGATAGGCGATGTCGCGCGCTTCGGGGGAATTGGGAGCAAGTGTCATGAGACTATCCGTATTGAAAGGCCACTGATCCGGGGTTCGGTAAAACACTGGCAGAAGTGGCGGTGAAAGCAAATCGGAAATTTGATCAAAAAATTCTTCGGCCATGCCCCGCCGAGCTTGCAGTCCGGATGAGCAACAAGGCCTGTAGCCAATCAAAAAAGAATATGTTAGCGCTATCATAAATGCGACAACAGGAAGAGGGATCCTCTATTATGACTGCCAAGCTTGCCATCAACGGCTTCGGCCGCATCGGCCGTTGTGTCCTTCGTGCGTGGGTCGAGTCGGGGCGGGACGATATCGAGATCGTCGCGATCAACGACCTCGCGCCGGTCGAGACCAGCGCGCATCTCCTGAAATATGACAGCGTCCATGGCCGCATGTCGGCGGATGTCTCGGTGGAGGGCGGTCACCTGAACGTGGGCGGGCGGCGCATCCGTGTCACCGCCGAGCGGGCGCCGGAGAACCTGCCGTGGTCGGACGTGGACGTGGCGCTGGAATGCACCGGGGTGTTCACAGCGCGCGACAAGGCGGCGCGGCATCTGCAGAACGGGTCGGGCCGGGTGCTGGTTTCGGCGCCGGCAGAGGGGGCGGACAAGACCATCGTTTACGGGGTCAATCACCAGAGCTTGAGCGCGAATGACACGGTCATTTCCAATGCCTCCTGCACGACGAACTGCCTTGCCCCGGTGGCCAAGGTGCTGGACGATGCGTTCGGGATCGAGACCGGCTACATGACGACGGTGCACAGCTATACCGGCGACCAGCCGACGCTGGATGCGGCGCACAAGGATCTGTACCGGGCGCGGGGTGCGGCGTTGTCGATGATCCCGACGTCGACGGGTGCGGCACGGGCCGTGGGGCTGGTGCTGCCGCACCTTGCCGGGCGGCTGGACGGGGCGGCGATCCGGGTGCCGACGCCGAATGTCTCGGTGGTCGATCTGACCTTCATGCCAAGGCGCAGGGCCACCGCGGAGCAGGTCAACGAGGCTATCCGAAAGGCAGCAGGGCAAGGGCCGTTAGAGGGTATCCTGGCGGTGAACGACGCACCGCTGGTGTCGAGCGATTTCAACCACGATTCCCATTCCTCGGTCTTCTGCCCCGGTCAGACGCGGGTGACGGAGGGCGGCATGGTGCGGGTGCTGTCGTGGTATGACAACGAGTGGGGATTCTCGAACCGGATGCTGGATACCGGGGCGTGGATCGGCAAGCGGCTGGGGCTGCCGGTGGGCGAGCAGAGGCTGGCGGGTTAAAGGGCCTCGGACCCCGAATTTTCAACGTCGGTATAACGTCGGTATTTTGTCGGTATTGCGTCGGTGCAATTTCGGTGAGGCCGGAGGGTGCCCGCGCCGCCATGTCGGCCGCGCGGGCGGTTTCGTAGTGGCGCTCAGTAGCCGGACGGATAGACCGGGAAGCCCGCCATCTGCCACGCCGTGATGCCGCCGCGATACCAGTAGACGTTCGTATAGCCGGCCGCGACCACCCGCAGGGTGGCGTTGTAGCTGAGCCAGCATTGCGGGTCGGAGCAGTAGAGGATGATCGGGTAATCGGCGAGTTGGCCGGTCACCTGCCCGAGGAACTGCCCGGTCTGCTGTTGAATCCGGTCCTCGTAGGAGCCGGGAGACGACATTTCCGGGATCATGTAGGCGCCGGGCAGGGCGTATTCGCCGCCCAACACGTCGATGATGATCATCTCGAGACCGCTGGCCATGGCGTTGGCGAGGCCTTCCGTCGAGACGACCGAGGCGCCGGGCACCGCGGTGGGGGTCGGCGCGTGCATGCCGCCATTGCGCAGGTTGCCCGAGGGCGGCACGCCGTAGTCACGGCTTTCGAAGGAAAGGATCTGGGGATCGACCGTGATCGCCTGGGCCTGGGCCTGCCCGCCCTGATCGGTTTCGGGCTGGGTCTCTGGTTGGGTTTCGGGCATGGCGGTTTCGGTGCTGTCACCGGTTCCGGTGCCGGAGCCGGTGATCGCGAAGTCGGGATCGAAGCTGCCGTCCTCGGGCGCGGTGTCCGCCGTCGTGCCGCTATCGGCCGTGCCGGTATCGCCGGTGGTGGTGCCGCTGTCGGTCGTGGTTTCGGTTCCCGGTCCGAAACTGCCGCCGAAGCCGTCATTGGTGGCCGGTTCAGAGGCGGCTTGCGCCCCGGTGTCCGAGCCGGTGTCCGGCTCGGGTTGCTTGGCGTCGGACGTGGCCTCGACGGCGGGCTCGCCGTCGTCGAAGCTGCCGCCGAAGCCGTCGTCGGCGAGCGCCGGGACGCTGAGAAGCGCCGCCAGCGCCGCGCCTGTCGCGGTGCGTGCAATCAAGGTCATACGTTCTCTCCTTCCCGCGGATCAGCCGCGCACGTGGGCTGCAATCCAGTCGAAGTAGTTCGACACGCGGGTGTAGACCGAGTAGAGGTTCTCGTGCCCGCAGGGCTCGGCCGAGCCGAGGGGTTTGCGGCCCCAGCTGACGATGCCGACCTGGAGCCAGTCGCCGTCGGCTTCCTTGATCATCAGCGGGCCGCCGCTGTCGCCGTTGCAGGAGGTGCGCTTGCCGCTGGGAACGCCGGCGCAGATCATGTTTTCGGTCAGCGCGTCACCCCAGTTGTTCAGGATGATCGCGTAGGCCTCCTCGAGGCTGGTCATCGGGATCCGGTTCTCGGTGCCGATGGCGAGGAGGAAGGCCCCGAGATCGCGCTGGGATACCTCGGCCATGCCCTTGTTGCAGGTGGCGTTGGATACGATGTCGATATCGGTTTCCATCAGGTCGACCGGGAACTTGGCCTCTTCCATCATGCCCCAGCCGATGACGACCGCCGGGCCCTCGGGAAGCTGGGTCGAGCCGGTCTGCACCGGGATGGCGGCGACCGGGCCGGAACTGTCGCTGATCGGCTCGGCCAACTGGATCAGGCCGATATCGGCGTCGCCGGTGCGGGGATCGTAGTTCTCGTGGATGATCACCTGGGCCACGGCGCGCAGGTCGCCCTGGCCAAGGTCGACGGCACCGGATTTCACCGCCACCTCGCCCGGCTGGACGGCGCGGCCCTCGTCATCGGCGATGCAGTGGGCGGCGGTCAGCACCCATTGGCGGGCGATGATCGAGCCACCGCAGAATTGCGAGCCGTAAAGCCCCTCGGTGGTGCCGTCGAGCCGTTCGGTCAGGTGCAGCGACACCTGGTGCGGCCAGGCGCCATCCTGGGCGGCGCGGCCGCCATAGATGCGCGAGGCCGTTTCCCCCGGCACGTTCTCGGCGCGTTCGCGTTCGCCGATGACGTAGTTCGCGACTGACGTCCCCGTGCCCTGGGCCGGTACGGCAACCTTGGAAAAACTCGAATCCTGCGCCATGGCCGGCGGCGCAATCATGCAGAACACGGACAATGCCGTGGCGCTTGAGGTCAGAAATTTCATTTGTCTTCTCCCGTTAAAAGTCCTGTTTCTTCCCCTGGTAATTCGTTGACTCGATCGACCGGCCCGCGCGCAGGAACGCTTCGCGGCGGGGCAGGACCTGCCAGGTCCATGCCTCGACCCAGATGCCGGCGGAGCCGAGCCCGCCAAAGGCACCGCGCGTGTCGCCGCGCTGGGCCAGGTCTTCGAGAAAGGCGCGCGGGTCGGCTGCGGTGCCCCTTGCGGGGCCGTCGGTGCAGGTCTCGACCAGCCCTTCGAGGTTGAGCGCCTCGGTGTTGTCGCGGGCCTCGGTCACGACGACGAACAGCCGCTCGGTGCCGGCGGAATAGCCGCCGGGACAGTCGGAGCAGATGGTCATGGCCGGGCCGAGGGGCAGCGCATTGGCGTTGCCGGTGATCCGTTCGTGTTCGGCATGGACGCAAAACTGCGCGTCGACATGCACGCGATTGACGTCGAAGGTGCCGCCGGTGGCGCCCTGGGCGCTGAAGGCGAGCCCGTCGCATTGCTTGAGCCGGGCGCCGCGGTCGAGGGGGACGGGCGCAGTGCCGCTGGCGGCACGGTAGGCGGCGCGGCATTCGCGGCGGGGGGAGGTGTCGCTTCCAAGGTCGGCCAGCGCCTCGATCGGGACGGGCTGGAGTTGGGTTTCGACGTCGATCGGGCTGGGGTTCAGGAGCGAGCCGGAGGCGGAGAGGTTTTCCAGCATCCGGGCCAGGGTTTCGGCGCGGGCGATGCGGGCGAGGATTGCGGGAAGGTCGGGGCTGCTCTCTGGCGTCCAGGTGAGGCCGGCGGGGCTGTCGCCGGCCTGGGCGGGCAGGCCGAACCAGAGGGCGCCGTCGGTGTGGAGCACGTCGATATCGGCCTCGGTGGCCGACAGGGTGACGGCGGGGCCGGTGCCATCTGCCGTGGCGGTGACGGCTTCGGACAGGGCCGTGACAAGTGGGTGGTCGTCGGGCAGGGCGGTGCCGGTGGCGAGGTCGCGGGGAAGGGCCAGCGCGATGGTGAGGTCGACCGGGTGGGCGATGACCTGGGCGAAGCGGGCCTCGGGCGGCAGGGTGCCGCCGATGTCGCAGAGCGTGTCGGCGCGCGGGGTGCAGTCGGCGGCGACGGGGCGGAGGAAGGCCTCGGCCGCGTCGGGGTCTTCGACCTGGGCGAAGCCGATCAGGGCGTCGGGCGCGTCCGCCGCGTCGGCCACCAGACCCAGCAGCGTGCCCTCGGCCAGGCCGTGGACCATGCCGGCGGCGACGCTGTCATCGGTGACGGCGAAGCGGCGCACGCCCGCCGTGTCGCGCCCGCCGAAGACGGCGGCGTCGATCAGGTCGCCTTCCCAGAGCGGCGTCTGGAGCTTGGCGACGCCGGGGACGTGGGAGGCGTTCATGTCGGAGAGCACGGCCTGGAAGAGCTGGCGGAAGGAGAGCGCGGCGTCGTCCTGCAGCCGGGCGGCGAGGGTGGAGGTGAAGAAGCCGTACCAGTCGTCGCCGCCCTCGGCCTCGGCGAAGTTGATCTCGCGCGCCAGTTCGGTGGATTGTGCGGCGTAGAAGGCGAGGAGGCCGCCGGGCGGTTCGGCATCGGTGGCGGCGGGGTCGGTGGCGTCCTCGGCCTGGTGCGCGGGGGTGACGGAGACGCCGAGGGCGGCGGGGTCGACGAAGCGGGCGACGGTTCCGGGGGTGGCGGCGCGGGTGCCGGAGCCGGAGTGGCAGCTGTCGAGCACGAACCAGACATCGGCGCCGGTCATGCGGATGGCATGGAGTGCTTCGCCGATCTCGTCATCGGTGATGGCGTTGGGGATGGCCCCGGCGCCGGGTTCGGCGCGGGCGGTGTCGGCGGGCAGGAAGACCTCGTCGAGCCCGTCGGCCTCGTCACCGGTGCGGTCGGGCTGGCGGGTGCCGTGGCCGGAGAGGTGGATGTAGATGAAATCGCCGTCCTGCGCCGTGGCGGCGAGGCCGGCGAAGGCGTCGAGGATGGCGGCGCGGGTCGGGCGCGGGGCGCCCTCGATCCCGTCGGCGAGCACGGTGATATCCGAAATGCCGCGGCTTTCGAGGGTGGTGTGGAGAAGGCGGACATCGTTGGCGGGGCCCTTGAGGTCGGCCACGCCGGCGGCATCGTCGTAATCGGAAACCCCGATCAGCAGGGCGCGTGTTTCCGCCGCCGCAACGTGGGGCGCGGCAAGGAAAATGCCATAGATCAAAAACACCAGCAGGCCGCGCATCATGCAGGCCATCCTCCCCGGGAGTCGCGATGCGTACGAATTAACCGAGGGTCAGCTTACGCCGGGTTATGTAATTTCTCATAGGAAAAAATATCCCGACCCGCGCGGTCCGCGGGCCGGGAGTGCTGCCATTTACTCAATTCTGCGTGAAACGCCGGTGATCAGCGGTCCTGCAGAAGCTGTGCGATGCGCGACCGGAAGATCTCGGAATCGCGGACGACGGCGGCCCAGCCGGTGGGATCAGTGCGGCGGGCTTCGCGCAGGCTGTCGATCGTCGCCTCGAAGGTGGAGGCCAGGTCACCGAAGTCGGCAAAGCCCAGCGAACCGGCCGACCCCGCGATGCGGTGGTAGACCGAGCGGATCTCGGCCATGCCGAGATCGATCGGCGCCTCGTCCTGTTCCACCTTGCGGCGGGCCTCGACGATCTCGCGATCGCGCTCGGCCAGAACCTTCAGGAAGAGATCGCGCGTCTTGGCCAGCCTCTGGGCCATGATCTGATCAAGATCTTCCATCTGTGCCTGTGTCATGTCTGCTCCCGTTTATGCTCTTGCGGTTTGAAGGATCGATTTGGGCTGGCTCTTGTGCGGCAGGGGGAACTGCGCCAGGGACCGGGCTTTCTCGAGCATGCTTGCCGGGTCGCCGAGTTGAAGGAGCGCCGGGCGCACGACCGGGCCGACGGTGACCACCGGGCGCATCACGTCGGGCTCGTCGAGCTGATCGTAGAACTGCTCGAGCGCGATGTTGATCAGCGCTTCCAGCTCGCCCGGGTCGATGGCCGCGAGGCGGGGCAGGAGGGCGACGAAATCCCCCGAGCCCGCATAGGCGAACATGTGGTGCATGGTCTGCAGCTCGCCATGGGCGGTTTCGGCCACGTCGCCCAGCATGTCCATGAAGGCGGTGCGGGTCATCAGGCCGAAGAGTTTCTCGGCGTTGCGGATGTGGATGCACATGGCGGCGTGGTTCATCATCCGCAGGCGGCCAACGGTCTCGAGGTAGTTCTTGACCGCGACGTAGTGCATGACCCCATCGACATCGTTGAGCGCGACCGGCTCGTCGAAATCGCGCATCCCCTGCTCGATGGCGTCGTGGTCGCGCAGCATCGCCTTCATCGACTCGAAGCGGCGGCTTTCGCGGACGATCCGCTCGACGGCGCTGAGGCGGCCGCGGAGCTGGTTGATGTCGAGCGGCTTGGACAGGTAGTCGATGGCCCCGGCCTGGAAGGCGCCGTCGACGCTGTCGCGGTCGCCCATCGAGGTGATCATCACCACCGGGGCGCGCTTGCCGCTTTCGGTCGAGCGGATGTTGCGGACCAGTTCGATGCCATTCATGCCGGGCATCTCGATGTCGCAGAGGAAACAGTCGAACGGCTGCGGTGCCGCCTGAATGAATTTCAGTGCCTCGGGCCCGGACGTTGCGTAGGTGACGTCGGGATAGCCCAGCCTGTCCATGTAGGACTCGAGGATCTCGCGAAATACGGGATCATCGTCTACGGCAAGAATTCTCATCATCGTGGTTCCATTTCGTAAGCAGGGGCAATCCCTTAAGAACTTAAAAATTTCTCGCTCATATTGAGGGCGCAATTTGGGCGATTTCGTGGCGTCAGACCGTCTGGGTTGCGAAAACCGGCAATTATTCGCTTGTCAGGCGCGCCGTTCCCGAACCTGGGGCTCATCCGTGACCAGTTCGCTGACCAGTCGGATAAGTTTCTGCCATTCCAAAGGCTTGGACAGGACGGCGACATTCTCGGGCAGGTTGCCCTGCAAATCGCCGACATTGCCGGACATCAGCAGCGCCGGGGTGCGCCGGTTGGGGCCGCTGCTCTGCCGGATGGTGTGGACGGCGGTGGCGCCGTTCATGCCCAGCAGGTTCTGGTCGAACATCATCAGGTCGTAGCGTTCCTGACCGGCGGCACCGACGGCGACATCGCCACTGTCGACCGCGCGCAGGTTGGTGATGCCCATGAGGCCCAGCATCTCGGTGATAACGCCGCGCGAGATCTCGTCATCCTCGGCCAGCAGGATGCGGGCGTCGCCCAGGGCGATATTGAGGATCTCGTCGGGGCGGTCGGTGTCGGCGGTGGTTTCGGCGGCATCCTCGGCATCGACGCGGTCGAGGGGCAGTTCGATGCGGAAGGTGGCACCGGCGCCGGGGGCGCTGTGGATCGAGATGGAGCCGCCCATCAGGCGCACCAGCTCGGCGCAGATGGCCAGGCCCAGGCCCGAGCCCTCGCGCTCGCCGCTGCGGCCGTCATCGACCTGCCGGAAGCGTTCGAAAAGGTGCGGCTGGTCGGCCAGCGGGATGCCCGGCCCCTCGTCGGAGACGTTGAAGGTGATGTCGCCGTCGGGCGTGGTGCCGGCATGGACACGGACTTCGCCGTCCGAGGAGAACTTGACCGCGTTGCCGGTGAGGTTGATCAGCACCTGCCGGATGCGGCCGCGGTCGCCCAGCACGCGCCGGGGCACGGACGGGTCGACCTGCGCGACGAGGCGCAGCCCCTTGTTCTCGGCCTGGTCGATCAGGGTGTCGCGCACCTCGTCGACGAGGGAGGCCACCGCGAAGGGTTCGGCATGCAGGGTCAGCAGCCCGGCCTCGATGCGGGAGAGGTCGAGCGTGTGGTTGACCAGCTCGTGCAGGATGCCGCAGTTCTTGCGGATGCGGTTGGCGAGGCTGGCGTGCTCTTCGGAAAGATCGGACCAGAGCAGAACCTGGGTGGTGCCGGATATGCCGTTGAGAAGGTTGCGGATTTCGTGGGTGGTGTGGGCCAGCGCCTCGGATTTGCGGCGGTCGCGCTCCTCGGCCTGGACGCGCTCGGACTGGATCTTTGTGATGTCGCTGACGACGCCGAGACTGCGGACCGGGAAGCCGGTTTCGTCGGGCACGATGCGGCCGCGCAGGCGCAACCACATCCAGGCGCCGTCCTCTTTCCGGAAGCGGCAGGTCACGTCGAGATCGGCGCCGGCGTAATGGCGAAGCATCGCCCGGTGCAGCCAGCGCCGTTCCGACGGGTGGGCGTGCTGCAGCAGCCATTCGAATTCGAACTGGCCGTCGCGGCCCGGTGTACTGCCGAGCATTGTTGCGAAATTGTCGGAGAACTCGCAATGGCCGGTGTTGAGCTCGAGATCCCAGAAGGGCAGGGCGCCGTAGTCGAGCACCATGCGGAGCTGGTCGCGGCTGCGCTGAAGCTCGACCTCGGTCTGCTTGTGGCGGGTGATGTCCTGCTGGATCGAGACGAAATGGGTCAGCCGGCCGCCGGCGTCGATGACCGGGTTGATCAGCATGTTCAGCCAGTAGGGATCGCCCGATTTCTTGTAATTGAGGATCTCGACATCGACGGATTCGTGATTGGCGAGTCGCTGGCTGATCAGGCGCACGGTGGCCGGATCGGTTTCGGGCCCCTGCAGCAGGTCGCCGGGCCTCTGGCCGATATACTCGCTGGCCTCGTAGCCGGTCAGCCGCTCGAAAGCGCTGTTGGCCCAGACGATGCGGCCGGTGTGATCGGAGGTGATCGCGATGTCGGACGTGTGGGTGGCGATGAGGGCCGCGGGCCCGGCCGTTCCGGCCCCTGCCAGCGCATCCTGCGCCATGGCGCCCGCGTCGGTGCCGGTCTGCTCGCCCTTCAGCCTGCTGTCCACCGTCTTATGCCTTGTACCGCCAATCGCGGAAAATCGTCTTGACGTAATGTCATTGAACATACTCGATACCACTTTTTTCACCAATATCAATCCTCATCACGGCGGCCGTGGCGGTCAGGCGAAATCGTCGGCCGTGCGGATGCGCCCCTTTCGTACAAAGCGCCCGGGGAGACGCAGGAGACTGTCTTCCTTTCTTCCGGTTTCCAGATCGCGCCGACGGCGTTCCACGCTGAGCAGGGCGCGTTCAAGCAGGCGGAGGGGTTCGTCGGCGAAAAACATCGAAGGGGTGATCGGGTTGCCCACGATCAGGCCCGGCGTCCAGCCGCCGGCGTTCCGGTGGCTGGCCTGGATCTGTTCGACCAGCCGGTGGGTCAGCACCAGCGGCGTTTCGGAGGGCCGGGCCGAGAGGGCCGCAACCACCTGGTGATCGGTCATCGACGTGCAGATCACCAGCCGCCGGTCGAACACGCGCGAGAGCGCGCCGATGATCGCGGGCAGGACGCCTTCGGGCTCGTTGCCGGAGGCGGCCATCTCGCGGGCGGCAAGGTGGTCGACGGCCAGCAGGGTCGTCTTGCGAACCTGGCCGGGGTCGAGGCTGTGGAGGAAATTGAGGAACACCTCGCTGCTGCGATAGGCCTGACCGGTGAGGCCGGGCAGGGCCGGCAGGGTCTGGCGCCGGGGCGCGGGGAGGTTGGCGGATTTCGTGCGCATCTGCGGCTGGGCCAGGCTGAGGCGGGCGATCAGCTCGGACGGGATGAACGGCTTTGCGAGGAAGTCCGTGGCGCCGGCGCAGAAGGCGTCGACGATGGTTGCCTCGTCATCGCTCTTGGTGACCACGATCATCGGGGTCTCGTCGTAGCCGCGCAGGGCGCGCGCCTTCTCGGTGAACTCGATGCCGGTCATGTCGGGCAGGTTGACGTCGATCAGCAGGCAGTCGAACTTGCGCAGCCCCTCGGTCAGCATGGTGAGACCCTGCGCACCGGTATCGGCAAATTCGATCCGGTAGCCACCCTTGGTCTCGAGCGTGGCCGCGATCATGTCCTGCATGATCAGATCGTCTTCGATACTCAGTACACGTAACACCGGTGCCCTCGCTCATTACCCTTTGGTTGTTTTTTGACGAAAACTGGACCGAAAATTCGGTGCGGGTGTGGCAGATTTGAGTATTCTGTTTGTCCTTTCTGGCTGAATTGCGGCAGGAAGCGGGCGCCCCGGGCCCCGGCGCGGGTTTTCGCCAGTGCGACCGGTCGCACTGTGGCCTTAATGCACAATTAGAAAGTGTTAAGTCTACGTTTATAATCCTCATTTGCGTGTGAACGAGTTCCGTCACATTGTTCAGGGGTGAATGTTTTATATGCGCAACATTATCGGTCCTGAAATGCGGAGCCGACCAGCCATCGCTGGAAGTCGCGCGGGGCGCATGCCAAGGAGCCGCGTTACCGCGCTCACCGGTAATGGCCTAGTCTGCAATCCTTCGGAGTATCCCGCGTGACGTCTGGACCAAGTGTGATCGAGCGAGTCGCCGGGCTGCTGCTTTTGTCGGGGCTGGCCTATGCCGGCAATGCGGCGTCGCTGACGCTGTTCAGCCCGATATCCTTCATATTCGGGTCGATCTTCGCGCTGATTGCCGTGCGGCTGTTCGGGCTGGCCGGCGGTTGCGTCGTGGCGCTGATGGGGTCGTGCTATACCGTCTATGCGTGGGGTCACCCCTATGCGCTGATCATTTTCACTGCAGAGGCGGCGGCGGTCTACGTGCTGTCGCGCCGTGTGTCCAACCTTGCCATGGCCGATGCGCTGTTCTGGATCTTCGCCGGGTGTCCGCTGGCGCTGGTCTTCTATTCGGGCGTGATGCAGATGGAGAGCGTGTCGGCCGGGCTGATCGCGCTCAAGCAGACGACGAACGGGGTGTTCAACGCGGTGGTGGCGGGGCTTTTGCTGATCGCGCTGCGGCGCTGGCTGCCGCAGGGGTTCAGGGCCGGCACGCGGGCGTCGTTCCATTCGCTGGTCTTCTACGTGCTGGTGCTGGTGGCGAGCGTCTCGGCCGCCGGGATGACCGTGCTGGAAAGCCGGCGGGAGCATCGGCAGGCGGTGGAACACGTGGATGCGCTGGTGTCGCTGCTGTTGGGCTGGTCGCGGCAGGAACTGGCGGCTGGTCGGAGCCTTTCGGAGATCGAGGCGGCCTATCAGCGCGATATCGGCCTGTTCATGGCCAACCTGGCCCATGACCAGCCGCGCCGGCCGGAGATCGGGCTGGCCCTGATAAGTCCGGACGGAGAGAGCGAGGTGCTGATCGGATCGGTCAGCAGCCTGAACCGCGCGGGCGAGATCACCCGGCTTGACGACATGCTCATGCTGTGGGAGCCGTCGGGCGACATGCCGGCGATGACGCGGTCGCGCGCGAGCCGATACCTTTCGCGTGCACCGCTCGAGGGCGATGCGGCAGGCCGCGAGCTTCTGGTGGAGGTGTCGGCGAACGCCCTGGTGGCGCAGATGGAGGCCGGCGGGCGCTGGAACATGACGATGCTGGCCATCGCCATCGGGCTGGCGATGATCGTGTCGAAGGTGCTGAGCGAATGGCTGGGTGCGCCGATCGGCCGGCTGGCCCGGCTGAGCGACGGGCTGACCGGGTCGATCACCTCGGGCCAGGATGCCGGCGTGATCTTTCCCACGAGCAATATCGCCGAATACGAGACACTGTCGACGTCGCTGCGCGACATGTCGTCCCGGCTGAGCGAAAGCTTTCGGTCGCAGAAGGCGGTTCAGAAGACCCTGGAGGAACGTGTGCAGGATCGGACCCGCGCGCTGGACCGGATGTCGCAGGTCGCACGGCAGACGACCAACTCGGTGCTGATCATGGACACCGACGCCCGGATCGAGTGGGTCAACGAGGCGTTCACCGACATGACCGGATACACGCTGGATGGTGTGGTGGGCAAGATGCCCGGCCGGGTGTTCCTCGGGGTCGAGTCGGACAGGGACGTGATCGGCGAGATGCAAGACGCACTGAGCCGGATCGAGGGGTTCGACGTCGAGGTCGTGATCTATGACATGCGCCAGAAGCCGTTCTGGGCCGAGGTGCGCTGTAACCCTATCTGGGATTCGGGCGGGCGCCATGCGGGGTTCATCGCGATCATGAACGACATCACCCAGCGGCGGAAAACCTCGCAGATGCTGCAGGATTCGCTGGAGCGGGTGCAACTGGCGACCGAAGTGGCGCAGATCGGCATCTGGACCTATGATCCGGCCTCCGGGAAGGTCGAGTGGAGCGACGGTAATTTCCGGCTGTACGGGCTGTCGCAGCGGTCGTTCAACGAGACGATCGGCGCGTGGCCCGACCTGCTCAACCCCGATGACCGGGCGCGCGTGGCGCAGGAGGTCGAGGCGGCGCTGGCCAGTGACGCGACGCCGTTCGAGTCGGAATTCCGGGTCTACAACCCGGAGAAGGGCGCGCGGGTGTTCCGCTCGGTCGCGCGGGTGACGCGGGACGACCAGGGCCGGGCAGTGCGGATGACGGGCGTGAATCTCGACGTGACCGAGGACCGCCGCGCGGCGGAAGCGCTGCGCAACGCCGCCAAGCGCAACGCCGCCGTGCTGGACAACGTGGCCGACAGCATCATCACGCTGGACCGGAAGGGAGCGATCCAGTCGTTCAACCGGGCGTCGGAGAGCATGTTCGGCTATCCGGCGGAGGACGTGATCGGGCGGGACGTCAAGACGTTGTTCCCGTCGGAGACGGGCGGGCTGGAATGCGGGTTCATGGCCGAATACCTGTCGGAGCGGGGGCCCGAGCTGCTCGGGCAGGTGCGCGAGATGGAGGCACTTCGCCGGAACGGAGAGGCCTTTCCGGTGGCGCTGGCGGTGTCGGAGGTCGAGACCCGGGGCGAGACGGTGTTCATCGCCATCATCCGGGATATCACCGAAAGCCGGCGGGTGGCACGGATGCAGGCCGAGTTCATCGCCACGGTCAGCCACGAGCTGCGCACGCCGCTGACCTCGATCAAGGGGACGCTGTCGCTGATCCGGGGTGGGGTTCTGGGCACGCTGGACGAGAAGGGCGAGAAGATCGTCGGCGCGGCGATGGCCAACAGCGACCGGCTGTCGGGGCTGATCGACGAGATCCTCGATCTCGAGCGGCTGACGGCGGGCAAGCTGACGCTGGATATCGCGCCGTGCCGGCTGGATGTGCTGGTGCGGCAGTCGGTCGAGGTCAACCACGGCTATGCCGACCGGTTCGGCGTGCACCTGGAGATAGAGGGAACGCTGCCGGAGCTGGAGGTGGCGGTCGATCAGCTACGTGCCGGGCAGATCCTGAGCAATTACATCTCGAACGCGGTCAAGTTCTCGGAGTCCGGCCAGACGGTGACCGTCAGCGCCGAGAAGGCCCGCAACGCGGTGCGGGTCGTCGTGTCGGACAAGGGGCAGGGCATCCCTGAGAAGTTTCACGGGGCGATCTTCAAGAAGTTTTCGCAGACCGATGCCTCGGACACGCGCAAGAGCGGTGGCTCCGGGCTTGGACTTGCCATATCGAAGGAACTGGCGAACCAGATGGGCGGACGAGTTGGTTTCATCTCTCACGAGGGTGAAGGTGCGCGGTTTTGGGTAGAATTTCCGCTATGCGAAACGGGAATTGACGTAACGGGAGCTTTTGAACATGCCTGACACGCAAATCTGTACCATACTGGACCTCGCCGGGAGACAAAGCAAAGGAAGAGAAATGAGCGAGCTGGAGAGGGTCATGTTCGTCGATGACGACCCGGCGATCCGCGACCTGATCGATGTGGCCCTGTGTACCGTCGGAGGGCTTTCGGCGCAGGGTTACGCCTCCGGGGAAGAGGCCGTGTCGGCCGCGCAGGGCTTCGCACCGCAGCTTTTGCTGTTGGATGTGATGATGCCGGACATGGACGGGCCGATGACCATGGCGGCGCTGAAATCCATCGAGGGGCTGGAAGAGGCGCCGGCGGTTTTCCTGACGGCGAAGGTGCATGGCAAGGAGGTCGAGCGGCTCATGGGGCTTGGCGCCGTCAGGGTGTTGCCGAAGCCGTTCGACCCGATGACGCTGGCAGACGACCTGCGGGCGATCTGGGCGGAAACGGAGAAGGGCACGGCGGGGTGAGTCATTCCTGCGACGGTCTTGACGCAAGGGCAGCCGACGGGTCGACGCGGCCGGTTTCGACGTGTTATCAGACCGCGGATTGCGACGGGATAATGTCGCAAATCTGATTTAAAACCAAGAGCATCCTTAAAGATGCCGTATTTATGTGGTGCATCGCACCCTGTAGTTTCCGGAGAAATTCGAATGGACATGACCCATTCGCGCGCAGTGAAAGATCAGGCATTCGTCACGAGGCTTCTTGCCGATCTCGTGCGGGCGACACCGGACGATCTGGATGCGCTGCTGGAACAGGGAATCGAACGGGTCGGCGCGATTGCCGGGGCGGATCGGTGCTATATCTTCCGGATCGGGCCCGAGGGGCGGATGGACAACACCCACGAGTGGGTGGCCGAGACCACGCGACCGGCGATCGACGAAAACCAGGACATGCCGGTCGACCTGATGGAGCCGTGGTTGCCCGACCTGCTCGAGGGGCGGCATATCCATATTCCCGATGTCGAGAACTGGCACGCCGAGAGCGCCTTGCCCGATATCCTTCGGAAACAGGATATCAAGGCCATCCTCGTGGTGCCGTTCCTGCATGACGGTGAGCTTGGCGGGCTGATCGGATTCGATAACACGCGCATCGCCACGCCGTTCGCCGAGCCCACGATCGACCTGCTGAAGGCCGTGGCCGACATCATCTGGGTGACCATCCGGCGGATCGAGTCGGAGCAGGCCCGCGAACGGGCCGAGGAGGCGCTGCGCCTGACCACGAACCGCTTCAAGGCGCTGTTCCGTACCCTGCCGGAGCTGTTCTTCGAACTCGATGCCGAGCGGCGGTACACCGGCATTTCCGCCGGCCCCTCGGACATGATGATCGTGCCGATGGAGCGGCGCGCCGGCAAGACGCCGGCGGATGTTCTGCCGGGCTATATCGCGAAGATCCTCGATACCTGCATGGACGAGGCCGAGCGCGCGGGCGTGTCGAAATCGCGCCGTTTCGATCGCGCCGTCGATGGCGGCACGCAGGTGCACGAGGCGACGGTGGCCGCCAGCGGCCGGCCCGGGGACGCCGATTTCCGGTTCGTCGCCGTGATCCGCGACGTGACGCAGGACGCCCATGCCCGCAACCGGCTGGAACGGCTGAGCAAGGTGGCCGAGCTGATGACGAACCTGGTCGTCATCACCGACCGGGCCGGCAACGTGATCTGGGCGAACCGGGCGTTCGTCGAGAAATCGGGCTACGCGGTCGAGGAGATGACAGGCCGGTCGCTGCTGGAATTCACCCGCAGCGGCAAGACCGATCCCTCAACCGGGAGAAGGATCAACGAGGCGATTCAGACCGGCCGGACCTTCCGCGGAGAGATCCTGAACGAGACGCGGACGGGCGAGGAATACTGGGTCGACCTGAACATCAGTTCGGAGATCGAGGAGGAGGGCGCCGACGGTATCCTCGTGCACGTGGCCACCGACATCACGGCGATGAAGACGGCCGAGCAGGATGCCGAGCGGTCGCGCGGGCTGCTGGAGAACGCGTTGTCGGCGCTGCCCGACGCGTTCGCCTATTACGACCAGGACGACCGGCTGGTGATCTGCAACGACAAGTACCGCGAGTTCTATCCGCGTTCGGCCGAGCTGATGGAGCCGGGGGTCCGGTTCGAGGACCTGCTGCGACGGGGTGTCGAGCGTGGCGAATATGCCGAAGCCATCGGCCGCGAGGAGGCCTGGATCGCCGAGAGGCTGGCACGCCACGCCGCGGCGACCGAGCATTTCGAGACCATGGCGAACGGGCGGTGCATCCGCGTTCTGGAACAGGCCACGCCCGATGGCGGCCGCGTCGGGATGCGGATCGACATCACCGAGCTGAAACGGGCCGAAGAGCGGCTTGCCGAGATCATCGAGGGGGCGCAGGTGGGCACGTGGGAATGGCGCCGTGGCGTCGACCAGGTGATCACCAATGACCGCTATGCCGGGATCCTGGGACATGCCCGCGAGGAAATATCCGGCACGTCGGTTATGTCGCATTTCGAAATGGTCGCCCCCGATCAGCGCGAGGAAGTGCTTCAGCATTTCGAGATGCTGCTGAACGGCCAGCGCAACCAGGTGCGGCGCGAGTTCCGGATGAAACATGCCGGGGGCCAGTATACCTGGGTCGAGATGCGCGGGCGGATCACGTCGCGCGATGAAGAGGGCCGCACACTGCGCATCTCGGGCGTGTTGATCGACATTTCCGCGCGCAAGGCGTCGGAAGAAGCGCTGCGCCGGTCGAACGAGGACCTGACGCGCGCCCTGCAGGAGCGCGACACCGCCGTCCGGCGGTTCTATGACGTCGCCGCGATATCGAGCGACTGGTTCTTCGAGCTGGATGCCGATCTGAACCACAGTTTCCTGTCGGACACGTTCGAGACCATCACCGGGCAGGACCCGGCCGAGCTTGACGGGCGCGACCTGTCGGCGCTGATGCCGGGTGGCAAGCCGGCGGAATCGGACGTGGCGGCGTGGACCGCCGTGCGCGAGGCGCTGGAGGCGCGGAAGGGCTTTTCCAACCATATCCTGTCGTCGCGCAAGACCGATGGCTCGCAGATCTGGATCCGGCTTTCGGCGGCGCCGTTCCACGATGTCGGCACCGGCGAGTTCAGCGGCTATCGCGGTGTCGGCTCGGACGTGACCGAGCTTTACAACGAGCGGCTCAAGGCGCTGGCGGCGAGCGATGCGAAGAGCATGTTCCTGGCCAACATGAGCCACGAGATCCGGACGCCGCTGAACGGCGTCCTGGGGATTGCCGACCTGCTGGCGCCGACGCTGGAGACCGAGCGGCAGCACAAGATGATCGACACGATCCGCAACTCGGGCGAGCTGTTGCTGCGGATCCTGAACAACATCCTGGACATGTCGAAGATCGAGGCGGGCGAGCTGGAGATCGTGTCGGCGCCGTTCAGCCCGCTGGAGATGGTCGAGGAAGTGGCCGAAATCTACAGCACGCTGGCCGAGAGCAAGGGCGTGGGCTTCCGCCTGCTGGTCAGCCCCGGCGCGGGCGAGGGCCGGCGCGGCGACGAGCACCGCCTCAAGCAGGTGCTGCACAACCTGCTGAACAACGCGATGAAGTTTACCTCCGATGGCGAGGTGACGCTGAAACTGTCGGCGCGGAAGAACAAGCCGCTAATCTTCGAGGTGACGGATTCCGGGATCGGCATGACCGAGGAGCAGCTTGGCAATATCTTCCAGGCCTTCCGGCAGGCCGGGGCGGATATCTCGGCGCGCTATGGCGGCACCGGGCTGGGCCTTGCGGTGGTGCGTGACATGACGCGGCTGATGGGCGGCGAGATCGGGGTGACCAGCACGCCGGGCGAGGGCACGACCTTCCGCGTGGTGCTGCCGCTGCCCGAGGCGGCGTTGCCGGTGGCCTCGGTGCCGGGCGAGGGAGACAGCCCGGACGAGCGCCCGCTGCGCGACACCTTCCCGGGCCGCCGGGCGCTGGTGGCCGACGACAGTTCGACCAACCGGCTGGTGATCACCACCATGCTGGGCAGCACCGGCGTCGAGATCGAGGAGGCGAAGGACGGGCGCGAGGCGGTCGAGATGTGGCAGGCAGCGCAGGAGGCCTGTGGCGGGGCGCCGTTCGACGTGCTGATGATCGACATCTCGATGCCCGAGATGGACGGGCTGACCTGCCTCGAGGAGATCCGGCGGCTCGAGCGGGAAGCCGGGCTTGAGCCGGCGCCGGCCGTGGCCGCGACCGCCAACGCCATGCCGCAGCAGATCGCCGATTACATCGTGGGGGGCTTCGACAGCTACCTGTCGAAACCGTTCCGGCAGCGGGAGCTGCTTCAGCTGCTCGATGCCTTCATTCCGGCGGAGGAGCCATGAACGACATGTCCAAACCGGCAAAGCCCGGCGACAGTGCTGCGAAGGTCCTGCTGGCCGACGACGACGAGATCGCGCGGAGCATCATTTCGGACGTGCTGAGCGCGGCGCTTTCGGTCGAGTTCACCATGGTGACGGATGGCCGGCAGGCGCTGGTCTCGGCGCTGTCGCAGCGGTTCGACCTGCTGATCTTCGATCGCAACATGGACCCGATCAAGGGCGACCGCATCATCCGCTGTCTGCGCACCGGCGCGAGCCCGAACCGGGAGGCCCCGATGATCCTGACCACGGCGGAACTGGATCACGTCAGGGAAGGCAGCTTGCATCTGGCCGAGGCCAGCCTGTACATGCCCAAGCCGATCGACGCATCGGGCCTGATCAAATGGGTAAGCCGAAGCCTCGCCTTGCAGTGATTTCGGGTTTCAGAAGCAGGTAATTTCCATCGGAAGGCCGCCGAAAATTGTTCGATCTTGCGCACGCGCCCACGCTTATCGTCGTGATCAATGCGGCGTTGATGGTCTTCTGCATCCTGTTCCTGGGCGGGCGGACCTTCTTCAACGGCAAGCCGTTCATGATGCTGACCTGCGCGGCGATGTTCTGGTGGCTTGTCAGCGCGGGCATGGAAATCCAGTCGGTGACGCTGGAATCCAAGGTGTTCTGGGCAATCGCCGCCTGGCCGGCCATCGCCACGGTGCCGGTGACGTGGTTCTTCTTCCTTTACAACTATGCCTTCCTGGTGCGCAGCGACCATGACCAGCGCGTCAAGGCGCTGATCCTGGTGGTGCTGGTCGGGGTGATGGCGATCACGTTGACGAACCCGTGGCACGGGGCGTTCTACGGGGACGACACGACCTTGCAGGAGGTCAACGGCCGGCTGTCGGCGAGTTTCGATCACGGGCCGCTCTTCTACGTGACCGCGCTGGTGCTGTACGTCTTCCTTGCCGCGGCGGTGGGGATCCTGGCCTATGCCTCGGTCCGGGCCAAGAAGATGTACCGGCCGTTCTTCCGCGCGCTGCTGATCGTGACGGTGGTGCCGGTGGCCGGCAACCTGGGCTACCTGCTCTACGACATCACGATATTCGGCTTCGACCCGACGCCGTTCCTGTTCTCGGCGGTGGTCACGCTGTTCGTGTGGCTGCTGATCGTCAGCCGGGTGCTGAACCTGGACAGTATCGGCAAGGAGGTGCTGTTCCTGTCGAACTCGGACGGGATCGTCGTGCTGGACACGGATGGCATCGTCTGGGGCGCGAACGAACCGGCGCGGGAATTGCTGGGGCAGGATCTGACGCGCGTGGGGGCGTCGCTGCGCGGGCTGGAGCCGATCTGGTCCTACGTGCAGGAGAACCTGCCGCGCGAGACCCCGCCCGAGCCGCGGATCATCCGGTTCCAGGACCGCGCGTTCGACACGCGGCTGGTGCCGATCTTCCGGCCGCTGCATATCGGGCGTGTGACGATGGGCTGGGTGCTGAGCCTGCGCGACACGACCGAGCTGCTTGACCTGTCGCGGCGGCTGGAGGCCGAGCGGGACCGGCTGCAATCGCTGATGGAGAACAGCGCCATCGGCATCTTCCTTGTCGATGAGCGCGGCGGCATCGTCTATGCCAACCCGGAGGCCGAGCTGATCACCGGGCGGCCCGTGTCGGAGATCACCGCGCGGAACGTCAGGGATGACGACTGGCAGGTCACGACGGTCGAGGGCGCGCCGCTGAAACGAGAGGCCCTGCCGGCGGCGGTGGTGCTGCGGACCGGCGAGAAGGTCATCGACATGCGCTTTGCGCTGGTCCGCCCCGATGGCGATCGGCGGGTGATATCGGTCAACGCGGTGCCCGTCATGGGGCCGGAAGGCCGGCAGGTGGTGTGCAGCGTCAGCGACGTGACCGCGCAGGAGGCGGCGGCGGATTTCCTGCGGCAGGCGCGCGACCGGGCGGAGGCGGCGAACGCGGCCAAGACGCAGTTCCTGTCGAACATGAGCCACGAGATCCGCACGCCGCTGAACGGGGTGCTGGGGATGGCCGAGCTTCTGGGGCACACCGACCTGAACGACGAGCAGCGGCGGCACCTTGCCGTGTTGCGGGAGTCGGGCGAGGGGCTGGTGGGCATCCTCGACGACATGCTGGACATGGCCAAGCTGGAAGGCGAGGCGGTGACGCTGGCGCGCGAGCCGTTCACGCCTGACGAGCTGGCCGGCCGGCTGGACGCGCAATTTGCCGAGAAGGCCGAGGACAAGGGGCTCGATTTCGAGCTGTATATCTCGGCCGGCGGCAGCACGGTCCTGACCGGCGATCCGAAGCGGATCCTGCAGATCGGCCAGCACCTGATCCGCAACGCGATCAAGTTCACCGACAAGGGCCGGGTGACGGTGACGATGACGCTGGGCCGCGACCGGGTGCTCGAACTGAGTGTCGAGGATACCGGCGCGGGCATGACCGGCGAGGAGCTGGAGCGGGTGTTCCAGCCCTTCACGCAGGCCGACGAGAGCCGCACGCGGCGGCACGGCGGCACCGGGATCGGGCTGGCCGTGGTGGCGCGGCTGGTCGAGTTGATGGACGGGCAGATCGAGACCGATACGGCGCCCGGAAAGGGTACGACCATCACCGTGAGGCTGCCGTTTCCGGAGGGCTGAGCGACCCGTGGCCGCCCGTCAGTGATCGCGGTCGCGCAGTCCCGCCACGGCTTGTGCGAGGGCCGGGCCGATCGTGTTGCGGAACTCGTCTGTTGTGACGTCGTCGTAGGTGGAGCCGCTGAAGAACACCACCGGGCTGCCGAACTCGTGCGGGCGGTAGGGGACGGCGATGCTGTTGATGTTGCGGGAATAATGCCGGTCGCGGGGGACGCGGACAAAGCCGGTCTCCTGCAGTTCCGTGACGGCCTTTGCCCTTGCCTCGCAGAGGGCTTCGTATGTCGCTTCCTGCCGGGCGGTGAGCATGGTCACGAGCTGGCCGAACTCGGCATCGGTGACGGCGGCGAGATAGGCCTTGCCGGTCGAGGAGGTGAGCATCGGCAGGCGGTAACCCACCTCGAGCCAGATCGAGGCCGAACCCACGGGCCGCCATGACTTCGTCAGCAGCATCCGCCCGCTGTCGTGGATGGCGATGCCGATGAGGGTGCCGGTGTCGTTGGCCAGCTCCTGGAGGTCCGGCCCGGCGGTTTCCACGAAGGAGAAGGAAGCCGCCGCGATGTTGCCGAGCGCGAGCGCGGCGGGGCCGAGCCGGTACTTGTCGTGCTTGCGGCCATGGGTGAGGTAGCCGAGCGCGCAGAGCGTGAAGGTCAGGCGCGAGACGGTGGGCCGGGGGATGCCGGTGCGTTCGGAGATGTCCTGGTTGCCGAGCCCCGCGTCGGTGGGCCGGAAGGCGCGCAGGATGCTGAGGCCGCGGGCGAGGGTGGTGGCGAAGCGGCGGTCGGAGGGGTCGGTCATGGGCTGGCCTCCGGCGGGATGGCGAGGGCGGCGGCGAAGCTGTCGATCAGCTTCGATTTGAGGATCTTGCCGGTGGCGGCGGCGGGCAGGTCGTGGGCCACGATGATGCGGGACGGGCGCTTGTAGGGGGCGAGGCGGGTTGCGGCGAAGGCCATCAGCTCGGGCTCGGTCACGGTGCTGTGCTCGCGGATGGCGACGAAGGCGAGGACTTCCTCGTTGCCCTCGACCGGGCGGCCCACGACGCCGGCCATGACCACGTCGGGGTGGTCGGTCAGGGTGGCCTCGATCTCGGGCGGGTAGACGTTGAAGCCGGAGCGTATGATCAGTTCCTTGCTGCGGCCGGAGATGTGGAGGCGGCCCTCGGCGTCGAAGCGGCCCAGGTCGCCGGTGCGAAAGAAGCCGTCTTCGGTGAAGGCCTGTGCGGTGAGGTCGGGGGCGCGGAAATAGCCGCTGGCGATCTGCGGGCCGCCTGCGAGGATTTCGCCGATCCCTTCGTCCGGCGTGGCGCCGGGGGCGGTCATGTCGAGCTTGACGAGGCAGTTCAGCATCGGGCGGCCGACGCTGATGTCGGGGTCGCCGATGGGGTTCTTCGTGGCGCAGATGCCGGCGGCGGTTTCGGTCAGGCCATAGCCGTTCTGCATGGCGGTGCCGTAGAACGCCTCGGCCTTGCGTTTCCAGGTCGGGTCGAGCGGGGCGCCGCCGGAGGAGACGTATTTGAGGCGGTTGCCGGAGGGGCGGGGGAGGTTGTTGGTTTCGGTGTAGTGGAACAAGTGAGCGTGCATCTGCGGTACGGTGGGCAGGACGGTGACATCCTGTTGCACCGCGTCATAGAGGCGTTCGGCCGAGAAGCGGGTTTCGAGCCGGCAGGCGCATTGGCGCGACGCCACGGCCATCAGGACGACGACGCCGAAGATATGGCTGGTGGGCAGGACGAGATAGACCACGTCATCGGCGGTCATGTCGCGCTGGTGGGCGGCGGCGTCGCCGGCGGCGATCATGTTGGCGTGGGTCATCATCGCCGCCTTGGGCGTGCCGGTGGTGCCGGAGGTGTAGAGCAGCATGGCGGTCTGCTGGGCCGGGTCGTCGGGCGTGGCGCCGGGGTGGGAGAGCAGGGCGGCGCGGCCGAAGCTGCCGGAGATGTCGCGCGCGCCGAGGGTGGCGGCGTGGCGCGCGGCGTCGGCGGAGGCGGCGGTGGTGAGGATGGTGACGCGCGGTTCGCAATGGCCGGTGATGCGGGCGATTTCCGGCTCGGTCTGGCGGGCGTTGGTGAGGACGGCGCTGGCGCCGATCAGGCTGGCGGCGAAGAGGAAGGCGGTGGCTTCGACCGAGTTTTCGGAGATGAGCAGGACGCGGTCGCCCGGGCCGGCGCCGGCGTCGTGGAGGTGGTCGGCGGCACAGGCCGCGTGTTCCGCGAGGTCGGCCCAGGTGACGTGGCGCGTGCCGTTCTCGAGGATGGCCAGCGCCTCGGGCCGGGCGCGGGCGGCGGCGAGGAGGAGATCATGCACCCGGCCCGTCATCGCGTCAGCCGCCCGAGAGGTGGATGAAGCGTTCGAGATGGTGGTCTCTGTCGCCGAAGAGGTGGTCGGCCATTATGAGGCGGCGGGCGTGGTGGGAGAGGGCGTATTCCTGGGTCATGCCGATGCCGCCATGCATCTGGATGGCTTCCTCTGCGACAAGCGCGGCGACGCGGCCGATCAGGTTCTTGGTGGCGCTGACATGGCGTTCGCGGATGTCGCGGGGGGCGTCGAGGTGGCCGGCGAGGTTGAGCACGGCGGAGCGGGCCTGTTCGATCTCGGTCAGCATATCGGCGAGGCGGTGTTGCAGGGCCTGGAAGGTGCCGATGGGGCGGCCGAATTGCTGGCGCTCCTGCAGGTAGGCGAGGGTGAGGTGCTTGGCGGCCTCCATGGCGCCGAGGGTTTCGGCGGAGAGGGCGAGGATGGCGTGGGCGGTGGCGGTTTCGAGGAGGGCGTGGCCCTGGCCGGGCGCGCCTATCGGCGTGGCGGCTTGGGTGTCGGTGAAGGTGACCTGGGCCGAGGCGGTGCCGTCGACATTGGTGATGGGCGTGATGGCGATGCCGGGGGCGTCGGTGGGAACGAGAAAGAGGGAGATGCCCTCGGGGGAGAACCGGTCGCCGGTCTCGCGGGCGGAGACGATGAGATGTGTCGCCTGTGCGCCGTAGAGGACGTTGGTTTTGGTGCCGTTGAGGGTGGGCTTGGCCGGAAGGGTGACGTCGGCGAGGTCGTAGCGGGCGTGGGGCTCGGTGTGGGCGAGGGTGACGATGCTGTCGCCGGCGATGATCTGCTGGGCGAGGTCGGGGTGGTCGGTGAGCAGCGGCGCGGCGAGGGCGGCGGGGAGGATGGGTTCGAGCGTACCGGCGCGGCCGAGGGTTTCGAAAACGATGGCGAGGTCTGGGCCTTTGCCGCCGAAGCCGCCCGCCTCTTCGGTGAAGAGCGCAGCGAGCACGCCAAGGTCTGCGAGGCCATTGAAGAGGTCGGCGTCGTAGGGGGCGCCGCTGTCGAGTGTCTTGCGGCGGCGCTCGTGGTCGAGGTTGTCGGCAAGGTAGCGCGAGAGGCTGTCCTGCAGCATGCGGCGTTCGTCGGAGAGGGTGAAATCCATCGTCAGCTCCCCAGCACGGATTTTGCGACGATGGTGCGCTGGATTTCGTTCGAGCCGCCGAAGATCGAGAGCTTGCGCATGTTGAAATAGGCCGGCGCCGCGCCGGGGGCCTGTTCGTGGCCCAAGGGTTCGGCATTGTCGCCGCCGTCGAGGAAATCGGGCTGGTGCGGCAGGGCGTGGGGGCCGAGCGCGCGGCGGAGGAGGGAGGTCAGCTCCTGCCGGATGACGGTGCCCTTGAGCTTGAGCATGGAGCTTTCCGGGCCGGGCGCGCGGCCTGCTTCGGCGGCGGCGAGGATGCGGAGGTTGGTGGTGGCCATGGCCATCAGGTCGATCTCGACCTGCGCGAGGCGGGCGGCGAAGAAGGGGTTTTGCGCCAGCGGCTTGCCGCCCGAGGTGACCTCGGAGGCGACGCGCTTGACGGTGGCGAGGGCCGCGTTGGAGAAGCCCACGCCCGCGATGTTGGTGCGCTCGTGGGTCAGCAGGTACTTGGCGTAGGTCCAGCCCTTGTTCTCTTCGCCGACGAGGTTCTCGGCCGGCACGCGCACGTCGTCGAAGAAGACCTCGTTCACCTCCGCCTGCCCGTCGATGAGGGTGATGGGGCGGAGGGTGACGCCGGGGGTGTCCATGTCGATCAGCAGGAAGGAGATGCCTTCCTGTTTCTTGGCGTCGGGGTCGGTGCGGACGAGGCAGAAGATCTTGTTGGCGTATTGGCCAAGGGTCGTCCACGTCTTCTGGCCGTTGACGATGTAGTGGTCGCCATCGCACACGGCGCGGGTCTTGAGCGATGCGAGGTCGGAGCCGGCGCCGGGTTCGGAATAGCCCTGGCACCACCAGTCTTCGCCGCTGAGGATGCGGGGGAGGTAGTGGTTCACCTGTGCGTCGGTGCCGAAGGCGAGGAGGACGGGTGCGAGCATGGTGATGCCGAAGGGCACGGTGCGCGGGGCGTGGGCGAGGCAGGCTTCTTCCTCGAATATGTGCTTTTGCACCGGGCTCCACCCTGCGCCGCCGTGCTCGGGCGGCCAGCCCGGGGCGAGCCAGCCCTTGTCGTTCAGGATGGCGTGCCAGCGCTGGAAGTCGTCCTTGCCCAACCGCTTGTTCAGGCGGACCTTTTCGGACAGGTCGTGCGGCAGGGCGGTGGCGAGGAACTCGCGCACCTCCTGCCGGAAATCCTGTTCGGCCTGCGTGAAGGCAAGGTCCATGGGATCAGTAGATCTCGAAAAGCCCGGCCGCGCCCATGCCGCCGCCGATGCACATGGTGACGACGCCGAGCCTGGCGCCGCGGCGCTTGCCTTCGATGAGCAGGTGGCCTGTCATGCGGGCGCCGGTCATGCCGAAGGGGTGGCCGATGGAGATGGAGCCGCCGTTGACGTTGCAGATCTCCGGGTCGATGCCGAGCCGGTCGCGGCAGTAGAGGGCCTGGCTGGCGAAGGCCTCGTTCAGTTCCCACAGGTCGATATCCTCGACCTTGAGGCCGTGGCGTTCGAGCAGGCGGGGAACGGCGAAGACCGGGCCGATGCCCATCTCGTCGGGCTCGCAGCCGGCGGTGACGAAGCCCTTGAGGGCGCCCATGGGTTCGAGCCCCTGTTTCTCGGCCAGCTCGGCATCCATCACGACGAGGGCAGAGGCGCCGTCGGAGAGCTGCGAGGCGTTGCCGGCGGTGACGTAGTGGCCCTCGCCCTGCACCGGTTGCAGCTTGGCGAGCCCCTCCAGCGTGGTGTTCGGGCGGTTGCAGTCGTCCATCCCGAAGGTGACTTCCTTGCGGGTGACCTCGCCGGTTTCCTTGTCCTTGAAGGCCTGGGTCACGGTGATCGGCACGATCTCGTCATCAAGCCGCCCGGCTTCCTGCGCGGCGGCGGTGCGCTTCTGGCTTTCCAGCGCCAGCTCGTCCTGTGCTTCGCGGCTGATGTTGTAGCGCCGGGCGACGATGTCGGCGGTCTGGATCATCGAGAGGTAGAGGTCGGGCTTGTGTTCCTCGATCCACTTCTCGCGGGCCTGCGGGGGTCGGGTCGGGGGCATCTGGCTGATGCTTTCGACCCCGCCGGCGATGGCCGCGGGGGCGCCGTTCTGGGTGATGGCGTTGGCGGCCATCGAGATGGCTTGAAGGCCGGACGAGCAGAAGCGGTTGACCGTGGCCGCCGCGACGGTGACGGGCAGGCCCGCGCGGATCACCGACTGGCGCGCGATGTTGGCGCCAGTCCAGCCTTCGGGGTAGCCGCAGCCGATGAAGGCGTCCTCGATGAGCGCGGGGTCGAGTTTGGCGCGTTTCACGGCGTGCTCGATGGCGTGGCCGGCCATGGTGGCGCCGTGGGTTTCATTGAAGGCGCCGCGATAGGACTTGGCGAGCCCGGTGCGAGCGGTCGATACGATAACGGCCTGTTTCATATTGGGTTTCTCCTTCTCAGCCGTTCAGGCTGGCAAAATTCCGGTCGCTCTTGACAAGCTCTTTCAGCAGGGGGGCGGGTTGCCAGAGGTAATCGTCCTCCTGCTTGAGAATGCCGATATCGTTGAGGATCTTGGGCAGACCGACGGTGTCGGCATAATGCATCGGGCCGCCGCGCCAGCGCGGGAAGCCGTAGCCGTTGAGCAGGACCACATCGACATCCGAGGGGCGCTGGGCGATGCCGTCGCCCACCACGCGGGCGGCCTCGTTGACCATGGCGGCCATGTAGCGGTCGACGATCTCCTGATCCGAGATGGTGCGCGGGGTGATGCCCTTCTCGGCGCGTTCGGCGGCGATGATCTCCTCGACCTCGGGGTTCGGCTCGGGCTTTTCGCCCTCGGCGTAGATGTAGAAGCCCTTGCCGGTTTTGCGGCCGAAATGGCCCTGTTCGCAGAGCTTGTCGGCGAAGGCGGCATATGTTTCGCGGGGGTCGCGGGTGTCGGCGAGGCGCTTGCGGTTGGCCCAGCCGATATCGAGCCCGGCGAGGTCGCTGACGGCGAAGGGGCCCATGGCGAGGCCGAACTTGGTGAGCGCGCGGTCGACGTCGAAGGGGCTGGCGCCGGCGAGGACGGTGGCGAACATGGCCTTCTGGTAGTGCGACAGGATGCGGTTGCCGATGAAGCCGTCGCAGACGCCGGCGCGCACGGCGATCTTCTTCATCCGCTTGCCGAGCGCGAAGCCGGTGGCGGTGATCGCCGGGTCGGTCTTGTCGGCGACGACCACCTCGAGCAGCTTCATCACGTGGGCGGGCGAGAAGAAGTGCAGGCCCAGCACGTCGGCGGGGCGCCTGGTGGCGGCGGCGATCTCGTTGATGTCGAGATAGGAGGTGTTGGTGGCCAGGACGGCGCCGGGCTTGCAGACGGCGTCGAGCTTGCCGAAGACCTCGCGCTTGACCTCCATGCTTTCGAACACGGCCTCGATCACCAGGTCGCGGTCGGCGAAATCGGCATAGTCGGTGGTGGTGCGGAAGGCGTTCGCGAGGATGGCATCGTGCTTGTCCTGCGCGAGCTTGCCGCGTTTCACGGCGCCGGCGAGGTTCTTCTCGACCGTGGCGCGGGCCTTGTTCGCCGCGTCGTCGTCGCGCTCGGCCAGGGTCACGTCGATTCCGGCCAACAGGGCGGAGGTGGCGATGCCCGCGCCCATGGTGCCGCCGCCGACCACGCCGATCCCGTCGGTCGGGCGGGGGTCGGTGCCTTCGATCTCCTTGACCTTGGCGACGGAGCGCTCGGCGAAGAAGGCGTGGATGAGGGCCGCGCGCTGGTCGGAATTGAGGAGGTCGGTGAAGAGGTCGCGCTCGTTCCTGAGACCCTCGTCGAAGGGCATGGTGGTGGCGCCCTCGACGGCTTTCAGCGCCGTGACCGGGGCCTTGATGCCGCGGGCGGATTTCTTGACCTTGGCGCGGAGGGCGTCGAAATCGACGGCGTCGGCGTCTTTTGCCGGGTTGTCGGAGGTGCGGCGGGGGCCGGCGCCCTCGGCGAGGAGGTCCTTGGCATAGGCGAGGCCGGCGGCGCGGGGGTCGTCGCCCTCGTCAAGCCGGTCGATCAGGCCGAGGTCATGGGCTTCCTTCGCGCCGATCATGCCGGCGGAGGTGATCATCTCGGCGGCCTTCGCCACGGGGATCAGGCGGGGCAGCCGTTGCGTGCCGCCGGCGCCGGGGAGGATGCCGAGATTGACCTCGGGCAGGCCCATCTTGGCGGAGGTAAGCGCCACGCGGTAATGCCCGCCCATCGCCACCTCGAGCCCGCCGCCGAGGGCGGTGCCGTGGATGGCGACGATGACCGGCTTGGTCGAGGCCTCGATCTGGTTGACGAGGTCGGGCAGGCCGGGTTCCTGCGGGGGTTTGCCGAATTCCTTGATATCGGCGCCGGCGATGAAGGTGCGCCCGGCGCAGCAGATGAGGATGGCCTCGACGGCCGGGTCGGCCTCGGCCTCCTTCACCTTGTCCTGCAGCCCCAGCCGGACGGCGTGCGAGGCCGCGTTGACCGGCGGGTTGTTGACTTCGACGATGGCGATATTCGCGTCGCGCGTGATGGTTACGGGGGTGTCCACCGTGCCTCTCCCATTCGAATCCTGTTGACGTGGTCTTAACGTACTCGGTGCCGAATTTCAAAATATGAAAATGAATTTCGCATAGTGGAATTTAAGAGTGCGCCGCCGGCCTGGCAATGATGACACTGAGAAAGACGTTTTCAAGTCTCTCGCCGCGCTGTCATAGTGGCCGGCAAAACATGGCCAACAGCGCGGGAGGCAGTTGGATGTCGGAAAAATACGAGGCCGGGATGGCGGTGCGGCGCCGGGTTCTGGGCGCGGCGCATGTCGACCGGGCTGAGGCGGCGAAGACCCCGCTGGACGTGCCGTTCCAGGAGATGATCACCGAGGGCGCCTGGGGCACCGTCTGGGCCAGCGACGCGATCAGCCTGCGGGAGCGGTCGATGCTGACGCTGGCGCTGTTGGCGGCGACGGGGAACTTCGAGGAAATCCCGATGCATATCCGCGCCACCGCCCGCACCGGGGCCAGCCCGCGCGACGTGGCGGAGGCGTTTCAGCACGTGGCGGTCTATGCGGGCGTGCCGAAGGCGAACCACGCGCTGAAGATCGCCAAGAGCGTATTTGCCGAGATGGAGGCGGAGGAGAGCCGATGACCAAGCCAGCCGAGTATTACCAGCGCGACCGGGAATGGCATCCGCCGGCGCTGGCACGGGATTACAAGACCTCCGTTGCGCGCTCTCCGAACTATGCGTTGATCAGTCTTGAACAATCGGCGAGCGAGATCACCGGGCCTGTGTTCGGGCATGAGGACATCGACCTGGGCGACAACGACCTGCTGACCAATTATGCGCAGGCGGGCGAAAGCCCGATCGGCGAGCGGATCATCGTTCACGGTCGGGTTCTGGACGAGAACGCGCGGCCGGTGCCGGACACGCTGGTCGAGATATGGCAGGCCAATGCGGGGGGCCGGTATCGGCACAAGAAGGACATGTACCTTGCGCCGATCGACCCGAATTTCGGGGGGTGCGGGCGGACGCTGAGCGACGAGAACGGGTATTATTTCTTTCGGACGGTGAAGCCGGGGGCGTATCCTTGGCGGAACTGGGTGAACAACTGGCGGCCGGCGCATATTCACATCTCGGTCTTCGGGAGTTCGTTCTCGCAAAGGCTGATCACGCAGATGTATTTCGAGGGAGACCCGCTGATCGCGAAATGCCCGATCGTGCAGACCATCCCCGACCCGGCGGCAGTGGAACAGTTGATCGCGCCGCTCGACCTGAATGCGACGATCCCGCTCGACACCATTGCCTACAAGTTCGACATCGTGCTGCGCGGGCGGCGGTCGACGCTGTTCGAAAACCGTCCGGAGGGGAACTGATGCCGCAAAAGCTTGAATACCTTAAGGAAACCGCGTCGCAGACGGCGGGGCCGTACGTGCATATCGGGTTGGCCCCGGGGGCGGCGGGGTTCGATATCTACGAGCGCGAGCTGGGCTGGGACATCGCCGGGCCCAATGCCGGGGGCGAGAGGATCCGGGTGGAGGGGGTCGTGATCGACGGCACCGGGAGCCCGGTGAAGGATGTGCTGCTGGAGGCCTGGCAGGCGAATGCGGAGGGTGTTTATGCGCATCCCGAGCATGATGGCGAGGTCGAGGAGGGGTTTCGCGGTTGGGGCCGGGTAATCACGGATTTCGAGACCGGCGAGTGGGGGTTCGACACCGTCAAGCCGGGGCCGGTGATGGGCCGGAACGGCAAGATGATGGCGCCGCATATCAACCTTTGGATCGTGGCGCGGGGCATAAATGTCGGTTTGAATACAAGGCTTTACTTCTCGGACGAGGCGGAGGCCAACGCCGCGGACCCGGTGATGGGGCTGATCGAGTGGGAGGTGCGGCGGCAGACCCTCGTGGCCGAGCGGGCGGAGCGGGACGGCAAGGTCGTCTATCGCTTCGATATCCGATTGCAGGGCGAGGGGGAGACGGTTTTCTTCGACATTTGAGCGGGTCGGGAAGGCCGGGGTCGGCCCGATTTCCAACGTCGGTATAACGTCGGTATTTTGTCGGTATTGCGTCGGTGCGCGGGACCGGCCCGGGGCCCCGGCCTTGTGGCCGGGGCGGGGTCGCGTGCGGGGTCGTGTCAGATGTCGAACTTGACGCCCTGCGCCAGCGGCAGCTCTGACGAGTAGTTCACCGTCGAGGTCTGGCGGCGCATGTAGCCTTTCCATGCGTCCGAGCCGCTTTCGCGGCCGCCGCCGGTTTCCTTCTCGCCGCCGAACGCGCCGCCGATCTCGGCGCCGGAGGGGCCGATATTGACGTTGGCGATGCCGCAGTCGGAGCCGACCGCGGACAGGAAGGTTTCCGCCTCGCGCACGTTCAGGGTGAAGATGCAGGAGGAGAGGCCCTGCGGCACGTCGTTCTGCAGCTCGATGGCTTCTTCGAGGGTCTCGTAGCCCATGACGTAGAGGATCGGGGCGAAGGTTTCGGTCTGCACCGTTTCTGTCTGGCGGGGCATTTCGACCAGCGCGGGGGAGACGTAGACGCCGCCATCGACGCCCTTGGCATCGCCTCCGCCATGGACGGTGCCGCCTTCGGATTTGGCGGCCTCGAGCGCGGCGGTCATCGCCTTGCGGGCAGTCTCGTCGATCAGGGGGCCGACGAGGGTGCCCTCGGTGCGCGGATCGCCGATGGTGAGCGAGGCGTAGGCCTGTTTCAGCTTCTCGGTCAGCTCCTCGCGGATCGAGTGGTGGACGATCAGGCGGCGGAGCGAGGTGCAGCGCTGGCCGGCGGTGCCGACGGCGGAGAAGACGATGGCGCGCACCGCCATGTCGAGATCGGCGGAGGGGGCGACGATCATGGCGTTGTTGCCGCCGAGCTCCATGATCGGGCGGCCGAAGCGGGCCTGGACCTTGGGACCGACGATGGCGCCCATGCGGGTGGAGCCGGTGGCCGAGAGGACGGGCACGTCGCGGCTGTTGACCAGCGCCTCGCCGATGTCGGCGCCGCCGATGACGACCTGGAGGAGGTCGGCCGGGGCGTCGGACCCGAAGCGGGCCAGTGCGCGGTCGAAGATGCGTTGGGTGACCAGCGCGGTCAGCGGCGTTTTCTCCGACGGTTTCCAGATCACCGGGTCACCGCAGACCAGCGCGAGGGCCGCGTTCCACGCCCACGGTGCGACGGGGAAGTTGAACGCGGTGATGACGCCGCAGGGGCCCATCGGGTGCCAGGTTTCCGACATGCGGTGGCCGGGGCGCTCAGACGCGATGGTGAGGCCGTAGAGCTGGCGCGAGAGGCCGACGGCGAAATCGCAGATGTCGATCATCTCCTGCACTTCGCCTAGGCCCTCGGAGGTGATCTTGCCGGCCTCGAGCGTGACGATGGCGCCGAGTTCTTCCTTGGCGTTGCGAAGCTCTTCGCCGAGGAGGCGGACAAGCTCGCCGCGTTGGGGGGCGGGCACGGTGCGCCATTGCTTGAACGCTTTCTGGGCGCGGTCGATCACCTCGGGCATCTTGTCGGCGGGGGTTTCGTGGATTTTCGCCACCTCGGCACCGTCGATGGGGGAGCGGACGGCAAGGGTGCCGCCAGTGAGGTCCTTCTCGGTGAGGCCGGCTGCGGTGAGGGCGTCTTGATGGTTCATTTGGCGTCTCCTTTCGTGACCCACGCGCGCTGGTCGGCATGGCCCATGCCGGCCAGAAGGGGCGTGGCGTTCTGGTGTTTCGTGAAGTCCTGTTTGCTGCCGATCCCGCGCCAGTTGGCGAGGACCAGCGATTGCGCCACCGCCCCGCCCAATGTGGTGCCGGGGCCGGTGACGATGAAGAGGTCGGGGGCGAATTCGCGGGCCGCGACGGTGATGGCGCGGGTGAAATCGTAGGGTTCGGTGACCTGGTGGCCGAGCGTGTAGTCGTGGAGTGCGGCGGTGTCGGTGGCGCCGGGCCACCAGATGGCGCCGCGGCCGTCGATGAGCGGCAGGTTTGGCTGGGTGAAGAGGGTTTGCGGCAGGGCGGCGCGGCCCTTTTCGGCGACGGGGCGTTGCAGGTGGGTGTGGAAGGCGGCGTGGCCCTTGAGGCGCATCGGGAAGCGGTCGTCGATCTTGGGGACGGCCTGTTCGAAGGCCTTGAGGCCGTTGGTGTCGCCGGCGAGGACGAGCATGCCGCCCAAGTCGATGGAGAGGGCGAGTGTGTGGTCGTCGCGGGTGTTGATGTCGGCGACCAGCTGGAGAAGTTCGGATTTGCGGGCGGGGTCGGGACGCCAGTCGTCGCCGAGGAAGGGATAGACGAGCTGGCCGCCGATGAGCGCCTCGTGCATGAGTGTGCCCATGGTGTTGGCGATCCGGAAGCCGTTCTCGGGCGTGGTGGCGCCGCCGCAGGCGAGCGCCGAGTACCAGCCCATCGAGTTGCCGGTGACGGCGACGGGGCGGATTTCCTCGGCGTTGAGGGAGAGGAAGTCGCCCAGCGTGGCGGCGTAGATCAGGCCGGCGGCGTTGTCGCCGCGGGAGAATTCGGACGGCGAGAAGCGGGGGGCGCCGTCGAGGGCGGTCAGCGGTTTCTGGTCTGCGTCTTCGCGGAAGGCGTCGAATTCGGCGAGGAGGCCGGCGTCGGGGAAGTGGCGGGAGAGGTAGCCGAGCTCGGGTTTGTTGTAGGTGCCGCGGCCGGGGCAGATGATGACGGCTGTTTTCATTTCTTGGCCCTCACCAGTTGGGTGGCGGCTTCGACGATGCTGTCGGCCGAGGGCATGGTGGCGGCGTAGGCGGGGCCGGTGGCGATGAAGCTGTCCTCGGCCGTCAGGCGGGCGTGGGGGAGGTTGGTGCGCTCGGAGATCAGGGCCATCAGCGCCTCGGCGATGCCGCCGGTGCGGCGGGTCTCATCGACGATGAGGACGCGCTCGGCGCCCTTGATGGCGTCGAGCAGGGCCTCTTCGGGCAGGGGCGAGAGCCAGCGGAGGTCGATGGTGCGGGTGGTGATGCCGTCGGCCTCGAGGCGTTTGGCGGCCTGGCGAGAGAGATAGTGGCCGTTGGCGAAGCTGACGATGGAGAGGTCGGTGCCGTCGCCGTGTTTGCCGACGGAGCCCAAGGGAATGGTTTCGCCACGCTCGGGGTAGGTGGCCATCCAGCCGCCGTCTTTCTCGTCATGCAGGTCGCGCATGGGGTAGAGGGCGATGGGTTCGAGGAAGACGACGACGCGCTGTTCCTCGCGCGCGAGGCGGACGCATTCACGGAGCATTTTCGCAGCGTCGGCGCCGTTCGAGGGGCAGGCGAGGATGACGCCGGGGATGTCGCGGATCACGGCGACGGAGTTGTCGTTGTGGAAATGCCCGCCGAAGCCCTTCTGGTAGCCCAAACCGGCGATGCGGATCACCATGGGGTTGGTGAACTGGCCGTTGGAGAAGAAGGGGAGGGTGGCGGCCTCGCCCCGGATCTGGTCCTCGGCGTTGTGGAGGTAGGCGAGGAACTGGATTTCCGGGATCGGGGTGAAGCCGTTCTGGGCCATGCCGATGGCGAGGCCGAGGATGGATTGCTCGTCGAGCAGGCTGTCGATCACGCGGTCGGGGCCGAAGCGGGTGATGAGTTTCTGGGTGACGCCGTAGACGCCGCCCTTGCGGCCCACATCCTCGCCCATCATGACGATTTCGCCGTGTTCGAGCATCAGGTCGGTGAGCGCCCAGTTGATGAGGCGCGACATGATCTGGGGCTCGGATTGCGCCTTGAGGTCGGGGCCGAGGGCGGCCTCTCGCGTGGCGGCGTCGGGGCCGTTGGTGGGTTTGCAGGGGCGCGCCGGGGGGATGAGGCTGGCCATGACGTCGGAGGCGGTTTTGAGGCGGGGGCGGGTGATGGCCTCCTCCGCCACGCGTTCGACGCGGGTGCAGGTGTCGTTGTAGATGTCGAGCGCCTGTTGCGGCTCCAGCGCGCCGGATTGGGAGAGCAGGCGGACGGAGTGGAGGAGGGGGTCGTTGGCCTCCTCGGCCTCGACCTCGGCCTTGGGCATGTAGGTGGTGGGCATGTCGGCGCCGGCGTGGCCGTAGAGGCGCACGGTGCGGACATGGAGGAAGGCGGGCTTGCGGCGGGTGCGGACGTAGTGGGCGGCTTCCTGGGCCGCGCGGTAGGTGTCGAAGATGTCGAGACCGTCGCAGGAGAAGTATTTCAGGCCCGGGCGGTGGGCGAAGCCTGCGGCGATCCAGCCCTTGGGTGTTTTGACCGAGATGCCGATGCCGTTGTCTTCGCAGACGAAGAGGAGGGGCAGGGGGATTGACTGGTAGGAGGTCCAGCCTGCCGTGTTGAAGGCGCCCTGGGCGGTGGAGTGGTTGGCCGATGCGTCGCCGAAGGAGCAGATGGCGATGGCGTCCTCGGCATATTGGCGGTGTTCGGGCGGGCGGCGTTTGGCCAGCCCGATGGCATAGGCGGCACCCACGGCCTTGGGCAGGTGGCTGGCGATGGTGGAGGTTTGCGGGGGGATGTTGAGGGCCTTGGAGCCCAGCACCTTGTGGCGGCCGCCGGAGATCGGGTCTTCGGCGGAGCAGGCGAAGGAAAGGAGCATGTCCCACGTGGTGGTCTGGCCGGGCACCTGTGCGCTGCGGGCGATCTGGAAGGCGGCGTCGCGGTAGTGGAGGAAGGCCGGGTCGGTGGGGCGCGTGGCGGCGGCGACGGCGGCCATGCCTTCGTGGCCGGAAGAGCCGATGGTGTAGTAGCCCTGGCCCGCCTTCTGCATGGCGCGGCTGTGGCGGTCGAGCGCGCGGGAGAGGCATTGCGAGCGGAAGAGGGAGACGGCTTCGGCGTTGCTCAGCCCGTCGGCCGGTGGGGCGCCTGCGGGGAGGTCGCCCGCCGCCACGCGGCGCAGGAAGTTGTCATGTACGATCTGGGCTCTGTCCATCGGGGGCGCCTCGTTCTGTCGTTAGCCGGTGTGGCCAGCGAAGGCCGGGGCGGGGGTGGAGGTCAACCGGTCGATGGCGGTTTTCATGCGGGTGAGCGCCTCGCGGATCTGGGATTCGGCGTAGGCGAAGGAGAGGCGGACGTGGCCGGGCATGCCGAAGGCGCGGCCGGGGACGAGGGCGACGCCGGTTTCCTCGAGCAGCCATTGGCAGAGGGCGGCGTCGTTGTCGAACCGGCCTTCGATCAGGGCGGAGCAGTCGGGGAAGGCGTAGAAGGCGCCGTCGGGGGCCGGGCAGGCGAGGCCGGGGATGGCGTTGAGGCCGTCGATGGTGGCGTCGCGGCGGGCGAGGAAGGTGGCGCGGCGATCTTCGAGGAGTTGCCGGTCGGATTGCAGGGCGGCGAGCGCCGCGGCCTGCGAGACGGAGGGAGCGCCTGAGGTTGTCTGGCCCTGCACGGAGATCGTGTCGCGGATCAGCTCGGCCGGGCCGATGCCCCAGCCGATGCGCCAGCCGGTCATGGACCAGGCTTTCGAGACGCCGTTGACGATGAGGGTGCGGTCGCGGAGGTGCGGCGCGGCCTCGGTGAAGCTGGTGAAGGGGGTGTAGCTGAGATGCTCGTAGATCTCGTCGGCGACGACCCAGACATGGGGGTGGGCGGCGAGGATGTCTGCGAGTTGTGCGTATTCCGCGGCCGAGTAGATGGCGCCGGAGGGGTTGGAGGGCGAGTTCAGCATCAGCCAGCGGGTTTGCGGCGTGATGGCGTCGGAGAGTTGTTCGGGCGTCAGCTTGAAGCCCTGCGAGAGGGGGCAGGGCAGGACGACCGGCGTACCGCCCGCCATGCGCACCATGTCGGCATAGCTGGTCCAGAAGGGGGCGGGCATGATGACCTCGTCGCCGGGGTTCAGCGTGGCGAGCATGGCGTTGGCCAGCACCTGCTTGGCGCCGGTGGAGATGATGACGTTGGCGGGCTCGGCGCCGGCCTGGCGGGCCACTTCGGCGCGCAGCTCGGGCGTGCCGGCGGTGGGGGTGTAGCGGGTCTGGCCGGCGAGGGCGGCCTGGTGGGCGGCCTCGATCACCTCGGGCGGGGTGGGGAAATCGGGCTCGCCGGTGCTCAGCGCGATGACATCGCGGCCCTCGGCGCGCATCTGGCGGGCGCGTTCGGAGATCTGGACGATTTCCGACAGGGCGATGCCCGACAGGCGGTCGGCCGGGTGGTGGGCGGCGGAACTGTTCGCTTTCGTCATGGTGGAGTGGGGCCCTGTGTGACGCGTTTGCGCGCAATTTGGGTGGAAACTTGGGAAAGGAAAAGCGAAACTAGCTGACATAACCTGGAGAAAAACTCACAATGCTGACGCCGCGCCGCTTTCTGCCTTCGATCAGTTCGCTTCTGGCGTTGGAGGCGGTGGACCGGCTGGGGAGTGCCAGCGCGGCGGCGGAGGAATTGTCACTCACGCACAGCGCGGTGAGCCGGCAGTTGAAGGTGCTGGAGGGGCAGTTGGGCACCACGCTGGTGCAGCGGCGGGGGACGCGGCTGCACCTGACGCCGGCGGCGGAGGATTATTGCCGGAAGGTGCGGAAATACCTGCGGGACCTGGCGCATGCGTCGCTGGAGCTGAAGGCGAACCCGACGGGGGGCGGGCTGAACCTGGCGATCCTGCCGGCCTTCGGGATGCACTGGTTGGCGCCACGGCTGCAGGATTTCGCACGGGCGCATCCGGAGGTGACGGTGAACCTGTCGACGCGGCTGGCGCCGTTCGATTTCGGGCAGGAGAGTTTCGATGCGGCGATCCATTTCGGGGCAAGGGACTGGCAGGATGTGGAGTACCTGCCGATCCGGGAGGAACGGGTGGTGCCGGTATGCTCGCCCCGGCTGGCGCCGGAGCCGTTGGGGTCTGCGGAGGATTTGCTGGAATTGCCGTTGCTGCAGCTCGAGACGCGGCCGGGGGCGTGGGAGCAGTGGTTTGCGGCGCATGGCGTCGAGGTGGGCAGCGTGACGGGGATGCTGGTGGACCAGTTCGCGACGATGACGCAGGCGGCGGTGCACGAGATGGGGGTGGCGCTGTTGCCCGATTACCTGGCGCAGGTGGAGCTGGAGCGGCAGACCTTGGTGGTACCTTATGGCGAGGCGAGCCTTGTGGAGGGGCGGTATTACCTTGTCTGGCCGTCGGAGGCGGCGGTGCGGCCGCCGCTGGAGAAATTTACCGGGTGGTTGCGGGGGATCTTGTGACGGCCCGGAGGCGAGCAGCGCCTTGGCGCGGCGCCGGGCAGTCGGTGCGCCCACCCGCGGTCGGGCGATGCCCGGCGCCATGGCTGCTCAGGTGAAGGGCAGCGGCTTGGTCAGGTGGGTGAGGGCCGCGCCGGTTTCGTAATAGGCCTGCCGGATCGAGGTGAAGCGCTCGGCATGGCCGGTGGTGACCGGCAGGGGCAGGTGCGAGGGGTCGTCGGTCAGGAGCGCCTTGGCGGCGGCGGTGCCGAAGACGGTGCCCGGGGCGATGCCGCGGCCGGAATAGCCGAAGACTGCCAGCGCGTTGGGCCCGAAGGAGACGATCTTGGGGATGTGGTCGCTGGTCATGGCGATGCGGCCGCTCCAGGCGTGTTCGAAGGGCTGGTCGGCGAGGTCGGGGTAGACCTCGCGCAGCTTGCGGCGGGCCCAGGCGGCGTGGATCGGGCTGGCAGGGCCGGTGGCGTCGCCGATGCCGCCGACGATCATGCGGCCGGCCTTGTCCATCCGGAAGGAGGACATGACCAGCGCGGTATCCCAGCAGCCCTCGCCGCCCGGCAGGATGGTCTTGCGCAGGCTGTCGGGCAGGGGGGCGGTGGCGAACTGGCTGAAGCAGACGGGCACGAAGCCAGGGGCGGCGGCGCCCTTGACGTCGCGGTGATAGGCGTTGGTGGCGAGCAGCAGGTGCCGGGCGCGGAGGCGGTGGCCGGCGGCCTCGATCACCCAGGTGTCGCTGTCGCGGCTGAGGCGGGTGACGGGGGTGTTCTCGTGGATATGGGCCCCGGCGGCGATGGCGGCGCGGGCAAGGCCGCGGCAATAGGCGAGCGGCTGGATTGTGCCGGCGCGGGGGTCCCAGAGGGCGCCGTGGAACCTGGACGAGCCGGTGCGGCGGGCGGTTTCCGCGGCGTCGAGAAGCTGGATCGGGGCGCCGAGGCGGTTGCCCTGCCGGAAGCGGTCGCGCAGGTCGTCGAGGCCGGAGGGGGCGTGGGCGAGATGCAGGGTGCCGGCGCGGGTGGCCTCGCAGTCGATGCCCTCGCGCTCGATGATGTCGAAGACCGTCGAGGGGCCCTCGGCCAGCGCGGTCATCAGGCGCATGCCGTCGGTTTCGCCGATATGGGCGACGATCTCGTCCGGGGGGAGCCAGAGCCCGGCATTGACCAGCCCGACATTCCGGCCCGAGCCGCCGTGGCCCACGGTATCGGCCTCGAAGACCGAGACCGCGGCGCCGCGGCGGGCGGCGTCGAGCGCGGCCGCGCAGCCGGTGAAGCCGCCGCCGATCACGGCGAGGTCGGCCTCGGCTTCGGCGTCGAACCTCGTGGAGGGCACGGGGTCGGCCACGGTCGCCCGCCACAGGCTGCGGTTGGTCTCGGAGGTCACGGGGTGTCGCCCTTTCGCATGTTCGCGTTCCCCGGTTCTAGTGGCCATTCGGCACCGGCTGCAAGGGCCGTCCTGCAGGCGGGGCCGGGCCGGGAGGCGCGGGCCGGTGGCGATATCGGGGCGGGCAGGTGACGCGGGGGAAGGGAATCGGGCAAAAGAATGTGGCGACATTTGGGCTGAAATGCACAATCTGGCCAAATTTGGGCCTTTATCCCCGCCGGCGAGAACACCACCTTGGCGTGAAACACGTGCATTATCGTCGGGTTGGGTGCCTTGGTTAATGCAAAAATGGTTTATTTACAATGATGTATCTCCAATGATAGAACAGATAGAAACAATTTGTTTCCATTTAGAAAGTTTAAGATTGTCCGCTTTCCGTTAGGTTCAATTGTGTCAAGTTCAAGGCGAAATTCCGCCTTAATTGGGGACCGCTGCCCAAGTTGATAGGTTTGACCGGCCGGATCGTCCGCGGCCGGGGTGGTGGTTTTGTGTGCCTGGATACGGGGCCTTGCGGGCTGTTTTCCTCCGCTCGGTATCGTCTCCGTTCGAGTGTGTTTGAGTAATCAGTGGGGGTGTCTCGTGGCTGCCGACCTTTACCTTCATTCTGCGCCTGCGCGCGTTTCCGCGCCTGCCGTGCTCCAGGGGCTGGATGCGGCGCGGGGAGCCGCGTCCGCTCCGGCGCAGACGATCGACCTGCCGCGGCGCGGGCGGGTCTACCGCCGGGCCGGCAAGCGGGCCCTCGATATCCTGCTGGTGCTGGCGTTTCTGCCGGTCTACCTGCCGCTGATCGCGGTCGCGGCGGTCCTGTTGTTCCTCGAGGGGGGCAACCCGTTCTATCGCCAGCCGCGGCTGGGCCTGAACGGCGAGCGGTTCTCGATCCTGAAGCTGCGCACGATGGTGCGCGACGCGGACAAGAAGCTGAACGACCTGCTGGCGAAGGATCCCGAGCTGAAGCGTGAATGGGACGTGTCGCAGAAGCTGAAGAAAGACCCGCGGATCACCCGCGTGGGCGCGCTGCTGCGGATGACGTCGATGGACGAGCTGCCGCAACTGTGGAACGTGCTGAAGGGCGAGATGAGCCTTGTCGGCCCGCGCCCGATGATGCCGGACCAGCTGCCGCTCTATGGTGACCCGCAGCATTACTTCGCGGTGCGGCCGGGAATCACCGGCTACTGGCAGGTCGATCGCCGCAACGAAAGCTCTTTCGCCGACCGGGCGCATTACGACGCGGCCTATGACGCCGAGATGTCGCTGCCGAAGGATGCCTGGGTTCTGTTGCAGACGATCGGCGTGGTCCTGAGGCGGACCGGCCATTGAGTTGACAAAAAGCGGTGGGGGCGTGCCCGAGGGGTCGGGCCGCAGAGATTGGATGGAAGATGTTCGAGAGGTACGAGGTGTCGTTCGACTGGGCGAAAACAAGTGGCCCGACAGACGATCAGGACACCGGTTTCGGCCGCGCGCCCGAACCGGGCTTGCCGTTTGACCGCAAGCTGAAGCATTCTTTGCTTGGTGCCGAGGCCGCAGGGCCCGGTGCCGGGCCAGCCGCCGCACAGGGCCAGGGCGCAACCGCCACGGCCCTTGTTGCCGTGGCGGCGCAGGATGTCGAGGATGACGACGAACCGATGACCGAGACCGGAACGGACCTTCTAGAGCTTGGCTCGTGGCAGATCCTGAAGCCCGCATGGCGCGGGCATCAGAATGCCGCGCAGAAGCTGCGGAGCCGGTCGGACAGCGTCAAGAAGGCGACGGATTCCCTGCGCACCCAGCTTTTGCAGACGATGAAGTCGCACGGGATCGGCCGGGTCGCCGTGACCGCGCCGACCTCGGGGTGCGGCACGACCTATACCGCGCTGAACCTCGCGCTCAGCATGGCGGCTATCCCGGACGTGACGACGGTGCTGCTGGACCTCAACCAGCGCAAGCCCGGCCTGGGCGAGGCGCTGGGCCACCAGCCGGTGCAGAGCATGCCCGCGCTGCTGAGCGGCGAGGTGCCGTATTACGACTACCTGGAGCGCTATGGCGAGAACCTGGCCGTCGGGCTGAATTCCGACGTGCCGCCGAACCCTTCGGAGCTGTTGCAGAGCCAGAGCACGGCCGACGTGCTGGACGAGATCACCGGTGGGCTGACGCCCGACGTGATCCTTTGTGACATGCCGCCGCTGCTTGAGTATGACGACGTGATGGCCTTCCTGCCGCAGGTCGACGGCGTGCTTCTGGTGGTCGATGGCACCAGGACGGTGGCCGAGGATATCGCCCAGTGCCAGAAGATGCTGAACGACCGGGTGCCGTTGCTGGGCGTGGTGCTGAACCGGGGGCGGCTGCCGCGCAAGAAGGCGCGGCGGCGGTGATGCGGGCCGGCGCGGTTCGTGTCGGTCGTGTTTGGTAAAAAGTGTCTTGGTGACAGGTTAGGACGTATCCCATGAGCCTTTCGGACTGGATTGAAGAACTTCGCGACATGGCGCGGCGCCGCTTCTGGCTGATCGCGCGGCTGACGGTTCTTGGTTGCGTGGCCGCGCTTCTCTACGCGCTGTCGCAGACGCATGAATACACCTCGCAGGCGGTGTTGCAGGTCGAGGATGCCAAGGTGGCCGGCGCGCTGGCGCGGCCGACCGTCTCGGGGGCGGATGCACGGCAGTTGCAGATCGTCGAGCAGCGCGTGATGTCGCATGACGCTGTTCTCGATATCGCCGCCGCCGTGGGCGTGCTGGACGAGCTGGCCGGGTTGCCGGACAGCGAGAAGGTGTCGGTGCTGCGCCGGTCGCTGAGCGTGTCGGGCGTGGCCGCGGCGCGGACGGGCGAGACGGGCGACGGGGCAATCTCGCTGGTGCGGGTGACGGCGACATGGGGCGATCGCGAGACCGCGCAGGCGCTGGCCCGGGAAGTGACCCGGCGGACGGTGGCCCTGAGCCAGAACAAGCGGCTGGAGCGGGCGGAGGAGACGCTGTCTTTCTTCACCCTGCGGCAGAGCCGGCTCGAGGCCGAGGTGGCCGACCTGGAAGAGAGGCTGGCCAATTTCCGGCGGCAGAACGGGATGCCCGAGGAGGGCGCGCGCGCCTCGCAGGAACGCGAGATCGAGGCGCTGCGGGCCGAGATCCTGTCGGTCGAGCGGCAGATGATCGTGCTGGAACGCCAGTTGGAGCGCGAGGCCGGCGGCGGCAACCTGACCCGACTGGAAGAGCGGGAGCGGGACGAGAACATCGCCCGGCTCAACGACCTGACCGAACAGCGCGATTACCTGAACGAGAGCCTGGCCGCCGTGTCGGCCGCCAGCGAAATCGACCCGGCCCTGCAGGCGCAGCTGACCAGGCTGACCCGCAACCTCGAGACGATGAAGGAAGAGCTGGCCAGCGTGAGCGAAAGCCGCAAGGCCGCCGAGATCGGGTTCCAGTTGGAATCCGAGGGCCAGTCGGAGCATCTGAGCGTGTTGGAGCCGGCCTCGTGGCCGGATTACCCGTCGACCCCGTCGCGGACGAAATTCGCCGTGCTGGGCGCGTTCGGGAGCCTGTTGGTGGCGTTCGGCATCGCGCTGTTGCTGGACCTGATGAACCCGGTCATTCGCAGCGCCGCGGTGATGGAGCGCGACCTTGGCTTTGCGCCGGTGGCGGTCATTCCGGAGGCGCCGCGCAGCAAGCGGCGGACGGCCCTGATGCGGGCGTTCCGGGGGCGCCGGCGGGCGGTCTGAAGCCTCAGCCCGTGACCGGCGTCGAGGAGATGCCCAGCAGTGCGTCCCAGTGAAGCCAGATGGCGCCGGCCGCCAGCAGGCCGGCTAGGGCGAAGCTGACGATGTCGTGCAGCGGATCCCATGCATTGTGGCGCAGGCCGAGGGCGATCAGCATCGGATGCGCCAGCAGCATGGCGACGCCGAAGGAGGCGACGCCGCCCACCAGCCCGAACCAGTGCAGCCCGAGGATCAGCAGCACGATCTGCAGGGTCGAGCGGATGCCGGTCAGGAAGAACACGCGCCGCGAGTCGCCCGCCGCCAGCGCCGCCTGATCATAGCTCATGCCGATGATCTTGGGCAGGAAGCCGCAGGCCATGATGACGATGATCGGCCCGGCCTCGATATAGCGGTCGTCGTAGAGAAAATCGACGAGCGGCGGGCCGACATAGGCCATCAGCAGCAGAAGCGCGGAGATCCCGCCGGTGAGCAGGAAGCGCATCCGCTGGAGCTTGCGGCGGTTCTCCTCGGATTCGGCGGGGGGCCGGTTGCGGTAGATGGGGATCAGCAGGTCCTGTGCCACCGACTGCCCCAGCGCCATGGGAAAGCTGGCGAGGAAGAAGCCGATATTGTAGATGCCCAGCATCTCGAGGCTGAGGAGTTTGCCGAGGACCGCCTTGTCGCCCTGGGTGCTGACGAAGGCGAAGGCGGTGCCGAGGAAGATCCACTTGCCGAAGCTGACCAGCTCGGTCAGGGCCGGTTTCTCGATCTGGAAGCGGTCGCGGCGGCCGGGCAGGCCGTACCACATGACGACAAGCTTGATGAGGTTGGTCAGAACGCTGCCCACCACCAGGGCGAAGACCGAGCGGGTCCAGAGCGCGAGCAGCACCATGAGGGTCAGGCCGAGAAGCTGGCTGGCGAGGTCGAGCATGGTGGCCCGGCCCATCTGGAGGTGGCGGCGGGCGAGTTCCATCCGGGTGGGGAAGAACCCCGTGAGGACGAGCGAGAGCCCGGCGACGGGGAGGTAGAGGGCCAGTTCCTCGTAGCCGTAGAGCTCGGCGAAGGGGTAGGCCAGCGCCAGCGTGACGAGCCAGAGGGTGACGCCGCGGATGAGCTGGAGCGACCAGGCGGTGTTGAGGAATTCCGGGTCGTCGCCGCGCGGGCTGCGGGCGAGGGCCGGGCCGATGCCCATGTCGGAGAACATCATCAGCCCGACGGTGACCATGGTCACCAGTGCCATGATCCCGAACGCCTCAGGGAAGAGGATGCGGGTCAGGATCAGGTTGGAGCCGAGGCGGATGGCCTGGGCCCCGCCATAACCCACCATCACCCAGGACGTGCTGCGGAGGATCCGGCCGGTCAGGGTTTCGCCCTGGAATGCATGGAGGATGCGTTTCATGTTCGGGGGTGACCGGATGCCTTTTCATGCCTGTCACCACGCTAGGCCCAGCCGGTAGCGTGGTCAATTGCACACGGATGCGGCGGCGTCGCCTATGTCCTTGAGGTCGCGCCTTTTCTTGGGGTCGTGGCGGTTGTAGCGTGAGGTTTAAATGCTCGAGGTTCGGTACCGCCCGTGAAGATTGCCTATATCCTGAACACCTATCCCCAGCCGTCGCAGAGCTTCATCCGGCGCGAGCTGAAGGGGCTGGAGCGGCTGGGCCTGTCGGTGGAGCGGATCGCGATGCGGCGGGGGGACGTGCCGCTGAAGGATCCGCAGGACCGGGCGGAGCAGGGGCGGACGCAATACGTGCTGGAGGCGGGGAAGGGCGCGCTGCTGATGTCGCTTCTGGCCGCGATGCTGGGGCGGCCAGGGGCGTTATTCGCGGCGCTGAAGGGGGCGCTGGAGCTGGGCCGGGTGTCGCCCGCGGGGCGGTTGCGGCATCTGGTTTACCTCGTGGAGGCGTGCCATGTGCTGAGGCTGGTGGAGGGGGTGGAGCACATGCACGCGCATTTCGGCACCAACGCCGCCGCCGTCGCGATGCTGGTCAGGCTGCTGGGCGGGCCGGGCTACAGCTTCACCGTGCACGGGCCGGAGGAGTTCGACGCGGTGCATTCCCTGTCGCTGGCGCGGAAGATGGAGCGGGCGGCGTTTACCGTGGCCGTCAGCTCCTATGGCCGGAGCCAGCTGTGCCGGTGGCTGCCGCATGAGGCGTGGGACCGGGTGAAGGTGGTGCATTGCGGGATCGACCCGGAGGCGTTTCCGGAGCCGGGGCCGATGCCGGAAGGAGCCTTGCGGCTGGTGAATATCGGGCGGCTGTCGGAGCAGAAGGGGCAGTTGATCCTGATGCCGGTGATGGGCCGGGTGGCCGGGGCGGATGTGCACCTGACGCTGATCGGGGATGGCGAGCTGCGCGGGGCGCTGGAGGCGGAGATTTCGGCGCGCGGGCTTGGGGGGCAGGTGACGCTGGCCGGGTGGCAGACCGAGGAGGAGGTGCGGGATGCGCTGGCGGGGTGTCATGCGCTGGTGCTGCCGAGCTTCGCCGAGGGGCTGCCGATGGTGATCATGGAGGCGATGGCGGCGGGGCGGCCGGTGATTGCCACTTACGTGGCGGGTATTCCGGAGCTGGTGCAGCCGGGCGTGACCGGCTGGCTGGTGCCGGCAGGGGATGACGCGGCGCTGGCCGAGGCGGTGGAGGCGCTGGCGGCGATGCCGGCGGAGGCGCGGGCCGAGGTGGGGCGTGCCGGGCGGGCGAGGGTCCTGGAGCGGCATGACATGTATCGCGAGGCGGAGAAGCTGGCGGGGTATTTCCGGGCGGCGGTGGATCAAACATGACGGTGAGGAGCCGGGCAGGGCCCGACCGCGGGTGAGCGCGCCAACGCCTGTGTTAGTTGATTTATGGTGCGGTCCACATCCGACTAATAGTTTGCATGGCCCCGTCGCAGAAGCGCCCGCCCGGGGGGCGGTCGGGCGCTGCCCGGCGGCGCGCCCTTGGCGCGCCTTGATTCCGGGCGAAGAGGCTACCGCCCCCGCGCCCAGTCGCCCTTGCCGCCGGGAAGGCGCACGCATAACGCTATGAAGCCGTAGACGAGGAAGCCCAGCGGATCGCGCAGGATGGCCTTCAGCTTGGCCCCGCCGGAAGACGCCGCCGGGTCGGCGTTCTGAAGCAGGCGGGGGAATTTCTCTCCGATCTCGCGCACGCCGCGATCCTGCCGGCGGCGGACGCGGATCAGGCCGGAAAGGCCCTCGATCATCGGCCAGCGATAGGTTTGCGGCAGCCTGACCCGTTCTTCCGGCGAGAAGTTCAGCCGGGCGAAGGTGTCGTCGGAAATGATCTCGGGCCACGTATCCCAGCGGGCGCGGCCCGGGCCGTTGACGGCGAAGATGCCGAAGCCCGGCACGCCGGTCGTGACGAAGGGGAGCTTTTGCCAGAACCGTGCATAGGCACGGGTGACGGGGCTTTGGGCCGGGGCGATCCGGGGCGTGCCGCTGGCGTAGCGGGGCGCGCCGGTGTCGAGCATGGCGATCAGCGCCGGGATCAGGCCCGGGCTGACGGTGACATCGGCGTCGAGGTAGATGCGGATCGGCGCACGGGCCGCGTCGTCGCCCAGTTGCAGGGCGCCGAGCTTGCCGCCCTTGTCGGTGTCGATGATGCGGACGGGCCGGGCCGGGTTGGTCGAGAGGTCTGCAACCTCCTGCGCGATGGCGACGGTGCGGTCGGTGCAGGCGTTGGCGACGACGAGGGTTTCGAACGGCGCATCGCCGGCGGAAGCGGCGAGCCGGTCGAGGCAGGCGCCGATATAGGCTTCCTCGTTATTGGCCGGGATGATGACCGAGGCTTTCGGGGCGGGGGCAGATGCCATGCTACTTGAACTCGTCCACCACCTGCCAACGCGGGTTCTCCGCGTCGCCGAGGTGGCGGAGGTGGCCCCAGCTTCCCCATTTCACCGGCACGCCGACATCGTTGAAAAGCGCGAAGGGCCCGTCGCTGACCTCGGCCCATTTCTCGAACAGGGTGCGGTAGAGGGTGGCGATCTCGGGCGTGTAGTTGAAATGGGTGAAGAAGGCGGTGAGCGTGTCGTCGCCCACCTGTGCGCCGACGCCGACGAGATGGGTGCCGCCCTCGTAGACGATGAGGTCGAGCCCGTATTCCCTGGCAACCTCGGCCTGGTAGGTGAAGAACGTGTCGGCGGCGCGGTCGAGCCCGTCGAACTCGTCGCCGTACTGGAGGGAGTTCGTCAGCGCGTCGACGGCCCAGTCGGTGGCCTTGTCGAAGCGGTGCGCCGCGACATGGGCGGCGAGCGCCTCGCCGGTCAGGCCCTGCTGGCGGGCCTCGGCCTCGGCGGCCTCGCTGCTTTCGGCGATCTTCGCCAGCGTGATGTCGCGCATCTCGTCGCGGCCGAGATAGGAGCCGAAATAGCCGGTGATGGCGTAGGCGTCGGCGAAGGTATGGGGCGGTTCGTTACCCTCGGCCACCCAGAGGGGGGCGTCGAGGATGGCGCGTTCCAGCCCCAGCCAGCCGGTCTGGGTGGCGATCACGGTGACGAGGCGGTTGCGGGCATCGGCGAAGACATCGGCCCAGATTTCCGCCATCTGCGCGGTCTTCATGCCGTAATAATCCTGGCCCTTGTAGCGCTGGCCCCAGCGCTCCTGTGCCCGGGCCTCGGCCCATTCGGCCTGGGTGAATTGCCAGTTCCAGACCTCGTTGGAATACTCGACGTAAGCCTTCAGGCCGGGATCGAGCCGGGCCTCGACCATTTCGGCGAAGCGGCGCTGGTAATTCTCGTCGCTCAGGTGGGGCATGCAGAACCACGGGTCGGCGCCCAGCTCGTTGGCGAGCGCGATCATGATCTCGGCGGGGGCGCCGTGGCGGGTGTAGGAGAAATCATCGGGTTTCGGGCGGTTGGCCCAGTCCTGCTGATCGGAATTGTTGGTGTGCATCCAGTCCATGAAGCGCAGGGCGGCGAAGCCCTGCATGTGATCCAGCCAGAGCGGGTTGAAGATGGCGCCGCTGGCGAAGGCCTCCTGGTGCTCTTCGCGCACGACGGTGATGTTGCGGATGTAGTCGCCGGTCTTCATCGGGTCGGACCGCTGGATCTTTATGAGGACCATCCGGCCCGTTCCCGGCTGGAAATCGAAAGCGACTTGGCCATCGCCATAGCGGACGTTGCTGGCGGCGCCGCCGACCTCGACGATGCCTTCGCCCTCGAAGCTGAGGACGTAGCGGCCGGCATAGATGTCGGCGTCGTCGGGCAGGTCGGTGAGGATCAGCGTGCCGATCGAACCGAGGTCGTGCGGTACGGAGGTGGGCCAGCCCTGGGCGTCGAGCAGGCCGCGTTCTTCCAGCTCGTCGAACTCGACGCCGCCCCATTGGCCGGGCTTGTGCCCGATCCAGCGGCGGGCGGTCTTGAAGACGTCGATGAAGGGTTGCCCGGTGCTCCAGTCGTTGATCTCGGAGAGGTTCATGGCAAGGGGAAAGTCGCGCGCGCCGGACTGGGACAGGGCCGGGGCGCCGGCGAAGACCAGGGCGATCAGGGCGAGGATGCGGATCATTGCGGCACTCCTGTTTCCGGGCGGCTGGTCACCACGTCCCAGACGACGCGCTGCATCAGGCGGGCGGTGGCCTCGGTCGGGGCGTCGGCCGGGGTGCCGTCGGCGCGGTCAAGCCGGTGGGGCAGGCCCAGCGGCGAAGCCTGGTAGAGGACGGCGTAATGGGTGAGCGCCACGAGGTAGGCGCCGAGGTCGTTGATGTGGATCGGGTCGAGGCTGCCGTCGTCCTTGCGCTGGAACAGGTCCTCGCGCGAGGTGATGCCGCCGGTGCCGCCGGTCTTTTCCAGTTCGCGCACGAAGCGGGCCATGACCTGGCCCGCGGGGATCAGGAAAACCGGGCGTTCGGGCGTGTTGCGGGTGAGATCGCGTTGCAGCAACTCGCCGATCCAGTAGCGGTCGATGTCGCGGTCGAGCCGGTCGAGCCAGCCGTCGGGATCGTCGAGCTTGTGCCACGTCTCGTAGAGGTAGAGGCGGGTTTCGGGGTTGGCGTCGCGCGCGAGCGCGGCCCAGCGGGCGAGGTACTTGCCGCTTTGGTGATACCTGATGGCGTCGCGGATCTCGACCATCTCGGTGAAGACGATGGCATCGTATTCGCCCGAGCCCACGGCTTCGCGCGCAGGGCGGAAGCGGGGGTGGTCATTCTCGGTCTCGAAGCCGTTGATGGTTTCGCCGGGCTCGTAATGTTCCTTGAGCGAGGTGCCCCAGCCTAGCTGGCTTTCGTAGCGGTGGCCGTCATTGGCAAGCTGGGCCAGCATGGCGGGCATGTCGCGGCCCACGAGGCTGTGGCCGAGATGGAAGACGTGCAGCCCCCGGCCGGGCGGTTCCGGCGCGGGGTGGGCATAGGTCTCGCGCAGCTTTTCCGGCGAGAGCGCGGGGCGCCACAGCACCACCCAGAGCGCGACGGCGGCGGCGGTCACGACGGCCAGCCCGAGAAGAATGGTCGTTCGGTCGATCATCATCGGTATCCGGTCGCCGCCATGCCTACCAGTAGGACACGCGCCGCCGCTGCGCGGCGAGGCTCGGGTGCTGTTCGGCGGTGATCGCGGTGATGATCTGCCCCTCGGCCACCACGTAGCGGCCATAGAGCCGCGCGCGGCGCTCGAAGCCGGGCACCGGGCGCATGAAGGTCGCCTCGAACTGGCCGGTTTCGAGATCGGCGGTGATTTCCAGGTCGTGGAATTCCAGGAAGGTGCGGCTGAGCGGGAACTGGCACTTGTAGGCGCATTCCTTGGCGCTGAAGATCAGCTTGCCCAGCAGGCCGCGGGTGTCCTCGGACTGCAGGGAAAGCCAGGCGCGTTCCGGCAGGGTGCAGATCTCGGGGAAGAGATCGGGGTCGAGGGGGGTGGCCTCCTCGATGTCGATGCCGATGCCGGGGACGTTGCGGCGCTCGGCCACGGCGGCGATGCAGAGGCTGTCGTTGTGGCTGATGCTGCCGGTGATGGCATCGGGCCAGACCGGCGCGCGGCTTTCGTCGGCGGGGATCGGCATGGCGGGCAGGCCCATTTCCTGCATCGCCTGGCGGGCCGCGGCACGGCCGGCGCGGAATTCGCGGCGGCGCTTGTCGTTGGCGCGGGCGACGGCGGCGCCTTCTTCCTCGAAAGGGGCGTCGTGATCGGCCGACGGGTCGGTCATGGCGACCGAAACGGCGGGGGCGAAGAGGGCGGCGATATCGTCTTCCAGACAGCCGGTCGAGAGGGTTCCGGGATGCATGCTCATGACAGTTGACGCTCCCGTCCGGCGCGCATGGCGCGGCGTTTCGACATGGTGGCGGCGCGGGCCTCGCTGGTCTCCTCGCGCTCGGGCGGGGTGGGGTCGGTGCCGCTGCCGCCTTCGAGGTGGCGGGCAAGGTCGCGCAGCACCGGGAAGCGGAAGATGTCGGTGATCGAGAGCGTGGGCGTGTCGAGCGCCTTGCGGATGTCGCGATGCGCCTGCACGGCCAGCAGGGAGTGGCCGCCGAGGTCGAAGAAATTGTCCTCCGGCGCGATCTGCTGCACGCCGAGGACGGTGGACCAGACCGCGGCGATGCGGCTTTCCAGCCCGGTCGTCTGGACGGTGGTGCGGGCGGCGGGTTTTGCCTTGCGCACCGGCGCGGGCAGGGCCTTGCGGTCGATCTTCTTGTTGGGGGTCAGCGGCATGGCGTCGAGCGGCACCAGGTCGGCGGGCACCATCGCCTCGGGCAGGTGGGCCTTGAGATGGGCGCGCAGGGCGTCGTCGGAGGCGGTGCCGGTGAAGTAGCCCGCCAGCCGCGTGTCGCCGGTGTGGGAGGTCAGCGGCACGACGACCGCCTCGGTGATGCCGGGGAGGCGTTTCATGGCCTCCTCGATCTCGCCCAGCTCGATCCGCTGGCCGCGGATCTTCACCTGGAAATCGTCGCGGCCGAGGAAATCGAGCGTGCCGGAGGCCGTCCAGCGGGCAAGGTCGCCGGTGCGGTACATGCGGGCCGTGCCGCCGTCGAAGGGGTCGGGCACGAAACGCTCGGTAGTGAGCTCGTCGCGCTGCCAGTAGCCGCGGGTGACGCCGTTGCCACCGATGCAGAGCTCGCCCGCCACGCCGACGGGGGCCGGGTTGCCGGTGTCGTCGAGGATGTAGGTTTGGGTGTTGGCGATGGGCGTGCCGATGGGCACGGTGTGGCCGTCGGTGCCGGGGTCGACCCGTTGATGCGCCGACCAGACGGTGGTTTCGGTGGGCCCGTACATGTTGTCGATCCGGGCCTTCGTGGCGCCGCGCAGGTCGCGGGCGAGGTCGGCCGGGAAGGCTTCGCCCCCGATCAGGAGCTGGCGGACATGGCGCAGGGCCATGCGCGCCTCGTCATTCTGCGTCAGGATGCGCGCCATGCTGGGCGTGCATTGCAGGTGGGTGACGTCGTGGCGGATGATCTGGGCGGCGAGCGAGAAATCGTCATCGGCCAGTTCCGCCGGGGCGTTGGCGGTCACCATCACCTGCTTGATCAGGTCCATGCCCGCCATCACCGTTTCGGGTGCGATGCCATAGTCGATCAGGCAGGCGATCTCGGTCACGCCGATGCGGCGAAGCTGATCGGCGCGGGCCACGCCATCGGCCACGGTGCCGAAGAGGCCGGAGTCCTCGAAATACCGCTCGAAGGCGAAATCGAGGATGGCTTCCATCTCGTCCTCGGCCAGCGATCCGAGATCCATCTCGAAGGGGGATTTCACGCCCTCGGGTTTCTTGAAGGCCGGGAAGGCCCAGGCGTATTGCTTGATCAGGCCCGCGGCGCTGCGCAGGTAGTTTTTCATCGGCTCGCGGGCGACGGCGCGGGCGTGTTCGCGGCCGTCGGCGATGAAGCTGTGCAGCATCATCGTGACCTTGAAGTTCGCCGGATCGTGTCCCGCGCCGCGCAGGGCGTCGTGGTAGATCGCGATCTTCTCGGCGACCTCGTCGATCGACTGGCCGAGGAGGTGGGTCAGGATATGCGCGCCCTGTTCGCCGGCCTCGCGCCATGTCTGGGGGTTGCCGGCGGTGGTGACCCAGCATTCCAGCTCTTGCGAGACCGGGCGGGGCAGGGTCTTGACGGGCAGCATGTCGCCCGATTGAGTGGGGAACTCGACCGCCTCGCCGCGCCAGAGGCGGCAGGCCTTGTCGAGCGCGTCGTAGAGGGCGGGCTTGTTGTTGGGCGGCGTGTTCTCGGGGCGGAGGACGAAATCGTCGGGATGCCAGCCCGAGGCGAAGGCGAGGCCCGCGCGCCCGTTGGTGAGGTTGTCGATGACCGCCCAATCCTCGGCAATGCGGGCGGGGTGGTGGAGGGGGGCCACGATGCTGCCCGCGCGGACGGCGATGTTCTGTGTCACCGCCGCGACGGCCGCGCCCGAGACGGCGGGGTTCGGGTAGGGGCCGCCGAAGGCGTGGAAGTGGCGTTCGGGGGTCCAGACGGCGGCGAAGCCGTTGGCGTCGGCATAACGGGCGGCGTCGAGGAGGAGCTGGTATTTCTTCGGCCCCGGTCCGTCATCATTGCCCCAGAAATAGACCGAGAAATCCATCGGCTCGCCCGAGGCGGCGATCGGACCGTTCGACACGGCGGCGCGGTTTTCCGAGCCGGTGATGACGACCTTGAAGCCGCGGGCGAGGGTGTAGAACAGTTCCAGCACCGAGATGTCGAAGGAGATCGATGTGACGGCCAGCCAGGCGGAGCCGGCGTCGCGGTCGACGCAATCGTCCATGCCGCGGAAGAAGTTGGCGACGTTGCGGTGTTCGACCATCACGCCCTTGGGCTTGCCGGTCGAGCCGGAGGTGTAGATGAGGTAGCCGAGGTCTTCGGCGTCGGCGCCTCCGTCGACATTGGCGGGGGTGTCGGCCTGGTCGATCTGGTCGAGCAGGATCCGCTTGGCGTCGGTCTGCGGCAGGTTGCCCTGCGTCGCCCCATGGGCCAGCAGGACGCGCGCGCCGCTGTCGCCCATGATATGCGCCAGCCGGTCGGCCGGGTGATCGGGGTCGAGCGGGACATAGGCGCCGCCCGCCTTGAGGATAGCCAGCGCGCCGATCAGCAGGTCGGGCGAGCGGCGCAGGCAGAGGCCGACATTGACGCCGCGGCTCACGCCGGCGTCCTGCAGGGCCTGCGCGGCGCGGTTGGCGCGGGCGTTGAGCTCGGCATAGGTGAGCGCGGTGTCCTCAAAGACGAGGGCCGTGGCGTCGGGGGTTGTCTCGGCCTGTTGTTCGAAGGCGCGGTGGATGGTGAGGGCCGGGTCATAGTCGGCTTGCGTGGCGTTCCAGGTGGTCAGTTGCAGCGCGCGCTCGGCCTCGGGGAGGGCGCAGAGCGCCTGCATGGTGACGGGGGTGCCGTTGGCAGCCCGGGTGAGCATGGCCGACAGGCGCGCGGTCAGCAGGCCGATCGCCGCGTCGTCGAGGCGGGCGCGGTCGATATGCAGGTGGCAGGTGCCGCTGTTGTCGAGCGCGGCGAGGATGACGGCGCCGGGGATGGTGGCGGGGCCGTCGGTGATGGCAATGGCGGGGGTTTGCGGCGTGCCGAGCGCCGGGTCGCGCAGGGCGAGGTCGTCGGGGAAGCCCGGTTTGGCTTCGGCGGTGGCGAGGTCATCGGCGACGGCGGCGGTGAGGTCGGCCAGCGTGGTGTCGTCGGTGGTCTCGATATGCAGGGGCATCCACGGGGTGGTGATCGACGGCGCGTGCGCGTCGCGCTTGAGGCTGGCGGGGGCGTAGGCAATATCGCCCGCGCGCTGGCCGGCGCCCTGCAGGGCCCATGCGGCAAGGACGGTCAGCGCGGTCGTGCGGTCGAGGTCTGCGGGCAGGGCCACGTCTTCGACGGCCCAGTCGGCCGGGCCGGTGGTGGCGCGGGCGAGCGGGACCTGGACCGGGGTCATGTCGGTCAGACGGGCGCGCCAGTGGCGCTGGTGCCTGGCGAGGCGCTCGGCGGTGGCGGTGAGTTGGTCCGCTGCCTCCGGGGATAGGGCGGGCAAGATGTCACCGGTGTTGAACAGGGCCTTCGGGGTGACCGGCTTGCCCTCGGCGTCGAGGAGGGAGGTCAGGCGGATGGCGCCGTCGGCGGTGGCGACGGTGAGGCTGTCGGCGGTGGCCTCGGTCACTTCGCCGGGTTGGGCGCCGGCGTCGGTCGGCAGGGCGGTGGCGCTGCGGGCGAAGAGCGTGCCCTTTGCCGTCAGCAGGCGGGGCAGGCCGAGGGGGTTCCAGTAGCCGCCGAAATCGAGCGCGCGGACGGTACGGGCGAGCGTTGCGGCGGGTTGGGTGAAGTCGAGGAAACCTGCGGCATGGGGCCGCTTGGCGCCCGCGAAATAGCTGCGCGTGGTGAAATCCTGCGGGCGGGGGGCCAGCGTGCCGGTTTCGATCTGGCCCAGCAGCTCGGCGAAGCTGTCGAGGCCGGCGGCATAGCATTTCGCGTTGAGGGAGTGGGCGGTCTCGTCGGCGTCGATGGCAAACTCGCGGGTGACCAGCAGGTCGCCCTTGTCGATGCCGGCCTCGATCACGTGCCAGCTGATGCCATGCTCGGCCTCGCCGTTGAGCAATGCCCAGACCGGCGTGTTGAGCCCGGCCATCTGCGGCAGGGGGCCGTCGTGGAAGTTGATCGCGCCCTTGGCGGGCAGGGCCAGCACGTCGTCGGGGATGACCGAGAGGTTGGCGATGCTGAAGAGCCAGTCGAAGCCCGTGCTATCCAGCAGGGCAGCCGTGGTGTTATGCACCGGCACCCCTTTGGCCGCCGCCCAGCCGCGTATCTGCGGGTTGGTGGTGATCACGGCGGCGATGCCATGGCCGTGGTCGAGCAGCTGGTCGCCACAGCCGATCAGGAGGGTTTCTTCGCCAACAAGCGCACTGGTAAATCGGGTCATTTCGACTCCTCCACAAGAGGTTTTGTCATCGGGGTGGCCGCGACATGGTCGGGCCGCCGGCGGATGTTGCCGGCGAAATGGGTGACGAGATCGCGCAGGAAATGCGGCGGGTCGCCGATCGACCGGCGCGACAGGATCGCGCGGGTCCGCCACAGGAGCGCGCCGGTCAGCCGGGCCAGCGTGGCCCCGGCGGCATAGGCGCGGCCGTGGTTCTTGGTGAAGTAATGCAGGCGGGAATCGAACCAGTAGGTCGGCGTCCGTTTCCACAGTTTCATGCCGGTCGAGGAGGAGCCTTCGTGCAGCACCTCGCTGTTGCGGACGTACCAGGTTTCCCACCCGGCGCGGGCGGCGCGCAGGCAGAGGTCGGTTTCCTCGAAATAGAGGAAGAAGGTCTCGTCGAAGAGGCCGATCTCGTTCAGCATCCGGCGGCGCAGCAGGGCCGAGGCCCCGGCGACCCAGTCGACGCGGATCGTGCTGTCGGGCAGGGGCAGGGGCACGACGGAGTTGCGCAGCAGGCGGGTGAAGAGGCCGGTGCGGATGGCGCCCTCGAACTCGCCCGCGATGGTGGGGAAGCGGAAGGCGGTCTGGTGCGGCTCACCATCGACGCCGCGGATCGCGCTTCCGGCGATGCCGCAATGGCGGTGCGTTTGCATGTGGGCGATCAGGTGGCGGATCGCGCCTTTCTGCGGGAAGGCGTCGGAGTTGAGGATGTAGTAGAAATCGGGCTGCGAGCCGTCGGAAAGGCCGGCGTGCATGCCGAAATTATTGCCCGCGCCGAAGCCGCCGTTGCGGGCCGAGGCCTTGAAGCGGACGGGAACGGGCGGGTTGGCGAGGCCCTCGATGGCGCGGGTCAGCACCTCGCGGGAATCGTCGCCCGAGCCGTTGTCGACCACGAGGATCTCGCCGCGGATGCCCGCCATTTCACGCAGGGCGGCGTCGAGCGCCTTCAGCGTCAGCTCGGGCGTGCGGAAGTTGAGGATGATGGTGAGAACGGAGGGGTCTGTCATGGCCGTCACTCCGCCGCCGTGCGCGCCGCCGTGGCGGGCGCGCGGGGTTTGTTGCGTTCGATGTCGCGGACAAGGCCGTTCAGGTGTTTGGCCAGAACGCTGACATTGGGCATGAGAACCATGCTGTCATGGTCACCCGGCACCTCGATGACGTTCACGCCGGGGGCCCATGGTGTCCACTGGTTGTCGTCGAAGACGTATTCGCGCTCGCGGCTGACAAAGTTGCCGCCGGTCACCTTCCAGTGCCGGTCGAGCGGTGGGCGGAAGAGAGTGAGCGGGCCGTCCCACGGGGCGAGCTCGTAGCGGGCGACGGCGCCGCGGAAGGCCATCTCGATCTGGCGATTGTTGAAATTGCCGCTGTCGGCGGCGGGGGCCGTGCCATCGGCCTGCGCGCGCTTGGTCTTTTCCCAGGCCCAGCGGTTGCGGGCCCATTCCAGCAGGTAGGCCGGGCCCTTGCGGCGGATATCGTGCAGCTTCATCAGCGCCTTGTCGGCCGGTTTGAGCGACGGCCGCACCGGCAGGGGCGTGTCGAGCATCACGACCATCGCCACCTCCTGCCCGGCCGTGTCGAGCTGGCGGGCGATCTCGTAGGCGGTGATGCCGCCGCCCGAGAAGCCGCCGATCATGTAAGGCCCCTCGGGCTGGATGCTACGCATCTCGGCGATGTAGTCGGCGGCGGCCTCCTCGATCGTGTCGTGGGGCGCCTCGTCGCCGATCAGGCCGCGGGCCTGAAGGCCGTAGACCGGGCGGTCTTCCATGCTGAGGGCAAGGTGGCGCAGGTTCAGGACGTTGCCGAACATGCCGGCAACGATGAAGAAGGGCATGCGCGACGATTTCGTGCCGTTGAGGGGCACGGCATAGCGGAAGGATGTGGGGGCCGCGGCCTCGGGTGCTGTGCCGGTGTCCGTGGTGCCGCCGGTGCGCGCGTCGAGCATGGTGGCGAGGCCGGCGATGGTGGGGGCCTCGAAGAGAACGGAGATGGGGAACTGCACGCCGAAGTCGCGCTTGACCGCCGCGAAAAGGCGGACGGCGAGGAGCGAGTGGCCGCCGAGGTCGAAGAAGCTGTCATCCACCCCGATCTGCTTGACGCCGAGGAGGTGTTCCCAGGTCTCCGCCAGCTTGATCTGGGTGGCCGTTTCGGGGGCCGCGTAGTCGGAGGTCAGTTCCGGCCGGTCGAAGGATTGTGTTTCCTTCGCCTCGTCGCGGGCCTCGGCCAGTTGCACCAGCGTGGTGAGGTCGACCGGCGAGATGGCGATCTGGGCCCCGGGGCGGGCGAGCGCGCGGCGCAGGGCCTCGGCGCCTTCCTCGGGGCGGATGCCGAGCGCCACCATGCGCTGCATCTGCGCCTCGGCGGGCGAGAGGGCGCGCGCCGTGCGGTCCTCGGGGAAGCGGACGTCGTCCTTGGCGGTGACGGCAGTGACGCCGAGCGTCGCCTCGCCGGAGAGGCGCTGCATCTGGAAGTCGGCGATCTCGGCGATGACATGACCTTGCGCGTCGCAGATCACCACGTCGAAGCCGGCCATCCCGGTGTCCCAGTCGCTTTCGCTGCGGACCTGCACCCAGCTGAACACCTCCGCCGGCATCGGGCGGAAGACCCGGATCGAGCCATAGGAGACCGGCACCCAGAGGCGGTTGCCGGCATAGCCGTCGATCAGCTCGATCGCCCAGCCGGTGGCGAGGTCGAGCATGGCCGGGTGGAGGATGTAACCGGCGTCGAGGTCGCCCCGGGCGGCCTGCGGCAGCTCCAGCCGGGCCAGCCCTTCGCCGGAGCCCGTCTTGGCATCCTGCACCACGCGCCAGCGGGGGCCGAAATTCAGGTGCGCCTCCTGCGGGGAGACGAAGCCATCGTGGCCGTGATGCGCCATGAGGTTGGTGCAGCGAGCGGAAAGGGCGGCGAGGTCGATCCGTGCGGGCACCTCGTCGATGGCGCCCATGGTGCCTTGGGCGTTCAGGACCATGCCGTCGCGGCCATCAACGCTACAGGCGCTGCGGGTTTCGAAGGCCATGTCGGCGCCCGAGGGCGTGAGGCAGGTTTCCACGCCGCGCGGCGCGGTTTCCGGCACGTCGAGCGGGCGGAGGAAGACGAGGTCGCGCAGTTCGACCGGCAGGGCGCCGCCCGAGGCGAGGTAGGATTCCATCGCCAGTTCCACGAAGCCGGTGCCGGGCAGGACGGCCGCGCCGGTCGACATGCGGTGTTCGTTGACGATCCAGTCGGCCTTGGCGTCGAGCGTCAGGCGGGCGCGGCGGTCGCCCGAGTGCTGGGCGGTTTCGTCGAGGAGCGGCTGGGGGGCGGGCTGCCACTCGGGCGCCGCGCCTTCGGCGTTGCGCTCGGCCACGGCGGTGGCGGCCATGCCGACGGTGTTCCAGACGCCCCAGTCGACGGCGAGCACGCGGGTCTTGCCGCCCTGCCGCGACTTGGCGAAGGCGTTCAGGAACTCGTTGGCGGCGATATAGTCGATCTGGCCTTCGGGTTTGGTGATCGTGCTGGTCGAGGAGAAGAGGACCATGAGGTCGAGCTCGTCTTTCCCGAACAGGCTGTCGAGGACGCGGAGACCGTGGAGTTTCGGGGCCAGAACGCGCTCGACATCGAAGGTGCTCTTGCCCAGAAGCGGGGCGTCGTCGATCAGGCCGGCGGCGTGGATGACGCCGTTGATCGCGCCGAAATCGGCCTTGGCGCGGGCGACGGCCTGTTGCATCTGCTCGATATCGCAGACATCGGCCACCTCTACGCGGACAGCACCGCCGAGCGCCTCGAACTCGCGGATTGCGGTGATGCGGGCGACGACGGGGTTGCTGGCCGGCATGGTGTCGATCAGCGTCTGCCACTGGTGGCGCGGGGGCAGGGCGCTGCGGCTCAGCAGCACGATATTGGCGCCGTGGGTTTGGGCGAGGTCGCGGGCGACGGTCAGGCCGATGCCGCCCATGCCGCCGGTGATCAGGTAGGTTCCGCCGTCGCGGAAGGCGGGTTCCTCGGGCGTGGCAGGCAGGTCCGCGGCTTTCCACGCCTGCGCGAAGCGGCGGCCGTCGCGGATGGCGGCGACGCTGTTGGCGGGCTCGGCGAGGAGGTCTTCGAGAAGCTGCTCGGTGGGGAACGCGACCGGCGCGGGTTTGCGGCGGCGCGACGGGGCCGGCGTGGGCAGGGCGATGTCGAGCGTGGCCACGGTGACGCCCGGAAGCTCTTTCGGGATCACGCCTGCCGGGCCGGCGATGGTAGCTTTCTCGGGGTAGGGCAGCGCCTCTCCCTGAACCTGTGCCGCGCCGGTGGTGAGCACGGTGAGATGCATCTCATCGGGGCGGTCGACGCTTTCGATGGCCTGGGCGAGGTGCATCAGGCTGTGAAAGCCGTGCTCCATGTTGCGGGTGAAGAAGTTGCTGCCGGGGCGGAAGCTCTCCTTCTCGGTGACAAGCCACGCGTGGACGATGCGCGTCGGCAGGCGGCCCTCGGCGGCGAGTGCGCGGAAGAGCTGGGCATAGCCCTCGGGCCCCTGGTCGGGGGCGAGGCGGTAGCTGTCGTCGCCGAGGCGCGCGAAGCTATCGCCGGGGCGGACGGTGGTGACCGTATGGCCGGCGGCGGTCAGCCGGGCAGTGGCGGCATCGGTGAGGCCGGTGTCATCGGCGAAGACGAGCCATGTTTGCGGGTCTTCGGCGCCGCAGGTGGAAAGCGTCTCGGCGTCGCAGTCGGCATAGCGGGGCTGCCAGACGGGGCGGAAGCCCCACTGCGTAATGTCTTCGCTGCGGGTCAGGTCGGGCGCGGCATCGGCCAGCCGGGCTTTGCCGGGTTCGATGAAATAGCGGCTGGTCTGGAAGGCGTAGGTCGGCAGGATCACGTGGTTGCGCCGTGCCTCGCCCCAGATCTGGCTCCAATCGGCCTCGATGCCAGTGGCCCAGAAGCGGCCGATCACGCCGAGCAGGAACTTGTCGTCGGCGATGGCGTCGTCGGGGTGGCGCAGGGCGGACAGCACCTGGCCGGGCTGGACGGCGTCGCACATCTGCGACAGCGAGCTGAGCGCGCGGCCGGGGCCGACCTCGAAAAACACGCGGTCGCGCTTGGCGGCGAGGGTGGTGATGCCGTCGGCGAAGCGGACGCAGTTGCGAAGCTGGCCTGTCCAGTAGTCGGGGTCGGTGGCCTCGTTCTCGGTGATCCAGTCGCCGGTGCGGTTGGAGATGAAGGGGATTTCGGGCGCCTGCAGGTCGAGCGTCTGTAGGAAGGCACGGAACTCGGGCAGGATCGGGTCGAGCATCCGGGAATGGGCCGCGATGTCGATGTTGATGCGCTGGCAGTCGATGTCTTTCGCTTCAAGCTCGGCCTGAAGCCGGTCGAGCCGGTCCTGCGGGCCGGTGACGGCGCAGAGATCGGGGGCGTTGATGCTGGCGATGTCGAGGGTGTCGCCGATGATCTCCTGCACCTCGCTCGCGGGCAGCGAGACGCTGAGCATACCACCTGGGGCGACGGTGTCGAAAAGACGGCCGCGCAGGAGGACGAGGTCGATGCAGTTCTCGAAGCTCATGACGCCGGAGAGCGCGGCGGCGGTATTCTCGCCCATGGAATGCCCGATCAGGGCGGCGGGTTTGATGCCCCAGGACATCCAGAGTTTCGCCAGGGCGAATTCGACGATCATGATCAGCGGAAGCTGGGCCGAGGGCTTCTTCAGCGTCTCGTTCGCGGCCTCCATGTCGCCCGCCTCGGGGAGCCAGATGGCGCGGATATCGTAGTCGAGCTTCGGGCCAAGGTGGTCGAGGCCGCGATCCATCCATTCGGCGAAGACCGGCTCGGTCTCGTAGAGGTCGCGGGCCATGCCGGCATATTGCGCGCCGCCGCCGGGGAACATGAAGACGGTGTCGGGTGTCTCGCCCAGCTTCTTGTGGGTGAAGACGCGGTGGGGGTTGCCCTCTTCCAGCAGGGCGGCCGCTTCCTCGTGGGTTTCGGCGACGACGACGCGGCGGTCGTCGAAGGCGTGGCGGCCGGTTTTCAGGGTGTACGCCACGTCTTCGAGCGGCTGCTCGGGATGGGCGCGCAGGTGGGCGGCGAGGGCTTGCGTGTTGGCGTCGAGGGCGGCTTTGCCCTTGCCCGAGATGGTCAGCACGTGGAAGGGCCAGTCGCCTTCCTCGGAGGCGGCGCGTTCGGGCGCTTCCTCGAGAATGGCATGGGCGTTGGTGCCGCCGACGCCCAGCGAGTTGACCCCGGCGCGGCGGGGGGTGGGGCCTTGCGGCCATTCCGTCAGCCGGTCGTTCACGCGGAACGGGCTGGTTTCGAAATCGATGGTGGGGTTGGGTTTCTCGAAGCTCAGGCTGGGCGGCATCGCCTTGTGATGCAGCGCGAGGCTGGTCTTGATGAGGGAGGCCACGCCGGCGGCGGTGTCGAGGTGGCCGATATTGGTTTTCACCGAGCCGATGCGGCAGAAGCCTGATTTGTCGGTGGTTTTCCGGTAGGCCTCGGTCAGCGCGGCCACCTCGATCGGGTCGCCGAGATAGGTGCCGGTGCCGTGGCATTCGACATAGCCGATGCTATCGGCGGTGACGCCGGCGGTGTCGATGGCGCGGGAGACGGCTGCGGCCTGCCCGTCGACGCTGGGGGCGAGGTAGCCGGCCTTGGCGGCGCCGTCATTGTTGATGGCGGAGCCCTTCACCACGGCCCAGATGTGGTCGCCATCGGCGATGGCATCCTCCAGCCGGCGGAGCGCGACGACGCCCGCGCCGCTGCCGAAAACCGTGCCCTTGGCGCGGTGGTCGAAGGCGTGGCAATGGCCGTCGGGGGAGAGAATTTCGTTTTCCTTGAAGAGGTAACCGCGCCCCTGGGGCAGTTCGATGGTCGAGCCGCCGGCGAGCGCCATGTCGCATTGGCCCGAGCGCAGCGCCTCGCAGGCGTAGTGGACGGCGACGAGCGAGGTGGAGCAGGCGGTCTGGATGTTGACGCTGGGGCCCTTGAGGTCGAACACGTGGCTGACGCGGGTGGTCATGAAGTCCTTGTCGTTGCCGGTATGGCGGAGGAGGAACATGCCCACGTCGTCGACAAGGTCGGGGTTCGAGCAGATGTTGAAGTAGAAATAGCTGCCCATGCCGCAGCCCGCGAAGACGCCGATATCCCTTGTTTTGTTGCCCGGAAGGTGGCCCGATTGCTCCATCGCCTCCCACGCCACCTCGAGGAACTTGCGGTGCTGCGGGTCGAGGATGGCGGCGTCTTTCGGGCCGAAGCCGAAGAACTCGGCGTCGAACTGGTCGTAGCCGTCGAGGCGGGCGGTGGCGGGCACGTAGTTGGGGTCGGCGATGCGGTCGGGGCGCTCGCCGGCGGCCTTGAGCGCGTCGGCGTCCAGCCGGTCGATGCTCTCGGTGCCGGATTCCAGATTTTTCCAGTAATCAGAAATATTTAGCGCGCCCGGCACCTTCAGTGCCATGCCGACGATCGCTATGTCCTGACCACTGTTTGCATATACTCGTTTACCAATCATACTCATCCTGCGCGAAGTCGTGACTTCGGCCCCCACACTGGTTTTGCATCGAACGCAGCCCCTGGCCCAAGTTCATGTTCATGACTTCGCCACATTTCGACGCAAGTAACTGGAAAACATAACTAAAAATTTTCGCAACTAGAGGGCGAACACCGACATGGATGCGACAATTTCCTATTCGGTTCCAAATTGTTTTCTATATCAGAACAATCGATTCTGCGAGCCCGACGGCAGGGCAGGGCGATTCTTTTCGGAGGGCCCGGGGAGGCGGTTTTAGCCGGGAAACCGACGTCGGTATAACGTCGGTATTTTGTCGGTATTACGTCGGTGCGGGGGGTGTCACCCCCAGCCCCCTCACCCGATCAGCGGTTTCGCCAGGCCGGGCCGGCCCGCCCCGGGGCGCAGGTGGCTCTCGTCCTCGGCCTCCTGCCGGCGGGTGGATTCGGTGTAGCCGAGCACCGCCCCGGCGATGAGCCAGGTGTAGGGGGTGAGGATGGCGTTCACCAGCATGTCGATCAGGGTGATGGCGAGGATCAGGGCCAGCGCCGCCACCGCGCGGGTGGGCCGGTCTTGGCGGGCGTGGCGCAGGAGCAGGAAGAGCGGGACCGCGAGCAGGCCCATCTTGCTGAGGTAACCCAGCCAGCCGAAGGTGCCGAAGACGATGATCCATTCGCCGTCGGGGATCGAGATGATCTCGCCCGTGGTCAGGTCGCGCACGAGGTTGCGGCCCCAGCCGCCCCAGCCGAAGAGCCATTTCTCGTGCGCGCGTTCCAGCAGCAGCTCCTCGTTCTGGAAGCGGAAGCCGAGCGACTGGGCGCGGTCGGGGTGGATCGCCTCGGCCCAGCCGAGGATGCGGTCGAGCGGGACGAGGCCGTAATCGCGCAGGACGGGGTAGAGGACGGCGATGCCGGCGAAGAGCACCGCGATGCGGATCTGCATCTTGGGCGCGGCGAGCAGGATGGCGGGCACCACGGCAAGGCCATAGGCCAGCGGCCCGAGGCTCTTGCAGAGGATCAGCACGCAGAAGAGATAGCCCGTGGCCGCCAGCAGCCGGGGCCGGGCCTTGCGGTCGGCCATGCGGAAGAGCACCGCGGCGGCGGCGGCGGCGGTCATGAAGAAGAAGGCCATCCACAGCCCGTGCGGAAGGAAGACGATGGGGCGGAAGCCGCCCTGCCGCATCATCTGGCCGAAATCGTGCTGGAAGAAGCCGTAGACCCAGATGTTGATCTGCGGGCTTAGCCGGATTTCCAGCAGCGCCGGCAGGGAATAGACCAGCCCGCCCACCAGCAGCGCCAGCAGCAGCTCGCGCTGGCCCGTCTGCGAGGACAGGAAGGCGCGGCCCAGCACGAAGGGGATGAGCGTGATCGCCTGTTGCGAGGCGATCGAGAGCACGTCGATGAGGCGCAGCCCCGGCAGGCCGCCGGTGACGAAGGAGACCGGTTCGGCATCGAAGACCGAGTAGAACAGGATCGGGTCGGTATTGGTCAGAACGGTGGGGATGGTGCCGGCGAGAAAGAGGAAGAGCAGCACCTTCATCACCCGGCTTTCCGGCCAGATCGGCACGCGGCGCCTGGCCACCCACAGGCAGCAGGCGAGCGCGCAGAGATTGGGGATCGAGGTCTTGTTGAAATCGGGCACCAGCGGCAGGTCGAACACCGCGCGGGGCGGCAGCAGGAGGTAGCCGCCGAGGATCGCCCAGATGATCGCCCGTTCGATGCCCATCCGGCGGAACATCACCACGCAGGCGACGGGCCAGATCATCAGCATGAGATATGCGAATGCGTTGGGCATCAGGCGAGGATTGCCCGCAGGCGCGCTTTTGACGGTGGCCCGGGCGGGCATTCCCGGTATAGGTGGACGGGCCGGTCAGGTGTCGGATGCGGCGAAAGCGGGGTCGTCCTTTCTTGGAGTTCACGGTTCGGGATCAGGTGGTTCGGGTGAACCTGCGCGACTTTGCCGAATTGGCGGAGGCGGTCGGCGCGAGATTTGCCGCGCGCGAGGGGTTCGCGCTGGCGACGATCAACCTCGACCACCTCGTGAAAATGCGGAGCGATGCCGCCTTTGCCCGTGCCTATGCGCGGCAGGACATGGTGGTGGCCGATGGCAACCCGATCGTGTGGCTGTCGCGGCTGGCCGGGCGCCCGGTGGAGCTGTTGCCGGGGTCCGACCTGATCCGGCCGCTGTGCCGGATGGCCGGGGAGGCCGGGGTGCCGGTGGCGATGGTGGGCAGCGACGAGGCGACATTGCAGGAAGCGGGCGAGCGGCTGGAGGCCGATATGCCGGGGCTGCGGGTGGTGCTCCGCCATGCTCCGCCGATGGGGTTCGACCCGGATGGCGCGGCGGCGGGCGAGATACTGGAGCGGTTGGAGGCGGAGGGCGTGGGCCTGTGCTTCCTTGCACTGGGGGCGCCCAAGCAGGAGCGTTTCGCGGCACGGGGGCGCGAGCTGGCGCCGCATGTGGGCTTCGCCTCGATCGGGGCGGGGCTGGATTTCATCTCGGGTCGCCAGACGCGGGCGCCGATGTGGGTGCGCCGGCTGGTGGTGGAATGGGTCTGGCGCGCGCTGGGCGATATAAGGCGGCTGGGGCCGCGCTATGCCCGCTGCATCGCGATCCTGCCGCGGCTGGTGATCGGGGCGCTGCGCCTGCGTATGTCGACGGGCGGGCACTAGCGGTACTCGATCAGCGTGGCGCGGCGGCGCAGGAGGCGGGAGGCGTGGAATTGCAGCGCCCCTTGGGCCTCGGCGAATTTGCCCAGCACCGTGAAGGCGGCCCATTCCCATGCGGCGCGCGAAGCCGGGCCGCGGCGGGCGGCGAGGCGGGCGACCTGTAGCGGATAGATGAGCGCGAGCAGCAGCGCCGCCGGGTGGATCAGCGCGGCGATCAGGATGGCGAGCGGCAGGGCGGCGCCCCAGAGGAGCGCGCGGCGCGTCTCGGCGACCCAGTGGCGTTCGGGCGGGGCGCCGTGGAGGTGGGCGCCCTCGGCGAAGGCATGGCCGGCGCGGCGGGTGCGTGTCCACCATTGGCCGAGCTTCGTCATGCGGGCGTCGTGGCGGGTCATGGGGGCGTCGAGGCGGTGGATCTTCCAGCCCTGCCGGCGCAGGCGGACGCAAAGCTCGGGCTCCTCCCCGGCGATCAGGTCGTCGCGGTAGAGGCCCGCGGCGTCGAGCGCCGAGAGCCGGGCGAGGATGTCGCCGCCGCAGGCGCTTGTGTCGCCGGGGGGCGTGTTCCACTCGATATCGCAGAGCCGGTTGTAGAGCGAGGCCTCGGGGTGATCCTCGCGCCGGCGGCCGCAGGCGATGGCGGTGTCGGGGTAGGCGTTAAGGTAGGCCGAGGCGGTGGCGAGCCAGCCGGGTTCGACGGTGCAATCGCCGTCGACGAGCTGGACGAGGTCGGTCTCGGTGCGGTCGAGGGCCTTGAGCCCGGCGTTGCGGGCGCGGGCGGCGGTGAAGGGCTGGGAGGTGTCGAGGTCGATGACATGGGCGCCGATGCTGCGGGCATGCTCGGCGCTGCCGTCGGTGGAGCCGGAATCGACGTAGATGACGGGGGAGGCCCCGGAGAGAGAGGCGAGGCAGGCGCGGAGGCGCGCGCCCTCGTTACGGCCGATGACGACCGCGGCGATGCGGGGGTGGGCGGAGGTCATTGGCCCGCGCCCTCAACCCACCAGCGGGGCCATCTGGGCGGCGAAGCGGCCGGAGCGGGCATAGTCGTGCAGCCGGTCGAAGGCCTGCCGGGCGATACGGTCGCGGGCGGCGGGATCGTTGATCAGCCAGCGGGCCTTTTCCTCGAAATCCGACAGGTCCCAGCGCAGGGGCACGTAGGTTTCGTTGGGCACGAAGATGTTCGGCTTGGTCTCGACATGCTGCATGTCCTGCTTGAGGAGGACGGCGCCGGTCAGCACGGCCTCGAAATCGCGCCAGCAGACCTCGCCATAGCCGAAGGGGCTGAAGCAGATCTTGCTTTGCTGCAATTCGGAGATGAAGCGGTGGTGCCCGATGCCCGTGCCGGTGACGGTTTCGGTGTCGGGCAGGGATTCGGCGGCGGCGAGGGATTCGGCGCGCATCGCCTCGTACCAGGGGGAGCCGTCCACCGCGATGCGGGCGTGCAGGTCGATCGGGCGGGGGCCGTCGGGGCGCTGGCCGGCGGCGAAAGCGGGCAGCATGAAATCGGCGGTGACGAAGGACGGGCCGAGATGCAGCTTGTCGCGGAAACCGGGGGGGATGGGGAAGCGGGTTTCGTCATGCGGCAGGTCGTACTTGCGGCCGTAGTAATCCATCAGCGTGGTGTCGCCATAGAGCGGCTTGGCATAGCGGTCGCGGTCGCGCAGGACGTGCTTGGTGACGTAGTGGTCGATCTCGGGCAGGCGGTGGGCCATGCGCAGGTCGGTGGGGGCGAACCAGTCGAGATAGACGAGCCGGGCCTTGGGGTTCCGGTCGCGGATGGCGGCCATGGTGCGGGCCAGCTCGTCATCGGGGATGTCGAACGGGGTCTGGAAACAGACGGTGGTGGCATCGCGCGGCCCGTCGGGCAGGCCGGCCACGTAATCGGAGATCTCGACCTCGCGGATCTCGGTGTCGAGCGCATCGCGGAAATCGCGGGCGTAGTAGTGGAACGGGAAGATCTGGCTTTGCGGGATGCGCTCGCCGATGGTCAGCAGCAGCAGGCGTTTGGCCGAGTTGCCGCTGAACGGCTTGCGGAACGCGCCGCGCCGGCGCCGCTGGTGCAGCGCCGCGTTGATTTTCCGACTGATTCGCCACGCGATCATGCCGTGCCTCCGTTTCCGCGCGCAGGAAACACCCGCACACGGCCCCTGACAAGGGGCGCGTCGGCCCGCCGAGGGGCGGGACGGGAAACAATACGGGGTTCAGTCATCTATTGTTCCTGCTCGTATTGTTGCAGGAAACCACGTTCCGGGGTCAGAAAAATGGCGAAAAACGGTCTGTGTGGTGGCCGCGCCGCATCGCCGCGGCGGGTTTGGTGATTGTGCCCTTGCCGCGGGGCCGGGTTTTGCGTTCCATGCCGCCAGAATGCCCGAAAGGACGCCTGACGTGCCCGCAATGCCCGATGACGACCCGCCCTTCCTGATCCTGCGCCGCGACGGGGAGCGGGTGGTCGTGCGGGGGGCGGAGAGCTGGGCCTCGGGCCCGCACGGCAAGGCGGCGACGGTCTGGGCGGAGTGGGGCTGGACCGACGGCCGGTTGACCGCGCGGGTCGACCGCTACGGGTTCTACACGCTTTTCTGGTACGAGAAGGACGGGGTGGTGGCGGTCTCGCCCTCGCTGGTGAAACTGGTGGCCGAGGGGTGCGACGCCACGCAGGACGCCCGCGCGCTGGCGGTGTTTCACCGGATCGGTATTTTCGTCAACGACGACACGCCGCTGAAGCACGTGAAGACATTGCCGCCCGGCGGCGTGCTGACATGGGACGGCACGGGCGCCGTCCGGGTCGAGAGCGGCGCCACGGTGCCCGGCACGCAGGAGATCAGCCGCGAGGGCGCCGTCGACGGCATGATCACCCATTTCCGCAGCGCCGTGGCCCGCGCGCTGGAGGAACACACCGGCCCGTTCCACGTGCCGCTGAGCGGCGGGCGGGACAGCCGGCATATCCTGCTGGAGGTGCTGCACCAGGGGCGGCGGCCCGAGGCTTGCGTGACCTTCCACCACAACGGCGCCGTTCCCAACCGCGAGGCGATGGCGGCGCGCGCCCTGTGCGAACGGCTGGGCGTGACGCACGAGATGCTGGGCTTTGGCCGGCCACGGCTGGCCGACACGCTTCGGGCGCTGGTGATGACCAGCCTTTGCGCCGACGAGCATGCGCAGATGATGCCGCTCAACGATTATTTCCTCGGCCGCGATGCCGTGAGCTTCGACGGGATCGCCGGCGATATCCTGACCAACCCCGACGATTCCGCCGACTGGTTCATGGGCCTGTCGCGGAAGGGCGACTGGAAGGGGATCGCGCAGGGGATGATCGACGGGCACGGCAGGGTCGTCTCGCAATCCCATTGGGGCAAGGGCGCCGGCCCGATCTATTCACCGGGGATGGACGAGGAGGTGCGCGATTACGTGGCGCCTGCGATCGCGCAATATGCCGATGCGCCCGACCCCTACCAGATGTTCTGGATGTTCCACCGCACGCGGCGCGAGATCAATTTCGTGCCGCAGGCGATCCTGGGCAGTGCGCGGCACGTGTTCTGCCCCTATCTCGACCCGGAGTTCGTGGAGTTCTGCATCTCGCTGCCCTACAGCGTGACCAAGGACCAGCAATTGCACAACGACGCCATCGCGCGGGCCTATCCGGAGGTGGCCGACATCCCCTACCAGGAGGGGTTCCCCGAGCCGCGGGTGCGGCGCAATTCCAAATTGCGCAAACTGGGCGGGGTTCGCGATGCCGCGCAGATCGTGGCGGCGCTGGGCGGGGAAAGCCGGGTGCGGGCGTTCCTTGGTTTCGTCCGGTTTCCGGACAAGCTGACCCGGCATCACGGCGATATCTACGCGCTGCACGCGCTGAGCCTGGACGGGCTGGATGCCGCCAAGGCGCGGCGGCTGCTGGACCTGGCCGCGCGGCTGCGGGCGCGGCGGCCGGGGCGGCTGATCTCGGACCGGTACGAGGGCGCCTAGGCCCCGGCGGTCAGGTCAGCAGGCCCGCAAGCTGGGCGCAGGCGCGGGCCGCGCGGTCGGTCTTGCCGTCGCGGATGAAGCCTTCCATGCGCTTGAGCGCCTCGCCGAGGCAGAGCACGTCGAGCATGCCGGCGCTGCCCGCCTCGGCCCGGCGGATATCGAAATAGAGGGTTTGCAGGTCTTCGGCGCCGTAGCTGTATTTGTAGCGCTCGTTGCCGTGGCCGAAATCGTAGCAGATGAAGCCCTGGCCGATGGCCCATTCGATGGCGTGGAAATGCAGGGCGTCGCCGATGAAGGTTTCCTCGGCCTGCGTGTCGCGGCCGGCGACGATGAAATGCAGGATGCCGTTCTGGCGGTCGATGACGTGGCCCAGCGCGCCGAGCCGGCGCTCGCCCCGTTTCAGGACCGGCAGGAACAACGCGCCGCACTGGTGCGCCGCGGTCAGGACGCTGCGGTAGTTCGCGGCCACCTGTTCGGCGGTCTCGCGGCCCTTGGTTTCGGCCCACTTGGCCGTCCAGAAGGTGAGGAGGGCGGTGATGTCGTCGTTCAGCGTGGCGTCGTCGGCATGGGTGACGTGGTAGTCGCCGGTCTCGAGGTGGCGGCGGCGCATCTTGTTGAACCGCTGGCGGGTGTTGGCGCTGACCTGGGCCTTGAGGTAGCTGTCGAACGCCTCGGGGAGGTCGACCTGGGGGCTGACGAGGTTGTCGGCCTCGCCCTTGTTGATCCGGTAGTCGCGGTAGCGCACGGTGAGCCCGCGCGCCGCCAGACGGTCGGTGAAGATGCGGGCACGGCGGCTTTGGGCGACGTAGCGCATGGAGAGGCGCGACCAGGGCATCGCGGCCAGCTTGTCGGCGGCGGCGGCGAGGCCCGCCTCCTCCTGCGAGGGGTCGCAGAGGAAGCCGGTATACTCGCTGAACAGAAGCCGGCCGCCGGCCTCGAGCTGGGTCTGGAATTCCTGTTGGCTCCGGCTCCAGTGGGTGCGGTACTTGAGCGGGACGATGCAGATCGCCTCGTCGCTGTCGACGGGGTCGCGGACGACCAGCACGCTCCACCGCCAGGGGTTCTGGCGGAAGGCCAGCGCCAGCCAGTCCCATGTCAGGAAGACGGTGGATTCCATGTCGCGCGCCTGCAGGCGCCGCCAGGCGGGGGCGAGGGCGTCGAAGGCGTCGGGCGTGTCGACGATATCGACCTGCAGGCCGGTGGCGGGGCGGGGGGCCTTGTCTTGCAGCATGGTTACGCCTTCTCGAGCATCTTCTGTTTCATGCCGTCGCGCAGGAGGGTGACGAAGACCTGCTCGGCCTCCTCGAAATCCCTGGCGATGGGGGCGGTCATGGTGTTGCGCCGGGCGAAGAGCGCGCCGACGCGGCAGAGATGGGCGGCGAATTGCGGGTGGACGCCGGCATCGTCGTACTTGCGGATGCGGCGCATGGATTGCCAGCCGCGCTTTTCGGATTCGCGGACCACGAGCTGCAGGCGCTGGATGCAGTGGAAGGTGGTGTAGAGCGCGAGGTAGTCGAGATAGGCGTCGAGGGTGTGGCCCAGGGCCGGGTCGTAGGCATCGGTGATGATGTCGAGCATGTCCTCGGGGGCGATCGGCCAGACCTCGTCGCCCAGCAGCCAGGCCAGGTCCTCGGCGCCGTGGCGGATGCCGGAATATTCGAAGTCGAACCAGCGCAGGCGGTCATCCTCGCCCAGTGCGGCGTTGCCGGAGCGGCAATCCCACTTGACGAACTGCTGCGCCGGGGCGGCGATGCGGGCGCAGAGCTGGGCCTTGTCGATCTCGCGCCCGCGGCCGGCGGAGAGCTCGGCCAGGAAATCGGCGGAGTGGACGAGGTTCTCGATCCAGTCGTCGTTCTGGCCGAGATGGGGGAGGATGTCGCGCAGGCCGGCCTTCTGGCCCGCCATCTGGATGCGGAAGATGGCGGCGACCGACTCGGCGGCGAGCGCCAGGCGGTCTTCGGGGTCGCGGGCGATGATCTCGCGGTTGAGGCGGCGGGAGCCCACGTCGGACTGGAACAGGATCACCCCGTCGACGGCAAGGCATTCGGGGATGTCGTCGCAGAAGGGCGCCAGCCGGCGCAGGGTGTAGGCCTCGAGATGGGTGCGCTGGAAGGTGGGGCGCAGGGTGGCCACGACAGAGCGGCCGGGCAGGTGCAGGCGATAGCTCGACCGGTTCTCGCCGCCGGGGGCGGAGATGCTTTCGACCGGCTCGCGGAAGACCTTCTCGGCGCTTTCCATGACCCGGGTCATCCGCTTGTTGCGTGTCTTCTTTGCCATGCGTCCGTCACCCTCGCGTATCGGGGCCGCCGGTGGGGGCGGCCTGTCTGTGCCTCAGGGCGGCAGGGGTAGCGGCGCAAATGGGCGGTTTTGTGGAAAGCCCGTGGCAATTCGATTCGAGGTGATTCGGCCGTGGCCCGGCCGGAGGGCGGCGGCGATTGTTCCCGGTTTCAACGGATCGGCGCGGGATCGGCGCGGACTGTTTCCGGATATCGCGGGGTTTCGGGGCGACTGTGCCGATTCTGCGCCGGAAGTTTGGCGGAATTGTGACAAGGCCGTAGCGTCAGCCGATCAGGAGTAACCGCGGCCCCGCCGTTTTTCCGGGCCGCGACAGCAAATGCCGCGACTGTCGCGGTTACGAGTACGAGTGGAGTAGAAAACATGTCCTTCAGATACCGGTCACACCGCGAACACGATCACCGCGGCTCTCATCACCGCCATCACGGCTCGGGCGGCACGCGCGGCAGCTCGGCCTGCGAGAAGGCGAGCTCGACCAAGTCCTATCACAATGGCGGCGTCGAAGGGGATTCGCTGCACAAGTGGTACGACGCGCACATGAAGGACGAGTTCCGCGACGGCCATTGGGGCGACGACGGGAAGGACGGCTCCGGCGGGACGAAGGGGTCCGGTGGGACGAAGGGTTCCGGTGGCACCAAGGGCTCCGGTGGGACGAAAGGTTCCGGTGGGACGAAAGGTTCCGGTGGGACCAAGGGGTCCGGTGGGACGAAGGGTTCTGGTGGAACGAAGGGTTCCAGTGGGACCAAGGGGTCCGGTGGCACCAAAGGCTCCGGTGGGGCCAAGGGTTCCGGCGGGACCAAGGGGTCCGGCGGGACCAAGGGGGCCGGCGGCACCAAGGGCTCCGGTGGCACCAAAGGTTCTGGTGGGACCAAGGGTTCTGGTGGGACCAAGGGGTCCGGTGGGACGAAGGGTTCCGGTGGGACCAAGGGGTCCGGTGGAACGAAGGGTTCCGGCGGCACCAAGGGCTCCGGTGGGACGAAAGGTTCCGGTGGGACTAAGGGTTCCGGCGGGACTAAGGGCTCCGGTGGAACCAAGGGTTCTGGTGGGACCAAGGGTTCCGGTGGGACCAAGGGCTCCGGCAGGACGAAGGGTTCCGGCGGCACCAAGGGCTCCGGTGGGACGAAAGGTTCCGGTGGGACTAAGGGTTCCGGCGGGACTAAGGGCTCCGGTGGGACCAAGGGTTCCGGTGGGACCAAGGGCTCCGGCGGGACGAAGGGTTCCGGTGGCACCAAAGGCTCCGGTGGGACCAAGGGTTCCGGCGGGACCAAGGGCTCCGGCGGCACCAAGGGCTCCGGCGGCACCAAAGGGTCCGGTGGCACCAAAGGCTCCGGCGGGACCAAAGGCTCCGGAGGCACCAAGGGCTCCGGCGGCACCAAGGGCTCCGGTGGCACCAAAGGTTCTGGCGGGACCAAGGGCTCTGGTGGCACCAAGGGTTCTGGCGGCACCAAAGGCTCCGGTGGGACCAAAGGCTCCGGCGGGACGAAGGGTTCCGGCGGCACCAAGGGTTCTGGTGGGACCAAGGGTTCCGGTGGCACCAAGGGCTCCGGTGGCACCAAGGGGTCCGGCGGCTCCAAGGGCACTGGCGGCACCAAGGGGGACGAGTATGTCCAGGCCGGCACGTCCCTGCCCGCGTTCACGCCGCATGACGACGACATGGGCGAACTGACCGACGAGGACATTCAGGCGCTGATGAACCAGGAGGTGCCCGAGCACGGCACCGGCGGCACCTATGCCCGGATGGAGATGGACGACGAGTTGGACCACATGGACGTCTGATCCCGAACGGCCCTGAAACACCGACGGCGGCGGTCTTGCCATGAGCAGGCCGCCGCCGTTTTTCTTTTCGCCGCCATGCGCCGCGGCGTGACTGGACGCTTGGAAAGGCTAGCTGTTATCCGTATAAGCCGGGCGACGCCGGGCGGCACACGCCCTGACCCCGCCGATAGCAGGAAAGGCCGCTTTCATGGATCAGTCGCGTCCCGTTCCCGAGGATATTTATGGCGTCGAGAGGTGGAGCCGGGGGCTTGTCACCGTGACGGCCGAGGGCGAGATCGCGCTGTGCGACCCGGCACATCCCGACGCGGCGCCGATTCCGCTGCCCGGTATCCTGCATGACCTCGACGAGCGGGGGATCGCGGCGCCGCTTCTGTTACGGGTGAGCTCGTTCCTCGAGGCCGAGATCAAGCACCTGAACCAGAGTTTTGCCGATGCCATTGCGCGGATGAATTACAAGGCGCCGTACAGGGGCGTCTTCCCGATCAAGGTGAACCAGCAGGCGCAGGTGATCGACCGGATCGTCGAGTTCGGCAAGCCCTACCAATACGGGCTCGAGGCCGGGTCGAAGCCCGAGCTGGTGATCGCGCTGGCGCATCGGTTGTCGAAAGAGGCGCTGATCGTCTGCAACGGGGTGAAGGATGCCGAGTTCGTGCGGCTGGCGATCCTGTCGCGGCGGCTGGGGTTCAACACGGTGATCGTGCTGGAAAGCCCCAAGGAGGCCGAGACGGTCATCGAGGTGAGCCGGGAATTGGGCGAGGAGCCGCTGCTTGGCGTGCGGGTGAAGCTGACCCAGAAGATCGGCGGGAAATGGCAGGAAAGCTCGGGCGACCGGTCGGCCTTTGGCATGAATTCGGACCAGTTGCTGCGGGTGGTGGACCGGCTGCGCGACGAGGGGCTGCTGCATTGCCTGAAGCTGCAGCATTCGCACCTGGGCAGCCAGGTGCCCGACGTGATCGACGTGCGCCGAGCGGTGGCCGAGGCGTGCCGGTATTTCGTGGCGCTGACGGCGGAGGGCGCGCCGCTGACGCACCTGGATTTGGGCGGTGGCCTGGGGGTGGATTACACCGGCGAGAAGAAGGCCAGCGAGAATTCGATCAACTACACGGTCGAGGAATATTGCCACAACATCGTCGAGACCGTGACCTACGCGATGGACGAGGCGGGGCTGACGCATCCGGTTCTGGTGACGGAAAGCGGGCGGGCGCTGGTGGCCACCTCGTCGATGCTGATCTTCGAGGCGATGGAGAGCACCAATTACGACGCGCCCGATACGCCGGAGCCGGAGGCCGAGGATCATCACCTCATTTCCGACCTTGCGGCGGTGGCGGGCTACCTGGGCCCGCAAAGGGTGCAGGAATGCTGGAACGACGCCATTTACTATCGCGACGAGCTGCGGGCGCTGTTCCGACGGGGTGTGGTCGACCTGCGGCAGATGGCGCGGGGCGAGCGGATCTACCTTTCTCTGATGTCGCGGATCAAGGGGATCGTGGCGGCGCAGGGGGAGGAGAGCGACCTGGGCGAGGACATGCAGAAGATCGCGGATGTGTATCACTGCAACTTCTCGCTGTTCCAGTCGCTGCCGGATGTGTGGGCCATCGACCAACTGCACCCGATCGTGCCGCTGCAAATGCTGGACGTGGCGCCCGACCGGCGGGCGGTGCTGTCGGACATCACCTGTGACAGCGACGGCAAGATCGACCGGTTCATCCTTGGCGACGGGATTGCGCCCTCGCTTCCGGTGCATTCGCTGCCCGAGGACAGGCCCTATTACTTCGGCGTGTTCTTCGTGGGCGCCTACCAGGAGACGCTGGGCGATCTGCACAACCTGTTCGGCGATACCAACGTGGTGACGATCGACCTGCGCCCCGATGGCGGGTTCGACCTGCTGCACGAGCAGGAGGGCGACACGATTGCCGAGGTGATGGCGGCGGTGGAGTTCGACCCGAACGATTGCGTCGCCGCCTTCCGCAAGATGGTGGACGAGGCGACATCGGCCGGCACGGTCAAGACGCGTGAACGCAAGCTGCTGCTCGACGCCTATCGCGACTCGATCAACGGCTATACCTATTACGAGAGACATTCAGGCTGAGGAGAAGACCCATGAGCAAGACGCTAGTTGTGGGCGCCGGTGGCGTCAGCCATGCCGCGGTGCACAAGATGGCGATGAACAGCGATATCTTCACGGATATCACGCTGGCCAGCCGGACGAAGGCGAAGTGCGATGCGATTGCCAAGAGCGTGAAGGAGCGGGTGGGGGTCGAGATCAAGACCGCCGCGCTTGATGCGATGGACGTGGCGGCGACGGTGAAGCTGATCAAGGAGACGGGCGCCGAGCTTCTGGTGAACCTCGCGCTGCCCTATCAGGATCTGAAGCTGATGGATGCCTGCCTTGAAATGGGGTGCCATTACCTCGACACGGCCAACTACGAGCCGGAGGATGAGGCGAAGTTCGAATACAAGTGGCAATGGGCCTACCAGGACAAGTTCAAACAGGCCGGTCTGGTGGCGATCCTCGGCTCGGGGTTCGATCCGGGGGTGACGAGCGTGTTCGCCACGTGGCTCAAGAAGCACAAGCTGAAGTCGATCCGGCAGATCGACGTTCTGGATGCCAATGGCGGGTCGAACGACCAGGCGTTTGCCACCAACTTCAACCCCGAGATCAACCTGCGCGAGGTGTTGCAGGAGGCCAAGCACTGGGAAGGCGGCGAGTGGAAGTTCACGCCGGCGATGACCCACAAGGTGGAGTTCGACTTTCCCGGCATCGGGCCCAAGAACATGTACCTGATGTATCACGAGGAGCTGGAGAGCCTGTCCAAGCACTTCCCCGAGATCCAGCGGGCACGGTTCTGGATGACCTTTGGCGATGCCTATATCATGCATGCCAAGGTGCTGGAGAATGTCGGCATGACCCGGATCGACCCGGTGATGCATAACGGGGTCGAGATCATCCCGATCCAGTTCCTGAAGACGCTGCTGCCCGATCCGGGCGATCTTGGGGAACAGACCAAGGGCAAGGCGTGCATCGGCGATATCGTCACGGGCGAGTCGCAGGAGGGGGGCGAGAAGACCTTCTATATCTACAACATCTGCGACCACGAGGAATGCTATCGCGAGGTCGGGAGCCAGGCGGTGAGCTATACCACGGGCGTTCCGGCGATGATCGGGGCGGCGCAGGTGCTGAAGGGCAACTGGGTCGAGCCGGGGGTGTGGAACATGGAGCAGCTCGATCCGGATGACTTCATGGACATGCTGAACACGCAGGGCCTGCCGTGGCAGGTGCATGAGCTTGGCGGGCCGGTGGAGTTCTGAAGGCTCGGGGCTGAGGCGCGAGGCCCCGGGTCGGGCCCGGGGCGGGTGGCTTGGTGAGGCGCGAGGCCCCGGGTCAGGCCCGGGGCGGGTGGTTTGATGAGGCGCGCGGAATCAAGGCCGAAGGCCGCCGCGCATCGCCGGGCCGCCCCCCGGCACGGCGATTTGGTGAGGTAGGCGCGACGTCGTGAGCTTGGATGTGCCTGGCGGGGATAAAGTGGCAGCCACTGTCGTAGGTTCGCCGCACCGCGGCCCGTCGATGCGCGGCTTCGCAACGGAAACGGGAGGGCGATATGCCTGACATGATGCAGACACAGGCCGGTGAGGCCGGGGCGTTTCTCGAGTTCGACCTGAACCGCGTGCCGAGCCCCTGTTTCGTGGTCGACGCCGCGGCGGTGGAAAGGAACCTGTCGGTTCTGGCCGAGGTGTCGGAGCGGTCGGGGGCGCATGTGTTGTCGGCCTTGAAGGCGTTCTCGATGTTCGCGCTGGCGCCCTTGGTGCGGCAGTACCTGGGCGGCACCTGTGCCAGCGGCATCTACGAGGCGCGGCTGGGGCGGGAGGAGTATGGCGGCGAGGTGGCCACCTTCTGCGCCGGCTACAAGGACAGCGAGATCGACGAGATCATCGCGCTGTCGGATCACGTGATCTTCAACAGCCCGGCGCAGAAGGCGCGGTTTCTGGCCAAATGCCAAGAGGCCGGGCGTCAGGTGGGCCTGCGGATCAACCCCGAGCATTCCGAGGGCGAGGTCGAGAAATACGACCCCTGCGCGCCCTGTTCGCGGTTGGGCACGCCGGTGAGCCAGTTGAATGCCGAGGCGCTGGAGGGCGTGGACGGGCTGCATATGCATACGCTGTGCGAGCAGGGGGTCGAGCCGCTTTTGCGCACGTGGGAGGCGGTGGAACCGCGCTTGCAGCCGTTGCTCAAGGGGTTGAAATGGCTGAATTTCGGCGGCGGGCACCATATTTCGCGCGAGGATTACGACCGGGACACGCTGGTCGATTTCATCCGGCATATCCGCGAGACCTATGGCGTCGAGGTCTACCTCGAACCGGGCGAGGCGGTGGCGCTGGATGCCGGTATCCTTGTGGGCGAGGTGCTGGACCTGCCGGTGAACGGGATGCCGCTGGCGATCACCGATATCTCCGCCACCTGCCACATGCCCGACGTGATCGAGGCGCCCTACCGGCCCGCGCTGATGGGCGAGGCCGAAGCGGGGCAGACCTATCGGCTGGGCGGGCCGTCCTGCCTCGCCGGGGACGTGATCGGGGAGTATACCTGGGCGCATCCACTGAAGATCGGCGACCGGTTCGCGTTTCTCGACCAGGCGCATTACTCGATGGTCAAGACCAACACGTTCAACGGCGTGCCGCTGCCCGCCATCGCGCTGTGGGACAGCCGGACGGACGAGCTGCGGATGATCCGCGAGTTCGGCTACGAGGATTTCAGGGGGCGGTTGTCATGAGCGTGTTTCTCGACAGCGAGTTGACCGAGGCGGAGCGGGGCGAGGAGGCGCGGTTTCGCGTGATCCCGGTGCCGTTGGAGCGGACGGTGTCCTATGGGGCCGGGACGGCCCAAGGGCCGGCGGCGATTATCGAGGCGTCGAACGAGTTGGAGCGGCTGGTTGGGGCTGCGGAGCCCTGCGCGGACGGGATATTCACCGAAGAGCCGGTGGAGTGTGACGGGCCGTTGCCGGAGGTGATGGAGCGGCTGGCCAAGCGGACGGAAGCGGCGGTGAAAGCCGGCCGGGTGGCGGTGACGCTGGGGGGCGAGCATTCGCTGAGCTATGGCGCGGTGAGCGGCGTGGCCCGGGCGCTGGGCCAGCCGGTGGGGCTGGTGCAGATCGACGCGCATGCGGATTTGCGGATTGCGTACCAGGGGGAGAAGCACTCCCATGCTTCGGTGATGCATCTGCTGGCCGAGGACGGGGTCAGGCTGGCCCAGTTCGGCGTGCGGGCGCTGTGCCGGCAGGAGGTGGAGAGCCGCGACCGGAACGGGGTCTTCTTCGTCGATGCCGAGGAGCTGGTGACGGGGAATGTGCATGAGGTGGACCTGCCGGAGGACTTCCCCGAGCTGGTTTATGTGAGTTTCGACGTGGACGGGCTCGACCCCTCGCTGATGCCCGCGACGGGGACACCGGTGCCGGGGGGCTTGGGCTATTACCAGGCGCTGCACCTGGTGGAACACGCCCTGAAGGGGCGGCGCTGCGTCGGGTTCGACGTGGTGGAACTGGCGCCCGACGGCAACACGGCGTGGGATTTCACCACGGCGCAGATTGTCTACCGGCTGATGGCGGGGTGCTAGGGCGCGGGTTCATGGTCAGGCGGTGGGTCTTGGCGCTGGTGATGATGACGGGCGCTGGCGTCGGGCCAGCCGTGGCGGATGACCTGTCGTCTTACGACACGGTCATGATCTGCAAGGGGGACACGCTGTTCGCGGTTCCGGCGCATCCCGGGATTAGAATTAAGGGGATTTCCGTTTCCACACTGGAAGAAGACCGTGACAACCCACGGCGGTTGTTCTGGAAGAAGGGCGATGCGCCGCTCAGGGTCACCGGTTTCACGATCAACACCTTGGTAGGCTTTAACAAAACGGCACCGCCCATTCTCGATCTCCTCCTCGGACGGGCATCGGAATATCGGATCGTACAGCTCAGGATCGGAGCGTTTTACGAGGGAGATCTGGACGACTGGACGGAAGAGTCGCGGCCAAGCGATCTTCCCGATTTGCGGGAATTGCCAGGGCACAATGTCGATCGAATGGATAGTTACCTTCGGCAAAAGCCCACGTTGTTCGAGTTTCCGCTGAAGTTCCGGTGCAGTAAAGGGCTTCCAATCTATAGTGAGGACAGCGAGACGTACCACTGCGGTGCGTTCGGAATTTTGCCAGACGGAACGCGATTCATCGCCAGTTACGACACCGGGCGAGACCTTCCCGGGCACTGGCCGAATGTCGACCAGCCGACCTCCGACTGGGAGGCGCCGATTGCGGAGCTGGAGGAGGCGCTGGGCAATATCGTCGTGGCGTATGGTCCGGGGAACCGGGTGTGCGATTGACGGCCTGTCAGGCCTAGGGCGCGTCGATTTCCAGCACGAAATCGCCCGGCTCGATGGTGTTGACGATGGCGCTGGCGATGTCGTCGCGGATGGCGCCGGTGGAGGGGTCGAAGAGGCCGGTCTGGCGCAGGGCCTGTTTCACGTCGATGTTGCGGCCGAGGTATTCCAGCGCCACGCGGGAGGCGCCGGGTTTGCGGCCGCGGCGGGTGGGGACGCCGGTCTGGATGCCGTAGAGCGCGTCGAGCCGGTGCTGGTAGCTGGGGTAGAGCGTCATCTGGGTGATCGAATTCACCTCGAGGCTTTCGTATTCCATGATGTAGATCCGGTCGGCGAGGAAGAATACGAGCCCCTCGTACTTGTTAAGCCCGGTGGTGCGGCCGGTGGACTGATCGCGCAGGATCTCGATGTTCTTCCAGTAATAGCGCCCCTCGTCGCGGTAGATGGTGGCGAGCGAGCGGAAGACCATGCCCTTGTTGCCGAAGGAATAGAAGTAGCGGAAGTAGAAGCCCGTGTATTTCTGCAGGTCCTGCGAGTGGCCATAGAGGGTTTGCAGGTGGGTGAGGGGGCGTTCCAGCTCTGTCCGTTCGACGGGGCGGCGGCGCAGGGTGATCATCTGCTCGAAATGGGCATGCTCCATCAGGATTTCGGATTCGGTGACGCCGAAATGGTCGCAGATGCGGCGCATGTTGTGGCGCGAGGGGCGCGACTGGCCGTTGAGGTAGCGGTTGAACTGTTGCCGGTTGAGCTTGAGCTTGCGGCAAACCTCGGCGATGGAGCGCTGGTAGCTGCAGAGCAGGTTCAGGTTGGCGCTGAAATCGGTAGCCATGCGGCTATCGCATACTGAAGTGGCAACAGTGTCAAGTCACGAAACCCCGCGAACTTGGAATATATCCCGATCTCGGCGAGGCTCGGGCCGGAACGCGGGCCGGCACGTGCCCCGGCATCGCGCGCGACAGGGAGTGCCCAGAGATGAAGAACGAGTATCCGCAGGAGATCGACGTGATCCCCCATACCACCGTGCCGATGCCGGACGGGACAAGGCTGGCGGCGCGGATCTGGCGGCCGGTGACGGCGGTGGATCAGCCGGTTCCGGTGATCCTCGAATACCTGCCCTATCGCAAGAACGACCTGACGGCGCAGCGCGATGCCACGATGCAGCCGCATCTTGCGGCGCATGGCTATGCGGTGGTGCGGCTCGATCTGCGGGGCGCGGGCGATTCCGAGGGGCTGATGGTGGACGAGTACACCCAGCAGGAGTTGCAGGACGGGTACGACGCCATCGCCTGGCTGGCCGAGCAGCCGTGGTGCGACGGGAATGTCGGCATGATCGGCATTTCCTGGGGCGGGTTCAACGGGTTGCAGATCGCCGCGATGCAGCCGCCGGCGCTTAAGACGATCATCACGCTGTGTTCGACCGATGACCGCTATGCCGACGATATCCACTACATGGGCGGCTGCATGTTGACGGAGCAGCTGGGCTGGGCCTCGGTCATGTTCGCGCGCAACACGTTGCCGCCGGACCCGGAGAACGTGGGCGAGGCGTGGCGCGATATGTGGCGCGAGCGGCTGCGGGGCAGCGGGCTGTGGCTGAAGAACTGGCTGGCGCATCAGCGGCGGGACGATTTCTGGAAACACGGCTCGATCTGCGAGGATTATTCCAGGGTGAATATCCCGGTCTATGCCGTGTCGGGCTGGGCCGATGGCTATTGCCGCACGGTGTTCCGGCTGGTTGAGAACCTGCCCGGCCCGGTCAAGGGGCTGGTGGGGCCGTGGGCGCACCGGTACCCGCATATCGGCGAGCCGGGGCCGAACATGGATTTCCTGAGCGAGGAGCTGCGCTGGTGGGATCACTGGCTGAAGGGCGAGGCGACGGGGATCATGGAGGAGCCGCAGCTGCGGCTTTACATGCAGGACAGCGTGCCGCCCGCCGGGTGGTACGAGAGCCGCCCCGGCCGCTGGGTGGCGGAGCCGTCATGGCCCTCGCCCAACGTGACGCGGACGCCGTTCCACCTTGGGGCGGACGGGGCGCTGTCGCCCGGGAAGCCGGGGGCAAAGGGGAGGCTGGAGCATCACTCGCCGCTCTGGGTCGGCATGGGGTCGGGGAAATGGTGCGCCTATGCCTCGCCCGGCGACGCGCCGATCGACCAGCGGCGCGAGGATGCCGGCAGCCTGTGTTTCGAGACCGCGCCGCTGACCGAACCGCTGGAGATGGCGGGCGATGCCAGCGTGGTGCTGCGGGTGTCGGTCGACCGGCCGGTGGCGATGCTGGCCGCACGGATCTGTGACGTGGCGCCCGATGGGGCCTCGACAAGGGCCAGCTTCGGGGTGTTCAACCTGACCCACCGCGACAGCCACGAGACGCCCGAGGCGCTGGAGCCCGGCAAGGTCTACGAGATCACCATCCCGATGAAGCACGTGGCGCAGAGCTTCCCCGTCGGCCACCGCCTGCGGCTGGGCCTGTCGACCAGCTATTTCCCGATGATCTGGACGGCGCCGGAGGCCGTGACGATGACGGTGCATACCGAGGGCAGCTATCTCGAAATGCCGTTGCGCACGCCCTCGGCGGAGGATGACCGGCTCGCGGAATTCGCCCCCGCCCGACTTCCCCCGCCGCTGGCGGTCGAGGTGCTGGAGCCGGTGGAGGAATTCCAGCGCATCCTCGAGGATGCCGGGACCGGCAAGGTCGAGATGCAGATCGGCGACGGCAGCGGACGGCTGCGGTACCTCGACAACGACCTGACGCTCTACGAGCAGGGCTACGAGCGGTATTCGGTCACCGGCGACGACCCCGACACCACCACGGGCGAGACCGAATGGTATTTCGAGGTGGCGCGCGACGACTGGTCGGTGCGGACCGAGACCAGGACCAAGCTGACCGTGGATGCCCATGTTTTTCACATCTCGGCCCGGATGCGGGCGTGGGAGGGGGAGCAGTTGATCGAAGACCTGACATGGGAAGAGTCGATGGCGCGGGATTTCCAGTAGCTTCGCCATATGGCGCATGAATAGCGTCATTTCGCGAAGTCACGCGAAATGGATCGCGAAACCGGGCTATGACTAGACTTGTGGAAACAAAAAAGAACTGACCAGGGAGTATGACATGACCAAACCGACACTTTCGCGCCGGGGCTTCCTTGCCTCGACGGCCGCCGTAGGCGCGGCGACGATGACGAGCGGCTGGCCCACCATGGGCCGGGCGGAAATGGGCAAGGTGCTGCGCCTGCGCATCGACGGCGACAACAACGTGCTCGACCCCGGCTACATGGTCGGCGGCAGCGAGGTGGAGGCGCAGAAACAGTGCCTGCCGTTCCTTGCCGACTATGTGCAGGAGGGCGACACGTTCACCTGGCAGCCGACGATGTATGTCACCAAGCTGGAACAGCGCGACCCCACGCATATCGACTTCGAGCTGGTCGAAGGGCTGAAATGGTCGAACGGCTATGGCACGCTGAAGGCGTCGGACGTCAAGTTTTCCTACGAGCGGATGAAGGACAGCGACTGGGCCGGGTATTTCGACGCCATGGACCATGTCGAGGTGACGGGCGAGCTGACCGGGACGATCGTGCTGAACAAGCCGTTCGCGCCGTTCTTCATGGTGACGCTCTGCCACGGGCCGGGGGCCATCGTGTGCGAGCAGGCGGTCAAGGATGCCGGCGGACAGTTCACCGTCGACTTCCCCGCGGTCTGCGGGCCCTACACCTACAGCGCAACGCCCGGCCAGCGGGTGGTGTTCGAGCTGAACCCGGAATGGACCGGCCCGGCGCCGGGCTTCGAGCGGGTCGAGGCGCATGTGATCACCGAGGTCAAGGCGTCGGAGCTGGCCTTCGAGGCGGGCGAGCTGGAATGCACCGAGCTGGGCGCCGACACGCTGGCGCGCTACCAGAAGGACATGCCCGCCGACACCGCCATCACCACGGTGGGCGAGCTGCAATACATGTGGATGGGGATGAACACCGAGCATCCCAAGCTGCAGGACAAGAAGGTGCGGCAGGCGATCCAGCATGCGGTCGACGTGGAGTCGATCCTGCAGGGGGCCTATTCCAACACCACCACCCGGATGCACGGCATCGTCTGCCCCGGCCTGCTGGGCCAGCGGATGGAGACCGGCTACAGCTACGACCCGGCCAAGGCCAAGGCGCTGCTGGAGGAGGCCGGCGTGTCGGGGCTGGAGCTGACCCTGCGGACGCTCAACAACCAGGAGCGGATGCTGACCTCGCAGATCATCCAGGCCAACCTTGCCGCCGTGGGCATCACCGTGAAGGTGCTTCCGGTCGACAGCGGCCCGTTCTGGGAAATGGGCATGGAGAGCAAGGGCGACATGTGGCAGGATCTCGAGCTGTGGATCATGCGCTACGGTACCACGCCCGACCCCTACGAGGCGACGCAGTGGTTCGTCTCGGACCAGGTGGGCGTGTGGAACTGGGAGCGCTGGACCGACGAGGAGTTCGACCGGCTTTACGACGAGGGGCTGGCCGAGACCGACGAGGCGAAGCGGGCCGAGATCTACATCCGGATGCAGGAGATCATGGAAGAGACCGGCGCCTATGTCTGGATCAACCACGAGCCTGAATCCTTTGCCCACCGATCGGACATCACGATCAACTCCGCCCCCTCGGGCGAGCTGAACTACCGCAAGTTCAAGCAGGGCTGACGGTGTGACGGCCCCGCGCCGCCGGGCGCGGTGCGGGGCCCATCCGGCTGGGGGAGAGACCGGTGCTTTTCTATCTCATCAAACGGCTCGGCCTGTCCGCGCTGGTGATCGTGCTGGTGGTGCTGGTGCTGTTCTCGCTCCTGTACCTGATCCCCGGCGATCCGGCGACCATCGCGCTGGGCCCGCGGGCCACGCCCGAGGCCATCGCGCGCTATGCCGCCAAGATGCACCTCGACGAGCCGGTGTGGAAACAGTGCCTGATATACATCGGCAACGCCGCGACCGGCGACCTTGGGGTCGACGTTTTTTCCAACCGGAACGTGACGGCGGTGGTGGCCGACCGGATCGGCTTCACGCTGGCGCTGATCTGTGCCTCGATGGGCTGGGCGGTGCTGCTGGGGCTGCCGCTGGGCTGCCTGGCGGCTGTGCGGCCCAACAGCTGGCTGGACCGGATCACCGGGGTGCTGTCGGTGGGCACGATTGCCGTGCCGTCCTTCCTGGTGTCGATCTGGGCGCTGCTGATCTTCGCGGTGGAGTTGCGCTGGCTGCCGGCCATCGGCGCGGGTGAGCCGGGGGATGTGTCGGACCAGTTGAGCCACCTGATCCTGCCGGCCTTTGCCGTGGGGCTGAGCTGGGTGGGGTACCTGGCCCGGATGGTGCGCGCCTCGATGCTGGAGGTGATGGCGGAGCCGTATATCCGCTCGGCCCGGGCGTTCGGCCTGCGGCCGCGCAAGATCGTCTATGGCTACGCGCTGCGGGTGGCGATCCTGCCGACGATCACGCTCATTGGCATGGGTTTCGGCGGGCTGATCTCGGCCGCGGTCTTTGCCGAGATCATCTTTGCCCGACCCGGTATCGGCAAGCTGATCTACGACGCCGTCATGGCGCGCAACTTTCCCGTCGTGCAGGGCGCGGTGCTGGTGGCCACGGCCATGTATATCGCCATCGTCCTGATGTCCGACCTCCTGATAGCCTGGTTTGATCCCCGTGTCCGTGAATCCCTCTGAGTCCCCCTCCGACAAGGATGTCGGCGAGCCGACGCTCGACAGCTCCGGCCTGCCCGAGCATGCCTCGGCCGCGGAAATGCGGGAATCCGCGGCGCGCGAGCGGCGCGAGAAGCTGAAGATGTTCCTGACCAACTGGCAGGGGGTGATCGGCCTCGTGCTGGTGATCCTGTTCTTCGTGACCGCCATCTTCGCGCCGTTCTTCGCCACGCATGACCCCAACGCGCTGGATATCCCGGCGCGGCTGTCCTACCCGACGCTGGACCATATCGCCGGGACCGACCAGCTGGGCCGCGACACCTATTCGCGCATCCTGTATGGCGGGCGCGTGGCGCTGAAAGTGGCGGCCATCGGCGTGTCGGTGTCGCTGGTGATCGGGCTGATCCTCGGCATGATCGCGGGGTACGGGCCGCGCTGGCTGGACAATTTCCTGCTGCTGGTCTTCGACACGGTGCGGGCGTTTCCGACGATCGTTCTGGCGCTGGCCACGGTGGCGCTGACGGGGCCGAGCCTGGCCATCGTGCTGACCATCGTGATCGTGACGTCGATCCCGCAATATGCCCGGGTGGCGCGGACGGCGACGATGACCCTGCGCAACACCGATTTCATCATGGCGGAGCGGTCGCTGGGCGCCTCGACGGGGCGGATCCTGATGCATCACATCATGCCGAACGTGGTCGGGCCGCTGCTGATCCTTGCCGCGATGGACGTGCCGGTGGTGGTGACGGTCGAGGCGGGCCTCAGCTTCATCGGTCTGGGCGTGCTGCCGCCCACGGCAAGCTGGGGCACCATCCTGAACGAGGGTTACCTGGTGATCCGCGACACGCCGTGGATGGTGGTGGCCGGGGGCATTCCGCTGATCCTGACGACGCTGGGCTTCACCTTCCTGGGCGAGGCGCTGCGCGACGTCTTCGACCCCCGCATGGGCAAAGGACGCTGAGCATGGCCAAGGACATGGGCACCGCCCCCGAAACGCTTCTGGACATCCGCAACCTGTCGGTCGACTTCCGCACCGCGCGCGGCCGGGTCAAGGCGCTGCGCGACATCACCTTCCCGGTCAGCAAGGGCCGGATCATGGGGATCGTCGGCGAAAGCGGCTCGGGCAAGAGCACGGTTTTGTGGTCCATTCTCGGCCTGCTGGCGGGCAATGCCGAGGTGATGGGCGGCGAGATCCTGTTCCAGGACGACGACATGCTGCGCAAGGGGCAATCGGCCATGCGGGCGACGCGGGGCGAGGATATCTCGGTCGTGTTCCAGGACCCGATGACCAGCCAGATCCCGGTGCTGAACTATGCCCGGCAGATGTTCGACATCCTCTATCGCCGGCGGAACATGTCGAAGGCCGAGAAGCGCAAGGCGGCGGTCGAGATGATGCGCAAGGTGGGCATCCCCGATCCGGACAGCCGGATCGACCAGTACCCGCACCATTTCTCGGGCGGGATGCGGCAGAGGGCGGGGATTGCCATGGCGCTCCTGACCGGGCCGAAGCTTCTGCTGGCGGACGAGCCGACCACGGCGCTCGACGTGACGATGGAGGCGCAGATCATCAACCTGCTGCGCGAGTTGCAGAGCGACCTGGAGGCGACCATCGTGCTGGTCTCGCACAATCTCGGCCTGATTGCCGAGCTGTGCGATGACGTGGTGGTGATGTATGCCGGCGAAGTGGTCGAGGTCGGCACGGTGCACGAGATCTTCCACGACGCGCAGCACCCCTATACCCGCGCCTTGCTGGAATGCGACCCGGCGCGGATTTCCGACGTGTCGCGCCGGCTGCCGGTCATTCCGGGCGACATTCCCGACCTGACCAAGCCGCAGGAGGGCTGCATCTTTGCCAGCCGCTGCCAGCGGCGGATGCCAGAATGCCGGACCATCGAGCCGCCCACGGCGATGCGCCCCTCGGGCGGCTATGCCAATTGCCACCTGCTGACCGGTCCGCTGGAAGACCCCGACTGGCCCCCGCCGCTGGACGTGCTGACGGTGCGGAGCGGGGAAAGCGCGGTGGCCGTGAAGAAGGCGCCGGAGGGCAAGCCGCTTCTGGAGGTGGAGAACCTCAACGTCCGCTTCCGCACGCTTGGCCCGGTCAAGGCGCGGCTGCGGGGGGTCGAGGACCCGTTCGTCGATGCCGTGCTCGACGTGAGCATAAGGGTGCGGCCGGGCGAGACGGTGGGGCTGGTGGGCGAAAGCGGCTCGGGCAAGACGACGCTGGGCCGGACGATCCTCAACCTGCAGCATGCCGACAGCGGCAGCGTGCAGTTCGAGGGGCAGGAGATCAGGAACATGCCCGAGGCGCGGTTCAAGCCGCTGCGCCGCGACATGGCGATGATGTTCCAGGACCCGATCGGCTCTCTCTCGCCGCGCAAGTCGGTGCGGGCGCTGATCACCGAGCCGTTGCAGGTGCATGGAGTGAGCGGCGTGAACCTCGACGAGGAGGCCGAGCGGCTGGCCGACATGGTGCGCCTGCCCAAGCCGTTCCTGACGCGCTATCCGCACGAGCTGTCGGGTGGACAGGCGCGGCGGGTGGGCGTGGCCCGCGCGCTGGCGCTGAACCCCAAGCTGATCATTGCGGACGAGCCGACCGCCGGGCTTGACGTGTCGGTGCAGGGCGAGGTGCTCAACCTGATGGCCGACCTTCAGGCCGAGCATGGGCTGGGCTACCTGATCATCACCCACAACCTGCCCGTGGTGCGGCATATCAGTGACCGGATCGCCATCATGTATCTCGGCCGGATTGTCGAGGAGGGGCGGGCGGCCGATATCTTCTCGAAGCCGCTACACCCCTACACCCAGGCGCTGGTCGAGGGCGTGCCACGGCCCGACCCCGACAAGCGGCTGACCCATGTCGCCGTCAGGGGCGAGGTGCCGAGCCTTCTCAACCGGCCCAAGGGTTGCGATTTCGCGACGCGCTGTCCTTACGCGCAGGACAAATGCCGGGCCGAGAAACCGGGGCACGAAATTCGGGCAGACGGGCGCAGCCACGCCTGTTTCTTCCCCCTTCACTAGACCAAAATACCGCAGGAATACTTTCATGAGCTACGGCATCTATATCGGGCGCAATCTGACCGCTGACGGGGTGGCCTACCTGGCCGGATATGGCGACGAGCCGTCGAGCCACTGGCTCGAGATCAACCCGCGGCAGACGCATGAGGCGGGCAGCACGATCACCGTGGGCGTGACGCCGCAGGCCGACATGCCGGGGGTGCTGACGGACATTCCGCAGGCCGCCGAGACGCTGCGCAACATGCGGGTGAGCTACAGCTATTACCTTGGCGTGCCGGCGCCGCTGACCAATGGCGGGCTGAACGAATGCGGGGTGGCGGTGCGCGATATCTGGTCGCCCACGCGCAAGGACCTGATCGCGATGACGCCGAAGGATCAGAAAGGGCCGAACTATTCCGACCTGGCCCGGATCGTGGTGGACCGGGCGCGCACGGCGCGGGAGGGGGTTGAGCTGATCGGGGAGCTGATCGGCAAGCATGGCTATTCGACCTATGGCGGCAATTCCCACATGATCGCCGACCCCGACGAGGCCTGGGTGGTGATCGAGTTTGCCGGGGGCAAGGGGCTGTGGTGTGCCGAGCGGCTGGGGCCGGATTGCATCCGGGCGTCAAGGCCGGGCTATATCGGCGAGATCCCGGACGCGCCGAACGAGGATTTCCTGTTCCCGGAGCATTTCATCGAGACGGCGGTCGAGCTGGGCTGGTACAGGCGCGGCGAGGGGCCGTTCAACGTGAACGACATCTACGGCGACGGGCGGATGCGCTGGAAGGGCGTGGCCTGGGTCGAGGACGAGATGAAGGCGCGGGCGGCACGGCCGGAGAAGGTGACGCTGGAGGATGTGTTCTGGTCGATCCAGACCGAGCGGCTGACGGGCGATACGGCCGGGTACGGTCAGGTTGTTCCGCTGGTGCACCCGTCCGATGCCGCGCTGCGGATGATGTGGCACGCGCCCATCGGGCCGGTGACGGCGCCGCTTTTGCCGGTGTTCCTCGGGCAGGGGTCGGTGCCCGAGGCGTACCGGCAGCACCGCTACCTGACGACCGGGGAAAGCGCCCGCTTCCTCGACCGCCGGAAGGAGGAGAAAAATGCCGACACCGTCTCGCCTATCCCGCAGGGGATCGAGACGGCGGGCTCGGCGGTCTACCAGTACAAGCGGCTGATGCATCTGGCGTTCCAGGCGGAGGACACCCTGCTGCCCGAGGTCTGGGCGCATTGGCGGGCGATGGAGGCCAGCGTGAACGCCGAAGTGCCCGAGGTGCTGCGGGCGGCGGAGCTGCTGATCGCGGCGGGCGAGGCCGGGCTGGCCGAGCGGGTGATGACAGAGTTCAGCCATCGCTGCCTGCGCGCGGGGCTCGAGGATTGCACGGCGCTGGCCGAGGCGGCGCAGGCCCGGCTGCGGGTGGCGGGGCGGCTGAACCTGACGCCCAAGCCGCTGGGGCCGAAGCAGCTCTGGTAGGGTAGAGGCCCCGGGTCAGGCCCGGGTCGGGTGCCACAAGCGCTCCGCTATCCGCCAATCCCGCCGGGCGAGCGCCGGCACGTGGGGAGGCGCAGCAACGGCGGTGGATGGCATTTTATGGTGCCGGGTACATCCTAGACAGAGACGTCACGCGACCTCTCGAAAGCGCCTGCCCGCCGGGACGGGCCGGCGCTCGCCCGGCGCCGCGCTTAGGCGCGGCTTTGTTCCGGGCGGGTAGCAAATCGTGGGGTGGGTGAACCGAACCTCTCCACGCGCCACGCATACCGCCCGTCCCTGGCCTCCGAGCCGGGACCTCAGCCAGTTAGTGGCCCCGGGGTCAGGCCCGGGGCGGGTGTCCATGAACCCTGTGCCATCCGCCCTTCCTGTCGATCATCGCGTGCGCCGCGCCCCTCACCCCTTCGGCGTTACACCAAACCCCTTGCGGAACTGCTCGGCATGCGCCGGGAAGGCGGCGGAGAGGTACATGGCCGCCAGCCGCATAGGCTGTTTCAAATCCACCGGGTCGCCCGACAGGTACATGCCCAGCCACAGCCCGTCGGTCATCGCGTCGATTCCGGCGGCGATGTCGCTGGCGCCGGTGACCGGGCGCCCCTCGGCCTGCAGGAGCGCGGCGCAGGCGTTGCACATGGCCTGGGCGCGTTCCTGTTCGAAGGTCTTGGAAATCTCGCCATAGAGCGGCCGGGCCTTCGATTCGCCCCAGAAGGCGTGCCAGATGATCAGCGTCTCCTCGGTGCACGATTCGGGCGTGAAATCGGATTTCACCAGCGCGGTGATCTGGTCGGCCGGGTCGGGGCCCGCGGCGGAGACCGCCTTTTGCCAGTTCTCCTGGTAGATCTCGTACTGGTGCCGCAGCGCCGCGCCGAGCAGGGATTGCTTGTTCTGGAAGTAGAACACCGCCACCCCCTGCGACAGCCCGGCCTCGTTCGAGACGCTGGCCAGGGTGGTGCCGGACAACCCGTTCCTGACGATCGAGCGGTAGGTGGCCTCGATGATCTGCCCGCGCCGCTTGTCGGCGTTTTCCTTGCGTTCCTTGCGCGGGCGCGTCGCACCCTCCTGAGCGGCCATGGCATCTCTCCGTTGCGGGTGGGGCCAGTATCGCGCGGACGGGGCGCGACAGCAACCCGGCGCAAGGCGGATCGGGTAAAAAATTTGATTGAGCGCTCAAAATAACTCGGGTAGGATGCGGGAAAGCAGAAGACGCGGCGCAACGCCGCCAGAAATGGACCCCTATGACCGACCAGAGCATCACCGCAGATCCCGGCCACAACGCCGCCATCCCCGCAGAAGCCGTACAGGAATGGGATAACGACCATTTCGTCCACCCGTGGGAAACCATCGGCACCAGCGATGCCAACCGCGCCATCGCCGCGCGGGCCGAAGGGATCTACATGTACGACCCCGACGGCAAGAAGTTCATCGACGGGCCGGGCGGCATGTGGTGCGTCCAGATCGGCTATGGCCGGCAGGAGATGGCCGATGCCATCGCCGAGCAGACCATGCGCCTGCCCTATACCTCGCCCTGGGCCTTCGCGGCGGAACCCTCGGCCCTGCTGGCCAAGCGAATCGCCGAGATGACGCCGGGCGACCTGAACAGCGTGTTCTTCACCACCGGCGGCTCCTCTGCCGTCGATAGCGCGATCCGCTTCGTGCAGTTCTACAACAACATCAAGGGCCGCCCGCAGAAGAAGCTGATCATCGGGCGGGAGAAGGGCTATCACGGCTCGACCTACCTCGCGGCCTCGGTCACGGGGAAAGAGCGCACCAAGTCCCGCCTCGATTTCGAGGAACGGCTGGTGCGCCTCATCGGCAACGTGAACCCCTATGTCCGCCCCGAGGGGATGAGTGTCGAGCAATGGTGCGATGCCAAGGTCGACGAGCTGGAACAGGCCATCCTCGATGCCGGCCCCGAGAACGTGGCCGCCTTCATCGCCGAGCCGGTGCTGGCCTCGGGCGGGGTGATCGTGCCGCCGCCGGGCTATCACAAGCGCACACTGGAGGTCTGCCGCAAGCATGACGTGCTCTACATCTCCGACGAGGTCGTCACCGGCTTCGGTCGGCTGGGCCACTGGTTCGCCAGCGAGGAGGTGTTCGGCATCACCCCCGACATCATCACCTGCGCCAAGGGCCTGACCTCGGGCTATCTGCCGCTGGGCGCGATGATGCTGTCGGACCGGTTGTGGAACGACATCGCCTCGGACGAGCGCGAGCATATCATGTTCTCGAACGGCTATACCTATTCGGGCCACCCGGTCTGTTGTGCCGCCGCGCTGAAGAATATCGAGATCTTCGAGCGCGAGGGCATCCTCGAACACGTGCGCGAGATCACCCCGCATTTCCAGGAGCGGCTGAACGCGCTGGGCCGGCACGAGATCATCGGCGACACGCGCGGCGTGGGGCTGATCGGCTGTGTCGAGGGTGTCGCGGCGCCGGACATGTCCGAGGCGAAGCGGCTGGCCATTGACCTCGAATTCGGTGAACGGGTCGACGCCAAATGCGAGGAGATGGGCCTGATCGTGCGCCCGCTGATCAACCAGTGCGTCTTCTCGCCGCCGCTGATCATCACCACGGACGAGGTCGACCGGATGTTCGACATCCTCGAGACCGCGGTGCAGCAGGTGCAGTCGGAAATGCTATAGACCGTGCCGCGGACGCGGCGCAATCTCACCCCACATACCCTGTAAAGGAGGTCGCCCGATGGAGGACAATGCCGTTCTGGAAGAGGGCTTCAACGGTCTCACCCGGATGCAGGAGGCGCTTCCGGCGTCGTGGTATTTCGACCCGGCGCATTACGCCCGCGAGCTGCGCGAGATCTGGGGGCGCAACTGGGTCTACCTGTGCCGGGCCGACACGCTGGACGGCCCGCGCAGCTTCCGCAGCTTCCAGGTGGCGGGGCAGCCGGTGCTGCTGGTCCGCGATCAGGAGGGGGTGCTGCAGGGCTTTTTCAACACCTGCCGGCATCGCGGCTCGCTGCTCTGCCCTCAGGCCGAGGGCACGCTCAAGAAGGCGATGATCACCTGCCCCTATCACCAGTGGGTCTATGACCTGACCGGGCGGCTGCGGGCGACCGGGCCGATGCGGCGGGTCGAGGGGTTCGACCGTGACGACTATCCCCTGCACCGGGTTCGGGTGGCCGAATGGGGCGGGTTCGTCTTCGTCAACCTCGACCCCGATGCGTCGTCGTTCGAGGAGCTTTACGGGGCCGAGACCGCCTATGTCGCCAACTGGCCGCTCGAGGAGCTGAAGGTGGGGCATGTCTTTTCCAAGACGCTGAACTGCAACTGGAAGGCGTTCTGGGAGAATTACAACGAGTGCCTGCACTGCCCCAACATCCACCCCGAGCTGTGCGAGCTGGTGCCGATCTACGGCCGGGCGATCATGGCGCGGCGGGACGATCCGGACTGGGCCGAACATGCCGAGGACCAGGCGCCGCACCGCTCGGGCGGGCTGCGCACGGGGGCCGAGACATGGTCGATGGACGGTGCGGCGCAGGGGCGCCTGCCGGGGCTGAGTGACGAGGATGTGGCGGCCGGGCAGCGTTATGTCACGGTGACGCCGTCGGTCTTCATCGCCCATCACGCCGATTACGTGCGGATCGTGAAGATCACGCCGACGGGGCCGGAAACGATGGAGCTGACGGCGGAATGGCTGTTCCTCCCCGACACGCTGGCGCGGCCGGATTTCGACGCCGACAAGATCACCCGGTTCGGCATCCTGGTGATGGAGCAGGATGGCGGCGCGTGCGAGCTGAACCATGCGGGGATGCGGGCGAGCGCGTTCCGGAACGGCGTGCTGATGCAGGAGGAATACGAGGTATTCCTGTTCCAGCAATGGGTGCGCGAACAGCTTGGCGAGGCGCCGAAGAGCGAGGGTGCGGCGAGCCGGGCCAGCCGGCGGATGCCGGTGTCGGAGTGACGTTCGAGCCGTCCAGGTAGAAACCCGTCCCGGCCTTGAGCCGGGACCTCGTGCTGCGGGAGGCCCCGGGTCAGGCCCGGGGTGGGGAGATCCTATATGCTGGTATCGGTTAGCCCCGCCGGGCGAGCGCCGGCCCGTGGGGAGGCGCTGCTACGGGGGTGACTGGCAATTTATGGCGCCGAGTACGTCTTCCCTAAAAACGTCACGCTACACCCGCCAAAGCGCCTGCCCGTGGGGACGGGCCGGCGCTCGCCCGGCGCCGCGCCAAGGCGCGGCTTGACTCCGGGCGTGTGGCAGCCAGTAGGGTTGGTGCGAACCCACCATGCCGTCGTAACCTGAAGCAATCCCGTCCCGGCCTCCGAGCCGGGACCTCGCGCCACAAGAGGCCCCGGGTCAAGCCCGGGGCGGGGTTGCTCCGCCAGCGCGGTATCACTCCCGCTCGGCCAGCATCTCGGCATTGACCTCGGCCAGCGTGCCCGGCGCGGGCGGTTCTTCCAATGTCAGCACCGGAAACAGGTCGCGGAGCTGGTCGTGGTAGCTCTTCACGCCATACTCCAGGTCCGACAGGATGATCCCGTCAAACGCCGATGACAGCGCCGCCTCGCAGGACCAGATGGTCAGCATCTGGTCTTCCTCGGCGGTGATCCGGTCGATCCGCCCCGACAGGTAGCGCGCCAGCCGCAGCTCGCGGCTTTCGTTGCGGTACTTGTAGGACGCCCCGCGCAGGCGGCTCTTGCCGGTGCCGTCGGGGAATTCCTGGTAGAAGATCATCGAGTCCGGGTAGACGCCGATCACCGTGTTGGGGAACATCCCGTAGTAAAGCCACGCGTTGCGGTGGCTTTCCGGCAGCCACTCGGCCTCGGGCAGGGTGGACTTGTAGGCCCTCACCGACCAGAGCGAGCCCGGCCCGTTGTTGAACGGTGCGAAGGAGCGCGCGGCGCCGCCCTCGAACGGCTCGTCGACGTAGCCCTTGCCGTAAAGGTCCTGCAGGGCAGGGTGGGCCATGGCCACGTGGTAGCCCTCGTTGTCGACATCGCGGATGGCCTTCCAGTTGACCGCGGTTTCATCCGCCCAGACCAGCGTGTCTGCGGGCACCATGTCGGCCAGCTCGTAAGGCGCGAGCTCGGCATCGAACCGGCCCATGATCTCGGCCACGGAGGGCTGATCGCTGTCCTTGAAGCGGACGAAGATGAAGCCCTGCCAGATTTCCATGTCGAGCGGTTTCAGGCCGTATTCCACCGGGTCGAGCGGCGGGAAGCTTTTCGGCTGTGCCGCGCCGCGCAGCGTACCGTCGAGGTTGTAGGCCCAGCCGTGATACGGACAGATCAGGGCGGATTTGCACATGCCCTGCTCGTCGGCCACCACCCGGCTGCCGCGGTGGCGGCAGAGGTTGTGGAAGGCGCGCACCACGTTGTCGCGGCCGCGCACGATGAGGGCGCGTTCCTCGCCCACATCGAATGTCATGTAGTTGCCGGGCTCGGGCACGTCCGAGACGTGACAGGCCAGCTGCCAGTGCTTGCGGAAAAGCTCTTCCTTTTCCAGTTCAAGCAGCTCGTCCGAGAAATAGGCCCAGCCGGGAAGGCCCGAACGGTCCCAGTTCTTCGGGGGGGATTGATCTTGTACGGTGTTCTGCATGGATAAATTATAATGAGCGCTCAAACTAATTTGCAAGCCGATTCTCGCCGGTGATCCCCTCAAACGGGCGAGTGTGTCATTCCGGCCGCGCCCTGCGCGTGCTGCGGTAGAGGTGCTGGGCCAGCCGGTGCGCATCCTCTCCCGCCCCCTGCCGCAGCAGCACGTAATACCCGTTCGTGGTATCCACCGTCTCGGCCACCGGCCGCACCAGCTCGCCCCGCTCGAGCGCCCCGTCGCACAGGTTGCCCCAGCCCAGCGCCACGCCCATCCCCGCCTTGGCCGCATCCAGCAGCGCGGTATAGGAATTCGTCCGCATCAGGATCCGCGCCGGCGCCGGATCAACCCCGGTCTCGGTCAGCCAGATGCCCCAGTTCATCCAGTTCCAGTGGATATAATCCAGGTCGATCAGCTCGGCCGACAGCAAATCCTGCGGCGCGGTGATCGGGTGCTGTTGCAGGTAGCCGGGCGCGCAGACCGGGAACACCACGTCGCCGAACAGCCGCCGCGCCACGAAACCCGGCCATTGCCCGTCGCCATGCAGCACCGCCACGTCGGCGCCCAGCACCTCCGCCTCGTTGTCGCTGACCGTCAGGTCGATGGCGACCGGCGAATCGGGCGCCAGGAACGCCCCGATCCGCGGCAGCAGCCAGTGCTGCCCGATCGACGTGTCGCAAGCCAGCTTCAGGAACCGCCGCGCCTCGCGTTGGCGCAGGCTGTGGGTGGCCGAGGCCAGATGCTGCAGCGCCACCTTGACCCCGTTAAGAAGTTCGCGCCCCTCCGGTGTCAGCTCGATCGCCCGGTGCCGCCGCTCGAACAGGCTGATTTCCAACAGCTCTTCCAGCTTCCGCACCCGCTGGCTGACCGCCGACTGGGTGACCGACAATTCCTCGGCCGCGCGGGTGAAACTGCCCAGCCGCGCCGACGCCTCGAACGGCAGCAGCAGGTCGAGCGGGGGAAGGTTTCGGCGCAGCATTAGCAGGACTTGCCCAAAAGCGGTAGAAATCAGCGTTTGTCAGCATCCATGCTTATTCTGTCTAATGCAAGCAGACAAGGAAGCAGGAGCCACCGATGAACCTACCCCTTCTGAACCTGATGCCGGGCGATGCCCCCTTCCGCGCCGACCCGGCGGAATCCTACACGCTGCCCGCGCGCTTCTACCACGACCCCGAAATCTGGGCGCATGAGAAACAGGCGATCTTCTACCGCACGTGGAACTATGCCGGCCATGTCAGCCAGGTCGCCGAGCCGGGCCAGTTCCTGACCGTGCGCATCCACGAGCAGAACATCTTCGTCGCCCGCACCCGTACGGGCGAGCTGCGCGCCTTCTACAATGTCTGCCCGCACCGGGGGCATGAACTGCTGTCGGGGACGGGCAAGAAGAACATCATCACCTGTCCGTATCACGCCTGGGCGTTCGACTTCGACGGCACGCTCAAGTCGGCGCGCAATACCGAGGAGGTGAAGGGCTTCAAGCGCGAGGAGTTCTCGCTCCGCCCGGTGCAGGTCGAGGTGTTCTGCGGCCTCGTACTGGTCAACCTCGACCCCGAGGCCACGCCGTTTGCCGAGCAGATGGGCGACCTCGAAGAGGAGATCCGCCATTTCGTGCCCTCGGTCGACGAGCTGCAATTCGCCCAGCGCGACAGCTACGATGTGCAGGCCAACTGGAAGGTGATGATCGACAATTTCCTCGAATGCTATCACTGTCACCCGGCGCACAAGGATTTCGTCGACCTCGTCGACATGGACAGCTACCGCACCGTCACCTGCGGCCTTTATTCCAGCCAGTGCGCGGGCAAGCCCCGCTCGGTCAATTCCCGCGCCTTCAGCTTCACGCCGGGGGATGTCGATTTCGGCTATGCCGGCTGGTATGTCTGGCCCAACTTCACCATCTGGGCCTATCCGGGCGAGGCGAACCTGTCGGTCCTCCAGATGAACCCCACCGGCCCCGACCAATGCGTCGAGTACCAGGACTGGTTCGTGAAGGATGGCGAGGTGACCCAGCAGTTGCGCGATGCGATCAACTACCAGATCGACGTGCTGCAGCCCGAAGATATCGGCCTGTGCGAGAGCGTGCAGAAGGGGCTGAAATCTTCCGGCTACAACCAGGGCCGCTTCGTCGTGGATGCGGGCAAGACGGAACTCAGCGAACATGCTGTCCACCATTTCCAGAAACTGGTGGCCGACGCGCTGGGCGCCCGGCTCGACCCGGACGCCTGAGCCATGGGGTCGAGCGACGGGGCGACCCGCGATCTCGTGACGACGCAACCCGGGGCAGGGTGGGATTTCGGTCTCACCCGGCACCCCTATCACGAGATCGAGCGCCCGCTGGGGCCGCACTACTGTGTCTACAACCGCCGCCTAATGGCGGTGCGGCTGGATGCGCTCGACACCGACGAGGGTTATTGGAAGTTGCGGCGCGAGGCGGCGCTGCTCAATACCGGGGAGTGGCCCATCGCCTTCGAGGGGCCGGAGGCCGAGGCGCTGCTGAACCGGCTTTTCACCAAGGATATCAGCAAGGTGAAGCCGGGGCGCTGTGGCTACGGGCTGGCCTGTTTCGACGATGGCGGGATGATCACCGATGGCGTGCTGCTGCGGCTGAGCGAGACGCTTTTCTGGTACGCGCAGGCGGATGGCGATTTCGTCAACTGGGCGCGGGCGCATGCCAGGGGGATGGATGTCCGGATTTACGATCCCAAGGTCTTCGTCAGCCAGGTGCAGGGGCCGGCGGCGATGGATATCCTGGCCGCCGCCGCCGATGATGGCATGCCCGAGCCGTTCGGCTATTTCGGCATCGCAAGGGTGCGGTTCGGCGGGCAGGAGGTGGTGATCACCCGCACGGGCTATACCAACGAGCTGGGCTGGGAATTCTACACCGAGCCGCATCACGACGCCGAGGCGCTGTGGCGGCACCTGGAAAAGGCCGGACAGGGGCATGGCCTGTGCATCTTCGGGCTCGACTCGATGAATATCCGCCGGATCGAGGCGGGCATTCTCAACGCCGGGTCGGATTTCGACGGCACGACCACGCCCTTTGACGTGGGGCTGGGGCGGTTCGTCGACCTCGACGGGCCGGATTTCATCGGCAGGGCGGCACTGCAGGACGCCCCGCGCGAGGCGCGGCTGCACGGGCTGCGCTGCGACGGGGGCGAGCCGAAGGTCGGCGGCACGGTGAAGATCGGCGACGCCCCGGCGGGCCGTGTCACCTGCGGCGCCCTTTCGCCCTTCCTCGGCCATGGGATCGGGATGGTCCTGCTGGACAAGGCCGGGCCGGGGCCGGGCAGCCGCGTGCTGGTGGAAACCCGCGACGGCAGCTATCATCCCGGCGAACTGGTCGAGATGCCGTTCTACGACAAGCAGGCCGAGATCCCGCGCGGCAAGCGGGTGGATATTCCCGAGCGCCCCGGATGACGGAAGGAACTACATGCGGATGATGCACCCCGACCGTCTGGCCGTTTTCGCGGGGCTCTTTGCGGGGCTCTGCTTCGGCATCTTCTGGCTGCCGCTGCGGATGCTGGAACAGTCGGGGCTCGAGGCGCCGTGGGCGCTGGCGCTGTTCATGACGATCCCGGCGGTGATGTGCCTGCCCGTCGCGTGGCATTTGCGGCGCGATTACCTGCGGGGCGGCCGCGCGCTGATCGGCGGGGTGCTGGCGGGGGCGGCCTATGCGATGTACGCGGCCTCGCTGCTGTATACCGACGTGGTGCGCGCGGTGCTGCTGTTCTACCTGATGCCGATCTGGGGCTTTGCGCTGGGCTGGGCGATCCTGGGCGACCGGATCACCCGCTCGCGCTGGCTGGCGATCGGGCTGGGGGTGGTCGGGATGGTGGTGATCTTCGCCGACGATACCGGCCTGCCCCTGCCGCGCAACATGGGCGACTGGCTGGGGCTGGCCTCGGGGATGTTCTGGGCGGTGGGCTGCATGCTGATCCTGAACGAATCCCGCGTGCGCACCGCCACCCACGCGGTGAGCTTCTTCCTCGTCGGCGCGCTCCTGACCGTGGCGGTGGCGCTGTGGTCGACCTCGGCCGGCCACGTGCTGGTGCCCGATGCCGGCGCGCTGAAAGCCGCCGCGATCTGGTTCCTGCCGGTGGCGCTGGTGCTGATCCTGCCTGCGGGGTTCGCCACGGTCTACGCGCCGACGCGGCTGAACCCCGGGGTGGTGGGGCTGCTCTTCATGACCGAGATCGCCGTGGCGGCGGTGACGGCGGCGATCTGGTCGGGCGAGCGCTTCGGCCTGCGCGAGGTGATCGGCCTGCCGCTGATCCTGTCGGCGGGGCTGATCGAACCGGCAGTGATGACATGGCGCGACCGCCGCGCAAGGGTGGAGAGAACGGCATGAGCGGCGATTACATGAGCCGGGCGGCGCAGGCCTTCCTGGACCAGCCGGCGGCGGAAGACCTCGGGCCGCTCTCGCCCGAGACGATCGACGCCTACCGCAAGATGGCGAAGGACGAATTCCTGCCCCGGGCCGAGCGGGCGGTGAAGGCGCATGGCGTGACCGTCGCGGAGGTCGAGATCGCCGGCGTGCCCTGCCTCGAGATCCTGCCCAAGGGAGAGCCCATCGGCACCGTCCTCTACTGCTACGGCGGCGGCTACGTCACCGGCAGCGCGCGGGAAGACCTGATCGTCAGTGCCGGGCTCTGCCATCGTTCCGGCGCCCGGATCGTCGCCGTCGATTACCGCCTCGCCCCCGAACACCCCTATCCGGCGGCTGTCGACGACGGCGCGGCCGTCTACGATGTGCTCTCCCGCGACGCCGCCCCCTTCGCCATCGCCGGCGAATCCGCCGGGGGCAACATGGCGCTCCACCTCATGCAGCGGGCGCAGGCGAACGGCCTGCCCATGCCCGTGGCCGCCGTCCTTCTCTCGCCCTGGTGCGACCTGACCCATGGCGGCGACAGCCTGCAGGCCAATGACGGCCGCGACCCCACGCTCGACCTTGCCTTCGTCGAGGCGGCGGCGCAGATGTACGCCGCCGACACCCCCCGCGACACGCCCGGCATCTCGCCCCTCTTCGGCCCCTTCACGCCCGACTTCCCGCCGACCCTCGTGACCACCGGCACGCGCGACCTGCTGATGAGCCCCTCGATCGAGCTCACCCGCCGGATGCGCGACGCCGGGATCGCCGTCGAGCTGGATGTGCATGACGGCCTCTGGCACGTCTTCGAATTCTACGACGAACTGCCCGAGGCGGCGGCGTCGCTCAGCCGCTGCGGCGCCCACCTGTCACGGCACATGGGGGGCTGAGGCCGATGCCCGCCATCTCACCAATGCGCCCCGGCATTGACCGAGATATCCTCCATCGTCAGCGCGGGCGCGGCATCGGAACACAGGAACGCCACCAGCGCCGCGATCTCCTCGGGCTGCACCAGCCGGTTCTGCGGGTTGGCCTTCGCCAGCGCGGCAATCTCGTCCTCGACGCTGTGCCCGGCCTGCTTCGCCATGATCTCGGCACTGCTGCGCAGCATCTCCGTCTCCACCCATGTCGGACTGACCGAGACGCAGCTTACCCCGTGCGGCGCACCTTCGAGGGCCACGGCACGCGTCAAACCCAACAGCCCGGCCTTCGAGGCGCAATAGGCCGGGTGATCGGCCACCGCCGATTTCGCGGCGGTCGAGGCGATGTTGACGATTCGGCCCCAGCCGCGTTCGATCATGCCGGGCAGCGTGGCGCGGGTGGTCAGGAACGGGCCGGTCAGGTTGGTGTCGATCACCTGCTCCCAGTCCTTCAGGCCATGGCCGCTGACGGTGTGGTGAATGGTGATGCCGGCGGCGTTGACGAGGATGTCGATGGGGCCGAGCGCGTCTTCCACCGAGCGGCAGAACCCCTCGACCGAGCCTTCGTCGCAAACGTCGAGCCCGGCCACGAAGGTGCCCTCACCGACCTCCCTGACCGCCATCTCCCGCATCGCCAGATCGTCGCCGCGCCGCGCACCGATGGCCACTCTCAAGCCGTCCTCGGCCAGCTTCCTCGCGATCGACAGCCCGATCCCGGCCAGCCCGCCGGTGACCACGGCCACCCTCTGTTTCGTCTCAGCCATCGCTTGCCTCCTTGTCCATCTCGCCCGCGATCCATGCCTCCGGGTCGCCCACGCGCCGCCCGCCGGCGAGGTAGTCGTCGATGATCCCGATCATCTTCTCCCGCCCGAAGGACTCGAAATGCCCGGCATGGACCGCCGTCACCGGCAGTTCCCGCAGCCGCGCATGGGACGCCTTCAGAACCTCGGCCTGCGAATGATACAGGTCATCTATCAAGGCCCCGTCATAGACCACGTCGCCGCTGAACAGGAGGCCGGTCGCCTCCTCGTAAAGCGCGATCGAGCCCGGCGAATGGCCGGGCAGGTGGAACACCTTGAAGGCGCGGTCGCCAAGGTCGACCACGTCGCCCTCGTCCAGCAGGCGGGTCAGGGGGGCGGGCTTCACCTCGAAATGTTCGTGGCTGAACCCCTCGTAGGGCAGGGCGGTAAAGGTCTCGGCGCGCACGTAGCCGGTATCGGCCACGGTGTTGGCGGCGTCGGGGCGGGCGATGATATCGGCCTCGGCCGGGTGACCGCAGCGGTCGTGAAACTGGTGCAGCCCGGCGGAATGGTCGAAATGGCTGTGGGTCATGATCGCGGTGATCGGGCGCTCGCCCAGCCGGGCGACCTCTTCCACCAGCGGGCGCAGGCCCATGCCGGTGTCGATGATCAGGTCGCGGTCGCGGCCCCGGACGTGCCAGATGTTGCAGCGCAGCCAGCTTGCCACGTGGATCTCGTGAATGCGCGAGACGCCGTCGCCCAGCGTTTCGACCGCGTACCAGTCTTTCGCAACCTCGGGCGCCATGGCCATGATCCTTTCCGGCGGAGGTGTCATCGGGCAAAGCCTAGCGCGGGGCGGGCGGCGCTGCCACCACTTAGGCGGCGGGCGGCGAATCATCCGGCCCCGAACGCTGTCCGTGACCGGGCGACTTCGCGGCAGGCGGGAAAATCGCCGCTGGGCAATACTTTAAGCTGCAAGACGGCCGGTGTGGCCACCGGGGCGCGCCGTCGGCCGGGGCATGTATTGCAAGGCGTTCCCGGCTGTCGGCCCGATCCGCGGGCGCTTTCCCGTAAGGCCCGCCCGCCCCCCTGAAAAGCCACGATTTTTAGGGTGAATACTTGCCGGATGTGTGGTTCCATAAGTGTCTGATCGAAAATGAGTTGAGTGAATTCAGCAGGTTATGATTCTGTTCGATTGCAACATTGAACGGAGATCATGATGGCCTGGACCGAATTCACCCGCCCGCGATATGAGCGCAATACAGCGCGATATTCAAGTGATGTAACGGACGAAGAATGGGCGGTTGTGTCCCGGCTGTTGCCCGGCCCCAACCCGCTTGGTCGCCCGCGCGAGGTTGATCTTCGGGGTGTCTGGGATGCGATCCAGTACATTGCCGCGGCGGGATGCGCGTGGTCGCTTTTGCCGAAGGATTTCCCGCCCGTCTCGACGGTGCGGTACTATTTCTATCTCTGGCGCGACAGCGGTCTGCTGGCCGAGATCAACCGGTCGCTGGTTTCCCTGGCCCGCGAAAGGGACGGCCGGCAGGATATGCCCACGGCGGGGGTGATTGACAGCCAGAGTGTGAAAACCACTGAAAACACGGCTCTTTCCGGCTATGACGCGGGCAAGCGGATCAAGGGTAGAAAACGCCACATCATGACCGACACCTGTGGCAACCTGATTGCTCTGTGCGTCCACCCGGCCAACATTCAGGACCGCGACGGCGCGCCAGCGGTGTTCGCCCGGCTCCGGCGGGAGGCTCCGAAACTGCGCCATGTCTTCGCCGATGGCGGCTATGCCGGGCCGAAGCTGCGCCGGGCTCTGGCCGACATCGGGCGCTGGACAATCGAGATCGTCAAACGGTCCGATACCGCGCAAGGCTTCGAGGTTTTGCCCCGCAGATGGGTCGTCGAGCGCTCCTTCGCCTGGCTGGGAAAATGCCGCAGGCTGGCGAAGGATTGGGAAAAGACCATCGAAAGCGCCGAAGCATGGATCCTCATCTCGCATATCAGGCGAATGACCCGCCATCTCGCAAGAGCCTGAAAAACATCAGGTCATTTTGAATCGGACACTAAGGCCATGAGGGCAACCCAGAAGAACAAAAAACTGCTACAGACTGATAGGGAGACCAAGACATGAAGATGACCTCACTGTTTCTAGCCGCCGGCCTTGCGCTGGCCGGGGCCGGCAGCGCGCTGGCCGATTCCAGCGATCCGATCAAGATTCCGATCAACGAGTGGACGGGCCAGCATATCTCGGCCCATATCCTCGGGACGCTGTTCGAGAAGGCGGGCTATTCGGTGGAATACGTCACCGCCGGCGCCGTGCCGCAATTCGCGGCCATCGCCCAGGGCGACCTGCACCTGCAGCCGGAAACCTGGACGAACAACGTGGGCGATATCTATCCCAAGGCCGTCGAGTCGGGCGATATCGTCGTGGTGGGCGACCTCGGGCTGACCCCGCAAGAGGGGTGGATCTACCCGCCCTACATGGAAGAGCAATGCCCGGGCCTGCCCAGCTACGAGGCGCTTTACGACTGTGCGCAGGCCTTCGCCTCGCCCGATACCTTCCCCAAGGGCCGGCTGATCACCTACCCGGCTGACTGGGGCACGCGGTCGAAGGACGTGGTCGCGCAGATCGAGATCCCGTTCGAGCCTGTGGCCGGCGGCAGCGAGGGCGCGATGATCGCCGAGGTCAAATCGGCCGTGGCGTCCGAGAAGCCGATCCTGATGATGTTCTGGCAGCCGCACTGGCTGTTCGCTGAGAACGAGTTCAACTGGGTCGAGTGGGATGCCGCCGAGGGCGACTGCCAGGAGGAATCCGGCCAGAGCCGCGGCAATGCCTGCGGGTTCGAACAGGCCAGCATCAGCAAGATCGCGAACAAGGATTTCGCCAGCAACTACCCCGGCGCCGCGGCGCTGTACGAGGCGTTCTCGATCGACAACGACACCCAGAACAGCCTGATGAACGAGATCGACCAGAAGGGCCGCGACCTTGAAGAGGTGATCTCGGAATGGGTCGATGCCAACGAAGAGACGTGGTCGGCATGGGTCGAGGCGGCGGAAGCGGCCAAGAGCTGAGCGCGAAAGCGACAACCGGCCCTGCCCAGTGGCGGGGCCCGACAGCATGGCCCGGCCCTTGGGCCGGGCCATGTGCATGATAAGCCGGCTGCAAAAGGCCGCGCGGGAAAGAACCGCACGGGGAGAGAACGGGCGATGGGCGACGAAAAAGGCGACGTGAAACTGTCCTGCAGGCACCTGTGGAAGGTCTACCGGTCTTCCTCGGCGCCCTATTTCAAGTCCGAGGTGGGCAAGACGGACGTGAAAGCGCTCTCGGGCCGGATGCGTGATGACGGCGCGATCCCGGCCGCCGCCGACGTGAATTTCGACGTCCACGTGGGCGAGATATTCGTCATCATGGGCCTCTCGGGCTCGGGCAAGTCGACCGTGGTGCGCTGCCTCTCCCGCCTGATCGAGGCCACCCATGGCGAGGTGGTGCTGGATGGCGAGGACCTGCTGAAGAAATCCGACAAGGACCTGATCGACATCCGCCGCCACAAGATGGGGATGGTGTTCCAGAATTTCGGCCTGATGCCGCATCTGAGCGTCTTCGACAACATCGCCTTTCCCCTGTCGCTCCAGGGCCTGCCCCGGACGGAACAGATCGAGAAGGTCCGCCGGGTGATCGAGCTGGTGGGGCTGGAGGGCCGCGAAACCGCCTATCCCCGCCAGCTTTCCGGCGGCCAGCAACAGCGCGTCGGCATCGCCCGGTCGCTCGCCATCGAGCCGGAAATCTGGTTCCTCGACGAACCCTTCTCGGCCCTCGACCCGCTGATCCGCCGCCAGATGCAGGACGAGTTCCTGCGCATCCAGCGCTCGCTCCGGAAATCCATCGTCTTCATCACCCACGACTTCCTCGAGGCGCTGCGCATCGCCGACCGGATGATGATCATGCGCGACGGCATGGTGGTGCAGATGGGCACCCCGGCCGAGCTGATCGTGAACCCCGCCGACGATTACGTGGCCGAGTTCACCGAGGAGGTGCCGATGGTCCGCGTGCTCAAGGCCCGCAACGTTATCGACCGCGACGCGCAGCCGGCCGAAAGCATGCCGCAACAGGACAGCGAATGCAGCGTCGAACAGCTCCTGCCGCTGCTCGCCTCGCACAAGGACGGCATCCGCATCATGCGCGACGGCGCGGTCATGGGCGTGGTCACCGCCGGCAGCGTCATCTCGGCGCTGGCGCACCAGGACACCCACCGCGGCGCGGAGGTTCCGGCGTGAACAGGCTCCGCCCCGTCACCCTCGCCTGGTGCCTGCTCATCGCGCTGACGCTGGCCTTCCTCGCGCTGCAGCGCTGGGCCGGCTGGCTGGTCACCTACCCGGAAAGCTGGATCGTCCCGGTCACGCCCCTGCTCAACAGCTACATGGACTGGTGCGTCGACGTGTTCGGCCCGGTCTTCCGCGCCATCTCCGCCGCGCTCGACGTGCCGATGACGGCGGTGCGCGAGTTCCTCAACTGGCTGCCCTGGTCGGTCACGCTCACCCTCGTCACCTTCGCCGCCTTCGCCGTCTCAGGCTGGCAACTGGCGGTCTTCTCGTTCTTCTCGGTGCTTTACATGGTCGTCATAGGCTACTGGCACGAGTCGATGAATTCGCTCGCGCTGGTCGCCATCTCGGTGCCGCTGGCGGTGCTGGTGGGCTTTGCCCTCGGCACGCTCGCCTTCTATTCCGACCGCGCCGAACGCGCCATCAAGCCCACGATGGACCTCCTGCAAACCGTCCCCGCCTTCGCCTATCTCCTGCCGATCCTCCTGCTCTTCGGCTTCGGCCCGGTTGTCGGCCTGATCGCCAGCGTGCTCTATGCCTTCCCGCCCACCGTGCGCAACACCATGCTCGGCCTGCGCCGCGTGCCGCAGGAGGTGATCGAGGCCGGCCTCATGTCCGGCGCCACCGCGCCCCAGCTGTTCTGGCGCGTCCGCGTCCCAAGCGCCATGCGCCAGATCCTGCTGGGCGTGAACCAGACCACCATGGCCGCCTTCTCCATGGTGATCATCGCCTCGATCATCGGCGGCACCGCCGATATCGGCTGGGAGGTGCTGTCGACCATGCGCAAGGCGCAGTTCGGCGAAAGCCTTCTGGCGGGCATCGTCATCGCCCTGATGGCCATGGTGATGGACCGGATCACCGCCGCCGCCGCCACGGCCGAGCCGAAGGAGCCGGTGCTCGACGAGAGCTTCGCCTCGCGCCACCGGATGTGGCTGATCGCGGCCGGGCTGGGCATCGGCGTGGCCCTGCTGGCGCAGCTGCTGCCGTTCCTCAATGAATACCCCCGCTCGTGGGAGATCTTCCCGGCCCGCTACCTCAACGACGCGGTGACCTATATCGTGGTCGAGTTCGCCGACCTCATCTCGATGATCAAGACGGCGGCCTTCTTCTTCGTCATGCTGCCCGTGAAGATCGGGCTGCAGAACACCATTTCCCCCTTCACCTGGGGCTTCGAGTTCACCACCACGCTCAAGCTGGTCTATGCCGCCGCCGCCATCGCGCTGACGCTGTTCACCGCCTGGCGCCGGGGCATGATGGCGGCGCTCTTCGTGGCCTTCTGCGCGACGCTGCTGTACTTCGGCCTGACCCGCCTGCCATGGCCCACGTTGCTGGCGATGGCCACCCTCCTGAGCTGGCAGCTTTCGGGGCCGAAACTGGCGCTCGGCACCTTCCTGGGTCTCGGGTTCATCATCATCTCGGGCGTCTGGCCCGAGGCGCTGATTTCGATCTACCTCTGCGGGCTGGCGGTGCTCCTGTCCTTCGCCATCGGCGCCAGCCTTGGCATCCTCGCGTCGGAGTTCGACGGGCTCTCCGCCATCCTCCGACCGATCAACGACACTCTGCAGACCATGCCGCTTTTCGTGCTGCTCATCCCCTTCCTGATGATCTTCAAGATCGGCGAGTTCACGGCGCTGCTGGCGATCATGGCCTATGCCATCGTGCCCGCCATCCGCTATGCCGAGCACGGGCTGCGCAACATCCCCGCCCACGTGATCGAGGCGGCGACGGCGATCGGCTGCACCCGGCGGCAACTCTTGTGGCGGGTCAAGCTGCCGCTGGCGCTGCCGGTGATGATGCTGGGGCTGAACCAGACCATCATGTTCGGCATCGCCATGCTGGTCATCGCCGCGCTGGTGGGCACCAACGGGCTGGGCCAGCGGGTCTATATCGGGCTGGGCGACGGGGATTTCGGCGTCGGTATCGTGGCCGGGCTGGGGATGGCGATCATCGCGATGATCGCCGACCGGATGACCCAGGCCTGGAGCCGGAAGCGCCAGCAGGAGCTGGGGCTGTCCTCGGAATGAGAAGGGGATCCGATGCTGACCTCTGAGGAGTATCGCAGGCAGGATGCGACCGGCCTCGCCGCGCTGGTGCGCAAGGGCGAGGTCAGCGCGGGCGAACTGCTCGACGCGGCACTGGCCGAGATCGACCGGCTGAACCCGGCCCTGAACGCCGTGGTCGCCCGAAACGACACCGCCGCGCGGCAGGCGGCCGAGAGCGTGGACAGCGACGCGCCCTTCGCCGGGGTGCCCTTCCTTGCCAAGGACATCAATGTCGACGTGGCCGGGTTCCGGACCACCCATGCCTGCCGCTACTTCTCCGACGCGCCCGAGGCCACCGAGGACAGCGCGCTCGTCCGCCGCTGGCGGGCCGCCGGGCTGGTCATTCCGGGCCGCACCAACACGCCGGAATTCGCCACCGATTACGGCTGCGAGCCCGAGCTTTTCGGCCCCACCGCCAACCCGTGGGACCGCACCCGCACCCCCGGTGGGTCGAGCGGCGGGGCCGCCTCCGCCGTCGCCTCCGGCATGGTGCCGATGGCCCATGCCAGCGATTCCGGCGGCTCGATCCGGGTGCCTGCGGCCTGTTGCGGCCTGTTCGGCTTCAAGCCCTCGGGCGGCGTGATCGCCAGCGGCTCTCCCATGGGGCCGCTTGTGGGCGGGATCAACGTCGATCACGTGGTCTCCCGCACGGTGCGCGATTCCGCCGGGATGCTCGCCGCCACCGCCGCCCCGGAAGCGGGGCAGCCGATGCCGTGGCGGGGTTTGCCCGACGATCTGGTGACTGCGCTTTCGCAGGCACCCGAGGGGCTGCGCGTGGGCGTGGTCCTGACCTCCCCTGCCGGGCACGAACCGGATCGGGCGACACGCGATGCCGTGGAGAACGCCCGCAAACTGCTCGAAAGCCTCGCCCACCGGACGGAAGACTTCGCCTGGCCCGAGGATGTCGACCCCTACGATTGCGCGCTGCCCTTCTGGGCCAGTGAGATTGCCGCCGTCATCGAGGCCCGCGCCGCCGCGCTGGGCCGCCCGCCCGGCAAGGGCGACCTCGGGCCGCTGGTGCAATGGTCGGTCGAACAGGCGCGGCGGCTCTCGTCGGTCGACATGGTGCAGGCGCGGATGCGCATGACCGCGATCCGCCGCAAGATTGCCGGGGCCATGGCCGGGCTCGACCTGCTGCTCCTTCCGGCGTTGACCGAGCCGCCGCTGGAAACCGGGCTGCTGACCGATCTGGTGAATGACGATATCGACGCCTGGGCCGAACGCTCCTTCCGCTTCGCGCCCTATACCGAGATTTTCAACGTCACCGGCCAGCCTGCCATGTCGGTGCCGCTTTACCAGCGCGACGGCCTGCCGCTGGCGGTGCAGATGGTAGGGCATGTGGGCGCCGACGCCCTGATGCTCCGCCTGGCCCGGCAACTGGAAGAGGCCGCGCCGTGGCACGACCGCCGCCCGCCCGAGCCTGCCTGACCTTCAACCAAGGACGCCCCGAATGCCCCTGTCGCCCATCGAACACGACCTGCTCGCCCCGCAGGACTGGACCTTTCCGGTGCCCATCGCCTATGGCCCGGGCCGCCTGTCGGAAATGGGCACGCGCTGCGCGGCGATGGGGCTCAGGAACCCGCTGATCGTCACCGACCGGGGCAGCCGCGACCTGCCCTTCATCGGCGGTCTGCAAGAGGTGCTGGCGGGTGCGGGCCTCGCCTCCGACGTCTTCTCCGGCATCTCCCCCAACCCCCGCGACGACGAGATCGGCGCGGGCCGGGCGATGTACCGCGAGGGTAGCCACGACGCGGTGATCGCCATCGGCGGGGGCAGCGCCATGGATGGCGGCAAGGCCGTCTGCCTGACCGCCGCCAACGCCATCGACCTGTGGGATTTCGACTTCGACAAGACCCCGCCCGACATGACCGGCCAGCCCGCCTTTCCGCCGCTCATCACCATCCCCACCACCGCCGGCACCGGGGCCGAGACGGAAAGCACCGGCATGGTCACCCATGTCGCCCGCGGCATGAAGCTCTGCGTCTGGCACCCCGACCTCAAACCCGCGCTTGCCCTGCTCGACCCCGAGCTCACCGTCGGCCTGCCGCAGACCCTCACCGCCTGGACCGGCGCCGACGCCCTGACCCACGCGATCGAGGCCTACTCCGTCCCCGGCTTCAACCCGCTCTGCGACGGTCTCGCCCTCCAGGCCCTCACCCTCATCGGCAAACACCTCCCCACCGCCGTGGCCGAGCCCGACAACCTCGTCGCCCGCGGCGGCATGCTGGCGGGCTCCTGCCTTGCCGGGATCGCCTTCCTCAAGGGGCTGGGGCTGGTCCACGCCATCTCGCACATGGTGGGCGCCGAGTACGACACCCAGCACGGCCTGACCAACGCCGTCATCCTGCCCCTCGTCCTGCGCTTCAACCTGCCGGTGCTGGGCGACAAGCCCACCCGCATGGCCGAGGCGATGGGGCAGGGCGCGCTCTCGCCCGACGCCTTCGCCGCCCATGTCGAATCGATCCTCGACGGCCTGAACATCCCCCGAACGCTCACGGAAATCGGCGTGGCCGAGGATTGCGCCACCCGCATCGCCGCCAAGTCCATCCAGGACGTCGCCGCCACCACCAACCCCCGCCAGGCCACCGAGGCGGAGATCGCCGGCCTGATCGACGCGGCCCTCAGGAAAGCCCGCTAACCCAGGTCGAAATACGCCTCATCCGCGCCCGCCAGAACCTGCGAAACCTCCGCCGAGCGCTGGCGCTCGCGCCAGCCGGCATCCACCACGATCGGCGCGTCCTCGACCACCAAAGGCGCCCGCCCCCGGATCAGATCCGCCGCCCGCTCGGCCAGCATCAGCGTCGGCGCATTGAGATCCCCCGCCGTCGCCTGCGGCATGATCGAGCTGTCGACCACCCGCAGCGCCTCGACCCCGCGCACCCGGCATTCCGGGTCGACCACCGCCAGCGCATCCGTGCCCATCCGGCAGGTGCCGCAGGGGTGATAGGCGCTCTCCACCTTCGCCTTGATGAACGCGTCCAGCGCCTCGTCCGACTGCGCCTCCGGCCCCGGCGCCAGCTCCTCGCCGCGGTAGGGATCGAACGCCGACTGCGCGAACACCTCCCGCGTCAGCCTGATCCCGGCGCGCATCTCCTCCCAGTCTTCCGGATGGCTCATGTAATTGAACCGCACCTTCGGCGGCCCGTCCGGCCGCTCGGCATCAAGCCGCACCCAGCCCCGGCTCTTCGACCGTTTCGGGCCCACATGCACCTGGAACCCGTGCCCCTCGGCCAGGGTCGTGCCGTCATAGGAAATCGCGATCGGCAGGAAATGCATCTGCAGATCCGGATAGCTCACTCCCGCCCGGCTCCGGATATGCGCGCCCGCCTCGAAATGGTTCGACGCGCCCAGCCCCTTCCGCGTCAGCAGCCATTCCAGCCCGATCCGCGCCTTCGCCAGCATGCCTTGCTCGGAATAAAGCGTGATCGGCCGGGTACAGGCCTGCTGCACGTAAACCTCGAGGTGATCCATCAGGTTCTCGCCCACGCCGGGCAAATCGTGCCGAACCTCCATCCCGGCCGCCTTCAACTCCTCCCCCGGCCCGATGCCGGAGCGTTTCAGCAGAATCGGCGACATGATCGAGCCCGACGAGACGATCACCTCGCGCCCCGCCGTGGCGGTGCGGACCTCGCCGTTATGACGGTATTCCACCCCGGTCGCCCGCCCGCCCTCGAATATCACGCGCGTCGCCTGCGCATAGGTTTTCACCCGCACGTTCCCCCGCGCCATCGCCGGGCGAAGGTAGGCCCGCGCCGCCGAACAGCGCACGCCGCCGCCCACGTTCATCTCCATCGGGCCAAAGCCCTCGTGCTGGCGGTCGTTCATGTTGGCGCTGCGGGCATATCCCGCCTGCACGCCAGCCTCGATGAAGGCCGCGTAAAGCGGGTTCGCCTCGGCCCCCCGTGTCACGTCGATCGGCCCGCCGCGCCCGCGCAACTCGCCCGCGTCGGTGGCATTTTCCAGCCGCTGGAAATAGGGCAGCACGCTGGTCCAGCCCCAGCCTGTCGCCCCCCGCGCCGCCCAGAGCTCGTAATCCATCGGGTTGCCCCGGACCCAGCACATCCCGTTGATCGAGGACGAGCCGCCAAGCCCCTTGCCGCGCGGCAGGTTCATCCGCCGCCCGTCGAGATGCGGCTCGGGCTCTGTCCTGAACCCCCAGTTGAACCGCTTCGTGTTCATCGGCATCGACAGCGCGGCGGGCATCCGCACGATCAGCGAGCGGTCGTCGCCCCCGGCCTCCAGCACGAGGACGCGCAGCGACGGATCCTCGCCCAGCCGGTTGGCCAGAACGCAGCCGGCCGACCCGGCCCCGACGATGATGTAGTCGTAATCGCTCATCTGTCCTGCCGGCCGATCATGACGAAATACTTGATCACCGTCCCGGGCTGGTGCCACGTGCCGGTGAACCCCTTGGGCAGCAGGAAGGCCTGCCCCGGCCCGAACCTGTCGCGCGTGCCATCCGGGTAGATCAGCTCGATATGCCCCTCGATCAGGTACATGAACTCGTCGAACTCGTAATCGGTGATCTCGTCCGTGTAGGGCTCGCATTTCCAAGTGCCCGCCCGGACATGGGGCGAGGGGCGGTCGACAACGAGGTTCTCCCACTCGGTCGGCGCGGCCACGTCGGGGCCGCTCATCGTCATCTGCCGTGGTGCGGCGTCCAGCGCGTGGGTTTCGGCGTCGGTCAGGTCGATTGCGCGTATCATCGGCGGGCCGCTTCCTCTCGATTGGTCCGGTCGCGGAAAGCTTAGGGGAACCGGAGCGGCCTGTCATGGTCTGCCGATGGTTCACACACGAAAAATTATATTGAGCGCTCACTCAAATTATGGCTACACTCGGGCGCAGATACCCCCCTTCTCATCCCCGGAAAGGAACGCCCGATGAAACCGATCCAGCCCAGCGAACGGAAGACCGCGAATATCCGCGACGACGCGGCCTATACCCCCTACACCACCACCGGCGGGCCGGAGGAGGGGACCTCCTACATCAAGCTCAACCCGCATACCGAACGCGACACCGGATTCTATATCTACCGCATGGAACCGGGCGCGCGGTCGACCCCGCACCGCCATGGCGGGGCCGAGGAGTTTCTGATCGTCGAGGGCGAGCTGATCGACAATGACGGCACGGTCTACCGAACCGGCGACGTGGTCTGGCTCGAGGCGGGAACCGAGCATACCTCGCACACCGAAACCGGCTGCCTGATCGCCGTTTACGCCGAAGCGTCCGAGGAATCTCCGGGCATGTCGGGCTAGGCTCCGGCCCGGTTTCCCCGCCTCGGCGCTCTCCGCCAGCGCCTTGCGATTGCACAAAAAATCAGCGTTACCGCCCGCCAAAGCCCGCTTGGCGGGCGGCTTCATGACGGTCTGCGCCGGGCCGGTCGGGGAGAAATTCGAAAGAATCCTTTGCCGGAATCGATATTGGCCTGCTATGGTTGATCCGAAATCGAACCATTTTGGGTAATTGGTTCAGTTGTGGTCCAGAAATCGTCTGATTTCCTCTGCCCGGTTGGTTTCGGCTTCGCAATAAGCCGCGAAAAAGCAGCGGTGCCAACATGGGAGTGTCAAGATGTTTTCCAGAATCTTCTCGTCCGGCCTCACCCGCCGTACGTTCCTGAAATCCACGGCGGCCACGGCGGTCAGCGCGGGTTTGCCCGGCGCCGCACTGGCGCAGGGCGAGCCCATCAAGATCGGCTTCCTCGCCCCCCTGACGGGCGCCGTGGCGGCATGGGGCAAACCCGGTCTCGACGGCTGCGAAATCTGGGCCGAGCGGATCAACGAGGCAGGCGGCATCCAGCTTTCCGACGGCGCCCACCCGGTCGAGTTCGTGAGCTACGACAACGAATATGACCCCGCCAAGGCCCGCACCGGCGCGACCAAGCTGATCCGCGAGGATGGCGTCAGCTTCATCATGATGCTGGGCGGCGACACGTGGCCGGGCGTGCAGCCCGTGGCCGACAAGACCGGCATGCTGTTCTCGACCCTGCTGCCGTCGGACCTTTCGCCCGATACGACCACGCTGATCGCACCCGCCGAGGTCCACCCGATCTACAACGTCACCGGCGTCGAATGGCTGGCCGAGAACAAGCCGGACCTGAAGACCGCCGTGATGTGCGCGCAGGACGACGCGCTTGGCCTGCCCTCCGTCGCCACCTACCTCGCCGCGTTCGAGGCCGCCGGCATCGAGATGCAGAGCGAACCGCTCCTCTTCGACCCGGCGACCACCGATTTCGCGCCCGTGGTGACCCGGCTGATCGCCGACAGCCCCGATATCGTCTGCCTCGACACCTGCTATGCCGATTACGTCCACCCGATCTGCGAACAGCTTTTCCAGCAGGGGTACGAGGGTCAGATCATCAGCTGCACGGCGGATTTCTATGACCAGATGATCTCGAAGACGTCCAAGGAATTCATGGAAGGCTTTATCTTCCAGTTCCCCGATTTCGACGACCCGGCGCTGAATTCCGACCAGGTCAATTTCGAAGACCCCAACGGCTTCTACGCCGAATACGCCGAACGCTTCCCCGGCCAGTGGGGCGCGGTGAGCTGGGAATACGCCTCGATCATGGACCTCTGGAAAGCCGCCGCCGAAAAGGCCGGCTCGGCCGACCCCGAGGCGGTGATCACCGCCATGAAGGACGGCGGCACCGGCAAGCACGCCTTCGGCGACGCCGACTGGTGGGGCACCGAGCTCTTCGGCATCGACAACGCACTTGTCGGCGACTGGCCCGTCGTGGTGATCGAGGACGGCAAGGCCACCATCAAGGGCTTCAAGAACATCCCCGAATGGTACGACAAGCACGGCGACCTGCTGGTCAAGCACATGAAGGCCTATGACCAGATGTGGGACCAGCGCGGCTGATCCCCTCAACGTGGCACACGGTAGCGGTCCGGCACATAGGCCGGGCCGCTCTCTACCTGCACGGAAAGACATACCCTGATGATTGAATTACTGGCGCAGACCTGCCTGAACGCCGTCTATGCCGCGAGCTACATCTCGCTGGTGGCGGTGGGGCTGGTCCTGATCTTCGGTGTCATGGGCGTGATCAACTTCGCCCATGGCGAGCTGTTCATGGCCGGCGCCTACGCGGTGGTCACCTTCTACGCCGACCTGCACCTCCCCTTCCTTGTGGCCGTGGCCCTCGGCCTCGTCTTCGTGGGCGTGCTCGGGCTATTGATGGAGCGCGCCCTTTTCCGACCATTGCGAGACAACCCCCTGGGCGGCCTCGTCGCCTCGATCGGCTTCCTGATGATCCTGCAGGCGCTCGCCGTCATGGGCTACGGCGTCCGGATGGAGCACATCCCCCCGGTGACGCAGGAGGTGATCGTCTTCTCAGACAAGGTCCGCCTCCCCCTCTCGCGCCTCTTCGTCATCATCGCCGCCGTGGTCCTTCTCGGCGCCCTCTGGTACTTCCTCAAGCGCACGAAATTCGGCTGGGCCCTGCGCGCCTCGGCACAAGACCCCGAAGCCGCCGAACTGCAGGGCATCTCGATCAACCAGACCGCCCGCATCGCCATGTTCATCGGCGCCGGGCTAGCCGGCATCGCCGGGGCGCTTACGGCCCCGCTCGTCTCGGTCAACCCGCATATGGGCCACTCGGTCATCGTCACCGCCTTCATCGTCATCATCGTCGGCGGCGTCGGCAGCCTCGAAGGGGCGGTGCTGGCCTCGGTCGTCTATGCCGTGGTGCACACCTTCGTCACCACCTTCTACGACGGGGTGATCGCCGACATCGTCGGGCTGTCGCTCATGCTGCTGGTGCTGATCGTCAAGCCGACCGGCCTGTTCGGGAGTGCCGACCGTGCTTAATTACCTCCTCTGGCCCATCGCCCTCGCGGCCCTCATCCTGCTCCCCCACGGGCTCAGCTTCTCGCAACAGGAAATCCTCGTCTTCCTGACCATCAACGTGCTCCTGGTCAGCACCTATCGCCTGCTCACGCTGACCGGCGAATGGTCGCTCGGGCACGTGGTGATCATGGGCGTCGGCGCCTATGCCAGCGCGCTCTACACCAAGGAATTCGGGGTCTTCGTGCCCGTCTCGATGCTGCTGGGCGGCATCACGGCGGCCCTCATCGCCATCCTGCTCAGCTTCCCGCTCTTCCGGATGAAGGGGTTCTACTTCCTCATCGGCAGCTTCGCGGCGGGCGAGATCATCCGCCTTCTCTGGAAACGCTTCCGCGAGCCCTTCGGCGGGCCCAAGGGCATCAAGGGGATCGACCCGATGCCCGACTTCTCGATCGGCATCTACGATTTCGATTTCTTCGAACCGATCAGTTATTACTACTTCGCCGGCACTATCGTGATCCTCTGCCTCTGGATCCTCTGGCGGATCGAGAAAAGCCCCGTGGGCCTGACCTTCCACGCCGTCCACTGGCAGGACAAGCTGGCCGAGGCGTCGGGCGTGAACCTGCGCGCCTACCGCACGCTGGCCTTCGCCATCGCCTCCGGCTTTGCCGGGATCGGCGGCGCGCTGATGGCGCATTACGTGGGCACCATCAACCCCAACAGCTTCGATGTCGAGGTGATGGTCTTCGTGCTCACTTGGGCCATCGTCGGCGGCACCGCCACCTTCTACGGGCCGATCCTCGGCTGCGTGCTGCTGACCGTGCTGAACGAGATGGTGCTGCGCGAGATGGGCTTCGAACAGCTCCGCCCGCTGATCTACGGCGCGATCCTCATCGCCTCGATCCTGTTCCTGCCCAACGGGCTGGAAAGCATCGTGCAAAGGTTCACCCGGAAGGAGGCGAAGTCATGACCGACCTGCTGGAGGTCAGGGACCTGACCATGCGTTTCGGCGGGCTGACCGCCGTCGACCATCTCAGCTTCAAGGTGAAGCACGGGGAAATTCACGGGCTGATCGGGCCGAACGGGGCGGGCAAGACCACCACGTTCAACATGATCTCGGGCTTCTACAAGCCCAGCGGCGGGCAGGTCCTGCTGCGGGGCGAGAACATCTCCGGGCTGAAGATGCACGAGGTCGCCCGCCGCGGCGTGGTGCGCACCTTCCAGCACTCGACGCTGTTTGCCGAGCTGACGGTGATGGAAAATGCCCTTGTCGGCACGCATATGCCCTTCCGCCCCAACATCTTCGCCGCCATCGTCGGCTGGGACAAGGAAGACCGGCGCGGGGCCGAGGCGCGGGCGACCGAGGCGCTGGAATTCTTCGGCATCGCCCACCTGAAGGGCGAGCGCGCCGGCGACCTGTCGCATGGCCATCAGCGGGCGCTGGGGCTGGCCGTCGCCTATGCCAGCCATCCCGACGTGATGCTGCTGGACGAGCCCTTCACCGGCATGAACCCGGAAGAGACCCGGCGCATGATGGACCTGATGGAAAAGCTCAGCCACGAGGGGATCACCATCCTGATCGTCGAGCATGACATGCAGGCGATCATGGGGCTGTGCGACACCATCACCTGCATGAGCTTCGGCAAGTTCCTGGCCGAGGGCGGGCCGGACGAGATCCGCAACCACCCCGACGTGATCGAGGCCTATCTCGGAGGGTCGCGCAATGTTGCTTGAGCTGAAGGGCGTGTCGGCCGCCTATGGCAAGATCACCGCCATCCGCGACATCTCGATGACGGTAGATACCGGCCAGATCGTCACCATCATCGGCGGCAACGGCGCGGGCAAGACCACCACCCTGCGCGCCATGTCGGGGATGCTGCCGGTGACGACGGGCGAGATCAGTTTCGAGGGCAAGCGCATCGACGGGCTGCCGGCCAGCAAGGTCGTGGCCCACGGCATCGCCCATGTCCCCGAGGGGCGACGCATCTTTCCTGACATGACGGTCGAGGAGAACCTGCGCACCGGGGCCTTCCTGCGCAAGGACATGGACGGGATCGAGGCCGATCTCAAGACGGTCTACAAGAAGTTCCCCCGCCTGCAAGAGCGGCGCGGGCAGCGGGCGCAGACCCTGTCGGGCGGCGAGCAGCAGATGCTGGCCATCGGCCGGGCGCTGATGTCGAAGCCGCGCCTCTTGTTGATGGACGAGCCGTCGATGGGGCTGGCGCCCGTCATCGTCGACGAGATCGCCGAGATCATCCGCGAGATCAACCAGCAGCAGGGGCTGGCCGTTGTGCTGGTCGAGCAGAACGCCGAGCTGGCGCTCGAACTGGCCGATCACGCCTATGTTCTGGAAACCGGAAACTGCAACCTGAATGGACCGGCAAGTGAGCTACATGAGAACGAACATGTCCGCGCGGCATATCTGGGGATTTGAGCGCGGCGATACCGAGATGCGCCTTGCGCGCGAGGCCGGCTGGCGCCGGTCCGAACTGGTCTGGGAGCGGGCGATGGAAGCTGGCAACCGGGCGTGGGACGAGGGGCGCGTGGGCCGCGCGCGCTGGCTGTTCGTGCTGGCCGACCGGATCGCGGTTATGGGCTTTGGCAAGGGCGACCCGCGCCGTGCGACGGCGCCGGCCGCGCTCGCCCGTGTCTTCGCCCGGCAGGGCCGGTCGCGCAAGGCGCAGGCAGTGGCCCGCCGCGCGCTGGCCGAATGGGCGGGGGTCGGCGCCTTCATCGACGACGTCGAAATCCGCCCCCGGGCGCGCAGCTCGCTCTTCCATCTCCGGATGGAGGTGCGCCACCGCGACACGTTCCACGACAACCTGCGCACCCGCTACCGCAAATTCGCCGAGGAGACGCGCGAGACCATGGCGGGCCTCGCCGGTGACGGGCCGCTACCCGCGCACCGCCATTTCGGCCGCTGGCGGGGCGAGCGGCCCTCGATCTTCGACGACACCCGCCGGGTTCTGTCGGCCTGCCTGCTGATCCCCGATCCGCCCGGGGGCTGACGCGGGCGTCGGTCCGTCGCACCGACGTAATACCGACAAAATACCGACGTTATACCGACGTTGGAAATCGGGCTTTCCGGCGGCCTTGATCCCCGCCCCGAAACCCCTAGTCTCGTGCCATGCCAGACGTACTTCTTGCCATCTTCTACGGCCTTTTCGCCGGCCTGATGATCCCCGCCGGCGGCTATCTCGCCAGCATCGAACGCATCCAGCCCAACTGGCTCGAAGAAGAGGTCCGCCACAGCGTCATCGCCTTCGGCGGCGGCATCCTCGTCTCGGCCGTGGCCTTTGTTCTGGTCCCGCAAGCCCTTGAAATGCTTCCACTTTGGGCGGCGGTCCTGACATTCTTCGCCGGTGGCGCGGTGTTCGCCCTGCTGGAACACCTGCAGAAACAGAACGCCTCGAAAAACGCCCAGTTCATCGCCATGCTGACCGATTTCGTCCCCGAAGCGGCCGCCCTCGGCGCCATGATGGCCGCCCGCACCGCCGAGGCGGCGCTGCTGGCCTTCCTCATCGGCGCCCAGAACCTCCCCGAGGCCTTCAACTCCTGGCGCGAACTGCAAGCCGGCGACCACTCCGGCCGCCGCATCATGCGCATCTTCCTGGCCCTGTCACTGCTGGGTCCGGCGGCGGTTCTGTTGGGGTATTTTTTCCTTGCGGATCAACCGCTTCTGACCGGAGTGATCATGATGGCGGCGGCGGGCGGCATCCTGTTCCTGACCTTCCAGGACATCGCCGTGAAGGCCCATCTGGAGCACCGCCAGGCGCCCTCCCTCGCCGCGCTGCTGGGGTTCTCGCTGGGCATGGTCGGCCACGCCCTCGTCACCCAGATGGGCGGCTGACAAGGGCCCATTACCGGACCCAGATCAGCTGCAACGGCGCCGGGCGTCTGGCCGCCAGCCTGACCCGTGCGCGTTCCAATTTCTCTTTCGCCGCAGCAAGTTGCAGGATCGCCCGCTCGCGCCGGTCATAGACGCGCCGGATGCGCGAGCCGGGCTGGCCGATGGCCGTCTCCCCCGGCCGGGCGGCGGCGGGGAACCACGCCTTCATCTCCTGCCGGGCCAGCGTCAGGGCGCGCTCGGCCTCGAGATACCGGCGATAGGTGACGAGCAGCACGCGGCGGCGGGTTTGCAGGTCTGAATGCATCTCATGCCTCCGTAAAGACCTTGTATGCATCCCCATGATACCACAGCGCCGCAACCGCTCAAGATGCGGCCTCGTCGTGGAACCGGCGCAGGCCGATCCCCGCGTCCTTGAGGGCCTGCCGGACCGTCTTGGCGATGTCCACCGCCTCGGCGGTGTCGCCATGCAGGCAGATCGTGTCGATGCGGGTCTCGATCCGCTTGCCGCTCTCGGTGATGATGGCGCCCTCGCGGACCATCTCGACCATGCGCTGACCGGCGAGGGCGGCGTCGTGGATCACCGCGCCGGGCTGGCTGCGGTCGACGAGGGTGGCGTCGTCGTTATAGGCGCGGTCGGCGAAAATCTCGTGCGCGATGGGGCAACCGATTGAACGCGCGGCCTTTTCCTGCGCGGTGCCGGCCAGGACCATGACGATCAGGTCCGGCGCGACAGACAGGGCGGCCTCGTAGCAGGTGCGGGCCATGGCCTCGTCCTCCGAGGCCATGTTGGCCATCGCCCCGTGCAGCTTGAGGTGCCGGAGGGTGCCGCCCGCGGCCCGCGCCATCCCCTCTGCCGCGCCGACCTGGTAGCGGACGAGGTTGGCGAGCGAGGCGGCGGGCATATGCATCCGGCGGCGGCCGAAGCCTTGCAGGTCGGGGAAGCCGGGATGCGCGCCGAGGCCCACACCGTTGGCGACCGCCCGTTTCATGGTTTCCGCCATGGTGTCCCAGTCGCCCGCGTGCAGGCCGCAGGCGATGTTGGCGGAGGTGATGACATCCAGCAGGTCGGCATCGCGGCCCATCACCCAGGGGCCAAAGCTTTCGCCCATATCGGCGTTGAGATCGACGGTTCGTGACATTGTCAGGCTCCTTCAGGGTCAAGCTCGCGGCCCGCCGTCATGCCCGAGATGAGCTGGTAGGACAGCAGGTTCGGGATGGTGGCCGGGTCGCGGATCAGGGGTTGGCGGCGTTTCGGCAGGTCGGCGATGGCCTGGGCGGATTTGCGTTCGGCCTCGACGGCCTCTTCGAGGGTGACGAAACGGAACCGGAGCGGTGCGCCCGCCGGGGCTTGCGCGATGCGCGGCAGGTCGCAGGGCAGGACGGTGGCGATCCGGGGGTAGCCGCCGGTCGTCTGGCATTCGCTGAGCAGCACGTAGGGGGTGCCGTCGCCGATGATCTGGATGTCGCCGGGCATGATGACTTCGGAGACGATCTTGCGGCCGATCTCGGGGAGGAAGCCGTCGCCATCCCATTTCAGTTGCACGCCCATGCGGTTGCCGCGGGTGTCGCGGGTGAAGGTGGTATTCTCGAACCGGGTGCAGAGCTCTTCGGGGAAGGCGTCGGTGTGGATCGAGGGCAGGATGCGGATGGTGCCGCCGGCGAAGCGGCTGTCCTTGGGGAGCGTCAGGCCGGTGGCGGTGCGGTCGTCCGGGCCGAGGTCTATTCGGTCGCCGGCTTCGAGCAGCCCGCCGATCCCGGCTGCCAGATGGGCCGAGTGGGCGCCGAGCCGTTCGGGCGGGCGGACACCGCCGCCGACATGGAGGTAGCCGTAGACGCCTTCGCTGGCCGAGCCGATGGTCAGGCGGGCCTGGGCGGGCAGGGTGTGGCTGGCGTTCCAGGCGATGCGGGTGCCGTCGATGCTGGCGGCCATGGGGGCGCCGGTCAGGGCGATGCGGGTGTCGCGGCTGGCCTCGAATTCGCCGCCCGTGCCGGTCATCTCGATGGCGGTCAGGTCGGTCGAATGGCCGAGGAGTGCCGCGCCTTCGGCCAGCGCAAGCCGGTCCGCCGCGCCGCCGCGTGAGAGGCCGAGGGCGAGGTAGCCGGGGCGGCCCATGTCCTGCAGGGTCAGGCCCGGCCCGGTGCGGTGGATGGTCAGGGTGTCGGTCATGGCAGGTCCGACCGCTCCGCGCCGCCATGGGGGTCAGATCGCATGTTCGACAGGGTTTCGGCGGCGGTTTGGGTGAACTCCACCTCGTCGCCGGGGCGCAGTAGGAAGGGCTCGTCGGCCTCCGGCTGGAAGAGGCGCATGGCGGTCTGGCCGATATGTTGCCAGCCGGTGGGCGTGGCGACGGAGAAGAGCACCAGTTGCCGGATGGCGACGGCCAACGCGCCCTCGGGGATGCGGCTCGTGAGGGTGGATTGGCGGGGGATGTCCCATGCCTTTGGCAGCTCGCCAAGATAGGGCTGGCCGGGGGCGAAGCCGATGGTCTGGACGCGTATGCGGGTTTGGGTGAAGTCCTTGATGGCCTGTTTGGTGGTGACGCCCGCCGCCTCTGCCGCCTGGTCCAGTTGCGGGCCGAGGTCGGTGCCGAACACCGCCGGGATGCGCCAGAGGCGGCGGCCGGAGGGGAGGGGCGCCTCGTACCAGTCGCGGTTGGAGAGCAGGGTGTCGAGCTTGGCCTTCAACTCGCCATGGCCAAGGTGCAGCGGGTCGAAGCGCAGGTAGGCCGAGACCAGCGAGGTGGTGCTTTCCTCGACCCCGTCCCAGCCCTGCCGCTCGATCTCCGCCCGGAAGGCCAGCGCGGCGCGGTTGGCCGGTTCGCTCAGGCTGTCGCCGAAGCTGACCAGCATCCCGTCGACCCCCGCGGTGCGGATGCGGGGGGCGGTTTGCGGCGTGGTATCTGCGTTGCCCCCGGTCACATCCGCCCCGGCAGGTAGGTGACGATTTCCGGGAAGACGATGATCAGCACGATGGCCACGATCATCAGGCAGAAGAAGGGCAGGGCCGCCACCGCGACGCTGAGGATGTCGCGGCCGGTGAGGGATTGCAGCACGAAGAGGTTGAAGCCCACGGGCGGCGTGATCTGCGACATTTCCACGACGATGACGAGGAAGATGCCGAACCAGAGCGGGTCGATCCCGGCGTCGAGCACCATCGGCATGATGACCGAGGCGGTGAGGACGACGACGGAAATGCCATCGAGGAAGCAGCCGAGGATGACGAAGAAGATGGTGAGCGCGGCGAGGAGGGTGAAGGTCGACAGCTCCATCGCGCCGATCCATTCCGCGAGCGTCCGGGGGATGCCGGTGAAGCCCATCGCCACGGTCAGGAAGGAGGCCCCGGCGAGGATGAAGGCGATCATGCAGGAGGTGACCATCGCGCCCATCAGCCCGTCCTTGAAGGTCTGGACCGTGAGGGAGCCGGAGCTCCACGACAGGATCAGGGCGAGCACCACGCCGACCGCGGCGGCATCAGTGGGCGAGGCGAGGCCGGCATAGATCGAGCCGATCACGCCGAGGATCAAGAGCAGCACCGGGATCAGCCGGCGCGAGCGGCGGAGACGTTCGCGGAATGGCACGTTCTCGGCTTCATCCGGCAGGCGGTGGCGGTTGAGCATCGACCAGACGGCGAGGAAGCCCACGAAAAGCGCCACCAGCATCAGACCCGGCAGGACGCCGGCCACGAAGAGCCGGGCGATGGATTGCTCGGTCGCGACGCCGTAGACGATGAGGATGATCGAGGGCGGGATCAGGAGGCCCAGCGTGGCCGAGCCCGCCAGCGTGCCGATCACCATCGTCTCGGGGTAGCCGCGTTGCTTGAGTTCGGGGATGGAGAGCTTGCCGATGGTGGCTGCCGTGGCGGCGGAGGAGCCGGAGACCGCCGCGAAGATCCCGCAGGCGAAGACGTTGACGTGCAGAAGCTGGCCGGGGAGGCGGTTCATCCACGGGGCGAGGCCGGCGAACATGTCCTCGGACAGGCGCGAGCGGAAGAGGATCTCGCCCATCCAGATGAAGAGCGGCAGGGCGGCGAGCGCCCAGTTGTTGCTGTGTCCCCACATGGTGGTGGCCATGACAAGGCCGAGGGGCGCGTTGGAGAAGAGCGCCATGCCGGCGATGCCGACGCCGAGGAGCGAAAGCGCGACCCAGAGGCCCGCGCCGAGAAAGGCGAAGAGCAGGATCAGCAGGATGACGGAGAGCAGGGTGACGGTCATGGCCGGGCGATCCTATTCGTTGAGAAGGTTTTCGCCCTTGCCCTCCCACGAGGGCGGGCGGCCGCGCAGCAGATCGACCAGGTCGTCGATGAGCGCGATGGACAGGATGGCGAGGCCGAGGGCCACGGGGATCTGCGGGATCCAGAGGGGGACGGAGACCATGCCGGAACTCTTGTCGCCGAACTCGTGCGATTCCAGCGCCAGTTTGACCATGTACCACGTGGCGAAGGCGGTCATCGCGAGGGCGATGGCTGTCACGGCGATCTCGGTGCCGCGGCGGGCGCGGTCGGACAGGTGGCCGGTGATCAGCGTCACCCGGATATGCCCGCCTTCGCGCAAAGTGTAGGCGAGGCCGAGGAAGGTGGAGGCGGCGAGGAAGAAGCCGGTGAAATCGGCATAGGAGGGGATCGTCAGGCCGACGCCGCGGCCGGTGATGGCGGCGGAAATCTTGTCGGCGAGGTTGAGGCCGACCTGGGCGAAGACCAGCAGGGTGATGGCGAGGATGAACAGCGCCGCCAGCCCGCCCGCCACGCGGTACAGGGTATTCAGGATGCTCCGCATGGGCATTCTCCTGTCAGGGGGTGGCCGGGCGCGGGGAGGCGCCCGGCAGGCCGGTGGCCGTTACCGCTGGTAGGCGTCGAGCAGCGCTGCGCCGTTTTCGCCCGCCTCTTCCTTCCAGTTTGCCAGCATCTGCTCGCCGATCTCGCGCAGGCCGGTCATCAGTTCTTCCGAAGGTTCGACGATGGTGATGCCGTTTTCCTCGAGCACGGCGGTCTGTTCGTCGGTTTCCTTCTGGCTCATCTCCCAGCCCCGGGTTTCGGCGGCGGCGGCGGCGTCGAGCACGGCCTGCTGGGTTTCCTCGTCAAGCCGCTGGAAGGCGCGCTTGTTGACGACGACGATGTTCTTCGGGATCCACGCCTGGATATCGGTGTAATGCGACAGGAAATCCCAGGCCTGCGAGTTGGCGCCGGTGGAGGGCGAGGTGATCATCGCCTCGACCCGGCCGGTGCTGAAGGCCTGCGGGATGTCGGGCACTTCGACCTGCGTGGGGGCCGCGCCGGCGAGGTTGGCGAACTCTTCCAGCGTGGCGTTGTAGGTGCGGAACTTCAGGCCGGCGAGGTCTTCGACGGAGTTGATTTCCTTGGTGGTGTACAGCCCCTGCGGCGGCCACGGCACGGCGTAGAGCGGCATCAGCCCCTGTTCGTCGAGCAGCTTGGTGACCACGTCTTTCTGGGCGTCCCAGAGCTTTTGCGCATCCTCGTAGCTGGTTGCGAGGAAGGGCAGCGAGTCGGCGCCGAAGACGGCGTTGTCGTTGGCCAGCAGCGACAGGAAGAATTCGCCGATCGGCACCTGGCCGCTGCGGACGGCCTTGCTGATCTCGGGGTGTTTGAAGAGCGAGCCGGCGGAGTGGACGGTGATTTCCAGTGCGCCATCAGTGGCCTCGGACACGTCAGAGGCGAATTCGCTGATGTTGACGGTGTGGAAGGTCGCATCCGGGTAGGGGGTCGGCATGTCCCATTTCTCGGCCGAGGCGGGAAGGGCGAGGGCCGTCGCGAGGGCGGCGGCGCTGAGCAGGTTGGTCAGTTTCATGGTGTTTTCTCCCTGATTGATTATGGCGCAAAGCTGACGGAACGTTTGTAATTTGTCAACGTTTTGTTATTTAGGGGCGCGCCGAGGCATCCGCCGGGGGTGGTGTCGAGGATCGGTCTCGATGGCCGGGCGGGTATGTCAGGAAAGATGGTGGCCGGAGTTGAAAACGGCGACACGATGTGAAAACATTAACAAAACGTAAGCGTTTTCAGGTGAAAGGGAGGGTCATGTCCGGAGATGGCGACGTTGGGCGGCGGATCGTTTCGTCACGGCATCTGGCCGAGGGCGAGGGCTGGGAGATGTCGGAATTCGAGTTCGGGCTGATCATCGCCTTCAACGCGTTTTCCCGCTGGATGACGCGCTGCATGGCGGCCGCGGGGCAGGGGGATCTGAACCCGCTCGACATCCTGATTCTGCATAACGTGAACCATCGCGGGCGCGACAAGCGGCTTAGCGATATAGCCTTCCTTCTGAATATCGAGGACAACCACACCGTCAACTATTCGCTGCGGAAGTTGACGAAGCATGAACTGATCGATTCCGAGAAGCGGGGGAAGGAAGTGTTCTACCGCACCTCGGCCAAGGGCGAAAAGCTGTGCGAGGGCTATCGCGACGTGCGGCGGCAGTGCCTGCTGGACGCGGGCAGCTCGGAATTGACCGGGGCGCAGATGCGTGACCTGGCGCGGACGCTCAGGTCTTTGTCGGGGCAGTATGACCAGGCGAGCCGGGCGGCGGCGTCTCTTTGAAAGGCGATAACAGATAGGTCAGGGGAGCCCGCCGAGGGCGGAGGACAAGTCTTGCGCGGCCTGCATCACGGCGCGGCTCAGCTCCTCGGTCTTGTCCTCGGAGACGCGGCTCGTGGGACCCGAGACGGAGAGGCCGGCCACGGCGGTGCGGCTGTGGTCGAAGACCGGGGCGGCGATGCAGCGCATCCCTTCGTTGCGTTCCTCGGCGTCGATGGCGAAGCCCTGTTCGCGGATGGTGGCGAGGTCGCGGGCCAGGCTTGCCGGGTCGGTGAGGGTGTTGGCGGTGAAGGTCTGCAAGGGGTGGCTGGCCAGCACCTGCGCCACCCTTTCGGGCGGCATCTGGGCCAGCAGCACCTTGCCGATGCCCGAGGAATGCATCTCGGCCAGGGTGCCGGGCGGGAAGAAGGCGCGGATGGTGGCGTTGGTCTCGACCTGGCTGAGGAACAGCACCTGCCCGTCCTGCTCGCGGCCGAGATTGGCGGTCTCGCCGGTCTGTTCCATCAGGTGGCGCAGGATCGGGCGGGCGCGTTCGACGAGGCTGGTGCGGCGGAGGAAGCCGGCGCCGATGACGAATGCCTGCGCACCGATATGCCAGAGCTGTTCGCCGGGGTCGAATTCGACGAGGCCGCGGGTCTCGAGCGTGACGAGCACGCGGTAGACCGTGGCGGGCGACTGGTTCAGGTCGTCGGCCAGTTCGGTCAGCATCCGGCCCTTGAAGCGGCTGAGATGCTCGAAGACCAGCATCGCCCGGTCGAGCGACTTGATGGTGTTCTGCTCGGTCTTGTCGTCCCAGCCGCGGGGGCGGCCGCGGGCGCGGCGGTTGGGGCTGTCGGTTTCCTGCGCCATATGAAAAACGCCTTCGCATCGTGAAAAAATTCAACCCATTGATAATCCCGGAATTTCGTCGTTTCCACCGATTCTGAAACCGGTTTTCAAAAAAATTTCCATTCGGCTCGCCCGTTGCTAGCGTTCCGGTCAGGCGATGGAGGAGCCCATGATGAGCTTGCAGAACCCGGTTTTCATTCCCGGCCCGACGAACATTCCCGAGGCGCTGCGCAAGGCGTGCGACATGCCGACGATCGACCATCGCTCGGCCGTGTTCGGCGAGATGCTGCACCCGGTCAGGGGCAAGGTGCGGGAGATTTTGAAGAGCGAGAGCGCGGAGGTGTTCCTGTTCCCCTCGACCGGCACGGGCGGGTGGGAGACGGCGCTGACCAACACGCTGTCGCCCGGTGACCGGGTGCTGGCGGCAAGGAACGGGATGTTCTCGCATCGCTGGATCGACATGTGCCAGCGTCACGGGCTGGATGTGCAGGTCGTCGAGGTGCCGTGGGGCGAGGGCATTCCGGCAGAGCGGCTGGGCGCGGTTCTGGCGGAGGACCGGGGCCACCGGATCAAGGCGGTGCTGGCCACGCATAACGAGACGGCGACCGGGGTGCGCTCGGATATCGGGGCGCTGCGGGCGGCGATGGACAAGGCCGGGCATCCGGCGATGCTGTTCGTCGATGGCGTGTCGTCGATCGCGTCGATGGAGTTCCGGTTCGACGACTGGGGTGTCGACGTGGCGCTGGCCGGGTCGCAGAAGGGGTTCATGCTGCCCGCCGGGCTGGCGATCACCGCGTTCAGCCGCAAGGCGCTGGCGGCGGTGGAGGAGGCGCGGCTGCCGCGGACGTTCTTCGACATTCGCGACATGGAGAAGGGATATGCGCAGGGCGGGTATCCGTATACGCCGCCGGTCGGGCTGATCAACGGGCTGAACCTGGCCTGCGACATGCTGCTGGCGGAGGGGATGGCGCAGGTCTTTGCCCGCCATGCGAGGATTGCCGACGGCGTCAGGGCGGCGGTGCAGGCCTGGGGGCTGGAGCTGTGTGCCGCGGGGCCGGAGCTGTGGTCGGACACGGTGAGCGCGATCCGGACGCCGAAGGGGGTGAATGCCAGCGATATCGTGGCGCGGGCGGCCGAGGTCTATGGCACGGCCTTCGGCACCGGGCTGGGGGAGGTCGCCGGCAAGGTGTTCCGGATCGGGCATTTGGGGAGCCTGACGGATGTCATGGCGCTGAGCGGGATTGCCACGGCGGAGATGTGCATGGCCGATATCGGGATGGATATCCGGCTGGGCTCGGGCGTGGCGGCGGCGCAGGAGGTGTATCGGGCCTCCGCAGGCGCCAGGCAAAGGGAGGCCGCGTGATGAAGGATGTTAACAAGACGTTAATCCCGAACAAGTCGTTAATACCGGTGTTCGACGACATGCTGGCCGCGCATGAGCGGATCGGGCCGTATATCCATCGGACGCCTGTGTTGACATCTTCTTACCTCAACGACCTGACCGGGGCGGAGCTGTTCTTCAAGTGCGAGAACTTCCAGAAAGCCGGGGCGTTCAAGGTGCGGGGCGCGACGAATGCCGTGTTCGGTCTGCCGGAGGATATGCTGGAGAAGGGGGTCTGCACCCATTCCTCGGGCAATCACGCGCTGTCGCTAAGCTATGCGGCGGGGCGGCGGGGCATTCCCTGCAACGTGGTGATGCCGCGCACCGCGCCGCAGGCCAAGAAGGATGCCGTGCGCGGCTATGGCGGGACGATCACCGAGTGCGAGCCCTCGACCAGCAGCCGCGAGGCGGTGTTCGCCGAGGTGCAGGCGCGGACGGGGGGCGATTTCGTGCATCCTTATAACGACCCGCGCGTCATTGCCGGGCAGGGCACCTGTGCGCGGGAGCTGATGGCGCAGACCGGCGGGCTGGACATGGTGGTGGCGCCGATCGGCGGGGGCGGAATGATCTCGGGCACCTGCCTGACGCTGTCGGAGCTGGCGCCGGATGTGCAGGTGATCGCCGCCGAGCCGGAGCAGGCGGATGACGCGTATCGCAGTTTCCGGGCCGGGCACATCATCGCCGACGACGCGCCGGAGACGGTGGCGGACGGGCTGAAGGTGCCGCTGAAGGACCTGACATGGCACTTCGTGTCGACCTATGTGCGCGACATCCTGACCGCGTCGGAGGAGGAGATCGTCGAGGCGATGAAGCTGACATGGAAGCGGATGAAGATCGTGATGGAGCCCAGCAGCGCGGTGCCGCTGGCGACGATCCTGAAGAACAGGGAGCGGTTCGCGGGCAAGCGGGTGGGCGTGATCGTCACCGGAGGGAACGTGGACCTCGACAAGCTGCCGTGGATGGCGGGCTGAGAAGGAGATAGTGAGATGAAAGACGTGAGCAACCTGGACGAATTCGACGTGGGCTTCGACATTCCGGCCAAGCCGGGGATGGGCGAGGCAGAGATCCAGACGCCCTGCCTTGTGCTCGACCTCGACGCGCTGGAGCGGAACATCCGCAAGATGGGCGACTATGCCAAGGCGCACGGGATGCGGCACCGGGTGCATGGCAAGATGCACAAGTCGGTGGACGTGGCGAAGCTTCAGGTCGAGCTGGGCGGGGCCTGTGGCGTCTGTTGCCAGAAGGTGAGCGAGGCAGAGGTGTTCGTGCGTGGGGGCATCGGCGATGTGCTGGTGTCGAACCAGGTGCGCGATGGGGCCAAGATCGACCGGCTGGCGCGGTTGCCGAATCTGGGGGCGCGGGTGCTGTGCTGTGTGGACGACCCGGCCAACGTGGGCGAGTTGTCGGCCGCGGCGGAGCGGCACGGGACGGAGATCGAGTGCCTTGTCGAGATCGACTGTGGCGCCGGGCGCTGCGGGGTGACGACGACGCCGGAGGTGGTGGAGATCGCGAAGGCGATTGATGCCGCGCCGGGGCTGAAATTCGGAGGTATTCAAGCCTACCAGGGGGCGATGCAGCATCTGGACGCCTACGAGGACCGGAAGGCCAAGATCGATATTGCCGTGGCGATGGTGAAGGACGCGGTGGATACGCTGAAGGCCGAGGGGCTGGAGTGCGATATCGTCGGCGGGGGCGGCACGGGGTCCTATTACTTCGAGAGCGCGTCGGGGGTGTATAACGAGCTGCAATGCGGGTCGTATGCCTTCATGGATGCGGATTACGGGCGGATCCTCGATCAGACCGGCCAGCGGATCGACCGGGGCGAGTGGGAGAACGCGCTGTTCCTGCTGACCAGCGTGATGAGCCATGCCAAGCCCGACAAGGCGATTGTCGATGCCGGGCTGAAGGCGCAATCGGTGGACAGCGGCTTGCCGGTGGTCTTCGGGCGGGATGACGTGGAATACGTCAAATGCTCGGACGAGCATGGCGTTGTGGCCGACCCGGATGGGGTGCTGGCCGTCAATGACAAGCTGAAGCTGGTGCCGGGGCACTGTGACCCGACCTGTAACGTGCATGACTGGTACGTGGGCGTGCGGGGCGGCAAGGTCGAGGTGGTCTGGCCGGTCTCGGCCCGTGGCTTTGCGTATTGAGCGGGGGCCGGGGATGATCATCGTACCGGAGCGGGAGATTGCCGACCTGATGACGCGGGAGGTCGCGTTCGAGGCGGTCGAGCGGGTGTTCGCGGCGATGGCGGCGGGGGAGGCGTATAACTTCCCCGTGGTACGCGAGGCGATCGGGCATGAGGACGCACTTTACGGCTTCAAGGGCGGGTTCGACCGGTCGGGGCTGACGCTGGGGGTGAAGGCCGGGGGGTACTGGCCGCATAACCTGGCGAAGCACGAGGTGATCAATCACCAGTCGACGGTGGTGCTGTTCGATGCGGATACCGGCCGGGTCCATGCGATGGTGGGCGGCAACCTGTTGACGGCGCTGCGGACGGCGGCGGCGTCGGCGGTGTCGATCCGGTACCTGGCGCGGGAGGATGCGCGGGTGCTGGGAATGATCGGCGCGGGGCACCAGGCGGCGTTCCAGTTGCACGCGGCGTTGGAGCAGCGGCGGTTCGAGAAGGTGATCGGGTGGAACCTGCATCCGGAGATGTTGCCGAACCTGGAGAAGGTGGCGGAGGAGGCCGGGGTGCCGTTCGAGGCGGTCGAGCTGGGGGGTATGCGGGAGGCGGATGTGATCATCTCGATCACCTCGTCTTTCGAGGCCATTCTCGGGGCGGATCAGGTGGCGCCCGGCACGCATGTGGCCTGCATGGGGACGGATACGAAGGGCAAGCAGGAGGTGGCGCCGGAGTTGCTGGCCCGGGCGGTGGTGTTCACCGACGAGGTGGCGCAATCGGTGTCGATCGGCGAGGCGCAGCATGCGGTGGCGATGGGGCTGATTGGTGAGGGGGATGTTCAGCAGCTGGGGGCCGTCATCAATGGCGCGCATCCGGGGCGGCGGAGTGCGGAGGAGATCACTCTGTTCGATGGCACGGGCGTGGGGTTGCAGGACCTGGCGGTGGCGTCGCGGGTGGTGGAACTGGCGCAGGCGCAGGGGCGGGCTGTGATGGTGGATTTTTGAGGGGGCGGCCTGGCCGAAGGTGTGGCGCTATCCGGGTGAAGCGGACGTTGACACTTATCTGGAAACTGCCATCCATGAGGCATGGATATCCATGCTATCTTCGATGAAAACTTTTCCGGTCCTCCGGTCGAGGCGGCATGGATCGTCGAAAGCGCGGCCAACCGAGAGTGGTTTGCGGCGGCGAAGGATCAACTTCATCCCGACAGCGCGATTTTTTCGCTGGACCGGTATCGTTCGGTCGAAACTGCGCTGTGCCACGTGGTTTGAGGGATCGAGGAGCATTTCCCACAGTGGCGGAGGATAATCGTTCTCGGCCTGGCGCCACCTTTTCGGTGCCCATGGAAATAGAGCGGGAAGGGCGCTGGGAGAGGCGGGCGGACGGGTTCGTTCTGTGTCGAACTTGAGCGTCGGCTAAGGTTGCAGCGTGCTCAACGAAATTACCCCCGCAGTTTCCTGCGAGGGTAACGTCGGTGACATGCCAGGTCGTGAGATGGATCACTCCATCGTGCAGTCCTTGGCGTAGCTGTCTTCCATCGCCTCCTCGATCACGCTTTCGGAGACGGCGATGTAGTTGCCGTCCTCGTCGGCCTCGACCGTGGCGAGGTACATTGCCTGTATCGGGTGCTGGTTGGTGTTGAACCGGAACTCGCCGCGGACGGAGGCGAAATCGGCCTCGCGGAGGGCGGCGCGGAAAGCGTCGGTGTCGTCGAGGTCGTCGACCTTGGCCGCGGCGCTGTCGATCAGGCGGACGGCGTCATAGGCCATGGCGGCGAAGTCGGACGGGGGCGAGTCGTACTTGGCGCGGAAGGCCTCGACGAATTCGATGTTGGCGTCGTTGGGCAGGTCGATCGTCCATTGGGCGGCGCTTTTCAGGCCCAGCCCAGCCTCGCCGATGGCGTTGAGGGCGGCGCCGTTGAAATAGGTGAAGGCGCTGTAGAGCGGCGTGTCGTCCTTGAGGCCGGCCTGGGCGTATTGCTTGACCCACTGGATGCCGAGCCCGCCGGGGTAGAAGACGAAGACGGCGTCGGGGTCGGCCGATTTCACCTGTGTCAGCTCGGCGGAGAAGTCGGTCTGTTCCAGCGGCGTGTAGATCTCGCCCACGATCTCGCCGGTATATGTGCGCTTGAAGCCTTCGAGAAGGTCACGGCCCGCCTGGTAGTTGGGGGCGAGGATGAAGGCGGAGCCGACGCCCTCGGCCGAAAGGTGGGTGCCGACGGCCTCGGCCAGCTGGTCGTTCTGGAAGGGCACGGCGAAGTAGTTGGGGTCGCACTTGTCGCCCGCCAGCGGCGCGGGGGCCGGGTTGGGGCTGAGGACGATCTTGCCGGCGCGGGTGATGGGGCGGTGGATGGCCATCATCACGTTCGAGAAGGACGAGCCGATGACCACGTCCACATCTTCCGAGCGGGTCAGGCGTTCGGCGGCTTCCTTGCCGACATCGGGCTTGCGCTGGTCGTCCTCGTAGATGAACTCGGCCGCCTTGCCGCCAAGCTTGCCATCCAGCATTTCGAGGGCGAGGTCGGCGCCCTTCTGCATCTCCTGTCCCAGCACCGAGCCGGGGCCGGAGAGCGACAGGATGAGGCCCACCTTGATCTTGCCTTCTTCGGCAAGGGCGGGGGCGCCAAGGCTGGCGGCGGCGAGTGCCGAGACAGCCAGCAGTTTCGTGAAATTGGTCTTCATGGTGGTCGTACTCCCGTTGTTGAGGTCGTCTTTGGTCTTTCGGTCTTCTTTTGCCGCGTGGGTTGGTCCCGGGTGCGGCATGGTCGGGCGGCCCGGTCAGGCCGCCGTGCCGAAGCCGCCGCCGCCCGGTGTCTCCATCACGAAGACGTCGCCCGGGCCGACTTCGGCCATGTCGTTGCCTTTGAGCTCCTCGACCGTGCCGTCGGCGCGGCGGATGGCATTGCGGCCGCAGGCGCCGGGCCCGCCGCCCTCGGCGCCGCGGGGCGGCACCTTGCGGTGCGAGGTCAGCACGGTCGTCGTCATCGGTTCGAGGAAGCGCACCTCGCGCCGGATGCCGTCGCCGCCGCGATGCTGACCTTTGCCGCCGGAGCCGCGGCGGATCGAGAATTCCTCGATCCGGACCGGGAAGCGCCATTCGAGCACTTCGGGGTCGGTCATGCGGGTGTTGGTCATGTGTGAATGCACCGCGTCCGCCCCGTCGAAGCCGGGCCCCGCGCCGGTGCCGCCGCAGATGGTTTCGTAGTTCTGGTAGGCCTCGTTACCCCAGACGAAGTTGTTCATCGTGCCCTGCGAGCCCGCGATGACCCCGAGCGCGCCGTAGAGCGCGTCGGCGATGGACTGGCTGACCTCGGTGTTCCCGGCGATGACGGCGGCGGGGTAGACCGGGTTGATGAAGGTGCCCTCGGGGATGATGAGGTTGAGGGGTTTGAGGCAGCCCTCGTTGAGGGGGATGTCGCTGCCCACCAGCGTGCGGAAGACGTAGAGCGCCACCGCCCGGCAGATCGAGAGGGGGGCGTTGTAGTTGCCGCTGTCCTGTTCGCTGGTGCCGGTGAAGTCGATCGTGGCGGTGCGGTTGTCGTGGTCGACGGTGATCTGAACCTCGATCTTGGCGCCGCTGTCCATCTCGTAGGTGTTGCGGCCGTCGCGGAGGCGGTCGATCACGCGGCGCACGCTTTCCTCGGCGTTGTCCTGCACGTGGCGCATGTAGGCCTGCACCACGCCGGTGCCGAATTGCGAGAGCATCCGGCGCACCTCGCGGGCGCCGGTTTCGTTGGCGGCCATCTGGGCGAGGAGGTCGGCGATGTTGTTGTCGATATTACGGCAGGGGTAGGGGCCGGAGGCGAGCAGCGCGCGGGTTTCGGCCTCGAGGAAGCGGCCCTGGTCGACCATCTTGAAGTCGTCGATCAGCACGCCTTCCTCGTCGATATGGGTGCTGTCGGGGGGCGCGCTGCCGGGGGTGCGGCCGCCGATATCGGCGTGGTGCCCGCGGGAGCCGACGTAGAAGAGGATTTCGGTGCCCGCCTCGTCAAAGACCGGGGTAATGACGGTGACGTCGGGCAGGTGGGTGCCGCCGTTGAACGGGGCGTTGAGGACGAAGACGTCGCCCGCCTTCATCTTGCCGGCGTTCTCGCGGATCACGGTGCGGACGGATTCGCCCATGGAGCCCAGGTGCACCGGCACGTGGGGCGCGTTGGCGACGAGCCCGCCATCGGGGTCGAAGAGGGCACAGGAGAAGTCGAGCCGTTCCTTGATGTTGACTGAATAGGCCGTCTTGGCGAGCGTGGCGCCCATCTGTTCGGCGATGGACATGAAGAGGTTGTTGAAGACCTCGAGCATGACCGGATCGGCCTCTTTCCCGATGTCCTCCATGCCCTTGCGGGGGATCGCGCGGTCGAGGACGAGGTTTTCGAAGGCGTCGACACGGGCGCGCCAGCCGGGTTCGACGATGACGGTGCCGGTGGGTTCGCGGATGATGGCGGGGCCGTCGACGGACTGGCCGCGGTCGAGGGTTTCCCGGTCATAGAGCGGGGTTTTCGCGGCCTGCCCGTTGGCCACCATGTCGACCGTGTCGATGGGGGTTGGCGTGCCCTGGTCGGGGCGGGTGGCGCTGTCGGGCAGGGCGGGCTGGGCGCCGATGGTTTCGACGGTGAGGGCCTCGAAATACACCTCGCGCTCGGGGTCAGCGAAACCGTAGAGCTGGCGGTGGGCGGTCTCGAAGGTCTCGCGCATCCCGGCCTCGGGGCCGAAGGCGACCTCGAGCGTCTGGTGGGAGCCGGCGTAGCGGAGGAGGGCGCGGGTGACGCGGGTGATGTCGTCTTTCGCGCTGCCCTGTTCGGTGAGCTCGGCCTCGGCCTCGGTTGCCATGCGGTCGGCGAGGGCTTGCGCCTCGGTGCAGGAGGTGGCGGAGAGGGGTTTGTCGAACTGGCTTTGCCGCATGGCGCGGATCTCGGCGAGGCCCATGCCGTAGGCCGAGAGGACGCCCGAGAAGGGGTGCAGGAAGACCTTGGACATGCCGAGCGCGTCGGCCACGAGGCAGGCGTGCTGCCCGCCCGCACCGCCGAAGCAGTTAAGGGTGTAGGTGGTCACATCGTAGCCGCGCTCGACGCTGATTTTCTTGATCGCGCGGGCCATGTTTTCCACGGCGATGCGGAGGAAGCCCTCAGCGATGTCTTCGAGCGGCATCCTTGGGTTGCCGGTCTCCCGGGCGATCTGGTCGGCCAGTGCGTCGAACTTTTCGCGGACGATTTCGGTGTCGAGCGGTTCGTTGGCGTCGGGGCCGAAGACGCGGGGGAAGTGACCGGGCTGGAGCTTGCCGAGGAGGACGTTGCAGTCGGTCACGGTAAGCGGGCCGCCTCGGCGATAGCAGGCCGGGCCGGGATTGGCGCCGGCGCTTTCGGGGCCGACCTGGAATCGGCCGTCGCGGAAGGAGAGGATCGAGCCGCCCCCCGCCGCGACGGTGTGGATATTCATCATCGGCGCGCGCATGCGGACGCCGGCGACCTCGGTTTCGAGGCTGCGTTCGAAGCTGCCGGCGTAGTGGCAGACATCCGTCGACGTGCCGCCCATGTCGAAGCCGATCAGCCTGTCGTGGCCCGCGTGTTCAGCGGTTTTCACCATGCCGACGACGCCGCCGGCGGGGCCGGAGAGGATGGCATCCTTGCCCTGGAAAAGCGCCGCGTCGGTGAGGCCGCCGCTCGATTGCATGAAGAGCAGGCGCTTGCGGTCGTTGCCCTCGGCGCCGGCGTCGAGCGCCTCGCGGACCTGTTCGACGTAGCGACGGAGGATCGGGCTGAGATAGGCATCGACGACGGTGGTGTCGCCGCGGCTGACCAGCTTCATCAGGGGCGAGGTGCCGTTGCTGGTGGAGATCTGGGTGAAGCCGACATCGGCCGCGATCTCGGCGGTGCGGTTCTCGTGTGCGGGGGTCTTGTAGCCGTGCATGAAGGCGATGGCGACGGCGCGGATGCCGTCATCATGGGCCTGCTGGAGGGCGGTGCGGACGGCGGTCTCGTCGAGGGGTTCGAGGACCTCGCCCGAGGCGTCGAGCCGTTCGGGGATCTCGACGCTGCGCTCGAACAGCATTTCGGGGAGTCGGATATCGAGGTCGAAGATGCGGGGGCGGTTCTGGTAGCCGATGCGGAGGAGGTCGCCGAAGCCCTTGGTGATCAGCAGGAGGGTGCGGTCGCCCTTGCGTTCGAGAAGGGCGTTGGTGGCGACGGTGGTGCCCATCTTGACCGAATCGACGACGCCCTGGGGGATCGGTTCGCCCGGGGCGAGGCCGAGGAAATCGCGGATGCCCTGAACGGCGGCGTCCTTGTAGTTCTCGGGGTTCTCCGACAGCAGCTTGCGCGTCTCAAGCGTGCCGTCGGGGCGTTTGGCAACGATATCGGTGAAGGTGCCGCCACGGTCGACCCAGAACTGCCACATCTTCGAACTCTCCGGTCTTTATTCCTGAATGCCCAGGGCGCGGGCGCCGTTGGGTGGATATAAATATACATACAGTATAAAATTAGTAAACCGTGAAAATGCGGGGTGGAGGGCCGTAGGATTTTTCCTTGACGGATGCCGGGGGGCGTGGCACGTTTAATAAAATACTAAACGTATAAAAAGGAGCGAGCGATGCGCGGCTTTCTGATCGAAGAGTACGGTGCGCCGACGTCTCACCGGATACACGACCTGCCCGATCCGAGCCCGGGTGTGAACGAAGTGTTAATCGAGAACCACGCCATCGGACTTAATTTCCCCGATGCTCTGATGGTGCAGGGAAAGTATCAGAAACGTCCTAACCCACCGTTCGGTCCGGGGCGCGACTGCGCCGGCGTCATCAAGGCGGTGGGCAAGGGTGTCACCGCGTTCAAGCCGGGCGACCCGGTGGTGGCGCAGGTGTTTGCCGGCGCATTCTCGGAACAGGTGATCGCGCCGCTGTCGCGCGTCTTCCACCGGCCCGGGGCGGTGTCGGCCATCGACGCGGCCGGCGCCATCACGGTGTTCAATACCGCTTACGTGGCCGTGTCGATCCGGGCGGGTGTCAAGAAGGGCGACCGGGTGGTCGTGACCGGCGCGGCGGGGGGTGTCGGCCTTGCCGCCGTGCAGCTGGCGAATGCGCTGGGCGCCGAGGTGCTGGGCGTCGTGTCTTCCGAGGAGAAGGCGAAGCTGGTCCGCGATGGCGGGGGTGATGCGCTGGTCGTGACCGAGCGCGAGGAGGAGCCGCTGAAGCAGTTCTTCAAGGACAAGGTGCGGACGCATTGGGGCGACGACACCGGCGCCGACGTGGTGATCGACACCGTGGGCGGGGCGATGTTCATCGCCGGGCTGCGGTGTTTGGGGTTTGCCGGGCGGCTGGTGGTCGTGGGTTTTGCCAGCGGGTCGATCGAGTCGGCCAAGGCGAATTACCTGCTGTATAACAACCTGTCGGTGATGGGCGCGCCGCTGGACATTCATTTCGACCACGCGCTTGAGGAGATGCGGGCGGGCACCGAGTGGTGGCTGGGCCTGCTGGCCGAGGGCAAGGTGAAGGCGAATGTCAGCGAGGTGCTGCCCTTCGGCCAGTTGATGCAGGGATTGCAGGACATTCTTGACCGCAAGGTGGCGGGCAAGCTGGCCGTGGACGTGACCACGGGATGAGCTTGGCGGCCGCCTCCGACGCTGCTGCGGACGGGTTCGTGCCGTTCCGCGACGATGACAGCCTGTTGGCGTTCATCGGCGAGATCGGTGTGCGGCGTTCGAATGGCACGGTGTGTTTCGAGGTGCGGCTGAAAGAGGGCGCGCTGAACCCGTTGGGCATCTTGCATGGCGGCGCGCTGGCCTCGCTTTTCGACGTGGCGATGTACGAGGTCGCCAAGGCGGGCGGCGAGGCGGTGACGGTGTCGCAGGAGACGAAGTTCCTGTCGGCCATCCGCGCCGATGCGCCGCTTTACGTGGAATCCGAAGCGCTGCGGGCGGGGCGGAGAACGGTGTTCTGTACCGCGCGGGCCACGCAGGGTGACAGGCTGTGCGGCCATGCCACGGCACAATTCGCCCGGCTGGGCGACACGGGGACCTGACCCCCGAAACCCCGCGCCACATGTGCGCCAGACAAGGAGACGCCGGCAGATGGCCAGCCTTTTCGCGGAACAGCTTCTGAACGGCATACAGCTTGGCATCCTGCTGTTCCTGATCGCGGCGGGGCTGACGCTGATCTTCGGGGTGATGGATTTCATCAACCTCAGCCACGGGTCGCTGTTCATGCTGGGGGCGTATTTCTCGGTTCTGTTCCAGGCGTTGACGGGGAGTTTCTTTTTGTCGGTGGGGCTGGCGGCGGTCGCGGTGTTCGGGCTGGGGATGCTGCTGGAGGTGCTGCTGGTGCGCAATCTCTATGCGCGAAGTCACCTCGACCACGTGCTTGTGACCTACGGTCTGATCCTGATCGCGAACGAGTCGGTCATCCTGATCTGGGGCAGCGTGCCGATCTTCTCGGGCGTGCCGGAGGCGCTGGCGGGGCAGGTGCCGCTGCCGTTCGGGATCGACTACCCGGCCTACCGGATGCTGGTGATCGCGGTGGGGGGCCTTGTGGGGCTGGGGCTGTTCCTGCTGATCCAGAAGACGCGGGTGGGCATGCTGGTCAGGGCCGGGGCGACGAACCGGGTGATGGTGTCGATCCTCGGTGTGAACATCTCGCTGCTTTATGCGCTGGTCTTTGCGCTGGGCGCGCTGCTGGCGGGGTTGGCCGGGGCGATGGCCGGGCCGATCCTGTCGGTGCAGCCGGGGATGGGAGAGGCGGTGCTGATCCTGTCGTTCGTTGTTGTGGTTATCGGCGGGCTGGGCTCGATCCGGGGCGCGCTTCTGGCGGCGATGATCGTGGGGCTGATCGACACGATGGGCCGGGCGTTCCTGCGCGATATCCTGAGCGCGTTCTTCTCGCCGCAGGTGGCGGGCGAGGCGGGGCCGGCGCTGGCCTCGATGCTGGTTTACATCCTGATGGCGCTGATCCTGTTCTTCCGTCCCGAGGGGCTCTTGCCCCTGCAAAGGAGGCATTGAGATGGCCGGTTCCTATCGCATGATCGAAGGGGTCGTGGTGCTGGCCGCGATGGTGGCGGCGGGGCCGGTTGTGGCGCTGCTGTCGGGCGATGTCTATCAGCTGGCGGTGTTCGAGCGGGCGCTGATCTATGCGGTGGCGGCGGCGAGCCTCAACATGATCCTCGGCTTCGGGGGGATGGTGAGCTTTGGCCATGCCGTCTATCTCGGGATCGGATGCTACGCGACGGGGATATTGGCGAATGCCGATATCCTGCCGATCTGGATCCAGTTGCCGGTGGTGATGGCGGCCTCGGCCCTGGTGGCGCTGTTCATCGGGCTGATCGTGCTGCGGACGTCTGGCGTCTACTTCATCATGATCACGCTCGCGCTGGCGCAGATCTTCTATTACCTCGCGGTCAGTTCCTCCTATTTTGGGGGTGATGACGGCATGGTGATCTACGAGCGCACCACCCTGCTGTGGGGTTATGACCCGTTCGATAGCTGGCATTTCTACTTCTTCGTGGCCGGGATCGCGGTGCTGTGCATCCTGCTCGTCAACCACCTGGTGCGGTCGGATTTCGGGCGGCGGCTGGTGGCGTGCCGGGAGAACCCGACAAGGGCGACGGCGCTGGGCTTCAACGTGTTTGCCGTGCGGCTGGTGGGGTTCGTGCTGGCCGGAGTGATCTGTGGCATCGCGGGGTTCCTGCTGGCCAACCAGGCGGAGTTCGCGACGCCGGGCTATGGCAGTTGGCAGCGGTCGGGCGAGTTGCTGGTGATCGTGATCCTTGGAGGCGTGGGCACGCGGTTCGGGCCGGTCTACGGGGCGTTCGCCTTCGTGCTGCTGGAAAGCGTGCTGGCCGGGTACACGACGCATTGGCCGATCCTGTTCGGGCCCTTCCTGATCTGCGTGGTGCTGTTCTTTCACAAGGGTCTGGCGGGGCTTGTCGACCGCCTGATCCCGGGCCGGGCGAGGGCGGGATGAACCATATTCTGAAACTCGAGGATATCTCCGTCAGCTTCGGCGGCATCCATGCCTTGCAGGGGGTGAACCTGCAGCTTGATCACGGGTCGATCCATGCGCTGATCGGGCCGAACGGGGCCGGGAAGACGACGCTGGTTAGCGTGCTGTCAGGGGAGTTGCGGCCCAATGGCGGGGTGGTGCATTTCGACGGGCGGAGCGTGAATGGGTTGTCGACCCATGAGCGGTCGCGGCTGGGGCTGACGCGGACCTACCAGATCACCGCGCTCTTCCAGCATATCGCGGTGTGGGAGAATATCCTGCTGAGCCTGAAGGCGCGGGATACGCCGAAGGTGTCGGTGATGCAGTTGTTGCGGGCCCATGCGGAGCGGCATTATGCGGCCGAGCTGGCCGAGGTGCTGAAGGATTTCGGGCTGGAGGAGAAGGCGGGTGCGCTGCCCTCGGCGCTGAGCCATGGTGACCGGCGGCGGCTGGAGCTGGCGATGGCGATCATTTCCAACCCGTCGATCTTGCTGCTCGACGAGCCGCTGGCCGGGCTTTCCACCTCGGACGCGGCGGAGCTGGTGGCCCTTATTCGCAAGCGTCTGAAAGGCGATGTGCCGATCCTGCTGATCGAGCATGACATGGATGCGGTGTTCGACCTGGCCGACGAGATCACGGTGCTGGTGGATGGCCGGGTGCTGATGACCGGGACGCCGGAGGCGGTGCGCAGCTCGGCCGAGGTGCAGGCGGCCTACCTGTCGGAAGAGGACGATTTCTGATGCTGCAGTTCCGCGATGTCTGCGCCAGCTACGAGGACAGCCAGATCCTGTTCGACCTCAGTTTCGAGGTGGAGGAAGGGTCGGTGACGACGTTGCTGGGCAAGAACGGGATGGGCAAGACGACGACCATCCGCACGCTCTTTGGCCTGACCGACCGGATCGGCGGGGATATCTACCTGGAAGGCGACCGGATCAACGGGGTGCCGACGCACGAGATTGCCAAGCGGGGCGTGGCGCTGGTGCCCGAGGGGCGGCAGGTGTTCCCGACGCTGACGGTGATGGAGAACCTTCTGGCGACCGCGCGGAACGGGCGCGACGGGCTGGAGGAAGTCTTTGATTTGTTTCCCAGATTGGCGGAGCGGAAGGGGTCGTTCGGGAACCTGTTGTCGGGGGGTGAACAGCAGATGCTGGCGATTGGCCGGGCGCTGCTGACGCGGCCACGCTTCCTTATTCTCGACGAGGCGACGGAGGGGCTGGCGCCCGCCGTGCGGCGCGAAATCTGGGGGGCGCTGAAGCGGTTGAAGGACCGGAACCTGACGATCCTGGTGATCGACAAGAGCCTGAAGCCGCTGTGCAAGCTGGGCGACCGGCATCACGTGATCCGCAAGGGCGAGATCGCATGGACCGGGCCCTCGGAGGTTCTGGCGGATGCGGACTCCGAGGCGCGGCGGCACCTGAGTTTGTAAGGGTTAACCGGTGGGGTTGTGGGTGCGGGGCGAATCAGGGTTAAGGCTTTGATTTTGCCGGAAACGCCATGTCGGTATCACGTCGGTATTTTGTCGGTATCGCGTCGGTGTGATTGACGGCGTTTGGCGGGGTTAATGTGGCGGTCGGTGGGGGGTGGGGCGAGATGTAGTGATGGGCGCAACGGGGGTTTGGGTGACGAATGAGCTTGTTCCTAGATCAGGCCGATATGTGCGTGGACATGGGCCGCCAGACGGGGCAGGCCACGTTGGCGGAGAAGCATGATGTATTCAACCGGGCTCGGTGCTGACCTAAGGCCTTGACGGTGCTCGGCAAGTACCGTGAGCGCGATCTGAGGGTAGTGTTCGAGCGTGCCGGATAGGAACTTGTCGGCCGATCCGACCTCCAGCCTGAAGCGCGAGAGTTCGGATTCCGGAAAGTGTTTCAGATTATCGGTGACGATGTAGTCGGACCGCCCGGCTATTGCTGCGGCTACGACGTGGCGATCGTCGGCATCGGGGAGAGTGACCAAATCGATCAAATGGGCATATTCCACCTCTTCAACCCAAGCGCTATCGAAATGGGTGCGCATGAGGCTGTCGGTTCTGAGGAGGCGGTCTTCCTTGTCGGGAAATGTCCTGATCGCGTTTGTCAGCCATTCCTGCTGGATGCGTTCCGTCCATTGAGCCCGGTACAGGTCCGCCTCGAAAAAGCGCAGAAGGACGTCGCGTTTCATGTTGGGGAAAAGTACGCTTGCGTCGAGCGTTACCGTGTAACGGTTTGCTGCCGGAATCACTGTTTTCAGAGGTCCTCTGCGATATCCTGCATTTCTTGCAGCGCGGCTTTGCGACCCTCGGAGCGTTTCGCCTTGTAGGCCAGCAGGTCCTTCAATGCGAGCCGGCGGTGGGTGCCCGTCATCTCGCAGGGGAGCAGTTTCTGGTCGATCAGCTTGATCAGGTGCGGGCGGGATACGTTCAGGAAATCGGCCGCTTCCTGCGTCGTCATGCGCCGGGACAGTGGGGCGATCGTAACCGTCTCACCGCGGGCGACGATGCTTAGTACATCTGTGATCAGGCCAACGAGAGAGGCGGAGAGAGTCGCATCGCCGATATCGAGGCTCCGGTCGCCATTCAGGGTGTTCTCGATGGCCGTCAGCGCGTCCGCGGCGCTATTGATTTCCTCTGGTGTCGGGAGGGTGTTGCCGAGATCCATTGAGGTCACGTTGGAAGAGGCTGTCATGCCGTGTGACTCCTGTTCTTTAGCGGTTGTGGCCAACATGTAGGGCATTGGAAAGCACAGTTCAAACGAAATAAACGAAATAAGTGAAATATACGAAAAATGTGGTCGAGTGTTCTTGAAAGGGGGCAGAGGTGGGTTGGCACCCACCCTACAGCCCCCTCCGCCCCCACCCCGCAGGCATTTTCCCGCTGACGCCCGAGCACCGGCTTTCTTCCGCCGCCGGGATCGGGAACACTGTGCGTCATACCAAGAGCGGGCCGGCCCCTGAGTCGCGATTCGCCAGAGCAGGAGCAGTGGCAAACCGTGTCTACCAGATACGACGAGACCCGGCATGGGGGCATGCCGGGAGAGATCATTCCTTTCCAGATACGCGGGCGGTTCCTGATGGCGCTGTCGCTGCGGGTGGATGTCGAGGCGGATGACGCGGCGTTCTATGAGCGGCTCGACGCGCAGCGCGAGACGTCGCCGCAGTTCTTCGACGAGGCGCCCATGGTGATCGACCTCGGCAACGTGCCGGGGATGGCGGAGCCCGAGCGGCTGCGGGCCATGGTGGCGAAGCTGCGGGAGCGGAACCTGCGGGTGTTCGGGGTGCAGAACCCCGGCGCAATGTCGGAAGAGGCGTTGCAGGAGATGGGGCTGATCCCCGTGCTGGCGGGCAAGGATGCGCCGCTGCCGGATGCGCGGAGCACCAAGCGGCGGCGCCGGACGGCGTTGCGCGGGGTTGAGAACAAGCTGGTCAAAGCGCCGGTGCGCTCGGGGCAGATGGTGGTTTGCGAGAGCGGCGACCTGACGGTGATCGGCTCGGTCGCGTCGGGTTCCGAAGTGGTGGCGGGCGGCAATATCCACATCTACGGGCGTCTGCGCGGGCGGGCGATGGCCGGGGTGCATGGCGACGAGAGCGCGCGGATCTTCTGCCAGAGCCTCGACGCCGAGCTCTTGGCGATTGCCGGGCTCTACAAGACCAGCGAGACGCTGGAGGACACGGCGCGCGACCGCGCCACGCATGTTTACCTGGAAAACGAGAGACTGTGCATGGAGGTGATCGGATGACGGTCGATCTGAAGGAAAAGCCGGCCCTGGGCCGGGTCATCGTGATCACGTCGGGCAAGGGCGGCGTGGGAAAGACCACGTCGGCCGCCGCGATCTCGGCGGGCTTGGCGAAGCAGGGGCACCGCACGGTGGTGATCGATTTCGACGTGGGGCTGCGGAACCTCGACATGACGATGGGCTGCGAGCGGCGCGTTGTGTTCGATTTCATCAACGTGATCCAGGGGGATGCGCGTTTGAAGCAGGCGCTGATCCGGGACAAGCGGCTGGAGAACCTGTCGATCCTGCCGACGTCGCAGACGCGGGACAAGGATGCGCTGACCAAGGAGGGCGTCGAGAAGGTGCTCGACGAGCTGAAGCAGGAATTCGACTACATCATCTGCGACAGCCCTGCCGGCATCGAGCATGGCGCGCAGATGGCGATGTATTTCGCCGACGAGGCGGTGGTCGTGACCAACCCGGAAGTGTCGTCGGTGCGGGACAGTGACCGGGTTCTGGGGCTGCTGAGCAGCCAGACCAAGCGGGCCGAGAGTGCCGATGCGGAGCCGGTGAAGGCGCAGGTTCTGCTGACGCGGCATGATGCGACCCGGGTCGAGACCGGCGAGATGATGAATGTCGAGGATGTGCTGGAGATCCTGGCCGTGCCGCTGCTGGGGGTGATCCCGGAGAGCCAGGCGATCTTGCGGGCGTCGAATATCGGGACGCCGGTCGTGCTGGACCAGCCCTCGGCGGCGTCGCGGGCCTATGAGGATGCGGTGCGGCGGCTGACCGGCGAGGAGGTCGAGATGCGGATCGCGGGCGAGCGGCGGCCGGGGCTGTTTCACCGGTTGTTCGGGCGGGCGTCATGAACCTGTTCGGTTTTGCCCGCAAGCAACGCCGCGCGAGAAGTGCGGAGACCGCGAAGGACCGGCTGCAGATCCTGCTGGCGCATGAGCGCAGTGGCGGGGGACGTGGCGGCGAGGCCGATTACCTGCCGATGCTGCAGCGCGATATCGTCGAGGCGATCCGGAAATACGTGTCGATCGGCGAGACGGATGTGGAGGTGCGCATGGAGCGCGGCGAGCAGATGTCGAGTTTGGAGATCAACGTGGAATTGCCGTCGGAGGTGGGGTCGAAGGCGGGGTGAGGTCCTGGCGTTAAGCCGCGGACCGTCGGGGCGGCCCACCTCTCGGCGATTGCTTTGCAATCGCCTGCCGGTCAGCGGACGATGCGCGGCGGCCTTCGGCCTGGATTCCGCGCATAGTGTCATGCTTAGGCGTTAAGATTACTCCGCCGCCACCTGTCCCTTGTCGCCCAGCACCGCCATCGCCGCGTCGACGATTTCCTTGTAGCCCGTGCAGCGGCAGATGTTGCCGGAGAGGGCGTCGCGGATTTCGGCCTCGGTGTAGCGTTTGCCGGTGGAGGCGAGCTCCGACAGAGTCATCAGCATCCCCGGCGTGCAGTAGCCGCATTGCAGGGCGAAGTTCTCGTGGAAGGCCTGTTGCAGGTCGTTGAACTCGTGGTCGGGGGTTTCCAGCCCCTCGATGGTGCGGATCTCGCGGCCCTCGGCCTGGTGGGCCAGGGTCAGGCAGGAGCGCACCGCCTTGCCGTCCATCATCACCGTACAGGCGCCGCAGACGCCGTGTTCGCAGCCCACATGGGTACCGGTGGCACCGATCTCGTGGCGGAGGAAGTCGCTGAGCAGCATGCGCGGCTCGGCGAAGCCTTCGACCTCTTCGCCGTTCAGGGTGAATTCGACCGAATGTTTCTGGCCGTGTTGCAGGACCTTCATGCGCGGGTCTCCTCGATGAGTTTCTGGCCGATGCGGCGGACAAGCTCGCGGCGGTAGCGGGCGGAGGCGTGGATGTCGTCGGTGCCGCCCATCTTCCACGCGAGGCGGTTGAGGGCGTCGGGGATGTCACTGGTGGCAAGGTCCGTCCATTCCTCGACCGTGGGCGCGTCGGAGACGCCGCCGACGCCGAGGCGCACGGTGCCCTTGTCGGCGATGCAGGCCATGGCGACGATGGCGAAGTCGCCGTCGCGCCGGGCGATTTCGCGGAAGCCCCATTTGGCAGAGGACGGCAGGGAGGGGAAATGGGCGGAGATGCAGAGTTCGCCCTGTTGCTTGGCCGTCTCCAGCAGGCCGGTCTGGAACTCGCTGGCCGAGAGGGTGCGGGTGCCTTCCGCCGATTGCAGCGTCACTGTGCCGCCGAGCGTGGCGAGGAGGAGCGGCATCTCCGCCGAGGGGTCGGCGTGGCAGAGCGAGCCGCAGATCGTGCCGCGGTTGCGGGTCTGGATGTGGCCCACATGGGTCAGCGCCTCGCGGACGAGGGGCATGTGGGTGGCGAGGTCGGGGTGGTGGAAGACCTCGGCCTGCGTGGTGGCGGCGCCGACGGTGAGGCCGTCGGGGCCGATCTCGAGCTTTTTCAGGTCGGCAAGGCGGGAGACGTCGACGAGGATCGACGGTTCCGCCAGCCGCATGTTGAGCATCGCCATCAGCGACTGTCCCCCGGCGATGACGCGGGCCTCCTCGCCATGTTCGGCAAGGCAGGCGACGGCTTCGTCGATCGTGTCGGGGATGTGGATGGAGAAGGGGGCCGGTTTCATGAATTGCCTCCGAATTTCGAGCGGATCTTGCCGAGGAGCCCCTTGCGCGGTGCGGCGTCGGGGGCCGCGCGGGCCACGAGGGCGCGGAAGAACTGGTTGATGAGAAGGCGGGCTGCGCCGGAGAGGAGGCGGCCGCCGACGGAGGCGATGGTGCCCGAGAGGTGGATTTCGTAACGGTAGCGGACGTTGGTTCCGCCCTCCACCTCGTCGAGTTCCACCCAGCCGGTGCCGCGCGAGACGCCGAGGGAACCGTCGAGCGTGCCGGAGATTTCGACGCTTTCGGGTTTGCGCATGTTCCTGAGCCGGATATCGGCCTCGAACGTGCCGCGCACGGCGCCGACGCCCATCTTGAGCGTGCCGGTGAAGTGATCCTCGGCGTGCTTGTCGAGTTCCCTGCAGCCGGGGATGAGGGCGGCCATTTCCTGCGGGTCGAGCAGCGTCTCCCAGACCTTTTCGCGGGGAGCGGGGACGAAGGTTTCGCCTTCGCCGCGCAGCGCGTCGCCGGAGAAGTCGACGGAGAGGCGTTCCTCGGTTTTCTCCACGTCTGTCGGGGGCGCCATTTCCTCGCCACTGTTGATCCAGCCGAACACCTTGGAGGGGGTGAGCGGCATGGTCACGTCTTCGTAATCCAGCGCGTCGGCCACGGCGTTGGCGAGGCAGACGGGGGTGGTGTACTGGTTGCCCTCGGCGATGCCCTTGGCGCCGAGGCGCGTGAAGGGCGAGGGGATGGCAACGGTGTCGACCAGCACCGGGTCGATGGCTTCGGCCGCGGTGGGGATCAGGTAGTCGGCCATGGTGCCGGAGAGGAAGGTGCCGTCTTCCTTGTAGACGAATTCCTCGTAGAGGGAGGCGCCGATGGCGTTGGCGAAGGAGCCGCGGATCTGGCCCTTGGCGAGGCCGGGGTTGAGGATGGTGCCGCAATCGTGGGCGGTGACGTAGTGGTCGACCTTCACGTTGCCGGTGTCGGGGTCGATTTCCACGCCGCAGAAGTCGAAGGCGAAGCCGTAGGCGAGGGATGTGTTTATCTCGTCATTGGCGGTGGTGGGGGTGAGTTCGGGGGCGTTCCAGTAGGCGACCTCCCTGATGCCGGGGTCCATGCCTTCGGGGAGGGAAGAGGGCGACCAGTGGGCGAGCCCGCCGACCCGGCGGAATTCGAGGCCGTTATCGGGGTTCGACCTGGAGCGGATCATGCTGTCGGCGAATTCGATATCGTCTTCCGGCACGTTGAGGAAGCGGCCGGCGACCTTGGTCATCTTCACGCGCACCCGTTCGGCGGCGGTTTTCGCGGCCGAGGTGGAGGCGGGGGAGAAGCGGCAGGAATAGTTGCCGGCGGCGATGGACCAGTTGTCCTTCTGGGTGTCGGTCTCGAGGTTCACCGTGATGTCGGAGAATTTCAGCCCCAGCTCGTCGGCGACGATCTGGGCGAGCGCGGTCTGGTGGCCCTGACCTTGCGGCGTGGAGTCGCCTACGACGTTGACCGAGCCCAGCGCATCGACCGAGATGGTGCAGGAGGCGACGGCGCCGTCCTTGGGCCCGGCCTTCTCGCGTTCTTCCTTGGTTTTCAGCGTCGAGATGTAGCCCATGTTCGACTGGCTGGGCTCGACCGCGGCGGCGAAGCCGATGCCGTAGAGCTTGCCCTCGGCGCGGGCCTGTTTCTGGCGCTCGCGCAGCCAGTCGAGCTTGCCCTGTTCTACGGAGTCTTTCACGACCTGCTGGTAGTCGCCGGAGTCGATCAGGGCGCCCGCGGGGGCGCGGTAGGGGAAGGAACCGGCGGGGATGAGGTTCTTTTCCATCAGCGCGAGCGGGTCCATCCCCAGCTCTTTCGCGACCTTGTTCATCACCCGTTCGATGGCGAAGTAGAGCTGTGGCCCGCCGAAGCCGCGCACGGCGCCGGTGGGGCACTTGTTGGTGAGGACGATGTTGTTCGTCACCTTCACGTTGGGGATGGTGTAGCAGTTGGTCGAGAGGCCGTGCATCCGGTAGATCGGCGCGGGCATGGGGGCGCGGAGATGGGCGCCGTGGTCGTCGTAATGCTCCATCCGGAGGGCGTTGACTTTGCCGTCATCGTCGTAGGCGGCCTCGATCGTGGTGACGCGGCTGGGCGCGACGGAGGAGGAGGCGTGGTGTTCGAGGCGGTCCTCGATCCATTTCAGCGGGCGGCCGGCGAGGCGGGAGGCGACGCAGAGCACCACGATATAGGGGAAGAGCGTGAGCTTGGAGCCGAAGCTGCCGCCGGAGTTGGCGGGGCTTTTGTGGCGCAGCTTGGCGGAGGGGATCTTGAGGGCGATGGCCATCACGGTGTGGACCGAGAAGGGCCCCTGGAAGTTCGAGGTGACGTCGTAGCCGCCGGTATCGGGCTTGTATTCGGCGACGACGCCGTAGGTTTCCATCGGCGTGACCGAGTTGCGCGGGTAGCGGATGGTGATCTGCGTCTTGTTCTTCGCCGCGTCGAGCACCTTGTCGGCCTCGCCGTGGTTGAAGACGCGGTGGGAGACGCGGTTGGAGCCGGCGGCCTCGTGCAGGACGGGGGCGCTTTCCTCGCAGGCGCGGACCGGGTCGACCACGGCGTCGAGCACCTCGTAATCGACCTTGATGAGCTTGAGCGCATCCTCGGCGCGGTAGCGGTCGGTGGCGCAGACGATGGCGACGGGTTCGCCGACATAGCGGACCTTGTCCATAGCGATGCCGCGATAGTCGAGCGGGTTGGCGAAGCCGACGATCAGCGGCTTGGTGTAGGGCTTGATATCCTCGCCGGTGATGACGGCATGGACGCCCTTGAGCTTGAGCGCCTCGGTGGCGTCGATGCCCTTGATCCGGGCATGGGCATGGGGCGAGCGCAGGAACGCCGCGTGTAGCGTGCCTTTCGCGATGGGTATATCATCCATGAAGGTCGCCTTGCCGCGCAGCAAGGTCTGATCTTCGGTGCGCAGGATCTTCTGCCCTACCAGCGGTTCGCGCATTTCTGACACATCGTCCTCCATACCCGTCATGCGAGCTTGAAATTCATTAAATACTTATTGTATAATAAAGCTGGATCGTGTCAACTCGTTTGCGACGGCAATTCGTTGAAGGGCTTGAACCGGAAGGCTGGGAATGACCGAAGGATTTGATTTCGAAGTGGAAAAAGAAGTGGTCGGCGTTAGCGATGGCGGCCGGGTGGCCATTCGGCGCTGGGGCGGGGCCAGGCCCGAGCGGATCGTCCTGTCGCATGGCAACGGGCTGGCGATCGACGGGTTTCACGAGTTCGCCAGGGAGCTGATGGCCGATTTCGAGGTCGTGGTGTTCGACATGCGCAGCCACGGGCAGAGCGGGCCGGGCGAGGTGATGGAGAACCCCTGGCCGCGTTTCGTGGCGGATATTCCGGAGATCTACGATTCGATTCAAGGACGGTTCGGCGAGAAGCCGACGCACGGGGCGTTTCATTCGCTGAGTTCGATCGCCACGCTGATGGCGCAGTCGCAGACGCCGCTCGGGTGGCGGTCGCTGACGCTTTACGAGCCGCCGGTGCCGCCGGTGGCGGATGCGGGGCTGCTGGAGGAGTTCGAGGAGGCGCACCGGGGCCTGTCGCGCCGGACAAGGGCGCGGCGGCGGCGGTTTTCGGGGGCGGAAAGGCTGGTCACCTCGCTGCGAAAGTCGCCCACGTTCGGGGGGATTCCGGACGCGGTCATCGCGCGGCTGGCGGAGGCGATGCTGTACCGGGCGGATAACGAGCCGGAGGCGCCTTACGAGCTGGTCTGTGATCCGGACATGGAGGCCAACACCTTCGACATCCGCCTGCCGCGCGAATGGTGGGACGGGATCGCGAATGTGCGCGTGCCGGTTCAGGTGGTGACGGGCACGACGCTGGGCCACGACCTGCCGGTGCTGATCCGGACGGCGGGGTTCCTGGCGGAGAGTTTCGGGTTCGAGACCGCCGCCGTCGAGGGCGGGGGGCACCTGATGCAGATGCAGAGGCCGCAGCGCAGCGCGGAGCATGCCGTGCGGTTCGCCATGGCCCATTCGGAAAATACCACCGCCTGAACGGCGCCTTCATCCAACAGAGGGGAAACGACAATGGACGACAAGCTGAGAGAGGCCCGGGGCATGGGCACGATCCTTGACTGCATGCGCTTCTGGGCGGCGGAGACGCCGGAGCAGCTGGCGGTGGAGACGACGGACCATGGCAAGCTGACATATGCGGAGCTGGCGCGGAACGCCAATGCGCTGGCGGCGGCGTTCAGGACGTTGGGGTTGAGGACGGGGGACCGGGTGGCGATCCAGTTGCCGTCCTCGCCAGAATTTGTGACGACCTACATGGCCTGCGCGATCTCGGGCTGTGTGCTGACGACGCTGCACATGCCTTACCGGCAGGAGGAGCTGCACCCGCTGATGGCGTTTGCCGGGGTGAAGGCGGTGGTGACGGCAGAGGTCGGGAAATACGACGGGCCGGAGGTGATGGAGGCGCTGAAGGGCGAGATCGGGAGCCTCGAGCACGTGATCAGCGTGACCGAGCCGACAATCGCCGGGCAGCATCATCTCGCGGCGTTGGTGGCCGACAATCTGGATGCACCGGAAATGGAGGGTGCGGGGCCGGAGGCGGAGGTGGCGCTGTGCTTTACCTCGGGCACCTCGGCCGCGCCGAAGGGGGTGATCCGCAAGCAAACGCTGATGGCGCAGAATGCGCGGCGGTTCGGCGAGATGGTCGGCATGACCCAGGCCGACCGGGTGATGATCGCGCCGCCGCTGACGCATGTGTTCGGGCTGCTATGCGCGGGCAATGCGCTGATGTCGGGGGCGACGGTGGTGCCGATCCCGATGTTCACGCCGCCGACCTATGGGCAGTACCTGACCGAGATGCGGCCGACGGTGGTCTATTCGGCGCCCGCGCATCTGGCGGCGACGCTGAAGAGCGGGGTGATGGATGCAAGCCCGCCCGAGACGGTGCGCGACGTGATCGTCGGCGGCTCGATCTGCCCGCCGGAGGTGGCGGCGCAGTTCGAGGCGCGGCTGCCCAATGGCCGGGTCGGGTGCCTCTTCGGGATGACCGAGGCGCTGCTGGCGACGCAGACGGTGGTGACGGACCCGGCGGAGATCCGGCACGCGACGGTGGGGCAACTGGCCGAGGGGCTGAGGGCGCGGATCATGACGGCGGAGGGCGTGGACGTGACGAAAGGTGGGGAGGGGGAGTTGCAGTTGTCTGGCTATTCCATCCTGCCCGAGTATCTCGACAACCCCGATGCCAATGCCAGTTCGTTCACCGGGGATGGCTGGTTCCGCACCGGCGACCTGGCCTCGATCGACGAGAACGGGAACATCATGATCACCGGGCGGAGCAAGGACATCATCAACCGGGGCGGGATCAAGATAAACCCGGCGGATATCGAGAGCATCCTGGACGGGCACGCCGACATCGTGCAGTCGGCGCTGGTGCCGATGCCGGACGAGGTGTTGGGCGAGCGGATCTGTGTTTACGTGGCGCTGCGCCCCGACACGTCGCTGACGTTGGAGGACCTGTGCGCCTATCTCGACGGGCAGGGGGTGGCGAAGATGCGCTGGCCCGAGCGGCTGGAGGTCATACCGGAGATGCCGATGACGCCGACGAAGAAGATCATCAAGCCGGTTCTTGTTGCGGATATCCGAGAGAAAATGTCAAGTTGACTTACCGTTCAGGTTGAGAGGGTGAAGAGCACGTCATGGCACAGAAGAAAGAGGACGCCGGCATACTGGGCGGCGGTCAGGTCGAGAATTTCGAGAAGCGGGCCAAGCGCGGGCGGCCGCGGGGCAAGGGCACGCAGGTTGTTTACGACGCGCTGCGCAAGGAGATCCTGACGCTGGTGGCCAAGCCCGGCGACCACCTGGACGAGGCGCAGCTGGAGAAGAGATTCGGGGTGTCGCGTACGCCCATCCGCGAGGCGCTGATCCGGTTGCAGGCGGACCGGCTGGTGCGGTTCTCGGCCAACCGGGGGCATTTCGTGGAGGTCATCAACCTCAACGACGTGCCGCGGATCTTCGAGGCGATGGACCTGTTCCAGGCCGCGGTGCTGCGGTTGGCGGCGGGGCGGCACGCGGAGGATCAGCTGACCGTGCTGCGCGAGATCAACGAGGGGTACAAGGCCGCCGCGAAGGCCGGGGATTTCCAGGCGATGACCGAGCGGAACCACGAGTTTCACAAGCAGATCGCGCTGATGGCGGGGAATGATTTCATCCGGGAAGGTTACGAGACGGTGCTGAATTTCAGCCTGCGCCTGACCTACCTGATGTTCGAGAACGAGGATCGCACGTCTCAGGAGCCGGACACCTATTACGAACGGATCTATGACGAGCATGACGAGATGATCGACCTGATCGCGGCGCGGGATGGCGATGCGCTGGACGAGGTGAGCCAGAAGCATACGCGGCTGTTCTGCAGCCGGGTGTCGGCGTTCATGGAGAACCGGATCGCCCTGCGGACGCGGGCGCAGACGTTCTGAAGGCGCGCGCCCCGGTCGGCCCGGGGCGCGCGGCCAGGGACGGTTATTCGTCGAGGCGACGGACGGTTTCGAGGGCGAAACCGCCGATCATGGCGGCGTAGAAATCGGCATCCGACGGCGGGATGGCGATATAGCCTTCCGGCACGATGGCCTCGCCGGTGACGGCGCTGACCTTGATCGGGAAGCTGCGCTCGATCTCGTTGGGGGTAGCGTCGTCCTGCGAGCCGGAGGTCACGTCTTCCTCGAGGCCGCGGAAGACGGCAATGGTGCCTTCCATCTCGTTGAACTCGCCGGTGGCGGGAAGGATCGGGCTGCCCGAGATGGCGATCTTGTTGATCTCGACCCGGATGGCGGGCGCCTCGGCGGTTTCGTCGACAGTGACGACAGAGGCGATGGCGCGGCCAAGATCGGCCTCGAGCGACGGCCAGAACTCGCTGGCGTTGCTGCCTTCGTAGGCCGACAGGTCGGTTTTCACCTCGATGCGGGAGAGGGTGACATCCTGCGCCTGAACGGCGACGGGAGCGGTGAACATCAGCACGGCGGCAGCGGCACTGAGAACGTAGTGTTTCATAACAGTGTCCTTTGTAAAAGACTGGCTTATGGAGGGTGTAACGCCCCTGCGGGCAAACGGTTCCCGGCGTACAAAGGCGGTTTCGGCGTGCAAGGCGGGCCCGGTGCCGTTTCCCGGGAACTGGCGGGGGCATGGTACGTTGGGTTCCGGTCTGGAGGCGTTGCACAGGAAAGGGCAGGGATGACAGCATCCGCAAAGGGCCGGCCGATGGCCGCGGTCGACATCGTCCTGGAAACGGAACATGCGCTGGAAGGCGAGCGGTCGTCGGTGCGCGAGGTGGTCGACCGGCTGGGGCGGGCGAGTTACACGCCGCTGCTGATGGTGCCCGCGCTGATGGTGATCTCGCCCCTGAGCGGCGTGCCGGGGTTTTCATCGGTGTGTGGTATGCTGATCGCGGCGGTATCGGTGCAGCAGATGATGCGGCGGCCGTCGCTGTGGCTGCCGGGTTGGCTGAGCCGCGCGAGCCTGCCGGCGCGGCGGGTGCATGACGCCGTGGGCTGGCTGCGCAAGCCGGCGCGGTTGCTTGACCGGGTGACGCGGCGGCGGATGCAGTGGCTGACCCATCCGCCGTTCTCGATCATGCCGCAGGGGTTGTGCCTGGTCTGCGGGCTGCTGATGCCGTTGCTGGAGCTGATCCCGTTCACCTCGTCGCTGCTGGGGGTGGTCGTGGCGGTGGTGGCGACGGGCATGTTCATGGCCGACGGGCTTCTGGTGCTGTTCGGAATGTTGGGGGCGGCCGCGGCGGTAGGCGTGATCGTGGCGGCGATCTGAGACGTCGGATTTTTCGGGGAAATCGTCGGGGGAGAATTTTGCGCGGCGCGAAACCGGGTACCTTCGCACCGCGCTGGTCGTTGGTCAGCTCTTGGCCTTGGCGACGGCGGGCACGCGTTGTGCTTCGTCCATGTTGTCGCCGATCCGTTTCAAGACATCCCAGGCAGCCACAGCAATGAGGGCGAACAGGGATATCATCGAGAAATGCTTGCGTCTCATGATGTGTACCTCCGTGCTGTTGTTCTGAATCAGGAACGTCCGAAACCTTACGCTGGTTCCCGGCAGGTCACCGCAGTCGTCATCATTTCGCCGGTAGCGCGTCGTCTTCCTCGGCTTCGGGCCAGGACAGGGGGAAGGTCACGTGCAGCTCGTAGCGGTCGGGGGTGACGTGGGTGTCGAGCGTGCCGTCGAGTTGTGAGACGAAGGACTGGATCAGCCGGGAACCGAGGCCGGAGCCGTCGGTGTCGTGGCGGTCGTGGTCGTCTTCGTGGGCCATGCGGGAATTGACGATGCTGAGGTTGAGCGTGTCGGCGCCGACCTGCTTGAGCGCGATGTTGATCCAGGCGGTCGCGCCGCGTTCGACGCCGGAATGCTTGACCGCGTTGATCGCTGCCTCGGTGGCCAGCAGCGAGAGGGGGACCGACTGATCCGGGTCGATCTCGACCGGGTCGAAGCTGGTCGAAATCTCGATCCGGTGCTCGTACTCGTCCAGGGCGCCGATGGTGACGAGCTGGCGGATGATATCCTCGAGCAGCGAGTCGGCACGGACCTTGGAGAGCTTGCGCGCGAGGTAGAGGTAGCGGTGGATGGCGGATAGGGCCATCACCCGGTCCTGCACCCGGCGGAGCAGGTGGCGGGCCTCGGGGCTGCCGGTGTTGCGGATCTGCATGTTCATGATCGAAGAGATCAGTTGCAGGTTGTTCTTGACCCGGTGGTGGATCTCGCGCAGCAGGACGGTCTTTTCCTTCAGGTCCTCGTCGCGGCGGCGGTCCTGTTCGGAAATGCGGCGGGTCATGGCGCGGAAGGCGTCGGCCAGCACCTCGAATTCCTCGGGCGCGTTGTCGAGCCGGGCGGTGTCGAGATCGGTGCGGCCGGCGGCGAAGAGGCGCATCCACGTCCGCAGGCGCCAGACATGGCGGATGGCGAGACGGTGGACCCCGATATAGGCAACGGCGATGGCGATGATCCACATCAGCAGCGGGAAGTAGAGCGAGATGGCGCCCTCGTAGCCCGGCAGGAAGGTGCTCTGGCTTCTGGGGCGCCAGCTTCCCAGCGCGAAGACGCTGCCCTCGACGATGGGGACAACGGCGAAGTGGCGCGGATTGCCCTGGCGGTTCAGGTCGCGGAAGGTCTGGCGGCCCTGATCGACGAGATCGGGGAGGGAGCGGTCGGCCGGAAGGACCGAGCGGCGGTCATCCGTGAAATCGCCGGTGGCGATGATGTCGCCGTCACGCTGGAACACCACCAGGTCGACGTCGGAGGCGGTATCGGCCAGCACCTCGTTGATCTGCGATAGAGGGATGGCGATCCAGGCGGTGCCGCGATGCAGGCTGGAATCGGTTACGGGCACGGTGACGATGACCGCCGAGCCCGGCCCGATGAATTCGAGCGGCTGGACGATGATGCCGGGCTCGCGGTTCTCGAGGTCGGAGCGGATGATGTCGAGACCAGCGAGATCCTGACGCTCACCGTTCGAGGCGCAGACGAGTTGCAGGGTCGAATCGATGAAGCCGGCGAAGCTGTAGATGTCGGACTTGTCGACGACCTTGGACATGATCAGGTCGCAGCTGTCGTTATTGGCGGAGAAGGCCTCGACCGCCACGGCGAGGGTGTGGGCGGAGCTGACCGCGGAGCGGATTATCTCGCGGGTTTCGGAGACGGCCTGCTGGGTCTGTTCGAGGAGGGCGGTTTCGGAGAGGGTGCGGCGTTCCTCGAGAACCTTGAGGGTCTGGAAGACGGAAATCAGGCCGAGCGGCAGCATGGCGAGACTGAGGACGATGGCCAGCCGGAAGGCGAGGCCCGGCTTCAAGCCCCGGTGCCGCGCCGCCGGCTTCTCGCTCATACCGATGGCTTTCCGTTGACCACCGCCAATGTTGCTGAATCCGTCATCTCGAGTTCGCTGTCATCGTCCAGGTGCATCAGTTCCGCCAGACGCTTGCGCGCCCGGTTCGCCCGGCTCTTGATCGTGCCGACCGCACATTTGCACATATCAGCCGCTTCTTCGTAGGAAAACCCCTCGGCGCCGACAAGAACCAGAACCTCGCGCTGTTCGGAGGTGAGCTGGGCGAAGGCCTCGCGGAAATCGGTCATGGCGAGGCGGCCGTCATGGTCGGGCTTCTGCGACATCGACGCGGCCATGATCCCCTCGGGATCCTCGACCTCGCGGCGGCGCTTGCGGTGCTGGGAATAGTAGGTGTTGCGCAGGATCGTGAACAGCCAGGCCCGCAGGTTTGTGCCGGTCTGGAACTTGTCGAAATTATCCCATGCTTTGACGACCGCATCCTGTACGAGGTCGTCGGCCGATGATGCATTGTGCGACAGGCTGAAAGCGAACGCACGCATGGCGGGAAGATGCTCGATCAGCTCTTCCCTCGGGTCTTTGTGTGTTGTCACGCGTCATCCTCGGTCTTGGTATTGGCGTCCCGATTCCGCGTCGTACTGCTCTCTTGCTCTTTTGCGCGCAGCTGGTCCAGGAGCTTGGTAAACCGCTCCGGCACCGGCTCCTCGAAAGCTTCCGAGTATACACGCCGCAAGTTATCATCAATTTGCTGATCCACTTTGTTGATCCTGCTAGTCTTCGTCATAGTACCCGATTTTCCGCACAAGCCCTCAGGCGCTTTTTTTGCACCTGATCTGGAACATAACCTAAAGATATGCGTTTGGTTCCTTACGACGACCGATTTTTTTTAGAGGACACCTGAGGGAAATATCCATGATGGACAGCAATCCTGATGTTACCACGCGCATCGCGCAGGAACTGCCGTATCTGAGGCGGTATGCTCGGGCGCTGACGGGCAGTCAGAACACCGGAGACAATTACGCCGCGGCCACGCTCGAGGCGCTGCTTGAGAATCAGGAGGTCTTTACCAACGACCGGGCTCCGAAGACGGCGCTGTTCCGGGCGTTCCACGATATCTGGGTGTCCTCAGGCGCCCCGGTTGACGAGGGTGGAAGCCTTGATTCCGCGGAAGGCCGGGCGCAGTGGCGCCTGTCGGGCCTGACCCGCAACACGCGCGAAGCCCTGCTGTTGCAGAGCCTCGAAGGGTTCCGCACCGAACAGATCGCCGACATCATCGACGTGAGCCCCGACGAGGCGGCCGAGCTGCTGTCGATCGCCCGGCGCGAAATGTCGGACGCCGTGCGCGGCCGGATCATGGTGATCGAGGACGAGGCGATCATCGCGATGGACATCTCCTCTATCGTCGAGAGCATGGGGCACGAGGTGACCGGCGTGGCCCGCACCCGCGACCAGGCGGTCAAGCTGGCCAAACAGACGCCGCCGGACATGATCCTGGCCGATATCCAGCTTGCCGACAAATCCTCGGGGATCGACGCGGTGAACGATATCCTGGGCCAGATGGACGAGGTGCCGGTGGTGTTCATCACCGCCTTCCCCGAGCGCCTTCTGACCGGTGAGCGGCCGGAACCTGCCTTCCTGATCACGAAGCCCTATTCGGAGGACCAGGTTCAGTCGGCGGTGAGCCAGGCGATGTTCTTCTCGAGTACGGAGACGTTGCAGGCCTGAGGGAAAGGCCGCTTTATCCTGACAGAGACCTGCGCGCCGGTCGGCGGCGCGCAGGTCTTTTTCGTTTCATGTCCGTCAGCTGCGGACGGCGCGCATGATCAGGGCGCCGAGGAACAGCACGAGGAACACGAAGAACAGGATCTGTGCGATCCCGGCCGACGCGGATGCGATGCCGCCGAAGCCGAACACGGCCGCGACGATTGCGACGACGAAGAAAACAAGTGCCCAGTACAGCATCGGATAACTCCTTTGGTTGCCTTGGTTCGTCTTGTCTGATGGCTGATAAACCGCGCCGAGGAAGGAATGGTTCCCAGAAAAATTTCCGTGAGGGGCAAAGAGTTGCTCCAAATTGCCGCAGCCGCGAAAAAGGCAGGAACCTGTCGCGCGCTTACGCGTTGATGCGGGGAACGCACCACAGTTTTCACGGAACAAGGAGGCCGACATGGCACGGGCTGAAACGGGAACACCGAAAAGTGACCTCGACGATCTTTCAGCGCAGATCGCGACCTTGAAAAAGGATGTCTCGGCGCTGACCAAGACGCTGGGCGACCTTGGCGTCCATTCGAAGAACGCCGCCATCAACGGCGCCAAGCGCACGGCCTCCGACGCCTATGAGGCGGGCGAGGCGCAGTTCCATGCGGCACGCGACCAGGCCGAGCGTGCCGGGCAGTATGCCGCCGACACGGTGCGCGCGCAGCCTGCCACTTCGATGGCCGTGGCGGTCGGCGTGGGCTTCATGCTGGGAATGCTGACAAGCCGGAGGTAAGGGATGTTTGGAATTCCCGCCACGATCGAAATTCGGGCGCGCGCTGCGGCGCGCGCTTTCGCGTTCAATCTCGTGGGCATAATTCTCGTACTGATCGGCAGCGGATTTCTTGGCGCGGCCCTGTGGCTCGTGATCGAGGCCGAACACGGCGCGATCATTGCCAACGCCGCGATTGGCGGGCTGTTCGTTCTGTTGGCCGGTATCTGCTTCCTGCTGAGCCGCTCGCGGGTTCCCGTGCGCGGGGCGGCCGCCGCAACGGTGGCCCCGACAGCCGCGACGGGCAATACCTCGACCATCGTGGGGATCATCGAAGGGTTCGCCATGGGGATGCAGGCCGGGCGCGCGGCGCGGGCGCCGCGGAACCCCAACCCCAACCCCAATCCCAACCCATAAGCGGGCTCAACCGCCCGTCTTGCGCGGGCGGATGGCGTGGCGGATCATCTCGTCGGTGAAGGGGCGGACCAGCATGTTCCAGCCAAGGCTGCGTACACACTCCTCGTCGTCCTCGCCGGCGGTGAGGATGATCTGTGTGCCGCATGTCCGGAGCATGTCCGCCAGCCCGCTGTTGACGACCTGCGCATAGTTCATCTCCAGGAACGCCGCTTCGATCCGGTCATTCGCGGCAAGCCGGCTGGCCATTTCTTCCGTCGACTTGATGCGGATGATATCGCAGGGGCCCGCCGCCCTGAGCGAGCCGGCAATATCCTCTGCAATCAGGGAATTGCGCTCCAGCACAAGGTAGACGGGGGCCGACTGAGCCGGCACGTCGCGCCGGGAATCATCGGGCCGTTCATTCATGAGGTCGTCTCCAAACATAATTGTAAAATACAGTTTAAATTTTGGGCTGCATTAAACTATGACATACAAAAGTGGGAAATTTCGCTGATGGTCACGGATTGCCGAAACTGCTGGCTGCGCAAGCGGCCCGTCTTCCTGCCGATGTCGGAGGCCGAGCTTGATTTCATGGAGGATTTCAAGACCGGCGAACTGAGGGTCGACCCGGGCACGACGCTGATGCTGGAAGGCTCGAACAGCCCGCAATTGTTCACCGTTCTCGACGGCATGGGCCTGCGATACAAGACGCTGGAGAATGGCGAGCGGCAGGTAATCAGCTTTGTCATGCCGGGCGATTTCATCGGGCTGCAGGCAGGCGTGATGGACGAGATGCAGCATTCGGTCGAATCGACCACCGCGATGATGCTGTGCGTGTTCGACCGGCGGGGGCTTTGGCGGCTGTTCCAGGATCATCCCGAGCGGGCCTATGACCTGACCTGGATCGCCGCGCTGGAGGAGCATTTCCTGGGGGAGCAGCTGGCCGTGGTGGGCCGGATGCCGGCGGAGCAGCGGCTGGCGACGGGGCTTTTGCGCCTGTATGACCGGGCGGTCGCGCTGGGCCTGTCGAACGGGCCGTGGATGAAGCTTCCCTATACGCAGAAGGACCTGGCCGATGCGCTGGGCCTGTCGGTGGTGCATACCAACAAGACGCTGAAGGGGCTGCGCGACCGCGGGATCCTGAACTGGAAGAACGGCGACATGGAGATCCGGGATTACGAGGGGCTGGCCCGGTTGGCACATCGCGATCCGGATTCGGATGTACGGCCGAGGCCGCTGATCTGAGCGGGGCGGGGCCGGGCACGGGTCGTCATTGTTGGCGCCATTGGTCTCGCGACGATGGCGCGCGCCCCGGGCCGGCGTTTCTCAACCCGGCGTGAGATGCTGTCGTGGCGTGGGAACACCCCCAGAAAGAAGCGGCCCCCGCCTTAAATGAAGGCGGGGGCAGGCACCCGAGGGACAGGAAGGGTGCTGAATGTCTGCCTGGGATTTGGGGATGATGGGCAGACATCCGGTCGAAACGATTTCTCCATTCCGACGTCGAAAATACAACGCGCCTCGTGGGAAAAGGTTTCCTGCGATGTGATGTTTTTTTGAAAAAAGTTTCAAGCCATTGAAACTGTTACTTAAATGGTTGAATTTTTTCGTGGGCGAGCGGGCGATTTCGGCGGATCAGGGCCTTCAATGCCCTACGTGGGGCGGCGCAATCGGGGTCTTGGACCAGGAAGCCGAACGCCACGCCTTCCTGGTCTCGATGATCCACGTACCGGTGTGGCCCGGTCACCCCCGGCCGTGGGGCGCGTCGAAGTCGGGGTCGGGGTTGATCGGGATGATGCCGTAGGGGTTAATCGTGCGGTGGCTCATGTGGTAGTGGCGGGTGATGTGGTCGAAGTTGACCGTCTCCTTCACGCCGGGCCACTGGTAGAGCTCGCGCAGGTAGCCCCAGAGGTTGGGGAAATCCATGATCCAGTTGCGGTTGCACTTGAAATGGGTGTGGTAGACGAGGTCGAAGCGGACCAGCGTGGTGAAGAGGCGCCAGTCGGCCTCGGTGATGGTGTCTCCCATCAGGTAGCGGTTTTCTGACAGGCGGGATTCGAGCCAGTCGAGACTGTCGAAAAGCGGGTGGACGGCTTCGTCATAGGCCTTCTGCGAGGTGGCGAAGCCGGCCTTGTAGACGCCGTTGTTGACGGTGTCGTAGATGCGGTCGTTGACCGGTTCGATATCGTCGCGGAGGTTTTCGGGCCAGTAGTCGTCGGTGTTGCCGGTGATCTCGTCGAAGGCCGAATTGAACATCCGGATGATCTCGGCGCTTTCGTTGGAGACGATGGTCTGGCGCTCCTTGTCCCAGAGCACGGGGACAGTGACGCGGCCGGAGGCCTGCGGATCGGCCTTGAGGTAGAGCTCGCGCAGGTAATCAAGCCCATAGAGCGGGTCGCCGGTGGCGCCGGGGTAGTCGTCGCGCAGTTCCCACCCTTCCGAGAGCATGTCGGGGTGGACGACGGAGACGCCGATATGGTCCTCGAGCCCCTTCAGCTTGCGGAACACCAGCGTCCGGTGGGCCCAGGGACAGGCGTAGGAAACGTAGAGGTGGTAGCGGTCGGATTGGGCGGGGAAGCCGCCTTCGCCCGAGGGGCCGGCGGAGCCGTCGGCGGTGATCCAGTTGCGGAACTTGGTTTCCGAGCGGACGAACTTGCCGCCCGTCTTGTCGGTGTCGTAGCCCTTGTCTTTCCATTCGCCGTCGACGAGCAAACCCATGGGATCCTCCTTTGGTTAGGCAACGAGGTAGGCCGGCGCGGGTTCCTTGCACAGGGCGGGAGGCGCGCAGCGGCCGTGCGCGGCTGCACATGTCGTATCCGGCGCCGGGCGTGCCGATTCTTGGTTTGCAAGGGCCGCGCCCGGCGCCTATAGAGGCGGGAAGACGATGCCCGGAGATCGGGCCGGAAAGGTGTGTGAAGGGCGGCCGACCCAAACCGGGGGCTTAGCTTCATGTCGTCAGTGCTCTCCTTTTCGACCGGGCCGGGACGTGACGTTTGGACAAGGGAGACGCCGCATGAGAATTTCCAGTTTCGTGGCCACCAGCATGGCCGCCCTGATGGCCGGGGCCGCCGCCGAGGCGCATCCGGGGCACCTGGCCGAGGTGGCCGGGCACGGGCACTGGCTGGGCGCCGCCGCGATCGGGGCGGCGATTGCCATCGGGCTGTGGGCCGGGCTGAAGGGCCGCAAGGGCGAGGCGCCCGAGGCGGAGGCCGGTGACGAGGACACCGACGCCGAGCCGCGGGAGGCCTGAGCCAGATGGTCAAGACCGGGGTGATGATCTGTGGCCACGGCTCGCGCAGCCAGTCGGCGGTGGACGAGTTCGCGACGCTGGCCGAGAAGCTGCCGCCGCTGCTGCCGGCGGAGTGGGAGATGGAATACGGCTATCTCGAGTTCGCCAACCCGGTGATCCGCGACGGGCTTGACCGGCTGCGGGAGAAGGGCTGCGAGCGCATCCTGGCCGTGCCGGGGATGCTGTTCGCGGCGATGCATTCGAAGAACGACATTCCGACGGTTCTGAACACCTATGCGGCGAAGCACGGGATCGAGGTGAGTTATGGCCGGGAGCTGGGGGTCGACCCGAAGATGGTGGCGGCCGCCGGGGCAAGGGTGCGGGAGGCGCTGGAGCGCGCCGATGCCGAGCATGGCGCGGTGAGCCGGCATGATACTTGCCTGGTGGTGATCGGGCGGGGCGCGTCGGACCCGGATGCCAATGCCAACGTGTCGAAGATCGCGCGGCTGTTGCAGGAAGGCATGGGGTTCGGCTGGTGCGAGGTGGGCTATTCCGGCGTCACCTTCCCGCTGGTGGAGCCGTGTCTGCAGCACGTGGTGAAGCTTGGCTACAAACGGGTCGTCGTGTTTCCGTATTTCCTGTTCTCGGGCATCCTGATCGACCGGATCTATGGCTTCACCGACCAGGTGGCGGGGGAGTATCCCGGCACGCAGTTCGTGAAGGCGGATTACCTGGGCGATCATCCGCAGGTGCTGGAGACCTTTGCCGAGCGGGTGGTCGAGCAGGTCGGCGCCGTACCGCCGCCCAATTGCGGGACGTGCCCCTACAGGACACAGGTTCTGGCGCTGGAAGGCGAGGAGGTCGTGGAGATCTCGGCCGAGGCGCGGCGGGGGCATCCGGCGTTCAGCGACACGCCGCCGCCGACTTGCGTGATGTGCAAGTATCGCACCGCCGTGCTGGGCTTCGAGGCCGAGGTGGGGGCGGTTCAGGAGAGCCATCACCACCATGTCGAGGGGCAGGGGGCGTCGGCGCCGGGGTCGAACGTGGAGGATTGCCAGCTGTGCAGCACGTTCTGCACGGGGCTGTGCCGGTTGGAGATGGCGGGCCATCATCACCATCACCACCATCATGATCACCACCACCATCATCATGATCACGGGGATGGGCACCATCATCACCATCATGACCATGGGCATGATCACCAACATCACCACCATCACCACGATCATGACCATCATCATGACCACGGGCACGATCACCACCATCACCATCATCACGCCCCCTATCCGCATGCCGACCACCCGCTGGGGCCGGAGAGTTCGCGGAAGGCCAAGGCCTGAGGCGGGCGGTTCGTTCGTTTGAGAGATGCGTTGCCGGAGCGGTGTCCGGTGTCCGAGAGAGCCGAGGCCAGACCAGTGCGCCCATACGAGAAGAACCCGCAGGCGATTTATGCCGAGAGTTTCGCGACCGTCCGCAAGGAGGCGCGGCTCGAGCGGTTCGGGCCGGGGATGGAGGCCTTGGCGATCCGGCTGATCCATGCCTGCGGCATGGTCGAGGTGGCGGACCGGCTGGCGTTTTCGGACGGCGCCTACGAGGCGGGGCAGGCGGCGTTGCGGGCCGGTGCGCCGGTGCTTTGCGATTGCGAAATGGTGGGGGCGGGGATCATCCGGCGGTATTTGCCGGCCGGGAACGAGGTGATCGTGACGCTCAATGACCCGAAGGTGCCGGGGATCGCGGCCGGGATCGGGAACACGCGCTCGGCGGCGGCGGTGGAGCTGTGGGCCGAGCGGCTGGAAGGGGCCGTGGTGGCCGTTGGGAATGCGCCGACGGCGTTGTTTCATCTGCTGGAATTGATCGACGAGGGGGCGCCGAAGCCGGCGGTCATACTCGGCTTTCCGGTGGGGTTTGTCGGGGCGGCGGAGTCGAAGGCGGAGCTGGCCGCGAATCCGCGGGGGTGTGAGTTCGTGGCGCTGCGCGGGCGGCGCGGCGGATCGGCGATGGCGTCGGCGGCGGTGAATGCGCTGGCGGCGGGAATACCGGAGGGGCGTGACGGGAATGGCTGAGACGTGGCTGCATATCGTCGGGATCGGCGAGGACGGGATGGACGGGCTGCTTCCGGCGACGCGGGCGGTTGTCGAGGCGGCGGAGGTGATCGTCGGCGGCGACCGGCATCACAGGCTGTCGGAGGCGGTGACGGCGGAGCGGGTGGCCTGGCCGAGCCCGTTCGATGCGCTGATCGATCTGCTGATGTCCTTCAAGGGGCGGCGGGTGGTGGTGCTGGCGACGGGCGACCCGCTGTGGTTCTCGGTCGGTGCGCGGATCGGGCGGGCGATCGACCCGGCGGAGATCACCTATCATCCGCAGGTCTCGGCTTTTCAGCTGGCCTCGGCCCGGATGGGGTGGAGCGTTGCGGATGTGGAGACGCTGACGGTGCATGGACGGCCCGTGGAGCAGATGATCGCCTTCATCCAGCCGCAGGCGCGATTGCTGATCCTGACAACGGGGGCGGAGACGCCCGCGAAGATTGCCGCGTTCCTGACCGAGCGGGGGTTCGGCAAGTCGCGGATGACGGTACTGGCGGCGATGGGCGGCAAGGACGAGGCGCGCTTCGACGGGGTGGCGGAGAGCTGGGCGCATGAGGTGCCGGCCTTCAACACGCTGGCGGTGGACTGCGTGGCGGCGCCGGATGCGGCGCTGTTGCCGCGGGTGCCGGGGCTGGCGGATGCGCTCTTCGAGCATGACGGGACGATGACCAAGCAGGAGGTGCGGGCGGTGACGCTGTCGAAGCTCATGCCGATGCGGGGGGCGCTCTTGTGGGATATCGGGACCGGGTGCGGGTCTGTCGCCGTGGAATGGATGCGCGGGGCGCGGTATGCGCGGGCTGTCGGCATCGAGCCGAGGGCGGACCGGCGGGCGATGGCGGCGGCGAATGCGCTGGCGCTGGGCGTGCCGAAGCTGGAGCTGATCGACGGGTACGTGCCGGAGGCGCTGGAAGGGCTGGAGGCGCCGGATGCTGTGTTCATCGGCGGGGGCTTGAGCCGAGAGGTGTTTGAGGCGGCCTGGGCGGCTTTGCGGCCCTTGGGACGGTTGGTGTGCAACGCGGTGACGCTGGAGAGCGAGGCTTTGTTGCTGGAGCTGCATAAAGAGTTTGGCGGGGAGCTGGTGAAGATCGGCGTGGCGCGTGCCGAGCCTGTCGGCAGGCTGACCGGGTGGCGGCCGTTGATGCCGGTGACGCAGTGGAGCCTAGTGAAGCGGTGATGTTTGCGCGTTTTCTTCCAATGATGGCGCTTGGCGAGAGTGCGGGATGCCTCCGGCGGGGATATTTGGGCCAAGAAGAAGCTTGGGGGTGTGCTTCGTGAGCGGCGTTTTGTATGGGGTCGGGCTGGGGCCGGGGGATCCGGAGTTGATGACCTTACGGGCGCATCGGTTGATTTCGGGGGCCAAGGTGGTGGCTTATCCGGCGCTGGCGGGGGCTGAGAGTTTTGCGCGGTCGATCGCGGCGGGGGCGATTTCGCCCGGGGTGCGGGAGATCGTGATGGATGTGCCGATGACCACCGAGCGCGGGCCGGCGCAGGCGGCGTATGACACCGGTGCGGCGGAGATCGCGGCGGTGCTGGAGGCGGGGGAGGACGTGGTTTGCCTCTGCGAGGGAGACCCGTTTTTCTATGGCTCATTCATGTATCTGTTCGCGCGCTTGTCGGGGCGGTTCGAGGTGGAGGTGGTGCCGGGGGTGACGTCGATCACCGCCTGTGCCGCAAGGGCGGGGATGCCGCTGGCGGCGCGGAACGAGCGGGTGACGGTGTTGCCGGGACCCTTGCCCGAGGATGAGCTCAGGGCGCGGATCGAGGGCGCGGAGAGCGTCGTGATCATGAAGGTGGGACGGCATTTGCCGAAGATCCGGGGGGTGATCGAGGCCCTCGGGTATGGGGGGCAGGCGGTTTACGTGGAGCGCGCGAGCCTGCCGGGCGAGGTGGTGTGTCCGCTGGCGGAGGCGCCGGAGAAGGCGCCGTATTTCTCGATGATTTTGCTGACGAAAGGGGCCGATCCATGGCTGTGACACCGGTAGTTCTGGCGCTGAGCCGGTCGGGGGAGGACGTGGCGCATCGCGTGGCGGCGCTGTTGGGCGCGCAGGTGCATGGGCGCGAAGGGCGTGTTGGCAAGGCGGATGCGTTTTTCGGCAATGCGCTGGATCATGCGCGGGATTTGTTTGCGGCGGGTGTGCCCGTGGTGGGGGTTTGTGCCAGTGGCATCCTGATCCGGGCGGTGGCGCCGATGTTGTCGGACAAGCGGGCGGAGCCGCCGGTGGTGTCGGTCAGCGATGACGGGGCCGTGGTGGTGCCGCTGCTGGGCGGGCACCGGGGGGCGAACCGGCTGGCGGCGGAGATTGCCGAGGGGCTTGGAGGTATCGCGGCGGTGACGACGGCTGGCGACGTGGCGATGGGCGTGGCGCTGGATGCGCCGCCGGAGGGGTATCGGCTGGCCAATCCGGGCGATGCCAAGGCGGCGATGGCGGCGATGTTGTCCGGGGCCGGTGTGTCTGTTGCCGGGGAAAACATCTTTGGCGTCGAGGATACCGGCGGGGCCGTTGAACTCGTGGTGAGCGAGGCGCCTGTCGAGGGGGGCGAGCGGCGGCTGGTCTATCATCCCCAGCGGCATGTTGTCGGCGTGGGCTGTGCGCGGAATGCCGATCCGGAGGAGCTTTGGGAACTGGTCGCGGCGACCTTGTCGGAGGCCGGGATTGCGCCGGGGGCGGTGGCTTGCGTGGCGACGATTGATTTGAAGGCGGACGAGCCGGCGATGAACGAGGTGGCGCGGCGGCTGGGGGTGCCGCTCCGGTTGTTCACGGCGGCGGAGCTGGAGGCGGAGACGCCGAAGCTGGCGAACCCGTCCGAGGTGGTGTTTGCCGAGGTGGGCTGTCATGGCGTCTCGGAAGGCGCGGCGCTGGCCTGTGGCGGGGCGCTGGTGGTCGAGAAGCGGAAGACGGCGAATGCGACCTGTGCGGTTGGGCGCTGTGACGTGCCGGTGACGGAGATGCCGGGGCGGGCGCGCGGGCGGCTGTCGGTCGTCGGGATCGGGCCGGGGCAGGCGACGTGGCGGACGCCGGAGGTCTCAAAGCTCATTGCCGAGGCGGATGAGCTAGTGGGCTATGGTTTGTATATCGACCTGCTGGGGCCGCTGGCCGCGGGCAAGGAACGGTCGGATTTCCCGCTGGGCGGGGAGGAGGCACGGTGCCGTTATGCGCTGGAGCAGGCGGGGCTGGGGAAGAACGTGGCGCTGGTGTGCTCGGGCGATGCCGGGATTTACGCGATGGGGGCGCTGGTGTTCGAGCTGCTGGATCGGGACGCGGCGGCGCAGGGCGTGAGCGATGCGGCGCGGCGGGTCGAGGTGGTGTGCTCGCCCGGCGTGAGCGCGTTGCAGGGCGCGGCGGCACGGGCCGGGGCGCCGTTGGGGCATGATTTCTGTACGATTTCCCTGAGCGATCTGCTGACGCCGCGGGACGATATTATCCGGCGCTTGCACGCGGCGGCGGAGGGGGATTTCGTGATCGCCTTCTACAACCCGGTGAGCAAGACACGGCGGACATTGCTGGCGGAGGCAAGGGATATCCTGTTGCAGCATCGGCCGGGGGAGACGCCGGTGATGCTGGCGACCTCGCTGGGGCGGCCGGAGGAGCATGTGCGCTATCGCAGGCTGGATGAGCTGGAGGTGGACGAGGTGGATATGCTGACCGTGGTGCTGGTGGGGTCGAGCAATTCGCGGCTGGCCATGCTGGGCGAGGGGCCGAGGATGTTCACGCCGCGGGGCTATGCGCGGAAGATCGACGGCGACCTGGCGAAGAAGGAGGGCACGGGATGAACGGGATCCTGCTCGAGTTCGCCGGGCGCATGTCGGATGCCGGGGCGACGCAGTTGCCCGAGACCTTCAGGCAGATGGCGGTGAACGCACGGTTCTTCATGGAGACGCGGATGGCCGGATCGGAGTTTGCGAAACGGCTTGGAGAGGCCAGTGATTTCCGGGTGAACCAGAAGAAGGGGCGGATTGTCTGGAGCTTCGACGGGGCGCCGGAGGTGGCGGCGGATGCGCAGGTGATCGGGACCTATTCGGACGATGGCAGCTTCATGTGGGGCTGGGGCCATCCGGATGTCGTCGAGCCAATGCAGCAGGCGGCGTGGGCCGTGCAGCAGCTGGGCGAGCGGCAGCAGATCGAGGAACTGCTGACGCGGGGCGGGCCGACGGAAGAAGAGCGGCTTAAGGATTACATGGCGATCTGCGCCTATGTCTCGGACGCCGACGGGGTGTTCATGGGCGAGCATGGCGGCGGCGGCAAGGTGTGCATCTGTTACTATCTGAACGATCAGCTGAAGGGGCTTCTGGGACAATGACGGTTTATTTCATCGGGGCCGGGCCGGGCGACCCGGAGTTGCTGACCAAGAAGGCGGAGCGGGTGATCGGGGAATGCCCGGTGTGCCTTTATGCCGGGAGCCTCGTGCCGGCGGAGGTGGTGGCCTGTGCGCCGGAGGGGGCGCGGGTGATGGATACCGCGCCGATGACGCTGGACGACACCCATGCCGAGATCGTGGCGGCGCATCAGCGGGGCGAGGACGTGGCGCGGGTGCATTCGGGCGATCCGTCGCTTTACGGGGCGATTGCGGAGCAGATCCGGCGGTTGCGGAAAGACGGGATCGATTACCAGATCATTCCGGGGGTGCCGGCCTATGCGGCGGCGGCGGCCGCGCTGGGGCAGGAGTTGACGGTGCCGGAGGTGGGACAGTCGATTGTCTTGACGCGGGTGAGCATGAAATCGACCTCGATGCCCGAGGGCGAGACGCTGGAGAATTTCGCGCGGACGCGGACGACGCTGGCAATCCATCTGGGCGTTCGGGCGCTCAGGGAGATCGAGCGGGTGCTGGTACCCTATTACGGGGCGGATTGCCCGGTGGTGGTGGCCTATCGCGTGGGCTGGCCCGACCAGATGTTTATTCGCGGCACGCTGTCGGACATTCGCAAGAAGGTGCGGGACGAGAAGATCACGCGCACGGCGCTGATCCTTGTCGGGCCGGTTCTGGGCGAGATTTCGGACTTTACCGACAGCGCGCTGTACGACCCGGCGATCCCGCATGTTCTGCGCCCGAAAGCGACAGTTTGATGAAGAATCCCGGAGAGGGCCGAAATATCTTTTGAGAATCGGCGCTTACGCTTTACATGGTGACTCGGTAATTTTGCGTTGGGGTTCATCATGACAACCTATCTGCCGCCGGAGGTTCAGCAGGGGCTCGACGAGGCCCGCAAGCGGGCGCTGAAGAAGAGCCAGCGGCTGCGGGTGCAGGCGGGCGAGGAGACCTTCCGCGTGCTGGAGGCGTGGGACGAGGGGTTCGCGCTGGAATTGTCGGTGGCGGATCACCTGCGGGGCATGGTCGACCTTTACGATGGCGAGCGGCTGTTGTCGCAATGCCTGATCGTCGCGTCGGAGGAAGACGGCGACCGGATGCGGTTCGAGTACAAGCGCATGACCGAGGCGACGGGCGAGCAGCCGGTGGATTTCGAGAAGCCGGAGAATGCGCCGGTGGCGCTGATCGCGAAGGACTGACCGCGAGGGTCAGGGGCGGATCACTACCTCGGTTCCGATGGGCGTGATGCGCCAGAGTTCCTCTATGACATTATCGGCGACGGCGATGCAGCCGGCTGTCCAGTCGCCCGGCAGGGTGCGCAGGCCTTTGACGGCGTTGGGCTGGCCGTGGATGAAGATATCGCCGCCGGGGGAGACGCCGTTGGCCTTTGCTTCCGCGATATGCTGTGGCTGCGGGTAGTCGATGCCGAGGGAGAGGTTGAACTTGCTGTTGGGGTTGCGGCGGTCGATGCGGAAGGTGCCTTCGGGCGTGCGGCCGTCGCCCTGTCGGGTTTTCGGGCCGACGGGGTCGCGACCGAGGCCGATGGGGTAGGTTCGGAGCGCCTCGCCGCCTTTGAAGACCGTCAGCAGGCGCTGGCCCTTGTCGATCTCGATCCGGTCGATCTGTTCGGTGAGGGGCGGCAGGGGTGGTGCAGGCGGTGGCAGGGCGAAGCGCTGCCACAGGATGACGCCGCCGGCGATGAGCACGGCCAGCGCCGCCGCCCGCAGCGCCCACCGGATCATTGCAGGTCGGAGAAGGCGTCTTGCAGGCGCGAGACGGCCTCTTCCACGCGGGCGCGCTGGGTGCCGATGTTGAAGCGCAGGAAGGTCTCGCCCCCCGTGCCGAAGCCGCCGACGGAAGGCACGAGGCGGGCGTCGTCGTGGACGCGATGCAGCACATCCTCCATCGACAGGCCGGTATTGGCGAAGTCGACCCAGGCGAGGTAGGTGGATTGCATCGGCATCGGTACGGCGCCGGGAACCTGTGCCACGCCGTCGTTGAAGCGGGTGGCGTTGCCGGCGAGGTAGGCCTTCAGGTCGTCGACCCATTCCGCACCGCGCGGTGTGTAGGCCGCGGCGGTAAGCTCGACGCCAAGAAGGTTGGGCTGGGTCTGGTGGACGAGGAGTGCATGGCGGAAGGCCTTGCGCTTTTCCGCCTCTGGGATGGTCACGGCGGCATGGCGCGCGCCGGCGATGTTGAAGGTCTTCGACGCGGCGGTGAGGACGATGGTGCGGTGGGCCATGTCGGGCGCGGCGACCAGGAAGGGGGTGTAGCCGTGGCCCGGGAAGGTCAGGTCGTGGTGGATCTCGTCGGAGATCATCAGCAGGTCGTGCCGCTCGCATAGCTCGGCCAACTGTTGCAGCTCTTCCGCCGTCCAGATGCGGCCCGCCGGGTTGTGGGGGGAGGAGATCAGGACGGCCTTTTCCTTGCCTGTCAGGCCGGCTTCGAGCGCGTCGAGATCCATGTGGTAGATCCCGTCGCGGATGACCAGCGGTGACTCGTGCACCACGCGGCCGGAGTTGCTGATCTTGTTGGTGAATTCGTGGTAGACCGGGGTGAAAATGATCACCTCGTCGCCCGGATCGGTGAAGGTTTCCAGCAGCAGGGCGATGGCATGGCCGAGGCCCAGCGTGCTGGTCATCCAGGCGGGGTCGACGGCCCATCCGTGGCGGTGCTTCATCCACCAGGCGGCGGCCTCGATCGCCTTCGCGTCGGAGGCGAAATAGCCGTAATTGGCCTTGTCCAGCAGGCCCTGCACCGCTTCCTGCAGCACGGGGGCGGCGGCGAAGTCCATGTCGGCCACCCACATCGCGATCCCGTCCGCGGGAGAGACGCCGCCATAGGCCTCCATCCTGTCCCACTTGGTGGCGTTGGTGCCGCGGCGGTCGATGGGGTCGTCGAAAGTCATGGGGCCTCCGGTTTCCGGTCCGTCGCGGCAAGCTAGCGCACTGGGGCCCGAGCGCAAGAGGCGTTGCGCCTCGTGCGGGCATCGCCTACATGAAGCTGCATGAAACGGCCTATTCTCATCCATCCCGACCCGCGCCTGAAAAAGGTGTGCGAGCCCGTGAGCGACGTCTCGGACGAGCTGCGCGCGCTGGCGGACGATATGCTGGAAACCATGTATGACGCGCCGGGCATCGGCCTGGCGGCGCCGCAGGTGGGGGTGATGAGCCGCCTGCTGGTGATGGATTGCATGAAGGAAGAGCACGAGACGCCGCGGCCGATGGTGCTGATCAACCCGGAAATCGTGGCGAGTTCGGATGAAAAGAACGTCTACGAGGAAGGCTGCCTGTCGATCCCTGAGCAATATGCCGAGGTGACGCGGCCGAAACTGGTCGACGTGCGCTGGATCGATCTTGACGGGAACGAGCAGCAGGAGACGTTCGACGGGCTGTGGGCGACCTGCGTGCAGCACGAGATCGACCACCTGAACGGCAAGCTGTTCATCGATTACCTCGGGCCGATGAAGCGGCAGATGATCACCCGCCGGATGCAGAAGCTGAAGCGGGAAAAGGCGCGGGCGTGAGCATTCGGCGCTGTCTGCCCTGGCCCGACGGGCGGTTGCGGCGCAAGGCCGAGCCGGTCGACGAGATTACCGACGAGATCCGCGCCACCTGGGGCGACATGATCGACACGATGGAGGCGATGCCGGGCGTGGGCTTGGCCGCGACGCAGATCGGCGTGATGCTGCGGCTGGCGGTGGTGGATGCGAGCGCCGAGCGGGGGAAGGCGGTGAAGATGGCCAACCCCGAGGTTCTGCATGCCAGTATCGAGCTGCGCGAGCACGAGGAGGCGAGCCCGAACCTGCCCGGCGTGTCGGCCAAGGTGAGAAGGCCCCGGGCGGTGACGGTGCGGTTTCTCAACGAGGCCGGAGAGGTGGAGGAGCGTGATTTCGTCGGGCTCTGGGCGACCTCGGTGCAGCACCAGATCGACCATCTGAACGGGCGGCTTTACTTCGACCGGCTGGGCAAGGTGAAGCGGGACATGCTGTTTCGGAAGGCGAAGAAGGCCGGGTAAGGCGGGTGGTGGTGAGAGGTGGGTTGGCACCCACCCCACGGGCCGTAACCGTTTGACGGCGAAGGAAAGGGGACACCGATGCGCGTGGTTTTCATGGGAACGCCCGATTTCTCGGTGCCGGTGCTGGAGGCGCTGGTGGAGGCCGGGCACGAGGTGGCGGCGGTCTATTGCCAGCCGCCGCGACCGGCGGGCCGGGGCAAGAAGGACCGTCCGACGCCGGTGCATGCCAGGGCCGAGGCGCTGGGGCTGGAGGTGCGGCATCCGGAGCGGTTGAAGGGCGCGGCCGAGCAGGCGGAGTTCGCGGCGCTGAAGGCGGATGTGGCGGTGGTGGTGGCCTATGGGCTGATCCTGCCGCAGGCGGTGCTGGATATGCCGAAGCACGGGTGCCTGAATATCCACGCCTCGCTTCTGCCGCGCTGGCGCGGGGCGGCACCCATTCACCGGGCGATCATGGCGGGCGATGCCGAAACCGGCGTGTGCATCATGCAGATGGAGGCGGGGCTCGATACCGGGCCGGTCTTGCTCAGGCAGGCGACGCCGATCGCGCCGGTGGATACGACCGGTTCCCTGCATGATCGGCTCTCGGCGATGGGCGCGGCGCTGATCGTCGAGGCGCTGGCGCGGCTGGAGGAGCTGAAGCCGGAGGCGCAGCCCGAGGCCGGCGTGAGTTATGCCGAAAAGATCGACAAGGCCGAGGCGCGGGTCGACTGGGCCGCGCCCGCCGCGGAGGTCGATGGCAAGATCCGGGGGCTTTCGCCCTTTCCCGGCGCCTGGATCGAGGTGGACGGGCAGCGGATCAAGCTGCTGGCCTCGCGCGTGGTGGAGGGCGGGGGCACGCCCGGCGAGGTGCTGGACGAGGCGCTGACCGTGGCCTGCGGCGAGGGTGCGGTGCAGGTTTTGCGCTTGCAGCGGGCGGGCCGGGGGCCGCAGGATGCGGAGGAGTTCCTGCGCGGCACGAAGCTGCCCGCGGGCACGCGGTTGTAGAGAGGGGGCGCGCATGTTCCTGCAGCTTTTCGGCACGGTCGTGATCGCGGGCATCGTGGGTTATGTCAGCGAGAAATCGGGCTTCACGCGGAACGGTTACCTGCCGTCGATCATTATCTGCGTGGGCGGGGCGTTCCTGTTCTATTTCGTCCGCATCATGTTCGGGCTGCGGTTCGGCGCGCCGGGGGTGGATGCGATCATCTCGTCCATCGGCGCGCTGATCATCGTGCCGACGCATTGGCGCAAGGGGAGGTAAGCGGCGATGAACATCATCTTTCTCGTCATCATCGGCGCGGTCGCCGGGTATCTTGCGACGCGGATCATGCGGGTCGAGGCGGGCCTTCTGCCCACGATCGGCATCGGCATCGCGGGTGCGCTGATCGGCGGGCTGGTGCTGCAACTTGCGCTGGCGGTGCTGGGCATCCTGGCCGGGCTGATCGGGGCGGTGCTGGGGGCGCTGCTTCTGATCTGGATCTACCGGACCTACTGGGTGGGACGGCGGTAGGCCGGGCGCGCCGCCCAGGTTTCATCTTTCCGAAAATACTCAATGCGCTGCGCCTGCGTCTGGGCGAAGCGATTCGAGTATTTGGAGAAAGATGAAAGGCTTGGGTGCTCAGCCCCTGGCCGGCTTGAAGGGTTTCATGCCGGCGCGGGCGAGGGCGTCGGCGCGTTCGTTCTCGGGGTGGCCGGCATGGCCCTTGACCCATTCCCAGGTGACCTTGTGGCGGGCCTGGGCCGCGTCGAGGCGTTGCCAGAGTTCGGCGTTCTTGACCGGCTTCTTCGCGGCGGTTTTCCAGCCGTTCTTCTTCCAGCCGAAGATCCAGCCGGTGACGCCGTTCTTCACATAGGCGCTGTCGGTGACGATGGTGATGGGGGAGGGGGATTTCAGCGCCTCGAGCGCGTGGATCGCGGCGAGAAGCTCCATGCGGTTGTTGGTGGTCTCGGCCTCGCCGCCCTTCAATTCGCGTTCCCTGACGACGGTGTCGCCGTCGATGGCCTGAAGCAGCACGCCCCAGCCGCCCGGGCCGGGATTGCCGGAACAGGCCCCGTCGGTATAGGCGAAGAGCTCAGCCATGGGCGGCGATCGTGATCCAGGGGTCCATCGTGCCGGCAAGGCCCTTGTCGGTGCCGGTATGCGAGGAGAAGGGGGTGAAGCCCGCGTCGGTGAGCAGCGTGTGCAGTTCCTCGGCGGTGTAGTAGGTGTAGTGGCGGCCGAGCGCGTCGCGATGCGCGCCTGCGCCGGTTTTCATGCCGATATGGAAGAGCCCGCCGGGTTTCAGCGCACGGCGCAGGGCGGCGAGGTGGCGGGGCATGGCCTCGCGCGGGGCGTGGAGGAGGGAGAAATGCGCCCAGATGCCGTCATAGGCGTCGGTTTCGGTGATGTCGTCGAAGCTGGCCACCCGGGCGGTGACGCCGGCGATCTGGCTGGCGAGCTCGACCATCTCCGGCGAGGCGTCGGTGGCTGTGACGGTCAGCCCCGCTTCGGCCATTTGCGCCGCTGCCCAGCCCGGCCCGCACCCGAGGTCGAGCGCATGGGCGCTCGAGGGCAGGGCGCCGATGAAGGCGGTGAGCTGGGGGTCGTCGGATTGTGCATCCATGGTGCGGACGTAATCGTCGCGCTTGGCGGCGTAGACGTCGAGGGTTTGCTTGTCGGCTGTCATGAGAAGATCACTCCGATCGCGAGGCAGGTGGTGACGACGATGGTGAGCAGCAGGCGGAGTTGCATCCACCATTCCGGCGCCGCGCCCATCCGCCAGAAATACCAGTCGATGCCGAGGATGGCGATGAAGCCCGCGATGAGCGAGAGCCCGGCGGAGGTGACGCCGCCGCCGGTGGTGAAGAAGGCCCAGAGCGCGGGCAGGACCGAGAGGATGTAGCCGGTGGTGGCGCGGGAACCGTCGAGCCGCGTGGCGAAGCCCCAGAGCACGCCGGACATGAAGGCGAGGATGATGGCGCCGTAGAACAGCATGACATAGGCCCCGGCGAAGCGCGGCCCGAGTGCGCGCGCGCCCCATTCCGCGAGCCCCGGCTGGAGCACGGTGAGGACGCTCCAGACGAAGGGGGCGAGGCCGGCGAAGCCGAGCAGGAGGGGCGTGCGGGGGATGTCGGTCAAGGGGGTATCCGGGCCGTGGCGTGGTGGGTCGGGTGTAAGGCCCGGGCGGGGCGGGTTCAAGGGTGGGGTTTGCGGCTTGGGAGGCGCGAGGCCCCGGGACGGGCCCGAGGCGTGGGGCGCGGGATCAGGCGCGCTCGAAGGCGAGGCGGCCTGCGAGGGCGGCGAAGATCGCCGCGAAGCCGCGGCCGAGCCAGCGCATGATCCGTTCCGAGGCGAGCAGGCGGTCGCGGGCGGCGGCGGCGAAGAGGCCGTAGAGCAGGAACACCGCGAGGGTGAGGGCCATGAAGACGCCGCCGAGGGCCAGCATCTCGGTCGTGGCGCTGGCCGGGTTGCCCGACAGGAAGGGCGGCAGGAGGGCGAGGAAAAAGATCGAGAGCTTGGGGTTGAGGATGTTGATCAGCGCGCCGCGGCGGGCGACGGTCAGGCCGGGCTCGGCCCGCGCGTCGGGGCGGACGGCGAGGGCGCCGTCGGATTTGAGCGCCTGCCAGGCGAGGTAGAGCAGGTAGGCGACGCCCGCGAACTTGACGATCTGGAAGAGGAGGGCCGAGGCGTGGAGGACGGCGGCGAGGCCGAGCGTGGCCGCGAGGATATGCGGAACGATGCCGAGCGTGCAGCCGAGCGCCGCGAAGGCCGAGGCGCGGCGGCCCTGGCCCAGGCCGATTGCCAGCGTGTAGATCACGCCGGTGCCGGGGGCGATGACGACGACAAGGGCGGTGATGAGGAACTGAAGGGTCATGAGCGGGTCTCGCGGCTGGGGTTGGCCGGAGCTTAGGCTCGGGGGTGGCCGGGGATCAAGTGCGGGGTTTGCGTGCGTGGTTGCGGAGGTGGGAGAGGCCCCGGGTCAGGCCCGGGGCGGGGTTCCGACACGGAGGGTGGGATTTCCGAGGCTCAGGCTCCGTGTGCAACCCTTCTCGGCCCAATCCGGCCCCTGAGCAGGGGCCAATTGGAACCAAATGATGCAAGGCGCGCCGGGTTGTGCCCGGTGCGTAGAGGTTCAGGTGGCCCCGCTTCGGGTTCGGGGCCCGGAAAATGCGCATTTTCCGGGGCGTTTTCCGCGCGGAAAACGGCGGCGCCCAGATCAGGCGGGTTCGCGGAGGACGCGGGGGACCTTGAATTCGACGTTTTCCTGCGCGGTTTCCACCTGTTCGGTGGTCACGTCGTAGCGGGCGCGGAAGGCGTCGATGACCTCGTCCACGAGCACTTCCGGCGCCGAGGCGCCGGCGGTGATGCCGATGGAGGTGATGCCCTCGAGCGCGCGCCAGTCGATATCGGCGGCGCGCTGGACGAGCTGGGAATAGCTGCAGCCCGCGCGGGCGCCGACCTCGACCAGCCGGCGGGAGTTCGACGAGTTGGGCGCGCCCACCACCAGCATGGCGTCGGCCTTTGCGGCCATCGCCTTGACCGCTTCCTGCCGGTTGGTGGTGGCGTAGCAGATGTCTTCCTTGTGCGGGCCCTTGATGGCCGGGAAGCGGGCGTTCAGCGCCGTGACGATATCGGTGGTGTCGTCGACCGAGAGGGTGGTCTGGGTGACGAAGGCCAGCTTCCCGGGGTCGCGGACGGTGACATTGGCCACGTCGGCCACGGTTTCGACAAGCAGCACGTCGCCCTCGGGCAGCTGGCCCATGGTGCCGATGGTCTCGGGGTGGCCGGCATGGCCGATCATGATGATCTGGAGGCCGTTGGCGGCGTGGCGCTCGGCCTCGATATGGACCTTGGAGACCAGCGGGCAGGTGGCGTCGACATAGACCATCTCGCGGCGGGCGGCCTCGGCCGGGACGGCCTTGGGCACGCCGTGGGCCGAGAAGATGACGGGCCGGTCGGCGGGGCAGTCCTCAAGCTCTTCGACGAAGACGGCGCCCTTGGCACGCAGGTCGTCGACCACGTACTTGTTGTGCACGATCTCGTGGCGCACGTAGACCGGGGCGCCCCATTTCTGCAGCGCCATCTCGACGATCTTGATTGCCCGGTCGACACCGGCGCAGAAGCCGCGCGGGGCGGCGAGGTAGAGGGTGAGGGGCGGTTTGGTCATCGGGCCTCCTGCGTCGTGGGCCAGAGGTAAGGCCTGTGGCGGCCCGCGTCCAGAGGGGGCGGACATGCGAAGGCCCGGGCGGCGGGCGCCCGGGCCGGATGGTGCCAGGTCAGGGCGCTTCTGGCCCGAGGGGTCAGTTTTCCTGGGCGTAGGCCGTTTCGCGCTCGGAGTTCTGGTTGTCGCGCGGGGGGCGGCCGATCACGTCCTTGAGGTCTTCCAGCTCGATGAAGTTGTCGGCCTGGCGGCGCAGGTCGTCGGAGATCATCGGCGGCTGGCTGCGGATGGTCGACACGACCGAGACGCGCACGCCCTGGCGCTGCAGGCTTTCCACCAGCGGGCGGAAATCGCCGTCGCCGGAGAAGAGCACGATATGGTCCACGCGCGGGGCGAGTTCCATGGCATCGACCGCAAGCTCGATATCCATGTTGCCCTTGACCTTCCGGCGGCCCTGGCTGTCGGTGTATTCCTTGGCCGGCTTGGTGACCATGGAAAAGCCGTTGTAGTTCAGCCAGTCGACCAGCGGGCGGATGGGCGAATACTCGTCATTCTCGAGGAGCGCGGTGTAGTAGAACGCCCTCAGAAGCTTGCCACGGCGCATGAATTCGGCACGAAGCAGCTTGTAATCGATGTCGAAGCCCAGGGATTTGGCCGCCGCATACAGGTTGGAACCATCGATGAACAGCGCAAGCCGTTCGTCCTTGTAAAACATCGAAATGTCCTTTCAAATGTAGAGCCCGGTCCGGTTTCGAGTGTGAGTGGTGGGAGTGCAATTCCCGGAGTGGGCTGGCCAAGGAGGATAGGATTTGTTCTCGGGATGCACAAGGGCGTTTCATGAGACCTAAATTCAACTTTGAGCGGTAAACCGGACAAGACGTTGTGTCAAAAGATCAATTTTATCTGATCGCGCTCGGCGCGAACCTGCCGTCGGCCGCCGGTGCGCCGGACGTGACGCTGCGTTCCGCGCTCCAGGCCCTGGCGGAGGCGGGCGCAAGGGACGTGGTGACGAGCCGGTTTTTCGCCACGCCCTGTTTTCCGCCGGGGGCCGGGCCGGATTACGTGAACGCCGCCGCACGGCTGCATTTCGAGGGCGGGGCGGGGGCGCTGCTGGCACTGTTGCACCGGATCGAGGCCGAGTTCGGGCGGGAGCGGGTGCAGCGCTGGGGCCAGCGGGTGCTCGACCTCGACCTGATCGCGGTGGGGGACACGGTGCTGCCCGACGAGGTGGGGTATCGGGCCTGGCTGGATCTGCCCCTGGAAGAGCAGAAGCGGCAGGCGCCCGACCGGCTGATCCTGCCGCATCCGCGGTTACAGGACCGGCCGTTCGTGCTGGTGCCCCTGGCCGAGGTGGCACCGGACTGGCGCCACCCGGTGCTGGGCCGGAGCGTGGCCGAGATGGTGGAAGCCCTGCCGCAAGCCGCCCGGGAGGAGGTCGTGCCGCTCTGAGCCCGTCAGTTGGCGGGGCGGCCCGTGGGGATCAGCGCCCAGTATTGGCCGCTATAGTTGGCGCAGGGCACGAGATGGGTGAAATTGTCGAGCCCGCCGCCATTATGGACGTCGAGGCACATGTTCGGCCCGCGGAAATCGGTGGTCAGCCGATAGCGGTTGTTGTCGGGCCGGATCGTCCAGAACTGGCCGGAATAGTTCCCGCAGGGCGCGAGGTGGGTCATGTTGTCCTGCGGCCCGCCGTTGACCACGTCGAGGCACATGTCGCGGCCGCGGAATTCGGTCGTCAGGCGGTAGCGGTCGGCGCCCGCCGGTTCGAGCCGCCAGTACTGGCCCGAGTAGTTGCCGGCAGGCGCAAGGTGGCTGAAGTTGTTCATTGCCCCGCCATTGGCGATGTCGAGCTGCATTCCGGGCCCGCGGAAATCGGTGGAGAGCTTGTAGAAGACCGACGTGTCGAAGGCCGAGGCGGGGGCGGCGAGGAGCAGGAGTAACGCGGTGGCAAGGGCGGAAACGGGGCGGGAAACCGGGGAGGCGGACATGGCTGAAATCTCCGATGAATGGCAGGCGTTCCCGAATGGAGAGGCACTGCCCGGAGTATCGTTAGGCGGTGGCCGGGATAAATCAATCTTTCTTGTGAAAACGGGCGCCGGAACCGGGGGGCGGGCGCCAAATATCTCCTTGTAAACCGGGCGGAGAGGATTTAGATAAGGCACTTCCATATTTCTGTGCCACCCCTCTGGAGGTCTCATGGCCCGCGTGACAACCGAAGATTGCGTCGACAAGGTTCCGAACCGGTTCGATCTGGTGATGCTTGCCGCCCACCGGGCGCGCGAGATTTCCGCCGGATCGCAGATCACCGTGGACCGCGACAACGACAAGAACCCGGTTGTCGCCCTGCGCGAGATCGCCGAGGAGACGCAATCGGCCGACGAGCTGCGCGAGCGGCTGATCGAGTCGAACCAGACCCAGATCGAGGTGGACGAGCCGGAAGACGATTCCATGGCGCTGCTGATGGGCGGCGGCGAGCCGGACAAGCCGGTCGAGGACGACATGTCGGAAGAGAACCTTCTGCGGGCGCTGATGGAGGCGCAGGGGCAGGGCTGACCTGTTCCCCGCCTTGAGGGGTTTCGCACGGCATGATCGCGGCACAAGACCTTATCGAGCTTGTCCGCACCTATAACCCGCGCACCGATGAAAAACTGATCACCGCGGCCTTCGATTTCGGCCGCGAGATGCACGAGGGGCAGTTCCGCCACTCGGGCGAGCCCTATTTCACGCACCCTGCCGCCGTGGCCGCCATCCTGGCCGAGCAGCGGCTGGACGATGCGACCATCGTCACCGCCCTGCTGCACGACACGATCGAGGACACCCGCGCCTCGTACAAGATCGTGGCCGAGAAATTCGGGCCGGAGATCGCCGACCTTGTCGATGGCGTCACCAAGCTGACCAACCTGCAGCTTTCCAGCACCGAGACCCAGCAGGCCGAGAATTTCCGCAAGCTGTTCATGGCGATGTCGAAGGACATGCGGGTGATCCTGGTGAAGCTGGCCGACCGGCTGCACAACATGCGCACGATCAAGGCGATGCGGCCCGAGAAGCAGCTCAAGAAAGCGCGGGAGACGATGGATATCTTCGCGCCGCTGGCGGGCCGGATGGGCATGCAGTGGATGCGCGAGGAGCTGGAGGATCTTGCCTTCCGGGTGATCAACCCGGATGCGCGGGCCTCGATCATCCGGCGGTTCATCACGCTGCAGAAGGAAGCCGGCGACGTGATCGAGCGGATCACCTCGGACATGCGGCACGAGCTGGACAAGGCGGGGATAGAGGCGGATGTGCTGGGCCGCGCCAAGAAGCCCTATTCGATCTGGCGGAAGATGCAGGAAAAGGAGATGGGCTTCTCCCGCCTGTCGGACATCTACGGCTTCCGTATCATCACCGCCTCGGAAGAGGATTGCTATCGCGTGCTGGGCGCCATCCACCAGCGGTGGCGGGCCGTGCCGGGGCGGTTCAAGGATTACATCAGCCAGCCCAAGTCGAACGGCTATCGCTCGATCCACACCACGGTGTCGGGGCGCGACGGCAAGCGGGTCGAGGTGCAGATCCGGACCCGCCAGATGCATGACGTGGCCGAGACCGGGGTGGCGGCGCACTGGTCCTATCGCGACGGTGTGCGCTCGGAGAACCCGTTCGCGGTCGACCCGGCCAAATGGATTTCCAGCCTGACCGAACAGTTCGATTCGGAAGAGGATCACGAGGATTTCCTCGAGGCCGTGAAGCTGGAGATGTATTCGGACAAGGTGTTCTGCTTCACGCCGAAGGGGGACGTGGTGAAGCTTCCGCGGGGGGCGACGCCGATCGACTTTGCCTATGCCATTCACACGCGGATCGGCCATGCCTGCGTCGGCGCCAAGATCGACGGGATGCGGGTACCCTTGTGGACGCGGATCAAGAACGGCCAGTCGGTCGAGGTGATCACCGCCGACGGGCAGACGCCGCAGGCGACGTGGCTGGATATCGCCACCACCGGCAAGGCGCGGGCGGCCATTCGCCGGGCGCTGAGGGAGCTGGACCGCGACCGGTATATCAAGCTGGGCCGGGAACTGGCGCGGTCGGCCTTCGAACATGTGCGCAAGCGCGCGACCGAAAAGGCGTTGACCGCCGCCGCCAAGACGCTTCGGCTGAAGAATGCCGACGAGGTCCTGGCCCGGCTGGGCAGTGCCGAGCTAACCGCGCAGCAGGTGCTGCACGCGGTCTATCCCGACATTGCCCCGGACGAGAGCAACGTGGTCGGCCGCGACCGTGCGGTGATCGGGCTGGGCCGGAACCAGAGCTTTGACCGCGCCCGCTGTTGCCAGCCCCTGCCGGGCGAGCGTATCGTGGGCATAACCTATCGCGGCAAGGGTGTCGTGGTGCATACGATCGACTGCGAGGCGCTGTCGGCCTACGACGATCAGCCGGGCCGCTGGCTTGACCTTCATTGGCACGCCGGCAAGCATCCGGCCGAGTACGAGGTGACGCTCGATATCACGATGAGCAACGACGCGGGCGTGCTGGGACGTATTTGCACATTGATCGGAGAGCAGAAGGCCAATATCTCGGACCTGACATTCGTCGACCGCAAACCGGATTTTTACCGCCTGCTGATCGATGTCGAGTTGCGCGATGCCGAGCATCTTCACAGCGTGATCTCGGCACTGGACGCGGAAAGCGATGTGGCCGCGATAGAGCGTTTCCGCGATCCGGGCCGGGCCGGTGGCGGGGAGAACAAGTGAACCGGGGAGCCGCGCAAGGTGGTCTTCAAGCGCAGAGACAGACGACCATGGTGGAAGATCGTTTATGAAACGGTCTGGCCGAAGGGCGGCTGGAAACGTGCGTTCTATTACATCAAGCACCGGGTGCGCCGCCTGCCCGATCCGCCGCACCGGATCGCGCGGGGGATCTTTGCCGGGATCTTCGTGACCTTCAGCCCGTTCTTCGGAATGCATTTCTTTGCCGCCGCGCTGGTTGCGCTGATCATCCGGGGCAATGTCATCGCCTCGCTGCTGTCGACCTTCGTGGGCAACCCGCTGACCTTCGTGCCGATCGGGGCGATTTCGTTCCAGACGGGCAACTTCCTTCTGGGCCGGACCTTCGACCACGAGACCGGCGCGCACCGGTCGCTGGGCGGCAAGTTCGTCGATGCGTGGAAGGACCTGAAGGACAATTTCCTGACGCTGTTCGGCGACGGCAAGGCGGATTGGCACAACCTCTATGTCTTCTATGACGAGGTGTTCTTTCCCTACATGATCGGCGGCATCATCCCCGGGCTGATCTGCGGGATGATCGGCTATTACGTCAGCCTGCCGGTGATCCAGGCCTACCAGAAGGGCCGCAAGGGGCGGCTCAAGGACAAGTTGCTCGCGCTGAAAGAAAAAGCTGCGGGCAAGGCTGACGCCAAGCAGAATCAGGATTAGGGTGGCCTCGGGCCCCATGGGGCCGGGCTTGTAGAGGAGGGCGGAATGACGTCTGCTGGAAACCTGCGCCTTGGCGTGAACATCGACCACGTGGCGACCGTGCGGAACGCGCGCGGCGGCGAGTACCCCGACCCGGTGCGCGCCGCGAAGCTGGCCGAGGAGGCGGGCGCCGACGGCATCACCGCGCACCTGCGCGAGGACCGGCGGCACATCTCGGACCGGGATATCGACGGGCTGATGGCGGCGTTGTCGGTGCCGCTCAATTTCGAGATGGCCGCGACGGAGGAGATGCAGGAGATCGCGTTGCGCCACCGCCCGCATGCCGTCTGCATCGTGCCGGAGAAGCGCGAGGAGAAGACCACCGAGGGCGGGCTGGAAGTGGCGCGCGAGGAGAACCGGCTGGCGCATTTCATCGCACCTTTGCGCGACGCGGGCTGCCGGGTGTCGATCTTCATCGCCGCCGACCGCCGCCAGATCGAGGCCGCGCACCGGATCGGGGCGCAGGTGATCGAGCTGCACACCGGCGCCTATTGCGATGCCCATGCCGAGGGGCGGACCGGGGACCGCGACCGGGAACTGGCCGCCTTGCGCGAGATGTCGGCCTATGCCCACTCGCTGGGGCTGGAGGTGCATGCGGGCCACGGGCTGACCTATGACACGGTGCAGCCGGTGGCGGCGTTTCCGGAGGTGATGGAACTCAATATCGGGCATTTCATCATCGGGGAGGCGATTTTCCGCGGGTTGCAGCCGGCCATCGCCGAGATGCGGCGGCTGATGGACGATGCGCGGGGCGAAGAGGCAAGGTCGGCGGGATGAGCGCCGCCAGCCTGATCCGCTATGCGCTGGTGTTCCTGGCCGTCGCCGTTGGCGTGGCGCTGCTGGTGGGGTTCCTGAACACGCAGATTGATTCCGCGCTGGGGTCATCGGCACAGCTCATGGTGCCGGCGATGATCGCCGCGGTGATCGAGGGGCAGCAATTCGCCCGGCGCGAAAAGCGCAAACCGGGCGGGGCGGAGGCGTGGAACTTTGCCTGGATCGCGACGGTGATCGCGGTGGCGCTGAACGTGGCGCTGGCCTATGGCGCGGGGCGGTGGCTGCCGGAATTCGGCAAGCTGGCGGTGACCGAGCCGGGCTCGCGCCAATTCCTGATCCTGCTGGGGCTCTATGCCGGGGGCTATCTGATCTGCAACCGGTTCTTCCTTGGCATCGCGGCGGGCAACCAGGTGAGCCTGATGCGCGGGCGGGGAGAGATCGAATGAGGTGCGCGATGAAGGCGATCGCCTTCGGGTTGGGGCTGTTGGCCGGTCTGCCGGCCACGGCGCAGGAGGCGGTGCCCTGCGACTGGCCCGCGCGGGCCGACAATATCGCCGAGCCGTGGGAGGAGAATACGCGCACCTTCGCCAATGGTGACGTGCGGCTGGCGCTGCTCGATACGGTCGAGCCGGCGGGCGCACCGTTCCATATCCTCGTGATGTCGCCGCCCTATGACGAACTGGGCCTGCGGCAATGCCGCACGGTGGGCTTGAACGGCATGGGGTTCGGCGGGGCGGATTTCGGCAGTCTCGAGGCGGAATACGACCCGGCGGAGGGGCTGGTCTTCACCATGGCGGTGAAGGTCTTTGACGGCGCGGATTTCCAGCCGCGCAGGCTGCGGTTCACGCTGAACCAGGCGACCGGGGCCATCGGGGCGCAGCTTCTGCCATGATCCTCGGCATCGGCACCGACCTTGCGAATATCGACCGGATCGCCGGCACGCTGGAGCGGTTCGGCGACCGGTTCCGCAACCGGGTCTTTACCGAGGTCGAACAGCGCAAGGCCGAGCGCCGGGCCGACACGCCGGGCACCTATGCCAAGCGCTGGGCGGCGAAGGAGGCCTGTTCCAAGGCGCTGGGCACGGGGCTTCGGATGGGGATCGCGTGGAAGGACATGGCGGTCAGCAACCTGCGCACCGGGCAGCCGGTGATGCATGTCACCGGCTGGGCCGCCGAGCGGCTGGCGGAGATGACGCCGGAGGGGCACGAGGCGATCATCCATGTCACGCTGACCGACGATCACCCCTGGGCGCAGGCCTTTGTAGTGATCGAGGCGCGGGCGATCGAGGGGGCGCCGAAGGCGTGACTTGACACTATCCCGCATGGCGCTCATGAAACCCGCAACTACCCGGAAACCGAGGCGCGGAGACAGGCATGGCCGAAGAGGGCAAGAAATCGAGCTCGCTGTGGGAGACCGTCAAGACGGTGTTCTGGGCGCTGGTGATCGCGGGGATCTTCCGCACCATCTTCTTTCAGCCGTTCTGGATTCCCTCCGGGTCGATGAAGGATACGCTGCTGATCGGCGATTTCCTGTTCGTCAACAAGATGGCCTATGGCTATTCCTACGCCTCCTGCCCGTCGATCCGGATCCAGCGGCTGGGCATCAATATCGACGCCAAGGATATCTGCGGCTTCCTCGACGGCGACAACACGCGGCTTTTCGGCGGCGAGCCGGAGCGGGGCGACATCATCGTCTTCCGCCACCCGGTGAACGGGACCGATTTCATCAAGCGGGTGGTGGGCCTTCCGGGCGACCGGGTGCAGATGCGCGATGGCGTGCTGCATATCAATGACGAGGCGGTCGGGCTCGAGAATGCGGGCACCTATACCGAGGTCAAGGAGCGGCAGGGCCCGCTTCAGGTGACGCCGCGCTGCGAGAACGGGCCGGTGGGCATGGGCGCGGAGTGCCGCAAGTCGCGCCAGATCGAGACGCTGCCGGGCGGGCGGAGCCATGCGATCCTCAATATATCGCGCCAGTCGTTGGACGATACGGGCGTGTTCACCGTGCCAGAGGGGCATTACTTCTTCATGGGCGACAACCGCGACAACTCGACCGACAGCCGGGTGCCGCTGGCGGCGGGCGGCGTGGGCTTCGTTCCGTATGAGAACCTGATCGGGCGCGCCGGCCGGGTGATCTTCTCGTCCTCGGGGCGGTCGATGTTGTTCTTCTGGACATGGCGGGGCGACCGGTTCTTCGAGAAGCTTGAATGAAGCTTTCGGGGGAGCTGAAGGCCTTCGAGGGCCGGCTGGGGCATGTGTTCGCCGAGCCGGAGTTGCTGGTGCGGGCGGTGACGCATTCCTCGATGTCCTCGCCCAACCGGGACGACAACCAGCGGCTGGAATTCCTGGGCGACCGGGTGCTGGGGCTGGTCATGGCCGAGGCGCTGCTGGAACGCGACCGGGCGGCGCAGGAGGGCCAGCTTGCGCCGAGGTTCAACGCGCTGGTGCGCAAGGAGACCTGTGCCGACGTGGCCCGGCAGATCGACCTTGGCAAGGTGCTGAAGCTTGGCCGGTCGGAGATGATGTCGGGCGGGCGGCGCAAGCAAGCCTTGCTGGGCGACGGGATGGAGGCGGTGATCGCCGCCGTTTACCGCGATGCCGGGTTCGAGGCGGCGCGCGAGGTGGTTCTCAGGCTTTGGGGCAAGCGGATCGAGAGCGTCAAGGAGGACGCGCGCGACGCCAAGACCGCGCTTCAGGAATGGGCGCAGGCGCGCGGGCTCAACCCGCCGGATTATGTCGAGACGGCGCGGTCGGGGCCGGATCATGCGCCGAAATTCACGATCGAGGCGCGGCTGGCCGACGGGCAGGCGGAGAGCGCCACGGCCGGGTCGAAGCGGCAGGCCGAGCAGGCGGCGGCGCAGGCCTTGCTGGCACGGGTCGAGGCGGGGTAGCGCGGCCGGCGCCGGGTGCCTGGCGCCGTTGCAACGGCGGCCAGAAGCTGCCACTCTCGCTTTGTGAGAAGGTGCTTGCGTCGCTGTACGGGCGGGGCGGCACACTGCACGGGCGCAAGAGGATTTGAGGATTGCACGGTCGATGACACCGAAAGAGATCGGCGCGGCGCTGGAGCGGGTTTTCGGCCGGATCTACGTGATCAATCTTGCCTCGCGCCCGGATCGCCTGGCGGAAATTGGCGACCAGTTCGCGGCGGTCGGCCTGACCGTCGGCGAGGGCAACGTGCAGCGCTTCGATGCCGCGCGCCCGGCGGAGCCCGGCCCGTGGCCTTCGGTCGGGGCACGGGGCTGTTTCATGAGCCACCTGGGCGTTCTCGAGGATGCCGTGGAGCGGGGATTCGACAGGATCACCATCGTCGAGGACGATCTCGACTGGAGCCGGGCGTTCATGGGCATGGGCCCGGCCGAGGTGGAGGCGCTGGGCGAGGGCGACTGGCGGTTCCTGCATGGCGGGCTCGACTCCGGGCAGGGGCCGGTTCGGCTGGCACCGCTGGAGGCGGAGCGCGCGGTGCTGCTGGCGCATTTCATCGCCCTGCGTGGCGACGCGATCGGGCGCATGGCGCGGTACCTGCAGGACATGGCGGCCCGTCCGCCGGGAAGCCCGGAGGGTGGACCGATGCATGTGGACGGGGCGTATTCGTGGTTCCGGAACGAGAACCGCGATGTGCCTGCCGCGATCTGTGTGCCGGCGCTGGCGCATCAGCGATCATCGGCGACCGATATCGCGGAGCGACGGTGGTTTGACCGCGTGCCGGTCGTGCGGCACGTGGTGCGCGGGCTGCGGCGGTCATGGCGGCGGCCGAAATAGACCCTTTCGCGGGACACCGCGTTTCGCTGTCCGGTTTTCGCCATCCGCCCGAGTGCCATGTTCAGGGCGGCTTGCCTTGGGGTGTGCCCGAGGGTCAGTCGTTGCGATCTCTGGCAAAGTGGTCCGCGATGGGCTAAGGCGCATCAACTGAGCCAAGGAAGAGAGAATGACCCAGCGCGCCGGTTTCATCGCCCTGATCGGAGAGCCCAATGCGGGCAAGTCCACGCTTCTGAACCGCATGGTGGGGGCGAAGGTGAGCATCGTGACCCACAAGGTGCAGACCACCCGCGCCCGCATTCGCGGCGTGGCGATGGAGGGCGAGGCGCAACTGGTGTTCGTCGATACGCCGGGCCTGTTCAAGCCACGCCGGCGGCTGGACCGGGCGATGGTGGCCGCGGCCTGGGGCGGGGCGGCGGATGCCGACGTGGTTGTCCTGCTGGTCGAGGCGCATCGCGGGATCACCGCGGGGGTGGGCCATATCCTCGATGCGCTGGGCGAGGCCACGAAGGGCCGCAAGGTGGCGCTGGCGATCAACAAGATCGACCGGGTGAAATCGGAGGCGCTGCTTGGGCTGACCGAGGAGCTGAACGCGCGGTTCCCGTTCGAGCGGACCTTCATGATTTCCGCCGAGCGGGGGCACGGGGTGGACGACCTTCGGGAATGGCTGGCGGGCGAGGTGCCGGAGGGGCCGTGGCTGTACCCCGAGGACCAGATCGCCGACCTGCCGATGCGGATGATCGCCGCCGAGATGACGCGGGAGAAGCTGACCCTGCGGCTGCACCAGGAATTGCCTTACCAGCTGACGGTGGAGACGGAGAGCTGGGAGGAACGGAAAGACGGTTCTGCCCGGATCGACCAGGTGGTTTACGTGGCGCGGGACGGGCACAAGGGCATCATTCTTGGCCGCAAGGGCGAGACGATCAAGGCCGTGAGCCAGGCCGCGCGGGAGGAGTTGGAGGAGTTCCTCGGGCGGAAGGTGCATTTGTTCCTGCAGGTGAAGGTGCGGCCCGGGTGGCTGGACGAAGCCGAGCGGTATTCGGAGATGGGGCTGGAATTCAAGGACGGGAACGGGTGAGGGTTGCGGGCCTTGAACGTGGCATGGTGGGTTGGCACCCACCCTACGGGGCGCGGGGCTGGGAACACCCCGTCCCGGGCTTGACCCGGGACCTTCGGGTTTGCGGCGAGGCCCCGGATCGGGTCCGGGGCGGGTAGAATGGCGCGGCTGACGGCGGAATTCTGGGTGCAGGCCTACCTTGCAAGGCTGCGGTTGCAGGACATTCCGGCCTTCGTGACGGCACATGGCGATGACACCGCCGGGGCGGTGCTGGTGAAGCTCAACACGCTGGACGGGCAGGCGCGGGCGTTTCAGCGCAGTTTCGACCTGATGAGCGGCGAGCGCGCCTGGGTCGTGCTGGCCGAGGGCGAGGAGCGGGCGGTGGACGAGGCGATTGCCAAGCAGCGGGGGTTTGACCCCGACCTGTGGGTGATCGAGGTCGAGGAACGCGCCGGGCGGCACCTGCTGGACGAGCCGGGGCTGGCGGACTGAGGGCCGGGTCAGGCGACCTGCCGGGCGATCCACCATGTCACGCCGCCGGGCCCGCGGACGCCGCCGCGGAGGTCGCCGTCGCCCTTCTCGGTCATCGGCTGGACCACCTCGGCGCCGGCCGCGACGGCGCGGTCGAAGACGGCGTCGGCATCGGCAAGGTAGAGGTGCAGATGCGCCTCCGGCCCGCCGGGCATTTCGCCCATCATCACCACGCTGTCGCCGATCCGGGTTTCGGCATGCATGATCCCGTCGCCGTCTTCGCGGGTGATGACCCGGAGGTCTTCCGCGCCGAAGACGGTGGCGCAGAAGTCGAGTACCGCGCGGGCGTCCTCGACCAGCAGGTAGGCCGAGACGTCGGGGTAGCCGTCGGGCTTGTGCATGGGGCCTACTCCACGGTGATGACCTTGCGCGCCAGCACCTGCTGGTTGCTGACATCGAGGAAGCGCAGCTCGTAGATGCCGGGATCGTCGGGCAGGGTCAGGCTGACCGGCGGTTCGCCGGTGATCTTAACCGCCTCGATCCAGGTGAAGATGGCCTGGTCGGCGGCGGCGATGGTGATCCGCTGGTCGGCGCTGCTCGCCTCGACCGTCCAGCCCACGTCGATGGTGCTGCCGGGCCCGGCAGTGTCGGGCGCGGTGAGTTCCGCGCCGGAGTTGAGGGCGGCATCGGCGTCGAGCACCTCGACCGGCTGGCGGGCGAGCACGCGGCCGCCTTCGCGCAGGATGTAACGCAGCTCGTACATGCCGGGGGTTTCGGGCGCCTTCATGTCGCGCTCTGTCTGGGTGCGGATGGTGAAGTAGTTCGAGAAGTCGTCATCCTTGCTGCCCATCGGCGCCAGCGCCACGTAATCGCCGGGATCGACCGCGCCGGTCCACGAAACCTTGAGCGTATCGGTGGCGCGCACCTCGGCGGGGCCGGAGACGGTGACCTCGGGCTCGGTGATCTCGATCGGGCGGGTGGCCAGGGTCTTGGTGCCTTCCCGGAGGATGTAGCGGATTTCGTAGAGGCCGGGGCTGGCCGGCGCGCGCACATCGTTCTCGGAGCGGTCGCGGACGGTGATGTAATTGCCGAACTCGCCCTCGTCGGCGCCGGCGGGGACGATGGCGATATAGTCCTGGTTGGACACCGTGCCGGTCCAGCTGACGCGGACGGCCGAGCCTGCCAGGGCGGTCTCGGGCGCCGTGATCGTGACCTCGGGCGCGGTGATCTCGATCATGTCGGTGGCCAGCGTCTTGCCGCCCTCGCGCAGGACATAGCGGACCTCGTACATGCCGGTTTCGGCGGGGGCCTGCAGCTGGTTCTCGGTCCGGTCGCGGACGGTGATGTAGTTGCCGAACTCGCCTTCGGCGGTGCCGGCGGGCACGATGGTGACGTAGTCCTGGTTGTTCACGGTGCCGGTCCAGGAAACCTTGAACTTCTCACCGGTCAGGGCCGTGTCCGGCGCATCGACCGTGACTTCTGGCGCGGTGATCTCGATCGGCGTGGTGGCCAGCGTCTTGCTGCCCTCGCGCAGGACGTAGCGGATTTCGTACATGCCGGTTTCGGCGGGGGCCTGCAGCTGGTTCTCGGTCCGGTCGCGGACGGTGATGTAGTTGCCGAATTCGCCCTCGTCGGTGCCCGTGGGGACGATGGTGATGTAGTCGTTGGCACTTACCGTGCCTGTCCACGAGACCGGGAATTTCGAGCCGGTGGCGGCGGTTTCCGGGGCCGTGACCGTGACCGCGGGCGCGGTGATCTCGATGGGGGTGGTGGCCAGCGTCTTGTTGCCCTCGCGCAGGACGTAGCGGATTTCGTAGAGGCCGGTTTCGGCGGGGGCCTGAAGCTGGTTCTCGGTCTTGTCGCGGACGACGATGTAGTTGCCGAATTCGCCTTCGGCGGTGCCCGTGGGCACGATGGTGACATAGTCGCTGTCGCTGACCGTGCCGGTCCATGAGACCGGGAATTTGGAGCCGGTCTGGGCGGTCTCGGGGGCCGTGACCGTCACCTCGGGCGCGGTGATCTCGATGGGGGCGGAGGCGAGCGTCTTGTTGCCTTCGCGCAGGACGTAGCGGACCTCGTAGAGGCCGGTTTCGGCGGCGGCCTGAAGCTGGTTCTCGGACCTGTCGCGCACCACGAAGTAATTGCCGAACTCGCCCTCGTCGGTACCGGCGGGGACGACGGTGATGTAGTCCTGTGCGTTGACCGTGCCGGTCCAGCGCACAGGAAATTTCGAACCGGCCAGCGCGGTTTCGGGCACGTCGAGCGTGACCTCGGGGGCGGCCGCCTCGATGGCGCGGGTGGCGACGGTGCGCTTGTCGACGCTGAGCACGTAGCGCAGTTCGTAAAAGCCCGGATCGGAGGGGGCGCTCAGCTCGCCTTCGGATTTGTCGCGCACGGTGACGTAGCTGGCGGAGGCGCCGGCCTCCGCGCCGGTCGGCACGATGGTGACATAGTCGTTCGGGTTGATCGTGGGCGACCAGCCGGCGGTGAAATCCTCGCCCGTCAGCACCATTTCGGGGCCGGTCAGGACGACCTCGGGCCTGGTGATCTCGAGCGCGTCGGTGCCCAGCACCTCTTCGCCGTCGGCGTGGATATAGCGGATCTCGTACATGCCCTGGTCGGCGGGGACGGTGAAGTTGACGGTCTTGTCCTCGTTGACGCTCTGGGTTTCGCCGTGGTCAGAGGCGGCGGTGCCGGCGGGGACGATGGTCAGGAAATCGCCGGTTTCAACGGTGGGGTCCCAGGTGACCTCGATGATCGAGCCGCCGATGGCGGTGCCGGGGCCGGTGACGGTGACCTCGGGCAGGGCGGGCTCGGGATCGGGGGTGGTGTCGGCGACGGCGGTGCTGACGCTCGACATGGCGGCCTTGAGTTCCTCGGCGTTGGAGGCCTGGATATAGGTGCCGCCGGTCTCCTCGGCGATGCAGGAGAGGGAGGTGTCGTCCTGGTCGGCGCCGAGGCCGAAGCCCACGACATGGGCGGTGAAGCCGACGCCGCCCTGTTCGAGCGCGCGGGCCAGTTCGCAAGGGTCGCGTTCGCAGCTTTCGAGCCCGTCGGAGATGAGAACCACGGTGGCGGGGCGGTCTGTATAGGCAAGCTCTGTCGCCGCGCGTTCGACGGCGTCGGTGAGGGGGGTCTTGCCGGTGGGGGTGATGCCGCCCACCTGTTCGAGGATCGCCGCGCGGGTGGCGGCGCCGGGCTGGACGAGGGTTTCGATATCGCCGCAATCGCCGCGGCGGCGGTGGCCATAGGCCATCAGGCCGACCTCGCGCTCTTCTGTCCAGTCGCCGAGGAGGGTGTCCATCACGTTGCGGGCGATCTCGATCTTGGCGGTGCCGTCGATCTGGCCCCACATGGAGTTGGAGCCGTCGAACACGACCATCACGTTTTCCTGGGCCGTGGCGGCATTGGCGGCGACTGCGAGGCCCGTGGCCAGAACGGCTTTGCGGTAAAATGACGACATGACTATCCCCCTCGAAAAAATCTGATTTCCGGGGAGATAAGCACATAACGCGAGTCGGTTCCATCCGCTTGGCATTGCCGGCGATCTGGTGTCCAATCGGCGGCGATCGAGGCAGGGGACAGGCATGGAGTGGCGAGACCAGGGCATACTGCTTTCCAGCCGCGCGCATGGCGAAACCTCTGCAATCATTGAGGTTTTCACGCCCGGAAGGGGGCGGCACGCGGGGGTTGTGCGGGGCGGCGCGTCGCGGCGGATGGCGCCGGTGTTGCAGCCGGGGGCGCAGCTGGACGTGACATGGCGGGCAAGGCTCGAGGATCATATCGGGACGTTTTCGGTGGAGCCGGTGCGCTCGCGCGCGGCGGCGTCGATGGGCGATCGGCTGGCGCTGGCGGGCTTGAACGCGGTGGTGAGCCTGTTGCTGTTCTGCCTGCCGGAGCGGGAGGCGCACGAGCGGCTCTACCGGCGGACCGAGGCGCTGCTGGACCTGCTGGGGCAGGGCGAGATCTGGCCGCTGGCCTACATGCAGTGGGAGATGGTGCTGCTGGATGACCTCGGGTTCGGCCTTGATTTACAGGCCTGTGCGGTGATGGGGCCGCGGGCGAACGACCTTAGCTATATCTCGCCCCGCACGGGGCGGGCGGTGTCGAGGGCCGGGGCGGGGGCGTGGGCGGACAAGCTGTTGCCGCTGCCGCCCTGCATGGTGGGGCACGGCCCGGCGCCGGACGCGGAGGTGGCCGAGGCGCTGGGGGTGACGGGGTATTTCCTGCAGAACCGGGTGGCGCCGGAGCTGGGGCACAAGCCGCTGCCGGAGGCCAGGGCGCGGTTCGTGGAGCGGTTCCGGGCCAGCGTGGCGAATCAGGGTTAACGGGCTGATTTTCAAGGGAAAGCCGGTGTCGGTATCGCGTCGGTAAAACGTCGGTATTTTGTCGGTGTTTTTTCGGTGGACGGGCCCGGTTAATGTGCCGGGCGGTGCGTTAGGGGGCGATATCTTGAAAAGATATCGGGACGAAGTCTTTTCAAGACTTCGGGGCGCCTTAGCGGAACCAGTGGCGGGGGGCGTCCCAGAAGCGGCGGGCGGCCTCGGCGCGGGCGGCGTCTTCGGTGAGGCCCACGTCGCGGAGGAGGCGGGGGTCGAGCTGTGCGAGAGCGCGGCGCTGGCGGTTGAGGGAGAGGTGGGCCCAGAGCGAGAGGCGGCGGGCTGGGGCGTGTCGGCGGCGGCGTGCGAGGAGGGCGATCATGGCGGGGATCCTTTCCGGGTGATGCGTGAGAGGACCATGGCCGGTTGCGCGCGGGCGGGCGAACCGGATCTTGCGGGAATGTGGCGACCCGGAAGTTGCGGAAAGTGGTGGGGTGGTGGGTTGGCACCGGGTCGGGGAAGATGCTCGCCTGCCCGAATAGCGCCGAAGGCGCCGGGCGAGCGCAGGCCCGTCCGCACGGGCAGGCGCTTTGGCGGGTGTGGCGTGACGATTGTAGGGAAGATGTACTCGGCACCATAAAGCGTGAGCCAAATCTGTTGCGGCGCCTCCCCACGGGCCGGCGCTCGCCCGGCGCGGCAAATGTTGGGAATGTGGCCCCGGGGCGGCGTCAGCGCAGGGCCAGGACCAGGTCGACCAGGGAGCCGATGGAGGTGCGGTTATCGCCCGCGCCGGTCTGGCCGAGGCGTTCCATGCCGATGCCCGCGGCGTAGATGATGCGGGCCATCTCGGGGTTGCCGATGCCGGTTTCGGATAACAAGTCGTGCAGGGCCGCGAGGCGGGCCTCGTCGACGCGGGCGAGCGTGGTGCGGGCCGGGGCGGAGGTGGTGGCCCAGGAGCGGATGGCGGATTCGGTGGCGGTGCCTGTTTCGGGCTCGGCGATGGACTGGGCGAGTGCCCGCAGGCGGGGCACGGCGCCGGTTTCGCTTTCGAGGACCGTGGAGAGATCGGCCAGCGCCGCCCTCTCCCACCGCGAGAGGATCTGCGCGTGGAAATCCGACACGTCCTTGAAATGCCAGTAGAACGAGCCCTTGGTGGTCCTCATGTGGCGCGCCATTGGCTCGGCCTTGAGCGCCTCGGCCCCGGCGGCGGCCAGCCGTTTCGTGCCGGCGGAGAGCCAGTCGTCACGGGTGAGTCGCTTGGGGCGCGGGGCGGTCATGGCGCTGGCATACGCCCGCGTATGCCATGGCGCAAGGGTGTGGGGCGTTCAGAAAACGCCTGTATTTCAGGCACAGGCCGGCACTGGGGAGGATGGGCGGGGCGCGTCATCAAACTTTTACCCAACCGTCGCAAATGCTTTGAGGTTTGCGCCTAGCACGTCCTCCAAATCCAGGGGGACATTCATTTGCTGGACATCAAGGCGCTGACCAAGACTTTCGGTCGGAACACGGCGGTCGACGCCGTGTCCTTCACCGTGGAGAAACCCGCGATGATCGGCATCATAGGCCGATCGGGGGCGGGCAAGTCGACCTTTCTTCGGATGCTGAACCGGCTGACCGACGCGACCGAGGGGCAGATCCTGTACGAGGGGCGCGACGTGACCGCGCTGAAGGGCGCCGAGAAGCGGGCGTGGCAGTCGGACTGCGCGATGATCTTCCAGCAGTTCAACCTCGTGCCGCGGATGGACGTGGTGTCGAACGTGCTGCACGGCACGCTGAATCGGCGCTCAACCTTGGCCACGATGTTCAACCTCTACCCCGAGGAGGACATTCACCGGGCGATCGACATCCTCGACCGGCTGGGCATTGCCGAGCACGCGCCGAAGCGGGCCGAGGCCCTGTCGGGCGGGCAGCAGCAGCGCGTGGCGATTGCCCGGGCGATCATGCAGCAGCCCAAGATCGTGCTGGCCGACGAGCCGATTGCCAGCCTCGACCCGATGAACGCGCAGCTTGTCATGGACGATTTGCGGCGCATTCACGAGGAAGACGGGCGCACCGTCATTGCCAACCTGCACACGCTCGATACCGCGCGGCGCTATTGCGACCGGGTGATCGGGATGCTGCACGGTCGGGTCGTGTTCGACGGCACGCCGGCGCAGCTGACGACCGGGGTGGCGCGCGACATCTACGGCGCGGACGGACGGTTTTCCGAGGCCGCGACCTCGACCGATATCGCGGCGCTCGAGCGCGAGTATGCCTGAGTTTCATCTGCCCGCCGCAGCGGTTGCGGGGGCACAACAACCCAACCGGAGGACCAAGATGAAAAGACTGTTTGCTGCCATTCTGGCGACCACTGCCCTGACCGTGCCCGCGGGCGCACAGGAGATCGAGGAGTTCCGCATCGGCATCCTTGGCGGCGAGAACGCCCAGGACCGGCTGAACTCGAACGAGTGCCTGCGCCAGTATACCGAGGAGGCGCTTGGCGTTCCGGTCAAGCTGTTCGCGCCGGCCGACTATAACGGCGTGATCCAGGGCCTGCTGGGCGGCACGATCGACATGGCCTGGCTGGGCGCCAGCGGCTATGCCAAGACCTACCTGGAGAACCCCGACGCGGTGACGCCGGTGCTGGTGAAGGTGAACGTGGACGGCAGCTATGGCTACCACTCGATCGGCTTTGCCCGGAAGGACAGCGGGATCACCTCGCTCGAGGACATGCAGGGCAAGGTGTTCGGTTTCGGCGATCCAAACTCGACCTCCGGCTACCTGATCCCGTCGATCGAGATCCCGGAAGAGACCGGCGCCAGCATGGAGTCGGGTGACTATTTCGGCGAGGTGAAGTTCACCGGCGGGCACGAGCAGACCATCGTTGCGGTCAATAACGGCGACGTGGATGGCGGCGTGACCTGGGCCGATGCGCTTGGCAACTGGGAAGACGGCTACAACTCGGGCGCGCTGCGCAAGGCGGTCGATGCGGGCCTCGTGGACATGAACGACCTGGTGGAAATCTGGCGGTCGAAGCCGATCCCGGAAGGCCCGGTGGTGATCTCGAACGCGATGCCGGACGAGGTCAAGGCGACCATGACCGAGCTGTGGGACACCCTGTCGGAGAAGGACGCGGATTGCTTCTACGGCGTGGCCGCGGGCGAGGCGAAGAGCTTCGATCCGATCACCCATGACGCCTATCTCTCGATCATCGAGGCGCGCAAGTCGATGTCGCAATAAGCGGCGGTTTGATTGGTGCGGGTCCCGTCTGGCGGGGCCCGCACGTGCATTGAGCGGCAGAGGGGCAGATGGCGGAACTGAGCGCAGGCGGCACGGGGCGGAGCGGCGAGATCCGTGAGGATTACATGGCCATGGTGCGCCGGAAGCGGGCGTATTCGGGCATATTGCTGATCGTGTTCGTGGCGCTGATGGTGTCGGGCTTCATGCTGGCCGACAGCCGCAATGCCGGGGGCTTCTGGGACGGGTGGCACAACGTGCTGGCGTTCCCGGCGCAGGTCTGGGGCGAGGCGTGGGAGAAGGCGGGCGAGCTGCCGGGGCATTTGCTGACCTTTCTGCCGGCGCTGATCGAGACGGTGAATATTGCCGCCGCGTCGACCTTGCTTGGCGGGCTGGGGGCGATTGTCATTTCGCTGCTGGCGACGCGGGGGATGGCGCGGTGGCCGCGGCTGATCCCGGTGTTCCGGCGGATGATGGATGTGATGCGGGCGGTGCCGGAGATCGTGATCGCGCTGGTGCTGATCTTCGTGCTGGGCGGCGGGCCGGTGCCGGCGATGATCGCGATTGCGTTTCATACGGTGGGCGCGTTGGGGAAGTTGTTCTCGGAAGTGAATGAAAACGCGTCGCTGAAGCCCGTGGAAGGGCTGCAGTCGGTCGGTGCGAGCTGGTCGCAGCGGATGCTGCTGGGGGTCATGCCGCAGGTGTCGCCGAATTACCTGAGCTATGCGCTGCTGCGGTTCGAGATCAATATCCGGGCCTCGGCCATCCTTGGCTTCGTGGGCGCGGGCGGGATCGGGTACGAGCTGAAGAACGCCATGTCCTGGGGGCAGGGGCAGTTCGACGAGGCGGCGGCGATCTTCCTGCTGCTGTTCCTGACGATCATGTTCTTCGACCAGGTATCGTCGCATTACCGTGACCGGCTGACCCGGGGGAGGCCGCTATGACCATGACCGCGGAGGGCGGACCGTCGCTGAAGGCGCAGGCCGAAAGCCTGTTCAAGCGCAAGCGGCTGCTGAATTTCGGGCTGCCGGCGGTGATCGTCGCCTATTTCGTCTATATCTTCTTCAGCTTCGACATTGCCGGGCTGGCGGAGCGGGCGAGCTTCGACAATGCGCGGACGCTGGTGGCGGACAGCTACAGCTACAAGACGCACGTGACGCTGGACGACCGGTCGGACAGCATCGTGATCGCCATCGAGGGCGAGCGGAAGGGGACCTATCCCGAAGGCATGACGCCGAATTGGGTGACGCTGACCGATGACGGGCTGGTGGCCGAGCTGGGGCGGGGCTATCGCGTGGTCTACGAGGGCGCGCGGGTGTTCTTCGACATTCCCGGTTATGGCACGCTGGAGGCGGAGCCGTCGCGGCAGGGGGTGGACATGGTCTTCCCCTCCGGGGGCATGGAGGACCAGCCCGACTGGATCAACGCGTCGAAGAACCGGCTGGCGGTGACCACGGAGGCCGGGCGGTTGACGGTGACGCGGACGCGGGCGGAGCTGTTCAAGTACCAGTTCGGCTGGGAGCTGTTCTTCTTCACGCTGGAAAGCCCGTTTCACGGGAAGAGCTTCACCGAGCTGGTGGGGCTGGCGCTGTCGGACGAGCGGCTGGTCGAGGGCAAATCGAACGCGGCCGCGATGTGGCACGATTTCTGGAACAACGCCATGTGGCGGCATTCGGAGGTGGCCTGGGCGATTTTCGAGACGGTGCTGATGGCGTTCCTGGGCACGTTCGGGGCGGCCATCGTGGCGCTGCCGCTGGCCTTCCTTGCGGCGCGGAACTTCACGCCGGTGAAGGTGCTGATGTTCGCGGTGCGCCGGGTGTTCGACTTTGTTCGGGGGGTGGATGCGCTGATCTGGACGATCGTTTTGGCGCGGGCCTTCGGGCCGGGGCCGATGACCGGGGCGCTGGCGATCCTGCTGACGGATACCGGCACGTTCGGGAAGCTGTTTTCCGAGACGCTGGAGAACGTGGACGACAAGCAGATCGAGGGCATCCAGTCGACGGGCGCCAAGCCGTTGCAGCGCTATCGCTTCGGGGTCATCCCGCAGATCACGCCGGTGCTGCTGTCGCAGCTGCTCTATTACCTCGAGTCGAACACGCGGAGCGCCACGATCATCGGGGCGATCACCGGCGGGGGCATCGGGCTTTTGCTGACGCAGGCGATCATCACCCAGAAGGACTGGGAAGAGGTGAGCTATTACATCGTGCTGATCGTGCTGATGGTGATGGCGATGGATACGATATCCGGCTGGTTGCGGAAGCGGATGATCACCTCGGACGACAGCGGGGTCTGAGGGCGCGGGACGCCTTCGGCGAGGATATTTGGACCAAGAAGAAGCGAGGGGGTGCCATGCCGGAGCTGGGGGTGGAGCCGTTCGTGCATCCGGATTGCGCGATCACCGAGAGCCGTTTCGGGCGGTACTGCGAGATCGGGCGGGGCACCCGGGTGCAGCATTCGGTGATGGGGGATTATTCCTATTGCGACCGGTATTGCGACATTGCCAATGCGGATGTGGGCAAGTTCGCCAATATCGCGAGTTTCGTGCGGTTGGGGGCGAGCGATCATCCGCTGGACCGGGCGAGCCTGCATCATTTCATGTACCGCTCGGCCTATTACTGGCCGGAGGAGGCGGATGATGCCGCGTGGTTCGCGGCACGGCGGGCGCGGCGGGTGGTGATCGGGCATGACACCTGGATCGGGCACAACGCGCAGGTGAAGCCGGAGGTGACGGTGGGCCATGGCGCGGTGGTGGCGGCGGGGGCCGTGGTGACGAAGGACGTGGCCCCTTACATGATCGTGGCCGGGGTGCCGGCGACACCCCTGCGCGAGCGGGTGCCGGGGCCTGTGGCGGAGCGGCTGATGGCGCTGGCGTGGTGGAATTGGGAGCATGAGCGGTTGCGGGCGGCGCTGGAGGATTTCCGGGCGATGCGGGCGGAGGCGTTCCTGGAGAAATACGGCGGGTGAGGGTAATTGGGCGACCCCGGAGGGCCGCCCTGTTTGGTGCTGAAATTCCTGGATTTATCGGGGCCCGGAGTAGGCGGGTTTTGCGACGGGTCCGTGTCGGGCGTGCAAAGCTTTCGTGACAGGTGTCACTCGGCCGCCATGGCGAGGCGGCCGGGAGAGGCGAGGAAGCGGCGGGCGGCCTCGCCCGTCAGGTGGGTGACGCGGCCGGCGACAAGCGTGGCCTCGACCTGCCTTGTGTCGGCGTTGACGATGGCGAGGTCGGCGCGCTTTCCCTCGGCGATGGTGCCACGATCGGCAAGGCGCATGATGCGGGCGGGGGTTTCCGAGATCAGTTTCCACGCCTGCGCGAGGGAGAGGACGCCCTCGTCGGCGAGGCGGAAGGCGGCGGCGGCCATCGAGGGGTAGTGGTAGTCGGAGACGAGCGCGTCGCACTTGCCGAGCGCGATCAGCTCGGTCGCGGCGACATGGCCGTTCTGCGAGCCGCCGCGCACCACGTTGGGGGCGCCCATCAGCACCGGGTCGCCCACCGCGCGGGCGAGCTTGGCGACAGTGCGGGTGAGGGGGAATTCGCAGATCTTGGCGCCGATCATCGAGTAGGTTTCGCGGGTTTCGGGGTGGCGGTCATCGTGCGACCCGTAGCGGATGCCGAGCCGGTCGAAGGCGGCGGCGAGGGTGCAGAGGTAGCGGGGCACGGCCGGGGCCTGGCGCTTGGCGTGGTGGAGCGCGTCGGTATAGGCATCGGGGGACTGGCCAATGGCGCGGGCCATCATCTCGAGCCGCGTGGGGGCGGTGTCGGCGAGGGCCAGGGTTTCGTCGAGGTGGTTGTTGAAGATGACGTAGCCCACCGCGTGGGTTTCCACCGCTTCCAGGAGGCGTTCGAGCGTGTCGGTGGTGTGGGTTTCGCAGCGGATCTGGACGCGCAGGTCGGTCTGCATCCGGGGGCGGTAGGTGTCGAGAGCCTGCAGGAAGGTTTCGGCGAAGTCCGGCCCGCGATGGCCGCCTTCCCATGACCAGCTTTGCGCCATCCAGGCGGTTGACAGCCCGTTGGCGGCGGCGTCGCGGTCGGTGGAGACGAGGGCCTGTTGGGCGGGGAAGGGCGCCGAGGGGCGGGGGCGGAGGTGGCGCTCGAAGGCGTCGCCATGCAGGTCGACAATGCCGGGGAGGATCAGGAAGCCCGAGAGGTCGACCTCCGGCAGGCGGGTGTCGGAGATCAGGCCGCCCTCGACCGCCACGGGGGCGGCTTGAAGCTCGCCGTCGCGCAGGATGGCCGCGCCGGTCAGGCGCATGGCGGGGGGGCTGGCGGACATGGGGCTGCTCTCATGCTCGGGTTTTGGTGGAAGGTAGCCGATTTGTTTATCGGTTTGGTGACAGGGGGGTCACGGGTCCGCGACCGTGAGGGTGACGCGGTCGCCGGAGAACCAGGTGCGGCCGTATTCGACCGGTGTGCCGTCGGCATCGACGTTGAGGGAGAGGGTACGCAGGAGCGGCGCGCCTTCGCGGGTTTGCAGGTGGAGGGCCTGGGTGGGGGTGGCGAGCTTGGCGTTCAGCCGGGTCCAGGCGCGGGTGTAGTCGGGCAGGCCCTGTTCGGCCAGCGCGGCGGTGACGGAGCGGAGGCGGGTGAGCGCCTCTGGCAGGGTGGGGAAGCGGGCGGCGGGGAAGACGCTCTGGAACAGCGCGACGGGCTGGCCGTCGGAGAGGGAAAACCCTTCGTAGACATGGACGGGATCGCCGGGGGAGAGGGCGAGGAGGTCGGCCTCGGTCGTGTCGGCGGCGCGGGTTTCCATGGCGAGGATCTGCTTGGCGGGCAGGTGGCCCGCGGCGCGGAGGGTCTGGTGGAAGCGGACGCGTTTGCCGATGGGGTAGTCGGTGTGGCTTTGGGCGACGAAGACGCCGGCGCCGCGGCGGGGGTGGACGAGGCCGTCTTCGGCGAGGGTGGCAAGCGCGCGGCGGACGGTGTGGCGGTTGACGCCGAAGCGCTGGGCCAGCGCCGCCTCGGTCGGCAGCTTGTCGCCGGGGGCGTAGCGGCGTTCGGAGATGTCGCGGCGGAGGGTGTCGTGGATGGATTTCCAGATCGGGGTGCGCTTGGCGGTGGCCATGTCACGAAACTTTCACGGGGTGGTGCCTTGTCCGACTCGGGAAGCCGGTGTATGGATTTGTCTAGTTGTATAGTAAATTAGACAAGCTGGCAAGGTGTCTAGATGACCGCGAATGACGAACGCAAGGCGTGGATGGGCCTTCTGGCCAAGGCCCCGGCGAAGGAGCTGGCGCGGCTTTGGGAGGCGTTTGGCGCCGAGCCCGGGCATGCGTGGCTGCGGGCGCCGGAGGCCGGTGGCGTGATGGTGCGCGGCCGGGCCGGGGCGACGGGGGCGCCGTTCAACCTGGGCGAGATGACGGTGACGCGCTGTTCGCTGAAGCTGGAGAGCGGCGAGGTGGGGCATGGGTACGTGCAGGGGCGCGACAAGGGCCATGCCCGGCAGGCGGCGCTGGTGGATGCGCTGATGCAGACCGGGGAGGCGGCGCGGGTGCGCGCGGCGATCCTCGACCCGCTGGCCGAGGCGCTGGAGACGGCGCGGGCCGCGAGGGCGGCGAAGGCGGCGGCGACGAAGGTGGATTTCTTCACCATGGTGCGGGGAGAGGATTGATGGACGCGGCGGTTCTGGAAGGCGGGTTCGGGGATGCGCCGGTGGAGGCCGCGCGGGCGTTTCGCGCGGCGATGCGGGTGATGGCGCGGCCGGGGACGATCGAGGCGATGGAGGCGGCGCGGCCGCCGGCGCCGGTGTCGGTGGCGGCGGGGACGTTGTTGCTGACGCTGTGTGACCACGAGACGGGGGTTTACCTGGCCGGGGCGTATGACACGGGCGAGTTGCGGGAGTGGCTGGCGTTTCATACCGGCGCGCCGGTTGTGGCGGCTGAGCGTGCGCAGTTTGCGCTGGGGGATTGGGATGCGCTGATGCCGCTGTCGCAATACGCGGTGGGGACGCCGGAATATCCGGATCGTTCGGCGACGTTGATAGTCGAGATGGCGCGGCTGGAGGCCGAGGGCACGGGGCTGCGCGGGCCGGGGATCCGGGAGCGGGCGGAACTGAGCCTGCCGGATGCGGACGCGATGCGGGGCAATGCGCGGCAGTTTCCGCTGGGGGTGGATTTCTTCCTGACCTGCGGCGACCGGGTGGCCGCTTTACCGCGCTCGACCAGGCTGGAGGATGCGCCATGTACGTAGCGGTCAAGGGTGGCGAACGGGCGATCGACAATGCCCATGCGTGGCTGGCCGACGAGCGGCGGGGCGACCGGGGGGTGGCCGAGCTGTCGGTGGCGCAGATCCGGGAGCAATTGGCGCTGGCGGTGAACCGGGTGATGGCGGAGGGGTCATTGTATGACCCCGATCTTGCGGCGCTGGCGATCAAGCAGTCGCGGGGCGACCTGATCGAGGCGATCTTCCTGATCCGGGCGTACCGGACGACCCTGCCTAGGTTCGGCGCGTCGAAACCCATCGAGACGGGCGAGATGGCCTGTGACAGGCGGGTGTCGGCGACGTTCAAGGATGTGCCGGGAGGGCAGGTGCTGGGGCCGACCTTCGATTACACGCACCGCCTGCTCGACTTCAAACTGGCGGCCGATGGCGAGGTGCCGGAGGCTGTGGCGGGTGAGGTGCGGCAGGGGCCGGTGCCGCATGTGACCGGCTTCCTGAACCGCGAGGGGCTGATCCAGCAGGAGCCGGAAAGTGACGAGACACCGCCCGACCTGACGCGGGAGCCGATGGAGCTGCCGGCGGGGCGGCCGCTGCGCCTGCAGTCGCTGACGCGGGGGGACGAGGGGTTCGTGCTGGGCATGGCGTACTCGACCCAGCGGGGCTATGCGCGGAACCATGCCTTCGTGGGCGAGCTGCGCATCGGGGCCGTGTCAGTGGAGATGGAGATCCCCGAGCTGGGCTTCGCCATCGAGATCGGCGAGATCACCGTGACGGAATGCGAGACGGTGAACCAGTTCAAGGGCTCGAAGACCGAGCCGCCACAGTTCACGCGGGGCTATGGCCTTGTTTTCGGGCAGACCGAGCGGAAGGCGATTTCCATGGCGCTGGTCGACCGGGCGCTGCGCTGGAAGGAACTGGGCGAAGTTGACGTGGGCGCACCGGCGCAGGACGAGGAATTCGTGCTGATGCATTCGGACAATATCCAGGCGACCGGGTTCCTGGAGCATATCAAGTTGCCGCATTACGTGGATTTCCAGAGCGAATTGGAATTGGTCAGGAAGCTGCGGCGCGAGGTGGAGGCGGCGCGTGCGTCCACCCGGAAAGAGGCGGCGGAATGAGCGGGGGGCTGTCGCATATCACGTTCATCTGCGCCGACCTGGACCGGATGCAGGCGGTGCTGGAAGAGGTGCTGGAGGCGCGCTGTGTCTATGACAGCGGGGCGGAGCAGTTCTCGTTATCGGAGGAGCGATTCTTCCTGGTGGGCGATGTCTGGGTCGCGATCATGAAGGGCGCGCCGCTGACCGAGCGGAGTTACAACCACGTCGCGTTCCGGGTTGCCGAGGACGAGTTCGACGCGCGGGTGGCACGGATCGAGGCGATGGGGCTGGAGATGCGCCCGCCGCGGCCGCGGGTCGCGGGCGAGGGGCGGTCGGTCTATTTCTACGGGCCGGACGGGCACCTGCTGGAGCTGCACACGGGCACGCTGGAGGCGCGGATGGCGCGGTATGCGAAAGGCCGGGAGGGCGTGGCGTGATGGTGGGTCGGGGCCGGGAGGTACACCGAAGCCGGGCCCGTGCCGCGGGGCGGCGGGCCGGCTTCGGGTCTGGCGTTACTCCGCGGGGGTCTGATCGTCCGCGTCGTCGGCCGGTTTGCGTCCGAATCCGGACATCGGGAACATGTCCATGAGCATCTTCCCGACAAGCGCCGCGCCGAAGATCACGATCAGCGCAACAATTACCATCGTCGTCATCCGTTCTCATCCCTCTCTTGATTTGAACATGGGGATACTCGCTAACCGGGAATGGCGGCGAGACCATGGCTGAAAGGGTCCATTTCATGACAAATGAAGCCGAAAATGTGACGGCCTACAATTTCGCCTATCTCGACGAGCAGACCAAGCGGATGATCCGCCGGGCGATCCTGAAAGGGCTGGCCGTGCCGGGCTACCAGGTGCCGTTTGCCAGCCGCGAAATGCCGATGCCCTATGGCTGGGGCACGGGGGGCGTGCAGGTGAGTGCGGCGGTGCTGTGCCCTGAGGATTGTTTCAAGGTGATCGACCAGGGGGCGGATGACACCACGAATGCCGTGTCGATCCGCAAGTTCTTCGAGAAGACCGCCGGGGTGGCCACGACCGAGGAGACGGGCAAGGCCACGGTGATCCAGACGCGGCACCGGATACCGGAGGAGAAGCTGACGGAGGACCAGGTGCTGGTCTACCAGGTGCCTATTCCCGAGCCGCTGCGATTCCTCGAGCCGAGGGAGACGGAGACGCGGAAGATGCACAGCCTCGAGGAATACGGGCTGATGCATGTGAAGCTGTACGAGGACGTGGCGCAGCACGGGGCGATTGCCACCGCCTATGCCTATCCGGTGAAGGTGGAGGGGCGCTACGTGATGGACCCGTCGCCGATACCGAAATTCGACAATCCCAAGCTGGAGATGGACGCGATCCAGCTGTTCGGGGCGGGGCGGGAGCAGCGGATTTACGCGCTGCCGCCGCATTCGAAGGTGGTGAGCCTCGATTTCGAGGATCACCCGTTCGAGGCCTCGAAGGCGGATCATGCCTGCGACCTGTGCGGGGCGGAGGACAGTTACCTCGACGAGGTGATCACCGACGATGCGGGCGGGCGGATGTTCGTCTGTTCGGACACGGATTATTGCCGCTCGCGCCGGGCGGCGGGGCATGTGGGGGCGCAGGGTGCGCCGTACGAGGAGGGAAGCGCATGAGCTGCGAGACGCTCGGGATTGATCATCTGGGCCTGACCGTGGCCGATCTGGAGGCGAGCCTGGGGTTCTTTACCGGGGCGCTCGGCTGGGAGCGGATCGGGGGCAACCCGGACTATCCTTCGGCCTATGTCACCGACGGCCATGCCAAGATCACGCTTTGGCAGCAGAGGGCGCCGGGCGGTGGGTTTGACCGCCACGCCAATGTGGGCCTGCATCACACCGCGCTGAAAGTGGCGGATGAGGCAACGTTGAACGCGGTCTTTGACCGTGTCGGCGGCTGGCCGGGGGTCGAGGTGGAATTCGCGCCGGAGCTGTCGGGTGGGGGCCCGAAAGTGCATTTCATGATCCGCGAGCCGGGCGGCACGCGGCTGGAGGTGTCCTATGACCCGAGGTGAGGCCATGACGCCGCTTCTGGCGGTGCGGGGCGTGACCCGGATGTACGGGCCCCGGATCGGGTGCGAGGATGTGTCGTTTGACCTGTATCCCGGCGAGGTGATGGGGATCGTGGGTGAGAGCGGGTCGGGGAAATCGACGCTTCTGGGCTGTCTTGCCGGGCAGTTGGCGCCGGATGCCGGCGAGGTTCTGTTCGACACGCGGGGCGAGGGGTTGCGGGATACGCTGAGGATGTCGGAGCCGGAGCGGCGGATGCTGGGGCGGACGGATTGGGCGTTTGTGCATCAGAATGCGCGGGATGGCCTGCGGATGGGGGTGAGTGCCGGGGGCAACGTGGGCGAGCGGCTGATGGCCGTGGGCGCGCGGCATTACGGGCAGATCCGGGGGCAGGCGATCGACTGGCTGGGGCGGGTCGAGATTGCGGAGGACCGGGTGGATGACCGGCCGGGACAGTTTTCCGGGGGCATGCAGCAGCGGTTGCAGATTGCGCGGAACCTGGTGACCGGGCCGCGGTTGGTGTTCATGGACGAACCTACGGGCGGGTTGGACGTGTCGGTGCAGGCGCGGCTTCTGGACCTGCTGCGGGGGCTGGTGCGGGAGATGGGGCTTTCCGCCATCATCGTGACGCATGATTTGGCCGTCGTGCGATTGCTGGCCGACCGGCTGATGGTGATGAAGGACGGGCACGTGGTCGAGGCCGGGCTGACCGATCAGGTGTTGGACGACCCGCAGCACGGGTATACGCAGTTGCTGGTATCAAGCGTCTTGCAGGTGTAGCCGATGATCGAGAGTTTCAGACCGGACGAGGCCGGGGGCCTTGCACGCGAGGAGGGGATCGGGACCGATGCGGTCTGGATCGACCTTCTGGAGCCCACGCCGGAGGAGCTGGTGGAGGTGGGCCGGGCCACCGGGGCCGAGCTGCCCAGCAGGGAAGACATGGAGGAGATCGAGCTGTCGAGCCGGTTGTACCGGGATGGCGACATCAATTTCATGACGCTGGTGCTGCCGGCGTTGTCGGAGACCGAGAAGCACGAGGTGGCGCCGGTCACCTTCGTGATGTGCGAAGGGCGGCTGGTGACGATCCGGTACCACGCGCCGCGACCGTTCAGGACCTATCCGGCAAGGGCGGCGCACAGCCCCTATGACACGAATTCGTCGCAGGAGGTGCTGTTCGGGCTGCTGGACGAGATCATCGACCGGCTGGCGGATATCCTCGAGCTGACCGACGGGCGGATCGAGGGGGTGTCGCGGGGGCTGTTCGGCAACGGGCTGGAGGTCGAGGTGGCCGACCGGCGCTCGGCCCTGGCGACGCTGGGCCAGGCGGGGGCGCTGGTGTCGGACGTGCGCAACAGCCTGGTGACGATCGAGCGGGCGCTGACCTTCCTGAACCGCGAGGCGGCGGGCGGCGGGAAGAAGCCGCCGCGCGCGCTGAAGGTGCTGGCGAGCGACGTGGCGTCGCTGGCGGAACATGCGGGGTTCCTGACGCAGAAGCTGAGCCTGATCCTCGATACGTTCTTCGGCCTGACCACGATCGAGCAGAACGCCGTGACCAAGACCTTCTCGCTGGTGGCGGTCCTGTTCATGCCGCCCACGCTGATCGGGGCGGTGTTCGGGATGAATTTCGACTGGATGCCGTGGATCGGCACGCCGTGGGGCTTTGGTGCCTCGGTGGTGGCGATGGTGGCGTCTTCGGTGCTGTCTTACCTCTATTTCCGTTGGAAGAACCTGTTATGACCCATGATCCCGTGATCGCGCTGAGCGATGTGTCGAAGTCTTTCGTGCTGCACAACCAGGGGGGCGCGCGGATCCCGGTGATGGCGGGGGCCGAGTTGAGCGTGGGCGCGGGGGAGTGCGTGGCGCTGACCGGCGCCTCGGGGGCGGGGAAGTCGACCCTGATGCGAATGATCTATGGCAATTACCTTGCGGCCTCGGGGCGGATCATGGTGGCCGGGGTGGACGTGGCGAAGGCCGAGCCACGGGATATCCTGAGCTTGCGGCGGCAGACCTTGGGATACGTGAGCCAGTTCCTGCGGGTGGTGCCGCGGGTGCCGACGCGGGAGGTGGTGGCGGAGCCGCTGTTGATGACGGGGCACGAGCGGCAGGAGGCGATGGCCCGGGCCGAGCGCCTGCTGGCACGGCTGAATATCCCTGAGCGCCTGTGGGATCTGAGCCCGACGACCTTTTCGGGGGGCGAGCAGCAGAGGGTGAATATCGCGCGGGGGTTTGCCTATGCCTATCCGGCGATGCTTCTCGACGAGCCGACCGCGAGCCTGGATGCGGAGAACCGGGATACGGTGTTGCGGCTCATCGAGGAGGCAAAGGCGCGGGGGGCGGCGATCCTGGGGATTTTCCACGACGTGGCGGCGCGGGAGCGGGTCTGTGACCGGGAGGTCGACGTCTCGGCCTTCACGCCGGCGGCGGCATGAGCGACGGCGCGCTCATTGGCGTGGTGGGGCCGTCGGGCGTGGGCAAGGACAGTGTCATGCAGGCGCTGGCGGAGGCCGAGCCGTCGATGGGGCTGGTGCGGCGGGTGATCACCCGGCCGGAGGCGGCGGGCGGCGAGGATTTCGAGGGCGTCAGCGAAGCGGACTTTGCCCGGCGGCGGGAGGTGGGCGAATTCGTGCTGCACTGGCCGGCGCATGGATTGCATTACGGCGTGCCGGCGACGGTAAAGGCGCGGTTGGCCGGGGGCGAAACCTGTCTTGTGAACCTGTCGCGGGCGGTGCTGGGGCAGGCGGAGCGGCTGTTCGAGCGGTTCGTCACCCTGCACCTGACGGCGCCGGCGGAGGTGCTGGCCGAAAGGCTGGCGAAGCGGGGCCGGGAGGACGAGGCGGAGATGGAACGCCGGCTGTCGCGGCAGGGGTTTGCCCTGCCCGAGGGGCTTGGCCGCGTGATCGAGGTGGCCAATGACGGGCCGCTGGAGCGGACCGTCGCGACGGTTCTGGCGCGGCTTCAGGCGGGGAAGGTGTGACGTTGGATCAGGTGGAAGAAGCCATCCTCCCCCTCGCCCACGAGGCTGAGCCCGTCGAGGGTGAAGGGTTCGGGCACGCGCCCGTCGAGCTGTTGGGCGAGGACGGATTTGACCGGTTCGATCCGGTCCTTCGGCAGCTTGGAGGAGAGGGTCATGTGGAAGCGGAATTCGTCCATTACGTAAGGATATCCCCAGCGTTCGAGCAGCGCCTCCTGCCGGTCGGAGAGGCCGGCGGCGCGGCGCTTGGCAAGCTCGGCGTCGGAGAGCGGGGCGCGGAAGCTGTCGAGGGTTTCCACGGTCATCGCCGCCAGCCCCCCAAACTTGGTCGCGTCGCCGCGCGGCACGAGGGCGAGGAAGCGGCCCAGCGCGGCCAGTTCCAGCCCGTCGACGATGGCGGCGGGCATCTGGGTGCAGAGCCGGTCGAAGGCGGTGAAGAGCGCGTCTTCACTCTGGTCCGGGGCCAGCCGGAAGGGCGGCTTGATGGTGGCGTGAAACCCGTAGGGCCGGGGCGTTTCGGTGATCTCGGACAGCGGTACGGGGAGGCCGGGGAGGTCGGGCTGATCGACCGGCTCGCCACGGGCGATGTCCCATCCCAGCCAGTCCGCCCCGAACCGGGCGAGCCCCTCGTCGGAGGGGGTGTAATAGACCGCGTAGCGCTTGTAATCCATCGTTCCGCCTTTCCCGCCATTCCCTGCCAGCGAAGAGTAACTCTGACATGACACAGGAAACCGTTCTCGCCAATGCCGCCGTGGTTCTGCCGGGGGAAACCGTCACCGGATCGGTCCGGTTCCGGGGGGAAGAGATCGTGGATATCGCGACCGGTCACGGCGTGCCCGAAGGCGCGGTGGATTGCGGCGGCGATTACGTGGCGCCGGGGCTGGTGGAACTGCATACCGACAACCTCGAACGGCATATCCAGCCAAGGCCGATGGTCGACTGGCCGCATAACGCCGCGATCCTTGCCCATGACGCCGAGCTTGCCGGGACGGGGATCACCACGGTGTTCGACGCGATGCGGGTGGGCTCGATCCCCAACGGGCATGGGCGGTACCTGAAATATGCGCGGCAACTGGCGTCGGAATTGTGGACGCTGCGGGCGGAGGATGCGCTGAAGATCAGCCATTTCCTGCACCTGCGGGCGGAGGTGTGTTCGGAGACGCTGATCGAGGAGATGGACGAGTTCGGCGCGGCCGACCGGGTGGGGCTGGTCAGCCTGATGGACCACACGCCGGGGCAGCGGCAGTTCCGCGATATCAGCAAGCTCGAGGATTACCTGAAGGGGAAGAAGGGGTTCACGGACGAGGCGTTCGCCGCCCACGTGGCGCAGTTGAAGGCGTTGCGGGCCAGGAATGGCGACAGGCACGAGGCCGAGGCGGTGAAGGCGGCGGGGCGGTATGGCGCGGTTCTGGCGAGCCATGACGATACGACGGCAGAGCAGGTGGCGGTGTCGCATGGCTATGGCATCCGGCTGGCGGAGTTTCCCACGACGCTGGAGGCGGCGCGGGCCTGTCACGAGAGCGGGATCGCGGTGATGATGGGGGCGCCGAACCTCATTCGCGGCGGGTCGCATTCCGGGAACGTGGCGGCGCGGGAGCTGGCCGAGGCGGGGCTGCTGGATATCCTGAGTTCGGATTACGTGCCGGCGGCGCTGTTGATGGCGGCGGTGCAGCTGGGCGAGATCTGGGGCAACATGGCGAGGGGCATCGCAACGGTGACGCGGAACCCGGCGCGGGCGGTTCACCTGGAGGACCGGGGCGAGATTGCCGTGGGCCGGCGGGCGGACGTGGTAAGGTTCGCGCTGCGCGGCGGCGTGCCGGCGGTGCGGGGCGTGTGGTCGCGCGGGGTGCGGGTGGCGTGAGCGGGCTTTGACTTCGCCCGTGGGCGTGCCAATAAGGCAGGCAAACGCCAGAGGAGACGCCGATGCCTGCCGAGTACCTGTTCGATGCGCCCGAACAACCCGTGGCGCCCGTGGAGGGCGAGGCGCGGGAGTTCCCCGTGCGCCGCATCTTCTGTGTCGGGCGCAACTATGCCGCCCATGCCGCCGAGATGGGCAACGAGGTCGACCGCGAGGCGCCGTTCTATTTCACCAAGTCGGCCCATGCGCTGTGCCTGTCGGGGGGCGAGATCGACTATCCGCCGGGGACCGCGGATTGCCATCACGAGATGGAGTTCGTGGTGGCGCTGGATCGGGGCGGGTTCGAGGTCGAGGCGTCGGAGGCGATGGGGCTGGTCTATGGCTATGCCTGCGGGATCGACCTGACCCGGCGGGATCTGCAGGGCGCGGCGAAGGACAAGCGGCGGCCCTGGGACCTTGGCAAGGATTTCGAGAACGCGGCGATCATCGGGACGCTTACGCCGAAGGCGGCGTTCGGCGAGATCGGGGGGCAGCGGATCACGCTCAGGAAGGATGGCGAGACGGTGCAGGATGCGGTGCTGTCGGAGATGGTGTGGAGCGTGCCCGAGCTGATCGCGCACCTGTCGCGGTTCTACACGCTGGCGCCGGGGGATTTGATCTATACCGGCACGCCCGCGGGGGTGGGGCCGGTGCAGCCGGGCTCGGTGCTGGAAGGTGAGATCGAGGGGTTGTCGCCGCTCCGGATCGGGGTTTCGGGGTAAGGCGCCGGCCAGGATCGTCATGGGGGTCACGTTCACGAGGGTTATTGGATGAGAGATGTTTCCACGCGCCTGGGCTTCCTTGTCTTGGTGTTTCTGCTTCCTGCACGCGTGGCTTTGGCGGATACGGAACGTCTTTTTGGCCCTTTCGTCATCGCCCTGCCGGATGACTTGCAAACCTTTCCCGGTGATGAGTACGGATCGGATGACCTGCTTAACCTGATGTGGAAACGCGAGTTGGATCCTCAAAGGATTGCCGAACTCAGGCAAACGAGCGAGGAGGGGCAATTTGACGAGCTCGAGGCGACCATTGAGACCGGGAATACGGGGAATATCATTCTCGCTGCAGAACCTCTTCGGACGGACCTTCTGGGCATGGACGCCAAGGAGCAACACGAACGGTACTGCGACGCGTTCCGCGAATACTGGGGTTACGGGTTCAGCAAGTTCGACGAAGGCAGGCAGATTGGCCACTGTGCATCGCCCGTGGGGGCAATGACCTACGTGATGTGCCGGTATTTCGAACGGGACCGCGTTTGCGCATCGGGCATGGATTACATTGAGTTGCTGACCACGAACAGTTTCACCGAGGGCACTTTCTGGACGGACATGGTCGATGGCCTGGCAGACCCTTCATCAGCGAAAGCTGCAGACACGGTGTTGCGGAACATGGCCGCCGGTGCGGCGGTCGACAAGGTGAATGATCTGCTCCTCCGGGTCAGGCTTCGAGCCGGTTCGGAATAGTGACGACCCCGGCCATCCTGGCGGTCGTCAATGTTGGAAATATTCACCCGATCCGATTATGAGCTGCAGTACCCGTATTGAACGCGAGGCCAAGCCAATGACGGAAAAGCATATTTGTCTGATGGGGGACTCCGTTTTCGACAATGACGGGTACATCCCGGGGGAACCCGGGGTCATCGAACAGTTGCGTCGTTCGGTTCCGAAAACCTGGTCTGCATTCAAGGTCGCGGTTGATGGGGACTGTATCGAGGATATCCCCGATCAGCTGGAAAACGTGCCGTCGCATACGACAGACATCGTCGTGAGCATTGGCGGCAACGATCTCAGGAAATTCAGACATCTTCTGACGCAGGCGGCGGAAGGTGCAACGCTGGAGGACGTCATTGCAGCGCCGCTCGCGGATTTTGAATTCGCGTATGGCTGGATGCTGGACACGGTTTCCGAGCGCGGCGTGCCGGTGCGGGTTTGCACCATCTACACGGCGATTCCCTTCGTGGAGCCGGAAATGAGAGATCATGCCCCGTCCGCGATCGATGCCTTCAATGCGTTGATCATGCGCCTTGCGGAAAATCGGGGCGTGCCGGTCGTCCGGTTGGACCTGGCCTGTAGGGATGACAGTGACTTCTCGGAGATCTCTCCGATAGAGCCGTCCTCGCAAGGGGGGCAGAAGATCGTCGATGCAATTCTTCAGTCGCTTGGGCCGGGCTGATCAGTTGACCTTGACACGATTTGCCGCCAAGGACGGATCAGGGCAAAGGTCCGAACGTCATTGATTGCAACACAGGCATTTGAATCGACCGCTCGGTTAATGGCGAGATTGGACATTCTTGCGCTAGGGATTGGCACAACAATAGAAAAGCGAACAACTTGTCCTCGGCAGTTCCCAGACCTACGGACTACAGGGCCGAAATAGATGGGCTGAGAGCCTTTGCCGTGCTTTCGGTCGTTCTGTATCACGCCTTCCCCACCGGTTTGACAGGCGGCTTCATCGGCGTTGATGTCTTTTTCGTCATCAGCGGTTACCTGATCACGTCGCATATTTTCATCAGCCTCGACGAAGGCAGGTTTTCCTTTGCCAACTTCTTCGGGCGCCGCATTCGGCGGATCTTTCCGGCGCTCATTCTCGTGATGGCGGTTTCCCTCATTTTCGGCTGGTTCGCCCTTCTGGCAGAAGAGTTCCAGCAACTTGGCAAGCACGTGGCGAGCGGGGCGGCCTTCATCGTCAATTTCATACTCGTGGGCGAAAGCGGGTATTTCGATGCTGCGGCAGACACGAAGCCCATGCTGCATTTGTGGAGCCTTGCCGTCGAAGAGCAGTTCTACATCGTCTGGCCGCTGGTTCTGTGGCTGGCGTGGCGACTGCGCATCAGCCTTCTGGCGATCACGCTGCTGGTGGCGGCCGCGTCGTACTATTTCAACTTGCGATACGTGGCGACGAACCCGACAGGGGTGTTTTTCTGGCCTTACGGCCGCTTCTGGGAACTGTTGAGCGGCAGCGCCCTGGCGTGGCTGATGCTTTACAAGCGGGACGCGCTGGATCGCGCCAAGGCGGGGGTACATGCCGTCATCGGGCGCATGATCCCCCTGGGCATTCCGGCGGCACGGACCGCCCTGGTCGACAATGCCATGGGCCTTGGGGGGCTTTGCCTTCTGATTTACGGATTCGTGGGCATCACGTCGGCGGTGCCGTTCCCGTCGGCCTGGGCGCTGGTTCCGGTTTGCGGGGCCATTCTCATCATCGCCGCCGGATCAGTCGCGTGGTCCAACAGGCTTTTCATGATGAACCCGGTGGCGGTCTGGTTCGGGCTGATCAGCTATCCGCTTTACCTGTGGCACTGGCCGCTCCTGTCCTTCATCCAGATTGTCGAGAGCGGTGAGCCCCCCCACAGGGATGCAAGGATTGCCGCGGTCGTCCTGGCGATTGGCCTTGCGTGGCTGACGGTGAGGTTCGTCGAACGGCCGCTGAGATTCGGGCGCGGGAACGTCCGCCTGAAGATAGCCGGCCTGGCCGGCGCGATGGTTTGCGTTGGCCTGGCCGGGCTGGTGATAAGCCGGACCGATCATGCCGGGACGCGTAATCTCGACGACCTTGTCATCAAGCGCCCCGGGGCCGAACACATAATCGGTTCGTCCTCGAGGTGGTACGAGGGCAAGGAGGGCTGGCTCTTCCTGGGGAACAGTATCGACAACACCGTTGCGAAGCTGAAGCTCGCCGCCCCGCCCGACCCGGAGGATGTTGCCGGGATAGTCGGGCTGTTCGCGAACCTGGCCGAGGCGGCCGAAAGGACAGGCACGCCGGTGGCCCTGCTGGTCGGCCCCAACAAATCGACCATGTACCCCGAGTTTCTTCCCGATGAGGTCGAGCCGTCTGATACGCGCTACGTGTCGTATTTCACCGAGCCATTGGCCGAGATTGCGAACCTGGTCGTGGTTGACCCGCTCGAGGATATGCTGCGGGCGAAGGAGGAGGCCGGCCTGTTGTATTACAGGACGGACACGCACTGGAACTACAAGGGGGCGTTCCTTGCCTTCTCGAGCCTGGCGGAGCGCATGGGCTGGCCCGTTCCCGAGGTTTCATTCGCGGCCGGGGCGCCGTATTCCGGCGATCTGATCACGATGTCCCAGCGAGACGATTTCCCGGTCGCCCCGGGAGACAACTGGCAGATCGAGTGGGCCCGCGACCCGGAGCTGGAGGTCACTCCGCTGCCGGAACAGCCCAGATCGTCCTTTGTCCGCGCCCAGATCGTGTCGAACGCCTCTCCCTTGTCGGAGAAGACCGTGTGGATCATCGGCGATTCCTACACCAATGCCATACGCCCCTATTTCGATGCGACCTTCGGGGAGGTCCATTACGTCGGTCATTGGAACTTCAAACTGCAAACGCTGCCGGACGAACTGCTCGCGTCGGAGGAGAAACCGGACCTGATCGTCGTCGTGCGCATTGAACGATCGTTCTGAGGGCGTGCAATGGTTGCCGGCGCTTGTGTATGTCCGGGGTTCAAGCCTATCGGGACAGGCGCTGCGTAGGTCGGTTTGTCCTGATGATGCGGGGCGCGCAGGCCCTTCGATCGGCCTTGCCGCCACGGTCATGGCGAGGATCATGGCGGGCGGACTCGCCCTATGCGGGAGCCCCCTCGTCAACACGTTTCAAAAAACATTGCAACACCACATTTCTGAAACATTTTCCCTGATGACAGTTGCAAAACGGATCAATTCAATGCCAACATCGGAGCGGCCCGAGATCCGGTGAACGGGCGGGGCGGCTTCGGCCGATGAAGGATGGCCCGCGCGGGACGCGCCGGGAGAAGCGATCTCAAGGGAGGAGACCCGAGAATGACATTTGTGACGAAAGCCATGCGCACCGCGCTGGCCGGCGTCGTGGCGGCCGGAATCGGCGGCGCGGCGATGGCGCAGGAGGTGACGCTGAAGATGCACCAGTTCCTGCCGCCGCAGGCAAACGTGCCCAAGCTGATCCTGCAACCCTGGGCCGACCGGATCATGGAAGCCTCGGACGGGCGCATCCAGATCGACCATTACCCGGCGATGCAGCTTGGCGGCAAGCCGCCCGAGCTGGCCAGCCAGGTGACCGACGGCGTGGCCGACATCATCTGGACGGTGGCAGGCTATACCCCCGGCCGCTTCCCGCAGGCCGAGGTGTTCGAGCTGCCCTTCATGATGACCAATGCCGAGGCCACGTCGCGCGCGTTCTGGCAGTATGCCGAAGCCAACATGATGGACAGCGACTTCAGCGACATCAAGGTGCTGGGCGTCTGGGTGCATGGGCCGGGCGTGATCCATTCCAGCTCTCCGGTGAACGAGATCGCCGATCTCAACGGGCTGAAGGTGCGGGGCCCGACGCGGGTGATCACCGGGATGCTGACCGACCTTGGCGCGACTGCCGTGGGCCTGCCGGTGCCGGCCATTCCCGAGGCGCTGTCGAAAGGCGTGATCGATGCCTGCGTGATCCCGTGGGAGGTGACCGCCGCGCTGAAGGTGCCGGAGCTGGTGCAGAACCACACGGTGTTCGGGGGCGAGGCGCTCTACACCACCGCGTTCATCTTTGCCATGAACAAGGACAAGTACGAGAGCCTGCCGGATGACCTGAAGGCGATCATCGACGAGCACACGGGCGAGGATTTCTCGGCCATGGCCGGCAAGCTTCAGGCCGGGGCGGACGTGCCCTCGCGCAAGCTGGCCGAGGACATGGGCAACAACATCATCGACCTGACCCCCGAGCAGGTGGCCGAGTGGAAAGAGGCCGCCAGCGGATCGGAGGCCAAGTGGATCGCCGAGATGGACGAGAAGGGCTTCGACGGGCAGGCGCTTGTCGACCAGGCCCGGTCGCTGATCGAAGAGAACACCACCGAGTGAAGGTGACAGGGTCCGGCGCCGGGTGATCCCCGGCGCCGGACGTATTTCCGGGGCAGATTCCGAAATGCAAAGACTGTTCATGGCTCTGGCCCGTATCATGGCCGTCCTCGGCGGGGCGGTTCTGACGCTGGTGATCTTCGTGACCTGCTTCTCGGTCGCGGGCCGGATGCTGAACGGGTTCCTGCATGGCGGCGTGGCGCAGGGGCTGTTCCCCGAGCTGGCCGACCGGATGATCGCCGCCGGGGTTGGCCCGCTGCTGGGGGATTTCGAGCTGGTCGAGGCCGGGGTGGCGTTCGCCATCTTCGCCTTCCTGCCGCTGTGCCAGATCACCGGGGGCCATGCGAGCGTGGATATCTTCACCTCGAAGCTGCCGCGGACGGTGAACCGGGGCATACAGCTTGTCATCGACTGGGTGTTTGCCGCGGTGCTGATCCTGATCGCGTGGCAATTGTACCAGGGGATGCTGGAGAAGGTGCGGTACAACGAGACCACCTTCATGCTGCAGTTCCCGGTCTGGTGGGCCTATGCCGCGAGCCTGTTTGCCGCCGTGGTGGCGGCGCTGGTGGGCCTGTTCGTGGCGCTGGCGCGGGTGGGCGAGATCCTGACCGGCCGGGTGATATTGCATGGTAACGAAGGGGCGGATGCGTGACGAGCCTGGAGATCGGACTGGCGTCGTTCCCCGTGCTGATGGGGCTGATTTTCCTGCGGGTGCCGATCGGGCTTGCGATGTTCGTGGTGGCGCTGGGGGGCCTGTATTTCGTCACTGACGGGATGGCCGTGGCGCTGTCGCGGCTCAAGCACGAGACGTTCTCGACCTTTTCGAGCTATTCGCTGTCGATCGTGCCGATGTTCCTTCTGATGGGGCATTTCGCGACGCTGGGGGGCATGTCGGCGGCGCTGTTCAAGGCGGCGGAGGCGTTCCTGGGCCACCGCAAGGGCGGGGTGGCGATGGCGTCGGTGGGCGCCTGCGCCGGGTTCGGGGCGATCTGCGGGTCGTCGCTGGCCACGGCGGCGACGATGAGCCAGGTCGCGCTGCCGGAGCTGAAGCGGTACGGGTATTCGGGCGGGCTGTCCACGGCGACGCTGGCCGCGGGCGGCACGCTGGGCATTCTCATTCCGCCCTCGGTGATCCTGGTGATCTATGCGATCCTGACCGAGCAGAATATTGCCAAACTCTTTCTGTCGGCGTTCATTCCGGGGATCCTGGCCGCGATCGGCTACATGCTGACGATCGCGATTTACGTAAGGGTTAACCCGTCGTCCGCCGGGCTGCGCGAGCCCATTCCGATGAGCGAGCGGTTCCGGGCGCTGATGGATGTCTGGCCGGTGCTGCTGGTCTTCCTGCTGGTGGTGGGGGGCATCTACCTTGGCTGGTTCACGCCCACGGAGGGCGCGGCGGTGGGGGCCGCGGGCACCGGGCTGATCGCGCTGCTGAACCGGGGGCTGACGCGGAAGACGCTGGTGCAGAGCTTCTATGCCACGGCGCGCAACACCGCGATGATCTTCTTCATCGTGCTGGGGGCGGCGTTCTACAACGGTTTCCTGGCGCTGACGCAGGTGCCGCAGGAGCTGTCGCAATGGGTGGTGGAACAGGGGATGAGCCCCTGGGCGGTGCTGGCCTGCATCCTGCTGCTGTACCTGGTGTTCGGCTGTCTGATGGACAGCCTGTCGATGATCCTGCTGACGATTCCGATCTTCTTCCCGATCATCTCGGAGCTTGATTTCGGCTTTGTTTCACTGGCCGCGATGCAGGCGGAGGCGGCGCGGGAGGCGCTGGCCGCCGGGGTGCCGGACGTGGCGCCGGAGATGCTGGAGGGGATACGGGCGGCGATGGCCGCGGGGGCCGAGCTGACGCGCGAGCAGATGCAGGCGATCGGGATCAACGTGACGCCGATCATGGCGAACCGTATTGCCGCCGAGGAGGTGGCGATCTGGTTCGGGATCCTGGTGCTGATCGTGGTGGAGGTCGGGCTGATCACGCCGCCGGTGGGGATGAACCTGTTTGTCATCAACTCGATGGATCCCAAGACGCGGATGATCGACACCTACAAGGCGGTGATGCCTTTCGTGGCCTCGGATATCGTGCGGGTGGTGATCCTGGTGGCGTTTCCGGGGATCACGCTGTTCCTGTTGAGGGTGCTGCATTAGGGCGGTTTTCCGACGTCGGTATAACGTCGGTATTTTGTCGGTATTGCGTCGGTGGTTTTGTTCGGGCGACGATCGAACGTGGCACACGCCCGGAACAGAGCCGCGCCTTGGCGCGGCGCCGGGCGAGCGCCGGCCCGTCCCGGCGGGCAGGCGCTTTGGCGGGTGTAGCGTTACGTATTCAGGGAAGAGGTGGGCGGCGCCATAAAGTGCGAGCCACGTCCGTTGCAGCGCCTCCCCACGGGCCGGCGCTCGCCCGGCGGGGAGGTTGCGGGCGGGGTCCGGCTCAGGGCCGGGACGGGTCAGCCCATCGAGCGGTAGCGGAAGACGCCGGTGGCGGTGGCGACGAGGGTGCCCTGGTCGTCGGTGAGGCGGCCCTCGGCGAAATAGGTCTTGGCCCCGCCGCCGGTCTTGTGGCCCGACGCGATCAGGCGGGTGCCTTTGGCCTGGCCCACGTAATTCACCGTCAGCGACAGGGTCAGCGCATTCTGCTTGCGGCCGGGGTCGCCGGTGTAGCAGCCGGCATAACCCATCGCCGTGTCGAGCAGGGTGGCGTGGATGCCGCCATGGGGCAGGCCCTGACGGTTGCCGAGGAAGGGCTGTATCGGCAGTTCGACCGTGGCGGCGCCGTCGGACCATGCGGTCATCTCGATGCCGAGATGGGTTTGCAGGGGGTAGGGCGGTTCGACGAGGCGGGGGTCGAGATCGTCTTTCATCGTTTTGCGGCCTCCAGCCCCGCGCGGGCGAATTCGGGGACGTATTCGCCCAGTTTCAGGCCGCGTTCCGGATCGGAGGCGTTGCCGTCGAGGGCGCGTTTCTTGACCCCTTGCAGGATCGCCGCCATGCGAAAGAAGCAGAAGGCGAGGTAGAAGTTGAAATCGCCGATGCCCGGGAGGCCGCGGCGGTCGCAATAGGTGTCGATAAAGCGCTGGTCGGACCAGAGGCCCCGGGCCTCGCGGTCGACCCCGGCGAGGCCGCGCCCCTCGGTGGTGGCGGGCATCGACCATTGCATGATCACGGCGGCGAGGTCGGCATAGGGGTGGCCGGTGGTCGACAGTTCCCAGTCGAGCACGGCGAGCACGTTCGTGCTGTCGGGGGCGTAGAGCAGGTTGTCGAGCCGGTAGTCGCCATGCACCAGCGTGCGCTGGCCGTCGTCGTCGGGCATGTTGGCCTTGAGCCAGTCGATCAGCGCCTCCATGTCGGGGAGGTCTTCGGTCTGGGTGGCGTGGTACTGCTTGGTCCAGCGGTCGGTCTGGCGCTGGCAGTAATGGCCCGGCGGGCCGTAATCGGCGAGGCCCACCGCGTCGAGGTCGACCGAGTGGATGGCGGCGAGGACACGGTTCATCTCGTCGATGATGGCCGAGCGTTCGGCGGGCGTCTGGTCGGGCAGGCTGGGCTGGTCGAAGGTGCGGCCGTGGACGAGGTCCATGATGTAGAAGGCCGAGCCGATCACGTCATCGTCTTCGCAGAGTGCGTGCATCTTGGCGACCGGCACGTCGGTGGCCTGCAGCGCGGATTGCACGCGGTACTCGCGGTCGACCGCGTGGGCGGATTTCAGGAGTAGCCCGGGCGGCTTGCGGCGGAGCACGTAAGAGCCGGAGGGCGTGTCGAGCCGATAGGTGGGGTTCGACTGTCCGCCCGAGAACTTGGTGGCGGTGACGGGGCCGGTGAAGCCGGGGATGTTCTCTTTCGCCCAGGCTTCGACCGCTTCGGTGTCGAGCGTCAGGCCACTCATGCCGTGCTCTCGCGGAATTCGGGGAGCACGTAGTCGGAGAACTGCTCGCGCAGGGTGAGCTTGGAGACCTTGCCGGTGGCGGTCAGCGGCAGGTCGTCGACGAAGACGATGTCGTCGGGCAGTTGCCACTTGGCGAAGTGGTCGGACATGAAGTCATGCAGCGCGTCGAGGGTGATGCGCTTGTCGCCGGCGGGGACGACGACCAGCACGGGGCGTTCATCCCATTTCGGGTGGGGCACGGCGATCACCGCGCAGGCGGCGATGTCGGGATGGGCGGTGGCGTGGTTCTCGAGGTCGATGGAGCTGATCCACTCGCCGCCCGACTTGACGAGGTCCTTGGCGCGGTCGCGGATGATCAGGCGGCCATCCTCGCCCACGGTCGAGACGTCGCCGGTGCCGAACCAGCCATCGGCGTCGAAGGCCGCCTTGGTGGCCTCCTCATTCTCGAAATAGGCACGGATCACGGTGTTGCCGCGCACGTAGAGTTCCCCGGTGGTTTCGCCGTCATGGGGGAGGCGGTTGCCGTCGTCGTCGACGATCTTGAATTCCACCCCGAAGAGGCGGCGGCCGGCGCCTGTCTTGGCGTCGATCTGTTCGTCCTTCGAGGCGGATTTGAGCCATTCGGGCAGCAGGCCGCGGGTGCCGATGGGGCTCATCTCGGTCATGCCCCAGGCCTGGTTGACGTTGACGCCCATGGCCTCGAAAGCTGCGATCATGGCGCGGGGGGCGGCGGAGCCGCCGACGACGAGGTCTTCGAATCCCTTCGGGGGCTTGTTGCCGCGCTTCTCGATCTCGGCCTGCAGCCCGGCCCAGACGGTGGGCACGCCCCAGGCGGTATAGACCTCCTCGGCCTGCATCAGGTCGTAGAGGCTGGCGCCGTCGAGGAAGCGGCCGGGCATGACCATGGTCATGCCGGCGAGCGGCGCGGTGTAGGGCATGCCCCAGGCGTTGACGTGGAAGAGCGGCACGACGGGCAGGGCGCGGCGGCCGGAGGAGAGGCTTTGCGGGTGGCCCGCCACCACGTAGAGCGCGTGCAGCACGGTGGAGCGGTGGGAATAGAGCGCGCCCTTGGGATTGCCGGTGGTGCCGGAGGTATAGCAGAGCCCGGCGGCGGTGGTTTCGGGGAATTCGGGCCAGTCCATGTCGGTCGGCTGGCCGTCGAGCAGCTCCTCGTAGCACAGCACGTCGAGCGAGGTGTCGGGCATGTGGGCGCGGTCGGTCATGACGACGATCTTCATACCCTCGGGCACGTCGCCCTTGAGCGCCTCGACAAGGCCGATCAGGCTGAGATCGACGCAGAGCACGCTGTCCTGCGCGTGGTTGAGGATGTAGCTCATCTGTTCGGCCGGCAGGCGCGGGTTGAGCGTGTGGCAGACCGCGCCGATGCCGGAGATGCCGTAGTAGAGCTCGAAATGGCGGTGGCCGTTCCAGGCGAGGGTGGCGACGCGGTCGCCTTCCTTGACGCCCAGTTTCTTGAGCCCGTGGGCGAGTTGCGAGACGCGGCCGAGGATCTCGGGGTAGGAGAGGCGGTTCACGTCGCCCTCGTCGCGGGCGGAGACGATGCCCTGGTCCGGGAAAGCCTCGGCGGCGTAGGTGAGGATGTCGATGATCCTCAGGTCGCGGTGCATCATCATGCCTTGCATCGGGGCGGTGCCTTTCGCGGTCTTTTTCCTGTTGCGGGGGACGGTGGCACAAAGCCCCGGGGCATTCAATGCGATGCCGCCAGCCTTGACCGCGCGGCGCGGCGGGCCTAACCGGGGGGCGAGCCGCCCCAGCAGGAGAATCCCCCCATGCCGTTCGACCGTTCCGTCAAGATCGCCCCGTCCATCCTGTCGGCCGATTTCGCCAATTTCGGCGCCGAGATCCGGGCGATCGAGGCGCAGGGGGCCGACTGGGTGCATGTGGACGTGATGGACAACCATTTCGTGCCGAACCTGACCTTCGGGCCGCAGGCGGTGAAGGCGTTCCGGCCGCATGTGAGGACGTTCATGGACGTGCACCTGATGATCTCGCCGGTGGATGCGTCGATCAACGCCTATGCCGAGGCGGGCGCCGACATGATCACCGCCCATGTCGAGGCGGAGCCGCATATCCACCGGACGATGCAGGCGATCCGGGCGACGGGGAAGATGGCGGGCGTGTCGCTCAACCCGGCGACGCCGCTGGAGAGCATCGAGTACCTGCTGGATGACGTTGACATGGTCTTGCTGATGACGGTGAACCCCGGCTTCGGCGGGCAGAAGTTCATCGAGAGCGGGGTGGAGAAGACGCGGCGGCTGCGCGAGATGATCGGCGACCGGCCGGTGCATATCCAGATCGACGGCGGGGTGACGCCGGAGACGGCGCCGGCGGTGGTGGCGGCCGGGGCGGATGTGCTGGTGGCGGGCTCGGCGGTGTTCAAGGGTGGCTCGGTGGAGACGCCGGAGGTGTACGGGGCGAATATCCGGGCGCTGCGGGAAGCGGTGGCCGGGGTTCCGCAGTAGAGACTGCCGGGCGAGCGACCGACCGCGGGTGGGCGCTGATACGGGTGTGATGGGCATTTTATGGTGCAACCAGCCTCCGGCTGTTGTTCGACATGATCACGTCTCAAAAGCGCCCGCCCTCGGGGGCGGTCGGGCGCTCGCCCGGCGCCGCGCCAAGGCGCGGCTTGATTCCGGGCGGTTCTCCTCCCCTCAAACCGGTGCTACGTTTCGCCAAAAGGCAGGGAGCATCGCATGGATATCACGGACAGGCTGAAGACGGAGATCGCGGCGCGGGAGGATGACCTCGTCGCGCTGACGCAGGATCTGATCCGCATTCCCACGCTCAACCCGCCGGGGCGGGAATACCGGACGATCTGCGATTACCTCGACCGGCGGCTGCTGCGGTTGGGCTTTCATACCGAGCTGATCCGCGCCGAGGGCGCGCGGGGGGACAGCGACAAGTATCCGCGCTGGAACATCGTGGCGCGGCGCGAGGGCAAGGCCCCCGGCCAATGCGTGCATTTCAACTCTCACATCGACGTGGTCGAGACCGGCCATGGCTGGACGGTCGACCCGTTCGGCGGCGAGGTGAAGGATGGCAAGGTTTATGGCCGGGGGGCCTGTGACATGAAGGGGGGCCTCGCGGCGAGCATCATCGCGGCGGAGGTGTTCATCGAGCTTTGCCCCGACTATGCCGGCGCCATCGAGATCTCCGGCACGGCGGACGAGGAATCGGGCGGGTTCGGTGGTGTCGCCTACCTGGCCGAGAAGGGGTATTTCAGCCCCGAGCGGGTGCAGCACGTGATCATTCCCGAGCCGCTCAACAAGGACCGCATCTGCCTCGGCCATCGCGGCGTCTGGTGGGCGGAGGTGGAGACCAAGGGCGAGATCGCCCATGGCTCGATGCCGTTCCTGGGCGATTGCGCGGTGCGGCACATGGGGGCGGTGCTGCAGGAGATGGAGACGAGCCTGTTCCCCGCGCTGGCCGAGAAGCGGACGGAGATGCCGGTGGTGCCGGAAGGGGCGCGGCAGTCGACGCTGAACATCAACTCGATCCATGGCGGCGAGGCGGAGCAGGAGGAGGATTATTCCGGCCTGCCGTCGCCTTGCGTGCCCGACCGGTGCCGGATGGTGATCGACCGGCGCTTCCTGATCGAGGAGGATATCGAGGAGGTGCAGGCCGAGATCCGCGCCGTGCTGGAGCGGGTGCGCGACGGGCGGCCGGGCTTCGATTACGAGATCACCGAGCTGTTCCGGGTGCTGCCGACGATGACCGAGCGCGAGGCGCCGGTGGTGACCTCGGTCGCCGGGGCGGTGAATGCCGTCTTCGGGCGCGAGGCCACCTACGTCGTCAGCCCCGGCACCTATGACCAGAAGCATATCGACCGGATCGGGCGGCTGAAGAACTGTATCGCCTACGGGCCGGGCATCCTCGACCTCGCGCACAAGCCGGACGAGTATGTGGGCATCGAGGATATGGTGCAGTCGGCCCAGGTGATGGCGCTGGCGCTGCATGATTTGCTGGGCGGGGGCTGAGGTTTCATCTTTCCGGAAATACTCGAATGCCGGCGCGTGCGGCAGGCGGGGGATTTGAGTATTTGGAGAAAGATGAAAGTCGAAGGCGCGCCCGGCTTTCATTGTTCCGGAAATACTCACCGTGGCGCAGTTGAGTATTTGAAGAACAGTGAAGGGGCGGGCGGCGCCTAGACCGCGATGTTGTCGATCAGGCGGACGCCGGCGAGCCAGGCGGCGGCGAAGAGGCGGGCGGGGCGCGTGGGGGCGTCGAGCAGGTGCAGGTCGTCGGCGGCGCGGAGGTCGAGATATTCGACCTGGGTGAAGCCGGTCTTTTCCAGCCGGTCGATGGCGGTGCGCTGGAGCGGGCCGAAGGGCCGGCCCTCGGCGAGGCCCCGGGCCACGGTTTCCATTTCCTCGAAAAGGCGCGGGGCGAGGGTGCGGGCACGGTCCGAGAGCAGCAGGTTGCGGGAGGAGAGCGCCAGCCCGTCGATGTCGCGGATCGTCGGGCAGCCGTGGATGGTGATCTGCAGGTCGAGGTCGCGGGCGAGGCGGGTGACGACCTGCAATTGCTGGAAGTCCTTTTCGCCGAAGAAGGCATCGGTCGCCGTGGTCTGGGTGAAGAGCTTGGTGCAGACCGTGGCGACGCCGTCGAAATGGCCGGGGCGCAGGATGCCGTCCATCACGTCGGTGAGGCCCGAGACCGAGACGGTGGTGGCGAAGCCGTCGGGGTAGACCTGGTCGGGGTCGGGCACGTAGAGCGCGTCGATCTCGAGGCGGGCGAGCTTGCGGGCGTCTTCCACTTCGGTGCGGGGGTAGTTGGCGAGATCGTCGGGATTGTTGAACTGCCTGGGGTTGACGAAGATCGTGACGATCACCCGGTCGCAGCGGTCCTTGGCCGCCTGGACCAGCGAGAGGTGCCCGTCATGCAGCGCCCCCATGGTGGGCACGACGCCGATGGTCTCGTGCGCGTCGTGCCAGGTGCGGGTCAGGACGCGCAGGTCGGCGAGGCGGCGGAGGATCGGGGGCGGGGTCATCGGCGGGCCTTCGGATGATTTGCGGGCGTCGGAGCGGGTTCTATCCGCAGTGCGGAGGGGAATCCACCGCTTCGCGCGCGGCTTGAGGTTGATTGCGGGGCGGTTTCCGGAGAGACTTCGCCCACAGGGTGGGGAATCCACGAGGGCACAGGAGTGATGGAAGGATGAAGACGTTCCGTATGGCCGCGCTGGCGGGCGCGATGGTGATGGCGGCGGGGGCCGCGCAGGCGAAGAGCGACATCGTTGTCGGGCTGAACCTCGAGCCGCCGCATCTCGACCCGACAAGCGCCGCGGCCGGGGCCATCGACCAGGTGCTTTATGCCAATGTTTTCGAAGGGTTGACCCGGTTCGGGCCGGATGGCTCGGTGAATCCGGGCCTGGCCGAGAGCTGGGAGATTTCCGAGGACGGGCTGACCTATACGTTCAAGCTGCACGAGGGGGTGACGTTCCATGACGGCTCGGCGCTCGATGCCGGCGACGTGAAGTTCAGCCTCGATCGCGCGCGCGATGAGGACAGCCAGAACGCGCAGAAGGCGCTGTTCGAGGGGATCGAGAGCGTCGAGGCGGTGGATGACCTGACCGTCAAGGTCACGCTCAAGGCGCCGGACGGAAGCTTCCTGTTCAACATGGCCTGGGGCGACGCGGTGATCGTGGCGCCCGAGAGCATCACCGAGATCGCGCAGGAGCCGGTGGGCACCGGCGCCTTCGTCTTCGACGACTGGGTGCAGGGCGACCGGATCACGTTGGTGAAGAACCCCGATTACTGGGGGGAGCCCGCGAAGCTGGACCGGGTGACGTTCAAGTTCATCTCGGACCCGACGGCGGCCTTTGCCGCGGTGATGGCGGAGGACGTGCATGCGTTTCCGGGGTTCCCGGCGCCCGAGAACCTGCCGCAGTTCGAGGCGGATGCGCGGTTCCAGGTGCTGGTGGGCTCGACCGAGGGGGAGACGATCCTGTCGACCAACAACAAGATGGCGCCGTTCGACGACGTGAAGGTGCGCGAGGCGATTGCGCATGCGATCGATCGGCAGGCGATCATCGACGGGGCGATGTTCGGCCTCGGCACGCCGATCGGCACGCATTTCGCGCCGCATAACCCGGATTACGTCGACCTGACGGAGATGTCGCAATACGACCCGGAGAAGGCCAAGGCATTGCTGGCCGAGGCGGGGTACGCGGACGGGTTCACCACCACGCTGAAGCTGCCGCCGCCCTCCTATGCGCGGCGCGGGGGCGAGATCATCGCGGCGCAGCTTCGGGCCGTGGGGATCGAGGCGGAAATCTCGAACCTCGAATGGGCGCAGTGGCTGGAGCAGGTGTTCAACGGCAAGGATTTCGGGCTGACCATCGTGAGCCATACCGAGCCCTTCGATATCGGGATCTATGCGCGGCCGGATTACTATTTCCAGTATGACGATGCCGGGTTCCAGGAGATGAACACCGAGCTGGGCGGCGAGGCGGACCCGGCGAAGCGCACCGCGCTGCTGGAGAAGATGCAGCGGAAGATCGCGGAGGATTACGTGAACGGCTACCTCTTCCAGCTGGCGACGCCGACGGTGGCCAATGCCAAGATCAAGGGGCTGTGGAAGGATGCGCCGACGCAGGCCACGGACCTGACGGGGGTCTATTGGGAAGACTGACCGGCAGGGTGCCCGGAATTCTTGAAAATTCCGCGGCGCGGGCGGTGGCGGGTGACCGCCGCCGCAACCGGTTTGCGGTCCGGTGCGGGGGGCGGCGGAAAATGGGAATTTTCCGGGTCGGAATTTTGGAAAATTCCGACGCCTCCGGCGGGGAGTTCAGGGGCCTCCCGGAAACTCTCCGGTGGAGAGTTTTGCCCCTGAACGGGCGGAGCCCGTTGGCCAAGAAGAAGCCGGGGGTGGCGTGATGCTGCGCTATGTGGGGCGGCGGGTGGTGTCGCTTGCGGTCTCGCTTCTGGTGGCGTCGGTGGTCATCTTCCTGGCGCTGGAAGTCGTGCCGGGGGATCCGGCGGCCTACATGCTGGGGATCAACGCGCAGGAGGATACGCTGGCGGCCTTGCGCGCCGAGCTGGGGCTCGATCAGTCGCGGGTGGAAAGATACCTGAGCTGGGTGGGTGGCATGGTGCAGGGGGATTTCGGGACCTCCTACACCTATCGGACGCCGGTGGCGGAGATGATTGGCGACCGGTTGTGGGTGAGCCTGCCGCTGGCGCTTTATGCGCTGGTGCTGTCGACGCTGATTGCCTTTCCGGCGGGGATCTGGGCGGCGTCGAGGCGTGGCTCGCCCGTCGACTGGGGGGTGATGGGGGTGACGCAGCTTGGCGTGGCGATCCCGAATTTCTGGTTCGCGATGCTGATGGTGCTGGTCTTTGCGATCAACCTGCGCTGGTTCAGCGCCGGCGGGTTTGCCGGGTGGGAGAACGGGCTGCTGGCGGGGATGAAGAGCCTGACCCTGCCGGCCATCGCGCTGGCGCTGCCGCAGGCGAGTATCCTGGCGCGGGTGATGCGCTCGGCCTTGCTGGACACGCTGGGGGAGGATTTCATCCGGACGGCGCGGGCCAAGGGGCTGACACGGGGGCAGGCGTTGAGGCGGCACGCGCTTCGGAACGCGATGATCCCGGTGCTGACGATCATCGGGTTGCAGTTTTCCTTCCTGCTGGCCGGCGTCATCATCATCGAGAACGTGTTCTTCCTGCCCGGGCTGGGGCGGCTGGTGTTCCAGGCGATCAGCTCGCGCGACCTGATCGTGGTGGAATCGGTGGTGATGTTCCTGGTTTTCGCCGTGGTGATGGTGAATTTCGTGGTGGACCTGACCTATGCCTGGGTCGATCCGCGCCTCAGGGGGCGGCGATGAGGGGGGCACTCATTTTCGGGGCCTGCCTGTCGGCGGTGTTTGCCGGGGCGGCGGTGCTGTCCTTCCTGTGGGTGCCCTATGACATCGAGGCGCTGGATATCGCCAACAAGATACAGGCGCCTTCTGCCGCGCATCCCTTGGGCACGGATCATTTCGGGCGGGATATCCTGTCGATGATCATGGTGGGGGCGCGGACCTCGATCGCCGTGGCGCTGGTGGCGGTGGGGATCGGCATGGGGCTGGGCGTGCCGCTGGGGCTGGCGGCGGCGGCACGGCGGGGGTCGTGGCTGGACGAGGTGATCAGCCGGGGAAACGATTTGATTTTCGCGTTTCCGAGCCTGCTGATCGCGATCATGATCACGGCGGTGTTCGGGCCGAGCGCCGTGAATGCGATCATCGCCATTGGCATCTTCAACATTCCCGTTTTCGCACGCCTTGTGCGGGGCGCGGCGATGAGCCTGTGGACGCGGGAATACGTGCTGGCGGCTCGGGTGGCTGGGAAGGGGGCGGTGCGGATTTCGTGGGAGCATATCCTGCCCAATGTCGCCAACCTGCTGATCGTGCAGGGGACGATCCAGTTCAGCTTGGGGATTTTGGCGGAGGCGGGGCTGTCTTACGTCGGCCTCGGGGCGCAGCCGCCGGTGCCGAGCTGGGGCAGGATGCTCGCCGACAGCCAGACGATGATTTCCTTCGCGCCGCATATGGCGCTGTTTCCGGGGTTGGCGATTTTGCTGACGGTGCTGGGGCTGAACCTGATGGGGGACGGTTTGCGTGACCTGCTGGACCCGCGGCTTCGGAGGGCGCGGCAATGAGCCTGCTGGAGATCGAGAGGCTGGGGTTGCGCATCGGCCGGGTGTCGGTGCTGGAGGACGTGTCGTTCTCGGTCGGCGCGGGCGAGATCGTGGGGGTGATCGGCGAGTCGGGGAGTGGCAAGTCGATGACCGCGCTGAGCGTGATGCAGTTGCTGCCGCAGGGGGCGCGGTGTTCGGGCCGGATCCTGCTGGCGGGGCGCGACGTGCTGACGCTGAAGGAACGGGCGCTCTGCCGGGTCAGGGGTAACGAGGTGGGGATGGTGTTCCAGGAGCCGATGACGGCGCTGAACCCGTTGCAGACCATCGGCGACCAGGTGGCGGAGACGGTGTTGATCCACGAGCGGGTGGGCCGGGCCGAGGCGATGGCCCGGGCGGCGGAGGCGCTGGCGCGGGTGGAGCTGCCGCAGGACCGCTTTCCGCTGGGGCGCTATCCGCACGAGCTGTCGGGCGGGCAGAGGCAGCGGGTGGGGATCGCCATGGCGATTGCGCTGCGGCCGAAGCTGCTGATTGCCGACGAGCCGACGACGGCGCTGGATGTCACCACGCAGGCGGAAGTTCTGCGGCTGTTGAAGCGGCTGGTGCAGGAGGACGGGATGGGGCTGATGCTGATCTCGCATGACCTTGGGGTCGTGGCGGGGATGGCGAACCGGATCGTGATCATGCGGCAGGGCAAGGTGATGGAGGAGGGGCGGTTCGGGGCGCTGAGCCATCCGTACTCCCTGAGGCTGCTGGAGGCGTCGGACCATGTGCCGGCGCGCGAAGGGCAGGCCGGCGAGGCGCCGTTGCTGGAGGTGCGGGACGTGGTGCGGGAGTATGACACCCCGCGGCAGGGCTGGCTGGGCAAGCCGGGCGTTTTCCGGGCGGTGGACGGGGTGAGTTTCGACGTGCGGCGGGGGGAGAACCTTGGCCTGGTGGGCGAATCGGGCTGCGGGAAGTCGACGCTGACGCGGGCGATCCTGGGGCTGGAGGAGGTGCAGGGTGGCACGATCCGGCTGGACGGGCAGCCGGTTTTCGTGGGGCACAAGCCCAACCGGGCCGTGCGGCGGCGGATGCAGGTGGTGTTCCAGGACCCTTATGGCAGTTTCAACCCGCGCCACCGGGTGGGCCGGCTGGTGGCGGAGCCGTTCCACCTGTTGGACGAGGCGCCGACGGGTGAGGCGCGGGCGGCGGCGGTGGCCGAGGCGCTGGAGAGCGTGGGGCTGACGGCGGGAGATGCCGAGAAATACGTTCACGAGTTCAGCGGCGGGCAGCGGCAGAGGATCGCCATTGCCCGGGCGCTGATCATCCGGCCGGAGCTGATCATCCTCGACGAGGCGGTGAGCGCGCTGGACGTGCAGGTGCGGGCGCAGATCCTCGACCTTTTGGCGGGGTTGTCGGACCGGCTGGGGCTGACCTACCTGTTCATCAGCCATGACCTGTCGGTGGTGCGCAACGTGACCGACCGGGTGCTGGTGATGCAGGCGGGACGGATCGTCGAGCAGGGGGCGACGGAGGAGGTCTTCGCCCGCCCGCGGCATGCCTATACCCGGCAGTTGATCGCGGCGGTGCCGAAACTGCCGAGGTCGGCATAGCCAACCGCCTCCGCCTCGCCTACAACTGGGCCGTGAGCCCTCGTTTCCCGAACACCGAAGACCGACCCCTGTCCCTCGACCCCCGCCCCCCGACACCGGAGACCGCCTTGCGCCTGATCATCGCCCTGTGCCTTTGCCTGACCGTCCTGCCCGCCGCCGCGATTGCCGCGCCGGAGGAGGATGTCGTCGTCGTGACCAAGCAGGATATCATGGCGCTGCTGGCGCAGATTCCCGATATCGCGCCGGTGCGCGAGGACATGCGTGCGCTGGGCTTTCGGGGCGAGAACCTGGAGCTGGCGGTGGCGCAGAACCGGGCGTTCTATACCGATCCGGTGATTGCCGGGCATATCGCCGAACAGGTGATGATGGCCTATGCCAACCCCGGCCGGCCCGGGCAGGCGCAGGGACTGATCTGGCCGCTGATCGATCGGGGGCTGGGGCATCTGCCGACGCGGAAGCTTCGGTACTATTACAAGGTCGAGGAGACGATGATCGACGCGCTGCCGGTGGCGCAGTGCGGGCGGATCATCCGCAACGACCTGTCGGCACAGGCGCATTCGGACACGATGAGCCGGGTGGCGGCGCGGCTGAACGCGCCGGCGCTGAAGGAGTATTACGCGATCCAGCTTCGCGCCGCGCGGCTTGGGGCGAGCCGGCGGGCCGTGCGGCTGTCGCGGGCGCAGTTCGACCGGGTGCGCGCCGCGCTCGACCGGGAGATGGACGTGCTGGTGGCGGGCACGCCGCGGCCCGAGTCGATCATCGAGGCGATGCGCGACCTGCGGCGGGCGGATGACCGGCGGGCCTGCGTGATCGGGCGGCTTATGTATGACGCGGTGATGCGGCTGGAAGGGCAGGTCCAGCGCGACGCGCTGATTTTCATGAGCGCCCCGTGAGCGCGCCGCTTCGCATCGCCAACCGCGACGCGCGGCGGCTCTGGCTGTGGACGAACGGCTTGTCGGGTACGCCGGTGGGGCCGGTGGACGTGATGGGGATGATCCGGGCGCTGGGTTTTGTCCAGATCGACACCATCCGCAACGTGACGCGGGCGCATCATCACATCCTGTGGAGCCGGAACCAGAATTACCGCGAGAAGATGCTGTGGCCGCTGCTGCGGCAGCGGGAGATCTTCGAGCATTTCACCCACGATGCCTCGCTTATCCCGATGGACGTGCTGCCGATGTGGCAGCGCCAGTTCCGGCGGCTGGGCGAGCGGGCGGCGCGGCATGACTGGTTCCAGTCGGGGCTGGGGCAGGAGCAGATCGCCGGCATCCGCGCACGGATCGCGGCGGAGGGGGCGCTGTCGACCCATGCGTTCGAGACCAAGGCGGAAAGCCGCGAGATGTGGGCCCGCCCGCCGCACAAGAAGGCGCTCGACCAGATGTGGTATGCCGGGGAGCTGGCGACCTGTCACCGCGAGAATTTCGTGAAGTTCTATGATTTGGGCGAGCGGGTGTTCCCGGCGCATCTGCGCGAAGGGCCGGGGGAGGCGGAGAGCGCGCTGTGGCTGTGCGATGCCGCGCTCGACCGGCTGAGCGTGGGCACGACGGGCGAGGTGCAGCGGTTCTGGGCGGCGATGGAGGCGGGCGAGGCGCAAGGCTGGGCCGGGTCGAGACAGCCGGTGCCGGTTGAGGTGCAGGGGGCCGACGGGGCGTGGCGGAGTGCATGGGGTGCGCCGGATGTCGAGGCGCGGCTGGCGGATGCCCCGGCGCCGACGAGCCGGCTGAGGATACTGAACCCGTTCGACCCGGCGATCAGGGACCGGGTGCGGGTGGAACGGCTGTTCGGGTTCGCGTACCGCAACGAGATGTTCGTGCCGAAGGAGAAGCGGCTGTGGGGCTATTACGTCTATCCGCTGCTGGAGGGCGACCGGTTCGTGGGCCGCTGCGAGGTGAAGGCGGACCGGGCGGCTGGCTGGCTGCGGGTGACCGGGTTCTGGCCGGAGCGCGGCGTCAAGTGGGGGCCGGCGAGGGTGGAAAAGCTGGAGGCGGAGCTGGTCAGGTTCGCGCGGCTGGCGGGGATCAGGGATATTCACTGGGACGTGGCGCGGCCGGGCGATGGGGCGGGCGCGCCACGGCCTTGAGCCGGGGTTTGGTGAGGCGCGAGGTCCCGGGTCAGGCCCGGGACGGGTGACGGTGCAGGGCCGCGGATCGGTGGGCCGCGGTGCGGCGAACCAACGGTGGTGAGGGGCAGTTTATGTCTGTCAAGTACCCCTGACCTTTTTGCGTGGCATTTCGAATGCCAAATCGCCGTGCCGTCGGGGCGGCCCGCCGATCCGCGGCGGCGAGCCTTTGGCTCGCCTTGATTCCGCGGAAGGGGTCTTACTCGTTGCCTTGCACACGCTCCAGATCGGGCGCATCGGCCTTGGTCAGGGCCAGCGCCTGATCCGTCGTCAAGGCCGTGCAGAACTCGCCGTGAAGCGAGGCCACCGAGAGGGCGTGCACCGTTTCCGGGTCGTGATCCGTGCCGTCCGGGCCGACGCGGTTGGTGGTGGCGCAGGCATCCGGCACGAGGTAGGTGTCGTAGCCCATGTTGCCCGCCATCCGGGTCGAGGTTTCGACGCAGAAATTGGTGAAGAAGCCGATGATCACCAGCCGGGTGATACCGTGCTGGCGCATGCGGAGCTCGATATCGGTGCCGATGAAGGCGGAGTTCACGTCCTTGCGGATGACGATCTCGCCCGGGGCGGGCTCGAACCCGTCGATCATCGCGCCGGTGGGCAGGGAGAGCTTGAGGGGCGAGGCGGCCTCGCGGCTGTCGTGCTGGGTGTAGATCACCGGGAGGCCCTGTTCGCGCCAGGCTGCCAGCAGGCGGGCCATCTCGGCCTCGGCGCCGGGGTTGTTGCGGCGCCCCGTCGGCCCGCCCCAGTGTTCGAGCACGTTGACGCCTGTCTGGACGTCGATGAGGAGAAGGCCGGTTTCGGGGCCGAACTGGCGGATCATGGGGTGTTCCTTTCATTCATGTTGCCGGTGCAGTCGAGCATCCGGGGCGTCGGGATTCTGGTACAGCCGCGACAAAGGCGTTAGCAAGAGCGTCAAACCGGCAGATGCGGAGGAGTGCGGCATGCGGCTTGAAGGAAAGACGGCCATCGTCACCGGCGGGGCGAGCGGATTCGGCGAGGGGATCGTGCGGAAGTTCCTGGCCGAGGGGGCGGAGGTGATGATCGCCGATATCAACGGCGAGAAGGCGGCGGCGCTGGCCGAGGCGCTGGGATGCTATGCCTGCACGGTCGACGTGTCGGACGGGGGCAGCGTGCAGGGCATGGCGCTGGCCGCCGGGAAGACCTTCGGCGTGCCGGATATCATCGTGAACAATGCCGGGATCACCCATTTGCCGCAGGGCATGGAGTATGTCACGGAAGAGGATTTCGACCGGGTTTTCGCGGTGAACTGCAAATCGGTCTACCTGACGGCGCGGGCCTTCGTGCCGGGGATGAAGGAACGTGGCTCGGGGGTGGTGCTGAACATCGCCTCGACCGCCGGGGTGAGCCCGCGGCCGAAGCTGAACTGGTACAACGCCTCGAAGGGGTGGATGAACACGGCGACGAAGACCATGGCGGTGGAGCTGGCCCCGGACGGGATCCGGGTGAACGCGCTGAACCCGGTGGCGGGCGAGACGCCGCTGCTGGCCTCGTTCCTTGGCGAGGATACGCCGGAGATGCGGGCGAAGTTCCTGTCGACCATTCCGCTGGGCCGGTTTTCGACGGCGGAGGATATGGGCAACGCGGCCTGCTACCTGTGCTCGGACGAGGCGGCGATGGTGACGGGGGTGTGCATGGAAGTGGACGGGGGGCGGTGTATCTGAGGTTGGTGATTGGCCGGAGGTGACGCTGGCGAAGTGGTCCGGGCCCAGTGGCCGGGACGGGTGGTGTCTTGATGCGCGGCGGCCTGCGGCCTTGATTCCGCGCAGGCGCATATGTTCAACCGTGGACAGACAACGCCGCGCGCCACCACCCCCTCCCCGCCCAACCCCCTTTTCAACCGGGCGGGAAGCCTTTATCGGGTGAACCCCGAAGCCAAGGCGAGACTGACATGAGCCAGAAGACAGCACTCATCACCGGCATCACCGGGCAGGACGGCGCCTACCTGGCCGAGTTCCTGCTGGACAAGGGCTATGCCGTCCACGGCATCAAGCGGCGCACGTCGCTGTTCAACACCGCCCGGATCGACCACCTGATCGAGGGAGCGCCGGGGCGCGAGGGCCGCTTCGTGCTGCATCACGGCGACATGACCGACAGCTCGTCGCTGACGCATATCCTGCAGAAGGTGAAGCCCGACGAGGTGTATAACCTCGCGGCGCAGAGCCACGTCGCCGTGTCCTTCGAGGAGCCGGAATACACCGCCAATTCCGACGCGCTGGGCGCGCTGCGGCTGTTGGAGGCGATCCGGTTCCTGGGGCTGGGGGAGAAGACGCGGTTTTACCAGGCGTCGACCTCGGAGCTTTACGGCCTCGTGCAGGAGGTGCCGCAGCGGGAGACGACGCCGTTCCACCCGCGCTCGCCTTATGCCGTGGCCAAGCTCTATGCTTACTGGATCACGGTGAATTATCGCGAGGCTTACGGGCTGTATGCCTGCAATGGCACACTCTTCAACCACGAGAGCCCGCTGCGCGGCGAGACCTTCGTCACCCGCAAGATCACCCGGGCGCTGGCAAGGATCAAGCTGGGCACGCAGCAGGAGTTGCGGCTGGGCAACATGGATGCCAAGCGCGACTGGGGCCATGCGCGGGATTACGTCAAGATGATGTGGCTGATGCTGCAGCAGGACAAGCCCGAGGATTACGTGATCGCCACGGGCGAGCAGTACTCGGTGCGGGAATTCGTGGCGCGCGCGGCGGAGGTTCTGGGCATGACGATCACCTTCGAGGGCGAGGGTGTCGACGAGGTGGGCCGGGACGAGAGCGGCCGGGTGATCGTGCGGGTCGATCCGCAGTATTTCCGCCCGGCGGAGGTGGAGACGCTTCTGGGCGATGCCTCGAAGGCGCGGCAGGAGCTGGGCTGGACCCCCGAGACGAGCTTTGACGAGCTGGTGCGGGAGATGGTCGAGAGTGACCTTGAGGAGGCCAAGCGGAATGGCTGAGCCGGTCTATGCGCTTGCCGGCAAGCGGGTCTATGTCGCCGGGCACCGGGGCATGGTGGGGCAGGCGATCTGCCGCCGGCTGGAGCGGGAGGACTGCACGGTGCTGACCGCCGGGCGCCAGGATGCCGACCTGACGCGGCAGGCGGAGGCGGAAGCATGGATCGCGGAGAACAGGCCGGATGCGGTGTTCGTGGCCGCCGCGAAGGTGGGCGGCATCCTGGCCAATGACTCGTATCCGGCAGACTTCCTTTACGAAAACCTGATGATCGAGGCCAATGTTATCCACGCTTCGCACCGGTCGGGTGTCGAAAAGCTGATGTTTCTCGGATCGAGCTGTATTTATCCCAAGCTGGCCGAACAGCCGATGCGGGAGGATGCGCTGCTGACCGGGCCGCTGGAGCCGACGAACGAGTGGTACGCGATTGCCAAGATCGCCGGGATCAAGCTGTGCCAGGCATATCGCAAGCAGCACGGGGCGGATTTCATCTCGGCGATGCCGACGAACCTCTATGGCACGGGCGACAATTACGATCTCGAGACCAGCCATGTTCTGCCGGCGCTGATCCGCAAGATGGTCGAGGCACGGGACGAAGGGCGCGAGGAAGTGGTGATGTGGGGCACGGGCAGCCCGCTCCGCGAGTTCATGCATGCCGATGACCTTGCAGATGCGCTGGTGTTCCTGATGCAGCATTACTCGGGGCATGAGCATGTGAATGTCGGGTCGGGGCAGGAGATTACCATTCGGCAGCTTGGCGAGACGATTGCCGCGGCGGCGGGATATAAAGGCCGGATCGTGCAGGACACGTCGAAGCCGGACGGGACGCCGCGGAAGCTGATGGATAGCAGCCGTTTGCACGGGATGGGGTGGCGGCCCGGGATTTCCCTTGATGAGGGGATCGCGCGGTGTGTCAGGGAATTCGAAGAGATGCGCGCGACCGCGTGAAGGAGAGGCCCGATGGGACAATATGACAAGATCCACCTTGGTTGCGGCGTCAAGCATCTGCCGGGCTGGTTTCACGTGGATGCGCTGGACTATGACCATGTGGATCATGTCGGGCGGGTCGAGGATCTGTCGTTCATTCCGGACGGGTCGGCGAAGCTGATCTATGCCTGTCACGTGCTGGAGCATTTCGGGCGGCGGACCTACAAGGATGCGCTGGCCGAGTGGTGCCGGGTGCTGGCGCCCGGCGGAGTGCTGCGGTTGGCGGTGCCGGATTTCGGTGCGGCGGCAAGGCTTTACATGTCGGGGCGGCTGCCGCGGGGGATCGAGGATGTGCGCGGGTTGGTGACCGGCGGGCAGCGGGACGAGTATGATTTCCACGGGATGATTTTCGACGAGGCGTCGTTGGCGGAGGCCTTGAAGGAGGTCGGGTTTTCCGAGACGCGGTTGTGGGATTGGCGGGAGACCGAGCATTCGCACATGGACGATTATTCGCAGGCCTATCTGCCGCATATGGACAAGGAGAACGGGGTTCTCGTGTCGTTGAATATCGAGGCGGTGAAGTAGGGGCTTCGGCCACCAAACGGAGATATTGAACGTGCCCGCCCCGGACTTGATCCGGGGTCGTTGGTGGTGCGAGGGGCCGGGACGGGGGCATATGGTGCCGGGCTGATTTCCGGGGAAATGCAACGTCGGTATAACGTCGGTATTTTGTCGGTATTGCGTCGGTGCGGGTGTTGGGGGAGGTGGGTTTCACCCACCCTACGATTTGGCTGCGGGGTTTGCCATCTGTCCCGCCGGGCGAGCGCCGGCCCGTGGGGAGGCGCTGCAACGGATATGGCTCGCGCTTTATGGTGCCAAGTACATCATTCCTATGAACGTTATGCTACACCGCCAAAGCGCCTGCCCGTGGGGACGGGCCGGCGCTCGCCCGGCGCCGCGCTAGGGCGCGGCTTGATTCCGGGCGTGTGTCAGGATGGAGAGGCCTCTGGGCGGGTAGGGCTCGGGCTCTGGCCTACGCCACCCCGGCGCGGAGCGCGTCGTGGATGTGGACCAGCCCGACGAGGTGGTTTTCCGCATCGGTCACCAGCAGCACGGTGCGCTTGTTGGCGTTCATGACGCCGAGCGCCTCGACGAGCAGGGCGTCGGGGGCGGTGACAAGGGGGGATTTCGTGGCGACTTCGCCCGCCGTGCGGGTCATCAGGCCGTCCATGTTCCGGCGGAGGTCGCCGTCGGTGATGATGCCGGTGAGGCGGCCGTCGGAGACCACGGCGGCGACGCCGAAGCTTTTGCGGGTCATCTCGACCAGTGCCTCGCCCATCGGCGTGTCCTCGGCCACGACGGGCAGTTCGTCGCCCTTGTGCATGACCGCCGAGACCAGCAGGAGCTGCGCGCCCAGCGTACCGCCGGGGTGGTAGGCGAGGTAGCTGTCCTTGTCGAAGCCGCGCAGGCGCATGAGTGCGACGGCGAGGGCGTCGCCCAGGGCCAGCGTGCAGGTCGTGGAGGTGGTGGGGGCCATGCCGATGGCGCAGGCCTCGGGCGCGTCGGGGAGGGGGAGGACGTGGTCGGCCTGACGCCCGAGCGTGCTGTCGGGTTTCTTGGTGATGGCGATCATCGGGATGGCGAAGCGGCGGGTGTGGCCGATGATGTCGGCCAGTTCACGGGTTTCGCCGGAGTTGGAGATCAGGATCACCGCGTCGGCGCTGGTGATCATGCCCATGTCGCCATGGCTGGCCTCGCCCGGGTGGACGTACTGGGCGGGCGTGCCGGTGCTGGCCATGGTGGCGGCGATCTTGGCGGCGATATGGCCCGACTTGCCCATGCCCGAGACGATCACCCGGCCGGGCACGTTCAGGAGCAGCTCGGCCACGGTGTCGAAGCTGTCGGGCATCTCGTCGCGCAGGCGGGCGAGCGCCGCGCCCTCGATCTCGAGCACGTCGCGGGCGATGTCGGTGGGGCGGGGAGAGGTCATATGGCCGGCTCCGGAGCGTTGCGGATGGCGCAGCCATACCGTGCCGCCGCGGGAAGGCCAAGCCCCGCGGTTTTCGCTCTGGCGCATCGCCGGGCGCGCGACTAACGTCGCGGCCATGACAGGCCCTGATGTTCTCGACAGCCGGTATTCGTGGTTCCGCCTTGCCATCTCGCTTCTGATCGCGACGGTGGGGAACGTGGGCATCTGGGTGATCGTGATGGTCATGCCGGCGATCCAGGCGGAGTTCGGGATCGACCGGGGCGAGGCGTCTTTCCCCTACACGATGACGATGATCGGCTATGCGGTCGGCAATTTCGCGGTGGGGCGGATCATCGACCGGTTCGGGGTGACCGCGGCGCTGAGCCTGTCGGCGGCTATTATCGCGGGCGGCATGGGGCTGGCCGCGATCAGCCCGTCGGTGCTTTTGCTGGCGGGGTTGCAGCTTGTGATCGGGTTCGGCACGGGGGCCAGTTTCGGGCCGCTGATGACGGATGTGTCGATGTGGTTTTTGAAGCGGCGGGGGATCGCGGTGGCGATCACGGCCTGCGGGAATTACCTCTCCGGCGCGGTGTGGCCGCTGATGCTGGCCGGCGTGCTGGAGGCGGACGGGTGGCGCGCGGTTTACGTGTGGCTGGCGGTGATCACGGTGGTGACGATGGTGCCGCTGTCGTTCCTGTTGCGGCGGCGGGTACCGCTGGAGGCGACGGCACGGTCGGACGCGATTTCCAGCCTGCGGGCGAAGGCGGCGGGGTTCTCGCCCCGGACGCTGATGCTGATGCTGGGGCTGGCGGGGATCGGGTGCTGCGTGGCGATGTCGATGCCGCAGGTGCATATCGTGAGCCTGTGCACCGACCTGGGTTATGGCCCGGCGGTGGGCGGGCAGATGCTGGCGCTGATGCTGTTGGGCGGGGCGGCGTCGCGGCTGGTGTTCGGGTTCGTGGCCGACTGGCTGGGCGGGGTGAGGACGCTGTTGATCGGGTCGTCGCTGCAATGCCTGGCGCTGTTTCTGTATTTGCCGACGGGTGGGCTGACCTCGTTGTTCGTGGTCAGTGCCGTATTCGGCCTGTCACAGGGCGGGATCGTGCCGAGCTATGCGCTGGTGGTGCGGGAATACATGCCGAGCGTCGAGGCCGGGCGGCGCGTGGGGTTCGTGATCATGGCGACGATCATGGGCATGGCGCTGGGCGGGTGGATGTCGGGCTGGATCTATGACGTGACCGGCAGCTACCAGATGGCGTTCGTGAACGGGATCCTGTGGAACTTCCTGAACATGGGGATCATGGTGCTGATCCTGCTGCGGACGCGGCCGCGGAAGGCGGTGGCCGTCGCGGCCTGACCGGCGCGCGTCAGTCTTCGTGGACGATGCGGATGTGTTTCTCGCCGCGGGCCTCGGCCAGGGCCATCTGTTTCTGGCGTTCGCGGAAGCGTTGCTTGTCGTCTTCCGTGGTTTCCGAGAAGCACTGGTGGCAGGAGACGCCGTGCTCGTATTCGGGTCGGTCCTTGTCGGAGGGCAGGATCGGGCGGCGGCAGGCGAAGCAGAGCTGGTGCGGGCCTTCCTTGAGCCCGTGGCCGACGGAGACGCGGTTGTCGAAGACGAAGCAGTCGCCGTTCCAGGTGGATTGATCCTCGGGCACTTCCTCAAGGTATTTCAGGATGCCGCCCTTGAGGTGGTAGACGTCTTCCACGCCCTGGCCGAGCAGGTAGTTGGTGGACTTCTCGCAGCGGATGCCGCCGGTGCAGAACATGGCGATGCGCTTGTTGTGGAAACGGTGCTTGTTGGCCTCCCACCAGGCGGGGAAGTCTCGGAAGCTGGCGGTTTTCGGGTCGATGGCGCCGTCGAACGTGCCGATGGCGACCTCGTAGTCGTTGCGCGTGTCGATCACGGCGACGTCGGGGGATTGGATCAGATCGTTCCAGTCCTGCGGGTCGACGTAATGGCCGACGCGGGCCTGCGGGTCGACATCCGGCTGGCCCATGGTGACGATCTCCTTCTTCAGCCGGACCTTGAGGCGGCGGAAGGGCTGGTGATCGCTGGTGCTTTCCTTCCATTCCAGATCGGCACAGCCGGGCAGGGCGCGGATATGGGCGAGCACCGCGTCAATGCCGGCGCGGGGGCCGGCGATGGTGCCGTTGATGCCTTCGTGGGCCAGCAGGAGGGAGCCGGAGATCTTTTCCCGCTCGCACAAGGCCAACAGCGGCGCCTGGATGGCGGCCGGGTCGGGGAAGTGGGTGAAGTGGTAGAGGGCGGCGATGGTGTACATGGGCCGATCCTCTAGCCCCTTGCCCGTGGTCGGGCAAGGGGCGCGCGGTCAGCCGCGGATGCGGTTGGCGAGGCGGGAGAGGTTGTCGGCGATGAATTCCCTGGTGTCGTCATGGGTGAGCTTGCCGTCCTCGATCTTGTCGTTCGACTTGCTGACCGCGATCTCGAAGCCCGGCACGATCTCGGCCTCGATGACCGAAAGGGCCTTGCGCAGGTCGTATTGCGCGACCAGCCCGCCGGTGGCGCTGGGCGACTGGGTGATGATCAGGACGGGTTTGCCGGCGAAGGGGGTGTTGGGCTCCTTCGACATCCAGTCGATCACGTTCTTCAGCACGCCCGAGGTGCCGCGGTTGTATTCGGGCGAGGAGATGACCACGGCGTCGGCGCCCTCGATGGCCTGGGCGAGGTCCTGCACCTGTGCGGGGGAGCTGCCATCGACCTTGAGGTCCTCGTTGTAGAGGGGGATGTCGTGGATGTCCTGGGGGACGAGGGTGACGTCGTCGGGCACCAGTTCGGGCAGGCTGTCGGCGATCTTGGTCGAGAAGCTTTCGGCGCGCAGCGAGCCGCTGATCACGGCGAAGGTGAGGGCGTTGGCCATGGGGGGCGTCCTTTGTCCTGTAGCGGGTTTGGTACGGTAACGCGCCGCGGCGCGGAAAGTTCACCGGGACGTGGCGGCGTTGACGGGGGACGCGGGCCCGCTTAGGTCTTTGGGAAACGGAGGATGGCCCGATGACCGAAGCGCTGATCGTGATCGACATGCAGTATGATTTCTGTCCCGGCGGTGCGCTGGCGGTGGAAGGGGGCGACGAGATCGTGCCGGGGATCAACGCGCTGATCGACGAGTTTCCGGCGGTGATCCTGACGCAGGACTGGCACCCGGCGGGGCATTCCTCCTTCGCGTCGAGCTACAAGGACAAGGCGCCGTTCGAGACGGTCGAGATGTCCTATGGCACGCAGGTCCTGTGGCCCGATCATTGCATCCAGGGCAGCGACGGGGCGGCGTTTCACGAGGATCTCGACACCGACAGTGCAGATATGATCGTGCGCAAGGGGTTCAACCCGTCGATCGACAGCTACTCGGCCTTCTTCGAGAACGATCACGAGACGCCCACGGGGCTGCATGGCTATCTGCAGACGCGGGGGATCGAGCAACTGACCATGGTGGGGCTGGCCACGGATTTCTGCGTGAACTTCTCGGCGGTGGATGCGGCGAAGCTGGGCTATGACGTGACGGTTCTGACGGAGCTGTGCCGGGGGATCGACCTTGACGGCTCGCTGTCTGCCGCGCTGGAGGGGATGAAGGGCGCGGGCGTCAAGGTGGTCTGAATGGCCGGGCTCGAGCGCGAGATCGCGGCCTGCCGGATCTGTGCCCAGCGGTTTGCCGAGACGGCCACGGGGCACGAACCGCGCCCGGTGGTGTGGTTCCGGCCCGGGGCGCGGATGCTGATCGCGGGGCAGGCGCCGGGGGCAAGGGTGCACCAGTCGGGCAAGCCGTTCGACGACCCGTCGGGCGACCGGCTGCGAGACTGGCTGGGGCTGTCAAGCCATGAATTCTACGATACCGCGCGGGTGGCGATGGTGCCGATGGCCTTCTGTTTCCCGGGATACGATGCGAAGGGCTCGGACCTGCCACCGCCGAAGGTGTGCGGGCAGACATGGCATGACCGGGTGATGCAGGAGCTGGCCACCGTGCGGCTGCGCGTGCTTGTGGGGGGGTATGCGCACAAGTATCACCTTGGCGTGAAGACCGGGGTGACGGAGACGGTGCGGGCGTGGCGTGACTGGGCGCCGGAGGTGTTCCCGCTGCCGCACCCGTCGTGGCGGAATACCGCGTGGCTGCGGAAGAACCCGTGGTTCGAGGCGGAGGTGTTGCCGGCGCTGCGGGCGAGGGTGAGAGAGGTGATGGATGGCTGAGGCGACACGGCTCGACGCGGCGCATGCGGCGATGGAAGCGGCGCCGGAGGATGAGGGTGCGCGGCTGGATTTCTACGGGCAGTTGGCGGCGTCGGAACTGTTTTTGCTGCTGGAGCGCGAGGCGGAGGGGGAGCGGGTGACGCCCCGGACCTTCGACGTGGAGGGGCAGGCTTTCGTGCTGGTCTTCGATGGCGAGGACCGGCTGGCGCAGTTCGCCGGGGGCGAGGCGCCCTATGCGGCATTGTCGGGCCGGGCCGTGGCGGAGATGCTGGCGCCGGCGGGGCTGGGGCTGGGGCTGAACCTCGACGTGGCGCCGTCGGCGATGCTGTTGCCGGCCGAGGCGGTGGCGTGGCTGGCCGGGACGCTGGGGCAGGGCCCGCGCGAGGTGGAGACGAAGGTGCGGGCGTTTACCGCGCCGGGTGGCTTGCCCGAGCGGTTGCTGACCGCGCTCGATGCGCGGCTGGCGAGCGCGGCGGGGCTGGCGGCGAGCGCCTATCTTGTCGGCGTGGAGTACGAGAGCGGGGCCGAGGGGCACATGCTGGGCGTGATCGACGCGGTGCCGGGGGCCGAGGGGGCGCTGGCGCGGGCGGTGTCGGACCTGTTGCAGTTCTCGGGGCTGGAGGCGGCGGCGCTGGACGTGGCGTTCTTCCGGGCCGAGGACGCGGCGGCGGCGCGGCTGGCGCGGGTCGGGCTGCGGTTCGACCTGCCGGAGGCGGAGGCAGCGGCAGTGCCGGGCGCGGCGCCGGGGATGGATCCGGCGAAGCCGCCCCGGCTGAAATAGGCGCGCGGCGCCACAGGGCGATTGACCGGCGCGGCGGGTGGGGCGATAAATCCCGCATGATACGGATTTTCTTCACTCTTCTGCTGCTGGCCCTGCCGGTATCCGTGGTGGCGCAGGCGCTGACCCTGCCGCCGGTGGACGAGGCGGACCAGGACGAAAGCTTCGCCGCCTATCGCGCGCGGCTGATCGAGGCGGTGGTCGCGCGGGATATCGACGCGATCGTGGCGATGGCGTCGGAGGATATCCGGCTGAGCTTCGGCGGCGCCTCGGGCCACGCGGCGCTGCGGGAGTTCCTGACGGTGGATCCGCAGACCTTTCCCGAGGGCCAGCGGCACGAGGCGCCGGCGCTGCGGCAGCGCAACTGGGCCGACCTGGAGACGGTGCTGCGGATGGGGGGCGTGTTCGACGGCGAGGGGCGGTTCGAGGCGCCCTATACCTGGGCGTTCCAGCCGCCCGACGGGATGGACCCGTTCGAGGTGATGTTCGTGACCGGCACCGGCGTGGCGATGCGCGACCGGCCGATCCGCTATGGCGAGGTGACGGCGTGGCTCGACCACGAGGTGGTGCGCCATCTCGACTGGGTCAGCGGTACGCCCTATGTCGAAGTCGCGCGCGGGGACGGGTCGACGGGGTTCGTGCACAGCGAGTATTTGCGGGCGCTGGTGGATTACCGGGCGTTTTTCGAGAAACGGGACGGTGAGTGGAAGATGGTGACCTTCATCGCGGGGGATTGAGCGGCCCCTGCTTCTTCTGGCCGAAAATATCCCGGGGAGGCCGGATTGTTGCGCCATTGGTCAAGTCCAATGGCGACGGGGCTGGCCCCTCAATCCCCACCTTTCTACCTAGTACCCCTGGTCGCGGTCGACGAGATACAGGAACGGCTCGCCCGCTTCCCCTCGCCGGATGTTCTCGGCCACCACGCGGGCTGCCGTGGCGGGGCGGGTATCGGCGGCGATGTGGGGGGTGACGGTGACCTTGGGGTGGTGCCAGTAGGGGTGATCCTCGGGCAGGGGTTCGGTGCGGAAGACGTCGAGCGTGGCGTGGGCGATATGGCCGAGGTCGAGCGCGGCGAGGAGGGCGTCGTCGTCGATCAGGGGACCGCGCCCGGGGTTGAGGATGACCGCGCCCTTGGGCAGGAGGGCCAGGGTTTCGGGGTTGATGATGTTCTCGGTGGCCGGCGTGTCGGGCAGCAGGAGAACGAGGATCTCGGCCGTTTTCAGCGCCCCGAGAAGCCCGTCATCGCCGGAGAGGCAGGTGATGCCGTCCACGTCCTTCTGCGTGCGGCTCCAGCCGGTGACGGGAAAGCCGATGCCGGCGAGCATCCGGCCCGCCGCCTGGCCCAACTGGCCGAGGCCGAGGACGGTGACGGGTCGTTCGTGGGCCAGCGGGGGTGTGTGCTGTGACCAGTCGCCCGGCTTGCGCGCGAGGTCGATATCCATTTCGAGATGGTGGCGCATGGTATGGCCGGTGACCCATTCGGCCATGCCGTTTGTGAGCCCTTCCTCGACCATGCGGGTGAGCGGCTGGGTCAGGGTGTCGTTGCCGACGATCTGTTCGACCCCGGCCCAGAGGTTCATCACCGCCTTGCAGCGGGTATAGGCGGTGAAATCCTGCACCGGGCCGTTGGGGGCGTAGATGATGTAGTCGACGGTTTCAGGCGCGTGATCGGTGGACAGCGCCACGTCGAGGCCCTGCCGGGCGAATTCGGACTTGAGGATGGGTTCGTAGGTTTCCCACCGCTCGGGGCGGGCCGCGAAGAGGACGTTGAGGGTCATGGATTACCTTGGTCTGTGGATATGGGCGCTTTGCACGAGGCCGAAGCCCAGCATCAGGATCAGCATGGCCGAGCCGCCGTAGCTGACCAGCGGGAGGGGCACGCCGACGACGGGGGCGAGGCCCATCACCATCGACATGTTGACCGCGAAGAACAGGAAGAAGGTGATCGCGATGCCGTAGGTCAGCAGCGCGGCGAAGCGGTCGCGGTTGGTCATGGCCGAGGAGATGCAGAACACGATGATCAGCGCGTAGAGCACCAGCAGCGAGACCGCGCCGACGAAGCCGAATTCCTCGGCGAGCGTGGTGAAGATGAAGTCGGTGTGTTTCTCGGGCAGGAAGTTCAGCCGCGACTGGGTGCCCTGCATGAAGCCGCGGCCCGTCCAGCCGCCGGAGCCCAGGGCGATCTTCGACTGGGTGATGTGGTAGCCCGCGCCGAGCGGGTCGGAGGCCGGGTCGAGGAAGGTGTCGATGCGGCGGTACTGGTAGTCGGCCAGCATCTGCCAGTCGGTGCCGCGGCTGCGGAAGACGGCCGTGATCAGCCCGCCGATGGCGGCGATCACCACGGCGAAATAGGCCCAGTGGACGCCGGCGAGGAACATCAGCGCGCCGCCGCCCATGATCAGCAGGATCGAGGTGCCGAGGTCGGGCTGGCGCAGCACCAGCGCCACCGGCACGATGATCAGGATAACCGGGAAGATCACCCAGAGCGGGCGCGACAGGCGCGACAGGGGCAGCCAGTCGTAATAGGCCGCGAGCACCATGATCAGCGTGACCTTCATCAGCTCGGAGGGTTGCAGGCGCATGACGCCGAGGTCGATCCAGCGCTGGGCGCCCTTGCCCTCGGTGCCCACCAGTTCCACCGCCACCAGCAGGATGACCGAGCCGAGATAGGCCAGTACCGACATGTTGCGCCAGAACCAGACCGGCACCATGCCGATGAAGAACATCGCCACGAAGCCGAGCGCGTAGCGTTTCATCTGCGGTTCGGCCCAGGGATTGAACGAGCCGCCGGCGACCGAGTAGAGCATCAGGAAGCCGATGCCCGCCACCGCCGTCAGCAGGATGGCGAGGCCCCAGTTGAAGTAGAGCACCTTGCGGATGCCCGCCGGCGTGGTCTTGACCGTGTACTCGAGATAGCTCATGCGCGGTCGCTCTCGTCCACTGTCGGGCCGGGGCGGTACTGGCGCAGTTCCTCCTGCTGGGTCTGGATGCGGCCGCGGTCCTTCGAGGGGTAGGCCGAGAGCGGCGGGTCGCCGCCGTAGAGTGCCTGCAGGGTGATGTCGCGGGCGATGGGGGCCGCCACCGCCGAGCCGCCGCCGCCATGTTCGACCACCACCGCGACCGCGACCCTGGGGTTGTCGAAAGGCGCGTAGTCGACGAAGAGCGCGTGGTCGCGCTGGCGCCAGGGCAGGTCCTCGTTGCGGCGCACGCCGGAGGCGCGCTCGCCCGAGGAGATGTTGCGCACCTGGCTGGTGCCGGTCTTGCCGGCCATGCGGAAGGCATCCTCGATGATGCGGCTGGAATAGGCCGTGCCGCGCCGGTCGTTGGAGACGGCGAACATCGCCTTGCGCACCTCGCGCAGGCTGTTCTCGTTGATGCCGAGCGAGGGGCCGACGCCCGAGGGCTGTTCGATGCCGTCGATCGACTTGATGATGCGCGGTTTCACCTCGCGCCCGGTGGCGATGCGGGCCGACATCAGCGCCAGCTGCAGCGGCGAGGCCAGCACGAAGCCCTGCCCGATGGAGGCGTTGACGCTGTCGCCGATCACCCATTCGGCATCGCGGTTGATCAGCTTCCATTCCTTGGTGGGAGCGAGGCCAGCGGCGACCGAGGTGAGCGGCAGGTCGTGTTCGATGCCGATGCCCAGCTTGCGGGCCATCTCGGAGATCTTCTCGATGCCGACGCGCAGGGCCATGTCGTAATAGAACACGTCGCAGCTTTCCCGCAGCGAGCGGTGCAGGTCGACATTGCCGTGGCCGGCGCGCTTCCAGCAGTGGAAGCGGCGGTTGCTGACCTCGAGATGGCCGGGGCAGTAGACGGTTTCGGTGAGGTCCAGCTCTCCGGCCTCGAGCGCGGCCAGCGCCACCACCATCTTGAAGGTCGAGCCGGGCGGGTAGATGCCCTGTACCGCCTTGTTGGGCAGGGGCCGGTACTCGTTTTCCAGCAGGGCCTGGTAATTGGCGACCGAGATGCCGCGCACGAAGAGGTTGGGGTCGTAACTGGGGGTCGAGGCGCAGGCCAGCAGGTCGCCCGTTGCGCAGTCGATCACCACCGCCGCCGCGCTTTCCTTGGACAGCCGGGCGTGGGCGTAGGTCTGCAGCGCGTTGTCGATGGTGATCTGGATATCGGTGCCGGAGGTGCCTTCCTGCCGTTCGAGTTCGCGCATTACGCGGCCGGCGGCGTTGACCTCGACCCGCTTGGTGCCGGCCTCGCCGCGGAGCAGTTCCTCGCGCTTGGCCTCGAGCCCGATCTTGCCGATCTGGAAGCGGGGGATCAGCAGCAGCGCGTCGGGGGCGTCCATCCGTTCGAGATCGCGGTCGCTGACCGGGCCGACATAGCCCACCACGTGGGCATAGGCCTCGCCATGGGGGTAGCGGCGCGAGAGGCCGACGTCGGGGGTGATGCCGGGCAGGGCCGGGGTGTTGACGGCGACGCGGCTGATGTCTTCCCAGCTGACGCGGTCGGCGATGGTGACGGGCGTGTCGCCGCGCAGGCGTTCGAGGTCGCGGCGGGCGCGTTCGAGCTCCTCGGGGTCGAGCTCGACGAGCTTGGCGAGCCGGGCGATCACGTCTTCGACGTCGCCCGCCTCCTCGCGCACCATGGTGATGCGGTAGCTGGGCACGTTTTCCGCCACGGTGTTGCCGTTGCGGTCGAAGATGCGGCCGCGGGTGGGCGGGATCAGCCGGATGTTGATGCGGTTCTCGTCGGCGAGCAGGCGGAACTGGTCGGCCTGCTCGACCTGGAGGTAGCGCATCCGGAGCGCCAGGGCGCCGACGAGGCCGGTCATGCCGCCGCCGAGGATCAGGCCGCGGCGGGTGATCCTGCGGAAGCTTTCGGCGGTGTCGCGGGTCGGGCGCCTCATGAGCCGGGCCTCATCGCGTCGAGCTCGCCCGGGGCGACCTTGCGCACGCCGAGCAGGGATTGCGAGACCAGCACCACGATCGGATAGGCGATCAGGGTGGTGACCATCTGCATCAGGCTGAGGCCGAGGGGGGCCTGGTCGACCATCATCACGCCGAGGATCAGGCGGTAGCCGAGCGTCATCGCCACCAGCGTGGTGGCGACGCTGACCCATTCGACCGGGAAGGTCAGGTCGCGCAGGTCGGGGGCGCGAGAGCGCAGCGTCTGGCTGCCGATCAGCACCAGCGCCGCCCAGAGGCCGGGCGGGCGGTGGAACAGCAGGTCGCAGAGCAGGAAGACCGCCGCCACCAGCAGGGGCGGGACGAATTCCGGCCGGCGCAGGCCCCAGGCCAGGGTGAAGGCGAGGATGAAGTCGGGCCCCGCCCAGCCGCGCGGCAGGGTGTCGAGCGGCAGCAGGCGCAGGAAGACGAAGAGCGTGCAGATGCCGACGAAGAGGGCGCGCATGGCCCAGAGATATGTCTGGCTGCGCTCAGCCATCGGCGGGCTCGGACGCGATGCCGCCGGTGGCGGCGGCCTCGGGCGTGACGGGGTTGGGGATCGGGCCGAAGGGGGTGACGAGGCCGCCCGGGTCGGCGATCCGATCGTCACGCCAGTTGCGCAGGACGCGGAGGAACTCGAGCCGCTCGTAATCGGCCGATAGGCGCACGCGGAGGCGGCCGCCGGGATCCTTGGCGAGCTGGCCCACGTGCAGACCGGCAGGGAACACCCCGCCATCGCCCGAGGTGATCAGCCGGTCGCCGGGGCGGACACGGTCGGGCGCCTCGATGAAGCTGACGGTGGGGGAGGGGGTGTTGTCGCCCGACACGAGCGCCTGTTGGCCGGAGGGTTCGATGGTCACGGGGATGTGGCTGGAGGTGTCGGTGAGCAGGATCACCCGCGCGGTGTTGTCGCCCACGCCCGAGATGCGCCCGACGAGGCCCAGCCCGTCCATCGCCGCCCAGCCGTCGACGATGCCGTCGCGGGCGCCCACGTTGATCAGCACCGATTGCCGGAAGGGCGAGCCGCTGTCCGCCAGCACCACGCCGGTGACGAAGGTGAGGCGCGGGTCGAGCTGGACGTTGTTGAGGTCGAGCAGGCGGGCGTTTTCCTGTTCGAGCTGGAGCGCGGCCTCTTTCCAGGCCTTCATCTGCTGGAGCTCGCGGCGGAGTTCCTGGTTCTGCTGGTAGATGCGCTGGTAGCTCTGGAAATCGTGGATGATGTTGACCGCGCCGGTAACGGGCGCCATCGCCCAGTCGAAGCTGGGCACGACCCGGTCGATCACCTGGGCACGGAAGCGTTCGATGCGGGGGCTGTCGATGCGCCAGATCAGGAACAGGCCGAGCAGGCACAGCAGAAGGACGCCCACCAGAAGGCGCCTGAGCTGGCCGGAATAATCCCCGTCCTGGTTTCTGTCCTTTGCCAACGGCTGCCCCTTCGTCAGACAGGTGGATGGCGTGGAGAGGCCGGAACGTCAGCCGGGCTGCGGCATGGGCTCCGGTCCGCCTTCAACATCAATGGGTTCGCGGCGGTCCGCGCCGGTCGTTCCGGGCGAGGATAGCGCAGATCGCCTTAGCTGTCGTAGTCTATCGCGTGTCGGAGCTGTTTTTCAAACTCCAACGCCTTGCCGGTGCCGAGGGCCACGCAATTGAGGCTGTCATCGGCGATGGAAACGGCAAGGCCGGTCTGTTCGCGCAGGGCGAGGTCGAGGTCGCCCAGCAGCGCGCCGCCGCCGGTGAGCATGACGCCGCGGTCGACAATGTCGGCGGCGAGGTCGGGCGGGGTGGTTTCGAGCGCGGTCATCACCGCCTCGCAGATCGCCTGGACGGGTTCGGCCAGCGCCTCGGCCACCTGGGCCTGTGTGATCTCGGTTTCCTTGGGTACGCCGTTCAGCAGGTCGCGGCCGCGGATCTGCATCGAGGTGCCGCGCCCGTCATCGGGCATCCGGGCGGTGCCGATCGAGGTCTTGATGCGCTCGGCCGTCGACTCGCCCACCAGCAGGTTCAGCTGGCGGCGCAGGTAGTTGATGATCGCCTCGTCCATCCGGTCGCCGCCGACGCGGATCGAGCGGGCATAGACGATGTCGCCCAGCGAGAGAACGGCCACCTCGGTGGTGCCGCCGCCGATATCGACGACCATGTTGCCGGTCGGGTCGGTGATGGGCATGCCCGCGCCGATGGCCGCGGCGATGGGTTCGGCCACGAGCCCGGCGCGGCGGGCGCCTGCGGACAGCACCGACTGGCGAATCGCGCGTTTTTCCACCGGGGTGGCGCCGTGCGGGACGCAGACGATGATCTTGGGTTTCGAGAAGGTCGAGCGCTTGTGCACCTTGCGGATGAAGTGCTTGATCATCGCCTCGGCGGTGTCGAAATCGGCGATCACGCCTTCGCGCATCGGGCGGATCGCCTCGATGCTGCCGGGGGTGCGGCCCAGCATGAGCTTGGCGTCTTCACCGACGGCGAGCACTTTCTTGACCCCGTCCTTGACGTGGTAGGCCACCACCGAGGGTTCGGACAGGATGACGCCGCGACCCTTGACGTAGACCAGCGTGTTCGCAGTCCCGAGGTCGATCGCCATGTCCGACGAGAAAAGCCCGGGGATATTACTGAAGATTGACATCTGCGCCTGCTGATCCATCGCCCAATTTATACACAGGCCACCGAGTCGCGAGCCCGGAAGCCGAGTGAGTTATAGAGTGCGTGTGGCACGGGTGAAAGGGGCAGTTTTCAAAGGGGTGAGCGTTATTATGCCGGATCGCGGGCCGTGGCGCGGCCCATGGCGGAGATCATGCCGTTTTCGAGCCAGCCGCGAAGATGGGCCGCCATGCGCGCGGCGGTGGTGTCGGGCGCGCCCAGCATGGCGGCGGCCTCGCACAGGTGGGCGAAGCTGTGGCCCTGTCGGGCGAGGTCGAGCAGGGGGCCTTCGCCGTCGGTCAATTCCGCGTGATGGCTGTTCAGGTCGCGGCGCCACGCGACGATCCACCGCAGGTCCTGGCCGCTGGCCGGGGGCGGCGGGGTGGTTCCGGCGCGGAGCGCGCGGAAGATGTCGTAGGCGTTGGTACGCATCGGCAGGAGGGTGAGCGAGGGGTGGAGGGTGAAGACTGTCTGTTCCGGGTGGTCGGCGATGGTGGCGAGGTCTTCGGGGGTGGCAACGGGCGCGTCGGGCGCGTCGAAGGCATCGCGGATGGCGCGTTCGAGGCGGGCGATCTCGGGCAGGGCGGGGATCTGGGCGGCGATGGGCTGTGCGGCGAGATAATCGGGCAGGGCGTGGCCGACCCAGCGGGCGTTGCGCGAGGTCGAGGGGTGGGCGCGGAGGTAGGATTGCGCGAGGTCGCGGAAGGCCGTGTCGCCCATGAAGCTCCAGAGCGTGTCGTAATCCTCGGAGAGGATGTTCAGGAGGCGGGTCTCGTAGGCGTTCTGATAGACGGCGAGGCGGCTTTCGGCGGTGGTGCCTTCGGGTACGGAGAGGCTGTCGAGGGAGGTCGACTGGCGGTTGAGCACGTCGTTCTGCAGCGCGTCCTGCAATTCCGCGAGGGTGCGGGCCATGGTTCAGGCGACTTTCAACTGATCGGGGGCGAGGGTTTCGCAGGCGATCTGCCGGGCGTGGGCGAGTTCGGCCAGAAGCTCGGACAGGGGCGGGATGTTGTCGTCGCGCTCGATCATGGTGGAGACGGGGCCGAAATGGCCGATGGCGCGGCGGTAGAGCTCGAACACCTCGTCGCAGACCGGCTGGTCATGAGTGTCGATCAGGCAGTCGTTGCCCTCGCTGTGGCCGGCGAGGTGGAATTGCACGACGCGGTCCGTCGGGATCGCCTCGATGAACTCGGCGCCGTCGAAGCGGTGGTTCTGCCCCGAGACGAAGACGTTGTTCACGTCGAGCAGCAGCCAGCAATCGGCGCGGCGGGCGAGCTCGCCGACGAATTCCCACTCGGTCATCTCGGATTCGGCGAACTCGATGTAGGAGGAGACGTTCTCGATGGCGATGCGGCGGCCGAGATGGTCCTGCACGCGGGCGATGCGGGCGGCGATGTGGTTCAGCGCCTCCTCGGTGTAGGCGACGGGCATCAGGTCATGCAGGTTGATGCCGTGCACGCCTGTCCAGCAGAGGTGGTCGGAGATCCATTTCGGCTGGACGTGATCGGCGAGCGCCTTGAGGCGGTCCAGGTAGGCCCGGTCGAGCGGAGAGGTCGAGGCGATGGACATCGACACGCCGTGCATCACCAGCGGGTAGCGTTCCCTGACGCGGTCGAGCATGTGGCGGGGGCGGCCGCCGGCCTCCATGTAATTTTCCGAGATGATCTCGAACCAGTCGACGGGCGGGGGCGTGTCGGCGTCGAGGATCTCGGCGTAATGCTGGGGCCTGAGGCCGAGGCCGAAGCCAAGGAACGGGGGGCGGTCGACCATCATGCTCCTCCTGTCGTGGTGCGGGCAGTGTAACGGCAAACCGGGCCCCTGTCCGCAGTGGAAGAGGCCCGGTGGAAATGCCCTGTGACGGATCAGCTTTCGACGGTGCCGCCGGCCTCGTCGCACTCGGCCTTGGTCATCGACAGGAAGCCCTCGCCCTTGCAGCTGTTCTGGCCGGCGCAGGAATTGCTGGCGGTGGCGCAGTCGCTGGTGCCCTTGCAGCTGTTGACGCCCATGCAGTGGATCTTGGCCTCGTCGGCGGCGGCGGCCGTGGGGGCAAGCGCGGCGGGGCCGGACAGGGCAAGCGCGAAGGCGGCGGATGCGATGGCGGCGCCGGATTTGCTGGTGTGTTTCATCGTTTAGCTCCTCTTCTTTGTACGATGGATCGCAAACCGACCATCGGGCGGAAGGTTTGTAACGGGCAACTAAACTTATCGTTACGTGGCGTAAGGTGGTGAGGTTGCGGACGTATCCGGCTGTAACTGCGCGGAATAAAGGGCTTTAGTCCGCCGCGCATCGACGGGCCGCCCCGACGGCACGGCGATTTGGCAGTTGGAGTGGCACGCTCGAATGATGGAAGTGCTTGGCGGGCATAAACTGCCCATCGCGAGTGTCGGTTCGCCGCGCCACGGCCCGTCAATGCGCGGCTTCGAAACCGGGGAGAGCGGTGATTGCCATCTCCGCACCGAGGTCATTTCGGCACAGGGTGCCCCTGTCGGACGCATCTCGTCGGATGAAGGCTGCGGGGCAGTCCGGCGCTGTTCGGGAGGGGCTGGTGCTGCTGGGGAGGATTGAACTCCCGACCTCACCCTTACCAAGGGTGCGCTCTACCACTGAGCTACAGCAGCCTCGTCGATGGCGGGCCTCTTAGACCGTTCCGCGGCCCCGCGCAAGGGCTATCTGGCCGGGTTTTCGTACCGGTTTGCCGCAATGCCGGGAAAAACCGCCGGGGCGGGATTTCACGGGGCGCCGGACCGCATTATATGGCTGGCTTCCGGTTTCGCCGGCTTGATTTCTCGGGTACAAAGCGGAACAGACTAGGACGGCACGATGACGAAAAAGACCCCCGACAAGGCACGCCCCGCCGGAAAGGACAGCCGGGAAGACCGGCTGAAGGCCGCGCTGAAGGCCAACATGGCGCGGCGCAAGGCGCAGATGCGGGGCCGGAAAGATGCCGCAGGGGCGGACGAGGCAGACAAGGACGAGGGATAGGAACCGATGGATTCGATACTGGTAAGGGGCAATGGCCAGCTGAACGGGGATATCCCGATCGCCGGGGCCAAGAATGCCTGTCTGACGCTGATGCCGGCGACGCTTTTGAGCGAGGAGCCGTTGACGCTGACCAATGCGCCGCGGCTGTCGGATATCCGCACGATGAGCCTGTTGCTGCAGAGCCTCGGCGCCGAGGTGATGAGCATGCAGGAGGGCAAGGTTCTGACCATGTCGAGCCATGCCCTGAAAAGCCACGTGGCCGATTACGACATCGTGCGGAAGATGCGCGCCTCGATCCTGGTGCTCGGGCCCCTGCTGGCGCGGGACGGGCATGCGGTGGTGTCGCTGCCGGGCGGTTGCGCCATCGGGGCGCGGCCGGTCGACCTGCATCTCAAGGCGCTGGAGGCGATGGGCGCGGAGCTGGAGCTGAAGGACGGCTATGTTCACGCCAGCGCCAAGGGCGGGCTGAAAGGCGGCGTGGTGGAGTTTCCGATGGTGTCGGTGGGGGCCACGGAGAACGCGCTGCTGGCCGCGACGCTGGCCAAGGGCACGACGGTTCTGAAGAACGCCGCGCGGGAGCCGGAGATTGCCGACCTGGCCCGCTGCCTGCGCAAGATGGGCGCGCAGATCGAGGGCGAGGGCACGCGGGAGATCACCATCGAGGGGGTCGACCGGCTGAACGGGGCGACGCACCCGGTGGTGCCCGACCGGATCGAGCTGGGCACCTACATGCTGGCGCCGGCCATGTGCGGCGGCGCGGTGGAGTGTCTTGGCGGCCGGCTGGAGCTGGTCGCGGCGTTCAGCGAGAAGCTGGACGAGGCCGGCATCTCCGTCGAGGAGACCGAGCGCGGCATCAAGGTGTCGCGCGGCAACGGGCGGGTGAAGGCGGTGGATGTCACGACCGAGCCGTTCCCCGGTTTCCCGACCGATTTGCAGGCGCAGATGATGGCGCTGATGTGCATTGCCGAGGGGACGAGTGTGCTGGAGGAGAAGATCTTCGAGAACCGTTTCATGCACGCGCCCGAGCTGATGCGGATGGGCGCGAGGATCGACGTGCAGGGCGGCACCGCCACGGTGACCGGGGTCGAGCGGATGAAGGGCGCGCCGGTGATGGCGACCGATCTGCGGGCGTCGGTTTCGCTGATCCTTGCCGGGCTGGCGGCCGAGGGCGAGACGCTGGTCAACCGGGTCTATCACCTGGATCGCGGCTACGAGAGTGTCGAGCAGAAGCTGGGCAACGTGGGCGCGCATATCGAGAGGGTGAAGGGCTCGTGAGCGATGACGCGAGATTCGAGGACGGGCGCGAGGCGCCGCTGAACCTCGGGGCCTTCGATCTCGAGGATTTGCAGGTTCTGTCGTCGCTGGTGCAGGATGCCGTGTTCCCGGTGACCGAGATGGCCTGGCGTCCGCGCGAGCGGCGGTTTGCCCTTCTGCTGAACCGGTTCCGGTGGGAAGATGCCGGCCGCGAGCGGCACGGGGCCGAGCGGGTGCGGTCGGTTCTGGCGGTGGATCATGTTCTGAAGGTTTCGAGCCAGGGGATCGACCGGGGCGACAAGGACACGATCCTGTCGGTGCTGACGGTCGAGTTCGAGCCGGGCGAGGACGGCACCGGCCACGTGCTGCTGACGCTGGCGGGCGACGGGGCGATCCGGCTGGCGGTGGAGGCGCTGGAGGTGACGCTGAAGGACGTGACGCGGCCCTACAAGGCGCCTTCGGGCCGGGCGCCGGATCACGGGGACTGACATGGCACGCGTGCGGGCCGCACGGCCCGAGGACGCGGCGGAGATCAGCGCCGTGCTGATCGCCTCGATCCGGGAGCTGTGTGCGCCCGATCACGAGGGTGACGCCGCCGCCATCGAGGCCTGGACCGCCAACAAGACTCCCGAACAGGTGGCCGTCTGGCTTGAGGGCGCGCACGGGGTGCGGGTGGCTGTGGAAGGTGGCGAGATCGCCGCCGTGGGCGCGATTTCGGGGACGGTGTCGGGCGGGGGCGAGGTGCTGCTGCTCTACGTGGCGCCTGGGCATCGCGGAAAGGGCCACAGCGCCGCGCTCCTGGAGGTTCTGGAGGCCGAATTGGCCGAGGCGGGCCATGCCGAGGCGACGCTTGTCAGCACCAAGACGGCGCATGGGTTCTACCTGCGCCATGGCTGGCGCAATGACGGGCCGGAGGTGGACTGTTTCCGCACCCGCGGCCAGCCGATGCGGAAGGTACTGGGCGGCGGCCCTTGAGCCCCCGGCGGGGGCCGTTTAAGGGTTCCGCGAAAGGATCTGCCATGCCCCATTTTCTGAACGCCAACGATGCCGGTTTCGAGGAGGCTTTCGCCGCCCTGCTGGGCGCCAAGCGCGAAGAGGCGCAGGATGTGGACGATGCCGTGGCCGCGATCATCGCCGATGTGCGGGACCGGGGCGATCAGGCGCTGATCGATCTGACGGCGAAGTTCGACCGGATGGAGCTGTCGCCCGACCGGCTGCGGTTCACCACCGCCGAGGTCGACGCGCTGGTGGCGCAGGTGTCGGCCGAGGACCGCGCGGCGCTGGAGCATGCGGCGGGCCGTATTCGCGGTTACCATGCGCGGCAGATGCCCAAGGACGAAAGCTGGACCGACCCGGAGGGCGCGACGCTGGGCTGGCGCTGGACGCCGGTATCGGCGGCGGGGCTGTATGTGCCCGGGGGGCTGGCGTCGTACCCGTCTTCCGTCTTGATGAACGCCATTCCCGCCAAGGTGGCCGGGGTGGAGCGGCTGGCGATCACCGTGCCGACGCCCGATGGGGTGGCCAATCCGCTGGTGCTGCTGGCGGCGCGGATCGCCGGGGTGGACGAGATCTATCGCGTGGGTGGGGCGCAGGCGATTGCCGCGCTGGCCTATGGCACCGAGAGCATCGCGCCGGTGGACAAGATCACCGGGCCGGGCAATGCCTATGTGGCGGCGGCCAAGCGGCGGGTTTTCGGGCGGGTCGGGATCGACATGATCGCGGGGCCGTCTGAGATTTTGGTCATTGCCGATGCGGATAATGATCCGGACTGGATCGCCGTGGACATGCTGAGCCAGGCCGAGCATGACGAGAGCGCGCAGGCGATATTGATCACCGACGATGCGGGGTTTGGCGAGAAGGTGAAGGCCGCGGTCGAAAAGTGGCTGGAGACGCTGGAGCGGCGCGAGATTGCAGGGGCGAGCTGGCGCGATTTCGGCGCGGTGATCGTGGTGCCGGACATGGAGATGGCCGCGACGCTGGCGGACCGGATCGCGCCCGAGCACCTGGAGCTGTGCGTGGCCGACCCGGAGGGGCTGTCGGGCAGGATCCGCCATGCCGGGGCGATTTTCCTCGGCGCCTGGACGCCCGAGGCGATCGGCGATTACGTGGGCGGGCCGAACCACGTGCTGCCGACGGCGCGGTCGGCACGGTTTTCGTCCGGGCTGTCGGTGATGGATTTCCTCAAGCGGACGACGCTGGCGAAGATGACGCCCGAGGCGCTGAAGGCCATCGGGCCGGCGGCGGAGCGGCTGGCGATTGCCGAGAGCCTGGAAGCGCACGGATTGAGCGTTCGGGCGCGGCTGGACAGGTTGAACGAGGGGTAGAAATTCCCTTTCGCGGAGGATTATCCGCCGGGCGAGCGCCGGCCCGTGGGGAGGCGCTGCAACGATCCTGGCTGCCGCTTTATGGTTCCGAATACATCCTTGACCGATACGTCGCGCGACCTCTCAGAAGCGCCTGCCCGTGTGGACGGGCCGGCGCTTGCCCGGCGCCGCGCCAAGGCGCGGCTTGATTCCGGGCGGGTGGCAAGCCGCTTCTCCACGTCGTCGGCCTCGATTCCGCCACAGCGCCGCAAAAACGCTGCGTCCGGTCGCTTGGCCGCATTGCCCGTCCCGGCGCGCTGGGCTAGGCAAGGCCACGCGAACAGACGGAAAGACAGTCATGATGAGCCGCATCTGCCACATCGAGCTGGACGACGCGAACCTGCCGCCGCCCACGCCGGAGATCGAACAGGAGCGCAAGGTCGCCATGTTCGACCTGATCGAGGAGAACTCGTTCACCCTGCCCAAGAGGGATGACCGGGTCGTGCCCGAGGGGCCGTATCGGGTGGGGCTGTCGATCCGCGAGAAACGGCTGGTCTTCGACATCCGCACCGAGGAGAACGAGCCGGCGGCGGAGTTCCACCTGTCGCTCAGCCCTTTCCGGCAGGTGGTCAAGGATTACTGGTCGATCTGCGAGAGCTATTTCGACGCGGTCAAGAACCTGCCGCCCGGCCAGATCGAGACCATCGACATGGCCCGCCGCGGCATCCACAACGAGGGCGCCCGGGTGCTCGAGGAACGTCTGGAGGGCAAGGCCGATGTCGACAGCGACACCGCGCGACGCCTCTTCACGCTGATCTGCGTATTGCATTTCGGGGGCTGACGCCGTGGCGCAGGAGCTTCCCCAGTCGGTGCTCTTCTGCTGCGACCACAATGCCGTGCGCTCGCCGATGGCCGAGGGCGTGATGAAGAAGCTCTACGGCACCGACACCTACGTGCAGTCGGCGGGCGTCAAGGGCGACATGGATATCGACGGCTTCGCCATCGCCGTCTGCCGCGAGCTGGGAGTCGAGCTTGACCGCCACCGCACCAGAAGTTTCGACGAGATGGAGCAATGGGGCGACGACCTGTCGTCGTTCGACCTGATCGTCGCGCTCAGCCCCGCCAGCCAGCGCAAGGCGCTGGACCTGACGCGGCTGTTTCACCTCGACGTGGTCTACTGGCCGATCATGGACCCGACCGGCCTTGGCGAAACGCGGGAGGCCAAGCTGAACGCCTATCGCCAGACACGCGACCAGATCATCAAGCACCTCAAGGACAGATGGGGCGACCCGGGGATTGGATTATGAACGAGACCGTCAAAGCCTATTTCGATGCGTTCAACAACGGCGACACCGCCGCGATGCTGGCTTGTTTGAGTGATGACGTGGCGCATCACGTCAACGAGGGGCAGGTGCGCGTGGGCAAGGACAAGTTCCGTGCCTTCTGCGACCACATGAGCCGGTGTTACCGCGAGGAACTGACCGACATGGTGATCTTCGAGGCCGAGAAGGGCACGCGGGCCGCGGCCGAGTACGTGGTGAACGGCACCTACCTGCAGACCGACGAGGGGCTGCCGGAGGCCGAGGGGCAGAGCTATCGCCTGCCCGCCGGGTCGTTCTTTTCGTTGCAGGACGGGCTGATCACCCGGGTCGTGACCTATTACAACCTCGCCGACTGGACGCGCCAGGTGACACGGTGATCCGTGTCGAGCGGCTGACGGGTCTGGCGCTGGCCGAGGCGCTGGAGGATGTCGCGCGCCTGCGGATCGAGGTGTTCCGGGCGTGGCCGTATCTTTATGACGGCGATGCAAAATACGAGGCGGAGTATCTTCAGACCTATCGCGAGAGCGCGGATGCGATCCTTGTGGGGGCGTTCGATGGCGAGCGGCTGGTCGGCGCCTCGACCGGCACGCCGATGGAGGATCACGCCGAGGATTTCGGGGCGGCCTTTGCTGGGCAGGGCATTCCGCTTACGGATATCTTCTACTGCGCCGAAAGCCTGCTGTTGCCCGAGTATCGCGGGCACGGGCTGGGGCACCGGTTCTTCGACGCGCGCGAGGCGCATGCGCGGGCGCTGGGGCGGACATATTGCGCGTTCTGCGGGGTGGTGCGGCCGGAGGATCATCCGCTGAGGCCTGCCGGGTATCGCCCGCTCGACGGGTTCTGGCGCAAGCGCGGCTACGAGAAGGTCGAGGGCGCCGTGGCCGAGTTCCGCTGGAAGGATCTGGATGGGGAGGAGGAGACGGCCCATCCCCTGCAGTTCTGGATGCGCCGGCTTTGAGAGGCGCCCTCCGACATGCAGAAAGGCCCGCCGTGATGGCGGGCCTTTTTGGTTCGGGGTGGGGTTTGGCTCAGTAGCACTGCCAGACGGTGACCCAGTTGCCGTAGTAGTCGTAGACCGTGATCCACTCGCAGTAATAGGCGGTGTCGAAGGCGGCGTCCTCGGTGACCGACTGGCCGGCGGCGGGGGCGGCGAGGGAGGAGGTGTCGATGTCGAAGCTGTCGGAGATCGAGGCCTGGGCGTTTGCGGCGAGGAGGGTGAAGGCGGCGGCGGTGATGAGTTTCTTGAACATTGTGTTGGTCCTTTTGGTGTGGTGTTGTGTGTTTGGCGTGATTGCCGTGTTTCGATGGTGTAGTTATGACACCAACAATAAGTGTTGTAAAGACACTTAATGGGCTGTGCGCTTGATTTTCGCGCAAGTCATTGAAAATGAACGATTCAAAGTTTGAATTTATTTGCCGTGGTATCGCGAGGCTGGGCTTTCCGGGGAATCATCGCCCCTGTGGGCCGCCGGGTCGTCGGGGGATGTCGTGCGTTGCGGTGCCTGGGCTGGGCAATCCTTCGGAGTGCGCCACGTGACCGATCCGCGACGGGCGGTCGGAGCAGGCGGCGTGATCGGAAACCTTGTCCTGGCGATCGAGGCGCCAGGTGCAGCCGGGGCGGCTTGCAGATCCGGGCTGCAGCCGCCGCGCCCCCCCTGAACGAAAAAAGGCCCGCCGTTTGGCGGGCCAGTTGCTCAGGGAGGGGAGGGAGGTTCAGGGGCGTGGGATCAGTAGCACTGCCACAGGGTGACCCAGTTGCCGTAGTAGTCGTAGACGGTGACCCATTCGCAGTAATAGGCGGTGTCGAAGCTTTCGGTTTCGGCGACGGTTTGCGAGGCGGCCGGGGCGGCGAGGGATGAGGTGTCGATGTCGAAGCTGTCGGAGATGGAGGCGTTTGCGGTGGCTGCGACGGTGGCGAAGAGGGCGGCGGTGATGAGTTTCTTGAACATTGTGTTGGTCCTTTCGGTGTGGTGTTTTGTGTGTGGCGTGATCGCCGTGTTTCGATGGTGTAGTTATGACACTAACAATAAGTGTTGTAAAGACACTTAATGGGCTTCCAAGATGGGATTCGCGTAAGCCATTGAAATTCAAAGAATCAATTTATCAGATTTGACCCCCGAACCCCGATGCAAGCCCGGTCCGGGCGTTTCGATGCCTGCCAATTTCGGAGCGAGTCGCGGTCGCCCGGGCCACAAACGCAAGCTGGCGCAGCATTGCCTGTGGCCCTTTCGCCGCAATCGCCAAAGCCTGATCCCCGACAGCGCGTCCCGGGCTGGCGCTGCGCGGGCGGGATTTGCTATCACCGCCATGCCGGGGGGCGAATTTGAGGAATACGGCACTCATGACACGCCTTCTTGCCGCGCTTTGCGTGATTTTTTCCCTTTCCATCCCGGCCATGGCGCAGGAGCGCGGGCCCTACAGTTTCGGCATGCTGGTCACCAACGACTCGCTGGGCGATGGCCGTGACCGCTGGCGCACCGGGTCGGTGGCGTCGAGCCATGTCTGGGCGCCGGGCTGGACCGGGCAGGGGGATTACGGGCTGGGCCAGGTGTGGGAACTGCGCGTCAATGCCGAGGTGATGGGGCCGGAGAACCTGGCCACGCCGGCGCCGCTGGACCGGGTTTATGCGCAGGCGCTGTCCTTCGGGCTGCACACGCATTTCCAGCGCAACGCCATCGAGTACGCGATCGGCGGGGAGCTGGTGCTGACCGGCCCTATGACGCAGCTCGACCATGTGCAGGAGGCGCTGCACGACGTGCTGGGCGGGCGCGATGCCTCGCCCGCGACGAAGGCGGCGCAGGTCAGCAACGATGTCGACCCGGCGGTGGTGTTCGAGGCGGGGCGGGAGTTCCAGCTGGGCCAGCGGACGCGGCTGCGCCCCTTCGTCGAGGCGCGCGCCGGGGTCGAGACGCTGGTACGGGCGGGGGCCGATTTCACGCTGGGGCAGTTCGGGCAGGGCGGCCTGCTGGTGCGGGCGCCGGTCACGGGCCACCGCTACAGCGTGATCCAGGAGGCGCCCTATAGCGGGTTGTCGCTGATGGTGGGGGCGGACACGGCCTATGTGCACACGAGCGAGTTCATCCCGTCGAGCGGCCCGGTGCAGCTGAACGAGACGCGCAACCGGGCGCGGGCCGGCCTGCATTGGCGCAGTCGGGCGGGCAGCAGCGTGTTCTACGGGCTCACCTGGCTGGACAAGGAATTCGGCACCCAGCGGGAAGAACAGGTTGTGGGTTCCGTGCAGCTACGGATCAAATTCTGAAAAAACGTTCTTTGTGAAGGGTTTCCAAGGTGATTCGCATTTGGTACGCTTTGCACAATAAAAAAAGAGACTGAGGCAGGACGACAGGTGATGGAAACGGGCTTTCGGGGCGCGTTTGTCATTTCCTGGTCGCAGACGGAAGTGGACGGTTTGACCGCCGCTCCAATCGAATCCCTCGCCGTTGGCGCGACGTGGTCGTGGCAGGGCGAGATCGTGCGGATTGACGGGCCAAGCGGTGTGCTGCGGCTGGAAGGGGCAAACGGAGACGGGACAAGCCGCCGCTGCGCGGCCAAGCTTGTCCGGCGGCTGGTGTCAGCGGCCAGGACGGATACGCGGAACATCGACGAGGTGGAGGATGCCGGGCCGCTGGCCGATACAGGCTTCGTGGTGACGGACGGGCTGAAAGCCTACAACGTGACGGTGGTGCCGGTGGGGCATGGATCGCCGCCGCTGGTGATGTTCGTGGATGACATTCCGCCCAAGCGGCGCGAGCTGTGGGTGGTGCATCACTCGCTCGACCGGCTGGGGCAGAACCCCACGGGGCCGGAGACGGGCGGGGTGATCTGTTTCACCCCCGGCACGCGGATCGAGACGCCAGAGGGGCCGCGGCTCGTCGAGGCGTTCCGCGAGGGCGATTACGTGCAGACCAAGGATAACGGCGCCCAGCCGGTGCAGTGGATCGGCAGCCGCCGGATGACCGGGGCGCGGCTGTTCGCCATGCCGCAGTTGCGGCCGGTGCGGATCCGGACCGGGGGGCTGGGGATGCAGCGGCCAGACCAGGAGCTGCTGGTCTCGCCCGAGCACCGGATGCTGGTGAAAGGCGCCGTGGCGCGGGCGCTGTTCAACACGCCCGAGGTTCTGGTTTCGGCCAAGGACCTCGTGAACGACGGCTCGATCACGGTGGATCGGAGCGTGCGGGAGGTGACCTATATCCACCTGCTGCTGCCCCGCCACCAGGTTCTGTGGGCGAACGGGGTGGAGACGGAGAGCTTTCACCCGGCCTCGGCCGCGCTGTCGACGCTGGATCCGGGCGACAGGGCCCGGCTGCTGGCGATCGATCCGGGGCTGGAGCACGAGCCGAGGGCCTATGGCGGGTTCGCGCGGCGGAACTTGAACACCTCGGAGGCGGCGATCCTGATGCACGAGGCGGCTTGACGGGCGGGGTTAAGTGGGGGCGCTGCCCCCCGCGTTGAAATCAGGAGATTTCAACGCTCCCCCCGGGATATTTCCGGCCAGAAGAAGGGCGGGAGGGGTTGCCGTGTTTTCCGCGGTTGACACTGTCCCGCGTGGCTGTATAAGCGCGCTTTCATTGGTGTTGGTGGCCCCCGCGAGGGGATCCCTGTCACCCCGGCCAAATCCGGGGAGAGGACAACGCCCTTCGAAACCATGAACGAAGGAGATCAGCCGTGACCAAACGCACGTCTGCCAAGTACAAGATCGACCGCCGGATGGGCGAAAACATCTGGGGTCGCCCGAAATCCCCCGTCAACCGCCGCGAGTTCGGCCCCGGCCAGCACGGCCAGCGCCGCAAGGGCAAGATGTCCGACTTCGGCCTGCAGCTGCGTGCCAAGCAGAAGCTGAAGGGCTATTACGGCGACCTGACCGAGAAGCAGTTCCGCCGCATCTATGCCGAGGCCGAGCGTGTGCGCGGCGACACCGGCGAGAATCTGATCGGCCTGCTCGAACGCCGGCTTGACGCCGTTGTCTACCGCGCGAAATTCGTGCCGACCATGTTCGCCGCCCGCCAGTTCGTGAACCACGGCCACGTGCGCGTGAACGGCCAGAAGGTCAACATCCCCTCCTACCGCGTGAAGGAAGGTGATGTGATCGAGGTGCGCAACCGGTCGAAGCAGCTGGCCGTCCTGCTGGAAGCCGTGCAACTGGCCGAGCGTGACGTGCCCGATTACATCGAGGCCGACCACACCAAGATGACTGCCAAGTTCGTGCGGACGCCGGGCCTGGGCGACGTGCCCTACCCGGTGATGATGGAACCGAACCTCGTCATCGAATTCTACGCGCAGAACTAAGGCGTTTCTGCAACAGCCAAAGGGCCGCGACGGGGGACCGCCGCGGCCTTTTTGTTTGTTCTGGCCAAGGCGAATTCCCGCCGATACAAGGCCGGGAAGGAGCAAGGTCATGACGAAAATCAAGCCGCAGCCGGGGATCATGGATATCTCGCCCTACGTGGGCGGGGCGTCGAAGGTCGACGGGGTCGAGAACGTGGTCAAGCTCAGCTCGAACGAGAACCCGTTCGGGCCCAGCGAGGCCGCGAAGGAGGCGTTCCGCAAGGCCGGGTTCGACCTGCACCGCTATCCCTCGACCGGACACGAGAGGCTGCGGGAGGCGATCGGCGAGGTGCACGGGCTGGATGCCGACCGGGTGATCTGCGGCGTGGGCAGCGACGAGATCCTGAGCCTGTTGTGCCAGGCCTATGCCGGCCCCGGCGACGAGGTGATCCATACCGAGCACGGCTTTGCGATCTACAAGATCAGCGCGCTGGCCAACGGCGCCACGCCCGTGGAGGTGCCCGAGCGCGAGCGGGTAACGGATGTCGACGCGATCCTGGCCGCCTGTACCAGGCAGACCAAGCTGGTGTTCATCGCCAACCCCAACAACCCCACCGGCACGATGATCGGCGAGGCCGAGCTGGCCCGGCTGGCCGACAGGTTGCCGAAGCAGGTGCTTCTGGTGGTGGACGGGGCCTATGCCGAGTATGTCGAGCATTACGATGGCGGCGCCGCGCTGGTGGACATGCGCGACAACGTGGTGATGACGCGGACCTTCTCGAAGCTGTACGGGCTGGGCGGGTTGCGCGTGGGCTGGGGCTATGGCCCGGCGCATGTGATCGACGTGCTGAACCGCATTCGCGGGCCGTTCAACCTGTCGACCGCCGCGCTGGTCACCGCCGAGGCCGCCGTGCGCGACACCGAGTGGGCCGCGAAATGCCGGGCCGACAACACCCGCCTGCGGGCGTGGCTGGCCGAGGCGCTGGCCGAGAAGGGGGTGCCGTCGGACACCTCGACCGCGAATTTCATCCTCGCCCGCTTCGCCAGCCGGGAAGAGGCCGAGGCCTGTGACGACTACCTCAAGTCCGAGGGGCTGATCGTGCGGCGGGTGGCGGGCTACAACCTGCCGCATTGCCTGCGGATCACCGTGGGCGACGAGCCGTCCTGCCGGCGGGTGGCCCATGCCATCGGCCAGTTCAAGGAGGGGGCGCGATGAGCCGGGTCTATGACCGGGTGGCGCTGATCGGGCTGGGGCTGATCGCGTCGTCGATGTTCTGGGCCATCAAGCGTGGCGGGCTGGCCGGAGAGGTGACGGGCTATGCCCGCTCGGCCGGGACGCGCGACGTGGCGCGCGAGATCGGGCTGTGCGACCGGGTTTGCGACAGCGCGGCCGAGGCCGTCGAGGGGGCCGACCTCGTGGTGCTGTGCGTGCCGGTGGGCGCGATGGGCCCGGTGGCCGAGGAGATCGCGCCGGTGCTGAAACCCGGCGTGACGGTGAGCGACGTGGGATCCGTCAAGAAGGACGTGATCGAGGCGGTGGCGCCGCACCTGCCCGAGGGCGTGCATTTCGTGCCGGCGCATCCGCTGGCCGGGACCGAACATTCGGGCCCGCGTTCGGGCTTTGCCGAGCTGTTCGAGAACCGCTTCACGCTGATCGTGCCGGTCGAGGGCAGCGACCGCGAGGCGGTCGAAAGGCTGGAGCGGTTCTGGCAGGGGATGGGCGCCAAGACCGAGGAGATGGATGCCGAGCATCATGACCTGGTGCTGGCCGTGACCTCCCATGCGCCGCACCTGATTGCCTACACGATGGTCGGCGTGGCCGATGACCTGCGGCGGGTGACCGACAGCGAGGTGATCCGCTATTCGGCCGCCGGTTTCCGCGATTTCACCCGGATCGCCGCCAGCGACCCGACGATGTGGCGCGACGTCTTCCTGCACAACAAGGAGGCGACGCTGGAGATTCTCGGGCGGTTCACCGAGGAGCTGTTCGCCCTTCAGCGGGCCATTCGGACGGGTGACGGCGATCATCTTTTCGACTATTTCACTCGCACCCGCGCAATTCGGCGTGGTATCATCGAGGCCGGGCAGGATACCGATGCACCAGACTTCGGACGGGTGAAAAGAGGCTGAGACATATGCGTTTCATTTGGGTTATCCCATTGATTTTGATGGGATGCGGCGCGCTTGGCGGGCGTGACGACGATCAGGTTTCAAGGCACGGCTCGGTCTGTGGGCAGCCGGCGATCAAGGGCAGGATCGTGGGCGAAGTGGACGGCAACAGCGCCATCTGCGGCATCGAGAACGCCGTCGAGGTCACTCGTGTCGGCGGGGTATTGCTGAGCCAGCCGGCGGTGATGGAATGCAATACCGCCCGGGTGCTGAACGCCTGGGTCCAGCGTGACATGGACCAGATCGTCGGCATCATGGGCGGTGGCGTGCAGGAGCTGCAGGTGGCCGCGCATTACGTCTGCCGGACGCGCAACCACAAGGCGGGCGCCAAGGTTTCGGAGCACGGCAAGGGGCGGGCGATCGACATTTCGGCCTTCCGCCTGAAGGACGGCAGCGAAATCTCGGTTCTGCGGGACTGGGACAATGGCCGCAAGGGGCGCATCCTGCGGCGGCTTCACAAGTCGGCCTGCGGGCCGTTCGGCACGGTGCTGGGGCCGGAATCGGATCGTTTCCACCAGGACCATTTCCATTTCGATACGGCGAATTACCGGTCGGGCGCCTACTGCCGCTGAGGCGGGTTGGCCGCGGCCCCCGGGGAGCCGCGGCGCAGGGCACTATTCGGAATGCGAGCCGTGGTCGTCGCCGCTTCGTTCCTCGACCTTGAAGACGATGTCGATTTCACCGGCCTTTTCGAAGATCAGGGTGAGCGGGATCTCGTCGCCGACCTCGAACGGGTCGCTGAGCCCCATGAACATCACGTGATAGCCGCCCGGTGCGAGTTCGACCACGTCGTCGGCGGGGATCGCGAGCTTGTCGATATGGCGCATGCGGGCGACGCCGTCTTCCTCGTAGGATTCGTGCACCTCGACCTTCGGGAAGTCGCCGCGCACGCCGATCAGGGCGTCGTCGGTTTCGCCGTCATTGGCGATGGTGACATAGCCGCCGCCGGTTTTTGCCGTGGCGGCGGTGGCGAAGACCCTGGGGTGAATGATCTGAAGGTCGCCCAGCATGTAGTCGTGGGCCGCGGCAAGGCCGGGCAGGGCGAGGGCGAGGGTGGTTGCGAGTAGGGTTTTCATTGGAGGTTCTCCGTATTGTCTGATGGCCGCGGGATGTTGGCGGCCGGTGTTCGCGTCGGGCTGGTCTCGGGCGTCAGGCCGCCGGAGGGGCCCTGGGCAGGGACGGAGAATGGGCGGATGGCAGGGTTTGCGCGGGGCGGGCCGCCACCCTGGCGGGCGCCGGGATCAGCGGATGCGTGGCCGGGACCGGTTCGATCGGGGTGGCCGTATCGGCGGCGTGGACCAGCGCGCAGGTGTCGGGGCTGTCCGAGACCTCGACCGGGTTGCCGTCGGCGTCGAAGCGCAGGGTGCGCAGCCCGTCGCCGGTGCAGATCACCATGGCGCGGTCAAAGGTCAGGCCGAGTGCCGCCGCGACCCCCGCGCCCTGCGGTGCGAGGAGGCCGAGCGCCACGATCAGCGCGACGAGGGTTCTGGCGATCCAGCCGGTCATGGCGGAAGGACTAATCCCGTTCCGCGCGGGCGGGCAAGGGCAATCCGCCGCCTGCGGCTATCTGAGGCGGAGGAGCGGCGCGTCGCCCAGCGGCACCGGGCCGAGGCGGACCTTGCCGTTCTTGAAGTTCAGGGGAATGTCGAGCGTCTTGGGGTTGCCGGCCATCTGCGAGATCAGGCCAAGCCCGTCTTCCAGCGTGCCGGCAATGGCATCGGGGAGCGCGCCGGAATCCACGGCCATCTTGAGGATATCGCGCCAGTTGCGGGCCTTGACCGTGACCTCGCCCACCGGGAAGCCCTGGTCGTCGACCGTCACCTCGCCGGCCGCCTGAAGCTCCAGCCGGCCCCAGCGGGCCTTGGCGAGGCGGATGTCGATGCTGCGGGGCTGGGGGCGGGCCTCTTCGATGGCCGAGCGGTCCCACGGCTTGTCGAATTCGACGGTGACGTCGGCCTCGAACGCGTCGAACCGTTCCGGCAGCTTGCCCGCCGGGTCGAGCCGCACGCGCCATTCCAGCGCCGGCGACAGGCCGTCGGCGGCGAGCCCCAGCCGGTAGGTCGAGGGGTGGGCGGCCACACGCTCGGCGGCGACGCGCACCGCCTTTGCCCGGGTCGGCTGATCGGCGGAGCGGGGGGTGACGACCAGTTCCTCTGCCGTGAGCGTGGTGCGTTCCAGCGGCAGGGACAGGTCGGCGCCGACGACGACGCTGGCGCGCATGTCGCTGCTTTCCAGGTCGTATTTTTCCTGCGGGGTGGCGACCATCTGTTCATCGGGCCAGACGGCGATGACGTGGTTGGGCTTGTAGCTGAGCGCGAGGATCTGGAACATCGGCGCTTGCCAGGCGAGGCCGGTATCGGGGTCGGCGAGGGTGATGTCGGTGAAGGTGGTGTCGAAGCGGTTGGGGAAGCCCTTCGTTTCAAGCGTGCCGGTTTCGGCCGCCCATCCCTCGGCGCGCCGGGCCTCGAGCCAGGCCGAGAAGCCTTCGGTCACGCCGGTCTTGCCGATATACCAGTACCCCGACCATGCCGCCGCCGCGATCAGGATCAGGGTCAACAAAATACGCATCTGCCCGGCGCCTCTTTCATAGGGACTTTCGATGGTGTTTAAGGCCTCGAAAGAGCGAGGAACAGGCAAAATGACGATGTGGGTATTCGGCTACGGCTCGCTGCTGTGGAACCCCGGCTTCAAGCCGCGCGAGGAGGTGATCGCCATGTTGCCCGGCTATCACCGCAGTTTCTGCATGCGCAGCATCCACCATCGCGGCACCGTGGCAAAGCCGGGGCTGGTGCTGGCGCTGGACGAGGCCGAGGGGGCGCATTGCACGGGCGTGGCCCTGAAGGTGAACGAGCCGGAAGAGACGCAAGTGCTGGAGTACCTGCGCGAGCGGGAGCTGATCTCGTCGGCCTACCTGGAGAAGGTTTTGTCGCTGGAGCTGACCGATGGTCGCAAGGTCGAGGCGGTGACTTACGTGATCGACCCCGCGCATGACCAGTATTGCGGGGGCATGCCGCTGGAAGAGCAGGCGCAGATGATCGCCCACGCGGTCGGCGGGCGGGGGCCGAATACCGAGTATCTCTATAACACGACGAGCCACCTGAAAGAGCTCGGGCTGGAGGATGAGGACCTTGAATGGCTGGCAAAACGGGTGCGCCAGATCGTGGGATAAATCCTTGGCTTGACACTATATAAATCGTAGTGTGGCGCCAAGAACCGTCAGAGCCGGGAGCCGTCCATATGGACCAGCCGGACCGTGAGGTCGAGCCGCAGTTTTCACAGCCAGTCCGTCAGATCACGCTGATGCTGATCGTGCTCGGGCTGACCGGGTTCGGGGCCTTCGTGGCCCTGCCCCGGGTCTTGCCGGTATTCCAGTCGAACCTCTACCTCAACGGGTTCATCGTTTTCGTCTTCGTGATCGGCGTGGTGTCGTGCTTCTGGCAGGTGTTCCAGCTGATCAGCTCGGTCCGGTGGATCGAGGAATACGCACGGGACCACCAGGTCAGCGACACCTCCGGCGCGCCGCGGCTGCTGGCGCCGCTGGCGACGCTGATGCGGCAGCGCCGGGGCAAGCGGATGCAGATCGCCTCGACCTCGGCGCGGTCGATCCTCGACTCGGTCGCGCAGCGGATCGACGAGGCGCGGGAGATCACCCGCTATATCGTCAACATGCTGATTTTCCTTGGCCTTCTGGGCACGTTCTATGGCCTTGCCACGACCGTGCCGGCGGTGGTCGACACGATCCGCAGCCTTGCCCCGCAGGAGGGCGAGGGCGGGGTCGAGGTGTTCAACCGGCTGATGTCCGGGCTCGAGGCGCAACTTGGCGGGATGGGCGTGGCCTTTGCCTCGTCGCTGCTGGGGCTGGCGGGGTCGCTGGTGGTGGGCCTGCTGGAGCTGTTCGCGGGTCATGGGCAGAACCGGTTCTACCGCGAGCTGGAAGAGTGGATGTCGTCGATCACCCGGGTTGGCTTTGCCACGGGCGACGGCGAAGGCGGGGGCGAGCATGGCGCGATGGCCGGCTTTCTCGAGCATATGTCCGAGCAGATGGACGCCATGCAGCAGATGGTCAGCCAGTCGGATGTCAGCCGGGCGATGGTGGATGAAAAGCTGGGCGTGCTGGCGGATTCGATCGAGCGGCTGACCCACAGGATGAGCGAGGCGAACCCGGTCAACACCGCGCTGATGCAGGTGGCGAACGGGCAGGAACGGCTGATTTCCACGCTGGAGGCGCGCAACGAGTCGCTGGGCGAGACGGGGCTCGATGCCGAAAGCCGGATGCGGCTGCGGTCGATCGACGTGCAGATGCTGCGCATCCTCGAGGAGATCAGCGCCGGGCGGCAGGAAACGATGACCGAGATCCGCACCGATCTTGCCGCGCTGACCAAGATTTTCAACCAGTTGCGCAATGCCGAGAGCGGGCGGGCCCGTGCGGCGCTTCGCGTCAGGCCCGACGCCGGCAAGACGGAGCGGGAGGGCTGATCCATGGCCCTGTCCCGCCGCACCGGACAACGTTTTCAATCCTCGATCTGGCCGGGCTTCGTGGATGCGATGACCGGCCTTCTGCTGGTGCTGATGTTCGTGCTGACGATCTTCATGATCGTGCAGTTCGTGCTGCGCGAAACGATCAGCGGGCAGGCCAGCAAGCTTGACGAGCTGTCGGCCGAGGTGGCGGCGCTGAGCCGGGCGCTGGGGCTGGAGCAGGACAAGAACGCGACGCTGAGCGAGCGGGTGGGCGAGTTGACCAGCACGCTGACCGACGCGCGCCAGCAGCAGGAACAGCAGACCGCCCTGATCGCCAGCCTGCGGCAGGAACGGGCCGAGCAGGCCGAGGCGCTGGCCGCCGCGCAGACGCGCATCACCAGTTTCGAAGAGCAGGTGGCGAGCCTGTTGTCGGACCGTGAGACCAACCTCGGCACCATTGCCGATCTGCAGGACCGGCAGGAGGAACTGCTGTCGGAGCAGGAGCAGCTGAACCTAGCGCTGGCCAATCTTCGCGAGGAGATCGACGCCCAGACCGAGGAAGCCCGCCTTGCCGCCGCCCGGCGCGAGGCGCTGGAGGCGCTGATCGCCGATTTGCGGCGGCGTTATGCCGAGGGGCAGGAGGAGGTTGCCAGCCTGTCGGGGCAGGTCGAGTCGCTGGAAGAGGAGCTGAGCGAGGAAGAGAAGCTGCGGCTGGCCGAGGCGGCGGCGGCGGAGGCGTTGCAGGAGAAGCTGGAGAATGCCGAGACCGAGCTGACCTCGATGACGCTGGCGTTGGAGGAGGAGCGGCGCCGGGCGGAGGAGACGCTGACACTGCTGGCGGCGGCGGAGAATGCCGAGGAGGACCTCGATATCCAGCTGGCCGCCGCGCTTTTGGCGCAGGACCAGATCAGCGAGGAGTTGACCACCGCGCAGCTGGCCATAGACGAGAAGGATGCCCGGATCGCCGAACTGGAAGAGCAGGTGTCGGAGGCCGAGGGCAACGCGGTGGCGCGGGCCAGCACGCTTGAGGACATGGAGGCGGAACTGGCCGCCGCGCTGGCCGATGCCGAGGACAAGGGCAAGACGCTGGAGGAGCTGCGGCTCGAGCTGAGCGAGGCGCAGAGCCTTGCGGAGGGGCGGGCCGAGGAGAACCGGACGCTGGAGGAGCGTATCGCGTCGGCCGAGATCGCGCTGGCCGCGGCGCAGGCCGAGGCCGCGACGGCGCAGGCGGAACTGGCCGAGCAGCAGGACGCGCTGGCCTCGACGCGGGGCGAGCTGGAGGAGCGGCTGGCCGCGCTGGAGGCGGAACTGGCGGGCGTGAGTGCGCTGGAAACCCGGCTGGCCGAGGCCGAGGCCGAGGCGGAGGCGCTGACGGCGGAACGGGATGACCTTGCCTCGCAGCTGTCACAGGCCCGGGCGGTAGGACAGGCCCTGCAGGACGAGACGGTGGCGTTGAAATCGCAGCTGGAGGCGTCGCAGGGCGAAGCCGGCGAGACGGAGGATCTGCGGGCCGAGCTGGCGCAGGCGCAGGCCTCGGGCGAGGAACTGGAAGCGCGGCAGGTGGAGCTGGAAACGCAGCTCTCGCAGGCGCAGGCCTCGGTCGAGGCGCTGGCGCAGGAGAAGGCCGACCTCGAGACCCGGCTGGCGGCGGCGCGGGAGGCGCAGTCGGAGGCCGGGACGGCGAGCGCGGAGCTGGAGGAGCGGCTGGCGCGGCTGGAAACCCGGTTGGCGGCGTTGCGGGACGAGCGCGAGACGCTGGCGGGCGAGGCGAAGAGCCTCGAGGAGAAGCTGGCCGAGGCGCTGGCCGCGAAGACCGCCGCCGAGAACGAGGCGGTCGAGGATGCCGACCTGATCGCCGAGTTGCAGGCACGGCTGGACCGGACCGAGGAGGCGTTGCAGAAGGTGCGGCGGCGGCTGGCCGAAGTGCTGGCGGCGAACGAGGCGGCCGAGGCCGAGGCGGTGAGCTCGGAGGACGTGCGCAAGCAGCTGGCCGCCGCGCTGGCCGCCAAGCTGGCGGCCGAGAAACAGGCCGCCGCGAGCGACGAGGAGGTCGCTGATATCCGGGATGAGCTGGCGCAGGCGCTGGCGGCGAAGCTGGCGGCCGAACGCGATGCGCAGGCCGAGATCAGCAAGGCCGAGGAGCGCCAGATCCTTCTGGAGGAAGCGCGGCGCAAGCTGGCCGAGGCCGAGGCGGCGCGCGAGAAGCAGGCCGACCTCGCGACGGAAGCGCAGAAGCAGCAGGAATTGCTGAACCGGCAGGTGGCGTCGCTTCGGCAGCAGCTGGGCGAGTTGCGGGCGTTGCTGGATGACGCCAAGGCGCGCGAGGCGGCGGCGAACGTGCAGATTGAATCGCTGGGGCAGGACCTGAACGTGGCGCTGGCCCGGGCCGCCGCCGAGGAGCGGCGGCGCCGGCAGCTGGAAGAGGAGAAGGCCCGGCGGCTGGAGGAGGAGCGCAACGCCCTGCAGGCGCAGAACGAGGACCTCGAGAAGTACCGTTCGGATTTCTTTGGCCGGCTGCGCGAGGTGCTGGGCGACCAGGAGGGCGTGCGGATCGTGGGCGACCGGTTCGTGTTCTCGTCGGAAGTGCTGTTCGCGCCCGCCGAGGCCGACCTGGAGGAGGCCGGCAAGGACGAGATCGCCAAGGTGGTCGACATCCTGCGGAGCGTGGCCGATGACATTCCGGAGGGCATCGACTGGGTCTTGCAGGTCGACGGGCACACGGATGACAAGCCGATCCGCAACAGCCGGCAGTTCGAGGATAACTGGGACCTGAGCCAGGCGCGGGCGCTGTCGGTGGTGCGCTACATGATCGACGACCTGGGGATGGATCCGGAGCGGCTGTCGGCGAACGGGTTCGGGGAGTATCAGCCGGTGAACACCGCCGATACCGACGAGGCGCGGGCGCAGAACCGGCGGATCGAGCTGAAGATTACCGAGAAATAGGGCGTTAGGGGCTGACGGTGATGTCGGCGTGGCGGGCGGCGATGAGCGTGTCGCCGCGTTTCAGCGTGACATAGCCGCGATACCGGCCTGCGGGCCAGCCGCCTTCGGGGCTGCGGCGACCATAGGCGCGGAAAAGCTGGGGCTGGGGGTCGATCAGGGTGACGGTGCGGGCGAAGATTTCTCCCCCGGGGCCGCTGGCAGTGAGGGTCAGGGTGTCGTTCGGTTCGGCATGGAAGGCGTGGCCGTAGAGGACGAGAGGCTCATCGGGCGTGGTCTGCGTGACCCGGGCGGCGCCGGTCTGGACGTCTTCGAGCGACGGCACGGCGGTGGAGAAACCGGCGGTGAAGAGGCCCGTCGGCGTGTAGGCGGGGGCGGTTTTCCAGAGGCCGTTGTCGGGGGCGGCGCCGCATCGGGCGCCGTCGGGCCGGAAGGGGTCGGTGATCTGGCCGTCTTTCAGGACGGTCAGGTGGATATGCGGGTTGTTGGTCAGCCCGCTGAGCCCGACGAGGCCGAGCGGATCGCCTGCCGCCACGCTCTGCCCCTCGCGCACGGTGAGGGAGCCGTTCTTCATGTGGCAATAGAGGGTCTGCCAGCCGTCGCCGTGGTCGAGGCGCACGGCGTTGCCGCATTCGCGACCGCGGATGCTGTCGCGGGTGTCGTCGGTGACGGCGATGTCGGCCATGCCGTCGCGCAGGGCGGCGACGCGGCCGGGAGCGGCGGCGAGCACGCTGACGCCGCTTTCCATCGCGTCGAAGGAAGGCAGGGTGATATCGGTGCCGCGATGGTCGTCGCGGCTTTTGAGGCCGCAGGTGTAGTCTTGCTGGCCGGGGCCCGGATCGGCATCGACGTAATCCTCGATGAAGCAGGTCTGACCGAGGGTGCAGTCGATGGGGAGGGTAAGCTGCGGGGGCTCTGCAAACGAAGGCGCGGCCCAGAGGGCCGCGCCAATCAGTGCCGCAAACCGCGACGGTGACATCAGTCAGCCGTCAGAAGTGGCGGCTTTTTTCCCGACAGACGGGGACGGCTCGGACCTTCGTACTGAAGATCGATCTTGCCGTCCTTGACTCCAACCTTGACGATGCCGCCCTTGGACAGTTTGCCGAACAGAAGCTCTTCGGCGAGCGGTTTCTTGATGTGCTCCTGGATGACGCGGCCGAGCGGGCGCGCGCCCATCTTGTCGTCGTAGCCCTTCTCGCCAAGCCATGCGGCGGCGGGTTCGGTCAGTTCGATGGTCACGTTCCGGTCAAGCAACTGGGCTTCCAGTTGCAGGACGAACTTCTCGACCACCTGCAGGATCACCTCTTTCGGCAGCGGCGCGAAGGAGATGACCGCATCCAGCCGGTTGCGGAATTCCGGCGTGAAGGTGCGTTCGATCGCCTCGGTATCCTCGCCCTCGCGGCGGTCGCGGCCGAAGCCGATGGCGGCCTTGGCCTGTTCCGTCGCCCCGGCGTTCGAGGTCATGATCAGCACCACGTTGCGGAAGTTCACCGTGCGGCCGTTGTGGTCGGTCAGGTTGCCGTGGTCCATCACCTGCAGGAGGATGTTGAACACGTCCGGATGCGCCTTCTCGATCTCGTCGAGAAGGAGAACGCAGTGCGGATGCTCGTCCACCCCGTCGGTCAGCAGGCCGCCCTGGTCGAAGCCGACATAGCCCGGAGGCGCGCCGATCAGGCGGGAGACGGCGTGCTTCTCCATGTATTCCGACATGTCGAAGCGCAGCAGTTCCACGCCGAGCGAGTCGGCCAGTTGCTTGGCAACCTCGGTCTTGCCCACGCCGGTCGGGCCGGCGAAGAGGTAGTTGCCGATGGGCTTCTCGGGTTCGCGCAGGCCGGCACGGGCCAGCTTGATGGCGCTCGACAGGGCCTCGATGGCCTTGTCCTGCCCGAAGACCACGCGCTTGAGCGCGCCTTCGAGATCCTTGAGCACCTCTGCGTCGTCCTTCGAGACGTTCTTCGGCGGAATGCGCGCGATCTTGGCGACCACGGCCTCGATTTCCTTCGGACCGATCGACTTGCGCCGCTTGGAGGCGACGACGAGATGCTGAGCCGCGCCGGCCTCGTCGATGACGTCGATGGCCTTGTCGGGCAACTTGCGGTCGTTGATGTAGCGGGCCGAGAGATCCACCGCCGACTTGATGGCGTCATTGGTGTATTTCACGCTGTGGTGATCCTCGAAATAGGGCTTGAGGCCCTTGAGGATCTTGATCGCGTCCTCGACCGTGGGCTCGACCACGTCGATCTTCTGGAACCGGCGGGAAAGGGCGCGGTCCTTCTCGAAATGCTGGCGGAACTCCTTGAAGGTGGTGGAGCCCATGCAGCGCAGCTTGCCGCCCTGAAGCGCGGGCTTCAGGAGGTTGGAGGCGTCCATCGCGCCGCCCGAGGTGGCGCCGGCGCCGATGACGGTGTGGATCTCGTCGATGAAGAGCACCGCGTCGGGGTGCGCCTCGAGCTCGGTCACGACCGCTTTCAGGCGTTCCTCGAAGTCGCCCCGATAGCGCGTGCCGGCCAGCAGTGCGCCCATGTCGAGAGAGTAAATCGTTGTTTTTGAAAGAACTTTCGGCGTTTCGCCCTGCACGACCTTGTGCGCGAGCCCCTCGGCGATGGCGGTCTTGCCGACGCCCGGGTCGCCCACGAGAAGCGGGTTGTTCTTGCGCCGGCGGCAGAGCACCTGGATGCAGCGCTCGACCTCGTGGTCGCGGCCGATCAGCGGGTCGACATCGCCGCGGCGGGATTTCTCGTTCAGGTCGACGCAGTACTTGGCCAGGGCGCTTTCGCCCTGTTCCACGGCCTCGGGGCCGCTGCTGTCGGACTTGGTCTTCTCGCCGTCCATGTCGCTGACGCCCTGAACGGGGCGGGTTTCGCCATAGGCCGGATCCTTGGCGACGCCGTGGGCGATGAAGTTGACCGCGTCGTAGCGGGTCATGTCCTGTTCCTGCAGGAAGTAGGCGGCGTTCGACTCGCGCTCGGCGAAGATGGCGACGAGCACGTTGGCGCCGGTGACTTCCGTCCGGCCGGAGGATTGAACGTGGATGGCCGCGCGCTGGATCACGCGCTGGAAGGCGGCGGTGGGCACCGCCTCGGAGCCGTCGATGTCGGTGACGAGGTTCGACAGATCCTCGTCGATGAATTCCACGAGCGTGGCGCGCAGATCCTCGGTGTCGACCGAGCACGCCTTGAGCACGCGCGAGGCGTCGGGCTCGTCGATCAGGGCCAAGAGAAGATGTTCCAACGTCGCAAATTCGTGCCGCCGCGCGTTGGCCAGTGCGAGGGCCGCATGAATTGCCTGCTCAAGTGTCGTCGAGAATGATGGCACTTTCCTGTGCTCCTTCTGATCTGCGTCCGGATCGCTGTCCGGAGTCTTGACCTCATAGGTTTAAAGTTTGGTCGATCTGCCGAGTCCTTCAAGTTTTTTTTCGTGGCATCCGATCACATTTCTAAACGTTATTGAGGTTTTGCACCTATTTTGTGCCCGGCCGGAAACGATCGGGTTTTTTCAGAAATTGTCCTTGCGCGTCCGGATTTCGGCGAAGACCTCGGCCGGGGTGGCGCCTGTCAGGCCAAGATGGTCCTGGATGCGCGGATCCCCTGCGCGCAGGAACGGGTTGGTGGCGAGCTCTTCGGCGAGGGTGGAGGGCACGGTGGGTTGGCCGTTCGCCCGGGCTGTTTCGACCGCCTCTGACCGGGATATAAGCTTGGGATTGTCGGGATCAATGGTCAGGGCGAAACGGGCGTTGGCGGCGGTGTATTCATGTCCCGAGCAGATGGTGGTCTCGGGCGGCAGGGCCGCGAGTTTCTGCAGGCTTTCCCACATCTGCGGCATGGTCCCCTCGAACACCCGGCCGCAGCCGAGCGCCATCAGGCTGTCGGCGGTGAAGGCGACCCTGGAGACGGGGAAGTGAAAGGCGATGTGGCCGATGGTGTGGCCGGAGACCTCGATCACCTCGCCGCTTTCGTTGCCGATGCGAATGGTTTCGCCTTCCTTAACGGCGGTGTCGAGCGGCGGGAGGCGGTGAGCGTCGGCGGCGGCGCCCACGACCTTGGCGTCGTGCTTGGCCAGGAGCGCGTCGAGCCCCTGCACGTGGTCGGCGTGGTGGTGGGTGAGCAGGACCTGCGTCGCGGTCCACCCCTTGTCGGCCAGCGCCTTCAGGATCGGCGCCGCCTCGGGCACGTCGATCACCGCGGTCTCGCCGGTGTCCGGATCATGCGCGAGGAAGGCATAATTGTCGGACAGGCAGGGAACGGTTTCGATCTGCAGTGTCATTGTGTTTCCCCATTGGCCGGTTACTGATACCCTTCAGACTGACTGATCGGGACAGCGGCTGCAATGCATCTTGATGTGCAGGATCTTAGGAATTTCTATTACCGCAGCGCGCTGGGCCGGGCTGCGCAGAAGATCATCCGCGCCGAGGTGCAGACGTTCTGGCCCGAGGCCAAGGGTCAGACTGTGCTGGGCTTCGGTTTCGCGGTGCCGTTCCTGCGGCCCTACCTGGCCGACAGCAAACGGGTCATCGCCTGCATGCCGGCGCCGCAGGGGGTGATCGGGTGGCCGCAGGGGATGCCGAATGTCTCGGTTCTGTGCGAGGAGACGTGGTGGCCGGTCGAGACCGGGCATGTCGACAAGCTGCTGGTGGTGCACGGGCTGGAGACGAGCGAGCAGCCGAGCGCGTTGCTGGAGGAATGCTGGCGGGTGCTGGGGCCGGGGGGATCGGCGCTGTTCATCGTACCGAACCGGGCGGGCCTGTGGTCGCGGAGTGACCGGACACCGTTCGGCTTCGGCCGGCCCTATACCCAGAGCCAGCTTGAGAACCAGTTGAAATCACACAACTTCCTGCCCGAGGGCCATGCCACGACCCTGTACCAGCCGCCGTCGGAGAAGCGGTTCTGGCGCAAGACCTCGGGGATGTGGGAGAAGCTGGGCGGCTCGCTGTCGGTGGTGGCGGCGGGCGGGGTGCTGCTGGTGATGGCGACGAAGCGGGTGCAGGCGCCGATCGGGCCGGGGCTGAGAGAGACCGTCAGGAAGCCGCTGGGGGTGCTTCAGCCGAAGCCCGAGGCCAAGCCGGTGTAACGTCGGTATTTTGTCGGTATTGCGTCGGTGCGCGCGTCCGTCGCCGCAGGTGGCCGCGCCGGGCCGCGAGGGATGGTGGCGCTAACGACAGGCCTTTGTCACAAGGCGTTTCGCGGGGCCGCCACGCGAAGGAATCGCGGTTTCGTGAAGAAATCCGCAGGTTTTTCTTCGCGGAAAATATGCGCATTCGGTCGCAGGTGGATTAAGCCTTTGAAAACGCTTGGTATTCAATTGTATACCGTGGGTTTCAAGCCGCTTGCTAGGTCCGCAAGGCTCTGCTACACCCCAGCCGAATTTCGATGTTTACAGACAGGCATCGTGTCCTAACGCCCCCGGACGACGGCATCCCTATGCCGTCATTTTGCTGAACCGGGGCCAGAAATCGGAAGGGTGGACGTGTCCGAACCAGCTTCGATCTCCTCCGGCATCGCCGCGCGCTATGCCACCGCCATTTTCGAGATTTCGAAAGACGACAAGTCTCTGGCGAAACTTGAATCCAACGTCACCGATCTTGCTGCCGCGCTGGACACCAGCGACGAGTTCGCCGAGCTGATCGCCAGCCCGATCGTGCCCCGGTCGGAGCAGAAGGCGGCGGTCATGGCGATTGCCGACAAGATGGGCCTCGAGCCGGTGCTGAAGAACGGCCTGGGCCTGATGGCCGAGAAGCGCCGCCTCTTCGTGCTGCCGCAGCTGATCGTGAAGCTGCGCGAGATGATCGCCGAGGACAAGGGCGAGGTGACCGCCGACGTGACCAGCGCCAAGGCGCTGACCAAGACCCAGTCGGACAAACTTGCCAAGACGCTCAAGGCCACCGTGGGCAAGGACGTCAATATCAATGCGACCGTCGATGAAAGCCTCATCGGCGGTCTTATCGTCAAGGTGGGCTCGAAGATGATCGATACCTCGATCCGCTCGCGCCTCAATTCCCTCCAGAACGCAATGAAAGAGGTCGGATAAATGGGTATCCAAGCTGCAGAGATTTCTGCGATCCTGAAGGACCAGATAAAGAACTACGGCAAAGAGGCCGAAGTGGCCGAGGTCGGCCGGGTTCTTTCGGTCGGTGACGGGATCGCGCGGGTTTACGGGCTCGACAACGTGCAGGCCGGTGAGCTTGTGGAATTCCCGGGCAACGTCATGGGGATGGCGCTGAACCTGGAAACCGACAACGTCGGCGTCGTGATCTTCGGCTCGGACCGCGAGATCAAGGAAGGCGACACCGTCAAGCGCACCAAGTCGATCGTGGACGTTCCGATCGGTGACGAGCTGCTGGGCCGCGTTGTCGACGCTCTGGGCAACCCGCTGGACGGCAAGGGCCCGATCGGTGCCAAGACCCGTGGCGTGGCCGACACCAAGGCGCCGGGCATCATCCCGCGTAAATCGGTGCACGAGCCGATGGCGACAGGCCTGAAATCGGTCGACGCCATGATCCCGATCGGCCGTGGCCAGCGCGAGCTGATCATCGGCGACCGCCAGACCGGCAAGACCGCCGTGGCGCTCGACACGATCCTGAACCAGAAATCCTACAACGAGGCCGCCGGCGACGACGAGAGCCAGAAGCTCTACTGTGTCTACGTGGCCGTCGGCCAGAAGCGGTCGACCGTTGCGCAGCTGGTGAAGAAGCTGGAAGAGAACGGCGCGATGGAATACTCCATCGTCGTGGCCGCCACCGCGTCGGACCCGGCGCCGATGCAGTTCCTGGCGCCCTATTCGGCAACCGCCATGGCCGAGCATTTCCGCGACAACGGCCGCCACGCGCTGATCGTTTACGATGACCTGTCGAAACAGGCCGTTGCCTATCGCCAGATGTCGCTGCTGCTTCGCCGTCCGCCGGGGCGTGAAGCCTACCCGGGCGACGTTTTCTACCTTCACTCCCGCCTGCTGGAACGTTCGGCCAAGCTGAACGAGGAAAACGGCGCGGGCTCGCTGACGGCGCTGCCGATCATCGAAACGCAAGGTGGCGACGTGTCGGCCTTCATTCCGACCAACGTGATCTCGATCACCGACGGCCAGATCTTCCTTGAAACCGAGCTGTTCTACCAGGGTATCCGCCCGGCCGTGAACACCGGTCTGTCGGTGAGCCGGGTTGGTTCGTCGGCCCAGACCTCGGCGATGAAGTCGGTCGCCGGCCCGGTGAAACTGTCGCTTGCCCAGTATCGCGAGATGGCGGCCTTCGCCCAGTTCGGGTCGGACCTCGACGCCGCGACGCAGCAGCTGCTGAACCGGGGCGCGCGCCTGACCGAGCTGATGAAACAGCCGCAATACTCGCCCCTGACCAACGCCGAGATCGTCTGTGTCATCTATGCCGGCACGAAAGGCTATCTCGACAAGCTGAAGGTCAGCGAGGTTGGCCGGTTCGAGGCCGGGCTGCTCAACCACCTGCGGTCGAAGCACCAGGACCTGCTTGACTACATCACCAAGGAAGACCCGAAGATTGCCGGGGAAGCCGAGGAGAAGCTCAAGGCTGCGCTGGACGAGTTCGCCGCTGACTTCGCATAAGGGGGGACGAGGCAATGCCGAGTCTTAAGGACCTTAAAAACAGGATCGAGTCGGTCAAATCGACCCGCAAGATCACCAAGGCCATGCAGATGGTGGCCGCCGCGAAACTGCGGCGGGCACAGGATGCCGCCGAGATGGCGCGGCCCTACGCGGAGCGGTTCAACGCCGTGATGACCAAGCTGGCCGCCTCGGTCGGCGACAGCGAGAGCGCGCCGAAGCTTCTGCGCGGCACCGGCAGCGATCAGACCCACCTACTGGTGGTGATGACCGCCGAGAGGGGCCTGTGCGGCGGCTTCAACGGCAACATCGCCAAGCTGGCCCGCGCCGAGGTCGAAAAGCTCAAGGCCGCCGGCAAGACGGTGAAGATCATCACCGTCGGCAAGAAGGGCCGTGACGCGCTCAAGCGGGATCACTCGGACCTGTTCGTCGACCATGTCGACATGTCCGACGTGCGCAATGTGGGCTATGCCGACGCGCAGGGCGTGGCGGCGAACATCCTCGACCGGTTCGAGGCCGAGGAGTTCGACGTCGCCAAGATCTTCTTCTCGCGGTTCGAGAACGTGGTCAGCCAGATCCCGACGATGCAGCAGGTCATCCCGGCCGATGTCGGCGGGGACGAGCAGGCACAGGATGACGGCACGTTCTACGATTTCGAGCCGGGCGAGGACGAGATCCTGCGCGAGCTTCTGCCGCGGGCCGTGGCCACCGCCATCTTCAGCGGGCTGCTGGAGAACGGTGCCTCGGAACAGGGCGCGCGGATGTCGGCGATGGACAACGCCACCCGCAACGCCGGCGAGATGATCGACAAGCTGACCATCGAGTACAACCGCTCGCGTCAGGCCGTCATCACCAACGAGCTTATTGAAATCATTTCGGGCGCTGAGGCGCTCTGACGAAAACCGGAGACGAAACATGGCAAACGCTAAAGGCACAATCACGCAGGTGATCGGCGCCGTGGTGGACGTTCAGTTCAGCGACCACCTGCCCGAGATTCTGAACGCGCTGGAATGCGACAACAACGGCAAGCGGCTGGTTCTGGAAGTGGCGCAGCACCTTGGTGAAAGCACCGTGCGCTGCATCGCGATGGACGCGACCGAAGGTCTTGTCCGCGGCCAGGAAGTGACCGACATGGACGGCCCGATCAGCGTGCCGGTGGGCGACGCGACGCTGGGCCGGATCATCAACGTGATCGGCGAGCCGGTGGACGAGGGTGCGCCGATCAAGGCGAAAGAGACCCGCGCCATCCACCAGCCGGCGCCCGAGTTCGAGGAACAGTCGACCGAGTCGGAAATCCTCGTGACCGGCATCAAGGTGGTCGACCTGCTGGCGCCCTACGCCAAGGGCGGCAAGATCGGCCTGTTCGGCGGCGCCGGCGTGGGCAAGACGGTTCTGATCATGGAACTGATCAACAACATCGCCAAGGTGCACTCGGGCTACTCGGTTTTCGCCGGTGTGGGCGAGCGGACCCGTGAGGGCAACGACCTCTACCACGAGATGATCGAATCCGAGGTCATCAAGCCCGACAACCTCGAACAGAGCCAGGTGGCGCTGGTCTACGGCCAGATGAACGAGCCTCCGGGGGCCCGTGCCCGCGTTGCGCTGACCGGCCTGACGCTGGCCGAGCAGTTCCGCGACCAGTCGGGGACCGACGTTCTGTTCTTCGTCGACAACATCTTCCGCTTCACGCAGGCGGGCTCCGAGGTGTCGGCGCTTCTGGGTCGTATCCCCTCGGCCGTGGGCTACCAGCCGACGCTGGCCACCGACATGGGCGCGATGCAGGAACGCATCACCTCGACCAAGCAGGGCTCGATCACCTCGATCCAGGCCGTGTACGTGCCCGCGGACGACCTTACCGACCCCGCGCCCGCCACGACCTTTGCCCACCTCGACGCCACGACCGTTCTGTCGCGCGCGATTTCCGAGCTCGGCATCTACCCGGCCGTGGACCCGCTCGACTCGACCTCGCGCCTGATGGACCCGGCGATCGTGGGCGAAGAGCACTACAAGGTGGCCCGTGACGTTCAGGGGATCCTTCAGCGCTACAAGTCGCTGCAGGACATCATCGCCATTCTCGGCATGGACGAACTGTCGGAAGAGGACAAGCTGACCGTCGCCCGCGCCCGGAAGATCCAGCGCTTCCTGTCGCAGCCGTTCGACGTGGCCAAGGTGTTCACCGGTTCCGACGGCGTCCAGGTGCCGCTGGAAGACACGATCTCGTCCTTCAAGGCCGTGGTCGCCGGCGAGTACGATCACCTGCCCGAGGGCGCCTTCTACATGGTTGGCGGCATCGACGAGGTGAAGGCCAAGGCCGAGAAGATGGCCGCGGAAGCCGCCTAAGCATCGCGCCGCGCCTTCAAGGGGCGCGGCATCCTCTCCCAAAGGAGACAGTGAATGGCTGACACAGTCCAATTCGATCTGGTAAGCCCCGAGCGGCTTCTGGCTTCTGTCGAGGCCAGGGAAGTGCAGATCCCGGGTGCCGAGGGCGACATGACCGCGCTGCCCGATCACGCGCCGCTGATCACGACGCTGCGCCCCGGTGTCGTCACCGTGACGGGGGCCGAGGGCACGCAATCCTACGTGGTGACCGGCGGCTTCGCCGAGATCAACCCGGAAAGCATCTCGGTCCTGGCCGAGCGCGCCATCCCGCGCGAGGAGGTCACGCAGGAGCATTTCGACGAGATGATCCGCGAGGCCAACACCCGGCTGGAAAAGGCGCAGGACGCCTACAAGAACGAGCCCGGCCCGGTCGACGAGGCCGCCAAGCTGCTGGCCGACATGGTGGCGATGGGCGACGAGATCGGCCTTGCGACCACCTCGCGCGCGGCGGCGCCGTAACCGGCCGCTTCGACCGCGTTGCAGTGACAGGAAAGGCCCCGGAGAGCGGGGCCTTTTGCTTTTGGGGCGGGCTGTTCCGTGGCGGCGTGGCGGCGGTTGTTGACAGGTCTCCAACCGCCTGAAACCGTGTCCCCCTGTGGAAATCGAGGCGTGCGACCTGATGTACCAAGTGCTTTTCGAGGGTGAGGTTATCGGAAATACCCGGCTGGAAGGGGGCGATCCGCCCATGGGTGCGGCGTTCGGCACGTTTATTCCCGCCAGCCCGTTCGCGGCTTTCAGAAGAACGGCGACGCCTGAGAAGGACAGCGATCCGGGGACAGTTCGTTGGCTGGGATTATCGATTTCGACTGCCGATGGGCAGCCTGTTGACTGCCATGGTGGTGTCGTTCTGTTCGAATACGACCTGGGGGATGAGATCGAATACGAGGTCGATGCGATCGGGATAGACGCGGCCGAGTACGAAAGGCTTTTTCCGGATCACGTGCGGGATTACGAGAACCAGTTCCGGTAGTCCTGGCACGACGCACCTTTCCAAAACGCCCGCCAGATCAGTTGCTTGGCCGGGATTTTCCATTTTTGTTGCGCATTTCCGTCCAAATACGCCTATAAGACCGCTTCAGCGAAGGGCGGAAGATCAGGACGAATGAAAGAACTCTCGGGACGGACCATCGGGATCGACGACGGCGACGACGTGATGTTCTCGGATTTCGAGGACGATGGCGAGATGTGGACGGGCTCTGGCCCGCGCGAGCGCCGCAGGGCGGTGCAGTTCAGCCGCCCGTTCCAGGCGCCGCCCACGGTCTTCGCAAGCCTGTCGATGTGGGACGTGGACAGCGCCGCGAACATGCGCGCCGATGTCAGCACCGACAACGTGACGCCCGAGGGGTTCGAGCTTGTCTTCCGGACATGGGGCGACACGCGTGTCGCCCGCGCCCGGATGCGCTGGATGGCGATCGGCGCGCTCCGGTCGGAGGATGACTGGGACCTCTACTGAGGCGCCTCAGTTGCCGAACTGGCCCTCGTAGATCGGCTCGAGCGTCGGGATCTCGAAAAGCGACGACACGCTTGTGCCGTTCCAGATGTTCAGGATCGCCTGGGCAAAGACCGGGGCGGTGGGCAGGATGCGGATGTTGGGCGTGTTCTTCACCGGGTCGGGCGCCGCGATCGTATCGGTGATGACCATCGACTTGAGCTTGGAATTGGTGATCCGCTCGACCGCCGGGCCCGAGAGCACGCCGTGGGTGACATAGGCGTGCACCTCGCGCGCGCCGTTTTCCAGCAGGATCTCGGCCGCCTTGCACATGGTGCCGGCGGTGTCGCACATGTCGTCGACGATGATGCAGATCTTGTCGGTGACCTCGCCGATGATGGTCATTTCCGAGACCTCGCCCGCCCTTTCGCGCCGCTTGTCGACGATCGAAAGCGGCGCACTGATCCGCTTGGCGAGTTCCCGGGCGCGGGCCACGCCGCCCACGTCGGGAGAGACGATCATGACGTCGTCGAGATGGCCCTTGAACTGGGTCTGGATATCCAGCGCGAAGACCGGCGAGGCATAGAGGTTGTCGACGGGGATGTCGAAGAAGCCCTGGATCTGGGCGGCGTGCAGGTCCATGGTCAGCACCCGCTCGATGCCGGCCTCGACGATCATGTTGGCCACCAGCTTGGCGGAAATGGGCGTGCGCGCCTTGGTGCGCCTGTCCTGCCTTGCGTAGCCGAAATAGGGGATCACGGCGGTGATGCGCTTGGCCGAGGAGCGGCGCAGCGCGTCGGCCATGATCAGCAGTTCCATCAGGTTGTCGTTGGCGGGGTTCGATGTCGACTGGATGATGAACATGTCCTCGCCGCGGACATTCTCGAACACCTCGACGAAGACCTCCTGGTCGTTGAACCGTTCGACGCGGGCATCGACCAGCCCGATCCGGGTGCCGCGATGCATCGACATGCGGCGGGTGATGGCATTGGCAAGCGGCAGGTTCGCATTGCCGGAAATGAGCTTCGGCTCGGACGAGATCGACATTGGCAGGGGTCCCCGGGTGGCCTTCGATGACAGAATCGTGACGTTGACACCGCTTAGCACGCGCGTCACGTATGGCAAAGGACGCGGGACCGGAGGAGAGACGAAATGGCCCATATAGATTATTATTTTTCCACCCTGTCGCCGTTCACCTACCTTGCCGGCACGCGGCTGGAGGAAATCGCCGGGCGGCACGGCGCGACGATCACTTACAAGCCGCTGGATATCATGGCGCTGTTCCCGCGCACCGGGGGCCTGCCGCCGGGCGAGCGGCATCCCAGCCGCAATGCCTATCGCGCGCAGGACCTGCCGCGGCAGGCCAAGAAGGCGGGGATGAAGCTGAACCCCAAGCCCGCGCATTTCCCGACCAATGCCGCGCCCTCCTCCTATGCCGTGATCGCCGCGCAGGAGGCGGGCGGCGGGCATATGGGGGCGCTGGTGCACGGCATCCTGCGGGCCGTCTGGGCCGAGGATCGGGACATCGCGCAGGACGAGGTGATCCGGAGCTGTCTCGAATGGGCCGAGTTCGACCCCGCGCTGGCCGATAGCGGGTTGCTGAGCGGGGCCGAGACCTATGCCGCCAACCTCGAGGAAGCGGTCGCGGCCGGCGTCTTCGGCTCGCCCTTCTACATCACCGATGACGGTCAGATGTTCTGGGGGCAGGACCGGCTGGAGGATCTCGACATGCACCTCTCGGGCACGCTCTGACCGAATTCGGGCGCGCGGCTCGGGCTTCTTCTTGGTCCAAATATCCAAATTCCGACGCCGCCACGCGCGCGGCGCCGGCGGGCCTTACCCCTTGGCCAGCGCGATGAACCGGTCGATCTCGTCCTCGGTGATCGACCAGTCGCAGACCAGCCGGGCCGGCAGCGGCTCCTTGCCGTCGCCCTCGTCGAGCGGGCCGTCGTAGAGGCCGTAGACCGCGCCTTCCGCGTGCAGGCGCTGGTGGGTGGCGCGGGGCAGGCGGGCGAAGATCATGTTGGCTTGCGGTTCGACCTCGAAGCTGGCGCCGGGCACGGTTTTCAGCCCCTCGGCCAGCCGGGCGGCGCGGGCGTTCGCCGTCTGCGCCGAGCGGCGCCAGAGGTCGTCGGTGAGGTAGGCCAGCATCTGGGCCGAGAGGTAGCGGTGCTTGGAGAAGAGATGCGCGGCGCGCTTGCGGCGCAGTTCGAATTCCCAGGCCTTGTCGGGGTCGAAGAAGACCACCGCCTCGACGCCCAAGCAGCCGTTCTTGGAGCCGCCGAGGCTGAACGCGTCGATGCCGGCCTCGTGGGTCATCTGGGCCGGGGTGCAGCCGAGCGCCTCGAGCGCGTTGGCGAAGCGGGCGCCGTCCATGTAGACGGGCAGGACATGGGCGTGGGCGACCTCGGTCAGGGCGGCCAGCTCCTCGAGGCTGTAGACGCGGCCCATCTCGGTGACCTGCGTCAGTGCCACGGGCCCGCGCTGCGAGACGTGCACGTCGCCTGCCGTCCAGCTTTCGATGGCCGCATCCAGCGTCTCGGGGGTCATCTTGTCGCCTTCGCCGGCCAGCGTGAGCTTGCAGCCGCCGGTGTAGAATTCCGGGGCGTGGCATTCGTCGCGCTGGATATGGGCGAGCGGGGTGCAGAAGATGGTCTGCCATGGCTGGGCCAGCGTGGCCAGCGCCAGCGCGTTGGCGGCGGTGCCGGTGGCGACGAGGAAGACCTCGGCCTCGGGCGCCTCGAACAGCTCGCGGATGCGGTCGCGGACGGCATCCATCAGCCCGTCGGCGCCGTAGGAGGGGGCAAAGCCCTGGTTCGCGGCGGTGATGGCGGCCAGCACCTCGGGGTGGGCGGGGCCGCAATTGTCGGAGGCGAAATTCATGCGCCAGGCTCCTCGATCAGGTGGTCTTCCCAGTCGTCCTCGTCGACCTCGAACTCGGGCACGGTGCTGTTCAGCACCGAGACGCCCGCGTCGTGCACCGTGTCGGGCGTGCCCGAGATCAGCGGGTGCCAGTCATAGAGCGGTTTGCCCAGATGCAGAAGCTTGTAGGCACAGGTTTCGGGCATCCAGTAGAGGTTGCGGTCGAGGTTCTTCGGGCTCAGGGTGATGCATTCCGGCACGAACTGGTGGCGGATGTCGTATTGCGCGCAGCGGCAGGTCGTGTCGTCGAACAGGCGGCAGGCGACGCGGGTCAGCGCCACCTCGCCGGTCTCTTCGTCTTCCAGCTTGTTGAGGCAGCACTTGCCGCAGCCGTCGCAGAGCGCTTCCCACTCGGCGCGGGTCATGCGGTTGAGCGGCGTCGTCTCCCAAAAGCGCGGGCGCAGGCCGGTCCGGTCGATGGGATCGTCGGTCATAGTGCGTCGAGGATGTCGCGGGCGCGGGTACAGTCGGCGTCCATCTGGGCGATGAAGGCCTCGAGGCTGTCGAAGGTTTCTTCCGGCCTGAGATACTCGACCAGCGCGACGGAGAGGTCGGCGGAGTAGAGGTCGCCCGAGAAGTCGAAGATGAAGGTTTCGAGGTTGGGCACCTCGCCGTGGAACATCGGCCGCACGCCGAGCGAGGCGGCGCCGTGGTAGTGGCCCTTGTGCGGACCGTCGAGCACGTCGGCCAGCACGGCATAGACGCCGAACTTGGGCGGGTGGAGGCCTTCGATCGACATATTTGCGGTGGGGTAGCCAAGGTCGCGGCCGCGCTGCTCGCCGCCGATCACCGGCCCGTCAATCCGGTGCCAGTGGCCCAGCATCCGCGCGGCATCGCGCGGGCGGCCGTCGGACAGGGCGTTGCGGATAGCGGTGGAGGAGACCTCGCCATTGTCGCCCTCAAGCAGCTCGGCGATGGTGACGCCGAAGCCCATCTCCTTGCCAAAGGCCACGAGGTCGGCGGCATCGCCCGCGCGGCCCTTGCCGAAGCAGAAATCGGCGCCCACCACCACGTGCGACAGGCCCAGCCCGTCGCGGATCACCTTGCCGGCGAATTCGCGCGGCGACAGGCCGGCGAGGGCGGCGTTGAAATTCAGCTCGTAGAGCCGTTCGACCCCCAGCTTTTCCAGCCGGTGGGCGCGCGCCTCGGGGTTCATCAGGCGGAAGGGCGGGGCATCGGGGGCGAAATACTGGCGCGGGTGCGGCTCGAACGTCAGCACGCCCAGTGGTGCGCCGATGGCGTCTCCGGCCGCGCGGGCCTGCTCGATCACCGACTGGTGGCCGATATGGACACCGTCGAAATTGCCGATGGCGACGGAAGCGCCGCGGTCGGCCGGGTCGAGATAGGTGAAATCGCGGATGATGCGCATGGCGTTTGCGTAGCCCCATGCGGGCGCGGGTGCAAGACGCGATCCGGGGCGCTTGGCGCTTGCCTCGGCGTCGGGGCGCTGCCAATCTGCCGGGCATGGACAGCGACAGGACATTCCGCCGCGCGACGACGATCGAGGAGCTTGACGCGATCACCGGGTTTTCGACCGAAGCCGGCGAACGCATCGGCCTCGCCTACCGCCCCGATCCAGGCGATATCTTCATCTCGCCCTATGCCAAGTGCGGTACGACATGGATGCAGCAGGTGGTGCACGGGTTGCGCTCGGGCGGGTCGATGGATTTCGACGAGATCACGGAAGTGGTGCCGTGGCTGGAACTGGCGCATGACATGGGGGTCGACGTGAACGCCCCGCAGGTGGCCGCGCCGCGGGCGTTCAAGAGCCACCTGGGCTGGGACGACATCCCGAAGGGCGGGCGGTACATCGTGGTGTTTCGCGACCCAGTGGATGCGATGATCTCGCTTTACCGGTTCTTCGAGGGCTGGTGGTTCGAGACCGGCGCGATCAGCGTGGACGATTTCGCCGATTACTACCTGCGGCGCGGGGAGGATTACTGGGCGCACGCGTCTTCGTGGCTGCGGCAGCGGGGGCGCGAGGACGTGCTGCTGGTCACGTTCGAGGAGATGAAGCGCAACCTGCCGGGCGTGGTGGACCGGGTGGCGGATTTCATGGGCGGGTACGATGCCGCGACGCGGGCGATTGCCACGGAACAGGCCGGGTTCGCCTTCATGAAGCGGCACGGGCGCCAGTTCGACGATCACCTCGTGCGGCAGGCGCGCGATGCCGCCTGTGGCCTGCCGCCGGGCGGGGCCGCGACCAAGGTCGCCTCTGGGAAAAGCGGGGCGGAGATCTCGGACGAAATCCGCCGCCGGTTCGAGGACCGCTGGCAGGAGGTGATGGAACGGGAATTCGGCCTGCCCACCTACAGCGCCCTCGACCAGGCGCTGCAGGGGCGTTGAGCCGCGTCAGCCCTGGTTGGGCCCGCGCAACTCGCTGATGGCGAGGCGGATGCGCTTCCAGTCTTCCGCCTCGTCCGTCTTGCCGGCCTCTTCGCAATCGCGCATCCGTTGCGCCGCTTCGGCCATGGCCTTGTTGCCGCGTGCGCTGAACAGGGCGCGGGCGTATTCTGTCGTCTGAATGGCGTCCATTGGGATGTCCTCCATCAGTTTGGGGCACCACCATAGCATGTATGGTGCGTGTCAGGCAAAGCTGATGGGGGAGACGCCGCTTTTCAAGGGGCTGGTGTCAGTCGAACTTGCCCGAAGGCGCAAGCACCGTGGCCTCGCCGATGAGCACCTTCTTGCCGTCGACCATGCAGCGGCAGTCGAGCTGGACGCGGCGCTTGGCGTGGTCGATGCCGATCACCTCGACCTCGGCATGGACCATGTCGCCGGGGCGGACGGGCCCAAGGAACTTGAGCGTCTGGCCCATGTAGACGGTGCCATGGCCCGGAAGCTGTTCACCGATGACGGCCGAGATCAGCCCGGCCGTCAGCATGCCATGGGCGATGCGGCCCTCGAAGATGGTGTCCTGGGCGTACTCGTCGTCGAGATGCACCGGGTTCCGGTCGGTCGAAACTTGCGCGAACATCTCGATATCCTCGTCGGTGACGACCTTCCGCAGGTGGCGGGTCATGCCCATCTCGATTTCCTCGATGGTGATGGTTCCGCGCGGCATGTTGTCCAACATTCGACCCTCCGAGGTCTGCGAGTGGGTAACTTTCGGACCGATTCAGGGCCGATCTGGCAACTTAATTACTTCGCGGGTGCAGAAAATCAAGGGGTAATTTGTCAGCGCAGGAAGCCGATGGTGTATGTGGGCGACACCTTTTCCATGTCGAGATAGGCCTTTAGCGCGTCGGGGTCGGGCTGCTTCGTCGTCTTGGTCGCCTCGGCGGCAAGGCCGCCGGAGATGAACAGGCTGTCGATATCCTCGCCCATGGCGCCGGCGATGTCGGTATGGGCGCCGTCGCCCACGGCGAGGATCTGGTCGTTCGAGAAGTCGCGGCCCAGCTCGGCCAGTCGGCGGTGGGCGAGGTCGTAGATCGGCGGGTGGGGCTTGCCGAAATAGAGGCTTTCGCCGCCCATTTCGGTATAAAGCCGGGCCAGCGCGCCGGCGCACCATTCGCGGATATCGCCGCGGTCGACCACGATATCGGGGTTGGCGCAGAGCAGTTTCATGCCCTTCTGCTTGGCATAGAGGAAGTCGGCGCGCATCTCGTCGAGATCGGCAACAGGGTCGAAGGGGCCGCAGCAGACGATGCCCTCGGCCTCGGCCAGCGGCACGCTGGTCACCTCGACCGGGTCGTCGATGATCTTGAGCGGGTCGAAGAATTTCAGGTCGTGATCCTGGCCCACGAAATAGACCTTGCGGCCCACGGCGCCGCGGAACATGGCCATGCGCGCGCTGTCGCCGGAGGTGGCGATGGTGTCCCACGCGTCCTCGGGCACGCCGAACTTGACCAGTTGCCGCTCGACCCCGCTGCGGGCGCGCGGGGCGTTGGTGACCAGCACCACCACGCCGCCGGCTTTCCGGTAGTCCTGCATGGCCGCGACGGCCTCGGGGTAGGCGGTGACGCCGTTATGCAGGCAGCCCCACAGGTCGACGAACATCGCCTTGTAGCGGCCGGAAATCTCGGAAAGGGCGGTGATGATCTGGGTCATGGGGCCTCGGCGCCTTGGGTCTGGAGAACGGGGCCAGATATGGCAGGCGCGGCAAGGCTTGGCCAGTGCGAGTTTGCCCCCGGCACCGGGTTGCCCGGCGGCCATGGGGGCGGCCGCCGGCAAGGGTGTCTCAGTGAACCGCGACGGGTTCCATGTCGTGCTGCTTGGCCAGCACGAAGGCCAGCGCCCGGTCGCGCACCAGCGCGAGGCGTTCGCCGTCGGCATTGTGCACGGCATAGAGCGTTTCCAGCCCCATGGCCTGTTGCTGTACGTCGGCGGGCAGGTCGTCGACCTTGACCGGGCGGACATAGACGATGGCCCGTTCTTCCTCGACGGCGGTGCCGTTGTCGAAATCGTATCTGGTATCCATACCGCTTATCCCTTCTTGATGTTGATGGTCTGCACCACCGTTTCCGGCTGGGCGCGCTTCAGGTCGATGTGCAGGAGGCCGTTTTCCATCAGGGCCTCGCCCACCTCGACCCCGTCGGCCAGCACGAAAGAGCGCTGGAACTGACGCGCCGCGATGCCGCGATGCAGGAACACCCGGTGATCCGAGTCGTCCCGCTGACGCCCGCGGATGACCAGTTGCCGGTCTTCCACGGTGATCGAGAGGTCGCCCTCGCCAAAGCCCGCCACGGCGAGCGTGATGCGGTAGGAGGTGTCCGACGTCTGCTCGATGTTGAAGGGCGGATAGCCCTCGTTGCCCGACTTGGCGCTGCGTTCCAGCATGCGCTCAAGCTGCTCGAAGCCGAGCATATAGGGGTGCGACCCCAGGGATAGCTTTGTCATCGGTGCGTCCTTTTCGATTAAGCGACCGTCCGTCTTGTGCCCGGGCCCCTTTGCGGCGACCCTGCCAGAGAAATATGGTATCAGGGTCTTCCGGGCGCAAGGGCTTTGCGAAATGCGGCTTTGGCGGTATCTTGGGATGTCTGATCTTCAGGGGAATCGGCCCGGATGAACATGTTGAGCGACCTGTCGATGAAATCCGACGAGGTGCTGCGGGTGGAGCTGGAGGAGTTTCGCCGCCAGCACCGTGACCTCGACGAGGCGATCCACGCGCTCGAGGAGCGCGGCACCAGCGACCGGCTGACAATCAAGCGGCTCAAGCAGCAGAAGCTGCGCCTGAAGGACCGCATCTCGTGGATCGAGGACAGGCTTTACCCGGACATCATTGCGTAACGGCAAGTGATCGGTATAGTGCGCGCTCCTGACACCGGGGCGGATCGCGAGAGGGCGCAGCATGGCCGAAATTTCCGTGGGCATCATCATGGGCAGCCAGTCGGACTGGGCCACGATGAAGAAGGCGGCCGACATACTCGACGAGCTGGGGGTGGCCTACGAGGCGAAGATCGTCTCGGCGCATCGCACGCCCGACCGGTTGTGGGACTATGGCAGGGCGGCCGCCGGGCGCGGGCTGAAGGTGATCATCGCCGGGGCCGGGGGTGCGGCGCACCTGCCGGGGATGATGGCGTCGAAGACGCGCGTGCCGGTGATCGGCGTGCCGGTGCAGACGAAGGCGCTGTCGGGGGTCGACAGCCTGTATTCCATCGTGCAGATGCCCAAGGGCTTCCCGGTGGCGACCATGGCGATCGGCGAGGCCGGGGCGGCTAATGCCGGGCTGATGGCGGCGGCGATCCTGGCGAATGGCGATGCGGCGCTTGCAGAGCGGCTGGACGCGTGGCGCGAGGCGCTGTCGGCCTCGATCCCGGAGGAGCCGCAGGATGGTTGAGGCACTGGCGCAGGGCAGCACGATCGGCATTCTGGGCGGCGGACAGCTTGGCCGGATGCTGGCCGTGGCGGCGAGCCGGCTGGGGTTCAAGACCTGCATCTTCGAGCCGGGCGGCGATTGCCCGGCGAGCCATGTGGCGAACTACCATTTCCAGAAGTCGTACGAGGATGAGGCCGCGCTGCGCGCCTTTGCCGAGGCGGTCGACGTCATCACCTACGAGTTCGAGAACATCCCCACTTCGGCGCTCGATATCCTCGAACCGCTGAAGCCGGTGCGGCCGGGGCGCAATGCGTTGCGGGTGAGCCAGGACCGGCTGGTGGAAAAGGCGTTCCTGGCCGAGTTGGGGTTGAAGACCGCGCCTTTCGCGGCGGTGGACGAGGCCGAGGATCTGGCCGAGGGGCTGTCGGAGATCGGCTTTCCGGCGATCCTGAAGACGCGCCGCTTCGGCTATGACGGCAAGGGGCAGGCGCGGATCAACGCCGCTTCCGAGGCCGAACAGGCGCTGGCGGACATGGGCGGCCAGCCCGCGATCCTCGAAGGTTTCGTGAATTTCAGCCACGAGGTGTCGGTGATCGGGGCGCGGGGGCTGGATGGCTCTGTCGCCTGTTTCGACCCGGGCGAGAACGTGCACGAGGGCGGTATCCTGCGGACCACGACGGTGCCGGCGCGGCTGTCGACGAAACAGCGGACGGACGCGGTGCTGCTGGCGGGGCAGATCCTCAACAAGCTCGATTACGTGGGCGTGATGGGGGTGGAGCTGTTCGTGACCGAGGCCGGGCTGGTGGTGAACGAGATCGCGCCGCGGGTGCATAACTCGGGCCACTGGACGCAGCAGGGCTGTACCATCGACCAGTTCGAGCAGCATATCCGCGCCGTGGCGGGGTGGCCCCTGGGCGATGGCGGGCGGTATGCCGACGTGGTGATGGAGAACCTGATCGGCGATGACATGAAGAAGGTGCCGGGGATCGCGCGGGAGGCGGGCGCGGCGCTGCATCTCTACGGCAAGGCAGAGGTCAAGCCGGGGCGGAAGATGGGGCATGTGAACCGGATCGTGCCGGCTCGTCCGTCCTGACGGGCGGTGCCGCGGAGCTAAACCTGAAGCCGGGCGGCGGGCCGGGCTGGCGGGATTGGATATTTTTACCAAGAAGAAGCGGGGGGGGCTGGAACCGCAGCGCGCCGCGCATCGGATCGCTCCGACGGCGGCGCGTGAAATGCGTGTTTGGTCGCATCTCTTTGGGCGGCCATCGGCTCCCCAGCCTTTGCCGCCGGACAAGGGTAGTCCGGAGAAGGTTAACAAAAGGTTAGCGCGGCCGGGGCCGTGCGGGTCAGGCCAGGAAGCGCGCCGCGGCCTCGCCCCGGAGATGGGTGAGCCGGCCGCCCGAGATCGTGGCGCAGATGTCGCGGGTCGTGGCGTCGAGGATGACGAGATCGGCGCGCTGGCCGGGGGTGAGCCTGCCGCGGTCGTCGAGGCCGAGGAGGCGGGCCGGGCCGGCGGAGACGAGGGACCATGCGCCGGCGAGGTCGCAGACCCCGCCATCGGCCAGCAGGAAGGCGGCGCGGCGCAGCGAGGGGTAGTGATAGTCCGAGGCCAGCGCGTCGCAGAGGCCCATGGCGGCGAGGTCGATGGCACTGACATTGCCGTTATGCGAGCCGCCGCGGACCACGTTGGGGGCGCCGAGGATCACGCCGTCGCCGGTGGCGCGGGCGGCTTCGGCGGCCTCCTGCGTTTCGGGGAACTCGGCGAGGCGGACGCCCATGTCGTGCCACCGGTCGCGCTGGGCTTGGGTGCGGTCGTCGTGGCTGCCCATGCGGATGCCTTCGGCGGCGAGCGACTTGGTGAGGGTATCGAGGGCGGCGGGCACTTCGCCCATGCGGGCGTGCAGCCCTTGCATGTATTCGAGATGTTTCTCCGGGTTGCGGCCGATGCGCAGGGCCTGCCCGGTCAGGCGGGGCGGGCGTTTGCCTTTTTCCAGCGCGTCGTGCGGCAGGTGGTCGTTGAAGACGACGTAGGGGATGGCGAAACGGCGGAGCATGGCCTGCATGGCGTCGTAGTCGTCGAGCATCGGGGTTTCGAACCGCAGTTGCGGGATCAGCGTGGTGTCGAGCCTGGGGCGCACCTCTTCGAGGCCGGTAAAGACGCGTTCGGCGAAGTCGGGCCCGCGCATGCCGCCCTCCCAGCTGTAGAACTGGGCGAGCACGGCGGTGGTGATGCCGTTGGCGGCCAGCTCCGCCTCGGCCGCGATCAGGCCCTGGCCGATATCCTTCATCGCGCCGCGCCTTGGGGCGAGGTGTTTCTCGAACCCGTCGCCATGTGCGTCGACGAGGCCGGGCAGGACGAGGAAGCCGGAGAGGTCGATCTCTCGCGGCTGGCGCGCGTCGGTGATCCGGCCCGCGGCGAGGTTGAGGTCGGTGTCGGCCAGCCCCTCGGGCAGCAGCACGCGGGCCCCGGTGAGGCGAAGGGAGAGGCTCATTCGCTGCCGCCCCAGAACAGGTCGCCCAGGTCCATCTGGTGATCGAAGGCGCCGGTTTCGAGGAATTCGCTGACCTGTGCGATCACCATCGGGTTGTTCATCATGAAAGTGTGGGTGACGGGCAGTTCGATATGGTCGGCCATCCCTTCGACCCGTGTCGAGGCGACCGAGACCTTGCCGTCATCCGGCCCCTCGATCAGGGTCGAGAAATAGGGGTTGAGCGAGCGGGTGCCGGCGATCACGCCGAGCTCGAAATCGACCGGCGGCAGGGTGGCGGGCAGCCCCTCGTCGCCGGTGACGAGTTCCTGGGCGGCGGGGCCGTTGATCCATTGGAAGAGCTCGACCTCGCCCAGCTCGTCGACCAGTTCCGAGCCCTGGTTGGGGGGCGCGAGCATGACCACGCGACCGAGCCGTTCGGGCCGGTGATCCTGAAGCCAGTAGCGCAGGAGGATGCCGCCCATGGAATGGGTGACGAAATGGACCTGCGTGGCGCCGCAGACGCGCACGGCGAAGGGGAGGGTTTCCTCGGCCAGCTGTTCGATGGTTTGTTCGGTCGAGGGATAGTCGGAGCGGAAGGTGGTGTAGCCCTGTGCCCGCAGCGCCTCCTCCATCACGATGAAGGACGCCTCGGTGCGGGCGAGCCCGTGCAGCAGCACCACGCAATCGGCGAGGGCCGGCGCAGGGAGGATGAGGGCAAGGGCGGTGGCAAGCGCTTTCATGGGGATTGAGATATAGCGATTGGCGGCGTTACAACAGCCCCTGACGCGGAATGGAGGGGCGCTTGCATGGTACGTCTGGCGGTGCGGGCGGTGATCGTCGAGGACGGGCGGCTGTTGCTGGTCAACGCCTATCCCAGCGAGGAAAGCGCGCTGTGGTGCGCGCCAGGCGGCGGGGTGGAGACGCACAGCTCGCTGGAAGATAACCTCGTGCGCGAGGTGTACGAGGAGACCGGGCTGACCATCTCGGTGGGCGATCCTTGCCTCGTGAACGAGTTTCACAGCGAGGCGCGGGGGTTCCACCAGGTCGAAATGTTCTTTCGGTGCCGGGTCGGGGCCGGCGAATTGACCGATGCGTGGGTTGACCCAGAGGCGGTCGTCAACCGGCGGCGGTTCTTCACGCGGACGGAGCTGGCGGGGATCGCGCTCAAGCCCGACAGCCTGCCGGATGTCGCGTTCGGGGGCGGGTTTCGGTATGATCCGCTGGAGGAGCTGGTGAAACCATGAACAAGGCCTTCACGAAAGAGGATGATGGCGGCGGGCCCGAGCGGCTGCCCGACCTGCCGATCAGCCCGCACCCCAACCATGTCACCCCGCGCGGGCTGGCCTTGCTGAAGGCGCGGGCCGAAGCGCTGGAGGCCGAGGTGGGACGGCTGCGCGCCGGGCAGGAGGAGGCGGGCGACCTGACGCCGCTGGCGGTGGCCGAGCGGGACTTGCGTTATGTCGAGGCGCGGATATCGAGCGCCATTCTCGTGACCCCGCCGGAGGCGCCGGAGCGGGTGCAGTTCGGCACAACCGTGACGGTCGTGGACGAGGAGGACCGGGAGGCCAGCTATACCATCGTCGGGGAGGACGAGGCGGAGCCGGAGAAGGGGCTTATCACCCATGTCTCGCCGCTGGCCCGGGCCTTGATGGAGGCCGAGCCGGGGGACGTGGTGGACTGGGTCAAGCCCACCGGCACGGTGGCGCTGGAGGTTCTGGCGGTGCGCCCGGCGGAGGGCTGATGCCCGTCAGCGGCGGCGCAGGACCGAGACCGCGACGCCGCCGAGGACGAGGGCCGAGGCCAGCACCGTGTCGCCCTCGAGCGTTTCGCCCAGCAGGATCATCCCGCCCGCGATGGCGATCACCGGCACGGTCAGCTGCGCCACCGCCGCGATCGAGGCGTCGAGCCTTGGCAGGACGCTGTACCACAGCGCGTAGCCCATGCCGGAGGTGACGGCGCCTGACAGGACGGCGAGCGCCACGCCAGGCATGGTCAGGTCGACCGCGCCGACGGGCAGGGCGAGGCCGATCACCACGCCCACCGGGGTGGCGAGGATGAAGTTGGCCGCCGTCGCCTGCAGCGCGTCCTCGGCGCGGCGCCCGGCCAGCGAGTAGATGCCCCAGCCGACGCCGGCCGCGGCCATGAAAAGCCCGTGGCGGACGCTCACCTGCACCGGCCCGGTGGGCCAGAGGAGCCAGGCGAGCCCCGCAAGCGCCAGCGCCGCGCCGATCCAGCGGCGGGGCGGCATCGCCTCGCGCGCCAGAAGGCCGCCGGCGAACATGGTGACCTGCACCGTGCCGAACAGGATCAGCGCGCCGAGCCCGGCATCGAGCGCCCCGTAGGCCAGCGAGAACCCGTACATGTAGACCAGCAGCGCCAGCATCCCCGCCGCCCGCGCCGGCCCGCCCAGCCGCAGCCCGCCGCGCAGGATGACGCAGAGCCCGGCCAGCATCACCGCCCCGGCAAACAGGCGGATGGTGCCGAAATCGGTGGGGCCGATATGCCCGCCCGCCAGCGCCATCCGGTTGAGGATCGAGTTGGCCGCGAAGGCCACCATCGTCAGCGCGGTGAGCAGGAAGAGTCGCATCAGAGACCGTCGAACGGTTTGGGATAGCGCAGGGCCTGCGCCGGGGCATCCTCGCCCGGCCCGGCCAGCAGCGTGTGCTCGAGCGGGTAGGGGGAGGTGAGCTTTGCCGCGCGGTCCTTGCGGAAGCCGGCCTTTTCGTAGAATTCCACTTGCCCCAGGACGACCACGTACTGCCGCGTCAGCCGCGCCCATTCCGCCAGTTGCCCGATCATCCGGCGGCCATGGCCGTGGCCTTGCAGGTCGGGCGCGATGGCGACGGGGGCAAGGCACAGCCAGCCCTTTGGCGCGCGGAACGGCGACAGGGCGTAGTAGCCGATGACCCGCTCGCCCATCGGCAGCACCATCTCGCCCGCCATGTCGCCGGACTTGCGCAATGCCTCCACCAGTTGGCTTTCGTCACTGCCGCCGAAGGCTGTGTCGAGCAGGTCCGCCACCGCCGCCTCCTCGCCCGGGTGCATCGGCCGGGTGAAGCCGGGGAAGGCGGGGATCACGGCCGGCCCGCCATGTCGGTGAAGCCGGGCGTGCCGATCTCCTCGGGGTGGGCCTCGAGATGCTTGCGCTTGATCCCGTCGGACATGGTGCGCGAGCCGTCATGGCTCCAGCCCGGGGGCATCACGCAATACATCAGCCGGTCGCGCATGGTCAGGCCCGGCTGCGTGGCGTCGCGCCAGATGGCCACCCATTCGTGGAAGGCCACGCGCAGCGGGTTGAACGTGCCGATATTGTGGACGAGGCCGTAATCGACCTTTTCCTTCTCGTATTCGGGCACGAAGGTGCCGAACAACTTGTCCCAGACGATGAACACCCCGGCATAATTGGCATCGAGGTAGCGCGGGTTGCGCCCGTGATGCACGCGGTGGTGGCTGGGCGTGTTCATCACCGCCTCGAACCAGCGGGGCATCCGCCCGATCGCCTCGGTATGGATCCAGAACTGGTAGATCAGGTTCAGCCCGCCGCAGAACAGCACCATCGCCGGATGGAACCCCAGCAGGATCAGCGGGGCGCGCACCAGCATCATGAAGGTGAACGTGCCCGTCCATGTCTGGCGCAGGGCGGTGGTGAGGTTGTAGTGCTGGCTGGAATGGTGGTTCACGTGGCTGGCCCAGACCCAGCGGATGCGGTGGCCGAAGCGGTGGACCCAGTAATAGCGCAGGTCGTCGAGCACGAAGCACAGCAGCACCACCCAGAGGCTGGTGCCGAGGTCGAGCGGCGTGATCTCCCACAGCAGCATGAAGAAGCCGTAGGCGATGAAGCCCAGCACGATGCCCGAGGCGACGTTGCCCGCCCCCATCAGCAGCGAGGTCAGCGCGTCGCGCGTTTCGTACCGGCCGCCACGGCGCTTGATCAGGATCCAGACCAGCTCGGCCAGGATCGCGGCGATGAAGAAAGGAACCGCGAAGTTCACCACGTCCGGATAGGTCAGGTCTTCGGTCATGTGTTCTTCGTCTCCATCAGCGTCGGCCAGAGGTCGGCCTCGTCGTCGTTCAGCCTGAGCCGGATGCGGGGGGCGGTGAAATCCGGCAGGTCGATGCACAGCCCGTCTTTCGTCCGGCGGATCGTGGCGCCGCGGAGGAAACGGGCGGTCGTGTCCATCCCCATCGGCCAGACCACGCCTGCGCCCCGCGCCGACTCGATCAGCGCGGCGTGGCGGTCATGGCTCAGGATCACCCGGGCGGGCGGGGTGCCGGGATATTCCCTCAGCCACGCGCGCCGGGCGGCGTCGTCGTCCTCGAGGCGGGCCAGTTCCGACCGGCCCAGCATATGCAGCAGAACCACGATTCCGGCAATGCCGATGACCACCATTGGCAGAAGTATCTGAAGCGGCATATGTCCTCCCGGCCCCCTCGCTTGCGAGTAAGCCAAATGCCGGGCGCGCTTGTCAAAGGGGGCGTTGCGTCACATCGGCTGCGAGGGGCGCACCGGCGGCGGCGCTTTCTTCAGCCGCGCCTCGCGCCAGGCCAGCAGGCCCGCGCCGCACAGGATGATCGTCGCCCCGGTCAGCGAGACGGCATCGGGGATCACGCCGAAGACCAGCGCGTCGTAGATCGCGGCAAAGACCAGCGCGGCATAGAAGAAGGGCGCGACGAAGCTGGCATCGGCCCGTGCCATGGCATTGACGAAACAGGCCTGTGCCGCGGCCATCAGCACGCCGATCCCGGCCAGGGCCGCCCATTGCCGGGGCTCGGGCCATTGCCACACGAAGGCGGCGGCTGCGCCCGAGATCAGCAGCCCGATGGCGTTGTTGACCAGCAGGATCTGGAACGGCCCCTCGCGGCCGGACAGGCGCTTGATCAGGATCATCTCCGAGCCCATGAGCACCGCGGCGCAGAGCGCGAGCATGGCGCCGAACTCCACCACCCCGCCACCCGGCCGGGTCAGGATGGCGGCGCCCAGGATGGCGATGGCCGCCGCGCTCCAGCGGACGCGGCCGACGGTTTCGCCCAGCAGCGGGATGGCCAGCATCATCGCGAAGACCGGGTTGAGGAAGCTGATCGCGGTGGCGTCGCTCAGCGGGATGAAGGCGGCCGCCGCGAACATCAGCGTCACCCCGCCCCAGCCGAGCGCCGAGCGCGCGGTATGCAACTTCAGGTCGGGCCGGGTGAACCGGGGCCGCACAAGGGCGGTGACCGCGCCGATGGCGAGGAAGGCGAACAGGAACCGCCCGTTGGAAATCTGCAGCGCGTGCATCCCGGGCCCCAGCGCGCCGGTGCCGAGCGCCTTGGCCAGAAGCGTGGTGCCCGCGGCGAAGGCGGCGGCACAGAGCGTCAGCAGGGCGGCAAGCGCCGGGTTCTGGTCGCGCGGTGTGAACATGGGGCCGGGCTTGGCGCGAAAGGCCGGAAGGGTCCAGAGGCGAAATTGTGCGCGGTACAAGTTTTCCCTTTCCCTTGCGGCAGTCGGGCGGTAAGAGCGGCGCCATGATCGCACGCCCCGCATACGCTGCCACCCGACGCCGACGCACCCGCGCCTGACGTCCGCCCGCGTTCGATCCCCGGCGCCTGACAACCGCGCCACCCCCACATCACATTTGACTCATGGGCCCGCCTGAGCAATCAAAGGGCCTCCATATCAGAGGATATCGCCATGATCCCGTCCGTTCTGCCGACCTACAACCGCGCGCCGCTCTCCTTCGCGAAGGGCGAGGGCAGCTGGCTGATCGAGGATGACGGGCGCCGATTTCTCGACCTCGGTTCCGGCATCGCGGTCAACGCGCTGGGCCATGCGCACCCCGCGCTGGTGGCGGCCCTGACCGAGCAGGCGGGCAGGCTGTGGCACACCTCGAACCTCTACCAGATCCCGCAGCAGCAGGCGCTGGCCGACAAGCTGGTGGCCGCCACCTTCGCCGATACCGTCTTCTTCACAAATTCCGGCACCGAAAGCTGTGAATTGGCGGTGAAGATGGCGCGGAAGTATTTCCACGAGAAGGGCCAGCCCGAGAAGGTTGAGATCATCGGCTTCGAGGGCTCGTTCCACGGCCGCTCCTCGGCCGGGATCGCCGCTGCCGGGTCCGAGAAGATGACCAAGGGTTTCGGCCCCCTGCTGCCGGGCTTCCGCCACGTGGCGTGGGACGATCCGGAGGCGCTTAAGGCCGCGATCACCGACGAGACCGCCGCCATCCTGATCGAGCCGGTGCAGGGCGAGGGCGGCATCCGCCCGCTGTCGGACCAGGCGCTCCGCGACCTGCGGGCACTGTGCGACGCGCACGGTATCCTGCTGATCCTCGACGAGGTGCAGTGCGGCATGGGCCGGACGGGCAAGCTTTTCGCCCATGAATGGGCCGGCATCAGGCCGGATATCATGATGGTCGCCAAGGGCATCGGCGGGGGTTTCCCGCTGGGCGCCGTGCTGGCCACCGAGGAGGCCGCCTCGGGCATGACCGCGGGCACCCATGGCTCGACCTATGGCGGCAACCCGCTGGGCTGTGCCGTGGGCAACGCGGTGATGGATCACGTGGCCGACCCGGCCTTCCTGGCAGAGGTGAGCCGCAAGGCGGGGCTTCTGCGCCAGAAGCTCGAAGGGCTTGTCGGAAGTCATCCGGAGGTGTTCGAGGAGGTGCGCGGATCGGGCCTGATGCTGGGGCTGAAGTGCAAGGCGCTGAATGCCGACGTGGTCAAGGCCGGCTATGACGCGCAGGTCGTCACCGTGCCCGCCGCCGACAACGTCATCCGCCTGTTGCCGCCGCTCACCATTTCCGAGGAGGAGATCGCCGAGGCCGTCAACCGGCTGGACGCCGCCGCCACCGAGGTGGAGCTGGCCCAGGCCAGGCAGACCGCCTGATCTTTCACTTTTCCAAAAATACTCCGGGGGTCCGGGGGCTGGCCCCCGGTTCTGCCATTAGACAAGAGTAACCGACATGACCGATTTCCTCGACATCCACAAAACCGACTCCGCCGACCTTCGGCAGATCCTCGACCAGGCCAGCGCCATGAAGACCGCCCGCGCCGGCCGCCATCGCGGCGCGCCCGATGACGAGCAGCCGCTGAAGGACCGGATGGTCGCGCTGATCTTCGAGAAACCCTCGACCCGGACGCGCGTCAGCTTTGACGTGGGCGTGCGCCAGATGGGCGGGCAGACCATGCTGCTGTCGGGCGCCGAGATGCAGCTGGGCCATGGCGAGACCATCGCCGACACCGCCCGCGTGCTCAGCCGCTATGTCGACCTGATCATGATCCGGACCTTCGACGAATCCGTGCTGATGGAGATGGCGGAATACGCCGACGTGCCGGTGATCAACGGGCTGACCGACCGCACCCATCCCTGCCAGATCATGGCCGACGTGCTGACTTTTGAGGAGCATCGCGGGCCGATCGCGGGCAAGAAGGTGGTGTGGTCGGGCGACGGCAACAACGTCTGTTCCTCCTTCCTGCATGCCGCTGCCCAGTTCGGCTTCGACCTGACCTTCACCGGCCCCGCCCAGCTTGACCCCGAGGACGAGTTCGTGGGCCTCGCCCGCAAGGCGGGCCGCAAGATCACCATCGAGCGCGACCCCTACAAGGCGGTCGAGGGCGCCGACCTGATCGTCGCCGATACCTGGGTGTCGATGCATGACAGCCAGTCCACCAAGGAACGCCGCCACAACATGCTGCGCCCCTACCAGGTGAACGAGGAGCTGATGGCCCATGCCAAGCCCGATGCCCTCTTCATGCATTGCCTGCCGGCCCACCGCGAGGAGGAGGTGACCAGCGCGGTGATGGACGGGCCACATTCGGTGATCTGGGACGAGGCCGAGAACCGGCTGCATGCGCAGAAGGCGATCATGCGGTGGTGCCTGGGCGTGTGACCAACGCCGCCGCCCCCGGGCCCGGCCGCCTTCTGGCGGCGGGGCTGCTGATCCTGATGGGGATGATGTGGGGGCTGCAATTCGCCATGCTGAAGCTCACCTCGCAGGGTGGGTATTCCGAGATTTCCGTGGTGATGATTGCGCTGGTGCTGCTGTCGGTGGCGTTCCTCGCCATCTCGCACCTGCGGGGCGAGCATATCCGCAGCCTGCGGGGCGTGGTGCCCTTCCTGATCATCACCGCGATCCTTGGGTATGTCATCCCGCTCTTCGCCGCGCTCACCGCGGCGGGCGAGATCAGCACCGGGCTGCTCAGCCTGACCGGCTGTACCTCTCCGGTCGTCGCCGTCATCGTGGCGCTTCTGCTGCGGACCGAGCGGGTCTCGCCCCGGCGCATCGCGGCGGTGGCGCTGGGCGTGATGTCGGTCGCCGTGATCCTCGTGCCGCAGATCGATGCGCCTGGCTTCGGGATGGCGCCGTGGATATTGCTGGCGCTGGTGGTGCCCATCTCCTACGGGATCGAGTCGGTCTATATCTCGCGCCACTGGCCCAAGGGCATGACCGCCATGCAGGCCGTCACCGGCGAGACCATTACCGCCGCCGTGCTGGTCTTTCCGCTGTTCCTTTTCTTCTCGGGTGGCAGCGTGCCGCTGTCGGATGGCTGGACGCTGGCCGAGACCGCGATCCTCGTCTTCGTGGGGGCGGGGGTGGTGGAAAGCCTGATCTATTTCTACCTGATCCGGCACACCGGCGGGGTTTTCGTGAATTTCGGCACCTTCGTGGCGCTTTTCGCCGGTATCGGCTGGGGCATCGTGCTGTTCGGGGAAAGCCACTCGGCGATGGTCTGGGGGGCGGTGTTTTTGCTGGTGGGCGCGCTCACCCTCGTCAGCCGCGAGGGGTGATCCGCCGATCCGCTTGCACGTGGCCGCGTTTGCAATAGGCTGACCGTGGCGGAGCGGGAAAAGGCGCAAGCATGGCCAAGGCACAGATCGGCGTTTACGGGCTCGGCACGATGGGCAGCGCGCTGGCGCTGAACATGGCCGAGAAGGGGGTCACGGTCGCCGTGACCAACCGCGAGACCGACTGGATTTCCGCCTTCATGGCCGAGGCGGGCGGGCTGGCCGACAAGCTGCACCCGCACGAGGCGCTCGAGGATTTCGTGGCCGGGTTGGCCAGCCCCCGGGTGATCCTGTTCATGATCCCCTCGGGGGCGCCGATGGACGCGATGATCGAGGCGGTCGCGCCGCTGCTGGCGCCCGGCGACACGATCATCGACGGCGGCAATGCCGATTTTCACCAGACCCGCCGCCGCTCTGCCGCGCTGGCGGACCGGGATATCCATTTCGTCGGCATGGGCGTTTCGGGCGGCGAGAAGGGCGCGCGGCACGGCCCCTCGATGATGGTGGGCGGCACCGACCATAGCTGGCAGCAGTTGGGGCCGATCCTGCGGGCCATCGCGGCACAGTACGAGGGGGAGCCCTGCGTCGCCCATCTCGGCCCCGACGGGGCGGGGCATTTCGTCAAGACCGTGCATAACGGCATCGAGTATGCCGACATGCAGATGATCGCCGAGATCTACAGCCTGCTGCGCAACGGCGCCGCCTGGGCGCCCGCCGAGATCGGCCAGCTTTTCGCCGAGTGGAACAAGGGCCCGCTGCGCTCCTACCTTGTCGAGATCACCGCCGACATCCTGCAATACCACGACCCCGAAACCGGCCATCCGATGGTCGATGTCATCAAGGATGCGGCGGGGCAGAAGGGCACCGGGCGCTGGACGGTGATCGAGGCCCAGAGGATGGGGCAGGCCGCCAGCATGATCGAGGCCGCCGTCGGCGCGCGCGCATGGTCGTCGGAGAAGGACACGCGCCAGGCCGCGCAGGACAAGCTGGGCGGCGCCCGGGGCGGGCTGGAGCTTGACGGCGCGACGCTGGCCGAGGCGATGATGGCGGCGCGCGTACTGGGCTATGCGCAGGGCTTCCGCATCCTTGCCGCCGCGTCGGCCGAGTATGGCTGGCAGCTCGATTTCGCCCGGATCGCCGAAATCTGGCGGGCCGGCTGCATCATCCGCTCGGCCCTGCTGGACGATATCGCCACGGCCTTCCGGGGCGAGCTTCCGCATGGCGAGCTGATCCTCGCGCCGGCCTTTACCGAAACCCTCGGCCGCACCCTGCCGGCGCTGCGCGCCGTGGTGGGCGCGGCGGTGGCGCAGGGCCACGCGGTTCCCGCGCTGTCGGCCGCGCTGCAATGGGCCGACACGATGCGGCAGGGCTTCGGCACGGCCAACATCATCCAGGCCCAGCGCGACTATTTCGGCCATCACGGGTTCGAGCGGCTGGGCCAGTCAGGCCAGCACCAAGGGCCGTGGTGGGATTAGCCTGAAACGGGCGTCACGGCAGGCCGGGCGTCGGCAATGTTCCTTCCATCGGGCTGCGCCGCCAGATGTCGACCAGGCTTCGATAATGCCGCAGCTGCCGGATGGCCGTGACCTTCGAAAGGGTTTCCTTTCTGGACGGGAAGAACACTTCATGCGCTTCCACCTCATCGAGAAGGAAGATGGCGTCGGTGACGCTCTGCGATGCCGCGTCCAGGCGTTGCACCCGCGCGACGCGGGTCTTTCTGGTTTCGAGCGACCTGACAAGGTTGAACGTGCGGCGACGTCTCAGACGCATCATCCTGAGCAGGTTCCTCGACATCCGCCTGCTGAACCCCGCGACCACAATCCTGCGGCCAGCCCGGCTCATCCGGATCGCGGCGCTGACCTCGTCGTCCGAGATATCTCGCAGGTGCGACCGCCGGATAATGAGGGTCGGGAAGCTGCCGGCCCCCCGCGCGGCGTCGCGGCCGCTGCCCCGGTCATTCCGGCCAGCCCCGCCCGGACCGGCGACGGTTGCCATCACCGGCGTTGCCAGGCTGGCGGTGGCACCAAGCGTCGCCAGCAACAGGCGCCGCGAGACGCGGCTGTCATACACATTGAACATGATCAAATTCCCCCCTGTTAATAGGGTAACATAATACCATGAATGTGGGATTTGAACAAATCGGCGGCGCGGGGCCGCCCTCGCTTGCCTGAAAGAAGCCGTCGGCCGCGACAGCGCGGTGCTCAGACGAGAACGGAATTCAGCAGCAGGAAGATCGCCGCCGACATCGCCGCGGCTGCCGGCACGGTGATCACCCAGGCGGCGAGGATGGTCATGAAGTGGCTGCGCCGCACCAGCTTGCGCCGGCGGCGTTCCTCGGGCGGCAGGCGGCGGGCGGTGCCGTTCGCGGCGTTCGAGGGGCGGCGGCGTTCCATGTACCATTCCCGGAAGAAGCCCACGCCGAACACCCCACCCACCGCGATATGGGTAGAGCTGACCGGCAGGCCCAGCCAGCTGGCGACGATCACGGTGATGGCGGCCGAGAGCGCCACGCAATAGGCCCGCATCGGGTTCAGCTTGGTGATCTGGCTGCCCACCATCCGGATCAGTTTGGGCCCGAACAGGAACAGGCCGAAGGAGATGCCCAGCGCCCCGATCACCATGACCCAGAGCGGGATCGCCACCTTTCCGGCCGCGGCGCCGAATTCCGAGGCGTGGACGATGGCGGCGAGCGGGCCCACCGCGTTGGCCACGTCATTTGCCCCGTGGGCAAAGGACAGTAGCGCCGCCGACACGATCAGCGGCAGCGCGAACAGCGTCTTGAGCGAGCGGTTGCGGTTCTCCAGCCCGCGCGACTGGCGCCGGACCAGCGGCACGGTGAGCGCCCAGCAGATCACCCCGCCTATAAGCCCGATCAGCAGCGCGGTGCCCATGTCGATATGGATGACCCGTTTCAGCCCTTTCAGCGCCAGGTAGGCGGCAAAGGTTCCGGCCATCACCCCCACCAGGATCGGCACCCAGAAACGCGCGGCGGCGAGCTTGTCGTCGCGATAGATGATCCGGCTCTTGATCAGGGCGAGGAAGGCCGCGGCGAAGACGCCGCCGAGCACGGGCGAGATCACCCAGCTTGCGGCGATGGCGCTCATGGTGGGCCAGGAGACCGCGCCGAACCCCGCCGCGGCGATCCCGGCGCCCATCACCCCGCCGACGACCGAATGGGTGGTCGAGACCGGCGCGCCCACCTTTGTGGCCAGGTTGACCCAGAGCGCGGCCGACACCAGCGCCGCCATCATCGCCCAGATGAAGCTTTGCGTTTCGGCCACGCTGGCGGGGTCGATGATGCCCTTGGAAATGGTCGAGACCACGTCGCCGCCCGCCAGGAGCGCGCCTGCCGTCTCGCAGATCGCGGCGATGACGATGGCCCCGCCCATGGTCAGCGCATTGGCGCCCACCGCCGGGCCCATGTTGTTGGCCACGTCGTTGGCGCCGATATTGAGCGCCATGTAGGCGCCGAACACCGCCGCGGCGATGACGATCAGGTTGCCGGGCTGGGTGCCGAAGAACAGCGCCGCCGCAAGGCCCGCGACGACGATGAAGGCCAGCGCGATTCCCAGCGCCGTCAGCGGGCGGGCGACATAGGCCGTGGCATACTCGACCTGCGAGATGCGGCCGAGGTCCTTGTCGAGCGTCTTCCACTGGTTGGTGTCGGGCGAGTTGCTCACGCGGCGGGCCTTCCGGGTCATTCAGCTTCCGGGGCGCAGCGCTACCGGCACCGGCATGCCATTTCAACCGCCTCTGTCACAAAACAGTCACAAAAGCTTCAAAGTTGCAGCAAAAGCTCTTTCAGGCTGGGTTCTTCCACGCGGTTCGCGGCGGTGGCCGGGTCAAGCCAGAGCCGGGCGCGTTCGCGCGATTCCGGGTAGGAATCGTCCAGCTCTTCCACGTCGATGCGATAGACCTGCACCTCGACCGGGGCGACATAGCCGTCGTCGAGCCGCTTCTCGTAGTGGTACACCCCGACCGGCGCCTCGCTGACATTGGCCGACTTGACGCCGGCCTCTTCCCAGGCTTCCTCGCAGGCTGCCTCGGCGGCGTCCTTGCCATCCATCAGCCAGCCCTTGGGCATGACCCAGCGGCCGGTGTCGCGGCTGGTGATCATCAGGACTTCCGTCCCGTTCTCGCCCGCGCGACAGCACAGGGCGGCAACCTGAAGCTCCGGCGGGCGGCGGAAGAGGGGCTGGACCATCTCGGTCCAGGCTTTTTTCAATCCATCGTTCATTCGGTTTTTGCTTCTGCTCAAGAATTTTTCTTATCCCGTTAATATAACAAAGATTTCCGGAATATCAATTCAGCCCCCGCGGCGCTTGGCGCGCAGGGTCGGGTCGGCCACGGTCGGATCCTCGGGCCAGGGGTGTTTCGGATAGCGCCCGCGCATGTCCTTGCGCACGTCCGCATAGGAGGACGCCCAGAAGCCCGGCAGGTCCATCGTGGTCTGCACCGGGCGGCCGGCGGGCGACAGGAGCGTCACGCGCAGGGGCGTGCGACCAACGGTGGGGTGGGTGGTCTGGCCGAACATCTCCTGCAGGCGGAGCGAGATCTCCGGGTGCTCGCCGGCATAGTCGATGGGGATGTCGCGGCCGAGCGGCGTGGTGAAATGCGCCGGCGCCTTGACGTCGAGCCGTTGCATCCGGTCCCAGTCGAGCATGGCGCGCAGGGCGGGCAGGATGTCGAAGCGCTTCCAGTCCTGCGCGGTCTTCACGCCGGTCAGGTAGGGCAGGAGCCAGTCCTCGAGGCTGTCCATCAGGGCGGGCTCGGTCATGTCGGGCAGGTCCTCGCCCGCCTCGCGGAGCAGTTCGACGCGGGCGGTGAAGCGGCGGGCGGCGTCCGTCCAGCTCAGCCCGAGATCGCGCACGCCGTCGAGCATGGCGCGGGCCACGGCCTCCTGCGGCGGGTCTTTCCAGACCCGGTCGTCGAGGGCCAGCGCTCCAAGGCGTTCCTGTTGGCGGGTCACGACGCGGCGCTCGCGCCGGTCCCAGTCGCAGACATCCTGCCAGTCAATCTGGTCGGCGAAGAGCGCGCGCAGCTCGGCCTCCTCGATGCGGATCGCTTGGCGGATGCGGGCCTCGCGGCGGTCGCCGTCGAGATCGGTTGCCACGATCAGGCGGGTGCCCGAGAGCGGGTCGCCCTCGGGGAGGATGGCGCCCTTGCCGCCCGACAGCACGTAGCGCGGCGCGTCGCCCTTGCGGCGCAGGCCGACGCGGTCGGGATAGGCCAGCGCGGCGGCCGCGGCGTCGCTCATCGCGCCGTCGCCGGCGCGCTTCGCGGTTCTGGCGAGACGCTTGGCCTCGGCCCGGATGCGTTCGATGACGGGGCGGCTGGGCTGGTGCGGCGAGCGGTCGGCGAAGCCTTTCGGATCGCGCACCGCCGCCAGCCTGAGCGACAGGTCGACGGGCGCGCCGCGCGGCAGCGGGTCGCGCTCGGCCAGGAGGGCGGCCAGCGGTGCCGCGTCGGGCCCGGCCACGGCCAGCATATGCGCGAGGCGCGGGTGGAGGGGCAGGGCGGCCAGCGCCTTGCCATGCGGCGTGATCCGGTTCTCGCGGTCGAGCGCCCCCAGCATCCGGAGGAGGGATTGCGCCTCGGCATAGCTGCCCGGGGCGGGGGGCGTGAGGAAGGCCAGGTCATCGGGCTGCGCGCCCCAGAGCGCCAGTTCCAGCGCCAGACCGGCGAGGTCTGCCGCCTCGATCTCGGCCGGGGGATAGGCGCGCAGCGCGCCTTCCTCGCCCTTCGTCCAGAGCCGGTAACAGGCGCCTTCCGCCACCCGGCCGGCGCGGCCCGCGCGCTGCGTCGCCTCGGCACGCGTGACCGGCTCGGTGACCAGCCGCGACATGCCCGAGGAGGGGTCGAACCGTGCCCGCCGGGATTTGCCGCCGTCGACGACTACGCGGATATCCTCGATCGTCAGAGAGGTCTCGGCGATGGAGGTGGCGAGCACGACCTTGCGGCCCTGATCGACCGGCGCGATGGCGGCGCGCTGCTGGACGAAGGGCAGGGCGCCGTAAAGGGGCCTGACCGCGCAATCACCGGGCAGGCGGGATTTCAGCAGCCCCTCGACCCGGCGGATCTCCCCCTCGCCGGGGAGGAAGACAAGGATGCCGCCCTCGGTCTCGCCCGCCGCCTGCACCACCAGGTCGGCCAGCGCCGCGTCGAACCGCTCGCCCTTGCGCAGGGGCCGGGGCAGGTGGCGAATGTCGACGGGGAAGCTGCGGCCTTCGGAGGTGATCACCGGCGCGCCCATCAGCTCGGCCACCGGTTCGGCGTCGAGCGTGGCGGACATGGCGACGAGGATCAGGTCGTCGCGCAGCGCCCCGGCGATCTCGAGGCAGAGGGCGAGGCCGAGGTCGGCGTTGAGGGAGCGTTCGTGGAACTCGTCGAAGATCACCGCGCCGATGCCGGAAAGCTCGGGGTCGGACTGGATCATGCGGGTGAGAATGCCCTCGGTCACCACCTCGATTTGAGTGGATTTCGAGACCTTCGCCTCGCCCCGTACGCGGTAGCCCACGGTCTCGCCCGCCGGCTCGCCCAGCGTCGAGGCCATCCGTTCCGCCGCCGCCCGCGCGGCCAGCCGCCGCGGTTCGAGCATCAGGATGCGGCCCCCGGTCAGACCGGCCGACAGCATCTCGAGCGGCACGACGGTCGTCTTCCCCGCCCCCGGCGGCGCCTGCAGCACGGCCCGCCCGCCGCGCCTCAGCGCGTCGATCAGGGGTTCTATCGCCTCGTGGATGGGCAGGGTCGTCATGGGCCCGGGTTATCGGGCAAAGGGGCGCGGATTTCCATAGGCCAAGGTGCGGGGCCGCGAGGACGGGACATGGATATTTGGACCAAGAAGAAGCGCAGGCGTGGCGCCGGGGGCGGTCAGCGGCGGTCCATCACCGCGGGGCCGAGCTTGGTGTCGAAGGCCACCCGTTCGGCGCGCATCACGTCGCCGGCGGGCACGTAGACCACCGAGATGCTGACATTGCGGTTCTCGCGCTCGCGGTCGCTGTAGCCCGAGACGCGGCGGTAGGAGCCGTTGCAGGTGATGATGTCGCCCGAAGGCTGGCGGCCGGTCAGGGTGATCCTTGCGTGGCGGTGGCCGTCGAACACGTCGGCCTCGAAACGGCAAACCTCGGCGCGGGGCTGGTCGCGCAGGGCGACGTAGAGCAGGGTCAGGGGGTCGATGGCATTGGTGAGGTTCGAGGTGTCGGCGGGCGGCGCGCTGCTGCCAGTATCGCCGGAGAGGAGGCGGGGCTTGCCCGGGGCGAACTGCACCTTCACGTTGGTCACCCGGCTGCCGTCGTCGATCGCCTCGGAATAGGTCTGGGGTTTCAGCGCCCCGCCGGCGACCCGGCCCTGCACCGAGACGTCGGCGCGCACCTGCTTGAGCGCGCCCACCACGCCGGCGGTGCGGAACTGGGTCCGGGCGGCATAAGCGCGGTCGGTGACGTTGGCGGCGATCTCGATCATCCCCGCCTTGAGCCCCAGAAGCCGGACCTCGAACCGCATCGAGGACTGGTCGGCGGCCTGCGCGGCGCCGGCCAGCAGGGCAAGGAAACCCACAATCAGTAGTCGCATCGCGTACCTCATTCGCCGCCTGCCCCGCTCTGGACATCCCCGCCCCGGCCAAGGCATAGGAACCGTAAGACCAATGCACGGGCGGCGGCCATGGATATTGCACAGCTAAGCGACAGAATTATCAAGGGGGATCGGCGCGCCCTGTCACGGGCCATCACCCTGATCGAAAGCGGACGGGCGGATCACCGCCTAAAGGCGGGCGAGCTGATGGAGGCGCTGAAGGGGCAGGGCGAGGCGATTCGCATCGGCCTGTCGGGCACGCCGGGCGTCGGGAAGTCCACCTTCATCGAGGCGTTCGGCATGATGCTGACGGCCGAAGGTCTGCGGGTGGCGGTGCTGGCGGTCGATCCCAGTTCGGCCCGCTCGGGCGGCTCGATCCTGGGCGACAAGACGCGGATGGAGCGGCTCAGCCGCGATCCCAACGCCTTCATCCGCCCCTCGCCCAGCCAGTCGCACCTGGGCGGCGTGGCGCGGCGCACCCGGGAGGCGGTGGCGGTCTGCGAGGCCGCGGGCTTCGACGTGGTGCTGATCGAGACGGTGGGCGTGGGTCAGTCCGAGACGGTGGTGGCCGAGATGTCGGACCTCTTCATCCTGCTGCTGGCCCCCGCGGGCGGCGACGAGCTGCAGGGGGTCAAGCGCGGCATCATGGAGATGGCCGACATGATCCTGATCAACAAGGCCGATGGCGACCTGAAACCGGCGGCCACGCGCACCTGTTCCGACTATACCGGCGCTTTGCGCCTGCTGCGCAAGCGGCCGCAGGATCCGGAGGGGTTTCCCAAGGCGATGATGGTCTCGGCCCAGCAGGAAGAGGGGCTGCAATCGGCCTGGCAGGAGATGACCGCCCTGACCGACTGGCGCCGCGAGAACGGCCATTTCGCCGCCCGCCGCGAGGCGCAGGCGCGTTACTGGTTCAGCGAAGAGGTGAAGCAGGGCCTGCTGGCGCAGCTCGAGACGCCCGAGGCGAAGGCGGCGATGGCGCAGGCGGCCGAGGACGTGGCCGAGGGCCGCGCCACGCCCACCAACGCGGCGCGGGCGTTGCTGGAGAAGCTGAGGGGCTGAGCGCCGGCGCGGCCGTATTACCCCGGCTCGGGCAATTGCAGGTCCCCCTCCACGCCCGACATCGGCACCGGGGCGTAGCTGGTCTTCTGCTCGGGCTCGATCCCCTTGGTCACCGTCAGGCGGAACACCGCGAAGAGCACGATCACCGCCTGCGCGGCACTGAGCGTCAGCAGGAAGCCGGTGGGCCCCAGCGCATCCATCGCCGCGCCGCCGATGAACGGCCCGGCGGCGGCGCCGATCCCCTGCATCAGCACGATCCCGCCCGAGGCCGCCAGCAGCGAGTCGGCGGGCGCCCGGTCGTTGATATGCGCGACAACGACCGAGATCGTCGGCAGGAGAAGCCCGCCGATCAGGGCCGCGATGGCGAGGCTGACGGCAAAGCCCTGCACGTTGACGCGCGATAGGATCGCGATGATCAGCGTGGCCGCCAGCGCCACGGTGATGCACACCCAGCGGCGGTCGATCCGGTCGGAAAGCGCCCCGATGGGGAACTGCAGCGCCAGCGCGCCGAGGGTGGCCGCGGCCATCAGGTAGGCGATTTCCGACGGTGAGAAGCCGATCCGCTGGGCAAAGACCGGCGCCAGCCCGAGGAAGGTGCCGAGCGACGCGCCGGCCATGGCCATGGCGATCGCCCCGAAGGGCGAGATCTGCCACAGGAGCTTGATCGAGGGCCGCTGCTGGGCGCCCTCCGGCACCGGCGCCTTCGCCTGGCTGAGGGCGGTGGGGACGAGGGCCATGGACAGCCCGACCGAAACGACAAGGAACAGCAGGAAGCTTTCCGGCGGCGCCGCGTCGAGCAGAAGCTGGCCGCAGACCCCGGCGGCCATGCCCACCATGGCATAAACCGACAGAAGCCGCCCGCGCTCATGGCTGGCGACGGAGGCGTTGAGCCAGGATTCCACCGCGATCAGCAGACCCGCGAAGCAGAAGCCGGTGATGGCCCGCACCAACACCCAGGTGACCGGGTCGATCAGGATCAGGTGGACCAGCGCCATGGCCGAGGCGACCGAGGCCAGCGCCGCGAAGGTGCGGATATGCCCCACCCGCTCGATCAGCCGCCCCGCCAGCAGCGAGCCCAAGCCCATGCCGACATAGAAGCCCGACATGACCAGCCCGATCGCCGTGGCACCGAATCCCTCGATATCGGCCCTGAGCGCCAGCAGCGAGCCTTGCAGGCCGTTGCTCATCTGGAGCATGAAGAAACCGAGCAGCAGGGCGGAGAGGGTCACGAGGGTGCGTCGCATCGCTGGGTCAACTCGGGGCTGGCGGTCTGTGTTCCTGCACGCGGTTTTGGCAGCCATGGCGGGGGGCTTGAGCGGTCGGACGCAAAAGGGTGCCCGAAGGCCCGGCTCTATAAGTCCATTATGCAGCAGTGGGGGGCTGACAGCCGTTCAGTCAGGCCGATGACACGCAACCAGCTTTGAAGAAACTGTCGGGAACTGGTTGCGATGAATGTCGGCTGTACGGTGAGAGTGGTCAGTGAATCCCGACGGTGCGAAGCCGCGCATCGACGGGCCGTGGTGCGGCGAACCGACGGTGGTGCTGGGCACTTTATGTCTGCCAAGTACATCCGTGATCTTAGCGTGGCACTCCGATGCAAAATCGCCGTGCCGTCGGGGCGGCCCGTCGATGCGCGGCGGGCTTCGCCCTGGATTCCGCGCAGGCACTTCATCGGTAGGTCGCAGTGGGCTCAAAGCGATCACTGCGCTTCGAGCCCACTGCGGGGTCACATGTGCATCATTGAGGGCAAAGGGCTGGCCCGGAGGCGCCCTGTCTTCGACCGTCCGAACGTCTTCAAACCGCGAGGTTCGGGATGATCTGCTTCTTGCGGCTCATCACGCCCGGCAGGACAACCGTGTCGCCCGAGACGGACGCGCCGAAGCTTTTCTCGGCCACGGTTTTCACCAGGTCGTTCGGCACCAGCAGGGTGGCTTCTTCCTTGAGGATATCCACCACGAAGAGCAGCACCTGGTCGACGCCGTCTTCCGAGGCCACGCCTTTCATGCTCTCCATCAGGCTGTCCTTGCGCGACAGGACCATGTCGGGCGCGGTGGTTTCCAGAACCGAGACGCGGAATTTCTTGCCGCCCACCTCGTATTCCTTCGAGTCCATCCGCAGCAGCTCGGCATCCGAGAAGGCCGACACGTCGGACTTGGCAGCGAACATCTCGGCGGCGTAATCCGCGATCCTGATGCCGAGATCGGCGGCCAGTTGCTGGGCCACGGCCTTGTCATGGTCGGTGGTGGTGGGCGAGCGGAATTCCAGCGTGTCCGACAGGATGCAGGTCAGCGCGGCGCCCTTGGCCCACTTCGGCATCCGTCCGGCATCCTCGCCCATCAGGTCGACCATGATCGTCGCGGTGCAGGCCAGCGGGCGCACGGTGATGTCGATCGGGCCTTTGGTTTCCAGCCCGCCGACCAGCTTGTGATGGTCGATGATCGCCTGCACGTCGGCGCCGTTCACGTTGGCGGGCAGCTCGGCGGGGTTGTTGGTGTCGACGATCACGCAGGCCTGCCCGTCCTCGACGTCGGAGATGATGCGCGGCTTCGGCAGGTTCCAGCGCTCGAGCATGAAGGCCGCCTCGGTGTTGGGCTCGCCCAGCAGCACGGCCTCGGCGTCGATGCCCTTCACCTCCTTGAGGTACCACGCCCACAGGATGGGCGAGCCGGTGGAATCGGTGTCGGGGGATTTATGGCCGAAAACAAGCGTGGTCATGTCGGAGTGATCCTGTCTGCGATGAGAAATTGCGCGCCTTATAGGCATGTCGCGAAGGCTTGTCACTACCGATGCTGCGGTGCAGCATCATTTCGCCCGATACCGCACGGATCGTCGTCTATCCCAGCTCCATCGTGGCGATCGCTTGCAGGGTGGGGCCGGTTTCGGGCGCCGGGCCGCGATACATCCGGGCGGTGGCGAAGGGAACGGTAAATCCGGCTTCCTCCAGCGCCCGGCGCAGGGCGGTGTTGCCCTCCGGCACGTCTACGATCAGCGGGCCGTCGGGGCGAAGGGCGGCGATGTCGGCGATCAGGGTGAGCGCCTCGCCCGGGCCCGGCGCGATGACCGGCCCGATCTTGGTGCCGGTGCCGCACGCCCGCCACGTGGCAAAGCCCGCGATCTCGCCCTCGGCCTGCAGCACCCGCGTCTCCCGTACCTCCGCCTCGTTCGACAGCCACGCCGTCAGGAACCCCGGCCGCGCATGGCCCGTAGCGCGGGCATCGAGTGCCATCAGTGCGGGCATGTCCCTTTCCGTGGCGGCGCGGACGGCATCCGAGGTCTTTGCCTCCGCCCGCCCTTCGTGCCGCAGGCTCGCCCCGGTCCGGACGAATCCCGACACCCGGTAATTCCCTTCTTGCGCCGGCACGCCATCCAGCCCCACCGTCCGCGAACCGGCATGATCGAGCCCGTGCATCCACGTCGCATAGCCGATCCCCCGCCGGCGCCATTCCGGCCGGCAGAGGTAGAGGCCGAGGAAAGCGTTCCCCTCGTCGTGGTTGACCACCGAGATCGCCGCCACCGGCTCGCCGCCCACCAGCGTCAGGAAGAACCCCTCCGGGTCGGCCGCATGGAAGGCCGCCGCATCGGCGATACCAGGGTTCCAGCCCTCTTCGGCGGCCCAGCCCATCACCGTTTCCAGCTCTGCAGCGCTCATGGGGCGGGTGACGGGTATGTCGGTCATGGCGGTCCTTCCTGCAAAGCCCCGGATCAGGGTAGCCCTGCCACGCGGCCCGCTCAATCGCATTTCCCGCATTGGCAAGCCGCCCCCGCCCCGGCTACCCTTCGGGCCATGAGCAGACTGGCCGAAACCGACCTTTACCCGCCCGTCAAGGCATGGCTCGAAGCGCTGGGCTACGAGGTCAAGGCCGAGGTCGGCCCGGCCGACGTGGTGGCCTGCCGCGACGGGGAAGAGCCGCTGCTGGTGGAGCTGAAAACCGGCTTCTCCCTCACCCTCCTGCAACAGGCCGTGGCGCGGCAGGCGATCTCCGATGCCGTCTATGTCGCGGTCCCGCGCTGGCAGGGCAGGGCGGGCTGGCGTGCCTTCAAGGGCAATGTGGGTCTGTGCAAGCGGCTGGGCGTGGGCGTGCTGAGCGTGCGGGCCGAGGATGGCTTCGTGCAGGTGCATTGCGACCCGGTGCCGTTCCGGCCGCGCAAGTCGCAGCGCCGGCGCGAGCGGTTGCTGACCGAGTTCGCCCGCCGCGAGGGCGACCCGAACGCGGGCGGCACGCGGGGGGCGATCATGACTGCCTACAAGCAGGACACGCTGCGTATCCTGGCGCACCTGGCAGCAAACGGCGCCTGCCGCGGCGCCGAGGTGGCCAAGGCCACGGGCGTGACGCGCGCGACGCGGATCATGGCCGACAACCATTCCGGCTGGTTCATCCGCGTCGAGCGCGGGCTTTACGGCTTGAGCGACGCGGGCGGCCTTGCCGTCACGGACGAAGCGGCAGCCGCTCGATCGTGAAGCCTTCCTGTTCCAGCAGGTAGAGGATGCCGATCTCGCCCGGCAGATGCCCGGCCCCCGCGGCGAGCACCACCTTCTGCCCCGGCACCTCGGCCAGCAGCTTCTCGACCCAACCCGCGTTGCGGTCGGTCAGGAAGATCTTCTCCAACCGCGCGAAATCCCCTTCCGCCGTCGGCCCGCCGTATTTCAGCGACACGGCGCGCGAGAACTCCCACATCAGCGCAATTTCCTGCTGCAGATAGCGCGTGCGGACCGTGTAGGACATGTCGTTCGCATCGCCCGGCCAGGCCAGCGTCATCCGGATCATCTCGATCTGCTTCTCGGCCGGCTCCGTGTCGAGCGTCGCCAGCACCTCGGCGAAATCCTCCAGCGAGCGCGTGCCGAGCCCCTGCTCGGTGGCGTATTCGCCGACCATCTCGTCGATGCCGCCGCCTTCCATCCCGCCGTTGCGCGCCTCGCAGGGGCCGATCCCCAGCATCATCGCGGCCCAGAGCGGCTTGAACTTGGCGGCCAGGAAGCCGGGGATCATCCGCGCCTCCATCTCGGCCTTGAAATGCTGCCAGTCGGCCTCGCCCAGCAGGTCGGGCAGGGTCTTGCCCTCGGTGATGAACATGATCGACGGGTCGCTGGCCAGCTTGGCCTGAAACCCTTTCTGATCCTCCAGCGACATCTCCAGGTACACGGCATCGGCGGCGTCGATCAGCGGTTTGAGACGCTCGAGGTGGGCGTCGGTCTCGGCGTGGCGGAAGTGGTAGGTGCCGAAGATGGTGATCTCCGTCTCGCCCTTTTCGGCCCGCCACAGCAGGCCCTCGGGGTAGGGGGCGGCGGCGGCCCTGTCCCGCACCTCCTGCCGCTCGGCCTCGGGCATGGCGTCGATCAGGTCGCGGCCCTCGCACAGCGCAAGGGCTGCAACGGGTTGAAGTACCAACAGAATCACGGCAACAAGACGCAGCATGTAATCTCCTTTCCGCCCCTCTCGGGCGGAACCCTATGGGCCCCATGCCCCGGCCGCAAACTCTCTTTCGAAAAAATGCCTCACGGGATGTTGACAGGCTTGCGACCAGCCCCTAGCTATTCGCCGTTAGCACTCACCAGCTATGAGTGCTAATCGCCCGGGACGGGGCGATTGGAGGAAACTTTGAGCCAAGGAGCCAAAGCAATGGCATTTAAACCGCTGCATGACCGCGTGCTTGTCCGCCGCGTTGAGAGCGAAGAGAAAACCTCTGGCGGGCTGATCATCCCCGACAGCGCCAAGGAAAAGCCGCAGGAAGGCGAAGTCGTTTCCGTCGGTGCAGGCACCCGTGACGACGACGGCGAACGCATTGCGCTGGACGTGAAAGCCGGCGACCGCATCCTGTTCGGCAAGTGGTCGGGCACCGAGATCACGCTCGACGGTGAAGAGCTGCTGATCATGAAGGAAAGCGACATTCTGGGCATCATCGACGGTGACAAGGCCGCCAAGGCAGCCTGAACGCCCCGGATCGTCTAACTGACCCAACGACAACAAGATTTCAGGAGCAACTGACATGTCTGCAAAAGACGTCAAATTCAACACCGACGCCCGCAACAAGATGATGCGCGGTGTCAACACGCTGGCCGATGCCGTCCGCGTGACCCTCGGCCCGAAAGGCCGCAACGTGGTTCTCGACAAATCCTTCGGCTCGCCCCGCATCACCAAGGACGGTGTTTCGGTCGCCAAGGAAATCGAACTGGAAGACAAGTTCGAGAACATGGGCGCGCAGATGGTGAAAGAAGTCGCCAGCCGCACCAATGACGAGGCCGGCGACGGCACCACCACCGCCACCGTGCTGGCCCAGGCGATTGCCAAGGAAGGCATGAAAGCCGTTGCCGCCGGCATGAACCCGATGGACCTCAAGCGCGGCATCGACCTTGCCACCGCCAAGGTCGTCGACCACATCAAGAACCTCGCCCGCGAAGTGAAGGACTCGAGCGAAGTTGCCCAGGTCGGCACCGTGTCCGCCAACGGCGAATCGGAAATCGGCCAGATGATCGCCGACGCGATGCAGAAGGTCGGCAATGACGGCGTCATCACCGTCGAGGAAAACAAGGGCCTCGAAACCGAGACCGACGTCGTCGAAGGCATGCAGTTCGATCGCGGCTACCTGTCGCCCTACTTCGTGACCAACGCCGACAAGATGACCACCGAGCTGGAAGACTGCATGATCCTGCTGCATGAGAAGAAACTCTCGTCGCTGCAGCCGATGGTGCCGCTGCTCGAGTCGGTGATCCAGTCGCAGAAACCCCTGCTGATCATCGCCGAGGACGTCGAAGGCGAAGCGCTGGCGACCCTCGTGGTCAACAAGCTGCGCGGCGGCCTGAAAATCGCGGCCGTCAAGGCACCGGGCTTCGGCGATCGCCGCAAGGCCATGCTGCAGGACATCGCGATCCTGACCGGTGGCCAGGTCATCTCGGAAGACCTCGGCATGAAGCTGGAAAGCGTCACCATGGACATGCTTGGCCAGGCCAAGAAAGTGTCGATCACCAAGGACGAGACCACCATCGTCGACGGTGCCGGTGAGAAAGCCGAAATCGAAGCCCGCGTCAGCCAGATCCGCAAGCAGATCGAGGACACCACCTCGGACTACGACCGCGAGAAGCTGCAGGAACGTGTTGCCAAGCTGGCCGGCGGCGTTGCCGTCATCCGCGTCGGCGGCATGACCGAAACCGAGGTGAAGGAGCGCAAGGACCGCGTCGATGACGCGCTGAACGCCACCCGCGCCGCGGTTCAGGAAGGCATCGTTGTCGGCGGCGGCGTGGCCCTGATCCAGGGTGCCAAGGCGCTCGACGGCCTCGAAGGCGCAAACCACGACCAGAACAATGGCATCGCCATCGTTCGCAAGGCACTGGAAGCACCGCTTCGCCAGATCGCCGAGAACGCCGGTGTCGACGGCTCGGTCGTGGCCGGCAAGATCCGTGAATCGAACGATCCGAAGTTCGGCTTCAACGCGCAAACCGAGGAATATGGCGACATGTTCTCCTACGGTGTCATCGACCCCGCGAAGGTCGTCCGCACCGCGCTGGAAGACGCCTCCTCGATCGCCGGTCTGCTGATCACCACCGAAGCGATGGTTGCGGACAAACCGCAAAAGGAAGGTAACGGCGCAGGCGCCGGCATGCCCGACATGGGCGGCATGGGCGGCATGATGTAATCTGCCGAAGTCTGCGCACGAAATACCAGGGGCCGCCTTTCGGGGCGGCCCCTTTTCTATTGTGGCCCGGGTTTCTCACGCCGGCAGGCTGACCACCATCTCGATCTCCAGTTGCAACTCCGGCTCTGCCAACGCGGTCACACCGACGCCGGTGACGCTGGGCTGCACGCCGTCCAGGAATTCGGCCAGTTGCGGCATCACCACCGCCATCGTCTCGGGCCGCAGGTCGGTCATGTAGATCCGCATCTGCACGATCCGCTCCCGCCCCGCCCCGAGCGCCGCCAGCGCCGCGCCGAGGTTGTCGAAAACGATCCGCGCCTGCGCGTTGAGGCCTTCGGGCACCGGCGCGCCGTCGGCACGCAGCGCCACCTGCCCCGACACGAAGGCCAGCCGCCCGGCCTCGGCGACCGAGATTTGCGAATAGCCGACCTTGCCGGCATCGGGCAGTTCGGGCGGGTTCATGCGAACGGGTGCAGATGTCATCGGGGTTTCTCCTTTTCCTGCGGGGTACAGGCCCTATCTAGGGGTCATGGCAACGAACGGTGGTCCTGTCTGTGACGATCCCATTTCCACAATCCATTCCTCTATGACCGGCGCGGAGGTCAACGACCTGCTGGTTTTCATCGACGTGGTGGAGGCCGGCAGTTTCGTCGCGGCGGCGCATCGCCACGGGCTGTCGCGCTCGGCCCCCGGCAAGGCCGTCGCCCGGCTCGAGGCGCGGTTCGGCACCCGGCTGCTCAACCGCACCACCCGCGCCCTCAGCCTGACCGATGCGGGCCGCACCCTCCTTGATCATGCCCTGGCGGTGCGCGCGGCACTCGATGCCGCCGATGCCAGCATCGTCCGCAGCACCGGCGAGCCGCGCGGCCAGCTGCGCATCGCCGCCCCCGATGCGGTGGGCCGGCGGCTGATCCTGCCGGCGGTGCGGCAGTTTCTTGACCGCTGGCCGCTTGTGCAGGTGGAGATGAGCCTGTCGGACCGCGTCTCGGACATCGTCGCCGAGGGGTTCGACCTCGCCATCCGCCTTGGCGTCACCGACCCGTCGCCCGGCCTGATCAGCCGCACGCTACGGCGCGAGAAGCTGGTGCTCTGCGCCAGCCCCGGCTACCTCGAAATCAAGGGGCCGCCGGCCAGTGTCGAGGGGCTCAGCCGCCACGACCTGCTCGTGCACAGCCAGCAGGGCCAGCACCTGACCTGGCGCCTTCAGGACGGCGACGGCACGCATATGCGCGTCTCGGGGCGCACGCGCCTGCGGCTCGACAACGCCGAGGCGCTGCGCGAGGCCGCGCTGGCCGGCATGGGCGTGACCCTGTTGCCAGAGGTGATCGTGCAGCCGGACATCGAGGCGGGGCGGCTCATCCGCCTTCTGCCGCGGGCCGGGACGGGATCGGTGCAGATCCTTGCGATCTACCCGCACCGGCGGCTGCTCGACGCCAACGTGCGCGGCTTCATCGACCATCTCGCCGCCGGCTTGTGACGGGCACGACGAAAAAGGGCCACCCCGACGGGTGACCCTGAATAACTCGAAGGCGTGCCCTTACGCCGACAACAGCCCTCTCGAGAACCGCCCCGCCGCCTGTCCGGCACCCTGCTGGACATCGGTTCCCGACGTCTGGATGACATCGCAGAGGTCCTCGTGAATGCGCTCCAGCTCTGCTGTCGACCCGGTCAGGGCAAGAAGCGGGCTGTCCTGCCCGGCCACCCGGACGTAGAGCGAGGCAAATCCCGCGCGCCCCGCCGGGCGGCGCAGGAACAGGCTTTCGATCTCGTTCAGGCGGATGCTGCGCACCACGCGGCCCTGGTCGTTCATGTTGATCTTGGTCAGCGACAGCGTCCCGCGCTTGGCATCCAGCGAAAGCTGGCGCCGGAAGCCGCGCGTGCCATAGGCATAAACGACCAGCCCGGTTGCCGTGAACAGCGTCGCCAGCAGGCTGTGCGAGACGAGCTGGTCTGCGCCCGCCCCCAGCGGCAACACCAGCCAAAGCAGGGTCGAGCCCGCCACCATCAGCCCGCCGGCCAGCCGCAGCACCAGCTCCGACATCGCCTCGACCTTGAAGCGCTCGAACCGTTCGCGCACCGTCAGGCCCAGTGCCGTCGCGGTCAGCGAAACCGTGCTCCACTCGCCCTCGTAAATATTTTCCAGCCGTCCCATGCCTTGCTGACCTTCTGGTGGTTTCCCTTTGGTCGGACAAGGCGCGAAAAAACCGGCGACAATATGTCGGAGCCATATCCATTTCGCGGCGCGCACGGGGTAAATTTCGGCCAAGCTACCGAAGTCGCTGCATAATGCGGGCCCGGTCCGGGCCGACGGCCGGTCAGATCTGCCGTGGCCGGACGATGTGAAACGACCCGCTCATGTAGGTCAGCGGCTTCTCGCCGGCATTGGAAATGCCGGTGACGTCGCCGATACAGATGGCGTGACTGCCATGCACGTGCCGGTGGTTGAGCGAACAGGTGAAGGCCGTGGCCCGCGCCAGGATCGGGCCGAACTCGGTGTTCGAGAACTCCACCCCCTGGAACCGGCTGTCGCGCTCGTGATCGAAGACCCCTGCAAAGGCCTGGGCCATCTCGACCGCATCCTCGGGCAGCACGTTGACGCAGAACACCCCGTTGCCGCGCACCGCCCGGGCGATGCCGCTGTCGGCCTTCAGGCAGACCAGCACCGAGGGCGGATCGGCCGACAGCGAGGTAAAGGCGCTGACGGTGGCGCCCGCCTGGCCCGCGGGGCCGTCGGTGGTGACCACGGTGACCGTGGCCGCGACCTGGCGCATCGCCGTGATGAAAGCCTCGCGCGCGGCGGTCATCGGCGCGGGCCTTTCTCGGCGTCGGCTCTGGCGGCGGCGGCGGTCACGGGGGCGTCTCCTTGCAGGCGGGGCGCGGTGGGCTGACGGTGACCACGGATACCGGCGAAATCGGCCCCGGTAAAGCGCTTAAGGCCGCCGGGATCGGCGGTGCGGCGATTGCCGAACGGGCGAATTGCCCGTATGACGCTGCCTGCCAAGCGGAGCCTGCGATGCCTGATCCCACCCCTGCCGTTGCCGTCATGACGCCCGCCATCAAGCCGGGCCTGCGCCGCGGGCGCGTGCCGCTCGACCGGCTGCTCTGGCCGCTGGGCCGGCCCGATCGGCTGGCGGGGAAGGGGGCGACCATCGCCGACCTCGCCCCCACCGATCACCTCGTGGGGTTCGCGCAAAGCTACTACCTCGCCTGGCCCGGCCTCGGCACGCGGGCGCGCGTTTCGATCATCTTGGCCGAACCGGCCGCCATCCACGGCACCTACCAGGCCCGCGTCGCCCGCGCCGCCCGCCGCTACCACCGCATCCTCAGCTACAACGAGGACCTGCTCGCCCGTGTCCCGAACGGCATCTTCTTCCCCTATGGCAGCACCTGGGTCCGCGACTGGCAGAGCCGCGACATGACCAAATCCGCCATGTGCTCGCTCATTGCCTCGAAGAAGCGCTCGCAGGCGGGCCATGCCCTGCGCCACCGGCTGGTGGAACGGGTGCGGGCCGAGGCGCTGCCGGTCGACGTGATGGGCCGCGGCTACAAACCCTTCGACACCAAGGCCGACGGGCTCGCCCCCTACCGCTACTCGCTGATCATCGAGAACGTGCAGGAGCGGAACTACTTCACCGAGAAACTGGTCGACGCGGTGCTCTGCCGGACCGTGCCGATCTACTGGGGCTGCCCCAATATCGGCGATTTCATGGACAGCTCCGGCATGATCCTGTGCCGGTCCGAAGCGGAGATGCACGCGGCCCTCCTGTCGATGTCCGAAGCCGACTACGCGGCCCGCCTGCCGGGGCTGGAACGGGCCATCCCGGCCGCCGCGTCCTACGCCGATTTCTACCACCGCGCCGCCACCGCCGTCCTGGAAGACCGCCCCGACCCGCCCGGCTGATCGGGCGGAGCGATTGAGGGGCCAGCCTCTCAAACTCCCCGGGATATTTGCGACCAAGAAGAAGCAGGGCGCGTGGCCCGTGTTTCTTCTGGCCCAAAATATCCCCGCCGGAGGCATCCGGCAGACAGGTCCGCGCGTCGGGGGCCTAAAGGGCGGGCCAGATACCATATCGCCGCGTCAGCACCTCGACGCAGGCCATGTTCGCCTCGTGCCGCGTCCGGCCGCCGATCGCCGCATCCTGCAGCGCGTGCCCGTCGTCGTATGCCGGCGCCATGCCCGCCCGCGCGCCGGTCGCGAGGCGGATCGCGATGCCCTGCCGCGCCAGCTGTCCCGACAGCCAGATATCGTCGACCGCCCAGGCCGCCGACGGCGGCGCCATCCCGTCGCCCGCCAGCCAGCGCGGGTCGATCAGCACGCCCGAAAACCCCTGCGCGATGTCCACGCAGCCCGGCCGCGCCCCGCTGCGCCGCGTCAGCCGGTCCACCGTCCAGCCGCTTGCCGCCACCGCCTCGCCCTTCCGCTGCGCCGAGAGCAGGGCACCGGCCCAGCCCTGCGGCATCAGCCAGTCGTCGTCGCAATAGATCAGCCGCTCCACCTGTCCCGCCAGCGCCCGGGCCGGGCCGACAGCCTTGGTCGCGGGGCCGAGATCCTCGGGCACGTCCAGCCGCTCGATTCCCTCGGGCATGGCGGGCAGGGCGCCACCGCCGGGAAACCGCGCCCATTGCTCCGGCAGGCACAGTATCACCCGCGCCGGCGCCGGCTCCTGCGCAAGGAGCGACGCCAGCACCGGCCCCAGGCGGGGCAGGCGCGGCGGGATGGAGGTGAGCGCGATGGCATACATGCCCCGGCTCTAGCCCAGGGCAACCCGCTCCGCCAACCCCGCCCCCCTGAAACGACAACGGGCGGCCCCGAAGGACCGCCCGCCAATCCGTTCGCCGTTCAGGGGCCTCAGCCCGCGATCAGCCCCATCTGCTCGAGCTTCAGGATCACCTGGTGCGCGCAGTTGTCCACGTCGGTGCCTTCCGTCTCGACCCGCAGCTCGGGGGTCTCGGGCACGTCATAGGGGTCGGAAATCCCGGTGAATTCCTTGATCTTGCCTTCGCGCGCCAGCTTGTAGAGCCCCTTGCGGTCGCGCCGTTCGCATTCCTCGATCGAGGTGGCGACGTGCACTTCGCAGAAGGCGCCGTATTCCTCGATCATCTGCCGCACCTTGCGGCGCGTCGAGGCGTAAGGCGCGATCGGCGCACAGATGGCGATGCCACCGTTCTTGGTGATCTCGCTGGCGACATAGCCGATCCGCTGGATGTTGAGGTCGCGGTGTTCCTTCGAGAAGCCCAGCTCGCTCGACAGGTTCTTGCGCACGATATCGCCGTCGAGCAGCGTGACCGGGCGGCCGCCCATCTCCATCAGCTTGACCATCAGCGCGTTGGCGATGGTCGACTTGCCCGAGCCCGAGAAGCCGGTGAAGAACACGGTGAAGCCCTGGTCGGAGCGCGGCGGCTTGGTGCGGCGCAGTTCCTTCACCACCTCGGGGAAGGAGAACCAGTCGGGGATTTCCAGCCCTTCCGACAGACGCCGGCGCAGCTCGGTGCCCGAGATGTTCAGGATCGTGACGTTGTCCTTGTCCTCGATCTCGTCCATCGGTTCGTACTGGGCGCGCTCCTGCACATAGACCATGTGCTTGAAGTCGACCATTTCGATGCCGATCTCGTCCTGGTGCTCGCGGAACAGGTCCTGCGCGTCGTAGGGACCATAGAAATCCTCGCCCGCGCTGTTCTTGCCGGGGCCGGCATGGTCGCGGCCGACGATGAAATGGGTGCAGCCGTGGTTGCGGCGGATCAGCCCGTGCCAGACCGCCTCGCGCGGGCCGGCCATGCGCATGGCGAGGTTCAGCAGGCTCATCGTGGTGGTCGAGCCCGGGTACTTGTCCAGCACCGCCTCGTAGCAGCGCACGCGGGTGAAGTGATCGACATCGCCCGGCTTGGTCATGCCCACGACGGGGTGGATCAGCAGGTTGGCTTCCACTTCCTTGGCGGCGCGGAAGGTCAGTTCCTGGTGCGCGCGGTGCAGCGGGTTGCGGGTCTGGAAGGCCACGACCTTGCGCCAGCCCAGCTTGCGGAAATAGGCGCGCAGCTCGTTCGGCGTGTCGCGGCGGGCGCGGAAATCGTAATGCACCGGTTGCTGGATGCCCACGACGGGCCCGCCAAGGTACACCTTTCCGGCGGTGTTGTGCAGGTAGTCGACGGCCGGGTGCGCCTCGTCATCGGCGCCGAAAACCTTCTCGGCCTCGCGCTTCTTGTCGGGCGTCCAGCGGTCGGTGACGGTCATCGTGGCGAGGATCACGCCCTCCTGGTCGCGCAGCGCGATGTCCTGGCCGGGCTCGATGCCCTCGGCAAACGCCTCGGACACGTCCAGCGTGATCGGCATCGGCCAGAGCGAGCCGTCGGCCAGCCGCATCTCCTCGACCACGCCGTTATAGTCGGCCTCGGTCAGGAAACCCTTCAGCGGGTTGAAACCGCCATTCATCAGCAGTTCGAGATCGCAGATCTGGCGCGGGCTCAGGTCCCAGCTTGTCAGGTCGCCGGCTTCGACCTTCAGTTTCTGTGCAGAATCGTAGGAGACATACAGCTCGGGAATCGGAGCCAGGTTCGAATAAGACATTGCTTCTCTCGCGTCGTCTGGACAATGGAAATTCAGAGGCCCGGAACGACCGGCCCCGGCGTCAATGGCGCCTTAAACCGGCTTGAACCCCACATGCAAGCACACAGGCGGAGTTCTGGGCGAAACTGGCGAAAAAGCCGCTATGTGCGCGGTGCATTGCCGTTTCGGCCGGCGCCAGGCGCTTTTCACCGCGCCGCTCACTCGACGGCAACGACCTTCTCGGCGGGCTGAACCGGCAGATCCTCCAGCTCGGCGAGGAACTTCTCGGCATCGAGCGCCGCCATGCAGCCCATCCCGGCGCTGGTCACCGCCTGACGGTAGATATGGTCGGTCAGGTCGCCGGCCGCGAAGAGGCCGGGCACCGAGGTGCGCGTGCTGCCCGGCTCGACCTTGACGTAATCGCCGTGATGCATCTCGACCTTGCCCTTCAGCAACTCGCTGGCGGGCGCGTGGCCGATGGCGATGAACACGCCCTTGCAGGGAATGTCCGACACCTCGCCGGTCTGGTTGTTCTTCACCCGCACGCCGGTCACGCCCTTGGGGGTGTCGTCGCCCAGAACCTCCTGAAGCTCGTGGAACCACAGCGGCTCGATCTTCGGATGCTTCAGCAGCCGGTCCTGCAGGATCTTCTCGGCCCTGAGCTCGTCGCGCCGGTGGATCAGCGTCACCTTCGACGCGAAATTGGTCAGGAACAGCGCCTCTTCCACGGCGGTATTCCCGCCGCCAATCACGACGATCTCCTCGCCGCGGTAGAAAAAGCCGTCACAGGTGGCACAGGCCGACACGCCGAAGCCCTTGAAGGCCTCCTCGCTGTCGATCCCCAGCCACTTGGCCCGCGCGCCGGTGGCCATGATCACGCTGTCGGCGGTATAGATCGTGCCGCTGTCGCCGGTCGCCTTGAAGGGGCGGCTGTCGGTGTCCAGGTGGGTGATGATGTCGCTCACGATGTCACAGCCCATCGCCTTGGCATGGGCCTCCATCCGCACCATCAGGTCGGGGCCCTGCACCTCGGTATCGCCGGGCCAGTTCTCGACCTCGGTGGTGGTGGTCAGCTGTCCACCCGGCTCGATCCCCTGAACCAGCACCGGCTCCAGCATGGCGCGGGCGGCATAGACACCGGCGGTATAGCCGGCCGGGCCTGACCCGATGATGAGGGTTTTGGTGTGACGTGTCTCGGCCATGATCGGAACCTGCGTGATAAGGGTGTCGGTGACTCGGGGCACAGATATAGCGGCGGGGCAGGGGGCGCGAAACCCCCGCAAGCCCGTCATGCGCAAAGCGGGACGCATTCCCGCGAAACCGCGGCGTGCCGGCCCGGCCGTTCCGGGCCCCCGCCGCGATGCGAAACGCCGATGGTGCGCCAATAGGGAAACGATCTTGCGCAAGGGCGAAACATTATTGCGCGTGCCCGCAGTGGTGGTATAACAATCGCGAATTCAAGGAGACCCAGAATGCCCGCGACCCGACTCGATGAGATCGACCGCAAGATCCTCGCCGAACTGCAGGCTGACGGCCGGATGACCAATGTCGAACTGGCCAAGCGCGTCGGCATCTCGGCCCCGCCCTGCCTGCGCCGGGTCCGCACGCTCGAGGAAAGCGGCTATATCCAGGGCTACCACGCCAAGGTCGACGCCCGCGAACTGGGCTTCGAGGTGCAGGTCTATGCCATGGTCGGCCTGCAAAGCCAGGCCGAGGCCGACCTGTCGGCTTTCGAGGCCCGCTGCCGGGCGTGGCCGCTGGTGCGCGAATGCCACATGCTGAACGGCGAGGTGGATTTCATCCTCAAATGCGTGGCGCCCGACCTCTCGACCTTCCAGCGCTTCCTGACCGAGGAACTGACGGCGGCCGACAACGTGGGCAGCGTCAAGACCTCGCTGGTGATCCGCGGCGCCAAGGACGAGCCGGGCGTACCCTTCGACGTACTGGAAGACCGGCTGAAGAAATCCGCCTGAGGCACACCGGCCTGCCGGGTTTCGGGCCGACTTCACGTTGGGGGCAATCCATCAGGTACAGAGCTGAAATCGACGGTCTCAGGGCGCTGGCCGTTGTGCCGGTGGTGCTTTACCACGCGGGTTTCACCGCGTTCGGCGGCGGCTATGTCGGCGTCGACGTGTTTTTCGTGATCAGCGGCTACCTCATCACCACGATCATCGCCGACGAGATCGACCAGGGCCGTTTCTCGCTCCGGCGCTTCTACGAACGGCGCGCGCGGCGCATCCTGCCGGCGCTTTTTCTCGTCGTCCTCGTCAGCCTGCCCTTCGCGTGGTTCTGGCTCATGCCGCGCGACCTCGAGACCTTCACCTACAGCGTCCTCTCCGTCGCCACCTTTACCTCGAACCTCTTCTTCTGGAGCCGGACAGGCTATTTCGAGACCAGCGCCGAGCTTCAGCCGCTCCTCCACACCTGGAGCCTCGCGGTCGAGGAACAATATTACATCCTATTCCCCCTCCTGATGATGCTGATCTGGCGCAAGTCCGTGATCCCGATCCTGGTGACGCTGACGATCGCCAGCCTCGTGCTGGCCGAATGGGCGCTGTCGCTCGACCGGGCCGCGGTCTTCTTCCTTCTGCCCTCCCGCGCATGGGAACTGCTCCTTGGTGCGCTGGCCGCCCTCTACCTGAGGACATCCGGCGCCCCCCGGCTCCGACCGGTCCTGAGCGACGGGCTGGCGGCCTCGGGCATCGCGCTGATTGCCTTCGCAATCCTGATCTACGATGACGGCACCCGGTTTCCCGGCATAAGCGCCCTCCCTCCCACATTTGGCACGGTGCTGGTGATCCTCTTTGCCCGCGACGGCGGCGTCGTGCAGCGCATCCTCAGCCTGCGGCCGCTGGTGGGGATCGGGCTGATCTCCTATGGCACGTATCTCTGGCATCAGCCGGTCTTCGCGCTGGTCCAGCACCGCTTCGGCCGGATCGCCTTCGACCAGAATGTCTGGCTGCTGATCGGGCTGTCCTTCTTGCTGGCCTATGCCGGCTACCGCCTGGTCGAACAGCCGTTTCGCCGGCGCCTGCCGACCAAGGCGGTGGCGTGGTCCATGGTGGGCTCCGCCGTGGTCTCGGTCGGGGCGGCGGTGCTGATCTACATGCAGGCCGACAAGCGGCCCGAGACGGTGCCCTCCTACCGCTGGGCGCTGGAAAACGCCGACGAGGACCTGCTGCGCTATGTCGAGCGGCGCGATGTCCGGATGGACTGCGGCGACCCCGACCGCTTCGGCGTGCGACGCTGCGAGTTCGGCGATCCGCAAGCGGCGCCGACCCTGGTGCTCTGGGGCGACAGCCTCGCCGGTGCCCTGCTGGGGGGGATGGACCGCATGGCGCGCGACAGGGGGCTGCGCGGCATTGCCTTCGTGGCCAATGGCTGCCCGCCGGTGCCCGGCCTCGCCAACAGCTACAAGCGTCGCTGCAACAGCGACACCCATCAGGCCATTCTCGATCACATCGACGCGCTGCCGGGCATCACCGACGTGGTGATCACCGGCAACATCATCGGCGCCGCCAGCGCTGGCAACGTCACCATCGACGGCCGGAAACCCTCCTACGCCGCCGTCCGCGACAAGATGGCCGAGGCGGTCGCCCGCCTGCACGCCACGAACCTGCGCGTCATATTCCTCGAACAGGGCCCCGTCTTCTCCGAGAACGTGGCGGTCTACCTGCTGCAGAACCTGCGCCTCGGCATTCAGGAGGTGCCGGCCATCGAAACGTCGGAGCATCTCGCCGCGCGTGTCGAACTGCGCGGCCTCGCCGACCTGCCGGACCTTTACATCGACCCGACAGAGATTTTCTGCGGCGACACGCACTGTACCTCGGTCGACGCGGAGGGCCACCTCGTCGTCTACGACCACAACCACGTGACCCGCAAATATTCCGAGCGTCTGGCCCGGCTGATTGCCGAAAGGGCCGGTTTCTGAACGACGGCCGGCCGGGTGCGCGCCGGCGCTCCACACAATCGAAACGGGGCGCGACCCCCGTCGCGCCCCGTTTCGGTCGTGGCAGCAAAATTCGTGGCGTCAGGCCATCTCGGCCGCGTTCTCGATCCCCTTCAGCGGCAGCCGATCCTGCGCCAGCGGACCGAAATCGCGCGGCTTCTTGATATGCGGGAAAAACGACAGGAACAGGCTCAGCATGTTGGGTCCCATGTTCCGCTCGAAGCCCGGGCCGGGGTGATAGCTTTCGGCCTCCATCCCGCCCGCGGTGATGATCGCGTGGCGGCGCAGGCAGAGGTGATAGACCGTCACCGGCCGCGGCGGCGTGATCTCGATGGCGTTGAACCCGTCGACCAGCTGCGCGGCGGGCGTCAGCGCCCGGTTGCTGCCGAATCGCTCGGCATAGCCGCTGGGCCGCAGCAGGAACCGCGCGCCGGGCCCGGCCATGATATCGGCCTGCGGGCGCCCGAAGCCGAAACTGTCGGCCATGATCCGGGTCAGGCTGCTGCCATGCGGATGCTGGTCCGAGCGCGGCATCAGCGTCATCGCCCCCACCCAAACCAGCTGCATCGCCCCCTGGTCGGCGGTCTGCAGCTTCATGCCCGGCTCGAGATCCTCGACCGCGACCTGGCCTTGCGTGGTGTTGATCAGCGTGCCGTGGGCAAAGGCCAAGAAGGCGGATTCGAAGATCGGCATCGCCGGCCCGATCTGGTCGGAGGTGCGGATCTGGCCGTCGGCCATCAGGGACGAGATGCGATACTTGCGCATGGCAAGGGTCTTGCGTGCCTGCTGGGGCACGGCGCCGCGATTTTGATGTACAGAAGACTTGTTACCGGAACGCGCGGAAAAATGCGCGGAATCGTAGGGGGATACCATTATTGAGTCACCTTTATCAGGTTGTCTCAACCGCGTCGGCCCCCACCGACAACGACAGAAGGACTAGTTACCATTCACGTTGCGATGACAAACAATTGGCGCAATTGCCCAAGTTTAGTCAAATTTGACCAATCACTGTCATGCACTTGCCGACAATCCTTTAAACTTCGTTAAGATTGTTGGCCACGTGTCGACGAGTTCGCCACAATTCGGCATTTCCATGCGAGTCGAATCGCGCAACTTCGCCACAATTGGGGCAACCCCGCCCGTGGCAACGCCGCTCAGGCGGTGCGCACGGCCTTGACCGGTACGGCGGCCTGGCCCGGCTCGCGCCGCGCCGTGTTGCGCATCCCGCGCTGGAACGGCAGCGCCGGCGTCGCCTGCTTGCTGGTTTCGATGACGGATTTCATCCAACGTCTCTTCATGTCCCTTACCCTCTTGCTCTGACGGTTTTCGGAGCGCTGCGGCGTCCCTCGTTCCGTTAGGGGCAATATTGCCCGGCTTTGAGGCCACGATTTGGCGCAGGTATGGGATTCCTCGGTCTTTTGCCGGGCAGGGCGGCCCAATTCCGGAAACCCTGCCAAATTCCGGTCACCTGCCTGGAATCATTGCGGAAATAGCCTCGATCCAAAGGCTTCCGCCGGTCCGGTCGGGGGTGATTGTGGCAGGATCGGGCACCGCCGGCCCCGGCCATGCCCCATTTACAGCCGGATCGCCGCCAACAGCCGCCCGTAATCGGCCTCGCCCGCATGGGTCGCCCGGCGATAGGAAAAGAACCGCCCGGCATCGGAATAGGTGCAATGCCGCGTCCATTCCGCGTGGCCCACCCCGGCGCGGCGCAGCCGGTGCAGCCCGAACGCGGGCAGGTCGAACAGGTAACGGTCGCCCTCGCCATTGGCGAAGAAACGGTGGTTGTCCGGATCGTCGGCCATGAAGTCGTCAAGGAACTCGGGGCCCACCTCGTAGGCCTGCTGGCTGATCGACGGTCCGATCACTGCCACGATGTTCCGGCGCGACGCACCCAGCGCCTCCATCTGCTCCACCGTTTCTTCCAGCACACCGTCCAGCGCCCCGCGCCAGCCGGCATGGGCCGCGCCGATCACCCCGGCCTGCCGGTCGGCGAACAGCACCGGCTGGCAATCGGCCGTCAGGATCGTCAGCGCCAGCCCCGGCACCTTCGTCACCATGCCATCGGCCTTGGGCCGCTCCTCCTGCGGGCCCTCCACCACCTCGACCCGCGCGGAATGCACCTGGTGGACATTCACCAAGTTCTCCGGCCCGACCCCCAGCGCATCGGCCGCCCGCGTCCGGTTGATCCGCACCACGTCGGACTGGTCCGACGAGCCCAGCCCGCAATTCAGCCCCGAGAACACGCCCGACGACGCACCGCCCTTGCGGGTAAAGAACCCGTGGCGCAGCGGGGCAAGGGCTTCGGCGGTGATGATCTCGAGCGTCATGTGTCCAATCCGGGCGGCGGGGCCGCCCCGTCGGGGGTGAAAGCCATTACCTTGAAGAGCGTCCCCATTTCATGCGGGTGGGTCAAGCGGCGATGCGCGGCAATGTGGGTTTCCAGCCGATCTCCCTCGAGCCCCCTGGCCAGCGCCTGTGCCCGCGCGGTGATCCCCAGCCGCTCCAGGAACACGCCCTGCGGGGTCAGGCGGCTGTATGTGCTCGGCGTCGCCCGCGCCAGCGCCTCGAAATCCACATGCGCCGTCAGGTCGGCCCGCCCCGGCTCGGCCAGCGGGTCCGCGGCCTCGTGCCCCTTCACCGCCTGCCACGTATCGCCCAGCGACCGCCAGTCGCCGTAATCCACGATCAGCGCCGCGCCGCCATGTTTCGCGATCCGCCCGCCGATCTCGGCGGCGATGCTCTCGCCCATGGGCGAGAACTCGACGATATCCCCGTCCCGCGTGTCCTCCAGCCGATGCTCCAGCGGGGCCATCGCCTTCGGATCGCTCAGCCCGATCGTCAGCGCCTCGCCCTCGAGCCCCACCAGCCGTTCCCGCCAGCGCTCGCCCTCGCGCTGCACCTGCCGGACGGGCAGGGCATCGAAGAACTCGTTCGCGACCACGAAAAGCGGCAGCTCCGGCAGGTCCGCGGCACTCTCGCGCCACGCGATCCCCGGCCATTTGACCGTCTGCGCCTGCACCTGCCTGAGCGCCGGGGAGGTCTCGACAAGGTTCACCCGCGCCGCATCGTGAAACCCGGCCACCCCCTTCGTCGCCCGCAGCACATCCGCCATCAGCGTCCCGCGCCCCGGCCCCAGCTCGGCCAGCACGAACGCCCCCGGCGCCCCCTGGTCCATCCACGCCTGCGCCAGCGACAGCCCGATCAGCTCGCCGAACATCTGGCTCATCTCGGGCGCCGTGGTGAAATCGCCCGCCGCGCCCAGCGGGTCGCGCGTGGCGTAATAGCCATGCTCGGGATGCATCAGGCAGGCGGCCATGTACTCCGCCACCGTCATCGGCCCGCTGGCCCTTATCTGGCTGACAAGAAGCTCCTTCAGCGCGGTCATGCCGGCCTGCGCGCCCGGATCACCAGGTAGGCGGCCAGCGCGAACATCGGCAGCGACAGGATCTGCCCCATGGTCAGCCCGTAGCCGCCCACGTGGAAGGCCAGCCCCAGCGGGTTGCCTTCCGACACGAACTGCGCATCCGGCTGTCGCACGAATTCCACCAGGAACCGCGCCAGGCCATAGCCCGCGAAGAACACGCCGGTCACCGTGCCCACCCGCTTCAGCGCGCCTTTCCGGAACACCAGCCACAGCAGCACCGCGCCCAGGATCAGCCCCTCCAGCAACGCCTCGTACAATTGCGAGGGATGCCGCGCACAGGCGCCCACCACCTCGGGGCAATACTGCGCCATCTCGCCGGGAAAGATCACCCCCCACGGCAGGTCGGTCGGCCGGCCCCACAGCTCGGCATTGATGAAATTCGCGATCCGCCCCAGCAACAGGCCCACCGGCGTCGCCATGCACAGCACGTCGGCCACCGACAGCCACGGAATCCGCTGCCGCCACGAGAAGCCCACGCAGGCGATGATCACCCCGAGAAGCCCGCCATGGAACGACATGCCGCCCTGCCACAGCATCAGGATCTCGGCCGGGTTCTGAACGAAATAAGCGGGCTTGTAGAACAGCACGTAACCCAGCCGCCCGCCAAGGATGACGCCCAGCACCACCCAGGTCAGCAGGTCCTCGACCTGGCTTTCCTTCATGACGGGCGTGTCGTTCTTCCACAGGTGCGGCCGGCGCAGCGTCGCCACCACCAGCCGCCAGCCGACGATGATGCCCACGATATAGGCCATCGCGTACCAGCGCAGCGCGAATTCCATGCCGAAAATCGGCAGGGTGAAGATCTCGGGTGACAGATCGGGGAATTGGATGGCGGCCTGCATTTGTGTCTCTCTGCCTCTGTCGCCACGGGGAAGTCAACGGGGAAGTCAACCTTGCGCGGCGGGGTTTTGCGGCCCATATAGATTTCAAATGTAACGCCGGAGCAATCCCCATGCAGACCCGCAACAAGGTATTCGACGACATCTCGCAGCTCATGACCAACGCCATGGGCGTGGCCCAGGGCGCGCGGGAAGAGGCCGAGACGGCGATGAAATCGATGATCGACCGCTGGCTCGCCGACCGCGATTTCGTGACCCGCGAGGAATTCGACGCCGTCCGCGCCATGGCCCAGAAGGCCCGCGAGGAGAACGAGGCGCTCAAGGCGCGGATCGAGGCGCTGGAGAAGTAAGGGTAGGGCGGGTGCCCGCCGACCTTTCAGCCAAAAAATCCCCCGATTCACGCCCCGCCCGGAATCAAGGTGCGCCAAAGGCGCACCGCCGGGCAGCGCCCGTCCGCCCGACCGGGCGGGCGCTTCTGCACCGCCGCCATGCAGAGCCACCGTCGGAGGCTGGCCGCACCATAAATCAACCATCACACCCGTCGGCGCGCCCACCCGCGGACGGGCGCCGCCCGGCGTCTGCAATCTCGGCCGCGCGCCAACCGACCGTCACCTTCCTCACACCATCCCCCCACATGACACCCCCATCTCATCTTGATGAAGTTTTGACGTCATCCACAACTTATTGAGGTTATCCCCAACAAATAGCTTTACAGGCCGCAATCCACTCGCCACGATATATGGTAGGAACAGAGGGAATAAGCCCCCGTTCTAGAGCAGGCACCTAGCGCTTGGGGCGCTGCCAAGCCCCCGCGCTACAACTCAAAAGAGGTGGCGGCATGGCATTATCCGAGCAGTTTCTGAGCGAAGATCTTCACCCCATCGATATCGTCGAGCATCTCGCCGAGCATCACGACTGGGATTTCGACCGGATCGGAGACGATCAGATCGCCATGGCTGTCGAGGGCCAGTGGCGCACCTATTCGGTCACGCTGGCATGGTCCGCCTATGACGAGACCCTGCGCATGGTCTGCACCTTCGAGATGGAGCCGCCGGAAGACAAGCTGCCGGTCCTCTACCAGACCCTCAACGAAGTGAACGACCAGTGCTGGGCCGGCGCCTTTACCTACTGGGCCGAGCAGAAGCTGATGGTCTACCGCTACGGCCTCGTCATGGCCGGCGCGCCCAGCGTCTGCCCCGAACAGGTCGATACGCTGATCAACGCCGCCGTCCTCAGCGCCGAGCGCTTCTACCCGGCCTTCCAGCTTGTCATCTGGGGCGACCGTACCCCGCGCGACGCCATGCAGGTGGCCATCGCCGAGGCCTACGGCACCGCCTGAACCGGCGCGAATAACGGCACCTGGCGGGCAATCCCCTGCCGGGTCGCCTCACCCACCTTTCCCGCCATTGAATCCCCCGGGATGCGGGCGTAACACTCGCCCCTGACACGCCGTTCGGAACTGGCAAGGGGGACAGGGGATGACCACGGACAACGTAGCCCGCAACGGGCTGGTGCTGCTGGGCTGCGGCAAGATGGGCTCGGCCATGCTGGCAGGCTGGCTCAAGCGGGGCCTGCCGCCGCAAAGCGTCTGGGTGATCGACCCGAAACCCTCCGACTGGCTGCAATCCACCGGCGTCACCCTCAATGGCGACCTGCCGGAACAGCCCGCCATCGTGTTGATCGCCGTCAAACCCCAGATGATGGGCGACGCGCTGCCCGCCATCGCCGCCATGGGCGGGGGCAAGACCCTCTTCGTCTCGGTGGCCGCCGGCACGCCCATTTCCGCCTTCGAGGCCGCGCTCGGCGACAACAGCCCGATCATCCGCGCCATGCCCAACACGCCCGCCGCCGTGGGCCGGGGCATCACTGCCATCATCGGCAACGCGCACGCCACGCCCGCGCATCTCGACACCGCCGAGGAGCTGCTGACAGCCGTGGGGCAGGTGGTCCGCCTCGACAGCGAGGACCAGATGGATGCCGTCACCGGCGTCTCGGGCTCCGGCCCTGCCTATGTCTTCCACATGATCGAATGCCTCGCCAAGGCGGGCGAGGCGCAAGGCCTCTCCCCGGCCCTCGCCATGCAACTGGCGCAGGCCACCGTCGCCGGGGCAGGGGCACTGGCCGAAGAGGCCGAGGAAACCCCCGACCAGCTTCGCGTCAACGTCACCAGCCCCAACGGCACCACCCAAGCCGGGCTCGAAGTGCTGATGGACGAGGCCACGGGCCTCCTCCCGCTGATGAAGAAAACCGTGGCCGCCGCCACCGACCGCTCGAAAGAACTCCGCAATGGCTGACGAAATCACCTTCGACGACTTCCTCAAGGTCGACATCCGCGTGGGCCGAGTGATCCGCGCCGAACCCTTCCCCGAGGCCCGCAAACCCGCCATCAAGATGTGGATCGATTTCGGCCCCGAGATCGGCGAGCGCAAGACCTCGGCCCAGCTCACCGCCCACTACACTCCCGAAAGCCTCACCGGCCGTCAGGTCATGGGCGTGGTCAACTTCCCGCCCCGCCAGATCGGCCCCTTCATGTCCGAGGTGCTGGTGCTGGGCGCGTCCGACGCCGAGGGCGGCATCGTCCTCATCGCCCCCGACCAGGAAGTCGCCGAAGGGGAGCGGATGCACTGATGCGCGTCCTCTTCACCACACGCCTGCCCGACGCCGTCATCGCCCGCGCCGAACAGCATTTCGACGTCGAGATCCGCGAAGACACGCGGCCGCTGAAAGTGGGCCAGATGCGCGCGGCGCTCACCCTCTATGACGGCGTCCTGCCCACGCTGGGCGACTATTTCACGGCGGATGTCTTCGAAGGTTCCGAAGGCTCCCGCTGCAAGGTGCTGGCCAATTTCGGCGTCGGCTACAACCATATCGACGTGGCCGCCGCCCGCGCCGCCGGGCTCATGGTCACCAACACCCCCGGCGCCGTCACCGACGCCACCGCCGATATCGCGCTGACGCTGATGCTGATGACCGCCCGCCGCGCGGGCGAGGGCGAGCGCCTGCTGCGCGCCGGCAAGTGGACGGGCTGGACCCCCACGCAACTCCTCGGCCTGCATGTCACCGGCAAGACTGTCGGCATCATCGGCATGGGCCGCATCGGCCAGGCCATCGCCCGGCGCTGTCACTATGGCTTCGGGATGAACGTGGTTTACTTCAACCGCTCGCCCAAATCGGTGGATATCGAGGCCCGGCAGGTTGAAACCCTGCAAGAGCTGGTGTCGCTTTCCGATTTCGTCGTCACCGCCGTCCCGGGCGGCGGCGACAACAAACACCTCGTCGGCGAGGAGCTTTTCGCCGCCATGCAGCCCCACGCCCGCTTCATCAACATCGCCCGCGGCGACGTGGTCGACGAGGACGCGCTGATCGAGGCGCTGCAGACCGGCCGGATCGGCGGCGCAGGCCTCGACGTCTACGAAAACGAACCGGACGTGCCAGAGGCGCTGACGAAGATGGAGAACGTCGCCCTCCTGCCGCATCTCGGCACCGCCGCGCTGGAAGTGCGAGAGCGGATGGGCTTCCTCGCCGTCGACAATCTCGTCGCCGCGCTCAACGGGAACACCCCGCCCAACCTCGTCAACTGACCCGGCGTTCCGGCAGGGCTTCGCCGGTTCCGCTTGACCTTCAGGCCCGCCTGCGTTGATCTGGGCGGTACACCTGATGAGAGCCACAATGTTCAAACCTGCCATCACGGGCACCGGGGTCTTCACCCCCGATCAGACCATCACCAACGCCGAACTGGTCGACGCCTTCAACGCCTATGCCGAGAAATTCAACGCCGCGAACGCCGAGGCGATCTCGGCGGGCGAGGTCGAGCCCAAACCGCCATCCTCCACCGGCTTCATCTTCTCCGCCTCCGGTATCGAACAGCGCTACGTGATGGACAAGACCGGCATCCTTGACCCCGACGTGATGCACCCCCATCTCCGCCCCCGCTCGAACGAGGAGCCGGGGATCATGGCCGAAATGGCCCTCGACGCCTGCGGCAAGGCGCTGGCCCAATCGGGCCGCACGGCAGAGGAGGTCGACCTGGTCATCTGCGCCGCCTCCAACCACGAACGGCCCTATCCCGCCATCGCCATCGAGATCCAGCAACTCCTCGGCGCCGGCGGCTTCGCCTTCGACATGAACGTCGCCTGCTCCTCTGCCACCTTCGGCATCCAGGCGGCGGCCGACATGATCCGTTCGGGCTCCGTCCGCTGCGCCATCGTGGTCAGCCCGGAGATCTGCTCCGGCCACCTCGAATGGCGCGACCGCGACTGTCACTTCATCTTCGGCGATGTCTGCACCGCCATGGTCCTCGAACGCGCCGAAGACGCCAAGGGCGCGCATTTCCTCGTCCATTCCACCCGCTGCGCCACGCAGTTCTCCAACAACATCCGCAACAACAACGGCTTCCTCCGCCGCACGCGCGAGGGGCACATGGACGACCGCCGCGACATGCTCTTCGTGCAAGAGGGGCGCAAGGTGTTCAAGGAGGTGCTGCCGCTGGTGTCGAAGCACATCGCCGACCACATGGCCGAGGAGGGCGTCGCCGCCGACCAGCTAAAACGTCTCTGGCTGCACCAGGCCAACAAGACAATGAACGATTTCATCGGCAAGAAGGTGATGGGCCGCACGCCCGACCCCGACGAACAGCCCAACATCCTGCAGGACTACGCCAACACCTCCTCGGCGGGCTCGATCATCGCTTTCTCGAAATACTCCGACGACCTCCAGCCCGGCGATGCCGGGCTGATCTGCTCCTTCGGGGCAGGGTACTCGGTCGGCTCGGTCCTGGTCGAACGGGCCTGAGCCAATCCCGGTCTTAAATCTCCGGCGCCTTCGGATCGGGCAGGATCCCGTCCGACTGCCGCGGCTTGCGGTGGTTGAAATTCGGATCCTCCCGCTTGATGGCGCGGGAAATCCAGAACCCGATCGGATAGGCGGTGACCAGCCCGATCACGCCGCAGACAAGGAAGGCCCAGAAGGAATAATACCCGAGCGCGAACGCCGCGATCAGCGCGGCCCCGGCGACACAGGCACCGGCCAGGATGGCAAGGTAGATGGCCAGACGGTCCATGACGGTTCTCCTTTCACGCAAAATCAACGTGCAAAGGGCCACGCCGGTTCCCGCTACCCCCGGTCGCCCACCGCCTCGCGCCAATGCCGCCGGCACAGGCTTACATAGGTCTCGTTGCCGCCGATCTGCACCTGCTCGCCCTCGGTCACCACCCGGCCTTCACCATCCTGCCGCACCACCATCGTCGCCTTCTTCCCGCAATGGCAGATCGTGCGCACCTCGCGCATCTCGTCCGCCAGCGCCAGAAGCGCGGCCGAACCCGGGAACAGCTCGCCCCGGAAATCCACCCGCAGGCCATAGCACATCACCGGCACGTCGATATCGTCCACCACCCGCGCCAGCTGCCAGACCTGGGCCTTGGTCAGGAACTGCGCCTCGTCGACAAAGGCACAGGCCACGGGCCCCTGTTCCAGCCGCGCGGTGACCGCGGCCATCATGTCGGTCTCGGGCGTAAACGTCGCCGCCCGCTGCCCGATCCCGATGCGCGAGGCGATGGTGCCGTCACCCGCCCGGTCATCCACCTGCGCGGTCATCAGGAACGTCTCCATCCCCCGCTCACGGTAGTTATGGGCCGCCTGCAGAAGCAGCGTTGACTTGCCCGCGTTCATCGTCGAGTAGTGGAAATAGAGCTTGGCCATGCCCCGCCTTATGCCGATCGCACGGCCGGATGCAATCACCATGTCTCCCGCCCGCCGACGGGCCGCACCATCATCGAAGGAACCCCCATGTCCGACATCACCCGCCACCACACCGGCCAGCGCATGAGCCAGATCGTCACCCATAACGGCACCATCTACCTGGCCGGCCAGGTGGGCGAGAAGGGCGACAGCGTCGCCGACCAGACCCGCTCCTGCCTGTCCAAGGTCGAGAAGCTCCTCGCCGAGGCCGGCTCCGACACCACCCGCATCCTGCAATGCACCATCTGGCTGGCCGACATGGCCGATTTCGCCGAGATGAACGAGGTCTGGGATGCCTGGGTGCCCGAGGGCCACGCCCCCGCCCGTGCCTGCGGCGAGGCCAGGCTCGCCCATCCCGATCTCAAGGTCGAGTTCCTGATCACCGCGGCAGGCTGAGGCGCTTGCGGCAGTTCCACATCGCCGATGAATTCGCGCCCCTCCGCCATGTGGTGATGGGGCGCGGCGCCGGCTATCACCGCGACGGCGCCCGCGTCGAGGTGGTGAACGAAACCCACCGCCACACGCTCGCCCGTCACGGCCACCCCACCGAGGCGCAGGTCGTGGCCGAGTTCGCCGGTTTCCGCACCGCGCTGGAAGGGGCGGGCGTCACCCTCCACATCCCCGACCTCGCCCCGGAAACCGTGCAGGACCAGACCTGCCCCCGCGACATCGGCTTCGTCATCGGCGACACCTTCGTCACCGCCGCCATGCGCAACGCCAGCCGGGCCGAGGAAATCCGCGGGCTCGACCGCCTCCTCGCCAGCTTCACCGGCCCCCGCCTCTCCGTGCCCCCCGGCATCACCCTCGAAGGCGGCGACGTGATCGTCGCCGGCCCCGACATCTTCGTGGGCGTCGGCCAGCGCAGCGACCCCGAAGGCGCGGCCTTCCTCCGCCGGGAATTCGGCGACATCTACTCCATCCACCCGGTCCCCACCCGGCCCCTGTCGCAGGGCGAAGACGTGCTCCACCTCGACTGCGCCTTCCAGCCGCTGGGCCTCGGCCACGCCCTCATCTACCCGACCGGGCTCGACACCATCCCCGCCGCCATGCGCCACCACTATGACTGGATCGAGGTCACCCGCGACGAGGCCGCCGCGCTGTCCACCAACGTCCTCTCCCTCGCCCCCGATCACCTGGTCGCCCGCGACCACCCGGCCTGCGCCCGCGTCAACGCCGCCCTGCGCGCCGCCGGCTACCGCGTCGACGAACTCCCCTTTAACGCCGTCCCCTCCACCGGCGGCGCATTCCGCTGCGCCACCCTGCCGCTCGCCCGCGGCTGAACACGGATTTACCCCGCCCGATGCTTGCGCTATCAGGCAGGCCGACCCGTTCACGAAAGGCACAGCCCATGTCCGGCCACGGCACCCCGACCCCCATGACCTCCCACGCCTCCACCGGCCTTTCGGGCGAAGCCGCCATCCCGGGCGACAAGTCGATCTCCCACCGCTCGCTGATCCTCGGCGCGCTCGCGGTGGGCGAAACCACCATCACCGGCCTGCTCGAAGGCGAAGACGTGCTCGACACCGCCAAGGCGATGCGCGCCATGGGGGCCGAGATCACCCGCGACGACGACGGCACGTGGCACGTCCACGGCGTCGGCACCGGCGGCTTTGCCGAGCCCGACCAGGTCATCGACTGCGGCAATTCCGGCACCGGCGTGCGCCTCATCATGGGCGCCATGGCCACCTCGCCGATCACCGCTACCTTCACCGGCGACGCCAGCCTCAACAAGCGCCCCATGGCCCGCGTGACCGACCCACTCGCCCTCTTCGGCGCACAGGCCGTCGGACGCTCCGGCGGCCGCCTGCCCATGACCATCGTCGGCGCGCGCGACCCCCTTCCGGTGCGCTACGAAGTGCCGGTGCCCTCGGCACAGGTGAAATCCGCCGTCCTCCTCGCCGGCCTCAACGCGCCCGGCGAAACCGTGGTCATCGAACGCGAGGCCACCCGCGACCATTCCGAACGTATGCTGGCGGGCTTCGGCGCCACCATCTCGACCGAGGTCACCAACGAGGGCCGCATCATCACCCTCCAGGGCCAGCCCGAGCTCAAACCCCAGACCATCGCCGTCCCGCGCGATCCCAGCTCCGCCGCCTTCCCCGTCTGCGCCGCGCTGATCACCGAGGGCTCCGACATCCTCGTGCCCAATATCGGCCTCAACCCCACCCGCGCCGGCCTCTTCACTACCCTGCGCGAGATGGGCGCCGACCTCACCTACGAGAACCAGCGCGAGGAAGGCGGCGAGCCCGTGGCCGACCTCCGCGCCCGCTTCTCGCCCAACCTCAAGGGCATTTCCGTCCCTCCCGACCGCGCCGCCAGCATGATCGACGAATACCCCGTCCTTTCCGTGGTCGCCGCCTTCGCCGAAGGCACCACCGAGATGCGCGGCGTCAAGGAACTCCGCGTCAAGGAAAGCGACCGGATCGACGCCATGGCCACCGGCCTGCGCGCCTGCGGCATCACCGTGGAAGAGGGCGAAGACTGGTGGACGGTCACCGGCCTCGGCCACGGCAACGTCCCCGGCGGCGCCACCTGCGAAACCCATCTCGACCACCGCATCGCCATGTCCTTCCTCATCCTCGGCCTCGCCACGCAGAAACCCGTCAGCATCGACGACGGCGCCCCCATCGCCACCTCATTCCCGGTCTTCGAGCCGCTGATGACCACCCTCGGCGCAAATATCCGCCGCGCCTGAAGGCCCAGGCCCCCGCTTCTTCTGGCCAAAAATATCCCGGGGGAGACGTTGAAATCCCAAAGGATTTCAGCGTTGGGGGCAGAGCCCCCCGGACCCCCTATCCACATCCATGACGCCCCCGGACAAGATTCTGCCGGTTGCAGCCTTCCCCCGGAAAACGAACCGTCTATGGTGCGCCACAAACTCACCTTTGGCCAAAAGGTCCGCACCGCAATGACCACCGATCCCCTCGTCGTCTTCACCCCCTCCGGCAAGCGCGGCCGGTTCCCCGCGGGCACCCCGGTCCTGACCGCCGCCCGCCAGCTGGGCGTCGATCTCGACTCGGTCTGCGGCGGCCGCGGCATCTGCTCGAAATGCCAGATCACGCCCGGTTACGGAGAGTTCTCCAAGCACGGCATCACCGTGGCCGACGACGCGCTTTCCGAATGGAACAAGGTCGAGGAACGCTACGACCAGAAGCGCGGGCTGAAACCCGGCCGCCGCCTCGGCTGCCAGGCCCAGATCCTGCGCGACGTGGTGATCGACGTGCCCCCTGAAAGCCAGGTGCACAAGCAGGTCGTGCGCAAGGCCGCCTCTGCCCGCGTGATCGAGATGGACCCGGCCACCCGCCTCTACCTCGTCGACGTGGAAGAGCCGGACATGCACGAACCCACCGGCGATCTCGAACGCCTCGCCCGCGCCCTGAAAAAGGAATGGGGGATCGAGGCGATCCGCGCCGATGTCACCCTGCTGTCGAAGCTTCAGCCCGTCCTGCGCAAGGGCAAGTTCCAGGTCACCGTCGCGCTCCACAAATCCCACCAGGATGACGTGGCCCGCGTGCTCGACATCTGGCCGGGCCTCCACGAGCACGGCCTCTACGGCCTTGCCATCGACCTTGGCTCCACCACCATCGCCGCCCACCTGACCGACCTCGTGACGGGCGAGGTCAAGGCAAGCTCCGGCATCATGAACCCCCAGATCCGCTTCGGCGAAGACCTGATGAGCCGCGTCTCCTATTCCATGATGAACCCCGGCGGCGACAAGGAGATGACGAAGGCGGTGCGCGACGCCATCAACACCCTCGCCGGCGAGATTGCCAAGGAGGCGGAGATAGAGCCGCACCTCATCTTCGAGACGGTCTTCGTCTGCAACCCGGTCATGCACCACCTGCTCCTCGGCATCGACCCGGTCGAACTCGGGCAGGCCCCCTTCGCGCTCGCCACCTCCGACAGCATGACGCTCGAGGCGCGCGATCTCGATCTCACCGTCATCAACCCCCGCGCCCGCACTTACATCCTGCCCTGCATCGCCGGCCACGTGGGCGCCGACTGTGCCGCCGTGGCCCTGTCGGAAGAGCCGGGCAAATCCGAGGACCTCGCGCTCATCGTCGACGTGGGCACCAATGCCGAGATCCTGCTGGGCGACAAGACCCGCGTGCTCGCCTGCTCCTCGCCCACCGGCCCCGCCTTCGAAGGCGCGCAGATCTCCTCCGGCCAGCGCGCCGCCCCCGGCGCCATCGAGGCGATCCGCATCGACCCCCAGACCAAGGAACCCCGCTTCCGCGTCATCGGCTGCGACAAGTGGTCGGACGAGGAGGGCTTCGACGAGGAAACCGCCGTCACCGGCATCACCGGCATCTGCGGCTCGGGCATCATCGAGGCGGTGGCGGAACTGCGCATGGCCGGGCTGATGGACGAGTCGGGCCTGATCGGCTCGGCCGAGCTGACCGGCACCCCGCGCTGCATCCCCGAGGGGCGCACCCATTCCTACCTCGTCCACGACGCCAGTGCCGAGGGCGGCCCGCGCATCACCGTCACGCAAGGCGACATCCGCGCCATCCAGCTTGCCAAGTCGGCGCTCTATGCCGGCGCCCGCCTGCTGATGGACCAGCGCGGCGTCGACAAGGTCGACCGCGTAGTGCTCGCCGGGGCCTTCGGCGCGCATATCTCGCCGAAACACGCCATGGTCCTCGGCATGATCCCCGACGTGCCGCTCGACAAGGTCACCTCCGCCGGCAACGCCGCCGGCACCGGCGCCCGCATCGCGCTCTGCAACATCGGCGCCCGGGCCGAGATCGAGCGCGTCGTCCGCCAGATCACCAAGGTCGAAACCGCCATCGAACCGAAGTTCCAGGATCACTTCGTCGCGGCCAACGCCATCCCCCACAAGACCGACCCGTTCCCCGAGCTGAAAAAGATCGCCACCTTGCCGCAGGTCAGCTTCAACCTCGGCGGCGGCGATGCCGGCGGCGAAGGGCGCCGACGCCGGCGGCGGGGGTGAAGACGCGTTTAGCACTGTCTAATTGGCGGTAGCTTGAGGAATGCTCTCGCTGGTGATATCGGCGACGACAGTAACCGGCTGAACAACTAATAGTTGACTGGCCGCTAACCTGCTCATTACCCTTCATTTATTGGAGGGCATAATTATGGATTTACCTGATTTTCTGAAGCGCGGCGAACCTGCGCGTCTAATACCGGTTCTTGCGGATACAAACCGAGAGCAAAGAATTGCGTCGATCTTGTTATCGTTACTTCCACAAATTCCATCTCTGGCCGAAGAAATGCTGTCGACTGTTGGGTTGCGCGTCGGCAAGCGAACGAAGATTGAAGCCTTTACCGAAGTGGTCCTAAAACAGGCCGACAGCGCTAAGAACCGGCCGGATGGGCTGTTGATAGTGTCCACGGGTAAGACTCGCTGGAGCGCCCTCGTTGAGGCGAAGATTGGGACCTCGAGGCTCGAGTCGGACCAAGTTACACGTTACGTCGAAATGGCTCGCGCCAACGGCATTGACGCCGTGATTACCATCTCCAATGAGTTTGTCACGAGGGCCGATCATTCTCCGGTTGCGGTCTCTAAGACCCTGTTGAGAAAGGTAGGATTGTTCCATTGGTCCTGGACATGGATTGCAACCCAGTGCGAAATTCTTGCTTACAAGGGTTCTGTGGAAGATGCGGAGCAAGCGTTTCTTCTTGATGAAATCAGGCGCTTCTTTGACCATCCGGGCACAGGTGTTCAGCGTTTCACGCATATGGGAAAGAATTGGAAGGACCTGAATCAATCGATCACGAACAACGCCACACTCAAGAAATCGGCACCCGAGGTCGAAGAAGGTGTGGCGTGTTGGATCGAGGAGGAGCGTGACCTGTGTCTTCAACTCTCCCGGCACGTCGGAGAACCTGTTGACACGATTGTAGAAAGAAAGCTCCAGGGCGATCCGGCTGGTCGATTGAAATCCGGGATCGAGGGACTGGTCAACGATCGATGCCTGGTTTCGACCTTTCGAATTCCGGACAGTGCTGCCGACATTGTGGTAAGGGCGGATATGGCTCTTCGCACCGTCTCGGCTTCCATGAAACTTAAGGCCCCGCAGGACAGGAAGTCGACCAAGGCGCGTGTTAACTGGTTGCTCAAAATGCTGAAGGACGATGATCCTCGAATCTTGGTCTGGGCGCATTGGCCGGGTCGAGGTGCTGCTACAGATGCCACGCTTGCGGAGCTTCGAGAAGAGCCCGACGCATTGCAGTCTGACAATAAGAACGCGGCGCCACACACCTTTGAAGTTCGACTTGTCGAGAGAGTTGGCAAGCGTTTTGCAGGCAGCCGAACTTTCATCGAGGATGTCGAACGAATTGTGCCGGAGTTTTACGACCTAGTTGGGCAGCACTTGCGCGCGTGGCAGGCACCACCACCGAAGCCGATCAAGACAAGAAGTCACGGCGACGAGTTCGATGACAAAGCTGATGTTGCCGAGGTCTTGGGTCAAATGGATCAAGGCGAAGTCACTGGCCCATAGTCGGTCGGGAGCGAGAGGATAACAAAGCTGCGGAGCAATTTTAATCGGCGCCGCACCGCGGCCCGCCGATGCGCGCCACTCTCTCTCACGCAACACCCCCGCACGCCCCCTTAACCCGCCCCTTTCGGGAAAAAACACCGACAAAATACCGACGTTATACCGACGCGATACCGACACCGGATTTCTGCCGTTAATCAGCCCCTTAAGGGTGATTCTCGCCAGATAACCCGTACGCCCCGTTTCACTTGCCCGTTAACCCTTGCCGAAACCCTCACGCAACGGCCCGGCGCAACCCGAAACCCCTTGACCGCACCCCGGCGATTTCATACCTGTCCATTCTGCAAAGCGGGTATGGTGAAAAGGTATCACGCGAGCTTCCCAAGCTTAAGTTACGGGTTCGATTCCCGTTACCCGCTCCAGCACTCCCCCTGACATCCCCCATCCTATGGCTTGAGCCCCGGCGCGTGATCTTCTACCACTTCGGGACTCGGACAAGGGGCAGGGCGATGGCGTTCACTGTGGCAATCGACGGGCCGGCCGCGGCCGGCAAGGGCACGATCTCCAAGGCCGTGGCCGCGCATTTCGGCTTCGCGCATCTCGATACCGGCCTGCTCTACCGCGCCACCGGCCGCCGCACGCTCGACGGCACCGACCCGGTGACAGCCGCCTCGCAGCTTCAGGCCGCCGATCTCGAGGCGGGTGACCTGCGCACGCCCGACGTGGCCCAGGCCGCCAGCCGCGTCGCCGCCATCCCCGAGGTGCGCCGCGCGCTGGTGGATTTCCAGCGCGCCTTCGCCCGGCGAGAGGGCGGCGCGGTGCTCGACGGGCGCGATATCGGCACGGTGATCTGCCCCGACGCCCAGGTGAAGCTCTTCGTCACCGCGACCGACGACATCCGCGCCGAACGGCGCCTTAAGGAATTGCTGGGCTCCGGCCACGATACCGATTACGACAGCGTCCTGGCCGACCTGCGCACCCGCGACGCCCGCGACAGCGCCCGCGCCGCCGCCCCGCTGAAACCGGCCGACGACGCGGTGACGCTCGACACCTCGACCATGGATATCGACGCCGCCGTCGCAGCCGCCATCACCATCGTTAAGGAAGCGTTAACCTGAACCGCCCGCGCGGGCGCGCCCGCGGATACCCCTTGATTCCCTCCGCCGCCGCCTCTATAGAGCGCGGTGTCGACAAGGCGGGCAACGCCGCAAATGATAAGAAGAGGCCGAGCAGGGTCGGGCACACCGGCCCTCTTTCGTTTGCAGCCCGCTGACCAACGAACCCACCCAAGACCGGCGGAGACAACCGCGCGGCCGGAAAAATCGAAGACGTAAAAGGAACCGAACGCCACATGGCTCAAAACACATCGATGGAGGAATTCGAAGCCCTCCTCAACGAAAGCTTCGAAATGGACACCCCCGAAGAGGGCTCTGTCGTCAAAGGCAAGGTGATCGCGATCGAAGCGGGCCAGGCCATCGTCGACGTCGGCTACAAGATGGAAGGCCGCGTTGACCTGAAAGAATTCGCAAATCCCGGTGAAACGCCCGAAATCTCCGTCGGAGACGAGGTCGAGGTCTATCTCCGCGCGGCCGAGAACGCCCGCGGCGAAGCGGTCGTCAGCCGCGAGATGGCCCGCCGCGAGGAAGCCTGGGATCGTCTGGAAAAAGCCTATGCCGACGACGCCCGCGTTGAAGGCGCGATCTTCGGCCGCGTCAAGGGCGGCTTCACCGTCGATCTCGGCGGCGCCGTGGCCTTCCTGCCCGGCTCCCAGGTCGACGTGCGCCCCGTGCGCGATGCCGGCCCGCTGATGGGACTCAAGCAGCCCTTCCAGATCCTCAAGATGGATCGCCGCCGCGGCAACATCGTCGTCTCGCGCCGTGCCATCCTCGAGGAAAGCCGCGCCGAACAGCGCGCCGAGGTCATCGGCAAGCTCTCCGAGGGCGATGCGGTCGACGGCGTGGTCAAGAACATCACCGAATACGGCGCCTTCGTCGATCTCGGCGGTGTCGACGGCCTGCTGCACGTCACCGACATGGCCTGGCGCCGCGTCAACCACCCCTCCGAGATCCTGTCGATCGGCGAGACCGTGAAGGTCCAGGTCATCAAGATCAACAAGGAAACCCACCGCATCAGCCTCGGCATGAAACAGCTGCAGGAAGATCCGTGGGATATGGTGGCTGCCAAGTACCCGCTGGAATCGGTCCACACCGGCCGCGTGACCAACATCACCGACTACGGCGCGTTCGTCGAGCTGGAGCCGGGTGTCGAAGGCCTGGTCCACGTCTCGGAAATGTCCTGGACCAAGAAGAACGTGCATCCCGGCAAGATCGTCTCCACGTCTCAGGAGGTCGAGGTCATGGTGCTCGAGATCGACCAGGCGAAACGCCGCGTGTCGCTTGGCCTCAAGCAGACCATGCGCAACCCCTGGGAAGTCTTCGCGGAAACCCACCCCGAAGGCACCGAGGTCGAGGGCGAGGTCAAGAACATCACCGAATTCGGTCTCTTCATCGGCCTGCCGGGCGAGATCGACGGGATGGTCCACCTCTCCGACCTCAGCTGGGACGAGCGTGGCGAAGACGCGATCCAGAACTACCGCAAGGGCGATGTCGTCAAGGCCGTGGTCTCCGAGGTCGACGTCGAGAAAGAGCGCATCTCGCTCTCGATCAAGGCACTGGGCGGCGACAAGTTCGCCGAAGCCGTGGGCGGCGTGAAGCGCGGCTCGATCATCACGGTCGAGGTCACCTCGATCGAGGATGGCGGCATCGAGGTGGAATACGAAGGCATGAAATCCTTCATCCGCCGCTCCGACCTGTCGCGTGACCGCTCCGAGCAGCGCCCCGAGCGGTTCTCGGTCGGTGACAAGGTCGACGTCCGCGTCACCAACATCGACAGCAAGACCCGCCGCCTCGGTCTCTCGATCAAGGCACGCGAGATCGCCGAAGAGAAGGAAGCCGTGGAACAGTATGGCAGCTCCGACTCGGGCGCCTCGCTGGGCGACATCCTCGGCGCTGCGCTGAAAGGCGACGACGACAAGTAATCCCGTCCCCCGCAAGGTGGATGGCCAGGCGGCCCCGTCAGGTTCTGACGGGGCCGTTTTTCGTGCGGGGCGGAAAAAATGTACGCCACCGTACTTTCTTTTCACCGGGCGTGGCGGGCCGGGTCAGGCTACTCCGACGGGCCGGCGGGCACCCGGAATTTCCAATGCGAATCAATGGTTTTTTCCGGCCGACTTCTCTGCGCCGCGGCATGTCGCTTCCGGGCGAAATGTCGCTTCCGGGCCGAAATTCCCGTCAATGACCCCGCGAAATGGCGGAAATCTTCCCAAAGGTAGCGTGTGAGACTATTCCGATTTTTTTGATTTCTATCTATAGTTTACCAAAATCAGGACTGCGCAAGCCAAGCCAAGCCCGGGGAGACAGCCGATGATCCGATCGGAATTGATTCAGAAGATTGCCGACGAAAACCCGCATCTGTACCAGCGCGATGTCGAGCGCATCGTGAACACGATTTTCAACGAGATCACCGACGCGATGTCGCAAGGCAATCGGGTCGAGCTGCGCGGTTTCGGCGCGTTTTCCGTCAAGAAGCGCGAATCGCGCACCGGCCGCAATCCGCGCACCGGCGAGTCGGTGCATGTCGAGGAAAAGCACGTGCCGTTCTTCAAGACCGGCAAGCTGCTGCGTGACCGTCTGAACGGGAAGGCCTGATGCGATACATCCGCTACGCCTCGATCGCGATCTTCGCGATCGCCCTGATCCTTGTCGCGCTCGCCAACCGCGAGGTGGTGACCGTGCAGGTGCTGCCGACCGAACTGGCCCATCTGGCCGCGCTGAACCCGGCCTATGACATGCCGCTCTTCCTGGTGATGTTCGGCGGGGTGCTGGCGGGGCTGATCATCGGCTTCATCTGGGAATGGATCCGCGAGGCCGGCGAACGCGCCGCCGCCGCCCGCCAGGCGCGCGAGATGGAGCGGCTCAAGGCCGAGGTCAAGCGCCTCAAGGGCGAACGCCACCAGGGCAAGGACGAAGTGCTGGCACTTCTGGACGAAGCCAGCTAAGACGCTGGCATGCCGTCAGACACCAGGGTCAAGATTTGCGGGCTCACCGACCCCGCCGACATTCCCGCCGCGATCGTGGCGGGGGCGTCCTATCTCGGCTTCAACTTCTTCCCGAAATCCCCCCGCTATATCGACCTCGAGGCCGCGGCCTTCATGGCCGCCTCGGTACCGGTGGGCGTGGGCAAGGTGGGGCTGACGGTCGATGCCGACGACGCCACGCTCGACCTGCTGACCACCACCGTGCCGCTCGATTTCCTGCAGCTTCACGGCAAGGAAAGCCCGGCGCGGGTGGCCGAGGTCAAGGAACGCTACGGCCTGCCGGTCATCAAGGTGGTGGGCATCTCCGGCCCCGAGGACGTGACCCAGATCGACTTCTACGGCAAGGTCGCCGACCAGATCCTCGTCGATGCCAAGCCGCCCAAGGGGGCCGACCGTCCCGGCGGCAACGCGGTGGCCTTCGACTGGAAGCTGATCGCCGGCCGCCGCTGGCCCGTGCCGTGGATGCTGGCCGGCGGCCTGACCCCCGACAACGTGGCCGAAGCCATCCGGCTTACCGGCGCGCGGCAGGTCGATGTCGCATCGGGCGTGGAAAGCGCGCCCGGCGTCAAGGATGCCGAGCGCATGCGCGCCTTCATCGACAACGCCCGCGCCTGAGCGCGCACTTCGGCCGTCGGCCCTGAAAGCCAAGGAGGAACTGCGAATGAAAAGCGAGGATCTCGATGGCGTCTATGGCGCCAAGTCCCCGGATGAGGCCCGCACGCTCTACGACGACTGGTCGGGCAGCTACGACGCTGACAACCTGGCCAAGGGCTTCCGCCTGCCGGCCCTCGGCGCGGGGCTTCTGGCCAGCCATATCGGGCGCACCAGGGGGCCGATCCTCGACGCGGGCTGCGGCACCGGGCTGGTGGGCGAGACGCTGATGGTCATGGGCTACATGCATGTCTTCGGCTGCGACCTCTCGAAGGACATGATGGCGCGGGCCAACGAGACCGGCGCCTATTCCGGGTTCGAACAGGCCGACATGGGCGAAGGCCTGCCCTATGCCGACGACCATTTCGCGGGCTTTGTCTGCGTCGGCTCCTTCGGGCCGGGCCACGCCCCGCCCTCGACCCTGACCCACCTGGCCCGCGTCACCCGTCCCGGCGGCTACGGTGTCTTTAACCTGCTGGAGCATTCCTATGTCGATCAGGGCTTTCCGCCGGTGATGGAAAAGCTCACCGCCGACGGCGTGTGGGAGGTGGCACAGGTCACGCCGCCCTTCCGGCCCTTCATGCTGGGCGAGCCCGATCTCTATTCGCGCGCCTACGTGGTGAAGATGCTCTGATCGGGCGACCGGGGCGTTCTCAACCCGCCTCGGCCTCGGTCACCTTGAGAAGGATCAGCGCCGGGTCCGGCCCCTCGACCGGTTCGAGCCCCGGCGCTTCGCCTGTCCGTGCCAGCTCCGTGGCAAAGGATGTCCCGTCGCCATAGAGCGTATCCCGGCACAGCAGCAGGTAAACGGCCCCGGTCCGCGACAGCGCGCTGCGCAAGGCCGTCTCGTCGCCGTCGAAGGGCAGGGCGCCATTCGCCACCGCCTCGGCGCTGCGGTGATAGGGACCGGCCAGCGTAGTGTGATCGGTCAGCAAAAGCAGGACCGGGCCGAAATTGCTGGAGGTGAGCACAAGGCCGGGCGGGGCCGCGTCGAGGCTGCGGACGAGATCGGCCTTGCGGCAATCGCTCGCATTCGCGGTGCCCAACGCCGTCGCAGGCCGGTCATCGGCGGTCGGGCTCGGCGAAGCGGCCCTTGAGGTGACCAGCGTGAACAGCGTCGGCGACAACAGCGTCAGCGCCACGGTCAGCGCCAGCGCCACCGCCGTCCCGGCCCGCACCCCGCCGCCCTCGCGCCGTGGCAGAAGCGCGGCGATGGCATAGCCCATCAGGAACGGCACCGCCGCCGCCCCCATCAGCACCAGCCGGATCTGGAACAGGCAGGCGATTACCCCCAGCCAGCCGAAGGCCAGCAGGATGGCGACCCGCCCCGTGGTCTGCGCCGTGTCGCGTTTCGTCATGGCCCGGACACCCCAGACCAGCGTCGCGATCAGCACTGCCGCCGCGGCCGGGAAGGTGAAGCGGAACGCCATCTCGTCCCCGGCCAGAAGCGGGGGCAGGGCCGGGCGCGCCTCGGTGATCCGGGTCGTGATGAGGGCCTGCACCTCCTCCGGCAAGTCGCCATAGGGCCCGCCGAAACAGGGCGCGATCAGCGGGTAGACCACGGCCAGCCCGATGGCCGTGACCCCCAGCACCGCGACGACCCGCAGGCCAAGGCTCCCCATCCATGCCGAGATCGCCGCCGCGGCGATACAGATCAGCGCGCCCACCCCGGCCAGCGCGAGGAAGGGCGGCGACAGCTCGTCGCATTTCGGCACCGGCCATTCCACCGGCGGCGTCTGCCCGGCGAAAAGCAGCGCCGCCCCCACCGACAGCGCCAGCGCGAAGGCCACGAGGTGCCACCCCTTGCCCGGCTTTCTCAGCACCGTCTGCACCAGCAGCACCACGCCCGCCAGCGCCAGCGTCACCAGCATCTCCAGCCCCACCGCCAGCGACATCGCCGCCGCCAGCCCCCCGGCCAGCCCCAGCCGGACCGGCCGCCCCGGCAGGATCAGCGCGATCAGCACCACGCAGGTCAGCAGGATCTGCACGTTGTGATGGTCGATCCGCGCCGGCCCGAAATAGGTCAGCCCCGTCGGCGGCCAGAGGGCGAGGGCGATCATGCTGACAATCGCCGTCGGCGTACCGAACACAAGCCGCGCCGCAAACCCGGTGGCCAGCAGCAACAGCAGGAACAGCAGCGTCGGCCACGCCACCAGCGCGAACGCCTCGGCCTGTGCCGTGGGCACCACCTGCGCCGCCAGCCAGACCAGCGCCGCGATCGGCGCATCCACGTAGCGCGACCAGTGCAGGTCAAGCCCGGCGGGCGGCAGCATCCGGTATTGCGTCATGTCGTACCACGCCTGGCCCTCCAGCAGGGCGCGCACCGACAGGAACCGCATGATGTCGTCATTGTCCGACACGGCCAGCGTGTCGATGGGCGGGGCGGGCGCCAGCACCGCCTTCATCACCATCATCGCCATGGTCAGCACCAGTATGGTGATGAAAAGCCGCGTCTCCCGGCCGGTCTCGTCTGCCGTCATGTGCCCTGCCCCGCTGACGCCTCTCGGGGCGCTCTGGTCGCCGGTTTCGCCCGGCGTGACGTGAATGATCCCTTCAATTGCCGTAATTTTGCCAGCTTGACCCTGTCATATCCATTGAAAAATCAGGCCGGAGACCGCTCCGGCGCAGAAAGTTAGGGCCAAGCGGATGTCGATCATCTTTCCCGACCGGTTCAGCAAGGAACGCACCCACCCCGGCGCCGCGCCGCTTCGGGTGGCGGTGCTGATCCCCTGCTACAACGAGGCGGCCGCCATCGGACAGGTGGTGCGCGACTTTCGGGCGGCCCTGCCCGAGGCGGAGATCTTCGTCTACGACAACAACTCCTCCGACGACACCGCGGCCATCGCCCGGCAGGCCGGCGCCATCGTCCGCACCGAGCCACGGCAGGGCAAGGGCTACGTGGTGCGCCGCATGTTCGCCGATGTCGAGGCCGACGTGTTCGTCATGGTCGACGGCGACGACACCTACGATGCCGCCGCCGCGCGGTTCATGGTCGACAAGATGCTCGAGGACGGGCTCGACATCGTCAACGGCGTCCGCGTCGCCCGCAGCGGCACGGCCTACCGGCCCGGCCACGCCTTCGGCAACCGGATGCTGTCGGGGCTGGTGCGCTCGATCTTCGGGCGGGGCGCCACCGACATGTTGTCGGGCTACCGCGTGTTCTCGCGCCGGTTCGTCAAGACCTTCCCGATGATGTCGCGCGGCTTCGAGATCGAGACCGAGCTGACCATCCACGCGCTGGAACTGCAGATGCCGGCGGGCGAGGTGCGCTGCAACTTCAAGGACCGCCCCGATGGCAGCGAAAGCAAGCTGAACAGCATCCGCGACGGGGTGCGCATCCTCTTCACCATCACCAAGCTTTTGAAGCAGGAACGGCCGCTGCCGGTCTTCCTGGCGACGGCCTGCCTTCTGGCGATGGCCTCGCTCGGCCTCGCGGCGCCGGTCATTTCCGAGTATCTCGCCACCGGCCTCGTGCCGCGTCTGCCGACGGCGGTGCTGTCGGCCAGCGTGATGATCCTCGCCTTCCTGATGGGGGCGGTGGGGCTGATCCTCGACACCGTGACACGCGGGCGGCAGGAGCTGAAGCGGATGCATTACCTGTCGGTGCCCGGTGTGTTGAGCGAGATGATGACGGCCCAGCCGTCCGGTCCCCGCAGCCTGAGCAACTGATATGTCGGCCACGGGCCAGCAATTCCTGCGCTTCGCCGCGGTGGGCGGCATTGGCTTCGTGGTCGATGCGGTGGCGCTTTACCTGCTCGTCGAAACGGGCGGCGCGCCGCTGCTGATGCGGCTCTTCAGCTTCGCGCTGGCCGTGTCGGTCACCTGGGCGCTCAACCGTGCCTGGACCTTCGGCAGGACCGGCCGCAGACCTCGCACGGAATATGCCGCCTATGTCTCGGTCCAGACGGTGGGCGTGGCGATCAACTATGCCGTCTATGCGCTTGTCCTGTCGATGCTGACGCCGTCGCCTTCTCATGCCGTCTTCGCGCTGGCCTGCGGCTCGGCCGTGGCGCTGGTAGGCAACTTCATCGGCGCCCGCACCCTGGTCTATCGCGACGCGCGCGGCTGACGCGGCCCAGGCTTTCACTTTTCCAGAAATACTCAATTCCACCGCTGCGGCGAAACACCCCGGTGCGGCAGGAAACCTCTGGAAAAACCCGCCCGCGTCCCATATTCAAGCGCGGTGAGACAAGGGAAGACCAAGCGATGAACGACCTTTTCAACTCCTTCATGACCGGGCCCGACGAAAAGGGCCGGTTCGGGCAATTCGGCGGGCGCTTCGTGTCGGAAACGCTGATGCCGCTGATCCTCGAACTGGAAGAGCAGTATGAGAAGGCCAAGACCGACCAGTCGTTCTGGGACGAGATGAACGATCTGTGGACCCATTACGTCGGCCGCCCGAGCCCGCTCTACTATGCGGCAGGGCTGACCGAGCATCTGGGCGGGGCGAAGATCTATCTCAAGCGGGACGAGCTGAACCACACGGGCGCGCACAAGATCAACAACGTGCTGGGGCAGATCCTGCTCGCGCGGCGGATGGGCAAGACCCGGATCATCGCCGAGACGGGCGCCGGCCAGCATGGCGTGGCGACCGCGACGGTCTGTGCCAAGTTCGGGCTGAAATGCGTGGTCTACATGGGCGCGCATGATGTCGAGCGGCAGCGGCCCAACGTGTTCCGGATGAAGCTGCTGGGTGCCGAGGTGGTGCCGGTGACGTCCGGGCGGGGCACGCTGAAGGACGCGATGAACGACGCGCTGCGCGACTGGGTGACCAATGTGCGCGACACGTTCTACTGCATCGGCACGGTGGCGGGGCCGCATCCCTACCCGGCGATGGTGCGCGACTTCCAGTCGATCATCGGCAAGGAAGCCAAGGAACAGATGATGGCCGCCGAGGGGCGCCTGCCGGACACGATCATCGCCGCCATCGGCGGCGGGTCGAACGCGATGGGGCTGTTCTATCCGTTCCTCGACGACAAGGAAGTGCGGATCATCGGGGTCGAGGCCGGTGGCAAGGGCGTGAACGAGAAGATGGAGCATTGCGCCAGCCTGACCGGCGGGCGGCCCGGCGTGCTGCATGGCAACCGGACCTACCTGTTGCAGGACGAGGACGGGCAGATCCTCGAAGGCTATTCGATCTCGGCCGGGCTCGATTACCCGGGCATCGGGCCGGAGCATAGCTGGCTGCACGAAAGCGGCCGGGCCGAGTACGTGGCAATCACCGATGTCGAGGCGCTGGAGGCGTTCCAGCTGTCCTGCGAGAAGGAAGGGATCATCCCGGCGCTCGAGCCCTGTCACGCGCTGGCGCACGTGATGAAGATCGCGCCGGAGCTGCCCGCCGATCACATCATCTGCATGAACATGTGCGGGCGGGGTGACAAGGACATCTTCACCGTCGCCCGGCACCTGGGCTTCGGGATGGACGAGGGCGACTGACACCCTTCGAAATTTGTTGCGCCGCGTGGCGCGAAAAGATGCGCTCCTGCCTGTTGGCCGGGGCGCATTTTTGCATTTGTTACCTAGGCCCGCAATTTTGTTGCGCGAAGATCACGAGCGTTTCGGGTGGTCAAACAAGGTGCTAGGGCGACTCGGGGTGTTAGCGGTAAACCCGGCCTCCCGATCGGACGGATCGGATCCTAGCGGGCGGAGGTGACCATCCTCCCCCGGTGCGGACGGCGCTGCCGGACCCGTATGCCAGGGCCAAACCGTCGTGAGGGGATGGCTTGTGGTGCCATTGGATCAATGTAGCTCATCCAGGTAGAGCACTCGATTTCTAATCGGGATGTAGCAGGTTCGAGTCCTGCCATTGTCACGGGTAAAGGCCACTTGCGCCTGGGGTTCGACTCCCCTCCGCCGTTCAAGGACGGCTCCAAATAGGGGTCCGGGGTTGCCTCGGCAGGGGCGGCCCGGCGTTGCCTGCGCCTTCGGGGGCGGGTGGCAAAGGACTGCCGCTGCTCTGGCCGTGTGCCGGAGCAGGGATGATGGTGGCGCCGCACTCCGGCCCGCGAGACCGTCCGCAAGGATGGGCGAGCGCGCCGGGTTGCCGCGCGCCCGCTCGCCTTTCTCCCGCGCGCTGCCACGGCGCGGGGCGGCTTCGGATCCCGTCTTCACGCCTTCGGACAAGGGGGCATCACACCTGCGGCCATTCCGGCCCAACACACTGAAACCAAAAGGAGATCGCATCTTGCGACGACGATAGGACGACGAAAGAAGGAGATGAACCATGATCGATATACTGATCCGACTGATCGAATGGGGCGCCGGGCTGACCCGCGTCACCGTGATGGAAAACGAGCGTGTGCTGGTGCTGCGCAAGGGGCGGATCGACACGATCCTCGGCCCCGGTGAGCACCGTATCCGGCGCGGCAAGACGCGGCTCGAGACCCATGATCTGGCCCATCTCCGGCTCGCGTCCGACTACAGGGATGCGCTTCTGCGGGAGCGGCCGGACCTCGTCGAGGCCCACCTGACCGACCTTCGGGCAGGGGAGGCCGAGGTGCTGGTCGTCCTGCGGGACGGGGTGCCGCACACGGTGCTTCTGCCCGAGACCCGCGCGGTGTTCTGGGCCGATGCCGGGCCGTGGACGGTGGAAACCGTTGCGGTCGGTGACACGCTGGCCGTTCCCACGGCGCTGGCCAACCGGCTGGTGCGGGCGGGGCTGACCACCGCTTTTCAAGCCACGGAAGTGGCCGAGGGGCATGTCGGGATGCTGACGGTGGACGGGGTTCTGAAAGGGCGGCTTGCCCCCGGGACCCACGCCTTCTGGAAGCTGGGCCGGCACGTGGCGGTCAAGCATGTCGACCTTCGGCTGCGGACCCACGAGGTCACCGGTCAGGAGATCCTGACCAAGGACCGGGTCACCATCCGGGTCAACCTGACGGCCGAGTTCCGGGTTGTTGACCCGGAGCGGGCCGTGAGCGCGGTGAAGGACTTCGAGGAAGCGCTTCACCGGGCGCTGCAGCTGGCCTTCCGGCGGACGCTGGGCGCGCTGACGCTCGACCGGCTGCTGGCGGAGAAGGTGACCGTCGATGCCGAGGCCGCGAAAGCGGTGCGGGCAGAGATGGCGCGTATCGGGCTCGAGGTGGGGGAGATCGCCCTGAAGGACGTGATCCTGCCCGGCGAGATGCGCGAGATCCTGAACCGGGTGGTCGCGGCCGAGAAAGAGGCCGAGGCCAACGTCATCCGGCGGCGGGAAGAGACGAACGCAACGCGGTCGCTTCTGAACACCGCGAAGGTGATGGCCGAGAACCCGGTGATGCTGCGGCTGAAAGAGCTGGAGGCGCTGGAAAGCATCGCCGGCAAGGTCGAGCGGCTGACCGTGCACAACGGGACGGAAGGCCTGATGACTGATATCGTGCGGCTGCGCGACAGGTGAAAATGGCCCGGCCCGGAGCATATCCGGGCCGGGTGTTCGCGTCCTACGCCTTGAATTCCTCGTCGACGGGCACCTGCATGGCGTTGACCACGGCGTTGGTCTGGTTGGCCATGCCGATGACCGAGAGAAGCTCGCCATACATGGCGTCGGTCATGCCCTTGGCGCGGGCCGAGGCGGTGTGGGAATGGCAGCAGTACTCGCAGCCATTGCTGGCCGAGACGGCGATATAGACCATTTCCTTGACCAGCGGATCGAGGGCGCCCGGGGCCATCACGTCTTTCAGCCTGTCCCAGGTCGCCTTGAGGAGCGCGGGGTCATGGGCCAGCGCCCGCCAGAAATTGTTAACAAAGTCTGAACCGCGGGTGGTGCGGATGTCGTCGAAGACGGCGCGGACCTCGGGCGAGGCCTCTTCATCGGTGATCAGCGTGACGGTGGCCATGTCCTACCCCTTGCAAGTGTTACGAAGTGCTAACCCACCGTGCCCTGCCCGGTCACGCCCCTTCTGCCGCCGCGCGGCGGCCGATCCGGCGGCAGCGCCAGCGGGACAGGCGGCGGGTCTGCATCCGGGTGGGATCGAGCCGGAGGTTGTTGTTGTCGTCACACACGACGCTGTAGGTCTTGCAGGCCCCGGCGGTGGTGTGGGTGGCACCGAAGACCACGAACTCGATCTCGTTGATCTTTTCCAGCTCCTCGGGCGCGTCCGACAGGCCGGCCCGTCGGAAGATCTCGCGCAGGTCGCCCAGCGAGCGGTAGGCCCCGCCCTGAAGCGGGCCCTGAAGCGTGCCGTTCAGGGCATCGCCCAGCTCTTCCCGGCTGTATTCCTGGCGCTCGGTGATGAAGGCCGGGGTGGTCTTTTCGTCGGTCCGGACCTTCATCAGGATATCGCGCAAGTACACCGGCTCGTTGCCGAGGTTGGAGACGAGGACATGGGCGTTCATGCCATCGCCTGCGCCGCGGTTGATGCTGAGCCACGCGCGCTTGTTCCGCCGGATGCCACCGACGAGGATTTGCAGGTAGACCAGCCAGATCAGGGCCGTGACGATGGCGGCGACCGCCTGCACGACGCTGGCGTTCTCGGACAGCCACGTAAACATCGCATTCCCTTCGGTGTCGTCTTGCGCCGGTTCGTCGCCGGCTTGGGATCAACAACGCGGGAAGGGCGGAAAGGTTCGGTTTTGCGCGGGAATTCAGCCCGGGACGTGCTGTTTGAGGACCTCGAGCGGCACGATGTCGAGGGCGCGCTCATGCGTTGCCTCGAGCCGGACCTGCGGCGCGCAGCCCTCGTCATGGGCCTGCAGGAAGCGCGCGGCGCAGAGGCACCACTGGTCGCCCGGCTTGAGCCCGGCAAAGCCGAACTCGGGTCGCGGGGTGCTGAGGTCGTTGCCGACATACTTGGAATAGGCGAGGAACTCGGCCGTCATCAGGGCACAGACCGTGTGGCTGCCGTGATCCTCGGCGCAGGTGTTGCAATGGCCGTCGCGGAAGAACCCGGTGACCGGATCGTCCGAGCAATGGGCCAGTTCGCCGCCGAGCACGTTGACGGGCGCGTCTTTCTCGATCATCGCCTGCTCCTTTCGCCCCGTCGAGCCTAGCGCATTCGCGCGGCGTGACAAGCCGCGCGACGCAGGCCCTGCACGTGTCAGCCCTCGTGCAGGACCGTCTCGAACCCTTCGAATTGCGGCGGGCCCACCAGGGCGTCTTTGGTCGAGGACTGGCCCGCGTTCTTGTGGGCCGCGCGGAAGGCGTCCGATTTGGTCCAGGCTTCGAAATCCTCGCGGGTGGCCCAGATTACGTGGCTGGAATAGAGGCGATAACCCTCGCCCTCGGGGCCTTTCAGCAGGCGGAACTCCTTGAAGCCCGGCACCTCTTTCAGGCGGCTTTCGCGGGAGCGCCAGACCTCTTCGAAATCGGCCTCGGAGCCGGCGCGTACCTTGAAGCGGTTCATTGCGATGAAACTCATGTCTTGCCCCTTCTTCTGGCTTGTCCGTCACGTCGCTGGCGAAGGCAGGCTGGCGTCTCGCGGCTCATGTAACAGCAGGCCGGGCGGCGGGGCAAGCCGGGGTCAGAGGCTTTCGGCGATAGCGCGGAACATGGCCATATTGGCGTCGTGCACGCCTTCCTCGCGGAACTGCCGGTCGGCGCCGGTGGTGACGATCACCACGTCGCGGGCGCGGTCGATATAGATGTACTGGCCATAGATGCCGCGGGCGAAGGAAATGCCGGGCTCGGCCCCTTCGGGGATCCACCACTGGTAGCCATAGCCGGTCTGGCCCGGCGCGGTGGGGGCGCTGGCGGTGGTGGATTGTTCGAGCCAGTCTTCCGAAGCCACGCGGCGGCCGGCGCGGGTGCCGCCCTGTTCGACCATCAGGCCGAAGCGGCCATAGTCGCGCGTGGTCATGTTCAGCCCGCCCAGGACGAAGGCCACGCCGTCGCCGTCGGTGATGTAGTAGGGCGGCTGTTCGAGGCCGAGGGGGGCGATGACCTTTTCGGACAGCAGCGCGGGGATGTCGCGGCCCGTGGCGCCGCGGATGACCATGCCGATGACGTGGGTGTCGATCGAGACATAGAGCCAGCGCTCGCCCGGTTCGGCCTCGCGTTCGGTCAGGCCGGCGGCGAAGCCGTCCATCGTGCCGCCCAGGGCCAGGACGCGGCCCATGCGGTTGATGTCGGAATCGTAGTCGAGGTAATCCTCGTCGAACTTCACGCCGCTGGCCATCTGCAGCACGTTGCGAATGGTGGCGCCGTCATAGGCGCTGCCTTCGAGCATGGGCGCGTATTTCGTGACCGGGTCGTCGAGGGAGGCGATATGGCCTTCCTCCAGCACGATACCGAAGAGGACAGAGAGGAAGCTTTTCGCCATCGACCAGCTGATCCGGCGGTCATCGGTGCCGGTGCCCTGGTGATAGCTTTCGTGGACGATCTCGCCGTTCTTCAGGACCAGCAGGGAGGTGACGGTGCGGTCGTCGATCCAGGCGCCGATGTTTTCCGGCAGGGTGGCGTGCGGGCCCTCGGGCAGGGGGGTGACGGGGGTGTCGCCTCGCCCGACCGGCGTCGTCAGGAAAGCGCCGTTCATGTGCGAGAAGTTGGTGACGATCTTCTCTTCGGAGAAGAGGCTGTTGACGGCGAGGAGGCGGCCGATCTCCTCGCGTTTCCAGATGCCGACGGCGACGGCGGCCAGCACGAAGGCCAGCAGGATCCGCAGGAGCCATTTCAGGATGGTGCGCATGGTTCATGTCCCCCCGGGGAACAGGAAAGCAGGGCGGGCGCGGGCTGTCCAGCGTGACGCGGCGGCGGGTCAGCGGAACTTGTCGACCAGCTTCTGCAGGGGGGAGCGGGGCTCGGGCTCGGGTTCCGCTTCTGGCAGCGGTTCGGGCCTGGCCTCGGCCGGTTTGGGCTTGGCTTCGGTCTTGGAGGAGCGCGCGGGGGCGGTGCGCAGCGCCACGGCGTTGAGGAACCTGTCGTTGCGGCCCGCGGCCAGTTCGGGCGCGCCGTCGGCGATGCCGCGCAACAGGTCGTCGAGCCAGTCCTGGTCTGCCTTGGCGAAATCGTGCAGCACGTAATGGCTGACGAGATCCTTGCGGCCCGGGTGGCCGATGCCGAGGCGGACGCGGCGGTAAGTCTCGCCGATATGGGCATGCATCGAGCGCAGGCCGTTATGGCCCGCGTGGCCGCCGCCTGTCTTAACCTTGAGCTTGCCGGGGGCGAGGTCGAGCTCGTCATGGAAGACGGTGACGTCCTCGGGCTCCAGCTTGTAGAAGCGCATCGCCTCGCCCACCGACTGGCCGGAGAGGTTCATGAAGGTGGTGGGCTTGAGCAGCAGCACCTTCTCGGTGCCCAGCCGGCCCTCGGACACCTCGCCCTGGAAGCGGGCTTTCCACGGGCCGAAGCCGTGCGCCTCGGCGATGCGGTCGAGCGCCATGAAGCCGATATTGTGCCGGTTGGCGGCGTATTTCGCGCCCGGATTGCCGAGCCCTGCGAAGATCTGCATGGGTTTGCCCTGCCCGTTTCGAGTTGGGAGAGGTGTAGGGCGGGGCGGGGGGTAAATCAACAGCCGGGCCGGATGGCGCGCGGGTCAAAGAAAAACGCGGGGCCCGCCATCGCAGACCCCGCGCTCGATTTCGTCCGGAAGAAGAAAGGCTTACTCTTCGGTGGCCTCGGCCGCCTCTTCGCCGCCTTCCTCTTCGCCGACGGTCGGCACTTCGTCCGCCTCGGCTTCGTCCTCGTCTTCTTCGGCCTGCAGCGCCGACGGGGCGGACACGTTGCAGATCACGAAGTCACGGTCGATGGTGGGCTTGGTGCCCGCCGGAAGCTCGACCTGGCTGATGGTGACGGTGTCGCCGATATCCAGCGCGGAGAGGTCGACGGTGACCTTCTCGGGGATTTCGCCGGCGGTCACGATCAGTTCGATCTCGCCGCGGATCACGGTCAGCACGCCGCCGCGGCGGATGCCGGGGGCGTCTTCCTCGCCGACGAACTCGACGGGGATGAACAGGTTGATCTTGGTGTTGCGGCGCAGGCGCATCAGGTCGAAATGCGTCGGCAGGTCTTTCACCACGTCGCGCTGCACGTCGCGGCAGATGACGCGGACGTCGTCATGCCCGTCGACCTTGAGGTTGAAGAGGGTCGACTTGAAGCGACCATCCTTCAGCTTCTTGAGCAGGACGTTGAACGGAATTTGAACGGGAAGCGGATCAACGTCGCCACCGAAAACGATACCCGGAACCATGTGCTCGCGGCGCACTGCACGAGCGGCGCCCTTGCCTGTCCCCGTGCGTTCCTGGGCGTGAAGATCAGGAATCTCTCCAGCCATTTTAAAAGTCTCCAAGGTTGGGGCGGGGCTCCTCCAAGGCTGTAACCCCGCGTGAAGCCGCGCGTATAGACCGGATGGGCGGCGTTGAAAAGCCTTAAATTGCTTGGGCCAGCCGCAATCGTTGCGTTGCGTGGCGGCGACGGGGATTCGAGTATTTTCGGAACAGTGAAAGCGGGGCGGGGTGCCTGCGTTTCATCTTTCTTCAAATACTCGAAAACCGATCCTGTCAGCTTTCCCAGCGGCCTGAGAATCCTTCGGGAATCATGAGGATATCGCGGTCGAGGGTTTTCACGTCGCGGCGGCCGCAGAGGGCCATGGAGGTGTCGAACTCCTTGTGGAGGATCTCGAGCGCCTTGGTGACGCCCGCCTCGCCCATGGCGCCGAGCCCGTAGACGAAGGAGCGGCCGATCATCACGCCCCTGGCGCCCATCGCCACGGCCTTGAGGATGTCCTGGCCGGTGCGGATGCCGCTGTCGAGATGGACCTCGATCTTGTCGCCCACCGCATCCATGATCGCCGGCAGGGCGCGGATCGAGGAGAGCGCGCCGTCAAGCTGGCGGCCGCCGTGGTTCGACACGACGATGGCGTCGGCGCCCACGTTCACCGCCTCCTGCGCGTCGCGGGGGTCGATGATGCCCTTGATGATCACGGGCCCGTCCCACATGCGGCGGAATTCGCGGATCTTGTCCCAGTCGAGGGAGGGGTCGAAGGCTTCGGCCGTCCACTGGGTCAGCGAGGAGGCGTCGCTCACGCCCGTGACGTGGCCCACGACGTTGCGGAATTCGCGCCGCTTGGTGCCCAGCATGCCGAGGCCCCATTGCACCTTGGTGGCCATGTTGGCCATCGACCTGAGTGTCAGCTTGGGCGGGGCCGAGAGGCCGTTCTTGATGTCCTTGTGGCGCTGGCCCATGACCTGCAGGTCGACGGTGATGACGAGGGCCGAGCACTTGGCGGCCCTGGCGCGATCGAAGAGGCGCTTCATGAAGTCCTCGTCGCGCAGGGTGTAGACCTGGAACCAGAAGGGTTTGGAGGTGTTCTCGGCCACGTCCTCGATCGAGCAGATCGAGAGGGTCGAGAGGGTGAAGGGCACGCCGAATTTCTCGGCCGCGCGGGCCGCCTTGATCTCGCCATCGGCGTGTTGCATTCCCGTCAGCCCCACGGGCGCCAGCGCCACGGGCATCGACACGTCCTGCCCCACCATCTGTGTCGCGGTGGAACGCCCGGCCATGTCGACGGCGACCCGCTGGCGGAGGTATATCTTCTGGAAATCCGTGGTGTTCTCGCGGAAGGTCTGTTCCGTCCAGCTTCCGGTTTCGGCATAGTCGTAGAACATCCGCGGCACGCGGCGTTCGTAGAGGCGCCGGAGGTCTTCTATACAGGTGATGGCGGGCATAAGCGCACTCCGGGATCTATTGGTAAGGTTTCTTAGCCAATACAGGGTGGCTTGTGCAATGGCGTGGCGGGGGCATGGCCTGTGACAAATGCGACCAGAAAAGGGGGCGCGATGTATTTCGACGATATGCCGGTGGGGTTTACCTACGAGACCGGGAGCCGGACGCTGCCGCGTGACGAGGTGATCGGGTTCGCCACGGAGTGGGATCCGCAGGATTTTCACCTCGACGAGGAGGCCGGCCGGGCCTCGCCCTATGGCGGGCTGATCGCGAGCGGGTTTCACACGCTGGTGACGGCCTATCGGCTGACGCTGGAGACGGGGATCTGGACCGAGGCGTCGATGGGCTCGCCCGGCATGGAGCACGTGCGCTGGTTGCTGCCGGTGTGGCCCGGCGATACGCTGCGGGTGAAGGCGACGGTGACGGCAAGCCGCGCCTCGGCCTCGCGCCCCGACCGGGGGCGGACGACGATCCTTTACGAGGTTCTCAACCAGAAGGACGAGATCGTGATGAGTTACAGCGCCATCCATATCCTGCGGCGCCGGGCATGACGGGCAGGCCATGAGCCTGACGCTGATCGGCCTGCTGGCGAGCCTCGGCGCCGGGCTGATGACGGCGGTGGGGGCGATCCCGGTGCTGTTCGGGCGGAGCCTGTCGGCGCGGCTGAGCGATACGCTGCTGGGGTTTGCCGCCGGGGTGATGCTGTCGGCGTCGTATTTCTCGCTGATCCTGCCGGGGATCGAGGCGGGGGAGGGCTTGTATGGCTCGACGGCATGGGCCGCGCTGGTGGCGGGGCTGGGCATCGCGCTGGGCGCGGGGGCGGTGGCGGAGTTGAACGCGTTCGTGCCGCACCGGCATTTCGTGAGCGGGCCGGAAGGGTCGGACCCGAGCGCGCTGCCGAAGATCTGGCTGTTCATCTTCGCCATCACCATTCACAACTTTCCTGAAGGTCTGGCCGTGGGGGTCGGGTTCGGCGGCGGGGACATTACCAACGGCATGTCGCTGGCCACCGGTATCGGGCTGCAGAATGCGCCCGAGGGGCTGGCCGTGGCGGTGGCGCTGCGGGGGCAGGGCTACAGCCGGGGCTATGCCTTCATGGTGGCGATGCTGACCGGGCTGATCGAGCCGGTGGGCGGGCTTCTGGGGGTGAGCGCGGTGCAGGTGTCGCATCACATGCTGCCGCCCGGGCTGACCTTTGCGGCGGGCGCGATGCTTTACATCATCAGCCACGAGATCATTCCGGAGACGCATCGGCGGGGGCATCAGAGCTCGGCCACGACGGGGCTGCTGGCGGGACTGATCCTGATGATGCTGCTGGACGTGATCCTGGGGTAGGGGTCAGCGGAAGGTGATCTTGGCGCCGGGCAGGTCGATGCCGTCGAGGCGCGTTTCCCACGTGTCGCCGGGCGAAAGCGGGACGGCATCGGTGAGCGTGCCGGTGGTGATGATTTCGCCGGCGGAGAGCGGGGTGGCCTGCGGGTCGGTGGCGAGTGTGTCGAGGAGGTGGGCGAGGGCGTGGAGCGGGCCGTCGAGCACGTCGGCGCCGTGGCCGGTGAGGCGTTTGCCGCCGGGGTCGTCGAGGGTGATCGAGAGGTTGGGCAGGGCGGCGGCGCGCTCGGGGGTGAGTGGCAGGCGCGGACCGGTGAAGAGGGCGCCGTGCAGGCCAAAACCGGCCTGGCAGTCGGTGACGTCGAATTTCCAGCCGGGGAAGGGGGAGAAGACGAGCTCGAACCCGTGGGAGACCCAGTCGATGCAATGGGCGAGGTCTTCGGGCGTCATGCCGGCGGAGGGCGCCGATTTCAGGCCGAGGATGATCTCGGGTTCGAGCCGCGGTTCCGGGAGGTTCGGGAGCGTGACGGGGGCGTCGGAGAGCTCGAACAGCGTGGTGTTCCAGACCGGGCCCCAGATCGGGCCGGTGACGCCGTAGATGGGCCAGATCGAGCGGTTGGTGAAGCCGATCTTGCGGCCGACCATCCGCTCGCCGCGGGCGGTGCGGCGGGCGGTGATGTCGTGGGCGACGCGGCCGGCGGTGGCGGCGTCGAACCCGTGTATGCGGCCTGACAGCGGGGCGAGCGAGCGGCCGCTGTCATAGGCCTCCAGCAACGCGGCGGCAAGGCCGGGCGCGTCTGGATCCTGTGTCACGCGCTATGGGCCCCGTCGGCGAGGCCGCGCACGAAATCAAGCACTTGCGCCGGGGTTTCCCCTTCGGCCAGCTTGGCGACGATGGCCGAGCCCACGACGGCGCCGTCGGCGACGCGGGCGATCTCGCGGCTGGTCTCGGGGGTGCGGATGCCGAAGCCCACGATGACCGGCAGGTCGGTCTTGGCCTTGATGCGCTTGACCTCGGGCCCGACATCGGCGGCCTGCGCCGCGGCGGCGCCGGTGATGCCGGTGATCGAGACGTAATAGACGAAGCCGGAGGTGTTGGTCAGCACCTTGGGCAGGCGCTTGTCGTCGGTCGTGGGGGTAGCGAGGCGGATGAAGTTGAGGCCGGCCTGCTGGGCGGGAATGCAGAGTTCCTCGTCCTCCTCGGGGGGCAGGTCGACCACGATCAGACCGTCGATGCCGGCCTCCCGCGCGTCGGCGAGGAATTTGTCGACGCCGCGGTTATAGATCGGGTTGTAATAGCCCATCATCACGATCGGGGTGGTGTTGTCGGTCTTGCGGAACTCGGTGACGAGGTCGAGCGTGCGTTGCAGGGTCATGCCCCCCTCCAGCGCGCGCTGGCCGGCGAGCTGGATGGTGGGGCCGTCGGCCATCGGATCGGTGAAGGGCAGGCCCAGCTCGATGATGTCGACACCGGCGGAGGGCAGCCCCTTCACCACCTCGAGCGAGGTCTCGTAATCGGGGTCGCCGGCCATGACGTAGGCCACGAAGGCCTTCTTTCCGGCGGCTTTGAGCTCTGCGAACTTGGCGTCGATACGGGTCATCCGGGCATCCTGCAGTCTGGTTCCCGGTGGTTTCGCGCAAACGGCGCCGGAGTGCAATAACGATCATGCCTCGGTCATGATCATCCAGTGGGTGCCGTAGCGGTCGCGTACCATGCCGAAGCCGGGGGAGAAGAACGTGTCGCCAAAGGGCTCGATCACGTCGCCACCCTCGGCCAGCCGGTCGAAGAGCGCGCGGCCTTCGCCCGCGTCGGACACGACATGGGAGATCGAGACGGCCTTTTGCGGATCGCCCTCGAACCCCGGCGGGAAATCGCCCGCCATCAGGCGCGTGCCGTCGGGCAGGGCGAGATGCGAATGCATCACCCTGTCGCTCTCGATCTTCTGTGGCGTGTCGGCGGGCGCGTCGGACCATTTCATAATGGTTAACTCACCGCCGAAAACGTCGGCGTAGAAGGCCATGGCATCGGCGCAGTGGCCCTGGAAGTGCAGGTAGGGGTAGGGCATCGCGGTTTCCCTTTGGTTAAGGCGCGGAACGTCTCATCGTGCAACGTGGACAGGCCTTGCGGCAAGCGGCGCCTTGCAACGCGCCCGGTTGCGGCATAGAAGCGCCGCGTTGCCGTAAAGGAGGGCGCGAGATGGGTTTCAGGATGGGTATCGTGGGCTTGCCGAACGTGGGGAAATCCACGCTCTTCAACGCGCTCACCCGCACCGCCGCGGCGCAGGCCGCGAACTTCCCCTTCTGCACGATCGAGCCCAACGTGGGCGAGGTGGCCGTGCCGGATGCGCGGCTGGACAAGCTGGCCGAGATCGGCAAGTCGAAACAGGTGATCCCGACGCGGATGACCTTCGTCGATATCGCGGGGCTGGTGAAGGGTGCCAGCAAGGGTGAGGGGCTGGGTAACCAGTTCCTGGCCAATATTCGCGAGACGGATGCGATCGCCCATGTGCTGCGCTGTTTCGAGGATGGCGACGTGACCCACGTGGAGGGCCGTGTCGACCCGGTGGCGGATGCCGAGGTGATCGAGACCGAGCTGATGCTGGCCGACCTCGAGAGCATCGAGAAGCGGCGCGCGGGGCTGGTGCGCAAGCTGAAGGGCAACGACAAGGAGGCCGTGGTGCAGGACCGGCTTCTGGCGCAGGCGCAGGCGATGCTGGAAGAGGGCAAGCCCGCGCGGCTGGTGCAGGTGGGCGACGAGGACGCGAAGGCGTGGAAGAACCTGCAATTGCTGACGACGAAGCCCATTCTCTATGTCTGCAACGTCGACGAGGCGAGCGCGGCGGAGGGCAACGCCCATTCCGCGGCCGTGGCCGCGATGGCCGCCGAACAGGGCGCGGCGAGCGTGGTGATCTCGGCCCAGATCGAGGAGGAGATCAGCCAGCTCGACAGTGACGAGGCGGCGATGTTCCTCGAGGAGATGGGGCTGGAAGAAGCCGGGCTCGACCGGCTGATCCGGGCGGGCTACGACCTGTTGCACCTGCAGACCTATTTCACCGTCGGCCCCAAGGAAGCGCGCGCCTGGACCATCCGGCGCGGCACGCTGGCGCCGCAGGCGGCGGGGGTCATTCACGGCGATTTCGAGAAGGGCTTCATCCGGGCCGAGACCATTGCCTACGACGATTTCGTGGCGCTGGGCGGTGAGCAGGGGGCCAAGGACGCCGGCAAGATGCGGTCCGAGGGCAAGGGCTACCTCGTCAAGGATGGCGACGTGCTGCACTTCCTGTTCAACAACTGAGTTCGTCGAAATCCTAAAGCTTCGTTGTGGCCTGCGGACGGTGGTTTTTGCCGCCGTGTGGCGAATCATGCCGTGCGGCCCGGTTAACAAGGGGTTTCAGGGCCATTTCGGGATGTCGGTATAACGTCGGTATTTTGTCGGTATCGGGTCGGTGCGGGCGGCGGTGAAACCTGCAGTTGATGTGGCGTTCGGTGGGGGGTGGCGCGAGATGTTGGGGTGCGCGCAACAGGGGTAATGGGCCGGCTGGCGGAGGCCGGGGTGTCTCCCCGGTGACGCCACGGCATGCGGGCGCGGCGGCGGCGGCGGTCTATAGTGGCGACGGCGCGGGCGGGGCGGCCCCTGCCGCGCAAAGATGGCCCGAGAGGATGACATGACAGAGACCGCACCCTGGCTGATCCTGGCCTGTGCCCTGTTCAACCTGGCGTTCGGGGTGTTTCACCTGCTGTTCTGGCGCCTGCTGGGCTGGCCCGCGTCGCTGGCAGCGGCGGGCGGGCTCAACAGGGCCGTGACGCAGACGCTGAACCTGATGCTGTGCTACTGCTTCTTCGCGGTCGCGCTGGCGCTGGTGCTGGCCGGGGACGGGGCGGTAGGGCGCGGGCTGGCGCTGTTCGGCGCCGGGTTCTGGCTGTTGCGGGCGGTGCTTCAGCCCGTCTTCTTCCCGATGCGCCGCCGGTATTCGGCGGTCCTGCTTGCGGTGTTTGTCGCCGGGGTGGCGCTGCACGGCGCGGCCGGGCTGGGCCTGGACCCTTGAGCCGAAGGGTCCGCGCCGCATCGGACGCGCGGCCCGGAAGCGGCGCCTTGTCGTGTCAATTCAACGCGTTGGGGTGGATGAGGCCCCGAGACGCGGTTTTTTGATTTTCGCCTTGTAAGGCGGGGCATTGCCCGGCTATACGCGTCGGCGGAGACGTGGCCGAGTGGTCGAAGGCGCTCCCCTGCTAAGGGAGTAGACGGGAAACCGTCTCGAGGGTTCGAATCCCTTCGTCTCCGCCATTATTCCCAAATCGATGGTTCTTGCGGCCGTGGCCGTCGTTGCGTGGCGCGCGTGCGGATAGGACGGTCCTGGCGTTCAGCAGGTGGGCGCCGGTCGGGAACGGCCGAGTTGCAGGCCGGCCTGATTTGCGGTGTAACTGGGGTGAGTGAACCAAAGCTGCCCGTGGAACGAGCCTGTCATCAACCGCCGTAGGAGCCTTTGAAGCATGATCTTGTCGCGCCGTCAGTTCGGCCTTGGGGCCGCCATTCTCAGCCTTTCAGCCTGTGGCGGTGTCGGTGGCATCCGGACGGAGGGTACCGGTGAGTCCGACGCGCTGCCCGCGGATCTTCGGCCTGTGCCCAACGCGGGCTACGATGCGTGGGTCGCGTCGTTCCGGGGCCGGGCCGCGCAGCAGGGGATCAGCCAGGCGACGCTGGATGCGGCGTTCCGTGGCACGGGCTATCTGCCCGGTGTCATCGAGCGGGATCGCAACCAGACCGAATTCAAGCGCAGCCTCGAGGATTATCTTTCGATCGCCGCCTCGGAGGAGCGTGTGAGGCAGGGGCGGGCGGCCTTGGCGCGGGAACGCGCGACGCTGAGCGCGATCGAAGCCCGGTACGGTGTCGACGCTGAAATCGTGACGGCCGTCTGGGGGCTGGAAAGTTTCTATGGCACGCGGCGGGGCAACGTGCCGGTGATCTCGGCCACCTCGACGCTGGCCTATGACGGGCGGCGTGGCGCGTTTTTCGAAAAGCAGCTGCTTGCCGCCCTGCGCATTCTGCAGAACGGGGACGTGACCCCGGCGCGGATGACCGGAAGCTGGGCCGGGGCCATGGGCCACACGCAGTTCATTCCGACCTCCTACCAGGCGTTTGCCGTGGATTTCACCGGGGACGGGCGCCGGGATATCTGGTCGGATGATCCGTCCGATGCGCTGGCCTCTGCGGCGGCCTATCTGTCACGCAACGGCTGGACCCGCGGCCAGCGCTGGGGGCGCGTGGCGCCTGCGGGCACGCCGGGCCGCGTGGTGCAGCCCCAGCCGGGTGGACCGCGGTTCGCGGTCAACAGCAATTTCCAGGTGATCAAGCGGTACAACAATTCCGACGCCTATGCGATCGGCGTGGGGCACCTGGCGGATCGGATCGGTGGCGCGGGCCCGCTCGAGGCACAGTTTCCGCCGGATGCCAACGGGCTGACGAAGGAAGACCGGATCGCGCTGCAGCGGGGTCTCACCCGGCGCGGGTTCGACACGGGCAGCGCCGATGGCGTGATCGGTCCCGATACGCGCGAGGCTCTGCGGCGGTATCAGGCGAGCCGCGGACTGCCGGTGACGGGGGAGCCGTCGGTGGAGATTTTGCGCGGTCTCAGGTGAGCCTGCCGGCGCCTGTCTGACGCGGCGTTGACGGGTCAGGGCGCCTTTTCCAGAAAGGATCAGGTCGGTTCGGTTTCGGAGACGAGGTTGGAGAGGTCTTTCGCGGCCTGTCTCAGGGCGTCGAGATATTCCAGGGCGCGGGGGATGTCGAAGCGCTGGGACGGGGCGTGGAAGGAGAGGGTGGCCATCAGGCGCCCGTTGGTGTCCTGGATCGGGACGGCCAGCGCGATCATGTCTTCCATGAATTCCTCGCGGTCGAGGGCGTAGCCCGTCTTGCGGACCTCGGCGATCTCGTCGAAGAGCGCGGCCGCGTCGGTGATGGTGTTGGGGGTCCGGCGGGCAAGGTCGGTGGCGTCGAGATAGGTTTTCAGGTGGTTGGTGGCGAGCGAGCTGAGATACATCTTGCCGCTGGCCGTGCAGTAGAAAGGCACGCGCGTGCCGATGGGGAGCTGGATGCGCAGCGGCCATTCGGTTTCGACCCGTTCAAGATAGGTCATGCAGTCGCGGTCGGGCAGGGCGATGTTGCAGGTCTCGCCGATCTCGCGGCTGATCCGCTGGAGCACGGCCTGGCGGGCCGTGCGGATGCGCAGGGAGGAGAGGATGCCGCCTGCCATGGTGCGCAGCCGGGGGCCGGGGGAGTAGGTGCGTCCGTCCATGTCGCGCTGGAGGAAGCCTTCCTCCTCGAGCGTGTTGAAGAGGCGGTGGATGGTGGGCTTGGGCAGGCCGATCTGGGCGTTGACCTCGGTCGGGGTCACCGGGACGCCGGCGCTGGCGATCTGTTCGATCACCATCAGCAGCCTCAGGTTCGTCGGGATCGACCCGGATTTTTCCCCATCCATCGTTCAGGTCTTCTTCATCGTTGCGGCAGCAGCACGGTCGAGAGGGCCGGGACGAGGGCCACGATGATCCAGACCGCGATCAGGGCAATAAGGTAGACGAGGGAATACCGCAACAGCCGGAAATAGGGCACGCCTGTCACGCCGGAGGCCACGTAGAGGTTGAGGCCGTAGGGCGGCGTGATGAAGCCGATCGAAGCGCCGACGAGGAAGATGACGGCGAATTGCACCGGTTCGACGCCGACCGAGTGGGCCACGGGGGCGAGGATCGGGGCGAGGATGATGGTCACCGGCAGGCTTTCCAGCACCATGCCGAGGACGAAGACGATGGCCATCGAGGTGAAGAGCACCGCGTGGTAGCCGCCCATGGAGGTGACGAAATCGCCGATCGCCTGCTGGGCGCCGAGGACCGAGAGGATCTGTTGCATGACGACAGAGACGGCGATGAGTGGGGCGAGGATACCGGTGATCTGCGCCGAGCGCATGGTGATCGAGGGCAGTTCCAGCGGGCCGAAGCCGTGGACGACCAGCATTTCGGAGATGGATTTGTCGGACACATCCTTGTCCTTGTGCCCGCCGATGAGCCGGTGGATGGGCAGGCAGAGGAAGCCCACGATGACGCAGAAGCCGACGGTGACGCCCGCCGCCTCGGTCGGGGAGAACTTGCCGGTGTAGATGCCCCAGAGCACGAGGCCGATGGCGAAGAAGCCGAGCCAGGCGCCCACCGCCGTCTTGATCACGCGCAGCGGGCTGAGGGCGATGAGGTGGCCCCAGCCGTTCTTCCAGCAGACGAGGAAGCAGGCGATCATCATTCCGCCCACCATCATCGCGCCCGGGATGATGCCGGCCACGAACAGCTCGGAGATCGGCAGGTTGAGGAGGAAGCCGTAGACGATGAAGATGATCGAGGGCGGGATGATGATGCCCACGGTGCCGCCCGCCGCCGCGGTGGCGGCCGAGAAGCGTTCGTCGTAGCCGCCCTTGACCATCTCGGGATGCAGCATCGAGCCGATGGTGGCCGTGGTGGCGGAGTTCGAGCCGGAGATCGCCGCGAAGAGCCCGCAGGCGCCCAGCGCGGCCATGGCGAGCCCGCCGCGGATCCAGCCCAGGCAGGCATAGGCGAAATCGGAGAGCCGCCGGGCGATGCCCGAGCGGTTGATCAGGTCGCCGGTGAGGATGAAGAGCGGCATGGCGAGAAGCGCGAAGCCGTCGGTGAAGACGTCGGCCAGCGCCGCGCCGATATTGTCGAGCGGCATGCCCAGCAGGAAGGACATGCCGATCACCCAGTAGCCGATCACGAGGAAGACCGGTACGCCGAGCATGAACAGGAACGTCACCCCGATCGAGATGAGCGTGATGATCATCGGGTCGCTCATGTCAGTCTCCTCCGATCACGGCCTGGCGCAGGAGCGGCGCGCCGCTGCGGTAATTGGCAAAGTCTTCGATCAGGTTCTCGAGCACGCGGGCCACCAGCACGGTGAAGGCGAGCGGCACCGAGATCAGGAACCACCATTGCATGATGTTGTCGGTGCCCAACATGATCTGGAAGTTCGAGGCGGAGTTGGCGACGACCCGGGTGGAGGTGACCACGACGACCCAGGAGAAGCCGATCCAGAGTGCCGCGTCGAGCAGCAGGCAGGCCATCTGGCCTGTGCGCGGCATGGCGGTGCGGAACTCGGCGAAGGCGAGGTGGGTGCGCAGCTTGACGTTATAGCTGCAGCCGAACCACGTCATGATCAGGAACAGGAAGGGCGGCAGGGTGGTCGACCACGGCGCCTGTTCCGACAGGACGAAGCGGCGGAAGACCTCGACGAAGATGATGCCGCCGATGGCGAGGTAGGAGACGACCATGACGGTGGATTCGAAATTGCGCTCGAACCAGGGGCTGAGGCGGTAGAGGAGGAGGATCAGGATCGCCGCCGCCAGCATCGCGGCCAGCCCCAGCGGCCAGACGGCCGGGGCGCGCATCGCCTCGCTCAGCATCCATGAATCGCCTTCGGCGAGGGCGCTGAAAATCTCGCCTGCGCCGTCGAACCAGCCGGTCATTGCCTGTTCCTCCTGTCGGGTCGCGGTATGGGTCGCGGGGTGCCTGCGCGGTCTTGGATGCCGCGTGTGCGGGGGCGGGCCGCCGGGATCGGCTGGCGGCCCGCGCCGGGTTCAACGATAGCCGGTTATGCCGAGCGCCACCAGCGGCGGGGCTCGACGTTCTCGGGCTTGGTATCCTGCGGAATCTGACGCGCGACGTCGTAGATTTCCTGGTAGGTGTCGTGGCCGCCGGACCAGTTGTTGAGCCGCTCGCGCCACTGCGCCCAGGGTTCGGGGTTGTACTCGGGCGAGCACATCTCCTCGGCCATCTTGATCTGGTCGTCGGGAAGGAAGGCCGGGCGCACGTTTTCCTTGACGAAGATCGTGTCGGGAAGCTGCGGGTCGGAGAAGCCGACGGTCTTGACCAGCGCGGCCTCGTTCGCGGCCTGCACGTGGGCCTGGGCCCAGTAGGCGGATTCCATGATCGCGTCCTGCAGGTGCGGCTCCATGCTGTCGAAGACCTTGGCGGACATCGAGGTGTGTTCGGTGCCGCAGAAGAACTTCAGGTCGACCGACTGGCTGACCGCCGGCGCCATGTTGGCATAGGCCACGGCCGAGGCCCATGTCTCGGCCCCGTCGATCAGGCCCTGCTTGAGGCCGTCGAGCGTTTCCTCCCACGCCACGGGCACGGGGTTGAGGTTGAGAAGCTGCATGGCGATGCGGCCCAGCTGGGTGCCGGTGACGCGGTTCTTGGTGCCGAACAGTTCCTCGAGCTTGGTGACGGTGGGCTTGTCGGCGAAGGTCTGGCCCATCTGCAGGCCGCGGAGTTCGCAATGGCTGAAGAGGAATTTCAGGCCGTGGCGTTTTTCCAGCGGCTCGCGCAGGAGCTTCATCGATTCCGGGCTGTAGAGGAAATGGTACTGCGAGGCCCGGGTGGGGAACATGTAGGCGTAGTCGAGCACGTTGAGATAGGGCGCGCCGCCGGCCGAGTTCTGGGTGGAGGCGGCGTACATGTCGACCACGCCGAGCTGGGTTTTCTCGACGCAGGAGAGCTGGCCGCAGATCTGGTTGTCGCCGATGAACTCGACGCGGATCTCGCCCTCGGTGCGTTCCTCGAGGTCGCGGCAGAATTCCAGCGCGCCCATGCGTTCGATCAGCAGGTTGCGGGCGTTGAAGCCCGAGGCGCCCATCTTGAGCGTGTGCTTGGCTTCCTTGGCGAAGCGTTTCTCGTAGGTGCTTTCGGCGGCCTTGGCCAGCGAGGACAGGCTGGCCGCCCCTGTGAACGCCCCTGCGCCCAGCAGCACCGACGACATGCCGAACTGTCCCGACAACCGGAACAGATCCCGGCGGGTGATCCCGCTCAGGGCATTGGATACTTTCATGGTCTCCTCCCACGTTGCGTATTTTTGATACTTGCAGTCTCAATATTGGTCGACCTATGTTCGATCTGGCAAGAGAAATCTTTTCTCTGCCCAATGATTGGAGGAGGTCGCCCGGAAATGCCCGAATTGTCAGCGGATTACGTGATTGTCGGTGCTGGCTCGGCGGGCTGTGTTCTGGCGAATCGGCTGTCGGCCGACCCGTCGATCAAGGTCGTGCTGATGGAAGCGGGCGGGCGGGACTGGAACCCGTGGATCCATATTCCGGTGGGGTATTTCAAGACCATGCACAACCCGTCGGTCGACTGGTGCTACCGGACCGAGCCGGACCCGGGGCTGAACGGCCGGCGGCTGGACTGGCCGCGGGGAAAAGTGCTGGGCGGGTCGTCGTCGCTGAACGGGTTGCTGTACGTGCGGGGGCAGCCGCAGGATTACGACCGCTGGCAGCAGATGGGCAACCCCGGCTGGGGCTGGGACGACGTGCTGCCGCTGTTCAAGCGGTCGGAGCGGCAGGAGCGGGGCGCCGACGAGTTTCACGGGGACCAGGGCCCGCTGTCGGTGTCGAACATGCGGCTGCAGCGGCCGATCTGCGATGCGTGGGTCGCGGCGGCGCAGGAGGCGGGGTATCCGTTCAACCCGGATTACAACGGGGCGCAACAGGAGGGGGTGGGGTATTTCCAGCTGACCGCGCGCAACGGGCGGCGGTGTTCGAGCGCGGTGGCGTTCCTGAACCCGGTCAAGGCGCGGCCGAACCTGACTGTGCTGACGAAGGCGGCGGCGAGCCGGATCGTGTTCGAGGGCAGCCGGGCCGTGGGCGTGGCCTATCGCGACAAGGCGGGGCAGGAGCATGTCGTCAAGGCGGGGGCGGAAGTGATCCTGTCCTCGGGCGCGATCGGGTCGCCTCAGTTGCTGATGGTGTCGGGGATCGGCGAGGCGGAGCAGCTGCGCGAGCACGGGATCGAGGTGCGCCGGGATGTTCGGGCCGTGGGCAAGAACATGCAGGATCACCTGCAGGCGCGGCTGGTGTTCAAGTGCAACGAGCCGACACTGAACGACGAGGTGCGCAGCCTGTTCAACCAGGCGCGGATCGCGGTGAAATACGCGATGTTCCGCTCTGGCCCGATGGCGATGGCGGCGAGCCTTGCGACCGGGTTCCTGCGGACGGGCGCGCATGTGGAGACGCCGGATATCCAGTTCCACGTGCAGCCCTGGTCGGCGGACAGCCCCGGGGCGGGGGTGCATCCGTTTTCCGCCTTTACCATGTCGGTCTGCCAGTTGCGGCCCGAGAGCCGGGGGGAGATCCGGCTGGCGGGGGCGGATGCGCGGGTCTACCCGACGATCCATCCGAATTACCTGTCGACCGAGGCCGATTGCCGGACGATCGTGGAGGGCATCAACATCGCCCGGCGGATTGCCCGGTGCGAGCCGCTGAAGCACAAGATTTCCGAGGAGTTCCGGCCGGACGCGTCGCTCGACATGGATGATTACGAGGGCACGCTCGACTGGGCGCGGAACAACTCGACGACGATCTATCACCCCACCGGGACGTGCCGGATGGGGCCGGGCCCCGATGCGGTGGTCGATGCGCGGCTGCGGGTGCATGGGGTGGCCGGGCTGCGGGTGGCGGATTGCTCGATCATGCCCGAGATCGTGTCGGGCAATACCAACGCCCCGGCGATCATGATCGGCGAGAAGGCCTCGGACATGATCCTCGAGGACCGGAAGGCGGGCGTTACGGCGGGCTCTTGAGACGGGCGGTGCCGGTAAGGGGCTGAGTTCACTCCAGAAATGATGGGACGGGCACGGGGCCCGCGCGGGCTGTTGCGGCGGCCCCCGTGGCGTAGCGGTCGGGGGCATGTACCGGCCGTGGGGTCTCTTTTCCATTGAATGACTACGTAATCATAGCTTAGATGCAATAAATGATGATTCGGAATCAGTGTTCATGAAAACGAAATCAACTGCCACGAGCAAAGACCTTGCGCTGGCTGCCGGCGTGTCGCAGGCGACGGTGTCGCGGGTGTTCCGGGGCGAGGAGAACGTGAATGCCGAGACGCGGCAGCGGGTGCTGGATGCCGCGAAGCTGATCGATTACCGGCCGAACGCGCTGGCACGGGCGATGCGCACCAGCCGGCTTGGCGTGATCGGGGTGGTGGTCGCCCGGCTGAGCAACCCGCTTTACACGGAAATCCTTTGCGCGCTGAACGAGGTGCTGGCGCACAAGGGCCTCAAGGTTGTGCTGTGGGACACGGAGGGCACCGGTGAGGTGGCGGCGATCGACGCGATCAGCCAGTCGCTGGTGGACGGGCTGATCTTTGCGGCGGTGACGCGGAATTCGCCGGTTCTGCACGAGGCGATCCGGGCGTCGGCGCCGCTGGTGCTGATCAACCGGACGATCGACGATCTAAGCTGTGACCAGGTGTCGAGCGACAACCATGCCGGCGGCCGCGCGGTGGCGTCGTACCTGCTGGACCATGGCAAGCGGCGGATCGGTTTCATCAGCGGCTCGCTGGACGTGAGCACGGTGCGCGACCGCGAGGCCGGGTTCCTGGAGGCGATGGCGGAGCGGGGGCACGAGATCGAGACCTCGATGATCCGCCGGGTGCCGTTCTCGCATGAAAGCGGGCGGTCGGCGATGCAGTCGCTGCTGGACCTGTCGGACCCGCCGGACGCGGTGTTCTGTGCCAACGACCTGCTGGCGCTGGGGGCGCTGGACGGGGCGTATGAACGCGACTGTCGGGTGCCGGAGGATTGCTGGATCATGGGGTTCGACGATGTCGAGCAGGCGTCGTGGTCGACGCTGTCGCTGACCACGGTGCGCCAGCCGGTGCAGAAGATCGTCGAGGACGGGGTGAACCTGTTGCTTGAACGGCTGGCGGAGCCAGCGCTGGAACCGCGCCGCATCGTGCATCCGGTCGACCTGATGATCCGGCGCAGCACCGCGAGGGCGCGGCTGGGCGCGAAGGACGAGGCGAAGACATGACGCATGTGACCGAACCCGAGCGGCGGACCGAGATCCGTGACCGCGTCGACGTTCTGGTGGTGGGCGGTGGATCGGCCGGGATCGCCGCCGCCGTCGCCGCGGCGCGGACCGGCGCGCGGGTGATGCTGGTGGAGCGGATGGGGTTCCTGGGCGGGACGCTGACGGCGGTCACGCTGGGCAGTATCTGCGGGCTTTACGGGCTTGACGGCGGGCGCGTGCAGCGGCTGGTGCGCGGGTTGGCGGACGAGATCATCGAGCGGCTCAGGGCGCGGGGCGGGGCCGCCGCGCCCAAGGTGTGGTTGCAGACCGCGTCGCTGCCCTATCACCCGGAGCCGATGAAGCGGGTCGCCGACGACATGCTGCGCGAGGCAGGTGTCGCGGTGCGGTTCCATTCTCTGGCGGTCGAGGTGCTGAAGCGCGACGGGCGGGTGAACGGGGCGGTTTTCGAGTCGATCGACGGGCGCTGGGCCGTTGAGGCGGGCGTTGTCGTCGATGCCAGCGGCGACGGGCAGATTGCCGCGCTGGCCGGGGCGGAATGGGCCTGCGACGTGGAGGATCTGCAGTTTCCGACGACGATGATCCGGTTTGGCGGGGTCGATACGCGCAAGGTCGAGGAGACGGACCGGGCGGCACTGCACGGCTATCTCGAGGCGGCGGTGGCGGCGGGGTTCGACCTGCCGCGCACGGCGGGCGGGATCTTTGCCTTCAACGAGGCGGTGGTGCACCTGAACATCACCCGGATCGAGCAGGATGGCCGGGCGCCCAACCCGCTGGACGTGGCGGAGATGAGCGCGGCGGAGGCCAATGGCCGGCGGATGGCGGAGCTGTACCTGGAGGCGTTCCGGGCGCATGTGCAGGGCTATCGCGATGCGTGGCTGCTGGATACCGGCACGCAGATCGGCGTGCGCGAGAGCCGGCGGGTGACCGGGGATCACATGCTGACCGAGGAGGAGGTGCTGGGCGGGGCGCGGTTCGCCGATGCCATCGGCGCCTGTGCGTGGCCGGTCGAGGAGCATGGCGCCGACCGGGCGACGCGCTGGGTCTGGCTGCCGGACGGGAGTTACTACCAGATCCCGTGGCGCTGCCTGTTGCCGCGGGGCATCGACGGGCTGGTGATGGCCGGGCGCTGCGTGTCGGCGACCCATGTGGCGCAGGCGTCGCTTCGGGTGGCGGGCACCTGCTTTGCCATGGGCGAGGCGGCGGGGATTGGCGCGGCACTGGCAACGGAGCGGCATGGCGGTGACCTGCGTGCGCTGGACGTTCAGGCGTTGCGGGCAGAGCTGGCGGAGCGGGGGGCGTACCTGGGCGATGGTTCGCCGGAGTGTTTCGTGCCGGGCGAGCCCGAGCTGGAGGGCGCGCAATGAGGAAGCTGAGGAGCAATTTCGCCGAGGGCAGCACGCTCTGGGCGCTGCGGCGGGCGCAGTGGACCGCGCTGGGGATCGACGAGGCGGACATGGCGAAGCCCAAGATCGCCGTGATCAACACGTCGTCGGAGCTGTCGAGCTGTTTCTCGCATCTCGACCGGGTGGCCGAGGCCGTGAGCGCCGCGATCCGCGAGGCCGGGGGGCTGCCCTTCGTGGTCAAGACGACCGCGCCCAGCGATTTCATCCACTGCGCGGGCTCGTCGGGGAGTTACATCCTGCCGTCGCGCGACCTCGTGGTGAACGATATCGAGGTGTCGGTCGAGGGGCCGCAGCTTGATGCGATGGTGTGCCTTGCCTCCTGCGACAAGACGGCGCCGGCGCAGCTCATGGCGGCGGCGCGGCTGGATATTCCGACGCTGCTGGTGATCGGCGGGTACCAGGCCTGTGGCGCGCTCAATGGCGAGACGGTGGATATCGAGGATGTGTTCGAGAGCGTCGGCAAGCTGGGTACGGGCGAGCTGAGCGTGGCGGATATCGAGTGCATGTCGCGGGTGGCGGTGGCGGGGCCGGGGGTTTGTGCCGGGATGGGCACCGCGAACTCGATGCATATCATGAGCGAGGCGCTGGGGATGACCCTGCCCGGCAGCGCGCCGATCGCGGCGGAAAGCAAGCGGATGTACGAGCGCGCCCGCGCGGCGGGGCGGCGGATCGTCGAGATGGTCGACGAGGATCTGCGGCCATCGGCGATCCTGACGCCCGAGGCGTTCCGGAATGCCGCGGCGGTGGCGATGGCGCTGAGCACGTCGATCAACGTCATGCGCCATTTGCAGGCGGTGGCCGAGGAAGGCCGGGTGCCGGTCGATATCTACGATGTGTTTGCCGGGCTTGACGGAAAGGTGCCAGTGCTGTGCGCGATCAAGCCGAACGGCGACGGGCGGATCGAGGATCTCGATGCCGCGGGCGGCACGCTGGCGGTGATGAGCCGGCTGCGCGGGTTGCTGGACGAGGCCTGCGTGGGCGTGGACGGGCAGAGCCTTGGGGCGCGGCTGGATGCGGCCGGGGTGGCCGAGGGCGGCGCGGTGGCGTCGGTGGGCCGGCCGGTGGCGGAGGGGCCGTCGCTGATGGTGCTGAAGGGGAACCTGGCGCCGGAAGGGGCGATCATGAAGCTGGGGACCGGGGCGTATCAGGGCCTCGTGTTCGAAGGGCCGGCGCGGGTGTTCGAGACCCAGCAGGCGGCGCTTGATGCGCTGGAGGCGGGCGAGATCCGGGAGGGTGACGTCGTGGTGCTGCGCGGGCTGGGGGCGTTGGGCGGGCCGGGCGTGGCCTCGGCCTCGTGGTTCGCGGCGGCGTTGGCGGGCAGTGCGCTGGCGGGGCGCGTGGCGCTGGTGACGGACGGGCAATTGTCGGGGCTGAACCGGGGGATCGTTGTCGGGCAGGTCATGCCGGAGGCGGCGATGGACGGGCCGCTGGGCCTGGTGGCGGATGGCGACCCGATCCGGATCGATATCGCGGCACGGGTGGTCGACCTGGACGTGCCGGAGGCCGAGCTGGCCCGGCGGAGGAGCGGCGGGCGGCCAAAGCTGAAGATGCGGGATGGCTGGCTGGGGTTCTACCAGCAGCTTGTGACGCCGCTCAGCCGGGGGGGAATCCTTCGGCCCGGGCGCGAAGCCTCGGAGGAGGGGAAACGATGACGGCGCATTTCGATTTCACGCAGAAGCCCTGGCCGCTGTTGATCGGCGGGCGGGAAAGCGCGGCCGAGAGCGGGCGGATGTTCGAGACGCTGGACCCGTCGACGGGCACCGTGCTGGCGCGGGTGGCCGATGGCGGGGCAGAAGATGCCGACCGGGCGATCGCAGCGGCACGGGAGGGGTTCGAGACCGGCTGGGGCACGCTGACGCCCAAGGCGCGGTCGCGGCACCTGATGCGGTTTGCCGACGCGATCCGGGCGCGGGCCGAGGCGTTTGCCTGGGCCGAGACGCTGGATGTGGGGCGGCCGATCGCGATCACCTCGACCGAGATGGAGGGGCTGGCGGATTCGGTGGAATATTACGCCGGTATCCTGCTGGGCCTGTCGGGGGAGACGCTGAACGTTTCGGACCCGACGCTTGCGGATTTCACCCTGCGCGAGCCGATCGGGATGTGCGGGCTGATCACGCCGTGGAATTACCCGGCGCTGCTGGCGGTGCTGAAGATCGCGCCGGCGCTGGCGGCGGGGAACACGGCGGTGCTGAAACCGTCGGAGGTGACGCCGGTGTCGTCGGCGCTGCTGGCGGAATGCGCGCTGGAGGCGGATCTGCCGCCCGGCACGCTGAACGTGGTGCATGGCGGGGCCGAGCCGGGGATGCGGCTGGTGACACATCCGGACGTGGGCAAGATCTCGTTCACCGGCGGCACGGTCACCGGGCAGCGCATCTTCGAGGCGGCGGCCAAGGGCATGAAGCGGATGACGCTGGAGCTGGGTGGCAAGTCGCCGCTGCTGGTGATGGAGGATGCCGATATCGGCGCCGCGGTGGAGGCGGCGTTTACCGACAACGTGCGCAATTCCGGGCAGGTCTGTGCGGCCTGCACGCGGCTGATCGTGCAGCGGTCGGTGCATGACGATTTCGTCGCGGAGCTGGAGGCGCGGTTGCGCGGGGTGCGCGTCGGGCGGGCGCAGGACCCTGAGACGCAGATGGGCCCTGTGGTCAGCGCGGCGCAGCGCGACCGGATCGTGGGCTGCATGGAAGCGGCGGAGCGGGAGGGGGCGGAGCTGCGGCGGTATGTCGACCTGGATGGGCGGGACGACCTTGAGGGCGGTTATTTCCTGTCGCCCGCGCTGATCCTGAACGCCCGCGCCGGGATGAGCACGACGCGCGAGGAGATCTTCGGCCCGGTGCAGAGCGTTCTGTCCTTCGACACCGAGGAAGAGGGCATCGCAATGGCCAATGACACGGAATACGGCCTCGCCGCCGCGGTGTTCACCCGCGACAGCGGCCGGGCGATGCGCGCGGCCCGCCAGATACGGGCCGGCACGGTCTGCATCAACGCGGGCCGGAAGGTTTCGGTAGACGCCCCGTTCGGCGGCTTCCGGATGAGCGGGTTCGGCAAGGAGCGCGGGAAGGATGCGCTGCTGGACGATACCCAGTTGAAGAACGTCCGCTATGCCCTGGACTGAGAGGAAAAACCGGCCGGGCGCGGCGGATCGAACCATAAACCGAAATGGGAGGATGACATGAGTTTTATCAGGAGCGTGGCGCTGGGCGCCGCGATGACGTTGACCGGTACGGCCGGGGTTCTGGCGCAGGAGGTGGAGGAGCGGACGATGACGCTGGGCCACGTGGTGGCGGAACAGTTCCCCTACCACACCTCGGCGATGTTCATGAAGGAGACGATGGCGGAGGAAACCGACGGCAAGTGGACGCTGGAGGTGCATCCGAGCGGCGCCATGGGCGGCGAGCGCGACGCGCTTGACGCGCTGCTTCTGGGCACGATGGATTTCACCTGGGTTCACACGGCGGCGATGGCGAGCTTCGTGCCGTCCTTCGAGCTGTTCAACATGCCCTTCGTGTTCCACAGCCCCGAGCATATCGAGGAGGCGCTGAGCACGCTGGACTTCTCGAAGTTCTACGAGGAGGCGGATGCGGCCGGCTTCAAGCTGATCGGCATCGGCTCTCCCGCGTTCCGCTATCCGATGAACAACATCCGCCCGATCGAGACGGCCGAGGATTTCGCCGATATCAAGATGCGGACGATGGGCGTTTCGGCGCATATCGACACCTATGAGGCCCTTGGCTCGCAGGTGGCCTCGACCTCCTTCGCGGAGCTTTACGGCGCGCTGCAGACCGGCACGGTGGACGGCAACGAGAACGCGCTTTCGGCGCTGAGCGCGATGCGGTTCAACGAGGTGCAGGAGTACCTGACCCTGTTGCCGACGGTGGCCAATATCGCGGTTCTGGTTATGAGCAAGTCGACCTTTGACGCGATGTCGCCCGAGGAGCAGGCGCTTGTCGAACAGATCGGCAAGCAGACGGTCGAGAAGAACAACAGCGACTATGCGACGCTGGATGCCGAGGCGCTGGAGGCGATGAAGCAGGAGGGCCTGAAGGTCAACGAGGTGGACGACCTGTCGAGCTTCGTCGAGGCCACGGCGCCGGTGCGCGAGAAGTACTCGGCCGAGCTGGAACCGTGGGTGCGTGACCTGATGGCCCAAATTCAGGAACTGCCCTCGGCCAAGTAAGGCAAACCCGGCCCGGCGCGTTGCGAGGCGCGCCGGGCCCTGAACGCGGGAGGAGGTTCGCCTTGGAGCGGATACATCGCATCAGCCTCGTGATCGAAAGCCTGGTCCGCATCCTCGTGGTGGCGGTGATGCTGTTCATGCTGGGCGCTGTGCTGCTGGACGTGCTGGTGCGCAACTCGTCGCTGCGGGTGCGGGGGCTGGACGAGCTGGCGCGCTACTCGCTGGTGTGGATCGTGTATTTCGCCACGGCCGCCGGGGCGCGGTATGGCGACCTGATCGGCATGGAGAGCCTGGCCAATGCCTGCCCGCCGAAGGTGCAAGTGGTCCTATGGCTGCTGCGCCGGCTGATCCTGCTGCTCTTTCTGGCGGCCTTCACCTGGTACGCGCTGGGGCTCGTGCGGCTGATGATCCAGACCGGGCGATCCTCGGCCAACCTTCATATTCCCCTCTGGCTGGTCTACGGGCCGCTTTTCCTCGGGACGTTCCTGATGTTTCTTTCCCTGCTGGTGGACGCGATGCGCCGCATGGCGGTCAACGACATGCTGACCCCGCCGGACCCGGATGACGGGGGGCGCCTGTGGAACTGACCGCGCTTGCCGTCACCTTCTTCCTGACGCTGCTGATCGGGCTGCCGATCTATGCCGTGATGGGCGCGTCGGTGGTGGTGTATTTCATCTTCTCGGGCGTCAACCCGGTGACCATTCCGCACCGGGCCTTTGCCGGGATCGACGTCTTCGTGCTGATGGCGGTGCCGTTCTTCATGCTGGCGGGCAACCTGATGAACGCGGGCGGCACGACGCGGCGGCTTGTGGCGCTGGCGGAGGCCATGGTCGGCTGGGTGCGCGGGGGGCTGGCGCATGTGAACATCGTGGTGTCGATGCTGTTTGCCGGCATCTCGGGCTCGGCCGCGGCGGATACGGCGGCGGTGGGCAGCATCATGATCAAGTCGATGCGCGAGCGGGGCTATCCGACGGAGTTTGCCACCTCCGTCACGATCTCGTCGTCGCTGATCGGGCCGATCATCCCGCCGAGCATCATCCTGATCGTCTATGCCGTGGTGGCGGGCGTGTCGGTCAACGCGCTGTTCCTTGCGGGGATCGTTCCCGGCATCCTGCTGGGGGTGGCGCAGATGCTGCTGGTGGCGGTCTATGCCTGGCGGTACGGGTTCGGCGAGAGGGGGCGGTTCTCGGTCGTCGCCTTCCTGCGGGCGTTTCTGGACGGGCTGGTGCCGTTGGGCATGCCGATCATCATTCTGGGCGGCATCTTCTCGGGGTTCTTCACGCCGACCGAGGCGGCGGCGGTGGCCTGTCTTTACGCGCTGGTGGTGGGGATGGTGATCTATCGCGAGATCCGTTTCCGCGACCTGCCCGGCATCGTGCTGCAGAGCGCCCGGACGACCGGCAGCGCGCTGGTGATCGTCGCCATCGCCGCGCCGCTGAGCTGGATCCTGACCAAGGAGCAGGTGCCGGCAACGGTGACCGCGGCGATCCAATCGGTGTCGGACAACCCGATCGTGATCCTGCTGCTGATCAACCTGATGCTGCTGGTGTTGGGGGCGTTCATGGAGATGATCGCGGCGCTGATCATCCTCGTGCCGATCCTGCTTCCGGTGGTGACGGGGCTGGGAGTGGACCCGGTGCATTTCGGGATCATCGTGGCGATCAACCTGACGATCGGGATGATCACGCCACCGGTGGGGATCAGCCTGTTCATCGGGGCGACGATCGCCAAGATCACGCCGGAACGATTGGCGCTGTCGAACATGCCGTTCCTGCTGGTTTCGATCCTGGTACTGCTGATCATCACCTTCGTGCCGGGGCTGGTGATGGTCCTGCCCGATCTTTATGGCAGGTAAGGCATGGCGGAGCGGTATGATTACATCGTGATCGGCGGTGGCTCTTCCGGCTGCGTGCTGGCGAACCGGCTGTCGGCGGACGGGCGCAGCCGGGTGCTGCTGGTGGAGGCGGGGCCGGATACGCCGCCCTATGCCGTGCCGGCCTCGATCTATGCCGACGGCTACCTGCCGGATTACTTCAAGGACAACAGGTACTGGACCCGGCTGACCGTGACGCGCGATCCGGTGGGCAACGGCAGTGGCCGGGAGCTGGAGGAGCACCGCTACGAACAGGCGCGCGTGATGGGCGGCGGGTCGAGCGTGAACGGGCAGGTGGCCCTGCGCGGTATCCCGTCGGATTACGACCGGTGGGAGGAGTTGGGCGCGGCGGGCTGGAGTTACGAGGACTGTCTGCCCTATTTCCGGCGGTTGGAGCGCGACATGGATTTCGGCGGGCCGAAACATGGGCGCGACGGGCCGGTGCCGTTGCAGCGGACCTTTCCCGAGAACTGGTCGCGCTTCGCGCTGGCGTTCCGGGACGCGCTGGAGCGGCGCGGGCTGCCCTATCACGACGATTGCCATGACACGACCAGCGACGGGTGTTTCCCGTTTCCGAAGAACAACGTCTATGGCCGCCGGGTGTCGGCGGCGGTGGCGTATCTCGACCAGGGGGTGCGGCGGCGGGAGAACCTGCGGATCGTGGCGGAGACGGTGCTGGAGCGGATCGTGTTCGACGGGCGCCGGGCGACGGGCGTGCGGCTGGCCCGCACCGACGGGACGGTCGAAGCGTGCGAGGCCGGCGAGGTGATCCTGTGTGCCGGGGCGCTGCATACGCCGGCGATCCTGATGCGGCACGGGATCGGGCCGGGCGCGCATTTGGGCGAAATGGGCATTCCGGTGCTGGCGGATCGGCGGGGGATCGGGCGGAACCTTCAGGATCATCCGCTGGTGGGGGTGGGCCTTCACCTGCGGCCCGGTGCGAGGATGGCGTCGAACATGGCCAATGCGTTCCTAGTTTACACGCGGTTCACCTCGGGGGTCGAGGGCTGTGCGGCGGGGGACATGAAGATGTCGCTCTCGGCGCGGTTCGACCAGACGCCGATCGGGCACCAGATCGGGGTGCTGCGGGTGGGACCGGACCAGGCGCATTCGACGGGGTTCGTGGAACTGCGCTCGCCCGATGCGGGGGAGGAGCCGTTCGTGGCGTTCAACCTGCTGTCCGATCCGCGCGACATGGAGCGGATGAAGGCCGGGGTGCGGTTTGCGATAGAGCTGTTGCAGTCGGAGGAATTGCAGGCCGTCGGGCAGGGGGCGTTTGCCGGGGCCTATACTACGTGGATCCGGCGGTTGGGGCACAAGGACCTGGTGTCGCGGACGGTGAACGCGGTGGGCGGCCGGCTGCTCGACCTGCATCCGGCGGTGCGCAAGGCGCTGATCGGGATGGCAGTGGCGGGCTACGATATCGAGCGGATGAAGTCCGACGATGCCGAGCTGGAACGGTTCCTCCGCGACACGGTGCTGGGCAACTGGCATGCTTGCGGGACGGTTGCCATGGGCCGGGCGGATGACCCGGCGGCCGGTGTCGGCCCGGATGGGCGGGTGATCGGGGTGCAGGGGCTGCGGGTGGCCGATGCCTCGGTCTTTCCGCGGATCCCGTGCGCCAACATCAACATCACCACCATCATGGTGGCGGAGAAGCTGTCGGACGCGATCCTCGGGAAAGGGTGAGCGTGCCGGTCAGAACAGCGCGCCGGGCAGCCATGTCGCCAGTGACGGCAGCAGCCAGACCAGCAGGACGCCGATGGCCTGAAGCCCGATGAAGGGCACGACGCCGGCGTAGATATGGCCGGTGCTGACCTCGGGCGGGGCGGCGCCGCGCAGGTAGAAGAGCGAGAAGCCGAAGGGTGGTGTGAGGAAGCTGGTCTGCAGGTTGATGGCGATCAGGATGCCCAGCCAGATCGGATCGTGCCCCATCAGGATCAGGGTCGGGGTGACCAGCGGCAGGACGATCACCGAGATTTCCACGAAGTCGAGGAAGAAGCCCAGCACGAAGACGAAGAGCATGGTGAAGAGCAGCGCGCCGGTGGGTCCGCCGGGGAGGTTCTCAAGCAGGGTGGCGACGCGTTCCTCGCCGCCGAGGCCGATGAAGACGAGCGAGAAGATACCGGCCGCGAGGATGGTGGCGAAGATCATCGCCGTCATGGTGAGGGTCGAGGTGGCGGCCTCCTGCATGACCCTGTCGCGGACGGTGCCGCGCAGGGCGAGGAGGAGGGCCACGATACCGACGATGGCGAGCCCGGCGTAGAGGGCGCCGAGCGTGTAATCGGTGGCGGAGAGGTCGTTGCGTTGCAGGCGGACGGGCAGGGCGCCGGAGAGGATGCCGAGGAGGATCAGGGCGGCGGCGCCGAAGACGATCAGGCGCGGGCTGTAGCCGAGGCGGTGGCCTGCCATCAGGATCGCGCCGACCGCGCCGACCGAGGCCGCTTCGGTCGGGGTGGCGACACCGCCGAGGATCGCGCCGAGGACGGCGAAGATCAGCAGCACCGGCGGCACGACCGCGCCGAGGATTTCGGAGCGGTCGGGCTTTGCGAGGTCGGGCGAGGCGGGGGGCATGTCCTGCGGGCGGATCAGGCCGCGGAGCAGGATGTAGGCGAGGTAGAGGCCGACGAGCAGCAGGCCGGGGATCAGGGCGGCGGCGAAGAACTGGCCCACGGAGAGCGCTTCGACCGAGAACTTGCCCTGTTCGTATTGCGCCTGCTGGTAGGCGTTCGACATCACGTCGGCGAGGATGATCAGGAGCGTCGAGGGCGGGATGATCTGTCCCAGCGTGCCGGCGGTGCAGACGATGCCGGAGGCCACGCGCGGGTCATAGCCGGTGCGCAGCATGGTGGGCAGGGCGATCATGCCCATCGCCACCACGGTGGCGCCGACGATGCCGGTGGAGGCCGCGAGCAGCGCGCCCACCAGCACGACCGAGATGCCCAGGCCCCCGCGCAACTGACCGAAGAGGCGGCCCATCGTGTCGAGCAGCACCTCGGCGATGCGGCTTTTCTCCAGCACCGCGCCCATCAGCACGAAGAGGGGGATGGCGATCAGCACCTCGTTGCTGAGCAGGCCGAAGACCCGCTGGCCCATGGCGCCGAGAAGCGAGATATCCATCGCGCCGGTCAGCCAGCCGAGATAGGCGAAGGCGATGGCCACGCCCGCAATGCTGAAGGCGACGGGGAAGCCGCAGAGGATGACCGCCACGAGGGCCGCGAACATCAGGAGGTCGAGGTTTTCCGTCACGACGGGTCACGCAGGATCAGCTTGATGATCTCCGACAGGGATTGCAGCATCACGAGGATGCAGAAGGCCGGGATCAGGGATTTCAGGAGGAAGACCGCCTCGATCCCGCCGACCGAGATCGGGCCTTCGAGGATGTTCCACGAGTTGCGCACCGAGGGCCAGGACCAGTAGAGCAGCGCCGCCATCGACGGCATCAGCAGGCAGACATGGCCGAAGAGGTCGATGGTGCGGCGGGAGAGGCGACTGGCCTTGGCGTAGAAGATGTCGACGCGCACGTGCTTGTCGACCAGCAGGGTATAGCCCGCGCCCAGCATGAACAGCGTGGCATGCATGTAGAGCACGCTTTCCTGCACGGCGATGGAGTTGACGCCGAAGACGTAGCGGCCCAGCACGATGCCGAACTGCACCAGCACCATCAGTAGGGCCAGCCATTTCGTGACGGTCGCCACGATGGTGTTGAGGCCGTCGATCGTTGCGGCGATGCGGTTCATCTGTCCCCCGGAGAATTTCGGTGCGGCGCAGGGGGCGCCGCACCGGTGGTTTCGTCGGTCAGTAGCCCATCACGCTGGCGCGGGCGTTCATCTGGCCGTTATCGGCATAGGTCATGTAGCCGCCGACGAGGTCGCGATAGGCGATGAAGCTTTCGGTGATGCGTTTCACCAGCTCGTCCTCGTCCTGGCGCAACTCGTCGATGACTTCCTCGGCCGCCGTGCCCATCGCCGCGATGACGTCGTCGGGCAGCTTGCGGACGGTGACGCCGTGCTCCTCGACCAGGGTCTTGAGCGCCTGGGCGTGCTTGGTGGTGTATTCCGTCCAGACCGGGTTGTAGAGGCTTTCGCAGGCGAAGCTGACCGCCTGTTGCAGGTCTTCGGGCAACTCGGCGAAGATGTCGGCGTTGACGCCGCATTCCTCGGCCGAGGAGGGCTCGCCCACGCCGGGCCAGTAGTAGTTCTTGGCGATCTGGTGGTAGCCGAGGGCGCTGTCGGTCCAGGGGCCGATAAATTCGCCGGCATCCAGCGCGCCGGTCTGCAGCGCCTGGAACATGTCGGGGCCGCCCATGGCCTGGGCCGCCATGCCCAGCTTGCTGGCCATTTCCGAGGCGAGGCCGGTGGTGCGGAACTTCATGCCCTTGAGGTCTTCGGCGGAGGTGACCTCCTCGCGGAACCAGCCGGCCCATTGCGGGCCGGAATTGCCGCAGAGGAAGGGCTTGATGCCGAAGCGGCCATACATCTCGTCGTAAAGCTCCTGACCGCCGCCGTGGTAGAGCCAGCCCACCTGTTCGTCGGCGCGCAGGCCGAAGGGTTGCGAGCCGAACAGCAGGATGCCCTTGGATTTCGAGCCCCAGTAGGCCGGAACGGCGTGGTAGAGCTCGGCCGTGCCCTCGCTGACTGCGTCGAACACGCCGCGGCCGGGGACGAGTTCACCGGCGGCGAAGAGCTTGACCTCGATCCGGCCGCCCGAGAGAGTGGTGATCCGGTCGGCCAGCATCTGGGCCGCGACGCCGGGCCCGGGCAGGTTCTTGGGCCATGCGGTGACCATCTTCCACTGCCGCACGTCCTGGGCGATGGCCGGGGCGGCGAGGGCGGTGGCGGCGGTGCCCACCGCGCCGGCTGTCAGGAACTTTCTTCTGTCCATCTTATGTCTCCTTGCTGGTATCTCTGACTTGCCGGGCATGGTCATTCCGCGATCGGAGGACGGCCCGGTATCATGCGCCAAGCTGACCAGCCCGTTTCCGTGTGTGCAAGCTGAATTTTGCGTTGCGCGGTGGCAAAGACGCATTTGGCGGGGGCGGGCCGGGGAGGGCGGCCGCCAGCGTTGCAACTTGCAGGTGACAGGCCCGGTGCGGATTGCTAAGCCCTAGCGGGCCGAAAGCGGGGCGTGACAAGCGTGACCCGGCATGGCGGGCGGCAGGAGGCAAGGATCGCACCGAAGAGCATCATCTGCATCGGTTTCGCCAAGTGCGGCACGACCACGTTGCACGGGGCTTTTGCCGGGATGCCGAACGTGCGCGTGCCGAAGGGCGGGAAGGAGCTGAAATACTTCCTGCGCGAGAACCGGTCGACACAGCAGTACCTGTCGCTTTTTACCGATGCGGCCGAAGGGACGGACCCGGGGGCGACGGTGATCTTCGAATCGAGCCCGCCCTATGCGTCGGGGTCGTCGCCGGAGCGGATACGTGACCTGCTCGAACGGATCAGGGCGATGTTTCCGGAGGCGATCATCGTGATCTGCATGCGGCAGCCGGTGCGGCGGGCCTTTTCGCATTACCTGCACGCGCTTCAGAAATACGCGGTGTTCGGGCTGGCGCCGCGGGCCATGCAGGGCGACCGGCCCGAGACCAACTTCCTGCGCAACGCCTACACGCTGGATTTCGCCTCGGCCCTGCTGAAGAACGACAGCCTGCGGCGGCCGTATTTCGACGCGTTGCAGGCGGCGTTCGACGTGTTCGGCCCGGCGCAGGTCGAGCCGTTTTTCCTGGAGCGGGACATCGAGGGCTTTTCCGGTTTCATGGCGCGGCTGTCGGAGAAGGCGGGGTGCGACCTGCACAGCCCGTGGGCGGGCCGGCCGGCGCCGCGTGAACGGTCGGGCAAGCCGATGCCCGCCTATGCCTATGCCGCGCGCCCGCGTGAGGTGGCGTGCCAGGGCGGCGTGATCCGGCTTGAGGCCGGCGATCTGCTGGCGGTATCGGGGGAAGACCGGCTGATCCTTCGGGGGGTGCCAGCGGCCATGGGCCATCGCATGGAGCTGGTGCAAAATTGCTGGAGCCGTGGCGTCGGGGCCGAGACCGGAGCGTTGGCGATGGAGGCGTTCTTTCGCGACGATGTGCTGCGCTGCGCGGCCCTGCTGACCGGGTACGGGCTTTCGGCGGATGTGCTCGAGAGCTACCTGCAGCCGGTCGGCGACTATCGGACGGACCTGGCCGCGTCCTCGGCGATTGCGGCGCTGCCGGTGGCAAAAGTGCCCGATATCCGGGTGGTCGAGCTTGGCGATGAGGCAGGTGTCGGCGCAGGGGCTTGAGCCGGCCCCCCGGAGCCTTGCGCCCGGGGCGGATTTCTGGTCTTTGACCGGCAGGTTTCATCATCCATCGAAGAGTGGCAATGCCTCAGAAATGCAAGATTACCGTTGCCGGGCTGGGATATGTCGGGCTTTCGAACGCTGTTCTGCTGGCCGGGCAGCACAGTGTCGCGGCGCTGGAGATCGACGAGGGCCGGGTGGCCAAGGTCCGGGCGCGGGTGTCGCCGATCGAGGATGCCGAGATTTCGCAACATCTTGCCGAGCGGGACCTTGACCTGACCGCCACGACCGACGCGGCCGAGGCGCTGGCCGGGGCCGAGTACGTGGTGATCGCGACGCCCACCAACTATGACCCCAGGACGAACCATTTCGACACCTCGAGCGTGGAGGCGGTGATCGCGGAGGCGCGGGCGCATGCGCCGGATGCCACGATCGTCATCAAGTCGACCATCCCCGTGGGCTTTACCACGCGGATGCGGGCCGAGACCGGGTACGAGGGCATCCTGTTCTCGCCCGAGTTCCTGCGGGAGGGGAAGGCGCTTTACGACTGTCTCTACCCCTCGCGGGTGATCGTCGGCGATCACGGGGACGCGGCGCGCCGGTTTGCCGACATGCTGGTGGCCGCCGCCGAGAAGGACGACGTGCCGGTGCTGTTCGCATCGTCGTCGGAGGCGGAGGCGATCAAGCTGTTCTCGAACACCTACCTGGCGATGCGGGTGGCGTTCTTCAACGAGCTGGACAGCTATGCCGTGGCACACGGGCTGAACCCGAAGGAGATCATCGACGGGGTCAGCCTCGAGCCGCGGATCGGGACGCATTACAACAACCCCTCGTTCGGCTATGGCGGCTATTGCCTGCCGAAGGATACCAAGCAGCTTCTGGCGAATTACGATGACGTGCCGCAGAACCTTATCGCGGCGATCGTCGAGTCGAACCGGACGCGGAAGGATTTCATCGCCGACCAGATCCTCGCCCGGCAGCCGAAGGTCGTGGGGGTTTACCGGCTGGTGATGAAGGCCGGGTCGGACAATTTCCGCGACAGCTCGATCCAGGGCATCATGAAGCGGGTGAAGGCCAAGGGGATCGAGTGCATCGTCTACGAGCCGGCGCTGCCCGAGGATGATTTCTTCAATTCGCGCGTCGAGCGCGACCTGGACGCGTTCAAGGCCCAGGCGGACCTGATCATCGCGAACCGCAAGGCGCCGGAGCTGTCGGATGTGGCCGAGCGGGTGTACACGCGCGACCTGTTCGGGATCGACTGAGCGCCATGGCGCGTCGCGGGAACAAGGGGGCCTGAGATGGAGGGCACCTGCGACCTGAGCGTGATCGTCCCGGTCTACAACGCCGCTGCCACGCTGGAGCGGGTGGTGGGCGACGTGCTGGCCCTGCGGGAGGCCGGGCTGCGGTGCCAGGTGATCCTTGTCGACGATGCCTCGACCGATGGCAGCGCCGAGATTGCCCGGCGGCTGTCGGAAGAGTGTCGCGAGGTGCTTTTCCTGCAGCATGACGTCAACGCGGGGGCCGGTGTGGCGCGGATGAGGGGCTGGCCGCATGCCACGGGCCGCTACGCGCTGTTCTTCGATGCCGATGACATCCTGCATGGCGACGTGCTGCGCCTGACCGTCGAGCGGATGGAGGCGCATCCGCAGGTCGACACGGCGATGCTGGCCTATCGCTACGAGCGGGGGCGGGCGAATACCGGGCTGGAGATGTCGTTCGAGGATACGCGGGTCTTTCGCCAGCTGCTGCGGGCCGGGGCGCCGGCCATCGGCACGCCCGAGGAGATGGGCGCGCTGCTGATGGTGACGAATTACCCGTGGAACAAGGTGATCCGCACGGCGCATTTCCGGCAAGTGGGCCTACGCTTTGGCACCACGCATGTGAACAACGACATTCGCGGGCATTGGGAGATGATCGTGAAGGCCCGGCGGGTGATGCTGTCGGACGAAGTGATCTGTACGCACCTGGTCGATCCGGAGGGGCCGAACATCACCAACCAGTTCGGGGCGGAGCGATTGCAGATGCTGGCGGCGTTGAGCGACCTTTACGACATGCTGGAACGAGACGGCGATCTGCGGCGGCGCGAGGCGCACCGTTTCTGGGGCGTGGCGCAACGGCTTTTCTGCTGGGCGAGGCCGAGGCTGGAACCGGCGATCGTGCCGCGGTTCGACGCGGCGTGGCGGGAGCTGATCGCGCGGATCGACCTTGGGGATTACACCGATTTGCGTCTGCGCCACGATCCCGACCTGGCCGACGCGCTTGCCAATCACCTGCTGCACCCGCAAGGTTCCTGAACCATGCCGAAGCTGTCGATCATCGTGACCGCCTATAACGTGGCGGGGTACCTGGGGCCCTGTCTTGACGGGATACTGGGCCAGTCGATCCGGGATATCGAGGTGATCGTGGTTGACGACGGATCGACCGACGGGACGGCCGGGATCATCGAGACCTATGCCGCGGCGGATGCGCGGGTAAGGCCGATCCGGTTCGAGGCGAACACGCCGGGCGGCGTGGGGCCTGCGGCCAATGCCGGGCTGGCGGCAGCGACGGGGGATTTCATCGGTTTCGCCGATGGGGACGACCTGTACGATCCGCAGATGTTCGGCACGCTTTACGACGCGGCGGTGACGCATGATGCCGACCTGGCGATGTGCCGGTATCACCTGATGGACGATGCGACGGGGGAACTGGCCGAGCCGGACGAGGCGCGGTACTGGCAGCCCTATCGCGAGACGACCGCCGTGACGCTGGACACGGCACGGCGGAGCGAGCTTTTGCGGTTCATCGCAGTGCCGTGGCGGAAGATCTACCGGCGCGACCTGGTGGAGCGGGTGGGGCTTCGGTTTCCGGAGGGCGACCATTTCTTCGAGGACAACCCGGTGCATTGGGCGGCCATTCTGGGCGCGAGCCGGGTGGTGATGGTGCCGGATTACCTTTGCCGGCATCGCGTGGCGCGGCCGGGGCAGACAATGGAGACCGCCGATCACCGGCTGCCGCAGATCTTTGCGCACCACGACACCATCCGCGAGCTGATGCGGCGCGAGGGGCGCGAGGATGCGCACCGGGGCGACCTGTTGTTGTGGCTTGCCACGCAGCTTGCCTGGGTGAGCGCGCGCGCGAAGGGCGACGTGGTGCGGGGGTTATATGATATGCTGGTGCCGATCGTGGCGCAGTATGACGCTGCCGAGATCGACGGGTTTTGCGCCAGTGCCGCGCCGTTCGGCACGGCGCCCTTGCTGAAGGCGCTGACGCGGCAGGATTTTCCCACCTTCCGGGCGGCGGTGGAGGCGCGGGGCAGTGCGGTGGCCGAAGGCGCGAGGCCGGGCCGGACGAAGGGCACGTCGCTTTGGGCGCTGGGGTGGTATCATCTGCGCCATTCCGGGCTGCGCCGGACGGCGCGGCTGACTGGCCGGTACGCCGTGGAGCGGCTTGGCGGTGCGGGCCGGAGGGGGCCGGGGAAGGAGACGAACGGGGTGACACAGAAAGACCTGATGATGGGGCTGGTGGTTCTGCAGCGCGAAGTGCGGCAGTTGCGGGAAGAGGTGGCGGAGCTGCGCCGGGAGCTGGCCGAGGCGAGGGCGCCCCGGGCGGAGCCCGGCCCGCAGGAGGCGGACCGCGGAGACGGCTGAACCGCGCGGGCCGGAGGGGAGGCAGCTTGACAATGCAGACCCGGTGCGCCCTAAAGCGGAACCTGAGCGGTGGAGGCCCGCGGGCCGACGCTGGAACATGAAGAAAGCAGGTGGTTCTCTACATGGCCGATGACATTGCCCATCCCAGCCACGACGCCACGCCGCCCCGCGGTTCGGACATCGTTGCGCCGCTGTCATCGAGGACTCTGTTCTGGCGGGCGCGGTACCTGCGCGAGTCGCGCTTCCTGACCCATGTGCCGTTCCTGTTCTGGCTGATCGAGACGTGCCGGCCCGGGTTCGTGGTGAAGCTGGGGCTGGGGGACGGGGTGTCGTATTTCGCCGCCTGCCAGGCGCTCGACAAGCTCGAGACGCAGGCCGACTGTGTGGCGATCGACACCGGCGAGGGCGTCGCAGAGGCGGAGCTTGACGGCATCCGGCAGTATAACGAGGACAATTATTCGGAGTTCTCGCAGATCCTGGGCACCGATTTTCGGCGGGCGGTCAACCGGTTTCCGGACGGCTCTGTCGACCTGCTGATGGTCGACGTGGATATCGACGAGGCGATGATCGACCGGCTGACGCATGACTGGCCCCGCAAGTTGTCGGAGCGGGCGGTGGTTCTGTTCCACGGCACCGGCACGCGATTTGCCGATGGGGCGGCGGCGGGGTTTCTCGACCGGATCGCGGCGACGTTTCCGCATGTCAGCTTCGAGGCTGGCGACGGGCTGATGCTGGTGTTGTACGGCGCGCAGCGGCAGGACCGGCTGCGGCGGCTGACGGATCTGCAGCCGGGGGTGCGGGGCTATTCCGAGATACGCCACGTGTTCCGGCGGCTGGGGGCGACGCATGAATACGAGTGGCAGAGCCGGGGCCGCGAGGCGCGGGAGGCGGAGCTGCAGGAGCGCCTGGTGGCGGCGGAAGAGGAATTGGCGCGGCTGACCGAGGAGAACGCGCGACTGAAATCCGGCGCCGGGTCGGAGAGCGTGGACAGGACGGACGACGCGCCGGCGGAGGTGGCCGCGCCCGAAGGGGCGGCGCCGGCGGAGATCGAGGAACTGACCGCGGCGCTGGCGGAGCTGCGCCGCGAGGCGGCGGCGCGGTCGTCGGAGCTGTCCCGGCTGACCGGTTTGCTGGAACAGGCGGAGGGCCAGCGGATCGAGGAGACGACGGAACTGGCCGCGCGGGCGAGGAATGCCGAGGAAAGGGCCGTTTTGGCCGAGACCAGCCTCAGGGAGGTGACGGAGCATCGCAATGCGCTGCTGGCCAGTACCTCGTGGAAGGTGACCGCCCCGATGCGCAGGATCGTGGGCTCTGTTCGCCGCGTGAAGCCGTAACCCGGGCCCGGTCAGAGAAACCGGTACGAGGGCCAGATGCTGCGCATGAAATCCTCGCCGAATTTCCGGGCGATGAAGCGATAGACGGCGCTGTAGAACTGGACGATTTCGCGCTGTACGTCCTCGTTCAGCGGTTCTGATTTCTCCGACACGTTGACCCGGCGGTCGAAGTCCGGCTCGGCCCGGGTGAAGCCGAGCGTTTCGGACAGGTGGGTGACGAATTCCGGCGTGAACATTGTCTCGTAGAAGCCGTAGATGATGTCTTCGGGGTCGAAGACCTGTTCGAGGCGCTTGATCGGTTCCGCGTAGTTGGAGCGCAGGCGCTGCTTCTCGGTCTTGAACTCGGCGCTCAGCATGGCGCTTTCGCTGATATTGCTGTCGTAGTGGTCCAAGCGGCCGTTGCGCCTGTCCATCCGCATGGCCGACCAGCAGCGTTCTACCGGATCGCGCATCAGGAAGAGCGGCCGGACCCGGATATTCCGGGCGGCGAAGCTGTCCTTGACGAGTTGCAGGGCCTTTGCCGGCAGGGCCGTGTGCGAGGGGGTCAGGTCGCAGGTCAGGCCGCCATGCTTGAGCAGGAGGTATTCGAAGTAGTTGAAGTACTCTTCCTTGTTGGCGACCATTGCCATGCGCTTGAGAAGCCTGGGGCAGGGGGACTGCTGATACTTCCCGGTCTTCAGGGCGCGGAGCGTCTCGCCCGCATGGGTGGCCTGGGTGGACCTCATCTTGTAGACGAAAAGCGAGTCGAGGACGTGGTATTCCTTTTGAAACCCGGTGTGGATTTCGGGGACGGTCCGGAAGTAGGAAAAGAGCCACGACGTGCCGGCCTTCTGCGCCCCTAATCCCAGCACGAAGGTGCCGATGGGCTTGTCGAGGAGGCCGGGCGCCGTCATCTGCCGAACCTTGCCGTCGAGAGGTCGAAGGTCAGCAGCGTGTCGGACGTGCCGTCTGCAGCAAGGTCGAGAGAGATAACGTTGCCTTTACGTGTGAGCGAAAACTCTTCCTCGTGGTCTCCGAAGCGGATCGTCGTCAGTGTTGCCTGAGCCAGGGGAATATCGAAGGTCAGCAGCTTGCCCTCGATCATCTCGTTGTCCTTGTAGGTCACGAAGGAACGGCTGTCGAAATCGTCTTCGAGGCCGCTCTCCCTGCGCTCGCTGCTCGTCGTCTGGTGGCTTTCGACCCGTGCCTTCGCGTCGCCCGGCAAGGCGCTGCGGAGGCCGCGGAGGGCGGTCGCGGTAAGTTTCAGCGAGGTCTGCCGCAGCGTCACCTCGCCGTCGGGCGCGCGCAGGGTCAGGCCATCGTCGGAGAGGTCGAGCTCGGGGTCGACGTGAAAGCGGATCTCGGGGCTGGACTTGGCCGAGGCGCTGAGGGGCACGTCGAGAAGGATGACGTGGCTGTCGCGGTACTGACCGAAGATACGGACCCAGCTGCGGCCCTGTCCCATGCGTGCGCCGAGCGCCACGGCCGAGAAGCCGTCGCCGGCCATGACGTCGAGGATATCGCTTTTGATCTCGACCGGATCACGGTCGAAGATCGGGGCGTTGTGGGCGAGCTGGGTCTGGAAATACTTGTACCGCATGGGGTTGGAGTATTTGTAGGGCCCGCCGGAATCGATGAAGACCGGCTTGCCGTGCCAGTGGCAGACGAAGGACATGGCATCCCAATGCCCGTGCGGGCCGCGGAAGGGGCGGTGCAGGAAGGTCGACTGCAACTGCCGCGCGGGCGGCTCAGGGCTTCGGAAGATGAAATATCCGTCCTGCGGGTACTGGCTGAGGAACGGGTAGGGTTCGCCCTCTTTCCCCTCGCTGCGGTGATAGCGGACGCGGGGAGACTGGAACGGGGGTTCTTCGAAGGGGGCGATGTACTTCTTGTTGAAGCGCTGGAAGTGCTTGCTGTCGCCGATCCCGGGGAGGCGGTGAAAGACCGGCATGATATCGTGCAGGAACTCGTTCATGCGGATGAACATGTCGTCGGAGGCATTGGTGAGCGGGTGGCCGATGCTTCGGAAATATTCGCAGGTTTCGTGCAGTCGGCCCATCAGGAACACGTGGTAGAAGATGGAATGTTCCTTCACCGTGCCTTCGGCATGGCTGACGGCGCGCTCGATGAATTCGTCGACCTTGGTTCTTGCGAATTCCAGCGTGCGCTTGCGGCGGTGATCGTCGGTCAGGAACACCAGCGCCATGTCGGCCAGGCCTTCGGCCTGGAACAGGGTGTGATTGGAAAACTGCCATTTCTCGGAGGCGAGGTATTCCATCAGCGTCTTGCGGTGGAGCATCATCACCTTGCGCAGGCGGGCGTTGAACTCGGGCGTGATCCGCTCGGCCAGGCCCCGGGTGTAGAGCCAGGCGATGTAGGAGGCGCGGTAGCCGGTGGCGTGGTCGTCCCAGATGTCGTTCTTCGGCCGTTCGCCTTCCGCCTCGACGTGGCGCACGAATGCCTCGAGCACGTCGAACGCCCTTTGCCAGTGTGGCTCCTGCGGGTTGCCGTTGAAATCCTCGTCGGTGAAGACGCTCGTCCAGGCGAAGCTGTTGAAGTAGATGCGCCATACCGGGTTGCCGGTGGGGTGGACTGTCCAGTCGGTCAGGTCGGCGAGGTCGAATTCCGGAAAGGTGTTGCGGATTTCGAGCAGACCGGCATTGCGGAACAGCTTGTTGTGCCTGGGCGAGTCGTAGACCTCGCGTTCGGGCAGGCGCAGCAGCGGTTCGATTTCCTTGATGCGGGCGATCTCGCCCGGCCAGAGTTTCTGCGGCTTCGGCGCCCTGCCGCGGTCGGCGGGCGGTTTCTCCCGGAAGATTTCACCGGGTTTGCTGCCATCGGGCTGGGGTTTCTTGCCGGGCCGGGCCGGTGCGCCGGCCTTGCGGGTCTGGGCGACCGCGGCGACCTGGGTCGGCGTGCTCTTGTCCGCGGCCTTGTCGGCCGTGTAGCTGGCGAGGGCCAGCAGCATGATCCTGTTCTTCACGCCCCCTTTGACCACGCAGATATCGGGAACGCGCTTGTAGGTTCCCTCGATCTTTTTGACGGGCTTGGGTTCGGCGCTGTAATCGACGTCGGAATACTGGAAGCCGTGGGTGTCGCGCAGCCACAGCATGTCGTCGTCGAGCGCGTTGAGTTCGGCCACCAGCTCGGGCTTGAGCTGGGGCGGATGGTAGAAGCCGTTCTTGTTGGAGACGTCGAGCAGCGTGGCGAGCAGGCCGTCGGTTTCCTCGTTGAACTGGTTGTTGTCGTTGGGCCAGATCGTGTTGCGGTATTCCTGGATGATGCTCATCACCTCGGCGCTGAGCGTCTCGTTCTTCTCGCGGCTGGGTGCGGGCAGCTTGCCGACGAGATCGGGCGCAACGACCGAGATGAAATCCTCGCAGACGTCACCGTTGACCAGGGCCTCGCGATTGTATTCGCGCAGGATCAGCTGAGCGCCGAGCGGATCGTAGGATTCGAGGATCTTGCGCGGGGTCTGCTTGGCCGGGGGCTTGAGGATACCGGACGCTTTCAGCGTCTGAAGCGTGGCCGAGAGGTAATAGCTTGCGGGCGAACGGAAATAGACGACGACCGAGATGCTCTCGAACAGGGCGGTCAGGCGGTCGAAGAGGGGTTGGCCCAGCTCGGGCCGGAACTCTCGCCCGAGGAACTCGGACGTCAGGATCACCTGGTCGGGATCGACCTTGCGGATCTTCTCCTCGATATCGTCGAAATAGGCGTGAAAGGCCTTGAGGTTCTTTTCCACGTCGTTGCCGTAGCGGTGCATCAGGTAGCGCGGCGGACGATTGCCGCAGACCGGCAGGGCCAGCGCGTTGTGATGATTCTTGCCCTCGGTCAGCGGGTAGAACACGCCGTTCATGGCAAGCTGTTCGCTGTTCTTCTTGAGAAAGTCCTGCAGCGACTGTGTGCCGGTACGCCCGGTTCCGATGTGGAGATAGAGATGCATTCAATGACCTTGTTGTCTAACGATGTCACGCCTCTAGAGCCGGGGAGAAATCCGGCCAGTCGTAGTCTTGTGCAAGTGCCAGGGCCGCGCGGTGCATCGCACGGCTTTCGCCTGCGTCCTTGCGGGACAGGAGCGTCTCGATGGCCTCTGTCAGGGCTTTTTCGCCGTTGTCCGGGTCATAAAGCACACCGGCGTCACGACCTGCAAGGACTTCTCTGGTGTGGCCCACGGAGGGGATCACGACCGGCGTTCCGAAGCTGAGCGCCAGCATCATCGAGCCGGATGTGAGGATGTTCCGGTAGGGACAGACCGCGGCATCGGCGGCGTTGAAGAAGAGCTGCAACTCGGCGTTGTCGAGGAACCGGTTGGCCACCCTGATGCGGGCCAGTTCGTCCTCGCGGAGCGGGGTATCGACCGCCAGGAGCGGATCGAAGGATTGCTGGCCGGCCAGAACCAGAAGGGTGTTCGGGCGCCTTGCCAGCAGATCCCGGAACGCGGAAACCAGTTGTTTCACGCCCTTGTAGGGCCGCACCTGCCCGGCGAAGAGGAGGACGTCGGCGCCGGGGTCGATGTCGAGGGCGCGCCGGGCGGCCGGGCGGGAGACGTAGTTCGGGTAGCTGCCGATATAGTTGCCATGGGGGGAGATGCGCAGCTTGTCATGGGGCAGGGGGAAATGGCTTTCGACCTCGGGCCTCGAGGCTTCCGAATGCAGGTGCACCACATGGGCGAGCCGGGCGATGCGGGCGGAGAGGTCTGCCTCGAGTTCGGGGAAGGCCGTGTCGTGGGAGACGGTGTTGTGCACGGTCCATACCAGCCGCCCGCCCCCGGCGACGAAGGATTCGAGCCGTTCGGCGAAGTGTTCAGCGACCTGCGTTGCGGTGGCGCTGTCGGTCACGTCGGTGAACAGGAAATTGAGCCAATGCAGGTGGAAGGTGACAGCCGGGCCGTCGGCGCGTTGCAGTACCTCGAGCGCCGCGTCGATATCGCCGGCAACCACCTCTGTATGGCGGCGCATCCTGGCGTAGAGCCGCTTCTGGTAGGGGTTGGAATAGGAGTAATCGGGCCAGAACAGGACCATGTCCGTCCCCTCGCGCAGGCGATAGGTGATCTTGCGCGGGGCCTCGGGGTCGGGGGCGTGGACATCCCACAGGGTGTCGAGCCCGAGCCGCCGGAGCGCTTCGCGCTGGGCCCGGTAGGTGTTCGCCGTCTGGTGATGCTCGTTCACCGACGAGGTGTTCCGGCCGTGCCAGCGGCGCTGGTAATACACCTCGTCGACATGGTGGAACGCGCCGATCTCGCTCAGCTTCAGGAACATGTCGTAATCGACCGCGTTCACGATATCTTCGCGGAAGCCGCCGGTGCGTTCCCATGCGGCGCGGCGGAACATGCGGAAGTGATGGGTGATCGAGGTGATCATCATCTTCTCGCGCGAGAAGACGGGCCAGCTGTATTCGTTCTGGACGTGGTTTCCGTCCGGGTCGATGCGCTCGGCCGAGCTGTAGCAGCAGACCGTGTCGGGGTGGGTGTCGAGATACTCCATCAATGTCCGCACCGCGCCGGGTTTGAGTGCGTCGTCGGAATCGAGCTGGCCAACGTAGAGGCTGTTGGACATGCGCACGGCCTGGTTCGAGGCAAAGCCGATGCCGCCATTGGGGTTGTCGGACCACCTGACCCGCGGTTCGCCGTCATAGCGGGCCTCGAGGCGGGCCAGCGTGTCGTCGCTCGAGCCGTCATTGGCGATGCAGACGTCGAGATCGCGGACATCCTGTGCCAGGACGCTGTCGATCGCGCGCTCGATGTAGCGGCTGGCGTTGTAGGCGGGGATGTAGACGCTGACCTTGGGAACCTCGAAGCTGCCGTCTTTCCTGCGGTCCCAGTTGTTCGGACAGAGGGACCGGTAGAGTTCCGCGTCGGCGGGGTATGCCTTGGCGTGGGAGATGCCGGCGAGGTGGCGGGCGGGCTGTGGCGCGAAGTAGGCCCCGGCGTTGTACATGCGGAACGCAAGTTCGCGCGCGGCGTGGTAGCTGTCCTCGAAGCGGGTATCGGGTGGGCCGACACGGCGCAGGAGCCCGGCGGGGACACCCATGTTCAGGCCGGTCATCTCGCGGAAGGGGAAACGGCTGTTGAACGTGCTGGCGTTGACCTCGTCCGAAAACCCGGTCGCCATGCCACCGGTGCCGGAAAACCGGACCAGGGGCTGAACCAGGTTGTCGGTGAGGGCCGCCCGCCATGCCATGCGCCGGAGCGCGAGATCGTCGAGGGCGACGAAGCCGTTAAGGAACAGGACGAAGTCGCAGGCTTCGGCGATGCGACGGATCTCGGCCTGCGCCTCGGTTCCAAGGATGTGGGCGGCCCGCACGTGGCAGGTGCCATTGGACCGGAAGCCGTGCGTGCCGGCGGTGGCGTTCGGGCCGCCGAAGACGGTGACGGTGATGTCGCCCGGAACATCCTGCTGTGCGAGCCGGTCGAGAACCAGGTCGGTTTCGTCCGGCCGGGCCGGTGCGTAGATCACGTGCAGGCGGGTGTGTGCGTCGATGCCGCCAGGGTGCAGCGTGGCTGTGGCATCGTCGATGAACGCGTGGTCGTTCCGGGCGCCCGGCCAGTCGGGTAGGCAGAGGTGAGGCGGAAACCCGCCGGGCAGGTCGCGCCCGGCCTCGAGGCAGCGGAAGGGAGGGTTCAGCCGCCCGTCCGGGTAGCCGAGGTAATCGGACGGCGTATTGACCTTGCGCGGCACCCGCACCGTGCGCTGGGCGCGGCGGAGGTGGCCGGCGTAGATATCGAGGGTCTCGGCGTCGATGCGTGGATGATAGCTCAGCTGATCCAGAACCCGCTCGGCAAGATCGGTGTCGCCCTTTTCAATCAGGTCGAGCACGATCCGGAACCGGGTCCAGGCGTTGCGCGGCTGGTCTTTGAGCTGTTCAGCGATGGTCAAGGTCAAATGCCCGCGTTGTCATTGTCGAGTTGGCATCCCGGAACAGAGATGACGCCTGCGCCAAAACACGGGCTTTATTGACAACCCGGCGCGCAACTTCAAGTGCTGGCCGGAGCGGGTGGCCGGATTCCTATCAATCTGCGCAATCATAAGTCGGCGTAGAGTGTTTCGCCCAGATTGGGCCAGTCCTGTTCACGGGCGCGGGCCAGCGCCGCGTCGGACATCCGGCCGATCGTGCCGTCGTCCTTGCGCTTGAGAAGCGTGCGCAACGCGCCCAGCAGGGCGCCCTCGGCCTCGGGGTCGTAGACGATGCCGGCATCGGTGCCGTCGAGCACCTCGCCGGTCATGCCGACGCGCGGCACGATCGTCGGCAGGCCGAAGCTGAGGGCCAGGACCAGGGACCCGGAGGTGAGGATGCGCGAATAGGGAAAGACGGCCACGTCGGCGGCCCGGAAGAAGAGCTGCAGCTCCGGTTCGTCGAGGAACCGGTCGGTGGCGAGGATGCGGTCGCGCTCGGCCCGGCTGAGCGCCGGCTTGAGCTTGCGGAGCACCTTGTGGTGCATGGCGCCGGCGATCACCAGCTTTGCGTTGGGCCGTTCGCTGAGCAACTGGCGGAAGGCGGTGACCAGCCGGCCCACGCCCTTGTAGGGGCGAACCTGGCCGGCAAAGAGGATCACGTCGTCGTCGGGGGCGAGGCCCAGGGTTTCGCGGGCGGTCTCGCGGGTGACGAAATCGGGGTAGACGCCGAAATAGTTGCCGTGCGGCGAGATCCGGACCTTTTCGGGCGGGATGTGATAGGCGGCGCGCACCTCGGGCAGGGACGCGGCCGAATGCAGGTGGATCACGTCGGCCAGATCGGCGATGCGGCGGGAGAGGTCGGCTTCGATCGCGGGGAAGGCGGTGTCATGGGAGATGACGTTGTGCACGGTCCAGACGATCCGGCCACCTTCGCGCTTGAAGGCGGAAAGGTCTTTCAGGAAGGCCGTGACGTTGCGCCTGGCATGGCTGGACAGCCGGACATCCTTGAACAGGAAGTTCACCCAGTGCAGGTGGAAAATGATGCGCTGGGCGCCGTTTGACTGGCGCAATGTCCTGAGCGCCGAGGAAATCGGTGCCTCGACGATTTCGTGGTCCTGGCCGGCCTTGCGGTAGAGCAGGGTCTGGTAGGGGTTGGCGCGGGCATAATTCGGGTAGAAGAAGACGCGGGGCTTTTGCGATTTGCACCGGTAGCCGACCCAGCGCGGTTCTTCCGGGTTGGGGAGATGCACCTCCCAGTGGCGGTCGAGCCCCTGGCGTTTGAGCGCCTCGGTCTGGACGCGGTAGGTATTGGCCGTTTGCGAGCGTTCGTGAAGGAACGAGGTGTTCCGGCCGTGCCAGCGGCGCTGGTAGAGGATCCGGTCGATGTGGTGGAAGGCGCCGGTCTCGCTGAGCTTGAGGAACATGTCGTAATCGACGGCATTGCGGATGTCGGTGCGAAAGCCTGTCGTGCGCTCCCATGCGGCGCGGCGGAACATGCGGAAGTGGTGGGCGATCGAGGTGATCATCATCTTCTCGCGCGAGAAGACGGGCCAGCTGTACTCGTTCTTGATGTGGGCGCCGTCGGCGTCGATGCGCTCGGCCGAGCTGTAGCAGCAGACGGCCCTCGGGTGGGCGTCGAGATAGTCGGCGAGCTGGCGCACGGCGCCGGGTTTCAGCATGTCGTCGGAATCGAGCTGGCCGACATAAAGCCCGCGGGTCATGCGCACCGCGCGGTTGGAGGCGTGGCCGATGCCGCCGTTCTCGCCGTCTTCCCAGCGCACGCGGGGCTCGTCGCCGAAGGCCCGTTCGAGAATGTCGAGCGTGTCGTCGGTCGAGCCGTCATTGGCGATGCAAACCTCGAGATCCCGGATGTCCTGTTCGAGGACGCTTGCCACGGCCCGTTCGATGTATTTGCCGGCATTGAAGGCGGGGATATAGATGCTGACCTTCGGCACCCGGTAGAGCCCGTCCGTCGGCCGGTCGATGCGGTTGGGGCAGAGTTCGGCCAGCAAGCGGTCGTCGTCGGCGGTGTTGCCCTTTGCCTGCGCAGGGTGCAACCGCGGCACGAGGAGCGGCGAGAAATAGGCGCCGACGTTGAAGAACCGGAACGCCATCTCGCGCGCCGCATGGCCGGGCGAGGTGAAGCTGGCGTCGGGGCCGCCGGCGCGCTGGAGCAGGGCGCGGGGGACCATCAGGTTCAGCCCGCCGACATGGCGGAACGGCAGATCGTGGCCGAACGGATGGGGCGAGGACTTGATAGCATAGGGGGTGGGCAGCCGCATGTCGGGCATCTGCAGCAGGGGCTGGACGACATTGTCGGAGATCCGGCCGAGATGGGCCGCACGGACCAGCGCGCCGGGGTCGAGCGTCACCTCTCCGGAGAGGAACAGGAACTGGTCGGCCCGTGGCGTCGCCTCGGCGATGTACTGCGCGGCGCGCGGGGAGAGGAGGGGCGCCTCGAGCTGGTCCACCTCGAGCGGGGAGGCCGCGATGGCGGCATCGAGCGCCGGGCTGCGCGCCGGGGTGAAGAGGGTCACCTTGAAAGGTGTATCGGCCTGTTGCCGGTCGAGCTGGGCCAGGAGGCGCTGGGCCTGATCACTGTCCAGAGCGCCGCAGAGGACGTGGATGCGGGTGTTCACATCCCGGGCCAGCGGGGCGAGGCCCGCCGCCGCGGTGTGCAGGAAATGGAAGTCGTTGCCGTGGCCCGCAAGCTCGGGCAGTGCGAGATCCGCGGGGTAGGGCCGGGGCACGTAGCGGTCGGCTTCGACCGCGCGGAATGGCACACGCAGGAGGACGGTGGGATTTGCGGTGAAGTCGGCCGGCATGTTGACCTTGGGCAGGCGATGGTCCGGTGGGATGCGCGCCTCGACGTGGCGGCGCAGCATCTCGTACAGGCCGGTGTCGATATTGGGGTGGAAGCGGACGCCATCGAGGCGTTGCCGTGCCTCCGTGGCTTCGCCGAGGGCGGCGCGGCGCATGGCCTCGGCGATCTGTCCCCAAGCATTGCGGGGGTCGCAGGAGGGTGAAATCCGGTCGTCCGGCACGGCCCGTTACCTTCGCAGCAATCGGCGGACGGCCCGCACCACGACGCGCAGAGGGGCGGTGATCCGCCAGCTCGTGCTTGCGCGGATATCCTTGAGGTGACGCTCGCCCGTCTTGATCCGTTGTTGCAGGAAGGCGATTTCCGCCTCCATGTCGTGCAGCCGGTCCGACAGGCTGATCCCGTCGCCCGTCTCGGAAACGGCAGAGGGTTCGGGATCGGCGACGAGGGGTTCCGGCCGGTTGCGGCGCAGGGCGATCCGGTCTTCCTCGAGTTCGAGAAGCTTGGCCAGCAGGCGTTCGACGTCCTCGGCATGGCGCGAGGGCGGCGGCGCGATATCGCGGATGGTTTCGAGCGGGCGTGGACCGGCGCCGCGGGCCATCAGGTCAAGCCGGTGCATCCGGCCCTGCCGGTCGAGAAAATTATCGAAGGCGCGCCGCTCGGCGCTGTCGGGGGGAAGCGCCGCGAGTTCCGACAGGGGCGAAGGGGCGCCCGGGGCGAGGAGGAGCGCCACCTGCGGCGCGCTGCGGCCGAAGACCATCACCTTCATGTCGGGGGCCTGTACGCCGGCAACAAGGCGTTCCGACAGGCCGGGGCCGTAAAGCAGCATGGCGCCGGCCCCGTCGACATGGGTGGCGATGCGGGCCGCGTCGCTGTCGCGGCGCTCGGCATCCTGGGCCAGGTTCACGGCAAGGATGGCGTAGTCTTCGGTTCCGTCCGTGCTCGCCCCGACCTGCAGCGAGCGTTTCGCCCCGTACGTGGCGCGCGCCTGGTCGAAGGCCGAGACACCGTCGGCCGCGCAGCCGGTCGTGCAGCACCGGGTGGAAAGGTTGAGGCGGTCGGCGGCCTGGCAGAAGGCGAGGTGGGCGGTGCCGGTCGTGTCGCCCACGGTGAGCACGGCCTCGGGCCGGAAGATCTCGGTCAGCCAGAAGATGAGGGGCAGGGCGGGCAGGGCGGCCGAGTCGTCGAGATAATCCGCCGCCCAGGTGAGTGGGTGGCGGACCAGACTGATCAACCGGTCGATGCGGGGGCTTTCGGTGTCGGAAAGCCGTCCGGTCGTCGCCTCGGCAGAGGCGTCTTGTTGTGCCGGTGCCGTCAACCTCATTACCCCGTACGGACCCTTCGGCCCGCGTCAGACACAGTCTTTTGCACGGAGTCAGTTACGTGCATAAATGTCTTCATACCGGATAATGTCGTCTTCGCCCAGATATATGCCGGTTTGCACCTCGATCAGCACGATCGGCACCTTGCCGGGGTTCTCGAGCCGATGGACGGTTCCGAGGGGGATGTAGACGGACTGGTTTTCCGTCAGCAGCATCACGTCTTCGCCCACGGTCACCTTGGCCGTGCCCTGGACCACGACCCAGTGTTCGGAGCGGTGATGGTGCGATTGCAACGACAGCGAGGCGCCCGGATGCACGTGAATGCGCTTGACCTGGAAGCGCTCACCGTGGACCAGGGTTTCGAACCAGCCCCAGGGGCGGTGATCCTTGCGGAACTCGGTGGCCTGCTTGGCGCCTTTCTTCTTGAGGGCGTTCACAGCCTTCTTGACGTCCTGCGCGCAGGAGGCGTCGGCGACCAGAACGGCATCCGGCATGGCGACGGTGATGATGTTCTTGAGGCCGATTCCGACCACTTCGAGCGTGTCGTCCTCGGAGCGCAGCAGCGTGTTCTCGCAGTCGATCGCGGTGGCGTGGCCAGAGGTTCCGACACCGTTTTCGTCCAGTTCGCCGTCACGCCAGACGGAATCCCATCCGCCGAGGTCGGACCAGCCGCCGGCATAGGGCACGACCGCGAGGTTGCTGGCTTTCTCCATGACCGCGTAATCGATCGACTCGTCCGCCGCGCCGGCCCAGGGGCCGGGCGCCAGGCGCAGGAAGCCCAGGTCGCATTCGCCCTGGTCGAGCGCCTCGGTGACCGGGCCGATCATTTCCGGCAAATGGGTTTCGAAGGCCTCGAGGATGGCCTTCACCGAGAACAGGAAGATCCCCGCGTTCCAGAGATACTCTCCGGAGGCGACCATCTTCTCGGCACTGGCCTTGTCGGGCTTTTCGACGAAGCGCTTGAGGCCGATGGCCCGGGGCGTGTCGCCGTCGGGCCGGGTTGCGAGTTCGAGATACCCGTAGCCGGTTTCCGCACGGTCCGGTTTGATGCCGAACGTGACGAGCTGTCCGTCTTGCGCCGCGGGGATGCCCGCCTTGACCGCCTCCTGGAAGGCGTGCGTGTCGGGCACGACGTGATCGGAGGGGGCGACCAGCATCAGGGTCTCCGGATCGTTCCGGGACAGCGAGAGCGCCGCGGCAAGGATCGCGGGCGCCGTGTTGCGGCCTTCCGGTTCGATCATGATCGCGTTGGGGTCGATGCCCGAGGTGGCGAGCTGTTCGACGACGATGAAGCGGAATGCGGTGTTAGTCACCACCAGGGGGCGGTTGAAGGATTTGCCGCTGAGGCGTTGCGCCGTGGCCTGGAAAAGGGTGGTTTCGCCGACAAGGGGAACGAATTGCTTGGGATAGCTCTTGCGGGACAGGGGCCAAAGCCGCGTGCCCGAGCCACCGCAAAGAAGCAAAGGCGTAATTTTCATGTCAAATAAATCCTGATTGGATTTCGGAAGCGGACAGGTTACCGCAGGCTTGCCGGTTTCTTTCCTATTTGATCGATGATTGCAACAGCGCCGGTTCCGCAGAAAGGGACCGGTTGGGCCGGGCAGCAAAAAGAAGCCTAAAGCCTGGCAGGCTTGGGCCGGCCGCCCGGAAAATGTGCTTCCCGGAGATTTGCGGTGCAGCGAAGCGGCAGGGCGCCGGCCCGTGACCGGCCTGCAGGTGCCTTACTTGCCCTTCCAGACCGGATCGCGCTTTTCCGAGAAGGCGCGGGCGCCTTCCATCTGGTCCTCGGAATCGTAGAGCACGTCGACCGTTTCGAATTGCCGCCGGGTGATGCGGTTCATGGCGTCCTGGAAGGTGAGCGCCTCGGCTTCGCGGACGATTTCCTTGATCGCGGCGTAGACGAGCGGCGGGCCGGAGGCGAGGTGGTCGGCCAGCTTGCGGGCTTCCTCCATCAGCGTGTCGGCCGGGTGGATCTGGTTGACGAAGCCCCAGCGCGCGCCCTCCTCGGCATCCAGCCAGCGGCCGGTCAGCAGCATTTCCATGGCGATGTGATAGGGGATGCGCTTGGGCAGCTTGACGCTGGCCGCATCGGCCACGGTGCCCGAGCGTATTTCCGGCAGGGCGAAGGTGGCGTGTTCGGCGGCGAGGATGATGTCGGCCGAGAGCGCCCATTCGAAGCCGCCGCCGCAGCAGATGCCGTTGACGGCGGCGATGACGGGCTTGTTCATGTCCCGCATCTCCTGCAGTCCGCCGAAGCCGCCGACGCCGTAATTGCCGTCGACCGCGTCACCGTCGGCGGCGGCTTTCAGGTCCCAGCCGGGGCAGAAGAACTTCTCGCCCGCGCCGGTGATGAGGGCGACGCGCAGCTCGGGGTCGTCGCGGAATTCCTTGAAGGTGTCGCCGAGGATGACGCTGGTCTTCAGGTCGATGGCGTTGGCCTTGGGCCGGTCGAGCGTGACCTCGAGCACGTGGCCGCGGCGCTCTGTCCTGACGGGTGATGCGGTCATGGGTTTCCTCCGATCGTGATGAGTGCGTCCACCGCCACCGCGCGGGTTTCGGTGCAGATGAGCGGGTTGATCTCGACTTCCTCCAGCCGGCCGGCATGGGCCGCGACGTAAGACTGCACCGCCAGAACGGCCTGTGCAATGGCGCCCATGTCGGCGCCGGGCTTGCCGCGGTAGCCGCGCAGGACCTTGGCGATGCGGAGGGAATTGAGGGATTGGGCGATCTCGTCTTCGGTCGCGGGCAGCAGCAGCGAGGCGCTGTCGCCCATGATCTCGGTCAGGATGCCGCCGGCGGCCAGCGTCAGCACGTAACCATGGGCCGGGTCGCGGGTGACGCCGATCAGAAGCTCGGCCACGGTGCCGTCGATCATCTCTTCCACCAGCCAGCTTTCGCAGGGCATGGCGGCGGCCTGTTTCAGCGCCGCGGCGGTATCGTCGCGGGCGAAGGCGACGCCGCCGGCTTCGGTTTTATGGGCGAGGCCTTCGGCCTTGATGACCAGCGGGGTGCCGATCTCGCGGACGGCCTCGTCCAAGGCGGTCTTATCTGTCGCGCGTTTGGCGGCGGGGATGGTGACGCCGTGGGCGGCGAGTTCGGCCTTGGCCTCGGCCTCGCTGAGGGTGTGCGGGTTGGCGGGTTCGCCGGGGTGCAGGAGGGGCTCCGGCTCGGCCCGGGGCCGGCCGAGCCAGGCGGCGGCCGAGATCGCCGTCAGCGCCTCGTCGAGCCCCAGGAGGGGCACCATGCCGCCGGCGATGATCCGTGCCGTGACGGCCTCGGTCATGGCGTCGGGCAGGGTGGCGACGATGGCGAGGGGCTTGCCCGTCTGCTTGGTGGCCTCTTCACCGGCCTCGTAGATGCAATCCCACGCGGCGGGGTCGCAGCGGTCTTCGCGGGGGAAGTCGGCGACGAGGCAACCCATGGCGATGTCGCCGCCCAGCATCGCGCCGAAGGTGGCGGCCATGCGGGGCACGTCCGTCCAGATGAAGGTGTGGTAGTCGAGCGGGTTGGCGAGCGCCACCATGGGGCCGAGCGCCTCGCGCAGGCCCTGCCGCTGGGCGCCGTCGAGGGTGGGGAAGGTCACGTCGTGGCCAAGCGCGGTGTCGGCCATGAGGCTCGCCTCGCCGCCCGAGCAGGACATCGAGACGATGCGGTTCGAGGGCAGGGGGCCGGTGAAATGCAGGAGTTTCAGGGTCTCCAGCAGGGCGGGCAGGCTGTCCACCTGCGCGATGCCGAGGCGTTTCAGAAGGGCGCGGGCGCCGGCGTCGGAGCCGGTGAGCGAGGCGGTGTGCGAGACCGCCGCCGCCTGTGCCTGTTCCGAGCGACCGGCCTTGAGCGCGACAACGGGCTTGCCGAGGGCGCGGGCGCGGCTGGCCAGTGCCTCGAAGGCGCGCAGGTCGCCCACGCCTTCGACATGCAGGCCGAGGGCGGTGACGCGGTCGTCTTCCAGCAGGGCGGTGCCGATCTGGGCCAGGCCAAGCTGGGCCTGGTTGCCGGCGGTGGCGACATAGGCCAGCGGCAGGCCGCGCGTCTGCATGGTGATGTTGATCGCCATGTTGGAGCTTTGGGTGAGCACGGCCACGCCACGTTCGACTCGGGCGCCGCCATGCTGGTCGGGCCAGAGCAGGGCACCGTCGAGGTAGTTGATGAAGCCGTAGCAGTTGGGCCCGATGATCGGCATCTCGCCGGCCGCGTCGAGCAGCTGCGCCTGAAGGTCGCCGCCGTCGCCGGTTTCGGCCTGCGCCTCGCGGAAGCCGCTGGCGAAACAGACCGCGCCGCCGGCGCCGCGCTCGCGCAGGTAGCGGACGGTGTCGATGGTGAGGTTGCGGTTGACGCCGATGAAAGCGGCGTCGGGCGCCCCGGGCAAATCTTCGAGCCGTCGGAAGGCGGCGACACCGCCGACTTCGGCGCGCTTAGGGTGGACGGGCCAGACCGGCCCGGCGAAGCCCATCTTGCGGCATTGCTCGACGACGCTGGCGCACCACGCGCCGCCGCCGATCACGGCGATGGAGCGGGGTTGCAGCAGGCGGGAGAGGTCAGGCATGTGGCCCCCGTTTCGTTGAAGAGATGAATGCCTCCGGCGGGGATATTTGGGGCCAGAAGAAGCAAGGGTTTGTTAACCGCGCCCGGAGATACTTCTTTTGCGGTACAGGCTGGGAAGCCGATGACCGTGCCAGGAGAAGCACCGTGCGGTGTTTCCGATCACGGGGAGGCTTTGAGGGCTTCCCCGTGTTTCTTCTGGCTGAAAATATCCTCGCCGAAGGCATAAAAGTTCTTTTACGCCCCCAGTGGCCGCAAGAGTTCGCGGCTGATGATATGGCGCTGGATTTCCGACGTGCCGTCCCAGATGCGTTCGACGCGGGCATCGCGCCAGAAGCGTTCGATCGGGAAGTCGTCCATCAGCCCCATGCCACCGTAGACCTGCAGCGTGGCGTCGGTCACCCGTGCCAGCATTTCCGAGGCGTAGAGCTTGGCCGAGGCGATCTCCCGGTTGGCGGGCAGGCCCTGGTCGAGGCGCCAGGCGGAGGCCAGCGTCAGCCAGTCGGCAGCGTCGATCTCGGTGATCATGTCGGCGATCTGGAAGCTGATGCCCTGGAACTTGCCGATCTGCTGGCCGAACTGCTTGCGCTCGGCGGCGTGCTGCAGCGCGTAGTCGAAGCAGCGGCGCGCGCGGCCGACGCTCATGGTGGCCACCGTGATGCGGGTGGCGTAGAGCCATTCGTTCATCACCGCGAAGCCGCCATCGACCTCGCCCAGCACCTGCGCGTCGGGCAGGCGGCAATCGTCGAAGTCGAGGATCATGTTCTTGTAGCCGCGGTGGCTGACCGAATTGTAGCCGTGGCGGATGGTGAAGCCCGGCGTACCCCGGTCGACGAGGAAGGCGGTGATGCGCTTCTTGGGGCCCTTGTCGGTCATGTCCTCGCCGGTGGCGATGAAGACGATGACGAAATCGGCGTGGTCGGCGCCCGAGATGAAGTGCTTGGTGCCGTTCACGACCCAGTCGCCGCCGTCGCGCCGCGCGGTGCATTTCATGCCGCGCACGTCGGAGCCCGCGTCGGGTTCGGTCATCGCCAGCGCGTCCATCCGTTCGCCGCGTACGGCGGGCATCAGGTAGCGCTCGCGCTGCTCGCCCTCGCAGGCCATCAGGATGTTCTGGGGCCGGCCGAAGAAATGGGTGAGCGCCATCGAGCCGCGGCCCAGCTCGCGCTCGACGAGGGCAAACTCGAGGTGGCTGAGCCCCGGGCCGCCCACTTCCTCGGGGAAGTTGGAGGCGTAGAAGCCGAGGTCGAGCGTCTTGCGCTTGATCTCGTCGGCGATCTCCTTCGGCACCTCGCCGGTGCGTTCGACAACCTCTTCATGCGGGTAGATTTCCTTCTCGACGAAGCTCCGCACGGTGTCGACGATCATTTCCTGTTCGTCGGTCAATCCGAAATGCATCTCAGTCCTCCTTGTGCAGGGCGGCCAGCGCCTCGACTTTCTGCAGCACGTCCTCGGACGGTTCGCAGGTGCGGCGGGTTTCCAGGCTCACATGCAGCATGAGCTGGTCGCAGGTGGCCATGACCTCGCCATCGCTGGCGCGTTTCATCTCGTGGAAGCAGCGCAGCTTCTTGCCGCGGCCTTCGGTGATGCGGGTATGGACAACGATCCGCTCGCCGGCATGGGTTTCGGCGAGGTATTTCGTGGTCGTCTCGACGGTGAAGTAGTTGTAGCCGCTCGCGGCGTAGTCCGCGCTGGTGGGGGCAAGGGGGGCGCCGTCCCTGGCGCTCACGTATGCAATCACCTCTTCCGCGGCGTCCGAGAAGAGCTGGCCATAGCGCCCCTCGTTCATGTGGCCGTTCAGGTCGGTCCAGTCGACGGGCACGACGCGGTCCTGCGTGACCATCGGGTTGGCGGCCCGGGGCAGGTGCCGGATGGCCCGCTGGTGAGTGTTGATCAGGCGGCCCGAGGCGTTGCCCTGCTGGCGCAGGGCGCGCATCATGGCGATGAGGTTCTTGTCGCGCTTCTTTTCCAGTTCGCGGATCGAGAGGTGACCGGATTGCGCGTCGGACTGGTCGGCGATCATGTCGACCAGTTCGGGGGTGAAGTCGGGCACGTCCATCAGCTTGGTCCAGGGCCATTTGAGGGCCGGGCCGAACTGGGCCATGAAGTGGCGCATGCCGGCCTCGCCGCCTGCCACGCGGTAGGTTTCGAACAGGCCCATCTGGGCCCAGCGGATGCCGAAGCCGTAGCGGATGGCGTTGTCGATTTCCTCGGTGGTGGCGACGCCGTCCTTGACCAGCCAGAGCGCCTCGCGCCAGACGGCTTCGAGGAAGCGGTCGGCGATATGGGCGTCGATCTCCTTGCGGACGCGGAGGGGGTAGAGGCCAACAGAGGTGAGGATCTCCTCGGCCGCGGCAATCGCCGCCTCGTCGGTTTCGGGCGAGGGGACGATCTCGATCAGCGGCAGGAGGTAGACCGGGTTGAACGGGTGGGCCACCATGATGCGCGAGGGATCGGGGGCGCCCTGTTGCAGCTCGGAGGGTTTGAAGCCCGAGGTGGAGGAGCTGATGGGCGCGGTCGAGGCGCCCTGGATTTCGGCAATGACCTTGTGCTTGAGGTCAAGCTGTTCGGAAACGCTTTCCTGTACCCAGTCCGCATCCGCGACCGCCTCGGCGATGGAGCCGTGGAAGGTGAGCGCGCCCTCGTCGGGCAGGGCCACGTCGTAGAGCATGGGCAGCGAGGCGCGGGCATTGGCCATCACCTCGCCGATCTTGCGTTCGGCCTCGGGGTCGGGGTCGAACACGCGCACGTCCCAGCCGTTGAGGAGGAAGCGGGCGGCCCAGCCGCCGCCGATGACGCCGCCGCCGATGATTGCTGCTGTCTTGGTCATTGTGATGTCTCCTTCGAAAGGGACAGGTCGTATCCCATCCATTCCATGATTTCTTTCGCGGCCGTGATCCGGTCGGCGCCGCCGGAGGGGGCGCGGTCCATGATCCAGCCGAAGCGGCCGTCGGGGGTGCCGATGGCCGCGGTTCTGTCGTCGGCGTCCATCCAGAGCACCCAGAGGGGGTTGTCGCCGAAGGCTTGGGTGTTGTCGGCGCGGAATCGGCCCTGGCCCATCGAGGTCAGGGTGGCGCGCACGGGGCCGTCGCTGGCCGTTCCGGTCAGGGTGAGGGTCTCGCCGCCCTTCGCGAGGCGCAGCGGGCCGGAGAGGTCGGGCGTGCCGGGCCAGCCGGCGCGGATGTACCAGTCGCCCGCGAGGCGGGCGGCGGTGACGTTCACCTGGCTCGAGATGCGGGCATCCGCATTGCGGAGGCCGCTTTTGTCACCGCCGGGGCCGCCGCAGCTTGCCAGCGTCACGGCGAGGGCGACAGCCAACCCGGCGCGGAACAGCCCGCCCGGGTAACGTGTTGCGGTGGTCGGGGTCATGGGACCATGCTTTCCGTGTGGCCATCGACCGCCAGCACCTGGCCTGACACCTTTCCGGCCGCCGGCGAGGCGAGGAAGAGTGCCATGTCGGCCAGGTCGTCGCCGGTGACCCAGGTGCGCAGGCTGGTGCCTTTCACATACAGCGCGCGCGTTTCCTCGACGGTGCGGCCGCTGGCCTTGGCTTCCATCTGCAGGACACGCTCCATGCGCGCGCCTTCGACCGCGCCCGGGGCGATGGCATTGACGCGGACGCCGGCCGGTCCGAGCTCCATCGCCAGGGTCTTGGTGAGGCCGACGAGGCCCCATTTCGCCGCCACGTAGGGCGAGCGGTGGGGGACGCCGTGAAAGCCCGAGGTGGAACTGGTGATCAGGATCAGGCCCGAGCCCTGGGCGCGCATGAGCCGCGCGGCCCAGCGGCAGGCAAGGAAGGCACCGTTGAGGTTGACGCCGATGCAGGCCTGCCATTCGCCATAGTCGAGATCCTCGATCCGGCCGGCAGGGCCGCCTGTGCCGGCATTGGCGCAGAGCACGTCGACGCCTTCGAAGGCGGCTTCGACCTCGTCGAAGAAGGCCTGCATCGCGGCCTCGTCGGTGACGTCGACCTGGCGGGCGAGCATGTCGGGGTGATCGGCCTGGACCCGGGCCACCGCCGCGCCGTCGGCGTCGCAAAGGGCGACGCGGTCGCCGCGTTCGGCAAAGCGGCAGGCGAGAGTCAGGCCGATGCCCGAGGCCCCGCCGGTGATGACGATGCGCTGGCTCATGAGGTGGTCCGTTTCGTGGTGCGGGTCAGTCTATGCATATCGTTGCGCGTGTCCCGTTCTCGTCGAACATGTCGATGCAGCCGAACATCGGTGCCTCGGCCGCGCACTGCCCCGGCCCGGTTTCGTTCGGGGCGAGGCAGATGCTTTTGCAGTCGGTGCTGCGGCGGCAGGTCTGGCCTGCATCCTCCATCTGGTGGAAGCACATCAGCGCCGCGGCGCGCCCGCCTGTCCGGAAGGTGCCGCCCTCGGCCTTGCAGGCCTGTTCTTCCTTGCGAAGCTCGGCATTGCTGCGGCCGAGGACATCCTGTTGGCAGGCCGCGAGCGCCAGGAGTGCGGCCAGAAGGGCGGCGCGTTTCATCCCTTGGGCATCCGCTTGGTGAGGCCGAGCTTCTTGCGCACCTCCTCGGGGCCGATCACCTTGGCGCCCATGCGCTCGATGATCTCCTTCGCGCGGGCGACGAGTTGCTCGTTGGTGGCAAGAACGCCCTTGTCGAGCATCAGGTTGTCCTCGAGCCCGACACGGACATGGCCGCCGGCAAGGACCGAGGCCGCGACGTAGGGCATCTGGCTGCGGCCGAGGCCGAAGGCCGAGAAGGTCCAGTCGTCGGGGACGTTGTTGACCATCGCCATGAAGGTGTTGAGATCGTCCGGCGCGCCCCACGGCACGCCCATGCAGAGCTGGACGAGGGCCGGGCTTTCGAGGATGCCGTCCTTGACCAGTTGCTTGGCGTACCAGAGATGGCCGGTGTCGAAGGCCTCGATTTCCGGTTTGACGCCGAGCTCGGTCATCATCCTGCCCATCGCCTGCAGCATGCCGGGCGTGTTGGTCATCACGTAGTCGGCCTCGGCGAAGTTCATGGTGCCGCAGTCGAGGGTGCAGATCTCGGGCAGGCATTCGGCGACATGGGCCACGCGCTCGGTCGCGCCGATCATGTCGGTGCCGGCATCGTTCAGCGGCAGCGGCTTCTCGGCGTCGCCGAAGGTGATGTCGCCGCCCATGCCGGCGGTGAGGTTGAGCACCACGTCGGTGTCCGAGGCGCGGATGCGGTCGGTGACTTCGCGGAACATCTTCACGTCGCGCGAGGGCGCGCCGGTTTCGGGGTCGCGGACATGGCAGTGGACGATGGCGGTCCCGGCCTTTGCCGCCGCGATGGCGCTGTCGGCGATCTGTTCGGGGCTGCGGGGAACATGCGGGCTCTTGTCCTGCGTGCCGCCCGATCCGGTGACGGCGCAGGTGATGAAGACCTCGCGATTCATGGCAAGCGGCATTGGCTTCCCTTCCTGTTGCGTGGGTTCTGGCCGTCACCCTATCGCGCTGGTGCGGGGGCCGATTTTGCGGTAGTAGACAAAAATCATGCCTGAATGGACAAAATCGCCGGGCAACCCGGTGCGCATCGCCTTCCTGCTGTTCGACGAGTTCTCGAACCTGTGCCTTGCCAACTGCATCGAACCGCTCAGGGCGGCGAACACGCTGACCCATGCCAGCGCCTTCGATTGGCGGATCGTCACGATGGACGGGCGGACGGGGCGGTCGTCCAGCGGGATCGACATCCTGGCCAGTGCGGCGCTGAGCCAGGTGGGGGCGGTGGATTACCTGTTCGTGCTGGCGAGTTACGCACATGAAAGCCACGACACTTCGGCCAACCGGCGGATGCTGCGGGCGGCGGCGCGGCTCGCCGAGGTGACTGTGGGGCTCGATTCGGGGCCGTGGTTGCTTGCCTCGGCGGGGCTTCTGAGCGGTCGGCGGGCAACGGTGCATTGGGATTTGCTGGATGCGTTCACCGAGCGGTTCCTCGACGTGGAGGCGAGCCAGGCGAGGGTGCTGAAGGACGGGCCGTTCATGACCTGTGCGGGGGCGATGTCGGCACTTGACCTGACGCTCGACCTGATCGCCGAGCATCTGGGGCTGTCGGCGCGGCTGGACGTGGAGGCGCTGTTCCTGCATGGCGACCCGCCGGTGGGCAAGGCCGACGAGGCGGTGGCCGACCCGCTGGTGCGGCGGGCGCTGGGGGTAATGCGGGAAACGGTGGAGCGGCCGCTGCCGCTGAAGCAGCTGGCGAAGCAGCTGTCCTGCCAGCCGCGCACGCTGGACCGGCATTTCCGCGCACGGCTGGGGGCGCCGCCCGGGACGGTGTATCGGCACCTGCGGCTGTCGGCGGCGCGCAAGCTGATCGAGGACAGCCGCCTGTCGATTTCCGAGATTGCGTTGCGATGTGGTTATGACAGCCCGGCCGCGCTGACCCGGGCGATCCGGCGGGCCTATGGCGCGACACCCTCGGGTCTGCGCGCGAAATGAACAGGCTTGCCCGCAAGCGGCAGGCGGCTTAGGTCTAGGACGGTATGCGTCAAGGAAGCGTTTGCCCGTGCCTCTACAATGGCTGATACTTCCGGAAAGAGACCGAGTCTTCACTGTGTGCGGGCCGGCGACAACGACAGGGAACGAACGACATGAATTACCAGGCTCCAACGTCTCTTGACGCCGCCGTGGATATTCTGGCCGGCGCCAAGGGCGACTGCCGGATCCTCGCTGGCGGGACCGATCTTCTGGTGCGAATGCATTCGGACATGGCCGACCCCGATACCGTGCTGGATATCAAGCGCATCGACAGCCTGCGGACGATTTCGCAGGAGGATGGCGGCTGGCGGATCGGTGCGGCGGTGTCCGCGGCCGAGATGGGCGAGAACGAGGGCCTCGTGGCCGATTGGCCCGGCGTGGTGGAGGCGGCGAACCTGATCGGGTCGACCCAGATCCAGGGCCGCTGCACGGTTGCCGGGAACCTGTGCAACGCCTCGCCCGCGGCAGACAGCGTGCCGGCACTGGTCGCGGCCGAAGCCAAGGCGCGGATCGCGGGGCCGGAGGGCATTCGCGACATCCCCGTAGAGGACGTGCCGGTGGCGCCGGGCAAGACCTCGCTCAAACCCGGGGAACTGGTGGCGTCGATTTTTCTTCCGGCGCGGCCGGAGCGGTCGGGCGATGCCTATCTGCGGTTCATTCCGCGTACCGAGATGGACATCGCCGTGGTCGGCTGTGGCGTCTCGCTGACGCTGGATGCCGCTGGCAACTGCGTCGCGGCGCGGGTGGCGCTGGGCGCCGTGGCGCCGACGGTGATCGTGGTGCCGGGTGCGGCCGAGGCGCTGGTCGGCACGCCGGTCGACGAGGATGCGCTGGCCAAGCTGGGCGCCGCCTGTTCCGAGGCCGCCAAACCCATCGACGACAAGCGCGGCACCGCCGAGTACCGGGTGCACATGGCCGGGGTGCTGGCGCGCCGCGCGGCCGTTATCGCGAAGAAACGCGCAGGAGGCGCAGCATGAGCATGATCCACGTCACCACCACCATCAACGGCGTCGCGCAGGAATACCTCTGCGAGCCCGACGAGACGCTTCTGGACGTGCTGCGCGACAGGCTGGGTATGACCGGCTCGAAGGAAGGCTGCGGCACGGGCGATTGCGGGGCCTGTTCGGTCACCGTCGACGACCGGCTTGTCTGTTCCTGCCTGATGCTGGGCGCCGAGGCCGAGGGTCGCAAGGTCGAGACGATCGAGGGCATGGCGGAGGGCGAGACCCTGCACCCGTTGCAGCGCAAGTTCATCGAACATGCCGCCCTGCAATGCGGCATCTGCACGCCGGGCATCCTCGTCGCGGCGAAATCGCTTCTGGAGCATAACCCGAACCCCACCGAGGAGGAGGCGCGCTATTGGCTGGCGGGCAACCTGTGCCGGTGCACCGGGTATGACAAGATCATCCGCGCCGTGATGGCCGCGGCCGAGGAAATGCGGGAGGCTTCGTAATGGCACTTGACGCGAAGGTAGACGGAAAGCTGGATTTCAAGGTCGTCGGGACACGGGTGAACCGCCCCGATGGCGTGGACAAGGTGACGGGCCGCGCCCGTTTCGGCGCCGACATGACCGCGCCGGGGATGCTGGTGGGCAAGGTGCTGCGCAGCCCGCACGCCCATGCGCGGATCAAGTCGATCGACGTCTCGGCGGCGGAGGCCCTGGAAGGCGTGCATGCCGTGGTCACGCGGGCGGATTTCCCCGAGGTGGAGCTGGACGAGGCCACGTGGGACGTGCTCGACAACTGCATGGCCGGCGAGAAGGCGCTCTATGACGGTCATGCCGTCGCTGCCGTTGCCGCCTCGTCCGAGCGGGTGGCGAAAAAGGCGCTGAAGCTGATCAAGGTCGACTACGAGACCCTGCCGCACGTGATCGATGTTGACGATGCGATGAAGGCCGATGCGCCGGCGCTGCATGACGGTCGGCAGGTCGAAAACGTGCCCGAGGGTATGGGCGCCAACGTGGTGGCCCGTTACGAGTTCGGCCATGGCGATGTCGAGGCCGGTTTGGGCAAGGCCGACAAGGTGCTTGAACGGACCTACAAGACCGAGGCCACGCACCAGGGTTATATCGAGCCCCATGCCTGTCTCGCGCAGGTGGGCACGGATGGCCAGGCGGACCTGTGGTGCTGTACGCAGGGCCAGTACATGGTGCGCGATACCTGTGCCGCGATCATGGGCCTCAGCCAGAGCCGGCTGAAGGTGACCGCGTCGGAGATCGGCGGCGGGTTCGGCGGCAAGACCACGGTGTTCATCGAACCCGTGGCGCTGGCCCTGTCGAAGAAGTCGGGCCGCCCGGTGAAGATGGTGATGAGCCGGTCGGAAGTGCTGCGGGCCACCGGGCCGACCGCGTCGAGCTCGATCGACATCCGGCTGGGCATGACCGAGGACGGGCGGATCACCGCCGGGTTTGCCGAGCTGCGCTACCAGGGCGGGGCCTATCCGGGCTCGCCGGTGGAGTTCGGCTCGATGTCGGCCTTTGCGCCCTATGACCTCGAGAACGTCAAGACGGTCGGGTGGGACGTTGTTGCCAACCGTCCGAAGCAGGCGGCGTACCGCGCGCCGGGCGCGCCGATGGCGGCCTTCGCCGTGGAAAGCGCGATTGACGAGCTGGCCAAGGGGCTTGGTCTCGACCCGCTCGAGGTGCGGCTGAAGAACGCCGCGCGCGAGGGGACCAAGGCGGCCTATGGCGTGACCTATCCGGCAATCGGGCTGGAGGCGACGTTGCGGACCGCGAAGGATCACCCGCACTGGACCGCGCCCCTGGGCGAGAACCAGGGGCGGGGCGTGGCCTGTGGCTTCTGGTTCAATTTCGGCGGCAACACCTGTGTTTCGCTGAACATCACGCCGGACGGCACGGTGAACGTGATCGAGGGCAACCCGGATATCGGGGGCTCCCGCGCCTCGATGTCGATGATGGCGGCGGAGGAGCTGGGCGTGCCCTACGAGCGGGTGCGCACGGTGATCGCCGATACTGCCTCGCTGGGCCTCAACGACGTGACCGACGGCAGCCGGGTGACCTTTGCCGTGGGGCTTGCCACGATCGAGGCCGCTCGGGCCGCCAAGCGCGAAATGTGCAAGCGCGCGGCGATGGTCTGGGGCATCGACGAGGAGGCGGTTGTCTGGGAAGACGGCGCGGCGCGGCCTTCCGGCCCCAACGCAGGCAAGCATGACCCGATGAGCCTGGCGGATATCGCCGCCATCGCGTCGAACACCGGCGGGCCGATCGCGGGCCATTCCGAGGTCAACGCGGAAGGCGCGGGCGTGAGCTTTGCCACGCATATGGTCGATACCGAGGTGGACCCGGAAAGCGGCGCGGTGAAGGTGCTGCGCTACACGGTGTTCCAGGATGCCGGCAAGGCCGTGCACCCGGATTACGTGGAAGGCCAGTTCCAGGGCGGCGCGGTGCAGGGCATCGGCTGGGCGCTGAACGAGGCCTATATCTATGGCGAGGACGGGGTGCTTCAGAACCCGGGCTTCCTCGACTACCGCGTGCCGGTGGCCTCGGATTTGCCGATGATCGACACGGTGATCCTCGAAATCCCCAACCCCGGGCACCCCTACGGCGTGCGCGGTGTGGGCGAGACCTCGATCGTGCCGCCGCTGGCGGCGATCGCCAACTCGGTTTCGGCCGCGGCGGGCGTGCGCATGACCAGCCTGCCGATGTCGCCGCCGAAGGTGCTGAAGGCCATTCAGAACGGGTAAAACCAAAGTCCGTCCCGGGCCTGGCCCGGGGCGGATGACGGAAAGGCGGCTCAGGATGGTGCAGGTGCGGATCTGGGGATCGCTGGCCGCGGCGACTGACGATCAGACCGAGGTCGAGATCGAGGCGGGCACGCTGCGCGAGCTGCTGGACGGGCTGGCCGAGAAGTATCCCGGCCTGAAGCCCCAGCTTGACCGGGGCGTGTCGGTGGCGATCGACGGGAAAGTCTATAATGACAGCTGGTTCACGCCCATTCAGCCGGACAGCGAAGTGGTGTTGCTGGCGCGGTTGCGGGGCGGGTGACTGGCGTGACCGGCCGCGGGCGAGGCGCCGGGACGCGGTCGTCGGAATATGGATATTTGGGCCAAGAAGAAGCGGGGCGCGGCAGCTTGCCATCTGCGCGCGGGCCCTAGCTTAGCCGCATGGACCAGCCGCTTTTCATCGGGTCGGAGATCTACCGGGGGTCGAGCTATGGGGCAAAGCACCCCCTGAGCATCCCCCGCGTGCCGACGGTGATCGACCTGTGCCGTGCCATGGGCTGGTTCGCGCCCGGCCAGTACCTAAGCAGCCCGCGGGCCAAGCCACGGGCGCTGGAGCTGTTTCATACGGCGGAATATATCCGGGCGTTGCAGCGGGCCGAACGGGACGGCGGGGTGAGCGCGGCCACGCGCGAGCGGCATCAACTGGGCACATTCTCGAACCCGATTTACCCCGAGATGTTCCGGCGACCGGCCACGGCCGCCGGCGGTTCGATGCTGGCGGCGGACCTGCTGGCGCGGGGCGGGGTGGTCTACAACCCCGGGGGTGGAACGCATCACGGCTTTCCCGACCATGCCTCGGGGTTTTGCTATCTCAATGATCCGGTGCTGGCGATCAAGGTGTTCCTGCGGCAGGGGCTGAGCCGGGTCGCCTATGTCGATATCGACGCGCATCATTGCGACGGTGTGGCCGCCGCCTTTGCGGGCGACGAGCGCATATTGATGATCTCGACCCACGAGGCGGGGCGGTGGCCCTTTACCGGGGGGCTCGAGGATGACGCGGGCGGAAGTGCGATCAACCTGCCGCTGCCGCGCGGCACGGGGGACGATGGCTTCGCGATGGGCCGGGACGAGGTGATCCTGCCCGCGGTGGGCGGGTTCCGCCCGCAGGCGATCGTGTTCCAGTGCGGGGCGGATGCGGTGGCAGAAGATCCGCTGTCCCGGCTGGAGCTGACGAATAACGCGCACTGGACACTGCTGGCGGCGCTGATGGGGATGGCACCGCGCCTGCTGGTACTGGGTGGCGGCGGGTACAACCCGTGGACGGTGGGCCGGCTGTGGGCCGGGGTCTGGGCGACGCTGAACGGGTACGAGATCCCGGACCGGCTGCCGGCGGATGCGGAGGACGTGCTGTCGGGGTTGACCTGGCCGCGCCGGTCGCGGGGGCCGACGCCGCCGCACCTTTGCACGACTTTGCGGGATCGTCCGCGGCGGGGGCCGGTTAGCGATGACCTGCGCCGGCGGGTTGCCATTCTGACTGCGCGGCGGAAAGCCTGGGCATGAAAGGGGCACAGAAACGGCTGGTGGCCGGTTTCGGATTGCGTTAGGCACATCGGGTGATCCGGGGACGTTCGGTACTGCATCGAGGCTCTTGCTCATGTTGTTAAAGCGTTGGAAAGTTTCATGTCCGGCGAAGCGCGTCGCATACTGGTACGCACTGCCAAGGCCGCGTTACCGGATTCGGTGGTCGGCTTGCTGAAGAGGCGCATTCAGAAACAGCCACCTGCCGCTGCGCCGCATCTGCGGCGAACCGGTACGGAGTGTCACTCCGTTCTGCTGGTGTCGAATTGTGCGACGCCGATTTATGCGAAAGTGCTCGAGCGGGTGTGTCCCTCGGTCAAAGTAACCGCCTACGACGACCGCAAAGCCCAGCGGGACCGGGCGGAATTCCTGAACGATTGTGCCAGGAACGATACTGTAGTCCTGATGCCGCTGCGGCGGGATGTGGCCGTGCAAGAGGGAGTCGACGAGAGCAAGATCGTCGTGCTGCCACCGTTCTACTTTTCGGGATACCATCCTGATACGATTTACCTCGCAAAGCCGGACAATACCTCGGTCACCACGCGGTTTGGGGCCTATCATTCCAGCATCTGCTATCTCGGCCATCAGGCCGGTCTCGGCATTGCGGATACCGTTTCGCTTTTCACTGAGGAGGTGTACCGCGAAATGGAGTTCTTCACGGCATGGCAGACGGGCCGTGACAATCTGCTGGGCGCCTTTGCGGAGGCCGGCATGCCGATCGCCCCCTTGTTCCGCCGCTGGGCGAGGCAGGGGTGTTTCATGCATACCGTCAATCATCCGCACGCGCATGCGCTTGTCGACGTCGGACGACTTGCGGCCGCCAGGATACCGGTGGAGCGGCGGGATGTTGATCTGCCAGTGCCGGACTTTCTGGCCAATGGGCCGAGCTACCCGTGTTATCCCGAGATCGCGGAGGCGGTCGGCGCAAGGGGGAGCTATTTTTTCAAGCCGGCCCAGGCGGATGATCTTATGACACTGACGGAGTTTGTCGCCATGTGCTATGACACCTATTCAGGTTTCCCGCACGGGGCGCTGCGGATCAGAGGCTGGCCGCCGCGAAAAACCCGGGCGTTCGAGGCATGCATTGCAGGCCGGTTCGGAGGGTGACGATGGCGGATAACCCCTATGCATCGGGGCAGGATTACCAGTTCTGGCGGCGCGCGGTGTCGCGCACCGAGGCGCACCTGGTGGACCCGGTGACGCGTCCGAAATTCACCCTGACCCGCACCGACAGGATCGCCACGGCCGGCAGCTGTTTCGCACAGCACATATCCCGGCGGCTGGGCGCGCTGGGGTTCAATTATTTCGTTCCCGAGGCCGGCGAGGGGCTTGCGCCGGAAGAGCGGGCGCGGGGGCAGTATGGCGTGTTCTCTGCCCGTTACGGCAACCTTTATACCGTGCACCAGTTGAACCAGCTGTTCCGTGAAGCGATGCACGGCGAACGCAGGGAGGAGACCGCGTGGCAGCGCGAGGACGGGCGGTTTGTCGATCCCTATCGGCCGACGGTGGAGCCCGAGGGCTATGCCTCGCCCGCCGAGGTGGCGGAGGCGCGGGAAGAGCACCTTGCCCATGTCCGCCAGGTGTTCGCGGAGGCCGACATCTTCGTCTTCACCCTCGGGCTGACCGAGGCGTGGCGGTCACGGCAGGACGGCGCCGTCTTCCCGCTGGCGCCGGGTGTGGCGGGCGGCGCGTTCGACGAGACGCGGCACGAGTTTCACAACTTCACCATCGACGAGACCCGCGCGGAGCTGGCCGAGTTCCTCGACGCGCTGCGGGCCGTGAACCCCGGGGTGCGGGTGCTGCTGACCGTCTCGCCCGTACCGCTGATCGCGACATATGAGGACCGGCACGTCCTGGTCTCGACCACCTATAGCAAGTCCGTCCTTCGGGTGGCCGCTCAGGCGGCGTGTGACGCCTCGGATTGGGTCGACTACTTCCCCTCTTACGAGATCATCACCGGAAGCCCGACGGGCGGGATGTATTTCGAAGAGGACAGCCGGGAGGTGAACTCGATCGGGGTCGCCCACGCGATGCGCAGTTTCGTGGCGGCCTATACCGACGAGGGCGATGGCCGGGCCGACATGGCGTTGAGGCGCGAGGAAAGCGAAGCCTATGGCGACGCCGCCAGCATCGTGTGCGACGAGGAAGAGGTCGACCGTTCCGTTTCGTCCTGACGGGTCAGGGCAGCGTGCCGAGCGTTTTCGCGAGGCTCCAGGTCACGGCGAGCAGGATCGGCTGGTGAACGAGATAGACCAGCAGGCTGTGACGGCCCGCCCAGATCGCGGCGCGGGCGAGGCGGGAGGTCTTCGGCGGGCTCGAGCCGAGCCGCGCCGGAAGGCTTCGCCGCTCGGCGAGTTTGACCAGCGCAATGCCGATCACGAAAGGCGCGAACCACGGGAAGAAAGGTTCGAAATCGACCGTGTAGGGGAGCGTGGGGGCAAGGCCTGTCCAGAGGAGCCATGGGGCCGTGAAGGCTAGGGGTTTTGCGTCGTCACCTTATCAAGTTGCACCAAAGTGAGGCGAATCATTTGAGAATAGATTTGAGTTTCTTCATCGACAGGCAGATCGACCTTCAGGTGGCTTTCCGCCTTCCCGGCTAAGGCCGACAGGGTTTCTGCCACCGTATGTTCCCGGGCATGACCGTTCAGTAACGCCATCTCTCGTTCAACGACTGATTGTGACGCCTTCGTGCGCAAGGGGCGCGCAGTTTCGACAGCGCCATACGAATTCTTTACCGCCAATGTCAGCTTTAAGAGGGTCTGCATCAGAAGTGCTGACCGGAATTCTTCATACTCTGCCGTATCGAGCTCCATGACATCAGCCAGAACGGGGGCACCAGACTGTGTTCTTCGTTGAGAGGGATCGACCTGCAGTCTTGAAATGCGGTCGTAATCGACGTCGGTAAAGGTGATCGAGGCATTGTCGCGAAGCCACAAGAGCTCATTTCGGTGTGAAAGTTCAATTTCGGACACGACCTCTTTCCTGAGGGCGGCCTTGGAAAAGGTGCCGGCGGACTCGAGCGACTGGATCTCGTTCAGCAAGCGTTTGTTGATCGGCCGGCCCGGTTGCCGTCGCCCGGGGAAGAGGACGCGATTGAAATCGTACAGGAGGGTCATCGCGGGGGCGGAGACGCTTTCGTTGGCGCTTGTCACCGGGATGCCGGCTGCCTCGGCTGGTTCCATTTGCAATGCCGAAACGCAGAAATCCTGCACGATACAGCCGTTCAGCAGGGCGGCGCGTTCGAAACACCGGACCGCGACGGAGTCGCATTCGAGGCGGGCGATCTTTCTGAATCGCCGGCCATAATCGAACGGGTTCTGCGGATTCCGAATGACGTGGCCGTATTTGAGGTTCTGCTGCAGGGCCGATCGGTAAAGAACGACGGGGGAGCGGAAATATCCGACGAGGTGAACTGACGCCGAATGGGCGCGAAGCCGCTGGACGAGCCGTGCCAGGCTGTGGGAGCGAAGGCCGAAGGCGTATTCCGAGGAGAACACGATCGTGTCGCATCCGCTCTCGGCGATCTGCCTGTCGACATCTTCCCAGAGCCTGCGCGATATGCCCTGGCTGCGGGCAATCTTCTCCGGCGAGTTCCGGCCGAATATCCCGGGCAGTTCGTCGTCATCGGCGATATCGAACAGCAGCTGGGTGTGATGCACCCGTTTGCCCATGTCGGGATAGAGGATGCCCTTTTCGCGGAACAACGGCGCCTGGGCCCGGAACGTATGCTGCAGTGTCGTGCTGCCGGTCTTCTTCGTTCCGATATGGAAAACAATCCTCAAGCCCGATGCCCTCGCTTGTTTGATCCGTCCTGATGCCTTCGGCGCAAAGGTCAAATGTAAACATTCGCTTAGTTCTGGCGCGGCGTAACACTTGTTGTTGCGATAGTAGACCTTGCGCCCTTTCAAGTGCGTTAATTTCCGGAAAGGTTTTCTTAACTTCTGAATTGGATAGTCCAGACGTCGATGAGAAGAAGTCTGAAGGTGTATCGTTGATGACAGGAAGGTTTCTGATTGTCGACGCGTCAGCAGCTCCATGGCCGTCTCTTGGTAAGCGGCTGACCTGGCGGCTGTTCGGGAACCCGCGGTATGTACCGGAAAATCAACCTTCACTTCGTACCAATCTGCAAGACGTCGAATTTACCAATACCAGTATCGAGATTGATGAGGTTCTGGCCGTCGAGTGGAAGCAGCCCGCGGCCTCGATGGGCGATGCGCCTGTCGAAATCCGCCGGGTCGAAATGGGTGGCCTGCCGGTGGTGCGGTTGTCGACCAAGGCCGGCAAGGGCTGGCTGCGGCTTGTCATCACCCCGGGGCAGACGGACAAGCCGGTTCAGGCGTTGCGCCTGGTCATGCGGATCGACGGCAACGGGGCGAATTTCTCGGTAAAGCCTTTCATCGTCGAGACGCATCTCAAGACCGGTAGGCGCGCGGAATTGCCTGGCACGCCGGGCAAGCGGGTGCAGCTCAAGCCCGGGGAGTGGCACGATCTGTCCGGGGCTTTCCACTGCATGCCGTTTCCGGACGGGCGCCGGGCGCATTTCGTGGTCGACCTGCCGCAAGGGGTGGACGTGCTGCTGGCCGATGTTTCGGTCGACGGGTTCGACGCCGAGGTGGCGCCGGAGGCGGAAACGGAGTTGCGGGCGAAACGGGCGGTGCCGCTGGCCGATTTCGGGGTCCGCAAGGTCGAGAACCTGGCCAAGTGGCTGGAGGCGCCGGCGGTGTTCGGCTCGTCCATCGAGAAGTTCGAGGGCAGGCTGCGAGGCTGGGCGCTGACCCGTGCCGAGACCCTGTACTGGACCGACAACATCGACGGCCCCCGCCATCCCTTCAAGCCGGCCGAACGCGTGGAGACGATCGACAGGATCACCCTGACGCACGGCTTCGATTTCCCCCTCGAGCCCGCGCCGCCCGAAAGCTTCTCGATCATGATCCTGAACGCCGAGGGCGCGAGGGAGCCGGTGTGGCCCAAGACCTCGCTGGTGTCGCAGACCTATACCATTCCCGTGCCGAAGAAGTCGAAGATGCCGCGCGACCGGCAGGAACATATCGTGCTGTTGTGGGGCCCGATCTCGACCTCGGGGCTGACGATCCAGCTCGAGCAGGTGGCGGAGATCCTCAAGCGGAACAAGTTCAATTTCCGGATTTCCTATCATACCAGCCCGCTCAAGGATCACCCGCTGGCCAAGCACTGGGTCGATCCGGTCGATATCGACCAGCCGAAGATGACGATATTCTTCGAGCGTTTCGTCGAGTTCGACCGCGGTTTCGACGAGACGTTCAAGGTGTTCTACATGAACCTCGACTGGCTGTCGCGGCCGACGCTGTCGACGGCGAAGGTCTTTGCCAATGTCGTGCTGTGCCCGACACCCTACCGGCAGGAAGAGCTGACCGAGACCTTCCGCAACTCCAAGGTCGTGCATCTGCCCTGGCCGTCGAAGTTCAGCCCCAAGGAAACCTTCGAGCGCAAGCGCGATGACAAGCGCATTCGCGTTCTCTACGTCGGCAACGATTACGACGAGAGCTCTCGCAAGCATCCGTTCGCAGTGATCGAGGCGATCGAGAAGCTCGAGCGTGACGATATCGTCTTTGACCTGAAGTTCCGGTCGACCCTGCCGGCAGTGGTGCGCAACAGCCTGCTCAGCAATCCCCGGGTCGACAAGCTGATCGACAAGCCGACGAGTCATGACGTCATTGCCAAGCTCTACGACGACGCCGACGTCAACCTGATCCCCAACGCCTGCGAGGGCAACGGGCTGTCGATCCTGGAATCCTGGGCCTCGGGGACGATTCCGGCCGTGCTGGACGGGCATCCGATGACCGATGTCACCTCGCCCGAGAACAGCTTTCGCATCGATGCGATCCAGAACGGCCAGAAGGAATATGCGCCGCTCTACGAGACCGACAGCGATCGCATCTGCCGGTTCCTGAACGAGCTCGACACCTCGGTCGTGGACGAGAAGATGGCGGCCGTCGCCGCGATGCGAGATGACCTTGTGAAACGCGAGACCGATCTCGAGCATGCCATCGTTTCCTGCGCGATGATGAGCGGTATCCGCACGAAGGGCCTGCGCCTTCGCGTCGAGCATGCGCACATGGCCATCAAGGGGGAAGACTGGAAGCCGCGTTCGGGCAACCGCGTGAAAAAGCTGATGTTTTCCGACGACTCCTGGCATCCTTTCCGCAAGGAGCCCGACCTTGTCGATGTCATGATGACGACCTCGAAGCGCCCCTGGTGCCTGCGCGAAAGCTTCAAGATGCTGCTGGAGTCCATTCACTCCTCGCCGTATCGCCACCGGCTCATGCTGGCGGTCGACACGCTGGACGAGGAGACCATGGGCGTCATCGCGGCGCATGCGTCGGAGATCGACCACGTGGTCTGGACAGGCAGCCAGCACGGGCTGCCGTACCTGTGGAACAGCATGCTGGACCTGGTGAAGAACATCACCTGCCGGACCGAGGAAAAGCCCGATTACGTCTGCTATATCCAGGACGATTGCCTGATCAGGGACCCGTCGAAATACTTCAGTACGATGGTGGGTATCGCGCGTGAAGCGATGCCCGGATACCTGGGTTACGTCTCGGCATATTTCACCGAGGTCCACCCGGGCTTTGCCGATTTCGAGTGGAATGGCGAGCGCGTGGTGGCCAGCGATACCGTGGACGGCAAGAACTTCATGGCCACGCCCGAAGTTCTGGCCAGTGTCGGGCGCCTGCCGTGGTGGTTCGACGATGGCAGCCGGCGGGGCAACCCCGGCCCCCATCGCGGCAGCCATTTCGACCTGTGGCAGTGGAAGGAATCGCCCAATTCGCTGTTGAACCAGAACCGCATATCGCTTGTTCTGCCTGACCTGTGCGAACACATCGCCCAGACGTCGGAAGAGTCGACCTGGAAGAACGATACCACCGACAGCAACGTGAAGCAGCGTATCGCCGAGAACCGGATCTACGTCACGCGGGAGTATTAGTGTGTGGGGACAAAGTTCGACGCGATCGCGTTTCAGTACTTGGTGTGAAAATGCGCAGGGCGCGCTCGGCGAGCCTGAGGAAATGGCCACGATCCTCATCCAGGATTACGATGCAGTCGCCGATGAAACGCCTTCCGTAAAGGTTTGAACAACTTTTCCATTTCCACAGGCGGCTGCTCGATCCGGATAGTCGCTTGCTCAAGGCACCTTCGCAGTTTGAATGCTCCGGCCCGTCCGAATTTTCTCAAGGCTCTGTTCGCGAATCCTGATCGAGGCCGCGTTACGCGCGGGCACCGTACACCGGGCGATATAAGTTGACGGGCTTTTCCGGAGTTCCCTTAGATCGCCCGAGATATTTGGCTGTAGCGACCACCATATCCGGGTATGCGAGACCCCGCGGGCGTCGCCGCTTCGCGTCTTCCAGTTACCGACACGCTAACTGGATGCGGGAGTATGACCCAAGCACGGGGCGCTATTTGCAGGCCGATCCGTTGGGGCTCGTGGATGGCGCTTCGGTCTACGGGTACGCCCTGCAGAACCCGGGGGGTATGTGGATCCGAGGGGGGAGCAGTGGACTGAACATTCCCGCCCTGATTGGACCACTGAGTTGCGCTGGACACCCGGTGGAGCCACGTATCGCCCGAGTGGAAGCTGCGCTGCCTTTCCGGGCAGGACCCGTAGCTCGATCAGTATGGTACAAGGTGGTATCGCGTTCGGTCGCAACTATCTAATAATGCGAAATGCCAACTGGAAAAACAGCGATAAATACTTTCATTGCAAAGCAAACTGTGAAGCGGCTCGAGAAAAATTTTGCCCGACAGATGATGGTGGCGAATATATGGCTGAGAAGCTCTCAAATCTGAGGGAGATATTCGATCAGAGACTAAAAGGGGATACCCTCGCGCAATCCCTTGCGGACCAAGCAGCAAACCGCTGGGGCCGACAAAATTCGGACAGCGTTGATTTTACCTGCGCCGATGTTTGTGGGAGGTATCGTCCGGCAGGACTTCCAGGGCAGTATTAATGATGAAGATAAAGACGTTGCTTTTTCTGCTGTTTCTGGTCGTTGCAACCTTCCTGTTCTTCTTCGCCAGCAAACAACTGAAAATTGATGGTTGCCTTGATAGAGGAGGAAGTTGGGACTATTCGCAGAACACTTGCGATGAACCAAATTAGCAATACGTGCAGCTCGAAACCGGGCTGGCAACGTCAACTGTGACAACCGCGGTCCACAGGGGAACGGCAATTTCTGCCACGCTGCTGGGCAGCTAATCAGCGTCCCGATCAACGGGGTGGTGCAGGCGGAGTATGTGTATAACACGCTCGGCCAGCAGTTGATCCGGCGGCGGATGCAGGCCGGGCAGACGATCCACGCGATCCACGACGCTGAAGGCAACCGGATCGCGGAGCACGACTACGACGACACGACGGGCACGGCGACGCTGCTGCGCGAATTCGCAGAGGCCTGACACATGACCGCACCCGATTGCATGTCCGAACTGCCAGAAAGAATCCTTGCATCAACCGGGGTATCCACACATGGATGCGCGATATGCCGGGCCGGGACTGCCCCTGCCATCTCCTGTTAATCATCGGTTAAATAACTTGGGAGATTTCTGTAGACACAAGTCATTAGCGGAGCCGAAGGCGCGGATTGAAGAGGGTTGTTTGACCGATAAAGCCCAAGCACAATGAACCCCGGCCAATGTAACACGTACACGGAAGACTGGAATAACAGGTAAATGACGCGGTTGTATGTGCATATTGGCGCCAAGAAAACGGGCACTACGACGGTTCAAGCGGCACTGAAGTCCTGTAAAGAGGTGTTGGTACAGGAAGGCATCTATGTCTCCACCTTGGCCGGACAACTTGAGGACAAGGCGTTCACCGAGTATTATTGCGGGAACGAGGTCGCCTCCGAAGCGGTGAAATCCTGGTACGAGGACGCGGTGGATTTCGTCCGGAACAAGGGCGGGCACAGCGCGCTCATCACCGCGGAATCCCTCTCGGATTTCCTGCTCAGGGAAATCGAAGCTTTCAAAGAGGATATTCCAGACGTTTTCGACGAATTCTGCATCATTTACTACATCCGGCGCCAGGATCTCGCTGCGGTGAGCCATTACAGCACCGCCCTTAAGGGGGGCGGGGTCTCTAAGTCGCTGATGTCGGAAAAATTTGGCAACCGAAGCAAACGGGGGCTGAATTACTGGCGCGTCAGCAAGGATTGGGCCAAGGTGTTCGGCCGCGAGACGATGCGGGTGAAGCTCTATCCGGACCATATTCCGGAAGGGTGGGATATCCTCGATGACTTCGCATCGGTCGACGGCCTCGAAATGCTAAAGGGCCGGCTGAGCGCCGACAGGAAAAATGCGAGTCTGTCCAGGAATATCGCCGCCTATCTTCGTCGATACAATGAGCTTGCCCAACTGGGTGAGGTCGAAAAAAGTCATGAAGAAAGAAGCCGGTACATCAGGTCCATTGCGCATCTTGCCGATGGAAAGCGCCTGCCGAAGCCCGACCGCGAAAGGGCGATGACATTCTACCGGGGCTTTGCGGGCAACAACAAGAGACTGCGTCAAGAGTTCTTCCAGGAAAGGGAGCGCCTGTTTTCCCGGGATTTCTCGATGTATCCGGAGGTGGCCGAGGATCTCGACGACTCGGTCGATGAAGAGGTGTTCCGAAACTCGGTGGAGCCGTTCCTGAAAAAGTGAGGGCAGGGCACAGCCGCGCAGGGTTTATTGCAGGTTCGCTTGTGGTGCCGGGGCCTCGCTCAGCCGCTCTTCTTTATGGTGCGGGCCGGTGGTGAGATAGGCCATTTGATCCAACATAGCCGCGCCAATCTCGGCCCCGACGTGTAACACGTCGTTCTTCCGAAGGTACTCGGGCCTGGTGAAGCCATCGTCCAGCACGTCATCGGGGTATCTTGCCACCTGAATTCCTGGGTCCGTCTCGAGCGCCAGTTCGTGGAGCATGGCATCGCCGATGTTCATCATCTCGCGAATGGGATCACCGGCGCCCTTTTCGCCGTAATCCGCGACCAGCGGGTGCGTTTCGTCAGAGAAGGCGGCCGCGCCGGGCCTTGGGGCCGGGTGTATGACCAACCGCGCGGATCCCATGTCGACCACATCCTGGCAGACCCTCCACGATGCGGAGGAAGCGATATCGCTTTTCACGAGTTGGCGCATGAATCGCTCGGTTATACGGGGCAAGCCGGAGGCGCCGACCGGCCAGGTGTTTATGCGGGCGAGCATGAGCGGGTGCGTTTCCTTGTTGGAAATACCGCGGAGCGATACGTTGAAGCCGACGCCGCTTACCCAGATGGCGTCGTAATCTGCGACGTCCACCCCTCCCTCGGCGCCCCCCGCGACGTTGCTGGCCATCTTGAAGGAATTGCGCCGTGGTTTGAGCCGGGATTTTTCGCGGCTCAGATAGGGCCCGCCCCCGCCAGGCAGGACCATGTAATCGATATCGAAATCGGAACGCGACCAACCGGTGTCCATCGCCAGTTTCAAAGCCGAGGCGTGGGAATTGCCGATTATGCAGATTTTCATTCGCCGAAGGCCTCTAGCATCGCTTCCTCGCACACGAGGTCATCGTCCGATTGCGGGAGCGGTGGGGCAACGCGCTCGCGCTTCGCGCGGTTGGTCTTCTTGGGGGCTCCCCAGCGTGCCTGGCCCTCGAAGAAGTGCTCCATCACGTGTTCGACGCCCTTGGGAGACACTTCGCGCATGTTGGGTTCGAAAAACATGCCGCGGTAGGCAGGGCTTGAAATAATCTCGTACGACGGGAAGTAATCCACGAATTCATGTTCGGATCGCAGTTCGTGCGCGACTGACCGCAAGGTCGATTTCGACGCCATGCTCGCGCACAGGACATGATCGCCGCTTGCCGTCGCCGTGAGGGGGACGGGCGAGACGGTCAACAGAAACTTGATGTCCGGATTGATCGATCGCGCAAGCGTCAGAACGTCTTCGAAGTCCTGCTTGATACGGGCATGCGTGTAGTTGCAGAACACGTGTTTCTCGCGGTCGAATTCCCCGGCAAGCGTGCCCGGGCACATGGCGTAAGGATCGCCGGTCTCTGCATTCTCCCATCCTTCTGTCAGGCCCATCGTGAACACGAAAACCTGGGCCTGCCTGATGCCGTCGCGCATTGCCGTCAGTGTCGCCTCTCGGGAGGCAAGAAAGCTGTCCATCGTTTCGAACCCGTCGGGCTCGATCGCCGGTCGCATCGGATCGAAGATCGCGCCGTCGTCGTGCCAGACTTCGGTAGACTGGCTTGACGGGTCGATCGCCCATTTCAGCCACTGTTTCAGCAGCGCGGCGGTATAGATGTTTCCGGTTCTGAAAGAGAAAACATCGTATCCGAACCGCTGGTTTCGTTTCCGTTCGGCCTGCGAGGATGCTTTGGGACCCGGCTCGGCGATGAACCAGTTGTATCGCTTCTGGCGAAGCGCCCGGCCGATATGCTGGGCAAAGCAGGAACCGGCCGTCAACACGAGGTCTTCCTGGCTCAATTCGAACTTTGGATGCCACAGCTCGTTGATAGTCAGATTGTTGCGGCTGCCGACGGCAGGTTTCCAGAATGCTCTGCTTTCGATGTGCTTGTATGGGTTATCTGAAGCCAAGTTCGCTTCCCTCCGATGTATGGACGCGATATTCACCAGATGGCCACTATGGGTTCAATGGATCGCCGCAACACATTGCAGAACTTCTCGGCAGGTGTGCCTTATTGCAAGGTCTTTCTAAAGGGATAGTTCAATTGTCTCGTGACCGCGCCGTTCTTTGCCTAAGTGGACGCCGGTGTGCCGAATTCCAAGCTATTGCCTGTTTCTTCTGTATCCGGCGGACATCCCGGTAATCTCGCGCCAAGGGCGTCGGAAAGGAAACTTCGTACACTCCACAATGGCGAGAAAATTACTGTTCTCAGTGCGTGACCTTACTTAACTGCACAAGAGCGAATCGCAGCATGTGGCAAAAGATTTGGTCTTCTGCCTCACATTGCAAATCGGTTCTGACTTTGTCCTCCGCATCCGAGGAGAGAAAGTGAATGACCTTGGACAATTGGCCGTTGGTAGCGGCTCGATGGCCCGCCGAACCGGATAGCTTCCGGGCGAAACTTTCTGAAATCCCAGGCCGTGCCGTCTGACCGGCCAAATCCTTCAGTGAGTCGGATGGCAGTTCCAACAGGATCTGGCCCAGCAGGGCCGCCCGGAAGCGTGCGTACTCTTCATCGTTGACGATCATCACATCTTCCAGATCGCGTAGGTTTGCCGCGTTCACACGATGGAGCTGATCATCCGGCGGCTGTGCCAGCTCGTCGTAATCCACATCCGTGAAGGTGATTGCAGCATTGTCGCGAAGCCACAGAAGATCATCACGGTTCGCGTGTTCAATGCCGGGTATCAGATCCCCTCTGAGTTCCAGCCGCGGAAAGGCATCCTGTTGCTCGACCTGCTGGATGTGTTTCAAAAGGCGCCTGGTGATGGGGCGGCCGGGCCGCCTCTGCCCGGGAAAGAGGACTTGGTTGAAATCATGAAGCAGCTTGACGGCCGGGGCCGAGACGCTTTCGTTGGCGCTCGTAACGGGGATACTCGCAGCCTCTTGCGGGGTGAGGCCCAAAGCGGTCGTAGAGAAATCCTGGACGATGCAGCCATTGTGGAGCTGGGCGCGCTCGAAGCAGCGCACTGTCGCCGATGCGCAATCGAGATTGGCCAGCTTCCTGAATCGGCGTCGGTAATCAAAGGGAATCAGCGGGTTCCGAATGATATGGCTGCTCTTGATGCTCTGCTGCAGTGAAGAGCGGTACAGTGTGACAGGTGAGCGGAAATACCCGACCAGGTGAATTGATGTCGAATACGCGCCGAGACGTTCAAGTAATCGTGCAAGGCTATGGGGCCGAAGCCCGAACGCGAATTCGGACGAGAACACGACAGTGTGGTAATCGCCCTGATGTACTTGCCTGTCGGTGTCGAGCCAAATATCGAGCGACTTTTCCCGCGCTTTCAGGACCTGTTCAGAGGTTTTGAAGCCGAAGATACCCTTCATCTCGCTCTCTTCGGAGATCGCGAACAACAATTGTTTATGTTGTAGTTGCTCGCCGATTTCCGGATACAGGATGCCCTTGCTCCGATAGAATGGCGCCTGGTCGCGCAGCGTGCGCTGAAGCGTTGTACTGCCTGTCTTTTTCGTTCCTATGTGGAATACGACCTTCAAGCTCTCGGTTCCCGTAGACATGCCTGCGTTGATACGGCCGGAACGGGCGATGCGACCACGGCCCGATGGGGCAAGCGGTAGCACAAGTGCGCCGCAGGAGAAACGCCGGACATTGGCCTGCGTGCAGTCGCTCCGATACGCTTTTCGGGCGCATGACCGGCCGCGGGGGAGGTTTATTCGGCGTATTGGTCAGGTTTGCCGACATGGGGCGGCAACCGGTTTGTAATCGCCCCCCGCGTCGCGCATACTGGCGGGCGAAATCATCAGAGTCACCGTGGTCCCCCTATGGCATTTACAGGCTCGGCAGGCACGCCGAAGGTCGGAAGAACGCAGGAAACGCGTGTGCGGTTTCCGGTGATCCGCAACATCCTCGCGCTCATGCTGCGGGAGATGTCGACGCGGTACGGCCGGACGCCGGGCGGCTATATCTGGGGTGTGGTGGAGCCGCTGGCCGCGATCCTGTTCCTGGCGATCGGGTTTTCGCTGCTGCTGCGCTCGCCGTCGCTGGGCACCAGCTTCATCCTGTTTTATGCCACCGGTTATGTCGTGTTCAACCTGTACCAGGTGATCTCGTCCACCACGTCGCAGGCGATCAGCTATTCCAAGCCGCTGCTGATGTTCCCGGCCGTGAACTGGTTCGACGCGCTTGTCGCCCGTTTCCTTCTCAACAGTCTGACAGGTATCATCACCAGCATCCTGCTGTTCACCATCATCCTGAACATCGTGGAGAACCGCACGGTTCTCGACCTGGGGCCGATCGTCGAGGCGTTCAGCCTTGCGATGATGCTGGGGCTGGGCATCGGGGCGCTGAACTGTACGCTGATCGGCCTGTTCCCGGTCTGGGCCATGATCTGGGGCATCATCACGCGGCCGTTGTTCCTGGCCTCGGGGATCATCTATATCTACGAGGACCTGCCGAAGCTGGCACAGGACATCCTGTGGTATAACCCGCTGATGCATATTACCGGGTTGACGCGGGTGGGGTTCTATACCACCTATTCGCCGACATACATCAACACGACATACGTGTTCTTCGTCAGCCTTGCGCTGCTGTTCTTCGGCCTGCTGCTGACGCGCCGGTACAATCGCGAGATCCTGAACCGCTAGGCGGGGGAGGAGTGACCCCACTGAAGTGGCCCACCAACTGGGATAGAAGTATCCCGCAATTTGGAGGACCAGAGAATGGCTGGGAAGCGAGAGAAGCAGAAGACATCGTATCGAAACTTCGGCAGATCGAAGTGCTGCAAGGGCAAGACATGACGATCGCGGACGCGTCACGCCGGATCGGGGTCAAGGAGCAAACGTACTATCGGTGGCGCAAGCATTATGGCGGCATGAGCCCAGGGCAGCTGAAACAGCTCAAGGAGCTTGAGAAAGAGAACCAGAGCCTGAGGCGCGCGGTGTCGGACCTGACGCTGGACAAGCTGATCCTCACCGAGGCCGCAAATGGAAACTGCTGAGCCCAGAGGTGGCTCGGGAAATCTGAACAGGTGAGTTAGGTGGATTTTCCGCTCCCAATCCTGCAGCGTTGCCGGGACGAAGGAGCGAATATGGCAAAACGACCGAGACGAAACCACAGCCCAGCTTTCAAGGCGAAAGTCGCGTTGGCGGCGTTGAAGGGCGACAAGACGATGAGCGAGCTGGTGACGCAGTTCGACGTGCATCCGAACCAGATCAAGCAATGGAAGGATCAGCTGCTGGATGGAGTCTCCGGCGTATTCGATGACAAGCCGAAAGCGGCGAAGGAGCCGGAGATCGATGTCACCTCTCTACATGCAAAGATCGGCCAGCTCACGCTTGAGAACGATTTTTTAGAGGGAGCGCTCGCCAAGGCCGGTCTGTTGCCGAGCGCAAGGAAATGACGGACCGCGCCCACAGGCTGAGCCTGACCCGGCAGGCCGAGCTGCTCGGGATCAGCCGGGGCAGCCTCTACTATGCCCCGCGCCCGGCCAGCGAGGACGACCTGCGGCTGATGCGCCGGATCGACGAGCTGCACATGGACTATCCGTTCGCGGGCAGCCGGATGATGAAGGGTCTTCTGCGCCAGGAAGGGTTCACCGCCGGGCGGCTGCACGTGGCCACGCTGATGAAGCAGATGGGCATCGAGGCCTTGTATCGCAGGCCCAACACGTCGAAACCGGCGCCGGGGCACAAGGTCTACCCCTACCTGCTGAGGAAGCTGGCAGTGACCCGGCCCAACCAGGTCTGGGCAATGGACATCACCTATGTGCCGATGGCGCGCGGCTTTGTTTACCTGGTGGCCGTTGTCGACTGGTTCAGCCGCAAGGTGCTGAGCTGGCGGCTCTCGGTCACGCTGGAAACCGGCCCGTGCGTGGAGGCGCTGAACGAGGCCCTCGCACGACACGGCGCACCCGAGATCATGAATACCGATCAAGGCAGCCAGTTCACCTCCATCGACTTCATCACCGCGCTGAAAGGTGCCGGGATCCGGATCAGCATGGATGGCAAGGGGGCCTGGCGGGACAACGTCTTCGTCGAGCGCCTATGGCGGACCATCAAATACGAAGAGGTCTACCTACGCGCCTATGATAGCGTCTCGGCCGCTCGCGAAAGCCTCGGCCGGTATCTGGCCTTCTACAACACCAGGAGACCGCATTCATCGCTGGACGGGCAGACCCCCGATCAGGCATATCTCAACACGCCCCGGCCAATTCCGGTCGCGGCATAACCGAGCGGGAAATCCACTTACGAAACGGCTCGAAACTGTTAAAACAAACCGAGCCACCTCTCCCTTCACGTCACCGCATATCCATCGACCACGCGCGGCAGGCTCGGCATATCGGAACGCCGCGCCTGCCGCACCCTGGAGCAGCACCGCTCCACGCAGCGCAAGGTGCCGCGTGGCCGGCCGGACGAAGAGCGCCTGACCAAGGACATCATCGAATTTGCCAGGCAATACGGTCGCTATGCACTGCCTGGTAGGTGAATGCGTGCATTCACCGAGAAGGGCTATCGTCCCGTGACCGCTCTGCTCAACCAATCGGGCTGGCACGTAAACCACAAACGGGCCGAACGCATCTGGAAACGAGAAGGGATGAAGATCCCACGGAAGCAAACGAAGAAAGGCCGACTCTGGCTGAACGATGGGTCATGTACCCGGCTTCGACCAGAGCGTCCGAACCATGTCTGGTCCTATGACTTGATGCAGGACCGGATCGCGGACGGCCGCGCCTATCGTACCCTCAACATCACGAGTTCACCAGGGAGGCGCTGATGATCCGCATAGTCCGAAAGCTCAACTCGACCGATGTGCTCGATGCATTGACGGATCTGTTCATTCTACGAGGGCCAACTGAATACATAAGATCCGACAATGGCCCGGAACTCGTGGCTCAGAAGGTCAGAGACTGGATCGCTGCGGTCGGCTCGAGCCTGGAACACCTTGGGAGAACGGCTATTGCGAAAGCTTCAATGCCCGCTTCCGCGACGAACTGCTTAACGGCGAACTCTTCTACACACTCAGGAGGCGAGGATCATCATCGAAACCTGGAGAAGACACTACAACCCCGTTCGGCCTCACAGCGCCCTTGGATCCGGCCACCCGCACCGGAAAGTATCGTCCGGATGGACCAGAGGCCGGTCATGCACTAACAATCAATCCGGACCACTCAATGGGGGCATACCAGGGGAGGTCGGACTGTTGGCGATCCCGCGAGGACTCGAACCCCGAACCTGCTGATTAGAAGTCAGCTGCTCTATCCAGTTGAGCTACGGGACCGCTGAGGCCCCGTTTAGCGGGCCGTCGGGGCAAGATCAAAGGCAAATCACACGAAGGGATCGTCGGGGTAGCGCACCTCGGCGAGGTAGAGGCCGTGGGGCGGGCAGACCGGGCCGCAGGCGGCGCGGTCGCGGGCGGCGAGAGCGGTGGCGATATCGGCGGGCGCCCAGGCGCCGGCGCCCACGCGTTCCAGCGTGCCGACGATGGAGCGGACCTGGTTGTGCAGGAAGGAGCGGGCGCGGAGGCGGAAGTGGAGCTCGGGGCCGGAGAGGCCGGAGGCGGGCTCGATGGTGATCTCGTCGAGGGTTTTGACGGGGCTTTTCGCCTGGCAGATGGTGGAGCGGAAGGTGGTGAAGTCGTGGTGGCCGACGAGGTGGGCCGCGCCTTCGCGCATGGCCTCGAGGTCGAGCGGGTTGCGGACGTGCCAGACGAGCCCCTTGTCATGGGTGGCCGGCGCCCGGCGCATGAGCAGGCGGAAGAGGTAGCGGCGCTCGGTGGCGGAGAAGCGGGCGTGCCAGTCGTCGTCGACGCGGGCGCAGGCGAGGATTGCGACGGGCTGGGGTTTGAGGTGGTAGTTCAGGGCCTCGGAGAGGCGAAACGGGTCCCAGTCCTTCGTGAGGTCGCAATGGGCGACTTGGCCGAGCGCGTGGACGCCGGCATCGGTGCGGCCGGCGGCGGCGATGGTGTGCGGGCCGGGTTCGAGCCGGGCGAGCGCCGCCTCGATCGCGCCCTGCACCGAGGGCTGATCGGCCTGCCTTTGCCAGCCGGCAAAGGGGGCGCCGTTATATTCGACCTTGAGCGCGTAGCGTGGCATGACGCGGCTCTTAGCGCGAGGGCGGGTTTCGGACAATCCCTTGAGGAAAGGTTAACGGCGGGGCGGTTTCGCGGGAAGCGGAGCCGCTACTGGCAGGAGCGATGGATCGGGTCTAGGGGAAGGGTGTTGACGTTTGATTGACGCCGTCGCCCGGTGGCGGGCGCAACACCGCCACTGGCAAGTGTCCGCCACCGTGGCTATCTTGTCGGGTGACAGTGAAAAGACAGGCAGACAAAGGCAGGCCCATTGGTCATTTCCTCCATCGCAGACGGGCTGACACGCGGGATCGAAGGCGTGTCCGACACGATTTCCGAGACGTTTTTCGAGCCGGTGATCCGGCTGGGCGTGACCGGCCTGTCGCGGGCGGGCAAGACGGTGTTCATCACCTCGCTGGTGGCGAACCTGATGGACCGGGGGCGGATGCCGGGGCTGGTGGCGGCGGGCGACGGGCGGATCTCGGCGGCGTTTTTGCAGCCGCAGCCGGACGACACGGTGCCGCGGTTCGATTACGAGACGCATCTGGGGGCGCTGACCGGGGCGTCGCCGCACTGGCCCGACAGCACGCGGGCGGTGTCGGAGTTGCGGTTGTCGTTAAGGGTGCGGCCTTCGGGATTGTTGTCGGGGTTTTCGGGGCCGAGGACGGTGCATCTGGATATCGTGGATTACCCGGGCGAGTGGCTGCTGGATCTCGGGCTGATGGACAAGGATTTCGCCACGTGGTCGGCGGAGATGCTCGGGCGGCTGGAGGGCCGGGGCGAGGGGGCGGAATACCTTGCCCTGGCCAAGGAGACAAACGGGGCGGCGCCCCTGGAGGAGCCGAAAGCGCAGGCGTTGGCGCGGGCCTATACGGCGTACCTGACGCAGGCGCGGGATGCGGGGTATTCGGATTGCACGCCGGGGCGGTTCCTGTTGCCGGGCGACCTTGAGGGGTCGCCGGTGCTGACATTCGCGCCGTTGCCGAAGCCCGACAGCACGCCGCGCAAGTCGCTCTGGCGCGAGATGGAGCGGCGGTTCGAGGCTTATAAATCGCGCGTTGTAACCCCGTTCTTCCGCGATCATTTCGCGCGGATCGACCGGCAGGTGGTGCTGGTCGACGTGTTGGGGGCGATCCATCGGGGGCCGGCGGCGGTGGAGGATATGCGGCAGGCGATGGCGGATATCCTCGGTGCTTTCCGGCCAGGGCGGAACGCGTTTCTGAGCCGGTTGCTGCGCGGGCGGCGGGTGGAGAAAATCCTGTTCGCGGCGACCAAGGCGGACCATCTGCACCATACGCAACACGGGGCGCTGGCCGGGATCATGGCGGCGCTGATGCGCGAGGCGCGGGACCGGGCGGATTTCGCAGGGGCGGAGACGAAGGCGATGGCGATTGCGGCACTAAGGGCCACGACCGAGGAGACGCGGCCGCATGAGGGCGGATCGGTGGAGTGCGTGCGGGGGACGTTGTTGAACGAGGACGGGTCGCGCGGGAAGCAGGCGGCTTTCTATCCGGGCGCGTTGCCGGAAGAGCCGGCGCGGCTGTTGTCCCCGGCGCGGGCGGGGGCGGAGAAATGGCTCGATGCGGATTACCAGGTGATGCGGTTCGCGCCGGCGCCGTTGACGCTGCGCCCCGGGGACGGGCCGCCGCATATCCGGCTCGATCGGGCGGCGCAGTTCCTGTTCGGAGATAGGTTATGAGCAAGGGGCCGATCCTGTTTGACCTTGATGAAACCGACGCGGCACCGGGCCCGGATGCCGCGCCGCCGGTGCCGGACCCCGAGATGCCGGAGGCGCCGGAGGGCCGCGCGATGCTGACCGTGGCGACGCTGGCGGCACGGCGGCCCTCGCGGCTGGCGCGGTGGTTCTGGGGGCTGTTGCTGACCCTGCTGGCGGCGGTGCTGTCGGTGGCGGCGTGGGATTTCGCCATGGGGCTGATCGGGCGGTGGCCTTTGGTTGGGTACGGGATCACGGCGCTGATCGTGGCGGTGCTGGTCCTGCTGCTGGCGATCGCGGTCAAGGAGCTGGCGGCGTTTGCGCGGCTGGGGCGGCTGGACGCGCTGTTTCTCAAGGCCGAGGAGGCGCTGGCGGGCGATGACCTTGGCAAGGCGCGCGAGGTGACGCGGGGGCTGGTGGCGCTTTATTCGGGGCGCGAGGATACGCGCTGGGGGCGGGAGCGGCTGGCCGAGGCGCAGGCGGACCAGTTCGACGCGGCGGCGTTGCTGGGCGTGGCGGAGACGGAGTTGCTGGGGCCGCTGGATGCGGTGGCGACGCGCGAGGTCGAGGCGGCGGCGCGGCAGGTGGCGGCGGTGACGGCGGTGGTGCCGCTGGCGCTGGCCGACGTGGTGGCGGCGCTGACGGCGAATTTGCGGATGATCCGGCGGATTGCCGAGGTCTATGGCGGGCGGTCGGGGACGCTGGGAAGCTGGCGGCTGGCGCGGGCGGTGATGACGCACCTGGTGGCGACGGGGGCCGTGGCGGTGGGCGACGACATGCTGGGCTCGATTGCCGGCGGCGGGGTTCTGTCGCGGCTGTCGCGGCGCTTCGGCGAGGGGGTGGTGAACGGGGCGCTGACGGCACGGGTCGGCGTGGCGGCGATGGAGGTGTGCCGGCCGCTGCCGTTCGCGCGGGTGGCACGGCCGTCGGTGACGTCGCTGGTGCGGCGGGCGTTGACGGGGCTGTTCGGGCAGGGCGGATAGGTTCTGGTGGGGTGGCGCCGGGCTTACTTGGTGTAGCCGCCTTCGCCGAAGGCCTGTGGGTCGAGGATGGCGACGCAGGCAAGGGCGCTGTCGTACACGCCCAGCTTCTCGCAGACATGGCGGGAGACGGCATTGTCGCTTCGGACGCCGGTGTAGAACTCGGAGACGCCGTGGCGGTCGTGCATGTGGCGGGCGGCGAGCGCGCCGAGATAGAGCGACAGGCCGTGGCCGCGATCCTGTTCGCGGGTGGCGAGCATGCCCCACCAGGCGGTCCTGGCGAAGCGGCTGTCGGGGTGGTTGCGCATGGCCGAGCCGGCACAGGCGGCGACGCCGCCATCGGGGGCCTCGAGGCAGAAATAGGCGGCGTTGAGCCACTCTCCGAAGAGGATGGGCGACATGGGGGGCAGCACACCGCAGGAGGCCGCCGTCTGCTCCAGGCCGTCGAGGACGTGGGCGGGCGTGTCGGGGGAGAGGCGGTGGAGGGTGTAGCCCCTTGGCAGGGTGAAACCTTCGATCAGGGCGGTGGACGCCTCGAGGCAGGCCGCGCCGCCCATGAACTGATCCCACCGGTCGGAGGCGAGGCCGAGGGCCACGTAGCGGGCGGCGAGGGCGTCTTCTTCCGTCTTGGGGACGTAGTGGTTGACCGAGGCGCCCTGAATGCGGGTGAGGGCGGCGACCTTCTCGACCTGGTTGCCGGAGGGGGCGTCGATGCCGATCATGCGGCCTTCGGTGCCATAGGCCGGGTTGTCCTTCAGCAGCGGCCAGAGGTCGTGGGCCACGCGCTCCATCCGTTTTTGCACGTCCGAGCCGAAGAAACGGGGTGTCATTGGTTCTCCCCTCGATCCTGCGCAGTATAGCACAGCTCGCGGGATGCGCCTCTTTCGCAGTTTCACTTTTCCGAAAATACTCACTGCGCGACGCCCGCCAAGGGCGCGGCGTGTGCGGTCTAGCGCAGCTTGGGGATGCCGCCCTCGTGGGTTTCGCGCTCGGTCACGCTGGCGCGCAGCGAGCGGCCGATGCGATGGGCCAGCGCCGACCATGCGGCGGCCTGGTCGGGGCGGAGTTCGGCGTTCAGGACAGCATCGAAGAGCGCGAGCCAGGTGGAGAACATGCCCGGCCGGACGTTGCCGGCGTTGACATGGGCGGCGACGGGGGTGCCGTCATAGCCGCGCTCGTGCAGGATGGTGTTGGCCCAGAAGGCGGCGATGCGGGCCTCGTGGGCGGGCCAGTCGGTGACGTGTCGGGCGAAGACGGGGCCGAGGCCCGGATGGGCACGGATGCGGTCGTAGAAGACCGCGACGACCCGCTCGATCTCGGGGCGGGTGATGTCGAAGCGCGGGGGCAGGGCGGTGGTCATGGGGGAGATTTGACCGTGGCGGCGGGGAGTTGCAAGGGCCGGGGGCGATTCGAAGGTTAACGGCCTTGTTTTGAAGGGGTCGGGGCGTCGGTATCACGTCGGTATTTTGTCGGTATCGCGTCGGTGTCGGGGGTTGTGCGGGTGATGGTTGATGTGGCGTTCCGGGCGCAACGGGCGAGATGTTGTGTCGGGCGCAACGGGGCGGGGGCGGAATTTTCGAAAATTCCGGGTCGGAAAATTCGAATTTTCCGGCGCGGGCGGAGAGGTTGGGTGGTGCGGAATTCGCGCGAATTCCGGGGCTGGAAAATGCGCATTTTCCAGGTCGTTTTCCGTGCGGAAAACGGGGGCTTGGAGAGGGGGGTGTTGACGGCGGGCGTGGCGGTGCTGGCGGGGTCGGGATTTGAGTATTTTTGGAAAGGTGAAGCGGGGCGGGGTGGCGCTTCGCGGCTTGTGTGGCGGATTCGGGCCGGGTCCGAGAGGTGGGCGCGTTTAGAAACGGGGGATTTGAGTATTTCCGGAACAGTGAAACGAAGGGGGTGCGGCGCTTCGCGGCTTGTGTGGCGGTTTCGGGACGGGCCAGGGACGAGGGCGCGTTTGGAAGGGTGGGCATTATAGTATTTTTGGAACAGTGAAACGTAGGAGGGTGGCGCGGTTCGGGGGCGGTGGGACGGCGGGGCGGGCGGGGTTTGCCTCGGCTCTGGACGCCGCCGGGCGCGCGGCCTATAACCCGGCGCATGATGCACCTGTTCGCGATCATCATTCGAATTACATGCCCGGCGCTCTGAGACTGACGAGCCGCCGGGATCACAGGCGCATGGCAAGCCGCGCCGCCCCCTCATCCAGACCTGAGACCACCCAAGTGACAAAGGACGTCACCCATGTGTGCCGACATGCCCGAATACAAAGACACGCTGAACCTGCCGACGACCGATTTCCCGATGCGCGCCGGCCTGCCCAAGCGCGAGCCCGAGTGGCTGGAGCGCTGGAACGGACTGCGCATCTATACCCGACTGCGCGAGAAGGCCGTGGCCGAGGGGGGGCGGAAGCCCTTCACGCTGCATGACGGCCCGCCGTACGCCAACGGGCATCTGCATATCGGGCACGCGCTGAACAAGATCCTCAAGGACATGGTGGTGCGCAGCCAGCAGATGATGGGGCGTGATGCGCGCTATATCCCCGGCTGGGATTGTCACGGCCTGCCGATCGAGTGGAAGATCGAGGAGCAGTACCGCGCCAAGGGCGAGAGCAAGGACAAGGTCGACATCGTCGATTTCCGGCAGGAATGCCGGAAGTTCGCCGAGGGCTGGATCGACGTGCAGCGGGACGAGTTCAAGCGGCTGGGGGTCACCGGGCGGTGGTCGCGGCCCTACCTGACGATGGATTTCCGGGCCGAGCGGATCATCGCGGAGGAGTTCCAGAAGTTCCTGATGAACGGGACGCTCTACCAGGGGTCGAAGCCGGTGATGTGGTCGCCGGTGGAGAAGACCGCGCTGGCCGAGGCGGAGGTGGAGTATCACGACAAGGAGAGCTTTACCATCTGGGTGAAGTTCGAGGTGGCCGGGGAAGAGGTCCCGGGTCAGGCCCGGGACGGGTTGGCGGGGGCCTATGTGGTGATCTGGACGACGACGCCGTGGACGATCCCGAGCAACAAGGCGGTCGTATATGGCGAGGATTTCGCCTATGGCCTCTACGAGGTCACGGGCACGCCGGAGCAGTGCTGGGCCAACGTGGGCGACCGGTTCATCCTGGCCGACAAGCTGGCCGGTGACGTGATGGGCCGGGCGAGGCTGGAGCCCGACATGTGGAAACGCGTGCGGGATGTGAGCGCCGATGAATTGTCGGGGCTGAGCCTGAAGCATCCGCTGGCCGGGGCCGAGGGGGCGAATGGCGAGTGGGACGAGCCGCGGGATTTCCGCGGCGCCGATTTCGTCACCGACGAGGAAGGCACCGGGTTCGTGCATTGCGCGCCCTCCCACGGGATGGAGGAGTACGAGCTCTATCGCGGGCTGGGGATGCTGGACGAGGTGATCACCTACAACGTCATGGATGACGGGACGTTCCGCGAGGACCTGCCGTTCTTTGGCGGCACCGAGATCCTCAACCGCAAGGGCAAGGAAGGCAATGCCAACAAGGCCATCATCGACAAGCTGGTCGAGGTGGGCGGCTTGCTGGCGCGGGGCAAGATCAAGCACTCTTATCCCCATTCCTGGCGGTCGAAGGCGCCGGTGATCTATCGCAACACACCGCAATGGTTCGCCGCCATCGACCGGGAGGTCGGCGACGGGCAGGACCAGTATGGCAAGACCATCCGCAAGCGGGCGCTGACGTCGATCGACAAGGTGAAATGGACGCCGAAGACCGGGCGGAACCGGCTTTACTCGATGATCGAGGCGCGGCCCGACTGGGTGTTGAGCCGGCAAAGGGCCTGGGGTGTGCCGCTGACCTGTTTCCGCAAGGTGGGCGCGATGCCGACGGACGAGGACTTCCTGCTGCGCGACGAGACCGTCAATGCGCGGATCCTGGAGGCGTTCGAGGCGGAGGGCGCGGATGCGTGGTACAAGCCGGGGGCCAAGGAGCGGTTCCTGGGGAACGACTACGATCCCGCAGAGTGGGAGAAGGTCGACGACATTCTCGACGTGTGGTTCGATTCCGGGTCGACCCATGCCTTCGTGCTGCGCGACCGGGAGGATGGCAGCGAGGACGGGTTGGCCGATCTCTACCTCGAGGGCACCGACCAGCACCGGGGGTGGTTCCATTCCTCGATGCTGCAGGCCTGTGGCACGATCGGGCATGCGCCCTATCGCGGGGTTCTGACGCACGGCTTCACGCTCGACGAGAAGGGCAACAAGATGTCCAAGTCGCTGGGCAACACGATCGTGCCAGAAGAGGTGGTGAAGCAGTACGGCGCCGATATCCTGCGGCTGTGGGTGGCGCAGACCGATTACACCAACGACCAGCGGATCGGGCCGGAGATCCTGAAGGGGACCGCCGACAGTTACCGGCGGCTGCGCAACACAATGCGGTTCATGCTGGGGGCGCTGAGCCATTTCAGCGAGGCCGACCGGGTGGAGCCGGCGGACATGCCGGAGCTGGAGCGCTGGGTGCTGCACCGGCTGGCGGAGCTCGATCACAAGGTGCGCAAGGGTTATGCCGAGTACGACTTCCAGGGGGTGTTCCAGGCGCTGTTCAACTTTGCCACGGTGGAGTTGAGCGCGTTCTACTTCGATATCCGGAAGGATGCGCTTTACTGCGACGGCGATACCGAGCGGCGGCGGGCGGCGCGGACGGTGATGGATATCCTGTTCCACCGGCTGACCACCTGGCTGGCGCCGGTGCTGGTGTTCACCATGGAGGAGGTCTGGCTGGAGCGGTTCCCGGGCGAGGAAAGCTCGGTCCACCTGGTGGATATCCCGGAGACGCCGGCGGACTGGATCGACGAGCCGCTGGCGGCGAAATGGGCGCAGGTGCGGCGGGCGCGGCGCGTGGTGACCGCGGCGCTGGAGGTGCAGCGGACCGACAAGGTGATCGGCGCGAGCCTCGAGGCGGCGCCGGTGGTGCATGTCGAGGACCGCGAGATGCTGAAGATCCTGAAATCGGTGAATTTCGAGGATATCTGTATCACGTCGGCGATCTGGCTGACCGGGGATCCGGCGCCGTCGGAGGCTTATCGCCTGCCCGAGGTCGAAGGGGTGACGGTGGTGTTCGAGCAGGCCGAGGGGGAGAAATGCCAGCGGTGCTGGAAGATCCTGCCGGATGTGGGGACGCACAAGCACCCGGGCACCTGCAAGCGGTGTGACGCGGCGCTGGGCTGAGGGCCGCGCACTCCCCCGGTGGGGGAGAGGAAAGGAAAGCCCGCCGCGAGCGATCGCGGCGGGCTTCTTCATCGGGTCGTGGAGAGGTTACATGACCCGGATGTAGTAGTGGTAGACCGGCACGACATAGGCTTCGCCCTGGTCGTTGGCCGCCTGGTCTTCATTGGCGGTCATGTCGGTGTCGGCCTCGGCCGTGCTGTCGGCGCTCTGGTCGGTGGTGCTGTCAGCGGCGTTGTTGGCCGCGCTTACACCGCCGGTGGTGTCGGCATTGTCCGACAGGCCGTCGGCCGCGACGCTGGTCTTGTTCTCGCTGCCATCGTCGACATAGTCCTTGGCGCTGGCCGAACTGCCGCCGCTGGCGGCCTCGCCATCGGTGGTGACGTTCGACTGGCCTTCGGCCTTCAGGCCGCCCGGCTGGGCCGCCCAGACACCGGCGCCGCGGTATTCCTGGGGCGAGATGCCGCCGCTGCTGTCGGCGTCGAGCTCGTCGAAGCGGGCCTGGATGGCCTGATCATCGAAGCTGGTTTCCGAGACGTCTGCCTCGTACTCGCTGGACGTGATGATGCCGTCGCCATTGGTGTCGTGCATCTTGAAGCGCTGGGTCGCGGCGCGGGCGAATTCCTCGCTGGTCTTCGCCTCGGAGCCGCCATAGCTCATGGCGTCCTGCATCTTCGCATCGCCATCTTCCCAGGCGGCCTGTGCCTGGTCGGCCCAGTCTTCGGCGTTGAGCTCGGCGGTGCTGTCATCCTGTCCGAGATCGGACCAGGCACCGGCGGTATAGTCGCCCTGGTCGAAACCCTTTTCGGCCTCGCTACGGGTCATTTTCGCCGAGTTGCCGAGGCAGTCGACATATTCCTGCTTGGTGATTTCACCGTCGGAATTGGCGTCGAGCGCGCCGTAGTCCTGATCGCGCATGTTCTCGATCTCGGTGCGGGTCAGCTTGGCGTTTTCATCGGCGTCGCCCCAGTTGAAGGCGTTCTCGCAGATGTTGTTGGCAGCGTTGCCGGTGGCGGCCGAGTCGCTTGCCGCCAGCGCGGGGGCGCCGACCAGCATGGTGGTGGTCAGTAGCGTCGTGAAAATCCGTGTCATGGTATTTCCTCCTTTCAGACCGGGGGCTCCCGGCGGGCGGCCTGATGCCGCCTTCTGCCCTGCCAACGGGACCTCCCCCCGGCGTGTTCCATGATTCGTGCCGGACGGGGGGCGGGTTTCCGATATGAAACGATTCCGCAAGCGCCCGCCGCAAGAGGCGCGGGAAATGTCGGATTCGCAATTCGTATACTTTGGCGGACTCTATATTGACCGGGCCGAGAGACTCCGCCGCCAGCGGCCACCAGAGGACCAGACATGAGCTATAAATCCGATATCGAGATTGCCCGCGAAGCCAAGAAGAAGCCGATCCAGGAAATCGGCGACAAGCTGGGCATCCCGTCCGATCACCTGCTGCCCTATGGCCATGACAAGGCGAAGGTGAGCCAGGAGTACATCGACTCGGTCCAGAAGAACAAAAACGGCAAGCTGATCCTGGTGACGGCGATCAACCCGACGCCGGCGGGCGAGGGCAAGACGACGACGACCGTGGGCCTTGGCGACGGGCTGAACCGGATCGGCAAGAAGGCGATGATCTGTATCCGCGAGGCGAGCCTTGGCCCGAACTTCGGGATGAAGGGCGGCGCGGCCGGGGGCGGTTACGCGCAGGTGGTGCCGATGGAGGACATGAACCTTCACTTCACCGGCGATTTCCACGCGATCACCAGCGCGCACAGCCTGCTGTCGGCGATGATCGACAACCACATCTACTGGGGCAACGCGGCCGATATCGACACCCGCCGGGTGACCTGGCGGCGCGTGGTCGACATGAACGACCGCAGCCTGCGTCAGATCACGTCGAGCCTAGGCGGCGTGTCGAACGGGTTTGCCCGCGAGGACGGGTTCGACATCACCGTGGCCTCGGAGGTCATGGCGATCCTGTGCCTTGCCAAGGACCTCAAGGATCTCGAGAAGCGGCTGGGCGCGATGATCGTGGCCTATCGCCGGGATCGCACGCCGGTTTACTGCCGCGACATCAAGGCGGAAGGGGCGATGACCGTTCTGCTGAAGGACGCGATGCAGCCGAACCTGGTGCAGACGCTGGAGAACAACCCCGCCTTCGTGCATGGCGGCCCGTTCGCCAACATCGCGCATGGCTGCAACTCGGTCATCGCGACGACGACCGCGCTGAAGATCTCGGATTACGTGGTGACGGAGGCCGGGTTCGGTGCCGACCTGGGCGCCGAGAAGTTCATGAACATCAAGTGCCGCAAGGCCGGGCTGGCGCCGTCGGCGGTGGTTCTGGTCGCGACGGTGCGGGCGATGAAGATGAACGGCGGCGTGGCGAAGGCCGATCTCGGGCCGGAAAACGTGGCGGCCGTGAAGAAGGGCTGCCCGAACCTTGGCCGGCATATCGAGAACGTCAAATCCTTCGGCGTGCCGGTGGTGGTGGCGATCAACCATTTCGTCAACGACACCGAGGCCGAGATCCAGGCGGTGAAGGATTACGTCAAGGAGCACGGCGCCGAGGCGGTGGTGTCGCGGCACTGGGCCGACGGCTCGAAAGGGTCGGAGGACCTGGCGAAGAAGGTGGTCGAGGTGGTCGATGCCGGGAACGCGAATTTCGGCCCGCTCTACCCCGACAGCATGCCGCTCTTCGAGAAGATCGAGACCATCGCCAAGCGCATCTATCGCGCCGACGAGGTTCTGGCCGACAAGAAGATCCGCGACCAGCTGAAGCTGTGGGAAGAGCAGGGATACGGCGATCTGCCGGTCTGCATGGCCAAGACGCAGTACAGCTTCTCGACCGATCCGAACCTGCGCGGGGCGCCGGTGGGGCATTCGGTGCCGGTGCGCGAAGTGCGGCTGTCGGCAGGGGCCGGGTTCGTGGTGGTGGTCTGTGGTGAGATCATGACGATGCCGGGCCTGCCCTCGAAGCCTGCGGCCGAGAATATCCGGCTGAACGACGCGGGCGAGATCGAAGGGTTGTTCTAAGGTTCAGGTGGGTTGACACCCGCCCTGCGGTCAGGTCGTAGGGTGGGGGAAACCCACCGCAATTTCAGGGATGGATAAATGACCGCTCAGATCATCGACGGGAAAGCCTTTAGCGCCAAGGTTCGGGAAAAGGTCGCGGCGCATGTTGCGAAACTGAAAGACGAGCACGGGATCACGCCCGGTCTGGCCGTGGTTCTGGTGGGCGAAGACCCGGCGAGCCAGGTCTACGTGCGTTCGAAGGGGCAGAAGACCGTCGAGGCGGGGATGAACTCCTACGAGCACAAGCTGGATGCGGACACGTCGGAGGCGGACCTGCTGGCGCTGATCGACCAGTTGAACAACGATCCGGACGTGCATGGAATCCTTGTGCAATTGCCGCTACCGAATCACCTGGACGAAGACCTGGTGATCAACTCGATCAACCCCGAGAAGGATGTGGACGGGTTTCACATTTCCAACGTGGGGCTGCTGGGGACCGGGCAGAAGAGCATGGTGCCCTGCACGCCGCTGGGCTGTTTGATGATGCTGCGGGATCATCACGGGAGCCTGTCGGGGATGAACGCGGTGGTGATCGGTCGGTCGAATATCGTCGGCAAGCCGATGGCGCAGTTGCTGTTGGGCGACAGCTGTACGGTGACGATCGCGCATTCGCGGACGAAGGATTTGCCCGAGGTGGTTCGCCGGGCGGATATCGTGGTGGCCGCGGTGGGCCGGCCGGAGATGGTGCCGGGCGACTGGATTGCCGATGGGGCCACGGTGATCGACGTGGGCATCAACCGGATCGACGCGCCGGAGAAGGGAGAAGGCAAGACGCGGCTGGTGGGCGACGTGGAGTTTTCCAGTGCGTCCGAGCGGGCGGGGGCGATTACCCCGGTGCCGGGTGGTGTCGGGCCGATGACAATTGCGTGCCTGCTGGCGAACACGGTGACGGCGTGTTGCCGGGCGAACGGGGTGGCGGAGCCGGAGGGGCTGACGGCCTGAGGTTTTCGGATTGTGGTTGAAGGGCGCCCCGGGGTTTCCGGGGCGTTTTTTTGTTTGGGGGTGGTGGGTTGGCACCCACCCTACGGTGCGGAGGCGCGCGAGGGTCTGCCCGTGGGGAGGCGCTGCCCACGCTTGGAACTGGTACTTTATGGTGGCCAAGCACATCCGACATTCCAGCGTGGCGTGACGCCCGCAAAAGCGCCAGCCCGTCGGGACGGGCAGGCGCTCGCGCGGCGGGCTTACGCCCTTGATTCCGCGCGATTTTACGCTGTCACCTTCACCGCGATCGTCGTGCCCATGAGCATGGCGATGTGGGTCTCGTGCCCGTCTTGCACCGCGTAGACATCCGATTGCACGATGACCAGCCGGCGGCCGGGTTTGATGACCTTGCCGCGGGCGATGAGCTTGTCGCCCTGGCCGGGGGCGAGGAGGTTGATCTTGAGCTCGGTGGTGAGGATTTCGGCGTCGTCGGGCATGACGGAGAGGGCCGAGTAGCCAGCCGCCGTGTCGCCGATGGCGAAGGTTAGGCCGGCATGGGCGAAGCCCTGTTGCTGGAGGCTGCCGGGGAGGATGGGGGCCTCGACCTCGATGGCGCCGGTTGCGAGATGGCCGAGGCGGGCGCCGAGGGTGGCCATCATCGACTGTTTGTCGAAGCTCTGGCGGATTTTCTCTTCCATTTGCGGGGTCATGGCGGGCCTTTCCTGTTCGCCCCGTAGGGTAGCGGGGCGGCGCGGGAAGGGGAACGGGTTTCAGCGGGGCAGGGGGACGGCGTGGGGCACGGGGCCGGTCAGCACGGCGATCGCCTCGTCGCGCATGAGGGGGGCGAAGGCGCGGTCGTTGCTGCGCAGGCCCCCGGTATAGGTGCCGTAGGCGGGCATGATGACGCGGTCGGCGTCGATCAGGAAGGCGGGGCGGGTGATGGCGCGGCCGCGGGTGCGCAGGGTGGTTTTCGGGTGGTAATGACCTGAAATCTCTCCGCTTTGGCCGGGTTTGGCGATGTGGCGGAAGGTGAGGGGCGGGAGGGGAAGCTCTGCGAGGTGGGTGCCGCCGAGTTCCACGGGGCCGGGATCGTGATTGCCCTCGATCCAGACCCAGCGGCGGCCGGCTTGGAGAGCTGCGATCCAGAGTTTTTCCTCGTCGCGCAGCGCATCCGCCGCGGCGCGGTCGTCGAAGCTGTCGCCGAGGCAGATGACGGTGGTGGCCTCGGTCAGGCGGAGGTCGTCCTCGAGGCGGGAGAGCGTGTCCTGCGTCTCGTAGGGGGGGAGGTAGCCGTCGCCCAGCCGGGCGCGGCGTTCGGCCTTGCCGAGATGCAGGTCGGAGATGCAGAGCAGCCCCTCGGCGGGCCAGTAGAGTGCGCCGGAGCCGAGCGCCACGAGCGGCGCGCCTGCGAGGGAGAAATCATGCCCGTTCATGCATTGTTCTTCGCGCGGAAAGGGGGCGATTTCAAGACCCTGCGGGTGGAAATTCAGGTGGAGAGGCCGGCGGCGGCCATGAGCCGCTCGGTTTCCTCGGCCAGCAGGCGTTCCTGTGCCGCGCCTTCGACGGGCATGCGGCCGTGTTCGAGGAAGAGCGGGGCGGCGAAGGGGGTGACGCGGGGCAGGCGGAGGAGGTCGATGCGGCCGTCGATGCGGGTGATCATTTCCTCGATGCGGCCGAAGTCTATGAGGCCGCGCATGGCTTCGGTGCGGGTGATTTGCAGCAGGAGGTGGTCGGGGTCGTACTTGGCCAGCGTGTCGTAGAGGATGTCGGAGGAGAAGGTGGCCTGCCGCCCGGATTTCTTGGCCTGTGGCGTGTTGCGCTGGATGAGGCCGGCGATGGTGGCCGAGGCGCGGAAGGTGCGTTTCATGAGCTGGTTGCCGGCGAGCCAGCGGTCGAGACCGTCGCGGAGGGCGGAAAGCTCGAAGAGCGGGCCCGGGTCGGTGAGCGGGTCGAGGCCCCAGATGAGGGTGGCGTAATCGGTGGAGACGAAGCCGAGCGGGTGGAGGCCCAGCTCCTCCATCCGCTTGGTGAGGATGAGGCCGAGGGTCTGCTGGGCGTTGCGGCCGGCGAAGCCGTAAATGCAGGCGTGTTCGCGGCCCTCGTGGGGGAAGCTTTCGATGAGCAGCTCGCCGGACTTGGGCAGGCGGGACATCTCGGACTGGAGGCGCAGCCAGTCGGCGGTGTGGGCGGGGAGCGACGACCAGTCGCCGGTGTTCAGGAGCGACAGGATGCGCTGGCTGAGCTGGGTGGAGGTGGCGAACTTGGTGCCGCCGAAGACGGCGATCTTGGGCTGGCGGCCGCGGTCGCGGCTGACCTCGACGGTCATTTCGCGCAAGCCCTCGTAGCGGACGATCTCGCCGCCGATCAGGAAGGTGTCGCCGGGGGTGAGGGAGGCGGCGAAGGCTTCCTCGACCTCGCCCAGGGGTTTGCCGCCGCGGGAGCGTTGCATCCGGACCTTGAGGAGGTCGGTGTCCTGGATGGTGCCGATATTCATACGGATGAGGCGGGCGCTGCGGGGGTCGCGGAGGTGCCAGAGGCCGTCGGTCTGCTTGAGGCGTTGCCACTGGTCGTAGGCGCGGAGCGCGTAGCCGCCGGTGGCGCAGAAGTCGAGGCAGGCGTCGAATTCGGCGCGGGTGAGATCGGCATAGGCGCCTGCGGTGGTGACCTCGGCGTAGAGGTCGTCGGCGGCGAAGGGGCCGGAGCAGGCGCGGATCAGGATGTGCTGGCAGAGCACGTCCTGGGGGCCGCGGCCGCGGGGTTCGCCGTCGAGATCGTGGTCGCGGACGGCTTGCAGGGCGGCCTGGCATTCGACGACTTCGAAGCGGTTGGCGGGCACGAGTAGGGCCTTGGAGGGGGCGTTGTAATTGTGGTTGGCCCGGCCGATGCGCTGGACGAGGCGTTTGACGTTCTTGGGTGCGCCGACCTGGATGACGAGATCGACATCGCCCCAGTCGATGCCGAGATCGAGCGAGCCCGTGCAGACGATGGCGCGGAGGAGACCCTGCTGCATGGCGGCCTCGACCCGTTCGCGCTGGACCCGGTCGAGGGAGCCGTGGTGGATGCCGATGGGCAGGCTTTCCTCGTTGGCGAGCCAGAGGTTGTGGAAGAAGATTTCCGCCTGCGCGCGGGTGTTGTGGAAGATGAGCGTGGTGCGGTGGCGGCGGATTTGGTCGAGGACGGCGGGGATGGCGTAGGCGGCGCCGCCGCCGGCCCAGGGGGGTCGTTCCTCGGTGGAGAGCATGGCGATATCCGGTTCGGGGCCGGGGTCGGCCTGGAGGATGTCGCAGGGGTCGGGGTGGCAGGCGAGGAGGCGGGCGATGGCGGCGGGGTCCTCGACAGTGGCCGAGAGGCCGACGCGGCGGAGGTTCGGGCAGAGGGCTTGCAGGCGGGAGAGGGCGAGCATGAGCTGGTCGCCGCGCTTGGATTCGGCCAGCGCGTGGATTTCGTCGATGACCACGCGCTTGAGGCCGGCGAAGGTTCTGTGGGCGTCCTCGTAGGAGGTGAGGAGGGCCAGGCTTTCCGGCGTGGTGAGCAGGATATGGGGCGGGTCGGCGCGCTGGCGTTTCTTGCGCGACGACGGCGTGTCGCCGGTGCGGTCGTCGATGCGGATGGGCAGGCCCATCTCGCTGACCGGGGTGGTGAGGTTGCGCTTGATGTCGGCGGCCAGCGCCTTGAGGGGGGAGATGTAGAGGGTGTGGAGGCCGTCGTGGGTGCCCTCGGCGAGGTCGACCAGCGTGGGCAGGAAGCCCGCCAGCGTCTTGCCGCCGCCGGTGGGGGCGATGAGCAGCTGCGCCGGGGCATCGGCGCGGTCGAGCATGGCCTGCTGGTGCGGGTGGATGTGCCAGCCGCGGGCGGCGAACCAGTCGGTGAAGAGCGGGGGCAGGGCGGTCATGCCCCGGTATCTAGACCGGCGGGGGGGCGAGGGCGAGGGGAGTCTGAAACACTGTCGTTGCGCGCGGCATCGCGGTTCGGGGGAAGCTGACCGGGACAGGGTCTTTGGCCGAAGGCGTTTCGGCGCGGCGCCCTGGATAGGGCGTTGATAAGCGGGCGGGATTGCGCGACGCTCTGGAGGCGGCTTGTCGATCTTGTCGCACGGCAACGGCATCAAGCAAGGAGCGGAGCCCATGAAGCACGATTTCGAGGAGCAGCGCTGTGCGACGGAGGAGGTACTGGCAGACCTCGCTTCCAAGATTCAGCTTCCCGAGCGCGCGAACCTGGACCTGCAATTCGTACCGGTGGCCGACGCGGACGGGGACGGGCTTGCCGAGGCGCTGGCGGCGGCCGGTTACGCGGGGGAACTTATCGTCGATGAAGACGACGAATGGTTCGAAGTGACCGTCGCGGACGTGCCGGTGACGCTTGACGGGATCTGGCAACATGAAAGAGCGACCACGGAGGTCGCTCTTTCGTTCGGGTTCCGCCCGGACGGATGGGGGTTTTCCGTAGACTGAAACGGCCGGCTATCCGGCCGTCACTTCACGATCTTCTCGTCCTTGACGAACATGTTGGCCCAGGCGCGGTCGATGAGTTCGGGGGTCATCTGGTAGGGGATGCCCTCGAACTCGCAGGTGGCGATCATCTGTTCGATGAGGAAGATCGGCTGGTAGTTGGCGTAGACGTTGTTGATCGTCGGGTATTTCTTCTTGAGCAGGTGGAGGAGCGAGGCCTCGTCGAGGGGCATCTGCTTTTTCTTGGCGACCATGGCGAAGATCTTGAGGAAGTCGGCCTGGCTGGGCCCGTCGATCTTGATCTTGAAGAAGATCCGGCGGAGCGCGGCCTGGTCGAAGATCTCGTTGGGGTGGAAGTTGGTGGAGAAGATCACCAGCGTGTCGAAGGGCACCTCGAATTTCTCACCCGATTGCAGGGCGAGGATGTCCTTGGACTCCTCGAGCGGCACGATCCAGCGGTTGACCAGCGCCTGCGGCGGTTCGGCCTGGCGGCCGAGGTCGTCGACGATGAAGATGCCGCCGGAGGATTTGAGCTGCAGCGGCGCCTGGTAGGTGCGGGCGGTGGGGTTGTAGACGAGGTCGAGCATGGACAGCGACAGCTCGCCGCCGGTCACGACGGTGGGGCGTTCGCAGCGGACGTAGCGGGTATCCCATGTGCGGCGGCGGCGGAGCGAATTGGGGTCGTCGGTTTCGACCTCGGCCTTGGAATGGACGATCGGGTCGTAGACGGTGATCACCTGGCCCGCGTACTCGATGGCGCGGGGGACGTAGATCTTGTCGCCCATGGCGGCGCGGATGCCGTTGGAGATGGAGGATTTGCCGTTGCCCGGCGGCCCGTACATCAGGATCGAGCGGCCGGCCGAGACGGCGGGCCCGAGATAGTCGAGCAGGCTGTTGGGCAGGACGAGGTGGCCCATGGACTGGACCAGTTCCTCGCGCGTGATCTGGATGTTGCGGATCGACTGGCGCTGGACCTGTTCGCCGTAGACGGCGAGGGGCACGGGCATGGCGCCGAAATATTCCGACTGCGAAAGCGCGTCGAGGGCGCGGGCCTTGCCGCTGTCGGTGAGCTGGTAGCCCATTTCCGAGCCGGCGGTGGCGCTGAGCGTGCCCATCGCCTCGACCATCGACTGCGAGCGGGCCATGTCCATCAGTTCCTGGGTAACGGCGCGGGGCAGGCAGATGGCCTCGGCGAGATCGCTGACGGTGTCGAGGTTCTTGCGGAACATCGTCTTGATCAGGATGTCGCGCATCATCACGACGGGGAGTTTCATGTCCTCGAGCCCCTTGGGGGGCGGGGGTGGCTGGACGCCTTGCGAAGCCTGCATGTTCATCTGTCTGCCCCTGAAATTGGTTCCGGTCGCCGGCACTATTGGCGGGAAAAACGGTGAAAATGTGGAAGGGGGCGGGCGTGGTGTGGGCATCGCGGCCGCGGGGCGGCGCGCGGGCCTCAGCTGCCGTAGGCGGCGCCGAGGGCGAGGTAGACGATCAGCGTGGCGCCGAGGGCGAAGCCCATGGGGAACTTGCGGCCGCGGTCCCAGCTTGTCCAGTCCGGCGCGAGGCGGCGGAGCGCGGTGTGCTTGGCGATGCGGTGGGTGACGAAGCAGGCCAGCAGGTTCGCCGCGAAGATCAGGCAGAGCGGGCCCACGTCGCCCGGGTCGATGAAGGGGGCGGCGGCGGCGATGAACTTGCTGTCGCCCGCGCCCATCAGGCCGATCACGTTGGCGCCGAACATCAGCACCAGCACCACCACCATGGTCAGGAGGCGCCACGGGTAGTCGGCCCAGGGCAGGGCGACGAGGCCCACGATGAGGAAAACCGCCGCCAGCGCAATCACCGAGAGGTTGGGGATGCGCATGGCGGACAGGTCGCTCCACATCACCCAGAGGCAGAGCGGTGCGACGACGGGCAGGAACCAGAGCGCCTCGGACGGCGAGATCGCGAGGGCCATCTAGTTGCTCACATTGGCCTCGAGCGCGGCCAGAGACCGCGCGGCGGCCTCGAAATGCTGGGGATGGGTGTCGATGGCGTCGCGCAGGAGGCCCTTGCCGATGGTGGTGTCGCCCTGCTTGATGGCCGAGAGCGCCAGCGTGTAGAGGAGCTGGGCCCGTTCGGTCTGGGAGGTGTCTACGACGGGCATGGAGTAGTTCTTTTGCGCGCCGCGGGCGAGGACGAGATTGTTCTTGGCGGTGAAGAGCGTCTTGTCCTGCCGGATGGCATCGGTGAAGAGGCGCTCGGCGCCGGCATAGTCGCCGCGGGTGAGCTTGGAATAGCCCCAGTTGTTCATCACCCCGGCGGGGCGGGTGGTCAGGCCGATGGCGGTTTCGTAGAAGCTATCGGCCTTCTGCCATTCCTGGTTGCTGTCGGCGACCATGGCCTCGAGCCGGTAGCGCTTGAAGCTTTCGAAGGTGGGCGGGATGCGGTCGAGCACCTGCTCGGCGCGCTCCCAGTCGTTGTTGCGGATGAGCGCGTCGGCATAGTCGACGCGGTCGTCATCGGTGGCCTCGGGGTGTTCGGCGACCTTCTTCCAGGCCGATGCCGCCTCGGTCGTGCGCTTGGCGCGGACCAGGGATTTTGCCAGCCCGCGGGAGAGTTCGAGCCGTTCGGGCTGTTCGCCGGAGGCGCGCTGGAAGTAGGAGACGGCCTCGTTCGGGTCGGCCACCGAGAGCATTACGTCGTTGAGGTTGGTTTCGTCGACGACGTTGACGCCCTGGAAGGCGCGGTCGACATCGGTGCCTGATTTCTTGTCGCATGCGGAGAGCGCAAATGCGCTGACAGCGCATACGCTCATGATCATCAGTTGGCGCATTTTTGCGTCCTTTTACTGCCCTTGCCTCGTCATGGTATCTTGCGGATCAGGTAGTCGCTGCTGCCCCGCCGTACCAATTTGTAATCTTGTTCTTCCTCGGGAGCATACTCGGAATTTTCCGATTTTTCGAGTGCTAACCGCAGATTGTCGCGAATTGAGTCACTTTGGCCATTATCGAGCGCATAGGCGCGGCGGAAGACCTGTTCCGCTTCCGCAATCTCGCCACGTTCCATCAGCACGACGCCGAGGTTGTTCCAGATTTCGGGGCTGCGCTCGTCCTTGTCGAGGGCCTGGCGGAGGAGGCGTTCGGCGGTGTGCAGGCGGCTGAGCTTGAGGTTGGCGGTGCCGATGCCCAGCAGCACCTCGGCGGTCATTCCCTCGGTCACCGCGGCGCGGGAATAGGCGTCGATGGCCAGGTCGTATTCGCCGGCATCCATCAGCCGGTGGCCGACGAGCATGCCGTCGACGGCTTCGGCACCGGTCTTGATGCCCGGCGCGAAGGGGTTGTCACGCGAAACGCCCTCGCTGCATGCAGCAAGGGCGATGCTGGTCAGGAGGACTGCCCGTGCCCGTATCATGTCTGCCCCGCCATTTCGGCGTTGTGGTTATTTGCCCGCCATCGAGAACAGTTCCATGATGCCCAGAACCGACGGCCCGACAAGGATGATCAGTAGTGGGGGCACTGTAAACATCATCGTCGACAATGTCATCTTTGTCGGCAGCTTGTTGGCCTTTTCCTCGGCGCGCATGACCCGTTTGTCACGCATCTCGCTGGCGTAGACCCGCAGGGCGTCGGCGATCGAGGTGCCGAAGCTTTGCGACTGGATCAGCACGGTGACGAAGCTGGAGATGTCCTGGACGCCGCAGCGTTCGGCCATGTCGCTGAGCACGGAGGGCTTGTCGCGGCCGGCCTTCATTTGTTGCGAGACGATCTCGTATTCCTGGGCGAGCGCCGGGTAGGAGGCCTGGATCTCGCGCGAGACGCGGATGATCGCCTGGTCCATCGACTGGCCCGCCTCGACGCAGGTGAGCATCATGTCGAGACTGTCGGGGAAGCCCTGTTCGATCTCTTCCTGGCGCTGTTGCAGGCGCTTGGTGATCCAGTACTTGGGCAGCATGTAGCCCACGCCGCCCGGTCCGAGCGTGTACATCAGGGTCTGCTGGGTGGTGGTTTCGTCGTTGGAGACGAAGAAGACGAAGTAGATCACCCCGAGGATCAGCCCGCCGATGCCGAGGGCGAACTGGGCGAAGTGGAAATAGCGCACCGCGTCGCGGTCGCGGTAGCCGGCCTGCATCAGCGTCAGGCGCATCTTGCTGAGCGCCTTCTCGTCCTGCGGCTCGAGGAAGTTGGCGTATTTCTCCAGCTTCTCGTTGCGGGACTTGGCGCGCAGCCGTTCCTTGCCGGCGTCGGGGGCCTTGCCCGAGTTGTTGGCCTTCTTCAGCTTCTCTAGCGGATCCTGCGACTGTTTGATCAGGATCGGAATGCAGATCAGGATCAGCACGACGCCGAGCGTACCGACGGCGATCAGCGGGCCGAAGGGGCCGAGCTGATCGGTGATGGTTGCGGTGAGTTGTTCGAGCATACCCATGGCGGTTTCAGACCTTGATGTTCACGAGCGAGCGCATGACGAAGATGTTCGCCACGAGGAACCCGCCGACGGCCAGACAGGCCGGGATGAAGAACGGGTGGGTCATCGCCTCGTCGTAGTAGTCTGGCTTGATCATCTGGATGCCGACGAGGGCCAGCACCGGGAAGGCCGACAGGAAGTTGCCGGACCACTGCGCCTCGGCGGTGATGGCCTTGACGCGGCGGAACAGGCGGAAGCGGGCGCGGATCACCTTGGCGAGACCGTCGAGGATTTCGGCGAGGTTGCCGCCCGACTGCTGCTGGATGGTGACGGCGACGGCGAGGAAGCGGAGATCCTGCATGTCGAGCCGTTCGGCCATGTCCTTCAATGCCTCGCCCACGTCGCGGCCATAGGCGCTTTCGTCGGCGATGATGCCGAATTCGGTGGCGAGCGGGTCGGAGACCTCGTTGGCGACGATGGAAATGGCCGAGGAGAAGGGGTGCCCCACGCGCAGGGACCGGACCATCAGTTCGATCGCGTCGGGGAGCTGTTCCTCGAGCAGTTTCATGCGCTTGGAGGCCTTGGAGTTGATCCAGACGAAGACGCCGCCGATGCCGATGCCGACGGAGACCGCGGCGCGGACCGGAACTTGTGTGTCGGTGGCCACGGTGAGGCCCGCGAACGCCAGGACCGACACGCCGCCCATCAGCATGATGAGCTGTTTCGGGGTGAAGGCGATGGCCGCCTTCTGCGCCTTTGACGACAGGATCGCGTAGATCGGGATGTTGCGCGCCTTGAGGTGCTGGGTCATCTCCTTGCGGAGTTTTTCCATCACCTGCTCGCGGTTGCCCATCTTGTCGAGCATGTCGAGCCGGCGGTTGACGCGGCTGTTGAGGCTGATCGACTTGCCGAAGACGGTCAGGTAGATGCCCTCGACGAGCGCAAGCACGCCGAAGAAGATAAGGCCGTAGATGATGGGTTCGATGCTGATGCTCATGGCCGTTACTCTGCCGCGACGGGTTCATAGATGCTGGGGGGCAGGTCGTAGCCCCACAGGCGGAAGCGTTCCGAGAAGTTCGAGCGCACGCCAGTGCCGGTGAAATGCCCGATGATCTTGTTGTCGGGCGTCAGGCCGGTGCGCTGGAAGCGGAAGATTTCCTGCATTGAGATGACATCGCCTTCCATGCCGGTGATCTCGGTGATCGAGACCATGCGGCGCGAGCCGTCCTGGAGGCGCGAGGCCTGCACGATGAGGTTCACGGCACTGGCGATCTGGCTGCGGACGGCCTTGAGCGGCATTTCGATGCCGGCCATCGCGACCATGTTCTCGAGCCGCGAGATGCCGTCGCGGGCGTTGTTGGCGTGGATCGTGGTCATCGAGCCGTCGTGGCCGGTGTTCATGGCCTGCAGCATGTCGATCACCTCCTCGCCGCGCGTCTCGCCGACGATGATGCGGTCGGGGCGCATCCGCAGGGCGTTCTTGAGACAGTCGCGGGGCGAGACCTCGCCCTTGCCCTCGACGTTGGGGGGGCGGCTTTCCATCCGGCCGACATGGGTCTGCTGGAGCTGGAGTTCGGCGGTATCCTCGATGGTGAGGATGCGCTCGGAATTGTCGATGAAGGACGAGAGCGCGTTGAGCGTGGTCGTCTTGCCCGAGCCCGTACCGCCCGAGACGATGACGTTGAGGCGGGTGGCGACGGCGGCCTGGAGGTAGGCGGCCATTTCCTCGGAGAAGGCGCCGAAGCGGACGAGATCGTCGATGCCCAGCTTGTCCTTCTTGAATTTCCGGATCGAGACGAGGCTGCCGTCGACCGCGATGGGCGGCACCATGGCGTTGAAGCGCGAGCCGTCGGCAAGGCGGGCGTCGACATAGGGGTTGGATTCGTCCACGCGCCGGCCCACGGCGGAGACGATCTTGTCGATGATCCGCAGCAGGTGCTTTTCGTCCTTGAACGTCACGTCGGAGAGCGAGAGCTTGCCGTCGCGTTCGACGAAGATCTGGTGGGGGCCGTTGACGAGGATGTCGTTGACCGTGTCGTCCTTGAGCAGGGTTTCGAGTGGGCCGAGGCCCTTGACCTCGTCATAGAGCTCCTGCGTGAGGGTGGCGCGGTCTTCGCGGTTGAGGACGATCGAGCGCTCTTCCAGCACCTCGGCCGCGATCGAGCTGATCTCGGCGCGGAGGTCGGATTCGGTGGCGGTGTCGAGGGCCGCGAGGTTGAGGTTGTCGAGCAGCGAGCGGTGCAGGTCGAGCTTGATCTCGGCCAGGCGCTCCTTGCGCTTGCGGTCCTTGTCGGCGGGCGAGGGGGCCGCCGATTGCACCGGCGAGGGCCGGCGCAGCGATGCGGGTTTCGGCGGGGCCTCGGCCGGCTGGGGCTTGGGCGTTTCCACCGGTGCCTTGACCTTGGCGGCCTTTTCAGGTGCGGCGCCGGATTTCTTGTAGCGAGAGAACATGCTTTTCTACCTTTTCACGCCGCTTCTTCGGCGTCGGGTTTGCCGATCTCGTGCAGGGAGACGGCCAGTTTGGCGATTTCCTTGCGCAGCGGGTTCTTGGCCGCCGAATGGGCGAGCGGCGAGCCGTGGTCGCCCGCCTGGGTGACGACGCGGCCGCCGTCGGGCAGCTGGACCTCGATGCTGATCTCGAGGCTTTCGGCCATGCGCTTGACGCGGCTCTTGCCGTTGAGATCGGTGAACTTGGGGGAGCGGTTCAGGCAGAAGCGGAGCTTCTCTACCGGCAGATCCTCGGAGCGGAGCGCGCGCTTGAGGCGCAGGGCGTTCTGGGCAGAACGCATGTCGAGCTCGAGCGTGACGAAGTAGATCTGCGCCGCGTTGAGGACGGTTTCCGTCCACTGGACCAGCGTGGCGGGCATGTCGACGATCACGTAGTCGAATTTCGAACGGGCGAATTCGAGCACGCGGCCCACGTCCTCGGGGGTGATCATGTCGAGGGGCAGCATGTCGGTGGGCGCGGTGAGAACCCAGAGCTTGTCCTCGAAGGCGGTCAGGGACTGCTTGAAGATGTCCTCGTCCATCGATTCGGTGTCGGACCACATTTCGAACACCGCCTCGCGGCGGGGCAGGTCGAGATAGGTGGCGGTCGAGCCGGTCTGGAGCCCGAAATCGAGCAGGCAGACGCGCGGCGGGTCGGTCTTGTCGACGGTCGCCAGTTCCCAGGCGAGGTTGACCGCCAGCGTGGTGGCGCCGGTGCCGCCCGCGAGGCCCTGGACCGCGAGCAGGACGCCGTCGCCGGGCGTGTTGCCGGCGGCGAAGGGGGTGCCTTCGACGGTGGCCTGTTCCTCGCGCTTGCGGATGCGTTCGATGGCGGCCTCGAGCTCGCCCTCGGGCAGGGGGTAGGGGACGAATTCGTCGGCGCCCTGGCGCAGCAGCTGGTGCAGGACGGCGGGGCTGACATCCTCGGCGATAAGGATGACGCGGATGCCGCGCGAGCTGGCCATGGTGATGATTTCGCTGAGCAGCGGGATGTCGTCCTCGTCGGAATCGTCGATCGCGACGGCGGCGAACTCGATGCCGGTCGCCTCGGGCTGGCCGAAGAAGGCCAGCGCCTCGTTGATGTTCAGATCGCCCCAGGCTTCACCAAGCGCGGCTTCCATGTCCTCGATCAGCAGGTCGAAATTCTGCACATCGCGGCTGACCGTACAGGCTACAAGCGGTATCTGTTCCGTGTTGTTGCTCTCACTACTCGTCATTCCGGGTCCCAATCTCATATGTGCGGCGCACTCCGCGCGTACCTGCGCCCCTCGCAGCGCCGCTCCCCGCTGCCTCTTGCCGGGGGAAACTCGTTATTGTGGGAACCTCGCCGAAAATCTGGGCAACATTTGGGCCAAAAAACTCCAATTGTGCGGAAGAGGTAGACAAAAAAGGCCCGCCTGTGCGGCGGGCTTTTCAAGGTGGCCCGGCTGGTGCCGGACAGGGAGATCCCGGTGGGGCCGCCCGGCGGGGCGGCCTATTCGGTGCTCAGACCCTCGCTGTTGCCGACGATTGCCAGCGTGGTCGCGGAGGTGGCGCTTTCGATATACTCGCGGTGGACCACCTCGGCATACTTGCCGTCCATGATGATCGGATGGGAGGCGACGAAGCCGCTGACCTCGGTGACGGTGCGGCGGTTGCGGCGTTCGCGGCCCTGGGTGACGACGAGCGGCTGGGTTTCGCCGTAGGAGACCACCGCCTCGAGCCGCGAGCGGCTGATGCCCTGGGAGGCGAAGAAGTTCACCACGGCCTGGGCCCGGCGCAGGCCGAGGCTGTTGTTGTAGGCGTTCGACCCGACGAGATCGGTGTGGCCGTAGACCCGGAAGCGGACCTCGGGGAACTGGCGGATGAAATGGGCCTGGCGGCGCAGGACGCTGACCGCCGTGGCATCGAGCCGGGCCGAGTTGAAGGCGAAGTTCACCGTGTTGCCGACCTCGCTGGCGAAGCGGCGGGACAGATCGACGGCGAAATGCTTTTCGCCGGTCATGACCTGGGTGTTGTTCATGGTGGAATTGCCGAAAGTGCCGCCATCGGTGATGGAGCCGGATTCCGAGTAGGACCGGAGCACTTCGGTGGGGTAGGAGCACGCGGTCAGCGCCAGGAGGGCCGTCGTCGCGATGAGGGATCGTTTCATGGCGCTGTCCTTTGCCCTAGTCCATTACGTAGCCGTAGGAGCCGTTGAAATCCTGCCGGGCGACTTCGCCCGCCGGGCTGTTCTCGGGGATGTCGCGGGCGACGCGACCGTCGAGGAAAAGCTCGCGTTCGCTGGGAATGCGGACCCGGTCGGTGGGCAGGGCCAGCGCCTCGCCGGTGGTGGGGGTCACGAGGTGGGCCGAGACGATGATCACCAGTTCGGTCTGGGCGCGCTGGTAGTCGGCGCTGCGGAAGAGCGCGCCGAGCACCGGCACGTCGCCGATCCAGGGCACCTGGCCGCTGTTGTCGCGGAAGTCGTCCTGCAGCAGGCCGGCGATGGCGAAGCTTTGCCCGTCGCGCATGGCGACGGTGGTCGACGTGTCGCGGCGGCGGAAGGCGTTGACGGTCAGCCCGTCGACGACCAGCGCGTTGGCGGCGTCGATCGAGGAGACGGCGGCCGCCAGCTCGAGGTTGATCACCCCGTCATCGACCACGCGGGGGATGAAGTTGAGCTCGACACCGAAGGGCTTGAACTCGATCGTGGTGACGCCGTTTTCCTGCGCCACCGGGATCGGGTATTCGCCGCCGGCGAGGAACTTGGCCTCCTGCCCCGAGAGGGCGGTGAGGTTCGGTTCGGCCAGGGTGCGGACGACGCCCTTGGTTTCCAGTGCCTCGAGCAGGATGCCGACCTCGGTCGAGCCGATGTCGAAGCCGAAGGCGATGGCGCCGTTGTTGCTCTGGACCGAGGGGATGGCGCCGGCGAGGGTGTTGAGCACGGCCCCTTGGGTGTTGGTGGTGTTGGTGCCGCCGATGACGCCGACGCCGGAATTGTTGCGCCCGTCGATCGACAGCGAGGTGCCGAGTGCCTTGGAGACGCTGCGCTGCATCTCGGCGAAGCGGACCTTGAGCATCACCTGGTGCTTGCCGGCGACGGACATGAGGTTCGAGACGCGTTCGGGCGCGTAGCGCTGGGCCAGTTCGAGGGCGCGGTCCATGCGGGTGGTGCTGCTGACCGTGCCGGAGAGGACGATGCCGTCATTGGCGGAGCGGACCTCGATCGCCTCGCCCGGCAGGACCTGGCGGAGGCGTTCCTTGAATTCGGAGATGTCGGCGCTGACGCGGACCTCGACATTGGTGATGAGGCGGCCGGTGGCGTCGAGCAGGGTGAGGGTGGTGCGGCCCGGCGATTTGCCAAGCACGTAGATCGTGCGGTCGGAGAGCGTCGAGAAGTCGGCGATGGCCGGGTTGGCGATGCTGAGCTCGGCGAAGGGCACGTCGCTTTCGACCACGACCGCCTGGTTCATGGTGATGCTGAGATCCCGTCCGGTTCCCTTGCGGATGACCTGAAGCGACTCGGCCATCGCCGAGCCTGCAATCGGCCCGCACGCCAAAACCAGCCCGGCCAGGGCGGCCTTGAGTAAGCGCGTAAATGTCATGTGACCTGCCTTTCCGATCACGCCTCGAGAAGCGGGTCTTGGCGCCCGCATTTCGCTCAGGATGGGCCAATTCCGAAATTTTTGCAAGAATCAATGGCTTTCGCGCCGCCTTTAAAGACTTTTTTGTGGCAGCGTTGCGTGAATGAAACCCTTTTCACGGACCGGAAACGAGAAAAGGCGCCGCGGGCGGGCGGCGCCTTTCGGGAGACTGGATCGGAAAACCGGCTCAGTTGGTGCAGGGGATCGGGGTTTCGATCACCTCGCCGCCGCGGCGGGTGCGGATCGTGCAGACCTCCTGTGCCACGGGCGCGCGTTCGACCACCTGTTCCTGGATGCCCAGCAGGCTGCGCTGGTCGACCTCGATCGCCTCGGCGACGGAGTCGTCCTCGGCGCCGACCAGCGACAGCGAGAGCCGTCCGGTGGATTGCGCCTGTGCCAGCGAGGCCACCTGCTGCGGGCGGGCGGAGACGGTGACGGTGCGGGCGATGATCGCCTCGTTAGTGTCGGCGTTGGCCTCCTGATCGACGGCGATCAGCTTGACGTTGGTCTCGATCAGCTTGGTCACGTCCTTGGCGCCGCGACCTTCGAGACGGGTGCCCGCGGTGCTGGCGGACTGACCCGTCCAGTAGATGTCGACCCGGTCGCCGGGGCGCAGGAAGCCCGAGACGCCGCTGGTGACGTCGACGTTGATCGCGAAGGCGCGCATGCCGCGTTCCAGCTGCGAGGTGATGCCGGCCTCTTCGCCGGGCTCGGTGACCTTGACGGCGAGGATCGCCTCGTTCGGCTCGATCGAGCGCAGAACGGTGCGGGGTTCGGCTTCGCCTTCGGGGAAGAGCGCCTCTTCGGTCTCGAACACGCCTTCCGGCAGCGACATGGCCGGGAAGGGGGTGAGACGGACGTCGTCGAGGTTCAGCTCCTGCCCGTATTTCAGTTTTTTGGTGGCGACGTAGACCTCGACCGTGTCGATGCCGGGGTCGCGGTTCGACCGCTCGTGGGCGAGCTCGGCCTGATACTGCTGGATGTAGCTTTTGGCCATGTAGACGGCAAAGCCGGCAAGGCCGAGGCCGAGTACAAGGACGAGTCCGAAAACCAAACGCATGGCCTATCCTTTCCGATGGACTGCTCTTCGGGCGGCCCTGGGCGGGCCGGTTTTCCGGCAGATGTTCTGGCGGCGCAATATGGCGAAAGAAGGGAAGGGCGGTGGCGGTTTGACGATTGTTTCCCGGGTGCCGACGGAAGCGGCGTGCGGGTCAGTCGCCGTTGTCGACCTGTTTGCTGCCGGCTTCGCTGCTGACGCTGGTCGACAGGACCGTGACCGCGCCGCTGATGCTGGCGGTCGATGCCGCGGCCAGGCCGACGACGCTGGCGACGATGACCACCCATTCGGCGTTGGCGGCGCCGTCTTCGTCGCGCAAATGGGTTCTGAACGTCCTGAAGAGATTCCGGATGGTGAGTGTCATGTCCTGCTCGCTTTTTTGCCTGTTGGCCGGTCAGCCGTTTCTTGTGCGACGGCGATCCGGGCCGGGTGTCTGATCCTTGGCCGGGCCGGGTGGCCCGAAGCGGCATGCGACACATGCCCCTGTTTCAAAGCAAATGGCCGCGAAACAGACGTTCGCGGCCACGTGCATGTCGTCAGACGAATGGGATATCAGCCGCCGGAGTCGCCGTTCGAAACCGATTTGGTCGACACGCCGCTCTTGATCGAGGTGGCCAGTTGGTTCACACCGCCGGAGACGGTCGACACGCCGGCAACGCCCAGGCCAACAACGGCTGCGGTCAGAACGACCCAGTCAACAGTCACGGCACCTTCTTCGTCGTTGCGGAATTTTTTGATGAACTTGATCATGGTTGGTCCCTCCAAAGGATCACTTAAGCTTCAGTTACGTTTAACCGGTTCAGCTTTCTGTGGGCCGCCTCTCTCTAAGGCCCGCTGCCGTTGCGGTATGGGGAGATATAGCCTGTGGAATCGGGCAGGATTTGGGCGGCTTTGGTAGCATTTTGTGAATCGTAATTTTTTTGGCTTGGTGGGTGTCAAGTTACTGAAAATAAACGATTTAAAAGTTAAATTTTGTGCTTGTGGAGCGTGTTTCGGGATGTTTTGGGCGGAAATCGTACGCGTTTCCGTTTCTGTGGCGGGCACAAAAGCCGTGAAACATAACCATTTTTGAGATAGGCTCGTACAAAAAGAACGAGGCAGTGCAGTGAAACCCTTTCTTTTATGCGCAGCGGCGCTGGGCCTTGGCCTGTGCGGTGCGATGCCCGGGCGTGCGGACAGCCCGCCGCCCTATCCGGATTTCACCTTCAAGATGGCCAAGCCGCCGAAGGCCGGCACCAAGAAGCGGATCAACGTGCAGATCGAGCCGGGCGACCAGGTGGTGGCGAAACCGGCCAAGCCGAAGCCCGACGAGACCGGGAGCGGCACGCAGGGGGCCGCAGCGGCGGCCTCAGGGCGGTATGACTGGTTCTGGACCAAGGTGCCCCCCGGATTGTCGGAGGATCCCTCCCTGCGGCTGCGGAGCGCGTTTGCCAGCCTCGAGGACGGGCCGGGCGGGGTGTCGGTGGCCGGTCCGCGGCTGCAGGCGCTGCAGGGCATCGCCTCGGCGCAGGGGGCGAACATATTGCGGGCGACGATCGGGACCGACGTGTCGCCCGCGCTGGTGCTGGCGGTCATCTCGGTCGAGTCGGGCGGGCGGAGCACGGCGGAGAGCCACAAGGGCGCGCAGGGGCTGATGCAACTCATGCCGGATACCGCGACGCGGTTCGGGGTGACGGACAGCCTGGCCAGCGATCAGAACATCAAGGGCGGGGTGGCCTATCTCGACTGGCTGCTGAAGGAGTTCGGCGGCGACGCTGTGCTGGCGCTTGCCGGGTATAACGCGGGCGAGAACGCGGTGAAGAGGCATGGCGGCGTGCCGCCCTATGCCGAGACGCGGGATTACGTGCCCAAGGTGCTGGCGGCGTTCCAGGTGGCGGGAGGGCTGTGCAAGACGCGGCCCGAGCTGATCACCGATGCCTGCGCGCTGAACCTGGCGGTGAAGTAGATACGCGAGGGGAGAGGCCCCGGCTCGGGGGCCGGGGCGGGTGGTCTGCCGAGGCCCCGGGGCTGGCCCGGGGCGCCGGTTTGGTTTCAGACGATCGTCGCCTCGGTCTTCTCGATGATCTCCTCGCGGGTGACATCGGGGGCGCATTCCACGATTTTCAGGCCGCCCTCGGTCACGTCGAGCACGCCGAGGTTGGTGATGATCCGGTTGACCACGCCCGTGCCGGTGAGCGGCAGGGTGCATTCCTTGAGCAGCTTCGACTCGCCCGCCTTGTTGGTGTGGTCCATCACCACGATCACGCGGCGCACACCGGCGACGAGGTCCATCGCGCCGCCCATGCCCTTGACCAGCTTGCCGGGGATCATCCAGTTCGCGAGATCACCGTTCTCGGCCACTTCCATGGCGCCGAGGATCGCCATGGCGATCTTGCCGCCGCGGATCATGCCGAAGCTCATGGCGCTGTCGAAATAGGAGGTGTGCGGCAGTTCGGTGATGGTCTGCTTGCCGGCGTTGATCAGGTCGGGGTCTTCCGAGCCCGCCACCGGGAAGGGGCCCATGCCCAGCATGCCGTTCTCCGATTGCAGCGTCACGTGGACGCCTTCGGGGATGTAGTTCGGCACGAGCGTGGGGATGCCGATGCCGAGGTTGACATAGGTGCCGTCTTCCAGCTCCTGCGCGGCGCGTGCCGCCATCTGATTGCGATCCCAGGGCATGATCAGGCCTCCCTCACGGTACGTTGTTCGATGCGCTTCTCGTGCTCGCCCTGGATCAGGCGGTGCACGTAGATGCCCGGCAGGTGGATGTGATCGGGGTCGAGCTCGCCGGGTTTGACGATCTCTTCCACTTCCATGATGCAGGTCCGGCCGCACATCGCCGCCGGCGGGTTGAAGTTGCGGGCGGTCTTGCGGAAGATGCAGTTGCCCGTTTCATCCGCCTTCCATGCCTTGACGATGGAGATGTCGGCGAAGATGCCGCGTTCGAGGATGTAGGTCTCGCCGTCGAACTCCTTGTGCTCCTTCCCCTCGGCGATCTGGGTGCCGACGCCGGTCTTGGTGTAGAAGCCGGGGATGCCCGCGCCGCCGGCGCGCATGCGTTCTGCGAGCGTGCCTTGCGGGTTGAATTCGAGCTCGAGCTCGCCCGAGAGATACTGGCGCATGAATTCGGCGTTCTCGCCCACGTAGGACGACATCATCTTCCTGACCTGCTTGGTCTGCAGCAGCAGGCCGAGGCCGAAATCGTCGACGCCGGCGTTGTTCGAGGCGACGGTGAGATCCTTGACGCCGGATTTCCGGATGGCGTCGATCAGCAGTTCGGGGATGCCGCACAGGCCGAAACCGCCCGCGGCGATCAGCATCCCGTCTTGGAGAAGCCCGTCCAGCGCGTCGGCGGCGGACCCGTAGATCTTTCTCATGAAATGAACCCTCCTGTCATTCGGCCCCGATATGACGGAGGGGGCAGGAGAGAGTCAACGGCTGGGCCTGCCCGGGGGGCCGAAGTAGGGTTTCTACGTAGGTGAGTGCCAGCTTCTGGTTTGCTCCGCCGGGCGAGCGCCGGTCCGTGGGGAGGCGCTGCTACGGTCATGGTCGCCACTTTATGGGGCCACGCACATCCTCCCCATAGACGTCGTGCAACACCTCGAAAGCGCCTGCCCGTGGGGACGGGCCGGCGCTCGCCCGGCGCCGCGCTTTGGCGCGGCTCTGTTCCGGGCGGGTGTCAGGCCGATAGGGCGGGGGCGACTGGTGTCGGGCGCCCGTGGAGCCAGAGGCCCCGGGTCAGGCCCGGGGCGGGCGGCACACCTGCGTCAGATGATCCGCACTTTCGTGCCCACGGGCGAGATGCCGTAAAGCTCCTCGATCATGTGGTTGTAGAGCCCGATGCAGCCGTCCGAGGAGCGGCGGCCGATCTTGCGGGTGTCGTGGGTGCCGTGGATCAGGTAGGCGGGCCAGTCGAGATACATGGCGTGTGTGCCGAGCGGGTTGTCGGGGCCCGGCGGCATGTATTTCAGCTCCGGGTTGCGTTCGATCATGCTGGCGGTCGGTGTCCAGTCGGGGCCGACCCTCTTGCGGACGATCTCGGTGAAGCCGCGCTTGGTCAGCTCGTCGGTCATCGGCACCGAGGTCGGATAGATGCGGTAGTCCTCGCCCGCGCCGTTCCAGTAGTGGAGCGCGCGGGAGGTGGTGTCGGCGATGATGTAGGCCGGCGCGCCGGGGTTGAAATGGTCGCGCCAGTCCATCTGGCCGAAGGCGGAGATGTTGCGGCGGACGCCGGGTTCGGCCGGGAGCTGTTCGTGCTCCTGCGCGAGGGTGGGGGTGACGATGGTGGTGGCCAGGCCCGAGAGGATCAGGGTGCGGCGGGTGAGGGTGTGGCGGGGCATCTTGCGTGCTCCTTCTGCTCGAGGGTCATTTCGGGCAGATTTGCCACGGTCCCGCGCGGCGCGGAAGAAGGCGGGCCGTCACAAGCGCGTGAGCCGCCCCGGTGGCAGGGCGGCTTTGCGCGGGGCGCATGGGTTGCGGGCTACTTGCCGGCCGCCGCCTTCTTGGCCGGGGCCTTCTTCTTGGCGGGCGCCTTGCGGCCCTTGCCCTTCTTGGCGGCCTTCTCGGCGATCAGTTCGACTGCCATCTCCATGGTCACGTCATCCGGTTCGGTGCCCTTGGGCAGGGTGGCGTTGACCTTCTCCCACTTGACGTAAGGCCCGTAGCGCCCGTCCATCACGTTGACCGGCCCGCCGCTTTCGGGGTGGTCTCCCAGCTCCTTGAGCGGCTTGGCGGCGGCGCGGCCCTGGCCGCGGGAGGCGGCTTTCTGGGCCAGCACCTCGACCGCGCGGTTCATGCCGATGGTGAAGACCTCCTCGACCTCCTTGAGGTTGGCGTAGAGGCGGCCGTGCTTGACGAAGGGCCCGTAGCGGCCGATGCCGGCCTCGACCGGTTCGCCGTCGTCGGGATGCGTGCCGACCACGCGGGGCAGGTCGAGGAGGGTCAGGGCCTTTTCCAGCGTCATGTCATCGGGGCTCCAGCCCTTGGGCAGGCTGGCGCGGGGCGGTTTCTTGTTGTCCTCGGTCACCTCGCCGCGCTGGACGTAGGGCCCGAAGCGGCCCGAGCGCAGGGTGATCTCGTCGCCATTGTCTTCGCCCAGCACACGGTCGCCGGCCTCGCCCGCATCGCCGGAGATCGGCCGGGTGTAGCGACATTCGGGGTAGCGCGAGCAGCCGACGAAGCCGCCGGAGCGGGAGGGTTTGAGGTGCAACTGCCCCTCGCCGCAGAGCGGGCAGGCGCGCGGATCGGTGCCGTCGTCGCGGGGCGGGTAGAGCATGGGGGCGAGCGCCTCGTCGAGTTTGTCGATCACCTCGGCGGTGCGCAGCTCGGAGGTTTCGGCGATGGCCGCCGAGAAGTCGCGCCAGAACTCCGCCAGCACCTTCTTGTAGTCGGCATCGCCCGCGCTGATCACGTCGAGCTCTTCCTCGAGATTGGCGGTGAACTCGTAGCCCACGTACTTGCGGAAGAAGTTCAGCAGGAAGATCGTGACGATGCGGCCCTTGTCCTCGGGGATGAGGCGGTTCTTGTCCTTGCGGACATATTCGCGGTCCTGGATCGTGGTGACGATCGAGGCATAGGTGGAGGGGCGGCCGATGCCCAGCTCTTCCATCTTCTTGACCAGCGTCGCCTCGGTATAGCGGGGCGGGGGCTGGGTGAAATGCTGTTCGGGGGTGACGCCGCGCTTCTCGGCCTTGTCGCCCTGCATGATCTGGGGCAGGCGCTTGTCGTCCTCGTCCTCCGTTCCGGTATCGTCGCGGCCTTCCTCGTAGACCTTGAGGAAGCCGTCGAAGAGCACAACCTGGCCGGTGGCGCGGAGGCCCACCTGGCCATCGGCGCTTTCGATCTCGACCGTGGTGCGTTCGAGCCGGGCGGCGGCCATCTGGCAGGCCAGCGTGCGTTTCCAGATCAGGTCATACAGCTTGCGCTGGTCGGCGTCGGAAATCTTGATCTGGGAGGCGTCGCGCGTCATGTCGGTGGGGCGGATGCACTCGTGCGCTTCCTGGGCGTTCTTGGCCTTGTTCTTGTACATGCGCGGGCTGTCGGGGACATACTCGGCGCCGTAGCGATCGGCGATGGCATCGCGGGCGGCGTGCACGGCCTCGGGGGCCATGTCGATGCCGTCGGTCCGCATGTAGGTGATGAGGCCGGCCTCGTAGAGCCGTTGGGCCGCGCTCATGGTCTGGCGCGCGCCCATGCCGAACTTGCGGCTGGCCTCCTGCTGAAGCGTGGAGGTCATGAAGGGGGCCGACGGGTTGCGCGAGGTCGGCTTGGCCTCGACGCCCGCGATGGTGAGGTCGCGGCTGGTGATGGCCTGGACCGCCAGTTCGGCCTGGGTCTGGTCCGGGATATCGTAGCGGTCGAGCTTCTTGCCGGCCCAGCTGACGAGGCGGGCCTCGAATTCCTTGCCGCGGGGGGTGGCGAGGAGGGCCTTGACCGACCAGTATTCGCGGGGCCGGAACGCCTCGATCTCCATCTCGCGCTCGACGATGAGGCGGAGGCAGACCGATTGCACCCGGCCCGCGGACCGGGCGCCGGGGAGCTTGCGCCAGAGCACGGGCGAAAGGTTGAAGCCCACAAGGTAGTCGAGCGCGCGGCGGGCGAGGTAGGCCTCGACCAGCGGGGCGTCGACCTCGCGGGGGTTCTTCATCGCCTCGGTGACGGCGGATTTGGTGATGGCGTTGAAGACCACGCGACTGACGGGCGTGTCCTTCTTGAGGGCCTTGCGCTTGCGCAGCGCTTCCTCGAGGTGCCAGCTGATCGCCTCGCCTTCGCGGTCGGGGTCGGTGGCGAGGATCAGGGCGTTGTCGTCCTTGAGAGCGTCGGCGATGGCCTTGACATGCTTGCGGCTGTCGGCGCCGATCTCCCATGTCATGTCGAAGCCGTTCTCGGGGTCGACCGAGCCATCCTTGGCGGGCAGGTCGCGGACGTGGCCGTAGGACGCCAGAACCGTGTAGTCGGACCCCAGGTACTTGTTGATGGTCTTGGCCTTGGCCGGGGATTCGACGACGACAACTGGCATGAAAACTCCTTTCGACTCGGGGGTCGCTTATGGCGGGGCAACATGTGGGCTGGCAAGCGGGAATGTCAATGAGGCCCGGATGAGGGGCCGCGGCGGGCCGCTCGTGATGCCGTTTCTTTCAGCCGTCGGGCGCGAGCAGGGTGCGGCGCAGGAGGTCTTCGGCAGCGGGGGTGAGGCGGAGCGCGCCCTGGAGGCTGAGGTGGTCGCCGTCGCGGAAGAGGAGGGTGTCGCCGTCGTAGAGCGGGCAGATCTCGGGGCCGCAGAGGGTGGCGAGGATGGGTTCGAAGAGGATCTGCTCGTGGCCCGCGGCGAGGTTTTCGAAGGCCGGGGCGTAGCTCGCGCGCTGGGCGTCGGCCTCGGCCCGGGGCAGGCCGAGCGTGACCTCGTGGCCGAAAAGCAGGCGGCGGGCCTGGGTGGGCAGGTGCAGCGCCTCGCCCGCCGGCACGTCGTCGAGGATCACGATCCGGCGGCCGGGCAGGCGCCGGGCCAGGCGGCGCAGCCCGTTGAGCGTGGCGGTGGCGTTGTAGGCGCCGCCCTGGCCCTCGTAGCCGTCATCGACCCAGACATCGCCCGAAGTGCGGTAGGTGTAGCCGGTCATCTGGTGCTGCCAGAAGGCGGTGATGTAGATGGTGCGGATATGCGGCCGTGCGTCGAGGAAGGCGATGAAGGCTTCGACCTGGTCGCGCAATTCGGGGTAGCCGGGCTTGCGCACCCCGGCGAGGGGGCGGAAGCCGGGATAGGTGTAATGGAAGCCCGCGACGCCCAGGTTTTCGGCGGCCTCGAAGATGGCGGGGGACAGGGCGAAGGCGTGGCTGTCGCCGGCGAAGACGAAGCTGGCGCGGGTGTCGGGCGCGCCGCGGCGGCAGACGTCGCCCGCGTCGGCGCGGGCGGCGGTGACGAAGTGGCAGCCGAGGCGGGGCTGCATCAGCGGGCCGGTTTCGGTGAGGTCGAGGAAGTCGGGCGGCATGCGCGCGGGCAGCCCGTCGCGATGGACGGTATAGGCCGCGACGGCGAGGGTGAGGGCCGTGGCGGTGGCGGCAGAGGCGAAGATGGCGCGGCGGGTAAGGCGAGCGCGGTTGCGGAAGGGCTGTTCCACGAGGCGCCAGGAGAGGGCCGAAAGGACGAGGGCGAGCGCGAGGCAGGCGACGCTTTCGGAGGCGGAGAGGTCTTCGCCCTTGCGGTAGACGGCGAAGGCGATGATCGGCCAGTGCCAGAGGTAGAGGGAATAGGAGAGCTTGCCGATCCAGACCAGCGGCGGCAGGGCGAGGAGGCGGC
>NZ_CBDDIG010000014.1:0-49500 GCF_965228755.1 Roseovarius sp.
AAGGCCGCCCCCATGTTCGACAAGATTCTTGTGGCCAACCGGGGCGAGATCGCCCTTCGCGTGATCCGCGCCGCCCGCGAAATGGGAATCCGCTCGGTTGCCGTGCACTCGACCGCCGACGCCGACGCGATGCATGTGCGCATGGCCGACGAAAGCGTCTGCATCGGCCCGCCGCCGGGCTCCGACAGCTACCTGTCGATCCCCTCGATCATCGCCGCCTGCGAGGTCACGGGCGCCCAGGCCATCCACCCGGGCTACGGCTTTCTCTCCGAGAACGCCAATTTCGTGCAGATCGTCGAGGATCACGACCTGACCTTCATCGGCCCCACGGCCGAGCATATCCGGATCATGGGCGACAAGATCACCGCCAAGGACACGATGAAGGATCTCGGCGTACCCTGCGTCCCCGGCTCCGATGGCGGCGTGCCCAATGTCGACGCGGCCCGGAAGCTGTGTGACGAGATCGGCTACCCGGTCATCGTCAAGGCCACCGCCGGCGGCGGCGGGCGCGGCATGAAGGTGGCACAGGATGCCGCCGGGCTCGAACGCGCCTTCCTCACCGCCCGGTCCGAGGCCAAGGCGGCCTTCGGCAATGACGAGGTCTATATCGAGAAATACCTCACCACGCCGCGCCATATCGAGATCCAGGTCTTCGGCGACGGCAAGGGAAAGGCCGTCCACCTGGGCGAGCGCGACTGCTCGCTCCAGCGCCGCCACCAGAAGGTGCTGGAAGAGGCCCCCGGCCCCGCCATTTCCGAGGAAGAGCGCGAGCGCATCGGCAAGATCTGCGCCGACGCGGTGGCGCGCATCAACTACGCCGGTGCCGGCACGATCGAGTTCCTCTACGAGAATGGCGAGTTCTACTTCATCGAGATGAACACCCGCCTGCAGGTCGAACACCCGGTGACCGAGGCGATCTTCGACGTCGACCTCGTGCAGGAACAGATCCGCGTGGCCGAGGGCTACCCGATGTCCTTCACGCAGGAAGACCTCAAGATCAACGGCCACGCCATCGAGGTTCGGATCAACGCCGAGAAACTGCCCGAATTCTCGCCCCGCCCCGGCACCATCACCCAGTTCCACGCCCCCGGCGGGCTGGGCGTGCGGATGGATTCGGCGCTCTATGACGGCTACAAGATCCCGCCCTATTACGACTCGCTCATCGCCAAGCTCATCGTCCACGGCCGCGACCGCCAGTCGGCGCTGGCCCGGCTCAACCGGGCATTGGGCGAACTGATCGTCGACGGGGTCGACACCACCGTGCCGCTCTTCCACGCGCTTCTGCAGGAAGAAGACATCCAGACCGGCGCCTACAACATCCACTGGCTCGAAAAATGGCTGGAAACCAACCTGCGCGGCTGATCCCGCCTTCCGGCCCGGCTTCTTCTGGCCCGCAAATATCCCGGGGAGCGTTGAAATCCTCAAGGATTTCAACGTGGGGCAGCGCCCCCAAATCCACCCGGCTTCGCCCATGAAGGACGAAGCCCCCCTGCTCAGCCCCCAGCTGATCCTCGGCGCCTATGCCTCGGGCATCTTCCCGATGGCCGAATCGCGCGACGACCCGGAAATCTTCTGGGTCGACCCGCGCCGCCGGGGCATCCTGCCGCTCGACGGCTTCCACATCTCGCGCAGCCTAGCCCGCCGCATCCGGCGCGGCGGCTACGACGTGACGCTCAACGCCGATTTCGATGCGGTCGTCTCCGCCTGTGCCGACCGGTCCGAGACCTGGATCAGCGGCGAGATCGCCGGCATCTACGGCACGCTGCACGATCTGGGCCATGCCCATTCACTGGAAATCTGGCAGGAAGGACAGTTGGCCGGCGGCGTCTACGGCGTGGCGCTCGGCGCGGCCTTCTTCGGCGAAAGCATGTTCTCGCGCCGCACCGACGGCTCGAAACTGGCGCTTGCACATCTCACCCATCACCTGCGGACCTGCGGCTTCACCCTCTTCGACACGCAGTTCCTGACCCCGCACCTCGCCACGCTGGGCGCCACCGAGATCTCGCGGGCGCAATACCGCGCGCTGCTGCACGAGGCGCTGGAAATGCCCGTATCGATCACCGACGTCCCCTTCGACCCATCGCCTCAGCCGGTCTTGCAGCGTAGGACCCAGACGTCGTAGCGCGGATGCTCCAGCGCGTTGATCGCCGGGGACGAGGCCACCATCCAGCCGGAAAACACCTCGTCGCCGCTGGCCGTGTCGGTGATCGTCAGGAAGGCGAAGGCGTCGGCCGCCGGATCGCCAACGGGATAGCGGCATTCACCAAGGCTGACCGTCAGCCGGCCATACTCGGTGCTCTGCCCGCTCTGCAGGTCGATGTCGGTGACGTTGGCATTGACCTTGTCGAGCCCGCGCAGCACCACGCCGGTGCCGATATCCACCGCATCCTCCTGCGCCAGGGCAAGACCCGCCACGCAGGCCAGCACAGCCCCCGTTACCACTCGCATCATTCGGCAGAGCCCTCCTCGTCACCGGCCACGAATTTCATCAGCAGGCTGACCAGGCTGACCGAGCTCTGCGTGAACTCGATCTCCGAGCCCGGCTCGAGGAAGAAGGGCGAACCGCCCGGCAGGATCTCGACGTAATTGCCGCCCAGCAGCCCCTCGGACGAGATCGCCACGGCGCTGTCATCGGGCACGTCGATCCCCTCGCGCACGGAAAACCGGGTCGAGGCGCGGAAGGTCTGCGGGTCGAGTTCGATATCCGTGACGCGGCCCACCTTGACGCCCGCCAGCCGCACATCTGTGCCCACGCTGACCCCGTCGGCGCTGCGGAAACTGGCGTTCAGCGCGTATTCCGGCTGCCCGCCGGAAAAGCCGGTCACCTGGCCCGCATAGACCATGAAACCGATCGCCACCGCCAGAACGGCCCCGCCGACCAGGACTTCCGTCGTTTGCTGCGTGGACATGTGCCTGCCTTCTCCCGACCCGTGGCGCCGCCGTTACTCGGGGCTCCACGCCTCGTAATCGCGCCGCTCGACCGGTTCCGGCCGCCGGATCGAACCGGCCGGCGCATAGGCCAGCGCCGTGCCGGTCAGGTTCTCCTCGTGCGGCTTCTCCCACGCCTTGCGCAGCAGCGGCCGCTCGGTCGGCGGTTCCTTGTAGGTGTAGTGCAGCCAGCCATGCCAGGCGGGGCTGACCCGGCTGGCCTCGGCCTCGCCGTTGAAGATCACCCAGCGGCGCTTGTCTTCGCGGTCACGGTAGAATACATTGCCCTGCTCGTCCTCGCCCACCTTCACGCCCTTGCGCGAAGTGTAGATCAGCGTGTTGAGCGTGGCCCCGTTCCACCATGTCACGGCGCGCAGAAGCGTGTTGATAAGGCCCATGAAACCCTCCGGTCATCGCTTCAATCCGTATGGCGCATATGGCGGCAAAGGTCCAGTGCCGGGAAGCGGGCAAAGGCAGGTCACAGTGATTTCCCGGGCTTGCCGACCGGGAATTTTACCCCATCTTAACCGTTCGACGGCAGGCTCCGGGGCATGAACCATGTTGGCACGACACGATCGGCCATGGTATGTTTGTTGAGAAGGTGGAGAAATCCGATGGTACGTGAAGGATTTGGTAACGGCTTTCCCCGCGAGGGGTTCGGCAACGGGTAAGCCACCCGGGGCAATACGCTGTTCGACGCCGTTCTGAAATCCCTGTTCCTGATTGCCGCCGCGGCGTTGCTCGTCGCTGTCATCCTGCTGTTCGCGGCAATCTGCAGCCGGCTGCTGGTCGGCGAATTCTCCGCGCTCCTGGCCCGGATTCCAAGCGAGCCTTCGGAACAGTACAAGACCCTTGTCGCACTCTTCGCCATAGCCGCGTCCACGCTGACGGCCGTGATCGGCATCGCGGTCGCCATCTGGACGTACTGGCGCACCAGTGCCAAGGCGCAATCGGACCGCAGGAAACAGCACACGATCACGATCCTCTTCGAAACCCGGATGTCCGACCATTTCCAGTCGCTCCATCCAGAAAGAGCGGCCTGTTTTCCGGAGTATACCGACATCACGTACAAGCAGTGGCGGCGCGTCAGGGAAACCAGGCGGGGGTCGGCAGATGCCGTCACCAAGCTGTTGAATTATTACGAATTTCTTGCCGTCGGCCTCGATCAGGGTGACCTCGACGAAATGCTGCTGGATCAGACCGTTCGCGGGATCATGTGCAACCTTGTCGACGACGCCAAGTGGCTCATTGCCCGGCTGCGGATGGTTCATCCGCAAATCTACAAGAACCTCGCCGACCTCTACGAAGACTGGCGCGACACGTCAGGAACGGCCCGCGATATCAACGGCAACCCGAACGAACGCGCTATTCCGGACATGAAAGCCTGGCTGGATCAGCACCCAAGGTTTCGTGATGCCGTGCACCGCAAGGCGACGGCCCCGACCTGAGCCGAGACCGTCCCTGTCAGGCCCTCAGCCCGCGCTGGTGCCTTCCTTCTTGGCGTCCGCATAGATCATCAGCGGCGCCGCGTCGGAGGTCACGGCCTCCTCGTTGACGACCACTTCCTCGACATTCTCCATGCCCGGCAGTTCGAACATCGTGTTCAGCAGGATATCCTCGAGGATCGAGCGCAGGCCCCGGGCGCCGGTCTTGCGGGCGATGGCGCGCTTGGCGATGGCCTTCAGCGCGTCATCGGTGAAGGTCAGCTGCGCATCCTCCAGCTCGAACAGGCGCTGGTACTGTTTCACCAGCGCGTTCTTCGGCTCGGTCAGGATGGTGACAAGCGCCTCCTCGTCGAGATCCTCCAGCGTCGCGATCACCGGCAGGCGGCCGACGAACTCCGGGATCAGCCCGAATTTCAACAGGTCTTCCGGCTCGAGATCGGTGAACACCTCGCCGATGCCGCGGGCATCGACCTCGCGCACGTCGGCGCCAAAGCCCATAGCGCTGCCCTTGCCGCGCTGCGAGATGATCTTGTCGAGCCCGGCAAACGCCCCGCCGCAGATGAACAGGATGTTGGTCGTGTCGACCTGCAGGAATTCCTGCTGCGGATGCTTGCGCCCGCCCTGCGGCGGCACCGCGGCGACCGTGCCTTCCATCAGCTTCAGCAGCGCCTGCTGCACCCCCTCGCCCGACACGTCGCGGGTGATCGAGGGATTCTCGCTCTTGCGGGTGATCTTGTCGACCTCGTCGATATAGACGATGCCGCGCTGCGCCCGCTCGACATTGTACTCGCTCGACTGCAGCAGCTTGAGGATGATGTTCTCCACATCCTCGCCCACGTAGCCCGCTTCGGTCAGCGTGGTGGCGTCGGCCATGGTGAAGGGCACATCCAGGATCCGCGCCAGCGTCTGCGCCAGCAGCGTCTTGCCACAGCCGGTCGGGCCGATCAGCAGGATGTTCGACTTCTGCAGCTCGATATCGCTCTTGCCCGAGTTGTTCAGCCGCTTGTAGTGGTTGTGAACCGCCACCGACAGGACGCGCTTGGCCATCGACTGGCCGATCACGTAATCGTCGAGCACATCGCAGATCTCGCGCGGCGTCGGCACGCCCTCGCTGGATTTCAGGCCGGCGCTCTTGGTTTCTTCGCGGATGATGTCCATGCACAGCTCGACACATTCGTCACAGATGAACACGGTCGGCCCGGCAATCAGTTTTCGCACCTCGTGCTGGCTTTTTCCGCAAAAGCTGCAGTACAGGGTGTTCTTGCTGTCGCCGTTGGAATTGTTCGCCATTCGTAACCTTTCGCGCCGTGCCCCGCCGACTTCCGGGTCAGGCCTGACCCATGTATTCCATTCGCTGTTCTGCCAGCTTAAGACAGAGCCCCAGTCACCTCAATGTGAAAAATGGCCCCATCCCTTCGCTGGCCTTCCCGCCGGTCAGGCGCCCTCGTCGGGGTCCTTCACCCGGTTTTCCACGATGTCGTCGATCAGCCCCCAGGCCTTCGCCTCGCTGGGGTCCATGAAGTTGTCACGCTCCAGCGCATCCTCGACCTTCTTCAGCGTCTGGCCGGTATGCTTGACGTAGATCTCGTTCAGCCGCCGCTTCAGCTTCAGCGTTTCCTCGGCATGGATCATGATATCCGTGGCCTGGCCCTGGTAGCCGCCCGAGGGCTGGTGCACCATGATTCGGCTGTTGGGCAGCGAGAACCGCATCCCCTTGGCCCCCGCCGTCAGCAGGAGCGAGCCCATGCTCGCCGCCTGCCCGATGACCAGCGTGCTGACCTTGGGCTTGATGTACTGCATCGTGTCGTAGATCGACAGCCCGCTGGTGACCACGCCACCGGGGCTGTTGATGTACATGCTGATCTCCTTCGACGGGTTCTCCGCCTCGAGGTGCAGAAGCTGCGCCACGATCAGGCTCGACATGCCGTCATGCACCGGGCCGCTGACGAAGATGATCCGCTCCTTCAGGAGGCGCGAGAAGATGTCGTAGGCCCGTTCGCCCCGGCTGGTCTGCTCGACGACCATGGGCACGAGCGTGTTCATGTATACTTCGTATGGGTCTTTCATAATCCGCCTGCCTGCTAGAGTGTCCGATCCTTACAGGATCAGGTGCTAAGAGAGTCTTAGTGGCGAGCCCAAGGGGCTGCAAGTGCCGCCCGGCAAATTCGGATCACGCTCGCGGCACCCGGTCCGTTTCCGGCCCGGTCGAACGGCGGCCGGCCTGTGGCAAATTCGGCCCAATCCCCGCCCTCGCGGCGACATGGCTTTTGCACATCCGCCGGGAAGGCATTAAAAACATCGCAGGGGCTTGGGAGACAGGGGCATGACACTGCCGGTACTCGACACATCGCTCAGCGCCGAGGACAGGGCGCAGATGGCGGAAAACGCGCAGGACGCCGCGAATTTCCTCAAGGCGATCAGCCACGAGGGGCGGCTGATGATCCTGTGCCATCTCGTCACGGGCGAGAAATCGGTGACCGAGCTGGAACGCCTGCTTTCGGCCCGGCAGGCCGCGGTGTCGCAACAGCTCTCCCGCCTGCGGGTCGAGGGGCTGGTCGTGCCCCGCCGCGAGGGCAAGACGATCTATTACAGCCTTGCCGACGACCGGCCCAAGCGCGTGCTCGAAGTGGTCTACGACCTGTTCTGCGCCAAGGGGACACGAACGGGCGGCTGACCGCGCCGCCACTCCCCTCTGGCCCTCGCCGCCGCGATCCGGTTAAACAGGGCGCACCAAAGCCGCCTTACCGGACCCAAGCCATGAAAATCGCCACCTCCGCCTACCCGCTCGACTTCCACGCCAGCTGGGCCGACTACGCCGCCAAGATCGAGGCCTGGGTGGCCGAGGCCGCCGGCCAGGGCGCCGAGCTGCTGCTCTTCCCCGAATACGGCGCGATGGAGCTGGCCACGCTCGCCGGGGCCGAGACCGCCGCCGACCACGAGGGCTGCATGGTCGCCGTCTCCGAGCGGATGGCGGACGCCAACAGCCTCCATTCCGAGCTGGCGGCGAAATACAAGGTGCATATCGTCGGCGCCTCCGCCCCGGTCTACGACCCCGATTTCGGCCCCCGCCCGGTCAACCGCGCCTATGTCTTCACCCCCACCGGCAGCGTCGCCCACCAGGACAAGCAGCTCATGACCCGCTACGAGCGCGAGGCTATGGACGTGATCGGCGGCGGCCCGCTGCACCTCTTCGACACGGCGCTCGGCAGGATCGGCATCCTGATCTGCTACGATTCGGAATTCCCCCTGCTGGGCCGCGCCCTGCACGACGCCGACCTGATCCTCGTGCCCTCCTGCACCGAGGCGCTGGCCGGCTATTCCCGCGTCCGCATCGGCGCCATGGCCCGGGCGCTGGAAACCCAGTGCGTCTCGGCCATGGCCTCGCTCGTGGGCAAGGCCGCGTGGTGCGAACATGTCGACAGCAACACCGGCATGGGCGGCGTCTTCGGCCCGCCCGACACCGGTTTCCCGCCCACCGGCATCCTGGCCGAGGGCAGCCTGAACACCCCCGGCTGGACCTATGCCGAGGTCGACCCGGCCGCCATCGCCCGTGTCCGCGCCGACGGCAACGTGCTGGGCCGCACCCACTGGGCCGAGCAGGACGGGCGCGACACCTATGTCACGGCCGAACGGCTGCGCTGATAAAAGCCTTGAAATAAACGGCGAATGGGATCATGTAAGCAACGTTCCGCGTTCAGGCGGAGCGATCAACAATGGAGACGTCATGGCCAAGGAAGATACGCTCGAATTTCCCGGTGTCGTGAAGGAACTCCTGCCCAATGCGACATTTCGGGTCGAGCTTGAAAATGGCCATGAAATCATCGCACACACGGCAGGGAAGATGCGGAAGAACCGCATCCGTGTTCTGGCTGGCGACAAGGTGCAGGTCGAGATGACCCCCTACGATCTGACCAAGGGTCGGATCAACTACCGCTTCAAGTAAGCGTCTGAAAACCCGATGAAACTCATCCTCGGATCTGGCAGTCCGCGGCGCCTGGAACTATTGGCGCAGCTCGGGCTGTCACCCGACGACATCCGCCCGCCCGAGATCGACGAGACCCCCCGGACGGGCGAATTGCCCCGCCCCTACTGCGTGCGCATTGCGCGGCAGAAAGCCGCGGCCGTCACCGCCGGGCCGGACGACACCGTGCTCTGCGCCGACACCACCGTCGCCGTCGGCCGCCGCATCCTCGGCAAACCCGCCGACGCGGACGAGGCGGCGGATTTCCTCCGCCTGATGTCGGGCCGCCGCCACAAGGTGATCACCGCCGTCGCCGTGAAACGCGGCGAAAAGCTGTGGGAACGCGACGTGGTCACCGCCGTCCGCATGAAGCGCCTCACCGAGGACGAGATCGCGGGCTACCTCTCCACCGGCGACTGGCAGGGCAAGGCGGGCGGCTACGGCATTCAAGGACCGGCCGGCGCCCTCATCCCGTGGATCGAGGGCTCCTTCACCGCCGTCGTGGGCCTCCCGCTGGCCGAGACCGCCAACCTCCTGCGCGCCGCGGGCCACCCGATCTGGAAAGGAACGCCATGAAAGGCACCGTCATCGCCCTCGGCGCCGTGAATGGCCGCGACGCCGCCGCCCTGATCGAGGACGGCCGCCTCACCGACCTGCTGATCGACAGCGACCGCCCCCGCCCCGGCGCCATCTACCGCGCCCGCGCCGACCGCCCGATGAAGGGCCAGGGCGGCATGTTCCTGAACACACCCGACGGCCCCGTCTTCCTGCGCCAGGTCAAGGGCCTCTCGCCGGGCGAGCCGATCCTGGTGCAGGTCACGGGCTATGCCGAACCGGGAAAGGCCGTGCCGGTCTCCTCCAAGCTCCTCTTCAAGAGCCGCTATGCCATCGTCACCCCCGAGGCGCCGGGCCTCAACATCTCGCGCCAGATCCGCGACGACGACATCCGCGACGGCCTGCTCGAAATCGCGCACGAGGAGATGGGCGGCTCCGACATGGGCCTGATCCTGCGCTCCTCCTGCGCCGGCGCCGACCCCGACGCCATCGCCGAGGATATCCGCACCATGGCCGCCATGGCCGAACAGGTCACCGCCGACCGCGCGGGCGAGCCGGAGAAACTCACCGAGGGCGACGGCCCGCACGAGCTCGCCTGGCGCGACTGGGTCATGGAGGCGACCGTCGCCGACACCCCCGGCGCGTTCGAGGATCACGGCGTGCTCGACGCGCTCGACGCGCTGCAATCCCCCCTCGCCCCCCTGCCCGGCGGCGCCTCATTCTACATCGAACCCACCCGCGCGCTGGTGGCGGTCGACGTCAACACCGGCGGCGACACCTCCCCCGCGGCGGGCCTCAAGGCCAACCTGGCGGCGGCGAAAGACCTGCCCCGCCAGCTCCGCCTCCGGGGCCTCGGCGGCCAGATCACCCTCGACCTCGCGCCGATGGGCAAGAAGGACCGCCGCCAGTTCGAAACCACCCTGCGCGCCGCCTTCCGCCACGACGCCACCGAAACCGCCCTCGCCGGCTGGACCCCGCTCGGCCATTACGAGCTCCAGCGCAAGCGCGACCGGGTGCCGCTCTCCGAGGTGCTCTCATGACCTGCCCGATCTGCGCGAAGCCGTCAGACACACGCTACCGTCCCTTCTGCTCGAAACGCTGCGCCGACATCGACCTCGGCAAGTGGATCCGCGGCGATTACGCGGTGCCCTCCGAAGATCCCGAAGACGCCGAACGCGCCCTGGACGAGCTCGACCGCCCCGACGGCAAACCACACTGAAATTGCCGCGAATTCCCTCTGGACACCCTCTCGAACCTCGCCTAGAACGCCTCCACCCGAACGGCCCCGCCGTTCCCCGTGCCCGGGTAGCTCAGAGGTAGAGCAGTGGATTGAAAATCCTCGTGTCGGTGGTTCGATTCCGCCCCCGGGCACCACTTCAAAGCCTTGATAATAAAGAATTTTTCTAACCGATCCGGTCTAGGACCTTCTCCGCGCGCCTGTTCGGGGCTACGTCGGGGCTACACCCCGAAAGACTGAACCGCTTTTGGTTTCCTTGTATGCCGCGCCATGCGCGGCGTCAGGGGACCGCCGGTCCCCCACCTCAACCGGAAAATACTACGCCCTGCGGCGGGCCGTGTCCTCGGCTTCGCCTGCGGGCCGCTCCACCCCTTGCAGGCCTTGATTTTCCAATTGCGGCGGTTCCCCCCCTGCTCTCGGCGAGGGCCAGTCCGGCAAGAGAGACACGCGCGATGCGCGGCTCACTTGCCAGCCCGTCCAATTCTGGAAGGGAGCAAGAGACCGAGGGAGGCCACAAATGGCTAAACAGACATTCGATATCCAACAGCACGTCACGGACTCAATCATCGAAGCGATGGAGGCAGGAACGCCCCCGTGGCGTCAGCCGTGGACAGGGAGCAAGGCCGGGGCAGCGTTCCCCCTGCGGGCCAACGGGGAGGCGTACCGGGGGATCAACACGCTGATGCTTTGGCTGATCGCAGGGAAGGAAGGATACGGATCGCCATTCTGGTTCACATTCAAGCAAGCCAAGGACGCGGGCGGCATGGTCCGCCGTGGGGAGAAATCCGCTTCCGTTGTCTTCTACAACACTATCGAAAGAGAGGACGATGTGACCGGGGAGGAAGTAAAAATCCCCTACATGCGCGGCTATCGGGTTTTCAATGCCGACCAGATCGACGGACTACCCGATGAGTACTATCGCCCCGCCGCAGTGGAGGCCCGCGACCTCGGGACTGAGGCCAACCCCGAGCTTGACGCATACTTTGCAGCGACCGGCGCACAGATCGAGACGACCGAGAAGCCGGAGGCGTACTATCATCCTGCGCGGGATGTAATCCACATGCCGCCGGTCAGAACCTTCCATAATGCAGGCGGTTACTATGCCACCATGGCACATGAAACCGTCCATTGGACCGGACACCAGAGCCGCCTTGACCGCCTGACCAAAGGCCGCGACCGGGAAGCCTACGCGAAGGAAGAACTTGTGGCCGAGATCGGGGCTTGCATGATGTGCCTTTCCCTCGGCCTGCCCCCTGATTTCGGGCAGAGCGGCGCGTATATCGAGGGCTGGCTTAAGGCTCTCAAAGACGACAAACGGTTCATTTTCAGCGCCGCCAGCGCGGCACAGAAGGCCATGGACTACATCACCAACCCAATTCAGCAACGGGAGGCCGCGTGAGCGGCCCCCACTTCACAGGAGAGAACCACATGGACATCAACGAACTTTCAATCGAATGGAGTGCAGAATGCGCAGATACGATCAAAAATGTCATGGCCGGGGGCGGTGATCGAGAATTGCCCCTCGGGGCGCGGATCGAAGCCGTTTTCGAGCAGATCACAGAGGGGATGACTGCCGACCACGAGGATATCATGTATATCGGCATGGAAACGGTGGCAGAGCGGTCGAGCTATCCGCCGGAGGGTCGAAAAATGTACGCGCTCCACGTCGTCTAAACACACTAATGCCCCGCTCAGGCGGGGCTTTCCTATTCGTTGGAACGCTACCCTCAATCGTTTCGATCCGTCGTGACAGAACCCGTGACAACGCAGGCGCGTCGTCACAGAACCCGTCACAGCCGTTCGACCAGCGTTGCGCCGCTGGACCACGCAGAGCATTGAAATGAAAGAGCCGAGGGAGGGGAGGTCTACATTCCCATCAGTTTCAACATTCCAAAAATCACCCGCCCGTCAGGACACCCTCAAAGGCCAGTTTGAAATCGGCTTTTGTCTGGCCGTCCTCATTGTAGAAGGGAAGCCCTAGAACGCCATAATCGCGGCCTTGGAATATGGTCTCAAGACGTGCATGATTTTTGATCTCGGAAAGGAAATCTTGTTTCCAGTCATCTTGCGGTCGTAGATGAGCGCCCTTGGGTTCGACGAATAGTTGCAGGATCGTGCTGGCATCCGCGCCCTTCCTCCGCAGCAAAAGAACAAAATCGGGTTCGAAGGCGCGACCGGTCTTAAAGTCAAATATCTTAACCGCCTTCTCGTTCCGCAAAAGATAGAAGTCATCATAGATCTCACGAAGCCGCGCTTCTTGATCGTGCATGAACTTGATGAAGTGCTTTTCTTGATCCGTCCCATAGCTGTCGTCGTAAGCGTGCCAGTCCTTACCGCGCAAGTCGATCTGATTCAGCCCTGGCACATTACTTTCGGCCCAGCTTAGCCCTGTCTCGCCTTCGACCCGGAGTTTCAGAACCTTGTCCGTGAAACGGTCTTTGATGGGATAGGGCTTGAAGTCCTTGGTCCCAATGTACTCGACACTTTCGCGTTTTACGCCGCTTTCGATCTGGTGCAGGACGTATTGCGCGATGTCCAACTTTTGCCGTGGAGTAAGGTTGTTCAAGTCGTCCGGCAATCCGCGCACACTGACCGTGACACCGCCCAGATAGGTGTCAGAGGTGACAAATTGGGTGGCGCAGGAGAGTTGCGGAAAATAGGTCCGCAAATTGGCGAAGTGGAAGAAGTCGTTGGCATCCATCGCAAAGCCCAAAATGGCCCTGCCAAAATCCGCCAGTTTAAAATCGCGAGACACGGGTTCCTTGCTCGACGGTTTCAGCGTCAACTGTCCACCTCCGAATGCAGAGGCTTCAGTCACCCGACCTGTCATCAAGCTCGGATAGGTAAAGGAGCCTTCAATCTTGTAGGCGTCCAGCCCCGCAACACCGTCACGCGGGTTGCGCACCCGATCATTGACCCAGACATGATCCCGCTCATAAAGGTCAGTCTGTTTGAAGCTGTCCTTGAGCCGCAGCCGCACCGTCCGGGCGGTGTCGTCCAGCATCCCGGTTTCGCGCAGGGCGTTTCGGATGTCTTGGATGTACTTGGGATTGTGGGAACAGTGGTAATGCAGTTCCTCCAAGATGCGCAGGGGCGTGTCCATCGCGCTATCGTACTTGCGCTTTTCCCGTGCCGCGTCGGGTTGATCCGGGGCCACGAAGGGGAAGTACCGCGCCCCGCGTCCGATCAACTGGGCCTCAGCCATCGTGGTCTTGCCGACCTTATTGGCCTTGCCGTCCCGCGTGTCATAAAGGCGCACAATGTCGAACAGGTTTAGCACATCCCAGCCTTCATTCAGCTTATCGACGGCAAAGATCACCCGAATCTCGTTGTCGCGGTCTTCCAAGGCATTGAGTTCGATCTGTCTGTTTTCCAAGTCCTTAGGGTTGTTGACATTCACCACCTTCTCGGGGGCAAAGTCGCCCTGTAGCTCACGGGCGAAATCCGCGCCGCTCATGGCCCTTTCTCCCATGATGTAGGCGAAGGCCCGCGAGAGCGTCTCATCGCCCTCAGAAGCCGCTCTGAGCGCGTCCAGCGCCTCGCCCGTCAGTCCCGCCACCATCGCCGTGAAGGCCGCTTCGTTGTCGGCGCTGTCCTTGATCGTCTTGGACTTCATCAGGATCACCGGCTTGCAATGCAGCCCATGCGCCTCGGCCACCTTGCGGCGGTACTGGCTCAAGACCATTGCCTGCATCATTCGTTCAACGGGCGGCAAATCGGCCTGCCGCAACTCGATGTCCTTGGAATAGCCGTCTTCGCGAAACTGCCGCAGGGAATAGTCATAGAGTATCTTGTCGGCATACTTCGCCCGGATCGCCTCATGGCTCAGGTCCACGGTCGCGGTAAACTCCAACAGCATGTTCTCGGGGTGCTGGCGGAAAATCTCGGATATCGTACCTTCCCAACTGGCCTTGTCTGCCTTTTCCCCTGCCGTTAGCGTTTTTTTAGTCTCGGCGTTCAGGTGGTGCGCTTCGTCCGAGATCATCACCACCTTGTAGTCGCGGAAATCCTCAATGGTGACGGCGTTCTCTTTAGGGGCCTGCATCCGCGTGTGCAGCCCTTGGATGGTGGTGAAGTGGATGTTGATCGCATCGCCCGACACGGCGTCGAAGGTATCCACCGCGCGGATGTCCACGGGTTTGTCGTCAATGCGGATCGTGGGCGCGAACAGGTGCTTGGCCGATGCGGGATTCAAAAAGTTTTCCTTGGTCTTCTCGATGATCTGGGCAGAGTTCACGAAGAACAGGAAGTTGCGATAACCGCGCCGGTAGAGGTCGAGGATCAGCGCCGCCATCAGCACCGTCTTGCCGCTGCCCGTGGCCATGTGGAACAGCAGGTGCGGGGCCTTGGGGCGTCCATCGTATTTGTCGATGTAGAACAGCCAGCGTTCCAGCGCCGTGTGCTGATACGGGCGCAGCGCGATCTGGGGCGCAAGGTTGCCGGTGATGTCGTCGGGTATGTCTGCTTTCAGCGCCCCATACTTGGCCAGCGCGTCAAACTCTTGGGTCAGGGTCTGGCTCATTGGTCCAGCCCATAGAAAGAACGGGTCGCGCGGGCGTCTTCGTCCGAGATGTCGAAATCCGCATCGCCAAGTGAGCCGAGATTGACATAGAGGTGGTTGGCATCAAGGCAGTCCATCAACACGCGCTTGGCGTCTTCCAGTGGAAGCGTGGCGAAGTCGTCGCTGTCGAAGCCACTTGGGTCCACGTCATAGCGGAGATAGCCAGTAGCTTGGATGTCGGCATGGGTGTTTTGCAGCGTGGCCATGTCCGGGGCCGCTTCGATCCGTTCCGCAAAGGCGGAGTTTGAGGCCGCGAGTTCGGCATAGACAAACGATCCGCCGCCTTGCCATTCAACGGCTTTGGAAATGCCACCCTGCTCCCCTTCGACGACTTTCTTTAGGCGCGAAGCGGGCAACTCAAGAATGTAGTCCATTTGCTCCACGGCGATCCATCGACGGCCCATCTTGTGCGCAACCGCTGCTGTCGTTCCTGAGCCGGAATAGAAATCCAAAACGATCTCGCCGGGATTGGTGGCGATGTGGACAATGCGTTGCAGTAATCTCTCGGGCTTCGGTGTGAAGTCAGACGCTTCGTCCGTGCCTACGATTGCATTCAACTCTTTCTTAGCTTGTTCATTTGTTCCAGCATCTTGGTGCGCCCACCATGTCGATGACTGAATACCGTTTTCGTCTTTAAGGTACTTCTTGCGCCTCGGTTGATTGTTTCCATCTTTGCCGAACCAAAGGCGCTTCTCTTTCTCAAGAGTGCGATATTCATCTTCAGTTACTTTCCAGCAATACCCCTCTGGTGGATAGAACCGGTCGCCTGACGGTGCAGTGATCCAATACATCTGGTTTTCACGGCCCCACTTGCCGTTCTTCTTTTGGTTCTGGGCAGTAAAGTCTCGATGAACCCACGGGCCTTTGGGGTCATTATCCGGATTTTTGTACTCAGCGCGCTGCTTATCAGTCATGGGCAAGCGGTTGGCGCTTTCTTCAAAGATAGTTTTGAAGGTGCCGTTTGACCGTTTGGTTGTTCCTTGCTCACGGGCAAAGACAAGAATGTTGTCATGTGAGTTGCCCAAAATAACTCGGTCGTCAGGTGAAGTTCTCTTTTGCCAAGCAATGTGGGCTACAAATTTCTCCCGTCCAAAGACCTCGTCCATCATCACTTTCGCATAATGGACTTCCGTGTCGTCGAGTGTGACGAAGATTGCGCCATCACGGGTCAGCAGCGACTTCGCGACTTCAAGTCGTCCTTTGAAGAACGTCAGCCAAGCGGAATGGTTGAAACGGTCATTGTACCGAAATCCGTCATTTCCGGTATTATAGGGCGGGTCGATATAAATCAGCTTCACCTTACCCGCATAACGCGCTTTCAGCGAATGCAGCGCCAGCAGGTTGTTGCCCTTAATGAGCAGGTTGTCGTCCTCTGAAACTTCGCCCACGGGCTTGGGCACGCCCGCCGCCACTGCCTCGGCATCCCAGCGTTCCCACCCGGTTAGCACCTTGGGTTCAAACAGCCGCGTGATGTCGTCCGGGGCCAGCGTCGTGTTCCAGAACACCTCGTTCCGGCCCCGGTCCTCTTTGGTCATGCCACCTTCCAGCACGCAATCCTTGTAGGGCCACGCCAGCACCACGTCGCGCGACTGGCTCAGGTAATCGCCGCGCCCGTCCGTCAAGCCGATGCGGTTCTTGAAGGCGGTGTAGCTGTCAGGCAGGAAGGCTTTGTTGGACACGAAATCCTGAAACTTAACCTTGTCGAAGACCAGCGCCCCCGCGACCTCGGTGAAGAAATGGGCCTTGATCGTGCCGGACTGCATCAGCAGTTCCAACAACCTCGCATCCATGTTCAACGCGGCCTCGATCACCGCGTTTTTGAGGATCGCTCCATCCGCGATGAACGCCTGTTCAGCTTGGAGTAGAGCGGTCAGGTCATCGAGAAGGTTCTGCATGGATGGACGCCTCAGTAAAATTCTTTTCCCCCTTTTGACTGATGGGAAGGAAAAGATCCAGCGCCACCTCGACTGCGCTATACCTCGCAAAATAAGGGGACTGGCTTCTTGTATCGTGGTCAGGGAGCCTACCGTGGAAGATGCCTCCTCACCTCAGAAAGCAAGCTCAGCGCCATGTGGAACGGCAGGATGAACAGGAACGACGCCGCCGACGAAATCAGCCCACCTTCAACCAGTTTAGACCGCCCGAGGTACTCGATGCCTCGGGACCGTTCCGGAAAATCTGACAGCGCGAGCATCACCGCAATTTCCGCATCTGACATCTCGAACCACTTTGCCCGTGCGCTCTTTTCCCGGAACTCGGCGGCCTCTTTCCTAACCGCCAGTTTCCGGGATTCCGGGAGCCGATGGAATGCGATCAGGGCGCAGCCCCGCCGTGTCGCAGCATATGCCGCGCCTAGGTCTCGTGCATCTTCGTTGCTGATCCCAATCACGCGCCCACGCACGACCACTTCGCCGGGATCGTTTTCCGGAAATTCTCTGACATAGACGCGCAGCCCTGTGTAGAAAAACGCGACCGCGCTCATTCCGACACATACCCAGTAACGTTTCATGCCCATCAGCCTATCCCAGTTTTCCTTGCAATGTTAACTCCTTTAACATAAAGTGAACAGAGTAAGAACAGCAAGCAATGTTTTGTTAAAACAAAACGCACACGCAGTCGCCTGTGGCTCAGATAGTCGCCTGCGGCTTCGATTTCCGGACAGGTCCGAGGAGCGAGAAAATGCGCGAGAACATCTTGGCAATCCGTCTCAATGATGACGAGTGGAACCGGATCGCAGACATGGCGGGGTCGGTTTCACTTCCCATGTCCAGCTATGTCCGGTCATTTATTCTGACGCAGACGCCGCCCAAGCCCAAAGCCTCGGGCGTGACCGTCGAAGCAGTAGCGGCGCTGAATCGCATCGGTGCGTTGCTCAATCAAATTGCCCGTGTCGGCAACTCATCGAATAGCTTTTCGGCGGCTGAGGTCGGGCGGGTGACAGCCGCGCGAGAGCGCATTCTTGAAATTGCAACAGACCTGAAAGGGGATTGATCATGACAACCGAAACCGCAATGGCACGGACCATCACTCTCGTTTTCACTGGCATCTTGATGATGATGATCAGCGGACTCGTCCGGGGTCTGATCTACGTCGCGGACGCACCGCGCCGCCGCCGGGTGGCCCGGAAAGTTGCCGCCGGAGACGATCAGAGATGATCGGAAAAACCCGGAAAGGCGACAACTTCGGCAGGCTCATACGATACCTGACAAAGGAAGTTCGGGGTCGGCTTCTGGCGCTCTACAATCTCGCGTCAGACAGCCCCGAGGCGGCGGTATCTGAAATGACCGTTGCGGCGGCGCAGAGCACCCGGACAACGCAGCCCGTCATGCATATCTCAGTCAGCTATGCAGAAGGGGAGCGACCCACCCCGCAGCAGATGCGGGCGGATGCGCGGCGCGTCCTGAAATCTCTTGGCTTGTCCGAAAATCAAGCGGTGATCATCGCACACGATGACAGAGATCACCCGCATTTTCACATCGCTGTAAACAGGGTCGGGCCGGACGGCAAAACTGTTTCCGACAGCAACAGCTATGCAAAGATTGAGAGCGCGTTGCGCCGGATCGAGGCGGAGCGCGGATGGACCGCCGTCGAAGGGCGGCACGCCCCCGCCCCGGAAACGGGAGAGCGGATGCGTGGCCATCGGCGCAGCCGGGAACCATACCAGCCGGACGTGCCGGAACGTGTCCGGCAGGCGCTCCTGACGGCCACAAGCTGGCACGATTTGCACAGGGAAATCCGTGCCGCCGGGTGGGAGTTCGAAATCGTACAAAAAGGAAAGGGAAGCGGGGCGCTCCTGACCGGGCCGGAGGGTCAGAAGGTAGGCGCGGGGCGGATCGACCGGGCGGCAACGTTGACGCAACTCCGGCGGCGGCTTGGCCGTGATCCCGAGCAGGTCAAAAAAGCGCGTATGCGGGCCGCACGGGCCGCGAGGCGGGAGCTTGGCAGAGCGGCAGGCATGGCTGCGAAAGCCGCGTTCGCGCCATTCCTTGCACCGGGATTTCAATCGCACCATCGCCCGCGCCGGGAGCCGAGGCGCGGCCTTCGCGCTCCGGGTCTCAGATAACAGGATCACCCCATGGCACGGATCAAGAAAGCCGCCACGCCGGAGAATGAAACAGACCTGCCGCCTGCCGACGATATCAGGCGTTTCATCATCTACGCGGGCGATCTGATCGAAGCGCAGCAGCGCGTCACAGATGAACTGACCGCCGCGCGGGAAGCCCTGACCGACGTGTCTACAGGATATAACCGCACCTCACGCACCCTTGCGAAACGCGAGGCTGAGGGCGTCACTGTTCATATCGGAAGCGATATCGACAAGGCCCGCCAGAGCATCGCGCTGGCACTCACCGAGCCTTTGGCACGGGCCGAGGCTATCGCACGAGAAACCCGGATCACCGCGTTCCTTTCCGGCCTCACCGGCGCTGCAATCGGCGCGGGGGGCGTTGCCGTTCTGCTTATTCTTGATCTGATCTGACGGGGGGTCATCATGCGAAACACAGACGCTATTCGCCGGTTTCTCGATGCAGCCACAGTTGCCCGCGATCCACTCGACGCGACAGCCTGTCGAAGGGCGGCGGTTTGGCTCCGGTGGTGTGACGCCTTCGGCGCGACGATGACCGACGACGAGACCGGACACCTCGCCCAGGGCAATGCCTTGGGCGAGGCTGCCCGACAGCTTATCCGCCGTCTTTCGGAAGAGTTTCCCGCGCCGCCCGAGGATGCGGCCCTCACGTATCTCGATGACGACGAGGGAAGCGGCTGGATGCGGAACATCCCCGAGGCTACCGGAGCCGCGCAAACGGCCCGGCGCAGGGAGGCGGAGAACGAAAGGCCCGAGGTTCAAGACCCCTTCGGAGACATGGAACCGGGCCTTTAATACGAGAAAAACCGGGGCATTGCCCCGGTTTCCCGATCCGCTTCTCAGCAGAAGTACTCCCCGCATACGCGGGAAAAACAGACTGCCATGGGTTCACCCATACCAATACTGTTGGTTCATCCCCGCGCATGCGGGGAACAGTCGTCACGTCCTGCAGAACGCTAGACCATGGACCTATCCGCGCTTCCACGGAAATGCATCTCGTTATCATCACATCGGTTCATCCCCGCGCAGGCGGGGAAATGTGATCGAGCTACAAGGCCCATTCAAGCCGCCTGTACGGCGGGTAACATAAGGATCAATCGAAACCGACCCTATTGAGCGCAAGATTTCTCTATGCCGCTTGTGCTCTCTAAGCCGCCTGTGCGGCGGGTAACTAGAGTGGGCAATTTGTCGCCCTCTCATAGTATTCATGTATGCGCCGAAAATTCAGATACAAGAAAAAAACTTACGCATTCTCATGAAAATTTTGCGGGAAGCCATACACCCGTGCGAGCGACATCACAGTCATGACGTCCTCGCGATTTTCCTCGTCGAGTGAATGGAATAGCTGCGACAGACGCACGGGTTTATCGCAGATCGCATCTCTAATGATTTTCGCAGAACCCGATTCGGGGTGCTCCTCAATATGCGCAGTCAGGCGAGCGAGTGCAGCATTGTATTTTTCGTGTGACATGGGTTCTCTCCGTTCAATCTCTATGCGATCTATGCGCAAATTTCCGGTGCGCAAGAACGTTTTCTGTCAGCCGCCCCCGACCGGGGGGCGGGGGTTTGAATTGCCGCCCGTGGGTTTCGGGACGCCGCCGCCCGTAGGCTTTGGCTCACCGCCGCCCGAGGGCTTCGGAAGCCCGCCACCACCCGGCGCGGCACCCCCGCCGGGCGAACCTACGGGAAGCCGCGCACCGGGGCGCACAGGGGCGACAGCATACGTATTGGAGACGACTTGATCACGGTCCCCCATCCAGCGCAAAACCCGCGCCGGGAGTTCTGTAATCAGGCTGAACGACCTTTCGAGGAGCACGACGTAGATCAGCGCCATCAGCACGGCGTAGCCGATGATCGCGACAAATCCGAATGTGAAATCGCCGCCGATGACGCCCTCAACGGCGTAGAAGAACCCTGCGGACAGGAGGGCGTCCGATACCCGGAAAATCACCATTCCCGCGATGAACCCGAAAATCATCAGCATGGGAGTAAATGCCAAGGTCAGCATCAGCAACCAGCCGTTCCGGCCCGCCTCGCCGCTGATCCCTTCGCCGTCCATTCGCATGTGTGACAGCGCAAAAAGATTGATTGCGATGACGGCTTCAATCACGACGAGGAAATACCCGGTGACGCCGAGGAGCCAGAAAATGAATGGCATGATCGGCAGCACGAACGAGAGGACCACGCCCGCGCCGATCATCGCTGTGATAATCGGTCCGAAAGAGACCGCCAATGCCCCGCCGGTGGCGAGGCCCGCCAGCGTAGAAACCCCGATCAGCGCGAATGCGAATGTGATCAGAAATTTCCCGATGGACGTGAGGCCGATCATCGGATCATCGGCGAAATTTCCCGGCTCCAACGCAGAGAGGAGAATTCCGTGAAGATTCGTCAGCATCGCCTGCGCACCGGGGACGCGATCCCAAATCGAGTCCGCCGCATCGCTGTTGATTTCCGCCACCGTCGCGGCGTCGAGAGGAAAGCCGAGCGCAGCCAGTTTCCCGGAACTCTCTGCAAACTGTCGGTCATAACCCTCAAGGGTGCGGGTCATTTCAGATGCCGCAGCCATGCCCTCCACATCATCCGCCGACACATACGAACCGAGGCCCAGCCATTTCCGCCCGGTTGCGCGTCCACCGGCTTCTTCGAACAGGTCTTCGGGAGATGCCGAAAGTTGCGGCCCATCGGTCTCCGGCCTCGCCTCGATCACGGACGACAACCTGTTATTCAGCCGCGCCAGCGTGATGTACCACGTCCCCGCGCCGATCCAGCCTTCTCCGAGACAGTCAGGGCCGGTGCAGTCCGCATCGCCCCTGATGCGATCTAGGAGCATGTCGCGCCCGTCATCTGCGCCGGACGCTTCAATCGCCGCAGCGCGAAGTTCAACCATAAACTCGGACATTGCGCCGTTCGCATCGCGTGTGATCCGGGCAATCTCGCCGGACACATCGGCCATGTCTCGGCCATTCCGCGCATCCTCAAAATGCGTTCCGGACAGCGCAGACATTTCGGCGGCCACAGTGTCGATCAGAACTGCGTGGCCCGTGCTGAACGCCTCTCGGAGCGCGGTTCCATCAGCGCCGAGATCAGTCAGGTATATAGGCATGTCCGGCGTCTGCCAGCCACCGCACAGGCCCGGAAAGGTCTTGGCATCATCGCCGGGGTGGGTGATCGCGGTTGTCACTGCGATGCTCTCAGGCGGCGCGTATGAAACAAGCTCACCATTCCGCCGCAGAACCTGAACACGCGCGCGGGAACCGTGGCCGGGCGTGACACTTTCCATTCGGTGATATCCGATCACCGGGCGCGGCTTTGAATTGTCGGCAGCATATCCACTCGCGATATCGAGTTGATACTGCACGAGCTTCATGCACCCCGCGTTCGCGTACAAATCCCGGATCAGCCCCGGCGAAACGCTGGGGGCGCTGGCGGCGAGGGGGATATCATCAGATATCACCGTTTCCGCCGCCGCCGTCCACACGAGGGACGCCGAGGCCGTCGCCCCTTTAACGATGTAGGCTATGCCTGCCTGCCCCAGATTGTAGCCGCCGAGGCCGGGGAGAGGGATCAGGAGGCCGACGCCGAAAAGGACACGCAGCGGCGCCCACAGGGAGGACCAACGTTTCCCCAGAACCTCCCCTTCATGTGCGCTCTGCATGACGCCGACCGTGACATTGTAAAAAAACAGCACACCGCCTACGGCGACACATGCGAAATTCAGATATCCGATGATTTGAGAAAAAACCGTCGGTCCCGACGCACCCGCCGCCGAGGGGAAGAGCGGCCCGAAAATTTCATGGAGAATGACGCTCGAATAGGCATCGCCGAACTCCGTTCCGAACCCGTCCCAGAACGTCGCCGCAGACGGGTCAGCGGCGAGAGCCGGGGAGGCGATCAGCATTGCGATCAGAACAAAAAGGTATTTCATGACTGGCTCCTCACGCGGCGGCGGCTTGGGTATTATCGGCGGACATTGCGAAAATCTGGTCGATTTCCTCGTCGTCACCGGGCGGCGTATACCCACCTTCGGGCATCAGGATCGCAGAGGGCGGCAGCACGTCGGGCATCCCGAAATTGTCGCGGGCTTTTTCAGCCGCCCGGCAAAGCTGAGCCTGCGCGAGGTCTTTCAAGTCCGCGTCACGCTCAAGCCACCGTGAGAGCATGTCGCTCTGCCGCCGCGCCTCTTCCTCATCGCGCTGTACCGCGTTGAGGCCGTGGAAATCGCACAGATCGAGAGCGCGAGCCTTGATAATTGGGCGCAGCATCTCAATCGCAACATCCGTCACGGCGTCCGGCGTCGTCGTTGCTGACTGCCAGTCTCCGTCGAACTCGTCGTCTACGATCTGGACGATAGCCGCGTTGCAGAACGTCCTGGCATATTGCCGCGCCGCCGTTTTCGCGCGGACGATGGCCGGGCGAGAGACCGGCATCTTGTTCATGCGACCGACCTCAAGTCGCGCGGCATCCGGCGCAACATCTCTGGTCAGAACCGCGAGGTTTTCGACGAACTCCCGGACCCACGCATAATTTTTCAAGAGGTCGCCGGGGTGGTTCACAAGTTCACCGTCATCGTTGCGCTCTTGGAGATACCGGCCCACAGCAGCTTTCGCGTCAGCATGTTGCTCATGGATCGAAAACTCGATGCGAACGAGGTTCGGATCAATGTCCTCCTCCGCAGTTTTCCCCTTCGCGAAACGCTCGAAATCCTTTTCGTAGACTTTCACTGAGACATCCCCGGACCCGAAATACATCGTGCGCCCCTCCTCTTCGGACCCCTTGTACGTGGGGGCTTTCATCTTCCGGGTCGCGGCCATTTTCACAGCCATATCGTCTATCTCATCCCACAGCCCCGCCGCGGAGATATCGAATGAAACATCGACACGTGCGACGTTGACCGGGCCAAGTCGCCGCAACAGCTTCGGGGCAAGTGTTGCGCACGTTCCAGACGATCCGGGCAATTCCATAGACGGCATGTTTGTCGCATGACCCGCGCGGATCGTGACCACACGCACATTGTCTGTCGGATCAAAAGAGAGCTGCGTGGCCCCATGGAATCCGTCCGTGCCGCGCCCGACGCGGAACGGGCGCAGGCATTCCGCAGTCGCAACGGCGAACAGGTGGTCGCGGGCGACGGCCTCCTCATACTCGCCCTGCTCTACGTCCGCCGCCGTAATCCCGTCCTCGGTCTCGAACGTACCGATCCGCCGCCCTGTACCGTCGCGACTGTTCGGAACCGAGACAGTCAGATAGTCGATGAAAAAACGATGGAGGAATGCCTGCATCTCCGGTGAAGTTACTTTCTTCCGGGACGCGCGAGGGGGGTGGTACTTTGCGGCAGGAACCCCCTTCGCACCCTCATTCTTGATGGAGTTTTTCTCTTTGTTTTTAGGGTTATGCCTCAAAGTGCCACCCGTCTTACCACACGGGTGGCTTTTGGGGTTCTCCGAGGCGCGGGCGAGGCCCGCTTCACTTGAGGATTTCTGGATGTTTTTAACGGTCACAGCCAGTCACTTCCTTGACTGTCCGTCTCGCACCACATATTTAATTGCTACAGGTTGTGTGATGGAAACGAACGTTGCACCTACGTCGGACGGCAATCCGGCGACGAAAAAGACCCCGCCGCATTCGCGGCGGGGTTTTCTTTATGCTGCTTCCTTGATGGTAGCTGTTCCCGACCTCAGGGACGCTTCCCACTCAAGGATTTCCTGAACGTTCCACCGAGTACAGCGGGCAACGAGCTTATAAGGCGCGGGGAAACCGTTCTCCCGATCCCGAGACATGCGCCAGATCAAGTCAACGCTACAGCTAAAGTGCTGTGCCACCTGTTTGACCGTGGCCCAACCAAGGTCCGGCAATTTGTCCTGTGCTTTGGTGTCCTGCATGGGCTACCCTCCTGTGTTGAGAGGAAGGTAGCCAGCCACTTTGCGCGGCGCTAAATGCCCGAACTAAATTATTTTCAATGCAGTTCGGGGATGCCCTAGGTTTGCAGTGCATCCCTCACTTCGACAATCTTATCAGCTATCCTTTTATCCGACCTTATAGGTAAGCCAACGGTCTTACAGGGATCGGAGATTGCGGCTTTGACGAAACGAAGCGTAGGCCCGCCATACCCATCGTCATTCTTCGATCGCTTGAGGTTGCCACCATTGGCCTGCCAGATTGCCAGCATCGCTTCGAAAAACTGGTCAAAGTCCCTGTCTCCTTGCCCCCCCTTCGGCGCAGCTTCCAACCCCGTGCCCTGAAACGCTCGCTGCCTCTCCTGATGCATAAGTTCCTCAACGAACATGTATTCGAGGCTGCGCAGCGTATTCAGGACATCATCTACAGAGAACTTTCTGATTGTCCCGTCCGGTCTATCGAAAACGAGGCGGGAATCTCGCGCTTTTTCAATCTTGCCCCGCAGCTTGCGAGCCTGCCTCTGGATGTCCTCAACAAGTTTCCCTGCCGCGTCTGGTCCCATATGCGCCCCTGAGAAATTCTTCTTGTTGTGGATAAATGCTGATGCGTAGTTCGCCGCGACCACGAGAGACCGATGGATATCAGTTTCCTTGCAGCCTCGCCCCCGAAGCTCGTTGGTCATAATCGCAATATTTGATTCCGAGAAAAACTCTCGAATATCCAATTCTTCGTAGAGTGGCTCCGACTCCATCAGGAAATCTTCGCCCTCAACTGCTTCCTCATTCATGTGACTTGGCCCTGTTCGATCATTTCCAACGCATCCGCGAGGATTGACAAAGCCTCCTCTTGGGGATCGCGCTGGTTCGTCATCATCTTCATCAACTTAATGTACACATGTGCGGACGCACTGACACCTTCGCGTTTCAAGGGGTCCTTGTGGGCCAAAATTTGGTCGACAACAAACGCGGAAATCTTGAGGCTGTACATCAGAGTTGACGCCGTTCGCCTCAGATCGTGGCGATGCCAATCGCGTGTTCCCGTCGCGGCGAACATTGCTTTTTGAAAGCGCGTCAAGTTCCCCAGCTTTCCGCCCGCAGAGTTCGGGAAAACTAGGTCTGTGGGTTTGGCCTTGCTCCATCCCGGCAGGCTTCGGAGGATGTCCAAGGCTGCCCCAGACAATGGGAGAGATTGCCCGCGCGATTGCCCCCTTGTGGCCTTCACAACTGGTTTCCGCCATACGCCATTCAGCCTATCTAAGTCCTGCCAGCGCATCGAAGCCACTTCATTGAGCCGGGCAGCGGTATAAAGAATGAATCGGAACGCAATCGGCCGATAGTCATCATTGGGAGATGTTGTCATCTTTCCGATGACCGGAGCGGGATACTTCAACAGCGGCAGTATGCGCTCCAGTTCATCCTGCATCAAAACCCTCGATCTCTCTCCTTTGATCTCGGGATCGGACGACGCCGGATCGTGAATTTCATCCATACTCGCCACATCGAGAGCCACAGGCCGGGCCGCCCCAACTTTGTTGAATGCCTTGCGGCCTGCCGCCCAGTCCAAGACGGGACTAAGGTATAAGCGGGCGTGGCTGGCCTGCCCGTTTGCAGTTGTCTTCCCATCACGGGCAGGCTGATAATTGTTGATCGCGGTAGCAAAAGCCTTCGACGAAATACTTTCGACGGGCTGATCCAAAAGACTTGCGAATACGGTTTCGATAACTCGACCGGCTTGCGTCCGCTCAGTTTTCGGACCCGCACGCTGCCATATCTTCTTCGTGCGAGATGCCTTCTCCCTGTACTCTTCGAGAAGCTCTCGCAAGGTTAGACCATTTGCCTCGGTAGCCTGACGCAGACTTCGCTTCGCTGCATTGACGTCCTCACCATTTTTGATGGCAAGACGGTTCTCCGTCGCCCGTGTTCGCGCCTCTTTAAGTGAGAGATCTGGGTACTTCCCCAGGGTGATTGTTGTCACCTTGGAGTTCGCACCCCTTGCCTTCAAGATGAACGTAACGGCCCCATCGGGCGAAACCCTCGCCTTCAAGCCGGTTGTGACCGCATCAGTCACCTCATAGCGTTGCCCGGATCGGGGCTTCAAATTCCTCAAGTAAACCTCTGAAAATTTGACCTTCGACATTTATCCTCCCTCTGGGCTACACATGGGCTACAAAAACCTTTCTATTCCAAGCCCCCTTGAGCCACAACAAGCCATTGTGGGCCACAAGTCGGAATTTCTTAGGATATTGAAAAACAAAGTGTTTTTGAAGTTCAGGCCAATATCCAAAGGCTTCCCCGGAGGGGTTGCGAGAGGATTGAAAATCCTCGTGTCGGTGGTTCGATTCCGCCCCCGGGCACCACTATCTCCAACAGCCTCACCCATCTCCAACCCAATAGCGTTCAGCGCTCGCCGAGCCCATGCCGCCGGACAGCTGCGCTGAAACCGAAGGAGACGCCCCGCTCTCCCCGCCCCCTAGTACAGCGACGCCCCCGCAAGGCGCGCGTCCCTGTTCACCATGGCCTGGCCGAACAGGCGCATGTACCGGTTTGCGACCACCTCCAGGGAAAACTCCTGTTGCGCCATCTTGCGGGCGTTACGGGAATAGGATTGCCGGCGCGCCGGATCGTTCTTGAGCGAGAGCACTTCGTTCACCCAGTGCCTTTCGTCATGAGGCAGCAGATAGCCCGTGACCTCGTGCTGAATGATCTCGGCCGGATACCCATGGTTCGACGCGACGACACAGCCGCCGCGCCCGAGGATCTCGACCAGCCCCCAGTTCGCGACGCCGTGGCGAAGCGGGTAAAGGAACACGTCGATACCCTGGAGGGTCTTCTCGTACTCGTCATACTTGAGCAGGCCCGCGAAGGTGACCTTGCGGGCGGCTTTCGGGTGAATGCGCCGCAGGTGCTCGGCAAAGGAGACGGTTTCGCCCGGATACCTTTGTTCGACCCACTGCTTCTCGTATCCGTAGCTCGAGGCGTTTTCGTCGCCGATAACGACGAACTCGATATCGGGATCCTTCTTGACGAGGGTATTCGCGATGCTCATGAAGCGGTCGATCCCCTTGGCACTCGACAGGTCACGCGCTGCGAAGCCGACGGTGAAAGGTTTGGCCTCGCCGGCCGCTTCGATCGTCTTCCACGAGGATATGTCGAACCCTTCCATCTGGACTTCGACCTTCCCCTGCAGGGCGCCCGGGATCATGCCCTTGGCATGGTGCGACGGGCAGATCACCAGGTCGCTTCTGATGACCTGGTAAAGGCTGACCATCTCGCTGTTGTGGTCGGTCAGCCGTTGCGAGGGGCTTGGCGGATAGGCCGGATCCCAGCCATGTGTCCGATAGCTCGGAAACTCGATATAGCTGACGATGGCCGCGTCGGTCTCGCCATACAGCATGTGCGGCGCGCCCCACAGGGCATGGCTCACGATGACATCGATCTTCCGTTCCTTCTCGAACGCGCGAATGGCACCGTGCAACCCGCGACTGATCCGGGCGGACCGCTCGACCTTGGCGGAATAGTAATACCCCTGCGCGCCGACGATGTCCCCGTCCGGCGTGAAGGCCCGCAGGTGAGGCCGGTCCTTGCTGTTTCTTTTGCAATTGCCGGGCGTGGTGAAGAAATACGTCTCGGCCAGGTTCTCTTTTCTCAGGTAATCGCACAACCCGCCGAACTGGCCGGGATAAACGGCCCCGGCAAAAGCGATAACCGGTTTCGACGTGGAACTGCTCGCGGTCATTATTCCTCAATCCTTCGAGTGGGATAATTCCATACTATTGCACAAACCCATACCAAAGGATAAGCGAGATGTTCGATTTTTCGTATGTACGCTGACCCCTGGGGGATCAGGGTCACGGTGGCGCCCCTGCCCCGGTTCCGGTCACACCCGCAGCCCCTGCACCGCCTCCGTCACCGTCAGGCAATGCCGGGCCGGCGCCTGGGCCGTCGCCGCCGCCCGGTCGCCCGAGCGGGCCAGCGTCTGCCCGATATCCACCCCCGCCGCCGACAACTCCCGCAACAGCGCGGTGGTCAGGCGCAGGCTTTCCGTCCAGGTATTCTCCGCCAGGATCACCTCGTGCTTTTCCATCAGCACGTGCACGTACCCCACCGCCCCCATCGCCGGCCGCCCGATCCCCGGCAGCCCGGTCAGCGCCCGCGCCTCGACCAGCGCTTCGGGCTCGCCCAGGCTGCGCAGCAGGTCGCGGTCGGTGCTCAGCATCCGGTGCCCCGGCGAAACCGTCATGTCCCGTTCCGGCTGCCCCGGTCCCAGCGCGCCCGCCCGGATCGTCACCGGCGCCGCGTCGCGCGCCAGGGCCGCCCCCGCCACCCGGCGCCGCCCGCGCCAGACCACCGGCTGGAACCCCCGGTCGCGCGTCAGCAGCATGTCACCCGGCCGCAGCGTCTCGACCGCGCGCTTGCCTGACCGTGTGGTCACCATGGTACCGGGGGTGAAACAGGGCACGATGCGGTCGGCCGCGCTCTCGCCGTCCGCCGCACCGGCCCATGGCACGCCGGTGCCGGGGCCGTCGCCCGCCGCACCGATCGCCTGTATCGCCTTTGCACTGATCACCCGGAACACCTCGTGAAACCCGGCACGCCCTATCATGCGGGCGAACCAACTGCTCGCGCCATCTGACTAGACCCGCATTGTGGCGGCATTAGGGGATTTCCGGGGATACGTGTTGACATTATGGCGACAATCCTGCCGAAACGGTCAAGAGTTGTGTCCGGCCTGCCGGACCGCGCAAACCGCGATGACAGGAGGCGAGAGTATGGATTTTTCGATCAGGCCGGAGATCAGGGAACTTCTCGACAGGGTGGCCGCCATGGTGCGCGACGAGATCGCCCCGCTCGAGGCCGAGTACCATGCCGAAATCGGCAAGGGCGACCGCTGGGAATACACCGACCGGCAGGCCGAGATCCTCGAGGGGCTCAAGGCCCGCGCCAAGGCCGCCGGCCTGTGGAACTTCTGGCTCACCGACAGCGAGCGCGGCTTCGGCCTGACCACCGTCGAATACGCCTGCTTCGCCGAGGAGATGGGCAAGACCCCGATGGGCGCCGAGGTGTTCAACTGCAACGCCCCCGACACCGGCAACATGGAGGTGTTCGAGCGCTACGGCACGCCCGAGATGAAGGACCGCTGGCTCGCGCCCCTGCTCGAGGGCGATATCCGCAGCGCCTACCTGATGACCGAACCGCAGGTCGCCAGCTCGGATGCCACCAATCTCGAGATGTCCTGCGTCCGCGACGGCGACGACTACGTGATCAACGGCGAGAAATGGTGGGCCACCGGCGCGGGCGACCCCCGCTGCAAGGTCTATATCGTCATGGTCCGCACCGGCGGCGACGACCTGCCCAAGCACCAGCGCCATTCCATGATCGTGGTGCCCGCCGACACCCCCGGCATCGAGAAACTGCGCCCGATGCAGGTCTACGGCCACGACGACGCGCCCCACGGCCACATGCATTTCCGCTTCACCGACGTGCGCGTGCCGGCGGAAAACATGCTGCTGGGCGAGGGTCGCGGCTTCGAGATCTCGCAGGGCCGCCTCGGGCCGGGCCGCATCCACCACTGCATGCGCGCCATCGGCCAGGCCGAGGCGGCGCTGGAGCTGATGTGCCGCCGCGGCCTCGCGCGCGAGGCCTTCGGCAAGCCGCTGGTCCAGCTTGGTGCCAATTACGACATCATCGCCGAATGCCGGATGGAGATCGAGCAGGCCCGCCTGCTCTGCCTCAAGGCCGCCTGGATGATGGACCAGGGCGACGCCCGCGCCGCGGCACCGTGGATTTCCCAGATCAAGGTGGTGGCGCCCCGCGTCGCGCTCAAGGTGGTCGACGAGGCGGTGCAGATGTTCGGCGCCCAGGGCATCAGCCAGGACGTCCCGCTCCCGGCCATGTGGACCCACCTGCGCACCCTGCGCCTGGCCGACGGGCCCGACGCGGTACACCGGCGGCAGGTGGCGCGGGCCGAGCTGAAGAAGTACACGCAGCAGAAGATGTGAGGCTATTCCGGGGCACCAAGCCGCGTGATCGCCAAGCTGCGGGGTGGTGATCACGCAGCAGGCTGCGGCCTTGATCTCGCGCGCAAATCCTGAGTCGGCGGCAGCCCCTACTCTACCTTGTCCACCTCCTTCGCCCGCCGCTGCATCCTGACCGGGATTTCCCTTGCCAGCCGCAGCAGGTGCGCCATGAACGGCTTGTCGCCGTCATCCTCCCGGATCGCCGCGTAAAGCCGCTTGGTCACGCCGGTCTCGGTCAACGGCCGGGTGATGTAATCCGAACTGGCCCGCTGCTCCCGCAGAACCCAGTCGGGCAGCACCGCCACCCCCCGGTTCGACGCCACCAGCAGCAATATCACCGCCGTCAGCTCCACCTGCCGCACCGCCCGCGGCTCCACCCGCGCGGGCGTCAGCAACTCGGTGAACACGTCCAGCCGCGTCCGCTCCACCGGGTAGGTGATCAGCGTCTCGCCCCTGAGATCCTCGGCCTCGATGAAATCCTTCGCCGCCAGCGGATGCTGCGAGGAGGCCACGAAAACCGGCTCGTAATCGAACAACGGCCGGAACGCGATCCCGTCGAGGTCCTCCGGATCCGACGACACCACCAGGTCCACCTCCTCCTTCTGCAAGGCCGGCAGCGCGTCGAAGGCCAGCCCGGGCCGGATATCCACGTCCACATCCGCCCAGGACTTCCGGAACTGCTCCAGCACCGGGAACAGCCACTCGAAACAGGCATGGCACTCGATGGCGATATGCAGCCGCCCGGCGCTCCCCTGCCGGAGGCTGTCGAACTCCGCCTCCAGCGCCTCGATCTCGGGCAGCACCTTCTCGGCCACCCGAAGCAGCCGCATCCCCGCCGCCGACAGGCGCAAGGGCTTGGACCGCCTGACGAAAAGCTCGACCCCGGCCTGGTCTTCCAGCCCCTTGATCTGGTGCGACAGCGCCGACTGGGTGATGTGCAACAGGTCCGCCGCCTTGGCCAGGCCGCCGGCCTGGTGTATCGCCCGGATCGTCCGCAAATGCCGGAAGTCGATGTGCATTATTAGCTCGCCTCATCTAAACCATGAATTTTATGAAGTTGTCTCACGTACGCGCGCCTGCGACAAGAGGGGCAACACCCTTTTGCAATAGGACGCCCCTGTCATGACCGCCCCCTCCGTTTCCTTCGAGTTCTTCCCGCCCAAGTCGCTCGAGGCCTCCTTCCGCCTCTGGGACACCGTGCAGGCGCTCGCCCCGCTCGACCCGTCCTTCGTGTCGGTCACCTACGGCGCCGGCGGCACCACGCGCGAGCTGACCCGCGACGCGGTGGCCACCCTGCACAAGTCCTCCGGCCTCAACGTGGCGGCACACCTGACCTGCGTCGATGCCAGCCGCGAGGAAACGCTGGCCATCGCCGACACCTTCGCCGAGGCCGGCGTGAACGAGATCGTGGCGCTGCGCGGCGACCCGCCCAAGGGCTCGGGCGGCTTCACGGCCCACCCGGAAGGCTTCACCGACAGCTGCGAGCTGATCTCGGCCCTGGCCGAGACCGGCAAGTTCAAGATTCGCGTCGGCGCCTACCCCGAGAAACACCCCGAGGCGGCCGACCCCGGCGCCGATGTCGAGTACCTCAAGCGCAAGTTCGACGCCGGTGCGGACGAGGCAATCACCCAGTTCTTCTTCGAGGCCGACACCTTCTTCCGCTTCCGCGATGCCTGCGACAAGGCCGGCATCACGGCGCCCATCCTGCCCGGCATCCTGCCCATCGAGAACTGGAAGGGCGCCCGCCGCTTCGCCGAATCCTGCGGCACCTCGATCCCGAAATGGCTGGCCGACGCCTTCGAGAAGGCCGAGGCCCATGACGACGGCCGCGCCGACCTGCTGGCGGTCGCGGTTGCCACCGAACTGTGCAGCAAGCTGATCGACGGCGGCGTCGAGCACCTGCATTTCTACACGCTCAACCGCCCCGATCTCACCCGCGACGTCTGCCACGCGCTCGGCGTCCGGTCCCGGGTCGAACTGCGCGACGTCGCCTGACACCACTCACGGCTCTCTGGTCGGGGCTCTCCGCCCCCGTCCCTCCGGCCCGGCCTCAGCATCCCAAGCAGGCCGGGCCTTTTTCATGCCGTAGCGTCGCCCTTGCCCAAGGCCCGCGCGGCGCCCTACCCTCCGCCGCGTCAGGAACAGGAGAGCCCCCCATGTCAGACCCCGCCCCGCATGTCGCCCAGACGCTCGACGCCCTGCCGGACATGACGGACCTGCTGTCGCGCTCCGGCCTCGAATTCATGCAGGACGTGCTGTCGGGCGCCCTCTCCGGCCCCCCGATCGGGGCGACCATGGGCTTTTCCCTCACCCGCGTCGAACCCGGCCGCGTCACCTTCGAAGGCACGCCGGAATTCCCCGTCACCAACCCCATGCGCGGCGTGCATGGCGGCTGGTACGGCGCCATCCTCGACAGCGCCATGGGCTGCGCGGTGATGACCACCCTGCCGAAGGGGCGCCTCTACACCACGCTCGAATACAAGGTGAACATCACCCGCGCCGTGCCCATTGGCATGGCCATGCGCGCGGTGGGCGAGGTCGGCCATGCCGGCCGCCGCACCGGCGTCGCCTCGGGCGAGCTGCGCGGCATCGAGGACGGCAAGCTCTACGCCACTGCCTCCACAACCTGCCTGATCATGGACGCAAACGGCTGACGCCACCCGCACCCGTCGAGGGGGGCGCTGCCCCCAGCGTTGAATTTTCTGCAAAAATTCAACGCTCCCCCCGGGATACTTTTCCCAAGAAGAAGCAGCGCAGGCCCGGGCTTCTTCTTGGCTCAAATATCCATGATCCGACACCGGCCACCCGCGCCAACGCCCGAGGTCACTGCGCCGCCGCCACGTGCGCCATGAGGTCCTCCCGCCCCTGCACGGTTTCATGCAGCCGTTCCGACGGGTCCAGCCCCACCACCCGCGCGCCGCGCAGCAGGAATATCTTGCCCCAGCCGCCCCAAGACCCGCAGGACGGCGCATCGGGATCGGCCGGGAACCGCGCCTCCCACCCGTCGGGCAGGGCCACGCCGCATTCCTCCAGCTTGCCCATCATCCAGCGGAACGGCACGTTGGCCAGCGGCCGCGCCGCCTCGACCCCGCCCAACTGGCCGCCCACGTCGCCGTGGTTGCCGCGGAACCAGACCTGCTCGATCTTGCCGTCGAACCCCTCCGGCGTCTCCCACAGCACCGGCGTATAGACGGCGCGCGTCTCGTCCAGCGCCAGCGCGTGATAGCCCCGCTTCACCGTGGGCCCCAGGCGGTGGTTGTGGAACGCGTGCGCCGGCTCGGACCAGCGCCAGACCACCGGCAGCCGCAGCCCCAGCGCCTTGACCGTGTCCCAGACCCCGATCATCTCGATCTCCACCGCCGCGTGGCAATAGGCCTCGACAAAGGCGCGCTCGGCCGCGCTCTCGCCCCCGGTCTGGTAATGGCGATAGGCGGTCATGATGTTCCGCTCGGTCGCGTCCTGCGCCTTCAGCAGCCCCACCTGGTCGATGATGCCCGCCAGCGAGCGCACCGCGTAGGCGCCCCGCGAATAGCCCATCAGGATGATCCGGTCGCCTTCGCGATACCGGCTGGCGAGATAACCATAGGCCCGCCGGATCTGCCGGTTGATCCCCCGGCCCAGGATGACGTCGCCCGTGGTGCTCCAGTCCTGCCACTGCACGCCGGCCTCGTAGTAGAGCGACAGCCGCGCCCCGCTGACTTCGCTCAACAGGCGATAGGCCAGCCCCGCGTTGCTCTCGTGCCCCTGCTCGAGCGAGGACATCGTCCCGTCAAGGATGATCACGTGGGTGACCTGCCCCCGCGTGCCCTCGTACCGGCTCTGCCCATGGCGCAGGCCGGGGCGGAGCAGGGCATATAGCTTCTCAACCCACCGGGGCCATTGCATCGTTCAACATGTCCCATACGCGTGACGGCGTGAACGGCATGTCGGCCTGCCGCACCCCGCGCCCCCACAGCGCGTCGGCCACGGCATTCGCCGTCGCCGCCATCGCGCCCACCGTGCCGGCCTCGCCACAGCCCTTCATGCCCATCACGTTCGCCGTCGACGGCACCGGTTCCGAGGTAAAGCCGATCATCGGCACATCATCGGCCCGCGGCATGGCATAGTCCATGAAACTTCCGGTGAGGAGCTGGCCATCCTCGTCATAGCCCACATGCTCCCACAGCGCCTGGCCAATGCCCTGCACGCTGCCGCCATGCACCTGCCCCTCGGCCAGCATCGGGTTGATCAAGTTGCCGAAATCGTCGACCACGGTGTAGCGCTCCAGCGTGACATGCCCCGTCTCCGGGTCCACCTCCACCTCGGCCACATGGGCGCCGTTGGGATAGGACCGGCCCGGCAGTGTCGCCGTCTCCTCGTGCACCAGCAGGTCTGTCCGCCCATCGGCCCGCGCCATCTCGGCCGCTTCGACGAAGGTCGGCGTCAGGTTCGAGCCCGGCGCGCGGAAGGTCTCGTCGTCGAAACGCACATCCTCCGCCGGCACGCCCATCTTCTCGGCCAGGTAGGGCGTGAACGCCTCCACCATCTTGCCCACCGTCGCCAGCGTCGCGTTGTTCTGCGTCGTCACCGAGCGCGAGCCGCCCGTGCCGCCGCCCTTCTCGATCCGGTCACTGTCGCCCTGCACCACGCGGATCTGCTCCACCGGAATCCCCGTCTGGTCCGACAGGAACCGGGCATAGGCCGTCTCGTGCCCCTGCCCGTTCGATTGCGTGCCTACATAGATCGACACCGTGCCATCCTCGTGAAACTCCACCTTCGCGGTCTCGGTCGGATTGCCGAGGATCGCCTCGATATAATAGCACAGCCCCATGCCGCGCAGCCGGCCCTTGCCCTCACTCTCCGCCTTCCGCGCCGCGAACCCGTCGCGATCCGCTTCCGCCTCGACCCGGTCGAGCAGCCGCGCGAACTCCCCCACATCATAGGTCTCGCCGGTAAAGGAAGTATAAGGAAACTGCTCCGGCCGGATGAAGTTCCGCCGGTGCAGCTCCCACGTATCCACGCCCAGCTCCCGCGCCGCCCGGTCCATCGCCCGCTCCAGCGCATAGATCGCCTCGGGCCGCCCGGCCCCGCGATAGGCATCCACCTGCGTGGTGTTGGTATAGAACCCCTCGACATGCTGATAAGCCGTCTGGATGTCGTACACCCCGGTCAGCACCTTGGAAAACAGCACCGTCTGGATGGGCTGGTTCAGCCCGCTGTTATACGCCCCCATGTTGCAGCGCGTCTCGACCTTGTAGGCGGTGATCCTCAGGTCCGCGTCGAACGCCAGCGTCAGGTCATGCTCCAGATCGCGCCCCGCATTGTCGGCCAGCATCGTCTCCGACCGGTCGGCATACCAGCGCACCGGGCGCTTCAGCATCCGCGCCGCCTGCCCCACCAGATAGGTCTCGGGATAATCCGGCGCCTTGGTGCCGAAGCCCCCGCCCACATCCGGGATGGTCACGCGAATCTCCTCCGGGTCCATCCCGTAGATCTTCGCCCCGTTCCGCTTGGTGTTCCACACCCCCTGCCCGCCGAATGACAGGTGCAGCCGCCCGTCCTCCATGTCGGCCCAGGCCCCGCGCGGCTCCATCGGGTTCGAGATGATACGGTTGTCCCCCACCGACAGCCGCACCACGTGCGCGGCCTCGGCAATGGCCTTCTCCGTGCCCTCTTCATCGCCCAGCGCCCAGTCGAACGCCCGGTTCTCCGGCACGTCCTCGTGCAGCGGCTCGCCGCCGGGGGCCAGCGCCATGTGCACCGGCAAATCCTCGTAATCGACCTCGATCAGCTCGGCGGCATCCCGCGCCTCCTGCAGGCTGTCGGCCACGACCATCGCCACCGCCTCGCCCACGAACCGCACGCGCCCCTCGGCCAGCAACGGCCGGCGGGGCGCGGCGCCCTTGCTGCCGTCGCGATTGTCGACAAGCACCGCGGCCAGCCCCTCGGTCACGCCCGCGTCGCGCAGCCCCTCGCCATCCAGCACAAGATGCACCCCCGGCGCCTCCTTCGCGGCCTCAAGGTCGATCGAGGCGATCGTCGCATGCGCCATGGGCGAGCGCAGGAAATAGACGCGCAGCGCCTCTTCCGGCGGCGTGTCATCCAGGTACCGGCCATGGCCGGTCAGGAAACGCGCGTCTTCGAGGCGGGAGGCCGGTTGGCTCTTGCCGAATTTCTGCATGGGTCAGCGGGGTCCTCTGGCCTGTGTCGGGATGTGCCCGACCCTAGCCCGTGGGCGCCCGGTGTCCAGACCCGATCAGGCCAAAGCCGCCACCGTGACCGCCTCGCCGGGGCCGTAACCGTTGAACCGCGTGGCGATGGCGCTTGAATAGGCGCCCATCCCGTCGAACAGCACGTAATCGCCCTCCGCCATGTCCCCGGGCAGCGCCACCGGCGCCGGCAACCGGTCGAGGCTGTCGCAGGTCGGCCCGAAGACCACCCGTTCGACCCTTTCGCCGCCGCGTGGCGTGCCATCGGGGCCGATCACCCGGATGCGGTCGCCCATGCCGATATCGCGCGCCTCGAACAGCCCGCCATACAGCCCGTCATTGAGGAACACCGCCCCGCAGCCGCGCAGCGCCTTCACCCGGGTCGCCAGCGTGAACGCCTCGGCCACCATCGCCCGGCCCGGCTCGCAGACCAGCCCCGGCGCGTCCGCTCCGAAGGCACTTTCGGTCACCGCCGCGATATGCCCGAAAATCGCCTCCAGGTCCGGCGCCACGCCGCTGCGGTGCGAGGCGAACCCGCCGCCCACGTTCAGCCGCGCGATCCGCACACCGGCGGCCCGTGCCACCTCCGCCGCCGCCGCGATATAGGCGCCCCACGCCGCAGGGTCGGCGCATTGCGTGCCCGGATGAAAGGTCATCGCCGGCACGAATCCCATCGCCGCCACCTCGCGCAACAGCGCCGCCGCCTTCTCCGGCCCGGCCCCGAACTTCTCGCCGAAATCATAGGCCGCGCCCGACACCGGAAGCGCCAGCCGCACCGCCACCTCCGTCTCCCTTGGCAACGGGTCCAGCTTCGCCAGCTCCCCGAAACAGTCGACCGAGCACGAGGCCACGCCCATCGCGCGGGCCATGCCGACCTCCTCTATCGACCGCACCGGGTTGTTGTAATGCAGCACCGCGCCGGGGCAGACCGCGCGCACCGCGTACATCTCCCGCGGGCTCGCCACGTCGTAGGCCCGCATGCCGCTCGCCACGAGGTTGGCCAGAACCTCCTCGCCCGCATTGGCCTTGACCGCGTAGGTCACCAAACCCGGAAAGCCCTCGCGAAACCGCCTTGCCGTCGCCTGCAATACCGAAGGGGAGAAATAGAACTGCGCCATGTCCGGCTTGTGCCGCGCGATATGGCTGGCCGGGTCGGCCCATGTGGGGGTTTCTCTCATGTGACTGCCTCGCGGTGCGTTTTCTTGCAGTCTGCGCGCAGTTTTCGTCGATTTCATCAGGCGGATCGTATAAAACGACATCAGCTACCGTCATTTCGCCGAAACGCCCATGCAAATCGACCATACAGACCACGCCCTCCTCAGCCTCCTCCGGGAAAACGCCCGCATGCCCGTCGCCGGCCTCGCCCGCCGCCTCGGCCTGGCCCGCACCACCGTGCAGGCCCGCCTCGACCGGCTGGAGGCGACCGGAACGATCGCAGGCTACACCGTCCGGGTGACCGACGCCCTCCGCGCCCCCCTCCGCGCCACGGCGCTGGTCAGCATCGAGCCGCGAAGCGCCCCGGCCGTCCTCGCCCGGCTCGAATCGCTGCCGGGGGTGCGCACCGTCCACACCACCTCGGGCCGCGTCGACCTGATCGTCAGGCTCGAGGCCGCCACCACGGAACAGCTCGACGACACGCTCGACCGCATCGGCGAGGCGAAGGGCGTCAAAAGTTCGGAAAGCCTGATCCACCTGTCGACCAAGATCGACCGGCGCGGCTGAGCCGGCTCAGCTGCCGTAAACCCGGCCCCAGCGCTCCAGCAGCTTCTGCTGCAGGTTCTTCGACCGCGCGTTCCAGGTCGACGCGCCCTCGGGCCGCGCCTCCGACCCCTTGTCGAAGCTGGCCCGGAGGTCGGGATCGGCGGTGAAGATCGCGAAGGCCAGCTCGCGCCCGTCCGGCGCCGTCATGTAGCCCGCCAGCGAACTGACGAAATACAGCGTGCCGGTCTTCGCCATCACCTTGACGGGATGCGCGGCGTCGACCTGCCCGTTGTCCCGGACCATGGGGAACTCCTTCAGGATCGGCTTCAACAGCCCTTCCTTGTGAACCTTCGCCAGCGCCTGCGCCAGCGCGGCGGCCCGCAGGCGCGAGGTCTCGCCCAGCCCGGAATGATCGACCAGCTTGGCGCCCGGCATCCCGATCTCGGTCTGCGCCCAGCGGCCCATCTCCTCGGCGGACGCCTTCATCGACACCGGCCGGCCCAGCCGTTTGGCGCTGGCGGTCATCCCGCACAGCTCGGCGGTCAGGTTGTTGGAATATTTCAGCATCCCCTGCAGCACCTCGGTCAGCGGCGCACTGCGGTGCGTCACCAGGATCTCGCCCTCGGGCGCGGCGGCGGGCGGGTCACCCGGCTCCAGCTTGATGCCGTGCGAGCGCGCGAAGGTGGCGAAGACCTCCGCCGCGTAGGCCTCGGGCTTGCGCACCGGCAGCCACCGCGCCCCGCCGCTGCCCAGCGCGCCCTTGGCCACGGTCCAGGCGTCGTGGTCGCCCATGTCGGCATAGGTATAGACCGGCATGCTGCGCGCGGCGACCTGCATCCGCGACACGCGCACGTCGGGGCGGTACTTGCCCGAACGCGCATCCATCGTCACGGTGTACTCCCCGCCCGCGCGGGTCCATTCGAAATGCACCCGGTTGTAGTTCAGGTTGATCCCCGACACCGACGGGTTGTAGCTCACCTCTTCGGGCTGGCTGGGGTCGATCACCCGCTCGAAGGGCAGCGCCCCGCCCCAGACCCGGAACTTGCCCTTCACCTCGCGCACGCCCGCCGCCTTCAACTTCGCGGCCATCTCGGCCAGCGCGTTCGTGTCCAACTCGGGATCGCCCCCGCCGGCCAGGATCAGGTCGCCATGCACCACGCCGTCCTTGACCGCGCCCCCGGCCAGAAGCCGCGTCTCGAACCGATAGTCCGGCCCCAGAACGTCGAGCGCGTAAAGCGCGGTCACCGCCTTCGTGACGCTGGCCGGCGGCTGACCGGTAAAGCCGTCATGCGTCTCCAGCACCGCACCGGCCTTCACGTCGACCACCGAGAAACTCACCACCCCGCTCAGCCGCGATTCGGCGATCAGCTCCTCGGGCGTGGGCACCCGCTTGGGGGCCGCAGGGGCCGGCCGCGCCCGCGGACGCAGGGAAACCTCGGGCGCCCCGGCCCAGGCCGGGCCGGCGAGAACCCCAAGGGCCCCACCCAGAAAGAACCGTCTCGAAACGCGCTTTAACATATGGTCAATTATGCCAAACTCTGCCGCGCAAACAATCCGATACCACGCTTACGTTCCCGTCAATTTCGGCTGCCGCCGCGCCACCCCCCGGCCGCGCGCAGTTCGGTCGACGAAATCCCCCGCATCGGCACGTTCACGAAACACCACGCCGGCGCCTGCGCACAGGCCAGAAGCCGGCTTTTCGCCCCCTTCAGCCGGGCGAAACGATAGACCCGCGCCGCCTTGGACATCCGCGCGGATATCCGCTGACCGGGGCGCGCCAGCACGCCCAGCGGCACCCGCTCGACGATCTCCTGCCAGTCCTGCCACTGGTCCAGCTGCGCGAGGTTGTCGGCCCCCATCAGCCAGACGAAGCGCAGATCGGGCCGCGCGCCCTGCAACACGGCCAGCGTCTCGGCGGTGATGCGCGTGCCCGCTTGCGCCTCGAAATCCGACACATGCATCCGCGGATGATCGAGAATCGCGCGGCAGGCCGCCATCCGCTCGGCCAGCGGCGCCGGGCCGCGCGCCTTCAGCGGGTTGCCGGGGCTCACCAGCCACCAGACCTGGTCCAGCCCGAACCGCCGCAACGCCTCGCGGCTGATATGCACATGGCCCGCATGCGGGGGGTCGAAGGACCCGCCCAGAAGGCCGACCGCCTGTCCGGCGCGTATATGGGGCAGCACATATCGCATCGCGCCTTTCTGACCGCAGGGGCGCCCGGGTGTCCAGCGGTTTCGTGCCGTCGCGCCGCCTGCGCCCGTGACAGGCCGGGGGAGCCTCCGGCGGGGATATTTGGGGCCAGAAGAAGCACGGGGCGCGCGCATACCGCAAATGGGCCGCAAGAGCATTTGAATTCGCCGCGCGGCCCGGTTACATGGGCGCCAACCTCAGAGTTTTCAGGAAGAGAGCCCAATGGCGCAGAAATTCGTCTACCACATGCAAGGCGTGTCCAAGGCCTATCCCGGCGGCAAGAAATGCTTCGAGAACATCCATCTCAGCTTTCTGCCCGGGGTGAAGATCGGCGTGGTCGGGCCCAACGGCGCGGGCAAGTCGACGCTGATGAAGATCATGGCCGGGCTCGACACCGAGTTCCAGGGCGAGGCCTGGGCGGCGGAGGGCATCCGCGTGGGCTACCTCCCGCAGGAGCCGCAGCTGGATTCGAACCTGACCGTGCGCGAGAACGTCATGCAGGCGGTGGCGCCGCAACGCGCCAAGCTCGAGCGGTTCAACGAGCTGGCGATGAACTATTCCGACGACACTGCCGACGAGATGGCGGCGCTCCAGGACGAGATCGACAGCGCCAACCTGTGGGATCTCGACGCCCAGATCGACGTGTCGATGGAGGCGCTGCGCTGCCCTCCCGACGACGCAAATGTCGACTCGCTCTCGGGCGGGGAACGACGCCGCGTGGCGCTCTGCAAGCTGCTGCTCGAGGCGCCCGACATGCTGCTCCTCGACGAGCCCACCAACCACCTCGACGCCGAGACGATCGCCTGGCTGCAGCAGCACCTGATCGACTACAAGGGCACCATCCTGATCGTCACCCACGATCGCTACTTCCTCGACGACATCACCGGCTGGATCCTCGAGCTCGACCGCGGCCGCGGCATCCCCTACGAGGGCAACTACTCGGCCTGGCTGGAACAGAAGGCCAAGCGCCTGGCGCAGGAGGCGCGCGAGGACAAGTCGCGCCAGAAGACGCTCGAGCGCGAGCTGGAATGGATGCGCCAGGGCCAGAAGGCGCGGCAGGCCAAGCAGAAGGCCCGGATCAACGCCTATAACGAGCTCGCCAGCCAGTCGGAGCGCGAGAAGGTCGGCAAGGCCCAGATCGTCATCCCCAACGGCCCCCGCCTCGGCTCGAAGGTGATCGAGATCGAGGGGCTGAGGAAGCACATGGGCGACAAGCTCCTGATCGAGAACCTCTCCTTCTCGCTGCCCCCCGGCGGCATCGTCGGCGTGATCGGCCCCAACGGCGCCGGCAAGTCGACGTTGTTCAAGATGCTCACCGGGCAGGAGCAGCCCGACGCCGGCACGATCGAATATGGCGACACGGTCGAGATGTCCTATGTCGACCAGTCGCGCGACGATCTCAAGGATGGCGACACCGTGTGGGAGGCGATCACCGGCGGCGCCGAGGTGATCGAGCTGGGCGACGCGCAGATGAACTCCCGCGCCTATTGCTCGGCCTTCAACTTCAAGGGCGGCGACCAGCAGAAGAAGGTCTCGCTTTTGTCAGGGGGCGAGCGCAACCGGGTGCACATGGCCCGCCTGCTGAAATCCGGCGGCAACGTGCTGCTGCTCGACGAGCCGACCAACGACCTCGACGTCGAAACCCTGCGCGCGCTGGAAGACGCGCTGGTGGATTTCGCCGGCTGCGCCGTGGTCATCTCGCACGACCGTTTCTTCCTCGACCGAATCTGCACCCATATCCTCGCCTTCGAGGGCGAGGCGCATGTCGAATGGTTCGAGGGGAACTTCGAGGATTACGAGGAAGACAAGAAGCGCCGGCTGGGCCCGGACGCGCTGGAGCCCAAGCGGATCAAGCACAAGAAGTTCGCGCGGTAGGGGCTGTCGGACGGAAGCGAGGCCCCATGTAGGCCGGGCTTCGGCCCGGCACGCCGTGGATATTGTGCGGGCGGAAGCCGGGCTGAAGCCCGGCCTACCACCACCGCATCCGGCTCCACCTGCCGCGCGTCATGCCTATTGCGCCTTGGCCTGTGCCTCGCACCACGGTTGCGCCACGCGCCGCACCTACGCCACGCGCCACGCTTGCGCCACGCGCCTGACCTAGCGTGGCCCCGCACCTGCGCCACGCGCCGCATCTACGCCTCGCCTCGCCCCTGCGCCTCACACAACGCCCGCGCCTCGTACCACGCCTGCGCTCTGCGCCACGCCAGTGCCACGCCTCCGGCGCGCCCAGGCGCCCGCCATCCCAGGCCTGCCCGGCCCTACGCGCGCTTCGCGCCCGGTACCTGCACCCCGGTCCATATTGGCTCGACCATCCCCAGCCGCACATCCCGGTGGATCGACGAGTACGGCCAGTCCACCGCCCGCTCCACCAGCCCGTGCTTCACCGGGTTGCCCCAGCAATACCGCACCAGCCGCGCATACTCGTCGAGGTCGCGCACATGGTGTTCCCAGAACCGGCGCTGCCAGATCGCGCATTCGCGCTTGTCCGCCCGTAGGCCGGGCTTCAGCCCGGCATACCGCCCCGACCGCACCACCGGCAATTCCGTGGGCAATCGCAGCGGCCCGGCATCCAGCCCGCCATCCGGCCCGCCATCCGTCCCGCGCGCCGCCGCATTCAGCCCCCGCGTGAACCGCGCCTTGATCGCGCCCCACCGCGTGGAGAAATCCGAATCCCCCGGCGGCAGGGTCCAGACCGCGTGGATATGATCCGGCAGCACCACCCACGCGTCGATATGGAACGGCCTCTCTTCCCTCACCCGCCGAACGGCGGCGCGCAGCCGCAGAACCTCCTCCGTCAGCAACCGGCTGCCACACTCGGCGAGGTTGACGGTAAAGAACACGGACGCGCCGCCGCGGCGGGGACGTAGGTAACTCGACATGCCCCAGCCTGAGCGATTCCGGTTAAAAAACCGTTCACGCCCCCCGGAACATGCCCCGGCCGTCCCGCGCACCGACGCAATACCGACAAAATACCGACGTTATACCGACGTCGGTTTCCGGCACATTCCAGACCCGGAAAAACCCCGACACCGCGCCAATTCCGGCGGATTTCCCCGGCACATTCCCACCATCGAGGAGATCCGCCATGCAACAGACCCGGACACCGAAATGGAGCCAGCCCCGCCGCCGCCCCGGCCGCATCCCGGGCTACCGCCCCGGCACGCCCTTCCGCTTCCGCGACTGGGCCGCGCTCTGAGCCAGGCGCCTGTCGCTGGCGCCTTTCCCCCTGCCCGGGGGTGTTCTATGTATACGGTCAGACGCCGCAAGAGCCCGAGCGACCATGCCAAATTACGATCTCGTCATCCTCGGCGCCGGCCCGGCGGGGTCCGCGGCCGCGGTGACAGCCCGGAAACACGGGCTCTCGGTGGCGCTGGTCGACAAGGCCCGCTTCCCGCGCCCCAAGCTTTGCGGCGGCCTGGTCACCGGCCGGTGCGCCGCCCATCTCAAGCATATCTTCGACCTTGATATCGACCCGCAACTCTTTGAAACGCGGCGGAATTTCGAGTTCTACATGGAAGGCCGCCCGCTCGGCCGGCTCGACGGGGTGCCGCCCACGCACCTGACCATGCGCTGGGATCTCGACCAGCTCCTGTTCTCGAAGGCGCTGGCCGCCGGGGCCGAAGACCTGTCCGGCCAACGCGTCGACACGCTCGACCTCGCCGCCGGCCGCCTTACCCTGCAATCGGGCGAGACCCTCGACTACCGCTGCCTGATCGGCGCCGACGGGGTGCAGAGCATCGTCGCCCGCGCCCTCTTCGGCGCCCCGTTCGACCCCGCCCGCGTGGGCTTCGCCCTCGAGATCGAGGCGCCCGCCGCCGCCCCGACCCGCGAAACCCCCGTGCGCATCGATTTCGCCGCCGCCGACTGGGGGTATGGCTGGTCCTTCCCCAAGCGGGGCAGCACCACGATCGGGCTGGGCGGGCTGCACCTGAAAAACCCCGACATGCGCGCCCGCCTCGCCCGCTACCTCGACCAGCTTCACACCGGCCAAGGCACCAGGATCAAGGGACATTTCCTGCCCTTCGGCGGCTATCGCAGCGTGCCGGGCAAGGGCTGCGTCCTGCTCGCGGGCGATGCGGCAGGCTTCGTCGACCCGATCACCGGCGAGGGGATCGGCCACGCCCTCCATTCCGGCGCCCTGGCCGCAACCGCCGCCGCACAGGCCATCGCCGCCGGCCGCCCCGATTCGGCCCTTGCCCGCTACCGGCCCATGACCCGGCCGATCCGCATCGCGCTGCGCTCGGCCCGCCTGTTGCGCCCGGTGATCTTCTCGCCAGCGCTCAAACCCTTCTTCGCCAGCACCTTCCGCGCCTCCCGCACGCTCAAGCGCGACTACATGCACCTGCTCTCGGGCGAGGTCGAATACCCGGCCCTGCTGGCCCGCACCGTCCTGCGCCTGCCGCGCGCCGCCCTGCGCTGGGCGATGCGGCGGAAACGCAGAGTTTCCAGGTAGCCCGATGATTTTTTCCTTGGTCTGACAAGCGCTTCCGGGGAATACTGCATGCCGTTCTGCCAACGGGGCTTGCCGCGGCCTGCCAACCGCCTTCACGCCGGCCCCCGCCACAAGGGATAGTATGATGCGCGATACGGTATTCGAAGATACGGTATTCGGCGGCCCGATCTTCGGCGAATCGCCGTCGGGCGGCACGGCCGACGATCCGTTCGCCGACCTGCCCGGCACCACCGCCCTGCCCCGCAAACCGGTGACCGTCACCGGGTTCGATCCGGCCGAGGACATCCTTGTCATCGCGCTGGAAGACACCGGCGCCGACGCGGTGATCGAAACCCGCCCGACCCGCGACAGGCGCGGAACAGACGTACTGGTCAACGGGCTGCGCGTGGCCACCGTGGCCGATGTCCCCGGCCTCTCGCCGGCCGATATCGGGCAGATCCTGATCTGATCGACGCATGGCGGCCACACCCCGGGCGCGCCCTGTTTACGGAGTTTTGACTTTTTTGCCGACATGGTGGCAAATGACCTCCGGGCAACTTACGTCAAGATGCCCAAGCAGGAGGCTGCAATGATCGACAGACGCCATTTCATCGCCACCGGCCTTGCCATGACCGGGCTTTCCGCGCTGGCCGCCCCGGCCATCGCCCAGTCGGCCAGTTCGGTGATCAAGCCGCGCTACCAGCCCACCAAGGTGCAGATCAAGGCGCCTTACGGGCCGGGCCAGTTGCTGATCCTGCCGCGGGCGCACTTCCTCTACTACATCACCGCCCCGGGCGAGGCGATGCGCTATGGCGTCGGCGTCGGCCGCGCCGGGCTCGAGTTCCAGGGCACTGCCACCATCCAGGCCAAGCGCAAATGGCCCGACTGGCGTCCCACCGACGAGATGATCGAGCGCGAGCCCAGGACCTATGCCAAGTTCGCCGCGGACGAGAGCTATCGCCAGCCCGGCGGCCCCGGCAACCCGCTGGGCGCACGCGCGCTCTACCTCTTCAAGAACGGCCGCGACACCTATTTCCGCATCCACGGCACCAACGCGCCCCGCACCATCGGCCTGTCGGTCTCGAACGGCTGCATCCGGATGCTGAACGCCCATGTGGAAGACCTCTACGAGCGCGTCCCGATCGGCACCAAGGTAACGGTTCTTTAACCCTGAAATTAACGGTTTCTTAACCGAATCGTCGGCACATTTCTGCCCCGTCAACGGGGTAAGTTTCGCGGTGTCATGGAAATTTTTCTTGTGTTAGCGCCGGAAGCGGGCCATATCAGGCGCGCGACGTTATCTCTATCGACCACCTGCTCCTATCCACGGCTCAGTCACTCGATCTAGCAATGACTTGCCGGTCTGCCGCAATTCCGCGGGCAGAAACATACCAGGAGACAGCACATGGCCACTGGCACTGTGAAATGGTTCAACACCACCAAAGGCTTCGGCTTCATCGCGCCTGACGCAGGCGGCAAAGACGTTTTCGTCCACATCTCGGCAGTCGAGCGCGCCGGCCTCACCGGCCTCGCCGACAACCAGAAAGTGACCTTCGACGTCGAAGCCGGCCGTGACGGCCGCGAAGCGGCGACCAACCTCGCCCTCGCCTGAGACGCGTGTTGAAAAGATAGAGAAGGGCCCCTCGCCGGGGCCCTTTTTCGTTGGGTGGCTTCCGCCCCGTCCATCGAGACAACCGTCAAATACGACGACGCGCGCAAACGCCAACGTGACCCGTCCGCCACGCCCCCGGCCGCGGGCCGGCCGGTCACCTTGCCTTTCTCCCGATCCATCCCTACCAACCCGTCAACCCGAGGTCAGACCCCTCGGACCGATGGAGATTTGATGCAAGAGTCCCGGGCAACCGCCCGTTCCTGAGCCCCTCGAGGCCGGGAACAGCTGAACCGAAAGGCCCCACCCGCACCGCCGGGCGGGCCTGACGCTGTACTCTCATGACATCGGGACAATCCGTTGAACATATCAAAGCACGAACAGCGTGTTTTGCACGAACTCGCGCTGGGTGGGGCCATTCTCCACGAACGCGGCGTGTCCGGCAAAATCCGTAAGGTCACCTGCGTCACGCGCGAGGGGCATATCCTCTCCGACTGCACGCTCGAGGTCTTCCAGCGCCTGAAGCGCCGGCGCCTCATCCACTCGAAACAGGGAAAGCCCTACCGTGTCTCGCGGCTGGGCATCATCACCGTCCGCGCCCAATTGAACCAGCGCTGACGCCCCTGCAAAACCACCGGTCCGGCCGCCTCTTCACAAGGGCGGCCGGCCTACTCCACCTCGCCGATCAGCTCCAGCACCCTCGGCCCCAACGCCTCGACGATCAGGCCCACGCCCTCGGCATTGGGATGGATGCCGTCCGACTGGAACAACCCCCGCGCCTCCGCCGGGTCTGTCGTCCCCAGCCCCTCGAAGAAGCTCTCGACGTACAGCGTGTCATATTCTTCGGCCAACGCCGGGTACATCCCGTCGAACGCGTCCTTGTACTCCGCCCCGTAATTCCCCGGCGCGTCCATGCCCACCAGCAGTACCGGCACCTCCCGCGCCTCCGCCGCCGCCAGGATCCGGTCGAGGTTCTCCCGCGACACCGCCGGGTCGATCCCCCGCAACAGGTCATTCCCGCCCAGCGCCACGATCATCGCGTCCACCTCTGGCGTCAGGCTCCATTCCACGCGCGACGCACCGCCCGCCGTGGTATCCCCCGACACCCCGCCATTGATCAGCGTGGCCTCGGCCCCCTGCCCGTCCAGCCAGCCCTGCAATTGCGGCACGAACCCCTCCGCCTCGGCCAGCCCGTAGCCCTGCGTCAGGCTGTCGCCGAAGGCCAGCACCGTGACCTCCTCGGCCCAGGCCGGCGTCGCGGCCAGCATAATGACCGCCAGCGCCTTGCCCCGCGCGGCCGAGGCCCCATATGACAGAAAACCTTTCATTTTCAGGCGCCAGTTCATGTCTTCACCCGTTCTTTCGCTTCAGGACGCTTCGCTTTCTCTCAAGGGCAATGCCGGCCCCGTCCGGATACTTGATGCGATCTCCCTCGATGTCCACCGGCAAGAGACGGTGGGCCTGATCGGCCCCTCCGGTTCCGGCAAATCCTCGCTGCTGATGCTGATGGGCGGGCTGGAGCAGGCCACCGGCGGCACCGTCACCGCGCTCGGCCACGACCTCACCAGCATGACCGAGGATCAGCTCGCCCGCCTCCGCCGCGATCATTTCGGCGTGGTCTTCCAGTCCTTCCACCTGATCCCCACCATGACGGCGCTGGAAAACGTGGCGACCCCGCTGGAACTCGCCGGCGCGGCCGATGCCTTCGCCCGCGCCGAGGAAGAGCTGAAGACCGTGGGCCTCGAAAGCCGCATGAACCACTACCCCTCGCAGCTGTCGGGCGGCGAACAGCAACGCGTGGCGCTCGCCCGCGCCGCCGCCCCGCGCCCCGATATCCTGCTGGCCGACGAGCCCACGGGCAACCTCGACTCGGTCAACGGCGCCGCCATCGTCGACCTGCTCTTCGGCCTGCGCGAACGCCACAACGCCACGCTCATCCTCGTCACCCACGCCCCGGAACTGGCCCATCGCTGCGACCGGGTCATCACCCTGACCGATGGCCGCCTCTCCCGAACCGAGGCCGCCGCATGACCACCCTGCGGCTTGCCGCGAAACTGGCAGCGCGGGAATTGCGGGGCGGCCTGCGCGGCTTCCGCATCTTCCTCGGCTGCGTCATCCTCGGCGTGGCGGCCATCGCCGCCGTGGGCACCGTGCGCGAAAGCATCGCCACCGGCCTCCAGCAGGAAGGCGCCCGACTCCTGGGCGGCGATGCCGAGATCGAACTCACCTACCGCTTCGCCAACGACACCGAGCGCGCCTGGATGGAAAAAACCGCCACCCGCGTCTCCGAGATCGCCGATTTCCGCTCCATGGCCACCGTTCCCGACGGGCCCCGCGGCCTGACCCAGGTGAAGGCGGTCGATGCCGCCTACCCGCTCGTGGGCCAGGTCACGCTCGACCCGCCCATGCCGCTTGCCGAGGCCTTGGCGGGCGAAGGCGGCACCCCCGGCCTCGTCATGCACCCCCTGCTGATCGACCGGCTGGGCATCGCCCCCGGCGACACCGTCCGCCTCGGCACCCGCGACTTCCGCCTGATGGCCTCGCTCGATTCCGAGCCCGACAACGCCACCGCCGGCTTCGGCCTTGGCCCCCGCACCATCGTCGCGACCGAGGCGCTGGAAGGCTCCGGCCTGCTCGAACCCGGCTCGCTCTACTCCACGAAATACCGGCTCGACCTGCCGCCGGGCGCCATTCTGCC